>NZ_JBDGKQ010000001.1:0-2014636 GCF_057656315.1 Nocardioides sp. Soil_C_8
AAGCACGCCGCCAGCGTTCGTCCTGAGCCAGGATCAAACTCTCCATCGAAAACCATCAACCCAACCCCCACAAAAAAGGGCCAGGCGACTATCAATAAGAGCCACATCCCCCGACTGAACAAAACTAGCGAAAGACACCCCCAACCATCACAGTCAGAGGCATCGCCAGAATCATTGTCAAAGAAACCGCGACACCAACACCCACCACCAAAGATGACGAGCAAACGCTGATGTCAACGGGGCATAACAAACTAATTCGTCGACTAATCAAACACACTGTTGAGTTCTCAAGAATCAGACGCACCCACATCGCGATCCGGTGAGGATCTCGGTTGCGTGGGGCAACTGGTCAAACGTAGCGAGCGACTTTCTGGCGAGGCAAATCCTCGGCTGTTTCGCTCTGACCCGGTGGTGTCACCGTGACCGATGACCGCTTCGGGTTGTCCTGCCCGGGGCCGGGAGCCCGACCTGACCGGTCTTGCTCCCCGCCGCTCCCTGGCGACAGAGAGAACATTATGCGGACCGCTGGGATCGTGCAAATCGAAACGGTGTGACCGCGAGCACATCTTCGTTTCCGCAGGTCAGAGGCATGTTGTGACGGATGGGGCGCCGGGGAGGAGCGTGTCCGCTTCCCTCCGACGCCCCATCGCGGGGTCATCTGCCGGCCATCCGACCGACGCCCTCAGGCCACTTCGACGCCCGCGAAGTTCTTCTTGCCGCGACGCAGCACGAGCCAGGCGCCGGCAACCAGGTCCGAGGTGGTGGGCTGGAGGTCGGGGTCCTCCACGCGCACGTTGTTGAGGTAGGCGCCGCCCTCGGCGACGGTGCGCCGGGCCTCCCCCTTGCTCTTCGCGAGCCCGGCGGCCACGAGGAGGTCGAGGATGCCGGGCAGGTCGCCGGCGGGGAGCGTCGTACCGCCCGCCTCCCTGAGTGCGGCGGCGAGGGTGTCGGGCTTGATGCCCGACAGGTCTCCCCCACCGAACAGGGCGGCGGCCGCGGCCTTGGCGTGCTCGACCTCGTCGGCACCGTGCACCAGCGCGGTGACCTCGTCGGCCAGGCGCTTCTGGCCGGCGCGCAGGAACGGCTTGTCCGCATGCTGCTGCTCGAGGTCCTCGATCTCCTCGCGGGAGAGGAACGTGAAGATGCGCAGCAGCTCCCCGACCTTCTCGTCCTCGACGTTGAGCCAGAACTGGTGGAAGGCGTAGGGCGACATCATCCCCGGGTCGAGCCAGAGCGCACCGCCCTCGGTCTTGCCGTACTTGGTGCCGTCGGCCTTGGTGATCAGTGGCGTGGCGAAGGCGTAGACGCTCTCGCCCGTGACGCGGCGCACCAGCTCGGCGCCGCCCGTGATGTTGCCCCACTGGTCGGAGCCACCGAACTGGAGCGCCACCCCGTGCTCGCGGAACAGGTTGAGGTAGTCCATCGACTGCAGCAGCACGTAGGAGAACTCGGTGTAGCTGATCCCGGACTCGAGGCGTCGCTTGACGGTGTCGCGGGCGAGCATCCGGTTGACCGGGAAGTGCTTGCCGATGTCGCGCAGGAAGTCGATCGTCGAGAGCGAGGCGGTCCAGTCGTAGTTGTTGACCGTCGTGGCCGCGTTGGCGCCCTCGAAGGTGACGAAGCGCGAGACCTGCTGGCGGACGCGCTCGGTCCACTCCTTGACCGTGTCCAGCGAGTTCAGCGTGCGCTCGCCCGAGTCACGCGGGTCGCCGATCATGCCGGTGGCGCCGCCGACGAGGATGTAGGGCGTGTGCCCCGCGTCCTGGAGACGGCGGGCGGTCACCAGCTGGACCAGGTTGCCCATGTGGAGGCTCGGCGCGGTCGGGTCGAAGCCCACATAGAACTTGATGCTCCCCTCGCCCAGCGCAGCGCGGAGCGCGTCGCGGTCGGTGGAGTGCGCGATGAGGCCGCGCCACTCCAGCTCGTCGAGGACGTTGGGGCTGGTCACGTGAGTTCCTTCGGGTGAGGTGGACTGGTCTGTGGGCACTAGCCTAGGTCGAGGACGCAGGAGGTTCGGCACGTGATCGCAGGCAGGTACCGGCTCGAGAGGCAGATCGGCCGCGGTGGCTCCGGAACGGTGCACCTCGCGCTCGACGAGGTCCTCGGACGCCAGGTGGCGATCAAGCGCATCGGCCTGATCCCGGGTTCGGACAGTGCCGAGCTCGAGCGCGCCGAGCGCGAGGCCCGGCTCGCCGCCGCCCTCAACCACCCGCACGTGGTGTCCGTGTTCGACCTCGTCGACGAGGAGGACGTGCGCTGGCTGGTGATGGAGTACGTCGACGGGGAGACGCTGAGCGAGCGGGTGCGCACCTCGGGTCCCCTGGCCGCCACCGAGGCGGCGACGTTGCTGGCGCAGACCGCGGACGCCCTCGTCGAGGCGCACGGGCACGGCATCGTGCACCGTGACGTCAAGCCGAGCAACATCATGATCGCCGGCGGCGGGGCGAAGCTGAACGACTTCGGCATCGCCCGCTCGGAGGACGACCCCTCGCTCACCCAGACCGGGCTGGTGACCGGCTCCCCCGCCTACCTCGCGCCCGAGGTCGCGTCCGGCTCGTCGGCCACGCCCGCGAGCGACGTGTGGTCGCTCGGCGCGACGCTCTACCACGCGGTCACCGGCAAGCCGCCGTACGACGTCGGCGACAACCTGATCGGTGCGCTCTACAAGATCGTCCACGAGGACCCGCCGCGGCTGCCCGACGACCACCCCATGGCCGGCCTGCTGACGGTGATGATGAACCGCGACACCGAGGCGCGCTGGTCGATGCCGCAGGTGCATGACGAGCTCGCACGCATCGCCCGCGGGCAGCGCTCCACCGTGGTCGCCGCGCCCGCTCCGGCGCCGACCCGCCAGGCGACCGGCGTGCTGCCGCAGGCGCAGCCCGCGCCGTCCCCTGCCCCGGCCCGCCGCCACGGCGCCCGATGGGGGTGGTTGGCGGCCGCCGCGGTGCTCGCGGTCGCGGCCGTCGTGGCGGCGTACGTCTGGGCAGGTCGGGGCACACCCGAGGCGCTGCCCGACGAGCAGCAGACGCGCTCGGCCGAGACGTCGGAGGCCACGAGCAGCAGCAGCGCTCCGACCGTGACGGCGGAGGACACCCGCGAGCAGATGGACGCCTTCATCACCTCCTACCTCGCGACCGTCACGAGCGACCCCCGCGCGGCCTTCGACCGGCTGACGCCCGAGTTCCAGCAGGCGAGCGGCGGCTACGAGGGCTACATGGGGTGGTGGGGCCGGGTGCGGTCCGCGTCCCTGGCCGAGGTCGCCAGCGACCCGTCGGACCTGACGGTGGGCTACACGGTCGACTACGTGATGAAGTCCGGCGACCGGAACACCCAGCGCGTGCGGCTGCAGCTCGAGCGGTTCGACGACCAGCTGCTCATCGCCGGCGAGGGATAGTCACCCGGTCGCTGGTCCACCGAGGTCGTGGCGCTGCGCCCACAGGGCGGCCTGGGTGCGGTCGGCGACGCCGATGCGCTGGTAGGCCGAGGTGAGGTGTGCCTTGACGGTGCGCTCGGTGATGCCGAGCCGCTGAGCGATCTGCTTGTTGAGCAGGCCCTCGACCACGAGCCGGAGCACCTCCGCCTCACGGGGCGACAGCGCGGCGCCGTCGACGTCCTCCGACGGCGCTGAGCCGGCCGCCGTCGCCCGGCGCGACAGCAGCCGGCGCGCGGCGCGCGGGTCCAGCGGTGACCCGCCGCGCGCGACCGCGCGGATGCCGTCGAGGAGCACGTCGGGCTCGGCGTCCTTGAGCAGGTAGCCCACCGCCCCGGCCTCGATGGCGGCGTCGATGCGGGCGAAGTCCGAGAAGGACGTCAGAACCAGGACCTCCGTGCCGGTCCCCTCGCCGACGATCGCGCGGGTGGCTGCGACACCGTCGAGGACGGGCATCTGGAGGTCCATCACCGCCACGTCGGGCCGGTGCTCCCGCACCAGGTCGACGGCCTCGCTGCCGTCCCTGGCCACACCGACCACCTCGAGGTCGTCGGTCGACTCGATGAGGCCCGCCAGGCCCCGCCGTACGACGGCGTGGTCGTCGGCCACCACGACGCGGATCATCCGACCGGCACCTCCACGCGGACCATCGTGCCCGAGCCCGGCGTGGACTCCACCTCCCAGGTGCCGCCGTGCTCGCGCACGAGGCTCTCGGCTGCGCGCAGGCCGAAGTGGTCGTCGGTCGCCACGGCGCCGGGGTCGAAGCCCACACCGTCGTCGACCACCTCGAGCACCAGCCGGTCGTCCTCGCGCCGGACGGTCAGCGACATGCGCTCCGCGCGGGCATGGCGTGCCACGTTGCGCACCGACTCCTGGGCGACCCGCCACACGAGTGCGACGGCCGGGCGGGGCGCGCGGTCGGCGTCGCTGACGTCGACGTCGACCGTCGTACCGGCTGCGACGAGCGGGGCGACCAGGTCGTCGACCGCGGCGGCCAGGCCGGCGGTGTGCAGGTCCGGCGGGTAGATCTCGACGAGCAGCGACCGCAGCGACCGCATGCTCACCCGCAGGGAGCGCCCGACGTCCTCGAGCTCGCGACGGCGCGGCCCGTCCGCATGGGCGGCCAGCGCCGACAGGGCCATGGACGAGCCGGACAGGTCCTGCACGACGCCGTCGTGGAGGTCGCGGGCGATGCGCAGCCGCTCCGCGTCGGAGGCGCGGACGGCCGCCTCGAGCAGGCGCTCACGCTCGCGGGCGGCACGTGACAGCCGCCGGGACAGCAGGACGACCAGCGGGGTGCCGAGGGCGACGAGCGCGGCCAGGGCGCCGATGGTGATGGGGAGGAACCGGTCGAGGATCTGCGTCCGGCTCGCGCGGATGTCGTCGACGCCGAGGTAGGCCTCGAACAGGAGCGGCTCCCCCTCTGGCGAGCGGACGCGGGTGTAGACCTCCAGGAGGTCGCCGCCCAGGTCACGCTCGAAGCGGTTCTCCGGCCGGCTGAGGTCGGACAGCTCGGCATCGGTGCCCCCGTCCGCGAGCACCTCCAGCTCGTCGTCGCCGAGCGGGTAGACCGCGCCGATCAGCTCGGTCCGGTCGCTGTAGAGCACGGTGCCGTCGGCATCCCACAGCTTGATGCGCAGCACGTCGTCGACGAGCAGCCGGTCGAGCGCCGTACGGTCCATGCGGTCGATCGCGGCGGCGTCGCCGTCGACCAGACCGGGCGGGATCGCCGGCTGGGCCACGGACCGGGCGAGCACCCAGGTCAGCGAGCGCGCGTCGGCGATCGCCTCCTCGTCGGCGGCCGAGCGGCTCAGGGCGCCGGTGGCGACCACGACGACGACGAGCGTGACGAATCCCGCGGCCAGGAACTGAGCCACGGGATTCGTCAACCAGCGCATGGGGCGTACCTCCGATGAGGTCAGTAGTTGACCACACCCCGGCACACCTGGCCGTCACGCACGGCGCGGAACACCAGGGCGTCGGTGCCGGCGAGGTTGACCACCTTGCGCTCGACCTCGAACGAGCCGCTGCGCGCGGTGGTGGTGGCGACCCCGCGATCGCTCACGGAGCCGTTGTGGCGCAGCGCCCAGCGCCAGCGCTGGCCGGCGACGTTGGAGTCGACCTCGCCCTCGACCTCGAGGCGGCCGTCGTCGGTCTTGACCTTGAGCTTCCAGCGGGCTCCGCCGCTGCAGCTCCCGGTGCGGATCACCCGGTCGTCGTCGTCACCCCCGCCGCCACCGCCGCCGCCGTGGTCGTCGCCCGCGCCGTCGTCGCCACCGTGCCCGCCGTTGTCGTCGCCGGGCGGGTCGTCGTGACCACCGCGGAGCGAGGACGGGTGGTCGACCTGTGCGGCTCCGGCGGTGCCCGCGCCCACGGTGCCGACGCCCAGCCCGGCGAGGGCCACCCCGACGGCGAGCGACCGGGCGAGGTGGGTGGTGCTGCTGATCGTGCTGTTCATGGGTCCTCCTCAGTAGGTGGACCCAGCCTCGTCGCCCGCGGCGGCGCGGGCGAGATGGCCGATGGTGCTAGTACCCGACTCGTGGCCCGACTGGTCCCAACGGGTGTGAGGCCGCCTTCGTGCTCGTGGCTAGCCTTGAACGTCAGCCACGGAAGGGGACTACGTGATCGCAGGCAGGTATCGCGTGGAGAAGGAGATCGGCCGCGGAGGCGCCGGTGTCGTCCACCTCGCGCACGACGAGCTGCTGGACCGCCAGGTCGCGGTGAAGCGCATCGGCCTGCTGCCCGGGACCACTGCCGACGACGTGTCGCGCGCCCAGCGCGAGGCGCGCCTGGCGGCGGGCATCAACCACCAGCACGTCGTGTCGATCTTCGACCTCGTCAAGGACGAGGACTGCTACTGGCTCGTGATGGAGCACGTCGAGGGGCACACCCTCGCCGAGCTCGTCACGGCCGGCGGCCCGCTCCCCGTCCGCCGCGCGGCGGCGATCCTGGCCCAGGCCGCAGACGCGCTCGTCCAGGCCGGCACGGCCGGCATCGTGCACCGCGACGTCAAGCCGAGCAACATCTTCGTGGGCGGTGACGACCGCGCGAAGCTCGGCGACTTCGGCATCGCGCGGGCCGCCAGCGACACCGTGCTCACCCAGACCGGACTGATCACGGGCTCCCCCGCCTACCTCGCGCCGGAGGTGGCGACCGGCGAGCCGGCGACGGCGGCCAGCGACGTCTGGTCGCTCGGCGCCACGCTGTTCCACGCGCTGGTCGGCAGGCCGCCGTACGACGTCGGGGACAACGTGCTGGGCGGGCTCTACAAGATCGTCCACGACGAGCCGCCCCGCCTTCCCGACGACCACCCGGCCGCCGGGCTGCTGGCGACGATGCTCGTCAAGGAGCCCGCGCAGCGCTGGCCCGTGGCGAGGGTGCGCGACGACCTGCGCCGGATCGCGCGCGGCGAGCGCTCGGAGGCGCCGGTCCCCGGTGGCGGTGCGCGGATGCAGGACGAGCCGCCGACGGCCGTCATGACCGCGCAGCAACCGACAGAGGACGACGTACCGGCTGCGGCTCCTGTCGCGGCGCCGAGACCGACCCCGACACCGGCCCCGGCTCCGGCCCCGGCTCCGACACCGGCGCCCACGAGGTCGCGCCGGTCCCCGGCGGGCTGGCTGGCCGCGGTGCTCGCGCTCGTCCTGGTGGCGGGCATCGGCGCCTGGCTGCTGTGGCCGCGTGACGAGGAGCCGAGCAACGCGGGAGGGGGCGGCGAGTCACCGAGCGCATCCCAGGAGCCGACCTCGGACACCCCGTCCGAGAGCCCGAGCGACAGCCCCAGCGAGAGCCCGTCCACCACCGACGAGCCGACCACCGAGCCCAGCCCGTCCAACGCGTCCGGCGGCACCCCCGCGGCGATGCGCGCGTTCGTCGAGGACTACTTCTCGACGGTCACCTCCGACCCCGAGACGACCTTCGCGATGCTCACGCCGGAGTTCCAGGCGGAGAGCGGCGGCTTCGACCGCTACAGCGGCTTCTGGAGCACGATCGAGTCGGCGAGCCCGCGGGCCATCAAGGCCGACCCGCGGTCGCTGACCACGACGTACACGATCGACTACGTGACCACGGCGGGCCGGACGCGGACCGAGCAGGGACAGCTGCAGCTCGCGCAGGAGGGTGACAGCTTCCTCATCGCCGGTGAGGGATAGCGCGTCGGGACATGCACTGCGTAGGGCGGGTGGGGCTCGAACCCACGACCCAAGGATTATGAGTCCTCTGCTCTGACCGACTGAGCTACCGCCCCTCGGGCCGAAACCCTAGGCGATGGGCGCCTCGACCTCGTACACGTGCTCCACGACGCGGAAGCCGAGCGCGGTGTTGGTGTGGTGCATGGCCGTGTTCGACGGTGCGGTCCAGGTGTGGACGAGGCGGACGTCGTCCGGCAGGCGGGCGTAGTTGGCGCACTTGAGGGCGGCGCCGAGCCGGTGCCCACGGTGCTGGGGCATCACCAGCGTGTCGTCCTGCCAGCCGTAGTCGGTGCCGTGCGGGACGAAGAGCAGCGAGTAGCCGCCGAACGAGCCGTCCGAGCGTCGGCGGGCTGCGGCCACCCGCACGTCGTACGCCCTCATGAGTCGCTCCTCCGACGCAGCCAGCCGCGCGTCGTCGAGCACCTCGGGCTCGAGGTCGAGGTCACCGGTCGGGACGTCGACGTTCATCTGGTTGCGCATCGCGAGGTAGGCCGCCCGGTGCTCGTCGGGGCAGCGGCCTCGCCAGGTGACGACGTCGTACGCCGGGTCGACGGGTGACGTGACGACCGGGAGCTCGGCGACGAGGTGGTCCTCGCGGTGCTTGTCGACCGAGCCCATCGCGGCGGCGAACTCGTGGGCGGGGCCCGGGGAGGTGAGGTCGACCGTCACCTCTCCCCCGAGCCTCGCGCGGCCCTCGGCCCGGGCGCGCGCCACCACGGCCTGCCACAGAGCGCGACCGACGCCGCGGCGCCGGTGGGTGGGCAGGACGTCGACCTCCGCCCACGCGACGTCGGTGTTCTCGGTCAACGGCAGCTCGAGCTCGGCGACCCCGACGACCTCGCCCGCGGCGACGGCCTGCAACCACGTGCGGGCGTAGTGGGGGCTCGGCGCGGTGGCGGTGACCTCGAACGCCGCGGCCGTGGTGACCAGCGCGTGCGGGCGGTCGGCCCGCACCGACCGGTCCATCACGGCGTGCCAGACGGCTCGGGCGGCGGGGTCGGTCGCGTCCAGCTCCTCGATCTCCACCGCACCATCCGACCCCACCCGTCGCCCCACAGGCAAACGCGATTCGGCGTTCGACTTCGCGTCCGCGGCCGCTCGTGGGACAGTGATGCGTCTTTCGAAGCGGCTCGGGTACGGGAGGACCTCGGTGGCCAAGGATCGGTCTGCTCTGCTGCCCCCGTCGCAGCGTCACCTGGTGACGCGCTTCGGCTACGGCATCGACGCAACGCTCGCGCGCGACGTACGCCGTGCCGGCGGGGCACCAGCGTGGTTCGAGCGGCAGCTCACCCGGCCGGGCTCGTTCCCGGACGGGGCGGCCGATGCCGTGCGACGGTGGTGGCCCGACCTCGACCGGAAGCCGCGCGACCTGTGGCAGCGCCAGGTCCAGGAGGTCCGCGGCGGTTGGCAGGTCATGGAGGACTACGGCCGGTGGCTGCTCGTGCGCCGCATCCGCACGCGGCGGCCGGTGCTGGAGAAGATGACCGAGTTCTGGGAGGCGATGCTCCACGTGCCGGTGAGCGGCGACGCCCACTTCACCTGGCGGGTGGACTACGGCGACACGGTCCGGCGCCACGCCCTCGGTCGCTTCGACGAGCTGCTGGCCGCGACCACGACGCACCCGGCCATGCTGATCTTCCTGTCCGCCGCGACGTCGACGAAGCGTGCGCCGAACGAGAACCTGGGTCGTGAGCTGCTCGAGCTGCACACGCTCGGTGCCGGCAACTACGACGAGGACGACGTCAAGGCGTCGGCCCGCATCCTCACCGGCCACCACGTCGACCTCTGGGAGACGTGGAAGGCGTCCTACGTCAAGGAGGACCACGCGACCGGGAAGGTGCAGGTCAAGGGGTTCGCCCACAAGAACCGGAAGGCCGACGGCCGCGATGTCACCCGGGAGTACCTCCGCTACCTGGCCCACCATCCGCTGACCGCGCACCACGTCTGCGAGCGGCTGGCGACGAAGTTCGTGCGCGACGACCCGCCGCGGGCACTCGTGAAGCGGCTGGCGAAGGTCTACCTGCGCAACGACACCGAGATCGTGCCGGTGCTCCGCGCCCTCGTGGCCAGCAAGGAGTTCCGGTCCTCTGCGGGCGACAAGCTGCGCGACCCGAGCGAGGACGTCGTCGCCACCTACCGGGCGCTGGGCGTCGAGGTCGGTCGCCCGAGCCGCAACGACTCCGCCTCCAACGCGATCCTCTGGCAGGCGTCCCGGCTCGGGCTCACGCCCCACGCCTGGCCGCGCCCCGACGGCACACCCGTCACCGACGCCGTGTGGGCGTCCCCATCACGCGCGCTCGGCTCGATGGACGTGCACTACGCGATGGCCGGTGGCTGGTGGCCCTCCGAGGGCATCCGCTACCGCACCCCGGGCGCCTGGGTGCCGGCGAAGAAGCCGGTGCGCTTCAAGGACCTCGTCGACGCGGTCAGTCGCGACCTGCTGCACCGCCCGGCGAGCAAGCGCCTGGTGCAGACCGCGGTCCTCGCCACCGGCTGCAAGGCCCGGGAGAAGATCGACCGCGACCACGCCCTGTACCAGTGGGGCTTCCCGCGGCTGCTGGCCGCCGTCCTCGACTCCCCCGACCACCTGGCATGCTGACATGACTTCCTCCCCCACGGCTCCCTGCGGCTGCCCCGACTACGACGAGGCCCGTCTGGCGCTGAGCCGGCGTGCCCTGCTCGGCACCGCCCTCGCCGGCGGCGCCGTCGCACTCGGTCCGTCGCTGACCGGCGCCGGCCCGTCGGCGTACGCCGTCACCGGTCACAGCGCCGCCCGGCTGGCAGCGCCGGGTGGCTCGGTGCTGGTCCTCCTCTCCCTGCGCGGCGCGGCCGACGGATTGTCGCTCGTCGTGCCGCACGGCGACCCCGTCTACTACGCCGCGCGTCCGCGCCTGGGCATCCCGCACACCGCGCTGCTGGCGCCGGACGCGATGTTCGGCCTGCACCCCGCCCTCGCGCCGCTGCTGCCCATGTGGGACGCCGGCCGGTTGGCCGCCGTGCACGCCACCGGCATGGCCACGCCCAACCGGTCGCACTTCGCGGCGATGGAGGCCATCGAGGACGCGGCGCCCGGCTCGTCCGAGCGCACCGGCTGGCTCAACCGCCTCCTGGGCGAGCTGCCCGGCACCTCGCCGCTGCAGGGCACCGCCATGGGCAACCAGGCCCCCACCTCCCTCTTCGGCGCCCAGCCGGCGTTCGTGGTCGGCCGGGTCGACCAGGCCAGGGTGGCCGGCACCGACGAGGAGGGCCGGCGGCTGGCCTCCCTGGCGCACGCGTGGCGGGGCCGCGACCCGATGAGCCGCGCGGTGCGCGACGCGATCTCGGGGGCGCAGACCTTCGGTGCCGCCCGGGACACCCCCGTCGGCGTACCCGCCCCCGCCTACCCCGACAGCGGGCTGGGCAGGGCGCTCTCGGACGTCTCCCGGATCGTGCGCTCGGGCGTCGCAACGGAGGTGGTCACCGTCGACCAGGGCGACTGGGACATGCACACCGACGCCGGCACGCTCGAGTGGGGCGACATGAGGCGCAACGCGGGCGACCTCGCGAGCTCGATCGCGGCCTTCTTCGCCGACCTCGGCCCGGCTGCCGAGCGGGTGACGCTCGTGACCCTGAGCGAGTTCGGCCGCAGGGTGCGCGAGAACGACGGCTACGGCACGGACCACGGCTTCGGCAACGTCATGTTCGTCGCCGGTGCCGGGGTCCGGGGCGGGCGCTACTACGGCTCGTGGCCGGGCCTGTCCGACACCCTCGACGCCGACCTCCTCGTGACCACCGACTACCGCAGCGTGCTGGCGGAGGTCGTCACCCGGAGGTTCGGGGTCTCGGTCGCGCAGGTCTTCCCGGGCTTCGCCCCGCAGACCGTCGGCGTGATGGCCTGACGCCGACCCCGGAGCCACCTGCCGGTCAGACGACCTGCACGGGGTGGCGCACGACCGCGTCGAAGAAGTAGCCCTGGGTGTTGAAGGCGGCCACGAGCGGCTGCGTGCGTCCCTGCTCGTCGGTGGCCCGGGCGAGCAGCTCGTGGCGCCCGCGGCGCGGGTTGCCCCAGCGCACCGACCACTGCGTCCAGCCCCCGTCCTCGCGCGACCGTCGGTCCAGGACGGCGGGACGCCAGCGCTCCCCGCCGTCGAGGCTCACCGAGACGCGACTGATGCGCCCCGCGCCGCTCCACGACCGACCGGTGAGGGTGACCGGCCGCGACGGCAGCACCTGGTCGGGGGCCAGCTCCCATGCCGAGCGCACCGGGTTGACCGTGAGGGGCGGGGAGTCGGCAGGCCAGTCGGGGCCGACCATCCGGTAGAAGGTGGTGTTCCACGGCGACGTCAGCTGGGTCGTCGACACCTCGAGCGACCCGAGCCACTTGATGCTCGCGATGCCCACCCAGCCCGGCAGCACCAGTCGCAGCGGATAGCCGTGGTCGGGCAGCAGGTCCTGGCCGTTGATCCCCCACGCGAGCAGCGCGTCGTCGAGCGCCTTCTCCACCGGGAACGGCCGACGCACCCGGCCGTAGTCCGTGCCGCCCGAGACGAAGGGGTCGTCCAGCCCGGTGGCCTGGATGGACACCGCGTCGGGTGACAGCCCGACGGAGGCGAGGACGTCGCGCAGCCGCACGCCCGTCCAGCGCACGGTCCCGACGGCGCCGAGCGTCCAGGCGGTGCCGGACACGGCCTGGCCCTGCTGGGCCTTGAAGTGGCTCCGTCCGTTGCCGGTGCACTCCACGACGGCGGTGAGCTCGTGGTGCGGCAGCCGTTGGAGGTCGGCGAACGACAGGGTCAGCGCCTCTCCCTCCGCCCTCGGCGTCGCCAGCCCGTCGCCGTACACCCGCAGCGCGTAGGTGGACCGGTCGATCCGGGGCGTGCGGGTGTGGTTGCGCACGAACAGCCGCGACTGCGGCGTGAGGTAGCGCTGCGGGTCGACCGAGCCCCAGCGCATCTCGGCGTTCGTCCCGAAGTCCGTGAAGTAGTCGGGCGGGGTGGGCTTGAGGATGAAGGGGGACGCGGCCGACGCGGGCGTTGCGCGCCACACGGAGGTGGGAGCGGCCGCGACGCCGGCGAGGGCGGCGGCAGCGGTGAGGAGTCCACGACGGGTGGGCGCGTACGAGGTCATGCGATGACCATATATGAGTAAGTCTTGTGTTTCACTGCACAACTTGCATCCGCAGACAGGTCGTTCCTCCGGTGCCATGCTCGGAGCATGACCGCCGAGCGCCCCACGCCCCCGTCCTTCGAACCGCTGCCCGAGGACTGGGACAGTGCCCTGTTCGTCGTCGCGCACCCGGACGACATCGAGTACGGCTCCGCGGCGGCGGTCGCCCGGTGGACCGGACAGGGCAAGCGCGTCGTCTACTGCATGGTGACCAGCGGTGAGGCCGGGATCGACGGCATCCGCCCCGACGAGTGCGGCCCCCTGCGGGAGGCGGAGGAGATCGCGTCGGCCGCCGCTGTCGGCGTCGACGAGGTGCTGTTCCTGCGACTGCCCGACGGGGTCCTGGAGTACGGCGTAGAGCTGCGGCGCGTGCTCGCGAAGGTGGTGCGCGAGCAGCGCCCCGACGTCGCCCTGACCATCAACTTCCGCGAGACGTTCGGCGGCACCAGCCTCAACCAGGCCGACCACATCGCCGTCGGCAAGGCGCTCCTCGACGCGGTGCGCGACGCGGGGAACCGCTGGGTGTTCCCCGAGCAGCTGACCGACGGCCTCGAGCCGTGGGGCGGCGTGAAGGCGGTCTGGGCGGGCGGGTCACCGCAGGCCGGGCACGCCGTGGACGTGACGGACACGTTCGCAGCCGGCGTCGCGTCACTGAAGGAGCACCGGGCCTACATCGAGGGGCTCGGCTGGGAGGGCTGGGACCCCGAGGAGTTCCTCGACGGGATCCTGCGTGGTGGTGGCCAAGGGCTCGGCGTCACCCACGCGTCGACGTTCGAGGTGTTTCCCCTGGGCTGGGGCTGAGGCTCCCCCGCCCGAACCTCCGCCGACCCCTGCGCGACTCCCGCGGCTCACGTGGCGCTGCGCCGGCGAACCGCGCCCCCACGAGCGGTGGCGCAGTGGGCGCCACCGGGGCGACGACCTCGTCGGCTCCCTCCTCGAGTTCCTCGACTGCCTCGACTGCCGAGTCCTGCATCGACACCGTGGACAGGTCGCGGTCGGCCAGGATGGCCCGCACCTCGTCGACCGTGGCGAGCAGCCCGTCGTCGTCGGTGGCATTCGTGCAGGCCACCAGCGCGTGGCGGCCGAGCGACGCGCCGACGACGGACGCCTCCTCGAACCGCAGCCGCACGAACCCGGCCACCTGCTGGTCCTCGAACGAGCGCAGGATCGCGAGCATGCGGTTGCCCACCTCGTCGAGGTGGCCGGTCGCCGTCCGGTCGCCCGCGGTGGCGACGACCCGCGACCCGGCCGTGACGACCCCGGCCCACCGCACACCGTCCACCGACAGGACGCGGTCGAGGCAGTGGACCACCGTCGCGGTCGTGTCCGCACCCCCGACCACCATGAAGGTGGGAAGCGTGCGGGGCTCGGCGCGCACCAGCACAGCCCGGTAGGTGCCCTCACCGGCGGGGGTCCAGGTCACCCCGACGGTCAGGCGGCGCGCGCCCAGCGCCTCCATCGCCCGCAGGTCACCCACGTGCACGAGCTCGCCGGCGCGACGCGCCAGCCGACCCGTGTAGGGCAGGGCGGCGGCCAGCGCTCCCGCCGCACCGTCGTGCCCGACCACGGTCCCATCGGGGCGTACGACGAACTCGCAGCGGTCGTGGTCGTCGTCCATCGGTCCTGCGCTCATGGAGCCACCATGCCGCGGCTCGGCACGGGACCGGGGCGGCGTAACGCACAGTTCACACGCGACCGCGGAAGCGTTACGCCACGGCAACCGGGAGCCAGGGCCGGGTCACGGCGCCGAGCCGGGCAGGGTGCCCGTCTCGACCACCTGCTGGGCCACGGCGAAGAGCTTGATGTTCTGCTGCGAGGAGAGCCGCTTGAGCACGGCGAAGGCCTGGTCGGACGTCAGCGCGAACCGCTCACGCAGGATGCCGGTCGCCTCGCCGATGAGCTGGCGGCTGGTCAGGGCGGTGTGCAGCTGGTCGTGGCGCACGGTGGCGCTGAGCGCGACCGAGGCATGGGCGGCCGCCACCAGGCCGTCGAGCTGGTCCTCGTGGTCGAACGCGTGGGGCTCGTAGGCGTAGAGGTTGAGCAGTCCGATGCTGTCGTCACCCTCCACGAACAGCCGGAAGCCGAGGTAGGACCGCACCCCGGTCCTCTCGACGACCTCGGTCGCCCACCGCGGCCACGGGGCGTCGCCGGTGAGGTCGCCGACGGAGATCACGTCGTGGGTCGTCGGACCACCCATGGCCGGCCCCTCGGCGAGGTCGTGCTGGAGGTCGTCCATCACCTGGACCGATGCGTGGGTGTGGGCGCAGGTGTCGTTGCGGCCCGGTCGGAGCACGCAGACACCGGCGACGTCGCAGGAGTCGATCAGGTCGACCGCCATCGCGGCGATGCGCTGCAGGGTGTCTGCGGGATGGCGCGTGCCTGACATCCCGCGTGCGGCCTCGGCCAGCCTCCGGCCGAACTCGTGACGATCCATCCCCGCGCCTCCCTCGATGACGACCCCGCCCGCATCGTATAGAGGCACCCGAGGAGCACGGGGCGGCCCGGGCGGCCGCTTCTTGACCGCCCGGGCCTGGTCCCTGCGGAGTCGCGACGCCGCACGGACCTGGCCCGCGGTACCCCGTGGAACCGGCGCCGATCCGTCCGCGGGTCAGGCGTCCAGGAAGTGGTCGGCTGTCAGAGGGAGCGAGCGCACGCGCACGCCGGTGGCGTGGAACGTCGCGTTGGCCACCGCGGCAGCAGTGCCGACGATGCCGATCTCGCCGATGCCGCGGGAGCCCATGGGGGTGAACACCTCATCGGCCTCGTCGAGCCACTCGGCGTCGACGTCGAGCACGTCGGCGTGCGAGGCGACGTGGTAGGTGGCGAGGTCCTGGGTGACCACGTGCCCGAAGCGCGGGTCGCGGTGCGACTCCTCGAACAGGCCGGCGGAGAGGCCCATCACGAGCCCCCCGACGAGCTGCGAGCGGGCCGTCCTGGGATTGATCACCCGACCGACCGAGTAGACGCCGTGGAGCCGGGGCACCCGTACCTCCCCCGTCCAGCGGTTGACGCGGGCCTCGGCGAAGACGGCACCGAACGAGTGGAACGCGAGCTCGTCGGCCGCGGGGTCGTCGGCTGCGGACGCCGTCGTGTGCAGGCCGGGGTCGGGCCTCGTGCCGTGGTCGCTGCGGAACAGCTGCGAGGCCGCGACGATCGCCGAGCCCCACGAGCTGGTGCCGGACGACCCGCCGGCGACCGTGGCCGACGGCAGCAGGCTGTCGGCGATCACGACGTCGACCAGTGCCGGGTCGACGTCGAGGGCGTCCGCGGCGATCTGGGTGAGCACGGTGCGGGCACCGGTCCCGATGTCGACCGAGCCGATGGCCACCTCGTAGCGACCGTCGTCCAGCGACGTCACCCGGGCGCTGTTGCCCGGCTGCTTCATCGCGGGGTACGTCGCCGATGCCACCCCGGTCCCGACGAACCAGTCACCGTCGAGCGTCGCCCGGGGCTCGGCGGGGCGCGCGTCCCAGCCGAAGCGCTCGGCGCCGCGGTGGAGGCAGTCCAGCAGCCGCCGGTCGTTGAACGGGTTCCCTGTCTCGGGGTCGACGTCCGGCTCGTTGCGCTCGCGCACGACGATCGGGTCCAACCCGCACGCGACGGCGAGCTCGTCCATCGCGACCTCGTGGGCGTACATCCCCGGCATCTCACCGGGAGCCCGCATCCACGACGGCACGGCGACGTCGAGACGCGCGAGCCGGTGGCTCGTCCGGCGGTTCGGGGCGGCGTACATCATCCGGGTCGGCGCGGCGGTCTGCTCGGCGAACTCCCGGATGGCCGACGTCTGCTCCTGCACCGCGTGCTCGACGGCGACCAGCCGGCCGTCGCGGCCGGCACCGAGACGCACGTGGGAGATGGTCGCGGTGCGGTAGCCGGTGAGGGAGAACATCTGCTGTCGTGTCACGGCCAGCCGGACCGGACGTCCACCCGTCGTCCGCGCCGCGAGGGCGGTGGCCATCACGTGGGCGTGCGCCTCCCCCTTGCTGCCGAACCCGCCACCGACGTAGGGCGCCCGGACCCGCACCTGGTCCGGCTCGAGGCCGAGCATCGGCGCCAGGGACTGGACGACACCGTGGACGCCCTGGGTCGAGTCGAACATCGACAGGACGTCGCGGCCCTCGTGCTGCTCCCACCACGCGAGGGTGGCGTGCGGCTCGAGGGGGTTGTTGTGCTCGTAGGGGGTGCGGTAGGTCTGCTCGACGACCACCTGCGCCGATGCCAGGGCCGCGTCAACGTCGCCCTCCGCGGTGTCGGTCTCCATCGCCGGGTTGACCTGCTCGGGCCGGTAGGTCGCGTTGTCCTCCCGGAGCTCGGCCTCGTGCGGTTCCTGGTCGTAGGACACCCGCACCAGGGCTGCCCCCTCCCGGGCCGCCTCCGACGTCTCCGCGAGCACCAGGGCGACGACCTGGCCGCGGAAGCCGACCCGGTCGCCCTGGAGGATCGCCAGCTCGGCGTTGTCGGTCTGGGCGAGGCGGGGCGCGCTCGTGTGGTCGATCACCGCGGTCACGCCCGGATGGGCGAGCGCGGCCGCCGGGTCCACCGCTGTCACCCGCCCCTTGGCCACGGTCGAGGTCACCAGCCAGAGGCTGAGAGGCGTCTCCGCTCCGTCGGTGGGGTGCTCCACGGCGTACGACGCGCGCCCGGTGACCTTCTCCACCCCGTCGACCCGGTCGAGCGAGGTGCCCATCGAGCGCGGGGTGAGAGGACGGGTCTGCTGCTCGGTCATCGTGCTGCCTCCTCGGCAAGGCTCAGGAGCGTCGCGGTGGTGGTGTTGCGCACCATCGCCAGCTTGTACGCGGTCTCCTCGGTGACGGTGGCCGCGAGCAACTCGTCGTCCACGGCGGCACGCACGGCCTGTTCGTCGAGCGCGACCCCCGCGAGCGCCGCCTCGGCACGCCGCGCGCGCCACGGCTTGTGCGCCACGCCGCCCCACGCGAGGCGCACCTCGTCGATGCGGTCGCCGTGGAGCCGCAGGGTCGCGGCCACCGAGACCAGGGCGAAGGCATAGGAGGCCCGGTCCCGCACCTTGGCGTACGTCGACAGCTCGGCCGCATGGCCCAGTGGGAGCTCGACGGCGACCACCAGGTCCTCCGGGGCGAGGGTGGTGTCCACGTCCGGGCGGTCACCGGGCAGGCGGTGCAGGTCCTCGAAGGCGAGGCGCCTCTCCCCTTCGGCACCCAGCACCACGACCTCCGCGTCCACGGCGGCCAGTGCGACCGCCAGGTCGGAGGGATGGGTCGTCACGCAGGCGGCGCTGGCGCCCAGGACGGCGTTGTAGCGGCCGTAGCCGTCGATCGCCGAGCAGCCGCTGCCCGGCTCACGCTTGTTGCACGGCGTGGTGACGTCCTGGAAGTACACGCACCTGGTCCGCTGGAGCAGGTTGCCCGCGGTGGTGGCCTGGTTGCGGATCTGCCCGGACGCCCCGGCGAGCAGCGCCCGCGCGACGACCGGGAACCGCGACCGCACGACCTCGTGGGCTGCCATGTCGCTGTTGCGGACGTTGGCGCCGATGCGCAGCCACCCGTCGGACGCGTCCTCGCCGGACCGCTCCTCGATCGTGTCGAGGGGCAGACGGCTGACGTCGACCAGCATGGGCGGCGCGGCCACGCCGAGCTTGAGGTGGTCGACCAGGTTGCTGCCGCCGGCCACGAACCGCGCCCCCGGGTGGTCGGACACCAGCTCGACGGCCTCCCGTGCGGACGTGGCCCGCCGGTAGTCCAGCGGGATCATCGGCTCGCCGCCTCGCGCACGGCGGCCAGGATGCCCGGGTACGCTCCGCAGCGACACAGGTTGCCGCTCATCCGCTCGCGGATCTCGTCGTCGTCCAGGTCGACCTCCGCCCCCAGGTCCGAGGTGGCGTGGCTCGGGTGCCCCTGCCGGACCTCCTCCAGCATGCCGACCGCTGAGCAGACCTGGCCGGGGGTGCAGTAGCCACACTGGTAGCCGTCGTGGGCGAGGAACGCCTCCTGCACCGGGTGCAGCCCCCCGGCGGCCAGGCCGGCCGCGGTGACGACCTCGCTGCCGTCGTGCGCGACCGCCAGCGCCAGGCAGGTGAGGTGCCGGCGCCCGTCGAGCAGCACGGTGCAGCTGCCGCACTGGCCGTGGTCGCACCCCTTCTTCGGCGAGGTCACGCCCAGGCGCTCGCGCATCGCGTCCAGCAGGGTGGTCCGGGTGTCGACCGTGACCGCGTGGGGTGTGCCGTCGACGACGAGCGTGATGTCGGAGTCCATGGCACGCCGTACCCCGATCCCGCTGCATCATCCGATCGTCATCATCCGATCGTCGCGGCGGGCACCACGTGGCGAAGGGCCCTCGATCCACGTCTCCGCGGATCGAGGGCCCTTCTCCGGCTCCCCCGGTTGGACTCGAACCAACAACCCTCCGGTTAACAGCCGAATGCTCTGCCAGTTGAGCTACAGGGGATCGCTTGTGCAGCGAGGCGAAACCTTAGCAAGCCGCGGCACCGCGGGTGAAATCAGGGCAGGCCGACGTCGCGGCGGGCCAGCTCGAGCGCCTCGAGGGCAGCGGCACGGACCTCCGGGTCGGCGGGGTCGACACCCTCGTCGTACTCGTAGACCCACTGGACACCACCCGCGCCCGACGGCGCGCGGCGCGCGATCACCCGCAGGCCGCGACGTCGTCCGAGGGACACGTGGCGCTGGAGCACGACGCTCGCGGTGACGCGTTCGCGGACCAGCTCGAGCAGCCGGCCCGGGTCGGTGAGCGTGGCGGTGTGCACGGGACGTTCCTCGCCCCAGCTGCCGACCTCGGCGAGGCGGAAGACGTCGGTGTCGCGGTCCCAGTTGGCCGCCTCGACCTGCTCCCAGGGCACGCGCCGGGTCTCGCCGTCGCGCACGACGTAGAAGGCGTCGCGGGTGCCGGCGAGGACCGCGCCGTCGGATGCGGTGGTCATGGCGAGCACCTTCTCGCCGCGCGGCACCGCGACGGAGGGCACGAGCGAGCGGCGCCGCCAGCTGATGGGCAACATCAGGACTGACCTCCCGGCTGGCCCACGGCACCCTCGCGCAGCTTGCGGCGGTGCTGCTCGAGCACGACGAGCTCGCCGAACATGCGGTTGTAGTCGAGGGCGTGCTCGACGGGGTTGGTGCGCTGGAGGCGGGCCTTGACGTCGGCGATGCGGCGGGACGTGGTGAGCTCCTGGAGCCGGTAGACGTAGGCCACGGCGAACGTCGGGTTGGGGTCGGTCGTGCCACGCACCGGCTCGACACCGAGCTCGGTGACCGCCGCGACGACGGCGGGATCCGTGGCCGACCCGCGCACCTTGGCCGCCCAGCCGGCGTCGTCGACCCCGGCGACGGGTCCGCCGGCCGCCGTCACCGCCTCCCAGACGCCCTGGAACGTCGGGTGGGTGAAGTCGGCCGTGGTCACGTGGGTGGTCGTGCGACCCACCCCGGCGGGGTGCTGGATGACGAGCTTGAGCAGCTCACGCTCGATGAGGAAGCGGGGGTCGGACAGGCTGGGCAGGGCCGGCCTGGCCGGCTCGGGCGCCTGTGCGCCGTCGCCGCCGCGGACGGGCCGGCGCTCGTCCCTGGCACCGCCGGCGGGTCGCTCCGCGGCCCGACGCACCTCCGCACGCACCTGGTCGAGGTCGACCCCGACCATGTGGGCGAGCTCGCGGGAGAACGACTCGACCTTGGTCTTGTCGCGGATGCCGGCGACCAGGCCGGCGGCGTCGCGCAGCGCGTCGACGCGGCCGTCTGCGCGATCGAGGTCGTAGCGGGTGAGGACGTTGTCGAGGGCGAAGCGGTAGAGCGGCTGGCGGCTGGCGACCAGCTCGCGCACGGCCTCGTCGCCCTCCTTCAGGCGCAGGTCGCAGGGGTCCATCCCCTCGGGGGCGACCGCGACGTAGGTCTGCGAGGCGAACACCTGGTCGCTGTCGAGCACCTTCATGGCCGCCTTCTGCCCGGCCGAGTCGCCGTCGAAGGTGAAGATCACCTCACCGCTGGTGGTGCCGTGGTCGCCGAGGAAGCGGCGCAGCACGCGCGCGTGGTCCTGGCCGAAGGCCGTGCCGCACGAGGCGACGGCCGTCTTCACGCCTGCGAGGTGGCAGGCCATCACGTCGGTGTAGCCCTCGACGACGACGGCCTGCTGGCTGTCCTTCATCGCGGTGCGGGCGAGGTCGATGCCGTAGAGCACCTGGCTCTTCTTGTAGATCGCGGTCTCGGAGGTGTTGAGGTACTTCGCCTCGATGCGGTCGTCGTCGAAGATGCGGCGTGCGCCGAAGCCGATCGTGTCGCCGTTGGCCTCGCGGATCGGCCACACCAGGCGGCCGCGGAAGCGGTCGTAGTGGGAGCGGCCGAGCGCGACGAGCCCGGCGGCGACCGACTCCTCGTCGGTGAAGCGCCGGCCGCGGAGGTGGCGCACGAGCGCCTCGCCGTCGCGGGGTGCGAAGCCGACCCCGAAGGTGGTGGCCGCGGCCTGGTCGAACCCGCGCTCGTGCAGGAACTGGCGCGCGACCACGGCGTCGGGGCCGGAGAGCTGCTCGGCGTAGAACTCCTGGGCGACCTTGTGCGCCTCGATCAGCCGGCCGCGCGCCGGTCCGCGCGGGCGTACGGGCTCGTCGTCGCCGTCCTCGCGGCGCAGCTGGACGCCGAACTTCTCCGCGAGCCGCTCGACGGCCTCGGTGAAGGTGAGCCCGTCGACCTTCATCAGGAAGGAGATGACGTCGCCGCCCTCGCCGCAGCCGAAGCAGTGGAAGAACTGGCGGGCCGGGTTGACGTTGAACGACGGCGTCTTCTCGTCGTGGAAGGGGCACAGGCCCTTGAGCGACCCGCCCCCGGCGCGCTTGAGCGTGACGTAGCCCGACACCACGTCGTCGATCCGCGCCTTCTCGCGCACCTCGGCGATGTCGTCGTCGCGAATCCGGCCTGCCACGCCCGGGAGTCTACGGGCGTCCTCCCACGGCCACGGCGGAGTCTCCACAACGGCCGTCGGAGCCGCCCGCGTGGACGTACGGCCACCCCTTGGGGCGTACGTCGCTGGTGCCCCGCCGAGGCGTCTGGGAAGGTCGAAGCATGACTGCTCAGCACGGAGCGCCAGAGAGTCAGGCGCAGGACCAGACCCTCGGAGCGCTCGTCCACCAGCTCAGCCAGCAGCTCCCCGAGCTCATCCGCTCGGAGATGCGCCTCGCCCAGGCGGAGGTCGCCCAGAAGGGCAAGCGCGCGGGTGTCGGCATCGGCATGTTCAGCGTGGCCGGCCTGCTCGGCTTCTTCGCGTTCGGGTCGCTCGTGGCGACCGCGATCATCGCCCTCGCGCTCGTCGTCGACGCCTGGCTGGCCGGCCTCATCGTGGCGCTGGTCCTCCTCGCCGGCGCCGCCGTCGCCGGGCTGGTCGGCCGCAACAAGGTCGCCGAGGCCGGGCCGCCGGCGCCGGAGCGGGCGATCCACGGGCTGAAGGAGGACATCGCGACGGTGAAGGGAGACCACCATGAGTGACCAGACGCCGGAGAAGACGCCCGAGCAGCTCGAGGCGGAGATCGCGCTGCAGCGTGAGCAGCTGGCCGGCACCGTCGACCAGCTCGCCGCGAAGCTCGACGTGAAGTCGCAGGCGCAGCAGCGGGTGGCCTCGATCAAGGACGCCGCCACGACCGACACCGGCAAGCCGCGCACCGAGGTGATCGCGGCCGCCGGATCGCTCGTGGCGATGGCCGTGGTGCTGCTGCTGTGGCGGCGCCGCGGCGACCACTGAACCAGGTCCAGCAGACAACCAGGGAAGGGAGACCCCATGAACAAGCTCACGCTGCTCATCGCCGGAGGTGTCGGCTACGTGCTCGGCGCCCGTGCCGGCCGGGAGCGCTACGAGCAGATCAAGAGGACGGCCACGCGCGTCAAGGAGGACCCGCGGGTCCAGGAGAAGGCGCACCAGGCCGCCGACCTCGCCAAGGACAAGGCCCCCTTGGTGAAGGACAAGGTCACCTCGGCCGCCAGCACGGCCGCCGACAAGGTGACCCCGTCGGGCAACAGCAACGGTGAGCACCGCTCCGACCTCGAGGAGCAGCTGCACCCCGACAGCACGGCACGTCAGGACGACCCCTACCCCCAGGGCAACCTGCCGTAGCTCAGACGAGCGCGGCGTGGCGCGCGACGGCGCTGGCGTCGGTCAAGGAGGCGACCTGGTCCACGACCACCCGCCTCCGGCCGGCGTCGTCGCCTGCCCTCTCCCAGTCCTCGACGAAGACCGGGTCGAGGGCGTCGGCCCCACAGGCCCACAGCGCCTCGACGAGCTCCGCGACGAGCTGACGCTGCCGCTCCATCAGCGCGACGCGGTCGTCGGCCTGCATGACGTAGTGGGCGGCGATCCCCTTGAGGACGCCGATCTCGACCTCGGTGGCCTGCGGGACCACGAGGTCGGCGCGGTGCCGCACGGGCGGCTCCCCCGCCGTCGCGGTGAGGGTCGCCTGCTGCACGCTGCCGCAGAAGCGGCCGATGAGGTCGCTGGTGAGGTTCTTGATCGCGGCGAGGCTGCGCCTGCTGCCGTCGTAGGACGAGCCGGGCCAGCTGCCCACGGCGCGCAGGTCGGCGAGCGCCACGTCGAGCGCGGCATCGTCGATCCCGGGGAGGTACCACGAGCGGACGGTCTCCCAGAGGGCGTCGCGGTCGAGCCGCGTGAGGTCGAGACGACCGGCCACGATGCCGTCCTCGACGTCGTGCACCGAGTAGGCGACGTCGTCGGCGAGGTCCATCACCTGCGCCTCGAGGCAGCGCCGACGGCCCTCGACCCCTGACCGCAGCCAGTCGAAGACGGGCCGGTCGTCGTCGTAGACGCCGAACTTCACGACCACGCGCGGCGTGCCGTCGGCGTGGACCCCGTGGGGGCCGGTCGCCTCCGCCCGCGCCCACGGGTACTTCGTGCAGGCGTCGAGGGTGGAGCGCGTCAGGTTGAGCCCGGCCGAGCGACCGTCGGCGTCGAAGGTCTTCGACTCCAGCCGGGTCAGCAGGCGCAGGGTCTGCGCGTTGCCCTCGAAGCCGCCGCAGTCGGCGCTGAGCTCGGCGAGCACCCGCTCGCCGTTGTGGCCGAACGGCGGGTGGCCGAGGTCGTGCGCAAGCGCCGCGGTCTCCGCGATGTCGGGGTGCGTCCCGATGGCGCGCGCGAGGTCGCGGGCGACCTGGGCCACCTCGAGGCTGTGCGTGAGGCGGTTGCGCACGAAGTCGTCGGTCTGCGGGCCGACGACCTGCGTCTTGGCCGCCAGCCGGCGCGACGCCGCCGCGTGGACGACCCGCGCCCGGTCGCGCTCGAACGCCAGGCGCACCGGCGCCTCCACCCGCTTGGGCGGCTCGGCGACGACGCGCTCGCGCGCCGAGTCGTCGTACAGCTCCTCGATGCTCATCGGCGGGTCAGCCTAGCGAGCACGCCGGACGCCGACGACGACCCGGCTCCGACGTGCCGGTCAGTAGACCGTGACGTGGACGTGGTCGTAGTGGTTTGCGGTGACCGACCCGCGGTCGGACATCCCGCGCCAGCCCTCGCCGGCGCGCTCCACGGACCAGATCTGCTGCGAGTAGATGATGTACTCGATGCCCAGCGCGGAGTAGTTGGCGCGCAGGAAGTTGGCGATGGCCCAGCCGGTCTCGCCGCTGACCATGATGTCGATGGCACGGCCCTGGCCGTGCTCGCCGTCACCACGCCACGTGCCGTAGCTGGTGATGGACGGCCAGTTGGCGCACACCACGTCGTGGATGTCGTAGAGCGACGCACGACCGGCGTCGATGGACGAGCCGTTGGTGCACGCGCCGCCCAGGCTCGGGCCGGCGGGCTCCTTCGGCTCGGGCTTCGGCTTCGACGCGCTGAGGTAGTCGGAGGTGACCCAGCGGGACTGGCCGTCGATGACGACCTGAGTACGGCCGGCCTGCGTGCGACCGGTCACCGATACCTGCTTGACGGCACCGATGACACCGAGCTTGTCGGACTTCTCCGACGGGCCGTCCCAGAGGTTGAGGACGTCGGTCGTCCAGACCGAGTCGTCCGTCTTCCTGGCGAGCCGGCGCGCCGTCTTGTCCACCTGCGCCGCCTCGATCTTCTCGCGCGCGGCGGCCTCGGCCTTCGCGGCGGTGCGGATCTGCGAGCGGGAGACGGTCGTGGTCTCGGTGCGCCGACGGAACGCGGAGTCGTCGACGGAGTCGGCTCCCGGCTCGGCGGTCGGCTGCGAGGTGCTGGACGAGGCCAGCAGGTCGTCGCTGGTCGCCGGCTCTGCGGCGAGGACTCCCATGGTCACTGCGGAGAGCGTCGCCACGACGGCGAGCGGTGCTGCGACGAGGGCGGAGCGGGGGATCCGAGACGGACGGGGGGTGGTGGTAGCAGGGGTTTCCCGCTTGTGGCGATGCTGAGCCACAGCGCTGATCCTTTGCGGTTGCTGTCGGGGGACGTTGCGCCGATCCACGAGCCCGGAAACGGGGGAAGAACTCGTGCCCACGTCGACGCGATCATCGAGTGAAGCACAGGAATCTCGGGCTGTCCCAATCTTCCCCGGTAAAAATCGGCGTGTTCCGGCTCACCCGTGCGCGGATCCGTGCGTACGACACAGGGGCCCCGGATCAGCCGCCGGTGGTCTCGTCGACGTCCTCGCGCAGGTGCGCGTCGCGCCCGTCGGTGTCGTCGAGCCACCCCTCGGGGAGCACGACCCTCTTGCGCGGGGCCCCCTGCCGGCCGCGGGGCGTGCCGAGCTCGCGCTCGGGGAACGGCGCGCTGTCATCGAGGCCCGCGAGCAGCTCGTCGAGCGAGGCGAGGGAGTCGACGAGAGCCAGCTGGTGGCGCAGCTCGCCGCCGGCCGGGAAGCCCTTGAGGTACCAGGTGATGTGCTTGCGGAACTCCTTGCAGCCCCGCTCCTCCCCCATGTGCTCCGACAGCAGCTCGGCGTGGCGGCGCATCATCGCCTTGACCTCGCCGAGGGTCGGCAGCGTGGCGACGTCCTCGCCGTGGAATGCTGCCGCCAGGTCGCGGAAGAGCCAGGGACGGCCCAGGCAGCCGCGACCCACGACGACGCCCGCGGCGCCGGTCTGCTCGACCATCCGGACGGCGTCGGCCGCCTCCCAGATGTCGCCGTTGCCGAGGACGGGGATGTCGACGTGGTCGACGAGGGCCGCGATGGCGTCCCAGTCGGCCTGACCCGAGTAGGCCTGCTGCACGGTGCGCCCGTGCAGGGCGATCGCGGCGACGCCGCTCTCCTGGGCGATCCGACCGGCGTCGAGGTAGGTCAGGTGGTCGTCGTCGAGGCCCTTGCGGGTCTTCATCGTCACCGGCACGTCGTACGGCGCTGCGGCCGCTACGGCGTGCTCGAGGATCTCGCCGAGGAGGCCCCGCTTCCACGGCAGCGCTCCCCCGCCGCCCTTGCGAGTGACCTTGGGCACCGGGCAGCCGAAGTTCAGGTCGACGTGGGCCACGCCGTGGTCGGCGCAGAGGATCTCCACCGCCTTGCCGATGTAGACCGGGTCGGTGCCGTAGAGCTGGACGGAGCGCACCGACTCGAGCTCGTCGAAGACCAGCATCTTCCTCGTCGTCTCGTCGCCCTCGACGAGGCCGCGGCTGGTGATCATCTCGCAGACGTAGAGGCCGGCGCCCTGCTCGGCGCAGAGGCGTCGGTAGGCGGCGTTGGTGATGCCGGCCATCGGCGCGAGCACGACGGGGGTGTCGACGCGCAGCGAGCCCAGGGTGAGGGAGTCGGGCACGACGGTCATGCCCCCATTGTCGGAGCGGGATCGGGCGCGGCCCAAATCAGCCGGGCTCCTTCACCTCGCCCGTCCACGAGATCGGGTCGTAGCCCTCGGTCGGCTCGAACACCAGGTCACGGGCCCGACCGCCGCCGGGGACCAGGTAGACCAGGCACATCTCGGTCTCGTCGCCCGGCTCGAACGGCTCGGGCAACGGACCGCTCTGGCAGGCGGCGAAGTCGCCCCCGAGCGTCCACGGCGCGCCGAGCGTGCCCGCGGTGTCGCGCAGGTAGAGCGGGACGTCCTGGCCGCCGAGGTCGGACTCGCCGGTGTTGGCGACGCTCACCGTGGCGAAGTAGGGCCGAGCCCGCCCCGTCGTCGCCTCACTCGCCCAGCCGTCGAAGACGGACCTCCGCTGCTCGGCGACCTCGTCGACGCTCAGCTCGAGCTCCCCCACGAGGTCGGTGGTGGGCTTCCACACGAGGGTCGCGGGCTCGCCGTACCCGAGCTCGGTCCCGGGCTCGGTCCCGGGCTCGGTGCCCTCGTCCACGGCAGCTGTCGCCGTGCTCGTCGGCTCGACCTCCGCGTCGGGCTCCCCGCCCCCGCATCCCGCCACCGGCAGCGTCAGGGCTGTCGCGAGGAGCAGGGGCCGCCACATGACGCCATCATGGCGCAGAGGTCTCGTGACGGTCGCTGCGCGACCTCCTCGACCAACGGGGTGCGAGAGCACCCGGTGCGATCAGCAGCCGAGCAGCTTCCCGGCGAAGTACTGCGAGATGCCGTCGAGGCTGACCCGCTCCTGCGACATGGTGTCGCGCTCGCGCACGGTGACCGCGTCGTCGTCGAGGGTCTCGAAGTCGACTGTCACGCAGAACGGCGTACCGATCTCGTCCTGACGGCGGTAGCGGCGGCCGATGGCGCCGGAGTCGTCGAACTCGACGTTCCAGTTCTGGCGAAGCTCGGCCGCGAGCGCCTTGGCCTTGGGCGAGAGGTCGGCGTTGCGGCTGAGCGGGAGCACCGCGACCTTCACCGGCGAGAGGCGCGGGTCGAGCTTGAGCACGACGCGCTTGTCGACGCCGCCCTTGGTGTTGGGCGCCTCGTCCTCGGTGTAGGCGTCGATGAGGAACGCCATCAGCGACCGCGTCAGGCCGGCCGCCGGCTCGATGACGTAGGGCAGGTAGCGCTCGTCGGCGGCCTGGTCGTAGTAGGACAGGTCCTTGCCGGAGTACTCGCTGTGCTGCTTGAGGTCGAAGTCGGTGCGGTTGGCGATGCCCTCGAGCTCCTCGAAGTCACGACCGGAGAACCCGAAGCGGTACTCGATGTCGGTCGTGCCCTTGGAGTAGTGCGACAGCTTCTCCTGCGGGTGCTCGTAGTGGCGCAGGTTGTCGGGGTTGATGCCGAGGTCGACGTACCAGCGGGTGCGCTCCTCGATCCAGTAGCGGAACCACTCCTCGTCCTCGCCGGGCTTGACGAAGAACTCCATCTCCATCTGCTCGAACTCGCGGGTGCGGAAGATGAAGTTGCCGGGCGTGATCTCGTTGCGGAAGCTCTTGCCCATCTGGGCGATGCCGAACGGCGGCTTCTGGCGGCTCGAGGTCACCACGTTGGCGAAGTTGAGGAAGATGCCCTGCGCAGTCTCGGGCCGCAGGTAGTGCAGGCCGGACTCGTCCTCGATCACGCCGAGGTAGGTCTTGAGCATCATGTTGAAGTTGCGCGGCGGGGTCCACGCGTTGCGGGTGCCGCAGTTGGGGCAGGCGATCGAGTCGTTGATGTCGACCGTGTCGGGGTCGTCGATGCCCTTCTTGGCGGCGTAGTCCTCCTGCAGGTGGTCCTCGCGGAACCGCTTGTGGCACGACTGGCACTCCACGAGCGGGTCGCTGAACGTGCTGAGGTGGCCGGAGGCCTCCCACGTGCGGGTCGGCAGGATGACGCTGGAGTCGAGGCCGACGACGTCGTCACGCCGGGTGACCATGAACTTCCACCACTGGCGCTTGATGTTCTCCTTGAGCTCCACCCCGAGCGGGCCGTAGTCCCAGGCCGACTTCGTGCCGCCGTAGATCTCACCGCAGGGGTAGACGAAACCTCGGCGCTTGGCGAGGGAGACGACGTTGTCCAGGGCGGTGGGAGCGGGCTTGGCCACGGTGCAGGTCCTTCAGGTGTGGGCAGGTCGGGCCGGCTGGCTGCCGGCTCGGAGAAGCGAGCGGTCAGCCTATCGAGCGGGGCTGCGCCTCGTTGAGGTCGGTCCCCTCCTCGACCACCTCGTACGCGCTGGGCTCGTCGAGCGCGTGGACCATCAGCGGCTGGACGTGCATCTTGCCCTCGTACGACCCCAGCGCGCGCCGGTACGAACCGACGTTCTCCCACCGCGTGGTCAGCACCCAGAGCGTCGGGTCGTCGACGTTGCGGCCGACGTCGCCCCCGACCCAGCCGGGCTTGGCGGCCAGGATGCCGAGAGCCTGCAGAAGTCCGGCGCGCAGCTCGCCCTCGGCGGCTGCGTCCTGCGAGGGCGTACGGAGGCGGGTCACGACGAGCACGGGCGCCAGCCTAGTCCGGGCCGAGTTTGACAACCGTTCTCAAACAGCGTGAGAATCGTTCTCATGTCGTCCGTCGCTCGCTCCCTTCCCGTCACCGCCGGCCTCGTCGCCGCCACCGTCCTCCTTGCCGGCTGCGCGGCGCTGGGTGACGACTCGTCCGGAAGTGGTCGCCGGGCAGTCGCGTCGTTCTACCCGCTGGCCTGGGTGACCGAGCGGGTGGCGGGCGACGACTGGACGGTCGAGAACCTGACCCAGCCCGGCCAGGAGCCGCACGACCTCGACCTCAGCATCGCGCAGACGGCAGCGCTCGAGGAGGCCGACCTCGTCGTGCTGGAGGAGGGCTTCCAGCCGGCCGTGGACGCCGCTGCGGAGAACACCGACGCGGACGTCGTCGACGCCGCCGCGGTCGTCGACCTCATGCCCGCCACCGAGGACGCGCACGACCACGAGCACGAGGGCGAGCACGCGGAGGAGGAGGGCCACGACCACGGTGACCTCGACCCGCACTTCTGGCTCGACCCGCTGCTCGTGGCCGACTTCGCCGACGCGGTCGCCGACGAGCTGGCCCAGGTCGACCCCGAGCAGGCGCAGGCCTACGCCGACAACGCGGCCGACCTGCGCGCCGACCTGGAGGCGGTCGACGAGGAGTACACCAGCGGCCTCGCGTCGTGCGAGCGCTCCGCGACGGTGGTGAGCCACCAGGCGTTCGGCTACCTCGCGCGCTACGGGCTCGAGTTCGAGCCGATCGCCGGCCTCTCCCCCGACGCCGAGCCGACCGCCGCCGACCTCGCCCACCTCCAGGAGCTCATCACCGAGGAGGGCGTGACGACCGTGTTCTCCGAGCGGCTGGTGAGCCCGAAGATGGCCGACACCCTGGCCGACGACATGGGCGTGACCAGCGCGGTGCTCGACCCGATCGAGGGCCTCTCGGACGAGACGTCCGACGAGGACTACCTTTCCCTCATGCGAGAGAACCTCACCGCCCTCCAGCAGGCCAACGGTTGCTCGTGACCTCGTCCGACCCGTCCGCACCCGTCGTCCTCGACCAGGTCTCCGTCCCGATCGGGGGCCGGCCGGTGCTGCGCGACGTCGACCTGACCGTCCGCAGCGGTGAGGTGGTGACGCTGCTCGGACCCAACGGATCGGGCAAGTCCACCCTCGTGCGCGCGGTCACCGGCCTGCTCCCCCACACCCGCGGCACGGTGCTGCTCTTCGGCACCCCGATCGAGCAGTTCCGGGACTGGCCGCGCCTCGGCTTCGTGCCGCAGCGCTCCTCGGCCGCCGGCGGCGTCCCGGCCACGGTCCGCGAGGTCGTCGCCTCGGGACGGGTCGGTCGCCGTACGCTCCTGCGACCCTCGGGGTCGGCGGACCGGGCGGCCGTGCAGTCCGCGCTCGAGGTCGTCGGCCTGGCCGACCGGGCGTCGTACGGCGTCTCGCAGCTCTCCGGCGGCCAGCAGCAGCGCGTCCTCATCGCCCGGGCGCTCGCAGGCGAGCCCGACCTGCTCGTCCTCGACGAGCCCACCGCCGGCGTCGACCTCCCCAACCAGCAGGCCCTCGCCGACGCGCTGGGGCGCCTCAAGGCCCGCGGCGCGACGATCCTGCTCGTCGCCCACGAGATCGGCCCGATGATGCCGCTCATCGACCGGTCGGTGGTCATGCGCGACGGCCGGGTGGCGTACGACGGCCCGCCGCTCACCCAGGAGGTCGCCTCGCACACCCACCACGCGCACGACCACTCCTCCGACGGGCACGGGAGCCACGACCACGTCCCCCACGTCGCCTCGCCGCTCGACTTCGAGCGGAGGAACCGGTCATGAGCACCCCACGACGTTCTTCTCCTCCGCTTCGCTCCTCCGAACAACGCCGCAGGGACCCCGCATGACGTTCCTCGACCTCTTCTCGCTCGGCTTCATGCAGCGCGCGTTGATCGCCGCGCTGCTCACCGGGCTCGCCGCGCCGGCGATCGGCACCTTCCTGGTGCAGCGACGCCTCGCGCTGCTGGGCGACGGCATCGGGCACGTCGCGGTCACCGGTGTCGCCATCGGCCTGCTGACCGGCACCTCGCCCACCTGGACGGCGGTCGTCGTGGCCGTGCTCGGCGCGGTGCTGATGGAGCTGATCCGCGAGCGCGGCCACACCAACGGAGACGTCGCCCTCGCGCTCCTCTTCTACGGCGGACTGGCGGGCGGCGTGCTGATCACCGGTATCGCCGGCGAGGGTGCCGCGACGCTGCAGGCGTTCCTCTTCGGCTCGCTCAACGCCATCTCGGTCGAGGACGTGTGGTCGACGATCGTGCTGACCGTGGTCGTGCTGACGGTCACCCTCGGCCTGCTCCCCCAGCTCTTCGCCGTCTCCAGCGACCCCGACTTCGCGCGCGTCGCCGGCCTGCGCGTCCGGACGTACAACCTGCTCATCGCCGTCCTCGCCGCCGTCAGCATCACCGTCGCCATGCGCACCGTCGGGCTGCTGCTCGTGTCCGCCCTGATGGTGGTGCCGGTGGCGACCTCCCAGCAGGTCGCGCGGTCGTTCCGCACGACGCTGGTCGGGGCGATGCTCGTCGGCTGCGTGGCTGCCGTGGGCGGCCTCGTGCTGAGCGCTGCGCTGTCGTTCCGGGTCACCGTCGCGCCGGGGCCGACGATCGTGCTGCTGGCACTGGCGATGTTCGCTGCGACGTGGCCGCTCGGCGTGTGGCTGCGCCGCCGCAGCGAGCTGATGGCACCCTTCCCCGAGGTCACCGCGACGCCGCACCGCTCCACCGTCGAGCACCCGCACGAGCACGGTGAGGCCTGCGGGCACCCGGCGGTGCCGCACGGGGACCACGTCGACTACGTCCACGACGGGCACCGGCACGCCGTACACGGAGAGCACTATGACGAGCACTGACCCCGGGGCCCCGCGGCCCTCGGTCCGGCCGACCCGGCAGCGCCGCGCGGTCGCCGCTGCCCTTGCCGGCTTCGACGACTTCCGCAGCGCGCAGGAGATCCACGACCTCATCCAGCAGCAGGGCGAGTCCGTCGGTCTCGCGACCGTCTACCGCACGCTGGCGACGCTCGCCGACGCCGGCGAGGTCGACATGCTGCGCAACGAGGACGGCGAGGCCATCTGGCGCAGCTGCTCCGACACGCACCACCACCACCTCGTGTGCCGTACGTGCGGGGCGACGGTCGAGGTCGAGGGACCGGCGGTCGAGCGGTGGACCAGCGCGATCGCGACCGAGCACGGCTACGCCGACATCAGCCACACGCTGGAGATCTTCGGGACCTGCCCGGCCTGTCGCTAGGTCTGCTGCGGGGTCTGGTTGGGGACCGCTCCGCCGTAGCGGCGGTCGCGGCTGGCGTACGTCTCGATCGCCGACCAGAGGTGCCGCCGGTCGACGTCGGGCCACAGCACGTCGGTGAAGACCATCTCGCTGTAGGCCGCCTGCCACAGCATGTAGTTGGACAGCCGCTGCTCCCCCGACGTGCGCCACACCAGGTCGGCGTCGGGCAGCTCGGGGACGTAGAGGTGGCGCGCGAAGACCTTCTCGTCGATCTTGCCCGGGTCGAGCCGCCCGGCCGCGACCTCACGGCCGATCGCGCGGGCCGCGTCGGCGAGCTCGGCCCGGCCGCCGTAGTTGACGCACATCGTCAGGGTGAGGACGTCGTTGTCCTTCGTCATCTCCTCGGCGACCTGCAGCTCCCTGATCACCGACTTCCACAGCCGCGGGGCGCGACCGGCCCAGCGCACGCGCACGCCCAGGTCGTGCATCTCGTCGCGGCGACGCCGGATCACGTCGCGGTTGAAGCCCATCAGGAAGCGCACCTCGTCGGGCGAGCGCGACCAGTTCTCGGTGGAGAAGGCGTAGGCGGAGATCGCCTTCACGCCGATCTCGATCGCCCCCTCGACGACGTCGAACAGCGTGTGCTCGCCCTGCTCGTGCCCCTTGGTGCGCGGCAGCCCCCGCTCCTTCGCCCACCGGCCGTTGCCGTCCATGATGATCGCGACGTGCTCGGGAACGAGGTCGCGCGGGACCTCCGGCGGCGTCGCGCCGCTCGGGTGCGGGGTCGGCGGCTTCACCTGTCGCTTCACGGGAACAGACTAGGTCGCGTGGCGGGTGCAGCAGCCGAGAGGCGGCGCCCCGGGTCACTCGGTCTGCCGCGCCACGACCACTGCCACCCCGGCGGCCACCAGCATGAGCAGCCCGAACAGCCCGACCAGCTTCAGCACCTCGACCGTGCCCCACCGGCCGCCCGCCCGGAGGTTCATGTCCTCGGCCCCCATCGGGCGCAGCGCCCACGCCTCGCCGTCCTCGTCACTCGGTGGGCCGACGTCGACCGATCCCGGCATGTCGCCGTCCATCCACGAGTGCATGAGGTCGTTCGTCAGGTTCCATAGCGCCTGGTCCGCGTCCAGGTCGTCGGGGTGCTGCCCGACGGCCGAGAGTGCCATCGGGCGCGAAGGCAGCTCGTCGCACAGCCCGGTGCGGGACGGCGGCCGTTCGTCGCGCGGTGGGCCGGCGGCAGCGGAGCCGGCTGCTCCTCCGTCCCCCGGTCCGCCGACCGTGTCGCTGCCTGCCCCGCCACCGGCACCGGGCTCCTGCGGCGCGATGGAGGGCTGGTCGGACGCGACGGCAGCGTCGACGGACCCGGCCCCCGCTTCGCCAGCTGGCTCCGTGGCCGGTTCGGTGGCCGGCGTCCTTGCCGGTGCCTCGGCCGGTTCCTCGGCCGGTTCGTCGTCACGGTCGTCGCGCTGACGCACCACTGGTTCGACGACCTTGACCACCGGCTCCGTCGCCTTGCCGGCCCCCGGCACGGACGTGACGGTCTGCTCGACCTGGGCGACCGCAGGCTCCACGACGTTCTCGACGACCGGCTCGACGGCTCCCTGCACGGGTTGCGGGACCGCCGACTGGGCCGCCTCGACCGCCGGCTGCACGACGGGCTGGGTCGCACCTGCGACGGCGCCGGTGACGTCACCGAGGAGTCCGCCGTCGCCGGCATGCGCGCCCGGAGCAGCGGACAACGACAGGGCCACCGTGGCAGCGGCCAGGACGGCGCCTCGGCCCAGCCGTCGTCGTGGGCGTGGTGAGCGCGTCTGCTTCGTCATGATGATCGCCTCCCGGAACAGCCGTCTTGCCCGGGCCGGGTGTGGCCCTCAGGCTCTTGCCGGGCCAACGAGGTCCGGTGCCGGGCGGGTACGCGCGCGAGAGTGGTTCGCAGGACTTTCCCCAGAATGTGGTGCCTGCGGAGCGAGCTGGGCGGCTCTGTCGTGGTGTCGCGTGCACGCCTGGTGTCGGTGGTCGCCGATACAATCGAACACATGATCGAGCCGCTGGCAGGCTGCGGAGCCGGTGAGGTCGAGGACCTCACCGCCTCCGGGTTGCTGCGTGCGATCCGGGCCCGACGTCTCGACGAGGAGCGCGCGGCGGCCGACCAGCTGGTCCTCGCCGCTCGGTGGGCGGACCTGCACCCGCCGGAGTCGATCCACGACGCGGCTGCGTTCGTGGTGCCCGGGTCGGAGCACGAGGAGCCGATCGCGGGCGTGGGTGCGCCGCTGGTGGCGGAGTTCTGCCTCGCCGAGCTCGGCGGGGTGCTCGGGGTCTCGACAACGGCGGCGAAGAAGCTCGTCGGCCACGCCCTCGAGCTGCGCCACCGCCTCCCGCGACTGTGGGACCTCGTCCAGGCGGGCCGGGTGCCGGCGTGGCGTGCCCGCGCGGTCGCGGAGGTCACCATCCACAGCGCTCCGGCCCTGACTCGTGACGCGGCGGCGTTCGTGGACGCGCAGGTCGCGGCGGTCGCGGGGAGGGTCGGGCCGGCGCAGCTGGACCGGCTCGTCGCGGAGGCGATCAAACGCTACGACCTCGCCGACGCCGATCCGGCCGCGGACCCGGAGGACGGCTACCTGTCGGTCGACCCCCGCCACGTCACCATCCACGACGACGACGTCCACTTCGCCGGCACCATGCGGATCGAGGCCGAGGTCGACATCGCGGACGCCCTGGACCTCGACCGGGCCCTCGCGCGGGGTGCCGAGGTGCAGAAGGCGCTGGGGTCCGCGTTGTCCGTCGGCGCCCGCCGGGCCAAGGCCCTCGGCGACCTCGCCCGCACCCAGACCGCCCTCGACCTCCACACCCAGGAGGCCGGGGCGGGTGCCGACCGTGAGCGCCTGCCCGCCGCCCGGGAGATCGTCCTCCACGCCCACTTCGACGCCACCCTCTCCGGAGACACCACGGTCTTCGGTCCCACCGGTCGGATGGAGCAAGGCCAGCGGCTGATCCTGCTCGACCAGATCCGCGACTGGTGCGGCGACTCCCGCACCAAGGTCACCATCAAGCCGGTCATCGACCTCAACGCCCAGCTTCAGACCGATGCGTACGAGGTCCCTGACCGGATCCGCGAGCAGATCATTCTGCGCGACCGGACGTGCGTGTTCCCGTGGTGCACCCGTCCCGCGCGGGGCTGCGACATCGACCACGTCACCGAGTTCGACCCCGACGCCGCAGCCGAGGGTCGACCACAACCCGGCCCGACCGCGTCGTGGAACCTCGCGGCCCTGTGTCGGTTCCACCACCGCCTGAAGACCCACACCGCCTGGCACTACGAGATGACCGAGCCCGGAGTCTTCGAGTGGACCAGCCCCCACGGCCACACCTACCGACGCGACCGCACCGGCACCACCGCGATCGAGCCATCAGCGGTCGATCCACCCGACCCGCCCGACATCCCGCGACCGCGCCGACCATGACCCCGCCCCACACCCCGCCACCCACCAGGTAGCGGGGCCACAGGCACGTCCAGTCACGCCCAAGCACGATCGCCGTCTCGACACCCCTGCCCGGCCGGGCGGAGTGCGACAGCCCGGGACGGCCCGGGCGATCGCCGTACCCGAACGCGGCTCAACCGTCCTCCGCTGCACCCCACGGCAGCGGGACGGCGTACCAGCCCGTCTCCCCCTCCATCTGCCGTGCGGCCGGGTCGGCGCGCACGCCCGTGACCTTCTCGGCCATGGCCATGCCGACGGCGGTCCAGCTGGCAGTCTCGACCAGCGGGCCGTCGGGGTCGACCCAGGCGAGGCGGGCGAGGTCACGGACCTCAGCGGGGATCTCGTCGATGCTGTCGACGAACGCGTACTCGAAGGCGTCGAAGACGACCTGCCCGTCACGCGCGTAGCCGAAGCGCGTCATCGCCTCGACGTTGTCCGTCACGACGGCGCTCGCGGCGCCATCGCGGGAGAGCTCGGCGAGCAGGCGCCTCGGCGGATCGGCGAAGCCCGACTGCTCCCAGGCGACGACCCCGTCACCCACCTGCAGGAACGTGTACGCCGAGGAGTCCGCGCCCACGAAGTCCCGCCGCCTCGCGGGTGTGGGGTCCGGCCCGAGCAGCCGCAGCCTGGCCTCCTCGACCGTCATGGGTGCAGCGACGATCCACGTGCCCTCCCCGAGCGGTGCGCTGAGGTGGTGGTCGACGAGGGCCCTGTCGGCAGCCGACAGGGCGGCCAGGTCGGCCCCGATCTGGGTGTCGTCCAGCTCCGGGGGCTCGACGCTCGGTGGCGGCGTCGGGACCGGCGTCCCGGTCGGCGGTGACTGCGCCGCCGAGCCTCGGAGCTCGAGCCTCGACGCGATCTCCTCGTCGTCCTCGGGATCCCAGGGCGAAAGCTCCATCGTGACGTCTGCCTGGTCCGACGCAGAGTCGGGCGACTGCTGGTCACCGCAGCCGACGAGGCCGAGGAGGACCGGCAGAAGACATCCGGCCATCCCACGCCGTCCCCATGCACGCACGCGCGAAGTCTCTCGGCCGGGGCGCCGCTGCGTCCACGGATTCATCGATTCGGCCGGCGCCCCACCGCTCAGCGCTCGACGTACGCCATCGAGCGGAGGCCGCGCTCGAGGTGCCAGGCGAGGTAGGCCGAGACGAGGTTGCTCGCCTCGCGCAGGTGGCGCGGCTCGGCGGCGTGAACGACGGGCCAGTCACCGACGAGGAGCGCACCGAGCAGGCGGACGGTCTCCGTGGCGGGGGTCGCCGACCCCGGCAGCTTGTCGGAGGCGCAGAGGACGCCACCGGCGGACGGGTTGAAGAAGCGGTGGGGACCCTCGACGCCGCACTGCACGCAGTGGTCGAACGACGGCGCGTAGCCCGCGACGGACAGCGATCGCAGCAGGTAGGAGTCGAGGACCTGCTTGGCGGGGTGCTCGGCACCTGCCATCGCGCGCAGGCCGCCGACGAGCAGCAGGAACTGCTGGACCGCCGGCTCCTTCTCCTCGGTGACCAGCCGCTCGGCGGTCTCGAGCATCACCGTGCCGGCGGTGTAGCGGTCGTAGTCGAGGCCCAGCCGTGCGTGGAACGGGTCGAGCGTCTCGGCCTGCGTGATCACGTCGAGGCTGCGCCCCTCCGCGAGCTGGAGGTCGACGTGGGTGAACGGCTCGAGCCGCGAGCCCCAGCGGGACGTCGTACGACGCACTCCCTTGGCAACCGCGCGCACGCGACCGTGCTGACGCGTCAGCAAGGTGATGATGCGGTCGGCCTCGCCCAGCTTGTGGGTGCGGAGCACGACCGCCTCGTCGCGGTAGAGGGGCACGGGGTCATTCTCCCCCACCGGGCCCGTGCGGGCCGGTACGGGCGGGGTGCGGCGTCAGCGTTTCCCGGTCCTGGCCTTCGACGTCGCCCTCCTCGTCGACGCCCGCTCCTGCCAGCACTCGAGCGCGAAGTCGGCGGCCGCGGCGGTCAGCCGCTCCGGGCGGAAGCGCCACTCGAGGATCGAGGTGGCCCGCTCGAGACGGACGTGGGGCAGCTCCTCGGCCAGCATGTCGGCGTCGACGAAGGGGTGGATGGGGTCGATCGGGTGGCCGACCAGGAAGACCGGCGCCTCGATGCGGCGGCGCTGGCTGCGCGACGGGGCGAGGCGGCCGAAGATCACCCCGTGCAGGACGGAGGCGATCGAGTCGGCCCGGTGGTCGACGGTGTCGAGGCAGATGCCGGCCCAGAACGGGACGATCCCGCGCGGCACGGACCGGGCGAGCCGTTGCAGCGTGTTGGCCGTGACCGGGACGTAGCGCGCCGCGAGCATGATCGGCACGAAGGCGAGGATCCCGGCGACCAGTGCGTTGTTGAGCACCGGCATCTCGACGATCAGGCCCTTGACGCGCTCGGGCGCGATGACCGCCACCTCCAGCGAGACGTTGGCGCCCAGCGACGTGCCTCCGATGACGGCCTGCTCCGCGCCGAGGTGGTCGAGCAGTGCGACGACCTGCTCGCCGAACGACGTCATCGAGTAGACCAGCGGGTCGGCCGGCTGGTCCGACCGACCGTGGCCCAGCAGGTCGAGCGTGACCACGTGAAGCCCCTGCGCCGCCATCGCGCGGGCGAGCGGCTGCTGCATCCGGCGCGGCATCAGCAGGCCGTGCAGCAGCACCACCCAGTCGTCACCCGAGCCGTACTCGGTGTACTCGAGCCGGTCGCGCCCGCCGTCGGACTCGACGAAGAACTGTCCGATCCGCTCGCTGACCAACATGGACCGAATGTAGCGCCGCCTCGCGCTCAGGCGCGGTTGAGCGCGCTGATGACCGCCTTGAGCGACGCGGTGACGATGTTGGCGTCGAGGCCCACGCCCCACAGCACCTTCTCGCCCACGGCGCACTCGACGTAGGCCGCTGCGATGGCGTCGCCGCCCGACGACAGCGCGTGCTCGTGGTAGTCGAGGACTCGTACGTCGTGGCCGACCGCGGCGATCGCATCGACGAACGCTGCGATGGGGCCGTTGCCCTCGCCGGTGAGCTCGCGGCGCTCGCCGTCGACGTAGACCCCGACGGTGAGCTGGTCCTTCTCGCCGGCCGCGCTGGAGGTGTGCACCGAGTTGAGCTTCAGCGGCACCTCGCGGTCGAGGTACTCCGATCGGAAGACCGACCAGATCTCCTCGGGCGTGATCTCGCCGCCCTCGGTGTCGGTGCGCTGCTGCACGACACGGCTGAACTCGATCTGCGCGCGACGCGGCAGGTCGAGCTTGTGCTCGGACTTGAGGACGTAGGCCACACCGCCCTTGCCGGACTGGCTGTTGACGCGGATGACCGCCTCGTAGGTGCGCCCGACGTCCTTGGGGTCGATCGGCAGGTACGGCGCCTCCCACGGCAGCTCGCCGACGTCGACGCCGAGCGCGGCGGCCTTCCTGTCGAGGTCCTCCAGGCCCTTCTTGATGGCGTCCTGGTGGGAGCCGGAGAAGGCGGTGTAGACGAGGTCGCCCGCGTAGGGGTGGCGGGGGTGGACCGGGAGGTTGGTGCAGTACTCGACGGTGCGGCGGACCTCGTCGATGTCGCCGAGGTCGACCTGCGGGTCGATGCCCTGGCTGAACAGGTTCATGGCCAGGGTGACCAGGTCGACGTTGCCGGTGCGCTCGCCGTGGCCGAAGAGGCAGCCCTCGACGCGGTCGGCCCCGGCCATCAGCCCCAGCTCCGTGGCGGCGACAGCGGTGCCGCGGTCGTTGTGCGGGTGCAGGCTGACGGCCGAGTGCTCGCGGCGGGTCAGGCCGCGGCCGAAGTACTCGATCTGGTCGGCGTAGGTGTTCGGGGTCGACATCTCGACGGTGGCCGGCAGGTTGAGGATGATCTCGCGACCGGCCTCGGGCTGCCAGACGTCGGAGACGGCCTCGCACACGCTGAGCGCGAAGTCGGTGTCGGACTGGGTGAAGATCTCCGGGCTGTACTGGTAGCCGAAGTCCTCGCTGCCGACGAGCGCGCCGAGGCGCTCCTCGGCGTACTTCATCACCATCTCGGTGCCGCGGACGGCGATGCTGCGGCACTCGTCGGGGGTGACGTTGAAGACCACGCGCTGGAAGAGCGGGGCCGTCGCGTTGTAGAGGTGGACCGTCGCGCGGGGGGCGCCGACCAAGGAGTCGATGGTGCGCTCGATCAGGTCCTCACGGGCCTGGGTCAGCACCGAGATCTGTACGTCGTCGGGGATGCGGTCCTCCTCGACGAGCTTGCGCACGAAGTCGAAGTCGGTCTGGCTGGCGCTGGGGAACCCGACCTCGATCTCCTTGTAGCCCATCGACACCAGCAGCTCGAACATCGTGAGCTTGCGGGCCGGCGTCATCGGGTCGATCAGCGCCTGGTTGCCGTCGCGGAGGTCGGTGGACAGCCAGCGCGGCGCCTTCTCGACCTTCTTGGTCGGCCACGTGCGGTCCGGCACGTCGACGGGCACGAACGGCGTGTAGCGGGCGAACGGCATCGGGCTGGTGCCCTGCTGGTTGGCGGTGTTGCTCAGGTTGGTCATGAGGTCCTGGTCTCCTGCTGATGTGCTGCTCGGGTGCGAAGGGCGACCGGCACGCGCCACACTCCGCAACGAGGGGGCCGGGTTCAGGCCTCGCTGCGGCGGCGAAGGAGGAGAAGGCTGCGCATCATGACGCGACCAGAGTAGCCCGCGACGGCCCGAGCCGCCCCCGGTCTCCCGCTGGATGAGACGGGTCAGGCCCGCCCGCGACCGGCCCAGGCCACCGCGGTGAGGTCGAACGGGCCGTCGCCGAGGTCGCGCCGCAGCGCGGCCTCGACCTGCTGCCGCCGCTCCGGGTCGAGCGACGCGACGGCTTCGCCGGCCGGCCCGACGCCGTGGAGGTAGGGCTGCCACCACTCCTCGAAGGTCGGGTGGGTGACCGTGACCGCCAGCTCGGTGACCTCGACGTCGCGCAGCGCGGCGCCCTCGAGGATCGAGACCAGGCTCTCGCGCGAACCGCCCTGGAAGTCGGTCTCGTCGGGCTGCTCGGGCGCGACCTCCGCGAAGGCGGTCCACAGCGGCGCCATGGGCGCGCGGGACCCGGCGAGGTCCCACACGGTTGCTCCGACCCAGCCGCCCGCCTTCGTCACCCGCTTCATCTCCGACATCCCCCCGACCGGGTCGGTCATGAAGTGGACGACCAGGCAGGCGCCGGTGACGTCGAACGAGCCGTCCTGCCACGGCAGCGACTCCGCGGTGCCCTGCTGCACGTCGACGCCGGGGAACCTCGACCGGCACGACTCGACGAACGGCGCCGAGGGGTCGATGGCGGACACGTGGTCGGCGCCCAGACGCGCGACCAGCGGAGCGGTGAGCGCACCGGGCCCGCAGCCGACGTCGAGCGCCCGCTGCCCGGCGCCCACCTCGAGCAGGTCGGCGAAGCGGGCCGCGAGCGGCTGCGAGTAGCGACCCATGAACCGGTCGTAGGCCTCACCCGCCACCTCGAAGCTCACGGCACGACGGTACGCCGCTCACGGGACCGTGAGTAGCCTCGGCTCCGTGCCGCGCCTGCTCATCGTCCACCACTCGCCCACGCCCTCGGTGGCCGCGCTGACCGATGCCGTCGTGGCCGGCGCCTCCGACGAGGCGATCACCGGCGTCGACGTCCTCGTCCGTCCGGCGCTCGAGGCCGATGCGGACGACGTGCTGGCCGCGGACGGCTACGTGCTGGGGACCCCCGCGAACTTCGGCTACATGAGCGGCGCGCTCAAGCACTTCTTCGACTCCATCTTCCTCCAGGCGGGCGGCGCCCTCACCGACGACGGATCGGCCGCGATGGCGGAGGGCGGCCGCAAGCCCTTCGGGCTCTTCGTGCACGGCCGGTACGACACGACGGGGGCCGTGCGCTCCGTGCAGTCGATCGTGGGTGCGCTGGGGTGGCGACAGAGCGCGCCGGTCCTCGAGGTCCTGGGCGACGTGGGCGCGGCGGAGCGCGAGTCGGCGTACGAGCTGGGCGCCACCGTCGCGGCCCTGGTGATGCCGTGAGAGGGGTCCTCGCGACACTCGCGAGCCTTCTCGTCGCAGCCGTCCTGCTGCCGGCCTGCACCTCGCCCACCGGCGCACCCGCCGACGACACGGCGCCCTCGCCGTCGGCGTCCGCCAGCCCCGCCGAGACGCCCACCGCGGACCCGGGTCCGACGCCCGAGGTCGGCGAGTGCCACGCGCTGACGATGCGCCAGGCCGTCGCCGTGGTCGGCCGCACCGCACCGGTGGCGTGCCGCCGCCCGCACACCGCCCAGACCTACTTCGTCGGCACGCTCGACCTCACGACGAAGGCCGGCTTCACCCGGCGCGTGGACTCGGAGGCCGCCCAGCGTCAGATGAGCCGCGCCTGCACCGGCCGGCTCCCCCGGCACCTCGGCCGTACGCCGCGCGAGCTGAGGCTGAGCATGGTGCGAGCCGTCTGGTTCGGCCCGAGCCAGGCGCGGGCCGATGCCGGGGCCGACTGGTTCCGCTGCGACATCGTCGCCGTGGCGTCGCCCGGCACGTTGATGCGCCTCCCGCGGCGGACGAAGGGGTGGGACGGCCCGGCGATGTGCGCGACCGCTGCGCCCGGAACCCCCGGGTTCCGGCGGGTGACGTGCGGCGCGAAGCACGCGTGGCGGGCGGCCGCCACCGTGGACATCCCCGGCCGGAAGCTGCCCGCACGGGACGCCGTCGCCGCGCGGATGGACCCGGTCTGCCGCGACGTCGCGGCGGGTGCCACCGACGACCCGCTGGACTTCAGCTGGTCGCAGGAGAGCCCCACGCGCGAGCAGTGGGCTGCCGGCCAGCGCTACGGCATCTGCTGGCTGCCGGCCTAGGTCTCAGAAGCCGAGCTTGCGCAGCTGGCGCGGGTCGCGCTGCCAGTCCTTCGCGATCTTGACCTGCAGGTCGAGGTAGACCGGCGTGCCGAGCAGCGCCTCGATCTGCTTGCGGGCAGCCGTGCCGACCGAGCGCAGGCGCGAGCCCTTGTGGCCGATCATGATCCCCTTCTGGGAGTCGCGCTCGACGTAGAGGTTGGCCACGATGTCGAGCAGCGGCTTGTCGTCGGGACGCCCCTCGCGCAGGCCCATCTCCTCCACCACCACGGCGATCGAGTGCGGCAGCTCGTCGCGCACGCCCTCGAGGGCGGCCTCGCGGATCAGGTCGGCGGCCAGCGCCTCCTCGGGCGCGTCGGTGAGGTCGCCGTCGGGATAGAGCGGCGGCCCCTCCGGCAGCAGCCCGACGAGCAGGTCGGCGAGCAGGTCGACCTGGTCGCCCGCCACGGCGGAGACGGGCACGATCTCGGCCCACTCGGTGGCGGTCTCCTCGCCCAGCGCGGCGATGTCCATCAGGTGGGTCGCCAGCTGCTCGGGGGTCACCAGGTCGGTCTTGGTGGCGACCGCGATACGCACCGTGCGGCGCACCTTGGCGAGCTCGGTGACGATGAACCGGTCGCCCGGCCCGATCTTCTCGTTGGCGGGGAAGCAGACGGCCACCACGTCGACCTCCGCCCACGTCGTGCGCACGAGGTCGTTGAGCCGCTCGCCCAGGAGCGTGCGGGGACGGTGCAGTCCGGGGGTGTCGACCAGGATCAGCTGGGCGTCGTCGCGGTGGACGATGCCGCGCACCACGTTGCGGGTGGTCTGCGGCTTGGACGACGTGATGACGATCTTCTGCCCCACGAGCGCGTTGGTCAGCGTCGACTTGCCCGCGTTGGGACGGCCGACGAACGACGCGAAGCCGCTGCGGTAGCCCTCCGGTGCCTCGTAGAACGCGGCCGCGGGCGCGACGCCGGACAGGTCGAAGTCGTCGTCCAACTCGTCGTCGTCGAGCTCGTCGTCGTCCAGCTCGAGCTCGGCGTCCGGCTCGTCGTCGTGGTCAGCCATCGCTCGTCTCCCTGGCAGCGTCGTAGTCGGCCCAGATCTGCTCGTCAGTCTTGCCCGCCGCCTTGCCCGCGCGCCAGATCGGTCCGGGGTCGACTGCGCGTGGCTGCCGGGCGGCCGTGGCCCGCCAGTAGCCCATGACGTCGTAGTGGCTGGTCGGCAGGCCCACCTCGCGCATCAGGTGCTTGCGGATCGCCCGCATCTGGGCGGACTCGCCGGCCATCCAGAAGTAGCCCTCGCCCTGCGGCCACTCGATGCCCTCGACCACCTCCGCGAGCGCGCTCTGCCCGGGCGCCGGCGGGGCCAGCCAGGTGACGTCGACGCCGGCCGGCAGGTAGCCGGCCAGGTCGTCGGGGACCTCGGCCATGACGCGGGTGGACAGGTCGGGTCGGGACTCGGCGATGCGGGCCATCGCGGGCATGGCCGTCAGGTCGCCGACGAGCAGCAGCCAGGACGCCCCCGGGGGCGGGGCGAACGAGGCCTTCGGCTCGGTGATCGTGACGGTGTCGCCGACGCAGTCGCGCATGGCCCACTCGGTGACGAGCCCGACGTCGTGGACCACGACGTCGAGGGTCAGCTCGTGACCGTCCCACGAGCGCACTGTGTAGTAGCGGCTCTGGAACTGGCCGGGCACCACGAGGCCGACCCACTCGTCGGGGATCCCGGTCGAGGTGAAGCCGTCGATGTCGCCCAGCACCAGCCGGACGAGGTGGTCCGAGAGCGGTTCGCGGCGACGTACGGTCGCCTGGAACTGGGCTGCACGGGTGCTCACCCGACGAGGTTATCGGTGGCTCACCAGTCGGGACGCATCGGGAAGTCGGAGCTGCCGTCGTCGTGGTTGCGGGTCGCGAGGACCTGGTGCAGCTCGACCTCGTCACGCTCGAAGCCGATGCGCGAGCCGGCGATGTAGAGGCCCCACACGCGGGCCGTCCCCTCCCCGACCTCGGCCACGCACTCGTCCCAGTGCTCGACGAGGTTGCGGTTCCAGTCGCGGAGCGTCGCGGCGTAGTGGAGGCGCAGGTTCTCGCTGTGCTGCACCTCGAGCTCCTGGTCCTGCGCGGCGCGGATGATCGTGCCCGAGCCGATCAGCTCCCCGTCGGGGAAGACGTAGCGGTCGATGAAGTGGCCGGTCTCCGTCCGGCGGTTGTGCCGCCGGGTGATGGAGTGGTTGAGCAGGCGGCCGCCGGGCCTGAGCCGGTCGCGGAGGTGGCGGAAGTACGCGGGGTAGTTGCGCACGCCGATGTGCTCGGTGAGGCCGATCGAGCTGACGGCATCGAAGCCGGACTCCACGACGTCGCGGTAGTCGAGATGGCGCACCTCGGCCAGGTCGCCGAGGCCCTCGCGGTCGATCGCGTCCTTGGCCCACTGGGCCTGCTCGAGCGACAGCGTCACGCCCAGGGCGCGTACGCCGTGCTCGCGGGCGGCGTGGCGGACCATGGTCCCCCAGCCGCAGCCGACGTCGAGCAGGCGCTGGCCGGGCTGCAGGTCGAGCTTGCGGCAGACGAGCTCGAACTTCGCCGTCTGCGCGTCCTCGAGGGTCGCGTCGGGTGTCTCGTAGAGTGCGCAGGTGTAGGCCATCGACGGGCCGAGCACCATCTCGTAGAACCGGTTGGAGACGTCGTAGTGGTGGGAGATCACCTCGGCGTCGCGCGTCATCGAGTGGCGCAGGCCCTCGACCGCCCGGCGCCACCGCGGCAGGTGCTCCTGCGGGGGCGGGGCGGGCGGGCGCAGGTGGGACAGGCCGAGGCTGCGGGCGATGTGCACCGCCTCGGACGGCGCCGGCACCCGGAACTTCGTGTGGTCCTTGAGCAGCACGAGCGCGTCGTAGGGGTCGCCGGGGTGGACGCCTGACAGGTCGAGGTCGCCGCTGACGTAGGCCCGCGCCATGCCGAGGTCGCCGGGCGCCGTCATCAGGTACGCGAGCCCGCGCTCGTTGAGCAGCTGCATCCCGACGTCCGCGCTCGGCGGCCCTGCACTGCTCCCGTCGTAGGCCGTGAAGTGCAGAGGCAGTCCGCCCCTCACCAGCCGGTCCATCGCGTCGCCGATCGTCAGGCGTGGCGCACCGCGTCGCGAGCCGGGGTCCGTGTGGAAGGTCATCGTCGTTGCACCACCTTGTCGTAGAGGGACGTCAGCCGGTCGTCGGGATCGTGGGCGGCCTTGACGGCGGCCAGGTGCTGGCCGCCGTAGAGGCGGTCGAACTCCTCCGGCGCGTAGAAGGCCTCGGAGTAGAGGCTCTTGTGGCCACCGAGCTCGGAGACCTTCGCCTCGATCGCCCGGTTGCGCGGGGACGTGGGTGCGTCGGGACCGACGTTGACGATGCCCCAGAAGCCCACGTTGACGTAGGTCGTGGCCGCGCTGAGCGGGTAGCCGGGCCACGGCCGGTCGCCGGAGCCGTCCGCACCGCGGCGCAGCCGCAGCGGGCACAGCCACACCGGGCGCATGCCGACCTCCCGGTCGAACCAGGACAGGAACTCGGGGAGCCGCTCGACCGGGACCTCGACGTCCTGCACGACGCGCTCGCCCTGGGCTCGACCGGCGCGCCGGTCGAGCCGGTCGGCGACGCCGAGGCGGCGGTCGAGCGCGACCAGCTTCCAGTAGACGTCCGAGCGCCGCAGCCGCCGCGGCCAGACGCGCCGCACGAGCGGGTGCTGTGCGCCGAAGGCGCGCGAGCACCAGAACCAGTCGGTGTCCCAGCGCCAGAGGTAGTCGTTGATCGTGAGCCGGTCGGTGCTGCGCTGCTGGAGCGAGCGGTAGAAGACCTGCTGGCCCGCGTAGTCGCTCGTCGGACCGGGGGCGTCGGTCCAGCGCGCGAGCGTGAGGTAGAGCTCGTCGGGGGCGAAGGCGACGCCGTCGACTGCGTCGACGCTCTCCCCCGCCCAGGCCCGCTCGTCGACCACGCGGGCGACGGCCTCGGCGAGCGAGGCCGCGTCGGGGAATCGGACGTGCCGGAGCTCGACGTACGGCGGCACCTGCTCGAGCTCGATCCGCAGCCGGGTGGCGTAGCCGAGGGAGCCGTAGGAGTTGGGGAAGGCGTCGAAGAGCTCGTCGCCCGGCTTGGTCGTGACGACCTCGCCGGCCCCGGTGAGCACGTCCATCTCGAGGACCGACTCGTGCGGGAGGCCGTTGCGGAAGCTCGTCGACTCGATGCCGAGGCCGGTGACCGCGCCCCCGAGCGTGATCGTCCTGAGCTGGGGCACGACCAGCGGGATCCGGCCGTGCGCGAGGGTCACCTCGACGAGGTGCTCGTAGGTGCACATCCCCTGCACCTCGGCAACGTCGCCGTCGACCTCGACGACACCGGTCAGCCCCGAGACGTCGAGGCCGACCCGGGACTCCGACCGGCCGCGGAAGAGGTTGCTGGTGCGCTTGGCCAGCCGCACGGGCGCACCCGGCGGCAGGGCGGCGTAGGACTCCCTGAGCCTCGCCTCCCCGGCAGCATGCTGCTCGCGACCAACAGCCGTTCGCACGTCTCCACGCTAGCGATCCCGGGCCGCTCGCGCGAGCAGGTTGCGGTCGAGCCGGCTCTCAGGTGGCCAGCGAGCGGGCGATGGCGCCGCGCGCGTCACCGAGGTGCACCGGCACGCCGGTGCCGGCGAAGTCACGGACGGCGGCGAGGACGGGCTCGCCGTCGGCCAGCACCACAGCGGCCTCCAGACCGGCCGAGCCGGACGACACCGCCATCGCCACGCACACGTCGAGCGCCGACAGGTCGAGGTGCTCGAGACGCACGCTGGCGGCGGCGTAGGTGCGGCCGTCGAGGTCGCGCACCGCGGCGCCCTCGTCGGCGCGCGCCCGCGCACGCGTCGCGCGGGCGAGGGTCACCAGCTTGGCGTCCTCGGCACTGAGGTCGACGGCGTCGTTGCTCATGCGAGCAACCCTAGTCAGCGGCCGGCGGAGCCGATCGGGGCGTCGTCGTCCGTGGCGTCGGACTCCGGCGCGAGCACCGTCACCAGGACGGTCTCGATCTTGTTGCGTCGTCCGGTGGCGCGCTCGGCCTCGAGCCGGAGCCCGTGGCACTCCACCACCGAGCCGGGCAGCGGGACCTTGCCGAGGTGCTTGGCCATCAGCCCGCCGACGCTGTCGACGTCGTCGTCCTCGACGTCGAAGCCGACCAGCTCGTCGAGGTCGTCGACCGGGTAGCGCGACGACACCCGGATCGCGCCGCCGTCGAGGTGCTCGACCTCGACCTCCTCGGCGTCGTACTCGTCGGTGATCTCGCCGACGATCTCCTCCAGCACGTCCTCGATCGTGATGAGCCCGGCGGTGCCGCCGTACTCGTCGACGACCACGGCGATGTGCTGGCGCCGGGCCTGCAGCTCGGTGAGCAGCGCGTCGACGGGCTTGGAGTCGGGGACGTAGTGCACCGGCCGCATCACCTCGTCCACGCGCTGCGTGAACTCGACGTCGGGGGCCTCGAAGTCACGGCGGACGAGGTCCTTGAGGTAGGCCATGCCGACGATGTCGTCGAGGTTCTCGTCGATGACCGGGATGCGGGAGTATCCGCTGCGCAGGAAGAGGGAGAGCGTCTGGCGGATGTTCTTGTGGCGCTCGATGTAGACGACGTCGGGGCGCGGGACCATCACCTCGCGGGTGATCGTGTCCCCGAGCTCGAACACGGAGTGGATCATCTTGCGCTCGCCGGACTCGATGATCGCTCCGGCCTCGGCGAGGTCGACGAGCTCGCGCAGCTCGGTCTCCGTCGAGAACGGGCCCTCGCTGAACCCCTTGCCGGGCGTGATCGCGTTGCCGAGGAGGATCAGCAGCGCCGGGATCGGGCCGAGGATCGTCGTCACGAGCGACAGCGGACCCGCCGACGCCAGCGCCACGCGCACGTCGTGCTGGCGGCCGATGGTGCGCGGCGCGACGCCGATCACGACGAAGGACACGACCAGCATCACGCCGATCGTGGTGAGGAAGGTCGGGACGGGCGAGCCCTGGTAGGCGTCGCGCGCCCATGTCGCGACCAGCACGATCGCGCTGATCTCGCACAGCAGGCGCATCAGCAGCGCGGTGTTGAGGTAGCGGGCCGGGTCGTCGAGGAGTTTGACCAGGCGCACGGCACCGGGCCGGCCCTCGGCCTTCAGCTCCTCCGCCCGGGCGCGCGAGAAGCCACCCAGGGCGGCGTCGGCGGCCGAGAAGAGCCCGGCGAGGACGACCAGCAGTGCGGCCGAGCCGAGCTGCCAGATGTCGGCGGTCATGTCAGGCAGGCTCGACCGACGCGCGCCACTTCTCCAGCAGCTCGCCCTGCAACCCGAACATCACCGCGTGCTCCTCGGGCTCGGCGTGGTCGTAGCCGAGGAGGTGCAGGATGCCGTGGACGGTGAGCAGGTCGATCTCGGCCTCGCGCCCGTGACCGGCCTCCTCGCCTTGCCGCTCGGCCACCGCCGGCGACAGCACCAGGTCACCGAGGACGCCCTCCTCGGGCTCCTCGTTGACCTTGCCGGGGCGCAGCTCGTCCATCGGGAAGGCGAGCACGTCGGTCGGGCCCTCCTTCTCCATCCACTGGCCGTTGAGCTCGGCGATGGTGTCCTCGTCGACCGCCTTGATGCACAGCTCGGCCTGCGGGTGGACGCGCATCTGCTCCATCACGAAGCGCGCGAGCCGGGAGAGACGGCGTACGTCGAACTCGAGGCCCGACTCGTTGAGGACCTCGATGCTCATCGCTGGCTCCGCGGGCCGGTGGTGCTCTTGGGTCCGGACTTCGGCTTCGACCTCGCACCGTCCTGCGTCCGGGCGTCGAAGACCTCGTAGGCCTCCACGATGCGACCGACGAGGCGGTGGCGTACGACGTCGGTGCCGGTGAGGCGGCAGAAGGAGATGTCCTCGACGCCGTCGAGGATGCCCTCCACGACCCGCAGGCCCGACTTCGTCCCGGACGGCAGGTCGACCTGGCTGGTGTCGCCGGTGACGACGATGCGCGAGCCGAAGCCGAGGCGGGTGAGGAACATCTTCATCTGCTCGGGCGTGGTGTTCTGCGCCTCGTCGAGGATGATGAAGGAGTCGTTGAGCGAGCGACCTCGCAGGAACGCCAGCGGGGCAACTTCGATGGTGCCGGCGGCGAGCAGCTTGGGGATCGTCTCGGGGTCGACCATGTCGTGCAGCGCGTCGTAGAGCGGCCGCAGGTAGGGGTCGATCTTCTCGCTGAGCGTGCCGGGCAGGAAGCCGAGCCGCTCCCCTGCCTCGACGGCGGGACGGCTCAGGATGATCCGGTTGACCTCCTTGGCCTGCAGCGCCTGCACGGCCTTGGCCATCGCCAGGTAGGTCTTGCCGGTGCCGGCCGGACCGATGCCGAAGGTGATCGTGCTCTTGTCGATCGACTCGACGTAGCGCTTCTGGTTGAGCGTCTTCGGCCGGATCGTGCGACCCCGGTTGGACAGGATGTTGAGGCTCAGCACGTCGGCCGGGCGCTCCTGCGTCTCGGTGCGCAGCATCTGGATGATCCGCTCGACCGTCTCGCCGGTCACGCCCTGGCCGGTGCGGACCAGCGTCACGATCTCGTCGAGGAGGCGCTCGGCGGTGGCGACCTCGGCCGACTCGCCGGCGAGCGTGATCCGGTTGCCCCGGACGTGGACGCTGGCGTCGAAGGCCCGCTCGATCAGCCGGAGGTGCTCGTCACCCGGGCCCAGGACGGAGACCATGTCGATGCTGTTGGGGACGACCACGGTGTGGGTCGGTCGCTCCTGGGGGGAGCCTGGCTGGTTCGTCGCAGTCATGGATGCCCGTGCGGGCGGCCTTCCGGGTCGGTGGTAGAGCCCCACCATGCTACCGAGCCGTCGGCGTACGGCCCACCTGTATAGGGGTTGCCCCCGTCAGGGCCGCGTCACCTGGAGCATCCCGAGGCACATCTCGTCGGTGGTGCCCTCGCCCCACACGACGTATCGGTCCGGCTGCCCCTCGAAGGAGGGCAGCCGGTCCCGGAGCCACTGGACGTGGCGACAGGTGACCTTGACCTGCTCGAAGGGCTCGAGGTGGATCGGGTCGATCGGACGGCTGCCCTGGTCGTCGAAGTCCCAGACGGGGATGTCGAGGATGGTGCGCGCCTGCGGTGTCCCCGGGTTGACCTCGATCTTCAGCGAGCGGCCCAGGAGGTGCATGTGGCCGGCGACCCCGTGGATCGTGATCGGCTCGCCGAGGGTGCGGACGCACGACTGCACCTCACCCGCACGCGGCTCGCCGCCGCACAGGAAGTAGAGGAGGTCGGCGGTGTTGCCTTCCGCCCCGAAGCGCTCCTTGACGTCGGCGAGCGCCGCGTCGCGGTCGCACAGCTCCCCGTCGGAGTGCTTCGGCCGGCACGGCAGCTCCACGGGCGCGGGCAGCAGCATCGTGCTGAGCGCCTGGTAGTCGCGCTTGCCGGGCGCGAGGCGCAGCTGGGCGGCGGAGGTGTCGGGCTGCTGCCCGGCCAGCAGGTTGTAGTGGACCTGCATCACGATCCGGCTCCCCTTGCGCAGGCGGATGCCGTAGCCGGGCTTGGTGACCGACTCCTTGCCCCCCGGCGCCCAGGCACCGATCCACGAGGACCGGTCGACGTTCTGGAAGCGGTCGAGCCCGGTGCCGCCGAAGCAGGTCCAGCCCTCGTCCTCCTCCGCGGCGTCCTTCGCCTCGGCTGCGGCGACCTGTCGGGGAGGGACCTGGAACAGGATGACGTGGTGCACGACGTCGGGGTTGCCGGGCAGCACCTGCGTGCCGGTGAGCCAGGCGTCCCGGTCGAGCTCGGGGTCGAGGAGGAAGCACCGGTAGTCGTCGGTGCCGGTGCCGTAGGGAGCCGAGGGCGTGTAGGCGCCGGGCATGGCGATCGTGGCCCGCGTCTCGCCGGGTCGTAGCGGCCGGGACCTCGCGGGCTCCGCGTAGTGCCCGCTGTGGCCGGCCTGCGCGGACTGGCCGGCCTCGTCGGCCTCGGGGGTGGACGAGCTCGTCGGGGAGTCCGCAGGCTGGGTCGCCGTCTGGTCAGCGGTCCCGGCGTCGTCGCTCCCGCTGCAGGCGGACAGGGCGAGGAGCCCGGCGGCGAGCAGCGCGGCGAGCGCGGGCCGGGTGCGGTTCGTGCGGCCGACCATGCCCTCAGACCAGCTTCTCGGACAGGCGCGACGAGCCGCCGAGCACGTGGACGTGCGTGTGGAACACCGTCTGGCCGACACCCGCGCCGGTGTTGACGACGAGCCGGTAGTCGGAGTTGCCGGCCTCGCGCGCGACCTCGTCGGCGAGGACGACCAGGTGACCGATGCTGGCCGGGTCGGCGGCCGCAGAGGCCGCGGCGTTGTCGTGGTGGTCCACCGGGATCACCAGGGCGTGGAAGGGCGCCTGCGGGTTGAGGTCCTTGATCGAGACGGCGTGGTCGTTGCGGCCGAGCACGTCGGCCGGGACCTCGCCGGCGACGATCTTGCAGAAGATGCAGTCGGAGGCCGTCTCGCTCATGGGGCCAAGCCTAGGCTCTGGCGGCGCGGCGTGGGACCGGAAGCGGTGACCGCGCGTCCTACTACCGTGACGAGCATGACCTTCCCCACCACCGCTCGACCGGCTCGCGCCCATGCCGTACGACGCTGGGCGGGCGCCACGGCGGTCGTCGTGGCGAGCGGCCTCGCCCTGGCCGCGTGCAGCGACGACCCGACGCCGGTCTCGGACGACACTGGCACCGCGACCGAGGAACCGCAGCCCTCGGAGACCGGGTCCGACGCCGGGCACCAGTCAGATCCGGCGTCCCCGACCGAGTCGCCCGCCGAGTCCCCGTCGGAGCCTGCGGCGGCCGGCACCGCGGTCCCGGTCTACTTCGCCGGGGACGGCCCGGGCGGACGCACCGTGCTGTTCCGGGAGTTCCAGCGCGTCGAGGGCGACCCGCTGACCGACGCCGCTCGCATCGTCGCCGGTGGGGGCCAGCCCGTCGACCCGGACTACCGCACCCTCTGGCCCGGCGTGGAGATCTCCTCGGTCCAGGCCACGGACGGGGTGCTGCTGGTCGAGATCCCCGCCGACGGGTTCACCGACCGTCCTGACGGGATGTCGAGGCGCGACGCGAAGCTCGCGGTCCAGCAGCTCGTCCGGACCCTCCAGGGCGTGCAGCAGGAGCGGGTGCCCGTGCAGGTCCAGCGGGAGGGCGGGGCACCGCTCCTCGGACTGCCGACGGACGCGCCGTTCGAGGCGGCCTCGGTGCTGCGCACCCTCAACCTCGTCAACATCACCTCGCCCGCCGAGGGCGACACCGTCACCGGCGACACGGTGACGGTGACCGGCGTGGCGAACTCGTTCGAGGCCAGCGGGCCGTGCCGCCTGCTGCAGGACGGCGAGGAGATCGCGCTCGAGGGCTACCAGACGGGCGGCTGGATCGAGAACAAGCTGTTCCCGTTCGAGGTGGACCTCCCGCTCGACGGAGTCACCGGCGAGGTCGTGGTGCAGTGCGAGACCGACGACCCCACCGGGGGCACCGAGGGTCCCGGACCGGCCGTCGACACCAAGACGATCACGGTGCAGTAGCCGTCAACCGGATCGAGTGCTGGCGCGTCACCTTGCCGTGACCATCCAGACCAGCCCCCGCCGAGGAAGGACTTCGGTGCCCGACCACCTGAGCCTCGTCGGCGCGGACGCAGACGTCGCGGTCGAGCAGCTGTACGCCGCCCACTGGCGACAGCTCGTCCGGCTGTCCACCCTGCTCGTCCACGACCAGCAGGCAGCGGAGGACGTCGTGCAGGACGCGTTCGTCGCGATGCACGGCAAGTGGTCGCGGCTCTGCGACCCCGAGAAGGCGCTCGCCTACCTGCGCCAGGCCGTCGTGAACCGCTCCCGGTCGGCGCTGCGCCACCGCGCCGTCGTCGAACGGCACGTGCGCGCCACCACGCCGGGCGAGGGCACCGTCGACGGACCCAGCGTGGCCGGCGCCCGCCGTGAGGCCGTCCGGGAAGCGCTGCGCCAGCTCAGCGAGCGCCAGCGCGAGGTGCTCGTCCTGCGTTACTACCTGGACTGGTCGGAGGCGCAGATCGCGGAGGCGATCGGTGTCTCGCGCGGCGCCGTCAAGTCACATGCATCCCGAGGCAGCGCTGCCCTGCGCGACCTGCTCGGCGACTGGTGGGAGGACCCGTCATGAACGACCAGCTGATCCGGGACCTGCTCCACGAGGTCGCCGACGACGTCGAGCCTGCTGACCGGCTGGACGCCATCCGGGCCGCCACCGCGCCCACCGGTCGTCGTACCCGTCGCGGGTGGTGGGTGGTCGGCGGCGCCGGGCTCGTCGCCGCGTCCGTGGTCACGGCCCTCGCGGTGACGACCGGTGGCCCGACGCAGACGAAGGAGCCGGACCCTGTGGGCCCCGCGTCGACCTCCGACCCTGTCGCAACCGACGGAGCCGAGACGGACGAGTCAGGGACCGACGGAGGCGTGACAGTCGAGATGGGGGCCGTCTACTTCGTGGGCGACACCGCGGCTGGCCCACGTCTCTACCGCGAGCTCCGGCCCGACATCGATCGCGACTCGCGGGTGGTCCTCGGCATCGACGCGGCCCTCCGGGGCGACGCGCTCGACCCCGACTACCGCTCCCCCTGGCCCGAGGGGGTGGCCCTCCGCCAGTGGTTGCCCGGGCCGGACGGGGTCACGGTCATCCTCAACGGCGCTCCGGTTGACCGTCCGGCGGACATGAGCGAGGAGGACGCCCGGCTCGCGCTCGAGCAGCTCGTGCGCACCGCCCAGGCCACCTACGGCCACGGCAGCGTGCCCGTCGACGTCCAGCTCGAGGGGCAGGTCACCGACACGATCCTCGGCGTGCCGACGACGGCGCCGCTGACGGGATCGCCCGACCGAGACGTGCTCGCCCCGGTGTCGCTGTCCGAGCCCTCGGATGGCCGGACCGTGCGCGCGGACCGCACGGTCTGGGTCGACGGACGCGCCACCAGCGCCGACGGCCTCGTCACGGTGCGGATACAGCGGGTGGGCAGCACCGCTGTGGTCCTGGGACCCGCGACCTCCACGCTCGACCAGACGAACGGTTCCCCCGGCTCCTTCTCCATCGGCCAGCGCAGCGACGACCTCCGGCCCGGCGAGTACGAGGTGATCGCGACGGTCAAGAACCTCGACGGCACCACCGACTCCGACACCCGCCGGATCACGGTCGTCGAGTAGCTCCCGGCGCGTCAGGCCCAGCGGCTGGTGCGGGCCAGCACCGCGGCCGCGGCGACGACGCCGGCCGTGGAGGTGCGCAGCACCTCGGCCCCGAGGCGTACGGCGTGGGCGCCGGCGTCACCCAGCTGCTCCAGCTCGTCGGGGCTGATGCCGCCCTCGGGCCCGACGACGATCACCACCCGGCCGGCCTCGGGGACCTCGAGCGCGCCCAGCGGCAGGGTGGCGTCCTCGTGCAGCACGACCGCGAGGTCGGCCTCCGCGACGACGGCCGCGAGGTCGGCGGTGGAGGCGAGCGGGGTGACGCCCGGGAGCCAGGAGCGGCGCGACTGCTTGGCCGCCTCCCGAGCGGTGGACTGCCACTTCGCGTGGGACTTCGTGGCCCGCTCGCCCTTCCAGACCGCGACCGACCGCGAGGCCGCCCACGGCACGATGCGGTCGACGCCGACCTCGGTGAGGACCTCGACCGCGAGCTCCCCGCGGTCGCCCTTGGGCAGGGCCTGCACCACGGTGATCGCCGGCTCCGGGCGGGGATCCTGCGCGACGGAGCCGACCGTGACGGAGAAGACCCGCTTGCCCGTCGACGCGACCGTCCCGGTGGCCGACGTGCCCCGGCCGTCGGTGAGGACGACCTGCTCACCCTCGCGGAGGCGTCGTACGGCGACCGCGTGGTGCGCCTCGTCGCCGGTCACCTCGACGAGCGAGCCGGGCGCGGCTCCGTCCAGCAACTCGACGAGGTGGACCGGGAGCGACACCCCGGCTCAGCCCTGGAAGGCGTCGCGGAGCCGACCGAACATCGACTTGTGGGGCGCCTCGTTCTTGCCGTCGGGCTGCTCCTCGCCCCGGATCGCCGCGAGCTCGCGCAACAGCTCCTCCTGGCGCGGGTCGAGGCGGGTGGGGGTCTCCACCGCGATGCTGACGACGAGGTCACCGCGACCGCCGCGCAGGCTCGGGACACCGAAGCCGCGGATCACCTGCTCGCTGCCCGCCTGCGTGCCGGGCCGGATGTCGAGGTCGTAGGTCGTCGTCGTCTCCGACGACTCCTCGGACGAGGCGGGCAGGTCGGCCTCGAGCAGGGGCAGCGTGAGCTGGGTGCCGAGGGCGGCCGCCGTCATCGGCAGCGAGATCGTGGTGTGCAGGTCGTTGCCGTGGCGGGTGAAGGTGGGGTGCGGGTCGACGTGGATCTCCACGTAGAGGTCACCCGCCGGGCCGCCGCCCGGGCCGACCTCGCCCTGACCGGTCAGCTGGACGCGCGTGCCGTGGTCGACACCGGCCGGGATCTTGACCGTCAGGGTGCGGCGCGAGCGCACCCGGCCGTCGCCGGAGCACTCACGGCAGGGGTCCGGGATGATCGAGCCGTACCCGCGGCACGCCGCGCAGGGGCGCAGGGTGCGGATCTCACCGAGGAAGGAGCGCTGGACCACGGCGACCTCGCCCTGGCCGTGACAGGTCTCGCAGGTGACCGGCTTGGTGCCGGGCGCCGTGCCCTGCCCCTCGCACGCCTCGCAGCGCAGCGCGGTGTCGACCTTGAGGTCGCGGGTGACACCGAAGGCCGCTTCGGCGAGCTCGACGTCGAGGCGGATGAGCGCGTCCTGGCCGCGGCGGGCCCGCGAGCGCGGGCCTCGGGTCTGCGCACCGCCGGCGGCACCGCCACCGAAGAACGCGTCCATGATGTCGGTGAAGCTGAAGCCCTGCCCGGCACCGCCGAAGCCCTGGCTGAAGGCGTCGCCGCCACGGTCGTAGGCCGCCCGCTTGCCGGGGTCGCTCAGCACCTCGTAGGCGCGGGAGACGTCCTTGAACCGCTCCTGCGTCTCCGGGTCGGGGTTGACGTCGGGGTGCAGCTGCCGCGCGAGCTTGCGGTAGGCCTTCTTGATGTCGTCGGCGCTCGCCTCGCGCGAGACGCCGAGGATCTCGTAGGGGTCCTGTGTCACTGGTTTCCTTCATCGAGGATCCGGGAGACGTAGCGCGCGACCGCGCGCACGGCTGCCATGGATCCGGGGTAGTCCATGCGGGTGGGGCCGACGACGCCGAGGGAGCCGAGGTGGAACTCCTGCGGGCCGTAGCCGGTGGCCACGACGCTCGTGGCCGCGAGCTCGGAGTAGGGGCCTTCGTGGCCGATGCGCACCGTCAGCGCGTCGGTGCCCGACTCCCCCAACAGCTTGAGCAGCACGACGTGCTCCTCCAGCGCCTCGAGCAACGGTCGGACGGCGGTGTCGAAGTCGCCGTAGCGGGCGAGGTTGGCGGTGCCGCCGACCGCGACGCGCTCGTCGCTGCGGTGGTCGGACATCGCCTCGGTCAGCACGCCCACGATCGCACGGGTCGAGTCGACCTGCTCGGGGCGTACGCCGTCGGGCAGGTCGCCGAGCGCCGCCGCGGCCGCCGCGATCTGCACGCCGACGCTGGCCTGGTTGACCGCGACCCGCAGCTCGGCGAGGTCGCTGTCGACCACGGCTGCGTCGAGCTCGACGAGGCGCTGCTCGACCCGGCCCGTGCTGAGGATGAGGATCACCATCACCCGGGTCGGGGTCAGGGACACCAGCTCGATGTGGCGGACCGTCGAGCGCGAGAGCGTCGGGTACTGCACGATCGCGACCTGGCGGGTCAGCTGGCTGAGCAGCCGGACCGAGCGCTGCACGACGTCGTCGAGGTCCACCGCCCCGTCGAGCAGCGTCGCGATCGCCCGGCGCTCGGCCGCGCTCATCGGCTTGAGCGTGGCGAGCTTGTCGACGAAGAGCCGGTAGCCCTTGTCGGTGGGGACGCGGCCGGCACTGGTGTGCGGCTGGTGGATGTAGCCCTCGTCCTCGAGCGCCGCCATGTCGTTGCGGACCGTCGCCGGCGAGACGCCGAGACCGTGCCGCTCCACGAGCGCCTTGGAGCCGACCGGCTCCTCCGTGGCCACGTAGTCCTCGACGATCGCGCGGAGCACGTCGAGCTTGCGGTCGTCGACCATCGAGCCTCTCCTCTGCACGTCGCGTTCTGGCACTCGTTCGCCCGGAGTGCCAAGACTACTAGCAGTCCGTAGGCTCGCGGGCATGCCCGACGACACCCCTCGGTTCACCGAGGTCGCCCCGCGCGTCTGGGTCGCGCACTACGACTGGATGCACGTCAACATCACGCTCGTCGGCGGCTCGGACGGCCTGCTCATGGTCGACACGCACGGGTCGGCCGAGCAGGCGCGAGTGGTCGCCGACGACGTACGCCGTCTCGGCGCGGGCCCGTTGACCGGGCTGGTCAACACGCACGAGCACTGGGACCACCACTTCGGGAACGCGACCCTGGTCGAGCAGTTCGGCGAGATGCCGATCCACGCGACGGACTGGGCGGCCGAGCACATGGTCGAGTCCTCGGAGCGGACCTTCGAGCACTACGAGCAGGACACCGTCCACCCGCGGCGCGACGAGATCCTGGCGACCACCCTCCGGCTGCCCACCCGCACCTTCTCCTCCGCGGTGCAGCTCGACCTGGGCGACCGGGCAGTCGAGCTGATCCACCCCGGGCGCGGTCACACGGCCGGCGACCTCGTCGTACGCGTGCCGGATGCGGACGTCCTGCTGGGCGGGGACCTGGTCGAGGAGTCCGACCCGCCGTTCATCGGCGACGACTCCTGGCCACTGGAGTGGCCGGCGACGCTCGACCTCGTCATCGGCCTCATGACCGACGCGACGGTCGTCGTGCCCGGCCACGGGCAGGTCGTCGACAAGGCGTTCGTGCAGGACCAGCGCGTCGAGCTCGGCGTCATCGCCGAGACCATCCGCGACCTGGCCTCGCGCGGCGTGCCGCAGTCCGAGGCGCTCGCCGCCGGTGAGTGGCCCTGGGAGCGCGAGCGGCTCGAGAGCGCCGTCCGGCTCGGCTACGAGCACCTGCCCCGCAGCCAGAAGCGCCTCCCGCTCATCTAGTTTGCGCCACACCCTCAGCCCACACCCTCATGGGGCTGGTCCCGGGCCAGCTGGCCCAGTAGGACTGGTGCATGACCGAGAACAGCGAGTCCCAGACCGACAACACCGAGTCGACCGACACGCCCAAGGCGGGCAGCGGCACCAGCCCGGCCGACTCCGACCACTCCGGCGACACCACCTCACCCGACAGCGCCACCCTGGGCGGCATCTCCGACGACCAGCTGCCCGACGACCTGCAGCCCGGTGAGGACAACCCGCTGGCCGAGCCCCTCGACCCCGACGACGAGAACACCAAGAGTCGCGAGGAGCTCGAGATGGACGCCACCCAGGAGGACCTGGGCAACGACGACGGGGCGAGCCAGGCGCCCGGCCAGAGCGACTCCGACGGGAGCGACTCCGAGAGAGGCGACGACGCCAACAGCGGCGACGGCGCCGAGGGCGGCGGCATCGCCGGAGGCTGAGCCCGCAGGTGTGACCCGCGTCGCACGGCGTGCCACCCGGCCGTCGGGCAGGCGGACGCCTAGCGTGGACCGGTGCCCCAGGATCGCTACGGAACCGACGTCCTCTCCGGTGACTGGCGCGTCCCCAGGAACGGTCGTGCCACGGAGGTGCCGACCGAGCTCGGGATGGTCGTCGAGGAGGTCACCACCGACTGGTGCGGCGAGGTCGTCGCCGTCGACCGCGACATCGACACGCTCACGCTCGAGGACCGGCGCGGCAAGCGGCGTACGTTCCCGCTCGGCCCCGGGTTCCTGCTCGAGGGCCGGCCGGTGATCCTCACCCGTCCCGTGCGGGCGGGCGCGCCGGCCGCCCCGACGCGTACGGCGTCCGGCTCGGTCGCGGTGCCCAACGCCCGCGCCCGCGTCGCGCGCGCCAGCCGGATCTTCGTCGAGGGCCGCCACGACGCCGAGCTCGTCGAGAAGGTCTGGGGGGACGACCTGCGGATCGAGGGCGTGGTCGTCGAGTACCTCGGCGGCGTCGACGACCTCGCCGAGCACCTGCGCGACTTCAAGCCCGGCCCCCAGCGACGGGTCGGCGTCCTCGTCGACCACCTGGTCCCCGGGTCCAAGGAGGCCCGCATCGCGCAGGGCATCGCCCGCTCCCCCATCGGCAAGCACGTCCTGGTCGTCGGGCACCCGTTCATCGACATCTGGCAGGCGGTCAAGCCCGACCGGCTCGGCATCGCGTCGTGGCCGGCCATCCCCCGTGGCATCGACTGGAAGACCGGCACCTGCCAGCAGCTCGGCTGGCCGCACCGTGACCAGGCCGACATCGCCCGCGCGTGGAAGCACATCCTCGGCCGGGTGAGCTCCTTCGCCGACCTCGAGCCCGCGCTCCTCGGCCGGGTCGAGGAGCTCATCGACTTCACGACCCAGCCCTGAGCGGAGCGAAGGGCTGAAGAGGTCGGGAGATCGAGTAGGGCTCGGCTAGACCTGAGCGAAGCGAAGGACTGGCGACCCGTATCGAGATCCGCGATCCGAGGGTCTCGATACGCCCGCTCGTTCCTCGTGGGCTACTCGACCACCGAGGGCGGTTCAGTCGACGAGGTCGCGCACGATCGCGTCGGCGAGGAGCCGGCCGCGCTGGGTGAGCACGAGGCGCTCGGTGACGAGCTCGACGAGCCCGTCCGCGACGAGGCGGGCGACGTGGGAGCGGCCGGTGGCCTCGAGGGCGGTGACCGGGAGCCCCTCGACGAGCCGGATCTCCAGCAGGATCCGCTCGACCCGTTGGTCTTGGTAGCCGAGCACCTCCCGCGCCTGGGCCGGGGAGACCCCGGTGGCGAGCCGCTGGGCGTAGGCCGCCGGGTGCTTGACGTTCCACCAGCGCACCCCGCCGACGTGGGAGTGCGCGCCGGGCCCGACGCCCCACCAGTGCCCGCCGGTCCAGTACAGGAGGTTGTGGCGGCACCAGTGGTCGGGCGACGTGGCCCAGTTGGACACCTCGTACCAGCTCATCCCGGCGCCGGCGAGCTTCTCGTCGACGAGGTGGTACTTGTCGGCCAGGTCGTCCTCGTCGGGCATCGGGAGCTCACCGCGCCGGACCTGACGGCCCATCGCGGTGCCCTCCTCCACGATGAGGGAGTACGCCGAGACATGGTCGGGCCGGCAGCCGAGGGCGACGTCGACCGAGGTCTCCCAGTCGGCCAGCGACTCCCCCGGCGTGCCGTAGATGAGGTCGAGGCTGACGTCGTCGAACCCGGCCTGCCGGGCCCAGTCGACGACGGCCGGCACCCGCATCGGGTCATGGGTGCGGTCGAGGGTGCGCAGCACGTGGTCGACGGCGGACTGCATGCCGAAGCTGATCCGGTTGAAGCCGGCGGTGCGCAGCTCCTCGAGGTCCCAGGCGGCGACGCTGTCGGGGTTGGCCTCGGTCGTGATCTCGACGTCGTCGACGAGCCCGAACTCGGCCGCCGCGCTGGCCACGATGGCGCCGAGGTCGGCCGGCTTCAGCAGCGTGGGGGTGCCACCACCGAAGAAGATCGTCTCGATGGGGACGTCGCGGTGCCCGAGCACCTGGCGCGCGAAGCGGATCTCGCGGATCGCCGCCTCGGCGTACGACGACCGGCTCGCGCCGACCTCGTCGCCGAGCTCCTGCGCGGTGTAGGTGTTGAAGTCGCAGTAGCCGCACCGCACCGAGCAGAACGGCACGTGGACGTAGAGCCCGAAGGGCTTGCTGCCGAACTGCGCCCACGCCTCGTCGGGGAGCAGTCCGTCCTCGGGGGCGACGTCACCGTCGGGCTGAGCGGGGGACACGCCGGTATCCAACCACGTGGCCCACGCACGGACGGGTGCCAGTGGTCGCCCACCGGCACCCGTCCGTCGGCGAACCCTAGGCGTACATCTGCTCGATGAGCGCCTGGTTGTTCTCCTGCACGACGTTGCGCTTGACCTTCATCGAGGGGGTCAGCTCGCCCGACTCGACCGTCAGGTCGTGGTCGAGGAGCTTCCACTTCTTGATGGTCTCCCAGCGGTTGAGGTGGCTGTTGAGCTCGTCGACGTAGCCGCCGACCATCTTCTGCACCTCGTCGGACTGCACGATCTCGGTGTAGGACTTGCCGCCCATGCCGTTCTCCTCGGCCCAGCCCGCCATCGCGTCGGGGTCGAGGGTGATGAGCGCGACGCAGTAGTTGCGCTCGTCGCCGAAGACCATGAACTGGCTGGCGTAGGGGCACACGGCCTTGAACTTCGACTCGATCGCCGGCGGCGCGATGTACTTGCCGCCGGAGGTCTTGAAGAGCTCCTTGATCCGACCCGTGATGACGAGGTGGCCGTCCTCGTCGAGGGCGCCCTTGTCGCCGGTGTGCAACCAGCCGTCGGAGGTCAGCGTCTTGGCGGTCTCCTCGGGCAGGTTGTGGTACCCGTCCATCACGCCGGGACCCTTGATCATGATCTCGTCGTTGTCGCCGAGCTTGACCTCGCTGCCGGGGAAGACCGGCCCTACCGTGCCGAACTTGTTGCGGTCGGGGTGGTTGACGAACGAGCCGGCGGAGGTCTCGGTGAGGCCGTAGCCCTCGAGGATCTTGATGCCGGCCACGCCGAACCACTCGGCGATGTCACGGTTGAGCGCTGCGGCTCCGGAGATGAAGAACCGGACGTTCCCACCGAAGCGGTCGCGGATCTTGGAGAAGACCAGCTTGTCGAACAGGCCGTGCTGCACCTTGAGGGCCATGGGCACCGACTTGCCCTCGCGCTTGCGGCGCTCGACCTCGAGGCCGACGTCGAAGGCCTTCTTGAAGATCTTCTCCTTGGCACCGCCCTCGGCGGCCTGCATGGTGACGATCCGGCCGTGGGCCTTCTCGAAGATGCGCGGCGCGGCACCCATGAAGGTCGGCTTCACGACGCCCAGGTTGTCGACGATCTTCTCGACCCGGCCGTCGATCGCCGCGGCGAACCCGCAGGCCATCTGCGTGGACATCAGCACCTTGCCGAAGGAGTGGGCCATCGGCAGCCAGCGGAACTCGAGGTCGTCGGGCCCGAGGATGCCCTGCGCGCGGATGGCCTCGCCCTCGTAGACCCACGACGAGTGGCGCAGCCGCACGCCCTTGGGGCGGCCGGTGGTGCCGGAGGTGTAGATGAGGGTGGCCAGCTGGTCGGGACGGATCGCCTGCGACGTCGTCCGCACCACGTCGGGCTGCTCGGCCAGCTTCTCCGCGCCGAGCGCGGCGAGGTCCTCCAGGGAGATCACCCAGTCGCCGTCGGTCGCGCCCTCGAAGGTGACGACCTTCGTCACGTGCGGCAGCTCGGAGCGGTGCGCGGTGAGCTTGGCGACCTGCTCGTCGTCCTCGGCGAAGACGACGCGGCTCTCGGAGTCGCCCAGGATGTAGACGGTGTCCTCGGCGTTGGTGGTCGGGTAGACCGTGGTGGTCGCGCCGGCGGCGCACATGATCGCGAGGTCGGCGAGGATCCACTCGTAGCGCGTGCCGGAGGCGATGCCGACCCGCTGCTCGGGCTCGACGCCCAGCGCGATGAGGCCCGCGGCGAGCGCCTCGACCTTGTCGCCGGCCTGCTTCCAGGTGACGGACTCCCACGCCTCCCCGCGGGGGAAGCGGAACGCCTCGGCGTCGGGGGTCGCTGCGACGCGGTCGAAGAGCTGGACGGCGACGTTGGGCGGCATGGTGTCGAGGAAGGCGGTGTCGATGGTGGTCGGCATCTGTTACCTACTCAGTTCGTCGGGGCGGGGCTGACTTGGGCTGTAACCTAGATCACTGGGTTTACCCAGCGGTAGCAAACGCCACGAATGTCCCGTCAGACGGGCGACTTTCCGACTTTGGTCAGTCCTGCACGGCCTTCGTGACGGCGATGCAGCGCGTGATCCACGCCTGCTCCTCGGCCGTCAGGCGCCGACCGGCGCGCCGGGCGTCCTGCACGGCCCACCCTGCGTTGAGCACCATCCGCACGACCACCCAGCCCCGGGCGCGCGCCTCGTCGAGGCCGGCCACGTCGACCAGCGCGTGGAAGCGGCGGCGCAGCCCGTCACGCACCGAGCCGACCGCGCCCGGGCCGCTCAGCTCGTCCATCCGGTTCCAGAGCATGGGCGCCGGTTCGTAGTGCGGGTCGCCGGCCATGGGCTTGGGGTCGATGGCGAGCCACTCCCCCGTGTCGTCGGCCATCACGTTGGCGTAGTGCAGGTCGCCGTGCACGACGACCGACAACGTGTCGTCGGCGAGCAGGTCCGGCCCGAGCGAGAGCGCCTGCTCGACGTAGCGGCGCGGGACCGGCAGGTCACGCCCCAGCCCGCCGAGGTCGTGCAACCAGCGCTCGACGTACGACGAGACGGTGGCCAGCTGCGGCATGGCCGGGATGTGGAGCCGGCCGTAGAGCCCGGCGACCACCTCGCACGCCTCGACGTCCCACGAGTCGCCGAGGTCCGGTCCGGGCAGCCAATCCAGCAGCAGCGCGCGCCGGCGCGGGTCGGCCCGCTGGAGGCGTACGGCGCCCCTGCCGCCCCAGTGCTGCAGCGCGAGGCCCTCGTGGAGCGACTCGTCGTCGCCGTCGAAGCCGACCTTCAGCGCACCTGCCGTGCCGTCGGCGTCGACGACCGGCAGCACCAGTGAGCAGAAGCCGTGCAACGAGTCGCCGGTCGGCTCCAGCCGCCAGTCGTCGAGCAGGTCGGCCGCGAGCCGCGGGAGCCGGTCGAGCCAGCCTCCCCAGTCGTCGCCCAGCTCCCGCTGGGCGAGCAGGTCAGGAGGGATGGCGACGGGCATGCGGCGAGCCTAGGGTGGCGCGCATGAGCGAGCGCAGCGAGCCGCGGCAGCAGCCGTGGTCGGACGACGTCGTGCGGCACGGCCGGATCCTGGTCCTCAGCGACAACCCGATCGCGCGGTCGATCGCGGCGATCGCGTCGACGGCTGGGCGCACCGTGCTGGTCGAGTCGGCCGACGACGGCGGACCCGGCCTCGACCCGCAGCCGGGTGACGCCGTGGTCCTGTGCGACCACGACGCTCCCGACGCGCCCGCCGTGCTGCGCACCGCACTGGCCTCGGACGCGTCCTACGTCGCGATGATGGCGAGCCGGGCTCGTGCCGCCGGGCTCCTCGACGAGCTCGTCGCCGAGGGCGTGGACGTGTCCACCCTGCACGTGCCGGCGGGCCACGACCTGGGCGGCAAGGGGCCCGGCGAGATCGCGCTCTCGGTCGTGGCCGAGGTCGTCGCGGAGTCCTACGGCCGCACCGGCGGCCCGATGCGGGGCTGACCCGTGGCGCTGGGCTGGGACGACCTCGCCGGCGCCGCGCTGTCCCGGCAGTTCCCCGACGACCCGGGCACGGTCGCGAAGCGGGTGCACGCGATCGGCGACATGCAGACCCAGACCGCGCGGTCGGCCTTCCTCGGGCTCGGTGCGCGGTTCCCCGGCACCACCCATGCGGAGATCACGGCGGCTTACGACGCCGGCGAGATCGTGCGCGGCAGCACGATCCGCGGCACCGTCCACACCGCCAGCCCCGAGGCCTACACGGTGCTCGCCGAGGCCACCCGCGTCGGGCAGCACCCGCGGTGGGCCCGGCTGCTGGGCCTCACCGACGGCCAGCTCGCCGACCTGTGGGCCTCCGTCGAGGCCTGTGCCCGGCAGTGGCGCACCCCCGAGGAGCTCCGTGCCCACGTCGACGACTGGCTGGGCCGCCACGCGCCGGCCTCGCTCGAGGCTGCCGCCGCCGGCCCGGGCCGCTACCTGGGCTTCGCCCACGGGGCCCTGGTCCGCCGGCCGGCGTCGGGCGATCGCTGGGAGGGGCAGGGCAAGCCGGTCTACGGCACGTTCGACCGCACCGGACCGGCCACGCTCGCCGACGTCGTACGCCTGCACCTGCGCGCTCACGGACCCGCGTCGCGGCAGGACGTCGCGTGGTGGTCCGGGGTGCCGCTCAGGGCCGTCGAGGAGGGGCTCTCCGGCCTGGACGTGGTCGAGCACGACGGCCCCGACGGCAGGACGTACGTCGACCTGCCGGACGCCCCGCCTCCGCGGGACCTCCCCGGGGTGCGGCTGCTCCCGGAGTTCGACGCCCTGCTGTGCGGCTACGACTCGAAGGCCCGCGACCGGTTCGTGACGCCCGAGCACCACCGGCGGCTGTGGAACGAGTCCAACGGGATGCTGCTCCCGCCGCTGCTCGTCGACGGGCGGATCACCGGCTTCTGGAGAGCCGCCGGGACGGCGAGGCGCCGACCGCTCGAGGTCACCTGGTTCGCCCGGACGCGGCGGCCCCTCAAGGCGGAGCTCGACGAGCCCGTCGCCGCCCTCGAGTCGGTGCTCGGGATCACGGTCACCGGGGTGACGCTCACCCGCGAGGCGACCTGACCGGCTGGTCCCTGAGGTACTCCCCCGGCGTCATGCCGGTGACGGTGCGGAAGTCGTGGGTGAAGTGGGCCTGGTCGGCGTAGCCCAGGTCGGCGGCGACCTCCGCGAGCGTCCCGCGCCCCGCCTTGAGAGCCTCGACCGCGTCGTGCAGGCGGCGCCGCTGGAGCAGCCACTTCGGGCTCAGCCCGATGCGCTGCTCGACCAGCCGCTGGAGGCTGCGCTCGGACAGGCCCGCCTCGCGGGCCAGCTCGTCGACCCGGGTGACCTCCGGGTGGCCGCCCAGCCACGCGACCAGCCGGTTGACCAGCAGGCCGGACGCATCGACGGGCAGGTGCGTCGCCAGCCACGACTCGACGTGGCCGATCGCGGCGAGGTGGGCATGCGGATCGTGGGGGTCGGTCGCCATCGCGGCTCGGACGTCCTCCACGAGAGCCCCCCGGCCACCGGGCAGGTCGTCCAGCTCGACCCAGGTGTCGGTCACCTCCGCGACCGAACGCCCGAGCACCAGCCGGCCGGCGGCCGGGCTGAGCATCGTGCCGACCGCCCACCCGTCGCCCTCCAGCGTCACGCTCGAGCGGCCGCGGCTCACGCCGTAGAACCGGGCGTAGGTGTCGCTGACGACCACCAGGCAGACCGGGTGCTGGAGCGTGGACTGGGTCGACGGCTCGTCGAGCGACCACACGGGGATCCAGTAGCGGTCGACCAGGTCGGTGAGGTGCTCGCTGGGGGCGTAGCGGTGGATCGGGGGCGACGGCCGGCTCACGCCCGTGAGGTGAGCCCGGTCGATCGGGTCCACCGGGTGTGGGCCGCCTGACCCGGTCCGGCTGGTCATGTGTCGGATTATCACAATCACCACCGACAGCGCGGCGACGAGAGTGGTCGCATGACGCAGACGACGACTCCCGGCACCGACCACTACCTCTCCCTCTTCCGGCAGCGCGCCGACCGGTTCACCCGGGTGCTGGACGCGGTCGAGACCACCGGGGCCGGCTGGGACGTCCCCTCGCCGTGCGAGGGCTGGAGCGCCCGCGACGTCGTCGGCCACGTGCTGGAGACCCAGCGGGCCTTCCTCGAACAACATGGCCTCGACGCCGGCCCGCAGCCGGACCTCGCCGACCCGGAGGCCGCGTGGCAGGCGCAGCGAGCGCACGTCACCTCGGTGCTCGAGGCCGACGGTGTGGCGGGGCGGGAGTACGACGGCTACTTCGGGCGTACCACGATCGCCGCGACGGCGGCCGACTTCTACGGCTGGGACCTCGTGGTGCACGGCTCCGACGTCGCCCGCGCGACCGGGCAGGAGTGGTCCGTCACCGACGAGGAGGCCGCTGAGCTCCACGCCACCGCCGACGGGTGGGGCGACGCGCTCCACTCCGAGGGCGTGTGCGCCGCAGCGGTCGAGGTGCCCGACGACGCATCGGCCACCGACCGCCTCCTGGCCAGGCTGGGCCGCGACCCGCGCTGGACGCCCACGTCCTGACCTACCGGCGCACACCCCGTCGGGCCTTCCACGAGTCGGTGAGGATCTCCGTCAGCTCAGCCCGGTCGAGCAGGTCGAGACGCGCCCAGACCGACGCCTTGACCGTGAAGATGTCCACCCGGACGAACGTCTCGGCGCGGTCGGCGAGGGCGGCCTCGGAGTCGAGGTCGAACGACCAGAACTGGAGCAGCTCGCGGCCATCGTCGTCCCACCTGAGCCGGGCGAACGGGTGCCGGCCGACGGCGATCGCCGGGTCGCCGGTGTGCGAGAGCGCCGTCCGGGCGCCGTCGAGCCCGAGGGCGATGTCCTCGACGTCCCGCCAGGTGGCCACCCCGACACTCTGCCCGACACTCTGTCCGACCACCTGCTCCGGTCGGGGCGGACGTCCGGTCAGGGACGCGCGAGGGTGACGACCGCGACCATGCCGCGGCCACCGACCTCGCCCGGTCCCGCCACGAGGGTGCCGGACCGCTCGCCCGTGAGGACGTAGGCCGCCTGGTCGTCCGCGAGCGGCAGCGTCGAGGAGCGGCCCAGCTCGAGCACGGTGACGAACGGCGAGACGACCGCCGGGTCGACCACCACGTCGAGCACCCGTACGGGACCCTCCGGCACCGAGGCCACGACGGTCGCGTCGCCGGGGAGGGCGAAGGGCCGCTGCGGCTCGACGACGTGCGCGTCGCCGTCGACCGTCAGGTCCAGCACCGGTCCCTCGACCACGGTCAGCACCCGGTGCCGGCCGGCGGACGCCGCGACCGGCCCGTCGCGCTCGACGGCGACCAGGCTGATGCGCCAGGCCCCGTCGTCGGCGACCGCGAGCTCGCGCGTCACTTCTTGCCGGACTTCTCCGCCGGCTGCGTGGTCGAGAGCGCGGCGACGAAGGCCTCCGGCGGCACCTCGACGGACCCGATGTTCTTCATCCGCTTCTTGCCGGCCTTCTGCTTCTCGAGCAGCTTCCGCTTGCGGCTGATGTCACCGCCGTAGCACTTGGCGAGGACGTCCTTGCGGATCGCGCGGATGGTCTCGCGGGCGATCACGCGCGCTCCGATGGCCGCCTGGATCGGCACCTCGAACTGCTGGCGCGGGATGAGGTCCTTGAGCTTCGAGGCCATCATCACGCCGTAGGAGTAGGCGGCCTCGCGGTGCACGATCGCGCTGAACGCGTCGACCGGCTCGCCCTGGAGCAGGATGTCGACCTTCACCAGGTCGGCGGCCTGGTCACCGGAGCGCTCGTAGTCGAGGGAGGCGTAGCCCTTGGTGCGCGACTTCAGCTGGTCGAAGAAGTCGAAGACGATCTCGCCCATGGGGAGCGTGTAGCGCATCTCGACGCGGTCCTCGGAGAGGTAGTCCATCCCCTGCAGGTTGCCGCGCTTGAGCTGGCAGAGCTCCATGATCGTGCCGATGTAGTCGCTCGGCGCGAGGATCGTCGCCTTCACGACCGGCTCGCGGACCTCGGCGACCTTGCCGTCGGGGTACTCGCTCGGGTTGGTCACCTCGTGCTGCGCGCCGTCGTCCATGACGACCTCGTAGACCACGTTGGGGGCGGTCGAGATGAGGTCGAGGTTGAACTCGCGCTCGAGCCGGTCGCGGGTGATCTCCATGTGGAGCAGGCCGAGGAAGCCGCAGCGGAAGCCGAAGCCGAGGGCGCCGGAGGTCTCCGGCTCGTAGGTCAGCGCCGCGTCGTTGAGCTGGAGCTTCTCGAGCGCGTCGCGCAGCGTCGGGTAGTCGTCGCCGTCGATCGGGTAGAGACCGGCGTAGACCATCGGGTTGGGGTGCTTGTAGCCGCCGAGCGGCTCGGTGGCGCCGTGGTGCTGGGAGGTGACCGTGTCGCCGACGCGCGACTGGCGCACGTCCTTCACGCCCGTGATCAGGTAGCCGACCTCGCCGACGCCGATCTCCCCGGCCTTCACGGGCTCGGGGCTGATCACGCCGACCTCGAGCATCTCGTGGACCGCGTTGGTCGACATCATCTTGATCCGGTCGCGGTGGCTGAGCTTGCCGTCGACAACCCGGACGTAGGTGACCACGCCCCGGTAGGTGTCGTACACGGAGTCGAAGATCAGCGCGCGGGCCGGCTTGTCGGCGTCGCCCACCGGAGCAGGCGTCTGGAGCACGATCTCGTCGAGGAGGGCCTCGACGCCGAGGCCGGTCTTGGCGCTGGTGAGCAGCACCTCCTCGGGCTCGCAGCCGACCAGGCCGGCGAGCTCGGCGGCGTACTTCTCGACGTTGGCGCTCGGGAGGTCGATCTTGTTGAGCACCGGGATGATGTGGAGGTCCGCCGCCATCGCGAGGTAGAGGTTGGCCAGCGTCTGCGCCTCGATGCCCTGCGCGGCGTCGACGAGCAGGATGGCGGCCTCGCACGCCTCGAGGCTGCGGGAGACCTCGTAGGTGAAGTCCACGTGGCCCGGGGTGTCGATCATGTTGAGGACGTAGGTGCCCGGCTCGGCACCGGCCGCGTTGTCCGCCTTGACCGTCCACGGCATCCGGACGGCCTGCGACTTGATGGTGATGCCGCGCTCGCGCTCGATGTCCATCCGGTCGAGGTACTGCGCACGCGCCGCCCGCTCGTCGACGACCCCGGTCAGCTGCAGCATCCGGTCGGCCAGCGTCGACTTGCCGTGGTCGATGTGCGCGATGATGCAGAAGTTGCGGATGATCGACGGGTCGGTCGAGCCAGGCTGCGGCGCGTTCTTGAGGCTCACGGACTGCTTTCAGGAGTACGACGGCGGGGTCGGGTCATTCTTCCACGCGGGTCCTGCCGCACCGAACCGACGCCGACGCCTCCGGACGAGCTCCACCACGGCCGCGATCGCGAAGACCGCCCAGAAGCCGAGCAGCAGCGGCCCGCCGTAGACCAGGAACAGCACGGCGACCAGCGTGTCGGCGCCGTGCAGGGTCAGCCAGGCGAGCGCGACGGCGCCCGCCACGACGGGAGCCGCGGGCACAGCCAGCGCGAGCACGTGCCACCCGCGCGGGGCATCGTCGCGTGCGGCCGTCGCCCCTGCTGCCGCTGCCAGCACGACCAGGCCCGGGAACGACAGCAGCGTGCCGGGCAGCGCGACCCCGACCGTGAGGAGCACCACGCCCGCCAGCCAGGCACGTCGGAGGGCGCGCGGCAGGGACCGTCTGACCGGTGCCGGCGCCTCCATGACAGGACGCTAGCGTGCAGCGGTGACGTCGCGGACCGGAACCAGCCTGCCGCTGGTCCCCGCAGCGGCGTTCGTGCTCGTCTGGTCCTCCGGCTACATCTCCGGCCCGGCGGCCGTCCACGCAGCAGCGCCCTTCACGGCGCTCGGCTGGCGCTTCGTCCTGGCCGCCCTCCTGGCCGCCGGCCTGGCCCTCGCGCTGCGACGGCCGACCCGGATGGACCGGAGGACGCTGGGCCGGGTCGCGCTCGTCGGCTTCGTGATGAACGCCGTCCAGTTCGGCCTCATGTACGTCGCCTTCGACCTCGGGCTCGGCGCGACGCTCGCCTCCCTGCTCCACGCGCTCAGCCCGGTCCTGACCGCCCTGCTCGCGGCCGTCATCCTCGGGGAGCGGGTCTCGACGCTCCAGGTCGCCGGCTTTGCCGCCGGCGTCGTGGGGGTGCTGCTCGTCCTCGGCGCCGACCTCGGCCACGCGGGCGGTCCGGTCGCCGTGCTGGTCGGCTGCCTGAGCATGCTCACGCTCAGCCTCGGGACGCTCGGCCAGCGCTGGATCGGCGCGCAGCCCGACCTGCTGTGGTCGGCCGCGGCGCAGTTCGCCGTGTCTGCTCCGCCGCTGCTCGTGCTCGGCTGGACCACCGAGGGCGCCTGGCCGGTGACGGACACCCGGCAGGCCGTCGTGGCGGTGCTCTTCCTGGCGGTCGTGAACTCGATCGTCGGCCTGGTGCTGCTCGCGCTGCTCGTGCTGCGCGGCGGGTCGGGCGCCGCGGCCAGCCTGTTCTTCCTCAGCCCCCCGGTGACGGCGGTGCTCGCCTGGCTGGTGCTCGACGAGACGCTGTCGCCCACCCAGCTCGTCGGGCTCGTGGTCGCGGTGATCGGCGTCGGTGCGGCCACGCGCAGCCGGGCCGCGCCCGTGCCGGCCGCCGGGGCCGGGCAGGACCCTCAGGACGCGGTCGGCACCCAGTAGCGCCGCTTCACTCCGCGCACGTCCTCCAGCACGCCGCCGGCGGCCTCGATGACGCGGACCGAGCCGACGTTGTCGTCGTCGCAGGTGACCAGGGCCGGGTCGATCCCGAGACCGCGCGCCCACGGCAGCGCGTGCTGCAGCATCGCGGTCGCGTGGCCCTCGCGCCGCCGCGTCGGGCGGACGTCGTACCCGATGTGCCCACCCACGTCGAGGAGGAAGTCGTTCAGCTCGTGGCGGATGGCGATGCGACCGAGGTAGTCGTCCCCGTCGACCCACCACAGCGTCGTGCACGGCACGTGCCACTCCGGGCGCGGGGTCTCGGGGAGCGCGTCGGCCCGGACCGCCTCGACGAAGGCTGCGAAGGCGTCGGGGTCCTTCCAGCCGGGCGCGTTGTGCTCGATCCACGCGGCGGTCTGGCTGAACTCGGCGCCCTCGGCGACGAACTCGTCCATCGCCTCCAGGAACGACTCGCGGACGGTGGTGGTCGGGAGGACGAGCTCGGGCATGGCAGCAGTCTCCCGGGTCGGCGGCTCGCGCCTCCACCGGATATCCGGTCGTGGGCGCCGGCGGCGTGGTGGAGGATGCGCCCATGGCCCGCCCCTCCTCGATCGCCCCCTACCCCGCGCCGCACGGGAAGACCGCCCGCCGGCTCGAGTGGGCCTTCCTGCCGCCGAACCTGCGCGCGTGGATCGAGCGCAAGTGCGGCTCCCCCGTCGTCTCGGCCATCTCCCAGACGAGCGGGTTCACACCCGGCCTCGCCTCCGTGCTGGTCTGCGAGGACGGCTCGCGGCACTTCGTGAAGGCGGCCTCGACCAAGGCGCAGCGGATGTTCGCCGACTCCTACCGCGAGGAGGCGCGCAAGCTGGCCGCGCTGCCCGCGGAGGTGCCGGCCCCGAGGCTGCTGTGGCACCTCGACGACGACTGGGTGGTGCTCGGGATCGAGTACGTCGCCGCGCGCCCGCCGCACCGCCCGTGGCAGTCCGACGACCTCGACGCGCTCCTCGACTCGCTCGAGGTCGTCGCCGACGTGCTGACCCCGCCCCCGCCGGGGCTCGACCTGGACACGGCGGCCGACGACTTCGCGCCGCTCCTCGAGGGCTGGGCGGCGCTCCGCGAGCGACGTACGGACCTGGGCGCGGAGCGGCTGGCCGAGGCGGAGGCTCTGGCGCGGCGCTACGCCGAGGTCGTCGGCGGCGACACCGTGGTCCACACCGATATCCGCTCCGACAACGCCATCATCGATCCCGACGGTCGCGCGCTCATCTGCGACTGGAACTGGCCGGTGCGCGGCGCCGCGTGGTTCGACTCGTTCGCCGCCCTCATCGGGCCGCGCGGCGAGGGCATAGACGTCGACGCCGTCATCGCCGGGCGCCGGCTGCTGCGCGACGTCGACCCGGAGGCGTTCGACATCAACCTCGCGCTCTACGTCGGCTACTTCTTCACCCAGTGCGAGCTGCCCGTGCCGCCGACGTCGCCGCACATCCGCGACCACCAGCGCTGGCAGGGCGAGGTGTGCTGGGACTGGCTGTCGCAGCGCCGGGGCTGGGCGTGACCGCCCCGCGCGCGGTCGGCGTGCGACTCACCTACGACGCCGTGCCCGAGGCGGTCCGCTCCTGGGTCGAGGACCAGCTCGGCTCCCCGGTCGTCGGGACGGCCGAGCAGGCGGGCGGGATGTCCCCTGGGTGCGCGACGCGGCTGACGTGCGCCGACGGCACCCGCGCCTTCGTCAAGGCCGTGGGGTCCGAGCTCAACCCGGACACCCCCGGCCTGTTCCGCCGGGAGATCGGCGTGCTCGGCCACCTCGGCGAGCACGAGCTCTGGGCGCGGCTGCTGGCGTCGTACGACGACGGGGCGTGGGTCGCGCTGCTCGTCGAGGACGTCGACGGCCGCCACCCCGACTTCACGCACCCCGGCGAGCTCGAGGGCGTCCTGACGGGGACGGACCGGCTCTCCGCCGTCCTGCAGGAGCGTGACGTGCCGGCGTCGGTCGACCTGGTGGACGTCGCCTCCGTCTTCCACAAGTGGGCCGACTGCCTCGGGACGCTGGCCGGCGTTCCCGCCGAGGCACCCCTCCCCACGTGGCTCCGCAACGACCCCCACCGCTGGGCGGACGTCCTGCGCGAGCACGCCGGCCGCGCCATGCCGCACGTCGCGCACTGGGACATCCGGGTCGACAACCTCCTGAGGCGACCGGGCGGTGAGCTGGTCTTCATCGACTGGGGCATGGCCGGGCGCGGACCCGCCTGGGTCGACCCGCTGCTCGCCCGGCTCGAACGCGTGGACGAGGTGTGGTTCGACGCTTCCACCGCTGTCTCCCCGGCCCTGCGCGAGGCCGGCGACGAGGTGGTCACGGCCTTCCTCGCCGGGTTCGGCGCGCACCTCGCGGTGCGCTCGGTGGTCGCGGTCGACGTCAACCTCCCGACGCTCAACGATTTCCGGGTCCGGGAGTCGAGGAGGATGCTGGGCGCCGTGGCCCGACGCACCGGGCGCTGAGCCGATCGCCCACGCGCCAGGCGATTTGGGCGCCCACGAGCGTGACGGTAGTGTTTCTCCCTGCATGTCCGGCACCCGACCCTCCCCGTGCCGATTCTGGGAGGGGTTGCCAGGCAGCCGACAAGCACCAGACTTCCATTCCAGACCAGTTCTAGCTCCGAGGATCCACACGTGGCGAACATCAAGTCCCAGATCAAGCGCAACAAGCAGAACGAGAAGGCGCGTCAGCGCAACCAGGCCGTCAAGTCGCGCCTGAAGACCGCCGTCCGCAAGTTCCGCGAGCTGTCCGAGGCGGGCGACAAGGACGCTGCCGTCGCCGCCGGCCGCGACGCGATGAAGGCCCTCGACAAGGCCGCCTCGAAGGGCGTCATCCACGCCAACCAGGCTGCCAACCGCAAGTCCTCGATCGCCAAGAAGACCGCCTCGCTCTGACGCGGACCTTCACCTGCGACACCCGCCCTCGTGGCGGGTGTTCTGCATTTCGGGGCCGCAGCAGCGGCTCAGCGACCGTCGCGCAGCCCGGCGACGGTGAGCACGAGCCGCTCGAGGGTGTAGGAGGCGTCGTGTGCCTGGCCCTTGATGTCGGCGTCGGCGCGGGCGACCGCCCGGACCGCGGCCGCGATGCCCTCGGAGCTCCACGAGCGTGACTGGTCGCGGACCGTGCGCACCTTCCACGGGGGCACGCCGAGGTCGCGGGCGAGGTCGGCGTCGCGGGCGCCCCGGGGTGAGCCGAGGTAGCGGGCGAGGCTGCGGGCGGACGCCGCCATCGCCGAGGTGACCAGCACCGGCGAGGTCCCGGAGTCGAGGGCCCAGCGCAGCTCCTCGAGGGCCGCGGCGCGACGCCCGGCGAACGCCGCGTCGGCGACGGTGAACGACTTCGCCTCCGCACGACCGCCGAAGTAGCGCTGCACCTTGTCGACGGTCAGCTGCTCGCCGTGGAAGTCGTTGGTCAGCTGGTCGGCCGCGGCGGCGAGCGACCGCAGGTCGGTGCCGACGGCCTGCACGAGGAAGGAGGCGGCGTCGGAGTCGATCCGCGCGCCGTGCGAGGCGACCTCGGACGTCACGAAGCCGGCCATCTCGCTGGGCTTGACCTCCTCGGACTTCACCTCCGTCACCGGCGACAGCTTGCGCAGCTTGGTGAGCACGCCGCTGCCCTTCTGCCCGCCCGAGTGCACCAGCACGAGCGCGACGTCGTCCGCCGGGGCACCGCAGTAGTCGAGCAGCCCGTCGACGGACTCGTCGGGCAGGTCCTCCAGCCCGCGCACGATGACGCACCTGATCGAGGAGAAGAGCGACGGCGCCGACATCTCGCCGAGCGAGGCCAGCGTCAGGTCGGAGGCCACCGACTCGGCGATCTCCGCATCCGCGTCGTGGGCCCGGACGGCGTCACGCACCGACGCGACGGTGCGCGAGGAGAGGTATTCCTCCTTGCCCGTCACCAGGACGACGTGGCCGAGGACCTGCGCGGCGGAGGGAGTGCGAGCCATGGTGCCCTCACCCTATCCGCGGGCGACGACACCGAGCTCGCCGTCCCGGACCACCACGACCACGTCGCCCGAGACGTCCGTGCGCCACACGGCCGCACCGGCGGCGGACAGGGCGGCCACCAGGTCGGGGGCGGGATGACCGTAGTCGTTGTCCTCCCCCACCGACACCAGCGCCAGCCGCGCCCCGAGCGAGGTGAGCCAGTCGAGGTCCTGGTGCCGGCTGCCGTGGTGCGGCACCTTGAGCACGTCGACGTGCAGCCCCGTCAGGTCCCGCGCCAGCGCATCCTGCGCCGACGGCTCGACGTCGCCGGTCAGCAGGACCCGCACCCCCTCGACCTCGGCGACCAGGACGACGCTGGCGTTGTTGGCTGCGCTCTCCGCGGAGTCACCCGGCCCGGCGCCGGGTCTCGGCCACACGGTCTGGAGCGTCACCTCGCCGACCCGCCGGGTCAGCCCGTACGCCGCCGGGGTGGGGTCGCGGCCCACCGCCCTCCCGACCTCGCCGGCGCCCTCGGGCGGGTCGAGCAGCACGGTGCCCTCGACCTCCCCCACCTCGCGGCCGTCCAGCACACCCGCCACCCCTCCGACGTGGTCGGCGTGGAAGTGCGTGAGCACCAGGAGCGGTACGGCGGTGACCTCGAGTCGGTCGAGGCAGGCGTCGGTCGGCCCGGGCTCGGGCCCGGCGTCGACGACCACCGCCGATTCCGGACCGGCGCGCAGGACCAGCGCATCGCCCTGGCCGACGTCGCACATCGCCAGCACCCACCCGCGCGGCGGCCAGCCGGGGGACGGCGGCCGGACCAGCATCACCACCAGGAGCAGGCCGGTGCAGGCCAGGGTCGCCGCCGGTCGCCCGAGCAGCCGCGGCGCGAGGGGCACGGAGAGCAGGCACAGCACGGTGAGCAGCACCAGCGGCACCGGACCGGTGCCCCAGTCGACCGCTGCCGTCGGGACGCCCGCTCCCCAGCGGGCGACCGTGATGATCCAGCTCGCCGACCACGCCGCAGGTGCGGCCACCACGACACCGAGCGGGCTCCACAGCAGTCCCACCAACCCGCCGCAGAGGCCGAGCACGGTCGCCGGCGCCACGGCCGGTGCGGCGAGCAGGTTGGCGCCCACTGCGACGAGGCTGACCTGCCCCGAGATCGCCGCCACCACCGGCGTGCACGCCACCTGCGCGGCCAGCGGCACCGACACCGCCTCCGCGACCCACCGCGGCGTCCACTGCATGAGGGCGTCACGCCACACCGGCGCGAGCAGGAGGATCCCCGCCGTGGCGAGGGCGGAGAGGGCGAACCCCGCCGTCACGGCGAGGCGTGGCCAGACCAGCAGCAGGCCGAGCACCGCCGCGCCCAGGCCACGCACCCCGCGGGAGCGTCCGTTGCGCCCCATGCCGACCAGCGCCACCGCACCCATGGCAGCGGCTCGTACGACGCTCGGCTCGGCGCGCGCGGTCAGCACGAAGCCGACGATGCCGAGCACACCCAGTGCGTAGAGCCAGGGGCCGCGCACACCGACCCACCTGCCGAGCACGAGCAGGAACCCGACGACCAGCGTCAGGTTGGTCCCGCTCACCGCCAGCAGGTGCGTCAGCCCGGTCGTGCGGAAGTCGTCGGCGAGGTCGGGGTCGAGCCCACCGTCGTCGCCGACCACGAGCGCGGGCACGAGCTCGCGCGCGTCGACGTCACGACCGGCCACTGCTGCACGCACCGACCGTCGTACGCCCGCCGCGGCGTCCCACCACACGTCGGGCTCGGCCACCACCGTCGGCTCGCCGGACGGGCGGACGAGCGCTGCGACGTCGCCGTCCCCGGGCACGAGCCGCGCCGTGGTCTCCAGGCGGGTGCCCAGCGGCAGCCGGGGCCAGTCGGCATCGGCCATCACCACGACCGGCGCGTCGAGCGTCCACGCACTCCCCCGGCCCTCGACGCGGGTCGCCGCCGCCCGGACCACCTGGAGGTCGCCGTACTGGCCGCTCACCACCCGGACGTCGGAGGTCAGCTCGAGCTCCACCCCGACGACGGCGCCTTCATCAGCCAGTGCGGCCAGGGGTGACGTCGTGACGAGGACGTGCTGCAGGGCGGCGACCCCGGCGACCGCCACCAGCGCTGCCAGCGGGGCCAGCCAGCCGGGGGACCACCAGCGGCAGACCACACCGGTCACGACCAGGACGACCACGAGCACCACGGCCGCGAGGGCAGGACGGCCCGGCGCGAGGAGCACCAGGAGCGCGCCGGCCCATGCGCCGACGCCGAGGGTGACCGCGCGCAGATCGGGCACGATCCGGTCAGAGCGTGACGAGCGGGGCGAGGTCGGCGAGCGTGGCCTCGCCGATGCCGTCGACCTCCAACAGCTCGTCGACGGACGTGAAGCCGCCGTTGCTCTCGCGCCAGGCGAGGATCGCGTCGGCCGTCACCGGGCCGACACCGGGCAGCGTGTCGAGGGCCGCCTGGTCGGCGGTGTTGAGGTTGACCAGCGCCTCACGGCCCGGGACCGGCGAGTCGAGCGTGCCGGCGACGCCCGCGGCGGGAGCGACCCCCACGAGGATCTGCTCGCCGTCCACCACGGGTCGGGCGAGGTTGAGGGCGGTGAGGTCCACGCCTCGTCGGGCTCCGCCTGCGGCCTCCAGGGCGTCGACCACGCGTGATCCGACGGGCAGCACCGCGATCCCCGGGTGTCGCACCTTGCCCGCGACGTCGACCACCAGCTCCTCCCCCGGGTCGGTCGCACCGGGCGAACCGTCCCCACCGCCCGCTCCGGGGGCGGCGGACGACACCACGGGGGCCAGCGGCGAGGCCGACCCGGCGGCGTCGGACGCGGTCGGCGCGACAGGGGCCGGACGCGCCTGGTCGCGCACCGACCACCACGCCGCCAGCCCCACGGCGAGGGCCGCGACGACGGCGACGACCGCCAGGTGCACCGGACCGAGCTGCAGCCCGCCCACCCGCAGCCGGCGCGACGCATGGCGGCCCGGGAGCGGCGGCACGACGGGTGCCGGTGCCGGCACAGCGACCGAGCCAGGACGCTCGCGGACCCGGGTGTGGCCCTGGGCCTGGTCGGCTCCGTCGTCCGGCGCGCCGCGCACCGCGGCGAGCTCGGCGCTCAGCGTCGCCAGCCGCCGCGACACCGCCTCGGCGTGCTCGGAGGACGACTGGGATCGGCGCATGCCGTCCACGCTAGGAACGCCGAGACCGCCCCGATAGATCGGAACGCCCATCTGTGGAGAACCGTCAGGTACCTGAGGACATGGCGACGGTGATCAGGACCCGATTCCGTTCATGGCGTCCTCAGATGTCGAGGTCAGGGGCGCGGGGAGACGCAGACCGCGACCATGCCGGGCCCGACGTGGGCGCCGAGCACGGCACCCAGCTCGCCGCACATCACCTCGCGCCCCTCCAGCCCGTCGGCGAGCCGCTCGCCCAGCAGCGCTGCGAGCTCCTCGGCGCGCCCGGCGTTGGCCAGGTGGGACACGCACACGTCGACCGGCTGGTCGCCGGCCGCCTCGACCGCCAGCTCGGCGAGCCGGGCGAGCGCCCGCGAGGCTGTGCGCACGCGCTCGCGCGGCGCCACGCGGCCGTCGGCGATCTCGAGGAGTGGCTTGACCGACAGCGCGCTGCCGACGATCGCCGCGGCGGCACCCATCCGCCCGCCGCGGCGGAGGTACTCCAGGGTGTCGACGTAGAACAACGAGGTGGCCGCCTCGCCGCGGGCGAGCGCCGCCCGGGCTGCCTCCTCCCCCGTGCCGCCGGCGTCCAGCACGTCGGCGGCGGTCAGGGCGGCGTAGCCGGTCGCGATGCCGACCTGGCCGGAGTCCACGACGTGCACCGGCAGCTCGACCTCGAGCGCTGCCAGCTGGGCCGACTCGAAGGTGCCGCTCATCTCGCCGGACAGGTGCACCGAGACGATCTCCTCGGCCCCGTCCTCCTCGAGCGAGCGGTAGAGGTCGGCGAACAGGGCCGGCGCCGGCCGCGAGGTGCTCACCGGCACGAACTCACGCAGCGCCTCGGCGACCACGTCGGGCGTGGCGCCGTCGGGTCCCTCCTCGAGCACGCGAGCCCCGATCACCACCTGCAGCGGCACGACGCGGATCCCGCGAGCCTGCGCCACTTCCGTGGGCAGGCTCGCGGTGGAGTCCGTGACCACCACGACGCGAGGCATGGCGTGACCCTAACGGCAGCGGGTGGTCACACCACGATGTTGACCAGCTTGGGCGCGCGCACGATCACCTTGCGCACGGTCGCGCCGTCGATAGCCCGCTGGACGCCGGCGTCGGCCAGGGCGGCGGCCTCCAGGTCGGCCTCGGAGACGTCCGGGGACACCTCCAGGCGCGCCTTGACCTTGCCCTTGACCTGCACGACCGCGGTGACGGTGTCCTCGACCAGCAGGGCCTCGTCGACGTCCGGCCAGCCCACCCGGACGACGGTGGGCTCGTGGCCCAGCCGCTCCCACATCTCCTCGGCCGTGTAGGGAGCGACCAGCGACAGCAGGATCGCCACCGCCTCGGTCGCCTCGCGCACGGCCGGGTCGTCGGGTCCGCAGCCGGAGTCGATCGCCTTGCGGGTGGCGTTGACCAGCTCCATCACCCGGGCGACCATCACGTTGAAGCGGTAGCTCTCGACCAGCTCGGCCGCGTCGTGCACGGTCCGCGCCGTCGTACGCCGCAGCGCGACGTCGCCGGTCGTCACGTCCACGCCGGGGGCCGAGGTGACGTCTCCGGACAGCCGCCAGGCCCGCTGCAGGAAGCGCAGCGACCCGTCGGGCGACATGTTGGCCCAGTCGATGTCGTCCTCCGGCGGACCTGCGAAGACCAGGGTCAGCCGCACCGCGTCCACGCCGAAGGCCGCAAGTTGCTCCCCCAGGTTGACGCCGTTGCCCAGCGACTTGCTCATCTTCTTGCCCTGGTTGATCACGAAGCCCTGGTTCAGCTGCGCCGACCATGGCTCGCGGAAGTCGACCAGTCCCATGTCGTTCAGCACCTTGGTGAAGAACCGGCCGTACAGCAGGTGCAGCACCGCGTGCTCGACGCCGCCGACGTACAGGTTGCAGGGCATCCAGGCGTTGACCTTGGCGCTGTCGAACGGCCGGTCGGTCTCGTGGGGCGAGCAGTAGCGGAACATGTACCAGGACGAGTCCACGAAGGTGTCCATGGTGTCGGTGTCGCGGGTGGCGGGGCCGCCGCACGTCGGGCAGGACACGTTGACCCAGTCGGTCGCCCCGCCCAGCGGCGAGGTGCCCTTGGGCTTCAGGTCGGCGCCCTTCAGCATCGGCAGCGTCACCGGCAGCTGCTCGTCGGGCACCGGGACCTCCCCGTCCACCGGGCAGTGGATGATCGGGATCGGCGCGCCCCAGTAGCGCTGGCGGCTCAGCAGCCAGTCGCGCAGGCGGAAGTTGACCGCGCCGGAGCCGCGCCCGTCGGCCTCCAGCTGCTCCACGATCGCGCGGATGCCGGACGCCTTGTCGCTCAGCCCGTCCAGGCTGCCCGAGTTGACGTACGCACCGTCGCCGGACGTCGCGACGCCGGTCTCCTCGGGGTTGTCCTCGCCGGGCACGTCGATGACGCGCCGCACCGGCAGCCCCATCGCCCGCGCGAAGTCCAGGTCGCGCTGGTCGTGGGCCGGCACGGCCATGATCGCGCCGGTGCCGTAGTCGGCCAGCACGTAGTCGCTCGCCCAGACCGGGACCTCCTCGCCGGAGACGGGGTTGGTCGCGGTGATGCCCAGGTCGACGCCGGTCTTGGGCCGGTCGGTCGCCAGCCGATCGATGTCGGAGGCCTTGCGGACCTCGACCAGGTAGTCCTCCAGCGCCTGTGCGCGGTCCGGGTGCACGATCTCCGCGGCCAGCTCAGCGTCCGCCGCCACCACCATGAACGTCGCGCCGTACAGCGTGTCGGGGCGGGTGGTGTAGACCTCGATGTCGCGCTCACCGCCCGCGGTGTGCAGCGCGAACGTGACGTGGGCGCCTTCCGACCGGCCGATCCAGTTCCGCTGCGCCGTGACCACGCGGTCGGGCCAGGTGTCCTCCAGCTCGTCCAGGCCGTCCAGCAGCTCCTGCGCGTAGTCGGTGATCTTGAAGTACCACTGCGTCAGGTTCTTCTTCGTCACCTCAGCCCCGCAGCGCTCGCAGACACCGCCGACGACCTGCTCGTTGGCCAGCACGGTCTGGTCGTTGGGGCACCAGTTGACCGGGCTGTTCTTGCGGTAGGCCAGGCCCCGCTTGAAGAACTCCAGGAACAGCCACTGCGTCCAGCGGTAGTACTCCGGGTCGCTGGTGTTGAACGTGCGCGTCCAGTCGAAGGACGCGGCGTACTTCTGGCACGACTCGATCGACTTGGCGATGTTGGCGCGGGTGTAGGTGTCGGGGTGCTCGTCGTGGCGGATCGCGGCGTTCTCCGCGGGCAGGCCGAAGGAGTCGAAGCCCATCGGGTTCAGCACCTCGTAGCCGCGCTGCCACCAGTAGCGCGCGATCACGTCGTGCAGCGCGAACACCTCGGCGTGACCCATGTGCAGGTCGCCGCTCGGGTAGGGGAACATCGTCAGCGCGTAGCGCTTCTCCCGCGGGCTGTCGTCGTCGGCCCTGAAGGGCTGGAGCTCCTCCCAGACACGCTGCCACTTCGTCTCGGTGGCGGCGATGTCGTACGTCGCGCGCTCGGCCTCGTGGGCTCCGGTGTCTGGGCTGCTCATGGCGTGTCCTCTGCAGGTGCGGGTGGTGCTGGGTCGGGCATGAAAAAACCCCTCACATGGAGGGGTGGCCGCGTGTCGGTCTCCGTGGGTGGGAGATCCCGATCAGCGCGGCTGTCGAAGAAGGAGCTGCTGGTGCACGGAAAGATCATACTCGCTCCCATGACCGCTGACCTGAGCAGGTACGACGACTGCCTCCGCTTCCTCACCGCGCTCCCCGACCGCGTGCCGGCGCTGCAGGTGGTCGTGGTCAACGGCTCGGCGGTGACCGGCGGCTGGGACGAGCACTCCGACCTCGACGTCGAGGCGTGGTGCAGCGGCGACGCCGCGACGACGTACGACGCCGTGCTGGCGCTGGCCCGGCAGGAGCTCCCGGTCGACCACGTGTGGGAGCTGCCCGAGACGACCTGGCCGACCGGGCGGCAGTGCTTCGTCCACCTGCAGCCCGACGCCGCGGACCTCGGCCACCCCACGCGGTTGCTCGACGTGGTCGTGCAGACCACCCCGGACCGCCTCACCATGGACACCCGCCGGCACGGCGTACCGCTGGTGCTCCACGACCCGAACCGCCTGCTCGTGCTCGAGGACGACGACGAGGCCGGGATGGCGGCGCAGCGCCGGCAGGCCGTGGAGCAGACCGCCGCGCGGCGACAGACGGCGGCCTGGCTGGTCGAGCGGGCGATCGCTCGCGGCGACCTGGCGGAGGCGACGACCCTGCACCTGCGCCTCGCCGTCGAGCCGCTCGTGCGACTGCTGCGGATCGTCCACTGCCCGGCACGCCACGACTTCGGGCTGCGCTACCTCCGCACCGACCTGCCCGCGGGGATGGCGGAGCGGGTGGAGACGCTGCTGCCCGGGCCTGACCTGTCGGTCCGGACCCGGGCAGCGTTCGCGTGGCAGGACGAGCTCCTGCGCGAGCTCACCTGACGAACTGCGGGGTGAGCGGCGGGTTCCACCACTCGCCGTTCCATGCCTTCACGGCACCGATGACGTGCAGCACCCCGGCGACCACGAACGGGACGGCGAAGACCGGCAGGAAGACCACGAAGCCGATGCCGAGGGTGACGATGCCGAGGACCACGTAGAGGACCGTGGCGACGACCAGCCAGATGAACATCGAGATCTGGACGTTGAGCGAGTTCGCGGCGTGCGCCCGGACGAAGGGTCCGCGGTCCTTGTGGACGAGGTAGACCGCGAGCGAGGCCAGGAACCCGAGGAAGCCGACCGAGCAGATCATCGCGACCACGGCTCCGGCGTGGCTGATCGCGCCCCAGGTGCGCTCCTCCTGCGCCGACATCGTGGCCGGCGTCGAGCTGTAGCCGGGCGCCGGCTGGTAGCCGTGGCTGCTCTGCTGGTAGCCGCCCTGACCGGACTGGTCCTGCGGGCTGGGGTACTGGTCGGACATCTCACTCACTCCTCGGCGGGCCGGGTGCCCGCGTCTTGTCGATGACAAGCCAAGCACGCAGCCGGGCCGCGATCATCCCCTTCCGGGGGCGAGTCAGGGTCGCCTCAGGGTCCGCCTCGGGTGCTCATGGGTCATCTCGCGGCGACGCACCCTCCAAGAAGTGTTTGACAGTGTGACGAGCAGTCGGGCACGCTCCTCCCCAAGAACTCTTGGAGGGTTGGCATGGACGAGACGGACCACGATGCGGTGGCGCGGCTGCGGGCGACGGCGCACCCGGTGCGGCTGCGCATCCTCTCCCTGCTGACCGCCGAGGCGATGAGCGCCGCCGACGTGGCCCGCACCCTCGACATCACGCACGCCAACGCGTCGTACCACCTGCGCGTGCTCCACGACGCCGGCGAGCTCGTGGTCGAGAGCGAGGAGAAGATCCGCGGCGGCATGGCCAAGCGCTACCGGTACGACGCCACGCGCGAGGTCGCCGACCGCTCGAGCCCCGTCGACGACCGGATCGCCTACGCCCGGGCCACCGCGCTCGAGGTGGAGCGACGGCTGCTCGAGGCCGGCCGCGGGTCCGGCTCGTCGAGCGACCTCGAGGCGTGGGTGCCCGTCGAGGCGTGGCGCCGGGCGCTCGACCTGCTGCACGAGGCCTCCCACCTCCTCCACGCGGAGGCCCGACCGGCCGGCACCGCGGACACCGTGCACGTCAGCGCCACCACCAACGCCTTCACGATGACCGGCGGGCTCGAGGGCGACGACGCCCGCTGGATGCCGGGTCGGGCGGCGGGCCGATGACCTGGGCGGACGCGGTCGCACCGCTGCGCAACCGCAGCTTCGCGTGGTACTTCGCCTCGCGCTTCGTCAACACGCTGGGCAACATGATAGCCAGCGTCGCGCTCGCCTTCGCGGTGCTCGACATCACCGATTCCCCCGTCGCGCTCGGCCAGGTCCTCGCCGCCCGCACCATCCCGATGGTCGCGCTCCTGCTCTACGGCGGCGTGATCGCCGACCGGCTGCCCCGCACCCTGGTGCTGCAGGTGTCCAACGTCGGCTCGGCCGTGAGCCAGGGTGCGATCGCCGTGCTCGTGCTGTCCGGGCACGCCGAGATCTGGATGCTGGTCGTGCTCTCCGTCGTGCAGGGGGCCGTCTCCGGGGTCGCCTTCCCCGCCATGGCCAGCGTGCTCCCGCAGCTGGTCCCACGTTCGGAGCTGCAGCCCGCCAACGCCCTGGTCTCCCTCACCCGCAACGGGATGATGGTGCTCGGCCCCACCGTCGGCGCCCTGCTCGTGGTGACCGTCGGATCCGGCTGGGCCCTCGCGGTCGACGCCGCCGCCTGGCTGCTCTCCGCCGTCCTCCTGCTGCCCGTGACGCTCCCCCCGAGGGAGGCCGACGCCGAGGCGGCGGACACCGTCCGCGAGCTGCGCGAGGGCTGGACCTTCTTCTGGGCAACGCCGTGGCTGTGGCGCGTGGTCGTGGGGTTCTGCGCCCTCAACTTCATCCACGCGGGAGCCTGGTTCACGCTCGGTCCGGCGATCGCCGACGACACGATCGGCCGCCAGGGATGGGGCTTCGTGCTCTCCGCGGAGGCCGCAGGGCTGCTGGTCATGACGGTGGTCCTGCTGCGGGTACGCCTGGAGCGACCGCTGCTGCTCGGCATGCTCGGCATGTCCCTCTTCGCGCTGCCCGTGCTGCTGCTCGGGGTCTCGCCCCACCTGGTCGCGCTCGTCGTCGCGGCCTTCCTGGCCGGCGTCGGCACGGAGGTCTTCGGCATGGGCTGGAACCTCGCGATGCAGGAGAACATCGAGGACGGCATGCTGTCGCGCGCCTACTCCTACGACGCGCTCGGCTCGTTCGTCGCACTGCCCGTCGGCCAGCTCGCCTTCGGCCCGCTGGCCGTGGCGTTCGGCGCCGAGGAGGTGCTGGTGGTCTCTGCGGTGGCGTACGTCGCCGTGGTGGCCCTGGTGCTGTGCTCACGGTCGGTGCGCGACCTGCCGCGGGCACCGGCGACCCCCGTGGCCACGGTGACGAGCGGCACGTCCTAGGGTCAGCGGGCATGAGCGTCATGGATCTCTTCCGCCTCGACGGCAAGGTCGTCATCGTCACCGGTGCGTCGAGCGGGCTGGGCGTCGCCTTCGCCCACTGCTTCGCCGAGGCCGGCGCGGACGTGGTGCTGGGTGCGCGTCGCGTGGACAAGCTCGAGCGGGTCGCCGACTCGGTCCGCTCCACCGGGCGTCGCGTGCACACCGTGGCGACCGACGTGGCCGACCCCGAGCAGTGCCAGCGGCTCGTCGACGAGGCGATGGCGAAGTTCGGCCGCGTCGACGTGCTCGTCAACAACGCCGGTGTCGGCACCGCCGTTCCCGCCACCCGCGAGACGCCCGACGAGTTCCGCTCCGTCATCGACGTGAACCTCAACGGCTGCTACTGGATGGCCCAGGCGTGCGGTCGGGTGATGCAGCCCGGCTCGAGCATCGTCAACATCTCCTCGATCCTCGGGACCACCACCGGCGGCCTGCCGCAGGCGGCGTACTCCGCCTCGAAGGCCGGCCTGGGCGGCCTGACCCGCGACCTCGCCCAGCAGTGGATGGGCCGCAAGGGCATCCGGGTCAACGCGCTGGCGCCCGGCTTCTTCTCCTCGGAGATGACCGCCACGTACCCCGACGGCTACCTCGACCAGGTGATGACCCGCGTCCCGGCCGGCCGCAAGGGCGACCCGCGCGAGCTGGCGGCGACCGCCGTCTGGCTGGCCTCCGATGCCGCGGGCTACGTGACCGGGCAGACGATCCCGGTCGACGGCGGACTCACCATCGCTTGAGGGGAGCCTGATGTCCCACGGGGACTACAAGGCGTTCTTCGCCGCTGCCTGCGCCGGCGACGTCGACCTCGTCGAGCACCACCTCGACGCAGGGGTCGACGTCGACTTCATCCACCCAGAGGTGCAGTCCACCGCGCTGGTCGCGAGCATCGAGGAGGGCCGGGCGGAGGTCGCCCTGCTGCTCCTCGACCGCGGGGCCTCCCCCACGCTCCGGTCGCCGCTGGAGGCGATGACCCCGCTCGCGGCCGCCCGCGCGGCCGGTCTCGGTGCGGTGGTCGACCGGCTCAGCCGGCGGTGAGGATCTCGGTGACCGCGGCGACCAGGCCGGCGATGTCCTCGTCGCTGGCGACCAGCGGCGGGGCGAAGCGGACGGTCGAGCCGTGGGTGTCCTTCGCCAGGATGCCGCGGGCCATCAGCGCCTCCGACATCTGACGACCCGACATGAGCGTCGGGTCGATGTCGATGCCGGCCCAGGCGCCGCGGACGCGGACGTCGGAGAGACCCTTGCCGACGAGCGGGCCGAAGCCGGCCTCGAGCTGGGCGCCGATCTCGGCCGAGCGGGCCTGGAAGGTGCCCTCCTCGAGCATCGCGACGACCTCGGTGCCGATCGCGGCGGCGAGCGGGTTGCCGCCGAAGGTCGAGCCGTGCGAGCCGGGCGTGATGACGTCCATGACGTCGTGGTTCGCGGCGATCGCGGAGACGGGGTAGATGCCGCCGCCGAGCGCCTTGCCCATGATGTAGATGTCGGGGACGACGTCCTCGTGGTCGCAGGCGAAGGTGCGGCCCGACCGCGCGAGGCCGGACTGGATCTCGTCGGCCACCATCAGCACGTTGCGCTCGGTGCAGAGCGCGCGGAGGTCGCGGAGGAAGCCCTCGGGCGGCATGACCACGCCGCCCTCGCCCTGGATCGGCTCGAAGAGGACGGCCACGGTGGTCTCGTCGATGGCGGAGGCGATCGCCTCGATGTCGCCGTACTTCACCCCACGGAAGCCGGTGGTGAACGGCGCGTAGCCCGCGGTCGCGACCTCGTCGTCGGAGAAGCTCACGATCGTGGTGGTGCGGCCGTGGAAGTTGCCCTCCATCGTGATGATGCTGGCCTGCCCGGCGGGCACGCCCTTCACCTCGTAGCCCCACTTGCGGCTGACCTTGATGGCGGTCTCGACGGCCTCGGCGCCGGAGTTCATCGGCAGGATCATGTCCTTGCCGGTCAGGCGGCACAGGGCCTCGGCGAAACCGCTGAGCTTGTCGTTGAAGAACGCGCGGCTGGTCAGCGTCAGGTGCCCGAGCTGCTCGCGCGCGACCGCGACGAGACGCTCGTTGGAGTGGCCGAAGTTCAGCGCCGAGTAGCCCGCCAGGCAGTCGAGGTAGCGCTTGCCGTCGACGTCGACGACCCACGCGCCGTCGCCCTCGGCGAGCACCACGGGCAGCGGGTGGTAGTTGTGTGCGGCATAGCGCTCAGTGGCCTCGATGTGGGCGGCCGTGGCGGTGCTGGTGGAGGCGTCGGTCGCGGTCATGAGCACATGGTGCCATCGGGTTCGCGCGAACGCCGATTCGTACGGGTCGCCGGTGCAGACAGCTGTTCGCCGAGTGAGTTTCGCGCGCTGGCGCGGATCCGCCGGAACATCCCCGCCCACCGGACCAGAAGACGGGCGAATTTCCACTCGTGCTGGATCGGGGAGCCTCGGCTCGCCCAGGCAAGGCCACCGCTCCCCGATCCCGCGAACGGCAGAAGGCCGGACCCTGACGGGTCCGGCCTTCTTGTTGGTGGAGCTGAGGGGACTCGAACCCCTGACCCTCTGCATGCCATGCAGATGCGCTACCAGCTGCGCCACAGCCCCAACGGTCGAGAACACTAGCCGACACCTGACCGGCAGGTGAAATCGGGGTCCCCCGTCCGGTCGGGATCAGGTCAGCCAGCGCCAGAGCAGCCAGATCCCGAGCACCGCCGCGGCCACTCCGGCGAGCACCGGGACGAGCATCAGCGCGACGGCGCCGACGACGTACGCCGTGCTCGGCGGCTCCCGGAGCGGCTGGCGCTCGATCTCCCGCAGGAGCAGACGGAGGTTCTTGCGGTTGGCGCGATGGGCGACGTCGAGGAGGTCGCCGACACCCGGGATCAACCCCAGGAGCGCGTCGACGATGAGGTTGAGCCCCATCCGCGCCAGCACCGGCATCGGTACGCGGGCGCGGATGGCGTCGCGGACGATGACGCCGGACAGGGCGCTCCCGACGGCGTCGCCGATGCCCGGCACGAGGCCGATCACTGCGTCGAGGCCGACCCCGACGCGGGTGCCGGGCACGGTGACGGCGTCGTCCATCACCCTTGCGAGCTGGCGGCTGAGCGCGACGTCGACCTCGCGGGCACGGTCACTCACCCCGCGACCCGGTTCCACGCCGTGAGCCGCCAGCGCACGACCCCTCCGGTCCAGGTCGACGCCGAGTGCTCGAGCACCACCCAGCCGCAGTTGGCCAGCACGCCGAGGGACTCTGCGACCTCTCCCGGCCAGCCGAGGAAGGCGGGCACCGACGTGCGCAGCGCGGCGCCGTGCGAGACGACGACGCCGGTCTCGCCGGCGGCCAGCGTGCCGGCGTACGACGTCAGCGCGGGCAGGACGCGCGCCAGCACGTCATCGGGCGTCTCGCGCCCGGGGATGGCCGCGACGTCGCCGGCGACGAGCGCGGCGTGCTCCTCGGGATGGGCCGCGGCGTACTGCTCGTCGGTCAGGCCGACCCGGTGCGGTCCGATGTCGAACTCGCGCAGGCGGGCGTCGAGGACCGGCTCCAGCCCCGCCTCGGCCGCGACCACCGCGGCGGTGCCGGCGGCGCGGGCGAGGTCGGAGGACCACAGCGCGACCGGCGACAGCGCGGCGAGGACCGGCGCGACCGCCTTGGCCTGTGCCTCACCGGTCGCGTCGAGGGGTACGTCGGCGTGGCCCTGCGCGCGTCCGGTGTCGTTCCACTCCGTGCGGCCGTGGCGGAGCAGGACCAGGCGCCTCACGCGAGGGTCAGCGGGATGAGCGGGCAGTCGCTCCAGAGGCGCTCGAGGGCGTAGAAGGACCGCTCCTCCTCGTGCTGCACGTGGACCACGATCTCCCCGTAGTCGAGGAGCACCCAGCGCCCCTCCTTGTGTCCCTCGCGCCGGATCGGCTTGGCACCCGCCTCGCGGAGCTTGTCCTCCACCTCGTCGACGATGGCGCCGACGGCGCGCTCGTTGTTGGCGCTGGCCAGCACGAAGGCGTCGGTGATGGCGAGCTGGTCGCTGACGTCGAAGGCCAGGACCTGGTCGGCCTTCTTGTCGTGCGCCGCCTGGGCGGCGACGGCGACGAGCTCGAGGGCGTGGTCGGTGGCAGTCATACGGCGTCCTTGCTGGTGCTGGAGCTGGTGGCGGAGCTGCTGGAGGTGCTGGTGCGGGTCGGTCGGCCGGCGGGGGCGCCGGTGGCGGCGTAGAGGTCGTGCTTGGCGATGTACTGCACGACGCCGTCGGGCACGAGGTACCAGACGGGCTCGCCGCGACGCTTGCGGTCGCGGCAGTCGGTGGAGGAGATCGCGAGGGCCGGGATCTCGACCATGGTCACCCGGTCGGACGGGATCTTGGCGAGGGCCGCCGGGTCCATCTCGTAGCCCGGCCGCGTGCAGCCGACGAAGTTGGCGAGCTCGAACAGCTCGTCGGCGTCACGCCAGGTGAAGATGTCGGCGAGCGCGTCGGCGCCGGTGATGAAGAACAGCTCGGCGTCGGGCATCTCGGCCTTGAGGTCGCGGAGCGTGTCGATCGTGTAGGTCTTGCCCGCACGGTCGATGTCGACCCGGGAGACGTTGAAGCGGGGGTTGGCCGCGGTGGCGACGACGGTCATCAGGTAGCGGTGCTCGGCAGGTGTGACCTGCCGGTCGCTCTTCTGCCACGGGTCGCCGGTGGGCACGAAGATGACCTCGTCGAGGTCGAACCAGGCCTGCACCTCGGACGCGGCCACGAGGTGGCCGTGGTGGATGGGGTCGAAGGTGCCGCCCATCACCCCGACGCGACGCTGCCCCACGGGACCGGTCACCGGATCAGCTGTGCTCGCGACCGCCACCGAAGGAGACCACGGCCACCAGCAGGACGAGCAGGAGCCCCAGGGCGATGGCACCCACGACGTAGGGGTGGACGGCAGGCTCGCTCTCGGCCTCGGCGGCCAGCGTGATGACGGTGCTCAGCATGGCGCTCACCCTACCGGCACCGCCGGGCGGTCACCGGACGTGGCCCTCGCCGACGACGACGTACTTGCTCGAGGTCATCTCCGGGAGCCCCATCGGGCCGCGGGCGTGCAGCTTCTGGGTGGAGATGCCGATCTCGGCGCCGAACCCGAACTCCCCGCCGTCGGTGAAGCGGGTGGAGGCGTTGACCATCACCGCCGCCGAGTCCACCGCAGCGACGAAGCGCCGGATGGTGGCCTGGTCGCGGGCGAGGATCGCCTCGGTGTGTCCGGACGACCAGCGGCGGATGTGGGCGATCGCGCCCTCGACGTCGGGGACGACGGCCGCGGAGATCTCCAGGCCGAGGAACTCGGCGGCGTGGTCGTCGTCGGTCACCGGCACCACGTCGTCGTACTCCGCGAAGGAGTCGTCGCCGTGGATGAGCACCCCGGCCGCCTGCAGCGCCTCCACCACGATCGGCAGGAACTCGTCCGCGACGTCCTCGTGCACCAGCAGCGACTCGGCCGCGTTGCAGACGCTGGTGCGGTGGGTCTTGGAGTTGAGCACCACCGCGAGCGCCTGCTCGAGGTCGGCCGAGGCGTCGACGTAGACGTGGCAGTTGCCGACGCCCGTCTCGATGACCGGCACCGTCGACTCCTCGACCACGCTGCGGATCAGCCCGGCTCCCCCGCGCGGGATGAGCACGTCGACGAGCCCGCGGGCGCGCATCAGCGCCTTGACGCTGTCATGCGTCTCCCCCGGCACGAGCTGTACGACGTCCTCCGGCAGGCCGCTGTCCGCCACCGCGCCGCGCATCGCCGCGACGATCGCGGCGTTGCTCGACCGGGCGCTGGAGGAGCCCCGCAGGAGGACGGCGTTGCCTGACTTCAGGCAGATACCCGCGGCGTCGGCGGTGACGTTGGGGCGCGCCTCGTAGATCATCCCGACCACACCGAACGGCACCCGCACCTGCCGCAGCTCGAGCCCGTTGGCCAGCGTGCTGCCGCGTAGCACCTCCCCGACGGGGTCGGGCAGACCGGCGACGTCGCGCAGCCCGTGCGCCATCGCCTCGAGGCGGGACTCGTCGAGCCGGAGCCGGTCCACGATGTTGGCCGGGGTGCCGGCAGCCTCGGCCCGCGCGACGTCCTCGGCGTTGGCCGCCAGGATGTCGGTCGCCGAGGCGACGAGGGCGTCGGCCATCGCGCGCAGCGCGGTGTCCTTCGCGGCCCGCGTTGCCGTGGCCAGCTCGTGGCTGGCGGTCCGGGCCCGGCCGGCGACCTCGCGCACGGCGTCCTCGCTGCTCATGCTGTCCAGCGTAGGGCGGGCGAGCCTAGGGTGACGCCATGTCTCGCATCACGGGGGTGGTGGCCGCGCTGGCGACCGCAGCGGCGGTCCTGACCGGTTCGACGGCGGGTGCCGGGACGGGCGCAGCAGCGCCGCCGACGGCCGAGCTGCCGCGGGAGGTCGCAGGCGGCGTCGAGCTGACCCTCGCCGACGGCGACCTCTTCCGCGTCTGGGCGGCGAGCACCTACCGGACCGTGTGGGCGAAGCGGTACGACGTCGCCTCGGGCACGTGGGGAGCGAGGACGGTGGTGCTCAGGAAGAAGGACCTCTCCTGCGGCGACGTCGACGCGCGGACCGCGAACGGCGCCGTGGCCGTGATCGCCGAGTGCGACCGCTACGGCTACGCCGAGGACCAGGCGCCGACCGCCTCCCGGGCGCTCTGGTCCGCCGACACCGTCACGTGGACGTCGTACCGGCTGGAGGGCGAGGCCTACGAGGAGCCCGGCATCTCCCCCGACGGCAGCCGGGCCGTGTGGCCGGAGTTCCGCGGCTACGTCACCTTCGGGCCGGAGGGCTTCGCGCGCCACGCCCTGCGGACGCCGGGCCAGGAGTACACCGCGACCACCACGATCGCCGACACCGGCCAGGTGTCGTACCTCTACGGTTCCTCCCGTCGCGGGTGCCGACTCGTCGCGCTGACCCGCACCGGCGACGCCGCACCGTCGAGGCAGGTCATCGCGTTCGACACGGCGTGCTCGGACAGCAACTTCGCCAACGTCGACTCGGACACGACCGTGTTCGGCGACTTCAGCAGCCCGGCGCACGTCACGACGATCTCCCGCGCGGACGCCGCGTCGCCGTGGGCGGTCACCCGGCTCGCTCCGTCCACCGCCCCCGGCCTCGTCGCCCACGAGGGGCGCCTGTACACCCAGTACTTCACCTCGCCGGGGACCCCGCTCGTCGCCCTCGGCTCCCGCCGCGGCCGTCAGGTGCGCGCGCAGGTCTACGACCCGGCCGCCCAGGCCTGGGGTCCGGCCACGACGGTGCACCGGTCACGCACCCGGTGCCGCTGGGGTGCCAACGACCCGATCCGGCCGCTCGGGGTCCTCGTCGCGGTCGTGAGGTGCGGGGGCGACAACGTCGCGCTCACCACGCGCGACGGCCTGGCGTGGCAGGCGCTCCCCATGGGTCCGCGCGTGCTCGGTCAGTCGCCGGACGGCCGGTACGTCGCCGTGCCGGGCCCCACCAGCACCCACGTCATCTCCCCCGACCTCGGCGTCGTCACCCTGCCGACCGGCACCACCGGGCGGTGCGACGTCGCGGTGCCGTCCGGCCCGGACGAGGCCGTCCTGCTCGTCGCGGGAGAGCACTCGCGGAGGTGGCCGACGGTCCTGCGCCACCTCACCGCGGGCGGGACCGACCGGCTGGGGCGGACGAGCGCCCCGACCCCCGGCAGGTGCGCATCGCTGGAGCAGTCCTGGGACCGGCCCACACGCTTCGACATGCAGAGCACACGCACCGACCAGGGCCAGACCCTCGAGGTCGTGCGGCGCGGCGACGGGTGGACGGTGCGTATCGGCCGCTGGTGACCCGGCGCGGACGCACGAACGCCCCCGGCCGGTGCGGCCGGGGGCGTTCGTCGTACGTGGTGCTGGTCAGCCCTTGCGCTCGGTGATCTTCTCCGTCGCGGCGGGAAGGACCGTGTGGAGGTCGCCCACGACGCCGAAGTCGACGAGCTCGAAGATCGGGGCCTCGGGGTCCTTGTTGACCGCGACGATGGTCTTCGACGTCTGCATGCCGGCGCGGTGCTGGATCGCACCGGAGATGCCGTTGGCGACGTAGAGCTGCGGCGAGACCGTCTTGCCGGTCTGGCCGACCTGGAAGGCGTGCGGCATCCAGCCGGAGTCGACGGCGGCACGCGAGGCGCCGACGGCGGCGCCGAGGCTGTCGGCGAAGCCCTCGACCGGCTCGAAGTTGCCGCCGGTGCCACGGCCGCCGGAGACCACGATCGCGGCCTCGGTGAGCTCGGGACGACCGGTGGACTGGCGCGGCTGGGTGGCGACGACCTGGGCCGTCTTCGCGACGTCGCTGATGGTCGCGGCGAACGCCTCGACGGCACCGGCGCCGTCGGCCTCCTCGGGGGCTGCCGAGTTCGGCTTGACCGTGATGATCGGCGTGCCGGTGGTGACCTTGGCCTGCACGGTGTAGTTGCCGGCGAACACGCTCTGGGTGGTGACGCCACCCTCGGCGACGTCGACGGCGTCGGTGATGAGGCCCGAGCCCAGCTTGATCGCCAGGCGACCGGCGACCTCCTTGTTCTCGAACGTCGACGGCAGCAGGACCGCGGCCGGGCTGGTCTTCTCGGCCAGCTGCTGCAGCGCCTCGGCCTTCGGCGCGACGAGGTAGCCCTTGATCTGGGCGTCGTCGACGACGTAGACCTTCGCGGCGCCGTACTTCTTGACCTTCTCGGCCACCGCGTCGCCCTGGTCGGGCGAGCCGAAGAACACGGCGGACGGCTCGCCGAGGCGGCGGGCGATCGTGAGCAGCTCGAAGGTGGGCTTCTTGACCTCGCCGTCGGCGTGGTCGACTACAACAAGAACCTCAGACATCTCTGGCAGCTCCCCAAATCCTGGTCAGATGAACTTCTTGGACGCGAGGAACTCGACCAGCGCACCGGCGCCCGAGCCGTCCTCGTCGGTGACGATCTCGCCGGCCGTGCGCGGCGGGCGGGCGGTGGTGTCCTCGACCTGCGTGTAGGCAACCGACAGGCCGACCTGGTCGGCGTCGAGGCCGAGGTCGGTCAGCGACCAGGTCTCGAGCGGCTTCTTCTTGGCCGCCATGATGCCCTTGAACGACGGGTAGCGGGCCTCGCCGGACTGGTCGGTCACGCTCAGCACGATCGGCAGGGTGGCGCCGATGACCTCGGTCGAGCCCTCGTTGTCGCGCTTGATCCGGACCTGGTCGCCCTGCGACTCCACGACCGAGGCCAGGGTCACCTGCGGCATGCCGAGGCGCTCGGCCAGCATGGCCGGGACTACCGAGCCGGAGGCGTCGGTGGACGCCATGCCGCAGACCACGAGGTCGGCGCCGGCGTCGGCCTTGACCTTCTCGATGGCCTTGGCGAGCACCAGGGAGGTGCCGAGGTAGTCGGAGCCCGCGATCGCGTCGTCGACGACGTGGACACCGGAGTCCGCGCCCATCTGCAGCGCCTTGCGCACCGCGTCGACCGCCTTCTCCGGGCCCACGGTCAGCGCGGTGACGGTGATCTCCTCACCCTCGCGCTTCTCGCGGAACTGCAGCGCCTGCTCCACGGCGTACTCGTCGAGCTCGGACAGCAGGCCGTCGACGCCAACGCGGTCGACGGTGTTGTCGTCCTCGAACTTGCGGTCGGCCGTCGCGTCCGGCACGTACTTCACACAGACAACAATGTTCATGGTGGTGTGGCCTCGCGGCCCCTCCTGTGCACTCGGATGTGGCTATGAGGTTACTGGTCGGTCAGCGGGGACCGGAATGGCGATCCGGGTGCGGTCGCTCACAGTGGCACTGTCACGGTCGCGACCGGACGAGGCGCCGACCCGGGCCGCGTCAGGGCTTGATGACGCGGTAGAGGACGCGCCCGACCACGAGCCAGGCGATCGCCGCGAGCCCCCAGTTGAAGAGCGCGTTCTTGACCTCGGCGCCCTCCCCGCGGAACTGCTTGATCCCGTCCTGGCGCGAGAACACGTCGAGGTCAACCCAGGACGCGGCGCGCAGGACGGCGTCGACGAGCTCGTTGGACCTGTTGGCGTCCAGGGCGATCAGCAGCGCTCCCGCTGCGAGCACCAGGGCCGCGAGCGCGCACGCCAGCCACACCAGCTGGGCGAGCGTCGCCCGGAACTTCGTTGCCACGTGGTCGTCTTCCTTCTCGGTCGGGGTCGGTCGAGGGGCTCAGCGGCCGACGAAGGTCGCCTTGCCCGGTCCGTTCTCAACGAACGAGGTCATCCCGCGGGTACGGTCCTCGGTCGCGAAGATCGCGGCGAACTGCTGCCGCTCGATCTCCAGCCCGGTGTCGAGGTCGGTCTCGCTCCCGCGGTCGATGCACTCCTTGGCGGCGCGGATGGCGAGGGCGGCGGCGCCGCTGAACTGCGAGGCGTAGGCGACCGACTCCTCCAGCACCTTGTCGGCGGGGACGAGCCGGTCGACCAGACCGATCCGCAGCGCCTCGTCGGCCTTCACGAACCGACCGGTGAAGATGAGGTCCTTGGCCTTCGCCGTGCCGACCAGCCGGGTGAGGCGCTGGGTGCCGCCGGCGCCGGGGATGATCCCGAGCAGCACCTCGGGCTGGCCGAGGACGGCGTCCTCGGCGGCGAAGCGGAAGTCCGCTGCCAGCGCGAGCTCGCACCCGCCGCCCAGGGCGTAGCCGTTGACCGCGGCGACGACCGGCTTCGGGATCCGTGCGATGGCGGTGGTCGCGGACGTGGCGGACGAGGCGACCTTCAGCATCTCGACGTAGGAGAGGTCGGCCATCTCCTTGACGTCGTTGCCGGCGGCGAAGACCCGCTCACCGCCCCACACCACCACGGCGCGTACGTCGTCGCGCTCGGACAGCTCGGCCGCGGCCTCGCGCAGGTCGGCCTGCACCTGGAGGCTGATCGCGTTCATCTTCGGGCGGTCCAGCCGCAGGACGGCGACCCCGTCGGTCACGTCGATCGAGACGAACTCCATGGTGGCTCCTTGTCACGGTGGGACGGCGTCGTGGGACGGCGTCGGGGACTGGCGCGGTGCGTGCCGCATTGTGCCGTGCCGGGACTGTGCCACCACAATGGCCCGCGTGACGCCCCCGGAGACGAGCACAGTCTGGATGCACGACGGCGAGACCATGCAGGTCTGGCCGGGACGCAACTACCCCCTGGGCGCCACCTGGTCCAGCGAGTCGACGAACTTCGCGGTCTACGCCCCCGAGGCCGACGCGCTGTGGGTGTGCCTCTTCGACGAGGACGGCGTCGAGACGCGCCACCAGCTCACCGAGCAGGCGCTGGGCGTGTGGCACGGGGCGCTTCCGGGCGTGGCGCGCGGCACGCGCTACGGCTACCGCGCCGACGGGCCGTGGGACCCCGAGGCCGGCCTGCGGTTCAACCCGGCCAAGCTGCTGCTCGACCCCTACGGCAAGGCGGTCTCGGGCGAGCTCATCGTGGACGACGCCATCTTCGGCTACCGCCCGAGCGACCCCGAGACGATCAGCGACCTCGACTCGGCGCCGTACGTGCCGCGCAGCGTCGTCGTTCACGACGACTTCCAGTGGGGCGGCGACACCCACCCCCGGCGGCGCTGGCGCGACACGGTGATCTACGAGATGCACGTCAAGGGGATGACCGCGCTGCACGACCGGGTGCCCGAGCACCTGCGCGGCACGTACGCCGGGCTGGCGACGCCGGCCGTCACCGACTACCTGAAGGACCTCGGCGTGACCGCGGTCGAGCTCCTCCCGGTGCACCAGTTCTTCTCCGAGCCGGCCCTCGCCGAGCGGGGGCTGGTCAACTACTGGGGCTACAACTCGATGTGCTTCTTCGCCCCGCACAACGCGTACTCCTCCGCCGGCGACCGCGGCCAGCAGGTCTCCGAGTTCAAGCAGATGGTCAAGGACTTCCACCTCGCCGGCCTCGAGGTGATCCTCGACGTCGTCTACAACCACACCGCGGAGGCGGGGCCGCTCGGGCCGACGCTGAGCTTCCGCGGTCTCGACGACCGCGGCTACTACCAGCGCGTCGTACCTCCGCCGGCGAAGCCGGGCCAGGACCCCGAGCCGGTCCGCTACTGGGACGTCACCGGCTGCGGCAACACCGTGGACTCCACCCACACGCAGAGCCTCCGGATGATCCTCGACTCGCTGCGCTACTGGGTGACGGAGATGCACGTCGACGGGTTCCGCTTCGACCTCATGAGCGCGATCACGCGCACGAACCAGGTCGTCGACATGGGCTCGCACCTGCTGACCGCGATCGGTCAGGACCCGGTCCTGCGCCACGTGAAGCTGGTCGCCGAGCCGTGGGACGCCTCGATGGACGGCTACCGCGTGGGCCAGTTCCCGCCGCCGTGGGTCGAGTGGAACGACCAGTTCCGCGACACCGTGCGCGACTTCTGGCGCGGCCACTCCAGCGGCGTGCGCACCGTCGCGACGCGGCTGGCCGGGTCGAGCGACCTCTACGCCGACGACGGGCGCTCCCCCTACGCCTCGGTCAACTTCGTCACCGCCCACGACGGCTTCACCCTGCGCGACCTCGTGTCCTACAACGAGAAGCACAACGAGGCCAACGGCGAGGACAACCGCGACGGCACCTACAACAACCGGTCGTGGAACTGCGGCGTCGAGGGCGAGACCGACGACCCCGGGATCGTCGCGCTGCGGCGTCGTCAGGCGGCCAACCTGATGGCGACGCTCTGCTTCTCCAGCGGCGTCCCGATGCTCACCGCGGGCGACGAGCGCGGGCGCACCCAGGGCGGCAACAACAACGCCTACGGCCAGGACAACGAGACCTCGTGGATCGACTGGCGCCCCGACGACGCCTGGCTCGACGTCTACGAGATCACCAAGACCGCGCTGCGGCTGCGCCGCGAGCACCCGGCACTGCGGCAGCGCCACTGGTTCGAGGGACGGCCGACCATCAAGGGCGGCATCAAGGACCTCGTCTGGGTGCACCCGGCCGGCCACGAGATGACCGTCGACGACTGGAACGACGACAGCATCCGCACGATCGGGATGTTCCTCAACGGCGCTCCCCTGCGCTCCCCGGGCCCGCGCGGCGAGCAGGTGAACGACCGCTCGTTCATGATCTGGCTGAACTCCGGCGTCGACGACGTCCAGCTGGTGCTGCCGGCCAACCAGTGGGTCCACCACGGCGAGGTCGTGCTGTCGACCAACGCGGACGTCGCCGTCGGCACCCCGGTGGTCGCGGGCGGGACGATGGAGCTGCAGGCGCGCTCCGTGCTGGTGCTGCGCCAGACCTGATCGACCCGGCTCTCAGGCCGGCGATCCCATCCACTCCATCGGGTCGCCGGCGTCGAGGTCGGTGATGCCGAGGGTCTCGAAGGCACCCAGCACCACGAGGCGTCGTACGGCCGCGAAGGTGAGCACGTGCGCCACCATCCCGCCGTAGGTGAAGACCCTCGGCGGCTCGCAGGTGACGTCGACGAAGGTGTCGTCGAGGCGGCCCTCCTCCACCGTCGTGCGTACCTGCTCGAGGAAGGCGGGGCCCTCCTCGGCGAGCTCGCGCCGCAGCGTGCTGAGCGACTTGCCGCGCTCCTGGTCCCAGTCGTAGGCCCGCTGCTCGACCGCGGCGTTCCACTGCGCCAGCTGCCCGACGAGCCGGCTGAGCACGGAGCGGATGGTCATGTCGCAGTCGATCGTGCCGATGGGCACCTCGATCGGGGCGTCGAGCTGCTCGTCGGTGAGCCGGGTCGCCCGCTCGATCATCTCGCCGGTCAGCCAGACGTGGTGCTCGATCATGCGCGTCATCAGGTCCATCGGGGTCACCTTTCGGGAGGTGGGCAGCCGCAGGCTGCCCGGCGGGTGGAAGTGCACGCCGCTCGGACCCTCGATCTGGGTACGGGTGGGGTGCTGACGCCAGCGGCTGGGTGCGGTGCCGTACTCCCGGGAGAACGCACGGGTGAACGCCTCGTGCGAGCCGAACCCGGCCTCGAACGCCACGTCGACCACCTGTCCGTCCTCGCTCAGCAGGCGGTACGCCGCGCGCTCCAGCAGCAGCCTCCGGCGCATCCGCTCCGGTGGCTCGCCGCCGGCCGCCGAGACGACCCGGGCGAGGTGGAAGCGCGAGAGGTTGAGCCGGCGGGCCCGCTCGTCGCCGCCCAGGTCGAGCGTCTCGGCAAGGGTGTCGAGGAACGCGGCGAAGGTGTCGGCCGCTGTCGTCATGGCCACCACCCTCGCCCGCGGGCGGGCGGCGCGCTTGATCTCACGTGCGCAGTCTGCACCCGTCAGGCGGGCTGCGCCTCCGCCTGGCTCGCCGCCTTCGCGGCACCGATCACCTCGGTGAGGCGGTCGCGCAGGTCCATGAGCTCGTCGAGCCGCATCCCCAGCCGCTGCAGGACCGCACCGGGCACCTCGAGCGCCTGCGTGCGCAGGTCGCGGCCACGTTCGGTCAGGGCCACCGCGAGGCTGCGCTCGTCCGCCGGGTTGCGGTCGCGCCGCACCAGGCCGGCCGCCTCCAGCCGCCGGAGCAGCCGGGAGAGCGTGGCCGGGTCGAGCTCGAGGCGCCGGCTGAGCTCGGTCACCGACAACGGCTCCTCGCCCCACAGCGCCAGCATCACGAGGTACTGCGGATGGGTGAGCCCCAACGGCTCCAGCACCGGCCGGTAGACCGAGATGACGGTGCGGGACGCCACGGCGAGGGCGAAGCAGACCTGCCGCTCGAGGGCCAGCGGGTCGTCGATTGGGCGGGGCTCGGGCATTCCGTTAGCCTAGCAATCGTTGTCACAGCAAACGATTCGGTGAGAGAGGCTCGTATGGCCGGCAGCGTTCCCGCTCGACGTACGGAGAAGGGTCGAGGCCACCTGCTCGACCTCGACGCCCCGCGCCGGATCGTCCAGGACCCCGAGAAGGACGCCCGCGACCTCGCCCGCGTGCAGCGCTGGGTGATGTCGACGCTGGCCGTCACCACGATCCTGCACCTGGTCGTCGGCCTCGTCGTGGCGGCCGTGATGCTGGACGACTCCCCCACGTCGTCGAAGATCGGGCTGAACGTCATCGCGGGCATCTTCGGCGCCTTCGCCGTCGCCGTGGGTCGTGCCATCCACGGCAAGAGCATCGTGTCGCCGTGGATGCTCCTCGCCGTCGTCCCGACCGCCGTCGGGCTCTGGTTGACCTTCGGCTGACCCGCTGCGCGACGACTGACGGTCATACGGACCGATCGAGGCGCCGTCACCTCGTCGCACGCTCGATGCACGTCGCCTGATCGTCGTTCAGTCCGTCTGACGGCACAGAAGCGGCAGGCGCCCGGCAACGACATTCCGTGGCCCATAGGTAATAACCCGGATGCGGAACGGGCACGGGAGAGCGCACGCTGTGAGGACCAACCATGCAGGAAGGAGGTGCACCATGTGGGACACCGTCCAGACGAGCCGGTCCCGCCTCAGCCACGACCTGCCGTGCCCGGGGTGCGGCCACGCCGCACACACCTACCTTCCGTGCAGCGACTTCTGTCACTGCCGGCGGCCGAACCCGCTCGCGACGAGCTCGGCCGCCTGACGCGTCAGGCCGGCTCGGCCACCAGGCCGAGCTCGGCGACGGAGGCCAGCGCCTCGTTGCGCGGGACCACGCGGACCGTGTAGCCGAACGGGCCGGAGACGGCGAGCGGCACGGCAGCGTCGAAGCGGTGGCGGTTGCCGTCGTACGACTCCCCCACCAGCATCGGCGTCGCCGAGGTCGCGGTGAGGACGTCGTCGGAGCCGATCCGCCCGTGCACGACCTGCACCTCGACGTCGTCGGGCGACAGCGAGCCCAGCGCCACCCAGGCGCGGACGGCGAGCGTCGCGCCCACGACGGCCTGGTCGCCCACACCCTCGGAGTCGACGTGCTCGACGCGGACGCCCGGCCACGCGGCGCGGACCTCGTGCTTCCAGCCCGACAGGGTGCGGGCCCCGGCGTAGTCGGAGTTGAGCGTGCGCGCGGTGTGCGCGGCAGGGGCGTACAGCTCACGGACGTAGTCGCGGACCTGGCGGGTGGCGAGAACCTTGGGGCCGAGCGACTTGAGCGTGTGGCGGACCATCTCCAGCCAGCGCGGGGGCACGCCCTCGTCGTTGGTCTCGTAGAAGCGCGGCACGACCTCGCCCTCGAGCAGGTTGTAGAGCGCGTTGGCCTCGAGGTCGTCGCGACGGTCGGCGTCGTCGATGCCGTCGGCCGACGGGATCGCCCAGCCGTTGTTGCCGTCGTACCACTCGTCCCACCAGCCGTCGAGGATCGAGAGGTTGAGGCCGCCGTTGAGGGCCGCCTTCATGCCGGAGGTGCCGCACGCCTCGTAGGGGCGAAGCGGGTTGTTCAGCCACACGTCGCAGCCCGGGTAGAGCGGCTGCGCCATGGCGATGTCGTAGTTGGGCAGGAACGCGATGCGGTGCCGGACCTCCGGGTCGTCGGCGAAGCGCACCATCTCCTGGATGAGCCGCTTGCCGGTCTCGTCTGCCGGGTGCGCCTTCCCTGCGATGACCAGCTGGATGGGCCGCTCAGGGTCGAGCAGCAGCTTCTTGAGACGGCCCGGGTCGCGCAGCATGAGCGTGAGGCGCTTGTACGTCGGCACGCGGCGCGCGAAGCCGATGGTCAGCACGTCCGGGTCGAGCGCGCTGTCGATCCAGGTGGTCTCCGCCGCGGCGTAGCCTCGCTTGGCCGCCGAGCGACGCATCCGGTCGCGGGCGTCCTCGACGAAGCGGGTGCGCAGGGTGCGCTTGAGGTCCCAGATCTCGCGGTCGCTGATCTTGTCGACGAGCGGCCAGAGGGCGTCGGTGTCGTCGCTGTCGATGTCGGCGCCGCGGCTCGCGGCGAGCTCGATGACCTCGCGGGCGATCCAGGTCGGGCCGTGGACGCCGTTGGTGATCGACGTGATCGGCACCTCGGCCTCGTCGAAGGCAGGCCACAGCCCGTTGAACATGCCACGCGACACGTGGCCGTGCAGCTCGGAGACACCGTTGGCGCGCTGCGCGAGGCGGAAGCCCATCACGGCCATGTTGAAGACGCCGGCGTCACCGCCCTCGTAGTCCTCGGCGCCGAGCGCGAGGATGCGGTCGACCGGGACGCCCGGCGTCGGTGAGCTACCGCCGAAGTACTGGGACACGAGCTCGCGCGGGAACCGGTCGATGCCCGCGGGGACCGGCGTGTGGGTCGTGAACACCGTGCCGGCACGGGAGACCTCCAGCGCGGTGTCGAAGTCGAGGTGGGGCCCCGCCTCGTCGACCGTGAGCTCGCGGATCCGCTCGATGCCTAGGAAGCCGGCGTGGCCCTCGTTGGCGTGGAAGACCTCCGGGGCCGGTGCGCCGGTGATGCGCGACCACGCCCGCAGCGCGCGGACGCCACCCACGCCGAGCAGCAGCTCCTGGCGCAGGCGGTGCTCGGAGTTGCCGCCGTAGAGGCGGTCGGTCACGTCGCGGTAGTGGGCGCTGTTCTCCTCGATGTCGGTGTCGAGCAGCAGCAGCGGCACGCGGCCGACGTTGGCGACGAGGATGCGCGCCACCAGGTCCGGGCCGTCGGGGAGCGCGAGGGAGACGGTCGCACGGCTGCCGTCGGCCTCGCGGAGCACACTCAGCGGCAGCTCGTCGGGGTCGAGCACCGGGTAGCTCTCCTGCTGCCAGCCGTCGCGGTCGAGCGCCTGCTTGAAGTAGCCGTGGCGGTAGAACAGCCCCACGCCCACCAGCGGGATGCCGAGGTCCGAGGACGCCTTGAGGTGGTCGCCGGCCAGGATGCCGAGGCCGCCCGAGTACTGCGGCAGCACCGAGGTGATCCCGAACTCGGACGAGAAGTAGGCGATGGCGCGCGGGGCGTCGTCACCGGCCTTGCGGGCGTACCACCGGTCCTCGGTGAGGTAGTGCTGCAGGTCGGCGTACGCGGCGTCGAGGCGCGCGCGGAAGTCGCCGTCATCGACCAGCTCGTCGAGCCGGTCACGGCCCACGGCACCCAGCAGCCGCACGGGGTCACGCTTGACCTCGCGCCACAGCTCGGGATCGATCGAGGAGAACACGTCCTGGGTGGGCGGGTGCCACGACCAGCGCAGGTTGCCGGCCAGGGCAGCCAGCGCCGCCAGGGGCTCGGGCAGGACAGGACGGACGGTGAATCGTCGGAACGCTCGCACGGGCAAGCACGCTAGGCCATTTCTTGGAACGATCAAAGAACGGCTGGTCACCACGCCGCGTCAACGCGTGTCCGGGATCCACGCGGTCGGGACGTCCCAAGGGGTGGCCTCGACCGCGGTCGGCTTGCGTGCGGGGTTCGGGTTCGCAAGTGTGGGGCCATGGTTGGACGGATACCCGTGATGGATGTCTCTCCCGTGGTCGACCTGGGTCGGCAGTCGGCCAAGGCCACCGTCGGCGAGCCGCTGCCGGTGCGCGCGTCGGTCTTCCGCGAAGGCCACGACCAGCTCGCCGCGGAGGTCGTCGCCACCGACCCGAGCGGTCGCACCCGCGCCCCGGTGCGGATGCGACCCGACGGCGAGGAGCCCAACCGCTACGTCGCGCACGTGACGCCCGACGTCGAGGGCGAGTGGACCTTCGAGATCCACTCGTGGTCCGATCCAGTCGCGACCTGGCAGCACGACGCGGGCATCAAGATCCCGGCCGGGGTCGACGTGGAGCTGATGTTCACCGAGGCGCGGCTCCTGCTGGAGCGCGTGTCCGCCGGGACCGGTCCGGAGGCGCTCGACAAGCCGTCGGCCGCCGTCGTCTCGGGCGCGCTCGCGGCCGCGACCGACACCGAGCGTCCGGTCGCCGCGCGCCTCGCGACCCTGCAGGACCCCGGGCTCGACGCCGTCCTCCTCGCCCACCCGCTGCGCGAGCTGCTCACCGTCACCGGGCCCTTCCGGTTCCGCGCCGACCGCTCCCGTGCGCTCTTCGGCAGCTGGTACGAGTTCTTCCCCCGCTCCGAGGGCGCCACCCGCGACGAGAAGACCGGCAAGGTCACCACCGGCACCTTCCAGACCGCGAAGGAGCGCCTGACGCGCGTGGCCGAGATGGGCTTCGACGTCATCTACCTGCCGCCGATCCACCCGATCGGCGAGGTCAACCGCAAGGGCCCCAACAACACCCTCACCCCCGGTCCCGACGACACCGGTTCACCGTGGGCGATCGGCAGCAAGGACGGCGGGCACGACGCGATCCACCCCGACCTCGGGACGTTCGACGACTTCGACGCCTTCGTGGCCCGTGCCCGGGAGCTCGACCTCGAGGTCGCCCTCGACCTCGCCCTCCAGGCGGCGCCCGACCACCCGTGGGTGACGACGCACCCGCAGTTCTTCACGACCCGTGCCGACGGCACCATCGCGTACGCCGAGAACCCGCCGAAGAAGTACCAGGACATCTACCCGATCAACTTCGACAACGACCCGGCCGGCATCTGCCGCGAGGTGCTGCGGATCGTGAAGCTGTGGATGTCGCACGGCGTGCGGATCTTCCGCGTGGACAACCCGCACACCAAGCCGCTCGCCTTCTGGGAGTGGCTGCTGGCGGAGGTACGGCGTACGGACCCGGACGTGATCTTCCTGTCCGAGGCGTTCACCAAGCCGGCGATGATGCACGGCCTCGGGGCCGTCGGCTACCACCAGAGCTACACCTACTTCACCTGGCGCACCGGCAAGCGCGAGATCGAGGACTACCTCGTCGAGGTCTCCCACGAGTCCGACCACCTCATGCGGCCGAACTTCTTCGTCAACACGCCCGACATCCTCCACGCCTACCTGCAGTACGGCGGCCCGGCAGCGTTCAAGGTACGTGCGGCGCTCGCCGCCACGGGGTCGCCCAGCTGGGGCGTCTACGCCGGGTACGAGCTGTTCGAGCACGTCGCGGTGAAGCCCGGGTCGGAGGAGTACCTCGACTCGGAGAAGTACCAGATCCGCATCCGTGACTGGAAGAAGCGCGACGCCGAGGGCACGACGCTCGCTCCCTACCTGACCCGCCTCAACGAGATCCGCCGGCAGCACCCCGCCCTGCAGCTGCTGCGCAACGTGACGATCCACTCCAGCGACGACGACCACGTGCTGGTGTTCTCCAAGCAGCAGGGCGACGACATCGTCATCAGCGTCATCAACCTCGACCCGCACGGCACGCGGGAGACGATGGTCCACCTCGACATGCCCGCGCTCGGCATGGAGTGGCACGACTCGTTCGTCGCCCACGACGAGATCACCGGCGAGGACTGGAGCTGGACCGCCCACAACTACGTCCGGCTCGACCCCGGCTACGAGCCCGCCCACGTGATCGCCGTCAGGAGGACCCGTTGACCGACCACCCCACCTCGTCCCAGATGCCGACGGACGCGACCCGCGCGACCGCCGTGCTCAACGCGGAACCCGAGTGGTTCCGCACGGCGGTCTTCTACGAGGTGCTGGTGCGGTCGTTCCGCGACTCCAACGGTGACGGCACCGGCGACTTCAAGGGCCTCATCGAAAAGCTCGACTACCTCGAGTGGCTGGGCGTCGACTGCCTGTGGGTCCCGCCGTTCTTCACCTCTCCCCTGCGCGACGGCGGCTACGACGTCGCCGACTACAACAACATCCTCCCCGAGTGCGGCACGGTCGAGGACTTCCACGAGTTCATCGACGCCTGCCACCAGCGCGGCATCCGGGTGATCATCGACTTCGTCATGAACCACACGAGTGACGCCCACCCGTGGTTCCAGGCGAGCCGCAGCGACCCCGAGGGGCCCTACGGCGACTTCTACGTGTGGTCCGACACCGATGAGCTCTACCAGGACGCCCGGGTCATCTTCGTCGACACCGAGCCGTCGAACTGGACGTGGGACCCGGTGCGCCAGCAGTACTTCTGGCACCGCTTCTTCCACCACCAGCCCGACCTGAACTTCGACAACCCGAAGGTCCACGACGCGATGCTGGAGGCGATGGCCTTCTGGCTCGACATGGGCCTCGACGGCTTCCGGCTCGACGCGGTGCCATACCTCTACGAGCGTGCGGGCACCAACGGCGAGAACCTCAAGGAGACGCACGACTTCCTCAAGAAGTGCCGGCGCTTCGTCGACGAGCACTACCCCGGTCGCGTGCTCCTGTGCGAGGCGAACCAGTGGCCGGCCGACGTGGTCGAGTACTTCGGGCCGGAGGAGACCGCGGACGGCCGGTGGATCGGCACCGAGTGCCACATGGCCTTCCACTTCCCGGTCATGCCGCGCATCTTCATGGCGGTGCGGCGCGAGTCGCGCTTCCCGATCTCGGAGATCCTCGAGCAGACGCCGGCCATCCCCGACGGCTGCCAGTGGGGCATCTTCCTGCGCAACCACGACGAGCTGACCCTCGAGATGGTCACCGACGAGGACCGCGACTACATGTGGTCCGAGTACGCCCACGACCCACGGATGAAGGCCAACATCGGCATCCGCCGACGGCTCGCGCCACTGCTCGACAACGACGTCAACCGCATGGAGCTCTTCACCGCCCTCCTGCTGTCCCTTCCCGGCTCGCCCGTCCTCTACTACGGCGACGAGATCGGGATGGGCGACAACATCTGGCTCGGCGACCGCGACGGGGTGCGTACGCCGATGCAGTGGACCCCCGACCGCAACGCGGGCTTCTCCAACGCCACGCCGGGCAAGCTGCACCTGCCGGCGATCCAGGACCCCGTCTACGGCTACCAGTCCGTCAACGTCGAGGCGCAGCTGGAGAACACGTCCTCGCTGCTCCACTGGACCCGCCGCCTCGTCCACGCGAGGCGCCGGCACCCGGCCTTCGGGCTCGGTGACTTCGTCGACCTCGGCGGGTCCAACCCGAGCGTCCTGTCCTACATCCGCGAGCACCGCGGCGCCGAGGACCGCGACGTGATCCTCTGCGTGAACAACCTGTCCCGCTTTCCGCAGCCCGTCGAGCTCGACCTGCGGCAGTGGGAGGGCATGGTCCCCGTCGAGCTGCTGGGCGGCGTGCCGTTCCCGGCCGTCGGCGAGCTGCCCTACCTGCTGACCCTGGGCGGCTACGGCTTCCTCTGGCTGCGGTTGACCGACCCGAGCACCACGGGGGTGGAGCCGTGAGCCACACCAGGACCACCGAGATCAAGGGCTGGATCGACCAGGCCCGCTGGTTCGGCGGCAAGGGACGCGACTGGGAGCTCGGCGACGTGCGCCGGGTCGGCCGGCTGCCCGACGCGCCGGAGGGGCTGCAGGTCACCATCGAGCTGGCCGAGGTCGCCTACTCCGACGGCACCACCGACCTCTACCAGCTGCCGCTCGCCTTCTACGCCGAGCCGCAGGAGCGGATCGCGCACGCGCTCATCGGCGAGTGGGATGACCACGAGCTCGGCGAGTCCTTCGTCTACGACGCGCTCCACGACCGCGAGGCGATGTCCCTGTGGCTGGCGGCGTTCGCCCGTCACGGCGTCGCCCCGGCGCCGCGCTCCGAGGTGCGTGGCGAGCTCATGTTCCACCGGCTGCCGGGCCACGACCTCGACATCGAGGCCCACTCGACGCTCTTTTCCGGCGAGCAGTCCAACTCGTCGGTCGCGTTCGGCGAGGACGCGTTGATGAAGGTGTTCCGCAAGGTGACGCCGGGCGTCAATCCCGACATCGCGATCCACCAGGTCCTCACCGAGGCCGGCTCGACCCACGTCGCCGCGCTCTACGGCTGGCTCGACCTCGTCGACGACGACACCGACACGACCATCCAGCTCGCGATGCTCCAGCAGTTCCTCCGCACCGCCAGCGACGGGTGGGACCTGGCCCTGGCCAGTGTCCGCAACCTGTTCGCCGAGGCCGACCTCCACGCCGAGGAGGTCGGCGGCGACTTCGCCGGCGAGGCCGCTCGCCTCGCGGTCGCCCTGGCCGAGGTGCACGCCGACCTGGCCGCCCACTTCCCGGTCGAGCAGCGCGAGGCCGACGACCTCGGCGAGCTGGCCTCGGCGATGGAGGGCCGCCTCGACGCCGCGCTCGACGTCGTACCCGCCCTGGCGGAGCACGAGGCGCGGTTGCGGGAGACGTTCGGCCGCCTGCGCGACCTCGGCGCCGTCGAGGTGCAGCAGGTGCACGGCGACCTGCACCTGGGCCAGACCCTGCGCACCGTCAAGGGTTGGAAGATCGTCGACTTCGAGGGTGAGCCGGCCAAGCCGCTCGCGGAGCGGCTCCGCCCGGACTCGGTCTGGCGCGACGTGGCAGGCATGGTCCGGTCGTTCGACTACGCCCCGCGGGTGGTCGCCATGACCGGGGGCGCCGACGCCGGCGGCGAGGCCGAGCAGCGCGCCTACCGCGCGACCGAGTGGGCCGCACGCAACCGGGCCGCCTTCCTCGACGCCTACACCGAGCAGCGGGGTGAGGTGCTCGACGGCGCGAACGGGGTACTGCTGGACGCCTACCTCGCGGACAAGGTCGTCTACGAGGCGGTCTACGAAGCACGCAACCGTCCGGGATGGCTCGCCATCCCCCTCGCAGCGTTGGAGGAGACGTCATGACGAAGTCCACCAGCAAGCCCCCCACCACCACTCCCACCCCGGCCCGGGACCCCCACGCTCCCGGCGAGCTCGACCTCCACCTGATCGGCGAGGGTCGCCACGAGGAGCTGTGGCGGGTACTCGGCGCCCAGGCCGGCGAGGACGGCACGTCCTTCCGCGTCTGGGCCCCCAACGCGATGGAGGTCCAGGTCGCCGGCGAGTGGGCCGGCTGGGACGGATCGGCGCACCCGATGTCCCGCCTCGACGGGTCCGGCGTGTGGCACGCCCACGTCGAGGGCGCCGGCGTCGGGTCCCAGTACAAGTTCCGCATCCGTGGCGCCGACGGCCAGTGGGTCGACCGGGCCGACCCGCTCGCCCAGTACGCCGAGAAGCCGCCGAGCTCCGCCTCGCGGGTGTGGCGCTCGCAGCACGAGTGGAACGACGACGCCTGGATCGAGGCGCGCCGCACCAAGCAGCCGGTCGACGAGGCGATGTCGACCTACGAGGTGCACCTCGCCTCGTGGCGCAAGCACTACTCCGGCGAGCTCTACTCCTGGGACGAGATCGCCGACGCGCTCGTCCCGTACGTCTCCGACCTCGGCTTCACCCACGTCGAGTTCATGCCGGTGATGCAGCACCCGTTCGGCGGTTCGTGGGGCTACCACGTCACCTCCTACTTCGCCCCCGACTCCCGTTTCGGCGACCCCGACGGGCTCAAGCGCCTCATCGACCGGCTGCACCAGGCCGGCGTCGGCGTGATCCTCGACTGGGTGCCGGGCCACTTCGCGACCGACGAGTGGGCCCTGGCCCGCTTCGACGGCACCCCGCTCTACGAGGACCCCAACCCCCAGCGCGGCTGGCACAAGGAGTGGGGCTCCCACATCTTCAACTTCGGCCGCAACGAGGTGCGCAACTTCCTCTACGCCAACGCGGTCTACTGGCTCGAGGAGTACCACGCCGACGGCCTGCGCGTGGACGGCGTCGCCTCGATGCTCTACCTCGACTACGCCCGCGAGCACGGCGAGTGGTCGCCCAACAAGCACGGTGGCCGCGAGAACCTCGAGGCCGTGCAGTTCCTCCAGGAGATGAACGCCACCGTCTACAAGCGCGTCCCCGGCATCGTCACGATCGCCGAGGAGTCCACCGCGTGGCCGGGGGTCACCGGGCCCACGAGCGACGGCGGCCTCGGCTTCGGGTTCAAGTGGAACATGGGCTGGATGCACGACTCGCTCAACTACGTCTCCAAGGACCCGCTCTACCGCAGCCACCACCACGGCCAGATGACGTTCTCGCTCGTCTACGCCTTCGCGGAGAACTACGTCCTCCCGATCAGCCACGACGAGGTCGTGCACGGCAAGGGCTCGCTGCTGCGCAAGATGCCCGGCGACCGCTGGCAGCAGCTGGCGAACCTCCGCGCCTACCTCGCCTACATGTGGGCCCACCCCGGCAAGCAGCTGCTCTTCATGGGCTGCGAGTTCGGCCAGGAGTCCGAGTGGGCCGAGAGCCGCGAGCTCGACTGGTGGCTCCTCGAGCACCCCGAGCACGCGGGCGTGCACGCGATGGTGCGCGACATGAACCGCGCGTACGCCGACACGGCCGCGCTGTGGGGCCGCGACAACGACCCGTCCGGGTTCCAGTGGATCGACGCCAACGACGCGGGTGCCAACACGTTCTCGTTCGTGCGCCGCTCCCCCGGCGAGCCGGACCTGGTCTGCGTGGCCAACTTCGCCGGCAACCCGCACGAGGGCTACCGCCTCGGCCTGCCGTCGTCCGGCACCTGGCAGGAGGTCCTCAACACCGACGCGGAGGTCTACCACGGCTCCGGCGTCGGCAACCTCGGCTCCATCACGGCGGTCGACGGCGAGCACCACGGGCAGCCTGCCCACGCCGACATCGTCGTACCCCCGCTGGCCACGGTCTGGTTCCGGGCCGCCGACTGAGGGCGACCCGGAACCGGAGTGCCGGTCAGCTGAGCGTGACCATCCTCAACATGCCCATCAGGGCGTGCGGCATGCCGCCCATCTTCGGGTCGGGGAAGAAGCACATGACGACGTACTGACCTGCAGGCAGGTCGTAGTCCACCGTCATGCTGCGTCCGGGGCTGAGCGTCCCGGTCTCCATGCCGGCCGGAAGGAGCCACGACGGGGGCGGGCCCTCCTCCTCGCTCTGAAGGAACTCCAGCACCTGGTCGGTGGTGGTGCCGGGCTGCACCTGCTGCATGGCCACGAAGTGCGGCTGGTCGGCCTTGTTCTTGAACTCGAACCGGCCCTTCGCGGGCAGCTGCGAGGCGCCTCCCCACGACGGGCCGTTCTTCCCGATGATCGAGCCGTCGGTCTTCGGCGCCTTGGACGAGCGCTTGGGGCCCTGCACGACCAGCGTCTTGCCGGTCACCACGCCACGCTCACCGAGGGAGAACGGGGTGTACGCGCCGGGCTTCGGGAACACGATGGTGCCGGTCCCCCCGCCCGTCAGGCCGCCGATGATGGTGGTGTTCTTGAGGGCGCGCTTGAGCGCCTTGACGTCGTTCTTCGCGCCGAACTTGTTGACGTCGGCGATGAAGTCCGCGACGTCGTAGCCGGACTTGAACGTCGCGAACTCGACGGTCCCGCGGCCGCGGACCTCGAGGTGGGCACGTCCGGCCTTGAGTCCGTCGGCCCCCCTGACCACGATCGTCTTCTTGGTCAGGAGCGCCTTGAGGTGCGGCATGGACGCTCGGGCGCTGGTCGTCGGGGCGCCGGCTGCACCGGCGGTCGTGGGTGCCAGGAGGACGGGCGTGCTCGCGAGCGCTGTCGCGCACACGACCGCCACCACCCTGCGCAGTCCGGTGGGCACGTGCATGATGGTCCAACCCTTCTCGAGAGGTGCGGTGCCGCCCTCGGCACCACCTTCCAGTAGTGGCACGGCTCCCCCACGTCGTCATCATCGAATTCAGTGACATCCGGACAAGGTCCAGACCACCGATTTCTGGGGATGCCGGCACCCGGTCGCTGCTGCACACTCGGGACGATGACGGGGATCCTGCGTGGCCGGGCGGCGGCTTGGCTGGTCGGCATCGTGACGTGCGCGGTCGCGCTCGTCGCCCTCGATGCCGGGCCGGGGAGAGAAGGTCGTACGGCGTCGGCCGAGCCGGTGCGCAACGCGACCATCCTGGTCGAGGAGGGCGGCGCCCGGACCGGGTTCGCCACGCCGGAGGTGACCGTCGGTGGAGGCGGGACCGTCACCGTCGTCAACCTCGACTCCATGGACCACACGGTCACGTCGGTCGCCCGCGCCGCCGACGGGACGCCGCTGTTCGACATACGCGTCCCTGCCGGCACGTCCGCCACCGTCCCCGGGGTCGAAGCGCTGTCGGCGGGCGCATGGGCCTTCTACTGCAAGTTCCACCCCAACATGCGCGGGGTGATCACCGTGGAGGGCGTGGCCGGCGGTGTCGAGCCCGTCGACACCACGTTCGAGCAGCCGCTGGTCGTCCCGCCCACGCGCAGCGGTGCCGACATCAGGCTGGTCATGGAGCGGGCGGGGGTGCGGGTGCTCCCGCACGGCCGCCGCACGACGATGTGGACCTACGGCGGCACCTACCCCGGCCCGACCATCCGGCGGCGGGGCGGGCGGGGCACCGAGGTGACCGTCGTCAACCGGCTCCCCCGCGCTGCTGGGTCGATGTCGACGCACCTGCACGGCGACCACCACGCATCCGCGGACGACGGCCAGCCCACGACGCACCTGATCCCGCGGGGCGGCGAACGCACCTATGACTACCCGCTGACGGTCGACGGTCGCCCGGAGCCGGGCTCGTTCTTCTGGTACCACGACCACCGGATGGACCGCACCGCCCGCAACAACTGGCGCGGCCTCCAGGGGATGTTCATCGTCACCGACCCGCCCAGCCGGGACCTACGGCTGCCAACGGGCCGTCGCGACGTCCCGCTGATGGTCTCCGAGCGTTCGTTCACGTCAGGCAACCAGCTGACCGACCCGTTCGCCCACGGCCCCGAGATGGTGGGCCACCACGGCCAGATGGCGTGGACCGGCGCCCACGCCCCGCCGGACGACGCCACGGTCGGTGACAAGGTCCTGGTCAACGGCCGCTACGCGCCGTACCTCGACGTGTCGGCGACCCGCTACCGCCTGCGCCTGCTCAACTCCTCGCCCTTCTCGAGCTACAACTTCACGTTGTCCGACGGCCGGCCGTTCCTCCAGGTCGGCACCGGTAGCGGACTGATCCCCCGGGCCGTCGTGCGGTCCAGCGTGCTGCTCGGCCCGGCACAGCGCGCCGACGTGGTCGTGGACTTCAGCGGCGCCACCGGCCAGCGCCTCGTGCTCGCCTCGGTGCCGGCCCCGACCGGGACCTCCGGCGACGACGCGCGCGAGACCCCCGTGATGGAGTTCCGGGTGGGCGCACCCGCTCGGGACGCCTCACGGCTGCCGTCGCGGCTGCCGTCGCCGAGGCTGGTCTCCCCGGTGCCGGAGAAGGTGTCGAAGACGTGGACGTTCGGGCTCGAGCAGTCCTCGCACCACAGCAGCTTCTGGTCCATCAACGGGCGCGCCTTCGACCCCGGCCGCGTCGACCACCGTGCTCGCCTCGGCACCGTCGAGCGGTGGCGCTTCCGCAACACCAGCGACGTCACCCACTACGTCCACATCCACGCCCAGCAGTGGCGCACCCTGCTCCGCGACGGCAAGCGACCGCCCCCGTGGGAGCGCGGCCTGGAGGACACCTGGCGCCTCGAGCCCGGCGAGGAGGTGGAGGTCGCCGCCCGCTTCACCGACTACACCGGCCCCTTCATGATCCACTGCCACATGCTCGACCACGAGGACCACGGGATGATGGCCCGCTGGGACGTCGTCCGCTGATGTGACACAGCGTCGACCAGCACCCGCCACGGATCCACCTCTGTTGTGACAGACCCTGCGCCGCGACCCGGTTCGAGGATCACGCCCACGTGTCACAGGGCGTGACGAAACAGGGCGCACAGCGGCTCCGGATCCGGGCCTGTGGAGGACGGGTCGCACATCCTCCGGTCCGTTGCTGCAATGGATGCGTGCCCAAGATCGTCGACTACGTAGGACGGTTCGCCTTCTTCGAGCTGGCGAGCTTCACGCTCGTGCGCGACCACGGGGTGGACCGGCTCAGCCGACATGGGCTGGCGAAGGTGCTCGCCACGTCCATCAGCACGGTCCGGCGGCTGCTCAACCCCGAGGCCGACCTCCGTCAGCTCGCTCTCAACGAGGTCGCCTACCGGCGCCGGAGGCGACTGGTGCCGCCCACCACCGCGACAGGTCCTGACGCCGGCGTGCGCCTCCTGCTGCCGTTGGTCCCATCCGTGCCGGAGCAGGTCGCCGAGGAGCTGGTGTGGTGGCGGCTGGCGATGGCGGCACCGACGACGGCGTCCCTGCCTTCGGACATCGAGGCGGACCTCGACGACGAGGACAGCGGCCCCCTGCACCACCGGTTCGCGATCGCCAACTACGGCTACGTGCCTTCGGACGTGCTCGCGGCCGGCATCGAAGCACCGCGGCCGGTCAGCTCGGACGACGGCGAGCTGGACGTCGTGGTGGCCGCTCGCCAGGTGCACCAGGAGGCCCTCGCCGAACGGCTCGCGATCGTCGTACGCGTCACGGTGCCAGGGCTCGACGGGACCGCAGCTGCCCACCACGCCCAGGTGCTCCACGCCCTCGTGGACGGACTGGGGGTGGCGGTCAGCGTGGGACGGCTGCGCCCCGACGAGGCGGCATCCCTCGCACGGGCGCACGTGGCGGCGCTGGCGCTGGCCGCCGCTCGCTAGGGTGAACGGGTGCCCTCCTCCATCCGCGTGACCACGGTGACCGACGGCGTGGCCAGGATCGAGTGGGACGACCGGGTCACCACCGACGACCTGCGGCGCGAGGTGGCGTCCGCGCTCGTCGAGCACGTGCGGGTGGAGGCGCTGGTCGGGCTCGACGACCGCGAGGCGCAGCGCTCCGCCACGTGGGCCGGCCTGCTCAAGGAGGGCGTCAGCCGGGGGCTGACCGTCGACGGCGAGGTGGCGGACCGTGTCGTCTACGCCCGCGTGCGCGACGACCGGCCCGTCGACCACCCCGAGGGCTTCCGGTCCCTCCTCAACTCCTTCCTCCCCCGCAAGCGGGCGATCTCGCAGATGCTGGTCCGCGACCCCGAGGGGCGCGTGCTGCTCTGCCAGCTGACCTACAAGCGCGACTGGGACCTCCCGGGCGGCGTGGTCGAGGTGGGCGAGTCACCGCGGCTCGCGGTGCAGCGCGAGGTCGAGGAGGAGCTCGGCCTCCAGATCGAGCCCGGCGACCTCGTGCTCACCGACTGGCTGCCCGCGTGGGGAGGCTGGGACGACGCGGTGTGCCTCGTCTTCGACGGGGGCACGCATGGCCCCGAGGTGCTCGCGGGCGTCGTCATGCAGGAGCGCGAGATCCGCGACGTGCGGTTCTGCACGTTGGCGGAGGTCGACGAGCTCGCCGCCGACTTCACCTCTCGGAGGGTGCGCGCCGCGGTCGAGGGTTCCCAGCCGTATACGGAGTCCGGTCGCTGAGGCAGGATGCCTTCATGACCTGGGTGTACGACTTCGCAGAGGGAAGCAAGGACCAGAAGGACCTCCTGGGCGGCAAGGGCGCCAACCTGGCCGAGATGACGAACCTCGGCCTGCCGGTGCCGCCGGGGTTCACGATCTCCACCGAGACGTGCCGTGCCTACCTCGCCGAGGGCGGCGAGCCCGAGGGGCTGGCCGAGGAGGTCACCGAGCACCTCGCAGCGCTCGAGGAGGCGATGGGCAAGAAGCTCGGCGACGCCGACGACCCGCTCCTGGTGTCGGTGCGCTCGGGCGCCAAGTTCTCCATGCCCGGGATGATGGAGACCGTCCTCAACGTCGGGCTCAACGACACCTCGGTCGGCGGACTGGCGGCCCGCAGCGAGTCCGAGCGCTTCGCGCAGGATTCCTACCGCCGGCTGCTGCAGATGTTCGGCGGCACCGTGCTCGACGTCGACTCCGAGCTGTTCTCCGAGGCCCTCGACGAGGTGAAGAAGGCCAAGGGCACGGACAACGACCTCGACCTCGACGCCGACGACCTGCGCAAGCTGGTCGAGACCTTCAAGGGGATCATCAAGGCCGAGACCGGCCGCGACTTCCCGCAGGACCCGCGCGAGCAGATGGACCTCGCGATCCGCGCCGTCTTCGACTCCTGGAACACCGACCGCGCGCGGCTCTACCGCCGCCAGGAGCGGATCCCCGAGGACCTCGGCACCGCGGTCAACGTGCAGGCCATGGTCTTCGGCAACTTCGGCATGGACTCCGGCTCCGGCGTGGCGTTCACCCGCGATCCCGCGAGCGGCGCCCAGGGCGAGTACGGCGACTACCTCCAGAACGCCCAGGGCGAGGACGTGGTCGCCGGCATCCGCAACACCGTGTCCCTGGCCGACATGGCCGAGATCGACCGGAAGTCCCACGACGACCTGATGACGATCATGACGCGGCTCGAGCGCCACTACCGCGACATGTGCGACATCGAGTTCACCGTCGAGCGCGGCAAGCTGTGGATGCTGCAGACCCGCGTCGGCAAGCGCACGCCCGAGGCGGCGTTCCGGATCGCCGTCCACATGGTCGACGAGGGCATGATCCAGATGGACGAGGCGGTGCTCCGCGTGACCGGCGACCAGCTGGCCCAGCTGATGTTCCCGCGCTTCGACGAGACCGCCGACCGCACCCTGCTGGCGAAGGGCATGAACGCCTCGCCCGGCGCCGCCGTCGGCAAGGCCGTCTTCGACTCCGACACCGCCGTGGAGTGGGCCGACCGGGGCGAGGACGTCATCCTCGTCCGCAAGGAGACCAACCCCGACGACCTGCGCGGCATGGTGGCGGCCCGCGGGATCCTGACCAGCCGGGGCGGCAAGACCTCGCACGCGGCCGTCGTGGCGCGCGGCATGGGTCGTACGTGCGTGTGCGGCGCCGAGTCGCTCGACGTCGACACCAAGGCCAAGGAGTTCCGGGTCCGCGACGGCGAGACCATCCGTGAGGGCGACGTCATCTCGATCGACGGCACGACCGGCGAGGTGTTCGCCGGCGCCGTGCCGGTCGCCGACTCGGTGGTCGTGCGCCACTTCGAGGGCGAGAAGCTCGACGACGACCTCGCGCAGGCGGTCGCGCGGATCATGGCCCACGCCGACGGCGCCCGGCGGTTGCGCGTGCGCACCAACGCCGACACCCCCGACGACGCCGCCCGCGCCCGCCGCTTCGGCGCCCAGGGCATCGGGCTGTGCCGCACCGAGCACATGTTCCTCGGAGAGCGTCGCGCGCTGGTGGAGAAGCTCATCGTCGCCGAGGACGAGGCCGGCGTGGAGGCCGCGCTCGACGAGCTGCTGCCGCTGCAGAAGCAGGACTTCACCGAGATCCTCGAGGCGATGGACGGGCTGCCCGTCACGATCCGGCTGCTCGACCCGCCGCTGCACGAGTTCCTGCCCGACCTCACCGAGCTGAGCGTCGAGGTCGCCGTCGCCGAGGAGCGCGGCGAGGTCGACGAGCACGCGGCGAGGCTGCTCACCCACGTCCGCCGGCTCCACGAGCAGAACCCGATGCTCGGCCTGCGCGGCGTGCGCCTGGGCATCCAGATCCCCGGCCTGTTCCGCATGCAGGCACGCTCGATCGCCGAGGCCGCGGCCGACCGGATGGCCGCCCACGGCACGCCGCGGCCGGAGATCATGGTGCCGCTGGTGGCGAGCGTGCGCGAGCTCGAGATCGTCCGCGCCGAGATCGACCAGCAGATCGCCGAGGTCGAGGAGGAGCGCGGCATCAAGCTCGACATCGCCATCGGCACGATGATCGAGCTGCCGCGTGCCGCCTTCCTGGCCAACCGGATCGCCAAGTCCGCGGACTTCTTCTCCTTCGGCACCAACGACCTGACGCAGATGGCCTGGGGCTTCTCCCGCGACGACGTCGAGGCGTCGTTCTTCTCGCGCTACTTCGAGCACGGCATCTTCGACGTCTCGCCGTTCGAGTCGCTCGACCAGCTCGGCGTCGGTGGCATGGTCGAGATGGGGACCAAGAAGGGCCGCAAGACCAAGTCGGACCTCAAGGTCGGCGTGTGCGGCGAGCACGGCGGCGACCCGCTGTCCGTCCACTTCTTCGACGAGGTCGGGCTCAACTACGTCTCGTGCTCGCCCTTCCGCGTGCCGGTCGCCCGGCTCGAGGCCGGGCGCTCCGTGCTCGGGAAGCGCGACTCAGAAGAGCGCTGAGGCCAGGTTGCGACGCCCCGCCAGCACGCGCGGGTCGTCGTTGCCGACCGCGGCGAAGAGGCCCAGGAGGTGGTCGCGCGCCTTCTCCCGGTCCTTGTCGGAGGTGCGGGCGACCAGGTTGACCAGCCGGGTGAACGCGTCCTCGACGTGGCCGCCGAGCATGTCGAGGTCGGCGACCAGGGTCTGCGCCTCGACGTCGTCGGGGGCCTCGGCCGCTGCGGCCCGGGCAGCGTTGAGGTCGACTCCCTGCGTGCGCTGCATGACCTTCGCGATCGCGAGTCCGCCGGCGGCCTCGACGTCGGCCGGGTTGGCGTCGAGCAGCTTCTGGTACTCCGCGACCGCGCCGTCGATGTCGCCGGCGGCGAGCGCGTCCTGGGCCGGGGCGTAGCGCGGGTCGACCGCCTCCTCCTCGCCCTCGGCCGCCGGGGCGCCACCAGAGCGGGGCTGGTGGCGACCGGTGATGCCCTGGGCGGTCAGCTGCTGGCCCAGCTGGCCGAACAGCGCGGAGAGCTCCTCGGGCGACAGCGCGCCGGGGATCGGCTGGCTGACGGGCCTGCCGTCGAGCACCACCATCGTCAGCGGCACCTGCGGGATCTGCATGGCCTGGGCGATCTCGGGGTGCGCGTCGACGTCCACCAGCGCGGCCAGCAGGCGGCCCTCGAGCCGCTCGGCCTCCGCCGCCACGTCGGCGGCGTACTGCTCGCTGCCCGACGCCTGGCGCGCGGAGTGGAAGACGAGGACGACGGGCGCCGTCCTCGACTCCTGCAGCACCTGCTGGAAGTTGTCCTGCGTGATCGCGACGGAGTACGCCCCTCCTGCGGACCCGGTGCCGGCGGTCGGGGCCGCCTGCTGCGGCGCCGGCGGTCGGCCGAGCCCGGAGAGGTCGATGGCACCTGGGCGGCTGAACGGCTGCTGCGTCATGGCGCAATCCTAAGGAGGTGCGCCTCACTCGGGCGCGGGGGTCGGTAGCCTCGATGCATGGGATCCCGGGGAGCCGCGCTCGTGACGCGGCACCGGCGCAACGTCGGCCTCCTCGTCCGGTTCGGCGTCGTGGGCGCCTCGGGCGTGCTGGTCAACCTGCTGACCCTCGTCGTGCTGCGACGTCTCGGTCCCCACTTCGACGACGCCGTCGTCGCGCTCGGCTCGTCCGGGTACAACCTGCGCTGGTACCACGTGTACTCGACGATCGCCTTCCTGGTCGCCAACCTGTCGAACTTCCAGCTCAACCGCACGTGGACGTTCAAGAGCAACCACGCCGCCCCGTGGTGGCGCGAGTACTGGCCCTTCCTCGCGGTGGGACTGGCCTGCCAGGTCATCGGCCTCGCCCTGCTGACGCTGCTCATGCACCCCGGGTCGCCCCTCAGTCTGCCCAGCGACGTCTTCGACGACTCCACCGGCCTGCGCAACCGTCTCTACTGGGCACAGCTCATCGTGATCGCGGTGGTGACGCCCCTGTCGTTCGTGGTCAACAAGCTGTGGACCTTCGCCGCGGTGCGGACGGCCCGGCTGGACCTGCTCGAGGAGCGCCGGACCGACGACGTACGCGTCGAGTGAGCCCCGAGTGAGCCCCGTCGGCACCTGTCGCCGGACCCCTACTGCGTGGTAGAACATGCCGGGGTTCCGACGGGAGGCACGACTTCATGACGACAGCGGGGTCGTACGACTTCAACGGCTACCAGGTGCTGGTGGTCGGCGGCACGCGGGGCGAGGGGCACAGCATCGCCACGGCCTTCGCCGCCTCCGGGGCCTCGGTGACGGTGACCGGCACGATGATGCTGCGCTCGCTCTACGACACCGACCTCTCGGCCTTCGACTACGAGTCGGTCAACCTCGCCCGACAGGAGTCGATCGACCACCTCGTCGGCTCCGTCGGCCACCTCGACGTGCTCGTGCTGGCAGCGTCCTGCAACCTCCCCTACGGCCTGCCTCCCGGTGAGCAGGCCTTCATCGCCGAGGCCGCCCGATCGGGCCTGCTCGGCCCCACGTTCCTGACGACCCGGCTGCGCCTCAAGCTCGGCCAGAGCCCTGCCCTCGGCGGCGGGTGCGTCGTCAACACCGGCGCCGTGACCCGCTGGCTGCAGCTCGCCAGCACGCCCGAGGCGGCCCAGGACGAGCTGGCCGAGTCGACCGCCCGGGCGGGTCGCAACTGGGCCGGCCTGGGGGTGCGCGTCAACTCCGTGCTCCAGGACGGCCACTCGGTCCTCCCCCGCCAGTACGCCCCGGGCGCTGCCCCGGTGCGCGGCAGCCGCGTCGCCGGCGACACCCTGGTCCGCACCCAGCCCCGCGCCGACGCCGTCACCGACGCCGCCCTCTTCCTGGCCAGCAGCGCAGCTGCGCGCATCACCGGCCAGACGCTGCGCATCAGCTGACCGGCGATCTCGGCAGAAACACCTCGCGACGACGACGCGCACGGTTACATTTCACCCACACGGAAGCCACGCGGGACCCACAGGCCCCGTCGCCGTCTCGGGTCGGCCGCTCCCTCGTCGCTCGGAAGGACGTGCCCTCTTGACCGCAGACCTGGTGACCCCGCACCCGCTCGCGCGCGGCCGTTCGTGGACCGGACGTACGTCCCGGCGGGGTCGTGAGCAGCTGCTCGAGCAGTCACCGGGACCCGACTCGCCGGTCGGTCAGCTGTGGGCCTCCCTGGTCGAGGTGCTCGGGGCGATCGACGGTCCGTCCTCCGCGCTCCTCGCGACCGCGACCGGAGACGCCGTGGCAGTGCACGGCCTCGCCCGGGAGGACGTCGTCCGTGTCGCGCGCCGGAGCAGGGCGGCATTCGCGGCACGCACCCCCGGCGGCCCGGACCCCGAGCACGAGGTCGACACGGTCGGGCTCACCCTCGGCCTGCGCCACACCGTGATCGCGTCGGTCCCGGCTCCCGGACCCGAGCGCCACCTGCTCACGGTGACCGCCCAGGGCGCGAGCGTGCAGGTGCTGGAGGCCTGGACCCGTCAGCTGGCCGAGGACCTCCGCCGAGCCATGTCGGCGGCCGCCTAGCCGGACGACGGTCCGTCGGCCAGCAGCTCGTCGGCTGCGGCGTAGGGGTCCACCTCACCGGCAGCCACGCGCCCGGCGAGCGCGTCGAGGTCGACGCCCGCACCGGCACGCCCCCAGCGCTCGCGGAGCGCTGCGAGGGCGATCGCCTCGACCTCGCGCCCGGCCCGGAGCGTACGACGTCGGGCGAGCTCCCCCGACTCCCGCAGCCACACCGCGTGCCGGTCGACCTCCGCCAGCAGCTCCTCGATGCCCTGTCCGGTGCTGGCGACCGTCTGCAGCACCGGTGGGCGCCAGTCGCCGTCGCGACGCTCGGCCATCGAGAGCATCGTGCGGAGCTCACGCCGTGCGCGGTCCGCACCGTCACGGTCGGCCTTGTTGACGGCGTACACGTCACCGATCTCCAGGATCCCGGCCTTGGCGGCCTGGATGCCGTCCCCCATGCCCGGGGCGAGCAGCACGAGCGTCGTGTCCGCGAGCCCCGCCACCTCGACCTCGCTCTGCCCGACCCCGACGGTCTCCACGACGACCACGTCGCAGCCGGCGGCGTCGAGGACGCGGACCGCCTGCGGGGTCGACCAGGCCAGGCCCCCGAGGTGGCCGCGGGCGCCCATCGAGCGGATGTAGACGTCGCGGTCGAGCGCGTGGTCGCCCATCCGCACGCGGTCACCGAGCAGCGCGCCGCCCGAGAAGGGCGAGGAGGGGTCGATGGCCAGGACGCCGACACGCTTGCCGGCGCGCCTCATCCCGGCGACGAGCGCGTTGGTGGAGGTGGACTTGCCGACGCCCGGGGCCCCGGTGATGCCCAGGACGTGCGCCCGGCCCGCGTGTGGCCCGAGAGCCGACATCACCTCGCGCAGGAGCGGCGAGGCGTCCTCCACGAGGGTGATCAGGCGCGCCACCGCGGCCGGGTCGCCGTCGCGAGCGCGCGCGACGAGGTCGGGGACCGCGGGGGCGCCCCGCCTCGTCACGCCGTGGGTCATGCGCTCCTCACGCAGAGGGCACGCGGACGATCAGGGCGTCGCCCTGGCCGCCGCCACCGCAGAGCGCGGCGGCACCGACACCGCCACCGCGGCGCTGCAGCTCGAGGGCGAGCGTGAGCACGACCCGCGTGCCGGACATGCCCACGGGGTGGCCGAGCGCGATCGCCCCACCGTTGACGTTGACCTTGGCGTCCTCGATGCCCAGCTCGCGGGCGGAGGCGATGCCGACGGCGGCGAAGGCCTCGTTGAACTCGACGAGGTCGAGGTCGGCGGGCGAGATGCCCTCCTTCTCGCAGGCCTTCGCGGTCGCGGCGGCGGGCTGCAGCTGGAGCGTCGAGTCGGGTCCGGCCACCTGGCCGTGGGCACCGATCTCGGCGAGCCAGGTGAGGCCGAGTTCCTCGGCCTTGGCCTTGCTCATCACGACGACCGCCGCAGCGCCGTCGGAGATCTGCGAGGCCGACCCGGCGGTGACGGTGCCGTCCTTGCTGAAGGCCGGGCGGAGCTTGGCGAGCGACTCCACCGTGGTGTCGCCGCGGACGCCCTCGTCCTCGCTCACCACGACGGGGTCGCCCTTGCGCTGGGGGATCTCCACCGGCACCACCTCGTCGGCGAACACGCCGTTCTTCCAGGCGACCGCGGCCTTCTGGTGCGAGTAGGCGGCGAAGGTGTCCTGCTCCTCGCGCGTGAGGTTCGCACCGGCGGCGTTGCACTCCTCGGTGAGCAGGCCCATCGCCTGCGACGTGAACTGGTCGAAGAGGGCGTCGTAGGCCATCGAGTCGACGAGCTTCACGTCACCGAACTTCACGCCCTCGCGGGACTTGGGCAGGAAGTGCGGGGCCTTGGTCATCGACTCCATGCCGCCGGCGACCACGATCTCGCACTCGCCGGCGCGCACGAGCTGGTCCGCGAGAGCGATGGCGTTGAGCCCGGAGAGGCAGACCTTGTTGATGGTGATCGAGGGCACCGTCATCGGGATGCCACCCTTCACCGCGGCCATCCGTGCCGGGTTCTGGCCCGCGCCGGCCTGGATGACCTGGCCCATGACCACGTAGTCGACCTGGTCGCCCGTGACGTTGGCCTTCTCGAGGGCGCCCTTGATGGCGACACCCCCCAGGTCGGCGGCCGACTGGTCCTTCAGCCCGCCGAGCAGGCGGCCGATCGGGGTGCGGGCCCCGGCGACGATGACCGAGGTTGGGCGAGCGGAGTCGGACATGACGGGTGCCTCCAGCGATCGGTTGAGATGGGGGTGGTGCTCCTTCGGACACTACCCACCGCGGCCCGGGCGCCGGGAGGGTGTCCCCGCCGCCCGGAGTGAGGCGCTCGTCACACGACCCTCGCGACCGGAGCGACGTCACCAATTTGTGGGAGCCCGCACCGTGGCCCACCCCTGGGGGTGTACGCACGTGGTGGTCTGTCCCGGAAGGCGGTCCTCGGGGACTCGCTCCCGTCACGTCCCGAGGAGTCCCTGATGAACCGGTTCCGCCGTACCCTCACCGCTGTCGCGGCCGTCGCCACGACCTCCGCGCTCGTCGTGGCACTCACCGGGCCGCCGGCCAGCGCCCGGACCGGGGGCATCGGGGGGCTCTGGCTCCTCGACGAGGGTTCCGGCCAGGTCGCCAACGACCTCTCCTTCAACGGCAACCGCGGCATGCTGGGGACGTCTACGGGCGTCGATGCCAACGACCCCACCTGGGTCGCCCTGCCGCGGCTGCTCCTCCTCAAGCGCTCCGCCCTGCGGTTCTCGGGCTCGCAGAGCGTCCGGATGCCCGACGCCCCGTCGCTGGAGCCGGACGGCGTGACCGTCCTGGCACGGGTGCGCAGCACCGGTGCCGGTGCGTTCCGCTACGTGATGTCCAAGGGCGCCTTCCAGTGCGAGAACGCGTCCTACGGCCTCTTCACCGACGCTGACGGAGGGCTGGTCTTCTACGTCTCCGACGGCACGACCGTCCACCGGTCCGCCGACGCAGGTCCCGGGCTCTGGGACGGCGAGTGGCACACGGTGATGGGTGCCTTCGACGGCGCCTCGATCCGTCTCTGGGTCGACGGCCGCCAGGTCGGCACCCCCGTCCCGGCGGAGGTGAGCGTCTACTACGGCATGCCGACCGGCGACGACTTCTACATCGGCGACTACGGCGGCCCGTGCGCCAGCCCGCTCGGCTTCGTCGGTGACATCGATGCGGCGGCCGTGCTCGGCCGCTACGACCGGACCGCGACCCTGGGATAGGCACGGGGTCGCCCGGCCCCGGAGTGGCGACCGTCACACACCCTCGCCCCCGGGCCCGGCGTCGTACAGCATGAGCCCATGACCCCCGAGCTGAGCGACGTCCGGCACCTCTTCACCGCCATCGACCACGTCGGCATCGCCGTGCCCGACCTCGACGAGGCGATGACCTTCTACCGCGAGGCCTACGGCATGGAGGTCCTCCACGAGGAGGTCAACGAGGAGCAGGGCGTCCGCGAGGCGATGGTCGGGGTCGGCGACTCCGGCTCCTGCATCCAGCTCCTCGCGCCGCTCACGCCCGAGTCCACCATCGCCAAGTTCCTCGACCGCAACGGGCAGGGCATCCAGCAGCTCGCCTTCCGCGTCGACGACGTCGAGCACGTCGCCGAGGTGCTGCGCGGGCGGGGCCTGCGCCTGCTGTACGACGCCCCCCGGCGCGGGACCTCGGACAGCCGGGTGAACTTCATCCACCCCAAGGACGCCGGCGGCGTGCTGGTCGAGCTCGTCGAGCCCGCGTCCGGCCCCGGCCACTGAGCGACGTACGTCACACCAGCGACCGCTCGAGGTTACTCGCCGGTATCTTCACCGCCATCCGTGCCACCGATGCCTCACCCGATGCCTCACCAGGAGACACCCGTGCAGAACATCCTCGACGCCATCCAGTCCGGCAACGCCACCTCGGAGGACTTCGCGAGCCTCGAGCTCCCGGCGTCCTACCGCGCCGCCTTCGTGAAGAAGGACGAGGTCGACATGTTCGAGGGGGTGCCGTCGAAGGAGAAGGACCCGCGCAAGTCGCTCCACGTCGAGGACGTGCCGCTGCCCGAGCTCGGTCCCGGTGAGGCCTTCGTGGCCGTCATGGCCAGCGCGATCAACTACAACACCGTCTGGACCTCGATCTTCGAGCCGGTGTCGACCTTCGGCTTCCTCGAGCGCTACGGCCGCAACAGCGAGCTGACCAAGCGGCACGACCTGCCGTACCACGTGGTCGGCTCCGACCTGTCCGGCGTCGTGCTCAAGACCGGGCCCGGCGTCACCCGCTGGAAGCCGGGCGACCGCGTCGTCGCGCACTGCCTGTCCGTCGAGCTGGAGGGCCCCGACGGCCACAACGACACGATGCTCGACACCGAGCAGCGGATCTGGGGCTTCGAGACCAACTTCGGCGGCCTCGCGGACGTCGCGATGGTCAAGGCCAACCAGCTCATGCCCAAGCCCGAGCACCTGACCTGGGAGGAGGCCGCCTCCCCCGGCCTCGTGAACTGCACGGCGTACCGCCAGCTGGTCTCCACCAACGGCGGCAACATGAAGCAGGGCGACAACGTCCTCATCTGGGGCGCGTCCGGCGGCCTCGGCGGCTTCGCCACCCAGTACGCCCTCAACGGCGGCGCCACCCCGGTGTGCGTGGTGTCCAACGAGGAGAAGGCGAAGATCGCGCGCAGCATGGGTGCGGAGCTGATCATCAACCGCTCCGAGGAGGGCTACAAGTTCTGGAACGACGAGGGCACCGAGCAGGACCCGCGCGAGTGGAAGCGCTTCGGCGCCCGCATCCGTGAGCTCACCGGGGGCGAGGACATCGACATCGTCTTCGAGCACCCCGGCCGGGAGACCTTCGGCGCCTCGGTCTTCGTCACCCGCAAGGGCGGCACCATCACGACCTGCGCCTCGACCTCGGGCTACATGCACGAGTACGACAACCGCTACCTGTGGATGAACCTCAAGCGGATCATCTCCAGCCACTTCGCGAACTACCGCGAGTCGTGGGAGGCCAACCGCCTCATCGCCAAGGGGAAGATCCACCCGACGCTGTCGCGGACCTACACCCTCGACGAGGTCGGGCAGGCCTCGCTCGACGTCCACCAGAACGCCCACCAGGGCAAGGTCGGCGTCCTCTGCCTCGCCCCTGAGGAGGGGCTGGGCGTGCTCGACCAGGACATGCGCGCCGAGCACGAGACCGCGATCAACAGGTTCCGCGGCGTCTGATCCCCGCCCGAGGTCTCGGGTCTGAGACCTTCGACACCCCGGTTCGCGCGACTCGCACGAAGTCGCCCGCGAGCCGGGGTGTGTCTTTTGGAGGGCATCGGAGAGACTGACACCGACGCAGTCCGTACGACGTGAGAGAGGGTGCCTCACCATGGCTTCCGACCAGGGCCTGTCCATCTTCGACGAGCCGGAGTCCGCCGACGACAAGGCCGCTCCCGGTGGTTCGACCGCCCGCGGGACCGCCGGCGAGGAGACCCAGGTGCTGCCGGTCACCCCCAAGGACGAACCCCCGGCCGCCGCCCCCGCCACGCCGGCCCCGACGCAGGCCGCCCAGCCGCCTGCGCAGGCTTCCCGGCCGACCACGCCGCCGCCGTCGACGCCGCAGGCACCGCAGCGGGCCGCTGCCGACGACCCGACCCGACGCTCACCGGTGATCCCGCCCGCCGCGGCCCGGCCGGCGGCGCCGGCTCCGGCAGCCTCCGCTCCCCTCCCCGTCGTGCGCCGCGGCGGCTACGACAAGGCAGCGGTCGACCAGCGCGTCCACCAGCTCCAGAGCGAGAAGTCCGGCCTGGCGACGAGCCTGGCCAGCAGCGAGGAGCGCGTCATCGAGCTCGAGGACGAGCTCCAGCGCCTGCGCCGGGAGGTGGCCGAGAACACCAACCCGACCTACGCCGGCCTCGGCGGTCGTGCCACCTCGATGCTCAAGATGGCCGAGGACGAGGCGGCCGACGTGCGCACCGCCGCGCGCCGCGAGGCCGACGAGATCCGCGCCCAGGCCGAGCGCGATGCCCACAGCATCAGGGCCGACGCCGCGCGCGAGGCCGACGACATGCGGATGGTGCAGCTCAAGGAGCTCGACGAGATGCGCTCGCGGCTCACCGCCGACGCCGAGACCGAGCGCGGCCTCGCCAAGGCCGAGGCCGAGGACCTCCTCGCCTCGGCGCGACGCGAGTCCGACCAGGTCCGGCTCGCCGCGCAGCAGGAGACCAACGAGATGCGCGTGACCGCCACCCGCGAGGCCGAGCAGGCGCGTGCCGCCGCGGACCGCGAGGTCCAGGAGGCCCGGCGCACGCTGGCGGTCGAGAAGGAGCGGCTCACCCGCGAGGCCGCCGAGCACCACAGCAACGCCACCGCGGAGACCCAGCGGCTCGTCGCCGAGGCCGAGGCGCGGGCCAACGCTGCCGAGCAGCGCGCGCGGGAGGCCACCGCCCAGGCCAACGCCCACCGCCAGCAGGCCCAGACCGAGTCCGAGGGCCTGCTCACGCGGGCCCGGCGCGAGGCCGAGCAGATCGTCGCCTCCGCCCGGACCCAGGCCGACTCGATCGGAGCGACCCGCGTCGCCGAGGCCGAGCGCGAGCTGGCCAACATCCAGGCCGAGGTCGACCGGGCTGCCAAGCGCCGTGACGCCATCACCGCCCAGCTCGGTGCCCTGCGCGACGTGGTCGCGGGCTTCGGCGAGGACGAGTCCTGAGCTGGCGGGTCCGGCTCCGGGAGCTGGTCACCCCCGGAGCAGGCAGCGCGGCGGAGCACACCGCCGACCCGGATGCCGCCGCCGCGCTGCGCGAGGCGGCGGACGACCCGGCTGAGCTGCCCCAGGCGCTCGAGGAGGTCGTCGACCAGGTGTCCGACGACGCCGACCGGGCAGAGAAGGCCGCCGACTCGGCCGAGGCGTCTGCCTTGTCGGCCGCCGCCATCGCCGAGCAGATCGACGACGCCACGGACCTGGTCGTCGACGAGGGGGCCCCGGCCCCCTACGTCCCGGCCGACCCCGCCCCCACGCCGCTGCTGCTGCGCCACTCCCCGTTCAAGATCGGCTTCTTCGGCGCCCTCGGTGCCGTGGTCGCGATCTTCCTGACAGAGCAGCTGCTCAGCATCTCCTCGGTGCTGATCCTGCTCGTGATGTCGACGTTCCTCGCCATCGGGCTCAACCCGGTCGTGGAGTTCTTCATGCGGCGCGGCATCCGTCGCGGCCTGTCCGTGCTGCTCGTGCTCGTCGCGGTCATCGCCGTGCTGGCACTGTTCGTCGTCGCCGTGGCCCCCGTGATCAGCGACCAGATCGCGCTCATCACGCGCAACGCCCCTGAGTGGCTCGACGAGCTGCAGTCCAACCGGCAGGTGCAGAAGCTCGACGACCAGTTCGACGTCATCGCCAAGGTCCAGGAGTACATCCAGAACGGCGACTTCGGGCAGAAGGTCTTCGGTGGAGCTCTTGGCGTCGGCCTGCGGGTGCTCTCGGCGCTGACCAACAGCCTCATCGTCATCGTGCTGATGATCTACTTCCTCGCTTCGCTGCCGAGCATCAAGCACGCCGCCTACTCGCTGGCCCCCGCCTCGCGCCGCCCCCGCGTCAGCGAGCTCGGCGACCGGATCATCCGGTCGACGGGTGCCTACGTCGCCGGCGCCTTCCTGGTCGCCATCTGCGCCGGCATCAGCACGCTGATCTTCTCCTTCGTCGTCGGTCTCAGCGACTACGCCTTCGCGCTGGCGTTCGTCGTCGGGCTCTTCTCGCTGATCCCGGTCGTCGGCGCCTTCGTGTCAGGGGCGCTCATGACGCTCCTCGCGCTGACCATCTCCCCGACCGTCGCGCTGGTGGCGCTCGTCTACTACATCGCCTACCAGCAGTTCGAGTCCTACGTGATCTACCCGCGCATCATGCGGAAGTCCGTCGACCTGCCGGGCTCCGTCACGGTCGTCGCCGCCCTCGTGGGCGGCTCGCTCATGGGCATCATCGGGGCGCTGCTCGCGGTCCCGGTTGCCGCGGCACTGCTCCTGCTGCACCGCGAGGTGTTCCTCAGGCGGCAGGACGCCCACTGAGGTCCGGCACGGGGTCGGGCTCGGGCTCCGGCAGCGGCTCGACCGCGAGCGGCGCCCGCGACTCCCCGAGCTTGACCACGACGACCCCGGCCAGCACCAGCAGGCCGCCGGCCAGCTGGACGGCGCACGGCAGCTCCCCGAGCAGCAGCCAGGCCCACACGACTGCCGCCAGCACCTCACCGAGGGCTACGAACGACGCGAGCCGGCTCCCGAGGCGTCGCCCGGCCTCGATGCCGGTGACGTAGGCGAAGGCCGCGGTCGCCAGCCCCAGCAGGAGGACCGTGACCCACCACGGCAGCGTGAAGCCGTCGTACGTCGCGTCGGCCGACGACGTGTGGAAGGGCAGCAGCCCGATCGCACCGGCGGTCCCGAGCACGACGCTCGCCACGAGCAGTCCGCCGGCGGCCAGGCTGATGCCCGGCAGGCCGTTGCCCTCGTCGGCGGAGATGATGAAGTAGCTCGCCGCGCCGACCATCGCACCCAGCGCCCAGAGCACCCCGACCGTGCTCAGCTCGGCGCCGGAGACGACGTCGAGCACCAGCACCAGGCCGGCCGCCGCCAGCGCGGCTCCCACGAGCGTCAGCCCGGACGGGCGGTGCCCGTGGCGCACCCACAGCCAGACCACGACCGCCACCGGCGCGGTGTACTCCAGCAGCAGCGCCACGCTGACCTGCATGTAGGTCACCGCGTAGAAGTAGCAGAGCTGGGCGCCTGCGACCGCCGTGATGCCGTAGACGGTGACCAGGCCGGCGTTGTCCCGCAGCAGGTGCATCCGACCCCGCAGGGCGAGCAGTCCCGGCACGAGCAGCACGAGGGCGGCGATGACGGTGCGCAGGGTGACCGCAGCCCCGGCGCTCCACCCGGTGTCCAGCAACCCGCGGGCGAGCGCCCCCGACATGCCGAAGGTCACCGCCGACGCCACGGCGAGCAACATCCCGGCCGCGGTCCGGTTCGAGGTGTCATGGGTCAAAGCCGTCACGGTCATGACCGTATGCGTGGCTCCTGTAATGTGTCAACATGCTTTTCACGGATGACACGGACGCGTCGCTGCAGGCAGCCGTCGCGCTGGTGAACTCCACCGACGATCCCGGCGAACCGCTGGGATCGGTCGACGACCTGTCGGCGTTCCTCGCCTCGTGGCCCTACACCGGACGGCACGACGCGACGCCCGAGGAGCTCGAGTCCGTACGCCGGTTGCGCCCCGCCCTGCGGTCCCTGCTGCTGGCCGAGCGCGACGAGGCGGTGGGCATCGTCAACGACATGCTCGCCCGAGCCAAGGCACTCCCCCAGCTCCAGCGCCACGACCACTGGGACTGGCACCTCCACGCCGTCGACCCCGACCGTCCGCTCGACGAGCGGGTCGTGGTGGAGACGGCGATGGCGATGGTCGACGTCATCCGCGCCGACGAGATGTCGCGCCTCGACACGTGCGCGGCCGACGACTGCGACGACGTCGTGCTCGACCTCTCGCGCAACCGCTCGCGGCGCTACTGCTCCACCACCTGCGGCAACCGCGAGGCGGTCGCGGCCTACCGCGCTCGACAGCGCACCTGACGCACCTCAGCGCAGGAAGCGCCGGAGCACCTCGAGGAACACCTCGGGCTGCTCGGAGTGGACCCAGTGGCCCGCGCCCTTGACCAGCACCCGCCGGTTGCGCGGGAACCGGCGGTCCATCTCGGCGGCGTGCTCGTCGGAGATGTAGTCGGAGCGGGCGCCCCCGACCCACAGCACCGGGCCGTCGTACGACGCGTCCCCGAGCCGCTCACCGGGCCAGCCGACCAGCTCGCCCATGTGCTCCGCGAGCAGGTCGAGGTTGACCTGCCAGTGCCAGCCGTCGTCGGTGCGCCGGAGGTTCTGCAGGAGGAAGCTGCGCACCACGCGGTTGGGCACCGCCTCCTCCAGCGCGGCCTCCGCCTGGCCGCGGCTCTCCAGGGAGTGGAGGTCGAGGGCCCGCATCGTCTCGATGTAGCCGACGAACTCCCGCCCGCTCTCGTACGCCACCGGGGCGATGTCGACGACCGCCAGCCGCTCGACCAGCTCCGGGTGCCGCAGCGCCAGGCACATCGCGATCTTGCCGCCCATCGAGTGCCCGACGAGCGCGACCGGCTCGTCGCCGATCTCGGCGGCGACGAGGTCCGCCAGCTCCAGGAAGTCGAACGTCTCGGTCCAGGCCGAGCGACCGTGGTTGGGCATGTCGAGCAGCAGCACGCGGTGGTCGGCGCTGAGCGCCTTGGCCGCCTGCGTCCAGTTCTTCCCCTGGCCGAAGAGTCCGTGGCAGAAGACGACGCGGGGTCCGGAGTCGCCGAGCTCGGTGCGGTGCAGGCTCACGCGGCCATCCTCCCGCAGCCGGGTCAGGTGGCGACCACCGACCCGTCGTCGGTGAGGTGGACGAGCCCGTCGCTGGCCGCGAGCGCGAGGGCCCGGTCGAACCGGCCCTCCTCCCACCAGCGGCCGCCCACGACCTCGCGGAGCTCGTCGGGCCGTGTCGGGCCCTGCGCCTCGAGCGCGCGGACGATCTGTCCGATCTCGTGGAAGACCTGCCGGTCGCGGCGGCCCTCCGTCGTCGGCTTGGGTGGTGGCATCGGGCTCATGCCCGGCTCCTCTCCGCCGACTCGTCGCCGGCCGGCTGGTCCTCCGCGGTGAGCGGCTGGGCGATGTCCTCGAGCGACTGGCCCTCGGCCTTGACGCCCAGGAAGATCTCGACGATGCCGCCGATGATCATCAGCGCCGCACCGATGAAGTAGCCGACGGCGATCCCGGTGATGTCGCCGTCCTCGCTGGCCGAGTCGATCAGGCGGCCGAACAGCAGCGGCCCCGCGATGCCTCCGGCGGCGGTGCCGATGGCGTAGAAGAACGCGATGCACAGCGCGCGCGTCTCCATCGGGAAGATCTCCGAGGCAGTGAGGTACGCCGCACTGGCACCGGCGGAGGCGAAGAAGAAGACCACGGCCCCGAAGATCGTCAGCGTGACGGCCGTGAGGCCACCGAGCATCGTCCCAGCGACCGCGAGGAGGACGCCGGAGAGGATGTAGGTGCCCGCGATCATCCGCACCCGGCCGAGGGAGTCGAAGAGCGGGCTGAGCAGCAGGGCGCCGAGGAAGTTGCTGGCCGCGAAGATCGCGAGGTACCAGCCGGTCTGCTCGACGCCGAGGAAGGTGCTGAGGGTGTCGCCGTAGGTGAAGAAGAACGCGTTGTAGAGGAACGCCTGGCCCACGAACAGCGAGAAGCACAGGATCGTGCGCCGCGGATACATCGTGAACACCGTCTTGGCGATCAGCGGCAGGCTGATCGTCTTGCGCTGGCGGATCGTGATCGTCTGGTCGACCCCGTGCAGCTGCTTCCCGGTCTCCTCCTCGACCGTGTGCTCGATGTCCCTGACGATGCTCTCCGCCTCGTCCTCCCGCTCGTGGATGAACAGCCAGCGCGGGCTCTCCGGGACGTGGCGGCGTACCACGAGGATGCCGACGGCCAGGATCGCCCCGAGGCCGAACGCGGCACGCCATCCCCAGCTCGGGTCGACGACGTTGGGGTCGAGCAGCGGGATGGTCAGCAGCGACCCGAGCGCGGCGCCGACCCAGAACGAGCCGTTGATGGCCACGTCGACACGCCCGCGGTACTTCGCCGGGATCAGCTCGTCGATCGCCGAGTTGATGGCGGCGTACTCCCCGCCGATGCCGCAGCCGGTGAGGAAGCGGCAGGCGAAGTACCACGTCGGGTTCATCGAGAAGGCCGTCAGCACCGTGGCGACGCTGTAGACGCCGAGCGTGATGAGGAAGAGCTTCTTGCGGCCGAAGCGATCCGTGAGCTGGCCGAAGAACAGCGCGCCGATGCAGGCGCCGGCGACGTACATCGCCCCGGCCATGCCGATGTCGCTGCTCGACAGCCCGAGCCCGGTGTCCTCCGGCTTCAGTGCCTCCGACATCGAGCCGACGATCGTCACCTCGAGGCCGTCGAGGATCCAGACGGTGCCGAGGCCGATGACGACCAGCCAGTGCCAGCGCGCCCACGGGAGGCGGTCCATGCGGGCAGGGATGTCCGTGGTGATGGTGCCTGTCTCGACTCCGGCCATCCTCCGGACGCTAGGCCCGCGGTGCACCGGCCATCACACCCCGGAGGGGGGCCCTTCGGAGCCGCCCTCCCTGAGGGTGGAACAGGTCAGAAGTCGAAGCCGTCGAAGCCGTCGAACATGCCGCCGATGCCGTCGCCGATGCCGCCGAACATGTCACCGATGCCTTCCCCGATCGCGCCGATGCCCTCGCCCAGGCCGTCGAAGCCACCACCGAAGAGCATCCCCATGAACATCCAGTCCATCGGCGAGAAGGCGCCGAAGTAGCCCTGGGCGTAGGGCTGGTAGGCCCGGCCACCCTGCCAGTAGGGCACCCGCCGGGAGCCGACCATGACCTTGCGGATGTCGGGCTCGGCCCCGGCTCGCACGCGCTCGACGTCGAGGGCGCACGCCGGGACCTCGCGCTGGGCGCCACCCGGCGGCGTCCACGGGACGTCGGCGACCGACAGGCCGTGGCGCGGGTCGAAGAAGCACGGCGGGCGCCGCTGCGGCAGTGGCTCCCCCGCGACCCGGGCGCGCACGCACGCCATCGCGTAGCGACCGTCCTCGAGGATCTCGGTGACGTGCTTGACGTCCTCCGGCCGCGTGAGCGCTGCGGCGGCGACCTTGGCCGACTCGTAGGAGTCGAGGGCGCGCTGGTAGTCGGCGTTGGCGCCGGCGTCCAGGGGATGCCCGGCCAGCTCGATGTCGAGGTCCTGCAGCTCCACGCCGAGCGCGGTCACGTCCTCCTCGGCGAGCTTCTTCACCGGCGCGACCTCGGACTCCACGCGCGCCAGCTCGCGCCTCTTGCCCGTCTTGCCGGCCGTGACGGCGACCGCGACGAGGCCGCCGATGACGACCAGCAGGAGCAGCAGTTCCATGGCCACAGGGTACGCAGCGACGGCAAGACGTCAGGGCCCCAGAACCTGCAAGAGCAGGCCGCCCATCGACCCCCGACGATGTGCGACCTGCTCCGACAAGCGGCCGGTGGGCAGCGGGGCCATCCCCTCGCGCGGCCTCGATGCCCTCGGCGTACGAGAAGACTCCCGCGAACCGTGCGGTCCCGGCATCCGTAGTCCTACGTAACTCAGGTGCGTAGGAACGATAGATTCGGGTCGTGCTGTCCCCCTGTCTCGGTCGTGACGACGTCCAGCGAGCGCTGCGGGAGGCACTGGAGGAGTCGCGGTGGGTCACGGTCGTGGGTCCGCCCGGCAGCGGCAAGACGCTGCTCGTGCGTCACCTCGCCGCTGCCGCGACCGCCTCGTGGGTCGATGCCCGCAGCCTGCACACGATCGACGAGGTGCTGGTCGCGGCGCTGGAGAGCCTGGAGTCGGAGACGGCACCCGGTGACTCGCTGACGGGGGCGCTCGGTCGCGCCGTCGACGGGCGCGAGTGCCTGCTCGTCCTCGACGGCCTCGACCTCGACACCACGGCGGCGGGCCCGGTCCTGCAGTCGGTGCTGGAGGCCACGAGCGACGCCCGCGTGGTGGTGACGGCGCTGACGACCGCGGGCCAGCCGGCCGAGTCCGTCGTCCGGGTCGGACCGCTGCCGGTGCCCTCCGTCCGCGCTCCACTGGAGGGCCCGGCCGTCGAGCTCTTCCTGCGCCGCATCCGTGCCGCGGGCGGCCAGCAGGTGGACCTCGCCGAGCAGGCACACGAGGTACGCCGCCTGCTGCGCGCGACCGGCGGCCTCCCGCTGCTCATCGAGCAGGTCGCCGTGCAGTCCGCTCTCGTCGGGCTCAGCAACGCGATGTCCACCGTCAGCCTCGACCAGGCCGTGGACTCCGCCCACGACCTCCTCGACGACGCCAGCGCCGCCGCGCTGCGCCGCATCGGGCTCCTCGACTTCCACGTCGGCCTCGGCGTGCTGGCGCACGTGCTCGACGTCGGCGTCCCGGAGGCCGCCGAGCTGGCCGGCAACCTCGTGCGCCGTAGCCTGCTCGAGGTCGACCCGCAGGGTCACTTCGACATGCTCTCGCCCATCCGCGGTCGGGCGCGCGCACTCGCCCGACCGGACGACGTGGCTGCGGTGCGGGCCGGTCTGCTCGCGTGGGCCGAGACGCACGCGCCGGCACACGACAACTACGGAGCGGCCGACGCGGAGTGGCTGCGGGACCTGCCCGCCATGCGCCACGCGGTCCTGATGGCCTGCGCCGCGCCCGAGACGCGAGCCGACGGCTACTCGGTGGCCAACCGCATCTTCTCGTCCCTCTACACCTCGATGCGTGCGCGCGAGGCCGTCGAGATCCTCGAGGGTGCCCTCGCCAGCGGCGACGGCCCTCCGGGGATCGGCGCCCAGATCGCACGCCGCGCCGGCATCGCGGCGTCCGAGGTCCGCGGCACCTACGAGGGGCTGTGGCTCCTCGCGCGCTCGGACGAGCACGCCTCTGCCGCGCCCATCCCCGAGGAGCAGCTCTCGAAGACCGCGTCCATCCGGGCCGAGATGCACCTCGACGCGGGCGACCTGGCCAGCGCCGAGGCCGAGGCCCTGCGCGCGATCGAGCTCGACCCCGACGGCTCGATCACTCGTCAGGCCACCCGCACGCTCGCCGACCTGTACGCCTCCCAGGGCCGCTTCGACGAGGCCACGGAGGCCGCCGTCGCCGCGATGCCCGCCCGCATCACCGGCGACGAGCGCTGGATCGACCTGTCGCTCCGCACCGTCCTCGCCCGCATCGCGCTCGAGCAGGGCCGCATCGCCGAGGCCGTCGCCGGGACCCGAGCGGTCGTCGTCGAGGCGCGCGAGCTCGCGGAGGACCGGGTCGGGCTGCTCGCCGAGACGCTCCTGCGCAACCTCGACCCGACCTGGGTCGCCACCGACGTGGTGCGGGAGACGCTGCCCTGGGCCGTCCGGCTGCCGGTGCTGGCCCAGGACGGAAGGGACCTCCTGGCCAGGGGCGACGCCAAGCGCGCGGCGGGACTCGCCGCCGACGTGGTCGCCCTGGCCGACTCCGCGCGGCTGGGCCGCGACGGCGTCGACGCCCGCCTGCTGCTCGGCCGCGCGCTGGTGGGCCTCGACGACCTCGACCAGGCGACGACGACGTACCTCACCGCCCTCGACCACTGCCGCACCATGCGCCTGCCGCTGCGGGCGGCTGACGTGCTCGACGGACTCGCCGGCGTCGCACGGGCGCGCGACCTGCCCGAGGCCCGCTTGCTCGCCGCCACCGCGTTCGCGCTCCGCACGCCACGCAAGGCCGTCCGCTGGGGCTACTCCGCGGACTACGACGTGGTGCCGGCCGCGAAGGCGCCCGCCGAGTGGCTCGACGGGGACGACCTGTCCGCCGAGGCGGTGCCGCTCGTCGCGGACGTCCTCAACCGGACCACGCCCGCGCGGCCGTCGGTGCTCGACGCGCTCACGGCCGCGGAGCGCCAGGTCGCCGAGCGGGTGGCGCACGGACTGACGAGCCGCCAGATCGCCGAGGAGCTCTACGTCTCCCCCCGCACCGTCGACGCACACCTCACCCACATCTACCGCAAGCTCGACATCAACACCCGCGCCCGGCTCGCCGCGCTCGTCGTCGACAACCGCTGACCTTCGTCAGCGGGCCGCCGGTCATCGCTGTCGGTGGCCGCTGTCGGTGGTGCGCGGCAGGATGACCGGCATGAGCCGGACCATCCAGGTGACCTTCGACGCCCACGATCCCGAGACGCTCTCCCGTTTCTGGGCCGACGCCATGGGCTACGTCAACCCACCGCCGCCCGGGCGCGACCTCGCGCCCGGCCAGGACCCCTTCGACGCGTGGCACGACTTCCTCCGCGAGGTCGGCGTCCCCGAGTCGGAGTGGAACTCGGCCTCGGCCGCACAGGACCCCGACGGTGCGGGCCCGAGGCTGTTCTTCCAGCGGGTGCCCGAGGGCAAGAGCGCGAAGAACCGCGTCCACCTCGACCTCCGGGCCGCACCCGGCCTCGAGGGCGAGGAGCGGATGGCCGCGCTCGAGGCCGAGTGCGAGCGGCTCGTCGCCCTCGGCGCCTCGCGGGTCGAGCGCCACGAGCCCGCGCCGCCGATGACCGCCGGCCACATCGTGATGACCGACCCCGAGGGCAACGAGTTCTGCCTCGACTGACCAGCCGCTACCGCGCGCTGTAGTCGCGGAAGCCGCGACCGGTCTTGCGACCGAGGTAGCCGGCGGTGACGAGGTGCTCGAGCAGCGGAGCGGGTGCGAAGCCCGGCTCGCGGAACTCGAGGTAGAGCTCGCGCTGGATGGCCAGCGACACGTCGTTGCCGACCACGTCGAGCAGCTCGAACGGCCCCATCGGGAGCGCACACCCCTGCTTCATCGCCGTGTCGATGTCGTCCGCGGTCGCGTAGTGGGCCTCGAGCATCTTCACCGCGTCGTTGAGATAGGGGAAGAGCAGCGCGTTGACGATGAAGCCGGAGCGGTCGCCGCACCGCACCGCCACCTTGCCGACCTGCTCGCACAGCGCGAGGACGGTCTCGGTGACGGCCTCGTCGGTGGCGACGGTGGACACGACCTCGACGAGCTTCATGATCGCGGCGGGGTTGAAGAAGTGCATGCCGATGACGTCCTGCGGACGCTTGGTCACCTTCGCCATCGCGATGATCGGCAGCGAGGAGGTGGTCGTCGCCAGGATCGCGCCTGCCCCTCCTCGACCACCCGTACAGATCTCGTCGAGGTTCTCGAAGAGCGTGGTCTTGATCGCGAGGTCCTCGGCGATCGCCTCGACGACGAGGTCGACGTCCCTGAGGTCGTCGAGCGAGGTCGTGCCGCGCACCCGCCCGAGCACCTCGGTCTTCTGCTCCTCGGTGGCGCGGCCGCGCTGGATCTGCTTGTCGAAGTTCTTCGCGATGGCGGCGACGACGCCGTCGACCTTGTCCTGGCCACGCCCCGTGAAGAGCACGTCGTGGCCGGCCTTCGCGAAGACCTCGACGATGCCGGTGGCCATGGTTCCGGTGCCGACGACGCCGACGAGCCGGATGTCGTGGCGCAGCTGCGGCTTGTCGTCGGCGCTCGGGGTGTGGGCGTCGGCGACGACGATCGGGCTGTCGGGCGCCTCGTAGGTGTAGAAGCCCCGGCCCGACTTGCGGCCGAGCAGGCCGGCGGTGACGTACTGCTTGAGGATCGGGGCCGGCGCGTGGAGCCGGTCGCGGCCCTGCTTGTACATCGTGTCGAGGATCTCGTAGGCCGTGTCGAGGCCGATCAGGTCGAGCAGCGCGAGCGGCCCCATCGGGTAGCCGCAGCCGAACCGCATCGCGGCGTCGATGTCCTCGCGCGAGGCGTACTTGCCCTCGTACATCGCGACCGCGTGGTTCAGGTAGCCGAAGAGCAGCGTGTTGGCGATGAAACCCGCCTTGTCGCCGCACACGACCGGGTTCTTGCCGAGGTCGACGAGCAGCGCCTGGACGTCGGCGAGCACGTCGGGCTCGGTGACCACGGTGCGGATGATCTCGACGAGGTCCTGCACGGGCGCGGGGTTGAAGAAGTGGACGCCCACCACGCGCCCGGGGCGGGCGTTGGCCGTGGAGATCTCGGTGACGCTGAGCGACGAGGTGTTGGTCGCCAGGACCGCGTCCGGCCGGACGATGTCGTCCAGCCGCCGGAAGATCGACTTCTTGACCTCGAGCGACTCGACGACGGCCTCCACCACCAGGTCGGCCGCCGCGAGGTCCTGCATGTCGGTGGTGAGCGTGATCCGGCCGAGGAGCTCGTCGGCCTGCTCCTGCGTCATCTTCTCGCGCTTGACCGCGCGACCGGTCGAGTGCTCGAGGTGCTCGCGTCCTCGCTGCACGGCGGCGTCGCCGACCTCGACGCCGATGACCGCGTAGCCGTTGCGCGCGAAGACCTCGGCGATGCCGGCGCCCATGGTGCCGAGGCCGATGACGCCGACGGTGGTGAACTCGCGAGTAGGCGTGTCAGTCATGGACGCATGCTCCCATGCCGTCCCGGCATCGCGGGTGTGGCAACCGTCACTCCGCCGAGGCACCCGCGGGCCGTACGACGCGGACCTCGTCCCCCGGTCGCACCGGGCCCGGCCGCACCACCTTCGCGCACAGTCCGCGCAGCCGGCGGGGCTTGCCCTCAGGGCCGTTCACGAAGGCCAGCGCGTCCTTGCCGAAGCGCGCGATGAACTTGCCGCACCCGGTGTGCGGCTGGTCGGTGACCACGATGACAGCGCCGTCCGGGCCACCGATGTGCAGCTCGCTCCACACGGGCAGGTTGTCGTGGGACAGGTCGAGGTCGACGAACATCTGGTCGCCGGCGAGCCGCTCGCGATCGGGGTCCTGGGCGAGGAACTCGACGAGCCGGTGGTTCATCAGGTTGAGCTGCATGTCGGGGTGCGGCGACCCGTCCGGCATCCGACGGCTCCCGCGCTCGATCCAGGTGTCACCCACCAGGCCCTCGGTGACGTCGAGGTGGCCGACGTCCAGCACCTCGCGCTGCCCCGGCCCGGGTCGGCGTACGACGGCGCGCAGCGACCCGACGTCGCGCGGGCTCGCGTCGAGCTCGGGCAGGAGGGCCGACAGCTCGGTCGACGTGCGGTGGGCACGCAGCACGCGACGCACCAGGACACGGCCGGGGGCCTCGGGCATCCGGGCGAGGGGGCCGGGCAGTGGCTCGTCGGCTGCGATCCGGACGAAGCCGAGCTCGGCGTAGGTCGCTTCCTCAGCCCCGGCGTAGGGACGGGCGCTGACCTGGCCGTGGCCGCGCACGGCGAGGCGTTCGCACGCAGCCTCGACCAGGTCGCGTGCCATGGTGCCGTCCAGGTCCGCGCCGACGACGAGCGCCGAGAGGTGGGCGTGGCCGTCGAGCAGGTCGACGCGGACGTGCCCGACCGGCGGATCGCCCGCCACCATCACGAAGCCGGGCGTGCTCCGTCGCTCGTCGAGGTCGAGCTGCACGAGGTCGCGCTGGCGCGCGGGGCGGACTGCGTGGTCGGTCACGGGGTCACTGTAGATTCGCCCGTCGTGAGGATCGTCGTCGCACGCTGCCAGGTGGACTACGCCGGACGTCTGTCGGCCCACCTACCGCTCGCCACCCGCGTCCTGATGCTCAAGTCGGACGGGTCGGTGCTGATCCACTCCGACGGCGGCTCCTACAAGCCGCTCAACTGGATGTCGCCCCCGTGCACGGTCCGGGAGGGCGTGTCCGAGGACGGTCGCGCCGAGTGGCTGGTGACCGCGACGAAGTCGGACGACACGCTGCGCATCCTCATCGACGAGGTGCTCCACGACACCTCGCACGACCTCGGCATCGATCCCGGCCTGCAGAAGGACGGCGTCGAGAAGCACCTCCAAGAGCTGCTCGCCGAGCACCCCGCCACCCTCGCCGACGGCCTCACCCTGGTCCGGCGCGAGTACATGACGGCCATCGGTCCCGTCGACCTCATGTGCCGCGACGCCGACGGCCTGTCGGTCGCGGTCGAGATCAAGCGGCGCGGCGAGATCGACGGCGTCGAGCAGCTCACCCGCTACCTCGAGCTCCTCAACCGCGACCCGATGCTGACCAGCAAGGGCCCGGTGCGCGGCATCTACGCCGCCCAGGAGATCAAGCCCCAGGCCCGCGTGCTCGCCACCGATCGCGGCATCGCCTGCGCCCTCGTCGACTACGACGCCCTCCGCGGGATGGACGACGCCGAGCACCGGCTGTTCTGATGGTGCCCGAGCGCATCTTCCACATCGCCACGGCCGCGGACTGGCGGCGGACGCTCGAGACCGGGACCTACTCCACCTCCACGATCGGGCGCAGCCTGGAGGAGGAGGGGTTCATCCACGCGAGCAGGCGCGACCAGGTGCAGGGTGTCTTCGACCGCTACTACCGCGACGCCGGCGAGCACCTCGTGCTGCTCACCATCGACCCGGCACGACTGGGTGCGGAGGTCCGGGTCGAGCCGGTCGGCGGCGACACCTACCCCCATGTCTACGGCCCGATCAACCGCGACGCCGTCGTCGAGGTGACGCCGCTCTCCCGTCGCGGCCGCAGCGAGACGCTGATGTCGCTGTGGATGAAGGGGATGGCCGTGCGCATGGGCCTGGCGCTGGCGGTCATGGCCGCCGTGGCGCTGCTGCTCTGGGCCGTGGGCATCGCGCGCTGACACGCCCGCCGTTGACGAGAGGGATCAGGCGATCGCCCGGCCCGCCCACGAGCGGGCCACCCAGCCGTCGGCGTCGGCCTCGAGCGCGACGACGCCACAGTTCGGGAGCGGGAGGTCGCGGGTGTGGTCGGCCGCGAGGTTGCGGGCGAGCAGCGGCAGGACCAGGCACATCACCCCGCCGTGGCTGACCACCAGCACGGACTCGCCGCGGTGCGAGTCGGCGACCTCCTCGAGGACGGCCTCGTAGCGTGCCACCACCTCCAGGCCGCTCTCGCCGCCGGGGATCCGCGCGGAGAGGTCGCCCCCGAGCCACGCGGCGAACGTCGCGGCGAAGGGATCGGGGTCGCCCGTGGTCCCGGCTGCGTCGCCGACACCGAACTCGCGCAGCCCGATGCGGACGGTGACGTCGGCGCCCACCGCGGCGGCGACGATCTCGCCGGTCTGCACGGCGCGCGACATGTCGCTGGTCCACACCCGGGCGATCCGCTCGCCCGCCAGCAGGTCGGCCAGGTCACGCGACTGCTGCCGGCCGACCGGGCTCAACCAGCCGCCCGCGTCGCTGAGGATCTCGCTCTCGTAGTCGGCGGCACCGTGGCGCGCCACGAAGATCCGTGCGGCGCACTGGAGGTCACCCATCGGCGAGACCCACCACGTCGTCCGCGCAGCCCCAGCTCACGGTGACTCCGCAGCCGCCGTGGCCGTAGCAGTGCACGACGTCCCCGACCCGTTCCAGCCGCACGGTCGGTCGGGCCGGCCGCAGGCCGACCTTGTGCCGGAGCACCCGGGCGCCGGCGATCTCGGGCGCCAGGACGGTGGCCCGCTCCAGGATGGACGTCGCGGTAGCCGGCTCGACGGTCCGGCTCCACTCCCCCGCCACGTGGGTGCCGCCCACCACGATGTCGCTCCCCCGCGGGATGACGTACGTCGGCGCGTCGCTGTCGAGCACCCAGCGCTCCAGGCCGACCTGCTCGACGTAGAGCACCTGGCCGCGGACCGGTCCGACGGCCGGGTCGGCGGCGAGGTGCTTGGCCCCGATGCCGCTGGCATTGACCACCAGGGAACCGCCCTCCGTGGGCAGGCTGCCGAGGTTCATCCGGGTGATCGTGCCGCCCAGGGCCGCGACCCGCGAGACGAGCCAGCGGAGGTAGACCGGCATCTCGATGACCGGGCAGGTCATCGTCCACCCGGTGGCGAAGCCCGCGGGGAGCCGTGTCTCCCGGTCCGGCCCGGCGCCGCTCGGCAGTGCCTCGTACCACCACGGGGGCGGCGACTCCTGGCGGAAGACCTCGGTCCCCTCCCGCACGGCCACACCGGTGCGGTCGTCGGCCGCGAGCCCGGCGAAGACGTCGTACGCCCGGCGGGACCACCGCAGCACGTGCTCCTGCTCGTTGACGTACGGCGACCACAGCGCGGCCGCGACCACGGAGGTGGTCTCGAGCGGCAGGTCGCGCGCGACGACGTCCACGCGGTGCCCGGCCTCGAGCAGCCGCACCGCACAGGTGAGTCCGACCACCCCGGCCCCGACGACGATCACACGCCCCATGGCTGCAGTCTGTCAGCCCCCGGCGCCCGCCTGTCGCGGTGCGGTCGGGTCCTCGCCCTCGCCGCCGTGCTCACGGGCGACGTACTCCTCGATGTCCTCGATGTCGTCGCGGTTGCGGGTCGCCACCGCCAGCAGGTCGCTCATCGTGGCGACCTCCTCGACCTGCTCCTTGATGAACCACTGCATGAACTGCTCGGAGGCGAAGTCACCCTCCTCACGCGCGATCCGCAGCAGGCCGTTGATCTGGTCGGTGACCGTGCGCTCCTGGGCCAGGGCCAGCTCGACGGGGGCGACGAGGTCGGCGAAGACCGACGTGGGCGCGGCGACGGCCGGGATGACCACCTCCGCGTCGGTGTCGACGAGGTACTGGACCATCATCATGGCGTGCCCGCGCTCCTCGAGCGCCTGCTCGTAGAAGAACGCCGCCATGCGGGGCATGGTGAGGACGTCGTAGTAGATGGCGCAGGCGAGGTACTGGTTGTGCGCAGCCAGCTCGTTGCCGATCTGGACGTTGAGCTGGTCGACGAAACGGGATGCCGGCACGGGGAGCCTCTCGATCGGTCAGGTGGGACGGGCCCGAGTCTCTCAGGCTGCCTTGGCGAGCTTCTTCTTGGTGACCTTCTTGCCGTCGAGCCGCACCAGCTTGCGCTTGTGGACGGTGTAGCCGACGGGGAGGGTGCCCTCCTTGAGCATGCGCAGCGGGCAGCGCTCGCAGCGCTTCTTCGACACGCAGCACTCGGTCTTGGGGAGCTTGCGCGCCGTCAGCTGGACGGACGCCTTGGCCTTGGCGCGCGCCTTCTTGTCCTTCTTGCTGCTCTTGCCCACGCCGGGAGGGTAGCAGAGGGTTAGGGCAGCCTTACCTATCGTCGCCCAAGCCGTGGGCGGCGCGGATCACGTCGACGAAGCCGCCCATGATGTCGGTCAGCCCGAAGTCCTTCGGGGTGTAGACCGCGGCCACCCCGCGCTCGACGAGCGCCCGGGCGTCCGAGGCCGGGATGATGCCCCCGACGATGACCGGCAGGTCGCCGAGACCCGCGGCCGCGAGCCCGTCGAGCACGTCGGGCACCAGCTCCATGTGGGAGCCCGAGAGGATCGAGAGCCCGACGAGGTGCACGTCCTCGGCGACGGCGGCGGCGACGATCTGGTCGGGGGTGAGCCGGATGCCCTGGTAGATCACCTCGAAGCCGGCGTCGCGCGCACGTACGGCGACCTGCTCGGCGCCGTTGGAGTGACCGTCGAGCCCCGGCTTGCCGACGAGCACCCGCAGCCGCCCGCCCAGCTCCTCGCCGGTCGCCCGCACCCGGTCACGGACCGCGGACAGCTCGGCGCCGGCCTCGGCGACGCCCACGGCACCACTGACACCGGTGGGGGCCCGGAACTCACCGAACACCTCGCGCAGCGTGCCGGCCCACTCCCCCGTCGTCGCGCCCGCCCGGGCAGCGACCAGGGTGGCCTCCATCAGGTTGGCGTCCGTCTTGGCGGCCTCCGCCAGGGCCGCGAGCGCCTCCGCGACCTCGGTCTCGTCGCGCTGGGCCTTCCACGCCTCGAGGCTGGCCAGGGCTGCTCGCTCGGCCTCGGGGTCGGCGGCCTGGATGGCCGAGTCGAGGTCGGCGGTGAGCGGCGAGGGCTCGGTGGTCTCGAACCTGTTGACCCCGACGATGACCTCCTCGCCGGACTCGATCCGGGCCCGGCGGGCGGCGTGCGCCGAGACGAGGTTCTGCTTCATGTAGCCGGACTCCACCGCAGCGATCGCCCCGCCCATCGCCTGGACCCGGTCGATCTCGGCCCTGGCTCCCTCGACCAGCTCGGTGACCTTGGCCTCGATGACGTGGCTGCCGGCGAAGATGTCGTCGTACTCGAGCAGGTCGGACTCGAAGGCGAGCACCTGCTGGAAGCGCAGCGACCACTGCTGGTCCCACGGCCTCGGCAGGCCGAGGGCCTCGTTCCACGCGGGGAGCTGGACGGCCCGGGCGCGGGCGTCCTTGGACAGCGTCACGCCGAGCATCTCCAGCACGATGCGCTGCACGTTGTTCTCGGGCTGGGCCTCGGTGAGGCCGAGCGAGTTGACCTGCACGCCGTAGCGGAAGCGGCGCATCTTCGGGTCCTGCACGCCGTAGCGCTCGCGGGTGATCTCGTCCCACAGCTGGACGAAGGCCCGCATCTTGCAGGTCTCCTCGACGAACCGGACGCCCGCGTTGACGAAGAACGAGATCCGGCCCACGACCTTCTCGAAGTCGTCGTCGGAGACCTGCCCGGAGCCCTTCACCTGGTCGAGCACGGCGATCGCCGTGCACATGGCGTAGGCCAGCTCCTGCACGGGCGTCGCGCCGGCCTCCTGCAGGTGGTAGCTGCAGATGTTGATCGGGTTCCACTTCGGGATCTCGTGGACCGTGTAGGCGATCATGTCGGCGATCAGGCGCAGGGACGCCTCCGGCCCGAAGACGTAGGTCCCCCGGGAGAGGTACTCCTTGATGATGTCGTTCTGGGTGGTGCCGGCGAGCTGGTGGGCCACCTCGTCCGGGGTGAGGTCGGGGTTCTGCTCCTCGGCCACGACCTGGTACATCGCGAGCAGCCACATCGCCGTGGCGTTGATGGTCATCGAGGTGTTCATCCCGGTCAGCGGGATGTCGGCGAAGAGCTTGCGCATCTCGCCCAGGTGCGGCACCGGTACGCCGACCTTGCCGACCTCGCCACGGCTCAGCGGGCTGTCCGGGTCGTAGCCGGTCTGCGTCGGGAGGTCGAAGGCGACGCTGAGTCCGGTCTGCCCCTTCGCCAGGTTGGTGCGGTAGAGCGCGTTGGACGCCTCGGCGGTGGAGTGGCCGGCGTAGGTGCGCATCACCCAGGGCCGGTCCTTGACGGGGCGCTCCGGCTCACCAGTCTCGGTCATGCTCGACAGGGTAGGGCGGCGGTTACCCGTCAGTCACCGGGTCGGACGTGTGACGGATGCCTCAGCGTGGTCACGCCGTCGCGGCGGCCCGTTCGACCTCGATGGCGTGCGCGAGCCGGGCGAGGTGCGCCATCCGGCGAACGGCCGGGCCCGGGTTGCGGACGGTCAGGTGGTGGCCGGCCAGCCACGCGTGGCGGGTGGCGACCGCCAGGAGGCGCAGCGCGGTCACGTCGATCGTGGAGACGTCGGTCATGTCGATGACGACGTCGTCGTCGTGCACGTCGATGCACTCGTAGATGGCGTTGCGGACCTCCCACGTGCTGCGCACGTCGAAGTCCCCGTGGAGGACGAGCACGTGTCCGTCGGCCGCCATGTCCGAGACGATGTCCATCCGGTGTGCTCCTCACCGGCGTCCCCCGACGCCTGCCCGTGACCGCTGTCACTGTTCCTGACGTATGTGTACCCCGTTCGGTTGCATCGATGCCTCACCTTTTCGGCGCGTCCCCGCCACTAGGCTCGGAGAATGGTCAACCTGACGCGCATCTACACCCGGACCGGCGACGCCGGTCGCACCCGGCTCGGCGACATGAGCGAGACCTCGAAGACCGACCTGCGCCTCGAGGCGTACGCCTGCGTCGACGAGGGCAACGCGCACATCGGCGTCGCCCTCGCCCACGGCGGCCTGGAGGACGACGTCGTCACGGTCCTGACCCGCGTGCAGAACGACCTCTTCGACGTCGGCGCCGACTTCTCGACCCCGGTCGTCCCGGACCCGCAGTACCCGCCGCTGCGCGTCGAGCAGGACTACGTCGACCGCCTCGAGGCGTGGTGCGACCACTACAACGAGGCGCTGCCGGCCCTGCGGTCGTTCATCCTCAACGGCGGGACGACCGCGGCGGCCCACCTCCACGTCGCGCGCACCGTCGTACGTCGTGCCGAGCGGGCCGGGTGGGCAGCGTGGACCGAGCACGAGGACACCATGAACATCCTCGCGATCACCTACCTCAACCGGCTCTCGGACCTGCTCTTCATCCTCGCCCGTCACGCCAACCGCGAGAACGGCGACGTCCTCTGGGTGCCCGGCGGGGAGCGCTGACCGGGGTCGCTCGGAGGCTGTGGAGAGCGCCCGCGCCCTGTCAGCGCACAGTGACACCATGAGCCACCCATGGACATCCGTCACGCGCTCACCGACGCCTACCTCGCCGGGTTCTTCGACCACGGTGCGCTGACCCGAGCCCGCCACTACCTCGACGCGGTCGAGGAGCTCGAGGTCGTCCACGAGACCGACAGCTCGCTGACGGCCACGGCAACGGTCGTCGGCACCGCGCCGGTCCCCTACCGCGTCCAGTTCCACGCCGAGGTGGACGCCGCTGCCGACTGGGTGTTCAGCGCGTGCTCGTGCCCGGTCACCCGGATGTGCAAGCACGGTGCGGCCGTCGCCCTCACCTTGCGCTCGCCCGCACCGGTCGTCACCGGCTCGGCGTGGCGTGAGCAGCTCAGTCGGCTCACCGACGACCTCGAGGCCCGCGCGCGCTCGACGCTCACCGGTCAGCAGCTGGGGCTGGAGCTCAGCAGGCGGTCGGCGTCACGATGGTCCCGCAGCCCCGCCGGCGAGCTGTCGATGCGTCCCGTGCGTCCCGGGGCGCGTCGCGGGTGGGCACGCAGCGGGGCGGAGTGGAGTGACGTGGTCGGGCCGGTCGCGACCTCCCGGTTCGTGCCGGCACAGGTCGATGCCCTGAGGGCCCTGCACCGCGGTCTCGTCGCCCGCCACGCCTACCTCGTGGCCGGGGCCGCGTCCGCCCTCGAGGACTACGGCGACCGGCTGGTCCCGCTGCTCCGCGAGGCGGTCGCCCACGGCGTCACCCTCGTCCCGGGCGCGGGGGTGGCCTCGGTCGTCGTCGCACCAGACGCCGCAGAGGTCGTCGCCGACCTCGCAGAGACCGACGAGGAGGTGAGGCTCGAGGTCTCCGTGCGGTCGGGGGGTCGGCGGTGGCGCGAGGCCGACGTGGTCCCCCTCGGCCGCCCGGCCACGTCGGTGGCCCTGTTCGAGGACGACCGCGTGGTGCTGGCCGCGCTTTCCGAGCCGTGTCACGACGCGTTGATGGATCTCGTCCTCGACCGCCGAACCGTGAGCGCTCCCCGCGCCGAGCGCGACGCCTTCCTGCACGCCCTCGCGCCCGTCGTGCGGAGGGTGCCGATCGAGTCGTCCGACGGCTCGGTGGAGGTGCCGGCGTCACCGCGTCCGAGGCTGTCCCTGACCGTCGCCTGGCAGTCCTCGACGTCCGCCGAGCTGCGCTGGGAGTGGCGCTACGGCGACCGCACGTGCGCCCCCACCTCGACCGACCCGCTCGACGGCCTGCGCGACCCGGCGGCAGAGCGGACGATCGTGGCCACCCTGCCCGACTCGTTGGCCGTGCCCGGCGCCGCGTCGTTGACCGGGTCCGTGTCGGGGGGCGACGCCCTCGCGCTGGCCCTGCACGACCTCCCCCACCTGCGCACCCTTCCCGACATCGATGTCGACGAGACCGCTCCACCCGCTTTCCGCGAGTCCACCGCCGACCCGCACGTCTCCTTCGTCCTGGCCGACGCGCAGCCCGACCACACCGACTGGCTCGACCTGGAGGTCTTCGTCCGCGTCGACGACGAGCAGGTCCCCTTGCCCGACGTGCTGGCGGCACTGACGCGCGACGAGGAGGTCCTGGTCCTGCCCAGTGGCACCTACATCACCCTCGACCGTCCGGAGTTCGCCCGCCTCCAGGAGCTGGTGGCCCTGGCGTCCCAGCTGCGCGAGTCGGAGCCCGACCGGCTCAGCGTGGGCACCGACGACCTGGGCGTGTGGGCCGAGGTCGCCGATCTCGGTGTGGTCGATGCGCGGGTGGCGGCGTGGGTGGAGCGGGCGAACGCACTCCGCGACGTCACCGAGCTGCCCCGTCCCGACCCGCCGCGCGGCCTGACGACCGAGCTCCGCCCCTACCAGCGTGATGGCTTCTGGTGGCTGGCCTTCCTTCACTCCCACGGCCTCGGCGGCATCCTGGCCGACGACATGGGGCTCGGGAAGACCCTCCAGGTACTGGCCCTGGTCGCGCACGTCAAGGCCGCGGGGACGGACGCACCCTTCCTCGTCGTCGCACCCACGAGCGTGGTCACGGCGTGGCGTCAGCAGGCCGTCACCCACGCACCCGGCCTGTCGGTGGGCGTCGTACGCCGTCGCAGCGACGACGTGGAGCGCCTTGCCGCGACCCACGACGTGGTCGTCACGACCTACGCCATGCTCCGGCTCGAGCGCGAGCAGTTCGCGGCGCAGCGTTGGAGCGGGCTCGTGCTCGACGAGGCCCAGCAGGTCAAGAACCACCTCGGCAAGACCTACGCGGCTGCGCGCGCGATCCACTCCGACTTCCGCCTCGCCGTCACGGGCACGCCGTTCGAGAACCGCCTGATGGAGCTGTGGGCCCTGCTCTCGATCACCGCGCCTGGCCTCTACCCCACCTCGCGGCGGTTCCGGGAGGTCGTGGTCGTCCCGGTCGAGAAGGACGGGGACGACGACGCGCTCCGGCGCCTTCGCGCCCGGATCCGTCCGTTCGTGCTGCGCCGCACCAAGGAGCTCGTGGCCGCCGAACTTCCACCCAAGCAGGAGCAGGTGCTCGAGGTCGAGCTCGAGCCGCGGCACCGCAAGATCTACGACACCCACCTCGCCAAGGAACGCCAGAAGATCCTCGGACTCGTGGACGACTTCGACCGCAACCGCGTGGCGATCTTCAGCGCGCTCACCCGCCTCCGCCAGCTCGCCCTCGACCCTGCCCTCGTCGACTCCGCGCACGACCACGTCGGCTCGGCGAAGACCGAGCTGCTCGCCGAGCACCTGCAGGAGATCACCGCCGAGGGCCACCGCTCGCTGGTGTTCAGCACGTTCACCTCCTTCCTCCGCCGCGTGCGCGACCGGTTGACCCAGGAGGGCGTCGCCACCGTCTACCTCGACGGCACGACACGCGACCGCGACGAGGTGATCGAGGCGTTCCGCGGCGGTGAGGCACCCGTGTTCCTGATCAGCCTCAAGGCCGGCGGCACCGGGCTCACCCTCACCGAGGCCGACTACGTCTTCCTGCTGGATCCTTGGTGGAACCCCGCCGCCGAGGCGCAGGCCGTCGACCGAGCCCACCGCATTGGACAGGACAAGCGCGTGCTCGTCTACCGCATGGTCGCCACGGACACGATCGAGGAGAAGGTCACTGCCCTGAAGGCCCGCAAGGCCGAGCTGTTCGCCAAGGTCGTCGACGGCGGCGGCGCGACGGCGACCGGGATCACCGCCGACGACGTCCGCCGCCTGTTCGAGGAATGACGACCCTTTCGCCCGATGCGCCTGCGCGTGCACCCGCCCGACGGCCACAATGTCCCAGACCTCCCACCCCAACACGTTCGAGGAGAGACGTGCCTTCGCAGAGTCCTGCCCTTGCACCCCTGTCTTCGCTGGACACCATGACCAGCTTCGAGGACGCCTCCCGGCTCGTCCTGGACTACCTGCAGTCCCAGGTGCCGATGGAGTTCTGGACCGTCTCGCGCGTGATCGACGGCCGGCAGGTCTACCTCGAGGTCACGCCCGACAACGAGTTCGGGCTGGGCGTCGGCGACGGACCGGACTGGGAGGACTCGCTCTGCCACCAGATGTGGGACAACGGTGCACCCGGCATCGCCCCGGACATCTCCCGGGTGCCGGCCTACGCCTCCAACCGCGCCGCCCGCGCGCTGTCGGTCGCGAGCTACGTCGGCATCCCGGTCTACAACGACGACGAGACGCTCTTCGGCACGATCTGCGGCATCGACCCCGAGGCCCGGCCCGACTCCTTCACCGAGATCGGCCCGCAGCTCGAGCTGCTCGGCCGGCTCCTCAGCGTCGTGCGCAACCTCGACGGCCGCGCCGTCACCCTGGCCAGGCGCCTGGAGCTGACCCTCCAGGAGTCCGAGACCGACCCGCTGACGGGGCTGCGCAACCGTCGCTCGTGGCAGCGTGCCTGCCAGACCGAGGAGACGCGCCACCACCGCCTGGGCGACCACGCGAGCATCGTGGTCCTCGACCTCGACGGCCTCAAGGTGGTCAACGACCGGGACGGCCACGCGGCCGGCGACGAGATGCTCCGGCGGGCCGCCGAGGTGCTGCGCGGGTCCTCGCGCCAGACCGACGTGGTGGCCCGGCTCGGCGGTGACGAGTTCGCGGTCCTCTGCCCCCAGACGACGGCGTCGCAGGTCGAGGTGTACGCCGACCGGATCCGGTCCGAGCTGACGGCGGCCGGGCTGTCGGCCAGCATCGGCGTGGCCACGCTGGAGCGCGTGGGGACCATCGCCGGGGCCGAGGCCGAGGCCGACGCCGCGATGTACGCCGACAAGCGCCGGCGCCGGGCAGGACGGGCCTAGGGCGTGACCCTCAAGTCCATGGCCTGCTGCGCGCCGTCATGAACGCACGCTGGCTGCGTTGTCGTCAGTCGCCATGGCTCCGCCATGCCTCCCTCCTCCGCCTTGCCATCGCACGCCCCTGACGCCGCTCGCGACGGCCGAGACTTGAGGGACACGCCCTAGCCGACCGACTGGCCGGACGGCACCTCGCGCTGCTCGCGGGCCGCCGGCACGACCAGCGCCGCAGGCATCAGGAGCACGGCGACCACCAGCAGTGCGTTCAGGGTGCCGACCTCGTCGCCGACGAAGCCGAGGAGCGGCGGCCCGGCGAGGAACGCCGCGTAGCCGATGGTCGACACGACGCTGACCCGCGACGCCGCCCGGACCGGGTCGTCGGCGGCGGCGCTCATGCCGACCGGGAAGCCGAGCGAGGCGCCCACTCCCCACAGCACGATGCCGAGCACGACGAGCACCGGCTGGTCGGCGAGGACGATCAGCAGGACGCCGGCGCCCGCCAGCGCCATGGTGCCCCACAGCACGACCACGCGGCCGAACCGGTCGATCAGGCCGGTCCCGGCGAAGCGTCCCACGGTCATCGCGAGCACGAAGATCGCGAAGCCGGCCACGCCGACGGCGTGCGAGACGTCGTGACCGTCGACCAGCGCGACGGCGAGCCAGTCGTTGGCCGTGCCCTCGGTCATGGCCAGGGCCAGGACCATGACGCCGATGAGGAGGGTGCGCGGCTCGAGCCACGCGCGTGCGGCCGAGGAGGCGGTCTCCTCGTGCCGCTCGACCACGGGCAGGAAGGACGGGGACGTGCGCCACACCAGCACGATGGCCAGCAGGACGATCCCCACGAGGTGGACGAGGGCGGGCACGCCGAGCTCGATCAGCAGCGCACCGAGCAGGGCACCGACCACCGTGCCCCCGCTGAAGCCGGCGTGGAAGCGCGGCATGATCGTGCGCCGCAGCCCGCGCTCGACCTCGGCGCCCTCGACGTTCATCGCCACGTCCCACACGCCGATGCCGAGCCCGTAGACGAACAGTCCGGCGACCGTCAGCGGCAGCACCTCACCCAGGCCGACCGCAGCGGCCGTCATCCCGAGGGTCGCCGCACCGGCACCGATCCGGACGATCCGCACGGTGCCCAGGGCGTTGATCGCGGCGCCGGTCGTCGGCAGCGCCAGGACCGATCCCAGGGCGATCGCGAGCAGCACCAGGCCGAGCTGGCCGTTGGTGAGGTCGAAGCTCTCGCGCACCTCCGGGATGCGGGACACCCAGCTGGCGAAGACCAGTCCGTTGAGGAAGAACGTCAGCCCCACGGCGTTGCGCGCGGCGGTCAGGGTGGGCACGGTGCTGCTCCTCGAGGATGACGAAACGTTTCGATCGAATCGATTCGATGCTATCGTCCACGGCGTGTCCAGTCCAACCCGCGCCCCCACGATGGCCGACGTGGCCGCTGCCGCCGGCGTGTCGCTGTCCACCGCCTCGCTCGCCTTTTCCGGCAACAAGCCGGTCTCCGAGGAGACGCGCGACCGGGTGCTGGCCGCTGCCGCAGCCCTCGGCTACGCCGGCCCGAACCCGCTGGCCCGCAACCTCCGCCGCGGTCGCAGCGGCGTGGTCGGGGTCGCCGTCGGCCGGCTCAGCACGGCCTTCCGTGACCCCGCGGCCCTGCCGATGCTCGACGCCGTCTCGGAGGTCCTCGACGCTGCCGGGCTGGGCCTGCTGCTCATGCCGGACGGCGACGAGCACGCCGGACTCCCCCTCGACGCGGTCATCTACGACATCTGCGGGTGCGAGACCTGGGGCCCGTACGACGACCTGGTGGCCCGCGGCGTGCCGCTGGTCGTCGTCGAGGGCCCGGCATGGACCGGGGCGACCTACGTCGACGTCGAGCACCGCCGGGGCGCCGCCGAGGTCGCCCGGCACCTCCACGACCTCGGGCACCGGCGGGTCGCGACCCTCACGCTCGGGTCCTCGCACCCCCAGCGGGAGCGCGAGGGCGGCCTGCGCGAGGTGTTCCCGGACGCCGAGGTGATCGGCCCCTGCGACAGCGACCTCGCGGCCGCCCAGCGCGCCGTCGGCGCGTGGTGGGACAGCGGCGGCGCGGCGACGGCTGTCGTCTGCCAGAGCGACGTGCAGGCCGCCGGCGTCGTGCTCGAGGCGCGCCGACGCGGGATGCACGTCCCCGACGACCTCAGCGTGGCCGGTTTCGACGGCGTCCCGACGCCGTGGCTCGACGTCGAGCTGACCACCGTCGTGCAGCCGCTCGCCGAGAAGGGCCGTGCGACGGCGCGGGCCGTGCTGTCGCGCATCGCCGGCGAGGTCGTGGACGACGTGCTGCTGCCCGTCCGGATGCGGGTGGGCGGCTCGACGGGGCCGAGACCAGCCACGGGCCCCGTCGGGACCTGACTAGCGCCGGTTCCAGTCGGTGCCGGGCGGGCCGGACTCGAGCCAGGACTGGAAGCCGGTGAGCGAGGCCTCGCTCATGGCGACCTCGAGCGGCTCGTCGTCGTAGCGGCACGACGCCACCACGTGTCCGTCGTAGAGCGACATCTCCTCCGCACCGGCAGGTGAGCGGCGACCGGCGTACTCGAGCAGGTCCCTCGCCCAGACGCGCTTGGGCCGCGGCGACAGCGAGAAGATCCGGAACCACTCCAGCGACTGGCCGGAGTAGCGGCCGATGCCGAGCAGCCATCCGCGGCCCGGGTGCTCGGGGCGCACGCGGTAGCTCAGCTCGAAGGTGCCGCCGTGGCGGGCGAGGAGGCGACGCCGGACGATGAGGGCGATGCCGTAGAGCAGGGCGAGGAGCAGGCAGAGCCCGACGATGTCGAGCGCCCATTCCCAGACCGGCATCCACACCCTCCGAAACGCAGTGAGCGCACGAACCCTGCGGTTCGTGCGCTCACCCTAGCGGTCGGGTTTCGAGCCTCGTCAGGAGGCCCTCTCCACGGCGCGGACGCGTGCCTCGGCGCGACGCAGCTTCTCCTGCGCCTCGTCGTCGTTCTCGCCGGCCTGCTTGCAGCGCTCGTACTCCTCGCGCGCCTTCTCCAGATCGATCTCGTGCGACATCTCGGCCCGCTCGGCCAGGATCGAGACCCGGTTGTCGGCCACCGACAGGAAGCCGGCGTCGACGGCCGCGATCCAGGTCTCGCCCTCGGACGTCTGCACGTCCACGACGCCCTCGATGATCGAGGACAGCAGCGGAGCGTGGTTGGGCAGGATGCCGACGTCGCCCTCGGTGGTGCGGGCGATGACCATCGTGGCCTGGCCCGACCAGACGAGCCGGTCGGCAGCGACCAGCTCGACCTGGAGGACCTTGTCGGTGGACTCGGCCATCAGAGGCTCTTCTGGATCTCGGCCCACTTCTGCTCGACGTCGTCCAGACCGCCGCACATGAAGAAGGCCTGCTCGGCCACGTGGTCGTACTCGCCGTCGGCGATCTTGTTGAACGCCTCGATGGTGTCGGCCACCGGGACGGTCGAACCCTCGATGCCGGTGAACTGCTTGGCGACGTAGGTGTTCTGGGACAGGAATCGCTGGATGCGGCGGGCCCGGGAGACGATGATCTTGTCCTCCTCGGAGAGCTCGTCGACACCGAGGATCGCGATGATGTCCTGGAGCTCCTTGTTGCGCTGCAGGATCTGCTTGATCCGCACGGCGCAGCGGTAGTGCTCGTCACCGATGTACTGCGGGTCGAGGATGCGCGAGGTCGACGTCAGCGGGTCCACGGCCGGGTAGATGCCGAGCGAGGCGATCTCTCGCGAGAGCTCGGTCGTCGCGTCGAGGTGCGCGAAGGTCGTGGCCGGGGCCGGGTCGGTGTAGTCGTCGGCGGGCACGTAGATCGCCTGCATCGAGGTGATCGAGTGACCGCGCGTCGAGGTGATGCGCTCCTGCAGCTGGCCCATCTCGTCGGCGAGGTTGGGCTGGTAGCCCACCGCGGACGGCATGCGGCCGAGCAGCGTGGACACCTCGGAGCCGGCCTGGGTGAAGCGGAAGATGTTGTCGATGAAGAGCAGCACGTCCTGCTTCTGCACGTCGCGGAAGTACTCCGCCATCGTCAGCGCGGACAGGGCGACCCGCAGGCGCGTGCCCGGCGGCTCGTCCATCTGGCCGAAGACCAGGGCGGTCTGGCCGATGACGCCGGCCTCCTCCATCTCGACGATGAGGTCGTTGCCCTCACGGGTGCGCTCACCGACACCGGCGAACACCGACACACCACCGTGGTCCTTCGCGACGCGGGCGATCATCTCCTGGATGAGCACGGTCTTGCCGACGCCGGCACCACCGAACAGGCCGATCTTGCCGCCCTGCACGTAGGGGGTGAGGAGGTCGATGACCTTGATGCCGGTCTCGAACATCTGGGTCTTGGCCTCGAGCTGGTCGAACGCCGGGGCCTTGCGGTGGATGCCCCACCGCTCGTTGACCTCGAACGTCTCGCCCTCCTCGAGGTTGAGCACGTCGCCGGTGGTGTTGAACACCTTGCCGAGCGTCGCGTCGCCCACCGGCACGGTGATCGACTCACCGGTGTCGGTCACCTGGGCACCGCGGACGAGGCCGTCGGTCGGCTTCATCGAGATGGCACGGACCATGCCGTCACCGATGTGCTGGGCCACCTCGAGGGTGATGCTCTGGGTCTCGCCACCGAGGGTCAGCTCGACCTTGAGGGCGTTGTAGATCGCCGGCATCGCGTCGGTCGGGAACTCGATGTCCACGACCGGGCCGATGACACGCGTGATACGCCCGACCGAGCCGGCGGAGCCGCTGGTCTGGGTCTCTTCAACGGTTGCAGTCATGTTCTCTCACTCACTCCCGGCGTTGGCGTCGGCAAGGGCGTTGACGCCACCGACGATCTCGCTGATTTCCTGGGTAATACCGGCCTGGCGGGCCTGGTTGGCGATGCGGGTGTACTTCTTGATGAGCTCGTCGGCGTTGTCCGTCGCGGACTTCATCGCCTTCTGGCGGGCTGCCAGCTCGGAGGCGGCAGCCTGCAGGAGCGCGAAGAAGATCCGGCTCTGGACGTAGCGCGGCAGCAGCGAGTCGAGCACCTCCGAGGGGGACGGCTCGAACTCGTAGAGCGGCAGGAGGTCCTCCTTGTCCGGCGCCTCGGTGCCCTCGACGACCTCCAGCGGGAGGAGGCGTACGGCGGTGGGCTCCTGGCTGAGCATCGACCGGAACCGCGTGTAGACCACGTGGACCTCGTCGACCGCCCGGACGTCGGACTCGCCGTCCTCCGCGTCGCCGAGGAACGCCTCGATCAGCGTGGCGCCGATCTCGGCCGCGACGTCGTAGGTCGGCTGGTCGGAGAAGCCCGTCCACGCCTGCACGACCTCGCGCTGGCGGAACTTGAAGTAGGCCTCGCCCTTGCGACCGCTGGTGTAGAGGTCGACGTCCTTGCCCTCGCTCCTGAGCTTCTCGACGAGGCGCTCGGCCTCCTTGATGACGCTCGAGGAGTAGGCGCCGGCCAGGCCGCGGTCGGAGGTGACCACGAGGACGGCAGCCTTCTTGGGGTCCTCCGGCTCGGTGGTCAGCGCGTGGTCGACGTTGGAGAACGTCGCCACGGCCGACACCGCGCGGGTCAGCTCGCGGGCGTAGGGCGCTGCCGCCTGCGCGCGCTGCTGGGCCTTGATGATCCGCGAGGCAGCGATGAGCTCCATCGCACGCGTGATCTTCTTCATCGACTCCGTCGACCTGATCCGCGCGCGGTACTCGCGTACGGAGAGAGCCATGGCGTCAGCCCCGCTTCTGCTTGACGATCTGCTCCTGCTCGACGTCCTCGTCCTCGAGGGCGACGTGCTCTTCCTTGCCGGCCTTGATGCTCTGGCCGTCGGAAGTCTCGAACTGGTCGAGGAAGGAGTCGTAGGCCTTCGCGAGCTCGGCCTCGGCGTCGTCGTCGAACTTCAGCGTCTCGCGGATGCCCGCGAGGATGCCCTGGTGCGAGCGGCGCAGGTAGTCGAGGAACTCGGCCTCGAAGCGGAGCACGTCGTCGGTCGGGACCTTGTCGAGGCGGCCGGTGGTGCCGAGCCACAGCGAGGCGGTCATCTCCTCGACCGGGTACGGCGAGTACTGCGGCTGCTTGAGCAGGGCCATCAGGCGCTGGCCGCGGTCGAGCTGCTGGCGCGACGCCGCGTCGAGGTCGGAGGCGAACATGGCGAAGGCCTCCATGGCGCGGAACTGCGCCAGGTCGACCTTGAGCGAGCCGGTGACGGCCTTCATCGCCTTGGTCATCGCCGAGCCACCCACGCGCGAGACCGAGACACCCACGTCGATCGCCGGGCGCTGGTTGGCCGCGAACAGGTCCGACTGCAGGAAGATCTGGCCGTCGGTGATCGAGATGACGTTGGTCGGGATGAACGCCGAGACGTCGTTGGCCTTGGTCTCGATGATCGGCAGGCCGGTCATCGAGCCCTTGCCCATGTCGTCGGAGAGCTTGGCGCAGCGCTCGAGCAGCCGGCTGTGCAGGTAGAACACGTCGCCCGGGTAGGCCTCGCGGCCCGGCGGGCGGCGCAGCAGCAGCGACACGGCGCGGTAGGCCTCGGCCTGCTTGGTCAGGTCGTCGAAGACGATCAGGACGTGCTTGCCCTCGTACATCCAGTGCTGGCCGATGGCCGAGCCGGTGTAGGGCGCGAGGTACTTGAAGCCGGCGGAGTCGGAGGCCGGGGACGCCACGATGGTGGTGTACTCCAGCGCGCCGGCCTCCTCGAGGGCGCCACGCACGGAGGCGATGGTCGAGCCCTTCTGGCCGATGGCGACGTAGATGCAGCGGACCTGCTTGTCCGGGTCGCCGGACTCCCAGTTCTGCTTCTGGTTGATGATGGTGTCGATCGCGATCGTGGTCTTGCCGGTCGCGCGGTCACCGATGATCAGCTGGCGCTGGCCGCGGCCGATCGGCGTCATGGCGTCGATGGCCTTGATGCCGGTCGCGAGCGGCTCGTGCACCGACTTGCGCTGGACCACGGTGGGCGCCTGGAGCTCCAGCGCGCGGCGGCCGGAGGTCTCGATGTCGCCGAGGCCGTCGATCGGCTGGCCGAGCGGGTCGACCACGCGACCGAGGTAGCCCTCGCCGACGGGGACCGAGAGGATCTCGCCGGTCCGGCGGACCGCCTGGCCCTCCTCGATCTTGTCGAAGTCACCGAGGACCACGACACCGACCTCGCGGGTGTCGAGGTTGAGGGCGATACCCAGGGTGCCGTCCTCGAACGCGAGCAGCTCGTTGGCCATGACCGAGGGCAGTCCGCTGACGCGGGCGATGCCGTCGGCGGCCTCCGCGACGGTGCCGACCTCTTCCGTGGTCGCCGTGTCGGGCTTGTAGTCGGACACGAAGCGCTGGAGCGCGTCCCGGATCTCGTCCGGACGGATGGAAAGCTCCGTCATCTCATCTCACCTGTTCCTGGTCTGCTGTGCTCGAAAGTTCGGGCTCGAAAGTTCTGGGTGGTGCCGGTGGGTCAGCCGGCGAGCCGGCGCCGGGCCTCGTCGAGGCGGCTGGACACCGTCCCGTCGATGACGTCGTCGCCGATCTCGACGCGGATGCCGCCGATGACGTCGGGGTCCACGACGACGTTGAGGTGGATCTCGCGCTCGTAGGTGCGGGAGAGCGCTTCGGCGAGGCGCTGGCGGTCGGCGTCGGCGAGGGGACGCGCGACGCGGACGGTCGCCACCCCCTGGCCGCGCACCTCGGCCGCCACCTTCTGGTAGTCGGCCAGGGCGACCCCGACCGTGCGGTAGCTGCCCGACAGCGACTGCTGCACGAGCGCGACCGTGGCCGGGAGGACCTTGTCCCCCAGCAGGTCGGACAGCAGCCGGGACTTGTCGTCGCGGCTGCGGGCCGGGTCGGACAGCGCGTCACGCAGCTCGGAGTTGTCCTGGACGAGCTGCCCGAAGGCGAACAACTCGTCCTCGAGGCGACCGGCGTCGCCCCCCGAGGACTGCGCGACCGAGACCACGCCGAGACGCTCGAGGGCGTCGGCGAGGTCGCGGCTGGCGGTCCAGCGCTGGGCCACCGCGATGGTGACCACGGCCAGCGCCAGGTCGGAGACCTTGCCGGACAGCACCTGGCGGACCAGGCCGGCCTTGGCGTCACCCGCGATGGAGGCGTCGGTGGCGACGCGCCGCAGGGCGGGCTCGGCGCGGAGGACATCCGCCACGCCGAACAGGTCCCGACCGACGGTGGCCGCGTCACCGGCGCCCGTGAGGGCACCGGCGGTGGCGGCGTACGCGTCGGCAGAGGCTCCTCGCATCATCAGTTGACGCTCCCCGACTGGGCCGAGGTGGTGCCGTTCTGCGCCTCGAGCTCGGACAGGAACCGGTCGACCACGCGGCTCTGGCGAGCCTCGTCGTCGAGGCTCTCGCCGACGATGCGCCCGGCCAGGCCGGTCGCGAGGGCGCCGACCTCGGCCCGGAGCGAGGTGACCGCTTGCTGGCGCTCGGCCTCGATCTGGGTCTTGCCGTGCTCCACGATGCGGGTGGACTCGGCCTGGGCCTGGTCCCGCATCTCGGCGATGATCGCGGCGCCCTGCTCGCGTGCCTCCTCACGGATGCGCGCAGCCTCGTGACGGGCGTCGGCCAGCTGCTTCTCGAGCTCGGCGAGCTTGGCGTCGGCCTCGGCCTGCTTGGTCTCGGCCGCGCTGAGCCCACCCTCGATCGCCTGCGTGCGCTCCGCGAAGGTCTTCTCGAAGCTCGGCACGATGAACTTGCGCATGAGCACGAAGAGGATCGCGAAGACGATCAGGGAGAGGATGACCTCCGACCAGACCGGCAGCACCGGACTGTGGGTCTCCCCTTCCGCCGCCGCCAGGACGATGTGGTCCATGAGTCGAACTCCTACGGTCTAGAGCTGAAGTGCGACGGTCGTCAGAGAGGCAGGACGAACGCGAGCGCGACGGTGATGATGAAGAGCGCCTCGGCAAGGACGAAGCCAAGGATGGCGATCGACTGCAGACGGCTCTGGGCCTCGGGCTGGCGGGCGACGCCGGAGATGAACGCGGCGAAGATCAGGCCGATACCGACACCGGGACCGATGGCGGACAGGCCGAGACCGACCAGGTTGATGGAGCCTTCCACGGCTTTTCCTTTCGTCGGCGACGCGTCTCTCGCGCCGCTGTTTGGCGAAACTTGTGGGGTTTGTTGGGGATCAGTGCTCGTCGGCGAGCGCTTCGCCGATGTACATCGAGCTCAGGAGCGTGAAGACGTAGGCCTGGAGGAACATGACCAGCATCTCGAGGAAGCTGACGCCGATGCCGAGGCCGAAGGAGAGGACGCCGACCGCGCCGTACAGGATGTTGCCGCTGGCCAGCAGCGCTGCACCACCCGTGGCGAACAGGATCAGCAGCAGGTGTCCCGCGAACATGTTGCCGAAGAGTCGCAGCGTGAGCGTGACGGGCCGGATCAGGATGTTGGAGAAGAACTCCAGCGGCACCAGCAGCAGCAGGATCGGGCCCTTCACACCGGAGGGCATCGTGGCGTGCTTGAGGTAGCCGAGCGCGCCGTGCTTCCAGATCCCGGCGCCGATGTAGATGAGCCAGCTGAGCAGCGCGAGCGGGACGATGAAGCCGATCCGGCCGAAGCTCGGGAACTGCAGGAACGGGATCACGCCGTAGTAGTTGTTCACCAGGATGAAGGTGAACAGCGTGAAGAGGTAGGGCACGAACTTCATGTAGTGCTCGCTGCCGATGTTGTCGCGGGCCACGTTGTTGCGCACGAAGCCGTAGACCATCTCGCCGGCGAACTGCAGGCGACCCGGCACCAGGGACGAGCTGCGCGAGGCGAAGTAGAAGAAGGCGAACACCAGCACGAGCGACAGGGTCAGCAGCACCATCGGCTTGGTGACGTCGCCGAAGATCGGGGGCAGTTCGAAGCTCGCGGGGCCGGGGGCGTGGAACTCCGAACCGCCCTCTGCCGCGACAGGCTGGGTGATGCTCACTCCGACTCCTCAGTGCTCGTCTTGTTGCTGGTCGTGGTGCTGGCGTGCGCCTGTTCGCCGGTCGTCTGCCGGGTGAGCTGCGCGACAATCATGTAGGTGCCAAGTCCGCCGCCGAACAGGACCCCCGCCGCCACCAGGAAGCGGGTGCCCAGCCACTGGTCCAGCAGCCAGCCGACCGCTCCGTAGAAGAACACGCCAGCGATCAGGTAGCTGGGTGCGCTGCTGTGTGACGGTCGTGGGGAAGTGGCACCGGACTCGGCCATGGCGCTGCGGACATTATCAGTCGCGGTGCTCATGACTCACCCCCGGGCGGGAGGTCGAAGTAGGGCGCACGCTCGCGTGCGGTCAGGACCAGGTGGGCCGCGGTCCACACGAGCGTCGTGAGCACCATCGCCGCGGCCAGCCAGCCGCGCGCCTGGTCACTGGCGAAGACGTCGCCACGCGTGATGGCGAGGAAGACCAGCAGGACGATCGCGAGCTGGGTCGCGTAGGTGACCAGCGCGACGAGCAACGACGCCGACGGCATCGCGCTCGCGACGACGTGGAGCGACAGCGTGCCGAAGGAGACCACGAGGAGCACCAGCCCGGCGCCGACGGCGGCAGCCGCAGCGGCCTCTCCCCCGTGCACGACGGCGGCGACGACCACCAGGAGGACCCCCGCGAGCGCCGTCAGGCCGGCTGCTCGGACGACGACCCGGACGCCCGGCACGAGGCTGCTGCGGCGGGTGCTCGCGCTGCTCTCGGTCGTCATGTCGGCGGCCTGTCTGGTCTCTACGGACGGTGCTTTCCCTGCTCGTGAAAACTATCACAAGGTCGTCGGGGCGCCGAATTCAGGAGCCGGGGACGGGCTCGTCGGCGTGCCCCTCGACCCGTCCTTCGGCGCGCCCCTCGACACCGGCGTTCTCGGGCAGCCCGGTGTCGCCGAGCCCGGTCTTGCGCGGGCGGTGCATCTTGGGCAGCACGAAGGTGAGGACGACCGTCAGGACGATCATGGTGCCGAGGCTCCACCACACCAGCGGGTCGTCGAACAGGCTGACCAGCACGGCCCCGGTGGCGATCGTGAAGGCCCACATCCACATGATCAGCACCGCGCGCCGCTGGGAGTGGCCGATCTCCAGCAGGCGGTGGTGCAGGTGCTGCTTGTCGGCACTCATCGGCGAGCGGCCGGCACGCGTGCGTCGTACGACGGCCAGGACCAGGTCGACGATCGGCACCATCAGCAGCGAGATCGGCAGCAGCACCGGCAGCACGGTCACGAACAGGCTGTTGCCGGTGGTCTCGGGCATCCCGACGAACTGCCCCGTCAGCGTCAGCGCGCTCGCCGACAGCACCAGACCGATCAGCATCGATCCGGAGTCGCCCATGAAGAGCCTGGCGGGGTGGAAGTTGTGCGGCAGGAAGCCCGCGCACGCGCCGGCGAGCGCGGCGCTCAGCAGCGCGCCGGTCGTGGCGAGGGTGAGGTTGGCCTGCGCGGAGGCGAAGTAGCAGTAGAGGAAGAACGCCGACGCACCGATGCCCACCACGCCGGCGGCGAGCCCGTCGAGGCCGTCGACGAAGTTCACGGCGTTCATCGTCCCGATCACCACGACGAGGGTCAGCACGGCGCCCTGGACGTCGTCGAGGGAGAACTGCGTGCCGTCGGCGCCCGGGAAGTAGTAGAACCGCACGCCCTGCGTGACCAGCAGGCCGGCGGCGAGGACCTGCCCGCCGAGCTTGGTGAGGGCGTCGAGCTCGAAGATGTCGTCGATCACCCCGACGGCGCAGACGAGGGCGCCCGCGAGCAGCACCGACCCGGCGTCGGGAAAGACGAACTCCTCGCTGGTGGACAGGAACGGCAGGTGGCGGGCGACGAGGTAGGCGGCGTAGAGGCCGCCGAGCATGGCCAGCCCGCCCAGGTAGGGGATCGGCTCGGCATGCACGTCGCGGTCGCGGACCGCGGCGACGGCTCCCGTGCGGAGCGCGATCTCCCGCGCGACGACCGTGAGCAGGTAGGTCACCGACAGGGCGACCAGGAAGACGAGGAGGTACTCCCGCATCCGGCCTAGCCCTGGTCTTCGAGCACGACCCCGTGCTCCTCGATCGCCGCGTTGAGCTGCTCCAGCGACAGCGCGCCGAGCCGCAGCACCCGGCCCTCGGGGACCGTGACGTCGATGATCGTGGAGGCCTCGCCGCCGGGCGACGTGCCGGCGTCGACGATCACCGCGACGGCGTCGCCGAGCATCTCCTCGGCCTGGTCGGCGTCGGTCGCGGCCGGGCGGCCGGTGAGGTTGGCCGAGCTGACCGCCAGCGGGCCCGTGCGCTCGAGGACGGCGAGGGCCACCTCGTCGTCGGGCATCCGCACCGCCACCGTGCCGCGGGTCTCCCCGAGGTCCCACATGAGCGAGCCCTGCTGGCGGCACACGAGGGTCAGCGGCCCGGGCCAGAACTCCTCGACGAGGGTGCGCGCCCACGTCGGCACGCTCTCGGCGAGCGCGTCGAGGGTGGTCGCGGCGGAGACGAGCACCGGCGGCGGCATCTCGCGGCCGCGGCCCTTGGCCTCCAGGAGGCGTCGTACGGCCTCGTGGGAGAACGCGTCGGCGGCGATGCCGTAGACGGTGTCGGTGGGGATGACCACCAGGTCCCCGCGTCGTACGGCGCCGGCGGCGGCGGTCACCGCCGCCTCCCGCTCCTCCTCCGTCGAGGTCGCAAGCCTGTCCACGTCGCTCATCGTGCCAGCCGCGCGGTCAGGTAGCGCGGTCGACCCGCGAGGTCGAGGTGGTCACGCACCTCGAGCCACCGTCCGGTCGCCGCGAACACGCCCGGCGCCGAGGCGCCCTGGACGTCCGCGTGCTCGGCGCCCACCACTCCCCCGGGCCGCAGGAGCGCGGCCGCGCGGCGCTCGAGGAGCCGCATCGCGTCGAGCCCGTCCTGTCCGGAGAAGAGGGCGAGGTGCGGGTCGTGGTCGCGGGCCTCGACGGCGACCGACTCCCAGGCCTCGAGCGGGACGTAGGGCGGGTTGCAGACCACGACGTCCACCGCACCGGCGAGGTCGTCGAACGCGGCGAAGGCGTCACCGAGGCGGAGGTCGACGTCGGCGAGGTTGGCCTGCGCGTAGCGGAACGCCTCGGGGCTGACCTCGACCGCGTGCACGTCGGCGTGGGGCACCTCGTCCTTCACAGCCGCGGCGATCGCCCCGGAGCCGGTGCAGAGGTCGACCACGGTCGGGGTGTGCGAGACGGCGAACGCCTGCTCGATCGCCCAGCCCGCCAGCAGCTCGGTCTCGGGCCGCGGCACGAAGACCCCCGGGCCCACCGCCAGCTCCACGTGGCGGAACGCCGCCGTGCCGGTCAGGTGCTGGAGCGGCTCGCGGGCCGCCCGGCGCGCCAGCAGGGCGTCGTACGCCTCGTGCTGGACGTCGTCGAGGTCGTCGACCAGCGGGAGCCGGCCCAGGGGCACGTCGAGCAGGTGGGCGAGGAGGAGGTCGGCGTCACGCTCCGGCGAGGCGACGCCGGCGTCGCGGAGCCGAGCGGCCCCCTCCCGCCGCGCGAGGCTGGCGCGCACTCAGGACTCCAGGGCCGCGAGCCGGGCGGCCATGTCCGCCTCCACGCACGAGTCGAGCACCGGCTGGAGGTCGCCGTCGAGCACCTGGTCGAGGTTGTAGGACTTGTAGCCGGTGCGGTGGTCGGAGATGCGGTTCTCAGGGTAGTTGTAGGTGCGGATCCGCTCCGAGCGGTCCACCGTGCGCACCTGCGACCGGCGGGCCTCGCTGGCCTCGGCGTCGGCGGCGTCCTGCGCGACCTGCAGCAGCCGGGCCCGCAGGATCCGCATCGCCTGCTCCTTGTTCTGCAGCTGGCTCTTCTCGTTCTGGCAGCTCGCCACGATGCCGGTGGGCACGTGGGTGATCCGCACCGCGGAGTCGGTCGTGTTGACGCTCTGGCCGCCGGGGCCGCTGGAGCGGAAGACGTCGATGCGCAGGTCGCTGTCGTTGATCTCGACGTCGACCTGCTCGGCCTCGGGCATCACCAGGACGCCCGCCGCGGAGGTGTGGACCCGTCCCTGCGACTCGGTGACGGGCACCCGCTGGACGCGGTGCACCCCGCCCTCGAACTTGAGCAGGGCGTACGGCGCCTGGCCGGGCTCGACCGTCCCCCGGGCCTTGACCGCCGCGGTGACGGACTTGTAGCCGCCGAGGTCGGACTCCGTGGCGTCGAGCACCTCGACGCTCCAGCCGCGGGTCTCGGCGTAGCGGGAGTACATCCGCAGGAGGTCGCCCGCGAAGAGCGCCGACTCCTCGCCGCCCTCCCCCGACTTGATCTCCAGCAGCGCGTCCTTGCCGTCGGAGGGGTCGCGGGGCACCAGCAGCCGGCGCAACCGCTCCTCGGCGGCGTCGCGCCGCTTCGCGAGGTCGTCGGCCTCCTGCGCGAAGGCGGGGTCGTCGGAGGCCAGCTCACGTGCGGCCTCGATGTCGTCGCCCAGGCGCAGCCACTCCTGCCAGGTCGCCACGACGGCCGTCAGCTCGGCGTAGCGCTGGTTCAGCTGCTTGGCGAGGCGCTGGTCGGCGTGGGTCTCGGGGAGCGCGAGGCGCCGCTCGAGGTCGGCGTGCTCCTCGCGCATGCCGTCGACGGCTTCGAACAACGGGTCTCCTCGAGTGGGTCCTGGTGGGCAGACGACCTGCAGACGACCTGCAGACGACAAGGCGCCGGCCACCCGCGGTGAGCGGGAGACCGGCGCCTGGCGTGGACTACTTCTTCTCGGCCGGGGCCTTCTTGGCGTAGCGGGCCTCGAAGCGGGCGACGCGGCCGCCGGTGTCGAGGATCTTCTGCTTGCCGGTGTAGAACGGGTGGCACTGCGAGCAGACGTCGGCGTGGATCGAGCCGGAGGTCGCGGTGCTGCGGGTGGTGAACGACGCGCCACAGGTGCAGGTCACCTGGGTCTCGACGTACTCGGGGTGGGTGTCCTTCTTCATGGTGTCCTCTCGAATTGCTCCGGGTCGCCCGCGTGGATCGCGTATGACGTGAACCGGAGCCGGCGCACAAGTGTGCCACCGGTGTGAACAACGGCGCCAATCCGTGGATTCCCGCTCGGGGACCGCGGATCAGCGGGAGCCGACGACCTTCGTCACGGCCTGCGGGGAGTCGGCGGCGGCGAGCTGCTTGCGCAGGTCGCCGACGACCGCGCCCTCGGCCGGGGCGAGCAGCTTCTCCTCGTGCCGGGTGCCGGAGGCCGCCACGTCGACGGCGGGGACGATGCCCTTGGACGCGCGCTCGGCGCTGAGCACCAGCTCGAGGTTGGCGGCACCCGAGAGCTCCTCGAGGAAGAACTCGTCGGTGGCCGAGCCGGTGCCGACCGCCACGGTCGCGAGGATCGTCAGCGAGCCGCCGTCCTCGACCGCGCGGGCGGCCCCGAAGAACTCCTTCGTCGGGTGGACGGCGGAGGCGTCGACGAGGCCCGCGAGCACCCGGCCGTTGGCCGGTGCGGCGAGGTTGTAGGCCCGCCCCAGACGGGTGAGCGAGTCCAGCAGGACGACCACGTCGTGGCCGAGCTCGACGAGGCGCTTGGCGCGCTCGATGGCCAGCTCGGCGACCAGGGTGTGGTCGGCCGGCTGACGGTCGAAGGTCGACGCGACGACCTCGCCCTTGACGGCGCGCTGGTAGTCGGTGACCTCCTCCGGGCGCGTGTCGACCAGGACCACCATGACGTGGCACTCAGGGTTGTTGGCCGTGACCGACTGGGCGATCGACTGCAGGAGCGTGGTGGCGCCGGTCCGCGGCGGCGCGAGGACCAGGCCACGCTGGCCCTTGCCGACCGGCGCGGCGACGTCGACGACGCGGCCGATCAGGTCGGCGTCGGAGGCCAGGCGCAGCCGCTGGTGCGGGTGCACCGGGACCGCGTCGGCGAACTGCGGGCGCTCCTTGGCACCCTCGGCCTCGCTGCCGTTGACGCTGTCGATGCGGACCATCGGGTTGAACTTCTCCCGACGCTCCCCCTCGCGCGGCTGGCGCACCTGGCCGACGACGGCGTCACCGCGGCGGAGGTGGTACTTGCGGACCATCGACAACGACAGGTAGACGTCCTCCGGGCCGGGCAGGTAGCCCGAGGTGCGCACAAACGCACAGTTGTCGAGCACGTCGAGGATGCCGGCGGCCGGCACCAGGACGTCGTCCTCGAGGATCGTGGTGTCGGGCTCGTTGCGGCCGCCACCCTGTCGGGTCGTCGTCCGGTCGCGACCGCGACGGCGGCGGTTGCGACGGCTGCCGCCCTCGCCGTCCTCGTCGTCGTCCGTCTGGTGCTGGGCCTGGTCCTGCCGGCTCTGGTCCTGGCGGTTCTGGTCCTGGCGGTTCTGGTCGCGGTCCTGCTTGGCCTGCTGGTTCTGCTGGCCCTGCTGGTTCTGCTGGTTCTGCTGGTTCTGCTTGCCCTGCTTCTGGCCCTGATCCTGCTTCTGGTCCTGCTTCTTGTCGGACTTCTTCTGGTCCTGGCTCGCGGGCTTGCGCTCGGACTTCTGCTCGGACTTCTGCTCGGACTTCTGCTCGGACTTCTCGGGCTTCTGCTCGGTGGCCGGCTCAGCCGCCTGCTCCGCCCGCTGCTCGGGCTTCTGCTCGGTCCGCTCGGCCTGCTGCTCGGCCTGGCGCTGCTTGCGGGTGCGAGTGCGCACCGTGGTCTGGGGTGCGGGCTCGGCGGCCGCCTGGGGCGCGTCCGCGTCTGACGCCGGCTCCGCGGCGGGCTGGGCGGCGGGCTGGGCGGCGGGCTGGGCGGCGGGCTGGGCGGCGGGCTGGGCGGCGGTCGTGCCGGTCGAGCCGCCGGACTGGCTGGCCCGGATGGCGTCGACGAGCTGCGCCTTCTTCATCGAGCCCGCGCCGGCGATGCCGAGGCCCGCGGCCATCGACTTCAGGTCGGCCAGCAGCATGGAGCTGAGGCCACCCGACTTCTTCGCAGGCTTGGTGGCAGCGTTCTCCGCGGGAGCAGCGGGGGTCTCGGTCACGTGGATCCTTCGCACGTCGCGTCGCCTCCCGGACCGGTCGAACGGCCGGTGAGGCGGATGGTGGGTCCCGTCCACGCGGACCTCGAGACATCGCGAGGACGGGGACGGGCAGGTACGCCGATCGGCGCGCGGTCAGGCTAGCAGGCACCCGGCCGTCGGAAGGCACCTCGGTGCCGAACTGCTGGAGTGCGTCGCGCGCCCCCGGGGGGTGGCGGCACATCCCAAGCATTCGACTACCGCGCGTGCGAGCTGCCGCCACCCCCGGCCGGGCGGCTACCAAGGTGGCGGCGTACGACATCAGATGCGGCCGCGGAACTGTCGCGAGCCGCCACCCTCAGCCGGGCCTCCGCCAAGGTGGCGGCGTACGACATCAGATGACGCCGCGGGATTGTCGCGGGCCGCCACCCCCAGCCCTGCGCGTGCGTGGGCGACGGCGTACGACCTCACCAGGGGCCGAGCCGACGGGCGGCTGTCAGGTGACCCGCGCGCCGTCCACGTCGATCGAGAGCTGGTGCGGCGTCCAGCCGTTCGGGCAGCGGGCCAGGAGGCCGGCGGCGTCGGCGGGGCCGAAGGCCAGGACGGTCGGGCCGGCGCCGGAGACGACGGCGGGCACGCCCTCGGCGCGGAGGTGTCGTACGAGCGCCAGCGTCTCGGGCATCGCGGGCTCGCGCTGGTCCTGGTGGAGCCAGTCGCGGGTGGCAGCCAGGAGGTGCTCGGGCTGCCCGTTGAGGGCGGCGACCAGCAGCGCGGCGCGGCCGGAGTTGGCCGCCGCGTCGGCGTGGGGCACGGCGTCGGGCAGCAGGCCGCGTGCGACCTTCGTCTCGACCCCCGTGGGCGGCACGAACACGACGGCGGAGACACGGGGGTCGACCCCGGCCCGGACGGCGTACCAGCGTCCGTCCTCGCGACCGGAGATCACGAACCCGCCGTAGAACGCTGGCGCGACGTTGTCGGGGTGGCCCTCGAGGTCGGCGGCGAGGTCGAACAGCGCCTCGTCGGAGGCGAGAAGCTGACCGCCCGCCACGAGCGCCCGCGCCAGGACGACCCCCGCGACGATGGCGGCGGACGACGACCCGAGCCCGCGGGCGTGCGGGATGACGTTGCGGCACGTCAGGCGCAGGCCGGGAGGCTGCTCCCCCATCAGCTCGAAGGCGGCGCGCATCGAGCGGACCACCAGGTGCGTCTCGTCGCGGGGCACACCGTCGGCGCCGGCGCCCTCGACCTCGACGACGAGCCCGTCGGGCAGCACCTCCGCCTCGAGCTCGTCGCGCAGCGACAGCGCGAGGCCGAGGCTGTCGAAGCCCGGGCCGAGGTTGGCCGAGGTCGCCGGGACGGAGACCCGCACCGGACCGTCGACGAACTGGGCCATCAGGAGAGGCCGGCTGCGGCTGCCGCCGCGTCGACGTCGGCGTCGACGACCGTGTCGACGATGTCCCCGCAGGACTCGAGCGCGGTGGCGGTGTCCTTGAGGCCGTGGCCAGTGACGGTGATCGCCACCGTGGCGCCGGAGAAGACCTGCCCGGACTCGAGCGCGGCCAGCAGGCCGGCGACACCGGCGGCGGACGCGGGCTCGACGAAGACGCCGTCGTTGCGGGCGAGCTCGATCTGGGCGGCGAGGATCTGGGCGTCCGAGAGCGCCGCGAAGCCGCCGTCGGACTCCTTGGCCGCCTGCTCGGCGAGGTGCCAGGACGCGGGGTTGCCGACCCGGATGGCGGTCGCCTTGGTCTCCGGGTCGGGGAACGGCTCACCGGTCACGAGCGGTGCCGCGCCCTCGGCCTGGAAGCCGAGCATCCTCGGGCGCCTCGTCGCGCGACCGAGGTCGGCGTACTGCTGGTAGCCGAGCCAGTAGGCGGAGATGTTGCCGGCGTTGCCGACCGGGAGCAGGTGGACGTCGGGGGCGTCGCCGAGGAAGTCGACGATCTCGAACGACGCCGTCTTCTGTCCCTGGAGGCGGACCGGGTTGACCGAGTTGACCAGCTCGACCGCGTAGCCCTTCGACAGGCCGATGGCCATCGACAGGCAGTCGTCGAAGTTGCCCCGGACCATGATGACCTGGGCGCCGTGCACCACCGCCTGGGCGAGCTTGCCGGCGGCGATCTTGCCCTCGGGGATGAGCACGAGCGGCTTGAGGCCTGCCTTCGCGGCGTACGCCGCCATCGACGCCGACGTGTTGCCCGTCGAGGCGCAGACCACAGCCTCGGCGCCGAGGTGCAAGGCATGGGAGATCGCGGCCGTCATGCCGCGGTCCTTGAAGGAGCCGGTCGGGTTGTCGCCCTCGACCTTGAGCCACACCTCTCCCCCGGTGAGGCCGGAGAGCCACTCGGAGTGGACGAGCGGGGTGCCGCCCTCGCGGAGCGTCACGGCGGCCATCCCCTCGGGGAGGTCGAGGAGGTCGCGGTACTCCTCGATCACGCCGCGCCACTGGTGGGTGCCGACCCGGTCGGCCATGCCGCTGGCGGTCATTCGTCCCCTCCCTCGACGCGCATCACCGAGGTGACCTCGCGGACGATGTCCATGTTGCGCAGCTGGTCGACCGTCGCGCTCAGCGCCGAGTCAGGCGCCGCGTGCGAGACGACCACGAGCTGGGCGTCGGCCCCGCGGCCCTCCTGGCGCACGGTCTGGATCGACACGTCGTGGTCGGCGAAGGCGTTGGCCACCGCGGCGAGCACGCCGGCGCGGTCGTCGACGTCGATCGCCACGTGGTAGCGGGTCCGCGTCTCCCCCATCGGGAGCACCGCGCGGTCGGCGTAGGCCGACTCACCGGCTCCTCGCGTCTCGGCGAGGCGGTTGCGGGCGACCGTGACGAGGTCGCCGAGCACGGCGCTGGCCGTGGGCGCGCCGCCGGCTCCGGGACCGTAGAACATGAGCTGCCCGGCAGCCTCCGACTCGACGAAGACCGCGTTGTAGGCCTCGCGGACGCTGGCCAGCGGGTGGGACCGCGGGATCATCGCCGGGTGCACGCGAGCGGCCACCTGCTCCTGGCCGTCGGGGCCGGGGCGGAGCTCGCAGATGGCGAGCAGCTTCACGACCGAGTCCATGTCGCGGGCGCTGGCCACGTCGGCGGCGGTGACCTCCGAGATGCCCTCGCGGTGGACGTCGGCGGCGGTCACCCGCGAGTGGAAGGCGAGGCTGGCGAGGATCGCCGCCTTGGCCGCCGCGTCGAAGCCCTCGACGTCGGCGGTCGGGTCGGCCTCGGCGTAGCCGAGCTCCTGGGCCTCCTCGAGCGCCTCGGAGAAGCCGGCGCCCGAGGTGTCCATCTTGTCGAGGATGAAGTTGGTGGTGCCGTTGACGATGCCCAGCACCCGGGTGACGCGGTCACCGGCGAGCGACTCGCGCAGCGGCCTCAGGATCGGGATGGCACCCGCGACGGCCGCCTCGTAGTAGAGGTCGCGCTCGGCCTTGGCGGCCGCCTCGAACAGGGTCGGGCCGTCCTCGGCGAGCAGCGCCTTGTTGGCGGTGACCACGCTCGCGCCGTTGTCGAGCGCGGAGAGGATCAGCGACCGGGCGGGCTCGATGCCGCCGATGACCTCGACCACGAGGTCGACGTCGTCGCGTGCCACCAGACCGTGGGCGTCGGTCGTCAGCAGGCCCACGGGCACGTCGACGTCGCGCTGCGCGTCGAGGCGTCGTACGGCGACCCCGACGAGCTCGACGGGCGCGCCCACCCGGGCGGCCAGGTCGTCGTGCTGCTCCGACAGCAGCCGCACCACCTGGGAGCCGACCGCACCGCAGCCGAGCACGGCCACCTTCAAGGTGCGCTTGTCACCCTCGCTCATGAAGAAACACCCACATCGGTCGCCAACAGGTCGGCGACAGTCTCTCGTCGCAGGACGGTGAAAGTCTTCCCGTCCCGAACTCCGATCACCGGAGGACGCAGGGCATGGTTGTAGTTGGACGCCATGGATCTGCAGTAGGCGCCCGTCCCGGGCACGGCGACGAGGTCACCGGGGCGCACGTCGGCGGGCAGGAACTCGTCCTTGACCACGATGTCGCCGGCCTCACAGTGCTTGCCCACGACCCGTGACAGCGCGGACTGGCCTCCGGAGGGGCGGGAGGCGATCGTCGCGGAGTAGTCGGCGTCGTAGAGGGCGGTGCGGATGTTGTCGCTCATCCCGCCGTCCACGGAGACGTAGGTGCGCACGAGCCCGCCGTCGAGCGCGACCTCCTTGACCGTGCCGACCTCGTAGACCGTGCACATCGACGGGCCGACGATCGCGCGCCCGGGCTCGATCGACAGGCGCGGCAGCGCGACGTCGAGGGCGCGGCACTCGTGCTCGACGATCTTGGTGATCTCGGTCGCCAGCTGGGCGGGGTCGGAGGGGTCGTCCTGGGTCGTGTAGGCGATGCCGAAGCCACCGCCGAGGTCCATCTCGGGCATCACGACGCCCACCTCCTCGATGACCCGGGCGTGCAGCGCGAGCACGCGCCGGGCGGCCACCTCGAAGCCGGACGTGTCGAAGATCTGGCTGCCGATGTGGGAGTGCAGGCCGAGCAACCGCAGGCCGGGGGCCGCGTGCACGCGGCGGACGGCCTCGAGCGCATCGCCGCTGGCGATCGAGAAGCCGAACTTCTGGTCCTCGTGGGCTGTTGCGATGTACTCGTGCGTGTGGGCCTCGACGCCGGCGGTCACCCGCACCATCACCCCGACCGTCCGGCCGAGCTGGTCGGCGACGCCGGTCAGGCGCTCGATCTCGTGGAAGGAGTCCACGATGACCCGGCCGACTCCGAGCTCGACGGCGCGTTCGAGCTCGCCAAGGGTCTTGTTGTTGCCGTGGAAGCCGACCCGCTCCATGGGGAACCCGGCCCGCTCTGCGACAGCCAGCTCCCCGCCCGAGCAGACGTCGAGCGAGAGCCCCTCCTCCGCGAGCCACCGGGCGACGGTCGTGCAGAGGAACGCCTTGCCCGCGTAGTAGACGTCGTACTCGGCGAAGGCGTCCCGGAAGGCGGCGGCGCGGCCACGGAAGTCGGCCTCGTCGAGGACGTACGCCGGCGAGCCGTGCTCGCGCACCAGCTCGGGCAGCGGAACCCCGCCGACGCTCAGGACGCCGTCGGACTTCGTCGCCGTCCGCGACCAGAGCAGCGGGACCAGTGCGTCGGGGTCGCTCGGCTCACGCAGCCAGTGCGGCCCGCGCAGCGCACCGTCCGCATGGGCCCAACCGGACGGGTGTGCGGTGGGCACGCCCGATCACATCCTCTCGGGAGCGGAGACGCCGAGCAGGTCGAGGCCGTTGGCGAGCACCGTGCGGACCGCCTGCACCAGGACCAGGCGCGCCTCGTTGGCGGGCGTGACGGGCTCGTCGCCCATCGGGAGCATCCGGCACTCCTTGGTGTCGTACCACTTGTTGAACACCGCCGCGGTGTCCTCGAGGTAGCGGGCGACGCGGTGCGGCTCACGGAGCTCAGCAGCACTCGCGACGACCCGCGGGAACTCCGCCAGCGCGCGGAGCAGCCGTCCGTCGAGCTCGTGGGAGAGCAGCGCCGGGTCGAACGCGGAACCGGGCGACACCATGCCGATGGCGGCGGCGTTCTCCATCATCCGGCAGGAGCGCGCGTGCGCGTACTGCACGTAGTAGACCGGGTTCTCGCTGGAGGCCTTGGTGATCTCCGCGACGTCGAGCGTCAGCGGGCTGTCGGCCGGGTAGCGGGCCAGGGAGTAGCGCAGCGCGTCGACGCCGATCTCCTCCATCAGCTCGTTGAGGGTGACGATGGTCCCGGCCCGCTTGGACAGGCGCACCTCCTCACCGTCGCGCATGATCTTGACCAGCTGACCGATCATCACGTCCAGCGTCTGCGCCGGGTCGTCCCCGACGCACGCGGCCATCGCCCGGAGCCGACCGACGTAGCCGTGGTGGTCGGCACCGAGCAGGTAGATGCAGTGGTCGAAGCCGCGTGCGCGCTTGTTGAGGTAGTAGGCGGTGTCCGAGGCGAAGTAGGTGAGCTCGCCGTTGGACCGGATGAGCACCCGGTCCTTGTCGTCGCCGAAGTCCGTGGTGCGCATCCACAGTGCGCCGTCGGCCTCGAAGAGGTGACCGTTGTCCTTGAGACTCCGCAGGGTGTCGGCCACCGAGCCGTGGGACTCGTCGGCGTGGAGGTCGCGCTCGGAGAACCACACGTCGAAGTGTGTGTTGAAGCCGTCGAGCTGGTCCTGCTGCTCCTTCAGCTGCAACGCATAGCCCGCCTCGCGGAAGGCCTCGAGCCGCTCGCCCTCGGGCAGGTCGACGATGTCCGGCTGCCGGCGGACGATCTCCGCCGCCAGGTCGGCGACGTAGGCCCCCTGGTAGCCGTCCTCCGGTACCGGGTTGCCGAGCGCGCGGGCCTCGAGGGAGGCGCCGAAGAGGTTCATCTGGTTGCCGCGGTCGTTGATGTAGAACTCCCGCGCTACCGATGCGCCCGCCGCCTCGAGCACGCGCCCGATGGCGTCACCGAGCACGGCCCACCGCGTGTGACCGAGATGGAGCGGACCGGTCGGGTTGGCGGAGATGAACTCGATGTTGACCGACTGGCCGGCCAGCGTCGCCGAGCGGCCGTACGCCGTTCCTGCCGCGACGACGTCGGCGGCGACCTGGCCCTGCGCGCCGGCCTCGACCGTCACGTTGAGGAAGCCCGGACCGGCGACCTCGACCTCGGCGACGCCGTCGGCGGCCCGGAGGCGCTCGGCCACGAGGTCGGCGAAGGCGCGTGGGTTGGTCCCGGCCTTCTTGGCCAGCTGCAGCGCCACGTTGGTGGCGTAGTCGCCGTGCCCCTTCTGCCGGGGTCGCTCCACCGTGACCTGGGCCGGCACGCCGTCGGGCAGCGTGATCGCGCCGTCGGCCACGAGGGCCCCCAGCACGTCGACGATGGTCTCGGAGAGCTGATCGGGATTCACCGGACAAGCCTATCGGCGGGTCGTGGCGTGGGCCGAACCGGTTTCACGCCGTGGCCCGCGGACCCGCTGCGCGTCCTGCCCTAGGGTTCGGGGCGTGACGACGCACCCCACCTACGACCAGCTGATCGACCTCCTCGCCTACGTCGAGCAGCCCGTGCCGATGCCCTTCGAGGACATCAACGGCCATCTCAACGTCCGCCACTACATCGGCATCGCCAGCGAGGGGCTCGACGAGTCGCTCGTCGAGGTCGGCATCCCGCAGATGTGGCCGCTGACCCACGGTCACGCGTGCTTCACCGCCGAGCACCACGTCACCTACCTCAACGAGCTGCGCACCGGCGACACGATGTCGGCGCGGGTGCGCCTGCTCGGACGCTCGGAGCGGGCCGCCCACGTGCTCGTCTACCTGCTCGACGAGACGCACCGGCAGGTGGCGTGCGTCGTCGAGGAGATCTTCCTGCACATCGACCTCGAGACCCGGCGCACCGCGCCCTGGCCCGAGGACGTCGCGGGCAAGCTGGATGCCCGGATCGCCGAGCACCAGGGCCTGCCCTTCCCGGCCGACACGTCCGGGTCGCTGGCCCTGCGCTGAGGCGGTTTCACCACGGCGCCGGGCGACCGGTAGTCTTCACCGCGCACCAGCCCCGGAGCGATCCGGGCGGCGCAGGCCTCCGTAGCTCAGGGGATAGAGCACTGGTTTCCGGTACCAGGTGCCGCAGGTTCGAATCCTGCCGGAGGCGCCACCAGCACAAGGCCCGGACCCGCGAGGTCCGGGCCTTCGCCGTTCCCTCGGCGATCCGGTCGTGACGGCCGTCACCAATCCGGGCCGGCGTCGTTGAGCGGTCCAGGGAGCTACTGGGCGGTCACAAGGGACGTGCCAGGTGTCGCTCCCGCGGACCCTGGGAGGGGACATGAAGACAACCCAGCGACGGCTCGCCGCCGCCGTCGGTCTCGGCCTGAGCGCGGCACTGGCGCTGTCCACCGCTGCCGTTCCGGCGCAGGCCGGCACCTCGTCGGACGCGCGCGCAGCGAGGGCCGACCAGCTCACCGGCTTCGGCTACCGCGGCGACGTCTACGGCGTGAAGCTGGTGACCGACAGCGTCGAGGCGCTCAACCTCAAGGACGCCCACGCGCAGCAGCTCTGCACCCGCTCGGCCGGCAAGGTCGTCGAGCAGCAGAGCGCCGTGTCGGTGCCGGACAACCCGCTCATCCGCGTCTCGGCCAGCACGAGCCGCACCGAGACGTACGTCGACGGCGAGACGCACGGCGTGCGTGGCACCAACACCATCGGCGACATCAGCATCGGCGGCACCGTCGGCCCCCTGACCACGCCCCGCCTGGTCATCAAGGGCCTGCAGACGACGGCGAACGCGTTCCACACCCCGCGGGGCTACGGCCACGACGAGGGCTTCACGTTCGCCAGCATCACCCTCGAGCTCCTCGACAACACCGTCGTGCAGCAGCTGCCGCCGGAGCTCCAGCAGCTCCTCGCTCCGCTCGACCAGGTCACCGACACCGTCTTCACCGGGACCCAGCAGGTCGCCCAGCAGGTCTTCCAGGTGCTGAGCGACGTCACCAAGCCCATCGTCATCCCCGGTCTCGGCACGATCGCGCTCGGCTACGAGAACGGCCGGGCGAACAGCCACAACGCCCAGTCGCAGGCCTCGGCGCTGCGGATCGAGGTCACCGCCGGCGACCGCCGACAGCTCGTCGAGCTCGGCACCGCCCGGGTCCGGATGGGCGGGCCGGCGCCGGTCGGCGTCTTCCGGTCGGGTGGCACGGCGATGGACTACCAGGCGCTCCAGGGCGCCTTGAAGTTCGGCAACGTCGAGCACAAGGCGCTCCCCTGCCAGGGCACCCGTGGCCGGACGCAGACCTACCAGGTCCCCCACGCCACCCAGCTCGTCCCCGTGCCGGTGATGCTCGAGGGCGTGACCTACCAGGTCAACGGCGACCAGTTCCGCTCGAAGAGCGGCAAGAAGCGCGGCAAGGTCGCCAAGGGCTGGTCACGCACCGCGATCAGGTCGGTCTCCATCCCCACCGCCCAGCTGGTGATCACCGACGTCAGCTCACGCGCGGCCATGCGCCAGAAGGCGGGCAAGCGGGTGGGCTCCAAGGTCTCGACGGGCGTCGGGTCGATCACCGTCGCCGGGCAGCCGGTGCCGGTCCCGGCACCCGGCGAGGTCGTCGAGCTGCCGGGCGGCGCCGGTGAGATCCAGCGCCAGCTGGTCGACACCGGCTACCGCGGGTCGCAGGTGATCGGGCTCCGCATCAAGCTGTACTCCGACGCGGTCGTCATCGACCTGGCCCGCACGGCGGGCCGGATCTACGGCTCCTGACCCCAGGCGACCTGTCAGCAGTGCCGCAGGGCGGCGTCCTGCCGGGCCTCGCGCCCCAGGCGCCGCGCCTGCGACACGTCGGGGAACACCACGCTCGCGGCACCCACGAACCCGACCCGTCCCCGCACCACGCACGTCGTGATCCGGCGCGGGTCGACCTGGGCGACGGCCTGGGCGATCTCGAAGAGCTCGCCGGGCGAGGCGTTGGTGTCGGTGTGGGCCATGACCGTCATCACGCCTCGCTCGATGAACCCGGGCCGGTCGGCCTGCGAGCGGATCCTCGCGTGGATGCCGCGCAGCGTGCGCTGCTGGTTGGCCGAGCGGTCGAAGTCCCCTCCGGCGAGGCCCTTGCGGATCCGGGAGAAGGCCATGGCGTTGTAGCCGTCGAGGTGGATGCGGCCCTGCTTGAAGCCCTCCTTCTTCAGGTAGGGGTCCTGGAAGCGCCTCGGATTCGTCACGATGATGCCGCCGATGTCGTCGACCATGTCCTCGAAGAACGGGAACCGGGTGACCATGACGTAGTCGGGCTCGATGCCGGTCAGGTTGCGCATCGCCCCGGCCATGCCCCGCGGACCGGCGAAGTAGAGCGCGGAGTTGATCTTCTCGCGACCGTGGCCGGGGATCGCCACCCACGAGTCGCGAGGCACGCCGATGGCGGTGGCCGCGCCCGTGCGGGTGTTGATGCCGACCATCTGCAGCGCGTCGCCCCGCGCGCGCGTCATCACCTGCCCTGGCCGGGCGTCGGAACCGACGGCCAGGATCCAGATGACGTCCTTGCCGCCGACGGCCACGCCCTCGGCGTGGCGGATCTTCACCAGGCTGACGTCCGTCGGCTGCACCGCAGACGTGGGTACGACGAGCGCGGTGACGGCCAGCACCGCCATGAGCGCGACCGTGCGCAGGATCTTCGTGGTCCGCACCATCACCGGGCTCCCTTCGCGACGTCGTACCCGAAGACCCGCCACGCGCCGTGCTTGCGGGTGAGGAAGAGCCGTCCGCGCACGGTGGTGGTGCCGGTCTTCTGGCCGGTCGTGTCGAACGCCAGGACGAACTGCGCGGTCACGGCTTGCGCCTGCCGCCGGCTGGCGAGGATGTCGAGGGTGACCTTGCGGTGCCGTGCGGTGACCGAGTCGATGCGCGGGCCTGCGGTCTGGTTGGTCAGCAGCGCCTTGTCGGCCCGCGCACGCTGTTCGGCGGCCGCGGTGAAGCCGGGGAACGCCGCGGGGAAGCTGCTGCGGGGGTAGGTGCCACCCAGGTAGGCCGCCTCCCACCACCGGTCGACGACGGCACCGACCTGCTTGCGCACGGCCTTGCGGCGGGCGACCGGGAGCCGGCCGTGGACCCGGTGGATCCTGACCTTCGTGGGTACGGGGTGCGAGGCCAGGGTGGCCTGCGAGTCGGACCGGCTGAGCCGCTCCGGCGAGGCCGACGGCTCGGCGGTGGACTGGCAGGCGGAGGTGAGCGGGACGAGCAGGACGAGCGCGAGTCCCACGAGGCGGGGGACCCGGTGGGCGCGGCCTGGTGAGGGGCGGGGCATGAGGAGCTCCAGGCAGGTGTGGAACGGACGACGGGGGTGAAAGACGACAAGAACTAGTGAGTGACTACGGGTGTGGTCGACACCATGCCTCACCAGGCGAACCCGGCCCTGCATTTGCGTGCGTGTGCGACTAGCCTTGTCGTCGACTTGGTCCATACCTCGCGCGATCACATTGGAAGAGGCGAAACAAGCGTGGCGCAGTCCCCGAACGGGCAGTCCGGCAACCAGTCCTCGGTTGCACCGTCATCTGACCTGGGAGCCAACGAGTGGCTCGTGGAGGAGATGAAGGAGCAGTACGACAAGGATCCCGGGAGCGTGGGACCGGAGTGGGCGTCCTACTTCGGGAACGGCAGTGCCGCCCCGGCCCCCTCCAGCACGGCCCCCGCCGCGCAGCGCACCCAGGCTCCGGCCGCGGCGCAGACCCAGACCCAGACCAAGGCCCCGACGACGTCCCAGGCTCCGGCCAAGGCCCCCGAGAAGGCCCCGGAGAAGGCACCCGAGAACACCACTGCGAAGGCACCGGCGAAGCCCGCCACCTCGACGCCCCGCCCGAAGGCCGCGGCCGACGAGCCCGCGAAGGGCTCCATCACCCCGGTCGCCAAGGACCCCAAGCCCGCCGCCCCCTCCCCGGCCGGCGACGAGCCGACCTACACGGTGCTGCGCGGCGCTCCGGCCCGCACGGCGGCCAACATGGACGCCTCGCTGTCGGTCCCGACCGCCACGTCGGTCCGCTCGGTCCCGGTGAAGCTGCTGTGGGACAACCGCACGGTCATCAACAACCACCTGGCCCGCGCCCGCGGCGGCAAGGTGTCGTTCACCCACATCATCGGCTACGCCCTCGTGAAGGCGCTGCGCTCGATGCCGGAGATGAACGTCGGCTACGAGGTCCGTGACGGCAAGCCCAACCTCATCACGCCGGCCCACATCAACCTCGGCCTCGCGATCGACATGCAGAAGCCCGACGGCACCCGCCAGCTCCTCGTGCCCAACATCAAGGGCGCCGAGGCGATGGACTTCGCCGCCTTCTGGACGGCCTACGAGGACATGGTGCGCAAGGCCCGCGACGGCAAGCTCGCCGTCGCCGACTTCCAGGGCACCACGATGTCCCTGACCAACCCGGGCGGCATCGGCACGGTCCACTCCGTGCCGCGGCTCATGGCCGGGCAGGGCGCGATCATCGGCGTCGGCGCGATGGAGTACCCGCCGGAGTGGCAGGGCGCCTCCGAGGAGGCGATCAACCGCAACGCCATCAGCAAGGCGATGACGCTGACCTCGACCTACGACCACCGCGTCATCCAGGGCGCGCAGTCCGGCGAGTTCCTCAAGCGCGTGCACGGCCTGCTGCTGGGCGAGAACGACTTCTACGACGAGATCTTCCGCTCGCTGCGCATTCCCTACGAGCCGATCCGCTGGGCCCGCGACGTGGTCGCCAGCCACGACGACGACATCGTCAAGCAGGCCCGGATCCTCGAGCTGATCCACGCCTACCGGGTCCGCGGCCACCTGATGGCCGACACCGACCCGCTGGAGTACCGCCAGCGCAGCCACCCCGACCTCGAGGTGGAGTCGCACGGCCTCACCCTGTGGGACCTCGACCGCGAGTTCGCGACCGGGTCCTTCGGTGGCGAGGGCCGGCGCTTCATGAAGCTGCGCAACATCCTCGGCATCCTGCGCGACTCCTACTGCCGCACCACCGGCATCGAGTACATGCACATCATGGATCCCGAGCAGCGCAAGTGGATCCAGGAGCGCGTGGAGCAGCCGCACGTGAAGCCGCCCCGCGAGGAGCAGCTGCGCATCCTGCTCAAGCTCAACCAGGCCGAGGCGTTCGAGACGTTCCTGCAGACGAAGTTCGTCGGGCAGAAGCGCTTCAGCCTCGAGGGCGGCGAGACGACCATCCCGCTGGTCGACGAGATCTGCGAGGCGGCCGCCGAGACCGGGCTCGACGAGGTCTGCATCGGCATGGCCCACCGCGGCCGGCTCAACATGCTCGCCAACATCGTCGGCAAGAAGTACAGCCAGATCTTCCGTGAGTTCGAGGGCAACATCGACCCGCGCACGGTCCAGGGCTCCGGCGACGTGAAGTACCACCTCGGCGCCGAGGGCGAGTTCGTCGCCGGCTCGGGCGACAAGATCAAGGTGTCCGTCGCGGCGAACCCGTCGCACCTCGAGGCGGTCAACCCCGTCCTCGAGGGCATCGCCCGCGCCAAGCAGGACCTCCTCGACCAGGGCGAGAAGTTCCCGGTCCTCCCGCTGCTCGTCCACGGTGACGCCGCGTTCGCCGGACAGGGCGTCGTGGCCGAGACCCTCAACCTGTCGCAGCTGCGCGGCTACCGCACCGGCGGCACGGTGCACGTGGTGATCAACAACCAGGTCGGGTTCACCACCGCGCCGGGCTCCTCGCGCTCCTCCCTCTACGCCACCGACGTGGCGCGGATGGTCCAGGCGCCGATCTTCCATGTCAACGGCGACGACCCGGAGGCGTGCATCCGCGTCGCCCGGCTCGCCTTCGACTACCGCCAGGCGTTCAACAAGGACGTCGTCATCGACCTCGTCTGCTACCGCCGTCGCGGCCACAACGAGGGCGACGACCCGTCCTACACGCAGCCGCTGATGTACGACCTCATCGAGCAGAAGCGGTCGGTGCGCAAGCTCTACACCGAGTCGCTCATCGGCCGTGGTGACATCACGATCGAGGAGGCCGAGCAGGTCCTCAAGGACTACCAGCAGCAGCTCGAGCGGGTGTTCACCGAGGTACGGGAGGCGAGCTCCGAGGCGCCGACCGAGTGGACGACCGTCCCGGACTACCCGGACAAGCCGGCCGGCGACTTCTCCACGGCCGTCACGCCCGAGGTGCTCAAGCGGATCGCCGACAGCTACGTCACGCCGCCGGAGGACTTCACCGTCCACCCCAAGGTGATGCCGCAGCTGCAGCGTCGTTCCGCCGCGATCACCGACGGCCCGATCGACTGGGGGACGGGCGAGATCCTCGCCTTCGGCTCGCTCCTCATGGACGGCCGCCCGGTCCGCCTCGCCGGTCAGGACTCGCGCCGCGGCACGTTCGTGCAGCGCTTCGCGACGATCATCGACCGCACCAACGCCGACGAGTGGACCCCGCTGACCAACCTCACCGAGGACCAGGCGAAGTTCCACGTCTACGACTCGCTGCTGTCGGAGTACGCCGCCCTCGGCTTCGAGTACGGCTACTCCGTGGCGCGGCCCGAGGCGCTGGTGCTGTGGGAGGCGCAGTTCGGCGACTTCGTCAACGGCGCCCAGACCGTCATCGACGAGTTCATCTCCGCCGGCGAGACCAAGTGGCGCCAGCAGTCGGGCGTGGTCCTGCTGCTCCCCCACGGCTACGAGGGCCAGGGTCCCGACCACTCGTCGGCGCGCATCGAGCGCTTCCTGACGATGTCGGCCGAGGACGCGATGGTCGTCGCGCAGCCCTCGACCCCTGCGTCCTACTTCCACCTCCTGCGCCGGCACTCGCTCGGCGAGGAGCACCGCCCGTTGATCGTCTTCACGCCGAAGTCGATGCTCAAGCGCAAGGAGGCGGCCTCGCAGCCGGCCGACTTCGTCGGCGACACCACCTTCCGCGCGTTCATCGGCGACGACAGCGCCGACCGCGACAAGGTCGAGACGCTGATCATGTGCTCGGGCCGGGTGACGTGGGACCTGATGGTCGAGCGGTCGAAGCGCGACAACGGCGACGAGTTCGCCATCGGTCGCGTGGAGCGGCTCTACCCGAACCCCGTCGAGGAGATCAAGGCCGAGGTGGCGAAGTACCCCAACCTCAAGGCCATCCGGTGGGTGCAGGACGAGCCGCGCAACATGGGCCCGTGGCCGCACTACCAGCTCAACGTCTGGCCGCAGCTCGACATGACGGTCGAGCCGGTCACCCGTCCGTCGTCCGCCTCGCCGTCGGTCGGCACGGTGAAGCGCCACGTCGAGGAGCAGAAGACGCTGCTCGACGCGGCCTTCGAGTCGCCGCGCGCGGCCGGCCACGACTACTGAGCCGGGGCCGAGGGAGCACGCGGTGTACTTCACCGATCGCGGGATCGAGGAGCTGGAGAAGCGCCGGGGTGACGAGGAGGTCACCCTGGCGTGGCTGGCCGAGCAGCTGCAGGCCTTCGTCGACGCCCACCCCGACTTCGAGGTGCCGGTCGAGCGGCTGGCCACCTGGCTGGCGCGGCTCGACGACCCCGAGGACTAGGGCGGCGACTCCACGGCTGCCCTAGGCTCGCGGCATGACCCCCGAGCCCGAGCCGCTCGTCGTCGCGCAGCCGCGTGGCGCGGGCGCGGGCGAGACCCGGGCCGAGCGCAAGGAGCGCACCCGGCGGGCCATCCTCGACGCCGCTCTCGCCCTCGCGGCCGACTCCAACCTCGCGGCGATCTCGCTCCGCCAGGTGGCCAGGCAGGTCGGGGTGGTCCCCACGGCGTTCTACCGCCACTTCGACTCCCTGGAGCTGCTCGGGCTCGCACTGGTGGACGAGAGCTTCCGCTCGCTCCGGTCGATGCTCGTGGACGTGTGGCGCCACGCCCCGGAGTACCGCGACTTCATCGACGGGTCGCTCCCGATCGTCGCCGAGCACGTGCGGGACAACAGGTCCCACTACGCCTTCATCGCCCGGGAGCGCGTCGCCGGGCCGCCGCGGGTGCGTGAGGCGATCGCGCACGAGATCGACCTGATCACCCGCGAGCTCGCCACCGACGTGGCTCGCAGCGGCGCCGCCGAGCACTACTCGAGCGCCGACATCAGGCTGCTGGCCGACCTGATCGTCTCCTTCGTGGTGACGATGGCCGAGCGGCTTGTCGACGACCCGGACTCGGAGGAGCGCACGCTCGCGCAGGCCCACACCCAGCTGCGGATGCTGCTCGTCGGCGCGGTCAACTGGCGCTCGCGCGAGGGCGCCTGACGTGGGCCGCGACCTCGCCGCCGACCTCGGCTACTCCCACGCCACGGGCAACCCGCTGCACCGCGCGGTGCGCTGGGGCGCAGGCACGCGCGCCGGTGGATGGGTCTTCTCCCACGTGCTCCGCCACCTCGACGACGCCGTCGGGCGCCTCACGCGTGGGCAACGCAGCGCGCCGGGCCTGCTCGCCGGACTGGAGGTGCTCGACGTGACGACGACCGGACGCCGCTCGGGTCGGCGGCGGACCAGCCACCTCATCGCGACGCCGTACGACGGCGGGCTCGCGCTGCTCGGGACCAACTTCGGCCAGGCCGCGACACCGGCGTGGGCGCTCAACCTCGAGGCCGATCCGCGGGCGACCCTCACCTACCGCGGCACCTCCCGCGAGGTGGTGGCCCGGCCGGCGACGCCCGCCGAGGCGGACGAGGTCTTCTCGCTGGCGGCGCGCTCCTACCCGGGCTATGCCCGCTACCGGCAACGGGTCGGTGAGCGCCGGCGGATCCGGGTGTTCGTCCTGGAGCCGGCCTAGGCGCCGGGGCGCGGGACGACCGGGCGCACGGTCACGTCGGGGATGGTGGCGTCGGCGGGCAGGTCGACGACGTGGAGGATCGTGTCGGCGACCGTCTCGGGGCTGATCCAGCGCGTGGCGTCGTAGGTGCGGCCCTCCTGCTCGTGGACCTTCTCCTGCATCGGGGTGGCGGTGCGGCTGGGGTAGACGGTGCTGACCCGCACCCCGTGCTCGAGCTCCTCGGCCCGCAGCGCGTCCGCGAAGGCACGCAGGCCGAACTTCGAGGCGGCGTACGCCGACCACCCGGCACTGGCGCTCAGCCCGGCGGACGAGTTCACGAACACGAACGTGCCGCGGGCGGCACGCACGTGGGGCAGCAGCTCGCGCGTCAGCACCGCGGGTGCCGTGAGGTTCACCGCCACCTGCTCCTCCCACTCGGCGAGCCGCAGCCGCTCCACCGGCCCGAGGTCGACAACACCGGCGACGTGCAGCACCGAGTCGACGGGGCCGTCGACCTGTCGGCCGAGCCCGTTGAGGGTGCCGGGGTCGGCGAGGTCGGCCACCAGGAGCTGGGCGTCCGGGAAGGTTCGGGCGAGCTCCGCCGCGCGCGCGTCGCTGCGCGCGAGCAGGACGAGGCGGTCGCCGCGCTGGGCCAGTCGGCGACCCAGCGCCAGCCCGATGCCGGAGCCCGCCCCGGTGAGGAGGTGCGTGCGGGTCATCGGGTGAAGACGATCTTGCCGAAGACGTCGCCCTCAGCCATCGCAGCGAAGCCGTCGCGAGCCTGCTCCATCGGGATGGCCCGGTCGACGAGCGGCCGCGCGCCCGTGGCGTGCAGGAACTTCACGAGCAGGTCGAGCTCGCCGCGGGTGCCCATCGTGGAGCCGATGATCGAGAGCTGCTTGAAGAACACGTGCGTCAGGCCGGCGTCGTCGACGTCCGGGCCCGAGGTGGTGCCGCTGATGACGATGCGGCCGCCGGGCCGCAGCGAGCGGATCGAGTGCGTCCAGGTGGCCTTGCCGACCGTCTCCATCACCGCGTCGACCTTCACCGGCAGGCGCTCGCCGGACTCGAACACCTCGTGGGCGCCGAGCTCACGGGCCCGCGTGCGCTTGGCCTCGTCGCGGCTGGTGGCGAGGATCGTGAGGCCGGCTGCGCGACCCAGGGTGATGAGCGCGGTGGCGACGCCGCCGCCGGCGCCCTGGACGAGCACGGTCTCACCGGGCTTGCAGCCGCCCTGGACGAAGAGCATCCGGTAGGCCGTGAGCCAGGCGGTGGGCAGGCACGCCGCCTCCTCGAAGGAGAGCGAGTCCGGCTTGGGGACGAGGTTGCGTCGCGGTACGACGACCTGGTCGGCGAAGGTGCCCTGGTGGCGCTCGGAGAGCAGCGACCGACCCGGGTCGTCGGCCTCGTCGCCGGTCCACCGGGGGTCGCTGATGACGCCGTGCACGACGACCTCGTTGCCGTCCTCGTCGACGCCTGCGGCGTCGCAGCCGAGGATCATCGGCAGGGCCTCCTGACGCAGGCCCACCCCGCGCAGCGACCACAGGTCGTGGTGGTTGAGGCTGGCGGCCCTCACCGTCACCGTCGCCCACCCGTCCGGGGCCTCGGGAGCCGGTCGCTCCCCCACCACCAGGCCGCTCAGCGGGTCGTCGGAGGAGAAGGACTCGGCGTAGACGGCGAACATTCCTCGACCCTAGCGAGTGGCTCTCCTTATCCGGTTGCAGGTCCGCACGCCGACCGGTTGGGTTGCGACGGTGAGCATCGACGTACGTCCCTCGGAGGACCCCGCGACGTTCCTGGCCACCGACCAGCTCGTCTGGTTCGGCGAGGTCACCGATGCCGACGCCGACCACCTGCGGCTGGGGTTGCCGGAGGACCAGCGCTTCGTCGTCGACCTCCCTGACGGTCCCGACGACCTGCACAGCGGCATCTACGGCGTGCGCCCGATGGAGATGTCGCTGCCCGGCGGAGCCGTCGTAGCCATCGCGGGCCTCACCTGGGTCGGCGTCCACCCCGACGCCCGCCGGCGGGGCGTGCTGTCAGCGATGATGTCCGACCACCTCGCCCGCACCCATGAGGCCGGCACCGCTGTGTCCGCCCTGCACGCGAGCGAGGCCGCGATCTACGGCCGCTTCGGCTACGGCAACGCGGTGCTCACGCACCAGGTCTCGCTCGGCCGCGGGACGACGTTCACCGCCCCGCACCTCGAGGACGAGGTCGCCGGCATCACCACCCACCTCCTCGACATGGCCGCTCCGGGCGTGACCGAGCGGATGCGCGCCTGCCAGCTCGCCGCGGCGCCCGACTTCCCCGGCACCATCGTCGGCCTGCCGGACTTCTTCACGCTGATGGCGCACGAGACGGCCGAGCAGCTGCGCGACAAGGAGCCGCGCCGCATCATCTTCGCCCGGCGCGACGGCCGGGACGTCGGGTTCACCGGCCTGCGCCGGGAGCACAAGTGGGAGAGCGCCCGGCCATCCGGCACCGTCGTGGTCGGCACCTTCTGCGGTGGACCGGCCGCCCGGCTCGCCCTCGCCCGCCGCGTCGTCGACCTCGACCTGATGGGCACGACCAAGCTCGAGAACGTCGGAGTCGACGACCCGCTGCTCGGCTGGGTCGGCGGGCCCCGCGGGGCCGGCGACCTGAAGACCTGGGACAGCACGTGGGTCCGCCTCGTCGACGTCGAGGCGGCCTGGCCGCTGCGCGCCTACGAGTCCGACTGCGACGTGGTGGTCGAGGTGCAGGACCGCTACGCGCCCTGGAACGCCGGGCGCTGGCGGCTCACCGCCGCGTCCGGCACCGGCGCCGCCTCGCGCGCCGACTCCCCCGCCGACGTCACCCTCGACGTGGCCGCGCTGGCCGCCGGCTTCCTCGGCCACGGGATCGGCGGCCTGCTGCGCGCAGGACTGGTGCAGGAGCACCGTTTGGGGGCGTACGCCGAGCTGGCGCGCGCCATGCGCACCACGGTCGCACCGGAGCCGTCGATCGGTTTCTGACCGACCGTTGACGGCCGGTCCGCCGCTGGTCAGGCTGACCGGCATGACCTGGACCAACTGGGTGGGCAACCAGTCCTTCTCCCCCGTCACCTCGGCCTCCCCGCGCGACGAGGAGGAGGTCGCCGCGCTCGTGAAGGTGGCAGCCGACCACCGGCGCGGCGTCCGGGTCGCCGGCGCCGGGCACTCGTTCACACCGGTCGTCCAGACCGACGGCCTGCTGCTCGACCTCTCGGAGATGCGAGGCGTCGTCGGGACCGACGCGGCCGCCAAGCGCGCCACCGCGCTTCCCGGGACGCTGATCCGCGACTTCTACGAGCCGCTGTGGCGCGACGGGCTGGCGCTGCGCAACCAGGGCGACATCGACACCCAGCAGATCGCGGGCGCGGTGGCGACCGGGACGCACGGCTCCGGCACCCGCTACACCAGCCTGTCAGGCGTCGTGCGTGGCGTGCGCCTCGTGACGGCGAGCGGTGACGTGCGCGAGATCGGCGAGGACGAGCCCGACCTGCTGCACGCCGCGCAGGTCTCGGTCGGGATGCTCGGCGTCGTGACGCAGCTCGAGCTCGAGGTCACCGACGCCTACCGGTTGCGCGAGCACGTGAGCCTCCGGCCCTGGGAAGACGTGATGGAGCACTGGGACCAGCTGGTCGAGGAGCACCGCCACTTCGGGATGTTCTGGCTGCCGACCGAGGAGTCGGGCGCGCTCTACAACCTCGATGGCCACGGTGAGCGCCTGGCCGACCAGTGCTACGTCAAGGTCTACGACGAGGTCGGCCCGGAGGTACCGGACGACGACACCGTGGGCCGCCGCGTCGACCGGTGCTACCGCATCTTCCCGATGGTCTACGACCCCAACTTCCACGAGCTGGAGTACTTCGTCGCCCTCGACCGCGCCCCCGAGGCCCTCCACGCGATGCGCGAGCTGATGCAGCGCAGCCTCCCCGACTCCGTCTACCCGCTCGAGGTGCGCACCGTCGGACCGGACGAGGCCTTCCTCTCCCCCCAGTACCGGACCCCGACGGTCGTCATCTCCGTCTCCGGCACGCCGGGCACCGACTACTGGGCCTACCTCCGCTCGGTCGACGCGCTCCTCGCCGGGTACGACGCCCGCGTCCACTGGGGCAAGCTCCACTTCATGACCCCCGAGCGGCTCCACGAGCTCTACCCGCGGGCCCACGACTTCATCGCGATCCGCCGCGAGCTGGACCCGCAGGGCATGTTCCTGAACGACCACCTGCGGCCGCTGTTCGAGTAGCACGGTCGACGTCCGGTCCGATCAGCGCCGGGCGACCCCGTCGCGCCGGGCGGCGTCGGCCACCGCCTCGCGCACGGCGCCCGGCACGCGCGGGTCGAACGGCGACGGGATGACCAGGTCCTCGCGCAGGTCGTCCCCCACCAGCGACGCCAGGGCGGTGGCCGCGGCCACCTTCATGCCCTCGGTGATCGCGGTGGCGTGGACGTCGAAGGCGCCGCGGAAGATGCCGGGGAACGCGAGGACGTTGTTGATCTGGTTGGGGAAGTCGGAGCGGCCGGTGGCGACGACGCGGGCGTACTTGTGCGCCAGGTCGGGGTGCACCTCGGGCGTCGGGTTGGCCAGTCCGAAGATGATGGCGTCGTCGGCCATCGAGGCCACGATGTCCTCCGGCACCTGCCCGCCGGACACGCCGATGTAGACGTCGGCGCCGGCCATCACGTCGGCCAGCGTGCCGCGCCGGTCGAAGTGGTCGGCGGTGTCGCGGGCGAGGGCGGCCTTGACCTGGGTGAGGTCGGAGCGCGACGAGCTGAGCACGCCCTGCCGGTCGAGGACCGCGATGTCCCTGATGCCGGCCTCGAGCAGGATCCGCGCCACCGCGACACCCGCGGCGCCGGCGCCCTGCACCACGACGCGGGCGGTGGCCGGGTCGCGACCCGTGAGGCGGAGCGCGTTGGTCAGGGCGGCGAGCGCTACGACGGCCGTGCCGTGCTGGTCGTCGTGGAAGACCGGGATGTCGAGGCGCTCCTTGAGCCGCGCCTCGATCTCGAAGCAGCGCGGGGCCGAGATGTCCTCGAGGTTGATCCCGCCGAAGCTGGGCGCGAGGCGCACGACGGTCTCGATGATCTCCTCGACGTCGGTGGTGTCGAGGCAGATCGGCACCGCGTCCACGCCGCCGAACTGCTTGAAGAGCACCGCCTTGCCCTCCATCACCGGCATCGCGGCGGCCGGCCCGATGTCACCGAGACCGAGGACCGCGGTGCCGTCGGTGACGACGGCGACCGTGTTGGGCACCCACGTGTAGTGCTGGGTGAGCGACGGGTCGGCGGCGATGGCCTCGCACACGCGCGCCACACCCGGGGTGTAGGCGAGGGACAGCTCGTCGGGGCCGGTCAGCGCGGCCGTCGACACGATCTCCATCTTGCCGCCGACGTGCAGGTCGAACACGGGGTCGCCGGCGTGCGGGTGCGAAGCCATGCCGGCGATACTCGCACAGCTCAACGGCCCCGGAACCGGCGTCCCATGCGTGGCGAAGGCCACACCCGCAGGCGCACGACCGCCAGCACGTCGACCTCCGCGACCGGTCCGCGGTGCCGCGAGTCGACCCCTTCGTCGGGGTTGTCGCTCAGCAGCCACCAGCCGGCTGCGCCCGAGCGCGTACGACGCTCCTCGACCGCGCGCTTGACCGCCACCGTGCCGTCGGGGAAGCGGGCGACGACGAGGTCGCCCGACCGCGGTGCGACGTCGTGACGGACGAGCAGCAGGTCGCCCTCGCGCAGCGTCGGGAGCATCGACCGACCCCGGACGCGTGCGGTCCCGAACGGCGGGCCGGGGCGGCCACCCCGAGGGGCGGGACCCCGCTGCCGACGCCACTTCACGCGGAGTAGTGTCGCAGCAGACGCACATCTTCCCGATCGAGAGGAACCCGATGCTTCGCCACCTGCTCGCCCCCACCGTCGAGGTCTCCGCCCACTGCGACCTCCCCTGCGGGGTCTACGACCCCGCCCAGGCCCGCATCGAGGCCGAGTCGATCAAGGCGATCATCGCCAAGGTCGCCGACAACGACGACCCCGACTTCCGCACCCGCGCCATCCTGATCAAGGAGCAGCGCTCCGAACTGGTCAAGCACCACCTGTGGGTGCTCTGGACCGACTACTTCAAGCCCCCGCACTTCGAGAAGTACCCCCAGCTGCACACCCTGGTCAACGAGGCCACCAAGCTGGCCGGCGCCTCCGGCACCAAGGGTGAGCTCGACGCCGGCAAGGCCGACGAGCTGCTCGCCAAGATCGACGAGATCGCCGAGATCTTCTGGGAGACGAAGAAGGCCTGAACGAAGTGAAGGCCTTCGAGTCATGAAGCGCGACCGAGCCCGCGAGGTCGCGACCGCTGAAGAAGGCCTGAGCGAACGAAACGAACGCCGCACCGACCATCCGGTCGGTGCGGCGTTCGTGCGTCCGCATCACCTGCGCTGGCTAGGCTCCGGACCAGCGGACGGGAGGGTCGATGATCGAGCAGGTCACGCTGCGGGACGGCACGGACGCGTACGTCGTGCCGTTGCTGCGCACCGACCGGGCGGCGCTCGCCGCGGAGTACGAGACCCTCTCCCCCGAGTCCCAGCGCCGACGGTTCCTCACACCGGTCAGGCACCTGAGCGACGCCATGCTCGAGCACCTCGTCGACGACGTGGACGGCGTCGACCACATCGCGCTCGTGCTGTGCGTGGAGACGAGGCCCGGCGTCTACGACCCCGTCGCCCTGGCCCGGCTGGTGCGCTACGCCGACGTCGCCGATGCGGCCGACCTCGCCGTCACGGTCAAGGACGAGTGGCAGGGCCGGGGTGTGGCCACCGTGCTGCTCGAGGTGCTGGTGCGGAGGCGCCCGCCGGGCGTCGACCGCGTCGTCACGGAGGTCCTCCAGGACAACCCCGCGTCGCTCGCGATGCTGCGTCGCCTCGGCGCGGTGTCGCTCGAGGACGACGGCAACGGGGTGTACGGCGTCGTCGTCGAGCTCGAGCCGCTGACCCCCGTCGGGGCGCCGGCGCAGAGGAGCGAGGGCAGGTCGGCGCCGTTGCTGCACGACCCACGGCACCGCCACGAGCTGCGCACGCGCGACCAGGTGTGTCCGTGGTTCACCTGATCGGGACGGCTAGTGTGTGCGGAGCATCGGCCTCGAGGACGGGACATTGACGCAGATGGCAGACAACACGGGGGCGTCTCGCGCCGACGTCGAGCTCCGGCTTCCTGCCGAGGGGGCCTACGCGACGATCGTCCGCACCACGGCTGCCGGGCTCGCCGCCCGGCTCGACTTCACGATCGACGACATCGAGGACCTCCGCATCGCGATCGGGGAGGCGAGCGCACTCGTGATCCCCGAGGCCGACCCGGGCGTCGACCTGGTGGCGAGCTTCTGGTTCGGCCGGGGGTCGATGACCGTCGAGCTGCAGGCCGAGGCCGTCGACGACCCCCCGCTCGACACCGAGAGCTTCGCCTGGCAGGTGCTCGACACGATGGCGCAGGACGCGTCGGCAGGATCCGAGGGTGGACGGTTCCGCGTCCGCTTCACGGTCACGTCGGCCGTCGCTGCGGGAATGACAGGTGCCGAGCTCTGACATGAGCACAGCCACGGGGGACACGGGGGACGACACGGCGGTCGAGGCTGCGCTCGCGGGTCTCGACCACGTACGAGCGCGCAGCGCCGAGCTGTTCAGCGTGCTGCGCGACGACGAGGCGAGCAGCACCGAGCGCGCCGTCGCGCGCGACGACCTGGTGCACCTCCACCTGTCGCTGGTGGAGCACTGCGCCCGCCGGTTCCGCAACCGCGGCGAGCCGTTCGAGGACCTCGTGCAGGTCGGCACGATCGGTCTGATCAAGGCCGTCGACCGGTTCGAGACCGACCGCGGGGTCGAGTTCTCCACCTACGCGACGCCCACGGTCATCGGCGAGATCAAGCGCCACTTCCGCGACAAGGGCTGGGCGATCCGGGTGCCGCGCCGACTGCAGGAGCTCCGGATGCAGATCGGGAGCGCCACCGGCGAGCTCACCCAAAGGCTCGGCCGCTCCCCCACCCCGCGGGAGCTCGCCGAGGTCATCGGCTGCACCGTCGAGGAGATCATGGAGGGCATCGAGTCCTCCCACGCCTACGCGACCCTGTCGCTCGACGCGTCCGACGACGACGACGAGGGTCCCCCGGCGATGCTCGCCACGCTCGGCGTGGAGGACGCCAACATCGAGCACGTCGAGGTCCGCGAGTCCATCAAGCCGCTGCTCGAGGGCCTCGGGGAGCGGGAGAAGCGGATCCTCCTGCTGCGTTTCTTCAAGAACATGACGCAGTCGCAGATCGCCGAGGAGATCGGCGTCTCGCAGATGCACGTCTCGCGGCTGCTGACCCGCACCCTCACCCAGCTGCGTACGTCGCTCGAGGCCGACTAGCTCCCGAGTCGGGCGTCCTCCTCCAGCACGTGGGTGGTCGCCGGGTGGAGCAGCCCCGCGATGACCACGACGCCGGCGACCGCGAGTCCGATCGCGACCAGCGTCGTCGGGGCGTCGCGGAAGTTCCATGCCAGGCCGAGCTGGATGAGCTGGGCCATCACCACCGGCCCGCGAGCCCAGCGCCGGGCCCTCCACAGCGACCAGGCGCACCACGCCAGTCCGGCCGCGGCGGCGAGGAAGAACAACGTGGTGGTGACGCCCATGGTGAGCCGGATCGAGCGGAGGTTGGCCAGCTCGAGGACGGCGAGCACGACGAGCACCAGGGCCTCGAGCGCCACGAGCGCGGCGGCCACCTGCAACGGGGGTGGGACGACGGGGTCCGGGGACGGGGTATCAGCCGGGGGCGTAACGGGCACCGCACAACAGTAGTTGTGACGGACACGACCAGCACGGGGGGTTGTGTGAACGTTCAAAGATTGCAAGTCTGGTCGCTGCGCTTTGTGGCGCCCGGGCCGAGCTGAACGTCCGCAAACAGCAACCCGACGTGATGTGAAAGAGGGATTCCCCCACCCATGGATTGGCGCAGCCGCTCTGCATGCCTCGACGAGGACCCTGAGCTGTTCTTCCCCATCGGCAACACCGGTCCCGCGATCCTCCAGATCGAGGAGGCCAAGCAGGTCTGCCGTCGCTGCGAGGTGCGCGAGCAGTGCCTCGCCTGGGCCCTCGAGGCCGGGCAGGACCACGGCGTGTGGGGTGGCCTCAGCGAGGACGAGCGCCGCGCGCTCAAGCGCCGCAACGCCCGCGCCCGCATCCGCACCGCCTGACGTCAGTCGACCGGCAGGTCCGCCTGCACCCGCGTGCCCCGGCTGCCGGGGCCGACCTCGAGCAGCCCGCCCAGCTCGGACTCCACGAGCGTGCGCACGATCGACAGGCCCAGCTGGGTCGAGGAGTCCAGGTCGAAGTCGTCGGGCAGGCCGCGCCCGTCGTCCTCCACCACGACGTGGAGCCGTCCCACGATGCGCCGAGCAGTGACCACCACCCGCCCCGACCGCCCGTCCGCACGGGCCTCCTGGTCCGCGTAGCCGTGCTCGACGGCGTTCTGCAGGAGCTCGGTCAGCACCATCGCGAGCGGGGTCGCGGCCTCCGACGGCAGCTTGCCGAAGGAGCCCTCCCGCACGACGCGGACCTGCACGTCGACGCCGGTGACGTCCACGACCATCGCGCCCAGCCGGTCGGCGATCTCGTCGAAGTCGACGGTCTCCTCGACGGCGTGGCTGAGCGTCTCGTGCACGATCGCGATGGAGCCCACCCGGCGCACGGCCTCCTCGAGCGCGGCCTTGGCGTCCTCGGCCCCCGTACGACGCGCCTGCAGGCGCAGCAGCGCGGCGACGGTCTGCAGGTTGTTCTTCACCCGGTGGTGGATCTCGCGGATGGTGACGTCCTTGGTGACGAGCTCGCGGTCGCGGCTGCGCAGCTCGGTGACGTCGCGCACCAGCAGCAGCGCCCCGTTGCGCTCCCCCTGCGGACGCAGCGGGATGCTGCGCACGATGAGGGTGACCTCGTCGGTGCCGACCTCGGTCGCGCGCCCGTCGCGGCCGCCGAGCACCGCGCTGAGCGTCTCCTCGTCGGGACGCCTGCGGGCCGGCACCAGCTCGCGGGTGAGGTCGGTGAGGACCAGGCCGGCGAGGTCGCCCTGCAGGCCGAGGCGGCGATAGGCCGAGAGCCCGTTGGGACTGGCGTACACCACCCTCCCCGCCGGGTCCAGCCGCACGAAGCCGTCGCCCACGCGGGGTGAGTCGGCGTGGTCGCCGCGCTGCTCGCTGAGCGGGAAGTACCCGCCGGCGATCATCTGGGTCAGGTCCGCGGCGGTCTGGAGATAGCTGAGCTCGAGCCGACTGGGGGTGCGTACGCCGAGCAGGTTGGTGTTGCGGGCGATGGTCGCGATGACGCGGCCGGACCGGCGCACCGGGATCACCTCCACGCGCACCGGCACGTCGTCGCGCCACTCGGGGTCACCCTCACGGACGAGGCGCCCCGTCGTGAAGGCCTCGTCGAGCATCCGACGCCGCCCGGCGGGAATGAAGGTGCCCAGGACGTCGTCCACCAGCGCCGTCGGACCGGTCGTGGGGCGCATCTGGCCGCCCGCCCAGTAGCCCTTCCCCTCGCGGTCCGGCAGCCACAGCACCAGGTCGGCGAAGGACAGGTCGGCGAGGATCTGCCAGTCCGCCATGAGGAGCTGGAGCCACGCGACGTCGTCCTCGACGAGGTCGGTGTGGGCTCGCACGAGCTCGTGGAGGGACGGCACGCGATCAGCCTAGGGGCATCCGGCGACCGGACTGGAGCGGTGTCCGGGGCGGCTGGCAGGATGGCCCCCATGTCGCTCGGGTACTGGGACCAGGTGCAAGCCGCCGGGTTCGAGGTCCCCTCGGACCGTCCGCTCGACGAGCTCACGGCCGAGCTCACCTCGATGCTCGGGTCGACCCGTCCCGAGGTCCGCGACGGCACCGCCTTCCCCGCCCTCGCCACCTGGATCGGCAACGGCGTCTACGACGACCTGCTCGCGGGGCTCGGGGACGGGATGGTCGCCGGGCTCGCGGTCGGGCTCGGCGAGGACGGCACCGACAGCGTCTTCCGCCGCAGCTTCAGCGCGCTGATCCTGGGCGCGTGCATCGAGCGTGACAACGACCGCCACCTGCTGCCGGGGGCGAAGATCCTCGAGTGGGGCGACCGGGCCGCGACCTGGTTCCTCACCGAGCGCGACACCCGCGGCTACGTCCTCGACAAGGGCTGGGCACACACGATCGCCCACGGCGCCGACACGCTCGGCGCCCTCGGGGAGTCGCACCACCTCACCGGTGCCGAGCACGCGGTGCTCCTCGACATCGTGGCCGAGCGGCTGCTCGAGCAGCCGGCCGATGCTCCCCTGGCCTCGGGCGAGCCGGACCGCATCGCCGCCGCGGTGATGCAGATCCTGCGACGCGACACCCTCGGCGTCGACGCCCTCGAGCCGTGGGTGCACCGCATCGGTGCCGCGGCCAACCCCTACCGCGGCCCGGTCGACCACGACCCCTACGCCGCCACCGCGGCCCCGCAGGACTTCCTCCGCGCCCTCTTCCTGCACCTCTCCCTGGGTCACGACCAGCCCGCCGTGCGGCCCGACCTGCTCCTCGTGGTGATCGACGCACTGCGGATGACCAACGCTCCCTACCTGCGAGTAGACACCCGCTAACCTGCGGGACATGAGCAGCAGCGAGATCTCCGGTCACAGCGGCGAGCTGGCCGTGCACGTCGCCCGCGCCCACGGGGTGGAGACGATGTTCACCCTCTCCGGCGCCCACGTGTTCCCGATGTACGACGGCGCGGTCAAGGTCAACCAGGAGGGCGAGGCGCCGCAGATGCGGCTGCTCGACGTACGCCACGAGCAGACCGCCGCCTTCGCGGCGGAGGCGACCGGCAAGCTCACCCGAGTGCCCGGGCTGGCGGTGCTCACGGCCGGCCCCGGTGTCACCAACGGCATCAGCGCGATCGCCCAGGCCCAGTTCGCCGGCTCCCCGATGGTCGTGGTCGGTGGCCGCGCCCCCCAGAACCGCTGGGGCACCGGGTCGCTCCAGGAGCTCGACCAGCCGCCGATCGTCGCGCCGGTCGCGAAGGCCGCGAGGACCCTCATGACCGCGGGCGACGTCGCTGCCGGCGTCGACGAGGCGTTCACCCTGGCGCGCTCGAGCCACCGCGGCCCCGTGTTCGTCGACGTGCCGATGGACGAGTTCTTCAACTCGGCCTCGGGCACCGTCGGTTCGGGCGAGGGCACCCGCATCGAGCCCGACGGGGAGGCGATCGCCACGATCGCCGGCCTGCTGGCGCGGTCGCAGCGCCCCGTCCTCATCCTCGGCACCGACGTGTGGGCCGACCACGCCGAGGAGGCCGCGCTGCGCTTCGTGGAGGACCTCGGCATCCCGACCCTCACCAACGGGATGGGCCGGGGCGTCATCCCCGGCGGCCACCGCTCGCTCGTCACCAAAGCCCGTGGCGCCGCCCTGTCCGGCGCGGACCTGGTCGTCGTGGTCGGCACCCCCCTCGACTTCCGTCTCGGCTACGGCGCCTTCGGCGGCCCCGACAAGAACCCGACCGGCGAGTTCGCCCGGGTGGTCCACATCGCCGACTCCCCCGGCCAGGTCTCCGGCCACGCCGAGCTCGCCGCGTCCGTCGCGGGCGACCTCACCACGGTCCTCGACGGCTTGCAGAAGGCGATCGAGGGAGGCGACAAGCCCGACTGGCAGGCGTGGGCCGACCAGCTGCGCGACCAGGTGCGGGCGGCCGCGGAGCGGGACGCGCAGCTCCTCACCGCCGAGGCCGACCCGATCCACCCCGCCCGCATCTACGGTGAGCTGGTCCCCCGCCTCGCGGACGACTCGGTCGTGATCGGCGACGGCGGCGACTTCGTCTCCTTCGCCGGCAAGTACGTCGAGCCGAAGCGGCCGGGGGGCTGGCTCGACCCCGGTCCCTACGGGTGCCTCGGCGCCGGTCTCGGTGCGGCGATCGCGGCCCGCATCGCGCGCCCGAGCGCCCAGGTCACCCTCCTCCTCGGCGACGGCGCGGCCGGGTTCTCCCTGATGGACGTCGACACCCTGGTACGCCACGACCTGCCGGTCGTCATGGTCATGGGCAACAACTCCGCGTGGGGCCTGGAGAAGGGCCCGATGCAGATGCTCTACGGCTACGACGTCGTCGCCGACCTCGCGCAGCGCACGCCGTACGACGACGTGGTCAAGGCGCTCGGCGGCGCGGGCGAGACGGTGACCGACCCGAGGCAGATCGGCCCGGCGCTCGACCGGGCCTACGCCGCCGGGGTGCCCTACCTCGTCAACGTCATCACCGACGTCGAGGCGGCCTACCCCCGCAACACCTTCGGCATCTGAGGTCCTCGGTCGTGGAGCTGCGCCGGATCCGCCCCGACGAGCACGCTGCTGCCGGCGACGTGTGCGTGGCGGCCTACGACCCCCTGCTCACCGGCGCCGAGGACGACTACCGCGAGCGGCTGCACGACGTGGCCACGCGTGACGCCCAGGCCGAGGTGTGGGTGGCCGTGGTGCAGGACCGGGTCGTCGGCGTCGTCACCTACTGCCCGCCGGGCTCGCCGTGGCGGGAGATCGGGCGTGCCGACGAGGGCGAGTTCCGGATGCTCGCGGTCGACCCGGCCGCGCAGGGTGGTGGAGCCGGGACGGCCCTGGCTCGCCTGTGCGAGGAGCGGGCGCGCGAGCACGGCGCGACCGGGATGGCGCTGTCGTCGCTGGCCACCATGACCGCCGCGCACACGGTGTACGGGCGCCTCGGCTACGGGCGCGACCCCGACCGCGACTGGTCACCGGTGCCCGGCGTGGACCTCCTGGCCTTCGCCAAGCGCTTCTGACCCGCCGCCGTCAGCAGCTCCGCACCGTCGAGGGGTCCTCGACGTCGTCGAAGCACACCGCGGCGCCCGGCAGGGCGAACGCCCGGTTGTTCGAGGTCATCTGCCAGGTCCACAGCTGCCAGGTGCCGTCGTCCGCGGTGACGGCCGAGACCACCGAGCCGTCCTGCGTCAACCAGGTGCGTACGTCGTCGGTGTCCTCCAGCGGCACCTCGCCGACCGGCTCCAGGGCGACGATCCGGTCGCCACGCTGCACCAGCAGCCGGACCAGCGCGGAGTCGGAGGCGGACGACACGAGCACGGACGCGCCGTCGGAGAAGACCCCTGAGGGCTGCACCGTCGCGACCCGCGGGTCCGGGACGTCGAGCTCGCGCCGCACGGTGCGCCCGTCCGACCCGGTGACCACGAGCTGCGGCGGGTCACCGGTCTCGACACGCATCGAGAACGGGTAGCCGCCGGTCACCTGGGCGCTCTCCCCGACGCCCACCGTCCCGGAGGCGGGCGACAGGTCCGGGACCTGGTCACCCGAGCCCGGACGACAGTCGCGGATGTCGAACACCTGCTCCTTGCAGCCGGCCGGCTCGGGGCGCAGCACGCCGTCCTCGTCGAGGCGCCACTCCCACGTGTCGAGCACCACCCCCGGAGACTGCGTCGAGGTCATGCCGGCGCGTGCGAAGGACTCCTCCGACCGGCCGGAGAACAGGCTGCCGTCCTCGATCCAGTACTGGTGGACGCGGTAGCGGTCGTAGAGCTCGGTCTGGCTGCCCGGGACCTGCACGCTGCCGCGCAGCAGCAGGTCGGGGACCTCCGGCACGACCTGCACCAGCAGGCCGTCGCGCAGGTCGAAGACGAGCGGCGCTCCGCCGTCGCCGATCCCGGACTCGAAGTCGGGGTCGAAGACGACCAGCTCCTGGTCGCCGTCCCCGTCGGCGTCGACGACCCCCTCGGCCGTCACCCCGATGGTCGTCGACGTCACCTGGACCACGCCGTAGGCCTCCTCCCCCGTGCCGGTGAGGGTCGTCTGCAGGCGTATCCTGCCGTCGTAGTCCTTGGTCTTCTCGGCCAGGAACTCGACCCTCTCCTTCCTCCCGTCGCCGTCGAGGTCCACCCGGGCGGGGGTCGACTCGGGACCGGCGCCCCAGTCGCGCCCGACGTCCGCAGGCAGCTCGAGCTCAACCCGCTCGTCGGGCTTCGGGGCGACGTCGTCGGAGCGCGGGTCGCGGGCGAGGCCCTGGACGACGACCCCGAGGACCAGGAGGACCACGGCGGCAGTCGCCAGCAGCACCCACGGCGACTGCCAGCGCGGGCCCACGTCCACCACGGGCGTCAGCGGTCGAAGGTCCTCGGGCCGGACCAGCTCGGCCCGGGCGCTCAGGGCGGCGCGGAGCCGCTCCTCCATCTCCGAGACGGTCTCAGGCGTGCTCATCGCTCCCCCTCTCCCGAGGTCGCCGTGGACTTCATGGCCTTCTCCAGCGCGACGAGCGCGCGGCTCGCCGTCGACTTCACGGTCCCCTGGCTGATGTCGAGGGTCCGGGCGATCTCGGCCTCGGACAGGTTCGACCAGTAGCGCAGCACCAGGACCTCCCGCTGCCGGGGAGCGAGCTGCTGCAGCGCCGCGATGACTTCCCGGTGCTCCTCCGCCAGCACCGCGCTGTCCTCGGGCGAGAATGGCGACAGGTCGTGGGGTGGGGAGTACGCCCGCGCCGTACGACGCCTCCGCAGCGCGGAGCGGGCCGTGTTGACCACCGAGACCCGCAGGTAGGCCAGTGCCTTCGACGGGTCCTTCACCGCGTCCGGGCGACGGGCGAGCGCCGCGAACGCGTCCTGGACGACGTCCTCCGCCGAGGCGAAGTCGTCGACCAGCAGCACGGCCAGCCGCACCAGCGGGAGCCGGTGGGCGGCGTAGAGCTCGGTGATGTCCACCGCGGGCTCCGTCCCGATCCCCACCCCTGCTGCCCCCGCGCTCATGTCTGGTAGACGTGTGTGAGTCCCTCAGGTTGCCCCATCGATCGCACATTTCCCGGAAGGCCTGCCCATGCCGCAGCTCGAACCCGCCACGCTGACGTTCGTCGTCACCGACGACGACACCGCCGCGGCCGTCGGCAGCGGCTCGCTGCCCGTGCTCGGCACCCCGCGGCTGCTGGCGTGGCTCGAGGCCGCGACGTGCGCGTCCGTCGCGCCGGCACTCCCCGACGGATCGACCAGCGTCGGCACCCGGGTCCAGGTCGAGCACCTCGCAGCGAGCCCGATCGGCGCCGAGGTCGAGGTCAGCGCGTCCAGCGCCTACGAGGACGGCCGGCTCCACCGCTTCACGGTGAGCGCCCGCGACACTGCCAGCGGCAAGGTCCTCGCCGCCGGGGAGATCACCCGCGTGGTCGTCGACGCCGAGCGGTTCATGTCGCGCCTGGGCTGAGGTCTCGGGGTTCCGGGGCGCTACGGGGTCATGGGTTGCGCACGGGGAACCTGGTCACCCCGCCCCAGACCCAAGGGTGTCTCGCAGGCGCTGCGAAGCGCCCAGAATGACATGCCTCGCGCCCGTTCGATGGAGGCTCGGTCGGTGCGTAGCAAGTTGCCACCTCGAGTCTCGTCCGGCAGCGAAGCTGTCCTTCCGAACAGGTGCAGCCTTCTGATCGTGGCCTGATCGATGGCCGCTCCGCGACTGTTGGACGCGACACGACCAGTCGCGATGGCCGCCAGGACCCGCTCACCGACGGAGTCGACGTCACTCGGCGCGCCCCAGTCGTGATGGACGCGCTCCACGCAACGAGATCGTGGACTCATGCGGACGGCGACGAAATTCGGAGCGGTCGCACGGCGAAAAGGCAGTTCGCATGGTTTCGTGGTCCCGTGAGCTCTGATGCGCAGCCGGTCGCAGGCCTTCCTGCCGATTCCCTCATCGGAACCCCCTACCTGCTGCCTGAGGACGTTGCCTCGTCCAAGACCATCGGCCTGCTTGGTAAGACCGAGGCCGAGATCGCTGAGCGGCTAAAGAAGGTAAGAGGCGAGCTCGCGAAAGTGAAGCTCCGAGACGATACCTCTGCTGTCCAGTCCACTCGTGAGATTTTTGAGAGCAATCAGATTGAGGGGCTTGGTCCCGATCTGAGTGGCACATGGGAGGTTCTACAGAGTCCGACTGCTGGTGACATGGCAGCCAATGTTGACCACGAACTCATGACGCGCTCGATTGCCGGGGACCGTGACATGCGTGCGGTCCTTTCGCTCCATGGCGCTCGCTTACTGGCCCGTCAGGTCCAAGAGGACATTGCCAAGGGACGGCCGCTCACGGAGGCCGACCTTCGGGGACTCCACTCGATCATCTGCGCCGGGGAGGGACACGAGGGCCAGTACAAGAGGTGGCACGTCCAGATCGGCGGCGAAAACCCCCACGAACCTCATCTACCCGTGGATGTTGGCGCATCGATGTACCAGTTGGCGGAGTGGTTTCGTGAGTCGCAAGGGGGATCTGGGATCTTACGCGCGGCCGCGGCTCACGCATGGCTCACGCACATTCACCCATTCGAAGACGGGAACGGCCGCCTCGCGCGATTGCTCGCCAACATAGCTCTAGCGCAGGCTGGCCTTCCGCCGGCCATCGTCAAGAGTTCCAGCCAGCGAGGGCCATACCTCGACGCTCTCCGTCACTCGGATGATGGTGGAGACATTCTGCCGCTCGGCGGACTCTTCCTCAACACGTTAAAGCGCTACATCAAAGAGGTCGAGCGCCCCCGCTTCCTTCAGGAGGTCTTCCAGGATGAATTGCGGCGTCGTGGAGCGAGCTTCTATGACTGGTGGAGCCGAGAGTTCGAAGACTTCCTCGAATCACTCAACGCCGAGTTGGGTCTACGGCGTCTGCGCCCTATCAGGTCGGGTCGTATCGACTTCGAGTCTTTCCGCCAGATTCAGCAGCTCCGTCCAGACGGAAATGCTTGGCTCGAAGTCGTCCAAGACTCAGTAGATCGCGAGGTGTTGATGTGGTTCGGCTACCCATCGCAAACCATGAGACAGCGCATGGGCAAGAGTCTTCTTAGCCCGTCGATCTATATTTCGGTCCCTGGCCCTAGTTGGAGTCTTCAGCGCTATCGACGAGCTAGGGCGTTCGAGGCAGGCGGTCTCAAAGAAATTGCGATCATCCCTGCAGTTCCGACGAGGGTCTATATTCTCGTCGACGACGACGCTCGTGGCGAGCGTCTCCGTCAGGGCGGGATCGACGACGGCACCGACGAGATCGCGACGCGACTAGCGGAGGCGATCGCTAGCCAGCCTATTCCGAACTGGGTTCAGCGCATGCGACCTTAGCTCGGCCGCCACTGGCCGGACTTTAACTGTGTGAGCCCGAGCTGCCGGACTGCCATGCAGCCACCCGCGCGGTCGAGGAGCTCGGACGGCGGTGCCATACCCCGCAGGGTCTCGAAGCCAAACGATCGATGATCTGGGATACTGAGTGTCATGTCTGAAGAATCCTATGAAGCTGACTCCCTATCAGAACTGATGGACCAAATTCAGACTCACCCCGGCACCCTGGCTCGTCGCGCTTGGGACTCGCTGATGGACATCCACGTTGTGATGATGACAAACCAAGGTGAACTGCTGCGCTTCATTAGCGAAGTCGAGCGTCCTGACGGTCTCGCGGTAACGATGGTGAGCAATGTGGGTCCAGAGGAGCCTAGAAGGGACTTGTTCCGCGAGCTGATACGACTCCTCCATAACTACGTCGCGAGCGCTGGGACGCTGGTTGACCATACTCGGAATCTTGTGCGTCGATATCAGGAAACGGATACGTACGCTGAGTATCAGTTGCGCCAAGGGGCGATGGTCTCGAATGAGGTCGTACCATTCGTCTCGAAGTTGAGGAATTACGTTCTCCACGTTGGGATCCCAGCGATTGGCGTCTCCCACAAATTTCAGGATGGAGCCGAGAGCTCTACGACATTCATCGACAGGGATCAAGCCCTCGAGTGGCGCGACTGGCCACAAGCGGCACGAAGCTACTTGGAGTCTCAGGACACCCAGATCGCGCTACAAGCCGTTGTCGACGAGTACGCCACCGTCATCGAGGGTCTGTATCGATGGCTCTACGACCAGTTCGAGACCTTGCATGGCGAGGATGTTGCTGCAGCAAACCGTCTGATCCGCACGCTCCATGCCAGGACTGGACCGTAGCTTCCGGCCGGGCTGTGCTCGTGGCGATGCGAACCTCCGCACTGTTGCGAGGCTGACCCATTCCGCCCTTGGAGAAGCCGCCGCCGACACTCGGGACTACTGTCCGCGTCTGCTACTGGCGGGTGTTGAGAAAAGCACGAGGGGTCGTGTCGTCGTAGAGAACAACGTGAACCTGTTCAGCCAGCGCCCCTCGGTCTGGGTCCTCCCCTGAAACCTGGGCAGCGTCGAGAAATCGCTCCTTGACCGAGCTGACGTTCTCAAGGCCTGCGTGCTGCCGGCGGTAAATGATCAGCTCGGCCTTCTCTTCCTCAACCTGACCTGGGCTGTTTCCTCCGTCAGAGGGCAGCGTCTGCCTCTTTGTGCTTCGGAGGCCGCGAACAATGTTGCGCCACCACCAGCCGTCACTGTCGCCTAACGAGCAGCCAAAAATCACAAACAGGTCGGCCTGCAGGAAGTGGTTCCGGTAGAGGGTGTGCGCCTGCGACCAGTACGGTTTCTCGAGGCGTCGCGCATCGCTCCTGGCTTGCTGTTTGTAGTTGTCTTTAGCATCTACGCCAAACAAGAGCGAGCGTGGAGTACTGAGGACACCGTGCGGGTGGATGACGTTGGTCACGACATAGCCCGAATAACCCGCGTCGGGCTGGGCTCCCGGATTCCAGTGGCTGAGTGGATCATTCTTAAACAGGAAGTTGGTGTCGACTGTACTGTGCTTGAGGGGGTCAAATTGAATCTGATCGAGGTAGACGTAGTCGTCCAGTAGCGTCGTGTAGTTGAAGTTGACGAATTGGAAGTTAAAGAGGTCGTAGTGGCCAACCCGCCGGGGGAAATTCAGTGACAGGAAGTCTTCACGTGAGACGATGTCACCGAGGAACTCGGACAAGGTTCGAAGACTCCAGTTGTTGTTAGCAGCATCCGACCCGACCTGGTCTAGGAGGCTGCTCGGCGCAACGCCTTGGAGAAATTGGGCGAACTCGGCCTGCACGGCGCGTAGGTCACTGAGAATCTGTCCCGGAGCGTGGGGTTTTGCAATCATCGCGCCCACGGCCGCCTCGATGTCGCTCCAGTTGCTATGGCCACCAGTTTGCTCGTGGAGCAGCAACTCGTTCTTCATATGCTGAAAGAGAACATTTTCGTGGTCGAACCCCCGCATCAGCAGGTAGTAGTAGAACGTTTCGTATCGCGAGTCAATCGGATGCCCGTAGTCCTTCACGGTTTGTATATCGAATCCGTTGCCGACGAGCACCATTACATTGTGTTGCCGACGGAGTCTGTCGAATTCATCTCGCGTGTAACGGACGAATCCAGGGCCAGAGCCGTTCTGCCTCGGGTCGTCGATTTGGGCGTTGTGAACCCATGACATTCAAACTCCTCACGTCGGACTGCGGAGGACATGGTAGATGGGTTTCACTGATCGAGGGTGCGTATGCAGTCGAATGACGGCGTACCAGAGATAGGCGGCCGCGGATCATCGGACGCAGCGGCCGCGAGTGCGTCTCGAGGTGAGTCTTTCCGCCGCTAACGAGCGACGCCTGGCCCTCGGACTCATGTATCGGCGAAGCATTGCCGGTCGAACATTTGTTCGATAGTATCAGGCATGCGCCGCCCACTCCCTGACCCCGAGCCGCCTTTGGCGGCCGATGAGGCGTCGGCGAGGGAGCTGCTGGAGTGCGCCACGCGAGCCCTTCGCAATCGCCGACTGGCTGAGGTCGCCGAGCTCCAGCTGGCAATCCAGTGGGCGATCGTCCACGGACACCCGCACGACGATCGTGACCCGATGGTCACTCCCGGAGGTGACGGGACTCCCCCGCTGCGCGAGCACGCGGTGCCCGAGCTCGCGATGGTCCGCGAGACCCACCCCGCCACCACGCGCGCATTGATCGCCGACGGGCTCGACCTCGTCCACCGGCTGCCGCTCACCTGGGCCGTCGTCGAAGCCGGCGACTGCGAGCCCTGGGTCGCCCGCAAGGTCGCCGTGCTCTCCCGCGCCCTGCTCTCCGAGCACGTCGGCCGCGTCGACCGAGCCATCGCGAAGGCCATCCGCGGGCACGCGCCCTCGACCGTCCTCGAGATCGCCCGTGCCAAGGTGATCGAGGCCGACCCGGAGACCCACCGCGCCGAGCGCGAACGGTCCCGCCACGAGCGCTACGTCCGCCTCTCCCGCGCCGACGAGCTCGGCTACCGCCATGTCATCGCCCGCGTCACCGCCGGCGACGCCGCCTGGATCGACGCCATGGTCGAGCGCGTGGCCCAGATCCTCGCCCAGACGATGGGCCACGACCACAACCACGACGAACTCCGCTCCCTCGCCATGGGCTGGCTCGCCCGACCCGTCGACCTCCTCAAGCTCCTCCTCGACCACACCCGCACTGGCGTCGACACCGACACCGACGCCGAGTCCGGCGAGGCGACCGGTGCGCCCGAGCAGCCGGCGTGGGCACCCGACCACCTGGCCCACACCGTGGACCGCCTGTGTTCCCTCCCCGCCCGCAAGCTGGCCATGCTTCGCGGCCGCGGACGCCTCTTCGTCCACCTCACCGACCACGCCCTCCGCACCGGGCAGGGAGTCGCCCGGATCGAAGGCGTCGGCCCCATCGACGTACACCAGCTCCACGAAATCCTCGGCCACGGCGACATCACCCTCACCCCCGTCCTCGACCTCCAGCAGCGCCGCCGCGTCGACGCCTACGAGCACCCCGAGACGGTCAAGGACCACGTCTGGACCCAGACCGGCGGCGACTGCTTCCCCTACACCCCACGCACCGCCACCCGCGACGGCGTCGACTACGACCACGCCATCCCCTACGACGACACCGGCCCACCCGACCAGACCGGCCCCCACAACTCCGGCCCCCTCCGCCGCAGCCACCACCGCACCAAGACCCACGGCGGCTTCACGACCCGCGTCGTCGGCCCCGGCCGCCACCTCTGGCGCACGCCGCACGGCCGCGCGTTCCTCGTCGACCACACCGGCACGACCCGGCTGACCGAGCAGCAGGGCAGAGCGATGGCCGAGGCCATCGACGACGGCGTCGAGCTCTACTTCACGTAGGTCGACCCCGGACATGCAGAAGTCCCCGCCGGGGCGGGGACTTCTACGAGTTGACGGCGCGGGTGCGCGTCAGGCGTTGGGGCGCTTGCCGTGGTTCGCGCCCTTCTTCTTGCGAGCGCGGCGCTTGCGTCCGGTCTTGCCCATGGTGGTCCTCCTGGAATCGGTGCTCGGAGCAGTGTCTCAAATCCACCCGGAGGCGGCGAATCGGGTGTGCCCGAGGCTCAGGCGTTGCCCTCGGTGATCTGGACCCGGACCTCGCGCAGCTGCAGGCGTACGCGGTCGCGCAGTGACTCCGGTGCGTGCTCGGAGCAGGATCGCGCGACGAGCTGCTTGACCGCACGCTGCAGGTCGTAGCGCTCGAGGCACGGGCCGCACTCGCGCAGGTGCATCTCCACGACGGCGCAGTCGGCCTGGTCGAGCTCGTTGTCGATCAGGTAGACGATGCGCTCGATGTAGTCGACGCAGTCCTCCTTCTCGCCTCCCATGTCGTGCTCGTGGCTGCTCACGACTCGCTCCCCTCTCCCGGTCCGGGCACGGTGGACGCCGGCAGCAGGTCGTTGGCCCGCACGTAGTCGGCCAGCATGTCGCGCAGCTGTCGCCGGCCGCGGTGCAGACGGGACATCACGGTGCCGATCGGGGTGTCCATGATCTCGGCGATCTCCTTGTAGGGGAACCCCTCGACGTCGGCGAGGTAGACCGCGAGGCGGAACTCCTCGGGCAGGCGCTGGAGCGCGTCCTTGACCTCCGAGTCGGGCAGGTGCTCGAGCGCCTCCATCTCGGCGGACCGGAGGCCGGTGGATGAGTGCGACTCCGCCCGGGCGAGCTGCCAGTCCTCGACGTCCTCCGACATCGACTGCTGCGGCTGGCGCTGCTTCTTGCGGTAGGAGTTGATGTAGGTGTTGGTGAGGATGCGGTAGAGCCAGGCCTTGAGGTTGGTGCCGGGCTTGAACTGGTGGAAGGCGCTGTAGGCCTTGGCGAAGGTCTCCTGCACCAGGTCCTCGGCGTCGGCGGGGTTGCGGGTCATCCGCATCGCCGCGCCGTAGAGCTGGTCGAGGTACGGCAGGGCGTCGCGCTCGAAGCGCGCGGAGCGCTGGTCGGGAGACTCGTCCTCGACGGCGACCTCTGCAGGTGGGGACATCTCGTCCCGGAGCGATTCAGTCATCGCCTCCCACAGTACCGCCGTGGGTCGATCGAGGGTCATTGCAGTCACGATGACCAGAACACCTCACCCCCGCCGGGGATTCCCGACCACCTCGCGCACCAGCCACTCGAGCGTCGACTCGACCACGATCCCCATGGCCTCGTCCTGGTCGATCTCCCCGCGCGCCGGGACCTTGAGGGCGTGGTCGGCGCCCGGTACGACGACCAGGTCGAGGCCGTCGAGGTCGCCGGGGAACTCCTCGGGCCGCCCCATCGGGTCGCGCTCCCCCTGCACCACGAGCGTGGGCAGGCCGACCGCCTCCAGCTCCGGCAGCCGGGTCGGCTCGGTCTTCCCCGGCGCGTGCAGGGGGAAGGACAGGGCCAGGCATCCCGTGGCCCCCAGCGCGCGCGCCGTACGAGCCGCGGACCGTGCGCCCGCCGACCGACCGCCCACGACGAGGGGGGTACGCACCCGCATCACGTCGGCGGCGCAGCGGAGCGCCGCGTCGAGGGTCGGCGGCGCGGTCGCGATCTTGCGGCCCGCGACCCGCCACGGCTGCTCGAACAGGACCACGGAGACGCCCTGCGCGGGCAGGGCGTCCGCGAGCGCCCACAGGTCACGGGCGTCGACGCCCCCGCCGGCCCCGTGGCTCAGCAGCAGCGTCGCCATCGGACTCGTGGCGCGGCGCGTGTGCAGGCGGCCCTCACCGTGAGGGGTGTCGACCGTCCGGACGGAGGGCTTCTTCACTCGACGTCCTCCAGGGGCAGCGGCTCGACGAGCTCGGGTCCGTTGTTGCGCACGTTGCTCACCAGGGTCGGCACGGGGAAGGCCTCCAGGCGGCCGGGGGCCGCGGGCAGCAGCAGCGAGGTGTCACCGGGGTGGGTCGGGTCGAGCCACTCGTGCCAGCGCTCCCGCTCCACCATCAGCGGCATCCGGTCGTGGATGTGGCCCAGCGAGTCCTCGGCCTGCGTGGTGAGCACCGTGCACGTCCAGCGGAACCGGGCCGGGTCGTCCTCGGCCTTCGTGGGATCGCGCCAGATCTCGTAGAGCCCGGCCATGGCGAGCACGCCGCCGTCCTTGGGCCGGATGAAGAAGGGCTGCTTGACCGGCTTGCCCTTCGCGTTGGTGCGCGACGTCGGGTACCACTCGAAGTAGCCGTCGGCCGGCAGCAGCGCCCGCCGGGTGGCGAAGGCCTTGCGGTAGGCGGGCTTCTCCGCCACGGTCTCCATCCGGGCGTTGATCATCCGGTTGCCGATCGAGGGGTCCTTGGCCCAGGACGGGACGAGACCCCACGTCAGGACCCGCAGCTGGCGCTGCGGCTCCTCCCCGGCCTGCCCCGACTCCCGCGAGGGTGGCCGCTCGACCACGGCGTAGACCTCCTTGGTCGGCGCCACGTTGTAGTCGGCCGCCAGCGGCGCAGCGATGCGCGTCTCGACGACCTCGAACTCCTCGACGAGGTCGTCCGGGGTCCGGGACGAGGCGTAGCGACCGCACACGGGACACACCCTAGGGGAGCACCGCGCAAGCGGGTCGTCTCAGCCGCGGGCCAGCTCGTCGAGCAGCATCCCCGCCACGGCGTCGGTGGACGGGAGCCCCTCGATCCAGACGCGGACAGGTGTGTGCGGCTCGGCCCCGTCGAGCAGGGTGCGCAGGACCCGGACGCGACGGCCGAGGTGGGCGTCGCGCCGGGTCAGGATCCCCACCCGGTGCAGGCCCAGGCGGGCGACGGTCTCGTCGCGGGCGAACGCCGTTCGGGCGAGCTCCCCGGAGCGCGCCAGGCGCATCGCACGGGTGAAGTGGTCGCCGGGCTCGTCCGACGGGTCGTCGCCGGACGGCATCTCGAACACGACGAGGGCGTAGCCGCCGATGCCGGCCTCCGTCCCGGCGCCGCCGAGGCGGTAGACCTCCGACAGCCGGCTGCGCAGGTGGGCCTGGCTGGACAGCCCCGTGAGCGGGTCCTCGCAGGAGAGCTGGTTGAGGTAGCCCAGCGTGGTCTCGCTCCAGGCGGTGAGGAGCGCTGTGACGACGTCGTACGACGGGTCGTCGCCGGTCAGCACCTGCCACGTGGCGCGCAGCCCCGCGAGCGTCTCCTCGACGGACGCCCCGTCGCGGGCCAGCTCCTGGCCCGCGACGGAGCAGACACCGATGATGTCCGATCCTGAGGTGAGCGCCTCCCCGACAGCCTCGAACCGGTGCGGCAACCCCGACCGCTCGACGGTGGTGGTGTCCGGCTCGCTCACCCCAGGATCGGCAGCCGCGACTCGCCGCCCCCGAGTGGCGAAGATCTTCACGGCATACCCCCTCCGGGTCCCCCAGCAGTGACGTTCCTGTTCCGTTCTGTGGGTGTGACGGTCCTCATGAGGGCGTATGACGCGGTCTGGGCCGATTTTCTCGTTTCTTCACTTTCCCGGGTCGGCGACGCCCCGGCGGGGCTACAGTCGGAAGGCCCGGCGACCGCCGGGCGGGTCCCCGGAAGCGTCCAACCGGAAGCGTCGAACCATGAGCGTGGCCACCAGCGTCGAGGCGCCCAGCGACGCCGAGCTGATCTCGGCCGTCCGCGGCGGGGACCTCGATGCCTACGGCACGCTGTTCGAGCGCCATGTCGACGCGGCCCGTCGGCTCGCGCGCCAGCTCGTCCCCGCAGGCGACGCCGAGGACCTGGTGTCCGAGGCGTTCGTCAAGGTGCTCGGGGTGCTGCAGCGCGGCGGCGGCCCCGACCTCGCCTTCCGTGCCTATCTCCTCACCTCCGTACGTCGGCTCCAGGTCGACCGCTTCCGGGCCGGGGCCCGGCTCCACACCACCGACGACATGGAGGCCTTCGACCCGGGGGTGCCGTTCCGCGACACGGCGGTCGAGGGCTTCGAGAGCGCCGCCGCCGCGGCAGCGTTCGCCAGCCTCCCCGAGCGCTGGCAGCTCGTGCTCTGGCACATGGAGGTGGAGGGCGACAAGCCCGCCGACATCGCGCCGATGCTCGGGATGAGCGCCAACTCGGTCTCGGCGCTCGCCTACCGCGCCCGCGAGGGACTACGCCAGGCCTTCCTGACCCAGCACGCCGCGGAGCTCGACGAGGATGCCTGCCGCTGGACCCACGGACAGCTCGGTGCCTACGTCCGCGGCGCGTCCTCCCGACGCGACGCGACGAGGGTGGAGCACCACCTCGACGAGTGCCGCTCGTGCATGGCGATCTACCTCGAGCTGACGGAGGTCAACTCGAACCTCGGCGCTCTGCTCGCTCCCCTGCTCCTCGGCGGCGTCGCGACCGCCTACCTCGGCACCACCGCGGTGACCGCCGCGGCCCCAGTCGGATTCGGGGCGGTGCTGGGCCGGGTTCGCGACGTCCTGACCGGCAACGCCGGCACTGCCGCGGTCGCCGGCGTGGCGGTGAGCACCGTCGTCGTCGCGGGCGGCGTCGCGCTCAGCCTGCGCGGACCCGACGCACCGGTCTCGGCGCCGACCCGCGACGCGACCTCCGAGAGCTCGCTGGTGACGACCCGTGACGGCGACTCCCCCGCCACCGGTGACCGGTCGCCGCAGAGCCTGCGCCTCCGCTCCGGCCCGCCGGCGCGCGTCTCCCCGCCCGGCGACACCGACGTCACACCCGGCTCGGTGCCCGGCACCGACGTCGTTCCGGGGTCCGACCCCGCGCAGGACACCGACCCGACGCAGGGCAGCACCGACCCGCAGGACACCACTCCGGGCCAGACGACCGACCCGACGACCAACCCGACGACCGACCCGACGTCGAACCCCACGAACAACCCCACGTCGGACCCGACCGACAACCCCACGAACAACCCGACCTCGAACCCGACGTCCAACCCCACGTCCAACCCCACCAACAACCCCACGTCCAACCCGACCACGAACCCGACCACCAACCCGACCACCAACCCTTCCCCGACCCAGGAGCCGACCACGCAGCCGCCGCCCGCCGACGCGTCGGTGTCCGGCAGCGTCGGCGGGGCCATGCCGACGTACACCGTCGTGGTGCGGGTGGCCGGGCTCGGCGGAGGGACCGCGCAGCTGCGGATCGAGGGCATCGACGCGCAGGTGGTCCGCACGGGCGACGGACGGTGCACCGCGGTCAAGATCGTGGCCACGTGCCAGGTCTCCGGCGACACGTCCGTCGCCGTCGAGATCGTGGTGCCGCAGGGCGGCTCCGTGGTAGCGACGGTGACCCCGTCCGGGAGCGATCCCGACGCCGGCAACAACACCTGGCGCGCGTCGCTCGGCTGACGTATGCGCACCCCTGCGGACGGAGCGTCCTCCACACGCATCGTGTAGACAGGGAGCCATGACGATCACCCGGTTGCTCGCACGTCCCATGCTGGCCACGATCTTCGTCGCCGGCGGCATCAACGCCCTCCGCAACACCGAGGGCCATGCGGCCAAGGCGAAGAAGCTGACCGACAAGGTGGTACCGGTCGCGCAGCAGGCCGTGCCGAAGGCGCCGATCCCCACCGACCCCGCCACGCTGGTCCGGATCAACGCCGGCGCCCAGATCCTCGCCGCTGCCGCGCTGGCCACCGGGCGCGCGCCGCGGCTCAGCGCGAGCGTGCTGGCGGCCTCGCTCGTCCCGACGACCCTCGCCGGCCACGCCTTCTGGAACGAATCCGACCCCCAGGCCAGGAACGCCCAGCGCCTGCAGTTCTACAAGAACACCTCCGTCCTCGGCGGCCTCCTGCTGGCCGCGGTCGACACCGAGGGCAAGCCCGGACTGGCCTGGCGCGCCCGCCGCGCCGCCGCCGACGTGCGTCGCGAGGCCAGGCAGGTCGCCAAGGACGCCCGCCGCGAGGCAAAGCTCGCCAAGGCCCAGCTGACCTGACCTCGATAGGGTGCGCGGGTGAGCGACCTCTGGCCGGCCCCGCGCCCCACCGACCCCGTCCAGCGGGTCATCGCCCTGCCCGGCAGCAAGTCCCTGACCAACCGCGCGCTCGTGCTCGCCGCGGTCGCCGAGGGGTCCAGCGTCGTACGCCGTCCGCTGCGCTCGCGCGACACCCTCCTCATGGCTGCCGCGCTCACCTCGCTCGGCACGGCGATCGAGGACACCGGCGGCCCCGGAGCCGGCGACTGGCTCGTCACGCCCGCCGCCTGGGACCGCGACGCGGACGTCGACTGCGGTCTCGCCGGCACGGTGATGCGGTTCGTCCCACCCGTCGTCGGGCTGGCGCAGGGCACGGTCCGGTTCGACGGCGACCCCCACATGCGGCTGCGCCCCGTCGGCCAGATGCTGACCGCCCTCGGGGCGCTCGGCGTGCAGGTCGACGACGGCGGCCGGGGCGCGCTTCCGTTCGCGGTGCACGGCACGGGGTCCGTGCCGGGCGGCACGGTGACCATCGACGCGAGCGCCTCGTCGCAGTTCGTCTCGGCCCTGCTGCTCGCGGGTGCCCGCTACGACCACGGCGTCGACGTGCGCCACGTCGGCAAGCCGGTGCCATCGCTCCCCCACATCGAGATGACCGTGCAGATGCTGCGGCAGCACGGCGTCGAGGTCGACGACGGCGACGCCAACAGGTGGGCGGTTGCGGCCGGTCCGGTCCGCGCCGTCGACCACGACATCGAGCCCGACCTCTCCAACGCGGCGCCGTTCCTGGCGCTCGCGGCCGCCACCGGCGGCCGGGTCACCGTCACCGACTGGCCGGCCGCCACCACGCAGCCGGGCGACGAGCTGCGCGAGATCCTCACCCTCATGGGGTGCGAGGTGACGCTGGCCGACGGCGACCTCACGGTGGTCGGTCCGGAGCGACTCAGCGGCGTCGACCTCGACCTCCACGACGTGGGCGAGCTGACGCCGGCGGTCGCCGCCCTCTGCGCCCTCGCCGACTCCCCCTCCCACCTCCGGGGGGTCGCGCACATCCGCGGCCACGAGACCGACCGGATCACCGCGCTGGCGACCGAGCTCGGCCGGCTCGGGGCCGACGTCACCGAGCGTGAGGACGGCCTCGCGATCCGGCCGGCGACCCTGCACGGCGGCACGTTCCACACCTACGCCGACCACCGCATGGCCCACGCCGGCGTCATCCTCGGCCTCGCGGTCGACGACGTGCTGGTCGAGGACGTCGCCACCACCTCCAAGACCTTCCCCGACTTCGCCGCCGCGTGGAGCCGGGCCGTCCTGGGGACGTCCCCGTGACGGGTCGCTACTCCGAGCACGACCACGAGCACTACGAGCGACCGCGCCGCCGCACCCGGCCGCGCACCAAGGACCGGCCCACCTACGACGACGCCGTCGACGGGCGCGTCGTCACCGTCGACCGCGGACGCTTCACGCTGCTCGTCGATGGCCACCGGGTGATGGCGATGAAGTCCCGCCCCCTCGGCCGCAAGGGCGTCGTCGTCGGCGACCACGTCCGGGTCGTCGGGGACACCAGCGGCGCCGACGGGTCGCTGGCCCGCATCGTGGAGGTCGTCGAGCGCACGACCACGCTGCGGCGCACCGCCGACGACGACGACCCGGTCGAGCGGGTCATCGTCTCCAACGCCGACCAGCTGGTCGTGGTCACGGCGCTCGCCGACCCCGAGCCGCGTCCGCGGCTGATCGACCGCGCGCTGGTGGCGGCGTACGACGCCGGGATGGCGCCGCTGCTGTGCCTGACGAAGGCCGACCTGGCCGACCCCGAGACGCTGCTCTCGACCTACCGCTCGCTCGGCGTGCCCTGGGTGGTGACCCAGCTCAAGGGCGAGGGTGCCGGCGACCTCGCGGAGCTGCGCGAGCGGCTGCAGGGCCGTACGAGCGTGCTCGTGGGCCACAGCGGCGTCGGCAAGTCGACCCTCGTCAACGCCCTCGTCCCCGACGCGGGACGCGAGGTCGGCATCGTCAACGCCGTGACGGGCCGGGGCCGGCACACCTCCACGAGCGCGTACCTCCTCGAGCTGCCCGGGGAGGACGGTCGCGGCGACGGCTGGATCATCGACACCCCCGGCATCCGGTCGTTCGGGCTCGCCCACGTGCAGCCGGAGAACCTCATCGAGGCGTTCCCCGACCTCGACGAGATGACCGAGAGCTGCCCGCGCGGCTGCACCCACGGCAGCGACGAGCCCGAGTGCGGGCTCGACGAGGCGGTCGAGGCGGGCGAGGCCGACCCGGACCGGGTCGAGTCCTTCCGCCGCCTGCTCGCCGCCCGCGAGGGCGCGAGCGACTGGTAGGTCCGAACCGCCGTCAGCCCCACACAGCCCGCGAGCCCGAGTCGCCGGCGAGGAACAGGGTGACGAGCAGGCCGACGGCGGTCACAGCGAGGAGGACGGCGACCGGGATCCCGAAGCGCGTGTCCCGCGCTCCCCTGCCGGACGCCAGCGCTGAGGCGCCGCCGAGCGCCCAGGCGCCGAGGCCGGCGACGACGACGTAGACCAGCGAGACGCTCCGCAGGTTCTCGCCCGCCTCCTCGTGGTCCTCGACGATCGGCGCGAGCTCGGGTCGCGAGGCCAGCAGGTCCTCGCCCGCCGCGACCGCGAGCAGCGCCGCGGCGGCAGTCACCGCGGCGAGCACCACGAGCGGCCACCGCAGCAGCCACCGCCACTTCGGCACGGCGGCATAGACGAGGCCGGTCAGTGCTGCCAGCGGGCCGAGGACGACGACTGCGTGCACGACGAGGGGGTGCAGCGGCACACCGTTGAGCTCCATGCGTGCAGGTTAGGGGGCGATGCTGGGAATAGCCTGTGGACATGCCCATCACCGGCTCCACCGACTACACCGACGACCTGCGTCTGGCCCACGTCCTGGCCGACGACGCGGACTCGCTGACCCAGGCCCGCTTCAAGGCGCTCGACCTGCACGTCATGAGCAAGCCCGACCTGACCCCGGTCACCGACGCCGACAAGGCCGTCGAGGAGGGCATCCGCCGCACGCTGTCACGCGTCCGCTCCCGCGACGCGGTCATCGGCGAGGAGCAGGGCACGACCGGGCACAGCCAGCGACGGTGGATCGTCGACCCGATCGACGGCACCAAGAACTTCGTGCGAGGGGTCCCGGTCTGGGCGACCCTCATCGCGCTCGCCGTCGAGGACGAGGTGGTGCTCGGGGTGGTGTCCGCGCCGCAGCTGCAGCGCCGGTGGTGGGCGTCGGTGGGCAACGGCGCCTGGACGGGCCGCTCGCTGCTCAAGGCCACCAAGTGCGAGGTGTCCGACGTACGCCGCCTCGAGGACGCGTCGCTGAGCTACTCCTCGCTCTCGGGCTGGGACGAGCGCGACCGCCTCGACGACTTCATCTCGCTGCAGCGCCGCTGCTGGCGCACCCGCGCCTACGGCGACTTCTGGTCCTACATGCTGCTCGCCGAGGGTGCCGTCGACATCGCCGCCGAGCCCGAGCTCGAGCTCTACGACATGGCAGCGCTCGACGTCATCGTGCGCGAGGCCGGCGGCCGGTTCACCTCGCTCGACGGCACCGACGGCCCGTGGGGCGGCAACGCACTTGCCTCCAACGGCCACCTCCACGACGCGGCGCTGTCCTTCCTCGGCGCGACGCACGACGATGACGACGACCCCGACGTGCCGCGCCGCGGACCCGGCTCGGTGAGCAGCCTCCGGGCCCGGCAGGCTCCTCCCGTGCCGGACTGAGGCGGGTCGTTCGCCCCTGTCCCTCGGTCGCGCGCTTGGCTACGGTGACCTCTCACCAGTTCTGCGCGACGAGAGGCGGGGATCATGAAGATCAAGGACGTCATCCAGCACAAGGGCAGCCAGGTGGTCGTGACCATCGGTCCGGACGCCACGGTGCGCGAGCTGGTCGCCCTGCTCGCGGAGCACAACGTCGGCGCGCTGGTGGTGAGCGAGGACGGCGAGAGCGTGACAGGGATCGTGAGCGAGCGCGACGTCGTACGCCGCCTGCACCAGGACGCCGCGGTGCTCGACCACGCCGTCAGCGCCATCATGACCGCCGACGTGCGGACCTGCTCGGGCGACGACGGCCTCACCGAGCTCATGCAGACCATGACCGAGCACCGCATCCGGCACGTCCCGGTGGTGGCCGACGGACGGCTGACCGGCATCATCAGCATCGGTGACGTGGTGAAGAACCGGATCGGCGAGCTCGAGTTCGAGCGCGACCAGCTCGACAGCTACGTGCACCAGACCTGACACACCCATCGATTGGAGCAATTGTGAGCGAGAAGCCTGACGTCGACCCGCACATGGGCGACGTGCCCGCCGACCTCGAGGTCACCGACCTCGTCGAGGGAGACGGCGCCGAGGCCACGTCCGGCTCCACCGTCTCGGTCCACTACGTCGGCGTCGCCCACTCCTCGGGCGAGGAGTTCGACGCGTCCTACAACCGCGGCACGCCCCTGCAGTTCCGGCTCGGCATCGGCCAGGTCATCTCCGGCTGGGACACCGGCGTGCAGGGCATGAAGGTCGGCGGCCGTCGCCGGCTGGTCATCCCGCCGCACCTCGGCTACGGCGACCGCGGCGCCGGCGGCGTCATCAAGCCGGGCGAGACGCTGATCTTCGTGGTGGACCTGCTCGAGGTCCGCTGACCGCCCGCCGATCACCTACGCCTGGGCGTCGTGGACCAGGATCGCGACCTGCACCCGGTTCTCGACGCCCAGCTTGGTGAACAGCCTCCCGACGTGCGTCTTCACCGTCGGCACACCCATGTAGAGCTCGGCCGCGATGTCGGCGTTGCTCAGGCCGCGGGCGACGGCGTGGGCGACGTCCCGCTCGCGCTCGGTGAGGCCGTCGAGGGCGGCGCGTGCGGACCGGGTGCGGTCCTGCTCGTCGGCGTCCTGGTCGTCGCGGGTGACGGCCGCGATCAGCTGGGCGGTCACGCTGGGCGAGAGCATCGGCTGGCCGGAGGCCACCGTGCGGATCGCCTCGACGAGCCGCGCGGGCGGGGTGTCCTTGAGCAGGAAGCCCGCTGCGCCGAGGCGGAGCGCCCGCAGCACCATGTCGTCGGTGTCGAAGGTCGTCAGCACGATGACCTTGAGGTCCGGGTCGGACGCCAGCAGCTCCTCGGTGGCGCTGAGCCCGTCGCGCACGGGCATCCGGATGTCCATCAGCACGACGTCGGCCTGCGCCGACGGCACGACCCGCAGGGCCTCCTCACCGTCGCTCGCCTCCGCGACGACGGCGAGGCCCGAGTTTCCCCCGAGCATCATCCGCAGCGCTGCTCGCACCATGGGGTCGTCGTCGACCACGACGAGCCGCACCACGTCCCCGTCGGTCGCCCCCGTCACGTGTCCCACGGTATCCACGCCCGCACCGCGTAGCCGCCGCCCGGGTCCGCCCCGTGGCTGATCCGACCGCCCGCGAGCGCGGCCCGCTCGGCCAGGCCCAGCAGGCCCAGCCCGGACGCCGGGAGGGTGGGCGACGCCGCCGGACCGACCGGCGCCGCGTTGCGCACCCCGATGACGAGGCCGTCGTCCTGGGAGCCTGCCACGTCCACCGTGACCGCGGTGCCCGGTGCGTGCTTGCGCACGTTGGTCAGGGCCTCCTGCACGATCCGGTAGGCGGTGCGTCCCGTGGCGGCCGGCACGTCGCCATCGACGCGGTCGGAGAGGCGTACGCGCATCCCGCCGGACTGCTCCTCCGACACCAGCGCCGCGATGTCGTCGAGACCGGGCTGGGGCCGCTCGGGCACGGCGTCGGCAGGCTGCGTCGGGTCGCGGAGCACACCCAGCACGGCCCGCAGGTCGGAGAGCGCCCGGTGGGCGTTCTCCTCGATGGACTTCGCGGCGCTCGCCCGCTCCTCCTCGCTCAGGTCGGCGCGATAGCCGAGCGCTCCGGCGTGCATCGCCACCAGCGAGATCCGGTGGGCGAGCACGTCGTGCATCTCGCGCGCGATGCGGGTGCGCTCGGCGGCGCGGGCCTGGGCCACGCGCGCCTGCTGCTCGCGCTCGGCGGTCAGCGCCCGCTCACGGTAGGAGTCGACGAGCTCGCGCTGCGACCCCATCGCGTACCCCGTGGCCACGAGGATGCCCGCGACGAGCAGGCCGAACAGGATGGAGGCCCACAGCGGCAGGACGTCGTCGCTGAGGCCGATCCGTTCCTGCACCACGCCGGCGAGCACGCTGATCGGTACGACGACGGCCAGCAGCCGCCAGCGCCTGCGGGAGGCGATGGAGCCGACGGCCCACGACGCAGGTCCGGCGCTGGACGACGAGACGAACGTGAAGAGGTTGAGGGTGACACCGACCGCGGCGGGATGGCGGTGGCGCCACCGGATCAGCACGAACGACGCCAGCCCGAGGATGGGGTCCCCCCACAGGAACCACGCCAGCCGGGCGTCCGGCACCCGCTCGGCCGCGGTCACCAGCGGGACGCCCCACGCGACCAGGCTGATGAAGGCCGCGAGCGAGTAGCGCCAGGTCGCCGCGAGCCGACCTGTCTCCACCATGCCCCGACCCTAGGCGCAGCCCCGGGACCCCCGCGTCCGACCAAGGTGTCGTCCGCGGCCGTTCAGCGATACCGAGGTCGGACCTCCCGGACCCTTCTGCCCGATGTCCGGGACCCCTGCCGCCACGCAGGCTGGAGCCATGATCAGAGTCGAGAACCTCACGAAGCGCTACGGCGGGTTCACCGCCGTCGACGACATCTCCTTCGAGGTCCGTCCCGGAAGCGTCGTCGGCTTCCTCGGACCCAACGGCGCGGGCAAGTCCACCGCCATGCGGATGATGACCGGGCTGACGCCACCCACCTCGGGCCGCGCGACCATCCTCGGTCAGCCCTACCGCGACCTGCACAACCCGGGCCGCCAGGTCGGGGTCATGCTCGACGCGTCCGCCCAGCACCCCGGCCGCACCGGCCGCGAGGTGCTGCGGGTGGCCGCAGTGTCGGTCGGCGTCTCGAAGGCCCGCGTCGAGGAGGCGCTCGCGCTCGTCGGCCTCACCGACGAGGAGGCCGGTCGGCGGGTCCGCAACTACTCCCTCGGGATGCGCCAGCGCCTCGGCATCGCTGCGGCGCTCCTCGGCGAGCCGCAGGTGCTCGTCCTGGACGAGCCCGCCAACGGCCTCGACCCGCAGGGCATCCACTGGATGCGCGGGCTGCTGCGGCGCTTCGCCGACGGCGGCGGGACCGTCCTGCTGTCGAGCCACCTGCTGCACGAGGTGCAGATCGTCGCCGACGACCTCGTGATGATCGGGCGCGGACGCATCGTCGCCATGGGCTCCAAGGAGGAGCTCCTGAGCCGCGGTGGCACCTCGGTGTCCTCCACCGACGACGCACGCCTGGCCCAGCTCCTCCAGGCCGCCGACGTGCCCGTCACCCGCACCGGCTCGGGCCTCGTCGTCGAGGCCGAGCCGCGCGTGGTCGGCGAGATCGCCGCCCGCGAGTCCGTCGTCCTCCTCGAGCTGCGGTCGGGCGGCTCGGAGGGCCTGGAGGAGATGTTCCTCGGCCTCACGGCCGCCACCTCTCGTGAAGGAGACGCAGCATGACCTCGCAGAGCGACACCACTGCCCCTGCCGTCGGCGGGACCGTCGACGGCGTACGCCCGGCAGCCCCGGTGGCGCTGGAGGGTCGCCCGGGCGTGCCCTTCGCCCGCACCTTCCAGGCCGAGCTGCGCAAGATGGTCGACACGCGGGCGGGTCGCTGGATGGTCATCGTGATGGCCGCGTCCGCCGCGATCATCCTGGCGGCGTTCGTCATCTGGGGACCTGCGGAGGACGCCTCCTTCCGCGGCCTGATCGAGCTGTCCACCCTCCCCCTCGCGATGCTCCTGCCGGTCCTCGGCATCATGGCCTCGACCGCCGAGTGGACCCAGCGCACCGGCCTGGTCACCTTCACCCTCGAGCCGCGTCGCGGCCGCGTGGTGCTCGCCAAGGCGCTGGCCGCCCTGGCCCTGGCCGTCGTGGTCCTCGCGGCCGCCATCGTGGCGTCGGCGCTGGCCAACGTCGTCGGTGGCACCGGCGAGTGGGACCTCACCGCCGCCGTCGGCGGCGGGCTGGTGCTCGCGCTGCTGGTCTACGTCCTGCAGGGGGTGGCGTTCGGGCTGCTGTTCCTCAACACCCCGGTCGCGATCGTCTCGGTGCTGGTCCTGCCGACCGTGTGGTCGATCGCCACGATGGCGATCTCCGCCCTCGAGGACGCCGGGAAGTGGCTCAACCTCGACGCCGTCATGCAGCCGCTGTTCGCCGGCGAGATGGCCGGCCAGGACTGGGCGCAGCTCGCGACCGCGAGCGGCGTGTGGGTCCTGCTGCCGCTGGCCATCGGCACGTGGCGAGTCCTCACCCGCGAGGTGAAGTAGCCGGGGGCGCTTCACCTCTCGCCGTCGCCACCCTCACCAGGGGACGTCGATCTCGACCTCCCCGTTGGCGACCCGGGCCGCCAGCCCGCCCAGCGTGACGACGTCACCCGGGACGAGCTGGCGGCCCCGTCGCGTCTCGACCTCCCCGTTGACCTGCACCGCCCCGTCCGCGATCACCGGCTTCGCCTCAGCGCCGGTCTCGACGAGGTTGGCGAGCTTGAGGAACTGGCCCAGCCGGATCGACTCGTCACGGATCGGGACGTCGACGGGCTCGCTGGTCGCTGGCATGTCTCTAGGGTAGGTGTCCGTGCGCATCCGAACCCTCCTCCTCGCCGCGGCGTCGCTGTGCCTCGCGGCGCCGCTGCTGGCCGTCACCACCCCCGCGACGGCCAGGGTGCCGGCGAAGACCGGGTGCGAGGCGAGGGCCGGGATCGAGGTCTGCTTCACCTCCCCTCCCACGGTCCCGCGTGACCCGACGGTGCTCGACCGCCCGAGCCGGCTCTTCGACACCGCCGGGCCGGGCGACGCGATTCGCATCGCGATGTTCCGCTGGGACATCAAGCCGCCGACCGACGCGATCCTCGCGGCGCAGCGTCGCGGGGCGACGGTCCTCCTGGTCGGTGACGACGACCTCCGGCTCAACAAGCAGGGGCGCCGGCTCATCAGCACCCTCGAGGAGCAGGACCCGACGCGCCGCAACGTCACGATCTGCGACGGCGCCTGCCTGCCGTGGCGCGCGCCCGGGCCGTACCCGGACAGCCAGGACGTGCAGCACCTGAAGTTCTACGTCACCGACATCGGAGGCGTGCAGTCGTTCATGACGTCCTCGGCCAACCTCGAGGACCGGCAGTACCGCCAGTACAACTCGTTCATCAAGATCGACGACCCGGGCCTCTACGCCTTCGGGGTGGAGTACTTCTCCCGGATGGAGGCGCAGAGCCTCGCCGTCGGCGGCGAGCGGTGGGACGACCGCCGCAAGGTGTGGAAGAACGGGCCGGTCACGGCGGCCGTCTACCCCAACCGCAACGACCTCCTGCTCTCGACGTTGAAGGACATGTCCTGCAGCCGCGGGGCACGCGACGTCTCGGCCATGTTCGCGGTCATCCAGCGCGCCGACGTACGCGCGCAGCTGGCGCGGCTCTCCGACCGGGGCTGCCGCGTGCGGATCGTCACCTCGCGCGACACCGTGGAGAACTGGGTGCAGCGCCCGCTGCCCAGCGGCGACATCCCCGACGGCCGGGTCCGCACCGTGCTGACCCACGACAAGATGCTGGTCGCGCACGCGAAGCTCCGCGGGAAGGCGACGCACCTCGTGGTGACCGGCACCTCGAACACCACCTGCGGCGGACTCCTCTACAACGACGAGGTGATGCTCCGCGTGGTGGACAACCGCTGGCTCCACGACCAGTACCTCGCGCACTTCGACGACGCGTACGCCCGCGCGCACCAGAGCCGCTCGCGCGTCATGCCCGTGATGAAGCCCTGTCGCCGCTGACCCACGCCGGACGTATCGTCGTCGGGTGGGCCCGTCAGAGCACCTGCCCCCGCAGCCGGAGACGCTGCAGGGTGGGCCTGCTCGACCGCCGCACCGGGTGTGGTCGACGTCCGCCGGCCGGCTCCGGGGCGCCGCCCTTGCTGCCTTCGTCGTCGGTGTGGTCTGCGGCGGCGGAGCGACCGGGTGGTGGCACGACGCGCGGCAGGACCCGACGAGCACGTCGCCCACGCCGTCGCCCGGTGGTGACCCGAGGGTGTGGCTCGTCCTCACCCGGGCCGGCCCGCCGGCGCCCGGGCCCCGGGCAGTACCGGGCGACATCGCGCCCCTGGTGGTCGACGGGGTGCTGGTGCACGGCGGCGGGCACGGCACCGCAACAGTGCTCAGCATCCGACGCCCGGGTGGCAGCCTGGACATCAGGACCCCGGCGCTGCCGGTGGAGCTGTCGGTCGACAACCCTTCCGAGCAGGTCCGCCTGAGGCTCCGGCCGCGCGAGTGTCGGCTGGCGACCCAGTGGACGCCGAGCTCGCGGCCCTTCAGCCTGACGTGGACCGACGAGCGGGGTCATGTCCGCGAGCACCTCGGCGGCGACCACGAGGCGGCCACGCAGGTCGCGATGATCGGGTACCTGCAGGCTGCGTGCCGCGCCCGGGCCGCCTCCGCCCGCCTCAGTGAACGAGCAGGCTGATCGCGTGGATGAGCACGCCGACGAGGCCGCCGACGATCGTGCCGTTGATCCGGATGAACTGCAGGTCGCGGCCGACGTGGAGCTCGATGCGGCGCGCCGCCTCCTTGCCGTCCCAGCGCTCGATGGTCGAGGTGATCACGGTGGTCACCTCGGCGCCGTAGCGCTCGACCGCGAAGACGGTGAGGTCGGCGGCCATCCGGTCGAGGCGCTCGCGGAGCGCGGCGTCCTGGCGCAGCTGCTCCGCGAACGAGCTCAGCTCGGTGAGCAGCCGCTGGCGCACGGCACCCTCGGGGTCGCGGATCGAGGCGAGCAGGGCCGAGCGCATCGCCTTCCACAGCGAGATCGCGGTGGTCACGACCTGGGGGTGCTCGAGGAGCCGTTCCTTGAGCGCCTCGGTGCGGCGGACCGTCTCCTCGTCGTTGAGCAGGTCGTGGGCCAGCTGGCCGAGCATCGAGTCCAGCGCCTCGCGGGCGCGGTGGTGCGGGTCGTCGCGGACGTCCTCGAGCCACGCCAGTGCCTGCACGTGCAGGCGTGAGGTGACGGCGTCGTTGAGCTTCGGCGGCGCCCACCACGGCGCCCTCTCCTCCAGCACCCGGCTGAACGTCTCGGGGTTGTCCTGCAGCCAGCTGTGCAGCTCGTCCACCGCGAGGTCGACCAGGCCGTGGTGCAGGTCGTCGCGCAGCACCTCCATCAGCGTCGTGCCCAGGAGCGGCGAGATCGGCTCCTCGCGGAACCGGGGCACGAGCGCGTGCGTGACCAGGTCGGCGATGTGGTCGTCCTGCACCTTGCCGAGCGCGATGACGGCCACGTCGGCCACCTCGTCGACCACCCGGCGGGCGTGGGCCGGTTCCGCGAGCCACGCCCCCACGCGCGCGGAGATCGTCGCTGCGGCCACCCGCTCGCGGATGATGTCCTCCTGGAGGAAGTTCTCCCCCACGAACTCCTCGAGCCCCTTGCCCAGCTCGTCCTTGCGCTTGGGCACGAGCGCGGTGTGCGGGATCGGCAGTCCCAGCGGGTGCTTGAACAACGCGGTCACCGCGAACCAGTCGGCGATCGCGCCGACCATCGACGCCTCGGCGCCCGCGTTGACGAACCCCCAGAACCCGTCGCGGCCCAGCGTGGCGACGTACACGCACGCAGCGAGCAGCAGCAGGCCGACCGCCACGGTCCGCATCCGACGCAGGCCGCGGCGGCGGGCCTCGTCCATCCCGGGATCGGGCGTGATGAGCGAGATCGGGGGCGGGCCCGCGGGCGGACGCGCCGACGAGGGCGCGGAGGAGGTGGCAGAGGTGGCGGCCATGCGGGCCATCCTCCCCCAACCCCCGTGACGACCCGCGTGCCAGAATGCCGCGCATGCCTCGCACCGTCATCACCTTCGGCACGTTCGACGTCTTCCATGTCGGGCACCTGCGCGTCCTCGAGCGTGCCGCCGAGCTGGGTGACCGGCTGGTCGTGGGCGTGTCGGCCGACGCCCTCAACGAGCGCAAGAAGGGCCGCGCCCCCATCTTCAGCCAGCGTGAGCGGCTGGCGATCGTCGGGGCGCTGAAGGTCGTCGACGACGTCTTCGTCGAGGAGAGCCTGGAGCAGAAGCGCGACTACGTCGTCGAGCACGGCGCGGACATCCTGGTGATGGGCGACGACTGGGCCGGCAAGTTCGACGAGCTCAACGACATCTGCGAGGTCGTCTACCTCGCCCGCACCCCCGCCATCTCCACCACCGCGATCATCGAGCACATCGCGGATCTGTGATCCCGCTTCCGGCGGCTCGCCGGGTTAGGGTCGTCCCGCACATGACCGACACGAGGGGAACCATGCGCAGAATCCTCACCACCGCCGTTGCCATCGCACTGGTGGGCGGGGCGCTCGGCGCCCCGGCCGTCGCTGCCGACACCGACCGTCCGGGCACGCCCGGGTCCGTCCCCGGGACGGCCGGAGTCCTCGACCCCTCCGACCTGCTCGAGCTCAGGCCCGAACCGGCCCTGCCGGTCCTCGGGGAGCAGGCCCCGCAGACGCCCTCCGAGAGCCTCACGACCGCCCGCCGCGTCCTCGGCGGCAACGCCCGGCCGAGCGACCAGTCGGCGACCCTCGTCCTGCGCGACCTCTGGATGCAGCGCTCGCAGCTGCAGGGTGCCGAGCGTCGCCAGGCCGACGCCCTCCTCGCCCGTCCCACCGACGGGGTGACCGACGACCAGGGCTTCGGCTACACCGTGGCCGAGGCGCCGCCGGTGTGCAACACCCGCCTGTGCGTGCACTACGTGCCGACCGGCGCCGACGCCCCGCCGTCGCCGGACTGGCCCGCGCAGAACCTCGCGGTGATGGACTCGGTGTGGACCACCATCGTCGACCAGATGGGCTACCGCGCGCCGGTGCGCGACAGGTCGAAGGGCGGCAGCCCGCTCTTCGACGTCTACCTCAAGGACCTCGGCCCCGACCTCTACGGCTTCTGCGCCGCCGAGACCAAGTCCAAGAAGCGCACCGCGTCGGGCTACTGCGTGCTCGACAACGACTTCGCGGCCGCACAGTTCCCCAACGGCACGCCCCTCGACAACCTGGTCGTCACCGCCGGGCACGAGTTCTTCCACGCCGTCCAGTACGCCTACGACTACGGCGAGGACCCCTGGATGATGGAGTCCACGGCGACCTGGATGGAGGAGCGGATCGCGACCGCGGTCAACGACAACCGCCAGTACCTCCCCGTCAGCCAGATCTACGCGCCCAACATCCCGCTCGACGCCTTCAGCCGCACCAACGGCTTCCAGTACGGCAACTGGGTGTTCTGGGAGTACCTCACCGCCCGCTACGGCAACGGACTGGTGCTCAAGACCTGGAAGCAGGCCGGCAGCCTCAAGAAGGACGGCGGCAAGAACAGCATCCCGGCGCTGCAGAAGATCCTCAAGCGCAAGGGCGGCTTCACCAAGAACTACGCCCAGTTCGCCGCCGGCAACCTCACCCCCGCCGTCAACTTCCCCGAGGGTGCCGAGTACCCCGGCCCCAAGGTCCGCGGCGCCAAGCTGCTGAGCAAGCGCAAGCGGGCCAAGCGGTTCGGCACCCGGATCAACCACCTGGCGTCCGCGTCCTACGTCTACGGCCCCGGCACGGGTCTCGACGGCCGGAAGTGGAAGCTCCGCCTGAAGGTCTCCGGACCGGCGAAGCGCACCTCGCCGTCCGCGGTCGTCGTCGTCCACAAGCTCGACGGCACGCGCAAGGTCAAGACCGTCCGGCTCAACCGCGGCGGCAACGGGAGCACCAAGGTCCCCTTCGACAACCGCAAGGTCGCAGCCGTCTCGGTGACCCTCGTCAACGGGTCGACCCGCTACCAGTGCGGCCGCAAGACCCTGCTCGCCTGCGCCGGGAAGCCCCTCGACGACCGGATGCGGTTCGCCGTCAAGGGCCGCGTCACCAAGTGACGCGCGGGGCCGTCAGGAGCTGATCCGCAGCAGGGCGTGGAGCGCGGCGACGCACTCCGCGACCAGCTGCGACAACGAGACCGGGCGTTCGCCGGTCGGCACCGCCGACCAGGTGAGCGCCCGGTCCTCCGTGTAGGCCCACCACGCGCGTACGACGTCGCGGCGGGCCTCCGGCACGTCGAGCGCTGCCATCACCCGCTCCGTGCTGCCGTCGCGCACCGAGTCCATGACCTCGCTGACCCGCGGGTCGGCGACCCCGTGGCCGTGGACGAGCGCGAGGTAGAACCCGCGCCGGCGCTCGATCTGCTCGATCATCAGCCGGGTGACGGTCTCGATCTGCTCCTCCTCCGTCGCGCCCTCGTCGGGCGCGGTCGTCCGCAGCATCCGGCGGCCGGCGGCCGCGATGCAGGCGAGGTAGAAGTCGGTCTTCGTCGGGAAGTAGTGGAACAGCAGCCCGCGCGAGATGCCGGCCTCCGTGGCGATGTCGTCCATCGAGAGGTCCTGGATCGGCGTCTCGACGATCTTGGCGAGGCCGATGGCGACCAGCTGGCGTCGGCGCTCGTCGGCGCTCAGCCGACGGCGTACGGCCGGGGTCCCTGCGGGCGCGCTCTGCTCGGCATCGGCCATGCTGTTGAGCATTGCTCAACAGTGTGCGAAGGTCAACGTCATGGACTTCTCGCTCTCCCCCCGCGCTGCCGACCTCCAGGGACGCGTGCGCGCGTTCGTCGCCGACGAGATCGAGCCGGTCGAGGCCGAGGCGCACCGGCGCATCACCCGGCTGCGCGAGTCCGGCGGCGACAGCTGGACCCCCGACCCCGTCATCGGCGAGCTGCAGGCCAAGGCGCGCGCCCAGGGGTTGTGGAACCTGTTCCTCCCGGCCGCCCACGCGGGCCGCTACGCCGCCGACTTCGGCACCGACGGCGGCGAGGGCCTCACCAACGTCGACTACGCGCCCGTGGCCGAGGCGATGGGGCGCTCGTTCCTCGCTCCCCTGGTCTTCAACTCCAACGCGCCCGACACGGGCAACATGGAGGTGCTGCTCAAGTACGGCACCGACGCCCAGCGCGAGGAGTGGCTCGAGCCCCTCCTGCGCGGGGAGATCCGCAGCGCGTTCTGCATGACGGAGCCCGCCGTCGCGTCCTCCGACGCGACCAACATGGCGGCCACGGCGGAGGTCGACGGCGACGAGATCGTCATCAACGGCCGCAAGTGGTGGTCGACCGGCGTCGGCAACCCCGACTGCAAGGTGCTCGTCTTCATGGGGCTCTCCGACCCCGAGGCCGACCGCCACTCGCGCCACACCATGGTCCTCGTGCCGCGCGAGGCGGAGGGTGTGACGGTCGAGCGGATGCTGACCACGATGGGCTACTACGACGAGCCGCTGGGGCACGGCGAGGTCTCGTTCGACAACGTCCGGGTGCCGGCGTCCAACGTCCTGCTCGGCCCGGGCCGCGCCTTCGAGATCGCCCAGGGACGGCTCGGTCCCGGTCGGGTCCACCACTGCATGCGCGCCATCGGCCTCGCCGAGCGCGCCCTCGAGCTCGCCTGCGCCCGGGCCGTGTCGCGCACCGCCTTCGGCAAGCCCCTCGCCAACCTCGGCGGCAACCGCGAGCGGATCGCCGACGCCCGGATCGCGATCAACCGCTCCCGCCTGCTCGTCATGCACGCCGCGTGGCTGCTCGACCAGGGCATGAGCCGCGAGGCCTACTCGGCGGTGAGCGAGATCAAGGTCGAGGTGCCCAACATGGCCCTCGACGTCATCGACATGGCGATCCAGCTGCACGGCGGCGGCGGGATGAGCGACGACTTCCCGCTGGCCTCCGCCTGGGTCGGCGCCCGGACGCTCCGCCTGGCCGACGGTCCCGACGAGGTCCACCGCAACGTCATCGCCAAGATCGAGCTCGGGAAGCACGCCTCGTGAGCACGCCCGCCGCAGGCCGCCGGATCCTCGTCACCGGCGCCGCATCCGGCCTCGGCGCGGCACTCGTCGCGGCGTTCCGCGAGCGGGGCGACGAGGTGCTCGCCACCGACCGGGTGCCCGCCGCGGGCATCGACCTCGTCCTCGACATCACCTCCGACGACGACTGGGACGCCGCGGTCGAGGCCGTCCGGGAGCGCTGGGGCGGCCTCGACGTGCTCGTCAACAACGCCGGCGTCGCCGGCGGCGGCCGCGTCGACCGCTGCACGCTCGAGGAGTGGCAGTGGATCACCGACATCAACCTGTTCGGGCTGGTCCGCGGCACGAAGGCGTTCGTCCCGATGCTGAAGGGGCAGCGCTCCGGCCACCTGGTCAACGTCGCCTCGCTAGCCGGCCTCGTGCACCCGGGCGGGATGGGCTCCTACAACGCGGTGAAGGCCGCGGTGGTGGCGTTCACCGAGACCTGCGGCCACGAGCTGGCGTCGTACGGCATCCGGGCGAGCGTGGTGTGCCCCTCCTACTTCCGCACCAACCTGATGGACTCGATGCAGGGCAACGACGAGGCGGTGGGACGCGTGGTCGGCGGGCTCGTCGAGCGGTCCCGCGTGACGGCCGAGGAGATCGCCACCGCCGTGCTCGCCGGCATGGACGCCGGCGAGAACGTGATCGTGCCGGACGAGGCCGCACGGCAGGCGTACTTCCTCAAGTGGGCCGACCGACCGGCCTACGACGCCGTGATGCGCGACCAGGCCCGCAAGCTGGAGGAGTCCGCATGACCGCCGTGCCGGGCGCTCGTGAGGTGCGCCAGGAGGACGCCTTCGACGTCACCCGCGTGGCCGCGTGGATCCGGGCCAACGCCGCGACCCCGGACGGGCTCGACGGCGAGCCCGAGGTCCGGCAGTTCACCGGCGGCGCGTCCAACCTCACCTACCTGCTGCGCTACCCCTCCGGCCGCGACCTCATCGTGCGGCGCGCGCCGGCCGGCACCAAGGCGCGGGGCGCGCACGACATGCACCGCGAGTACGTCATCCAGTCGGCGCTCGCGCCGGTCTTCGACCACGTCGCGACGATGGTCGCCTTCTGCGACGACGCCGACGTCATCGGCAGCGACTTCTACGCGATGGACCGCATTCCCGGCGTGATCCCGCGCAGCGAGTGGCCGGCCGACGTCCCGCTGTCACCCCAGCAGGCACGAGAGCTGTGCCTCCACGCGGTCGACGTGCTCGCCGAGCTGCACGGCATCGACCCCGGGGAGGCGGGCCTCGCCGACCTGGGCAAGGGGCACGGCTACGTACGACGCCAGGTCGAGGGCTGGTCCACGCGCTACCGCAACGCCCGCACCGACGACGTGCCCGACCTCGAGTCGGTGATGGCGTGGCTCGACGCGCACCAGCCCGACGACGTCGCCACCTGCGTGATCCACAACGACTTCAAGCTCGACAACCTCGTGCTCGACGCGGACGACGTCACCCGGGTCGTCGGGGTCCTCGACTGGGAGATGGCCACCCTCGGCGACCCGCTGATGGACCTCGCCGGCTCGATGGCCTACTGGGTGCAGGCCGACGACGTCGAGGAGTTCCAGATGATGCGGCGGGTGCCGACGCACCTGCCCGGGATGCTCACGCGCGACGAGTTCGTGGCGGCGTACGCCGAGCGCACCGGCCGGTCGGTCACCCCCGGGCAGTGGCGGTTCTACGAGGTCTTCGGGCTGTTCCGGATGGCGGTCATCGCCCAGCAGATCTACTACCGGTACTTCCACGGCCAGACGACCAACGAGATGTACGCCCTCTTCGGGCCGGCCGTGCAGATCATCGGACGCCGGCTCGACGGCCTCATCGCCTCGTGAGCAGCATCCTCCTGGTCCGGCACGGGCAGGCCTCGTTCGGCGCGGCCGACTACGACGACCTCTCCCCCACCGGCCACGAGCAGTCGCGGGTGCTCGGAGCCGCGCTGGCCGCCCGCGGTGTCGTGCCCGACCTCGTCGTGGCGGGTGAGATGAAGCGCCACGCCCAGACCGCCGCCGGCGTCCTGGACGGCGCGGGGTGGGCGTCCTCCGTCGAGGTCGACCCCGGTTGGAACGAGTTCGACCACCTCCAGGTGCTGGCCGTCCACGACCAGCCGACCACGGCGGAGGGCGAGTCGGAGAAGGCGGCCTTCCAGCGGTGGTTCGAGCAGGCGACGCGCCGCTGGACGTCGGGCGAGCACGACGAGTCGTACGACGAGTCCTTCACCGCGTTCACCGCGCGCGTGGGTGGGGCGCTCGCAAGGCTCGCTGACTCGCTCCCCCGCAGCGGCACGGCCGTGGTGCTCACCAGCGGCGGCCCGGTGGCGTGGGCGGCCGCCTCGCTGCTGGCCGACAGCGGTGCCGCCCGCACCGACCTGTGGCTGCGGCTCAACCCGGTCTCGATCAACACCGGCACCTCGACCCTCGTGCGCGGCTCTCGCGGCACGACGCTCGTCACCTTCAACGCGGCTGACCACCTCTCCCCCGACCTGATCACCTACCGCTAGGACTCCCATGTCGACGACCCTCATCACCGGCGCCAGCAGCGGGCTCGGCGCCGAGATGGCCCGCCAGCTCGCCGCGCGCGGCCACGACCTCGCGCTCTGCGCGCGTCGTACGGACCGGCTCGCCGAGCTCGCCGCCGAGATCACCACCGCCCATCCCGACCGCCGGGTCGCGGTCAGGGCGCTCGACGTCACCGACCACGACGCCGTCTTCCGGGTGTTCGAGGAGTTCCGCGACGAGCTCGGGGGCATCGACCGGGTCGTCGTCAACGCCGGGCTCGGCAAGGGGCAGCCGCTGGGCACCGGGCGCTTCGACGCCAACCGGGAGACCGCCGAGACCAACTTCATCGGCGCCCTCGCCCAGACCGAGGCCGCGGCGGCGATCTTCCGCGCCCAGGGCTCGGGCCACCTGGTGATGGTGTCGTCGTTCTCCGCGCTGCGCGGCATGCCGAGGAACATCACGACGTACGCCGCGACCAAGGCTGCGGTCGCCCACCTCGCCGAGGGCTTCCGCGCCGACGTCCACGGCACGCCGATCAAGGTGACCGTGCTCTACCCGGGCTACATCGTCTCGGAGATGTCCGGCACGGCAGCACGCACGCCGCTGATGGCCTCGACCGAGAAGGGCGTGCGCGCCATGGTCGACGCCATCGAGAAGGAGAAGAAGTCGGCGCGCGTGCCGGCCTGGCCCTGGGCGCCCCTCGGGTTCGCGGTCAGGCACGTGCCGGTCGGCGTGCTGCGCAGGATGGCCTAGCACCCGCGTGCGTAGGGTCGGTGCATGGCCGACAACGTGTTGTGGATCATCACGGACGACCAGATGCGCTCGACGCTGAGGTCGATGGACCGGACGTGGCGACGACTCGTCCGCAAGGGCGTGCACTTCCCCCGGGGCTACAGCGCGATGCCGCTGTGCGGTCCGGCGCGCGCCTCGGTCCTCACCAGTCGCTACCCGCACAACCACGGGTGCAGCAGCAACATGACCCACCCGCCGTTCGTCGCCCAGGGGCACGACCGGGACACGGTGGCCACCCGGGTCCGGGAGGCCGGCTACGACACCGGCTACTTCGGCAAGTACATGAACGGGCTCGCCCAGCAGCCGACGTACGTCGCTCCCGGCTGGGACCGGTGGATCGCGCTCCTCGACGGCATGATCGACGACCCGCGGGTCAACGTCGACGGCACCGTCCGGCAGGTCCCCTCGCAGCGCGCGTTCGACCGGTTCGCAGCGTCGCGGCTTCGCCGCTTCATCCGCCGCCACCAGGACGGGCCGTGGTTCGCGGTGTTCGCGCCGACGGCGCCGCACGGGCCGTACACCCCGAGCCCGGAGCACGCCGACGACTTCGACGGGGTGTCCTGGGACCCGCCGGCGTCCAACGAGGCCGACATGAGCGACAAGCCGTCGTGGCTGCAGGACCTCCCGCCCCAGGACCGTCGACGCATGCGGAAGATCTACGAGGGGAAGCTGGAGGAGCTGCAGGACGTCGACGACCAGGTCGCGGGCGTGCTCGACGTCCTGAGGCGCACCGGCCAGCTCCGGCGGACCTGGATCTTCTTCGTCTCCGACAACGGCTACCTCCTCGGTGAGCACCGGCTCCTCCACAAGTCGCAGCCCTACGAGGAGGCGGCGGGCATCCCGTTCGCCGTCCGCGGTCCCGGGGTCGAGCCGCGCACCGTCCGCGCCCTGGTCTCGCAGGTCGACCTGATGCCCACCACCCTGGACATCGCCGGCCTCGACCCCGACGCGGGCCGTGAGCTCGACGGCCGCTCGATGCTGGCGCCGCTCCGGTCCGGCGACTGGTCGGGGTGGCGGCGACGGCTGCTCGTCGAGAACACGAACCTCGACTGGTCGATGCTCCGCGAGGGATCAACCGCCTACATCGAGCACCACGACACCGCGGAGTGGGAGATCTACGACCTCGAGCAGGACCCCCACCAGCTCACGAGCATCCGCGACGCGGACGTCTCCCAGCTGGCACGGACGACGGGGCAGCTCTTCGGCTCGCAGGGCCGGGCCTTGCGAGCGCTCGAGCAGTAGCCGACAGACCGGGTGACAGGATGCCCGGGTGCCCGCCATGGTCATCGATGCGGTCCGGGCCCGTCCGACGGTCCGGGACGTGCCTGACCCGACGTGTCCGGTGGACGGGCGTGGTGGTCCGCGTCGTCGCGACCGGGTTGTGCCGGAGTGACTGGCACGCCTGGGCAGGGCACGACGAGATCGCCTTCCCGCACGTGCCGGGCCACGAGCTGGCCGGCGTGGTCGTGGAGGTCGGCGCCGGTGTCGGCCGGTGGGCGGTCGGCGACCGCGTGACCGTCCCGTTCGTCTGCGGGTGCGGTCGCTGCGAGTGGTGCCTGTCCGGCAACGCGCAGGTGTGTCCTGCCCAGCAGCAACCGGGCTTCACCCACTGGGGGTCCTTCGCGGAGAACGTCGTCCTGCACGCGGCGGACACGAACCTCATCGCCCTGCCCGAGTCGGTCGACCTCGCCACCGCCGCCAGCCTCGGGTGCCGGTTCGCCACGGCGTACCGCGCCCTCGTCGGACACGCCCGCGTCACCGAGGGTGAGTGGGTGACCGTCCTCGGCGCCGGCGGCGTGGGACTCAGCACGGTGATGATCGCGCGCGCCCTGGGGTGCCGGGTGGTCGCCGTCGACCGGAACCCGGACGCCCTCGCCCTCGCCGTCGATCTGGGCGCGGACCACGCGCTGCTCGCCGACGGCTCGGACGTCCCGGCCGCCGTCGCCGACCTCACCGGCGGCGGGAGCCACGTCGCGGTGGACGCCGTGGGCAGCGAGCAGACCTGCGCGGACGCGGTCCTCAGCCTCCGGCGGCGCGGCCGCCACGTGCAGGTGGGGCTGCTGCCGCCGGTCGAGGGTCACCCGCGAGTCCCGATGGACCGGGTGATCGGGTGGGAGCTCGACCTGCTGGGCAGCCACGGGATGGCAGCGGCCGACTACCCCGACATGCTGGCGCTCGTCGAGCAGGGCCTGCTCCGGCCAGACCTGCTGGCCCGCCGCACGGTCGGGCTCGAGGAGGCAGCGGCCCTCCTGCCGTCGTTCCACGCCTCGACCGCCGCCGGGATCACGCTGGTCGACCCCTCCCGCTGAGCCTCCGCGTGCCGCGATCAGGTGGCCCGCAGGGCCGCGACGCTCTTCACGAGGCGGCGCAGCGGCGTGTCACGCTGCACGCTGAGGCGCCCACCATCCTCCGTCAGACCGAAGTGCGCCAGCAGGTCCGGCCGGCCCTCCCGCTCGGCCATCAGCATGATCGCGTCCCGGTCGTAGGAGTCCGCGAGCTCTGCGGCCAGGACCAGGTCGTCCGCCGCCACCGCCTTGTTGATGGACTCGACGTAGTTGGCGTAGAGGGCGTTGAGCTCGTCGGTGAGCCGGGTCTGGTTCGTCATGGACAACCCCTTGCTGTCGCGATGTGGGCGTAGCCGTGGTTCCAGTCTGGAGCAGGGATCGGATCGCTCCAACGGGACGATGACGCGATCTTGGGTGCGCGTCCCGGTCCGGGTTCACGAGTTCGCGCTGACCTGACGTCAGACACGGGATGCCTTGGACAGGTTTCGCGCTGGCCGTACCCTGCCCGCGCCGACGGGCGGCGCAATGTCGCGCCCCGGACGGTACGCGGCGGAATCGGTCACCTCTGTGGCTGCGCGGAAAGCGGCACCGCACGTTGCACATCGATCACATCGCACCCCTGACGGGACGGTGTCCATCATCATGATTGCCGTGAGAGTCGAGGCGGCGAGCGGGACGTTGATCCGCATGGTGTTCGCCGTGCTGAGTATCGTCCTCATCAGTTCGGTGACGAGTTGCTCGACGCGTCAATGCGCCGAGGCCTCAGGCGGCGACTGCGTCAGTCTGTTCGACTTCAAGGACCGCAAGTACTTCATGGCACCGACGCAGGTGGTTGAGTCCGTGCGGGTTGGTAGGGAGGTTGGCACAGGCAGCATGGATCCGTGCCCCGGCGACGACCCCGCCTGCGTCAAAGCGACTGACCGACAAGTGTTCGCTTTCCCTGGCGTCCCTCCGACGCAGGCGATCGTGCTCACTAATGCCGCAGGTGACGGCTTCGCCTACATCGTCACGGCGAAGCCAACGGAAGGTTGGGACAACGCTCTGAGCGACTACATGGAGCGCGCAGGCGTCAGGATGCCGAAGCGCACCTAGAGCGCCGGACATCGGCCGATCCGCGCACTCAACGCGGCATGTCCGGACGTTGAAGGCGGTGCTTGACTCAGCACGACCGTGCGGTAAAGAGAATGGCATGGTCCGAATTGCTTTGAGTGAGTCGGTCACGTCACAGGACGCCGCGGTGGTGTGGCCGGTCTATGAGTCGGTGTTTGGCGACTACTCCGACTACGAGAGTTGGCGTGAAGCTGTGTGGGACAAGCACAGCGTGAGGAGAGGTTTTCGTCTCGCCCGCGCCTACGACGGCGATGCTCTCGTCGGGTTCGCCTACGGCTACACCGGTCAACATGGTCAGTGGTGGACAGACAACGCCCAGAAAGCCTTGAGGCCCGACGTCGCCGAGGCATGGCTCGACGGGCATTTCGAGTTGGTCAGCATCGGCGTACTCGCCGCGGCTCGGCGTAGGGCTATCGGTCGATCTCTCATGCGCGTGCTCCTAGAGGACCTTCCGCATGAACGCTGGCTTCTCATGACGTCGTCAGACGCCGACGATCCGGCGAGGCGGCTCTACGCGTTGGAGCGATGGCACGTCCTCGGTCCAGGTATCGGCGACGACACGGTGATCATGGGGCGCAGATCCACGGTCATTGCGCCGACTGCGTAAGGCGCGCTCATCGGCATGAGCGGATGCACCGGACGCGGCGGACGAACACGCCCGTCGACCGGGAGCCCGCGGCTCACTACCTCCGGCGGACGCGAATGAGATAGGCGACTGCCACAACTCCCCCAGCGACTACCCACCCAGCGACGGCACGGTGGAGTCGTTCGGGGCTACGAGCGATGCCATCGCCCAGAGGCCCAGAGCCCCGGCAGCCAAGACCAGACAGAACACACCGAGTGCGGTGGCAATCACGACCGTCTTCTCATCGCGCTGCTGCCGGGTCTGCATTCCTTCATCCTGCCTTCGTTCGTCGAGAGACGCACTCCTCTCGGCAGATGCGCGAATCTACTTCGGCGGCAGCGCGGCTAGAACGGCTCGCACTTCGGGAAGCGCGGGGGCGATCGACCGCCGCTTGACCAGTCCTTCGGCTTCATCTACCGCGTCCATCAGGAGGCCCACGAGCACCGCCCAGGGGTCGCTGATAGGCAAGGGCGGCACCGCGGCTTGGACCATCAGAATCATGTGCTTGCGACTCAGACGGCCCGTGCGTACGCCTTCGAACTCGACAGGACCAAGCAGTGGCCCTTCTAGGTGGTAGACAACATTGACGCTGAGGGGACCGACAACGGCGGATCTCGCCTCCATTACCTGTTTCATCAGCCGCCGTAGATGTGGCATCCAATAGTTGTGGGTCTCGCCGAGTCCTCCAGAGACGACGCCGAGGGAGAGCGAAGACGATTCCTCATCGGAAGCGTCGAAGGCGGTCACATGTCCAGCCTGTCAGCAGCACGAAGCCTCCGCTGATCGGCATACCCGGAAAGTCCAAGTTGCGCCGGCAGGCCGCGGTTCGACGCGCCGACGTGGGCCGCTTCAGCGGCTCGCTAACCGCTGAGCAAGACGGTCCAGGTCCTTGCCCATTGCGCTCCTCATGGCCCTCGCCATCACGGGCACGGCAACCTTCGCGAATCCGCTCGGAGCACCCCGATTGCGCAGCTTCATCAGCGTCCCGCCGACCACTTGCTCCCAGGTGTAGGTCGTCTCCATCGGAAATGGCCCATCCGCAGTGCGCATCACCAGTCGTCGTCCCGGCTCAAGCTCCACGACCTCGTAGGTATAGGCGAGACGCCGGCCGAGAAACGTCGCTTCGAAATCCAACTTTGACCCCAGCGCCGCCGGCGGCGGCGTCCGCCAGTTCACCGATCGGATGTTCGCGTACCACTCTGGGGCGTTCGTTGGGTCTCCTGCGTAGGCGGCGACCTCGTCTCGCGGGAGTGGGATCACGGCTTCGACCTCGACGTCCACATGCACTCCCAGAGTATGCGCTGGCGCGACAGCCCGTGCGGACCCTGGGATTCCCGAAGCCAGAGCATGGTGTCGCTGACAGACACCTCGCGGCAAGGAGCTGCTCGTTGAGTAGAGCTCCAGAGCGCCCGTCGGCCTACGTCCGCCTGGCAAACGTCACCTTGTTGTCGGCGTGGACGGTCATCGCGTAGCGGGAGTCGTGGGCGAGGCGGTGGTGCCGGGGGCAGAGGAGCCGGCCGTTGGCCAGGTCGGTGAGGCCGAGGCGTGACCAGGGGTCGTCGTGGTGGGCGTGGCACCCGGACGCGGAGGTCTCGCAGCCCTTCGCCGTGCAGCCGCGGTCACGCAGGCCGAGGGCGATGCGCTGGGCCTTGGTGTAGAGCCGGGCAGTGCGGCCGAGGTCGAGCGGCCGGGAGTCGGTGCCGAGCACAGCAGGGATGATCCCGGCCTCGCACGCCAGCCGCCGCGCCTGCCCGGCCGACATCCGCGAGCCGTCGTCCAGCAACGCAGTGGCGTGCTCGGTGAGCAGTTGCTCGAGGGTCATCGTCACCACCACCGTGGCGCTCACCCCGGCGGTCTGCGGGGTGGCATCGACCGGGTAGCGCTCGACGTACTCCACCAAGGCCTCGCCGAGCCGTCGGCGCAGGGGCTTCCAGCCGCCCGAGTCGTCGCGCAGCTCGGCCTCGGTGTGGCGGGCCGGGTTCGCCAGCGCCAGGAGGTGCCGCTTGAGCATCGCACCCACGTGGGACGGCACGGTGAACCGGCCGTGGCAGCGCCCCTCACCGTCGTCGGCCATCGCCAGCTCGACGCCCGCCATGGCGCGTGCCTCCTCAGCGACCAGCAGCGCCTCCTCGTGGCACTCCCCCACCTCCGGAGCCACGACGTCTAGGATCCGCTTGCCGATCCGGCGTAGATCACGAGCGTCATGCCGATCAGCGAGCTGCAGCAGGGTGGTCTCGGCAAGCTGGCGCGTCTCGGCGTCCACCCGGGCCGGCATCGCGTCGACGGCCTGCACGATCACCTGCGCCTGGTCGACCCGAACGTCACCGCTCCCGAGAGCCGCGAACACCGCGGCGTGGGCATCGCGCTGCAGCGCCAGCCCCAACGTGACCAGCCGGGACGCCTCCGCCCGCGTCAGCCGGCTCCCGTCGGACCACCACTGAGCGATGTTCTTGGCGCCGGTGGCATCACCGAGCCGCCGACGGTCGGCCTCGGCAGCTGCTCGGCACTGCACCGCCACCACCCGGCTCGACATGGCGGTGGACGCAGCCAGCATCCGCTCCACGTCGGCGTCGGCCAGTGCCCCCACGCTCAGCTCCTGCAGGTCGCCCAGCACATCGCCGAGACGCTGCAGCAACGCGGCCAACAGCGGCGACACGTCGGCGTCGACACCGGGCGCGCTCCACACGGTGTCGTCCTCGATCGGGATGGCACTCACGGCTGGACCTCTCCACGCCACGCAGGCGTGTCGACAACAGGAAGGGCCAGGAGTTGGGGTGAGTACGACCGGAGTGTCGGCCATCGAGGTAGGGCCCGAGCTCGCTCGCTCGAATCTGTCTCCGATCCTAGCCGTCACCACCGACAACGGGTGGTCCACGAGCGGTCGACCTCGGCGCCGCGTCGACCTGCCGACAACGGGTGCCCCACGCCACGACGGCGTCGTACCCTGCATGCTCCATGAGCACCCGCCGAGCCTCCGCGTCCACGACGTCCCCGTTCCTGTCCAAGCCGACCATCGTCGGCGAGCTGGTGACCCTGCGACCGATCCGGACCGAGGACGCCGACCTCATCGTCCAGATCATCCGCGACGACGACGAGATCGCCCGGCTGACCGGAGCGACCCACAGCAGCGACGCCGACCCGATCGACCTGCCGATCGAGCGGCTCCGCGAGATCTACGGCGAGTGGGCCACGGCGGACGACCGCCTGGTGCTCGGGGTGGTCGACAACGCCACCGACGAGCTCGTCGGTGAGGTCGTCCTGAACGACTGGGACGAGGGCAACCGGTCGTGCGGGTTCCGCACCCTGATCGGCGCCGCCGGACGGGGCCGGGGGCTCGGCACCGAAGCGACCCGACTGATCGTCGAGCACGGGCTGACGACGATGGGACTGCACCGGATCTCGCTCGAGGTGTACGACTTCAACCCGCGGGCACGGCGCGTCTACGAGAAGGTCGGCTTCGTCCACGAGGGAACGGGCCGTGAGGCGCTGCTCTTCGACGGCGAGTGGATCGACGTGCACTTCATGGCGATCCTCGGGACCTGAGCCGGTCCTTCACCTGGCGTTCTGCTCGCCCCAACGCCCGAGCGCGACGATCGCGTCGCGCAGGGCGAGCCCGCGGTCGGTCAGTGCGTACGCCCGGGTGTTGTGCTTGAGGGGAAGACGGGAGAGCACGCCGGCCGCCTCGAGCTCGCGCAGCCGCGTGGCAAGCATGTTCGTCGGTACGCCGAGCTCGCGCTGCAGGTCGCCGTACCGCTGCGGACCGTCGAGCAGCCTCTCCACGATGAGCAGCGCCCACCGCGCGCCGACGACGTCCAGGGCCGAGGCGAGGTCGCTCACGCGGTCGGATCGGCGTCCGGCTTCATCCAGAACGGCGAGTAGTGGTAGCCGTCGGGGTCGTCGAACTGGCGCTGGTACATGAAGTGGTAGTCGTCGGTGTCCCCCACCCGGCCGCCGGCGGCGTTGGCACGCTCGACGAGCTCATCGACCGCCTCGCGGCTCGGGAGGTCGAACGAGACCGTGACCTTCGAGGGGGTGTCGGGTCCGCCGACCAGCTCCTCGGCGCCGCCGATGCTGGCGTACATCTGGCGGCTGCCGAGCATGACGTACTGCTCGGGGGCGATGGCGAAGCAGGACACGTTGTCGTCGGACATGTCCGTGTTGAGGGTCCAGCCGAGCGCGGTGTAGAAGGCCGTGGCGCGCTCGACGCTGTCGACGGGGCAGGTGATGAAGAGGCTCATGTCCTGACACTTGCAAAATGCAAGTACGGCGTCAAGGGCAACTGACAACCTTCCAGGCGGCGTCCTCGTCCCACGGGTTCGTCACCATCCGCAACCGCAAGGGGAATCATGCGACTCACACCTCCGACCGCCGCCGCACTCGTGGGAGCAGCGCTGCTCGTGCCGACGGGTACGGCGACCGCAGCGGGCGAGACGTGCGACGGGCGTCCGGCGACCATCGTCGGCACGCCGGGAGGCCGGGTCACCGGCACAGAGGGGGCGGACGTCGTCGTCACGAACGGTGCGACGCGGGTCGACGCGCTCGGCGGGGATGACCTCGTGTGCGCGACGGGTGGCGCGACCGTCGCCGTCCTCGGGGCGGGCGCTGACACCTTCGTCGCCGAGGTCGCGGCGTACCACCAGGTTGTCACCGGGGCTGTCGGCCTCACCGACACCGAGGCCGACGTCGTGCGGTCCACGTCCGGATACCTGGTGGTGAGCAGCGGTACGGCAGGCCAGCCGAACTCCGACATCATCGACACCGCAGCCGCCACTCTCCGCTGGCAGGGCATCCAGACGGCTGCGTCGTCGGTGCAGGTCACCGGTGGCCTGCTGGAGGTCCGCGCGGCAGGCGACGCGACGATCGACGCCTCCAGCGGCACCGTGACGGCCGCGGGCACGTCGCTCGCGTACGCGGGCCGCTTCAACCACTTCTCGTTCACCACCGCGACCGAACACGGGACGTTCACCTTCCGCGGCACGGACGCCGAGGAGAGCCTCGAGGTCGACGCCCCGACGACGTACGACCGAGACGTCGCGCTCGGCGGCGGGGACGACACGTACGAGACGAACGGACTCGGCGGAAAGGCGTCGTGGGCCAAGGGCAACGACGGCCAGGACCGCCTCCTGCTCGACCTCGCGAGCCACAAGATCAAGGCCGACCTGGGTCGCCGCGTGACCGCGGCCGGCGGAAGGACGTCGACCCGGATCCGGGGTTTCGAGGACTACACGATGTCCGCGAAGCGCGTGAAGGTCCGCGGCACGAACCGGGGCGAGCGGCTGCACCTCACCGCCTGCCGGACGCGCGTCGACGCCGGGCCGGGCAAGGACGTCATCACGCACTCCGTCGAGTACATGGACGGCGACGAGTGGACCAGTCCGCGGTGCAAGGACTACCGGGCGGTGGTCAACGGCGGCCGGGGCCGCGACACGATCAAGGGCACCCCGGGCAAGGACCGTCTGATCGGGGGCCGCGGCAGGGACACGATCGACGGCGACTTCGGGCGCGACGTGTGCCAGGGCGAGAAGGTGCGGAGGTGCGAGCGCCGTATCTGACAGGAGTCACCGGGACAGCGCCACCACCAGGGCGCAGCCGACCAGGCAGCTGACCCCCGGCGCCTGCGAGTCAGGCGCGGAGGGCGTCGATGACGTCCTTGCTGTGGGTGAGCGGGATCCGGTTGCCCTCGAGCTGGACGGAGGATCCGGTGGAGCCGTCGACCAGCTCGAGGATCCGCACGTTCACGCGCTGGTGGACCTTCACCTCGATCTGCTCGCGCGGCACGCGGAAGACCAGCGCGCCGGCGGGGCTGGACCGGTGGGCCGCAGCGAAGCCGTACACGTGGGTCGCGGTGACCCCGACCAGCATGTTCGTCGGCAGTCCGCTCGCCGCGTCGTGCATCCGTGCTCCCGCGAGCGCGCCGCCGGTTGTCGCCACGGAGTCCGCTACACCGCCGGCACCGCCCGCGAGGCTGTCGCCGATCAGCCCGCCGGCGAACATGCTGCCCGTGTGACCGCGTGGCTGGAACTGGCCGGCCGCGGTCACCTCCTCCGAGACCCCGAGCTCACGCAGCGCAGTCGTGACGCTCTCCACCATCGTCTGCTCGGACATCCGGTCACCCTCCAGGATCGAGACGCTTCCGCTTGACATCATGCGCGCGTTGGCGGGCGCGCGCCACAGAGGACGTTGCCGAGGAATCGCTCATCGCCTGATCCGCTCGCTCATCGCTGCGTGTGCGGATCAGCTCAGGTGGCCGAGCACAAGACCAGGGTCGACTCCACCGCAGCTACGGCCTTGGCTCCCGTGGCCACGTAGCCGTCCGGCAACGCGACCACACCGCTCAAGGTGAATGCGACAGTGATGGACAGCGAGGTTCGAAGTTCGATCCTCGCTCCTGCAGGCAGGGGCGATGTCAGGGTGATGGAACGCCCGACTGGGCTGAGCACGTTCACGCTTGCTGTCGCGCCCCCGGTGATGCTGAAGATGCCGATGTTGGCGACGCCACTCCCGGTCAAGATGATGACCGTGCCAACCGGGAGCGCGGCAGATCCGGCAGTGAGGATGAAGCCCGGTCCGAGAATGCCGAGGGTGCCGCAAGTGCCGTCGAGCCGGAAAGCGCCGAGGTCCCCGGAAGTCGCGGCGTAGGCCGGCGCGACTGCGGCTGCGGTGACAACGGGGAGCGCCCAGACGCTGCCGCGCAACAGACCTCTCCGGGAAGGATGGGCAGCTGGCGCGGAGGTCTTGGGGGTCACGTGTCGTCCTGGTGCTGGGCTCGAGTCCCGGCGTCTGGAGACACAGCAATCGTAATCCGGCATCGGAAGGCGGCGTGCGTGGGACTCAGCCGGTGCGCCATGTCGTCGACTTCCCGGACGTCGGGCCGTACGACGTCGTAGGGTGCGCTGTCGTCCATGCGCCGTCCCCGGCCCACCTTCTTGGGAGCTCTTGTGCCTCGTCGCGTCCTGCACCTCGCCGTCCTGACCACCGCGTCGGCGGTCGTCACCACCACGTTGACCTTGGGGACCCTCGCACCAGCGATGGCCGACGACAGCGCGGCTCCCGTCACGGTGGACGACGTCGTCACCGTCGAGGCACGCAGCGGGGAGTTCGGCGGGGTGACCGTCATCGACGTCCTCGCCAACGACAGCGCTGCAGACGGCGAGGTGCTCGAGATCTGCCGGGTGCAGGCACCCGAGCGCGGGCTCTCGGTGGCCGAGGCCGCTCCCGACGGCAGCTTCACCATCGACACCCCCAACGCGTCCTACAGCTCCGGCGTCAGCGGAGGATCGGTCGACGAGGGCGCTCGCGAGCAGCTCGTGGTCCTGTCGTGGGCCAACCGCGCCGGCACGTACCAGCTCACCTACTGGGCGTGCGACACCGAGCACCTCACACCCGCCACGGTCACCGTGACCGTCACGAGGACTCCTGAACTCACCGTGCGCAAGGTCGACCGCCCGGGCAGGCTCCGCTTCACCAACCCCGGAACGAGCCGCGCGGTGGTGTTCTACGGGGGCCTCGAAGAAGACCGACCCGACGGACGCGTGCGGCTTGCCCCCGGCACGCACACCACGAGGCGCGTCGAGCGACGCGCCGTCCGCTGGATCGCCTTCGCCGCACGAACCGGCCAGCTCCTCGGCGAGGGCATCGTTCGCGGCATCCGCCTGCCCGGCCGGCAGTGACCGTTCACGAGTCGCCGGGACAGGACGCCCGACGCGGTAGCGCGCCGGTCCGCGAGCCAGCTCACAGCCAGCGTCGCACCCGCCTGGTGTACGCGTCGTACTCCTCGCCGAAGCGCTCGCGGAGGAACCGCTCCTCCGGCCGCACGGCGCCCCACCACACGAGGAACCACGACACCGGCAGCGCCACGACGGCCCAGAAGCTCGGCACGAGCAGGGCGATGGCGAGGTGCAGCGCGAGCAGGCCGACGTACAGCGGGTTGCGGGAGAGCCGGTAGGGCCCCTCCTCGATCAGGGACAGCGTCGCCCCGCCGGGAAGCAACCCCGTCTCGTGGCGGGCGAAGAGCCACAGCGCCCAGCCGTTCCAGACGGCGAACGCCGCCAGCAGCGCCCAGCCCGCAGGCACCCGCCAGTCGCCGATCGCGACCGGGTCGCCCCACCACGCCGTGACTGCGAGCCCGGCGACGAGGGGTACGCCGATCGCGACCGGCGGCCAGAGCCGGAAGGAGACGGTGTCGCTGCTCAGTAGTCGTCGCCCTCCGGTGGCTCGGGCTCGCGCGTGACGTGCATGGCCGCCTCCTCCGCGGAGGCGCCGGCGCCGTCGATGCCGACGTCGTAGGCGAGCTCCTGCTTGTCGACGTCCTCGCCGAGGCCGGAGTCGGGTGCGACCAGGCGGCCGGTGCGCTCGTCGGCCTCGTCGAGGCCGAGCTGCTCGTCGAGGGCGTTCTCGTCCTCGCGGTCGTCGTCGCGGTCGTCCTCGGCGTAGGGGTCGACGTCGGGCTCCTCCTCGGCCAGGCGCTCGTCGAGCGACTCGCCCTGACGCGTCTCGGCCTCGGTCGGGTAGTCGTCGTAGCCCTTCGGGGGGCGGTCGGGCGGCGAGTAGCCCCGGTCGAGCACGTCGTCGAGGTCGCCGTCGTCCAGCGTGTCGCCGGGTTGGAGCTGGTCCTCGTCGTCGATCGACATGTCGAGGTAGTTCTCGCGATCCTCACTCATGACCCAAGACCTACCGGAGCCGACCGGCCCGGACAAGGGCCGTTGTCCCCGATCAGCCGAGCTCGCGCTTCAGCGCGTCGGTGAGCAGCGCGACCAGGGCCTCGGTCTGGATGTTGGCCGAGGACCCGACCTCCTCGTCGGAGCCGTCGAGCGCCCGGGCGGCGAGGCCGGCCTTGGAGTCGATCAGCTCGGCGATCCGGGTGTCGATGGTCTGCGCGGCGATGATGCGCCACGCGGTCACCGGGTCGCTCTGGCCGATGCGGTGCACGCGGTCGATCGCCTGGGTCTGCTCGGCGTCGGTCCACGACAGCTCCGAGAGCACCACGTTGGACGCCACCTGCAGGTTGACGCCGACGCCGGCGGCGGCGAGCGAGCAGACGATGACCTGTACGTCGGGGTCGTTGACGAACGCCTCGATCGCCCGCTCGCGGGCGCGCGGGGTCTGGTCGCCGCGGATCGAGGTGTGCTTGAGGCCGCGGCGGGTGAAGGTCTCCTCCGCGATGTCCATGACGTCGACGTGGCGTGCGAAGAAGACCACCTTGCCGACGTTGCGCGCGAGCTGCGCGGCGTAGTCGGCGGCGAGGCCGGCCTTGGCGCGGCCGATCCGGCGGAACATCGAGAAGACGTTCTCGCCGCCCGTGCCCTGGTCCATCTCCTCGCGCTCCCACGTCGCGACGCGGCGTACGAGCTCGTGGTCGATGCCGTCGACGACGGACCCGGTACGACGGGTCTCCAGCGCGGCCTTGTAGCGCTGGACCAGGCGCCGGGCGAGGTCCTCCTCGGCCGCGCGGATCGAGCGGGTGTCCTCGTCGTCGAGCTCCACCGGGATGTCGGCGATGCGACGGGCCGGGATGTCCTCGGCGACGTCGACCTTGCGGCGGCGCACGATGCCCATGTCGATGACGGCCTTGCGTGCCGCGGGGTAGAACGCGTGGTCCGCGGGAGTCAGGTCGGTCTCCTCCAGCGACTCCATCAGCCGCGCCAGCGGCTTGGTGTCGTCGACCCAGCCGAGGAACTGCCAGATCGCGCGGAAGTCCTCGATGTCATTGATCAGCGGGGTGCCGGTCAGCGCCATCAGCAGCGGACGGGCGGTCCGGGCGCGGAGCCGCTCGGAGAGCTCGAGCACGTGGCGCGAGCGCTGCGACGTCTTGTTCTTGATGAAGTGGGCCTCGTCGACCACCATGCCGCGGAAGCCGAACGAGCCGAGCCAGCCGACGTGGCGGTCGAGGATCTCGTAGTTGACGATGATGACGTCGGCGAAGGCGTCGACCTGGTCACCGTCACCGTGGATCACCGTCGCGCGGCGACGGGGCGTCCAGCGCTCGGTCTCGCGCGCCCAGTTGGTCTTGACGACGTTGGGACACACCACGAGCAGGGGGTAGGCGTCGGCGGCCTGCGCGGCGAGCAGCGCCTGAGCGGTCTTGCCGAGGCCAGGCTCGTCGGCCAGCAGGAAGGTGCGGTGACCCTCGGCCGCCGCGGCGATCATGCGCGCCTGGTGGGGCATCAGCTCGAGCTTGCCGGGCGCGTTGAGCGAGGTGGCCTCGGGCAGGTCCATGCAGGAGGACGAACCACCCAGCTCGAAGGAGCGGAACAGCGGCCCGAGCAGCTCCCACGACGACAGCCGGCCGTGGACGCTGCGGCGCTCGCGGCCGATGCCGAAGTCGGGCACGAGGAACGGGTTGGCGAGCTGGTGCTGGAGCACGGACTGCGGCACGACACGGCGCTCGCCGAGCCCCGGGCCCGCCTCGTCGTCGGGCTTGGGCTCCTCCGGGGCGACCTCGACGCCGGCCTTGCGCAGCATCTCCAGGCGCAGGTCGCGGGCGGAGTCGGTGACGACGGCCTCCTCGGAGAGCAGGCCGAAGAGCGAGGGATCGCGCGTCGCGGTCTTGGCGAGGATCGTCGCGATGCCGTCGAGGCGCTTGAGCTCGTCGGCCTTCTGGGCGTCGGTGAGCTCGGCCGAGGCGCGTACGTCGGTGCGGTGCTCGCGCACGAGCAGCGCCACCACCTGGAAGCGCACCCGCTGGCCGGGGGCCAGCGGACCGCGCTGCACGGCCGACTCGAGCTCGCGCACGGCGCGCGCCAGGACGGGGACGATGCCCTCGTTGTCCTTGTGGCGGGCGTGCGCAGGGGTGCGGCGACTGCCGCGTTGACGCTGGCGCTGGGCCAAGGTGTCCTCCCGGACTGGGATACGCGTCGTGGAACAGGCGAGCCTGTGTCGGCTCTGCCCGCACGCCACGGCGTGGAGGTGTGGAGCGGGCGCCAGGTGCGCGGTGTCCGGCGGATCGTGGGGTGATCACAGCGGCACGGCGTCTGCAACGCTTCCTCCACTGTAGCGCTCGCCCGACCGATGCCGGTAAATATCCCCGATCAGCGCGCCGCGCGGTGGTCGACGATCCGGCGCATCTTGCCCACCGAGCGCTCGATCGAGGCGACGTCCACGACGTCGACCCCGACGCTGACGCCGATCGACGCCTTGATCCGCCTGCCCAGCTCGGCCTGCGCAGCGGCGGCCTCCGCGTCGGTCGTGGCGTCGCGACGCTCGACCCGGACCGTCAGCGTGTCGAGGTTGCCGCTGCGGTCGAGGTGGCACTGGAAGTGCGGCGACAGCGTCGGGATGCCCAGCACGATCTCCTCGATCTGCGTGGGGAACAGGTTCACGCCGCGCAGGATGATCATGTCGTCGGTGCGGCCGGTGATCTTCTCCATCCGCCGCATGCTGCGAGCGGTGCCGGGCATCAGCCGGGTGAGGTCGCGGGTGCGGTAGCGGATCACCGGCATCGCCTGCTTGGTGAGGGTGGTGAAGACCAGCTCGCCCTCCTCGCCGTCGGGCAGCACCTCCCCGGTCACCGGGTCGATGACCTCGGGGTAGAAGTGGTCCTCCCACACGTGCAGGCCGTCCTTGGTCTCGACGCACTCGCTCGCCACGCCGGGGCCGATCACCTCGGACAGGCCGTAGATGTCCACCGCGTGCATGCCGGTGCGCTCCTCCATCTCGCGCCGCATGTCGTTGGTCCACGGCTCGGCGCCGAAGATTCCGACCTTGAGCGACGTGGAGCGTGGGTCGACGCCCTGCGCCTCGAGCTCGTCGAGGATCGAGAGCATGTAGGACGGCGTGACCATGATGACGTCGGGCTCGAAGTCCCGGATCAGCTGCACCTGGCGCTGGGTCATCCCGCCCGAGACCGGCACGACCGTGCACCCGAGACGCTCGGCTCCCGCGTGGGCGCCCAGGCCGCCGGTGAAGAGCCCGTAGCCGTAGGCGTTGTGCAGGACCATCCCCCGCCGGCCGCCCGCGGCCCGGATGGACCTCGCCACCACGTCGGCCCACATGTCGAGGTCGTCGCGCGTGTAGCCGACGACCGTGGGCTTGCCGGTCGTCCCGCTCGAGGCGTGCAGGCGTACGACGTCCTCGCGCGGGACCGCGAACATGCCGAAGGGGTAGTTGTCGCGCAGGGTGGCCTTGCTGGTGAACGGCAGTCGTGCCAGGTCCTCCAGCGACCGTACGTCGTCGGGCGCCACGCCGGCGTCGTCGAAGGCCCGACGGTAGTGCGCGACGTGGTCGTAGGCGTGGCGCACCGACCACTGGAGCCGTTGGAGCTGGAGCGCGCGCAGCTCCTCCACGGGCGCGGTCTCGATCGGGTCCAGGTCGCCGGGCTGGGGAGTCAGGTCGAGCACGGTGTGGTCCTCCGCTCGCGCGTGGTGGGTCGTGAGAACGTTCATCCATGTCAGAGCCCGCACGTCGGGGCCGCCCCGGCCACGACCAGCAGACCGTCCTGCGCGTCGCGATCGAGCTCTTCAACCGGCAAGGCTACGACGCCACGAGCATGGGAGACCTGGCTCGCGAGCTCGGGCTGACCAAGTCGGCGATCTACCACCACGTCCCGAGCAAGGAGCACCTGCTCGAACGGGCGCTGGACGAGGCGCTCGACGAGCTCACGACCGCGCTCGACACCGTGCACGCCGACCGGTCGCACACCCCCGAGGAGCGGTTGCGCGCCGCCCTCCGCAGCAGCGTCGTCGTGCTGGCCGAGCACCTGCCGGCCGTCACCCTGCTGCTGCGGGTGCGGGGCAACACCCCGGCCGAGCAGAACGCCCTCGCCCGTCGTCGCGACATCGACCACCGGCTGGCCGAGATGGTGCGCGAGGCTGCCGAGACCGGCGCGATCCGCGCCGACCTCGACCCGCAGCTCGTCAGCCGGCTGCTCTTCGGGATGGTCAACTCGATGACCGAGTGGCTCCGCGACGACAGCGACCGCGAGGCCCTCGCCGACTCGGTCACCACGCTCGCCTTCGACGGCCTGGTCCGGCACCGCGACTGACGCTCACCCGCGAGGGGCCAGCGAGCGGCTCCTCCCCCGGAACTCGGCGACCACGGTGTCCCCGACCCGCACGGTGACGTCGTACAGCCCGCTGCGACCCCGCAGCGCCACCTCGCGCGCGTGGGCGTCGAGCACCTGCCCGAGCCGGGCCGGCTCGAGGAAGTCGACCTCGAAGCCGGCGGCGACGGTCACCGGTCCGCGGGAGTTGCAGGCGAGGGCGAAGGCCGAGTCGGCGAGGCTGGCGATCAGGCCGCCGTGGCACAGGTCGTGCCCGTTGACCATGTCGGGCCGCACGACCATCGACACCCGCGCCTCCCCTGCGCCGAGGTCGACGAGCCGCATGCCGAGCGCGGCGCTGGCGGCGTCGGCGGCCCACATGGCGCGGGCCTGCTCCAGGTCGGCGGCAGACGACGCGGCGTCAGGCATCGAAGTCGACGGTGACGGCGTCGCTGACGGGAAATGTCTGGCAGGTGAGCACGAACTGCTGCTCGACCTCCTCGGGCTCGAGGGCGTAGTTGCGCACCATCTCGACCTCGCCGTCGACGACCTTCGCCCGACAGGTGCCGCAGACGCCGCCCTTGCAGGCGAACGGCAGGTCGCTGCGGACGGCCTGCGCCGAGTCGAGCACGGTCGCGTCCCGCGGCATCGGCGTGGTCGTCGTACGCCCGTCGAGCACGACCGTCACGTCGCTGGTCACGCCCTCGACCACCCGGTCGGCGTGCCGCAGCTCGGGCGGGGGCTCGTCGACGTAGAACAGCTCGAAGTGCACCTTCTCCTTCGGCACGCCCAGCTCGGTGAGGACCGTGCGTGCGTCCTGGATGAGGCCATGCGGCCCGCAGAGCCAGACGTGGTCGACCGAGGGCAGGTGCACCTTCAGCGGGAGCAGCCGCCGGAGCCGGTCGGCGTCGAGGCGGCCGGAGAACAGCTCGACGTCGCGGGGCTCGCGGGACAGCACGTGGACCAGGTCGAAGCGGGGCCCGTGGAGGTTCTTGAGGTCGCTGAGCTCCTCGGCGAACATCACCGAGGTGGTCTCGCGATTGCCGTAGAGCAGCGTCACCGTGCTGGCCGGGTTGGCGAGCACGGAGGCGGCGATCGACACCATCGGCGTGATGCCGGAGCCGGCGGCGATGCAGAGGTGCCGTCCCGGGCTCGCCGGGTCGGCGCGGAAGCTGCCGGTGGGCGGCGCGACCTCGACGGGCTCGCCCGGGCCGACCTCGCGGATCAGCCACGACGAGAACATCCCGCCGGGCACCTCCCGCACGCCGATGCGCGGCGCGCCGCCGGCTGGGGCGCAGATGGAGTAGGAGCGGCGGTGCTCGACGCCGTCGACGACGCGGCGCAACGTCAGCGACTCCCCCGGCTCGAAGGCGAACAGCTCGCGCAGGTCGTCGGGCACGTCGAAGGTGACGGCGGCGGAGTCGTCGGTCAGGGGCTCGACGTCGCGCACCGTCAGCCGGTGGAAGGTCGTGGCGGCCACGGCTCAGATCTCCTTCACGTGGTCGAAGGGCTCGAGGCAGGTGGTGCAGCGGTACTGCGCCTTGCAGGCCGTCGACCCGAACTCCGAGACCAGCTCGGTCGCCGGTGAGTCGCACTGCGGGCAGCGGACCTGGCGCGCGGTCGGAAGCAGGGTCAGCGGGATCGGGCCGGACGTCGACGGGGCCGGGCCGGGCGGGGAGATGCCGGCCGCCGCGAGGGCGGCGCGTCCCTCCGGGGTGATCCAGTCGGTCGTCCAGGCCGGGTCGAGGCTGACACGCACCTCGACGCGGTCGAAGCCCGCCCCCTGCAGCTCGCGCACGAGGTCGTCGCGCATCGCGGCCATGGCCGGGCAGCCGGAGTAGGTCGGCGTGATGTCGACGACCACATGGGAGTCGGCCACCACGTCGACGTCGCGGAGCACGCCGAGGTCGGCCAGGGTGAGCATCGGCAGCTCGGGGTCGGTGACCCGCTCGGCGACGCGACGCGCGCGGTCCGTCGTACGACTCATCAGCCTCATCCCCATCACCACGCGCCCATCGGGTGGGCGCGGGCCACGGACTGCATCTCGGCCAGCATCCGGCTCAGCGGCTCGCCGTGCATGCCGTCACGGCCGGCACGGCCCAGCACGCCTGCCCGGCGCGGCACCTCGGGACGCGGCACGTCGGCGGCGTCGAGCACCTGGTCGAGCACCCCCTCGGCGGCCCCGCGGACCGTCGCGGGGTCGACGCCGACGCCCGACGCGGCAGCGGCCGCCTCGACGGCGTGGGTGTCGAACAGCTCGGGCCACAGCGGCCACAGCGCGTCGAGCGCGGCGAGCAGCCGGCGGCGCGACTCGTCGGTGCCCTGGGCGAGCGTGACGAACCACCGGGCCGAGTAGTCGCGGTGGTAGGCCAGCTCCTTGACGCCCTTGGCGGCGACGGCGGCGAGCACGTGGTCGCGGCTGTCACGCAGCCGCTCGAAGGTCGCGAGCCGCCAGACCGAGAACAGCAGCACCCGCACGACGGCCTCGGCGAAGTCGCCGTTGACCAGCTCGGCGAGCCGGACGTTGCGGAGCTGGTGGGCCTCGCGGAAGAACGCGAGCGCGTCCTCCGGCGGCGCGGGCGAGCCCTCGGGGAGCCCCGGCACGACCGACTCGTCGGCCTTGGCAGCGCGGGCGAGCAGCAGCCGGGACTGGCCGAGCAGGTCGAGCGCGATGTTGGACAGCGCGATGTCGTCCTCGAGGTCGGGCGCGTTGCTCGTCCACTCCGAGATCCGGTGCGACATCACGAGCGCGTCGTCTCCCAGCATCAGGGCGTACGCCGCCAGCGTGGGCGCGTCGACGCCGTCGGGGATGGTCGTGTCGACCCCGGCGAGCGGGTCCTCGAAGTCGGTGCCGAAGGCCCAGTGGGCGTCGTTGACGAGCAGGCCGCTGTAGGCGCTGTCGTGCTCGTCCTCTGCCGAGGTGTGTACGTGGTCGTTCATCACATATGAGGGACGTTGTCGGGGATGTCGTAGAACGTCGGGTGGCGGTAGACCTTGTCGCCGCTGGGGGCGAACATCGGGTCCTTCTCGTCGGGGCTCGAGGCGGTGATCGCGTCGGCGCGCACCACCCAGATGCTCACGCCCTCGTTGCGACGGGTGTAGACGTCGCGGGCATGGAGCAGGGCCATCCGGTCGTCTGCCGCGTGCAGCGACCCGACGTGCACGTGGTTGAGCCCGCGCTTGCCGCGCACGAAGACCTCGTAGAGCGGCCACTCCGGCTCGGGAGGCGTGACGCCCTCCCCCGTCGGCACCCCCTGGAGCGGGACGGCGCCGTGGCCGCCCTCGGCGGACAGGTTGCTCATGCGCTCGCCGCCTTCTGCTTCGCGGCGTACGCCGTCGCTGCCTCGCGCACCCAGGCGCCGTCCTCGTGGGCGCGGCGGCGGTGGGCCATCCGCTGGGCGTTGCAGGGACCGTTGCCCTTCACGCCCTGCATGAACTCCTCCCAGTCGGGCTGGCCGAAGTCGTGGTGGCCGCGCTCCTCGTTCCAGCGCAGCTCCGGGTCGGGCAGGGTGACGCCGAGGGCCTCGGCCTGCGGGACCGACATGTCGACGAACTTCTGCCGGAGCTCGTCGTTGGTGTGGTGCTTGATGCCCCACGCCATCGACTGGGCGGTGTTGGGCGAGGAGTCGTCGGGCGGGCCGAACATCATCAGGGCGGGCCACCAGAACCTGTCGACCGACTCCTGCACCATCGCCCGCTGCTCGTCGGTGCCGCGCATCATCGTCGCGAGCAGCTCGTAGCCCTGGCGCTGGTGGAAGGACTCCTCCTTGCAGACGCGGATCATCGCGCGGCCGTAGGGCCCGTAGGAGGTGCGGCACAGCGGCACCTGGTTGCAGATGGCGGCGCCATCGACGAGCCAGCCGATCGTGCCGACGTCGGCGTAGGACAGCGTCGGGTAGTTGAAGATCGAGGAGTACTTCTGCTTGCCCGCGATCAGCAGCTCGGTGAGCTCGAGGCGGGAGACGCCGAGCGTCTCGGCCGCGGAGTAGAGGTAGAGCCCGTGGCCGGCCTCGTCCTGCACCTTGGCGAGCAGGATGGCCTTGCGCCGCAGGCTGGGTGCACGCGTGATCCAGTTGCCCTCGGGCTGCATGCCGATGATCTCGCTGTGCGCGTGCTGGGCGATCTGGCGCACGAGTGTCTTGCGGTAGCCCTCCGGCATCCAGTCGCGCGGCTCGATCCGGTCGTTGCGCGCGATCGTCGCCTCGAACCCGGCTTCGAGCTCGCGGTCCGTGGGCGTCTCGGTGAGTGTCATCCGTCCTCCGACACAGGGGGCCGTCGTGGGCTGCGACCACATTTACTGACCGATCGGTCTGCTATTAGTGTGTCACCAGTCACCCCGGCGCGCAAACGCCCCTGCCCGCCGGACCGCACCCCGATCCCGCCCCGATCCCGAGGGAGACCCCCGTGACCCGACTGCTCGAGAGCTACGCCGCCGGACGGTGGTACGCCGCCTCCGCGGAGGGCCACCCGCTCCTGGACGCCGCCACCGGCGAGGAGGTCGCGCGGATCTCCAGCGCCGGCCTCGACCTCGGCGCGATGACCCACCACGCCCGCACGGTCGGCGGGCCGGCGATCCGCGAGCTGACCTTCCACGAGCGGGCGCTGCTCCTGAAGGAGCTGGCGACCCACCTCACCGGGCTGAAGGACGAGCTCTACGAGCTCTCGCTCGCCACCGGGGCGACCCGGCGCGACTCGATGATCGACATCGACGGCGGCTTCGGCACCGTCTTCAGCTACTCGTCCAAGGGGCGCCGCGAGCTGCCCAACGCCCACGTGGTGTGCGACGGCGACCTCGAGCAGCTCGGCCGCACCGGCGTCTTCCTCGGCCAGCACGTCTACACCTCGCGCCCCGGTGTCGCCGTGCAGGTCAACGCCTTCAACTTCCCCGTCTGGGGGATGCTCGAGAAGCTCGCACCGGCCTTCATCGCCGGTCTCCCGACGATCGTGAAGCCCGCCAGCCAGACCGCCTACCTGACCGAGCTCGTGGTGCGCCGCATCGTCGAGTCGGGGATCCTCCCGGAGGGCTCGCTGCAGCTGCTCGCCGGTTCGGCGGGCGACCTGCTCGACCACCTCGGCGTCCAGGACTCGGTGGCCTTCACCGGCTCCGCGCACACCGCCGGCATCCTGCGCCAGCACCCGTCGGTGCTCCACGGCGGCGTACAGCTGCAGGTCGAGGCCGACTCGCTCAACTGCTCCGTGCTGGGGCCCGACGTGACCTCCGGCGACCCGGAGTGGGACCTCTTCGTGAAGGGCGTCGTCACCGAGATGACCGCCAAGGCCGGGCAGAAGTGCACGGCCATCCGTCGGGTCATCGTGCCGTCGGCCGTGGCCGACGAGATGACCGACGCGATCGCCGGCAGGCTGGCGACCATCACGGTCGGCAACCCCGACGACGAGTCCGTCCGGATGGGCCCGCTGGCATCGCTCGGCCAGCGCGACGAGGTCCGCAAGGCCGTCGAGGCGCTCCGCTCGTCCGCCGACGTCGTCCTCGGCGACCCGGCCGCCACGACCGGTTTCGCGGGCGACGGCGAGCGCGGCGCGTTCATGGAGCCGGTCCTGCTCAAGGCCCGTGCCGGAGCGGTCGAGCCCCACGACGTCGAGGCCTTCGGACCGGTGTCGACCGTGATGTCGTACGACTCCCTCGACGAGGCCGTCGCCCTCGCCGCGCGCGGCAAGGGCTCGCTCGCCGGGTCGGTCGTCACGCACGACCCCGACGTCGCCCGCACCCTGGTGCTCGGTCTCGCGCCGTGGCACGGCCGCATCCTCGTCCTCGACCGCGACGACGCACCAGAGAACACCGGCCACGGCTCACCCCTGCCGATGCTCGTCCACGGCGGCCCCGGTCGCGCCGGAGGCGGCGAGGAGCTCGGCGGCGTCCGGGGCGTGCTGCACCACATGCAGCGCTCCGCCATCCAGGCCTCCCCCGACATGCTCACCGCGATCACCGGCCGCTGGACCCGTGGCTCGCGGCGCACGGAGACCCCCGAGCACCCCTTCCGACACTCGCTCGCGACGCTGCGGGTCGGCGACACGATCGCGTCCGAGCCGCGGGTGATCTCGCGCGAGGACATCGACCACTTCTCGGAGTTCACCGGCGACACGTTCTACGCGCACACCGACCCCGAGGCGGCTGCGCAGAACCCACTCTTCGGCGGGATCGTCGCCCACGGCTACCTCATCGTGTCGATGGCGGCCGGGCTGTTCGTCGACCCCGCCCCCGGGCCGGTGCTCGCGAACTTCGGCGTCGACAACCTCCGCTTCCTCACGCCCGTCAAGACCGACGACTCGATCCGCGTGACGCTGACCGTCAAGCAGATCACACCCCGCTCCTCCGCCGACTACGGCGAGGTCCGCTGGGACGCGCTCGTCACCAACCAGGACGACGAGCCGGTGGCGACGTACGACGTCCTGACGCTGGTCGCCAAGGAGGCGTGAGCCGCGGGCGGTGAGTGAGACAGGTTCTGCGGCCCGAAAAGATGTCTCACGCACCGCCGGGGCCGGCGGGCGGTGAGTGAGACAGGTTCTGCCGCCCGAAAAGGTGTCCCACTCACCGCTGGGCCAGTAGGCGGTGTCCAGACCACCTCCCGGCGGGCCGGGATGTCGCTGGGCCACCGCTCGACGCGTCGCTAGCGTGCCGCCATGACCAGAGCCGCCCAGCGCGTCGTCGGGATCGTCCTACTCCTCGTCCTCGGCGTGCTCAGCCTCCCGGCGACGGGGTACGTCCTCGACGATGCAGGCACCGAGAACTGGATCGTCCCGGCACAGCTCGTTGCGATGGCGGCCCTCGGTGCGGTGGTCACGATCGCGCTCCCCGGGCTGGCCAGGGACGGGGCGTCCACAGGGCGCCGGGCGCTGACCGGGGCGTGGTGGGGACTGCTCGCCGCGTTCGTCGGCGTCGTCGTCCTCTGGCTGCTGCTGAACGGCGTCAGCGGGGCGTGAGCCGCACTGCGGTCGCCCGATAGGTTGCGGGCATGGCACAGAAGAAGTCCTGGGCTGACATGACGCCCACGCAGAAGAAGATCGTCGCCGTGGCCGGGATCGTCGAGGTCGCCGCCACCGCATGGTGCGCCAAGGACCTCAAGCAGCGCCCCGCCGAGCTCGTGCGCGGGCCCAAGCTCCTGTGGGCCCCGGCGCTGTCGATCCAGCCGGTCGGCCCGCTCGCCTACCTGCTCGTGGGCCGCAAGCGCTGACACACGCCGGTCACCCCGAGTAGGCGACCTCGCTGCGCCAGTCGGCCTCGTCGGTCGCGACCGCGTCCCAGATCGCGTCGGCGACCCGGTCGGGGGTGAACGCTCCCTCGCGCGCGAGTGAGCCGCGCACGGTGACGGACACGGCGCGGATCCCGTCGTCCGCGAGCGTCTTGTCGATGCTGTGCACGAGGTTGCGCACGCCCGCCTTCTGCACCCCCAGCGACGCCGCGCGCTCCCACGGCTCGTCGGCCGCCATGCTGCCGGTGACGCTGATCCGCCCGCCGGCGGACATGAAGGGGCGCGCCGCCTGGACGACCGTCAGCAGGGCGCCGACCCCGAGCGCGACGTCCTCGAGCAGGTCCGCGACGCTGAGGGCGAGCGGGTCCTTCTCGCGGAAGGCACTCGGGTTGAAGTGCAGGACGTCGATGCGCCCGGTGTGCTCACCGAAGCGGCGTACGGCGTCGCCTGCGGCCTGCTCGTCGGTGACGTCGACGCACGCATGACCGACGGTGGCGCCGCGCGCGCCCAGGTCGGCGGCGAGCTGGTCGAGCACCTGCTGGTCCTGACCGAGGAGCGCGACGTCGTAGCCCTCGTCGGCGAAGCGGCGCGCGACGGACGCGCTCACGCCCGGCCCGGCACCCACGACGACGACCACCGGCTTGCTCGTGCGCTCGCTCATGGGTCGTTTCTACCGGAGCCGGTCGGGCGCTGTCAGGGCTTGTGCGGGTGCTCGCCGGTGGGGTCGTCCGGGACCGCGTTCGGCCCCTGGGCGCCCTCGTCGACCTCGCCCGGGTGCGGGTCGGGCTGACCTGCCACCGAGTCACCCGAGCTGATCGGCCCGCCGAACTCTGAGGCGGTCTCGGAGACCTGTCCCTGCTGGCCGTCCTGGTCCGTCTTGTCCTGTCCGTCTGAGTTCTCCATGCCCCCACACAAGCACTGGGCACCTGAGCCCGCTCACCTCATCGGGTGGTGGGTACGTCCGGACGGCTGGCTACGGTCGCAGGATGACGCGTTTCGGATACACCCTGATGACCGAGCAGAGCGGCCCGCGGGAGCTGGTGTCGTACGCCGTCGCCGCCGAGCAGGCGGGCTTCGACTTCGAGGTGATGAGCGACCACTTCTCGCCGTGGCTCACCGAGCAGGGGCACGCGCCGTACGCGTGGACGACCCTGGGCGCCATCGCGCAGGCGACCGAGCGCGTGGGTCTGATGACCTACGTGACGTGCCCGACTCTGCGCTACCACCCGGCCGTCGTCGCCCAGAAGGCCGCGACGCTGCAGATCCTCGCCGAGGGTCGCTTCACCCTCGGCCTGGGCAGCGGCGAGAACCTCAACGAGCACGTGGTGGGCGAGGGCTGGCCGGCCATCGCGGAGCGGCAGGACATGCTCCTCGAGGCCGTCGAGATCATCCGCGAGCTCTTCAGCGGCGACCTCGTGGACTACCGCGGCGACTTCTTCCAGGTCGATTCCGCCCGCATCTGGGACCTCCCTGACGAGCGTGTCGAGATCGGGCTCGCCGTGGCGGGCGATCGCGGCATCGAGACGTTCGCCCCGCTCGGCGACCACCTCGTCGGCGTGGAGCCCAAGGCCGAGCTCATCGAGAGCTGGAACGCCGTTGCCGACGCCCCGCGGATCGGTGGCGACGCGAGGGCGATCGGACAGATCCCGATCTGCTGGGACCCCGACGAGGACACCGCCGTCCAGCGCGCGCACGAGCAGTTCCGCTGGTTCGCGGGCGGCTGGAAGGTGAACGCCGACCTGCCCACCCCGGCCGGGTTCTCCGGCGCGACGCAGTTCGTCCGCCCCGAGGACGTCGCCGACTCCATCCCCTGCGGACCCGACCTCGACAAGATCGTGGAGGCCGTCTCGGAGTACTGGAAGGCCGGGTTCACTGACGTGGCGCTGGTGCAGGTCGGCGACGAGGGGCAGGACCGGTTCATCAGCGAGGCGGCCGGCCCGCTGCTCGAGAAGCTGCGGGCGGCCGCCCCCTGAGTCCCGCTCGGGTCAGCTGATCGCGGTGAACCGGGCGCGGTGGTGCTTCGGGTCCTCGATCTCGTCGAGGATCGCGAGCGCGAGGTCGTCCGCCGAGATCGTCGACGTGCCGTCGGCGTCGCGCAGCAGCACGTCGCCGCCGAGGACGTAGGCACCCTTCGACTCCGTGCCGAGCCACGACCCGAAGTCCGCGGGCGGGCTGACGTAGAACCAGTCGAGCGACTCCGGGCTCTCCTGGCAGAGCGCGAACGCGTCGAGACCTGTCTGGACCTCGGGCTTCACCTCGTCGGGCATCTGGTCCTTGGTGACGTCCCACAGGCGCGGTCCGCCCTCCTCGGTGAGGAGGGACGACGCGCCGCCGACGTAGCCGAGGCGCGTCGGGGTGCCGGCCAGGAGAGCGACGAGCTGCTCGACGATCCCCTCGACCTTGCCGGCCATGTCGCCGCGGGGCGACAGCGCGACCAGCACGACGTCGCGGTCGGCGGTCGTGCGCTCGAGGACGTCCGCGTCGAGCACCGAGCCCTCCACGTAGTCGGCTCCGGGGACCGGGGACTCCGGTGCCGAGCGGCTGACGGAGGTCACCTCGTGACCGCGCTTGCGTGCCTCGCGGACGACGGCGGCGCCGGCGTAGCCGGTTCCTCCCAGGACGGTGATGCGTGCCATGAGCTCAGTTCCTTCGTGTGTGGGGTGGGGGTCAGCGCCAGCCGAGGTCGGGCGCCACGTCGGTGAGCACCGTCTCGAGGATGTGGGCGTTGTAGTCGACGCCGAGCTGGTTGGGCACCGTCAGCAGCAGGGTGTCGGCCGCGGCGACGGCCTCGTCCTCCGCGAGCTCCTTGACCAGCACGTCGGGCTCGGCGGCGTACGTCTTGCCGAAGACCGCCCGCAGGTTGGCCTCGATCTGGCCGAACTGGTCGGAGCTGGTGCCCTCGTGCCCGAAGTACATCCGGTCGAGGTCGGTGGTGATCGGCATGATCGAGCGGCTCACCGAGACGCGCGGCTCGACCTCGTGGCCGGCCTCGCGCCAGGCCTCCCGGAAGACCTCGATCTGCTTGCGCTGCTGGACGTGGAAGGGCTCGCCGGTCTCGTCGGCCTTGAGGGTGGAGCTCATCAGGTGCATGCCCTTCTCCGCGGCCCAACGAGCGGTCGCGTCGGAGGCGGCACCCCACCAGATGCGCTCGCGCAGGCCCTCGGAGTGCGGCTCGACGCGCAGCAGGCCGGGCGGGTTGGGGAACATCGGGCGCGGGTTGGGCTGGGCGAACCCCTCCCCCTGCAGCACCTGCAGCAGCACCTCGGTGTGGCGGCGGGCCATGTCGGCCTGGTCCTCGCCCTCGGCGGGCGCGTAGCCGAAGTAGCGCCAGCCGTCGATCACCTGCTCCGGTGATCCCCGGCTGATGCCGAGCTGCAGCCGGCCACCGGCGATGAGGTCGGCCGACCCCGCGTCCTCCGCCATGTAGAGCGGGTTCTCGTAGCGCATGTCGATCACGCCGGTGCCGATCTCGATCCGGCTGGTGCGCGCGCCGACGGCGGCGAGCAGCGGGAACGGCGAGGCGAGCTGCCGGGCGAAGTGGTGGACCCGGAAGTACGCGCCGTCGGCGCCGAGCTCCTCTGCCGTGACCGCGAGGTCGATCGACTGAAGGAGCGTGTCGGACGCCGTCCGGACCGCGGACTGCGGCGAGTCGGTCCAGTGGCCGAAGTTCAGGAACCCGATCTTCTTCATGACTGGTTCAACGCTCAACCACCCAGGTTGTTCCCGCGGTCCCTCCCGTACACGTGCCCCACGCTCGGCGGGCGCCCCGGCGCGGCCAGGGAGAGCACGGCCCGGGCGATCTCGGGCCGCTCCTCGAGGTGGTCCTCGAGGCGTTGGAGCTCCTCGGCCGCCTCGCTCTCGGGGTCGTCGCCCACCAGGTCGACCGACCCCACGAGGAACAGCCTCTCCGGGCCGACGTACTCCAGGTGCAGCGTGTTGACCGTCTCGACCTCGGGCCGCTCGCGCAGCCAGCCCAGCACGGTGTCGTAGATGCGCGAATCGGCGACCTGGCCGACGAGGAAGACCATGTTGCGGCGCAGCAGGTAGACCGCCACCCAGCCCAGCAGCAGGCCGACGAGGATCGACCCGATCGCGTCCCACACGGGGTTGCCGGTGGCCTGGTGCAGCGCGAGCCCGGTGACCGCGATGACGATGCCGAGCAGCGCGGCGGAGTCCTCGAAGAAGACCGCGCGCAGCGTCGGGTCGGACGTCTGGTCCAGGAAGCGCGCGCGGCTCACGTCCGCCGACAGGGCACCGCGCCGCACCTCGCGCCGGGCCTGCAGGAAGGAGATCCCCTCGAGCACGAATGCGGCGCCCATGACGACGTAGGCCCACAGGTAGTCGGCCTCCTCCTCCTCGGCCCCCAGCGACTGGATGCCGTGGATGACCGACACCGCTGCGCCGACGGCGAAGAGCCCGAAGGCAGCGATCATCGACCACACGTAGGCCTCGCGGCCGTAGCCGAGCGGGTGACGATCGTCGGCCGGCTTCTCGGAGCGCCGCTCGGCCACGACGAGGAACACCTCGTTGCCCGCGTCGGCCCAGGAGTGCGCGGCCTCGGCGACCATCGACGCCGAGCCGGTGACGCCAGCGACGATGCTCTTGAGGACCGCCAGGACCGTGTTGGCTGTCAGCGCGACGATGACGGTGAGCATGGGGTCAGACTGCCCGATCCGAGGTGCCCTGTGCCTGGCCGGCACGGCTGCCGACGTACGCCCGCGCCCGCAGGGCTGCCAGCCAGCGCGGCCCGAGCCGCCACGGCCGGGGCGGGTGGAGGACGGGGTCGAAGTCCGGCCGCGGGAGCGGGGAGGGACGCTCGACCCGGATCGTGCCGGCCTGCACCTCTCCGCCGCGGCCGACCACCCGCAGCGTGAGGCCGACCGGCATCCGGTCGACGAGCACGTCCGGCTCCGGTGAGTCGAGCCGCTCGTCCGGCACGTCCACCACCACCTGCAGCCGCTCGCCCGCCGGCGACCGCCACCACATCAGCGACGTCAGCGTGGCGCCGGCCCACGTCCGTCGGGGCCTGAGCAGGTACCGCCGCCACCCGTTCCCACCCGGCGCGGTCGTGCACAGCACGTCGACGGGCGGGTCGTGGAGGAGGCGCACGGCGATACCGAGGAGGTCGGGTGCGCCCCGTGGCGTGCCGATGCCCTTGGAGAGGCGGACGAGGCAGTCGACCTCCCCCGCGGGCAGCGGGCCGGGCCCACGCAGCGAGGCGCGTCCCTCGTAGAGCACCCCGTCCGGGTGGAAGGCGGGGGCGGACCTGAGGTCTGCGAGCAGCTCGAACGCTCGGCGGTAGGGAGCGGGCACGTCCCGAGGTACCCCCGGCTGCGGGAGGTCAGTCGCTCGGGACGGGTAGCCGGGTCGTGCCTGGACGCCCGCTTGACGTCGGCAACCGAGCGATGTGCAATATATTGCATGCCGATCCCGGACGCCCCCACTCCCGTGCGTCCGACCCTGCTGCGCGACTCGGTGCACGACCGGCTCCGCGACGCGATCGTGGACGGCACCCTCGCCCCGGGCGAGGTGGTGCGCGACACCGAGCTCGCGGCCTGGCTGGGAGTGAGTCGCACGCCGGTGCGCGAGGCACTGCTGCGCCTCGGCGGGACCGGCCTCGTGCGGTCCGCGCCGGGGCGCTCGACGGTTGTCGCCGAGATCGACCTCGCCGAGGTGCGCGATGCCCACGCCGTCGTGGTCGCGATGCACCGCCTCGCGGTCACCGAGGCGGTGGCCAGGCTCACCGACGACGACGTGGAACGGATGCGCGCAGCCAACCGGCGCTTCGCCACGGCGATCGAGGCGCACGACACCGACGCGGCGCTCGCGGCCGACGACGACTTCCACCGGGTCGCCGTCGACGTCTCGGGCAACCGGGCCCTCGCCACCGTGCTCGACCAGCTCGGCCCCGTCGTGCGCCGCCTCGAGCGCGGCCGCTTCGCCTCCCACGCAGGCGAGCAGTCGGTGGCGCTCCACGAACGCCTCGTCGAGGCCTGCGCCGCCCGTGACGCCGGGACGGCCGCCGACGTGGCCTTCCGGACCTGGCAGAACCTCGCCGACCTCATCCCCGACCAGCCCGATCCCCAGCCCGACTCCCAGGAGACCCCGTGATCCTCGAGCAGTTCCCCCGCCACCCGCTCACCTTCGGCCCCTCCCCCGTCCACCACCTGCAGCGGCTCTCCGACCACCTCGCCGCGAAGGGCGGGGGCGCCCAGGTCTGGGCCAAGCGCGAGGACGTCAGCAGCGGCCTCGCCTTCGGCGGCAACAAGGTCCGCAAGCTGGAGTACATCGTCCCCGACGTGCTGGCCAGCGGCGCCGACACGCTCGTCTCCATCGGCGGCTACCAGTCCAACCACACCCGGCAGGTCGCCGCCGTCGCCGCCCACCTCGGCCTGAAGTGCCGCCTGGTGCAGGAGAAGTGGGTGCCGTGGGACGACCCGACCAACACCCAGGTCGGCAACATCCTGCTGAGCCGCATGATGGGCGCCGACTCCCGTCTCGACCCGCACGGCTTCGACATCGGCATCCGCGACTCGTGGAGGGACGCGATCCGCGAGGTCGAGGAGTCCGGCGGCACGCCGTACGCCATCCCGGCGGGCGCCAGCGAGCACCGGCTCGGCGGCCTCGGGTTCGCGAGCTGGGCCTTCGAGGTGGCCGAGCAGGAGAAGGCGCTCGGCATCACGTTCGACACGATCGTGGTCTGCACGGTCACCGGCTCGACCCACGCCGGGATGATCGCCGGCTTCGCCGCGCTCGAGGACCTCACCGGCGTACGCCGTCGCGTCCTCGGCATCGACGCGAGCGCGACGCTGGAGAAGACCCGCGACCAGGTCGGCCGGATCGCGCGCCACACCGCCGAGCTGATCGAGCTCGGCCGCGACCTGCGCGACGACGAGATCACCGTCCTCGAGGGCTGGGCGGGCGAGCTCTACGGCCTGCCCGTCGACTCGACGATGGAGGCGATGGCCCTCGGCGCGCAGCTCGAGGCGATGATCACCGACCCGGTCTACGAGGGGAAGTCGCTCGCCGGCCTCATCGACCTCGTGACGTCGCGCGACATCCCGGCCGACTCGCACGTGCTCTACGCCCACCTCGGCGGGCAGCCGGCGATCAACGCCTACCACTCGCTCTGGCCCGCGCAGGGCTGACGGCCCGGACACGTGTCCGGGAAGTTGCCCCTCAACTGCGGAGCCAGGGGCGACATCCCGGACACGTGTGGCGGAAGTGGCCCTCGTTCGAGCCGACCCGGGGCCAGGACCGCCGCACGTGCGACGGCCCGGGAAGCGCTCAGCTGAGGGCGAAGTCGACGGCCGCCAGCGCGTGGAGGCGGGTGGTCGCGAAGACGGGCACTTCGATGTCGTCGGGACCCAGCAGCAGCTCGATCTCGGTGCAGCCCAGGACCACCCCTTCGGCGCCGTCGGCGACCAGCCGCTCCACCACGTCGACGTACGCCGCCCGCGACTCGTCGCGCACGACGCCGTGCACGAGCTCGCCGTAGATCACCTCGTGCACGAGCTCGCGGTCCTCGCTCGACGGGACGAGCGCCTCGACGCCGTGGGTGGCGAGCCGGTCGCGCAGGAAGGCCTGCTCCATGATGAACCTCGTGCCGAGCAGGGCTACCCGCGAGAGCCCGGCGTCGCGGACGGCCGCGGCGGTCACGTCGGCGATGTGGATCAGCGGCACACCGGTCCGGGCCTCGATCGCGTCGGCGACCTTGTGCATCGTGTTGGTGCACAGCACGACGCACCCAGCGCCCGCGGCCTCGAGCGCGGCCGCCTCGGCGGCGAGCAGCTGCCCGGCGGCGTCCCACTCCCCCGCCGCCTGCATGGCCTCGACCTCGGCGAAGTCGACGGACGACATCAGCACCCGCGCGGAGTGGTAGCCGCCGAGGCGGTCGCGCACCGCCTCGTTGACGATCTCGTAGTAGAGGGCGGAGCTCTCCCAGCTCATCCCGCCCAGCAGGCCGATCTTGCGCATCGTCGGTGCAGCCGCGTCCATGCCCCCATTCAACCCGCTGGGTCTACCGTGACGGCATGGCCAGCACGCCCCTGCTGAGGTCCGGCGGGTTCGTCGTCCACCCGGCGACGCACGCCCGGTTCGACGACGTGCGCACGATGGTCGGCCCGAAGAACCCGACGTCCAGCGTGTGCTGGTGCCTGAGCCACCGCATCCCGGCCAAGGACAACCGCGAGCTGGTCGGGCCCGACCGGGGGGCGTACGTCGAGGCGCTGACCCGCAGGCGCACCAAGCCGGGCGTGCTCGCCTACGACGGCGACGAGGTGGTCGGCTGGGCGGCGGTAGCCCCGCGCGCCGAGCTGCCGTTCGCCCGGTCCACGAAGATCCCGCACGTCGACGACCGGCCCGCGTGGTCGGCGTGGTGCATCCGGGTCCGTCCCGGGCACCGGGGCCGCGGGATCTCCCACGTGCTGCTCGAGGGCGCGGTCACGTACGCCGCCACGCGCGGCGCATCGGTCGTCGAGGGCTATCCGGTGGACAACCGGGGCCGGAAGGTCGACCTCACGATGGCCTACGTCGGCACCCGCAAGCTCTTCGAGGACGCCGGCTTCGAGCTCGCCGCACCCACCGAGGCCACCTCCGCGGGGTTCCCGCGCGTGGTCATGCGCCGGGAGGTCTGACGAGGTGCAGCACGACTCGCCCATCCCATCCCCGACTCGGTACGGGAGCGGGTCGCTGATACCTTTTGTGCAGTAACTCAGTTGACTAAGGGAGGAGAACGTCGTGGGGACGAACGAGGGTGACTGTCGGGTCGTCGTGGTGGGAGCAGGTGCCGGCGGCACCTTGGTCGCCACCCACCTGGTGACGGCCCTCTCCTCCCGCTTCCGCGTCGAGCTGGTCGACCCCGCTCCCAGCACCGGTCGCGGGCAGGCCTACTCGACCACCGACGAGCGCCACCTCCTCAACGTCCCGGCCTCCGGCATGAGCGCGTTCCCCCGCGACCCCGAGCACTTCCTCCGCTGGCTGCGCAACAACCACGACCCCAAGTTCCAGCCCCACGACTTCGCGCCCCGGGCAGCGTTCGGCCGCTACATCGAGGGCCTGCTGACCACCGCGACGGAGTTCCCCGGCAACGCCCGGCTCGTACGCCGTCACGCCGAGGTCGCCGACATCACCCGCTCCGGCGACGGGTTCGTCGTCGAGCTCTCCGACGGCGAGCTGCTCGAGGCCCGCGCGGTCGTCCTCGCGACCAGCAGCCGCCCGGGCACCGGGTGGGCGCCGCCCGAGCTCGCGGCCGACCACCGGCTCGTCGCGGACCCGTGGACGCAGCCGATCCCCGACGTCGGCGACGTGCTGATGCTCGGCTCCGGGCTGACCATGGTGGACCTCGCCATCAGCGCCGACCGGCCCGACCGCACCATCCACGTCGTCTCGCGCACCGACGCCGTGCCGCACGCCCACGTGCTGCCCACGACACCCCCGGTGTCGCCGCCGCCCGGCATCACCCGCACCCAGGACCTCGACACGCTCCGCTCGACCATCGCCGCGCACGTGGACGAGACCGTCGCCTCCACCGGCGACTGGAGGGCCGCGATCGACGGGCTCCGCCCGGTCACCTCCCAGCTGTGGCGGGGATTGTCGGAAGCCGACAAGCGACGCTTCATCGCCGAGGACGCCCGCTCGTGGGACGTGCACCGGCACCGGATGGCACCGGCCACCGCACGGCGACTCGACGCCGTCGCGGCAGCGGGCCGGCTCGTGCGCCACCGCGGCACCCTCGCCGCCGTGCGCGCCGACACCTCCGCCCTCCACGTCACCCTCGACGACGGGACGACGCTCCGGGTGGCGGCGGTGGTCAACTGCACCGGCCCGGTCGGCTCCATCGCGGCCGACCCGCTGCTCACCCGGCTCGCGCAGTCGGGCCTGGTGCGTCCGGGTCCGGCGGGCCTCGGCATCGACACCGCCGACGACGGCCGCATCCTCGGCACCCTGCCCGAAACGCTCCCGTTCCTCGCCGTCGGCTCGCTGCGCCGCGGCAACCTGTGGGAGTCCACGGCGATGCCGGAGATCCGCGAGCAGGCCTACGACGTGGCGCGCATCGTGAGCCGGTCGCTGCACGGCGAGGCCCGCCGCCGCCCGGTCGACCCCTACGGCCTCACGCTTTCCACCGGCCAGGACGCCGCTGAGCGCTACAACGCCGCCCTCGGCCGACTGCTCCGCCTCCAGGACGGTGTCGAGGAGGGCCTCGCCGAAGCGGTCGCCGCCGACGAGGGCTTCGTGCAGGCCCACGCCGCGCTCGCGCTGCTCGGGCACGAGTGGGGCGCCAACACCCACTGGCGCGCGTCGCTGCAGGCCGCGCACCGGGCGGCGTCCGACCGCCACCTCGACGACCGCGAGTCCTCCTTCCTCGACGCCGTCACGACGCGCCTCCGCACCGACGAGGCCACCGGAGCAGCGGCCCTGCTCCGGCACGTACGCCTGTTCCCGCGCGACGCCCTCGCCGTCAGCGTGGCGGTCCCGACTGTCGCGTTCGGCGGTCTCACCAGCGGCACCCAGACCGCCGAGCTCGTCGAGTCGCTCGGCCGCAGCTACGGCGACGACTGGTGGTACGCCGGCCAGCTGGCGTTCGTCCGCCAGGACCAGGAGCGGTGGGCAGAGGCCGAGGACCTCTCGTCCTACGCCCTCTCCGTCGAGCCCGCCTCCGGGCATGCCGTCCACGCGCGGGCCCACGTGTACTACGAGACCGGCGACCACACCACCGGGCTGGCCTGGCTCGACAAGTGGATCCGCTCGCGCGGACCGGAGGCCAATCACCGCTCGCACTTCTCCTGGCACGCCGCCCTCCACGAGCTGATGCAGGACGACGTCGAGGCCGTGCGGCGCCGCTACGCCCGCGAGCTCGCCCCGTCGGTCGTCAGCGGCAGCCGGGTCGTCGTCGACAGCGGGTCGCTGCTCTGGCGCGGTCGGGTCACCGGGGCGTGGACCGACGACCTGCCGGTGGCGGAGGTGCGCGCGCAGGCACCCGCCGAGTGGCTGACCACCCCGCCGACGCCGTTCGCCGCCATGCACAGCGCCGTCCTGCTCGCCGCCGACGGCGACGCCACCGCGCTGGCCGCGCTCGAGACCCACGCCGAGCGCAGCGACGACCGTGTCTTCCGCGACGTCGTGGCTCCCCTGTGCACCGGGCTCGGCCACGTCGTGGAGGAGCGCTGGAACGCCGCCGCCGCGACCCTCACCGGCGTCGTCGCGACCATGGCGCCGCTGGGCGGCAGCCGGGCCCAGCGCGAGGTCGTCGAGGACACCCTCGTGCACGTCCTGGCGATGGCCGGGCGCACGACCGAGGCAGCCGAGCTGCTCGACCAGCGCCTCTCCCGGCGTTCCTCGGCCCTCGACGCGCGACGTCGCGCCGCCGTGTCGGCGGCCACCGACAGGGTCGGCAGCTGATGGCCCTCGACGGGTTCAGCTCGGTCGCGGTGACCACGATGATCACCGTGGCGATCGTCGACCTGCACGTCGAGCTCGTCGCCGGCGCGGCCGCCTGGACCGCCGGGTGGTGGTTGCTGCGCGAGCCGCGCGACGACCCGCGCTGACGGTCAGGGCAGCGCAGCCGCCGGCGTACGGGCCACGACCGCCGCGGCAGCCACCAGGTCCCACCCGGGCGAGAAGCCGTTGCGGCGCAGCAGCCGGTCGTGGTGCTCCTCGTACAGGTCGAGCAGGCGCAGCACCGACGCCAGCACGGGGGCGTCCGGGTCGTCGCCGGGCACGTCGCAGGCGTGGCGTGCGACCACGAGCGGGACCTCCGGGTCGAGCCCGCGCTGCATGGCCTCCAGCGCGGCCAGCAGGTTGGTCGACGCGGCCTCGAGGAACGGCCACACCTCGCGGGCCTCTTCCGCGGGCGGCGACCCGAGGTCGAGCGGCTCGTCGCCGTCGAGGATGCGCGTGGCCTGTCCCCCGAGCACCGACGCGACCTGCTCGGGCGTGAGACCCGCCTGCCAGGCGCACCGACCGGTGGCCATCAGGGCCGAGACCGGCGTGCTGTACGGCAGGTCGCTCGCGGCGAGCACCCGTCCGGGCGGCACCAGGCGGAACAGCGCCATCAGGTGCGCCGGCGTCCACCACGAGGTGTCGAGGAAGAGGTGGGGCACGTCGGTGACGTGGCGGTGCAGCCGGCCCAGGTCGGAGAGACCGCAGTGGGCCAGCACCAGCCGCAGGTCCGGCCACCGCTCGCACACGGCGAGGGCGGCGGCGCCGGTGGAGCCGACCTCGGGGCCGGCGTGCACCACCACCGGGAGCCGGCGCTCGTGCGCCAGCGCGAACGCGGGCTCGAGGCGCGGGTCGGCCAGGTCGAGGTCGTCGCTGGACAGGTGCAGCTTGAGGCCGCGCGCACCGGAGTCCAGGAGCTTCTCCACCGCGTCGACCTCGTCGGGCACGACGCGCGCCAGGGCGGTCAGCGCGCCCTGGCTGCGTCCGGCCACGTCGAGGCAAGCCTCGTTGGCGACCAGGTAGCTGCCGTCCGGCTCCGACAGGGGGAACACCAGTGCCCGTGCCCGGGCGGACGCGACCGCCCCTAGCAGCTCCTCCGCGGTGGCCGAGACGGAGTCCCGGTCGCCGAGGTGGGTGTGCACGTCGAGCAGGGGACCCTGGGGCAGGTCCTCCACCAGCCGGTCGTACCACGGCTGCACCAGGTGGTCGGCGTACACGGCTCAGCCGTCCAGGTCGGTGGTGCGGGCGACGAGGTCGGCGAGGAGGGCTGGCATGCCACCGGCCGCCACCACCCGTCGCTGGCGGTTCGGCTCGGTCTCGCGGGCGAGAGCGGCCTCGAGCGGCTCGAGGGGCGCGTCGTTCCCGTCGCCGGCCAGCACCGCGCGCGCCTCGGCGACCACGCGGCCGGCGATGTCCCGCAGGGGTCGCAGCGAGCGGTCGACGTCCACGACCCGGGTGTCGAGGCCGTAGCGGGCCGCCCGGTGGTCGTTGACGGCGAGCACGTCGTCGTCGAGGTCGACGTCGTCCGGTGACTCCACCGCACGACGGGCGATCCCCTGCACGAGGGCGGTGAGGGCGGCGACGGCCGACAGGGACGGCACCGCGTCCATGACCCGCACCTCGAGGGTCCCCAGCAGCGGTCGTGGACGCATCTCCCACCACACGTAGGTGTGGTCGGACGCCTCGGCCGCCGCCATCAGCGCCTCCGTGCGCGCGACGTAGTCGTCCCACGACCGCAGCAGCGGCGGCATGGTGGTGCGCGGGTAGGAGCGGATGATGGCCGCCCGGGCCGTGGCCTGCCCGGAGTCCAGCCCGTGCCAGTACGGCGACCCCGCCGCCAGGGCGCGCAGGAGCGGCAGCCGGTTGCGCAGGCCGCGGTAGGCCAGCATCGCGGTGTCCTCGTCGGGCAGTCCCACGTGCACCTGCAGGGCCGCGGTCGGCGTGCGCAGCAGGCCGGCGTACTCGTCGATGATGCGGTCGTAGCGCGGCGAGGTGGCGATGTCGGGGACCCCGACCGGCGCCGTCGGGTGCACGCCTGCCGCCAGGACGCGGCCGCCGTGCTTGCCGACGAGGGCCCGGAGGTCACGCAGGGAGCGCCACACGTCGTCGGCGCTGCGGCACACCGGGGTGTTGAGCTCGACCTGGTCGACGTAGATCTCGCCGGTGACCACCCCCGCGTCGGGCACGGTCTGCGACATCGACTCCACGAGCGGTGCGGCCGCGGCTCCCAGCAGCTCGTCGCGGTCGTCGACGAGCATCAGCTCCTCCTCCACGCCGACGGAGAACTCGCCGCCCGGCGCGTGCGACGGCACCCCCGGCATCCCGCTCGTCATGGCGCACAGGTGCCCCACGGGAGGCGACGTCATGCGCGCCGGACCGGGTCAGCGGCGGGGCGGCACCGACAGCCGGACGACCTTCTTCCAGGCGCTGGCGACCTGCCGCCAGAGCGGCGCGGTGTTGTACGCCAGGCCGTGGCGCTCGAAGAGCTCCCGCACCGGTCCGGCGATCTCGCGGTAGCGGTTGCTGGGCAGGTCCGGGAAGAGGTGGTGCTCGATCTGGTGGGAGAGGTTGCCGCAGAGCACGTGCAGCAGCGGCGGGCCCGAGATGTCGGCGGAGCCGAGCATCTGGCGGAGGTACCACCGTCCGCGCGTCTCGTCCTCGTCGAGCTCGGCGACCTCGAACGTCGCCACGCCCTCGGGGAAGTGGCCGCACATGATGACCGAGTGGCTCCACACGTTGCGAGCCACGTTGGCGACCAGGTTGGCGGTCAGGGTGGAGCGGGCCGACCCGGTGGGCGCCGACAGCAGCGGGTGCAGCACGTAGTCGCGCAGCGCGTTGCGGGCGGCGCGGCGCCCCGTCGTGCGCATCTCGGCCTTCTGCTCGGGCGTGAAGCCGTCGCCCGAGCGGAGCGACTCGCCGAGGTCGAGGTCGTACATCGCGATGCCGTACTCGAAGATCAGCGCGTTGACGAGGTTCCACAGCGGCTGGACGAGGTGGCGCGGCCGCCACTCCTGCGCCTCGTCGACGCGCAGGATGCCGTAGCCGAGGTCGTTGTCCTTGCCGAGCACGTTGGTGTTCACGTGGTGCCGGTCGTTGTGGGCCCGCCGCCACTGCGCGGGTGCCGACGCGTGGTCCCAGTCCCAGGTCGAGGAGTGGATGCGGGGGTCACGCATCCAGTCCCACTGCCCGTGGAGCACGTTGTGCCCCACCTCCATGTTGTCGAGCACCTTCGAGAGCGCCAGCGAGGTCGTTCCCAGCCACCACGCGGTGCGGCTGCGGCTGCCCAGGAGGACCACGCGGCCCGCCACCTCGAGGCAGCGCTGGACCGCGATGACGCGGCGGATGTAGGCCGCATCCGCTGCGCCGCGGTCCGCGAGGACCTCCTCGCGCAGGGCGTCCAGGGTCCGGCCGATCTCCTCGACCTCGGCGTCCGTCAGGTCGGCGTACGACCGCTGGCGGGGAGTGTGCTGGAGGAGAGCAGCCATCGCTCCCAGTGCCCCGCCGCCCCCACTGACATGCATCTGGGACTGCACCTGGAAATGCCTCCGAACGGGTGGAGTGCGACGAGTTCCGGTGGGTACGGAGCGCGCATGACCGAGCAATCCCCCCACGACCAGGACGCGGATCCCCCGACGCCCACTGGCGAGGAGCCGGACCAGGAGCAGCTCGAGCCGGACTCCGAGCCGGCCAGCGACCCCGACCCCGACCCCGACGCAGGCAGCACCCCCACCCACTCCGAGGAGGACGCATGACGACCTACGGAAACGACCCACTGAGCACCAGCGGCGCCGGCACCACCGGCACCACCGGCACCACCGGCACTGGCGGCTACGGCTCGAGCGGCTACGACTCGGGCAGCGGCGACACCAGCGCCACCGACAAGGCCAAGGACACCGCGTCGACGGCTGCCGACCAGGGCAAGCAGGTGGCCGGCACTGCGAAGGACGAGGCGCTCAACGTCGCCGGCACCGCGGCCGAGCAGGCCCGCAACGTCGTGGGCGACGCGAAGCGGCAGGTCACCAGCCAGCTGAACGACCAGGCCACCACCGGTCGCGACAAGCTGTCGCAGACCCTGCGCACCCTGGGCGACGACCTGCAGCAGATGGCGCAGGGACAGGGCCCCTCGCAGGGCCTGGCGACCGACCTCGCCCAGGAGGTCTCCGACCGGGTCCGGGCGTTCGGCAGCCACCTCGAGAACCGCGACCCGGGACAGCTCCTCGACGACGCCCGTGACTTCGCGCGACGTCGCCCGGGGACGTTCCTCCTCGGCGCGCTCGCCGCAGGCGTCGTCGCCGGGCGGATGTTCCGCGCGACCGCCGACGGCGCGGCCGCGGCGTCGCTCGCCGAGTCCGGCGGCGCGGGCGGGACGACGTACGGCGGCCGCCCGACCGACCCGACCTACAGCACCACCGGCGTGGGGACGGGCCCGATGGGCACGGCCGGCGGGGCAGCACCCCTGGCGGGCCAGTCGAGCACCGACAGCCCGGGCACGACGGGGTACGACACCCCCGCCCCGGACCCGACGCTGACGACGCCGTCGAGCCTCGACTCCTCCTCGACCGGGCTCCCGGGCCAGCGCACCCAGGACACGCCGTGACAGGGGCCCAGGGCTTCGACCCGGTTCCCCCCACGAGTGCGGCCGGCCCGTCCGGCTCGCATGCCGTCGGTGGTCCGGGCGTGGAGGACGGGCGCAGCCTCGGCCAGATCGTCGGTGACCTGAGCAACGACCTGACGACGCTCGTCAAGCAGGAGCTCGAGCTGGCACGCACCGAGCTCAAGGAGGAGGCCGCCAAGGCCGGGAAGGGCGCCGGGATGCTCGGCGGTGCCGGTGTGTCCGGCCTGCTCGCGCTGATCCTGGGCTCGTTCGCCCTGGCCTACCTCCTCGACAACTGGATGCCCGTCGAGCTGGCGTTCCTGATCGTCACCATCCTGTGGGCGATCGTCGGCGCCGTCCTCGCGGCGAGGGGCCGCAAGGAGCTCAAGAACGCACACCCGCAGCTGCCCGAGACGCAGCAGACACTCAAGGAGGACGCAGCATGGGCCAGAGCACAGAAGAACTGAGGTCCGAGATCGAGCAGACGCGGCAGTCGATGACCGCCGACGTCGACGCCCTGCAGGACCGGGTGAGCCCCTCGGCCATCGTCGAGCGGCGCAAGCAGGCGGCCCGCAGCCGCGTGCTCGGCGTGCGCGACAAGGTGATGGGCACTGCCCACGGGGTGAAGTCGTCGGCATCCGGCACGGCCGGGTCCGCCACGGGTTCCGCCGGTGGGGCCGTCGACTCGGTCAAGGGCACCGCCTCGGACGCCGTCAGCGGCGCCCAGGACAAGGTGCAGGGCGCTCCGCTCGCGGCCGGCCTGGTGGCCTTCGGCGCCGGCGTGATCGTCGCGGCCCTGATCCCCGCCTCGGAGAAGGAGGCCGTGGCCGCCGGTCACGTCGTCGACGCCGCCAAGGAGCACGGCCAGCCGGTCGTCGACCAGGCGAAGTCCGTGGCGCAGGACGTCGCTGCGAACGTCAAGGACACGGCCGCCGACGCCGCCCAGGAGGTCAAGGACACGGCCGCCGAGGGCGCGAGCAACGTCAAGTCCGAGGGGCAGTCGGGAGTGGACGAGGTCCGCTCGCAGACCCAGTCCTGACCCGGCACACCCACCGCAACGAGCCGGCCCGTCCCCTCACGGGGGCGGGCCGGCTCGCTGCGTGGGGACCTCAGCCGGCGGGGTCGAGGCTGACGACGCCACCCCTCTCGGGGCAGCGCAGGCGGGCGGCGAGGCCTGCGGCGCCGGCGCGCTCGACGAAGTCGCCGAGCGGCGACCGGAACACGGTGTAGTCGTCGTGGTGCACCGGCACCACGACCCGCGGCCTGGTGCGCTCGACGAAGTCGACGCCCATCGGCCCGTCCATGGTCACGGTGCGCAGCAGCACCCTCGTGCCGCCGAGGTGGACGACGGCCGCGTCGATGTCGGGGAACCGCTCGCGGACCTCGTCGACGTGGTCGCCGGTCAACGTGTCGCCGCTGACGTGGACGCGGCGTCGTACCTGCCCGTCCACGGAGTGCTCGAGCACGCTGCCCATCACCGGCGGGAGCATCCGCCCGAGCAGGCCGCGGGCGTGGACTGCCGGGACCGCAGTCACCCTCAGCTCCTCGGCACCCTTGGTCAGGACGTGCTGGTCCCAGGTCTCCAGGGCGTGCGCGTCGAAGCCCCACGAGCCGAGACGGCGTACGGCGTGCGGCGTGGACAGCACCGGCGCGGACCGGTCCAGGCGCTCGCGGCTGACCCGGTCGAAGTGGTCGCCGTGCAGGTGCGAGAGCAGGACTGCGTCGAGGGCCGGCAGCGCCTCCGGCTCGATCGCCGGGTCGGTGAGCCGGCGCGACGACAGGCCCCACCCCAGGTAGGCCCGCTGGCCGCGGTGCAGGAAGTTGGGGTCCGTCAGCAGCGTGAAGGAGCCCAACGACATCACGGTCGTCGCGGTGCCGATGAAGTGGAGCCGGTCGCCGGTCGTCATCGTGGACGGTGTGGGCTCAGCGACCGACACCGGTCGTGCCGGGTCGCCTCGCGAGCACGATGCCGAGGGCGATCATGCCGACGCCGAGGACGAGGTGGAGCCAGTTGTCGGCCGTGTTGACCGGGACGAAGTTGGCCTGCGACTCCTGGTCGACGACCAGGCCGTAGAGGAACAGCACGAGGTAGATCGCCCCACCTCCCACCAGGAAGGCCCGCGCGGTCGACGCCCTCCTTGCCAGCGCGATCCCGGCGACACCGAAGAGCAGGTGGACCACGTTGTGCAGGACCGACACCTGGAAGATGCCGAGCAGCTCGGCGTGCGACTCGTGCCCGGCCGCCTCCATGCCGCCGCTGTCGGTGGTGATGCCGGGGATGAAGCCCAGCACGCCGACGAGCAGGAAGACGGCGCCCACGAGGGCTGCGGCGGCCTGGACGGGCGTCCCTGACGCGGTGGACCGGGACCGGAGACGGGTGTTCTCTGCCATGGAGGTGCTCCTCTCTCGACGCCGAGTCGTCTCGACGCGGGTGGGTAGGCTCGCTCGGTACCCGCAGATCCGCGTCGCACACGCGGCCCCACCCGAATGGCGGGCTGCTCGGAGGTGGCGCAGGTCACCGTGTGGAGCGCAGCGAATCGGGTACGGACATCGACACGTCGACCGCATCACGCCTGACGAGAGGATCGCTGGTGAACCCCATCCGCCTGGTCTCCGGAGCAGTCACGCTCCCCGCCCACGCCGCCGCCGCCGTCATCGGGACCTCCGTGGGCATCGCCACGACCGGGGTGCGTACGACGGCCCGCGTCGTGGGTCGGGTCATCGAGCAGGTGTCGGGCTCGGGTCCGGCCCCGGCCGCGCCGTGGCCCACGGACCGGCGCGCAGACCGCCTCGCGGACGAGCCGGTCGCGGAGGTCGTGACACCGCCCGCCAAGGAGAGCGCTGCCCCGGAGGCACCTGCGAAGAAGGCTCCCGCGAAGAAGGCTCCCGCCAAGAAGCCCGCAGCGAAGAAGGCACCCGCGAAGAAGGCACCGTCCGCGCAGGCCGCCGTGCTCGCGCCTGCCCTCGGGCTGAGCGAGGCGGAGGTGGAGGCCGAGCTCGACGCGGGCACGGACGACGACATCACCACGCCGTCGGGCATCCCTGCCGCGGGTGAGGGGTTCAACCCCGACACCACCGACACCGACCTGCACCAGCCGGGGACCGAGCCGCTGGTGGACCCGGCCACGGTCAAGTCCGTGGCCAGCGAGTCCGAGGTGCTGCAACGGGCGGCCGACACCGACAAGGGCTGACCGCGCCGTACGGCGACCGACGTCGGTGGATCGACCTATCCTCGGAACGTGCACCGGATCTTCACCACGAGCGTGGCCGCGGTCTATCCCCACTACGTCGCCAAGGCGGAGCGCAAGGGGCGCACCCGCGACGAGGTCGACGAGGTCATCGAGTGGCTGACGGGCTTCGACCGGGCGCAGCTCCAGGCTCACCTCGACGCCGGCACGACCTTCGAGGACTTCTTCGCCGCGGCGCGGCTCAACCCGCTCTCCGACCAGATCACCGGCTCGGTGTGCGGGGTCAAGGTGCAGGAGGTGGAGGACCCGTTGATGCGACAGATCCGCTACCTCGACAAGCTGGTCGACGAGCTCGCCAAGGGCCGACCGATGGAGAAGGTGCTGCGGCACTGAGCACCGGAGCCACCGGATGACGCGTCTGCCGGCGGAGCTGGCCGACCGCCTGCTCGACGTCCGCCGGATCTACCACGAGCGCGACATCGAGCGCTTCCCACGAGCCCGCGAGGTCCTCGCCCGGTTCCCCGAGGCCGAGCGCATCGAGGTGCTGTCGCACCAGGCGATCCCGGGGCTCCACGGCAACGCCGGAGCGGTCGAGGACTGGGTGCGCAACAAGCGGGAGGTCCTCGTCCTGGGCGAGAAGAAGTCGCTCTCCGCGCGCCGCAACGGGCGCTCGAGCGACTGGATCGCGCCGTCCACCGCCAACGGGTGCGCCATGGCGTGCTCCTACTGCTACGTGCCCCGGCGCAAGGGCTACGCCAACCCGATCACCGTGTTCGCCAACATCGAGGCGATCCTCGGCTACCTCGAGCGCCACGCCGGACGGCAGGGCGTGAAGCCGGAGCCCAACCAGTGCGACCCCGTCGACTGGGTCTACGACCTCGGCGAGAACAGCGACTGCTCGGCCGACGCCCTCGTCTCCGACAACGTGCGCGACCTCGTCGACCTCTTCGCCCGGCTCCCGAACGCCAAGGCCAGCTTCGCCACCAAGCTGGTCAACCGCGACCTCCTCACGTGGGACCCGCGCGGTGGCACCCGCGTCCGCTTCAGCCTGATGCCGGAGGGTCCCTCGCGCGCGGTCGACGTCCGCACCTCGCGGATCCGCGACCGCATCGCCGTGATGGACGACTTCGTCGAGGCGGGCTACGAGGTGCACCTCAACCTCAGCCCGGTGATCGTGCACGAGACCTGGCTCGCCGAGTGGGCCGAGCTCCTCGAGCAGGTCGCCGACGGCACCAACGCCCGCACCCGGGCGCAGCTCGCGGCCGAGGTCGTCTTCCTGACCCACAACGAGGCGCTCCACGAGGTCAACCTCGGCTGGCACCCCCGGGGCGAGGAGCTGCTGTGGCGCCCGGACCTCCAGGAGGTCAAGCGCAGCCAGAGCGGGCAGGTCAACGTGCGCTACCGCACCGGGTGGAAGGGACGCTGGGTGCAGCAGCTGACCGACCTCGTCGACGAGAAGCTGCCCGGGTGCCGGATCCGGTACGCCTTCTGACGCCCCCTGCCCTCAGCCGGTGACGAGCCGGTCGGTCACCGCGCGCAGCGGCGGCCAGCCTCCCCGTCCGCGCCGGGTCACCGCGTAGGCGCGGAGGCGCACCTCCGGGTCCCGCAGGCGTACGACGCTCACGCCGCGCCTCGACGCACGCCCCCGCGGGAGGAGGCCGACGCCCCGTCCGGCCACCACGAGGTCGTCGACCAGCTCGAGCGAGTCGATGCGGTGCACGACCCGTGGCATGAAGCCGGCTCGCGAGGCCAGCGTGCGCAGCGCGTCCTCGTCGGCGGTGTTGCGCGAGTTCACGATCCAGTCGCGGTCGGCGAGGTCGGCGAGCCCCAGGTGCCGGTCGCGCGTCGGCACGCCGATCCCCCACTCCAGGTCCCACAGCGGTTGGACGACGTGGTCGTCCCGCCACTCCGCCGGAGCGAGGTCGTAGTCGTAGGCCAGGGCCAGGTCGACGTCGTCGCGCGCCAGCAGGTCGAGCGACTCGAGCGGCTCGTACTCGTGGATCCGGACCTCGATGCGGGGATGGGTCGAGCGGAGGTGGTCGATGGCCGGCAGGAGCGACCTCCGGATCGCCGACGCGAACCCCGCCACCCGCACCACGCCCGCCGGCTCCGCGGTCGGGTCGAGATCGAGGCGGGCCGCCTCGACCGCGGCGAGGATCGTGACGGCGTGGTCGGCCAGCCGTCGGCCGGCCGGGGTGAGCCGCACCCGCCTGCCGTCGGGCTCCAGGAGCGGACTCCCCACGTCGCGGGACAACGCGGCGATCCCCTGCGAGACGCTCGACGTGGTGGTGGCGAGCGCGTCGGCGACCTCGTGCATCGAGCCGAGGCGGGACAGCTCGAGCAGCATCCGGAGGCGACGGACGTCCATGACTTATTGTGTCGAGTTTGCGAACGGAATGTCCAGCAAAGTCACGTGGACGCGAACGGTCTCGGGCGTCTCTACTGGTTGCATGCCCTCCACCACCCCTCGCTCCACCCACGGCTCCACGGCCCGCGCGGGCGCGACCATGGCCGTCGCCTCGATGCTCTGCGTGCAGCTCGGTCTCGCCGTGTCGGTCGGCCTCATCGACGACCTCGGCGCCTCCGGCGCGGCCTGGATCCGGCTCTTCTGGGCCGGGATCCTCCTGCTGGTCATCGTCCGGCCCCGTCTGTCCCTCTACTCGCGCGAGGCGCTGTGGTCGGGCGTCGCGCTCGGCGTCGTCACCGCCGGAGTGACCCTGCTCTTCATGGCCGCCGTGGCGCGCCTCCCCCTCGGCATGGCCAGCGCGCTGGAGTTCCTCGGCCCGCTGACGATCGCGGTCTGGCGCAGCCGTGGCGTGGGACGTTCCTGGGCAGCGGTGGCGGCCGTCGGGGTGCTCCTCCTGACCCAGCCCTGGACCGGCGCGGCCGACCCGGTCGGGGTGGCCTGCGCACTGGGCGCCGCCGCGTGCTGGGCGGCGTACATCCTGCTCACGCAGCGTGTCGGTGACGCCGTCAGCGGGCTCGGTGGGCTCGCTGTCTCGATGCCCGTCGCCGCCCTCGTCGCGACCGTCGTCGCCGGCCCCGGCGTCGTCGGTGACCTCACACCGCAGCTGATGCTGTACGGCCTCGGCTTGGCGATCCTGCTGCCCGTCGTGCCCTTCGCCCTCGAGCTGCGCGCGCTGCGCCGGCTCACCACCGGCGCCTTCGGCACCCTGATGGCGCTCGAGCCCGCCTTCGCCCTGGTGATCGGCTTCCTCGTGCTCAGCCAGGTGCCCAACGCCATCGCCGTCGCGGGCATCCTGCTGGTCGTGGCCGCCGGCATCGGCGCCGAGCGCACCGGCTCCCGCGCCGACGCGCCGGCCCCGGTGGACCGGCCAGGCCTGGTCTCGGCCTGACCGGTCCGTCGTACGCCGTCGTCGATCAGCGGGCGCGCAGGTTGCTGATCGCGGCGAGGGTCCGCTCGGCCACACCGGGCTTGACCAGGCCGCGACCCGGGTGCCCGGGCGCGCCGTTGACGCTCGAGGTGTCGTAGGCGAACGTCAGCACCGCGGTCGCGATGGCGTCGGAGTTGACGTCCAGCGCGTGCACGTTGATGTTGCCGACGAGGGTGTAGTCCTCCCGCAGCTGGTCGTAGAGCGCCGTGTTCTGCCCCGCTCCGGTCAGGTTGTCGCACGGCTGGTGGTAGCACGGGTCGTACGACGCGCCCGCCACGCCGCCGTACAGCGCCGCCTCCGCCGCCGACTTGGGCACCTCCGCGCCGGTGAAGAGGCCGCCGGCCGGGATGCCCACCGCGATGAACGGCCCGTAGTCGGAGCGGCCGGAGAACTCGCTGTCCTGCGACGGCTCCCCGCGGTCGGCGTAGAACTTCTCGAAGACGTCCTCGATTTGGGCGCTGCCCGCGGGGATGAATCCGGGAGCCGCTGTCCCGCCGGAGTTGTCGCCGTCGTAGACGCCGAACATGTAGTTCGGCGAGGCGACCATGTCGAAGTTGAGGTAGAGCGCGATGTCCTGTCGCTGCGCGGGCGTCAGCTGCCCGACGTAGTACGTGGACCCCAGAAGTCCCTCCTCCTCGGCACCCCACCAGGCGAACCGCACGGTGTTGGTGGGCTTGACCTTGGCCATCTGGACGGCGGTCTCGAGGAGTGCGGCGCTGCCGGAGCCGTTGTCGTTGATGCCGGCACCGTCCTGCACGCTGTCGAGGTGGGCGCCTGCCATGACGGTGTTGGCGTCGTTGCCGCTGGCCGTCTCGGCGAGCACGTTGTACGCCGTCCGCGGCTCGGAGGTGAAGTCCACCTTCACCCTGACGATCGCACCAGGCGTGGTCGCGAGGTTCTCGCCGGCGACCTGGCTGGCGAAGACCGCCGGGATGGTCAACCCGGTTGCGTCGCCGATCATCCTGATCATGCCGGCGGTGTTGTTGTAGATGATGACTCCGGCCGCACCCGCCGTCTGGGCGGCCAGGGCCTTGATGGCGAACCCGCACCCGCCGCGCTGGATCAGCGCGATCTGGCCGGCCGCCATCCCGGCGAAGTCGCCGGCCTCGCAACCATCGGTCGCGTCGGAGGCGGGGATGACGAAGAGCGTCCCCGTCGCGGTGCCCTCCGGGGTTCCCGAGTCGAAGCCGTTGCGCAGGAACTCACTGTCCTGCTCGAACACGCGGGGGTTGGGCGAGATCCGCACGAGCTCGGAGAAGTCCTCCTCGTAGGGGAACTCGAACGCCTGCACCGTCGGGTCGTAGCCTGCGGCCTCGAGCTGGTCGACCACGTAGTCGACCGACGCCCGGTGTCCCGGGCGGCCGGCGGCCCGGTCGCCGTCCTCGTCGGCGATGTCCTGGAACGCCTCGAGGTGGTCCATCACGCCGTCCACGGTCACGGCCTTGGTGAGCTTGCGGACGGTGTTGTTGTTCGGATCGGCGTACGCCGGTGGGCTGGTCATGGCACCGAGCAGGGCGGCCGTCGCGGCCGCCGACACGGCCAGGTGGAACCGTCTGGACATGGGGGGATCTCCTTCGCGGGGGGGTCGAGGATCCGCCGACACTAGGGGCGCGGACGCCGTGCCGAGTCACCCGCAGCGGATGAGGCAGCCGCGCTCGCAGTCGTGAGGTACTGGCTGACGGCCGGGCCATCTACCCAGGGGCTGAGGTACGCGACTGTGGGACGACGACTCGTCAGCACCAACCTCGTGGCCGCCTGCGCCTTCGTGCTGGGCGGCAGCCTGTTCGCCCTGGGCGCGTTCCTGGCCGAGCGTGATGCGGCGCTGGTGTCGGTGAACACGACGTACCTGGTCGGCGGGTTCTTCTTCAGCCTGGGGGGCTACGCCTCGGTCCTGCTCGCTGTCAACGCGGCCGAGCGCCGGCCCGGTGACCCACGTGACGGGATGCGGTGGTGGGGCAACCGCCCGGACCAGCGCGACTGGCGCAGCGCGGTCGTGCTGTTCGTCGGGACCCTGTTCTTCGCGGTCAGCCTGGTCGCCGCCTTCGCGGAGGGGCTGACTCCCCGCCAGTCCAACGGCTGGATCTGGTTGCCCGACATGATCGGGTGCGTCTGCTTCCTCGTCTCCGGCCACCTCGCGATGCTCGACGTCGGCGACGGCCACGTCGTGGTGCGGGTCCACGACATCGGCTGGTGGGTGGTGGCGGTGAACCAGCTCGGCTCGGTGCTGTTCCTCCTGGCCGGGCTCGCAGCCTTCGTGCGCCCCGCGACGTCCAGCGAGATCAACACCGGTCTCGTCAACTGGGGCACCTTCGCCGGCGCCGTCTGCTTCGCGATCGGCGGCGTCATCCAGGCATTCGACCGACCGACCCCGACAAGAATGGTGGTGCAGCAAGCCCATGAGCACACTGAGCCAGCGTGACGCCGAGACGCTCTTCGGCAACCGCTTCCTGACCGAGAAGGCCCCGGCGACGTCCTTCCCCCGGAGCGGGATGCGTCCCACGGACGCGATGCGGCTCCTGGGCGAGGACCTGGCCCTCGAAGGGGACCCGCAGCGCAACCTGGCCACCTTCGTCACGACCTGGATGGAGCCGGAGGCGCAGCGGATCATCGCGGAGAACCTGCATCGCAACTTCATCGACCACGCGGAGTACCCGATCTCGGCCGAGATCGAGCAGCGCTGCGTGCGGATGCTGGCCGACCTCTTCCACGCTCCGGGCCCGACGACCGGGTGCCGTACGCAGGGATCGTCCGAGGCGATCATGCTCGGTGCGCTGTCCCTGAAGTGGAAGTGGAAGGAGCGCCGGCAGGCCGCCCACCTGCCGACGGACCGGCCCAACCTGGTCTTCGGTGGCGACGTCCACGTGGTGTGGGAGAAGTTCTGCCGCTACTTCGACGTCGAGCCCCGGATCATCCCGCTGGCCAAGGACAAGTACACGATCGGCCCGGAGGACGTCGAGCCCCACCTGGACGAGAACACGATCGGCGTGGCGGCCGTCCTCGGCACCACCTTCACCGGTCACATGGACGACATCGTCGGCATCAACGACCTGCTGCTCGACATCAGGAGCAGGCGCGACCTCGACATCCCTCTCCACGTGGACGGCGCCAGCGGCGGGTTCGTGTGGCCGTTCCTCTACCCCGACTCGCCCTGGGACTTCCGGCTCGAGCAGGTGCGCTCGATCAACGTGTCAGGGCACAAGTACGGACTGGTCTACCCCGGCATCGGCTGGCTGGTCTTCCGCCAGGAGTCGGACCTCGCCGAGGACCTGGTCTTCTACGAGAACTACCTCGGCAAGCTCGACGCCACCTTCACGCTGAACTTCTCGACCGGTGCCGCGATGGTCCTCGCGCAGTACTACAACTTCGTCCGCCTCGGGCGCGACGGCTACACGTACGTGATGAAGCAGATGAAGCAGAACGCCGACGCGCTCGCCGCCAACCTGCGCGAGGGCGGCCGGTTCGAGGTGATCGGCGCCGACGCCGAGCAGCTGCCCCTGGTGGCCTTCCGGCTCGCCGGCGAGCACACGTCTTACGACGAGTCCGACATCGCCTGGCAGCTGTCCGCGGAACGCGGCTGGATGGTGCCCGCCTACACCCTCCCCCCGAACGCCGAGCACGTGAAGATCATGCGTGCCCTCGTCAAGGAGACGATGAGCCGTGAGCAGGTCGAGCGCCTGACCCGCGACATCGCGGACGCGTGCGCGACCCTCGACACCAAGGGTGGGACGGCCCACGCCGAGCGCGAGCAGACCAAGAAGGGGACGGGCTACTGACGCCGCCGGCGCACGGGCACGGCGACCCGCCGGCGGCGTCCGCCCCGCCGGCGGTGGAGCCGGCGGCCGTCGTCCGCTCGCGCCCGTACCTCACGGCCCTGCTGCTCGCCGCTGCCCTGGGCGCGCCCATCTCGGTCGTCGCCTACGGCTTCCTCGCGCTCGTGGCCCAGATCCAGGAGCTGGTCTTCGTGGACCTGCCCGACGCGGCGTTCGCGGGAGGTGCACCGGCGTGGTGGCCGGTGCCCTGGCTGGCCGTGTGCGGGCTGCTGACCGGCCTCACCATCCGCCACCTGCCGGGCACGGGCGGTCACTCCCCCGCCTTCGGGTTCCAGACGGGCGGAGGTCCGCCCACACCCAGGGAGCTCCCCGGCATCATCCTGGCCTCGCTGGCCACGTTGAGCCTGGGCGCCGTCCTCGGGCCGGAAGCACCGCTGATCGCCGTCGGCGGTGGGCTCGCGGCGCTGACCGTGCACCTGGCGAGGAGGGACGCGCCGCCGATGGCGCTGACGGTGATGGCCTCGGCCGGCAGCTTCGCGGCGATCAGCACCCTGCTCGGATCCCCGGTGCTCGCCGCGTTCCTCATCATGGAGGCCGCCGGCATCGGGGGCGCGACGCTGATCCTGGTGGCACTGCCGGGACTGCTGGCCTCCGGCGTCGGGGCACTGGTGTTCGTCGGCCTCAACAGCTGGACCGGCCTCGGGAACTTCTCGCTGTCACTGACGTCCGTCCCGCCGGCCACCGAGCCGACCATCGCCACGATGCTGTGGGCCCTGCCGATCGGCGTCGGATGCGCGCTGCTCGGCTGGCTCATCCGCTGGATCGGCCTGTCGCTGCGACCACTGGTCCACGTCAACCGGGTGCTGGTCACCACGGCCCTCGGAGCGGCCATCGGCTCGACCGCGATGGCCTACCAGCTGGTCTCTGACCACAGCTTCACCCAGGTGCTGTTCTCCGGCCAGGACGCCCTGCCCGAGCTGGTCGCGCACGCAACGACGTACTCCACCGGGGTCCTGCTCCTCCTTGCGGCCTGCAAGACGCTGGCGTACGGACTCGCGCTGAGCGCGTTCCGCGGCGGACCGGTCTTCCCCGCGATGTTCATCGGCGCCGCCCTCGGCATCGCCGTCTCCGGGCTGCCCGGCATGGACCTGGCGCCGGCGATCGGCATGGGGATCGGCGCGATGTCCGCCGCCATGCTGCGACTCCCCCTCACCTCCACGCTGCTGGCGACCCTGCTGCTCGGCGCCGACGGGGTCTCGGTGACCCCCCAGGTCATCGTGGCGGTCGTCGCGGCCTTCCTGGTGACGACCATGCTCCCCGCCCCGCCGCCGGAGCCGGAGCCTGCGCTGCCGGCCCCGCGCACGTCGGTGGACTGAACCTTCTACGCCGTTCCCGACGAGGCGGGGAGGACCGTTCGGTCCGGGTCTTTCGCCCCGTGTCCGCGCGACGTCCGAGCCGCACACTGGCTCCATGAACACCGGGACACGTCCCGCGCGGCCGTCTCCCGACGAGCTGCTGCAGGCGCTCGGGCACGCCGTGATCGCGACCGACGTGCGCGGGTCCGTCGTGTTCTGGAACGCCGCCGCCGAGGAGCTGTACGGCTGGCCCGCCCCCGAGGCCCTGGGGCGTGACGTCACCGAGGTGACGGTGCCCGAGATCTCCCAGCAGGCGGCCGCGGAGATCATGGCGGCGCTGCAGGAGGGCCGCCCCTGGTCCGGCGGCTTCCCCGTCCGGCGCCGCGGGGGCGAGGTGCTGCACGCGCTGGTCACAGACACCGGCGTGTACCGCGACGGCGAGCTGATCGGCATCGTCGGCGCCTCCCTCAACCTCGGCGAGGCCGTCCGGCACCTGATGGAGCGCTCCAGCGACGCCGCGGTCCTGGTCGACGCGCACCACGCCATCAGCTATGCCAGTCCGGCGGTCTCGAACCTCTTCGGCTGGCCGGTCGACGAGATCGTGGGCACGCTCATCACGGACCGCATCCACCCCGAGGACCACGAGGACCTCGAGGCGCTGCTGCTGGCCGTCGACCCGAGCGGGACCGAGCGGGTCGGCGAGCTCCGGGTCCGCACCGACGACGGCTGGTCGTGGGTGGAGATGGCCGTGACCGACCTCTCCACCCAGCCCGGTTCGCAGAGCCAGGTCTGCAACATCCGCCGCAGCGAACGCCTGGCCCGCATCGAGGAGCACGAACGCATCCTCGACGCGCTCCACTCCGAGGTGCTCCAGGACCTGTTCGCGGCCACGCTCGAGCTGGACCGGGCCCGCACCCGCGCAGCCCCCTCGGACGCAGCGCGCATCGACGTGGCCCGCGACGCCGTGAGGAGGGCCATGGACACCCTCCGCAAGGTGGTCGAGCAGTAGGTGCCGTTCCGCCCCCGCGGCAAGCGCGACGGCTGGGACATACGAAACCGCCCGTGACCTGCAGGTCACGGGCGGTTTCTCCTGTGTAGCGGGGGCAGGATTTGAACCTGCGACCTCTGGGTTATGAGCCCAGCGAGCTACCGAGCTGCTCCACCCCGCGTCGGTGAACAGAACATTACAGGGGTGTCGGGCCGAGCCCAAATCGGGGGTCAGCCCAGCTGGCGCACGGCCTGCTCGACGAGCTGGCGCCCCTCCTCCATCAGCCGGGCCCACCGCACGGTGTCACCCGCGCGCTGCGCCTCGTCGGCCTGGGCGAACTTGTCCTCCGCCTGCTGCAGCAGCTCGGAGACGTTGGCCTGCTCCCCGGGCTGGTTCGGCTGCGAGCCGGGCGACTGCGACGGCTCGGTGGTCGGCTCCTCGGTGGGCGTCGGCTCCTCGGTCGGCGTCTCGGACGACCCGTCGGTCGAACCGTCCGTCGACGCGTCGGCGGTCAACGCGTCCTCGATGGCTCCCACGAGCGTGGTGCCGATGCCGACCCGGTTCTCGTACGAGACGAGCACGAAGCGCAGGATCGGGAAGTTCGACTCACCGGCTCGACGTGTGTAGACCGGCTGCACGTACATGAACGTGTCCCCGATCGGCAGCGTCAGCAGGTTGCCGGGCACCCGGTCGGCGTCGCCGGTCGTGTAGGGCAGCAGGGCCTGGCTGACGTCCTCGTTGGTGGCGAACGTGTTGGCGATCTGCAGCGGACCGCCCGATGGCTCGTTGGGCAGCTGCAGCACCGAGACCTTGCCGTAGTCATCGCTCGTCGCGTCGCTGTTGACCGCCATGTAGGCCGCGAGGTTGTTCTCCTTGCGCCGCGGCACGTAGACGGAGGTCAGCGACCACGTCTCGCCGTCACCGGTGTCGGTGAAGAGGCGGTACGGCGGCTGCAGGCGGGTGGTGCGCTGCGGGTCGCTCGGGACCTCCCAGCGGCTCGAGCCCTCGAACCACGCCGAGGCCGACGTCTCGTGGTAGCGCTGGAACTGGAAGCGCTGGGCCTTGAACAGGTCCTCGGGGTAACGCAGGTGCTCCGTCAGGGCGTCGGGAATGTCCGCCTTGGGCTGCACGACGTCCGGGAAGACCTCCTTCCACGCCTTGAGGATCGGGTCCTCCTCGTCCCACTCGTAGAGGTTGACCGTGCCGTCGTAGGCGTCGACCGTGGCCTTGACCGAGTTGCGGAGGTAGTTCACCTCGTCGGTCGGCAGCGTCTGGAACCCGGTGTTCTGCTGCAGCGAGTCGTCGGTCATCTCCTCGAGCGACTCGCGCTGGGAGAGCGGGTACTTGTCGGTGACCGTGTAGCCGTCGAGGATCCACTGGATCCGCCCGTCCACGACGGCCGGGTAGGGATCGGAGTCCACGGTCAGCCACGGGGCGACCTTCTCGACCATCTGCCGCGGGTTGCGGTCGTAGAGGATCTTGGAGTTCTCGTGCACGCGGCTCGACAGCAACAGGTTGGGCTCGCTGAAGCGCACGGCGTAGAGCAGCTGGCTGAAGATGTTGCCGATCGGGACGCCCGCCTTGCCGTCGTACGTCGTCGCGACCTCCTCGTCGCTGCGGTCCCCGCGCGGCAGGTCGAACTCGACCGGCGCCCCGCCGGGCCGCTGGCCGACGATGCTGTAGCTGGGGCTCTGCTCACCGAAGTAGACGCGCGTCTCGTAGCCGTCCTCGCCGGCGAGGCGGGTGAGGGCGTCCTCGTCGGCCTCCTGGCCCTCGGCCCACTGGATGCCGGTCTGCTGCTCCGAGTCGTCCTCGGGTCGCTGGTTGGCGTAGGCGGCGATCACGCCGTTGCCGTGGGTGTAGGCGGTGTGGAGGTTGGACCAGTTCTGGTCGCCCTCGGCGAGACCGCTCTGGTCGAGCTCACGCACGCCCAGCACCACGGCCCGGTCGTTGCCGTCGATCTCGTAGCGGTCGACGTCGAGCACGTTGGGCACCGAGTAGTAGGCGCGGACCTGCTGCTGCTGCTCGAAGATCTCGCTCACGATCTGCGGGTCGACGAGCGGGATCCCGTCGGTCCTGCTGTTGAGCGACCCCTGGTCGTCACGGATGTCGTCGACGGACGAGCTGCCGACGTCGCGCACGTCGATCTGGTCGAGCTGGTAGGCCGCACGCGTCGCGTCGATGTTGGCCTTGATGTAGGGGCCCTCACGGTCCGGCACGTTGGGGTTGACCCGGATCGCCTGGACGAGCGTCGGCACGATCAGGCCCAGGATGATGGCGGAGAGCGCGAACAGCGCCACGCCGACCGACGGCAGCAGCCACGTGCGCCGCCAGATGTTGGCGAGGAACAGCAGGGCGCAGACGATCGCGATGCCGGCGAGGATCTCCTTGGCGGGCAGCACGGCATTGTCGTCGGTGTAGCCCATGCCGGTGAAGATCGAGCCGGAGTTGGTCACCAGGTCGAAGCGGTCGAGCCAGTAGTCCACGGCCTTGGCCAGCACGAAGAGCGCCAGGAGCGCGGAGACCTGGATCTGCGCGGCGCTGGTGAGCCGCTCCCCCGGACGGGCGGAGAGCCGGATGCCGCCGAAGAGGTAGTTCATCAGCAGCGAGGCGATGAGACCGACGACGGCCAGGGCCATCACGAAGTCGACGATGTAGTGCCAGAACGGCAGGTCGAAGACGTAGAACCCGACGTCCTTCTTGAAGTAGGGGTCGGTCGTGCCGAAGTCCTTGCTGTGCCGCCACAGGGAGTAGTTGCGCCACTGCCCCGACGCCGAGGCGCCGGCGAAGAGACCCATCACCGCGGCCGCTGCCCCGATGACCCAGCCCATCCGCGGACCGAGCAGCTCGCGGTAGCGGTCCATCCCGTCGTCGGGCATCCCCGGCATGCCGGGCCACAGGACCGGGCGGAAGCGGTAGGCCATCGCCATCGCCACCGCGACGACCGCAGCCATCAGCCCGGCGAAGACGAAGAACAACCCGATGCGGGTGAGGAGCAGGGTGGTGAAGACCCCCTCGTAGCCGACGGAGCCGAACCACAGGCGCTCGGTCCAGAAGGACGCGAACGCGCTCAGGAGCATGAAGGCCAGGACGAGGATGATCGCGGTGATGACCAGGGCGCCGGGCCGCCGCGACGTGGTGGCCGGCCGCGCGCCGCCGGCGCCGCCGTTGCCCCCGGGGCGCTGGGGGCCGTCGGGTCCGCTGGGTCCGCTGGGTCGGTCGAAGGGATTGCTCATGGCCTCAGGGGTTCTCGTCGGGGCGGGGCTGGGTGTCGTGCGTGAGGTCGTGGGGGTCGTGCGAGGGGTCCTGCAGCGTCGCGTGGAGCAGCTCGAGGAGGCCGGGGACCAGCTCGGTGCCGTTGACCACGGACTGCTCGTCGTCGTGGGCGCGCAGGCGCAGGGCGCAGTACGACGCCCCGGCGCGGGTCACGCCGGCGACCATGCGCACCTCCTGACGGTCGGGGTGCTCGCGCGCGAACAGCTCGGCGGCGGTCGGGTCGTCGGGGATCTCGTCGTCCACGTCGGGCGGCAGCACGAGCCGCTCGATGACGGCCGCGCACCCGGTGACGCTCTCCGGCCAGGCGATGGTGTGCAGCGCGTCCTCGAGCACCTGCCCGGGCGGCAGGCCGTCCTGCTCGATCGGCGTGAACGAGCCGTCGTCGCCGGGTCCGTCGATCGCCATCGCCGCCGCGAGGGCAGGCTCCTGGGCCACGAGCGTCGCGGTGTCCACGAGGGCGTAGAGCCGGGCAGGCTGGTCCCACCCGTCCTGGGCGACGTGCGCCTCGATCTCGAGGACCGCCGCGGCCAGGGCCGGGTCCTCGGGAAGCGCGTCGGGGGCGCCGGGCTCGGGGACGGCGTCGGGCGTCGGGTCGGTGGGGCTCGTCATGAGGCGGTCTCCTCGCAGCTCGGGAGGTCGGTGTCGGGGTCGGCGACCCACGCGTCCAGGGTCGTGACGGCGCCGTCCATCGTGGTGGCCTTCGCCAGGCGCATGTCGCCCGGGTCCACTCCCCCGATGCCGTTGCAGTTGTCGGCCGGGACGAGGAACAGCTCGGCGCCGGCGTCGCGCGCGGCTGCGATCTTCTGCTGGATCCCGCCGATGGGTCCGACCTTGCCGGCCGGCGTGATGGTGCCCGTGCCGGCGATGTGGGCACCGCCCGTCAGCGAGCCGGGGGTGAGGGTGTCGAAGATGGCCAGCGACATCATCAGCCCGGCGCTCGGGCCGCCGATGTTGTCGGCGATGTCGACGCTGACCTGGAAGGGGAAGTCGAAGCCGATGCCGGGGGTGATGCCGATCCGGGGGTCCCCGTCGACCTCCTCCGGGGTGATGTCGACGGTCACCTCCTTCTTGCCGCGTCGTACGACGAACGGGAGCGGCTCACCGGGCGACGCGGCGTCCACGGCGTCGACGACGTCCTGGGCGTCGGTGATCCTGGTGCCGCCTACCCGGAGCAGCACGTCGCGCACCTCCAGCTTGCCGTCGGCGGGCATCCCCGGGGTCACGGCGAGGACCTCGACCAGCGGGTCGACCTTCTCGCCGAGCTGGGTGAGTGCGGCCGCGACCGCCGTGTCCTGCGAGGACACCATGGCGGCCTCGGACTCCTGGTCGCTCGACTCGTCGGTCTCGTCGGGGGCGTAGATCGACGAGCGCGGCCAGACAGCCGCGTCGGGGTCGAAGTAGGCGCGCAGGAGCTCGGGGAGGCTGACGTCCTCCTGCGGCGAGCTGACGTAGACGGTCGTCATCCGCAGCTCGCCGTCGTCGTGGTAGGCCTTGTGCCCGGAGACCTGGACGATCTCGTCCCCGCCGTCCTCGGCGAGTATGTCGACCGTCGGTCCGGGGTAGTAGGTGACGTAGGGCAGCGGCACGAACGCAGCCGTCGCCCACAGCACGGCCAGGAGGCACAGTGCGAGCAGTCCCGCCCTGGTCCGCTGACTCATGGGCGCAACTCTCTCAAACGGCGGCAACTCGCCCGCAACGTGCCGTCGCCCAGCCGTCGGTCAGGACGCGCGACGGGTGGCGCCGTCGCCCGACCCCGCCCCGTGGCTCGGCCGCACGGCGATGCCGGTGCTGCGGTCGCGCACCCGTGCCGACGTACGACGTGTGCCGGCCGGCGGCTCCTTGGTGAGGGCCCGGCCGAGGCGCTCGACGGCGACGTCGCGGTCGACCTCGCCGCGACCGTCACGCCCGGCCCACGACACCCACACCATCGCCACGACGGCCACGACGGCCGACGGCACGAGCCACAGCAGGATCTCCACGCGACGAGGGTAGGTGCCGCGGGGGTCGCGCGGCGGGAGGCCCTACGGCGTGCCGACCCACTCCTCGGTCCGGTCGTCGAAGACCTGGTGCTTCCAGATCGGCACCTCGGCCTTGAGCGTGTCGATGAGGGCGCGCGAGGCCGCGAAGGCGTCGCCGCGGTGCGCGGCGGTGGTCGCGACGACGACCGCGAGGTCGCCGATGCGCAGCTCGCCCACCCGGTGCACGGCCGCCACGCCCCGTACGTCGTGGTCGGCGGCCACCCGCCGGCAGACGTCCTGCAGCCGGGCCAGCGCGGTCGGGTGCGCGGAGTAGTCGAGCGCCGTGACGCCCTTGCCGCCGTCGTGGTCGCGGACCTGGCCGACGAACAGGGTGAGCCCACCGGCGCCGGCGTCACCGAGCGCGTCGAGGACCTCGGCCACGTCGAGCGGGGTGTCGCGGATGTCGACGAGGCGCACGGGATCGGACGAGGGGTCGCTCACGCGGCCGAGTCTAGGCGTGCCGCTGCTGGGCGCGGTGAGTACCGTGGACGCCATGAGTGACACCCCCGGTGGTCCCGGATCGTCCGGTCAGGGCCCCGACGACGACAACCCCTTCAAGGGCACGCCCTTCGAGCAGATCTTCTCCCAGATGGGCGGGTTCGGCCCGGGAGGCGGCCTGCCCGACCTCAACTCGCTGATGGCGCAGATGCAGTCGTTCTTCGCGCCGCACGACGGCCCGGTCAACTGGGAGACGGTCACCGACCTGGCCCGGCGCGCCGCGGCGCAGGAGCCCGACCCGACCGTCAGCCCTGCCCAGTCGGCCGCGGTCGCCGACGCCGTGCGCCTCGCCGACCACTGGCTCGACACCACGACCGAGTTCCCCTCCGGCGTGAGCACCACCGCCGCGTGGTCCCGCGCCGAGTGGATCGTCGAGACGATCCCGGTGTGGAAGGTGCTCGTCGAGCCGATCGCCGGCTCCGCCACCCAGGCGCTGGGCCAGGCGATGCCCGAGGAGATGAAGCAGCTCGCCGGTCCCCTGATGGCGATGCTCGGCAAGGCGAGCGGCGCGATGGTCGCCTCGCAGGTCGGCAGCGGCCTCGGTGCGCTGGCCGGCGACGTGCTCAGCGCCTCCGACATCGGCCTGCCCCTCGGCCCGATCGGCAAGGCGGCGCTGCTCCCCACCAACGTGGCGGCGTTCGCCGAGGAGCTGCCCGACGTCTCCACCGACGACGTGCTGCTCTACCTCGCCCTGCGCGAGGCCGCCCACCAGCGGCTGTTCGCCGGCGTGCCGTGGCTGCGCGACCACCTCATCGGGGCGGTCTCGGAGTACGGCGCCGGCATGGACTTCGACACCTCCGGGATGGAGACCAAGCTCCGCGAGGTCGACATGACCAACCCCGAGGCGATGCAGGACGCCCTCGCGGGCGGGCTGTTCGACCCCGAGCCGTCGGCGGCGCAGAAGGCCGCGCTCGAGAAGCTCGAGGTGACCCTCGCGCTCGTCGAGGGCTGGGTCGACGAGGTCGTCAGCCAGGCCACGGCCGAGCGGATGCCGGCCGCTGCCAAGCTGCAGGAGACCGTACGCCGTCGGCGCGCGGCGGGCGGCCCGGCCGAGCAGACCTTCGCGACCCTCGTCGGGCTCGAGCTGCGGCCCCGCCGGCTCCGCGACGCCTCGACGCTGTGGGGATCGCTGCGCACCCGTCAGGGCACCGAGGCGCGCGACGGCGTCTGGATGTCGCCGCACCTGCTGCCCACCGCCGCCGACCTCGACGACCCGCTCGGCTTCCGCGAGGACTCGGTGACGCCCGGCGAGCTGTCGGACGAGGAGTTCGACGCCGGGCTGCGCGACCTGCTCGACGGGGGCGACAGCGGCACCCGTCCCGGCGAGTGACCCTCCACACGAGCGCGGTCGCCACACTGGCGGGATGGGTCGCGCCGACGCCTGAGCAGGAGGTCCTGCGCGAGCGCTACCTCGCCCACCTGGCCGCGCACCCCGACGGCCTGGCCAAGGCCTGCTTCCCCGACCACCTCACGGCCGGGGCGATCGTGGTCTCCCCCGACGCCGGCGCGGTGCTCCTCAACCACCACCGCAAGGCCGACGCGTGGCTGGCCTTCGGCGGCCACCTCGAGCCGGGCGACGCCTCGCTCGCCGCCGGCGCCCGGCGGGAGCTGGTGGAGGAGTCCGGGCTGACGGCGTTCGACTTCGACGAGGAGCCGCTGTCGCTCGACGAGCACGCGGTGGAGTTCTGCTCCGACCGCGGCACCGTCCACCACCTCGACGTCCGCTTCCTGGCCACCGCCGAGCCGGACGCCTCCCACGCCACGAGCGAGGAGTCGCTCGACGTGCGCTGGTGGCCCGTCGACGCGCTGCCGGCGACGTTCGACGACATGTACGTCCTGGTCGAGGCCGCGGTCGAGCGGGCGCGCGCCCGGCTGTCCTCGGCTCAGTCCTCGTCCCGGCCCTCGTCGACGCCGGGGGGCGGCTCGAGCCGGGCACCCGCGGAGTAGCCCTCGAGGTAGCCCTTCGCCTTCTCCGCCCGGGGGTAGCGGTCGACCCACGCCCAGAACGCGGGCGTGTGGCCCGACTCCAGCAGGTGGGCGAGCTCGTGGACGAGCACGTAGTCGACGACCCAACCGGGCACCTTCTGCAGCCGGTCGCTGAGCCGGATGGTGCGGTCGCCCGGGGTGCACGACCCCCAGCGGGCGTTCTGGTTGGTCACCCAGCGCACCGAGGCAGGGACCGCGAGGCCGCCGAAGTAGAGGTCGTTGAGCTTGGCGGCGCGGGCGACCAGGTCGTCGTCGGAGCGCCGGCGGCGCTTCTCCTGCCGCTCGATGCGCGCCACCATGTCGGCGACCCACGTCGCCTCGTCGCGCTTGCTCATGGTGGCGGGGATGAGCACCACGATCCGGTCGCCGTCACGGTAGGCCGAGACCGTCCGGCGGCGGCGGCGCGAGCGGCGCACCTCCACGTCGGGCGTGCTGGCCGGGGTGCTCATGTGCCGAACCTAACCCCCACCACCCACACCCAGGGGTGGACGCGCTGGGGCCGCCGCGCTCAGAGACGGGCCGCGGCCCACTCGAGCAACCGGTCGCGCTCCCAGGTGGTGACGATCCGGTCGGGGTCGATCCCGGCCTCGGTGGCGCGCGCGGCGCCGTAGTCGAGCATGTCGAGCTGGCCGGGGGCGTGCGCGTCGGAGTCGATCGAGAACAGGCAGCCGAGGTCACGGGCGAGCTCGAGCAGCCGCGTGGGCGGGTCGCGGCGCTCGGGTCGCGAGTTGATCTCCACGGCCACGCCCTCCTCCGCGCACGCGGTGAACACCGCCTTCGCGTCGAACTGGCTCTGCGGCCGCACGCCACGGTTGCCGGTCACCAAGCGACCGGTGCAGTGGCCGAGCACGTTGGTGTGCGGGTTGCGGACGGCGGCGACCATCCGCTTCGTCATCGGGCCGGCGTCCATCTTGAGCTTGGAGTGCACGGAGGCGACGCGGACGTCGAGGCGGCCGAGCATCTCCGGCGTCTGGTCGAGCGACCCGTCGTCGAGGATGTCCACCTCGATCCCCTTCAGGAGCGTGAACGACCCGCCGAGGTGCTCGTTGACGGCGTCCACCACTCCGAGCTGCCGCGTCAGCCGCTCGGCGCTGAGCCCGTTGGCCACCCGCAGGCGTGGGCTGTGGTCGGTGAGCACGAGGTAGTCGTGCCCCAGCTCCATGGCGGTCATCGCCATCTCCTCCAGCGGGGAGCCGCCGTCGGACCAGTCGGAGTGGGAGTGCAGGTCGCCGCGCAGCCGGGCGCGCAGCTCCTCGCCACCGTGGGCGAGCGGTCCTGCGGTGGCCTCGAGCCTGGTGAGGCGCTCCGGGACGACGCCGTTGCACGCGTCGGTGATCACGGCGGCGGTGCTCGGCCCGATGCCCGGCAGCTCGGTGAGCGTGCCGTCGCCCGCGCGACGGCGTACCTCCTCCTCGGGCAGCGGCAGGATCGTGCGCGCCGCCTTGCGGAAGGCCTCGATCCGGCGGGTCTCCTCGCGCTGGCGCTCCATCAGGAACGCGATGCGCCGCAGGGTCGCCACCGGGCCCCGCACCGTCGACTCCTCGCCCAACTTCTTCTCCTCCACAGGCCCGACTCGGGTGAAACCGCTGGTCACCCGCACAGTACGGCGCCCGCGCCGGGCGTGTCGCGCACAGGGTCCTCCCCACGCGCCGGGGCGTCGTCCACGGCCGTCGGTCCGCGGTGCACACCATCTCCACAGGCCTGTCCACAGGGGTGGAGACGGACCCGTTGACCGCGCTGCTGGCCGGCCCTAGCGTTGCGGCCAGAAGGGCCCCACGGCTCCTCGACGCCGGCTGGGGAAGGCAGGCGTCGGAGGCTGCGGGGCCCCTTCTTCGTCCATCCTGCCGGCCTCGCGCGGGGTCAGTGGCCGCGGAACTCCGGGGCCCGCTTCTCCTTCGCTGCCGCGATGCCCTCCTGCAGGTCGGCGGTCGCGAGCGTCATCGGCTGGGCGAGGGACTCCCACTGGAGAGCGGACTCGAAGTCGGCGTGGCCGCCGTCGGCGAGCGCGATCTTGGTCAGGCGCGAGGCGATCGGGGCGGTCGCCGCGATGCCGGCCGCCGTCTCGAGGACCTCGTCCAGGAACGACCCGGGGTCGATGACGCGCGAGACCAGGCCGAGCCGCAGCGCCTCGTCGGCCTCCACGACGCGTCCGGTGAGGAGCAGGTCGCGCGCGTGGGCGGGGCCGACGACGTTGGGCAGCAGCCAGGTGCCGGCCATGCCCGCGTGCATGCCGAGCTTGTTGAAGGGCACACCCAGCCTGGCTCCGCCGGCGGCGTACCGGATGTCGCAGGCAAGCGCGAGGCAGAGGCCGGCACCGATGGCGGCCCCGTTCACGGCGGCGATGGTGGGCACCTCGAGGCGGCGGATCGACAGCCACGCCCGGTAGAACGGCAGCATGCGCGCGCGCAGGTGGTCGACGCTCGCGTCGGGCTCGCTCGCGATCCACGAGGTGTTGCCGCCCGAGCAGAAGGCGCTCCCCTCCCCGGTCACGACGACGGCGCGCACGGACGTGTCGGCAGCGACCTCCTCGACGGCCGCGACCCACGACGAGGTCATCTCGTCGCTCATCGCGTTGCGCATCCCGGGGTTGTCGAGGGTCAGCAGGACGACCCCCTCGGAGGGGCGCTCGAGGCGGAGGTGGGTGAGCTCGGAAGAGGTGTCTGGCATGGCCCGAGGGTACTGAGCCCGCTGAGCGTGGAATGACCCGGTTTCACGCTCAGCGCGTGTGGTGCGTGAGCGTGGCTCACGCGTGGCGTAGGGTCATCGACGGAGTGCTGGCGACCGCCGGTCCTCCCCGGCGGGCTTCCCCGAGAGACTTCCCCGTCGCGACGACCAAGAAAACAAGCAAGGAGGCCGTCATGGCGGAGACCTGGAGCGGTGAGTTCTACTGCGTCAAGTGCAAGGAGAAGCGCGAGGCGGAGGGCGAGATCAAGGTCAACGACAAGGGCACCAAGATGGCCAAGGGCGTCTGCCCGGTCTGCGGCACCAACCTGAACCGCATCCTCGGCAAGGCGTGAGCCTCACCTCTTGAGCTCATGGCGGCGGCGTCACCCCTCGGGTGACGCCGCCGCTGCATCTTCCGGCTGCCGACCTCGGGCCGGCCTGTGGACGACGCCCCACACCCCGCATCGTCGTGGCACGGTCGGACGGTGCCACTCCGCCCCTCCTCCCCGATCGGCCCCTTCGCCGCCGGCACGCGCGCGCAGCTCGACTGCCCTGACCCCTGGAAGGACGGCGTCGTCGCCGCGCTCTCCGCTGCCGGTGTCACCGTCGACCGCGCCGCACCCGTCGGGATCGCCGTGACGCCCGCACGTCTCGTCTCCCCGGCCGTCGACGCGTGGTGCGTCGACTCGCTCCCGCACGTGCTGGTGGGCGTGCAGCCCTACGCCGTCGACGTCGGCCCGTGGATCGCGCCCGGCGTGGGTCCGTGTGCGCGGTGCGTGGCCGCAGCCGTGCTCGACGAGGGGGACCACGCGGCGCCGGGACCGGTGCCGCGCCCGCTGCTCGCGCTCGCGGCCGGAGCGGTCGCCCGGGACCTCGTCGCGTGGTCCCGGTCCGAGCTGCCGCACACCTGGCTCACCTCGTGGCGCGTGGACCACGAGCCGCTGCCCGCAGCGCGACGCTGGCAGCGCCACCCCTACTGCGGGTGCGCGTGGTTCGACTCCGGACCCGGCACCGCCTAGGCGACCCTGAACTGCGCCGGCCGGGCAGTCACCACCACTCGCTGTCGAGCTTGCTCTCCATCGCCCGCAGGTGGGTGCGCGAGCAGGTGTCGCAGAAGGCGCGCCGCCGGCCGTTCTCGACCGCGGTGGTCCAGGTGAGGGTCTCGGCCTCCGGGGCCTGGGTGCCGCAGAAGTCGCACGTCACGAGGTCGCTCACGCCTCGAGGCTACTCCCGTGAGCGTGCCCGGACGTGCCACGAGCCGGTACGTCGTCACCGTGACGACGTACCGGCTCGTGATGTGTTCACCCGCGATCAGGGTGAGCCTCCCCCGGAGGGGAAGATCAGATCGCGCGAGCGAGGGCGAGACGCGCCTGCTGCGCGGCCTGCTCGGCCTTGCGGCTCATGCGACGGGCCAGGGCCATCTGGTGGCCGCGTCGCAGTTCGTGCGCCTCTCCCAGGCGCGCGGTCATTTGCGCGCGTGCGAGTTCTTCATGCATGAGATTCATGTCGTGCCGTCCATTTCGGTAGGTCTTCATCGGTGGTTGTTCCTGTACTTCCTCGGAGGTGACTGAGCGGTGGCGCCTTACGCGGCGGCCCCGTCCTTCTGGTTCTGGCCGGCCTGAGTGGCGACCTGCTCGGACTTGCGGGGCCGGCCTCGCGGCCGCTTGCGCGGGATCACCACGCCCTGGAGGAAGAGCTCGCCTCCCCAGACGCCCCACGGCTCACGCCGCTCGAGGGCTCCGTCGAGGCACAGCGCCTGCACGGGGCAGTCGATGCAGAGGGCCTTGGCGTGCTCCACGTCCGTGGGGGACTCGGCAAACCACAGCTCTGCGTCGTTGACGCGGCAGGGCAGCAACTCCTCATCCACTCCGGCAGCTGCGTCGTGCAGGGCTCCGAGCGGGGCCTGGGGCTCCACCTCGGTCGCGTCGGCAGCTCGGTTGCGGTCGAGAACGCTGATGGTCATGTGTTCACCTCCTTCTCCTGACCTGATCGCGGTGTTGTGACTCACTGGACAAACAGAAAGGCCGCGGATCCCGGGTGTCGGGTTCCGCGGCCTGGAGGCTGCCGATGCGAGTTTCGTCAACTCGTCGGTGGACTCCAGGCTGGAAGACCCGGGAAGACGCCCTTGATGCGCTCGATGGACACAGCGGTCCCCTGGAGCGCAGCTGCGCCATCGACACCGAGGACGCGCACATCAGTGGCGCAGCGGTGGCCGGCAGCGGGCATGCCGAAGGACGGCGTCCAAGCCGTCATCGTCATCGTGTAGTTCTCCATGGGGGCCACCTCCTTCGGGGCGTCGGGCGCGGATCGTTGTCAGCGATCCCATGCGCGGGGTTGTTGTGAAGGGAACGTTAGACCCCTCACATCGTCAGGGGCAAACCATTTAATGGGTATTACCGAGATTTCTTTTTTCGGACCGCCCGGGGCTGCCTCCCGGCACGCTCCGGCACGCTTAGGTGCGGGCCTGGGCGACCAGCGCGAGCACCTCGTCGCCGTACTTGGCGATCTTGCTCGGCCCGACGCCGCTGATCTTGCGCAGGCCCTTCTCGTCGGTGGGGACGTGCTCGGCGATGAGCTGCAGGGTCGCGTCGGTGAAGACGACGAACGCCGGGACGCTGTCCTCTGCGGACCGAGCTAGGCGCCACTCGCGCAGCCGCTCGAACAGCGCCTCGTCGTAGGACGCCGGGCAGTCCGCGCAGCGACCGGTCTTCTTCTCCACCGACGTCGACAGGGCCTTGCCGCACTCGCGACAGTGCATCGCGGCGCGGTTGCGCCGGGTGCGCTCACGCCGCTGGGCGGACACGCCGGGCACGCCGTCGAGCAGCGGCGCGAGGAACGGCGAGCTGCCGCGCGTCGAGCGGCCGCCCGGTTCGCGGGCGGTTGCCCACGACACGCTGAGCTCGTCACGGGCGCGGGTCATCGCGACGTAGAGGAGGCGGCGCTCCTCCTCGATCTCGGCCGGGGTCTGCGCCTGCGAGATCGGCATCATCTTGTCGTGCATGCCGGCCACGAAGACGGCGTCCCACTCCAGGCCCTTGGCGGAGTGGATGGTCGCGAGGGTGACGGCGTCGGCCACCGGTGCGTGCTGCTCGCTCGCCCGCCGGTCGAGGTCGTCGACGAAGTCGCCGACGCCCGCCTCCGGTCGCTCGCGGCCGAAGTCGGCAGCCAGGTCCACGAGCGCCTGGAGGGACTCCCACCTGTTGCGGACCTCTCCCCTGCCCTCGGGCGGCTCGGTGGAGTGGCCCATCTGCGAGAGCACGGCGACGACCGCGTCGGCGGCCGGCCCCGACGCCTCGCCGGAGCGGGCCGCACCCCGGACCAGGGTGATCGCCTGCCGCACCTCGGGGCGGTCGAAGAACCGCGCGGCACCGCGTACGACGTAGGGGATCCCGCGAGCCGCGAGCGCCTCCTCGAACCGCTCGGACTGCGCGTTGATGCGCAGCAGCACGGCCACCCGGCTCGCGGGAGTGCCCGAGGCACGCAGCGCCGCCACCCGGTCGGCGACCGCCTCGGCCTCGGCGACCTCGTCGGTGGCCTCGCGCCAGGTGATGCGGGCGCCGGCCGGACGCTGCGCGACCAGGTCCACACCCTTGCTCGGCGTGCCGTCGAGGAGCCGGTTGGCCGCGGAGACGACCTCCGGGGTCGAGCGGTAGTTGCGCACCAGCTCGACGCTCGTCGCGGACGGGAAGGCTTTCGTGAAGTCGCGCAGGTAGCGGGCGTCGGCGCCGGCGAACGAGTAGATCGTCTGGGCCGGGTCGCCGACGACGCACAGCTCGTCGCGACCACCGAGCCACAGGTCGAGGAGGGCGTGCTGCAGGGGCGAGACGTCCTGGAACTCGTCGACGACGAACCACTTGTACTGGCGGCGGACCTGGGCGGCCACGGCCTCGTTGTCGGCGAGGAGGCCGGCACCGAGGAGCAGCACGTCCTCCATGTCCATCCGGCCCTGGCCGCGCTTGACCTCCTCGTAGGCGTCGAAGGCCCGCGCGACGACCTCGGGGTCGAGGCCTGAGACCGCTCGGGCGCGGGTGCGGGCGATCGCGGGGTAGGTGTCGGGGCCGACGTTGGAGACCTTGGCCCACTCGATCTCGCTGGCGAGGTCGCGCAGGGTGGCCTGGTCGACGCCGAGTCGCTGGCGGCGCGCGGCGAGCGCGAGCATGCCCAGCTTGGACTCGACGAGCTCGGGCAGCTCGCGCTGGTGGACCCGCGGCCAGAAGAACCGCAGCTGCCGCAACGCTGCGGAGTGGAACGTCCGTGCCTGGACACCCGGCGCGCCGAGGGCACGCAGCCGCTCGCGCATCTCGCCCGCCGCACGGGTGGTGAACGACAGCGCGAGCACCTCGGTCGGCGCGTAGACCCCTTGGGCGACGCCGTGGGCGATGCGGTGGGTGACCGCGCGGGTCTTGCCGGTGCCGGCGCCGGCCAGCACGCGCACCGGCCCGCGCAGCGCCTCGGCGACCTGTCGCTGCTCGGGGTCGAGCGCTTCGAGCAACGGAACAACTCCTGCGGCGTCGTGGTTGGGACCGGAGAGGGTGGCCGACCACCCTCGTCGTCAAACCCTAGACGCCGGAGGGGACACTCGATCCATGACCTTCACGATGTTCACCACGCCGTGGTGCGGCTACTGCCACCGCCTCAAGAGCCAGCTCGACCGCGAGGGCATCCCGTTCTCGATGGTCGACATCGAGCAGGAGCCGGACGCCGCCCTGACCGTCGAGCAGGCCAACGGCGGCAACCAGACCGTGCCCACCCTCCTCTTCTCCGACGGCAGCACGCTGACGAACCCGTCGGTGGCGCAGGTCAAGGAGAAGCTGGCCGCGATCTCGTGATGCTGGCGTGGAGCCCGATCCGCGCCGGGGTTAGCCTGACGTCGTGTCACTGCTGAACTCGATCGACCGCCCCCACGTCCTCACCGCGATCGAGACGTGGGACAGGGCGGGTGGCGCCAACTACATGCTCGTGCGCGGCGGGGTCTCGACCCACGTGCTCCTGCACGGCGGTCGCGAGTACGACGCCGCGGCGATCATGGGCATCGCCCACGGGCTGGCCACCGGGCGGACGCTGACCCCTGCCGACGTCCCCGGCGGCGGGGCGGGCGCCAGCAAGGCGCTGACCCGTCTCGGCTTCCAGATCCGCGACGACTCACCCCCGACGGAGCGGGTGCCGGGCACCCGCTCGCGCACCCCGCGCACGTCGTCGGCGCCGCCCCGATCGTCCCGCACCTCGACGCCCCGCCGCGTCGCCGCGACCGACAAGCCGGTCAACCTGTGCCCGCGGTGCTTCATCGCCCTGCCCGCGACCGGCATCTGCGACAACTGCGACTGACCAGCGGGGACGGAGGCACTGACCCTCAGCCCCAGCCGGGGCCGTCGAGCGGGCGGCCGAACCAGCTCTCGATGAGCGAGGACGAGATCGAGATGCCGCGCGGGACGACGAGCTCGCCCGACCGGCCGGCGGCCTCGAAGTCGGTGCGCGTCCACCACCGCGCCTCCTCGATCTCCGCGCCGTCGACGTCGATCTCGGTCGTGAGGGCCCGACCGGTGAAGCCGAGCATCAGGCTCGCGGGGAGCGGCCACGGCTGGCTGCCGAAGTAGGCGACCTCCCCGACCCGTACGCCGACCTCCTCGTGCACCTCGCGGCGCACGGCGTCCTCGAGCGTCTCCCCCGGCTCGCAGAACCCGGCGAGCGTGGACCAGCGCCCGGCCGGCCAGGCGGCGTTGCGACCGAGCAGGATCGCCTCGTCCTCGCCGTCGCCGTGCGTGATCGCCATGATCACGGCCGGGTCGGTGCGCGGGAACTGGGCACGGTCGCACTGCGTGCACCGCAGCTCGTGGCCCGCCGCCCGGCTCACGAGGGTGCCGCCGCAGCGCGGGCAGAACCGGGTGGCGTGGTGCCACTCGGCCAGACCGATCGCGTGCATGACCAGCGGCGCCTGCTGCGGGCTGCCCTCGGCGAGCAGGGTCAGCACGGAGCGCAGCGGCACCCACTCCTCCGCCCCGCCGGGAGCCTCCTCCGGTGGAACGAGGACGGCCAGGTGCACGACGCCGTCGCTGTCGCCCAGCAGCACGGGCGTGCCGTCCGGCGCCTCGTCGGGCCGCACCCACTGCACCGCGCCGTCGACCGGGCGGAGCCGGTTGCCGGCGACGACCAGCACCCGGGTCGACGGGTCGGCCAGCTGCTCGGCGAGCCACGCCGCGTCGGTGCGCCGGAGCCCCATCCGGTTGTGCGCATGGGCGGAGAGGGCGACGTGCGGGAGGAGGCGTTCGGGGCTCACCGCGTCAGGCTAGCGCCGTACCTCTTTGACAATGGTTCTCATCTGTGTTGAGAATCATTCTCATGAAGCGACTTCGTCCCCACGTCCTGCTCGCCACCCTCGTCGTGCTGGCAGCCACTGCCTGCGGCACCGCGACCGATCCCGCCCCGCCCGACTCCGAGTCCGACGCCACCGACGCCACCGATGCCCCGGAGGCCGCGCGCGCGGGCACCGAGGCAGCCGCCGCGGCCCCGCGCCTGGCCCTCACCCACGACGGAGGTGTGATGGTCGTCGACGTCACCAGCGGTGAGGTGGTCGCCGACGAGCCGATGGAGGGATTCGTCCGCGTCTCGCCGGCCGGCGACGGCCGCCACGCGCTGGTGAGCGGCACCCTGGGGTGGCACGTCCTCGACCTCGGGTCGTGGGGGCACGAGCACGGTGACCACGCGCACCACTACACCGGCGAGCCCGGCCTGACCGGCGCGCTCGTCGAGGCCGCGGAGGCCGGGCACGTCGTCGCCCACGACGGCATCACGACGCTCTTCGACGACGGCACCGGCACGATCACCGTGCTCGACCCCGACGACCTGGCCGACGGCCCGCCGCCGGTGACGACGGAGGCGGCCGACGAGGCCCACCACGGGGTCGCCGTACGCCTCGTGGACCGCAACCTGCTGGTGACCGTCGGGGACGAGGAGTCCCGCTCGGGCGTCCGGCTGGTCAGCCCGTCCGGGGCGGTGCTCGCCGAGACCGACGAGTGCCCCGGCGTGCACGGCGAGGCCTTCGCCGAGGACGTCGCCGTCCTCGGCTGCGAGGACGGAGCCGTCCTGGTCGACGGCCGCGAGATGACCAAGGTGGCCAGCCCGGACGCGTACGGCCGGATCGGCAACCAGGCAGGATCGGAGGTCTCCCCCGTCCTGCTCGGCGACTACAAGACCGACCCCGACGCCGAGCTGGAGCGGCCCACCCGCGTGGCGCTGGTGGACACCCGCGACGCGTCCATCCGCCTGGTGGACCTCGGCACCAGCTACAGCTTCCGCTCGCTCGGACGCGGACCCGAGGGCGAGGCGCTCGTGCTGGGGACCGACGGCGCGATCCACGTCATCGACCCCGAGACCGGCAAGGAGACGGACGCGATCGACGTCGTCGGCCGCTGGCGCGAGCCGCTCGACTGGCAGCAGCCCCGGCCGGCCCTCCACGTCGTCGGCGCGACGGCGTACGTCACCGACCCGCGCCGCGACCGCGTGCACGTCGTGGACCTCGACCGCGGACGGACCACGTCGACCCTGGACCTGCCGCACACGCCCAACGAGATCGTGGCCAACGCCGGCTGAGCCCTTCGAGTCCCTAGGCTGGGCGCCGTGAGCACGCACATCGGCGCCCAGCCCGGCGACATCGCCCCCACCGTCCTGCTGCCCGGTGACCCCCTGCGGGCGAGGTGGATCGCGCAGACGTTCCTCGACGACGCCCGCTGCTACAGCGAGGTGCGCGGGATGTACGGCTTCACGGGCACCTGGAACGGGCACCCGGTCTCCGTCCAGGGCTCGGGCATGGGCCAGCCCTCGATGGCCATCTACGTCAACGAGCTGTTCACCGACTACGACGTGCAGTCGATCATCCGCGTCGGATCGTGCGGTGCCGTCACCGACCGCGTCGGGGTGCGCGACATCCTCATCGCCTCCGGCGCGTGCACCGACTCGTCGATGAACCGGATCGCCTTCCACGGCATCGACTACGCCCCCGTCGCCGACTTCGGCCTGCTGCGCGGTGCGGTCGAGGCGGCCGAGGCACGCGACGGCTCGCCCTTCCACGTCGGCCTGATCTTCTCCAGCGACTCGTTCTACCCGGCCCGGCCCGAGCTCCTCGGCGAGATGGTGAAGTACGGCGTGCTCGGCGTCGAGATGGAGGCCAGCGCGCTCTACACCCTCGCCGCCAAGCATGGCCGCCGCGCGCTCGCGATCTGCACCGTGTCCGACCACATCGTCACCGGCGAGGAGACCACCTCCCACGAGCGCGAGCAGACCTTCGGCGAGATGGTCGAGATCGCGCTCACCGCCGCGCTCGGCTGACCTGTACGACGCGCCGGCGGGCGGTGCGTGAGACATGTTCTGCGCACCGAAAAGGTGTCTCACCCACCGCTCGAACGTCGGGCGGTGCGGGAGCCACATTCGGGCACCTCGGAATGTGGCTGGGCCACCGCTCCCCTGCGTGCCGCCGTACGACACGGCCGCTGGCAGACGCACCGCTCCCGCGGTCAGACGTCGGTGACGAGCTTCTCGAGGGCGGGGCGGTCGGGGAGGTCGTCGAGGTGGACGGTGCGACCGGTGCGGACGTAGTGGAAGGCAGCCCGGACCCGGTCGAGGGGTGTGCCGGTGAGCTCGGACCAGGCGAGGCGGTAGAGGGCGAGCTGGAGCGGATCGGCGGTCTCGTGGCGGCTGGTCTTCCAGTCGACGACGAGATAGCCGTCGCCGTCGGTCGAGGGTTCGGCGTAGACCGCGTCGATCCGGCCGCGGACCACCTGTCCGCCCAGGACGAGGGCGAAGGGCGCCTCGACGGCGTGGGGAGCGCGGTCGCCGAAGGGGCCGTCCTCGAAGCGCTTCACGACCTCGCCGAGGTCGGCCTCGTCGTCGATGCCGGCGTCGGCGCGGCCGGGGAGCTCGTCGGGCTCGATGAGCGCCTGCTGGCCGAAGCGGTCCTCGACCCACGCGTGGAACGCCGTACCGAACCGGGCGGCGGGTGCGGGGGGTCGGGGCATCGGGCGTGCGAGGTCGCGGGCGAACGCCTCGGGGTCGTCGCGCAGCCGCGCCAGCGAGGTGGCCGAGAGGCTGCTCGGCAGCGGCAGGTCGATCGACGTCGACCGCTCGGCGCGGGCCTCGGTGATCAGCTGCGCGAGGTCGTCGTCCCACTCGGCGACCTGCGCGGCCTCGACCATGTCGAGGCCCTCGTCCGGCGCCGTGGGGTCGATCGAGCGGACCAGGTCGGCGGCCGCGAGCCGGCGCGCCGCCTCCTCCCCCGGGCCGGGCACCGGCCACGGCTTCGATGGGTCGATGTCGTCGTTGGGGTTGGGCGACCTGGGTGCCGGCTTCTCGATCCAGTGCTCGACCGGCTCGCCCCACTCCTCGAGCTGCTCGCGCACGACGCGTTGGTAGTCGGACGGCCCGAACGGCGTCGCCCGCTGGCCCCAGACGTAGGAGGTGACGGCGAGGTGGTGGGCCGCGCGGGTGTAGGCGACGTAGCCGAGGCGGAGCTCCTCCTCGGCATCGTGGGCCTTCGTGGCCGCGCGGTAGGCGTCGAGTGCGGCCTTGTCGTGGCCGGCGAGCTGGGGCTGGTCGGCACGGTCGCCGCGCAGCGGCGCGGGCAGCACCGCGGGGGACGACGTCCAGAGCGTGCGGGAGCGGTTGCTCGGGAAGCGCGTCTCCCCCACCCCGACGCAGAAGACCGACGACCACTCGAGGCCCTTGGCGCGGTGGACCGTCAGCAGCTTGACCGAGTCGGCCGCGGTGGGCGTGGCCACGTCGAGGCCGTTGCCCTGGTCGTCCTCGGCGGTCAGGTAGGCCAGGAGGGCGGGCAGGGTGACGTCGCCGTCGACGGACTGGAACTCCGCGACCGCCTTCACGAAGAGGTCGAGGTTGTCGCGGCGTGCGGCCGCCGCGGGCGACGTCGCCGACGCGAGCTCGACGTCGACGCCTGTGGTGTCGATGATCCGGCGCACCACGTCGAGCAGGGGGTCGCCGACGTGGGTGCGCAGCCGGCGCAGCTCGGCAGCGAGGAGGGCGAACCGGTCGAGCGCCTCGGGTGAGTACGCCGCCTCGCCGGGCGCCTCGACGGCGTCGCTCAGGGCGGGCAGCTCGGACGCGTCGATGCCGTCGGCGATCTGGAGCAGCTGGTCGGCGACCGTCGCGGCCTCCTTGCGACCGCGGACGCCCGCGATCTCCGCGGCCCGCAGCGCGAGCAGCCGCAGGTCACGCGGGCCGATCGCCCAGCGCGGGCCGGTGAGCAGCGTGAGCATCGAGGCGTTGGCCGTGACGTCGTGGAGCAGGGTCAGCGTGGCGACCACTTCCGCGACCTCGGGCAGCCGGATCAGGCCGGAGAGGCCGACGATCTCGACCGGGATGCCCGCGGACGTGAGGGTGTCGTAGACCTCCTCGCCCTGAGCGTTGTCGCGGCTCAGCACACCGATGTCGGACCAGTCGGTGCCGGCGGCGTGGGCCTCCTTCACCGCGTCGGCGAGCCAGGCGAGCTCGTCGATCGCCCGCTCGTGGACCCGGGTCTCGACGCGTCCCTGCTCCGCGATCTCGGCGGGGCGGAGCTTGGCGACCTTGTCGCCGTAGGCGTCGAGGAGCGGCTGCGCGAGGCGGTTGGCGACCTCGAGGATGCGTCGGTCGGAGCGCCGGTTGACCGTCAGCGGCAGCCGGCCGGCCTCGCCGTCGGCGGCCGGGAAGGTCCCCGCGAAGTTGAGGATGTTGGACACCGACGCGCCGCGCCAGCCGTAGATCGCCTGGTTGGGGTCGCCGACCGCCATCACCGGGTGGCCGAGGCCGTGGTCGGCGTCGGGGCCGGAGAACAGCCGGGCGAGCATCGTCGCCTGGGCGACCGAGGTGTCCTGGTATTCGTCGAGCAGCACGACCTTGAAGCGTGCCCGCTCGAGCTCGCCCACCTCGGGCTGGTCGTCGACGAGGCGGGCGGCGAGGGCGATCTGGTCGCCGAAGTCCATCAGGCCGAGGTCGGCCTTGAGCCTGCGGTAGCCGGTGACGAGCTGGAGCAGCTCGGCACGGCGGTCGATCGCGTTGATCGCCTTGGCGGGCGGCTCGAGGTAGGTCTTGCGCCCCTTGCCGGACTGCTCCTCGGCGATCGCGCGCTCGAACCCTCGCCGCGCCTCCTCGTCCGTGCGACGTACGTCGTCCGCGCTGACGAGGTGCTCGCTCATCGCGCCGTCGAGGGCGAGGAGGTTCTGGATGGCGGTCGCGGGGTGGTCGGTCAGCAGCTCGATGTGGCCCGTGAACCGCTCGATGACGCGGGCGCCGAGCTGGTAGCGGGAGGCGTCCGAGACGACCCGGGTGTCGGGCTCGTGGCCGATCCGGAGGCCGTGGTCGGTGAGGAGGTTCGCGGCGTAGGCGTGGTAGGTCGCGACGGTCGGCTCGAGGACGTCCTCGCCCTCCGCGACGACCGAGCGGTCGAGCAGCCCGGCGTCACCGAGCGCCTTGGTGACACGCTGGCGGAGCTCTGCGGCCGCCTTAGTCGTGAAGGTCAGGCCGAGGACCTCCTCGGGACGGACCTTGCCCGTCGCGACCAGCCAGACGACGCGCTGGGCCATGAGGGTGGTCTTGCCGCTGCCGGCGCCCGCGACCACGACGGTCGGCCGCAGGGGCGCGGTGATCGCGGCCCACTGCTCGTCGCTGGCGGCGTGCGTGGCCTTCATCAGGACCCGGAGGTCCTCGGGGGTGTCGAGCCGGACCGGCTCGAAGGTCCGCTCGGGAGGGGTCTGCTCGGTCACTGGACGGTCACGCTCCCGGCGCCCTTGGCCGGGCAGATGGCCACGAACGGGCAGTCGCGGCAGTGCGGTCCGGCCGTCGCCGGGAAGTTCTCGGCGCGGACGAGCGCCGCCGCGCGCGCCAGGCCCTCCCGCAGGACGGTGCGCTCGGGGCCGTCGACGGCGTGCGCGGGCTGGCCCTGCACCTTGGCGCTCGAGGAGTCGTCGTCGATGCCGAGCTGCACCAGCTCGGCGCCCCCGGAGGCGACGGAGCGGCCGGCGGCCTCGTCGAGCGCGCCGGCGTCGACGGCGTACTGGTAGAGGGCGAGCTGGAGGTTGCCCGCCACGGAGGGGCCCGACGGTGCGGTGCGGGCGCTCTTGAAGTCGACGACGACCACCCGGCCGGCGTCGTCGACCTCGAGCCGGTCGGCGAAGCCGGTGAGCATCACCGGCCGGCCGTCGACGTCGACGGTGCTCTGGAAGCGCTGCTCGGCGCCCAGGACCTCGCGCGGGTTGTCGAGGTGCCACTGGACGAACCGGCCGACGGCCTTGCGGATGCGGGCGAGCTCGCGCTGGCGCGACCACGGCGTGCGGAAGGCGAGCCGGTCCCAGACCGCCTCGACCTCGGCCATCAGCGGCCCGACCTCCGCGGGCAGCTCGCCGACGGCGACCCGCTCGGCGAGCGCGTGGAGGATCTGGCCGAGGTTGGCCGACTGGTGCACGGCCGAGACGCCGCCGGCCTCCCGCTCGAAGAACCACTGCGCCGGACACAGCAGGATCGAGTCGAGCATGCTCGCCGAGATCGGCACCGGCCGCTCGGGGTCACGGATCGGCTCGACGGACCGTGAGGCGCTCCGGGTGCCCCACCACGTCGAGGGGTCGGCGGTCGGGACGAGCTGGCGGCCGTCGACCTCCTCGGCGGCGAGCGCGGCGAGTCGCCGGGCGGCCGCCTCGCGGAGGGCCGGCGAGACCGACGGGTCGGCGGCGTGCCGCCTGAGCTCGGCGACGAGGCCGCCGAGCGACAGGGGCCGTGGCGGCCGGCCGTCCTGGTGGTCGATCGTCACGCCGAGCTCCTCCAGGAAGCGCGAGGGCTGCTCGCCGTCGTCGTCGGGCGACCGGACGGCGGTCACGACCAGCCGGCGTCGGGCGCGGGTGCAGGCGACGTAGAAGAGGCGGCGCTCCTCCATGAGCAGCGCGCGGGCGGTGACCGGCGGGACCAGGTCGGGATGGCCCGAGGCGTCGACCCCGATCCGGTCGGCGCCGAGCAGGGTCGTGCGGCGGCGCAGGTCGGGCCAGCCCTCCTGCTGGACGTGGGCGACCACGACGAGGTCCCACTCGAGGCCCTTGGAGCGGTGGGCGGTGAGCAGCCGGACGGCCTTGCCGCGGACGCCCTGCTCGGCGAGCGTGTCGGCGGGCAGCTGCTGCTCGACCACGTTGGAGAAGAAGGCCTGGACGCCGATGTGCTCGCGCTGGTCGACCACGCGCGAGGCCAGGTCGAAGAGCGCGACGATCGCGTCGAGGTCGCGGTGGGCCCGCCGCGCACCCGCTCCCCCGAGGTCAACCTGCCGGCGCAGCCGCTGCGGCCACGACGTCTCGGACCAGAAGTGCCAGAGCACGTCCTCGACGCTCGACTTGTCGGCGAGCATCGTCGCACCGGAGCGCAGGAGCGAGGCAAGGGCGACGGCGCGCTCGACGTCGGGACCCTCGATCCCGTCGAGGAAGCCGTCCTCGACCACAGCGAGACGGAGCAGCTCGCGGCTGGTGCGCCGGGCGGTCGCGTCGGACAGCTCCTTCTCACGCGTGCGGAGGCGGCGGACGAGGGCCCGCAGGTCGGAGGCGTCGAGCCCGCCGAGCGGCGAGAGCAGCAGGGACTCGATCCGTCCCGGGTCGAGGAAACCCGGCGAGTCGGGATCGTCGTTGTCGAGGTTGACCACCGCGCGCAGGGCGTCGAGCAGCGGCACCACGGCCGGGTCGTGGACAAGCGGCAGGTCGTCAGAGGCCACCTCGACGGGCACGCCCGCGGCGGCCAGCGCGCGACGCAGCGGCGGGATGCTCGCCCGGCCGGACCGGACGAGGACCGCCATCCGGTCCCACGCGATGTCGTCCTCGAGGTGGGCCCGGCGCAGCAGGTCGGCCAGCCGCTCGGCCTCCGCGCGCTCGGTGTCGTAGGTGACCACCTCGACGCGACCGTCGCCCTGCGGACCGGGCACGGCCTCGGGCGAGAGGAACGCCTCGCGCGCCTCCGGGGAGATGCTGCCGGTCAGCGTCAGCCGGCTCGCCACGCGACCGGCGCCCAGCAGGATGCGCGGCCCGAACCGACGGGTGCGCTGGAGCACCACGACCGGGGCCGGCGCGCCGGCGCTGGTCGGGAAGCTCGCCGGGAAGTCGAGGATGCCGCGCACGTCGGCCCCGCGGAACCCGTAGATCGACTGGTGCGGGTCGCCGACGACGGTGAGGTCGCGACCGTCGCCCGCGATCGCGCGCAGCAGCGCGACCTGGCCCGGGTCGGTGTCCTGGTACTCATCCACGAACACGTGCGCGTAGCGGGCCCGCAGCTCGTCGCGGTGGGCCTCGGCCTCGATCACCGCGCGGCGGATGAGGTCGGCGTAGTCGGTGGCGCCGAGGTTGTCGAGGACGGTGAGGTACTGCTCGAGGAACAACCCGGCCGCGATGAGCTCGGGCAGGTCGTGCTCGATGCCGAGCGCGCGGAGGCCGGCCGGGTCGAGGCCCTTCTCCCGGGCGCGGGCCAGCACGGCCTGCACCTCCCGGACGAAGCCGCGGGTGCCGACGGCGCGGCGGAGCGCCTCGGGCCAGACGACGGACTCCGGGTTGTCGCGGAGCAGCTCGCGCAGCACGACGTCGGCCTCGGGGGCGGACAGCAGCCGGATGGCGCCCTCGTAGAGCTCGGCGGGCGCGTACTTGCGCACGAGCGCGTAGGCGAAGGAGTGGAACGTCGAGCACGCGGCGGCGGACGTCGTGCGGGCGACGCGGGCGGTCACCCGGTCGCGCAGCTGCTCGGCGGCCTTGCGGGAGAAGGTGAGGGCGAGCACCGAGTCGGGCGAGGCGCCGCGGTGCTCGATGCGGTCGACGATCGCCTCGACGAGCGTCGTCGTCTTGCCGGTGCCGGGACCGGCGAGCACGAGGAGCGGACCGCCCTCGTGGTCGACCACGCGCTGCTGGTGCTCGTCGAGCTCGGGCACCACGACCGACCGGTCGGGCGCCACCAGCCGGTAGCGGGTCGTCGTACTCATGAGGCACACCCCATCACGCGGGACCGACAGTCTCCTGCCGGCCCCGCGGACGGGGTGTGGAGAAGCCCAGGTGGCAGCTCAGCCCAGGTCGACGATGGCCGCGACGGGGCCGCCGCCCTCGGGGCCCTGGTGCGCGGCGGAGACCGAGACGAAGACCGCCGGGTCGCCGGTGACCGACGCCGTCACGCCGCCGACGCAGGACTTGATCTGGCGGTGCCAGTGCACGTCGGAGTCGTCGAGCATCGCGTTGCGGCGCCCGCGGACCATGCCGTCCTGGCTGGCCTCGCACTTGAGGAAGACGTTGACCAGCTTGCCGTCGAGGTCGCTGGTGCGGGGGCGCTCGGGCAGGTCGAGGCCGGCGGACCGGATCGCCTCCCAGATGCCGTCGGCGTCGAGCGCGTCCTCCATCACGGAGTGGCCGATGCGGTAGCGGCCGCCGACGCCCTTCGCGTTGCCGACGACGACGATCTGCGCCTGGTCGAGCTCGACGCCCGAGGAGCACGACGCGACCGACGAGTAGAGCTCGCGGTTGTGCATGACGTCGGCGTCGGTCGGCATCTCGATCTCGCCGAGGGCGACGGCGATGCCGAGGCCGGTGACGCCGTTGGAGAGGTCCATCGACTCGTGGGTGTGCTCGGTCCAGACCGTCTTGCCGCGCGACTTGGCGTCGCGGATGGTGTGGATGGTGAGCAGCGGGGTCTTCGTCTGGACGTAGTGCACGTCGGCGGGGTCGGTGATCCCGGCGCGCTCCATGGCGACCTTCACGCCCGCGGCGACCTTCTCGATCATCGCGGTGTAGCCGATCTCCTCGGGCAGGATCGCCTCGCTCATCGCGAAGCCCGCGGTCAGCCGCAGCTCCTCGCGCGAGGGGTCGTCCTCGGGGACGTCGGTGGTCGCGAAGATCGTCGCGTGCGGGCTGATGACACCGTCGGTGCCGCCCGACCACACGATCGGGATGCCCTTGACCTGCTCCGGGTCGGCCCCCTTGGAGACCAGCGCCTCGCGGAAGGCACGGTCGGCGATGATGCGCGTGTAGTCGTTGACACCGCCGTTGCCCTCGGTCTTGCCGATGATCGCGAAGACGCGGTCGGCGGCGATGACCCCGTCGTCGACGAGCTTCGTCAGCTCGGAGGCGTCGGCCACGGAGTGGATGGGGACCTTGCGGACCTCGATGGCACTGGGGGTGGCGCTGGACATGTCGGCAGTTCCTCTCGTTGGTGCTGGCTGGGGTGTCAGGCGGGTACGACGACGGTGCCGGCGTCGCCGGCGACGGCCGCGGTGATCTGGTCGAGGCTGGTGATGACGCCGGTGCCTCCGGTGGACTCGACGAAGCGGCAGACCGCGTCGACCTTCGGCCCCATGGAGCCGGAGGCGAAGTGGCCGTCGGCGGCGTGGGATCGCAGCTGCTCGACGGTGATCCGGCCCAGGGGCTCGGCGTCCGGCTCGCCCCAGCGGATCACGGCGTTGGGCACGTCGGTGGCGATGACGAGCACGTCGGCCCCGGTGGTGCGGGCGAGCAGGGCGGCGCCGAGGTCCTTGTCGATGACGGCCTCCACACCTGCGAGCGAGCCGTCGGGACGACGTACGTGCGGGATGCCGCCACCGCCGTTGGCGACCACGACGAAGCCGGCCTCGATGAGGGCCAGCGCGGCCGGGGCGTCGAGGATCTCCTGCGGCTCGGGCGAGGCGACCACGCGACGCCACCCCTTCTCGCCGCGGTCCTCCCAGGTCTCGCCGTGGTCGACGAGCACCTTCGCCTCGGCCTCGGGCAGGTGGCGCCCGATCGGCTTGGTCGGCCGGGCGAAGCCCTCGTCGGCTGCGTCGACCAGGGTGCGGGTGACGAGCGCGGCGCTGCGTCGGTCGATCCCGCGGGAGGCGAGCTCGCGGTCGAGCGCGTCCATCAGGACGAAGCCGAGCGTGGCCTGGGTCTGCGCCCCGCACCAGTCGAGCGGGACCGGGGGCACGACGCCCGCGGCGAGCTCGTTCTTGACCAGGAGGTTGCCGACCTGCGGCCCGTTGCCGTGCGTGATGACGACGTCGTGGTCGTGCTCCAGCAGTCCGGCGACGGCGGCCATCGCCACGCCGGCGGCGGCGATCTGGTCCTCCGGCCTGGCCCGCCCGTCGGCGTTGGTCATGGCGTTTCCGCCGAGTGCGAGCAGGACCCTCATGCGCACACCGTAGTGATCCGGACCACGCCTCCCCATCGGCAACTGTTGTCAGCGTGACGCCGAGAGACGGTCAGGTGTTGCCCATCTCGCGGGGACGGTGTCGATACTGGCCCGGTGGGCATCCAGAACTACCTCGTCGAAGGCGTCTCGGGCGCCGGCAAGACGACCGTGGCCACCGAGCTCGAGCGCCGGGGCCACCACGTGGTGCACGGCGACCGCGTGCTGGCCTACCAGGGCGACCCGGTCAGCGGCGCTCCCTTGCCCGGTCACGTCCACGAGCACCACGTCTGGGACGTCGCCGAGGTGCGACGCATCGTCGCCGACCACTCCGAGCCGCGCACGTTCTTCTGCGGCGGCTCGCGGAACTTCGCCCGCTTCATCGACCTCTTCGACGAGGTCTTCGTGCTGGAGCTGGACCGGTCGACGCTGGTCGAGCGGCTCGCCGCACGACCGCCGGACGAGTGGGGCGGCGATCCCGAGGAGACGGCGATGGTGCTGCGGCTCCACGCGTCGCGGGAGGACATTCCCTCGGTCGGCGTCCCGATCGACTCCACGCGAGCGATCGCCGAGGTGGTCGATGAGATCGAGCGGCTCGCGCGTTAGCGCCCGCCGGCGACGCGCAGCGTCGTGCCGGTGACGTACGACGCCTCGTCCGACAGCAGCCAGGCGACTGCGTTCGCCACCTCGTCGACCTGGCCGGCACGTCCGAGCGGGACGAGCGGCCCGACCCGCTCGATGCGGCCGGGCTCGCCGGCGTCGGCGTGGATCGTGGTCTCGATGATGCCGGGCGCGACGCCGACGACGCGCACGCCGTCCTGCGCGACCTCCTGCGCGAGGCCGATCGTGAGCGCGTCGACGCCGGCCTTGGCGGCCGCGTACTGCACGTACTCGCGCGGCGCGCCGAGCGTCGCGGCGCCCGAGCTGATGTTGACGAGCACGCCGCCGCTGCCGCCGTGGGAGCGTGCCATCGCACGGACCGCGGCCCGGGCCACCAGCAGCGCCGAGGTGAGGTTGAGGTCGACGGTCGCCCGGACGACGTCGGGCGGGGTGTCGGCGAGCGGGCCGATGTGCAGCGTCGCGCCGGCGTTGTTGACCACCCCGGTCAGGTCGCCGGCTGCGGCGAAGAGCGACTCGATGCCGTCGTCGGTGGTGAGGTCGGCGCGCACGGTCGTGCAGTCGACGCCGAGGTCGCCGCAGGCCGCCTGCGTGTGGGCAGCGGCTGCGTCGTCGCGGGCGTAGCCGAGCACGAGGTCGTGGCCGTCGGCAGCGAGGCGGCGGGCGACGGCGGCGCCGATGCCACGGGTGCCGCCGGTGACGAGGGTGCGCATGGGAGGTGTCTACCTCACACGAAGGCGAAGTAGCGGAGGTAGACCCAGCCCCACGCGACGACCAGCGTCATCACCGTCACCTGCACGCCGTACTTGGTGAAGCCCCAGAAGCTGATCGGCTCCCCCGCCTTGGCGGCGATGCCGAGCACGACCACGTTGGCACCGGCCGCGACCGCGGTGGCGTTGCCGCCGAGGTCCGCGCCGAACACGAACGCCCACCACAGCGGGCTGTCGGCGCCGCTCGCCGACGTGGTCGCCACCATCTCCTCGACCACCGGCACCGTCGCCGTCGTGTAGGGGATGTTGTCGACGAACGCACCGATGACGCCCGAGCCGAAGAGCAGCGCTGTCGCGCCGAGCAGCTCGCGGTCACCCATCGCCTCGGCCGCCCACTCGCTGATGGCGCCGATCACCCCGACCTGGACGAGCGCGCCGACCAGCACGAAGAGCGCCATGAAGAACGCGAGGGTGTCCCACTCGACCTCCTCCAGGAACTCCTCGGGCTCGGTGCGGGACACCAGCACCGTCGCACCGGCGCCCATCATCGCGACGACCGACGGGTCGAGGTGCAGGACCGTGTGCAGGCTGAACGCGATCATCACCAGGAACAGCACGACCAGCGAGCGGCGCAGCATCCGGACGTTGGTGATCGCGTCGGCCGGGCGCAGGTCGTCGAGGCCGTGGACGTTGCCCATCCGGGTGAGGTCCTTGCGGAACAGCCACCGCGCCATCAGCACGAACAGCACCAGCAGGATGATCGTCAGCGGCAGCGAGTGCACGAGGAAGTCGGTGAAGCTCAACCCGGCCCGGCTGCCGATGATGATGTTCGGCGGGTCGCCGATGAGCGTCGACATCCCGCCGATGTTGGACGCCAGGATGAGCGAGATGAGGTACGGCGCCGAGGGCAGGTCGAGCCGCCGGCAGACCGACAGCGTGACCGGCGCGACCAGCAGCACGCAGGTGACGTTGTCGAGGATCGGGGCGACCGCGGCTCCGACGAGCACGAGCAGCACGAGGAGCTTGTAGGGGTGCCCGCCCGACTTCTGCGCGGCCCACAGCGCGAGGAACTCGAAGAGCCCGGTCTGCTTGAGCACGCCGACGATGATCATCATCCCGAAGAGCAGGAAGATGACGTTCCAGTCGACGCCCGTGTGCTCCTCGAAGAAGGCCGTCTCGGCGTCGACGAGGCCGATGACGACCATGCCGGCGACGCCGCCGAGGGCAGCGGCGACGCGGTGGACGCGCTCGGTCGCGATGAGGGCGTACGCGACGATGAAGACCGCCAGTGCGGCGGAGGTGAGGATCACGCGGCCCCGGCCTTGCTCCGCCTGTGCACTCCGAAGGCGCGGGCCGACCGCGCGGGGTCGTCCACGTCCTCGGCCCAGCCGGCCAGCCGGCCGTAGCGGCTGACCGAGCGCAGCCGGTCCTCCACCTGCGACACCTGGCCGAGGGCGGCGACGACGAGGACCTGGTCGCCGCAGCGCAGCACCGTGCGCTCATCGGGGACGAGCACCTCCTTCCCGCGCGCGAGGATGGCGACCCCCGACCCGGGTGGCAGCCGCAGCTCACCGACCTCGACGCCCGAGAGCCGGGAGGCGGTTTCGACCTCGAAGCGCAGCAGGACGGCGTCGAGCCGGTCGAGGGTCGCGAAGCCGATCGACACCTTGTGGACGAAGCTGCCCTTCTCCTGCCAGCGGGGCTGTCGCCCGCGCCCGATGGCGAGGCCGACGGCGAAGCCGATGGCGGAGGCGATGAGGGCCACCGACACCGCGACCTCGAGCAGGTAGGGGGGCTCGCTCATGCAGCACCGCCGGTGAGCCGGGCCTCGACCTCGGTGACCGCCAGCGCGGTCGCCTCGGTGCCGACCGGCAGCTGGCGGGTGACCTGGCCGGGCCACCGGGCCTCGAGGGCCTCGAGGTCGTCGACCAGCGACTCCACCTCGAGCTGCTCGACGGCCTGGGCGACGGTCTCCTCGGCCAGGCGCGCGGCCTGCGCCGCGGGGACGTACGCCGTGCCCGGCTCGACTCCACGCACCTGCACCGTGAGGTCCGCGAGCGCGACGACGTCGACGCCGTCGCTGGTCCGCGAGCGCACCACGAGCGGCAGCACGCGCGGCTCCGTCGGCACCGGCTCGAACCGCTCGATGCCCGGCCAGCGGGCGACGAGGCCGGTGCGCCGGACGCGCACGACCTCGCCGCGCCTGACCACCACGACGATCTCGCCCGGCGCCACTCGCCGCACGCACGTCAGCGTGGCGAACAGCAGCCCGGGCCCCGCGATCACCAGCCACACCAACCAGGCAGCCCCGGTCGGGTCGGTGGCGGTGTTCTCGTCCGGCGTGGGCATGCGACGAGTCTTCGCGGAGCGGGTGGTCGCGACCATGGGTGCCTGACCCCATCTGGGGGATGGGAGGCTGGCCGCATGCGTCTGCCCGGCCACCTCCCGCTCTTCTGGACGATCTGCCTGATCAACGGAGTGGTGCTGGTGGCCGCGGCGCTGCTGCTGCTGTTCTCCCCCGCGCGGGTCTCCGCCGACGCCGTGCCGTCGGAGATCGTCGTCATCGCCGCCGGGCTCGTGGTGATGATCCTGACCAACGCGCTCCTGATCCGGTGGGCGCTGGCACCCCTCCACCGCCTGATCGCACGCCTCGAGGACATCGAGCACCTCGAGCCGACAGAGCTTCCCGAGGAGGGCTCCGGCCCGGTCCTCGGCATCGCGCGGAGCGTCAACGGCCTCCTGGACCGCCTCGCCGAGGAGCGCCGTACGGGCGACGCGCGCGCCCTCGCCGCTCAGGAGGCCGAGCGGCACCGGATCGCCCAGGAGCTCCACGACGAGGTCGGGCAGAGCCTGACGGTCGTCCTGCTCGGCCTCAAGCAGCTGGAGTCGCAGGCCCCGGCGGCGCTGGTGCCCGAGCTGGCGGCCGTGCGGGAGAGCGCCCGCGCCGGCCTCGACGACGTACGCCGGGTGGCGCGGCGGCTGCGCCCGGGCGTGCTGGAGGACCTCGGCCTGGCGAGCGCCCTGGCCGCCCTGGCGACCGAGTTCTCCGACCACAGCTCGGCGTCGGTGCGCCGGTCGTTCGCACCCGGTCTGCCGGCCCTGAGCCAGGAGGCCGAGGTGGTGGTCTACCGGGTGGCGCAGGAGGCGCTCACCAACGCCGCCCGGCACGCCGACGCGCGCGCCGTCGAGCTGTCGTTGCAGCGCCTCGGCGATCACGTCGTGCTGGAGGTCCGCGACGACGGCCGCGGGTTCACCGGCCTCACCGAGGGTTCGGGGCTGATGGGGATGCGGGAGCGCGCCGGCCTGGTCCGCGCCGAGCTCTCGGTGATCAGCCAGCCGCGCCACGGGACGACGGTGCGGCTCAAGGTGCCGGTCGACACGGTCGCGGAGGCGGGCGCGTGATCCGGATCCTGCTGGCCGACGACCACACGCTGGTGCGCCGCGGCGTACGCCTCATCCTCGAGCAGGAGGCCGACCTGTCCGTCGTCGCCGAGGCCGCCGACGGCGCCGAGGCCGTGGAGCGGGTGCGCGACACCGAGGTCGACCTGGTCGTGCTCGACATCGCGATGCCCCGGATGACCGGCCTGCAGGCGGCTGCGGAGATCGCCCAGCGCCGCAACCCGCCCAAGATCCTCATGCTGTCGATGCACGACAACGAGCAGTACTTCTTCGGCGCCCTCAAGGCCGGCGCGAGCGGCTACGTCCTCAAGTCCGTCGCCGACGAGGACCTGGTCGGCGCCTGCCGGGCGGCGATGCGCGGCGAGACCTTCCTCTACCCCGGCGCCGAGAGCACGCTCGTGCGCGACTACCTCGACCGGTTGCGCCGCGGCGAGCGGGTGCCGGCGTCGGTGCTCACCGCGCGCGAGGACCAGGTGATCAAGCTGATCGCCGAGGGCCGTTCCTCGCGCGAGATCGCGAAGGAGCTGCACATCGCGCTCAAGACCGTCGAGGGCCACCGCGCCAACATCCTCGGCAAGCTCGGGATGCGCGACCGGGTCGAGCTCACGCGCTACGCGATCCGGGCCGGGCTGATCGAGCCCTGAGGCCGATCGGACGGCAGGTCCCACCAGGTGTCGAGCCGCGCGACGGCAGGCGTCGTACGCCCCGCGCGGAGGACGCGGCCGAGTCGCATGAGGTACGCCGCGATGCCGGCGGCACCCTGCATCCAGCCGACCCCGGGGGGGAGGAGGGGGTCGTCGTTGCGGTGCTCGGTGAAGCGCCAGCAGGCGCGGTCGTCCTCCACGATCGCGCGGTCGACAAGCGCGTCGCCGAGCACCTGCGCGAAGACGAGATCGTCCTCGACCCCGAGCCGCTGCCAGGAGTCGAGGAACACCTCCCCGACGCCCGCGGTGCCGCAGCAGCGGCCGTCGTTGTCCCAGAAGCCCGGGTAGCGGCGCTCGGGGATGCCCGAGGTGCGGACCGTGCGCAGGCAGCGTCGGTGCCAACCGGCGCCGGTCTCCCCCGCGACCTCCTCGACGCCGGCGTGCTCGAGGGCGGCGAAGAGCAGCGAGGTGCCGGTCGGGCCGTGGCACCACGTGTAGGTCACCTCCTCGAGCCCCGGCGACGGCGGGATCGCTACGGGGACGAGGAAGCCGTCCCGGGTGGTGTCGGCGAGCGTCACCAGGTGCTCCGCCCCACGGCGCGCTGCCTCGACCAGGTCCTCTCGGCCGAGCTCGGCACCCGCGACGGCGAGCGCAGCGGCGACGCCGGCGACCCCGTGCGTCCAGTTGGGCATCTCACGTCGCCGCTCGGGCGGTACGTCGTCGGTGAACCGGGTCGGCACGAACGGCCAGTTGGTGCCGGCCGCGGTCGGCTCCCCCTCGGCGAGCAGGATGTCGGCGGCGCGATGGGCCAGCCCGGCGGCACCGGCGACACCGTGCCGGTGTGCCCAGACCGCACCGAGCAGCGGACCGGCGGTCCCGAGGGTGAGGTCGTTGATCCGCGTGTGCGGCGGGTACGCCGGTGCGCCCAGGTAGGGCTGCTCCCAGCCGTCGTCCGCCGCCAGCTCCTCGAGCCGGGCGATCGCGACGTCGCCGCCGTCGGCGCGCAGCGCGACCAGCACGCCGAGGTCGCTGACCACGCCGTCGAAGTAGGTGGCGAGCGGTTGCGACGGCAGGTTCGCCTGGACGCGGCCGACGATGCCGTCCGCGAGGCGCTGCTCCTCCTCGGTCCACGGTCGCGACTCGCGAATCTCGGCCAGCACGTACGCCAGGCCGCCGATGCCACTGTGCATGCCGTCGCGCTCGTCCGGCGGCCCGCCGTCGTGCGGGACGGACTCGGGGATCCAGGGCCCGTCGTCCCACCGCACCTGGTCGAGCACCCAGCGCCAGGCGGCCTCGCCCAGGTCGGCGTACGTGTCGTGCGGACCCATGCCGTGCTCCTCTCGTTCAGCCTTCATAGGGCGGCGCGACGCCCCACCCCCACCGCGGCGTGGGTGCGTGCTCGACCACCTTCGCCCCGGGCCGGGAGTTCTCCATCGCCAGCCTCGTGCCCCACTCGAGGTAGCCGATGATGGCCGCGCGGAACTCCGGGTCCGCCGGGAGGTCCGCGTCGTCGGCGGCGAGGCTCATGGTGGCGGCGAAGCGGTGGCGCTGCGCTGGGGTGATGTCGAGGCCGACGTGGTGGCGCAGCATCGATTCGTAGCCGCCGTGGCGCTCGGTGTAGGTCGTCGGTCCGCCGAGCACCTCGGCCCACCAGTCGGAAACGTGCTCCCTGTGCCGTTGCGAGACCCCACCGGGGAAGAAGCCGGCCAGGGCGTCGTCGGCCTCGACGCGGTCGTAGAAGGAGTCGATCATCCGGCGCAACGGGTCGAGGCCGCCCGCCCACTCGTACAGCGTCGGCAGCCCCGGTTCGTCCACTCCGCTCACAGGTCCATTGGACCCCAGTGGCAGGACAGCGTGGAAGATCCGCGTCACCTGGTGGCTCAGATCGTCCACGATGAGTCCGGAGTCCCCGGATATCCGGGGACTCCGACGAGCGCCGTTCAGGTGGCCGTACGCCCGAGCAGCGCCTTGAGCACGCGCGTGCCGACGGGCAGCCCGTGGTCGTCGTAGTAGCCGAACATCGCCGACAGCCACGGGTGCGTCCCCGGGTCCGGCACCTGCCGCACCGCCACCCCTGCCTCGGCGGCCAGCTCGCGGACCGTCGCGACGCGGGTGGCGAGCTCGTACGTCGCTCCCCCGTGGCCGGCCTCGGTCAGGACGACCGCCGCGGCACGACCGAGGTCCGCGAGGTCGAGGAAGCCGAACCGCACGTCCGGTGAGTAGGGCAGCTCGACGGGGCCGGTGAGGTCGAGGTTCTGCAGGTACGCGCCCGGCTGGAGGATCGTCCAGTCGAGCCCGCTGCGCCGGACCAGGTCCTCGCTCACGGCCTTGCCGACGTGGTGCGGCATCGCGGGGACGTAGGGCGAGGCCACCGAGTGGTAGACCACCCGCCCGACGCCGGCCGCCCCGAGCGCGGCCAGCACCGCGGCGACGTAGGACGGCTCGTCCGGGTGCAGGTTGGGCGCGATGACGTACGCCGCCTCGCACCCGGTGACCGCCGACGAGAGGTCCGGCCAGTCGGCGCGCCCGAGTGGGCGCGCCTCGACGCCGCGGTCGGCGAGAGCCGAGCAGACCGCGCGCCCGGTCTTCCCGTGACCCCCGAGGACGGCGACGCGTGCCACGCTCAGACCCGGTCGACCTCGGCGAACGCCGCGCCGTCGGCGAGCGAGGCGTAGCCCGGGCCGCGGTCGAAGAACGCGTCCTCGTCCCGGCTCCACGCCGCGCGCGAGGACCGCTCGTCCGCCGTGGCCGGGGCGTCGAAGCCCAGCGTCCCGTCGTCGGCGGAGCCGGTGAGCACGACGCCGTAGTCGCGCAGCGCGGCCTCGGCCGAGACCTTGCGCCAGACCACGTCGCGGACGACGGACTCCGGGTCGCGGGCCAGCGGGTCGCCCCAGCCGCCCCCACCCGTCGTCCGGATGCGCACGACCTGGCCGGCCTTGACCACCTCGGCGTCGGCGAGGGCGTCGACCTCGCGCTCGTCGGGGCCGCCGGGGTCGATGACGACCTGGAACGGCGAGCCGGCCTTGCCGCCGCGCACGCCCCAGCAGGCGAGGATCGAGCGGTCGGCGATGGACATGAAGTGCGCGTCCTTGAGCATCCGGATGTGCTTCTCATAGCCGAGGCCGCCGCGGTACTCCCCCGCGCCGCCGGAGTCCTGGGCCAGGCCGAGGCGCTCGACGATGAACGGGAAGCGGGACTCGGTGAACTCCGTCGGCAGGTTGCGGGAGTCGGGGACGACGTGGATGGTGTCCTCGCCGTCGGCGTAGTAGCGACCGCCGGATCCGCCGCCGAGCACCTCGCGCATGAGGTAGTCGTTGCCGTCGAGGTCCTTGCCGTAGACGCCGGTGTAGCGGATCGTCTCCTGGTCGGCCGGCATCTTGCCGTCGACGGCCTTGGCCACCACACCGGCGAGCACGCCGAGCAGCCGCAGGATCACGAACGTGCGGGCGTTGGTCGGGCCCGGGTGGATCGGCGTGAGCAGCGTGCCCTTCTCCGGGAAGCGCATCTCGATCAGGGGGACGATGCCCTCGTTGACGTCGAGCTCGGCCATCCGCTCCGGGGTGTCGGCCAGGTTGCGGAGGATCGGCGCGAGCCACTTCTTGAGGAAGTTGCCGCCGACGTAGTCGCCGCAGTGGTTGATCGGGCCCTTGGCCTGGGCACTGGTGCCCGTGAAGTCGATGATCAGCCGCGGTCCGGCCGGGCGGCCGTTCTCGGGATCGGCCGGGGCGTCGCTGACCTTGGTCAGGGTGATCCGCTGGGTGTGCAGCTGCGGCTCGTCGACGCCGTCGTGCTCGGCGTAGTCCTCCCAGACGTAGGTGCCGTCGGGGATCTTCGACAGGATCTCGCGACGGTAGGTCTCGGTGGTCGCGTCGAGGATGGCGTCGAACGACGCCTCGATCGCGTCGCGGCCGTAGCGCTCGAACAGCTCGCCGAGCCGGCGCGCGCCCATCAGGCAGGCCGAGCACTCGGCGTCGAGGTCCGCGGCGAGGCTGTCGGGCATCCGCGAGTTGCGGGTCATGATCCGCAGGGCCGACCTGTTGGGTACGCCGGCGTCCCACAGCTTGATCGGCGGGACGGCCAGCCCCTCCTCGTAGACGGTGGTCGCGTTGCTGGGCATGGAGCCCGGGACTGCGCCACCGATGTCGTCGTGGTGGCCGAAGGCCTGGACGAACGCGACGACCTCGCCGTCGTGGAAGACCGGCACGGTGACGCACAGGTCCGGCAGGTGGCCGATGCCGCCCTCGGACTCGTAGACGTCGTTGTGGAAGAAGACGTCGCCCTCGCGCATCTCCTCGATCGGGTAGTCGCGCACGATCGGGTGCACGAGCGCGCTGTAGGAGCGACCGGTGAGCTTGCGCAGCTGGCGGTCGTGGATGCCGGCGCGGAAGTCGTGGGCGTCGCGGATCATCGGCGAGCGGCTGGTGCGACCGATCGCGGTCTCCACCTCCATCTCGACGCTGGCGAGCGTGCCCTGCACGATCTCGACGAGGATCGGGTCGACGGTCGTGCCCTCGGCGGTCAGGCGGCCGCCGTGCTCGTAGGCCGTCGGCAGGCCGGCCGGGTTGACCGGCTTCGCGGTGACGTAGGCGGGGTCGACGGGGCGGCTGCTGACGTCGGTCGTCGAGGTGGGGATCGAGGTGGTCATCGGGCCGACTCCTTCCGGATCACGAGGTTGGCCCAGTCGTCGACCACGACCTCGAAGCCGGGGTGGACGGGGATGGTCGAGCCGAACTCCTCGACGATGGCCGGACCGCTGAACGTGTCGCCGGCGCCGAGGTCGCCGCGCCAGACGACCGGCGTGTCGACGTAGCCCTGCTCGGCGTCGAAGCAGACCTCGCGCCGGCCGCGGACGGCACGCTCCAGGACGTCGCCGTCGGCCTTGTCGAGCGTCTGGATCTCGGGACGGGTGATCGGGCCGATGCCCGTCACGCGCAGGTTGACCCACTCGACCTGCTGGTCGCGGTCGCCGCGGAAGTCGTAGCCGTAGAGCTGGTGGTGCTCGCGGTGGAACGTCTCGGCCACCTGCTCGACGTAGGCCTGGTCGACGACGCCCTCCGGTGCGGCCACGCGCACCTCGAAGGCCTGGCCGACGTAGCGCACGTCGACGGTGCGCTGGAAGCGGTGGTCCTGGGGCGCGAAGCCCTCCTTGGCGAGCGCCGCGCGGGCGCGGTCGGTGAGGTCGTCGAGGATCGACTGGACGGCCGCGTGGTCGAGCACCGACTCCTTGGCGACGTGGGTCTGGACGTAGTCGTTCTTCACGTCGACGGTCAGCAGGCCGAAGGCGCTGACGTTGCCCGGGTTGGGGGGTACGACGACGCCGGCGAGGTCGAGGATGTCCACGAGCCGGCAGGCCAGCAGCGAGCCGGAGCCGCCGAAGGTCGTCAGCATGAAGTCACGCACGTCGAGCCCGCGCTTGACGCTGACCTGCCGCAGCGCGTTGGCCTGGTTCCAGGCCGAGATCTCCAGGATGCCGGTGGCGCAGCGCTCGAAGTCGAGGCCGAGCTCGTCGGCGAGGTCGGCGATGCCCGCCCGAGCCGCCTCGACGTCGAGCGGGATCTCGCCGCCGAGCAGGTGGGGAGGGATCCGGCCGAGGGTGACGTGGGCGTCGGTGATGGTCGGCTGGGTGCCGCCCTTGGCGTAGCAGAGCGGGCCCGGGTCGGCGCCGGCCGAGTGCGGCCCGACCTTGAGCGTCCCCTCGGGCGACAGCCAGGCGATCGAGCCGCCACCGGCGCCGACGGTCACGACGTCGATCATCGGGATCTTGCTCGGGTAGGCGCCGACGGTGCCCTCGGTGGTGAGGGTCGGCTCTCCGTCGAGGACGACGGACACGTCGGTCGACGTACCGCCGCCGTCGCAGGTGAGGATCTTCGGGAAGCCGGCGACCTTCGCGATCAGGGCGGCGCCCAAGGCGCCGGCGGCGGGGCCGGACAGGACCGTGGTGATCGGCTGGTGCACGACCTCGTCGGCCGACAGCACGCCGCCGTTGGACTTCATGACGTAGAACGGGATGTCCTCATCTCCCGTCCTGGGCCCACCGGTGAAGGCGTGCAGGCGGTCGGAGATGTTGGTGACGTAGCGGCTGACGTTGGGCTTCACGGCCGCGTCGACGAGCGTGGTCATCGAGCGCTCGTACTCGCGGTACTCGCGCAGCACCTCGCTGGAGATGGAGACGACGGCGTCGGGGTGCTCGCGCCGCAGGATGTCGCGCATCCGCAGCTCGTGCTCGTCGTTGGCGTAGGCGTGCAGCAGGCAGACGCCGATCGTGGTGATGCCCTGGTCCCGGAACCACCGGGCGGCGGCGACGGCCCACTCCTCGTCGAAGGGACGGATCTCGGCGCCGGTGAAGTCGAGGCGGCCGCCGACCGTGCGCACCCGGTCGGCCGGGACGATGCGGTCGGGCTTGACCCAGAAGTAGGAGTTGCCGTAGCCGTCGGGCACGGACTGGCGGGCGATCTCGAGCATGAACTCGTAGCCCTCGGTGGTGATGAACCCGAGCGCCTCGACCTTGCCCTCGAGGAGCTTGTTGGTCGCGACGGTGGTGCCGTGCGAGACGGCGGTGATGTCGCCGCCCTCGGCACCGACGATGCCGAGGATCTTCTCGATGCCGGCGATGAAGCCGTCGGCCGGGTTGCCCGGGGTGCTGGGGGTCTTGGTGGTGACCAGCTCACCCGAGTCCTCGTCGAGGGCGACCACGTCGGTGAACGTGCCCCCGGTGTCGATGCCGATCCTGATCCGCCGTGCGCTCATGGGGACGATTCAACCGACTCGCCGGCACGAGCGGCCACGGCAGAGCTTGCCGACGGATCGCCATTTCCTCGGCAAGACCTGCCGTGCGTCGGATCGGACGGGTCGCGCGGGCGGAAACGGGAACCGACAGGCGAAGGGCCCTCGGCGGTATGAGCGCCAAGGGCCCTTCTGGTGAGGATCAGGTCGCCGTGGCGTCCAGCTCCTCGGTGGTGACCGGTCGAGGTGATGATCCCGGTCGATCGCTCTCTCCGTCGCGTCCCAGCCACCTCATCACCCGGTGCCTGCGACGGTCCCCGGCGTACCGGTTCGCGTCGTGCGGACTCGTCGTCCAGAGCCATCCCGCGTCCCGTGCGGGGCTGCGTAGGGGAAGTTCTATGCCCTGCGTCACACCCGCCGCAAGACCTCCGGGCGACCTATTTCACATACTCCGGGTTCCGGCGTGTCGTGCACAGCGCGACGCCGCTCATCCCCAGGAGTCAGCGGTTCTCCACATGTTCGTGCACAGGCAGGTGCTCCAGGTCGGCCGCCGGACCGCGCCGCGGGTCGTCGCCGTCGAGCACGCGTGCCAGCACCTGGTCGAGGGTGAGCCGGGCGCCTTCCGAGCGGAGGTCCTCGAACCGCTCGTCACCCAGGCTCTCCTGGAGGGCGGTCACGACCCGGTCGTGCTCGGGGACGTCGCCCGGGTGGCGTCGTGCGCCGAGCACGCGCAGCGCCTCGTCCCCCGCGCCGATGAGCACCGCGCCCAGCTCGGCGCGGCCCAGGGCGAGCTCGGGGCCGGCCAGCTGGGACACCGTCCACGCAGCCATCAACCTCCGCCCCTGCGACCAGCAGATCCGCAGCGCCTGGTGGGTGAGCCGGCGGGCCTCCTCGTGGTCGCCGCGGTGGTCGGCGAGGTAGCTGAGGTTGGACAGGAACACGCTGACGTACATCTCGTCGTGCAGGTCGCCGGAGATCTGCAGGCCCTCCTCGTAGGCCTCCCGGGCGAGCTCGTCCCGGCCGGCCACGCGGGTCAGCTCGCCGCGGATGTTGAGCACCTGCGCGACCAGGGCGGGACTGCCCACCCCACGCCCCAGCGCCAGCGCCTCGTCGTTCATCCGCATGGCGAGCTCGATCTGCTCGCCGTCCCCGATGTACGTCGCCGAGGTGACCGCGAGCCCGTAGGCCACCAGCCGGGTCTCGCCCAGCTCGCGGAACAGGCCGGTCGCCCGTTCCCAGTGCCCGCGTGCCTCGGGCCGGCTCGACGGGAACGCCATGAACCCGGCGGCCAGGTGGATCCGGGCCGAGACGTAGGGGTCGAGCTCGTGCTCCACCGCGAGCATCTCGTCGATCCACCGCAGGCCCTCGGCGTGGTGGCCCTCGAGGAACCAGTACGCCCCCAGCGCTGCGGTGATGCGCGCGGTGAGCGCGGTGTCGCCCGAGTGCGCCGCCCAGGCATGGGCAGCGCGCACCTCCTGGAGCATCTCGCTGATGTCGTCGAGCCAGCGATCGGTCGCGTCGGTCCAGCGTCGCTCGTAGAGGTCGTCGAGGTAGTGGGAGAAGTACGCCGCGTGGGCGGCCCGGGCGGCCTCCCGGTCCCCGTCCGCGAGCCGGGCGGCGTGGTCGCGGACGAGGGCCAGCATCCCGAAGCGCGGCTCGTTGCGGTAGCCCGTCGTACGACGGACGAGGCTGTGGTCGACCAGCACGCTGAGCGGGTCGAGCACGTCACCGTCCGCCCAGACGGCCTCGACCGCCTCCAGCGGCACGGCGCCGTGGAACACCGAGAACAACGCGAACAGCCGGCGCTCCGCCGGCCCGAGGAGCTGCAGGCTCCAGTCGATCGTCGCCGGGATCGTCTGCTGCCGGTCGGGGAGGTGGCGGCCCGATCCGGCCGGCGACCCGAGGCGGCCGGTGAGCCGCTCGCGCAGCAGCGGGGGCGACAGCGTCCGCAGGTGCCCGCCGGCGATCTCGATGGCCAGCGGCAGCCCGTCCACCGCGCGGCAGATCGCGGCGACGTCGTCGGCGTGCCGGGCGAGCTCGAAGTGGGGGTCGACGGCCGTGGCGACCTGGTCGAAGAGGGCGACGGCGTCGGCGAGGCCGCCGGTGCCGTCCTCGCTGCTGAGGGCCAGCGGGTGCACCTCGTGGACCCGCTCCCCCGCCAGGCGGAGCCGCGCCCGGCTGGTCACGAGCACGCGGATGTCCGCGGACCACTGGAGCATCCGGGCGACGAGGTCCGCGGCCTCGACGACGTGCTCGAAGTTGTCGAGGACCAGCAGCAGCGACTGGCGCTGCAGGGCCTCCTCCAGCATCTGGACGACGTTGGCGTTGTCGCCGGACCGGACGCCGAGCTCGCTGACGGTCAGCCCGGCCACCATGCTGGGGTCGGTGATCTTGGTGAGGTCGACGTAGCAGGTCCGCTGGGACGTCGCCTCGGCCCAGCCGTGCGCCACCTCGGCGGCGAGCCGGGTCTTGCCGACGCCGCCGATGCCGAGCAGGGTCACGAGGCGGTGGTCCTCCAGCAGGGAGAGGACCGCGGCCACGTCGCGGTCGCGTCCCACGGTGGGGGTCGCTGGTCGGGGCACGCGGCTCGCGCCGGAGCCGTGGACCGGGGCCGCCGGGTCGACCGGTGGCATCGCGCGTGCCCGCGCGTGCAACGCCCGCGCCGCCGGTCCCGGCTCGACGCCGAGCTCCTCGCGCCACAGGCGTGCCATCGCGTCGAGCTGGCGCAGTGCCCCGCTCCGGTTGCCGGACTCGACGTGCTGCTGGACGAGCCGCAGGTGTGCCTCCTCGTCGAGGGGCTCGGCGGCCACGAGCTCGGCCCACTGCCCGGCCGAGCGGAGCAGGTCGAGGTAGGAGACGCGCAGGCGCTCCCGCTCGGCGTCCGCCCACGGCTCGTAGAGGTCCTCCGGCAGCAGGTCGCCGCGGTAGAGGTCGATCGCCTCCGCGACCGACGCCGGGTCGCCCGAGACCCGGTCGAAGAGCTCGACGTCGACGACGACCTCCGCGTCCGGGAGCAGCGTGACGACGTCGCCGGCCAGGACGACCGCGGACGGGACGCCGACCGCCGTACGCGCGTAGTGGGCCGCCTTGTGCAACCGGGGTGCCGCCTGCTCGAGCAGGAGGTCGGGCCACAGCAGGTCGACCACCTGCTCGCGGGGCAGCTGGCGTCCGGGCCGGAGGGCGAGGAGCTTGACGAGCGTGGCCGCGCTGCGGCGGCTCCAGGCGTGCGCGGCGACGGCGCGGCCGTCGACGACGACCGCGAATCCTCCGAGGAGGTTGATGTCGACGTGCACCGCACCCTCCCAGACACGAGCGATGCGACTCTACGCCCGCGGCCGGGGCCGGCTCGACGCCATTTCCGGGTGATCCCTGCGCTCATGTCGCGGCTCCCGCCGGCGCGAGCTGCTCCAGGTGCTCGACCTCGTCGGCCATCGCCGCGCTGACCCGCCTGAGGAGCGACCGGATCCCGGCCGGGTCCCAGTCGTACGCCGCGACCCGCTCGGTCACCTCGACGAGCTCGCGCGACAGCCTGCGGCGGGTCTCCTCGTAGCGCGCCAGGGCCACGTGCTCCGGGACCCCGCCTGCGTGCGCGGCGAGCACCTGCTCGGCGAGCAGCTCGGCGTCGCGCAGCGCGTCGGTGATGCCGTGGGAGGTGATCGGGTCCTTGAAGTAGCCCGCGTCCCCCACGAGCGCCCACCCCGGCCCGGAGGACGCACGGGTGAACCCGGGCACGCCCGCCCAGCCGCGGACCGGGCCGACCGGCCGGAGCCCGCGCGCCCGCTCCACGGCGGCGGTACCCGCTGCGCCCAGCAGCGAGGTGAAGGCGTGCTCGACGCCGAGGCGGCGCAGCCGCCGCATCCGCGCCGGGGTGGTGGCCACGAACAGGCACGAGGCGCCGTCGTCGGTCGGGATGATCCCCGAGCCCGCAGCGGTGCCGTACGTCCACTCGTAGGCGTCGGCCCCCGGGTCCTCGACGTGGCGGTAGAGCACAGCGCTCGCCGTCCGACCCTGCCAGGTGGTCGCGGCACCTACCTGCTCGGCGACCCGCGAACGGATCCCGTCGGCGCCGACCGTGAGGTGCGCGCGCAGGTCGAGGGGCGAGCCACGGCTCGTCCGCCCGACCACGCCGGTGACGCGCCCCGGCGGGTCCCGGCGCACCGACGTCACCGTCGCCTCGTGCAGCACCTCCACGCCGGAGTCCTCGGCGGCCTCGACGAGGAGCCGGTCCAGCAGGTGCCGGCGAGGAGCGCGGAGGGCGTCGACCCCGGCCCGGGACCGGATGGCGACGTCGGCGACCTCCCCGTCCGCGTACCGGAAGACGGTGCGCCGCACTGCCGGGGTGCCGGCTGCCACGACGGCGTCGAGCACGCCCCAGCGGGACAGCTGGAGGACCCCGCCACGCATGAGGGCGTGCGTGGACAGCGTGTCGCTCCCGCGCCGGCCGCGGTCGACCAGGGTGACCGACAGGCCGGCCCGGGCCAGGAGGAGCGCCGTGGACGCGCCGGCGACCCGGCCGCCCACGACGACGACGTCTCGGGTGCTCATGCTGCCGGCTCGCGACGTGCGCCGCCGAGGCCGGCGGTGGCGGGCGCAGGCGACCCGCTGGCGGCGAGCAGGTGGTCCACCACCGACCGGGCGTCGTGGCGGGCCCCGTCGATCTGGCCGGAGTCGCGCCGGTGCTGGAAGCGCTGCCCGACGACGTACACGCCCTCGGCGGGGGTCACTCCCCGGTGCTGCCGGATGGTCCCGTCGGCACCGGTGATCGGCAGCCGCAGCCACCGGTGGTGCGGTCGGTAGCCGGCCGCCACCAGCACGGTGCCGATGCCCTCGGCGTGCAGGTCGACCCGGCGGCGTGGTGCCCCGATCGCGACGGGCCGGGGCCGCGGGCTGTCCCACAGCTGGCCGGCCAGGCCGATCCGCTCGACGAAGTGGTCGAGGCTGTCGAGGAGCCGGTCCAGCGCCGCGTCCGCGGCGCCGACGGTGGCCGCGAGGTCGTCGCGGAAGTGGGCGGTGCGGCCGTCGACGGTGTCGAGCCGTCCGACGAGCCGGACGCCGTCGTCCTGGAGGCGGCCGAGGTCGAGGTCCTCGGTGGCGCGCTCCGGGTCGTCACGGCCGACGAGCTGCAGCGACGTCTCCCCCCGCGCGGCGACCGGGTCGGCCACCTCGTCGATGGTCCGGGCCAGGCGGCCGGTGTTCTCGAGCCACCAGAAGATGTCGAGCCCGCGGTGGCGCCGGGGCATCCGGGTGTGCCGGCCGACCGCGAGGGTCACCTCGCGTCCGGCCCGGTTGAGCTCGTCGGCGATCTGCATCCCGGACGCGGAGGCGCCCACGACGAGCACGCCGCCCGACCCGAGCCGGGCCGGGTTGCGGTAGTGGTTCGAGGTCACCAGGTCGACGTGCGAGGTGTCGAGACCGGCCAGGCCGGCAGGGACGTACGGCGTGCCGTGCGGCCCGGTGGCGATGACGACGTGCCGGGCGTGCCAGGTGCCGCGACTGGTGACGACGCGGTAGCGGTGGGCCCGGCGCGCGCCGGGGGCGGCGGCGACCTCGTGCACGGTGGCGCCGTCCACGACGGGCGCGCCGAACGAGGCGGCGTACGCCTCGAGGTAGCCGACGAAGGAGCCGACGCTGAGGTAGCCGTCCGGGTCGGGCCCGCGGTAGCTCCAGCCGGGGAGCCTGGTCATCCAGCTCGGGGTGAGCAGGTGCAGCGAGTCCCAGCGCTCGGTGCGCCAGCGGTGGCCGATCCGGCCTCGGTCGAGCACGACGTGCTCGCGACCGGCGTCCGTGAGCAGCTTGCTCACGGCCAGACCGGCATGGCCGGCGCCGATCACGACGGTGTCGATGGTGGTCATGCAGGGTTCCTCTCAGTGTTCTCGCGCGAGCGGTCGCCTGTGGTCCGGCGACCGCTCGCACCGGTGACCGGCTCAGCCGGTCACCACTTCGATGTGGACGGGTGTCGGGTTGGTGAGCGCGTCGTAGACGGCGGAGCGACGTCGGGACTGCTCGACGATGTCGCGCAGGGTCGCGTCGTCGGCGTCGCCCTCGATGCGGAAGGTGACCTTCACCTGCTCGTAGCCGTTGCGGACCGAGCCGCCCGAGAGCCCGAGGATCCCGAGCAGGTCGATGTTCCCGGTCACGGACGACGAGACGTGCGTGAGCCGGACGCCGCGGGCCGCCGCGATGTTGGCGATGCCGGAGGTCAGGCAGGCGGCGATGGCGTGGAGGAGGTACTCCACCGGCGTCGGGCCGACGTCGGTGCCGACGAGCACGGCCGGGTGGTCGGACTCGACCACGGTGTCGTGCTCGTGCCGCATCTCCTGCATGGCGCCGTGGAAGTCGGCGAAGGTCGAGCGGCTGTGGGTCCCGGACACCCAGGTGTTGGTCGCCCGGAACTGGAACCTGGCGATCTCGTTCGTCTGCTTCACGGCGTCACGCGTGGCGAACAGCGTGGGGACGTCGACTCCGTTGAGGGGCGCCTTCTCGGTGGTGGTGCTCATGCGATGTTCTCCTGCTTCTCCTGTGTCGGTGCCGGGGACCCGGCGTGGGTGGTGGCGGCGCTGACCACGGGGTCGCGCCACACGACGGCGGTGCCGTCGAGGACGAGCACGTCGTCCTGGTTCGTGATGCTCGTCGCGAGCGTGGTGACCGGCTTGTCGTCGCGGACCGCGGTCACGACGGCGGTGGCCGTCAGGGCGTCCCCGGGGCGGACGGGCGCGAGGAAGCGCCACGACACCTCGAGGAAGACGCTTCCCGGGCCAGGCAGCTGCTCGGCGACGAGCGCGTTCAGCAGCCCCGAGGTCACCCCGCCCTGCACGACGATGCCGCCGAAGCGGGACCGCGCGGCGAGGTCGTCGTCGTAGTGGACCGGGTTGCGGTCCCCGCTGATCGCGGTGAAGAGCTCGATGTCACGACGGGTGACGGTCCTGGTGCGTCGGGCCGAGGCGCCGAGGTGGGTGCTGGTCATGGCACCGAGGTTGGCCGGCGGACCTTCCCCCGGCCTTCCGCATTCCTTCCCCCACCGGCGGTCGCTCGCGGAAGGACGCCGGAAGGAGGCCGGGCCAGCCTCGGACCATTCATCCGACAGCGACCCAGGAGCCGCTCATGAACCACACGCTCACCACCGCCCTCGCCACCTCGCGCGAACGGGAGCTGCGCACCGTCGTACGCCGCCCCGACCGCCTGATGGCCCACGTGCTCGAGCTGGAGGCGGACACCCCGCCACGGCGACGCGTGCACCGCCCGCTCCACGCCACCCGCTCCCGAAGGAGACCCGCATGACCTGCACCAGCACCATGGCCGCGCCCCGCGCCGTCGGCGCCGACACCCCCGCCGTCGGCGCGGCGCGGCCGTTCCACCCGATCCACGTCCACGTCCGCGTCCGGCTCCGCGACGGGGGGTACGTCCTGCTCCGCCCGCTCGTCGGCGGTGAGGTGTCCGTCCTCGAGACGGTCTTCGAGGGGCTGTCGACGCGCTCGCGCCAGCAGCGCTTCCTCGTCCCGATGCCGCGGCTCCCGAGCGGCCACCGGCGCGCCCTCGCCGACGTCGACGGCGAGCGGCACGTCGCCTGGGTCGCCCTCGTCGACGGCATGCCGGTGGGCATCTGTCGCTACGTGACGACCGGACCCGGCGCCGCGGAGCTGGCCTTCGAGGTGACCGACGCCCAGCAGGGGCGGGGCATCGCCTCCGCGCTGGTCGACGCCGTCACCACGGTCGCCCGCGCCCGCGGCATCACCTGGATGGAGGCCACCGTCGAGCCCGGCAACGTCGCCTCGGAGGCGGTGCTGGCCCGCGTCGGCATCGAGCTCTTCCTGTCCGACGGCCTGCTCGAGGGCCGCGGCGAGCTCCGCCCGGCGTCACCGTCGCGGGTCAACCGGCGAGCGGTGCTGGCCCTCGCGGGTCAGGGCGCCAGCAGCGCCTCGACCGCCGCGGCCACCTCGAGCAGCTGACGGTCCGCGCCGTGCCGGGCGACCAGCTGGACCCCGACCGGCAGGCCGTCGGCGGTGCGGCCGGCCGGGACGGAGATCGCCGGGCACCCGGTGACGGTGATGAAGTAGGCCGACCGCATCCACGCCAGGTAGTCCGGCATCTCCTGCCCGTTGATCGTCTCGGGGAACTCCTGCTCCACCGGGAAGGGCGGGACCTGCGAGGTCGGCAGCAGGAGCACGTCTTGCTCGCCGAAGAAGAGCCGCATCGTCTCCGCCAGCGAGGTGCGCTGCGTGTAGGCCCGCGCCACGTCGGCGCCGGTCAGCGGCTCGCCGGCGCGGATGTTGGCCTCCAGCGACGGCTTGAACGAGGTGGGGTGCTCGGCAAGCAGCCGCCCGAGCTTGGCCTGGAAGTGCCACGCACGCAGCGTGCGGAACGTGTCGTCGGCCAGCGACAGGTCGGGGTGGGCCTCCACCACCGACGCGCCCGCGTCGGAGAGCCGCGCCGCGGTCGCACGTACGACGCCCGCGACCTCGTGGTCGACCACCAGCGAGCCACCGAGGTCGACCGAGTAGGCGACCCGCAGCCCGCCCAGCCGCGCAGGATCGATCGGCGGCGCGAACGACGCACCGGGGTCGCCCAGCGCGAGCGGCGCCCGCGGGTCCGGGCCGGCGACCACCGACAGGAGCAGGGCGAGGTCGCCGACGTTGCGGGCCATCGGTCCGCCGACGGACGTGCTCTCCCACTGGTTGTAGAGCGGCCACTCGGGCACGCGACCGAGGGAGGGGCGCATCCCGACCACGCCGCAGAACGACGCCGGGTTGCGCAGCGAGCCACCCATGTCGGAGCCGTCGGCCAGCGGCACCATGCCGGAGGCGAGCGCGCACGCCGCTCCCCCGCTGGAGCCGCCGGCGGACCGCGACGGGTCGACGGGGTTGCGGGTGACCCCGAAGACGGTGTTGAACGTGTGGGACCCGGCCGCGAACTCCGGCACGTTGGTCTTGCCCACGAACACCGCGCCCGCACCGCGGATCCGCTCCACGAGCAGGTCGTCGTGGTCGGCGACGGAGTCGGCGAAGATCGGCGACCCGTACGTCGTGCGCCATCCCTCGAGCGCGTGGGTGTCCTTGACCGCGAAGGGCAGGCCGTGCAGCGGACCGGTCTCCTCGCCGGAGGCCTGCGCCTGGTCGGCGACCGCGGCGGCCGCGCGGGCGCGCTCGGCGTCGAGCGAGACGATCGCGTTGAGCTCGGGGTTGCGCTCCTCGATCCGGTCGAGGTGCAGCTCGAGCAGCTCGCGGGCGGAGATCTCGCCGGACCGTACGGCGGCGGCTTGGGCGCGTGCGGTGGAGTCGACCGTGAGGTCGGTCACCGGCGACGTCCCAGCAGCACACCGAGCGCCACGAGCCCGGCGCCGACGGCCACGCCGAGGAGGAAGTCCTGCTGCGACCCGGCCGCCGCGAGGGAGGACTGCTTGGCGGGAGCGGTGAACACCTGCCCACCCCCTTCGCTGGTCGAGGAGGCCGCTCCGGCGCCCGTCACGAGACCCGGCTCTGCGGGCGCTTCGGCCGGTCCGCCGGCGATCGCCTTCTCGACGTTGCCGAAGAACTCCGCGGCCATCCGGCGCGAGACCGAGGTGAGCATGCGCTGCCCGACGCCGCCGACCATGCCACCGACGACCGCGTCGGCGTCGTAGAAGAGCGTGGTGGTGCCGTCGGGGTTGCCCTCGAAGCGGACGGCCACGTCGGCGCTGATGGTGCCCGGGGCGCCGGCCCCCTGCAGGTTCATCTTGAGCGACTCGTGCGAGGTCAGGTCGCTGAGCCGGCACGTGCCCGCGTAGGTGCCGCGGATGCTCGCGACCCCGGCTGTGACGGTCATGTCGTAGGTGTTGTCCGCGGTCTCCTCGAGCCGCTCGCAGCCGGGGATGGTGCGGACCAGCACGGCGGGGTCGAGCAGGGCATCCCACACCTGCTCCACGGGTGCGACCAGGGTGGCCTCTCCGGTGATCTTCATGCGGACTCCTCAGTCAGGGGGTGGGGTTCGTCGGCGTGCGCCAGGCGCAGCTCGAAGAGCTCGGACGGCGAGATGGGCATCGACATGATCGGGAAGCCCTCGGCGTCCTCGATGGCCGCGGCGAAGACAGCGGCCGACGGGATCACGCCCGCCTCGCCGGCGCCCTTGATGCCGAGCGGGTTGAGCGGCGACGGCGTCTCGAGGTGGTCGATGTCGATGGTCGCGGGGACCTCGGTGGCGTAGGGCATGAGGAAGTCCATGAACGACGCGTTGAGCAGCTGGCCCGACTCGTCGTACGCCATCCGCTCGTAGAGCGCGCCGCCCACGCCCTGCGCGACGCCACCGTGGATCTGGCCCTCCACGATCATCGGGTTGATCAGGTTGCCGCAGTCGTGCACGACGGCGTACTTGAGGATCGTGATCTCCGCGGTGTCGGGGTCGGTCTCCACGATCACGGCGTGCATCCCGTTGGCGAAGGTGGAGCGCGGCGGGGAGTAGAAGTCCTTGCCCTCCAGACCGGGCTCGTCGTCCTCGGCCACCGGCGGCTTGCCGGGGTCGCCGACGGAGAACTGGGTGGCGGCCTTGGACGCCTCGTCGAAGGCGTAACGCAGCGGGTTGGAGAGCACGGCGACGGTGCCGAGGTCGATGCTCGCATCGGTTCCGCGCACCGAGACGACGCCGTCCGCGATGTCGAGGTCGTCCTCGGACGCCTCCAGCGCCTCGGCCGCGATGCGCAACGCCTTCTCCTTGGCGCGCAACGCGGCGAGGTGGATGGCCGACCCGCTCATCACGGCCGCGCGCGAGGCGAACGTGCCCACCGCGTAGGGCATCTTGCGGGTGTCGCCCGTCGTGATCTCGACGTCCTCGAACCGCACCCCCAGGGTGTCGGCCACGATCTGCGCGAACGCCGTCTGGTGGCCCTGGCCCTGCGTGGTGAGGCCGGTCGCGACCTTGACCTTGCCCGAGGTCTCGATGTGCACGTGGGCACCCTCGTAGGGTCCGACGCCGGTGCCCTCGACGTAGCAGGCCAGGCCGATGCCGACCTTGCGCCCCTGGGCGGCCATCTCGGCGCGGAAGTCCTCGAACTCGTCCCAGCCGACGAGCTCCTTGAGCCTGTCGAGCGAGGCCGGGTAGTCGCCGGAGTCGTAGGTCAGCTCGCGGCCGTCCTGGAAGACCAGGCCGTGCTCGTAGGGGAACTCGTCGGGCTGGATGAAGTTGGTCGCCCGCACCTCGGTGCGGTCCTTGCCGAGGTAGGCCGCGATCGCGTCCATCGTGCGCTCCATGACGAAGCAGCCCTGCGGCCGGCCGGCGCCGCGGTAGGGCGTGACGATGACGGTGTTGGTGTAGAGCGACTCGAACGCGACGCGGTAGCTGGCCGGCTTGTAGGGGCCGAGCAGCTGGGTGGAGGTGATGATCGGGACGATGAGGCCGTACGGCGTGTAGGCGCCGTGGTCGTGCCAGAACTCGACGTTGAGGCCCAGCACCCGGCCGTCGTCGTCGAAGCCGACCTCGACGTGGTGCTGCTGGGCGCGCTCGTGCGCCGACGAGATGAAGTGCTCGCGCCGGTCCTCGGTGAACTTCACCGGGCGCCCGAGCGTCATGGCCGCCAGCGGGACGAGGAGCTCCTCGGGCCACGGGTGGTTGATCTTCACGCCGAAGCCGCCGCCGACGTCGGGGGTCACCACGTCGACCTTGGCGAGATCGAGGCCGAGCTTGGCGGCCACGCAGCCGCGCACGCCGGTCGACGTCTGCGTCGAGGACCACACCGTCAGGCGGGACGTGTCGGGGTCCCACCTGGCCACCGTGCCACGCCCCTCCATCGGCGTGCAGGCGGAGCGCTCGACGTCGAGGTCGAGGGCCAGCGTGTGCGGCGCCGTCGCGATGGCCGCGCGGGCGTCGCCGTTCTCCTGCTCCATGCGGGCGCCGACGTTGTCAGGCACGTCCTCGTGCACGGGCGTCGCCGCCGCACGGGCGGCCGCGATGCCGACGACGGGCTGCAGGACCTCGTAGTCGACGCGGATCCGGGACACCGCGTCCTCGGCGACGTAGCGGTCGACGGCGACGACGAAGACGATCGCCTCGCCGACGTAGTTGACCTCCTCCTTCGCCAGCGCGTACTGGGTGCGCCCGTGGGTCAGCGCCGGGTGCGGGATGAGCAGCGGGAGCGGCTCGGCCATCGGACCGGTGAGGTCGTCCCAGGACCACACGGCGACGACGCCCTCGAGGTCGAGCACGTCGGCGACGTCGATGTCGACGATGCGGGCGTGGGCGTGGGGCGAGCGCAGCACCGCGGAGTGCAGCAGGCGTGGGTCGTCGGTGAGGAGGTCGTCGACGTAGCGGCCCTGGCCGCGCAGGAAGCGCTGGTCCTCCACGCGCGCCACCTTGGCGCCGAACATCTTGGTGGTCATGCCTCGCCCCGCTCGGACTGGATCTCGGCTCGGATCTCGCTGGCCCGGAGCACCGACTTCACGATGTTCTGGTAGCCGGTGCAGCGGCAGAGGTTGCCGGCGATCATCTCGCGCGCCTCGTCCTCGGTCGGGTCGGGCGTCTCGCGCAGGCCGGCCGTGATGGTGGTGAGGAAGCCCGGCGTGCAGAAGCCGCACTGCAGGCCGTGGCAGTCGGAGAACGCCTGCTGCACTGGGGACAGCGAGCCGTCCTTCTCGGTCAGACCCTCGACCGTGGTGATCTCGGCGTCGACCGCCGAGACCGCGAGCATCAGGCACGATCGCATCGGCGTGCCGTCGACCAGCACGGTGCACGCGCCACACACCCCGTGCTCGCAACCGACGTGCGTGCCGGTCAGCCCGCAGTCGTGGCGCAGCGCGTCGGACAGCAGGCGTCGCGCCGGCACCTGCACCTCGTGGACGGACCCGTTGACGTGCAGTCGTACGTCGTGGAGCTGTTCGGTGGTCACGGGTGGGTCGCCTCTCCTGCCCGCGAACGGGCGTGGTCGGTCGCGGCCGCCAGGACTCGCGGCGCCAGCACCTTGACGAGGTGGGCGCGGTAGGCGGCGGTGGCATGGATGTCCTCGGCCGGGTCGAGGTCGGCGAGCGACGTGCCTGCCGGGTCGTCGAGCGCGTCGGTGACGTCGACGACCGTCGGGACGTCGCTCACCGACACGAAGCCGAGGCGGGCGCGGGTGACGGCGTCGCCGTCGGTCTCGACGTGGGCGGCCACGCCGACGAGCGCGTAGTCGCCGTGGCGCCGGGCGATCTCCTGGAAGGCGACGCCCGCGCTGGGCGCCAGGGCCGGGAAGAACGCCTCGACCGCGATCTCGTCGTGGGCGAGCGTCGACTCGAGCGGGCCCGCGAAGAGCTCCGCTGCCGGCACCGTACGACGACCGCGCACCGACGCGACGTCGACCGATCCCTCCAGGAGCCGCAGCACCATGGGCATCTCGGCCGCGGCGTCGGCATGGACGATCGAGCCGACCGTGGTGCCGCGGTTGCGGATCGTCGGGTGGGCGACGTGGCTGAGCGCCATGCCGAGCAGCGGCTGGGCACGCGCGGCCTCGGCCGAGCGGAGCACCTCGGCGTGGCGGGCCAGGGCCCCCACCCTCACCCCGTCCTCGGCCACGCGGACGTGGCCGAGGTCGGGCAGGGCGTTGATGTCGACGAGCATCGAGGGAGCGGCGAGCCGCATGGAGAGCAGCGGGACGAGCGACTGACCGCCGGCCAGCACCTTCGCCCCCTGCTCCCCCGCGAGCGCCGCGAGGGCTTCCTCGAGGGTGGACGGTCGCAGGAAGGCGAAGGGTGCGGGCTTCATCGCTTGTGCGTGCCTCCGGAGGCTGCGTCGTCGACGCCCTCGTCGTAGTCGGGGTGGCTGAGGTTGCGGGTCACGGCGCCGGAGCTGTCGCTCCCGCGGCCCTTGACCATGTGGAAGAAGACGATGACCAGGATCGTGCCGAGGGCGATGCCGCCGAGCTCGAAGTCGTCGCCGAAGGTGAGCGTCACGCCACCGATGCCGGCGATGATGCCCGCTGACAGGCCGACCATGTTGACCGGGTTGCCGAAGTCGATGTTGTTCTCGACCCAGATCTTCGCGCCCACCAGGCCGATCATCCCGTAGAGGACAACCGTGATGCCGCCCAGGACGCCTCCCGGCGTCGCGTTGACGACCGCGCCGAACTTCGGGCAGAGGCCGAGCAGGATGGCGACCAGCGCAGCGACGTAGTAGGCGGCCGAGGAGTAGACCCGGGTGGCGCCCATGACGCCGATGTTCTCGGCGTACGTCGTGGTCGGGGAGCCGCCGAACGCGCTGGCGAAGGCGGTCGCGATGCCGTCGGCACCGATCGCGCGGCCCATGTAGGGGTCGAGGTCCTCGCCGGTCATCTCCGCGACGGCCTTGACGTGGCCGGTGTTCTCCGCGACGAGCGCGATGACGCCGGGCAGGACGAGCAGGATCGCCGTGAGCGAGAACGACGGGCCGTGGACGACCGAGACGCCGTCGGCGAGGGTGCCGCTCGGCAGGCCGATCCAGTTGGCTGCCTCGACACCCGCCCACGAGACGCGGTCGTGCTCGGTCGCCTCGGTCGCGCCGCCGAGGACGGAGGTGATGGGCCCGAACACCATGTCGGCGACCCACGACAGCACGTAGCCGAAGACCAGCGCGAGGAAGACCGCGATGCGCGACCAGAAGCCGGGCAGCATCACGGCCGCGAAGACCATGAAGGCCGCCGTCAGCAGGGCGATCCACTGGTCCTGGGGCCAGTAGATCCCGGCGACGACGGGAGCGAGGTTGAAGCCGATCAGCATCACGACCGCGCCCGTGACCGCCGGCGGCAGCACGCGGTGGATCAGCTGGGCCCCGGCGAAGTGCACCAGCACGCCGACGGCCGCGAGGACGAGGCCGCCGACGAGGATCGCGCCGGTGACGTACGACGAGTCGTTGTCCGTGTCGAGCGCGCGGATCGCCGCGACCGATGCCACGAACGAGGCGCTCGTGCCGAGGTAGCTGGGCACCCGGTTCTGCACGATCAGCAGGAACAGGATGGTGCAGAAGCCCGAGAACATGATGGCGAGGTTCGCGTCCAGCCCCATCACCAGGGGGAACACGAAGGTGGCGCCGAACATGGCGACCACGTGCTGGGCACCGAGCCCGATCGTCTTGCCCCACGGCAGGCGCTGCATCGGCAGCACTGCTTGCCCCGGAGCGGGATCGACCACTTCCCACTTGAACATCGACATGCGCAGGCCTCCAGATTCGACGGGGTGGTTACCCGAGAAGCCACAAACTAGTGCGGCCCATCTCACACCCTCACTGGCGACATCTGCCGAAGGAACGCCGGAGTCGCTGACAAGTTCTCGGGCGGGTCGGCCCGCTGACCGCCCGGCGTGCGCGGGCCTGCCTCTCACCGTCGACGCCCGACCGACCTCATCACTTTCGGTCATGTCGAGGATCGGCCGCACACCTCTGGTGACCCGCGGCCCTAGTTTCGCCGCCGCGTCCTCTCGGGGCGTACGGGCGCAATCCCCCCAGAAGGAGATGAGCGATGAAGAGGTTCCTGGCAACGACCGTCGTGGCCCTCGCGACCGTGGGAGCGACCGGCACGGCCGCGTCCGCAGGCGAGATCACGGGCAACGGCAACCCGACCCCGATCAACGGCTACAACGCGAACTCGATCTGCGCGTTCTCGGGCCTGGACGACATGGACTTCGAGGCACCGGTGCAGCCGGGTGTCGTCCAGAACTGGGGCAGCATCCCCAAGGAGGTCCGTGACTTCCTCGCCACCATCGGCGAGCACCCCGGCACCGCGTGCAACGGCAGCAAGAACGGCACCAAGCGCTGAGCGCTGCCACACTCGAGGGGTGAGCGAGCTCCGTCGGGCTGACGCCGCCGACGTGACTGCGCTGCAGCGCATCGCGTCGGCGGCGTACTCGCCGTACCTGCCCCGGATGGGCGGTCAGCGACCGGGGCCGCTGGACGCCGACTACGCGGCCGCCATCGCGGATCACGAGACGTGGGTCGCCTGCGTGGACGGGACGCCGGTCGGCTACCTCGTGCTCGTCGGTGACGGTTCCGACGCCTTGGTGCTGGACAACGTCGCCGTCCTGCCCTCCCACCACGGCCGCGGCACCGGCCGGGCCCTGCTCGAGCTGGCGGAGGCCCGGGCGAGCGCCCGCGGGTGCACCCGCATCCGGCTCCTCACCCACGTGACCATGGTCGAGAACCAGGCCCTCTACGAGCGGATCGGCTACGTCGAGACCCACCGCGCCACCGACGACGGCTTCACGCGCGTGTTCTACGAGAAGGTGCTCGTGCCGCACTGAGTCGGCGCGCCCAGGGGCTCAGCCCCGGCGGAGGATGTCGCGCAGCACCTGCGGGTAGTTGGTGATGATCCCGTCGACGTCCCAGCTGATCGCCCGCCGCATGTCCTGGCCGGCGTTGACGGTCCAGACGTGTGCCTCCATGCCCGAGGCGTGCACCTGGTCGACCGTGGCCTCGTCGATCGCCCCGAGAGCGGGGTTGACCTGCTCCGCCCACGTCGCCGCCGCGGCGATGTCCGCCGGGGTCGGCCGGCCTCCGTAGAGCAGGCCCACGGTGACGTCGGGCGCCCGGTCCTTGTACGTCCGCAGCCACGCGTGGTCGAAGGACTGCACCACGACCCGGTCGCGCCGCAGGGCCCGGGTGAAGTCCGGCAGCGAGCGCAGCTCCTTGTCGAGGTCGACCTCGATGCCGGGGTAGAGCGCGGGGGCCTTGGGCTCGAGGAGCATCCCCGCCCGGTTGCCGACCGCGCCGACCCACTCGGCCAGCGTGGGAACCCGCTCCCCGGCGAACTCCGGCGCGAACCACGAGCCGGCGTCCAGCTGCTTGATCTCCGCGAGGGTGAAGTCACCGACGTTCCACGGCGCGCGGTCCGGGAAGACCTGCTCGACGTCGGTCGTCCGCGCGAGCGTGACGTCGTGCATGATCACCAGCTCGCCGTCCGCGGTGCGCTGGATGTCGTTCTCGACCACGTCGGACTTCTGCGCGATCGCCAGCCGGACCGCTGCGAGCGTGTTCTCCGGTGCCGCTCCGGAGGACCCGCGGTGGGCGGTCACGTCGATCGCGGGTGCTGGAGCGGCTGAGGCGCTGGGCGCGGACAGCGCGCCCGCTGTGCCCAGCAGGGCGAGCGCGAGGGATGGTGCTGCGAGGAGTCGTGCCGTACGGCGCATCTGGTGTTCTCCCGAGAGTGTCAGGACCCGCCCGGTGGCGGGTCTCGACCCACCGTGGTCGGCCCGGGCCAACGGCAGGCGACGGGATCCCCAACCCGACCCGACCGGTCCGCGACCGGCCTGCGAATGCTCCGGGCGAATATCGCCCGGGGGGGTGTGAACCAGTGGTCTATACCTGTGGCATCTTTCCTGTCCCGTTCATCTCGCTGGAGACCAACGGCGAGACCGCACGTGCACGAAAGAGCGACAACGTGACCACCGCGTCCATCGCCCCAGAATGCCCTGTCAGCCCGACCGCCCCCGCCACACCTCGCGATGACTCGCGACGCACCGAGGGCCATCTCCAGGTCGTCGACCGACGACCGCCCGGCTCGTCCGAGGCCGTCCACCGGCTCGTCGAGGGCCACCTCGACGTCGCGACCTCGATGGCGGCCCGCTACCGCAACCGCGGCCTCGACCTCGAGGACCTCCAGCAGGTCGCGATGCTCGGCCTCACCAAGGCGGCACACCGCTTCGACCCCGACCTGGGCCACGACTTCGTCTCCTTCGCCGTCCCCACGATCCGGGGCGAGCTGCGGCGCCACTTCCGCGACCTCGGCTGGGTGGTCCGCCCACCACGACGCGTGCAGGAGCTGCAGCTGCGCATGAGCAGGGCGCAGGGCGAGCTCGAGCAGGCGCTGGGCCGCTCGCCGCGACCCAGCGAGCTGGCGAGCCACCTCGGGGTCGACCTCGACGACGTGGTGGAGGCGCTGGCGGCCGACGGCTGCTTCACCCCCACCTCGCTGGACACGCCGCTCGACGACGTGACGACCACGCTGGGCGACCTGATCGGCGAGGAGGACACGACGGTCGAGGCCGTCGAGGCGAAGGTGCTGATCGAGCCGCTGGTCGCCGGGCTCCCGGACCGGGAGCGCCGGATCCTGTTCATGCGCTTCTACGAGGAGCGCAGCCAGCAGGCCATAGCCGAGTCCGTCGGGCTCACGCAGGCGCAGGTCTCCCGCATCCTGGCCCGCCTCCTGTCGCAGATGAGGGCGAGCCTGGGCGGCACCCGATCGGCGGCCTGAGGCCGACGGGCGGTCAGCCCACGATCTCCAGCGCCCGTAGCGCGACGGCGACGTCGAGGCGCAGGTGGGGGTCGGTCGCGACGGGGCCGAGGATCCGCTGCAGCTTGCCGACGCGGTAGCGCATGGTGTTGTAGTGGAAGAACTGGGCGCGAGCCGCCTCGGCCACGTTGAAGTTCGTGTCGAGCAGCACCTGGAGCGTCTCGCGCAGGTCGGCGGCCTCGGGCGTCCGCTCGGCCAGCGGGCCGAGGACGTCGGCGGCGAACGACGTCAGCTCCGAGCTGTCCGGCACCAGGGCGAGCAGCCGGTGCAGTCCGAGCTGGTCGAAGCGGGTCACCGAGCCCCCGCCGTGCACCCGGCGCCCGATCTCGACGGCGCGCTGCGCCTGGCGGAACGCCTCGGGCAGCTCGCCGAGCCCGTGGGAGACGCGGCTGACCCCGGCGGAGAATGCGATCCGGCCGCCGCCGCGATCACCCCGCACGGCGGCGATGATGCGGTCCACGGCGACGTGCGCGTCGCCCGGGTCGTCCGGGTCGACCGGGACCAGGGTCACCACCTCGCGGCTGAACGCGACGGAGGCGATCGTGGGGTCCACCGTCGCGGAGACCTGCCGCCACGCGTGGGCGAAGCGGTCCTGCCAGGCGCGTCGGTCCTCCGGGTCGGGGGTCAGCGCGGCGATGGCGTCGGGGTCGAGCACCGCGACCACGACCATCACCGGACGGTCGAGGTGCCAGCCGAACGCCTGCGCGTGCTCGGCGACGTACTCCTCCTCCCCGGCCCGGTCGAGGAACACGTCGCGGAGGAAGTCGCCGCGGTACTTGTTCTCCACGGCCGTGATCGCCTCCACGCGCGTCACCAGCAGCGCCGCCACGATCGCGGCCCGCTCGAGCGCGTGCACGTCGGAGGAGTGGATCCTGCCGTCGGGGCGCAGGGCGACCAGCCGCGCGAGGTCGACGCCGGCCGCCACCACGCGGCGCACGAGCGCCTCCCCCTCCCCCACGGTCGTGCCGTCGGGGTCGATCCGCTCGACACGGACACGACCGGTCGGGTCGAGGAGCTCGGCCGTCGCCATCGCGGCACGCTGCGCCTCGTCGAGGTGCGCGGCGCGCTCGCGCCCGTCGGTGGAGGTGAAGACGACGCCGCAGCCCAGGGCGTCGCCCACGGCCTCCGCGATCGCAGCCAGGTCGCCGCCCTCGAGGACGATGTGGGTGAGCGCGGTGTGGAGCGCGTCGGCGCGCTCGAGCGCGGCGACGGCTTCCGGGTCGCTTATCAAGTCTTGTCCCACATTCACCCCTTGGTCCGACAAGTTCTCACATTCGCGAGTGTCGCACGAGCCGTTAGCGTCTGGGGAGTGATGTCCGGACCGATCCTCGTCGCGGCACCGCAGCGGGTGCACGATCGGCTCCGTGGGGCGTCCGACGGACCCCGCCGGGTCGTCCACGCGAGCAGCACGGCCCTCTACGTCGACCTCGACGGCTGGTGCCTGGGGCTGGTGTCGGCCACGGCCACCCGCGTGCCGTGCGCCCTCTGGTCGACGCTGCCCGACCTCGGCGTCCTCGACCCGGTCGTCCGCGTGCAGGGCGGCCACCTGGTCGTGGGCGACCGACCGGTCCGGGTCACCCGCCTCGTCGACGTCGCCGTCCCCCGTGTGGGACGTCATGAGAATTCGCGGTTCCGACCCGAGCTCCTCATGACGCCAGGCCTCGACCTCCCCGCCGACGGCGGCCTGACCCCGGGCCACCTCGACCGGGTCGTGGGTCGCGGGCCCGGCCTGACCCCGCTCGGCGACGACGTCCTGGCCGGGTGGTTCACCGCCCGGGCCGCCCTGGGTCGACCGGACGACGAGCTCGCCGCAGCCGTGCGCCGACGCCTGGGCGCGACCACCCTGCTGTCCGCGACGCTCCTCGACTGCGCCGTCCGCGGCGAGGCCCTGCCCCAGCTCGCCGACTGGCTCGCCGACCCCACCGACTCCGCCGCCGACGCGCTGCTCGCGGTCGGTGCCACCTCGGGCGCCGGCCTCCTCGCCGGCGCCGGGCTGGCGCTGGCATCGATCGAGGACCACACCACACCCCGGAGGGTTGCATGACCAACGACCACGTCGAGCTCCGCAGCGGCGCGTACGCCGACTCGGTGACGCTGCTGCAGGTGAGCCGGGCCGTGCAGGCCACCCCCGGCGTCGTCGCCGCGCAGGTCGCGATGGCGACCGGGCTCAACCTCGAGGTGCTCGAGGGGATGGGCTTCGACGTGCCCGCCTCCTCGCCCAACGACATGGTCGTCGCCCTGCGCCTCGACCCCGACGCCGACGTGTCCGCTGCTCTGGCCGCTGTCGACGCGGCCCTCGCTCCCACGCGCCCGACGGCCGGTGACACCACGGTCGCCCCGCCGCGCACCACAGGGAGCGCGCTGCGGCGTACGCCTCCCGGCACCATCGCGCTCGTCTCGGTGCCCGGCGCCAGCGCCACCGTCGAGGCGATGGACGCGCTCGAGGCCGGACGTGACGTGATGGTCTTCAGCGACAACGTGCCCGTGGCCGAGGAGGTCGCCCTCAAGCAGTACGCCGCCTCGCGTGGCGCGCTGGTGATGGGACCCGACTGCGGCACCGCGGTCGTCGACGGCGTCGGGCTCGGCTTCGCCAACACCGTGCGGCCCGGGCGGATCGGCATCGTCGCCGCCTCCGGTACCGGCTGCCAGCAGCTGCTCGCCCTGCTCCACCACGCCGGCGAGACGTCCGAGGGGGTCGGCGTGCGGCACGCCCTGGGGGTGGGCGGTCGCGACCTGTCCGCGGCCGTGGGCGGGCTGGCGACCCGGGAGGCGCTCCGCCGCCTCGACGCCGACCCCGACGTCGACCTGGTCGTCGTGGTGTCCAAGCCGCCGGCGGCCGAGGTCGCCGCGGCGCTCACCCGCGAGACGGAGTCGCTCGGCACGCCCGTCGAGCTCGGCCTGCTCGGCCGTGGCCAGCGCGACCTCACCGCGGTCGCCGAGGCCGTGCTCGAGCGGCTCGGCCACACCGCGCCCGAGTGGCCGGTCCACGGCTCCGACAACACCGGCTCCGCGACCGGTCCGCTGCTGCGCGGTCTCTTCGTCGGCGGCACGCTGTGCGACGAGTCGATGCTGATGGCGACCGAGGCCCTCGGCCCGGTCCGCAGCAACATCCCGCTGTCCGACGACCTCGCGCTCGGGGACGACCTGCTCGTCGACGCCCACACCATGGTCGACTTCGGTGACGACGCGCTCACCCAGGGCCGGGCGCACCCGATGATCGACCCGACGCTGCGCAACGAGCAGCTGATGAGGGCCGCCTCCGACCCTGCCACCGGCGTCATCCTGCTCGACCTCGTCCTCGGCCACGGCGCCGAGCCCGACCCGGCGTCCCTGCTCGCCCCGGTGGTCGCGGCGGCCCGCAGGGACCGCGCGATCCCCGTCGTGGTCAGCCTCGTCGGCACCGACCTGGACCCGCAGGGCCTCGACGCCCAGCGCGACGCCCTCGTGGCCGCCGGCGCCGAGGTGCACCTGTCCAACGCGAGCGCCACGCGCCGCGCCATCCAGCTGATCGAAGGAGCGGCCCGATGAGCCAGCCCACTGTCGTCACCGTCGGGGCCGACATGTTCGCCGACTCCGTGGCAGGCCAGGCCGTCGACGTCGAGCGCGTCGACTGGCGCCCGCCAATGCCGGGCACCGAGACCGACCTCGCGACGGTGGCCACCGATCCCCGTCGCCCCGACGCCAACCGCCGCGCGGTCGAGGCGATGCTCGGGGTCACCGCCCACCTCGTCGACGTCGCGCCGGCCTCCGAGGTGCTGGGCCTGGAGAAGGGCCAGTTCCTCCACGCCGGACCGCCGATCGAGTGGGAGCGGACGTCCGGCCCCCTGCGCGGCGCGCTGATGGGCGGCGCTGCGCTGGAGGGGCTCGTCGACGACCCCGAGGAGGCCGTCGCCCTCTTCGAGTCCGGCAGCACCGTCAGCCTCGAGCCGTGCCACCACCGCAGCGCCGTCGGGCCGATGGCCGGGGTCGTCACGCCGTCCATGTGGATGTGGGTCCTCGAGGACCGCGCGACCGGGCGCCGGACGTACTGCTCCCTCAACGAGGGGCTCGGCAAGGTGCTGCGCTACGGCGCCTACTCCCCCGAGGTGCTCACCCGGCTCCGCTGGATGGGCGACGTGCTCGGCCCGCTGCTTCAGGCTGCCGTGCGCGGCACGGAGGAGGCCACCGACGTCACCGGCATCCTCACCCAGATGCTGCAGATGGGCGACGAGGCGCACAACCGCAACCGCGCCGGCACCCTGATGCTGCTGCGCGACCTCTCCCCGGCGATGGTGAGCGCCGGCTTCGACGGCAAGGACGTCGCCGACGTGCTGCGCTTCGTCGGCGGCAACGACCACTTCTTCCTCAACCTCGCGATGCCGGCGTGCAAGCTCGCGCTCGACGCCGGCCGCGACGTCCCGGGCTCGACGATGGTCGTGGCCATGGCGCGCAACGGCACGGACTTCGGCATCCAGGTCTCCGGCACCGGCGACGAGTGGTTCACCGGTCCGGCCCAGGTGGCCGAGGGCCTGTTCCTCGGCGACTACGGCCCCGACGACGCCAACCCCGACATCGGCGACTCGGCGATCACCGAGACCGCCGGCATCGGGGGCTTCGCGATGGCGACCGCCCCGGCGATCGTGCGCCTCGTCGGCGGGACCGTCCCCGACGCGCTGGCCACCACCCGCCGGATGCACGAGATCACGCTCGCGGAGAACCCCCGCTGGTCGGTCCCCGTGCTGGAGTTCCAGGGCACGCCGACCGGCATCGACGTCACGAAGGTGTGCCGCACCGGGGTCCTGCCGCAGATCAACACCGGCATGGCCGGCGCCGTCGCGGGCGTGGGCCAGGTGGGAGCCGGGCTCGTCACCCCGCCCGCCGAGATCTTCCCGAAGGCGCTGGCCGCTCTCGCTGCCCGGGTCCCCTCTGCCTGAGCGTCAGGCAGGGGCGGGCCGCTCGTTGTAGACGCCCGCCGGCTCCTGGCCGCTGAGGCCGGCGATCGCACCCATGATCCGGTCGGTCAGGTCGCGGCGCGCGCGGCCGCTCGGCACGCCGTCGTACTCGTCGCCGACGGTGATCGGCTCGCCGAACCGCACGGTCACGTCGACCTTGCCCAGCCGCGGCCGGCTGGCGCCCACCGGCTGGATGTCCTCGGTCCCCCGCAGGCCGACCGGCACGACCGGGCAGCCGGCGGTGAGGGCGAGGTGTGCCACGCCCGTGCGACCGCGGTAGAGCCGGCCGTCGCGCGAGCGGGTGCCCTCGGGGTAGATGCCGAACGCCTCCCCGCGCCGCAGCACCTCCAGCGCGGTGTCGAGGCTGGCGATCGCCGCCCGGGTGTCGTCGCGGTCGACGGGCAGCATGCCGAGGCCCTCGAACCACGCGCGCGTGAGCGCGCCCTTCACCCCGGTGCCGGTGAAGTAGTCGGACTTGGCGAGGAAGACGACCTTGCGCGGCACGACGACCGGGATGACGACGCTGTCGAAGAACGACAGGTGGTTGCTCGCCACGATGACGGGGCCGGTGGCGGGCACGTGGTGCTGCCCCTCGACCACGGGGCGCCACACCGCACGGGCGAGCGGGGGGATGACTCCGTGCGCGACCGTGTAGAGCATGGCGCTCATTCTGCCCCGAGGCGAGGCGGCCAGAACGCCCGTGCCAGATCCACGGACCCGTTGCCCCGCAACGGGGTGCCCTCCTCGAGGTACGCCTGCCGGGCCTCCTCGTCGTGCGAGGGCGGCAGGGAGCCGTCCGCCCGCACCACCCGCCACCACGGCACGCCCCCACCGTGGGCGGCCAGCACCGAGCCGACGAGGCGCGGCCCGCCGCGCCCGAGCCGCTCGCCGACGACGTCCGCGATGGCGCCGTACGTCGTCGCCCGACCGCGCGGGACCGACTCGGCGCACTGCAGGACGAGCTCGGCGTAGAGCTCGCGCTCCTCCTCGGTCGTCATGCCTCCTCCGGCCGGGTGAGTCGGGCGGTGAGCAGGAGCAGCCCCACGGCGACCACGCCCGTGAGGAGCCAGAGCCAGGACGGCGCCAGCGCCGGGTCGAGGCCGCGCACCGCGAGCCAGGTCACCGGGAGCGGCACGAGCGCCAGCGCGCCACGGGCGAGCCAGAGCCGCGCCAGGCGCGGGTCGACCGTGAGCGTCGGCGGCCCGTAGGACACCAGCGTGGCCACGACGTGGGCGGCGACGAGCAGCATCCCGACGACGAGCAGCCGCCAGTCGACGACGTCGTGCACCGCCCACCAGCCGGCGACCAGGGCGAGCGGCACGACGCCGACGGCGTGGTCGGGCAGCCAGGCCCAGGCCGCAGCGGACAGCACGACCCCGGCGACCACCAGGCCGTGCGGCACCTGCGGCAGCGCCACCGCCAGCGCAGCGCACGGCAGCACGAGGAGCAGGGCGCGCAGGACCACTGCGAGCGGGGTGACGCCGGGCCGGAGGAGCCGCATCACGCACGCACCTTCGGCACCTGCGCCCGGCGCGCCAGCTGCTGGAGGACGGTGTCGAGGGTGCCCGGCCCGCGCCACGGCACCACGGGGGCGCCGAGGGCAGCCAGGCGTCGCAGCCGGTCGTCGCGCTCGATCTGCTGCATCCGCATCGCGAGGTGGGGCAGGGCGAGCGGGTCGGCACCGTCTGGAGGCGTGAGCGCGTCCCCCAGGATGTCGACGACGACCACCGAGGTCCCGCTGCGCTGCAGGCTCGCGGTCGCGGTGACCAGCGGCGTGAACAGCATCGGCGACAGGACGTGGACGGCGCTCCCGGACTCCGTGCCGAGCTCGAGGCGCTCGGGAGGAGTGCTGCGGGCGTCGGTGCGGATGCGGGCGATCGTGCCGAGGAGCCGCTGCAGGTGACGCGGTCCGGACCCGAGTGCCACCCGCGCGCCGTTGGCGGCGACCACGATCAGCCCGACCCGGTCACCGGTGCGCACGTGGTGCTCGGCCAGGGCCGCGGCCGCGCGCACGGTGCGGTCGAGCGTGCTGGTGCGGCCGTCGATCCCACCCGAGACGCCGATGTCGCGCAGGGCGTCGACGACGATCCAGACCCCGGCGTCCTGCTCCGCGCGCGTGGTGACGACGTGCAGCTCGCCGGTGCGGAGCGAGACCGGCCAGTTGATCCGCTTGAGCCGGTCTCCGGTGGCGAAGTGCCGGATGCCCTCGAACTCGGTGCCGCTGCCCACCCGCCGCGAGCGGTGCCGGCCCACGAGGCCGTCGGGCTGCGGGACCTCGGCCCGGCTGTCGTACGGCGCGGTGCGGGGCAGGACGACCAGGGTGGTCTCGGGGAGGTGCACCGGGCCCCAGCGCCAGCCCGCCCACGCGCTGGTGAGCGCGACGCGCTCGGCGCCCACGGCGCGGCGACCCCAACGACGCGGGCTGAACCCGACCGTCGGCAGGCCCTCGTCGACGAGGGAGCCGACCGCGCCGTACGTCGGCGAGCTGGCCACGTGGGCCGCGCGGCCGGCGACGCGGGTGACGTGCTCGACGCCGGCGAGGTCGTCGACCTCGAGGCGTGACGTCGTGCCCTGCCCCTCGTGCAGGCGGCGGTGGTCGAGGTGGGCGACCACGTCGACCCGGCGGCGCGGGTGGCCGGCGAGCCCGGACGCGGCCAGGACCACGAACGGGGCGCACAGCACGGCCAGCACCTCCTGGCCCAGCACGATCCCGAGGCTCACCCCACCCAGCCCGAGCAGGCAGGCTCGCACGAGCGCGGGCGTCGGCCGCCAGGAGGTCACGGGTGCCCGCTCCGGTGCGCCTCCAGGGTCCGCGGGGTCTCGACGGACGACAGCACGGAGTCGACCACGCGGGCGCCGGAGGCCTCCGTCATCCAGAGGTCCGGCTTGACCGTGATCCGGTGGGCCAGCACGGCCCGGGCGACGACCTTCACGTCCTCCGGGACGACGAAGTCGCGCCCGCGGATCGCCGCCCACGCCCGGGCGGTCAGCACCAGTCCGAGGCTGCCGCGCGGCGAGGCGCCGGTGAGGACGTCGGGGTGGGAGCGGGTCGCCGCGACGAGGTCCACGCAGTAGCGCGCCACCGACTCGTCCACGACCACCCGCTCGACCGCCGCCTGCGCCGCGGCGAGGCCGGCGGCGTCGGTGACCTGGGCGATGTCGACCTCCTCGCGCTGCCGGTCCAGGCGGCGGCGCAGGACGTCGTGCTCCTCCCCCGCGGTGGGGTAGCCGAAGGCGACCCGCAGCAGGAAGCGGTCGAGCTGCGCCTCCGGCAGCGGGTAGGTGCCCTCGTACTCGACGGGGTTGGCGGTGGCCAGGACGTGGAACGGGCTCGGCAGCGGGTGCGTCGTCCCCTCGACGGTGACCTGGCCCTCCTGCATCGCCTCGAGGAGCGCCGCCTGCGTCTTCGGCGGGGTGCGGTTGACCTCGTCGGCGAGCAGGAGTCCGGCGAACACCGGTCCCGGGCGGAAGTCGAACTCCGCCCGGCGCTGGTCGTAGACGTAGGAGCCGGTGAGGTCGGCCGGCAGCAGGTCGGGGGTGAACTGCGCACGCGAGAACTCCAGTCCCAGCGCGCCGGCGAAGGAGCGCGCCGCCAGCGTCTTGCCCAGGCCGGGGAAGTCCTCGAGCAGCACGTGCCCCTTCGCCAGGATGCCGGCCAGCACGAGCGAGAGGACCTCCCGCTTGCCCACCACGGCGCGGCCCACCTCGTCGAGGACGCGCTCGGCGAACCCGGCGACCTGAGCGGGTGGCGTGGTGGGCTGGTCAGCGTCGGTCACGGACGTCCTCGATTCGGGTCAGGATGCGGTCGATGTCGGCCGGCGACAGCCGGCGGGTCCCGGCGAGCTCGCGCCCGAGGGCGTCGCCGAGGTCAGGGTCACGGGTGCGGGCGAGCCCCACGAGCCGGTGGGCCAGCGCGTCGGACGGCTGGTCGGACTGCACGTGGCTGGAGAGGACACGGAGGTCGGAGGAGGCTTCGTCGACCCGGTCCGTCGGCGGCGGTCCCTGCTGCCACTCGGCGGTGGGGACGTCGACGGTGTCGATGACGAGGTACGCCGTCGTCAGCACGACGACCGACCACACGACGTACGGCAGTGGCTGGGGATCCATGTCCATCCAGGTCGCGAGGGCGTAGCCCAGGCACGCCAGGACGACGCCTCCGCCCGCTCGCCCGCGCCACCGCGCGGGGATCCGGGTCACGACCTCACCCCGAGGCTGCGGCGGACGTCGGCGAGAGCAGCGAGCGCGCGCTCGCGGTGCTCCTCGGTGACCGGGTGGTCGGAGAACCGCGCCTCGCGGTAGAGCTCGGCGAGGCGGTTCACCGAGCCGTTGTCGGCCTCGGCGAGGTCGAGGACGCGCATCCCGTACTCCGACGACGTCTCCGACGGGCGCCGTGCCACGCCGGCCCGCTCACCTTGCACCTCGAAGCGGCGCCACGCCGCGACGATCGCGTTGCGGGGGTCTCCCTCACGCAGCAGCGCCTCCTGCTCTGCGGTGTCAGCAGCCACCTGCTGCGCCAGCCGGGCCTGCTCGTCGAGCACGGTGAACCCGATCTCGGTGCGTTCGTCGTCGCGGAGGCGTCGTGCCCGGAGCTCCCGCAGGACCAGGGCGGCGAGCCACACCAGGACCGCGAGCCCGCCTGCGGCGGCCGCGCCGAGGAGGAGCCAGGTGAGCACACCGACCCACACGGGGGGCTCCTTCTCGGCGACCTGCCCCGAGTCCTCGCCGCCGAAGCCCGGCGGCGGTTCGCAGTAGGGGCGCTCGGCGAAGTCCTCCGGGACCTCGACGGAGGTCGATCCGTCGGCGGCCGTGGTCACGGGCAGGGGGATGCACGTATCGGTCGTCGTGGTGGCGGGGTTTGGTCCGGGGCCGGTGAACACTTCGTCCGGACCGATCAGCGTGGCCCAGGCGACCAGGACCATGAACAGGGTGGTCGCGGACACGGCCGCCACGGCCCGCAGGCCCGGCGACCAGTCCCCGAACGCACGCATGGCGCGACCCTAGGTGACAGGGTCGCGCCATGCGAGGGCGCCCGGTGGGGGCTGGCGCCTCGGAGAGGTCAGAGGATCGGGCTGAAGGGCTCCGTCCCGGGCACCAGGCGGAGACCGGCGATGCCGCTCGTGGCCCGGGCGTAGGCGAGCTCGTGGGCGAGGTCGCCGACACCGTTGGATCCGGCCAGCGGCGCCAGGGCCAGCGTCGACAGCGTGCCGAGCGCGTTGCCCTCGGCGTCGAGGAACGCCGAGCCCGAGTCACCCGGGACGCCGGGCGTGACCGTGTAGACCGGGTGCGACCACCCCTCACCCTCGGTGCCGAGGCTCGTGCCCTGCTTGGGCGACAGGAGCTCCACGCCTGCACGCAGGCTGGAGTTGCCGTAGGAGTAGACGGTGTCGCCGACGGCGGTGCCGCTGGTGTTCACCGCGACGGGTCCTCCCCAGAACGGCACGGACGGGTTGACCTTCCCGGTGTCGGCGGCATCCACCTCCACCAGCGCGAGGTCGTTGTAGGCGCAGGCGTTGTCGTCGGTCTCGCCGTTCTCCTGCATCGCGAGCCACGACGAGTAGACGAGCGTGCCACCGCCGACGCGGGTGCCCTCGGTGACCAGCGAGCCGCCCTCGACGAAGTCGACCCTGGTGCCGAGCGGCAGGGAGCCGGCATCGCAGCCGTTGGTGTCGGTCGCCTCACCGGTGCCGGCGCAGTGCGCGGCGTAGCCGACGTACGTCGTGCCGGCGGTGTCGGTGAAGACGAAGTTGGCGGTGCACTGGGCGCTCTCGGTGTACATCTGCACGCCGGGGTGGATGGCAGCCGAGGCGGCAGGCGCCCAGGCGGCGCGCGCCTGCTTCTTCGGGGCAGCGGTCGCGGGCGCGCTCGTGGCGGCCGCGGCCACGAGGCCCACCGCGGTGAGGGTGAGGAGCTTCGTGGGTGTACGCATGCCCCTCCCAACGACGTGCGTCGTGAGGGGTTACGCGTCAGTAGGCGGGCTGGCTCGGGTCGACCTGGCTGACCCACGCGACGACGCCGCCACCCACGTGCACCGCGTCGGCGTAGCCGGCACCCTTGACGATGGCCAGCACCTCAGCCGAGCGGACACCCGACTTGCAGTGCAGGACGATCGGCTTGTCGCTGGGCAGGTCTCCCAGCGCGTTGCCGTTGAGGAACTCGCCCTTGGGGACCAGCCTGGCGCCCGGGATCCGGTTGATCTCGAACTCGTTGGGCTCGCGGACGTCGATGAGCTCGAAGTCGCGGGTGCCCTCCTCGCGCTCCTTGAGCATCGCCTCGAGCTGGGTGACCGAGATGGTCGAGCCGGCCGCCGCCTCAGCGGCCTCGTCGGAGACGGCGCCGCAGAAGGCGTCGTAGTCGATGAGACCGGTGACCGTCGGGTTGTCGCCGCACAGCGCGCAGCTCGGGTCCTTGCGGACCTTCAGCTTGCGCCACTCGAGCTCGAGGGCGTCGTAGATGACGAGCTTGCCGATGGCCGGGTCACCGATGCCGGTGAGCAGCTTGATCGCCTCGTTGACCTGGATCGAGCCGATGCTCGCGCACAGCACGCCCAGCACGCCGCCCTCGGCGCAGCTGGGTACCATGCCCGGCGGCGGGGGCTCGGGGTAGAGGCAGCGGTAGCACGGCGCGTCGTCGGCGAGGGTCGGCGCGAAGACCGACGCCTGGCCGTCGAAGCGGTAGATCGAGCCCCAGACGTAGGGGATCTTCAGGAAGTAGGCCGCGTCGTTGACCATGTAGCGGGTCGCGAAGTTGTCGGTGCCGTCGACGATGAGGTCGTAGCCCTCGAACACCTGCAGCACGTTGTCGTTGTCGAGGCGCTCGTCGTGCACGACGACCTCGACGTAGGGGTTGACCTCGGCGATCGACTCCCGGGCCGACTCGGCCTTGGAGCGGCCGATGTCGGACATGCCGTGGATGATCTGGCGCTGGAGGTTGGACTCGTCGACCTCGTCGAACTCGGCGATGCCGAGCGTGCCGACGCCGGCCGCGGCCAGGTAGAGCAGCGCGGGCGAGCCCAGCCCACCGGCGCCGATCACGAGCACCTTGGCGTTCTTCAGCCGCTTCTGCCCGGCCATGCCCACGTCGGGGATGATCAGGTGGCGGCTGTAGCGGCGCACCTCGTCGGTGGTGAGCTCGGCTGCGGGCTCGACAAGTGCAGGGAACGACACGTCTTCTCCTCGACTCGGGTCTCGGTGCAACAGCACCGAGCACCTCCATGTTCCCCGCGGCCCCCGACCGCCCTCGACCGGTCCCGCGATGCGGACGCAGCCCCGGCCGGGACACCCGGGGTCCCTCCTCGCACGTCCGGCTGCCGATAGGCTCGGCGTGGCCTACCCGGCAGTACCCTCCGGCTGCACGGCCCAGCACAGCTCGGCACCACCCCCCGGCAAGCAGGAGTACGACGTGACCGCAGGCAGCACCGACACCACGTCCGGCGGCGTCCACCCCCGACCGCGAGGCGGGCGCATGCCGCGGCGCGAGCGGCGCGTCCAGCTGCTCGAGTCGGCGCTCGAGGTGTTCGTCGCCCAGGGCTACCACGCGGCCGCGATGGACGACATCGCCGACCGGGCCGGGGTGTCCAAGCCGGTGCTCTACCAGCACTTCCCGGGCAAGCTCGACCTCTACCTCGCGCTGCTCGACACCTCCTGCGACCTGATCATCGACAACTGCCGCGAGGCGCTCGCCTCCACCAACGACAACAAGGACCGCGTCGCGGCGACGATGAAGGTCTTCTACAGCTACGTCGCGTCCGAGGAGGGCGCGTTCCGGCTGGTCTTCGAGTCCGACCTCACGAGCGAGCCCGACGTGCGCGAGCGCGTGGACCGCGTCACCACCGAGTGCGCGTCGATGATCGCCGACGTGATCCGCACCGACACCGGCCTGCCCGACGAGGCCTCCGAGCTCCTCGCGGTGTCGCTGGTGGGAATGGCGCAGGTGTCGGCGCGGTTCTGGCTCGCGGGCGGCGGCCAGATCCCCCAGGACGACGCGGCGGCCCTGATCGCCGGTCTGGCCTGGCGCGGGATCCGGGGCTACCCGATGACCGACGACCACTGACCGGGTCACCGGCCCGACCACCCAACGTGCATCATCGAGACGTCACCAACACCCCGAGCTGAGGAGCAACATCGTGGAGGTCAAGATCGGCGTGCAGCACGCGCAGCGCGAGCTGGTGCTCGACACCGACAGCACGCCCGAGGACATCGAGGCGCGGCTGACCGAGGCCCTGTCCGGCAGCGGCGTGCTGCGGCTGGCCGACACCAAGGGCCGCTCGGTCGTCGTGCCCGCGGACAAGATCGCCTACGTCGAGCTCGGCTCACCGACCGCGAGCACCGTCGGCTTCCGCTGACGCGTCGCACGGCGCCTCGCACGGAGGGGGAACACCCCTCCTTCCGGGCGGCGTGGTGATTGATCCGCCCCGGGACGGGGAACATGATGGTGACGCCGGCACACCCTGCCGGCACTCCTGCCACGAGCTCGTGGCAAAGAAAGGGTGACCCATCATGCTCTGGACCATCATCTTCTACCTCGTGGTCGGCACCATCGTCGGTCTGCTCGGCAAGTTCGTCGCACCGGGCGACAAGGACAACATCCCCCTGTGGCTCACGGTCGTCTGCGGCATCGGCGGCATGATCCTGGGCGGAGTCATCTACCAGGCCTTCGGGGGAGACGGGAGCCGCGGCCTGGACTGGACCCAGGGCATCGTGGCGATCCTGACCGCCGCCGTCCTGGTCGTCATCGCATCGACCATCACCGGACGCAACACCGGCACCCGCACGCGGGTCTGACCCGCGCTCAGGCCTCCAGGCCGAGCTGGGCCATCCGGTCGGTGTGCAGCTCGGTCAGCCGGGTGAACATCCGGCCCAGCGCGGCCAGGTCGAGGCCCGGGCGGTCCACTCCCCCGGCGAGCAACGCGGTGAGCGAGTCGCGGTCGCCGGCAACGCGCTGCGCCTGGGTGAGGGCCTCGCCCATCAGCCGCCGGCCCCACAGCGCCAGCCGACCGCCGAGCCGGTGGTCCTCGGCGATGCCGGCCCGCACGCGCTCGACGATGAACGCCGTCTGCCCGGTGTCCTGCAGCGAGCTGATGATCACCTCGCGGGTCTCCGGGTCGAGGTAGGCGGCTATCTCCCGGTAGAAGTCGGCGGCCAGCCCGTCGCCGACGTAGGCCTTGATGAGGCCCTCGTAGTAGTCGGACGGCGCGGTGTGCGCGTGGAAGCTGTCGAAGCTGGGCCGGAAGGCCTGCATCGCCTCGGCCGGGTCGGCCCCGAGCTGCTCGAGCCGCTCGACCAGCTTCTGCAGGTGCCCGAACTCCGCGGTGGCCATGGCCCCGATGGCGATCTTGTCGCCGATCCCGGGCGCCATCTTGGCGTCCTCGACCAGGCGCTCGAAGGCCGACAGCTCGCCGTACGCGATGGCTCCGAGGAGGTCGACTGCGGCGCGCCGGTAGTCCTCGTCGGGCGATTCCGTCATGTTCGCAGCCTAGCGATAGCATCATGGTGACCGAGCCGCCGACGCATCTGCCGGTGGCCGCCTGTATGTGCGCGGTCGGCACTCGCCCACCAAGGGGCCTCTCGAGTGGGCTGACCGCATACGTGGGACATCCGACTCAGCAGAGAGACACCATCTCGTGACCACCTTCCGTGACCTGGGCGTGCTGCCCGAGATCTGCGACGCCCTCGAGCGCGCGGGCATCACCACCCCCTTCGCCATCCAGGAGATGACCCTCTCGGTCGCGCTCCTCGGCACCGACCTCATCGGCCAGGCCCGCACCGGCACCGGCAAGACCCTGGCGTTCGGCATCCCCGTGCTGCAGCGCTCGGTCGCCCCCTCCGACCCGGCCTACGCCGACCTCCCGCAGGGCAAGCCGCAGGCCCTCATCGTCGCCCCGACCCGCGAGCTCGCGCTCCAGGTGTCCGGCGACCTCGCGCTCGCCAGCAAGGACATGGGCCTGCGGGTCCTCACCGTCTACGGCGGCGTGGGCTACGAGCCCCAGCTCGAGGCCCTCGACGCCGGTGTCGACATCGTCGTCGGCACCCCCGGCCGCCTCATCGACCTGGCCAACCGCCGGGCCCTCGACCTCTCCCACGTGCACGCGCTCGTGCTCGACGAGGCCGACGAGATGCTCGACCTCGGCTTCCTGCCCGACGTCATCACCCTCATCTCCAAGACGCCCGAGACCCGGCAGACGATGCTGTTCTCGGCCACGATGCCGGCGGCGATCGTCGCGCTCGCCCGCACCCACATGCGCCACCCGATGAACATCCGTGCGGAGTCGTCCTACGAGAACGCGACCGTCCCGGCCACCGCGCAGTTCATCTACCAGGCGCACGACCTCGACAAGACCGAGATCATCGGCCGCGTCCTGCAGGCCGAGGACGCCGAGAAGATGATCGTCTTCACCCGCACCAAGCGTCAGGCGCAGCGCGTGGCCGAGGACCTCCAGGAGCGCGGCTTCAAGGCCTCCCCCCTCCACGGCGACATGGCGCAGGTCGCGCGCGAGAAGGCGCTGGCCCGCTTCCGCGAGGACAAGATCCAGGTCCTCGTCTGCACCGACGTCGCAGCGCGCGGCATCGACGTCCGCGGCGTCTCCCACGTCATCAACTACACGTGCCCCGAGGACGACAAGACCTACGTCCACCGCATCGGCCGCACCGGTCGCGCCGGTGCCTCGGGCACGGCCATCACGTTCGTCGACTGGGCCGACCTGCACCGCTGGAAGATGATCAACAAGGCGCTCGACCTGCCCTTCGACGAGCCGCAGGAGACCTACTCGACCTCCGAGCACCTCTTCCACGACCAGGGCATCCCGGCCGGCACCAAGGGCCGTGTCGTCGACCCCGCCCCGGTCGAGAAGAAGGAGCGGGCTCCTCGCGAGCGTCGTTCGGGCTCGGGCCGCTCCGACTCGGGTCGCTCCGACTCCCCCGCCGAGAAGTCCGGTGACGCCCCGCGCCGCCGCAACCGCAACCGTCGCCGCACCCGCGGCGGGCAGTCGGTCGAGGCCCCCAAGGCCTGACCCTCAAGCCCTCCGGGCCCGCTCGACGAGGTTCTGGGCGACCTCGCGGTAGGCCGTGGCCCCCTTGCTGCTGCGGCTGGTTGCGAGGATCGACCGGCCTGCGGCGGGGGCCTCGGCGAACTTGATCGTCTTCGGGATCGGCGGCTCGACGACCTCGAGGTCGTAGGTCTCGCTGATCGTCTCCAGCACCGTGCGAGCGTGGTTGGTGCGGCCGTCGTAGAGCGTCGGCAGCACGCCCCACACCTCGAGGCCGCGGTTGGTGAAGCGGCGTACGTCGTGGACGGTGTCGAGGAGCTGACCCACACCGCGGTGCGAGAGCGTCTCGCACTGCAGCGGCACGAGCACGCCGTCGGCTGCGGTGAGCGCGGCGACCGTCAGCACGCCGAGCGAGGGCGGGCAGTCGAGCAGCACCCAGTCGTAGGCCCCCTCCTCGGCGTCCTCGAGGTCCTCGGCGAGCTGCTCGAGCGCGCCCTTGATGACGTGCTCGCGCCCGGTGCGCGTGAGCAGGTCGGCCTCGGCGCGGGCGAGCTCGATCGTGGCCGGCAGGACGTCGACCCCGTCCTCTGTCTCGATGATGACCTCGGTCGGGTCGACGCCCTGGGTCAGGACGTGGTGGACCGAGGTCTCGAGGTCCTCCGGGTCGATGCCGAGGGAGAAGGTCAGGCAGGCCTGAGGGTCGAGGTCGACCAGCAGCACGCGGTGCCCGAGCTCGGCCAGCGCGGCGCCGATCGAGGCGACGGACGTGGTCTTGGCGACCCCGCCCTTCTGGTTGGCGACGGCCAGCGTGACGGGGGCCGTTCCCCGGCTCTTGGTGCTCATTGCCGGCAATTGTGCCGGACCGGCTCGCGGACGCGGCGGATGTCCTGAAATGCTGCCGCCATGACCACGTCTCTCATCACCGGCGCGACCGCCGGCATCGGCCACGAGTACGCCGTCCAGCTCGCCGCCCGCGGCGACGACCTCGTCCTCGTGGCGCGCGACTCGGCCCGCCTCGAGCAGGTGGCCGAGGAGCTGCGCAGCGCCCACCAGGTCGAGGTCGAGGTGCTGGTCGCCGACCTCACCGACCGGGAGCAGCTCGCCACGGTCGAGGCGCGGCTCGCCGACCGCGACCGGCCGGTGGACCTGCTGGTCAACAACGCCGGCTTCGGGCTGAAGCAGCGCTTCCTCGACAACAGCGCCGACGACGAGACCGCGATGCTGGAGGTCCTCGTCACCGCCGTGCTGCGGCTGAGCCACGCCGCCCTGGGCCCGATGGCCGAGCGCGGCCACGGCGGCATCATCAACGTCTCAAGCGTCGCCGCCTTCCTCCCCCGCGGCACCTACTCGGCGTCCAAGGCGTGGGTGAACAGCTTCAGCGAGTGGGCACACCTGGAGTACAGGTCGCGCGGCGTGAAGGTGATGGCCCTCTGCCCGGGCTTCACGAAGACCGAGTTCCACCAGCGGATGCAGGTCCGGCGCGGCGAGGGCTTCATGTGGCTCGACGCCGACTTCCTCGTCCGCAAGTCGCTGGAGGACTTCGACAAGGGCCGCGCCTACTCGATCCCCGGAGCCCAGTACAAGACGATCCGGGTGCTGACCACCGCCATCCCCAACCGCGTCCTCCGGCTGACACAGTCGATGGGCCGTCGCTGACGGTGCGCATCGCACCTGCCCGCGTCGGCGACGCGGAGGAGCTGACCGACCTGCACCTCGTCGTCTGGGAGGAGGCGTACGCCGACCTCATGCCCGCGTCGGTGTTCACCGAGCGCCGCGCACGCCGGGCCGAGCGGGTCGCGAGCTGGAGCGGGATCATTGCCAACGGCTCGAGCGACAACCTCCTCGCCCGGTCCGCCGACGGCCGGCTGATCGGCTTCTCGAGCACCGGGACCGGCCGCGACCCCGACGACGACCTGCCGCCGCTCGAGCTCATGGCGCTCTACGTGCGCGCGTCGTCGTACGGCGCCGGGGTGGGGCACGCCCTCCTTGGAGCGGCGATCGGCGACTCCCCCGCCTACCTCTGGGTCCTCGACCGCAACGCCCGCGCGATCGGCTTCTACGAGCGCCACGGCTTCGCCTTCGACGGCGCGACCAAGCCCGAGGACGTCGGGCTCGAGCGGCGGATGGTCCGCCGCTGATCGACCGGCGCGTCAGCCCAGGGTCGCGATCCACGACTCCAGGTCGCGCGGGTGGCGGAAGAGGAGCACGGCCGGCCCGTCGGGCGAGGCCGCCCAGGTCCGCATGCGGGACCGCTTGCGGGCGAACGACTGGAAGTGCCACACGATGATCGAGTCGCGCGCCACCATGTTGCGCCACGTCTCGACGTTGCCGTTGCAGCGGGGCTCCCTCGTGATCGCGCCGTGGACCGTCCTGCGCACCAGCCGGCCGAGCGAGAGCCACCTGGGGTAGTCGAGCCCGACCACGAGCTCCGCGCGCGGCAGGACGAGGTCGAGCCAGGCGCCGTACGCCGAGTCGAGGAGCCACCGCTCCCCCGCGACGACCTCGCCGATGAGGTCGCGCTGCTCCTCGCCGTCGACCGGCACCCAGCCGGGGAGCCAGGTCAGCTCGTCGACCAGCGTCACCGGGTGGCCGGTGCGGGCGCCGATCGCGAGCGCCGCGGTGGACTTGCCGCTGCCCGTGACGCCGTAGAGGAGGACGCGGTCGGGCAGCGTGCGGGCGGGCTCAGCCACCGATCGGGTTGCCGGCCAGCGCGAGCAGCCGCTCGTACTGCTCCGGGTCGGTCGTGTTGACCCCGAGGTCGTGGTCGACCTTGCCGAGGCCGTGGTGGTCGCTGCTGCCGGTGACGACGAGGTCGAGGTCGGCGGCGATCGCGCGCAGCTCGGCCCGGTCGGCCACCGAGTGGTCCTGGTGGTCGACCTCGATCCCGGCGAGACCGAGGTCCCTCAGCCCGGCGAGGGCCTCCGCGGACAGCACCGAGCGGCTGCCCCGGCCCCAGGGGTGCGCGACCACCGCCACGCCACCGGCGGCGACGACGAGCGGGATCATCTCCTCCAGCGCGGACGCGTAGCGGTTGACGTAGCCCGGCTGCCCCGGGCTGAGCAGCGTCGCGAACGCCTCGGTGCGGTCGCGGACGACACCGAGCCGCACGAGCGCGTCGGCCACGTGCGGCCGTCCGGCGGCGACCGATCCGCCCGACTCGCGTCGTACGTCGTCCTGGGTGAGGTCGATGCCGTGGGCGCGGAGGGCCGCCACGATGGCCGGCGTCCGGGCGGTGCGTCCCTCGAGGATCCGGTCGAGCTCGAGGACCAGCGCCGGGTCGGTCGGGTCGGGCAGGTAGCCGAGCAGGTGCACGCCGCGGTGGCCGAAGCGGGTGCTGATCTCGAGGCCGGGCACGAGCGTGATGCCGACCTCGTCGGCCACGTCCTGCGCCTCCGCCCAGCCGGACATCGCGTCGTGGTCGGTCAGCGCCACGACGTCCAGGCCGGCTGCCGCTGCCTCGCGGACCAGGTCGCCGGGGGTGTCGGTGCCGTCGCTGGCCGAGGAGTGCGTGTGGAGGTCGATCCGCACGTCAGCTGTTCCACTTCAGCAGCGCCGGGTGCTCGCGCTCGAAGCCGAGCACCGACACCGTCGAGGTGTCGAGCCTGAAGAACTGGCCCATGTCGGCCGGCTGCTCGACCCAGCGGGCGGTGAGCACGCGCAGCGAGTGGCCGTGGGCGAAGACGAGCGTGCGGTCGTGGTCGCGCGCGCGGTCCACGACGCGGTCCAGCCGGGCGGAGACCTCGTCGGCGGTCTCGCCACCCGGCACGCGGTGCGTCCAGATCGTCCAGCCCGGCACGTCCTCGCGGATCTCCGCGGTGGTCACTCCTTCGTAGTCGCCGTAGGCCCACTCGACCAGGTCGTCGTCGACCTCGGCGTCGGCGAATCCGGCCAGCTCGGCCGTACGACGCGCGCGTTGGCGCGGGCTCGTCAGGACGAGGTCGAAATCCACCTCGGCCAGCCGGGACGCCAGCGCCGTCGCCGCCTCCTCGCCGGTCCCGGTGAGCGGCAGGTCGGTCACCGAGGTGTGCCTGCCGTCGCGGCTCCACTCCGTCTCACCGTGCCGGACCACCCAGAGCTCGGGACCGTCGGACTGCACGCCACCGGAGGTCATGTCCGCGAGTCTGCCACGGGCGCCGCGCCGGGCTGCCACCATGCTCGACATGACGAGCGCCGACCTCCGCCGGGCGCGCTGGGCGATCGCCGCGGCGTTCGCCGTGCAGGGCCTGGTGTTCATCAGCCTGACCACGCGGCTGCCCCGCTTCCAGGACCGCTGGGACCTCGACGAGCTGGCGTTGTCGGGCGTGCTGCTGATGATGGTGCTGCTGGCCGGCGTGGGGTCGTTGCTCGCCGAGCGGCTCGCCCCGCGCCTGGACAGCGCCGTCGTCCTGCGTGCCGGGCTCGTGGTCGTCGCCGTGTCGGTCGCGGTGGCCGTCCTCGCGCCCACCCGACCGGTCTTCGTCCTCGGCCTCGCGGCCTACGGCGTGGGGCTCGGGCTCGTCGACGCGACGGGCAACATGCAGGCGGTGGCCCTCGAGCACCGGTGGGGCCGGGTCGTGCTGCCGTCGTGCCACGGGGCGTGGACGCTGGGCGGCATCGTCGGTGCGGTCGTCACCCTGGCCACCGGCGACGCCCCGTGGTCGGCGGTCGCGCTGGTGGCGCTGCTGCCGCTCGCGGCCACGGGGGCGCCGTACCTCCGTCGCGACCACGGCGGTCCGGCCACGAGCACGGAGACCGACGTCCCGTGGCGGGCGATCGTGATGGTCGGCCTGGCGCTCGTCGTCTTCTACACGGTCGACACCGCGGCGGCGACCTGGGGGCCGGTCTACCTCGACGACGTCTTCGACGCTCCTGCGGACCTGGTCGCCCTGGCCACGCTGCCCTACCTCGTGGCGAGCGGCGTGGTCCGGCTGGCCGGCGACCGCCTGACCGAGCGGATGGGCGCGGTCCACCTGTTGCGGGTCGGGGCGGTGATCGCCCTCGTCGCGCTCACGGTCGTGGTTGCCGCGCCGTCGTGGCCGGTCGCCGTGCTCGGCTTCACGCTGCTCGGCTGCGGCGTCGCCGTGGTGGCACCGCTGAGCTTCTCCGCGGCCGCCGCACTGGCCGGCCGCGACGCCGACCCGGCGACGCGGCGGGCGCGGGTCGACGCAGTGGTGGCGCGCTTCAACCAGTTCAACTACGCCGGCGCGCTGCTCGGCGCCGTCCTGACCGGCGCCGTCGGCTCCAGCTCGCTGAGGATCGGGTTCGCCGTGCCCCTCGTGCTGGTCATCGCACTGTTCTGGCTGGCGAAGGCGTTCGCGCCGGCGGACGAGGTGTCCGCCGGCGCGCGACAGGTGTCGTGAGCGCCCTCAGACGCCGCCGCCGCCGGCCTTGCGCCGGTGCATCGGCTTCGCGACGTTCTTGTCGTTGACCTCGGAGCCGTGGGCCTTCTCGCGGGAGTCGGCCCGGTCGTCGGGGTGGTCGTGTCCCTTCTTGCGATCGAGGGCCTCCCGCATCTTCGCCTTGAGGTCTGCGTTGGGGTCCTGATCAGCCATGAGGTCCTCCTCGTCGGTGACGGTACGAGGTGCCCACCCTGCCAAACGCCCCGAGCCGGGTCGAGCGGTTATGGCTTGCGGAGCACGTCGATCCGCGCGTCGAGCTTGCCCATCGTCCGGTAGACCTGCCACCGGCAGTCGCCCAGCATGACGTCGTACGCCGCCTCACCGAACTCGGCCCGGTAACGCTCGGGATCGCGCAGCAGCCGCGCGAGGTGCAGGAGCGCGCGACCGCCGCTGCCGTCCTGCTCCTGCGACCACTCCCCCCACTCGGTGCAGAGGTCGACGGTGTCGACCACGTCGAGCCCCGACCGGGCGATCGCGTCGTCGACCACCCGCGGGTCGGCCGAGGCCGGGACGACGCCCATGACGTCGAAGAGCCAGTCGGCCTCCTCCGCGCCGAGCAGGTCGGTGGCGACGGCCTGGAAGGACACGACGTGGCCACCCGGTCGCAGCACCCGGGCGAACTCGGCGAAGGCGTCGTCGGGGTGCTCGACGTGGACCATCACGTCGCGGCACCACACCAGGTCGAGGGAGGCGTCGGCCACCGGCACGTGCGTGGCCGTGCCGCGCTCGAAGGCGAGGCGGGAGGCGATGTCGGGCACGAGGTCGCGACGGGTCGCGCGGGCGAGGTCGAGGTGGCGCTGCACCGGGTCGATGCCCAGCACGCGGAAGCCGAAGTGGGTCGCGAGCCGGACGGCGTGGGCGCCCTCACCGCACCCGACGTCGACGACGCGGCTGTCGGGACGCAGGTCGAGCTCGCGCACCACCTGCAGCAGCACCGACGGGTCCCGCGGCGCCAGGCTCTCGTCCAGCCGTGCCGAGAAGGCCGCCTCCAGCCGCGGGTAGGTGTCGTAGAAGAACGTGCGATCCCAGGCCACGGACCGATTCTGACGCCACGCAGTAGGGTCACCCGCATGGCTCGCCGGGTGTTCATCCACGTCGGCACGGCGAAGTCGGGGACCTCCTTCCTGCAGGACCTCTGGTGGCGGCACCGCGACGAGCTGCGCCGCCGCGGGCTGCTGCTGCCCGGCGCGCGCCGCGACCACTTCGCCGCCGCCGCTGTCGTCAAGGGGATGACCGCCGTGGTCGACACGCTCGTCGAGCGCGAGCGCGACGCCTGGCGGCGGCTCGTCGAGGAGGCACGACACTGGCCGGACGACGTGCTGCTCACCAACGAGCACTTCGCCGACTCCCCCGCCGACGCGGCCCGGGCCGCGCTCGACGACCTCGCCGCCACCGCGGACGAGGTCCACGTGGTCGTCACCGCCCGCGACCTGGGCCGGGTGCTCCCCTCGGCCTGGCAGCAGCGGGTCAAGATGGGCGCCCGGCAGCCCTACCGCCGCTTCTTGGCGACGGTCCGGCGCGACGAGGACGACCAGAAGTTCTGGCGCTACCAGGACGTGCCAGCGATCCTCGCGCTCTGGTCGGTGGGGCTCCCCGCGGACCGCGCGCACCTCGTCGTCGTGCCTCCTCATGGGGCGCCGCGCGAGGAGCTGTGGCTCCGGACCGCGTCGGTGCTCGGCGTCGACGTGGACGGCCTCGACACCGAGGCCGAGCGGCCCAACAGCTCCCTCGGCCTCGTCGAGGCGGAGCTCCTGCGACGGATCAACGAGCGACTGCCACGCTCGGAGCGGTCCCCCGCGCTCGCCCGCCACGTGAAGACGACGTTCGTACCCGGGGCGCTCGTCGGCAGCGCAGCGCGTGAGTCCTTCGTGCTTCCCGCCCGGCACCACGCCTGGGTGCACGAGCGCTCGGCGGCAGTCGTCGCCGACCTCCGCGCCAGCTCGTACGACGTCGTGGGCGACCTCGACGACCTGATGCCGGCGCCGCCCCGCGACGGCCGCACCCCCGACGACGCGACCGACGAGGAGCTGCTCGCTGCCGCCCGCACGGTGCTGCCCCGCGTCGGCCTCGCCCCGGTCGACACGCTCGACGAGGCCGTGTCGGCGATCGCCGACCACCTGCTCTCGCGGACCGTGGCGTCGGCGCCCGGTCGAGCGGTGTCCCAGCCACCTTCCGAGCCTCCGGAAGGTGGCTCACGCACCGCTCTCGGGCGTGTCCTCCGGCGGGTGGCTCAGCGAGGCACGAGCGCCCAGTAGTCGAGGTCCAGCAGGACACCCTCGGCGTACGTCCCGTCCTCGCCGCGCAGGGTCATCGACACGTCGCGGCCCCGGGTGGCGACCAGCCGCAGGCGCAGCGCCCCGACGCCCGGTGCGTCCAGGGTCGCCGTGTCGAGCACCTCGGACCAGGCGTGGACGGTGTCACCGGCGAACGCGGGCGCGACGTGCGCGCCGGCATTGATCGCAGCGACGAGCTGGGCGTTGGCCAGGCCGTTGAAGGACAGCGCGCGCGCGAGCGAGATGACGTGGCCGCCGTAGACCAGCCGCCGGCCGTCGGGGCGCGCGTCGGTGTTGAAGTGCACCTTGGCGGTGTTCTGCCACAGCCGGGTGGCCATCATGTGCTCGGCGTCGGTCAGCGTCACGCCGTCGACGTGGTCGATGCGCTCCCCCACCTCGTAGTCGCCGAGCCGGTGCGGCGACCCTGCGGCCACGACGTCGTACGACGAGAAGTCGAGGCCGGCGGGAACCACGAGGTCGCCGGGCGCGACGACGTCCGCGAGCGGCGGTACGACGGTCTCCGGGGCCGGTGCGTCCGCCGAGCGCTTGTGCACCATCACCCAGCGGGCCCAGTCGATCGCCACCTCGCCCCGCTGGTTGGTCGCGGTGGAGCGCACCCAGACCACCCCGGTGCGGCCGTTCGAGTTCTGCTTGAGGCCGATGACCTCCGAGCGGGTGCGGAGCGTGTCGCCGGGCACGACGGGCAGGTGGAAGCGGCACTCGGCGTAGCCGAGGTTGGCCACGGCGTTGAGGGAGACGTCGGGCACCGTCTTGCCGAACGCGATGTGGAAGCCGACCAGCTCCTCGACCGGGTGCGGGGCCAGCCCGACGGACGCAGCGAACTCCGCCGACGACGGAACGGCGAACCGGGTCGGGTAGATCGAGCCGTAGACCGCGCGGTCGCCCTCGGTGACGGTGCGCGGGGTGGCGTGCTCGATCACCTGCCCGACGCTGAAGTCCTCGAAGAAGCTGCCCGGGTTGGTCTTCATGGCGTCATCGTGCCGCAGCGCGAGCCTGCTGGGGCCGCGACGTGGGATGTGTCACGCAGGCACCGCGAAGGCAGTTCGGGTCAGGAGCGGGACGCCTCAGCGTGGATCAGGCGACCGTCCCGGCGAACTGCCTTCATGGTGCTCGAGGGGGCTGCCCTCGCTCAGGTCTCCGACTGCTTGCTGAAGGCGGCGTCGAAGGACTGGGCGGGCGGCTCGAAGTCGAGCGCGCGCAGCCGCTCGAGCGCCTCGGGGGCGCCGCGCAGGCGGTCCATCCCGGCGTCCTCCCACTCGACCGAGATCGGCCCGTCGTAGCCGATCGCGGTGAGGGCGCGGAAGCAGTCCTCCCACGGGATGTCGCCGTGCCCCGTGGACACGAACGTCCAGCCCCGGCGCTGGTCGTCCCAGGGCAGGTGCGAGGAGAGGATGCCGTTGCGGCCGCCGCCCATCCGCATCCGCGTGTCCTTGCAGTCGACGTGGTAGATCCGGTCGGCGAAGTCGGAGATGAACGCGACCGGGTCGATCCCCTGCCACATCATGTGGCTCGGGTCCCAGTTGATGCCGAACGCCGGCCGGTTGTCGATCGCGTCGAGGGCCCGGCGCGTCGTCCAGTAGTCGTAGGCGATCTCGGAGGGGTGCACCTCGTGGGCGAAGCGCACGCCGCACTCGTCGAAGACGTCGAGAATCGGGTTCCACCGGTCGGCGAAGTCCTGGTAGCCGGCCTCGATCCGCTCGGCGGGCACCGGCGGGAACATCGCGACGTACTGCCAGATGGAGGAGCCGGTGAAGCCGACGACGGTCTTCACCCCCAGCTTCTGCGCGAGCCTCGCCGTCAGCTTCATCTCCTCGGCGGCGCGCTGGCGCACGCCCTCCGGGTCGCCGTCGCCCCACACGTGGTCACGCACGATCGCCTGGTGACGGAAGTCGATCGGGTCGTCGCAGATCGCCTGGCCGGTGAGGTGGTTGGAGATGGCGTGCAGCTGGAGGCCGTGCTTCTCCAGGATGCCGAGGCGCTCGGCGACGTAGGCCTCGTCGTCCCAGCGCCACGCGTCGAGGTGCTCGCCGGAGACGGCCACCTCGAGCCCGTCGTAGCCCCACTCGGAGGCGAGCCGGGCCACCTCCTCCAGCGGGAGGTCGACCCACTGGCCGGTGAAGAGGGTGAAGGGGCGACCCATCAGAGCAGGCCCCCGTCGACCTCGACGCAGCTGCCGCCGCGCGCGGAGCTGGCCTCGATCGCGGCCAGCACGCGCTGGACGGCGAGCCCGTCCTCGAAGGACGGGGTGGGCTCGCGGCCAGCGGCGAGCGCGGCGAGGAAGTCGGCGGCCTGGTTGGTGAACGTGGCGTCCCAGCCGAGGACGTGGCCCGGCGGCCACCAGCCGTCGATGTAGGGGTCGTGCTGCTCGGTGACGAGCTGGCGGCAGAAGGTGTCGGAACCGTCGAGGCAGACGTCGAGGTGGTTGAGCGACTCGAGGTCGAAGCGCAGGGCGCCGTTGCTGCCGTAGACCTCGATGCCGAGCGCGTTCTTGCGGGCGGTCGCCATGCGGGTGACCTCCAGGCTGACCACGGCACCGCCGTCGGTACGCAGGGTGCCCCAGGCGGCGTCGTCGACGGTGACCTCCTCGGGACCGTCGGCGCCGGTGCGCTCCGGGACGAAGGTGTGGGTCATCGCGTTGACGGCGGTGACCTCCTGGCCGAGCAGGAAGCGCACCTGGTCGACCGCGTGCGAGGCCAGGTCGCCGAGCGCGCCGGAGCCGGCCAGCTCGCGACGCAGCCGCCAGGTCATCGGCGCTGCGTCGTCGGCCAGCCAGTCCTGGAGGTAGGAGACCCGCACCTGCCGTACGTCGCCCAGGCGGCCCTCGGCGATGTGTCGCTGCGCCAGCGCCAGCGCGGGCACGCGGCGGTAGTTGAAGCCCACCATCGAGTGCACGCCGCGCTCGCGGGCGGCCTGCGCGGTGGCGACCATCTTCTCCGCCTCGGCCATCGTGTTGGCCAGCGGCTTCTCGGCGATGACGTGCTTGCCGGCCTCGAGGGCGGCGATCGCCACCTCGGCGTGGAGGTGGCCGGGGACGCAGACGTCGACGATGTCGATGTCGTCGCGGTCGAGGACCTCGCGCCAGTCGGTGGCCGACTCGGTCCAGCCGTACTGCCCGGCCGCGGCCGCCACGGCGTCCGCGTCACGGCCGACCAGCACCTGCTGGCGTACGCCGGGTGCGCCGGGGCGGAGTGCCGCGACGTTGCGCCACGCGTGGGAGTGCGCCTTGCCCATGAAGGCGTAGCCGATGACGGCGACTCCCGGGGACCCGGCGGCGCCCGAAGCGCTGGGTGTGCTGGTCACGTGCATCTCCTGACTTGCGGGGACGGTCGCTCAGGCGAGGGACCGGAGGAAGGACAAGCCGTCTCGGGCGAGCTCGTCCTGGGTGGCTGCCAGCGGACGCCAGATGGAGGCGGCCGTGGCGATGGAGGCGTTGTCTGCGGTGAAGCTCTCGATGACGAGGGGGCCGTCGTAGCCGACCTCGTCGAGGGCCCCCACCAGCGCCTTCCAGTCCGTCTGGTCGCCACCGGGCGCGCCGCGGTCGCTGCCGCAGACCTGGACGTGCGCCAGGTGCTGACCTGCGGCACGCACGGCGTCCGCGCTGGACCGCTCCTCGATGTTGAGGTGGTAGCTGTCCAGGGCCAGGCCCAGGCCCTCGCCGAGCAGCGGCTCGAGGGCGGTCAGGGCCTGGTCGACGGTGTTGACCAGGGAGGTCTCGTAGCGGTTGAGCGGCTCGATCCCGAGGCGCACGCCCCGGGCGACCGCGTGGTCGACCACCGGCGCGAGGCGCGTGCGGAGGTCGTCGTAGGCCGCCTGCCGCTCGTCGGCGTCCATCCGCCAGACGCGGCCGGTGGAGGCGTAGAACGGACCGCACACCGAGCGCGCGCCGATGCCGGCGGCGAAGTCGATGCAGGCGCGGAGGTAGTCCTGGGTGGCGTCGACGCAGGAGGCGTCGATGAGGTCACGCCCCGGCGCCATCGCGCCGACGACGCACGGCGTCAGGCCGGTCTCGGCGAGCACCTCGGACACGACGGGGACGGTGAGGTCGCCGGCGTTCTCCAGCGGGAGCTCGACGGCGTCGAAGCCCATGCCGGCGATCCGTCGCAGCAGGTCGGCCACGCCCGCGTCGGTGAGCGGGGAGGTCCAGACCCACGTGTTGACGCCGATCTCTCGCATGGAGCGGTCCTTCCGGGACTGGTGGAGTGCCTGGGGTTTCTGGGTGGTGCGGGGACGGGTGTCGGTGGGCCGGGAGGGCCCGGCCCACCGACGGGTGGATCAGATCACGTCCGGATCAGTCTGGGTGCCCGATCAGGGGATCTGGCGCTCCTGCCAGACCTCGGGGTAGCCGACGAGGTCCTCGCCGCCGAACTTGGCGTAGTGGCCGTCGGGCATGCCGTCGTTGGCCTCGATGAAGTCCGCGCGCTCGTCCTCGGTGATCGGGGTCTGCGGGAGCACCCACTCCTTCGGGACCTCCTCGCCGGCCCAGATCTTCTGCAGCGCGAGGAGCGGGGTGCGCCACTGGAAGTTGGAGTAGACGGGGGCCAGACCGGTCAGGCCGGTCTCCTCCCACTTGCGCAGGAAGCTCATCTCGTCCTCACCGGTCATGACCGGCAGGTCGGCGCCGAAGTCCTCGAAGGCCTCGATGGCGGCGACGGCACCGTCACCGGCGTCCATCCAGACGCCCTGGATCTCGCCCTTGTTGAGCTCGTCGGTGATGAAGGTCTTGATCTCGGTCGGGTCGGCGCCGGTGAAGAAGTCGACCGCCTCGATCCCGTTCTCGTCGAAGATCTTCTCGGCGGCGGCCCAGCGCTGCTCGAGCACGTCGACGCCGGGCAGGATGCGCAGCGCGACGACCTTGTCGCCCTCCTCGAGGTTGTCGACGAGGAACTCGGCGGTGTCGATGCCCCACGCGAAGCCACCGATCGGGTGGATGAACGAGGTGGCGCAGTCGGTGTTGACACCGCGGTCGAACACGATGACCGGCTTGCCGGTCTCGCACGCACGCTCGACGGCGTCCGTCATCGCGGCGGTCGAGTTGGGCGAGATGATGAAGGCGTCGCAGTTGCCCTCGGAGATGAAGTAGTCGATGTCGGCGATCTGGGTGTTGTCGTCGTCACCGGCGTCGCGGGTCTCCATCTCGGAGATGACGCCCTCGTCCTGCATCTCCTTGAGCTGCTGGTTCATGGTGATCCAGCCGGTCTGGCGCCACGGGTTGCCGATCGAGGCGTTGGCGAAGCACGCCTTGCCGGGCTTGTTGGACTTGTACTCCGACGTGTCGGTCATCTCGCCGTCGATGTACTGCAGGTAGGGCTTCTCGGGGTCGCCCTCGAACGTCGCCGAGCGCTGCTCGTACTGCTCGTCGTAGACCGCCTGGTCGAACCACTCCTGCTCGCCGCCCTCCTCGGGGCTCTCCTCGGCCTCGGGCGACTCAGAGGTCTCCGAGCTGCTGTCGGAGCCGCTGTCCGTCGGGTCCTCGGTGCTGCAGGCGGTGGCGACCACCCCGAGCAGCAGTGCAGAGGCCACGGCGATCGGCGCGCGATGGATCGTTCTGCGCATCAGTTTTCTCCTGTTTCAGTGCCCGGGCGGGCAGGGGTGGGTGATGGTGCAGGTGCTGCTGGTTGTGTCGTCCGAGAGGGCCGGCGGCCGAAGGACCAGGCGCGACCGGCAGCGGCGACGGCGAGGATGATGATCAGCCCCTGCACCGTCGGCCTCCAGGTGGATTCGACCTCCTGGAAGTTGAGGAAGGAGAAGAGCAGCTCGAGCGCGAAGGCGCCCGCCGCTGCGGAGAGCAGCCAGCCGCGACCGCCGCCGAGGACGACGCCGCCCAGGACGACGGCGGTGATCGCCTGGAACTCGTAGCCCGCGCCGACCGAGGGGTGCACGCCGGCGTAGCCGACGAGCAGGATGCCGGCGACGGTGGCCGAGAGCGACGAGAGCATGAAGGCCCGCGTCTTGACCCACCAGACGTGGGCGCCCGCGAGACCGGCGGCGTCGGGGTTGTCGCCCGTCGCGATGATCGTGCGGCCGAACGGCGAGCGCATCAGCCACACGCCCGCCGCCATCATGGCCAGGAGGATGACGACCGAGTAGGGCAGCACCTCGATGACGGGCACGTCCTCGATCGTGCCGCGGCCGATCTCGCGGAAGCTGTCGACCGGGTTGCCGGTGGCCGCGCCGCCCGTCATGTAGCGCACGAGACCACCGAGGGCGAGCATCGTGCCGAGGGTGACGATGAAGCTCGGCACCCGCAGCAGCGTGGTCGCCAGTCCGTTGACCAGTCCGACCGCTGCGCCGATGAGCAGCATCAGCGCCAGCGCGGGGAGCACGCGGCCCTCGTCCTGGCCGATGAAGTTGCCGGCGATGACCACCTGGGTGGCGATCACCGCGCCCATGGAGAGGTCGAACTCTCCCGAGACGATGACGTAGTACTGGCCCATGGCGGCGATCACGATCGGCGCGGTGCGGCCGATGAAGCGGATCAGCTGCGGCGGCTCGCCGAACGACGGGTTCGCGGCGACGACCGCGACGAAGAGCACCGCGACGAGGATGAAGACCGCGCCGCCGGGTGTCAGCGCCCCGCGCAGGAGCCGCTGGGGCAGCGATCCCTCGGTGAGCGGGAGGGCACGCGTGGTGGTCGGGGTCGAGGCGGTGGTGCTCATGCGGACTCCCCCTTCTTGGTGAGCGGGACGGTCAGGGCGGCGCCGGTGCCACCGAAGCGTGGTGGGCGGCGTACGACGCTGCGACGGGCGTAGACCGCGACGGCGAGGACGATCACGAGGCCGCGGACGAAGTCCTTGAGGAACGGGTTGACCTGCATGACGCCCATGACGTTGTCGAGCACGGCGAAGATCGCGACGCCGCCGATGGTGCCGATCACGCTGCCCTTGCCGCCGGAGAGGAGCGTGCCACCGAGCACGACGGCGGCGATGGAGAGCAGGTCGTAGCGTCCCTGCGAGCCGATGGTGGGCAGGCCCACACCGGTGCGGGACAGCAGCAGCAGGGCGGCGAGGCCGGCCAGGACCGAGCACAGCACGTGGGCGGCCACGACCGGCACGGTGGTGCGCACGCCGGACATCCGGGCGACGTCCTGGTTGCCGCCGATGGCGTAGAGGTGGTGGCCCAGCCTGGTGTAGCGCAGCAGCAGCGTCACCAGCGCCGCGCACACCAGCAGGATGATGAAGGCCGTGGGGATGATGCCGCCGATGCCGCTGCGACCGAGCAGCTCCAGCGCCGGCGAGGCGTCTCCGTGGCTGCCCTGGTAGTTGGTGCCGAGGTAGCCGCTGACGATGAGGCCGACACCGAGGCTGGCGATGAAGCCGTGGACGTGCAGCACGCCGACGAGCAGGCCCATCGCGAGGCCGATCAGCGCGCACAGCCCGAGGGTGTTGACGAGCGCGGCCGACAGGTTGGAGTCGAGGCCCTTCATGCCGCCTGCGGCGATCACCGTCGCCAGGCTCACGACGTAGGGCACGGACAGGTCGAGGCTGCCGACGAGGATGACGAGGGTCTGCCCGATGGCGATCAGGCCGAGGACACTCATCGCCGTCAGGACGGCCCACACGTTGCCCTGGCTGAAGAAGTTGCGGCCCTCGATGCCGGTCAGCACGGCCGACGCGGCCACGACGCCGACCAGCACGAGGTAGATGAGGGCGGTGGAGCTGAGCTGCTGGCGGGCGCCCTTGGGCCGCGCGGCGCGGCGTCGGCGGACGGATTCCTGCGACTCGGCGGGGGCGTCCGGGGTCTGGTCCGGCGTGTGGTCGGTGGTGGCACTCATGCCGCGTCCTCGCTCGTTGCTCCGGTGGCCATGGCGAGCACGGCCTCTTCACTGGCGCCGGCCGGGAGCTCGCCGGCGAGGCGGCCGTCGCGCATCACCAGGATGCGGTCGGACATGCCGATCACCTCGGGCAGCTCGCTGGAGACCATCAGCACGGCGACGCCCTGCCGGGTCAGCTCACGCATCAGCTCGTAGACGCGGTGCTTGGCGCCCACGTCGATGCCGCGGGTCGGCTCGTCCATCAGCACCACGAGCGGGTCGATGCTGAGCCAGCGAGCCAGCACGACCTTCTGCTGGTTGCCGCCGGAGAGGAACTGCACCTCCTGGCTGAGGCTCGCGGCCGAGACCTCGAGGTTGGACAGGACACCGGGCATGTCGCGCCGGGCCTGCGAGGTGCGGCGCGGGAACACCGAGCGGACCACGCCGAGGGCGTTGTCGAGGATCGACTGGTTGAGCGCCAGCCCCTTGGCCTTGCGGTCCTCGGTGATGAAGGCGAGGCGGGCGCGCACGCCCTGGCGCGGGCTGCTGACCTCGAGCGGCGCACCGTCGAGGGTGATGGAGCCGCGCGACACGGGGTGCACCCCGAAGACCGTCTCGAGCAGCTCGGTGCGACCGGATCCCTGCAGACCGGCGATGCCGACGATCTCACCGGCGCGGACGTCGAGGCCGATGTCGTCGACGTAGCCGTTGCCGACGCCCGACAGGGCCAGGCGGACCTCACCGACCTCCACGTCCACGGGCTTCTCGGGGAAGTAGGTGGTCAGGGGGCGCCCGACCATGAGGCGGACGAGCTCGGCCTCGGTCAGCTCCGCGGCCGGTCGGGTCGCGACGTGCTGGCCGTCCTTGAGGATGGTGATCGTCCGGCAGAGGTGGAAGATCTCCTTCAGCCGGTGGGAGACGTAGACGATCGCGACGCCGCGCTCGGTGAGCCGCTCGATGATGGAGTACAGCAGCTCGACCTCGTGGTCGGCGAGGGCGGCCGTGGGCTCGTCCATCTGGATGACCTTGGCGTCGAAGCTCACCGCCTTGGCGATCTCGACGATCTGCTGCTCGGCGACCGACAGGCTGCGCACGAGGGTGGTGGCCTTGAGGCCGGACACGCCGAGCCCGGTCAGCAGCTCCTCCGTGTCGCGGCGCATCCGACCGGTGTCGACCGGTCCGCCCGGGAAGCGACGTGGCTCGCGACCGAGCCAGATGTTCTCGGCGATGGTGCGCTCGAGGAGGAGGTTGAACTCCTGGAAGACGGTGGACACGCCGGCGCGCTGCGCCTGGACCGGGTGGCTGAACGACACCTCGTCGCCACCGACGACGATCGTGCCGCTGTCGGGGGTGTAGACGCCGGCGAGCATCTTCATGAGCGTCGACTTGCCGGCGCCGTTCTCACCGACGAGGCCGTGGACCTCGCCGGCGCGCAGGGTCAGGTCGAGGCCGTCCAGCACGGTGTTGCCGAAGAAGCTCTTCGTCATCCCGGTGGCGACGAGGGCGTTCTCAACCGCGTTGTTCGTGGGGGTGTTCGGAGGCACGGCGACACTGTGGCACGCGTCACGGGCTTTTGTCGAGCGCCTGCCAAAAGTGTTACCTCTGGCGTGCAAAGTCATGCATGTGCTTGACTCCGCTCGTGCGAACCGGCGAGCTTTTCGATCTCCTCCGTGACGGAAGGCCCTGGACACGCGCCCAGCTGGCCGAGGCGACGGGCCTGGCCCGGTCGACGATCACGGCCCGCATCGACACGTTGATGCGCCTCGGCCTGGTCGCCCCCTTCGGCGGTGCGCGGTCCACGGGTGGCCGTCCTCCGGCCCTCTTCGCCCTCAACCCCACCGCCAAGCTCGTGGTGGGCGTCGACGTCGGCGCGACCCACGCGAGTGCGGCCCTCACCGACCTCAACGGCTCGATCCTCGGCGAGGTCGACGCGCAGATCGCCGTCGCCGACGGCCCCGAGGCCGTCCTGTCCTGGGTGGTGGAGTCGGTGCGCGACCTCCTCGAGACCAGCGAGCGTCCCGTCGAGGACCTCGCCGCCATCGGCATCGGGCTCCCCGGGCCCGTGGAGCACTCCACGGGACGACCCATCAACCCGCCGATCATGCCCGGCTGGGACCGCTTCGACGTGCCCGCCTACCTCCAGGAGAAGTACCCCGTGCCGGTGCTCGTCGACAACGACGTGAACATCATGGCGCTGGGCGAGCGCCGTCGGCACCTGCGTGACGTGGACGACCTCGTCCTCATCAAGGTCGCGACAGGCATCGGCGCCGGCATCGTGTCCGGCGGCATCCTCCAGCGGGGCGCCCAGGGCACGGCGGGCGACCTCGGGCACGTCCGCGTCCCGGGCGCCGACGACGTGCCGTGCCGGTGCGGGAACTCCGGGTGCCTCGAGGCCGTCGCGGCGGGTCCCGCCCTGGCAGCAGCGGTGCGTGCGCAGGGCGAGCAGGCCGAGAACGGCGGCGACGTGGTCGAGCTCGTGCGGTCGGGCAGCCGGGTCGCCATGGGCGTCGTGCGCCAGGCCGGCCGCGACATCGGCGAGGTCGTCGCCACCATGGTCAACCTGATCAACCCGTCGGTGGTCGTCATCGGCGGCCAGGTCGCCGGCGCGGGCGAGCACCTGCTCGCCGGGATCCGCGAGTCGGTCTACCACCGCTCGCTCCCCCTGGCGACCGAGCACCTGCGCATCGTGACGTCTCGCGCCGGCGGCGAGGCGGCCGTGCTGGGGGCCTCGGCCCTGGCGATCGAGCACGTCCTCTCCCCCGACGTCGTCGAGGCAGCCAGCGAGGCGCTGGCGGCGGCCGACGCCGCGGCGGAGGCCGAGGCGACGGCCGGCCGATGACGGCCGGGCTGATCCTGCCCGCTCAGCGCAGCTGGTAGTCCTTGAGCAGGCTGCGGCCGATGATCATCTTCTGGATGTCGGAGGTGCCCTCGCCGATGAGCATGAACTTCACCTCGCGCATGAGGCGCTCGATCTCGTACTCCTTGGAGTAGCCGTAGCCGCCGTGGATGCGGAAGGAGTCCTCGACGACCTCGTTGGCGTACTCACTCGCGACCATCTTGGCCATCCCGGCCTCGACGTCCATCCGCTGGCCGGTGTCCTTCAGGCGGGCGGCCTTGACCATCATGGTGTGGGCGACCTCGACCTTGGTGGCCATCTCCGCGATCCGGAACAGCACCGCCTGGTGCTCGGCGATCGGCTTGCCGAAGGTCTTGCGCTGCTGGGCGTAGGCGATGGCGAGCTCGAACCCGCGCCACGCCAGCCCGCAGGCGCGGGCGGCGACGTTGACGCGGCCGACCTCGACGCCGTCCATCATCTGGAAGAACCCCTTGCCGGGCTCCCCGCCGAGGACCTGCTCGGCGGCGATGACATGTCCTTCGAGGATGAGCTCGGTCGTCTCGACGCCCTTGTAGCCCATCTTGTCGATCTTGCCCGGCACGGTGACGCCCTGGGCGGTCTCGCCGAAGCCGGCCTCCTTCTCCACGAGGAACGTCGTCATGTTCTTGTAGACCGAGTCGGCACCCTCGTCGGTCTTGGTCAGGACCGCGACCAGGGTGGAGGTGGCGCCGTTGGTCAGCCACATCTTCTGGCCCGTGATCGAGTACGACCCGTCGTCCTGCCTGGTCGCCTTGGTCGACACCGCGGACACGTCGGAGCCCAGGCCCGGCTCGGACATCGAGAACGCGCCGCGCACCTCGCCGGTGGCCATCTTCGGGAGGTACTTCTGCTTCTGCTCGTCGGTGCCGTGCTGGATCAGCATGTAGGCCACGATGAAGTGGGTGTTGATCACGCCGGAGACGCTCATCCACCCGCGGGCGATCTCCTCGACCACCAGCGCGTACGTCAGCAGCGACTCGCCGAGGCCGCCGAACTCCTCGGGGATGGTCAGCCCGAAGACCCCGAGCTCCTTGAGGCCCTCGATGATCTCGGTCGGGTACTCGTCGGCGTGCTCGAGCTCCTGGGCGACCGGGATGATCTGCTCGTCCACGAACTGCCGCACGGCCTTCAGGATCTCGGACTGGTCCTCGGAGAGGCCATCGGTCTGGCAGAGGCGGGGCATGTGGTGGCTCCTGTGCGCTCGCGGCTGGATCGCTCGGAGTCTAGTTAGCGGACGTTCACCCTGGGCAGGGTCACGAGCCGAGACGGTCGTCACACCGCGGATGCGCGTGGTGCGCGTGAGAGACTGGAGCGCATGCGAGCAACCCGTGCGATCGGACCAGCCCTCGGAGCCTCCCTCGTCCTGCTCCTCGCAGCGTGCGGGGACGACGCCCCTGACACCGGCGTCGACCCGTCGTCGGAGAGCTCGGCCTCCAACACGCCCTCGGAGACGACAGACACGCCCAGCGCCACGCCGGTGGACCCCGTCGACTTCGGCACCGAGCCCGCCGTCGAGCCGTCGTACAAGAAGGCGGCCCTGCAGGCCACGAGCGACGAGCTCATCACGATGGTCCCGTCCACCCTCCCGGAGGGATGGACGACGGTGGGCGGCGGCTACCAGCCCGAGCCGCAGTGGTGGCGCATGGAGTTCACGGCGCCGACCGGTGACGTGGTCCTCGACCAGCTGCCCGGCACGAGCGACGACGTGCTGTCCGACCAGCCCGACCTGACGCCTGCCGACGACGTCGACCTCTCGGCGTGGGGCACCGGCTCGTGGTCCGCGTGGGACCACGAGGGCGCCACCGTGCTCGCGCACGACCTCAAGGGCAGCACCGTCGTGCTGCAGGGCCCTGACCTCGAGACCGTCCGCGGTCTCGCCGAGACGCTCCTGCCCGCCGACGAGGCCGGCGAGCAGGAGGGCTGACCGGCCCCGAGCGGCCCCGACCCGATCGTCAGTCGTTCTCCCAGGTCGGGCCGCCGGCCTTGAGCCCGTCGGGCTCGACCGTCTGCATCGGGCCGACGCCGACCCGGCGGCCGTTGACCGTCCTCCAGGACGAGTACGTCGTGGTGTAGGCGTCGCGGCTGTAGGGCTTCTTCCACATCAGGTTGAAGTTCTTCATGTAGTCGCGGACCACGCCGCGGCCGTGCATGGCGAAGAGGATCTCGTCCTGCGGGGTGCCGAGGCTGGACCAGTTGGTCGAGCCGGTCCACACCATGCGGCTGTCGACGCCCTTGTACATGCCGCGCAGCACGAAGTACTTGTGGTGCGTGTAGCGCTCGATGTTCTCCGGCATGTTGTCGATCTCGGGGTCACCGGTCGGGACGTCGTCCTTGAGGTTGAAGCCCGTGGAGCGCAGCGGCACGCGACCGCGATCGGTCGGGGCGCCGATGTGCTGCTTGGTGTGGAAGCCCATCAGACCGTAGTTGACGCGCAGGTTGCACCCCGCGGCGTAGAGCTCGCGCAGCTTGTCGGCGATGTAGTTGCCGCGCTTGCCGCGCATCGAGTGCATCGACAGCGCGAGCTGGGTGCGCCGCTGCACGCCCGCCGCGTCGGTGTAGACGCACGAGATGTTGTTGAGGATGTCGAGCACGGCGTCGTTGCTCGGCGTCGTGTACTTCGGGAAGACGATGGTGTGGTACTTCTGCATGTCGCCGTTGGGGCAGTCGCGACCGTTCTCGCAGAAGTTGTAGGAGGCGCGGCGCTTGTCCCAGTCGGGCTTCATGTCGCGGAAGAGGGTCTGGAACTCGTTGTAGAGGGTCTTCTTGCCGACGGTGGTCCAGAGGTCGTTCCACTGCCAGCGCACGGCGTTGAGCGTCATGTTGTAGGAGCCGAGCATGACGACGTTGCGGTTCTTGCCGGTGCGGCTGAACAGGTAGAACTTGCTGTGCAGGTTGTTGTACTCGTTCTCGTCGGCCCGGCAGCCGGACACGCACCGCTTGAGGAAGTTCTTCTTCTTGGTGTTGTGCCCGAGCACCTTCTGGATCCGCACCTGGGCGCCGGGGACCAGGTGGTCGTTGAGCAGGACCTGCACCCGGACGCCGCGCTTGCGGGCACGGATCAGCTCGTCGGCGAAGACCTGCCGGTCGAGGGAGTAGGCCGAGATGGTGATCTTCTCGCCCTTGGGCGTGTTGCGGATCGCTCGCAGGACGTGGCGCTCGATGACGAAGCGCTTGGCGGGAACCATCGGGTTGTTGAACTTCGGCCCGACCGGCACCTTCCACTTCTTGTTGGGCTTGCCGGGCTTGCGCGCGGCGGGTGCCGTCAGCGGGGCCGACGATGCGGCCACAGCCGCGCCCGAGGTCGGCGCGGGCGCAGCGGAGGCGGCCAGCGAGAAGGGCGCGGCCAGCGAGGCCATCAGCCCACAGGCAGCGAACAGGGCAACGAACTTGGAACGCACAAAGACTCCTACGTGGCACACGAGGCGCCCGGATCAGGAATTCCCCCGACGTGGCGGCACATCACCTGTGCTCGCGCGGACGTCCGCCACGATATCAGCGACGAGTCGCGACGCCGATTCGAGCAGCTCGGCGGTCGTGACCGTGTCGGGCTCACGCCCGGCGGCGCCCTGGCGGTCCGCCGAGAGTGCCGACAGGTCGCCCAGCACATGGAAGCCGCGGTCGACGATCAGCTCGGTCGCGGCCCGGTCCAGCTCGGCGAACCGCGCGCGGTACTGCTCCGGCAGGCCGCCGCGCTCCCGCGGCTGCCGGGCGAGCAGGTCCTCCGCGAGGTAGCCGCGGATCCACACGCCGCGCTCCTGGGCCGAGTACGGCGGCAGGTGCTTGTTGACCAGTCGCAGGGTCTCGATCTGGACGATCCCGAGCGCCGGGTTGACCGCGTCGGAGGGTGCGGCGAACGCGTCGGGGTCGATGCCGAGCACCTCGGCGAAGTGGCGCCAGTGCAGGTCGCGAGCCTCCCCCGCACCGGGCATCACCAGGACGTGCACCCGGTCCGCCGGGAGGTCAGGGGTCCAGCGCTCGAGGACGCCGGCCAGGTCCCAGGTGCGCATGCTGAACTCCGGCCCGCCCGCCGCCTTGCCGGCCATGACCGAGTCGAGGTCGACGGTGCTGCCGTTCTTCACCGACTCCTGCCAGCCGGCCGAGACGACGCTGGCGGCGTCGCGGGCGGTGACGACCAGGTGCACCTCGTCGTCCGGGAAGTCGGCGATCGCCCGGGACGCCTGCTCGGCGCTCGCCCCGCAGAGGAACTCGTGGGTGATCAGCACGTCGCCGGACTGGGCGCGGGACTCGTCGACGAGCCGCCGCCATGCGCCGGGCGCGTCCGGGTGCCGCCGCGCGAGCCGCGGTCGCTCCTGCAGGTCGAGGGCCGCCCAGAGGTGCTCGCGGTGGCCGAACCCGGGGACGAACACCCCCGACGACCGCAGGCGGTCACGGTTGGCCCAGACGACCTGCTGGAGGTACGTCGTACCGGTCTTGGGCAGCCCCACGTGCAGGAACACCCGGCGGGGGCCGCCGCTCCCGCGTGGGCCAGGGCTCAAGAGAAGTCCCCGCGGTACTTCCCGAGCAGCTCCTCCAGCCTCTCCTCGTCGCGGGCCGCCACGGGCAGCAGCAGCTCGGTCACGACGTCGGTGAGCTCGGCCAGCCGCACGTTGAGGGCGCGGTTCTCCTGGACCGCCTCCTCCAGCGCCGCGACGCGCTTCTCGAGGTCGCCGTCCGCCGCAGGGCCGGAGCGGTGCCCCTTCCGATTGCCCAGTCCGAACATGTCTGCTCCCACCTCACGCGTTCCAGTCGATGATCATGCGGCACACCTGCGAGCTGCCGGGGGCGTCCGAGACGTGCTCGCGGACCTGCTCCAGGATCCGGCCACCCGACTCCTCGACCTCGGCCGCGACGACCGCCGGGTCGAGGGGCTTGCGGGCGCCGGTGCGGCGAGCGTAGCCGTCGCGCCCCTTCTCGCTGAGGAACTGCAGGTGCAGGGTGCCGTCGGTCCCGGCGAGGACCATGCGGGCGGAGCGCAGCATGTTGAGCCGCCCGCGGCGTCCGAGCCGCTCCACGACGTGGACGCAGCCGACGGCGCGCGGGCCGGGCATGCGGGCGATCCAGGCGGGGACGGCGAGGACGTGGCGCAGCTCGAGGAGGTTGAAGAGCTGGAAGGTCACGCGCGGGTCGTCGGCCCGGCGCTGCGCCTCGGCGTCGTAGGCGTAGGGCTGGAAGTCCAGGCCGATCGCGGTGACGCCGCGGTCGGCGAACCAGGCGACGTCGGTGCCGCGACCGCAGCCGATGTCGACGTACGTCGCCAGGTCGGGGTGGCGCTCGGCGACCGCCCGGGCCACGGCCGAGACCGACGCGGCGTGGTGCGCCGTGCGCTTGTGGTAGGCGTGCCACCCGGCGCGGCCGGTGCGCATCCCGCGGAACCAGCCGTTGAAGAGCTCGATGGTGCTCGCGGGGGTGGTGAACTTGTAGGCCGGGTCGGGCACGCGCCACCGCGGGCCGTAGGTGGCGGTGAGGAACTTGTCGGTGTCGGCGGGGACCGGGAACTCCCGACCCTCGAGCGACGCCGTCCCGAGCGGGTAGATCCACTCGCGCCGGAAGGGGACGGCGATCTCGCCCATGAGGTAGAGGGTGCCGTCGCGCATGAACCCGCCGAAGACGTCGAGGCCGCGGTCGAGGCCGTCGCTCTCGAGGACGTGCACCTTCAGTGCGATGGCGCTGTAGCGCGTGACGCGGTAGCCCATGTCGGTGAGCGCGCGCTGGATGCGGAACGACTCACGGATCACGTCGACCGGGTGGTCGTAGGTGCTGACGTAGCCGAGGTCGGCGTCGCTGTCGTGGCCGATGAGGCCGCCGTCGCGGATGGCACCGAGTGCGGTGCCGTAGGCGAGGAAGGCGTCGAGCCCGACCTGCCGCAGTGCGCCGAGGACCTCCTCGATCGCGTCGAGCAGCGGCTCGACCTGCGCGGCGTCGCGCGTGTCGAAGGTCTCGACGAGCTTGAGGGACTTGTCGAGGCTGAGCGGGCGCCCGGCCGGGTTGACGACCTCGATCCGGTCCGGACGGTCCCCGAACTGCACCGTGCGGGAGAACAGCACGGTGTCGGTGCCGGGGTCGCTCAGCGTCACCTCGGTGACGCCGTCCAGGAACGGGCGCAGCGGCTTGGGCCAGGTCAGGGTGACCCCGTCGTCGCCCCGCTCGCCGTCGCGCAGCAGCCAGAAGGACCAGATGCGGCGGCCGTCGAAGGCCACGTCCACGAGCTGCTCGCGGGCGTCGGCGACCAGCAGGCCCGCGGCGTCGATCCGGAGGACCTCCAGCGCGCCGGGACGCCGCAGCTGGCTCAGGGACCTCACGCGGCGGACTATACCGAGCGACCGGCCCGGGACCTCAGCGGCTACTCGTCGCCGGCGTCGCCGTCGGCGTCACCGGTCGTGTCGCCGTCGTCACCGGTGAGGGTCGCCGTCGCGTGCACCATGGCGTGGTCGGAGGCCTGGCCCGTGCCGGTGACGGCGTAGCCGGAGAAGGCGACGCCGGTCGAGCCGAAGATCCAGTCGACCTGCATGCTCGGCGGGGGCGCGCAGCCGCCGGCGGAGCTGCCGCCCGCGGCGGCGCTGAAGACGCCGCCGGCGGTGAACCGGCAGAAGATCTCGGCACGCTCGTTGTAGTCGCCGGTCGCGATGACCGGGACGCCGTCGGCCTGGTGCAGCTCGGTGAGGTGGGCGACCTCGATGGCCGCCGCCTCCGCACGCCAGCGCGCGTTGTTGCCGAGGTTGGGGGTGTCGGCGGGGTTGTGGAAGTTCGCGAACCACGCGCGACGACCGGTGCTGATGGACTCGAGGAGGACGACCGGCATCGCGATGCGGCTGCCGCCGGCGTAGGGGATCGAGATCGTGTGGGCCTCCACCAGCTGGAAGACGTCGGAGCGCCACGCGATGTTGAAGCGCACGGACTTGTTGCCCAGCGCCATGCCCGGGTAGAGCGAGTACTCCCCCGCCCGCGACGTGAACATGCCGTGCTGGCTCTGCTCGAACTCCTGGAACCCCACGACGTCGATGCCGTTGTTGCGAAGGGCGGCGATGGACATGTCCATGCGTGGTCCGCCGTCGGGGAAGCCGGGCTTGTTGCCTCCCGGCCCGGTGTGCGAGTCGCCGAGGACGTTGTAGCTCGCCACCTGGAACTCGAACGGCTGGGTACGGCGCTCGACCTCCTCGACCTGGCGGGAGACGCGGGCGGCGAGCCGGCGCTGGGCGGCACGGAAGCGGCGTACGGACTCCTCGAGCTGCTCGGGCTCCACGTGCTCGGGCTCGGCACCGGCCGAGCCCGACGGGTCCCCCGTTCCATCCTCGTCGCCCGCACCGTCCGGCCCGTCCGACTCGCCCGCGAGGTCGGAGGCGGCGGTGGCCCGCGAGGGGCTCGACCGCTCGCCGGCGACGTCGTCGACCGCCGAGTCCGACCAGAACGACGCCCACACCACGGCCGCGACCACGGCGACCACGAGGAACGGGGCCCACAGCTCGACGCGCGAGCGACGCGGGCTGCGCGCGCTGCTCGTCGTCTCGGGGTCCTTGTGCTCCACGGCCACCTTCTGTGGGGGTGTGAGCCGACGGCCCCGGTGCGCGGCTCCACGCCGGGCGTGGACGGCTCGGAGCCGCAAGCCTAACCGGGCGCCGTCACACAGGCCCAAACTTCGCGGATCAGGACCCGGGCACCAGGATCGGGTCGAAGACCTGGAACCGCTGCTCCGGGTCCATGGAGGACGCGGGCACCGGCGGGACGCCCAGCGAGCGGGTCACGAGGTTGGTCAGGTCGCCCACCCGGATCGGCTGGGTGCCGGAGTAGCCGGGCTGCTGCTTGCCGGGCGAGGCGAACGACGGGTTCAGCCCGTAGAGGTCGCTGCCGGCCGGGACACCGGGTCCGGTCACCCACATCGGCACCTTGTAGCTCTTCGCCCAGGTGCGCGACGAGCCGCGCGACTTCTGCGCACCGCCGGTGCCGGTGACGATCAGCAGCGTGGTGCCGTTCATCTCGGGCGACTTGGCGATGCTGCGACGGATGCCGGCGACCTTCTGGAACGCCTTGCGGACCGACTTCTGGTAGGTGGCGCCCTTGAACCCGTCCTGGAGCCCCGACTTCAGGACGCCGGAGAGCTCGATGACGCTGAGGTCGGCGGGCTTGCGGGCGATGGTGTCGCGCCACCAGCCGACGCTGCGCGAGTCGTCGCGCATCATCTTGAACCGGTCGATCTTGGCGGTGCCGTCGTCGACGCCGTAGGGGTCCTTGCCGCCGTTCTTGCGGTTCCAGCTCGTGAGGACGAGCCGGGTCTCCTTGCGGCTGGAGGCGAACATCGTGCGCCCGGAGTTGTTGTGCGCGAGGTCGAACAGGCTGGAGACGTACTGGCCGGCCGAGTCGTGGACGGTCGACGGGAGCTTCTTCTCCGAGCCGACGCCGTGGCCGCCGCGCTTGGGGAACACCCGGCGCCCGGTGAGCAGCGACATCAGGTTGGCGTCGGCCTGCGTGCTCTCGGTGACGGTGCGCGCGTTCCTCGTCGAGGCGCCGTTGGCGGCCATGCGGGTGGCCTCGCCGGGGGCGCTCGAACCGCCCGCGGCGGCCGCGGTCAGGCCGGGCACGGCGACCACCACGACGTGGTCGACGCCGACCGGCGCGGAGGCCGGGACGACGACGTTGGCGGTGTAGAGCGGGTGGTCGCTGGTCTTCGACACGTAGTCGTTCCAGACGCGCGTGTAACCGTTGAAGAACGCGTCCTTGGTGCCCATGATCCAGTCGATCGCACCGCCGCCGGGCGGCGAGCACGTGCTTCCGTCGACGTAGCCGCCGCTGGCCGACCAGAGACCGGCGCCGGGCGCGACCTTGCAGTAGTAGCTGCCGCGCTCGTTCTTGTCACCGAGCGAGATGAAGGGGGCGTCGGGGTAGGCCGCGCGCAGCTCGTTGGCGAGGGCGACCTCCATCGCGAAGCCGGCGTCTCGGTAGCCCTGGGCCGGACCGCGCACGTCGGCGGGGTTGTGGGTGTTGAAGAACCACACCCGGCGGCCGGTGTCGACGTTCTGCAGGAGCACCGCCGGCATCCGGCTCGGGACGCCGTCGAAGTAGGGGATGGGAAGGGTGCGGGCCTCGAGCAGGGTCCACGTGGCGGTGCTCCACCCGATCGAGTTGACCGACGGACCGGCCGGGTTGTTGAGGCCGGGGTAGGTCTGCCACGACGTGCCCATCAGCTCCGCGAACCGGGCCGCCTGCGGCGGCTGGAACTCCTGGAAGCCCACGACGTCGAGGGTGTGCTGCTGCAGCAGGCTGACGACGCGGTCCATGCGGACGACGCCCGACTCCCAGCCCTTCCGCTTGCCGCCGGGAGCGGTGTGGTCGGCGCCGAGGACGTTGAAGTTGCCCACGCGGAAGCCGGTCGCCGGGGTCGTCTGCGAGACCTCCATCGACCGGGCCGTGACGGGGGCGGCCGCGGGCTCGGCCGCCGAGGCAGGCGCGAGGCCCGAGTCGGGTGCGACGGGAGCCACGAGCAGGGCGGTGGCGAGGGTCAGGCCGACGACGCAGAGGCGTCGGACAGAGGACGGGCGCGTGAGAGCGAGCGTGCCGGGCATGGAGGGGGCCTCACAGATGTCGGGGAAGGGCGTCGTCGAGGTGACCCGACCGTGACCCCTCACCCCCACGTCGTCGACGTGTCGGCCCGGGCCCGATCGTGTGACAGAAGTGACTCGTGCGACGACAGGGTACACCACGGATCCGGCGCGGAGGCGGTTCGCGGAGGATCCCGGCACGCTAACGTTGCGGGCGTGAGCACCCCCCCGACCCGCGTCTTCGTGGCCCGGCTCGTCGGGCTGCCGATCTTCGACCCTCAGGGCGACCAGGTGGCCAAGGTGCGCGACCTCGTGGTCGCGATCCGCACCGAGACCAACCAGCCACGCGTCCTCGGCCTGGTCGCCGAGGTGTTCGGCCGACGCCGGATCTTCGTGCCGATGACCCGGATCACCGCCATCGACAGCGGCCAGGTGCACACGACCGGCCTGCTCAACATGCGCCGCTTCGAGCAGCGCTCGACCGAGACGCTCGTGATGGGCCAGATGCTCGACCGCACCGTGACGATCCGCGAGTCCGGCGTGACCGGCGTGGTCTACGACGTGGCGATGGAGCAGGCGCGCAACCGCGACTGGGTGCTGTCGCGCATCGCCGTGCAGGAGCCGAGCAAGGGCTTCCGGCGGCGCGGCCAGACCCACGTCGTGGAGTGGCGCGACGTCACCGGCCTGACCAGGCACGAGCCGACGCAGGGCGCCACCCACCTCATCGCCGCGCTCAACGACATGCGCCCGGCCGACGCGGCCAACATGATCCACGACCTGCCGGCCGAGCGGCGCACGGCCGTCGTCGCCGCACTGGACGACGAGCGCCTCGCCGACGTGCTGGAGGAGCTCCCCGAGGAGGACCAGGTCGAGATCCTCGAGCACCTCGACTCCGAGCGCGCCGCCGACGTGCTCGAGGAGATGTCGGCCGACGACGCCGCCGACCTGATCGCCGACCTCAACCCCGAGACCGCCGCCACGCTGCTCGGCCTGATGGAGCCCGACGAGGCCGAGGACGTGCGACGCCTGATGTCGTACGACGACGACACGGCCGGCGCGATGATGACGCCCGAGCCGGTGATCCTCTCCCCCGACGCGACCATCGCCGACGCCCTCGCCCACGTGCGCAACCCCGAGCTCACGCCCGCGCTCGCGGCGCTCGTCTACGTCTGCCGCCAGCCGCTCGAGACGCCGACCGGGCGGCTCCTGGGCGCCGCCCACATCCAGCGGCTCCTGCGCGAGCCCCCCTCGACCCTCGTGGCCGCGGCGCTCGATGAGTCGATGGACCCGCTGCGCCCCGACGCGTCGATGGACCAGGTGGCGGCGCACCTGGCCACCTACAACCTGGTGGCGGCGCCGGTCGTCGACGACGAGGGTCGTCTGCTCGGCGCGGTGACGGTCGACGACCTGCTCGACCACATGCTGCCCGAGGGCTGGCGCGACCGGGCGCCGCGTCCCGGTCCGATCACCGGCCGCGCCGTCGGGGGTGACCGGTGAGCGCCGACCGTCGTACGCGCCTCGACACCCCGCGCGACGCGCGCCGCCAGATCGTGCGCCGCCCGAGCGTGGACGCCGACGCGTTCGGCGTCTTCGCCGAGTCGTTCGCCCGCTACATGGGCACCGCGAAGTTCCTGCTCTGGATGACGATGTTCGTCGCCGCCTGGATCTGCTGGAACGTCCTGGCGCCCGCGGACCTGCGCTTCGACGAGTTCCCCTTCATCTTCCTCACCCTGATGCTCAGCCTCCAGGCGTCCTACGCCGCTCCCCTGATCCTGCTCGCCCAGAACCGCCAGGAGCAGCGCGACAAGGTCGTCGCCGAGCAGGACCGCCAGGCCAACGCCCGGGCCCACGCCGACATGGAGTTCCTGGCCCGCGAGGTCGCCTCCCTGCGGATGGCGGTCGGCGAGGTGGCCACCCGCGACTTCCTCCGCTCGGAGCTGCGGGGCCTGCTGGGCGACATCGAGGACCTCTCGCGCCGCGAGCCCGAGGACGAGCCGGGACCGTGATCCCACGGGGTGGCTCGTAGACTTCTCCATCATGAGCACCCCCACGCAGCAGCAGGTGATGGACGCCCTGGCGACCGTCAACGATCCCGAGATCAAGCGGCCGATCACCGAGCTGGGGATGGTCGACACCGTCGAGGTGGCCGACGACGGCTCGGTCGCCGTCCACGTGCTCCTCACGGTCGCCGGGTGCCCGCTGAAGGACACCATCAACCGCGACGTCACCGCGGCCGTGACGAAGGTCCCGGGAGTCGCGTCGATCGACCTCACCCTCGGCGTGATGACCGCCGAGCAGCGTGCCGGACTCAAGGAGATCCTCAGCGACGGTCGCGCCCAGCGCGAGATCCCGTTCGCCCAGCCGGGCTCGCTGACCAAGGTCTACGCCATCGCCAGCGGCAAGGGCGGCGTCGGCAAGTCGTCGGTCACGGTCAACCTCGCCCTCTCGCTCGCCGCGCAGGGCCTCAAGGTCGGCATCGTCGACGCCGACATCTACGGCCACTCGGTGCCGGCGATGCTCGGCGTGGCCGACACCCGGCCGACCCAGGTCGACGACCTGATCATGCCGGTGCCCACGCCCAGCGGCGTCTCGGTCATCTCGATCGGCATGCTCAAGCCCCGTCGCGACCAGGTCGTCGCCTGGCGCGGGCCGATGCTCGACCGCGCCCTGGTGCAGATGCTGGCCGACGTCTACTGGGGCGACCTCGACGCCCTCCTGCTCGACCTGCCCCCGGGCACCGGCGACGTGGCCATCTCGCTCGGCCAGCACCTGCCGAGCGCGGAGGTCGTGGTCGTCACCACCCCGCAGGAGGCGGCCGCCGAGGTCGCCGAGCGCGCCGGCACCATGGCCTCGATGATGCACCAGCGGGTCGTGGGCGTGGTCGAGAACATGAGCTACCTCCCCTGCCCGCACTGCCCGCCCGAGGACGACCACCGCCTCGAGGTGTTCGGCACCGGTGGCGGCGCCCGGGTCGCCCAGACCCTCTCCGAGCGGTTCGGCTACGACGTGCCGGTGCTCGCCCGGATCCCGCTCGACATCTCGCTCCGCGAGGGTGGCGACGTGGGCAAGCCCATCGTGGAGGCCGACCCCTCCGCCCCTGCCGCGCGCGAGCTGACCCGGGTGGCCCAGACGCTGTCGGGTCGCGGCCGCGGGCTCGCCGGGATGCAGCTCGGGCTCACCCCGTCCAGCAAGTTCTGACCACGTCCGATCACGGTTCCGGCCAGGCAGTAGGTTCTGAGGCATGTTCGACGTCGGGCTCCTCGAGCTGGCCGTGATCGCCCTCGTGGCGGTCGTCGTGCTGGGTCCGGACAAGCTGCCCGACCTCGCGCGCCAGGCCGCCCAGCTGCTCCACCGTGCCCGCGGGCTGGCCCACAACGCGCGCGACGAGCTCCGCAACGAGCTCGGTCCGGACTACGCCGACCTCGAGCTGCGCGACCTCGACCCCCGCACGATCGTGCGCAAGCACATCACCGAGGCGATGGCCGAGGTCGACCGCGAGCAGGCCCAGGCGGCCCAGCAGTCCGCCCTGCCCGACGGCCAGGTCCCGCCCTACGACGTCGAGGCCACCTGAGGCCCGCGTCAGTCGTCGCGGCTCTGCACGGCGACCAGCCCGGCGTAGGGAGCGAGGAAGACCTCGCCCGAGGTGGCGCGGCACTCGAGGAAGTCGGCGCCGACCCGCTCGACGTACGCCTCGTGGCGGGTGCCGTCGGCCAGGTGGACGAGGCACCGGGCACCGGCGTCGGCGAGGCGCCGCAGGGCAGCCCGCAGACCCAGCCGGTCGACCGGGGACCACGCCACCTCGGGCACCGACCGCTCGCTCGCTCCTCGTACGCCGGTCACCGCGCGCAGCGGCACGACCCAGTCCTGCCCGGTCGCGCCCAGCAGGCACCACTCCTCCCCCACCCGGGCAAGCCGCCCCTCGATCCGGCCGACGTGCGGGAGGTCGAGGGAGACGTCGCGGCCCCGTGAGGCCATCAGCCGGCTGGCGAGCGTGACGGCGCCGTACTCGGCGCGAGCCCGGTCGGCCAGCTCGGCCTCGCGGTCGGCCTCCCAGGCCGCTGCTGCCTGACCCTCGAGGTCGTCGAACAGCGCGAACAGCTCGTGCTCCCAGGACATGGGCGCGAGCCTAGCCAGCCGGGTCGATCACCTCGCAGGTCTGCGTGTCGGGTCGGCACCGGGCCAGGCCCTCGTTCTCGCCCGTCAGGGAGACGAGCCGGGCCAGCAGCCGTCCCGGGGACTCCCAGCGGAAGCCCGGGGCGAGGAACTGCCATCCCTCGGGCGCGTCGAGCACGCCCGCGTCCGAGCCGTCGCGGCGCTGCACCTGCAGCTCGACCGAGCCCGTCGTCTCGCCGCCCACCGTCCCGGGCGGGACGTAGGCGATCCATTCCTCGTCGGCCTCCAGCACGTCGTGCGCCGGGAGCAGGCCGAGCCGGGTGAGGGTGCCGTCGCTGTCGATCGTGGCGAGGTAGGGCGAGCCCTGCTGGCTGTCGGTCCGGTCGTACCGGCCCTCGTTGACGACCAGGCCGGCGTCCGTGCTGCCGACGACCACCTGCCCCGGCGCGGTCTCGGCGAGGTCGACCGTCATGTTGTCGACCAGTGGCCGCCAGAGCCACTGGAAGCGCGGCCCGCCCGCGACGACCAGGCCGTCGTCGGTGACGGTGTCCGCCCCGACCAGCATCCAGCCCTCGTCAGGCTGGGTGAGCACGTGGGCCGTGTAGCCACCGCTGGGCGAGATGACCACCGACTGGTCGATCTGTCCGTCGATCCTCTGCGGCTCGGCGTCGTAGCCCCACCACCACGTGCGGTCGTCGCGCAGCGCGACCCAGTGCGTGCCGCGACCTGCTGAGGTGTACCACCGGCCGGGCACCTGCTGCCCGCCGACGTAGAGGTCGAGCCCGACCGCCACCGGGAGGTCGGTGCCGGGGGTGGCGCCGGTCGCGGGCGGGGCGGCCGTCCTGACCAGGGCGCGCGCCGTCATGGTCCTCGTCGCCATTCGTCCCCCTTCATCCCGGGAGACGTCGTGCGCCCCCCGTCGGTTGCGTCGACGACCGCATCCCCTGTGGAGGATCCGTTGACACCCTTGATGAACGCTCGTTGAATGAGGCAAACGTACGCAAACGAAAGGATTGCGCGATGTCTCGGGGCAACGTTCGACGCGTGCGGCCGTACGCCGTCTGGGTCGGCGTCACGGCCGCGACCGCTGCCGCGGCGGCGGAGGTGCCCGGCGCCTGGCGCGCGGCCGCCGACGCCAGTGGCTCCCAAGGGGTCGACCACGCGCTGGTGGCGGCGTGCGCGACCGGCCTCGCGCTGTCATTGCTCTGGCTCTGGCTCGTGACGTCGGTGACGGTCGCCGGGGTGGCGACGGGCTCCGTGCCGAGGAGCGGAGGAGCCGCCCACCGCCTGGTGCTCCTCGCATGCGGCGTTGCCGTCCTCGCCGGTACGACGGCGCCCGCGCACGCCGCGAGCGGGGAGGGAGCCGCGGTGCTCGCCGGGCTCCAGCTGCCGGAGCGCGCCGTCGCAGCGGCCCCGGCCGCCGCTGCCGCCCATAGGACGCCCGCCGACACCTACGTGGTCCGGTCCGGTGACTCGTTGTGGTCCATCGCGCGGGCGCACGCGGCGCCGGGCGCCGACGTCGAGTCGCTGTGGCGGGAGATCTGCCGCCTCAACCGTGACGTCGTCGGCGAGGACCCCGACCTGATCCACCCCGGCCAGGCGCTCCGCCTGCCGATCCACACCCACACCGAACAGGACGGAGAACGACGATGAGCACACCCGACACCGCCGAGGCCGAGGTCATCGTCCTCCGGCCGAGCGCCGGCATGGCCAGCGTCCAGGGCGCGCTGGCCCTCGACCTGACCCCGCGCACCGCTCCCCCGCGCCCTCGGCTTCGCAGCACCCGTGCGAGCGACCTGGCCGACCTCGAGCGGAAGTCACGGGAGCAGGTCGACGCCTTCGTCGGCCGCTACCTGCAGGCCGCGGTCGAGATCGCCGCCGGTGACCGGCCGGTCGCCCAGCTCCTGCGCCACACGGTCCCGGAGGTCTTCGATGCGTTGTCGGGTCGCGCCCGGGCGGTCACCGCCGCCGCCGGGCTCGCGCCGGGCCGGGTCCGGGGACCCAACCCGGCGCGGCCGGTCGTGGTCGGCGTACGCACCGCCCTGATCCGCAGCGACGCGGTCGAGGCCAGCGCGCACGTGCGCTACGGCCGACGCTCCCGCGCGGTCGCCGCTCGCTTCGAGGTCGTGCGGGACCGGTGGCAGTGCGTGGCCATCACCTGGGGGTGAGTGCCCAGCGTGGGGTGCTATCCGCCCATGGTCGCGCGACCGGTGGCGCCGCCGGGGGCACCGTGGCAGCGCTTGAACTTCTGCCCGGAGCCACAGGGGCACAGCGAGTTGCGGCCGACGCCGGCGAACGGGTCGTTCTCCGCACCCGGTGCCGCGTGGACCTCGGCCTCGCCGTCCTCGGACGGCGCGCTGTAGGACAGGTTCTGCGGGCGGTTGGGCTTGTCGAGGCCCTTGGCCCGGATCGTGGGCGTGTGCTGGTGCTGCTCCGGCTGGGCGCCCGGCGCGTGGGCGGCCGCCTGCGCGAAGTCGATCTGCGGGGTGGCAGCGGAGACCTGGGGGGCGACCGGCTGGGCCTGCTCGTCCTCGTCCTCGTCGTCCTCGACCTCGACCTGGAGGTTGAAGAGGAAGCCGACCGACTCCTCCTTGATGCCGTCCATCATGGCGGCGAACATGTCGAAGCCCTCGCGCTGGTACTCGACGAGCGGGTCGCGCTGCGAGTACGCCCGCAGGTAGATGCCCTCGCGGAGGTAGTCCATCTCGTAGAGGTGCTCGCGCCACTTGCGGTCGAGCACGGACAGGACGACGCGGCGCTCGAGCTCACGCTGCACCTCCTCGCCCATCTGGTCCTCGCGGCGGTCGTAGGCCTCCTGCACGTCCTTCTGCAGGTCCTCGATGAGCTTCTCGCGGTTGAGGCCCTCGACACCGCCCGCCTCCTTGACCACACCCTCCTTGGTCAGGCCGACCGGGTAGAGCTGGTTGAGGGCGGTGAACAGGCCGTCGAGGTCCCAGTCCTCGGCGTAGCCCTCGGTCGCACCGCGGACGTAGCCCGCGATCACGTCGTCGAGGAACCCGCGGATCTGCTCGCCGAGGTCGGCGCCCTCGAGCACCCGGCGGCGCTCGGCGTAGATGACCTCGCGCTGGCGGCTCATCACGTCGTCGTACTTGAGCACGTTCTTGCGCGACTCGAAGTTCTGGGACTCGATGTTGGCCTGGGCGCCCGCGATGGCGTTGCTGACGCGCTTGGCGTCGATGGGCACGTCGTCGGGCACCTTGAGGACGGTGAGGATGCGGTCGACCCACTCCGACTTGAACAGGCGCATCATCTCGTCCTGCAGCGACAGGTAGAACCGGGACTCGCCCGGGTCGCCCTGACGACCGGAACGACCGCGGAGCTGGTTGTCGATGCGGCGCGACTCGTGGCGCTCGGTGCCGACGACGTAGAGGCCGCCGAGCTCGCGGACCTCGTCGTGCTCGGCGGCGACCTGCGCCTTGATCCGCTCGACCATGGCGGGCCAGGCCGCGTCGTACTCCTCCTGCGTCTCGACCGGGTCGAGGCCCTGCTTGCGCAGCTCCTGGTCGGCGAGGAAGTCGACCGAGCCACCGAGCATGATGTCGGTGCCTCGACCGGCCATGTTGGTGGCGACGGTGACCGAGCCCTTGTGGCCGGCGAGCGCGACGACCTTGGCCTCGTCGGCGTGCTGCTTGGCGTTGAGGACGGTGTGCGGGATGCCGCGCTTCTTGAGCAGGTTCGAGAGGTACTCGGACTTCTCGACCGAGACGGTGCCGATCAGGATCGGCTGGCCCTTCTCGTGGCGCTCGGCGATGTCGTCGGCGACGGCCTCGTACTTGGCCTCCTCGGTGCGGTAGACCAGGTCGACGTTGTCGACGCGCTGCATCGGGCGGTTGGTCGGGATCGGGACCACGCCGAGCTTGTAGATCTTGTCGAACTCCGAGGCCTCGGTCATCGCCGTACCGGTCATGCCGGAGAGCTTGTCGTAGAGGCGGAAGTAGTTCTGGAGGGTGATCGTGGCGAGGGTCTGGTACTCCTCGCGGACGGTCACGCCCTCCTTGGCCTCGATGGCCTGGTGGAGACCGTCGTTGTAGCGGCGTCCGGAGAGGATGCGGCCGGTGTGCTCGTCGACGATGAGCACCTCGCCGTCCATGACGACGTACTCCTTGTCGTTACGGAACAGCTCCTTGGCCTTGATGGAGTTGTTGAGGAACGAGATCAGCGGGGTGTTGACCGAGTCGTAGAGGTTGTCGATGCCGAGGTGGTCCTCGACCTTGGTGATGCCCGGCTCCAGCACCGAGATGGTGCGCTTCTTCTCGTCGACCTCGTAATCGACGTCCTTGACGAGGGTGCGCGTGAGCTTGGAGAACTCGGCGTACCACTTGACCTCGTCCTGGGTCGGTCCGCTGATGATCAGCGGGGTGCGCGCCTCGTCGATGAGGATCGAGTCGACCTCGTCCACGATCGCGAAGTTGTGGCCGCGCTGGACGCACTCGGCGACCGAGTCCGCCATGTTGTCGCGGAGGTAGTCGAAGCCGAGCTCGTTGTTGGTGCCGTAGGTGATGTCGCAGGCGTAGGCCTCGCGGCGCTCGGCCGGTCGCATCGACGGCAGGATCACGCCGGTGGTGAGGCCGAGGAAGTGGTGGACGCGGCCCATCTGCTCGGACTGGAACTTGGCGAGGTAGTCGTTGACGGTGACGACGTGGACGCCCTTGCCCGCGAGGGCGTTGAGGTAGGACGGCAGCACGGCGACGAGCGTCTTGCCCTCACCGGTCTTCATCTCGGCGATGTTGCCGAGGTGGAGGGCCGCGGCGCCCATGACCTGCACGTCGAAGGGGCGCATGCCGAGCACGCGCTTGCTCGCCTCGCGGACGGTGGCGAAGGCCTCCGGCATGATGTCGTCGAGGGTCTCCCCGTTGGCGAGCCGCTCACGGAACTCGTCGGTCATCCCGCGGAGCTCGTCGTCGGTCATCTTGACGAAGTCGTCCTCGATGGCGTTGACGGCCTTGGAGACGGACTCGAGCTCACGGAGGATCTTGCCCTCGCCGATGCGGAGGAGCTTGTCGATGATGGCAGGCACGAGTGGTAACTGTACCTACCTCGCCAACGCGTCACCCAATGCGTGCGCCAGGTCACCCCGATGCCCCACGACGACGTCGTCCAGCCCGAGCCAGTCGGCCATCCGTCGCAGCTCGGCGGCCAGCTCGTGCGCGGTGTCGGCAGGAGCGCCTGCCTCGGCGAACGCCCCCGGGACGAGGAGGCGTCCGGAGGCCCGGTCGGCCTTGAGGTCGACCCTCCCGACCAGTCGGTCGCCGAGGAGGAACGGCAGCACGTAGTAGCCGTGCACGCGCTTGTCGGCGGGGACGTAGATCTCGATCCGGTAGAAGAAGTCGAAGAGCGCCTCGACCCGCGCCCGCTCCCACACGAGGGGGTCGAACGGGCTGAGCAGCGTGCGGGCGCCCACCCGGCGCGGGAGCCGCGCCTCACGGTGGAGGTAGGCCTGGCGCTTCCAGCCTCGCACGGTCACCGGGACCAGCTCGCCGGACTCGACGAGCTCGTCGATCGCCACCTTGACGCTCGCCTTCCCGGGAGCGGGCTGCAGCCGCAGCCGGTAGTAGTCGGCCAGGCACGGGCCGCTCGCCACGCCGTGCGAGCGCGCGGCACGGCGGACGAGGGCGGTGACCGCCTCCTGCGGCGTCGGCGTCGGTGCGGCGAGCACGCTCGCCGGCAGGACCCGCTCGGGCACGTCGTAGACCACCTCGAACTGGCTGTTGCGACCCGCGACCGCGACGTCGCCCACCAGGAAGAGGTAGTCGAGGACCTTGCGGGCCTCGGACCAGTTCCAGCCCCAGTGCTCCTTGGTGCGCGGGCCGGTGCTGAACTCGTCCTCGAGGTCGCGTGCGGTGACCGGCCCCCGGTCCCGCACGGCGTCGAGCACCCGCGGCTCCAGCGCCGCGTCGGCGGTGAAGCCCCACTTGCCGCGCTCGGCACGGTACTTCTCCATCCGGTGGCGCATCAGCGGCCACAGCTCCACCGGCATCAGCGCCTGGACGTGCGCCCAGTACTCGACGAGCCGGCGCGGCCGGCGGGCGGTGCCGTGCTGGGCGCGACGCAGCAGGTCGACGTCGTAGGGGCCCATCCGCGAGTAGAGCGGCATGAAGTGCGCCCGCTGGAGGACGTTGACCGAGTCGACCTGGAGGACGCCGGTGCGCGCCAGCGTGCGGTCGAACGTCGCCATCGTCGGCGTGGCATGGGGCCGGTCGGTGAAGCCCTGGGCGGCCAGCGCGATGCGGCGGGCCTGGAGCTGCGTGAGCTGGTCCACGCCGCGAACTCAACCAGAGACGTACGACAGCGTGAGCGGTGTCGCCTGTCCCCCGACCCGGGTCTCGATACGCCGGTCGCGGGCTCGTCCCTCGCCCGCGCGGCTACTCGACCTTGTCGGACGCGCCCGCAGGACCTCGTTCCTCGGTCCTACGGGAGGTCCAACAACTTCTCGCGCATGGCGTACATGACGGCCTCCATGCGGGAGTGGAGCTGCAGCTTCTCCAGGATGTTGCGGACGTGGTTCTTGACCGTGTTCTCGGAGATGAAGAGCTCCTTGGCGACCTCACGGTTGTTGAGGCCCTTGGCCACCAGCCGGAGGACCTCGAGCTCGCGCTCGGTGAGGCGCAGCGCCGGGCCCTGCTCGCGCTCGGGCTTGGACATCTGCTTGAACTCGTCGATCAGCTTCACGGCCATGGAGGGGCTGATGAGCGACTGGCCCTCGTTGACCACCCGGATCGCCTGGGCGACCTCCTCGATCGAGGAGTCCTTGAGCAGGTAGCCGGCGGCGCCGTTCTTGACCGACTCGTAGAGGTCGGCCTCCTCGTCGGAGACGGTGAGCATGATGATCTTGGTGGCCGGCACGGCCTCCTTGATCGCACGGCACGCCTCGACGCCGGTGCGACGCGGCATCCGGACGTCGAGCAGGATCACGTCGGGCGCGGTGGTGATCGCCAGCTCGGTGGCGGTGATCCCGTCGGCGGCCTCGCCGACCACCTCGATGTCGACGTCTCCACCGAGCAGCATGATGAGGCCACGGCGGAAGAGCTCCTGGTCGTCCACGACGAGGACGCGGACGGGTTCGGTCCCTGCTGATGTCGCCTCGGTCACGCGCGCATCATGTCATGCGCGCGCGACCGGGGGCAGGGGTCGGTTCAGTCCACCTCGAGCGAGATGACTCCGTAGTCGTAGCCGCGACGGCGGTAGACCACGGACGGCCGCTCGCTCTCCTTGTCCACGAAGAGGTAGAAGTCGTGCCCGACGAGCTCCATCTCGTAGAGGGCCTGGTCGAGGGTCATGGGGACCGCGGCGTGGGACTTCTCGCGCACCACGAGCGGGCCGTCGCCGGTCACCGTGATCGGGCCGACCTTGCGCTCCACGACGGCCTCGTCGTCGGAGGTCGTGTCCTCCACCTCGGGCAGCCCGGCCAGGGCCTCGCCCACGCCGACGTGGGCGTTGCGTCCCTTGTGCACGCGGCGGCGGTCGGCGGCGCGACGCATCTGGGCCTGCATCTTGTCGAGGGCCAGGTCGAGGGCTCCCATCTTGTCCTCGGCGGCGGCCTCGGCGCGGATCACCGGCCCCTTGGAGAAGGCGGTGAGCTCGACCTTCGTCGACCGGTCGTGCTGGCGGGGGTTCTTCTCGAGCCCGACCTCCACCTGGACGCGCATGATCCGGTGATCGTGCTTCTCCAGACGGCTGAGCTTCTCGGACACGTGCTCGCGGAACCGGTCGGACACCTCGCAGTGCCGTCCCGTGACCACAACCTCCATGTGAACCTCCTCAACTAGCGAACGGTCCGCACCCCTCCATTTCGCCGCGGCGGAGCACCCGCCGGGGCAGGGTGGGATGGAGCCCGCCCGGCCGACCTGGTCTTCGACCCCACAACCGCCTGCTGAAGCGTTCGCAACTTCTCCGTCACTACTGGCCTTCTCCCGGCTTCCGGCGCATCTGACGCCGGAGTCGAGGCAGGACTTACTTCTAAGCCGCACCGTGATCGTCCGACGGACGTCGGGCTGCTGAGCAGCGCGGTGCCCGGGGACTTACGTGGACCGTTTCGCCTGCGACTGGCATCGGCTTGCCGCGGGTCGGGCCTGTCGCTGCACCTGACGGTGACGCGCACAGCCCTCTCCGTGACGCAACCACGGACCCGGGCGGACTCCATGAAGAGACGCTAGCCCCTCCGCCGCCCTGAACCAACCGGGGGGTCACCTGTCGGTCCGGACGCTCCCACCGGCAGGGCGGGCGCGCCGCTGGGTGGCGGCGACAGCCGCCACCGCGACCGGCGGCAGGCCCACCGCCTCGAGGGCACGCTGGGCCTCGCGGGCGGTCGACCCGGTGGTCAGCACGTCGTCGCAGACCAGGACGTGGGCCCGGCTCCACCGGCGGCCGGCGCGCGCGAGCGCGGTGGAGGGGCAGTGCATCGAGCCGGCCACGTTGACGGCGCGGTCGCCCGCGCCGAGGCCGGCCTGGTCGGCGGCACCGCGCGAGACCAGCAGGCGCGCGACCGCCGAGGGGCGCTCACGACGTACGCGCGACGCTGCCCTGCGCACGAGCGCCTCGGTGGCCTCGTAGCCGCGCCGCCGACCGGCGCCCGGCCTCGAGGGCACCGGCACCAGCAGCACCGGCACCGTGGGGTCGAGGTGGGCGACCGCGCCGCCGACGGCCTGGGCCAGCAGGTCGCCGAGGACCCGGCGGTGGCCCCACTGGCCGCGGTCCTTGTGGCCCACCACGAGCGCTCGCACGGCGCCGTCGTACGTCTCCGCGACCCACGGCGTCACCAGCCCGTCGGGCACCGGGCTCGGCCACGCAACCCGGGCCCGCCCCGACAGGTCGTCGCGGCAGGCCCGGCAGAGCATCCGGCCCGGCAGCTCGCACCCCACGCACCGGCTGCCGAGGAACAGGTCGAGGGCCTCGTCGAGCACCCGGCCATGCCAGCAGGAGTCGTCGTACGACGGCAACCGGGGGTGCGCCGCCTGTGGATTCAGCCGACGTAGGTCAGCGACGTCAGGCCGGGCGGCAGGTCGGGCACCGAGCGCTCGGGCCGGGTCAGGGCGAAGACGGAGCGCCCGGCGACCGCGTAGGCCTCGACCAGCTCGACCGGGGAGGAGACGAGCGTGCGGATGCGTCCACGGAGGGTCGTCGTGCCGCCGGTCGAGATCTCGCCCGGAGCCCCGTCGACGGAGACCGTGCGCACCTGCGACAGGCCCTCGGTGATGATGTCCCGCAGGACCGACACGGTCGTCGGCGAGCGCCAGGCGATGTCACGGATGCGTGCCGTGCCCTCGGCAGGCTCCGGCAGCAGCTGCGGCTCGGTGAACCCGACCACCGCCCCGCCCGAGTCGTGCCGGACCCGGACAGAGACCACGCGGTCCGCCTTGCCGGTGCGCACCACGCCCACCAGACGGGTGCCGTCGCGCGAGACGATGAGCTCGGTCGCGCGGCGCCCGGTGATGCCCGGCACCGCCTTCTCGGCGGCGGTCCCGTCCACGACCAGGAACACCCGCGCCGAACCGTTGTTGCGGTCGAGCACCCAGATGCGGTCGCGGTAGTCCCAGTGCGGGGCGGCGAGGTCGGCGGCCCCGGAGATGACGATCGCGACCTCGCCGGTGGGCGACTCGGCCGGCGCGACCACGAGGTCCGACCCGGTGGCGGTCACGCCCGCCACGCGGACGCCGGAGAGGCTGGCGCCGATCGAGCGCAGGTCGTAGAGGGAGTCCTCCTGCCCGAGGGGGCCGAGGGTGGGGGCGAGCTCGCCCATCGGCCCGGTGACGACGCGCCCGCCGTCGAGCGCGAACAGGTCGGTGGTGGCAGGCACGCCGTTGGGGTCGTAGCCGCTGCCGAACTGCAGGCTGACCTGGGGCGAGCCGCTGGGCCCGACGATCGTCCGCCCACCGATGCTGAGCTGGACGGCACCGATGCGCGGCTCCTGCCGCAGCGTCCAGACGAGCTGGGCCAGCATCCGCTGGGCGGTCAGCTCGTCGACCGCGTCCGGGTCACCGGAGAGGGAGACCTGCGCGATCCCGGACGTGATCGGCACCGAGAGGCCAGCCGTGGTGCCCGGGGGGAAGTAGCTGCGGGTGACGTCCTCCTGGTCAGCCCCTGGCCTGGTGAGCAGCCCGCGCACCAGCGACGACGCGAACTGGTCGCCGCGGGGCACGAACACCGGCTCGGGGACCATGATCTCGGTCGTGGGGTCGAAGTAGTAGAGCGAGGCTCGTTCGTACCAGTCGTCGAACCACGTCTCGGGCACGATGAGCGCGTCGGGCACCTCGTCGATGCGCCACTCGCCGTCCTCCTTGACCAGGCCGAGGGACAACGTGGCGTCGGCCCTGGTGCGCTGCCAGGCGCCGCGGGCGTCGTAGGTGTTGACGTCGGTCAGCGACATCCGGGGCGAGGTGCCGGCCGGCGGGTCGCCGAGCTCGGCGTAGGTGATGATCTGCTGCTCGGGCACCCACGCCTCCGCCGCCTCCGTGGAGAGGAACTGGCGCGCGACGCTCACGCTGACCGGCGTGGCCTTCATCGCCTCGAAGAAGCCCTCGACGATGTCGGCGGTCGCCTGGCCGGCCTGTGGCGGGCGGGGGTCGAAGGAGATGCCCGGCGCGTCCTGCGACCCGCCGGTCGCCTCCGACTCGACCACCGGCCCGGAGGTCGGCATCGACACGCAGCCCGCCAGCAGCGTCGCCACGGCCACGAGGACGGCGACCCGCACGACCCGCTTCACGCCGTCTCCCGAGCGTCGACGGGCACCAGCGGCAGCGGCGAGTGGCGCAGCTGGGTGCCGAGCCGCCGCGGCAGGGTCAGGCGGAACTGGGCGCCCTCCCCGGGGCGCCCCCACGCCTGCAGCCACCCTCCGTGGAGGTGGGTGTCCTCGAGCGAGATCGAGAGGCCGAGGCCCGTGCCGCCGCTGGTGCGGGCTCGAGCCGGGTCGGCGCGCCAGAACCGGTTGAAGACCATCGCGGACTCCCCCGGCCCGAGGCCCACACCGTGGTCGCGGACGGCGATCGCGGCCGACTGGAGGTCGGCGCCGACGAAGATCTCGACGTCGCGGCACTCGGCGTGGTCGATGGCGTTGGTGACCAGGTTGCGCACGATCCGCTCCACCCGGCGTACGTCGGCCTCCGCGACGCACGGCGAGCCGGGGTCGTGCAGCACCACGCGGGTGTCGCGCTGGGCGGCGAGGACCGAGGTCATGTCGATCACCCGGCGGGCGACCTCGACGAGGTCCACGTCCTCGGTCTCGAGGACCGCGGCGCCGGCGTCGAAGCGGCTGATCTCGAGCAGGTCGGCCAGCAGCGTCTCGAACCGGTCGAGCTCCTTCTGAAGCAGCTCGGCCGCGCGGCCGGTCACCGGGTCGAGGAAGGGCTTGGCGTCGTGGATGACGTCGCTCGCCATCCGCACGGTGGTGATCGGGGTGCGCAGCTCGTGGGAGACGTCGGAGACGAAGCGCCGCTGGAGCCGGCTCAGCTCCTCGAGCTGGCGGATCTGCTTCTGGAGGTTGGAGGCCATCTGGTTGAACGACGTCGCGAGTCGCGCGAGGTCGTCCTCGCCTGTGACGCGCAGCCGCTCCTGGAGCTGACCGGCCGCCAGGCGCTCGGCGACCCGGCGGGCCATCCGGATCGGCGTCACCACCTGCCGGGTCACCAGCCAGGTCAGCCCTGCGACGAGCAGCAGCAGCGGCACGCCGGCGATGAGCATCGCGCGCGACACCAGCGCGAGCGTCTCCTGCTGCTCGGCCAGCGGGTAGATGTAGTAGAGGGTGTAGGTGTTGTCGTCGGCGGGGAGCCGGATCTGGCTGCCGACCACGATGCCCGGCCCCTCCGGGAGGCCCTGGATCGGACGCTTCGTGCTGATCTCGGTGAAGGTCCACGCCGTCGGCGAGAGGGAGTCGAAGCGCGCCTCGAGGGTCTCCGGCACGCTGGCCAGGTCGAGGCCCTCGGTGAACTTCGCACCGCCGTCGGCCAATCGCAGTCCCTCGTTGATCGGCGGGGAGAGCACCACCGCGAAGCCGCGCGTGGTGCCGCGGGCCTGGATCGGCTCGACGAGGGCCTGCTGCTGCGCCGACTCGTCGGCATCGATGCCCGGCGTGGCGGCGAGCGCCGCGCGGGCCGCCGCCGTCTCGCCCTCGGCCTCCTGCACCACGGCCTGGACCCGGTGGTCGAGCAGGCCGTCGCGGGTCTGCTGGATGAGGAACCAGCCGACGATGCCCACGACTGCCGCGGAGAGCAGGACCGTGCTGACCACGACGCGCGCCTGCACCGAGCGCCGCCAGAAGGCGGGCCCGTGCCGCAGCACCGGTGGGAGCCGGTCACGCATGCTCACCCGGTGCTCCTAGGACTTGCCGGCCTTGTAGCCCACGCCGCGGACGGTCACCACGACCTCCGGGTTCTCCGGGTCGTGCTCGACCTTGGAGCGCAGCCGCTGGACGTGCACGTTGACCAGCCGGGTGTCGGCGCTGTGGCGGTAGCCCCAGACCTGCTCCAGCAGCACCTCGCGCGTGAAGACCTGCCACGGCTTGCGGGCGAGGCAGACCAAGAGGTCGAACTCGAGCGGAGTGAGGTTGATCGGCTCACCCGCGCGGGTCACCGAGTGACCCGCGACGTCGATGGACACGTCGCCGATGGTCAACCCCTCGTCGGGGGTCACGTCGTTGCGACGCACACGAGCCCGGACGCGCGCTATGAGCTCCTTGGGCTTGAACGGCTTGACGATGTAGTCGTCGGCGCCGGACTCCAGGCCGACGACGACGTCGACGGTGTCGCCCTTCGCGGTCAGCATCACGATCGGCACACCGGACTCGGCGCGGATCTCCTTGCACACGTCGATGCCGTCCTTGCCGGGCAGCATCAGGTCGAGCAGCACCAGGTCGGGACGGTAGTCGCGGAACGCGTCGAGGGCCACGTCACCGCGCCCCACGATGCGGCTGTCGAACCCCTCCTGCCGCAGCACGATGGAGAGCATCTCCGCCAGTGAGGGGTCGTCGTCGACGACGAGCACGCTGCCGCGCGCTGGTTCGGCGAAGTCGGTCATGGTGCCAGTCTATTGGGGCACCACGACCGACCTCAGCCGAACGAGTGCGCTGCTCAGTAGCGGTAGTGGTCGGGCTTGTACGGACCCTCGACCGGGACGCCGAGGTAGGCGGCCTGCTCCTTGGACAGCTCGGTCAGCTCGACACCGAGGGCGTCGAGGTGCAGCCGGGCGACCTCCTCGTCGAGGTGCTTGGGCAGGACGTGCACGCCCAGCTCGTAGGAGTCGGACTTGGTGAACAGGTCGATCTGGGCCAGCACCTGGTTGGTGAAGGAGTTCGACATGACGAACGACGGGTGGCCGGTGGCGTTGCCCAGGTTGAGCAGGCGGCCCTCCGACAGCACGATGATCTTCTTGCCGGGCTTGCCGTCCTCGCCGGGGAAGATCCACTGGTGGACCTGCGGCTTGATCTCGTCCTTGACGATGCCGGGGATCCTGGCGAGGCCCGCCATGTTGATCTCGTTGTCGAAGTGGCCGATGTTGCCGACGATCGCCTGGTGCTTCATCTTGTGGAAGTGCTCGACCGTGATGATGTCGAAGTTCCCGGTCGTGGTGATGAAGATGTCGGCCGTCTCGACGACCGAGTCGAGGCGCTTGACCTCGTAGCCGTCCATCGCGGCCTGCAGCGCGCAGATGGGGTCGATCTCGGTGACGATGACGCGCGCACCCTGGCCCCGCAGCGACTCCGCGGAACCCTTGCCGACGTCGCCGTAGCCGCAGACGACGGCGACCTTGCCGCCGATCATCACGTCGGTGGCGCGGTTGATGCCGTCGACGAGCGAGTGGCGGCAGCCGTACTTGTTGTCGAACTTGGACTTGGTCACCGAGTCGTTGACGTTGATCGCCGGGAAGAGCAGCGTGCCCTCCTTGAAGCGCTCGTAGAGCCGCAGCACGCCGGTCGTGGTCTCCTCGGAGACGCCCTTGACCATGGGGGCGCGGTTGGTCCAGCGCTGCGGGTCGGTCTCGAGCGAGCGGGCCAGGACGCGCAGCACCTCCTTGAACTCCTCGTTGTCCGTGGAGTCCTGCGACGGGACGGCGCCCGCCTTCTCGTACTCGACACCGAGGTGCAGCAGCATCGTGATGTCGCCGCCGTCGTCGAGCAGCATGTTGGGGCCGCCCTCGGCGAAGTCGAAGACCTTCTCGGCCTCGTCCCAGTACTCGGCGAGGCTCTCGCCCTTCCAGGCGAAGACCGGGACGCCCTGGGGGTCCTCGGGCGTGCCGCCCTTGGCCGGGGGACCGACGACGACCGCCGCGGCGGCGTGGTCCTGGGTGGAGAAGATGTTGCAGGTGGCCCAGCGGATGTCCGCGCCGAGCGCTGCGAGCGTCTCGATGAGCACGGCCGTCTGGATCGTCATGTGCAGCGAGCCGGCGATGCGGGCGCCCTTGAGGGGCTGCTCCTTGCCGTAGCGCTCGCGCATGGCCATCAGGCCCGGCATCTCGTGCTCGGCGAGCTCGATCTCCTTGCGGCCGTAGGCGGCGAGGTTGAGGTCGGCGACCTTGAAGTCCATCGGTTGTCTCCTGGTGTGGTGGAGCCGTCTGCGCCGCACATCTGTGCGTCCTCGGGATCTCCCGCGCGGACCAGAAGAGAGTAGGACCGCCCTCAGCGATTCGGAGAATCCTCGGCGGGCGGGTCGACGGGGCTCGAACCGTGCTCGTCACCGTGCTCGTCACCGTGCTCGTCACCGTGCTCCCCGCCGTGCTCCCCGCCGTGCCCACCGACGCCGAACGCGCGCAGGACGTACAGGACCACGAACCCGACGACGAGGCCGACGAGTGCCGAGACGAGGGTGTTGAGCAGCCACCCCACGAGGGCCCCGAGCGGCCCGCCGATGGCGTGGTGCACCTCCTCCTCCCAGTGGTGGACGAGGTCGTACGGCGCGTGCAGCGCGTCGCCGATGGCGGTGCCCTCGAGCAGGCCGTCGTGCCCGCCGATCTCGTAGAGGCTGACCAGGAAGATGTGGCCGCCGACCCAGAGCATGGCCAGGGTGCCGATGAGCGAGATGCCGGCGAGCAGCTTCGGCATGAAGCCGACCATCCCGAGGCCGATCCGCTGGGAGGCGCGGGAGTCGCGCTTCGACATCGCGAGGCCGACGTCGTCCATCTTCACGATCAGCGCGACGACGCCGTAGACGAGCACGGTGATGAGCACCGCCACGACCGCCAGCACGATCGCACGCATCCAGATGCTCGCGTCGGGGTCGGAGCTGACGACCTCCTTGAGCGCGATCACCATGATCTCGGCGCTGAGGATGAAGTCGGTGCGCACGGCGTTGGCGATGGTGCGCTTCTCGTGCTCGGGGGTGAACTCCCCCGCCGCCGACACGTCCTCCTCGGCCTCGGTGGCGTGCCCGGTGAGGCGCTCGTGCACCTTGTGGGCGCCCTCGTAGGCGAGGAAGCCACCACCGAAGATCAGGATCACCGGCAGCAGCCACGGGAGGAACTGCCCGAGCAGCACCGCTGCCGGAAGGATGAAGAGCAGCTTGTTGCGCAGCGACCCGATCGCGATCTGCTTGATGATCGGCAGCTCGCGCTCCGCGGCCGAGCCGTGGAGGTACTGCGGCGTCACGGCGGTGTCGTCGACCACGACTCCGGCGGCCTTGGCGCTGGCCCGGCCCGCGGCGGCGCCGACGTCGTCCACGCTGGCTGCTGCGATGCGCGCGAGCGCGGCGACGTCGTCGAGGAGGGCGAACAGTCCGCCGGCCATGGGTGATCCTTCGGGTCAGTGGGTCGGAGGGAGCAGCCTATCGGCGGGCTCACGCCTCCACGGTGCGGCGCATCACCCAGCGCCACTTGGCGATCTTCCGGTCCCGCACGAAGCCGAGCTCCTCGTAGAGCGACTCCGGGCCGGTGTGCAGGTAGGCCCCGCGCTGTGGCTTCCGGTCGACGACCTGCTCCGGGTAGGCCTCGACGACTCCGCCACCGGCTGCTGCGATCTCCGCGAGCACGGCCGTCACCGCAGCCCGCGCGACGCCCTTGCCGCGGTGCCTGCCGCCGGTGAAGATGCAGCCGATCCGCCACTGCGGCAGCGCCACGAGGTCCTTCTCGTAGGCCGCGAGGTTCTTGATCCGGGGGAGCTCGTCGGGCGTGCCGAACTGGCACCACCCGACCGCGTCGCCACCGTCGTACACCAGCACCTGGCGCACCGTGCCCCTCTCGGTGTGCTCCCGCTTGGCGATCCGGTGGTCCTCAGCGGTCCCGGCCAGGCCCTCCGGGTGGAAGCCCATGCACCAGCACCCGCCCCACACGCCGTTGTTGGCCTCGACGAGGGCCGCGAAGTCGGACCAGGTCTCCGGCGTGAGCAGCCTCGTGAGGTACGACGGCGCGTCGGTCATGGCGCCACGGTAGGGCCGGTTCCGGACGATCGGAGGTCGTAGGCGTAGGTCAGCCGGGACAGTAGCCTCGCCGGATGCCGACACCGCCGCCCTCCGCCCCGTCCGACATGGCGGACCACGTCTGGCTCGTCGAGGAGCGGGAGTACGCGCGGCACGAGGCCCGCCGGGGTCGCCGGCACGCCTTCGAGCACCTGGACCCGCGGCGGACCGCGCTGGTGGTCGTCGACGTGGTGCCGTTCTTCGTCCGCGAGTCGGCGTACGTCCGTGGGATCGTGCCGCGGGTCAACCGCCTGGCGGCGGCGCTCCGGTCGTCCGGCGGGGTGGTGGCGTGGGTCGTGCCGGGCTACGCGCCACCGAGCGCCAAGGACCGGGAGTTCTTCGGCGACGAGGTGGCCGAGCGGTACGCCCGGTCCGGCGGTGACGGCCCGCCGCGGTCGCGCGTGGACGGCTCGCTCGACGTCGCTCCCGACGACCTGGTCGTGGAGAAGACCGCGCGGAGTGCGTACTCCCCCGGTTCCTCCGACCTCCCCGACCTCCTCGCGTCCCGCGACGTCGACACGCTGATCGTGACCGGCACCGTCACCAACGTCTGCGTCGAGCACACCGTGCGCGACGCGAGCGCCGCCGGCCTGCGCGTCGTCCTCGTCGCCGACGCGTGCGCGGCGACGCGCGACCAGGACCACAACGCCACGCTCCACGTCGTGCACCGCTCCTACGGCGACGTCCGCCCGACCGAGGAGGTGCTCGACCTCATCGCCGCTGCTGCTGGTTGAGGGAGGCGTCCCGTCTGAGCAACCTCCGAGGAGCACCATGCAGGCAGTTCGCGGCTCCAGCGACCAGGTCGAGCGTGGACTCGCCGATCGTCCGCTCGAACTGCCTGCACGGTGCATCACCGGGTCGAGGAGGAGCACGGTGGGTCCGCGGCTGCGCCCCTGAGCGGTGTCGGAACGGACGGGCACACTCACCCCATGGACACGCGAGCGCTGATCACCCGGCTGGCCGATCTCATCGACGCCCACGACTGGGAGGCGCTGCCCGAGGTGCTGCACCCCGACTTCACCTGCTGGCTGGTGCACACCGGCGAGGTCTTCGACCGGGAGCAGTGGGTGCGGTTCAACGCGGACTACCCCGGCTTCGAGCGCATGCACGTCGAGGACCTGGTGGTGGACGACGACCGCGGGGTCCTACGAGCGAGGGTGACCGGCACGGGCGGAACGGGCGAGCGCCTCGAGTTCGCCGTGGCGAGCTTCGCGACGGTGCGCGAAGGCCTGCTCGCCGAGCTCGTCGAGGTCTGGGCGGACGTCGACCAGCAGCCACCGGCAGGCACGCGGTCGTAGCACGACAGCGGAACCCCGGGCCGATCCGCGTGGTGCGGTCGGCGCCGGGGCCCCGTGAGGTCACCTCGGTGGAGGCGTCACTTCATCTTCTTGGCCGTCACCTTCGCGAGCTGCTTGATGGCGGACGCGGGGATGGCCGCGTCGTCGATGGCCACGACGGCCGCCGACCGCTTGCCGTCGCCGATGAAGACGACGTTGGAGTAGGAGACGACGCCCGCCACGGTGGTCTCCTGCTGCAGCATCACCGTCGACTGGCCCAGCTTGGGCGCCTTGCCCAGGGTGGTCGTGACCGTGGCGCCCGTGGCGGACTGCGTGAACGTGGCGCAGTCCTTGGCGTAGCGCCTCCACGACTTGAGGAGCGCCTTGACCTTGGCCGCCGACGAGTGCTGGACGACCGTGGACTGCGCGTAGGACGCCCCGGTGGTCGAGACGGCGCGGATGCTGGTGAGACGCTTGACCTTCACGAGCTTCGACGAGTCGCAGGTGGCCCCCGGCGCCGAGTTCTGCTTCGTGCTGAAGGAGGTGAACTCCGCGTCCACCAGCTCCGGGAACGCCTTGACGATGTCGCCCTTCTTCGGCAGGTCCTTGGCGGACACGGCCGCCTGGGCCGGGGTGCCCGAGACGAGCAGGACAGCGGTGAGGCCGGCGGCGATGGACAGGGAGGTGCGACGCATGGATGCTCCTGTGGTTGCAGTGGCGATGTCCCGGCTGTCCTACCCGTGGACGACGCCCGCAAACGCCTACTCGTCGACGAGGCCGACGCGGAGGTACTCCGCGGCGTAGGTGCCGGCGAGCAGCAACGACGCGTAGCGGGCGACCTCGGCGTCGGCGTCGGTCTCGAGCACCTCGACCCGTACGCCGTGACGCGCCGCGGCGGCCCTCAGCTCTCCCGTCTGGGCGCGCACGACCGGGTCGTCGGACCGGTCGTCGAGGATGAGCAGCAGCGGTCGCAGCTCGCCCGGCTCGTCGGCGATCGGGTCCGCGAACACGTCGTGCGGCCTGGTCGCCTCGATCACCGGGAGCAGGTGCTCGGCATCGCCGGCGATCGCGGACCGGCCGCTCGTGCGACGCAGCGACTCGGCCAGCCGGCGGGCCGCCCGGGCCGCGAGCACGGAGCCGCCCCAGACGAGCGGGTTGGTGTCGGCCATCGCGATCGCCAGCATCTTCGCGGGGTTGACCGCGAGGTCGCGGTGCGGCGAGCAGCCCTCGGCGACCCGGTCGAGCGACGCGGCCACCGACTCGGCGTCGGCACGAGGACCGAGGTGGACGTGGGCGAGGTAGTCGAGCACGACCACGGCGGTCGCGAGCTGGTCGCCCGTCACGGTCGGCAGCACCGTCACGTGCCGGCCTGCGGCGTGCTCGCCCACGAGGGATCGCTCGGGGCACGCGACCACGACCTGCGACCCACGGCGTACGGCCTCGGCGACGGCCGACGCCGACCCGTGGTCGTTGCCCTCGGGCGCCAGCATGACGACGAGGTCGAGCGACCCCGCCCAGCCGGGCAGTCCCGGGTTGGGCCATGCCACGAAGGGCACCGGGCACCACGGCTCGAGCACCGCGCGCAGCAGCCGCGAGTCGGGGCCCGCGGCGATCACCGCCCGAGGTCGGGCCTCGTCGCGACCGCGGGCGATCGCCTCCGCGGTCGCGGCCGCGGACTCGTGAGCCTCCCGGCGCACGCGCGCGCCGCTCTCGGCGAGCGTGCGCAGCCGCAGGTCGACCGTCTCCAGCACCCCGGCGTCGTCCAGCCGGGCCTCGTCGAACCAGGTCGCCACGGCCAGCTCCTCAGCGCTCAGGCGGGCTTGCGGGCCTCGTCGACCAGCAGCACGGGGATGTCGTCACGGACCGGGTAGGCGTTGCCGCACCCCTGGCACACGAGCTCGTCGACGCCGTCCGGGGCGGGCGACAGCTCGCCGTGGCACGCCGGGCAGACGATGATGCTCAGCAGCTGCTGGTCGATGTTCACGCCGATGATCCTAGGGGGTGCCGGGACCTGTCAGTCAGTGGGCGTGAGCACCCGCAGGTGGCCGCGCTTGGCGCCGCGGGTCGGGTCGTCGGTGGAGTGCAGCGGCACCGGGGCCGGGGCGGGGCGGGCCGCCTCGCGGACGGCGTCGGCGAGCGCGAGCAGGTCGTCGCTGCTCGGGCCCTGCGCCGCCGGATCGGCCGCCAGCCGGAGCACCTCCCAGCCGCGCGGGGCCGACAGCCGCTCGCTGTGCAGCTCGCAGAGGTCGTAGGCGTGCGGCTCGGCGTACGTCGCCAACGGACCCAGGACGGCGGTCTGGTCGGCGTAGACGTAGGTCAGCGTGTTGACCGCGGGACGGCCACACGCCGTCCGCGAACAACGACGGGCAAGGCTCACGGCGCCGACGCTACCCGGCGCACGCACGCCCGGCGCTTAGGCTCGCGGCGTGGACATCGGGGTGGGCGGCGACACAGGCAGCGGACGCGCCGAGGCGGCGCGGCACCGGACCCGCGACCGGAGGGGCCGCGGGATGCGCGGGCCGGGCGTGGTGCCGGCCCGGCCCGGCACCCCGGCCCTGCGGACCGCGCGGCAGCGCTTCGACCAGCTGGTGCTCGACGTGGTGACCCCGCTGGACGAGCGGTGGCACCGCCACCTCGGCCTGGTGGAGTACGCCGTCGAGGACGCGCCGATGCTGCCCGACGACTGGGGCGACGAGACCGTCCCGCTGTCCTCGCTGGTCCGCGGCAAGGGCCAGGCCCCCACGCGGCTGGTGATCTTCCGTCGACCCATCGAGCACCGCTCGACCACGCGCGACGAGCTCGAGGCGATGGTCCACACGGTCGTCGTGGAGCAGCTGGCCGAGCTGCTCAACCTCACGCCCGGCCAGGTGGACGAGAGGTACGCCGACTGAGACGGGCTAGCGCTGGGCGGGTCGGACGTCCGCGACCTCGCTGGTCGTGCCGAGCTGCGACAGAGGCAGGACCGACAGCCCGCGGTCGCTGACCTCGACCGACACGACCGCCCCGGTCCGCTCGACCTGCACCTGGGCCAGCACCGCGTCGTCCGGGACCCGGATCCGGGCCGCCGTCGCCGGGTCGACCTCGACCCGCCGCTCGCGGACCACCGCGTCGCCGTCCGCGTCCCACGCCTTCAGCGTCACCAGGCCCGGCGCGGTCGCGCCCGTGACCACGATGCGCTTGGCCCCGGCCGGGAGGGCGACGGCCGCGTCACCCTCGATCGTCGATCCCGCGGGGGTGAGGGCGAGGTCGTTGGGGGTCCGGGTGCGGAGGGAGGCGGTGACGGGGCCGGTCGCCTCGAGCCGGAGCGCCTGGACGCCCGCGAGGTTGCGGCCGCGCAGCACGCCGCTCAGGTCGACCTCGTTGACAGACGACGGGTCGAGGGTCACCTCCTCCACGCCGGACGGGGCGAACTCGCTCTCCTCGCTGACGAGCTCGAGGGCGACCCGCACCTCGCTGTCACCGGGGTTCGCCAAGGTGAGGACCCGGTCGGCGGTCGCCGTGCCGATGCCGGCGACGTACGACGTCGAGGCGGGCGCGGCCTGCGCGGGGAGCCACTCGCGGACCGGTCGGTCCCGCCCGACCGGGTCGACCACGTCGACCACGCTGGAGGCGAGCCGGCCGCGCGAGACGCTGACCCTCAGGGCGAGGGCGTCACGGTTGGGGGTGACCTCCGAGAGGTCGAAGGACGTCGAGCGGCCGCCGGGCACGCGCACGCCGCGGAGGGCGGGGACGTCGACCAGTCCGCTGCCGTCCCACACCGTGACGTCCGCGACCGCGGGTCCGCGGTCGGGGTTGATGAGGGTGAGCGTGGAGGTGTGCTCGGCGGACGCGCCGACGCCGGTGAACCACCGCTCGGGCGCAGGCTGGTCGCACCCGGTCGCCGATCCCCCGCCGGAGCGCGACGCGACGAGGCCGGGCGCGAGCTCGCCGGTGCCGTTGACGACGACGTACTGCCGCTCGGTGCGCGAGGCCACGCCGTCGGACAGCTCCTGCGTCTCCTCGCGGCGCCCGACGCGCAGCGTCAGCTCGCCCGAGCCCAGCCCGGTGGTGCCCATCCGGACCTCGTCGGCGCCCGGCAGGCGGGCGGGGCAGACCACGGTGACCCGGTCGAGCGGTGCCTCCGAGGGCGCGTGGGAGGTGGGCGCCTGCTCGGCCGGTCGCACCAGCGCGAGGGCGGCCACGGTCAGCAGCGGGATGACGATGGCGAGGATCGTCACGGGCGAGGGACGGCCGCGCGTGGGCTCGGCAGCGCGACGACGCCCGCCCGCAGGTGCGGAGCCGGGGGTGGAGGTGGGCTCAGTCATGGCGGTCCCCCTCCCGGCGCTGCCGGACGGTCGGCGCGGCCAGCACCAGCGCGAGCACGATCGCCAGCGCCTGCACGACGAGCAGCGCGGTGCGCCACCACGGGCTGGGGCCGTCGAGCGACGCGGGGTCGAGCGGCCGGTCGACGCGCCACGCGCGGGTCGTGCGGTCCTCGGCGCTGGCCTGCTCGAGCCCGGCGGTCGCGTCGAGCAACGACGAGATCCGGCCGTCGGCCGGCGAGCTGAGGACGACGTACTCGATGCCCCGGGCACCCAGGTCGGCCACCACCGCGGGCGTGGGGGCGGAGACCAGGTCGCGCACGTCGCTGGTGAGCCCGGCGTCCTCGTCCGACAGGGTGAGGATCTCGTCCTCCCCCACGGTCGTGCCGTCGTCGCGCCGGATCCGGTAGGTGACGCCCTCGTCGACCGACCCGCTGACCACCAGCACGCCGTGCTCCTGACCCGTCAACGAGCTCTGCTGCATGTAGACCGGGACGGACTGCTCGGCGTCGCGCGCGAGCACGTCGCCGGCGTCGTCGGAGGTCAGCCACCAGCCGAGGCCCGCGACGGGGACGGCGGCGGCGACCACGGCCAGCGCCGTCGCCAGTCCGCGCTGCCACCACGGGTGGTGGTCGGCGAGCCGCCGCAGGTAGGCGTCGGCGCCGAGCACGACCGCGACCACCCAGGTGCCCTGGAGCACGACCACGAACAGTCCCAGGCTCGGCCGGGTGATCACCGACGGCAGGTCGAGGGTCACGTGCGAGAGCACCCCGGCCACGACGGCCGCCGCCAGCGCGACGAGCCAGCAGACCAGCACCGGCACGCGGGTACGCCGCGGGATGAGGGCCGCGAAGGCCAGCAGGCCGAGCACCACGCCGAGCCACGTGGGCGCCCCGAGGTCGTTGAGCCGGCCGCTGACCAGGCCTCCGAACGTCACCTGGTCGACGGTGAGGCGGCCGGCCTCGAGCAGCAGGCCGGACGCGGACCCGGTGGTGAGCAGCGGCAGCAGCCAGGGGGCGAGCAGGACCGGTGTCGCCGCCACGGCGACCACCGGCGGGCCCCAGCTGTCGCGCTCGCGCAGCAGCCGCGGGGCGATCACCGCCGCGGCCCCGAGCACCACCGCGGTGGCCAGCAGGGCGAAGAGCCAGAAGCCGGGCACGAAGGCCGCACCGAGGGCGAGCAGCAGGGCGGTGCGCCACGCCGCGCGCCAGCGCCGGTCGCGGTCGGGGTCGACGAAGCCGAGGGCGGCGTGGGCCGTCCACGGCAGCAGCGCGGCGACGGCGACGGTGCCGAAGCGTCCCTCGGCCCAGGCACCCGAGGTGACCGGCACGAGGGCATAGGTCAGCGCTCCCCACACCACGAGCCAGCGCGGCAGGCCCAGCGGGTCGACGAGGCGTCCCACGACCTTGAGCAGCCGCCACGCGCCCCACGCCGCGACCGGGACGGCGAGCAGCATCAGGCCCGACACCACGGCTCCGGTGTGGCCGAGCAGGACCGATGCGGCCAGCGCGAACGGCAGCACGTAGGCGGGCGCCGGCACGTCCGTGCCGGTGCCGAGCGGGTGCCAGCTCGAGACGTGCAGGCTCCACCAGTCCGCCGCGGCGTCCGGGACCGGGGACAGCGCGCCACCCGTGATCGAGCCGAAGGCCTCGCGGGCTGCCAGCAGCGCCAGGACGCCGAAGAGCGCCAGCACCACGGCCACCGGGTTGGTGAAGAAGCGCGCGACGATGCCGGAGTCGGTCAGGTAGGCGTCCTCGTCGTCGTCGTCCGACCCGCGTCGCGCCTCACGCACGCCCGGCCCGGTGCCGGGCGCGTCGGCGGCCTTGGCCAGGCGGCGGCGCTCGGCGACGTCGGCGGCCTGGCTGGTGGCGGCCGAGGCGAGGTCGGTGACGAAGTCGAGGCCGTGGCGGTAGGGCAGCCACGCCGGGGCCAGCAGGCGGCGTACGTCGGCAGGGTCCCCCTGGCGCAGCTGTGCCCGCTCACGACGCGCGGCCCGGAGCTGGCGGGGCCGGCCGTGGACGGACAGCGCCGCAGCGAGCTCGTCGAGCGCCTCCCCGACCGACCGCACGCAGAGGAAGCCGACGACACGCAGCATGGACCCGAGGAAGAGCCGGACGTACTGCCAGGCGAAGCCGCGCGAGGAGACGTTGGCCAGCGACGTGAGCAGGGCAGCGCGCCGCTCCTGGTAGTGGGTGTGCCGCCCGGTGAGCGGCGTACGACGGATCCCGCGGTGCGCGGCCTCAGCATGGAAGACCACGGCCTGTGGGACCACCAGCGTCCGGTGCCCGGCCAGCGCCGCGCGCCAGCCGAAGTCGATGTCGTTGCCGAAGATCGGCAGGTCCTCGTCGAGCCCGCCCAGCGACTCCAGCACCGAGCGCCGCACGAGCATCCCGGCGGTGTTGACCGCGAGCACCTCGCGCACGGCGTCGTGCTGGCCCTGGTCGTACTCCCCCCGCTCCAGACCGGTCTCGCGGTGCCCGGTGCCGGTGATGGTCAGGCCGACCTCGAGGAGGCGGCGCAGCGAGGGCCACTCGCGCAGCTTGGGGCCGAGGATCGCGACCGAGGGGTGCTCCCGGGCGGCGTCGAGCAGCTCGGCGAGGGCCGTCGGGGCGGGGTTGCTGTCGTCGTGGAGCAGCCAGATCCACTCGTCGTCGGCGGCCTGGTCCACGAGGGCCGGCGCGAGCTCCAGGCCGTGGCGCACGGCGGCGGGGTAGCTGGTCGAGCCGGGCACGACGTCGAGCACGACCTGCTCGCCGAGGGCGTCGCGGACGAGCGTGACGCTGTCGTCGCGGCTCGTGGTGTCGACGGCCACGACGCGGTCCACCGGGAGGGTCTGCCCGCTCAGACCGGTCAGGACTGCTGGGAGCCATCGCGCCCCGTCATGACTGACGAGAAGCGCTGTGACGGTCACCGGAGCACCCTAGCGAGGCGCTCCACGCTCCATGAAACCGTCGGAGTGCTGCTGGCTGGACCTCAGACGGCGCGCTTCTTCAGCTTGCGACGCTCCCGCTCGGAGAGACCGCCCCAGATGCCGAAGCGCTCGTCGTTCATCAACGCGTACTCGAGGCAGTCGTCGCGGACCTCGCACGTCAGGCAGACCTTCTTGGCCTCCCTGGTGGAGCCGCCCTTCTCGGGGAAGAACGCCTCGGGGTCCGTCTGCGCGCACAACGCGCGGTCCTGCCAACCGAACTCCTCGCCCTCGGGCTCGAGAAGAAACAGTTCTGCTCTCATGGCTGACGCCCTTTCGACCCTGTTTTCAGAACTGAACGAGACACTGGATCCAACATAACGACACTGTGGGAATTACATGCCTGTCGTACCCGCCACGTCAAGCCCGGATCTGATATGGCCATTCCGCTTCGGGCAGGCTGTTCCTATGCCATCATCCGCGTCCACGCTCCGCCGTATCACCGTCCTCTCGGGCGGCGTCGGCGGGGCCCGCTTCCTCCAGGGACTCCTCCACGGCCTGCGCTCCGGCGTCGTCCCCGGAGGGTCCGCCGACACCCAGGTCACCGTCGTCGCCAACACCGCGGACGACTGGTGGATCCACGGCCTGAAGGTCTGCCCGGACCTCGACACCGTGATGTACACGCTGGGAGACGGCATCGACGTCGAGCGCGGCTGGGGTCGCCGCGGCGAGACGTGGAGCGCGCGCACGGAGCTCGAGGCGTACGGCGTCGAGCCGACGTGGTTCGGCCTCGGGGACCGCGACATCGCGACCCACCTGGTCCGCACGCAGATGCTCGAGGCCGGCTACACGCTGTCGCAGGTCACCGAGGCGCTGTGCCGCCGCTGGCTGACGCCCGTGCACGGCGAGACGGTGCGGCTCCTGCCGATGACGGACGACCGGGTCGAGACCCACGTCGCCGTGGCCGACCCCGACAGCCCCAGCGGGCGCCGGGTGGTGCACTTCCAGGAGTACTGGGTACGGCTGCGTGCCGCGGTGCCGGCCGGGGCGGTGCTCGCCGTCGGCCAGGACGCCGCGGCCCCGGCCCCGGGCGTGCTCGAGGCGATCGGCGAGGCGGACCTCGTGGTGCTGCCGCCGTCGAACCCGGTCGTGTCGGTCGGCACCATCCTGGGCGTGCCCGGCATCCGCGACGCCGTCCGCGCGACCCCCGCTCCCGTCGTGGGCCTGTCCCCCATCGTCGGCTCCTCCCACGTGCACGGCATGGCGGCGCAGATGCTCACCAGCATCGGGGTCGAGGTCAGCGCCGGCGCCGTCGGCGCCCACTACGGCGCACGCACGGCGGGTGGGGTGATCGACGGCTGGCTGGTCGACGAGCGCGACGCCGGACAGCTGACTGGTCTGGAGCAGGCCGGTCTCCGCGCGGCCGCGGTCCCGCTCATGATGACCGGCCACGACGCCACCGCGACGATGGCCGCGGCGGCCGTGTCCCTCGTCACCGACGGCCGCGCGTGAGCCCCCGGCTGGAGGTGTGGGCACCGGACGGGATGCCCGAGGTGGCGGCCGGCGACGACCTCGCCGGCCTGGTGCTCGACGCCCTCGGCGGCGGGGCCGTCCTGCTCGCCGGTGACGTGGTCTGCGTGACCAGCAAGGTCGTGAGCAAGGCCGAGGGGCGGGTACGGGTGGGCGACCGCGACGCGGCCGTCGCGGCGGAGACGGTCCGCGTGGTCGCCCGCCGCGGACCGGTGCGCATCGTGCGCAACCGGCTCGGCCTCACCATGGCCGCCGCGGGGGTCGACGCCTCCAACGTGGCCGCCGGGTCGGTCGTGCTCCTCCCCCTCGACCCGGACGCCTCGGCGCGGGCGCTGCGCGACGAGGTGCACCGCCGGACCGGCACGAACGTCGGGGTAGTGGTGACCGACACCTCGGGCCGCGCCTGGCGCGAGGGCCAGACCGACATCGCCATCGGGGCGTCGGGGTTGCTCGTCGCCGAGGACCTCGCGGGGCACACCGACCCGTACGGCAACCACCTGGCCGTCACCCTGCCCGCCGTGGCCGACGAGATCGCGGGGGCGGCGGAGCTCGCCCAGGGCAAGCTGGCGGGCCGCCCGGTCGCCGTCGTGCGCGGGCGGGCCGACCTGGTGCTGCCGCCCGGTGAGCACGGCCCGGGTGCCGCCTCGCTCGTGCGCCGCGACGGCGGCGACCTCTTCGGCTGGGGCGCCCGCGAGGCCGTCGTACGCGCGCTGGCCGGCGACGGGGCCGACCGCGCCCCGTTCGGCTCCCCCGCGACCGTCGACGAGCTGGCTGCGGCCGTCGACAGGTTGCCCGACGCCGACGACCCGACCGCCCTCGCAGCAGTCTGCTTCGCCCACGGTTGGAGCGTCGAGGAGTGGGCGCGACGGCCGAGATGAGGCGTCGTGTGGGTCCGATCACCCGCCACTACGTAGACTCTCCCCGCGCACCATCCCTCCAGCAGTCGACCGAGAGACACCGAGCACCGTGGCCAAGCAGGCAAAGACCGACCGTCAGGCGGTCATCGACTCCATCCGCTCCCAGCAGTCCAAGCGCGAGAACCGTCGCGGTGTGGCCATCGTGGGCGTGTGCGTCCTCGTCGCCGTGCTGATCGTGGGCGCCGCGGCGTTCAAGCCGCTCAAGGACTGGTGGGACCTGCGGGCCTACGCCTCGGACTCGCTCGGCGAGATCGGCGCCAAGGCCTCGGTGTGCCAGGACGTCACCACCAAGACGGCCGAGGGCAGCCAGGACCACGTCGACGTCGGCACCCCGATGACCTACCCCGACGCCCCGCCGGCCTTCGGCCAGCACTGGAACATGTGGGACAGCATGGAGCGCAAGCTCTACACCGCCTCGGACCGGCCCGAGCTCGGCGAGCTCGTGCACAACCTCGAGCACGGCTTCACCATCCTCTGGTACGACGAGACCATCGCCGACGACGGCGACCAGATGGACGTCCTGCGCGGCATCGCCTCCAAGCTTCAGGGCACGGAGAACCTCCGCGACAAGTTCAAGGCCGTGCCGTGGACCTCCGAGGACGGCAAGGCCTTCCCCAAGGGCCAGCACGTCGCGCTGACCCACTGGTCGGTGGGCGGCGCCGGCGAGACCGACCCGTCCAAGCAGGTCGGCGTCTGGCAGTACTGCTCCGAGGTCAGCGGCTCCGCCCTGGAGACGTTCATGGAGGACTACCCCTACATGGACTCCCCGGAGCCCAACGCCGTCTGAGGCATGACCACCTTCGCCACCACGTTCACGGAGGTGCTCGCGGCCCAGCTGCGCCGCGACCCCGGCCGCCCGCTGGTGACGTTCTACGACCACGCGACCGACGAGCGGGTCGAGCTGTCGGTGACGACGTACGCCAACTGGGTGGCGAAGGCGTCCGGCCTCCTGACCGAGGTCGCCGACCTCGAGCGCGGCATGTCGCTGCGCGTCGACCTCCCCCCGCACTGGCTGTCCACGGTGTTCCTGGGTGCGGCGTGGACGGTCGGCCTGCGCGTCACCGCCTCCGACGACCCGGACGCCGTCGTGTGCGGGCCCGACGGGCTCGATGCCTGGGCGCCCCGTGCCGGCACGGTCCCGGTGCTGGCGTGCAGCCTGCGACCGCTGGGCGTGCGGTTCGCCGAGGAGCTCCCGGCGGGCGTGCTCGACGTGGGTGTGGAGATCTGGTCGCAGCCCGACGGCTTCACCGCGTGGGACCCGCCGACCGGTGACGACCTCGCGACCGACGAGCTCACCCAGGCCCGGCTCTGGACGCACGACAGGACGGCCGCCGTCGGGAGTGGTCTCACCGACGGCGGCCGTCTTCTCTCGGTGGCCGACCCGGCTTCCCCACCAGGAATGGCCACCTTCACCGAGCCCCTCGGAAGAGGCGGCTCGCTGGTCCTCGTCCGCAATCCCGACCCGGCTCGCCTCGACGACGTCCACGACGCCGAACGGGCGACTGCCCGGGCCTGATCGCGCTTCTCCGGGAGCCGGTCACCCGGCCAGGTCGAACGCCCCCAGTCCCTCGCCCAGCACCCGCGGGTGGGAGACGCCGGACTTGCGCCCGGGGTAGACGTACGCCACCCCGCTGGACCGGTCACGGACGATGAAGTCGGCAGACCCCTTGAGCGTCATGGCCTGGACCCCCAGCACCCAGTCGAAGCCGGACAGGTCCGAGGGGAGCCCGGACGGACCTGGCACCTTGCCGCCCTTGACCCGGACGGCCGCGCCGAAGCCCGAGCCGGTGCCGGGCCACACCATCAGCGCGCCGCCGACCGGGGTGCCGATGAGGTCGGGCAGGCCGTCACCGGTCACGTCGCCGACCGCCCTGATCCCCTGGATCGAGGACCAGCCCTGGCCGAGCACCGTGCCGGCGGCCAGCGCGCCGGTGCCGTTGCCGGCGAAGAGCCACAGCTGGCCGGAGCCGTCGCGGGTGAGCACGTCGCCGAAGCCGTCGCGGTTGACGTCGCCGGCGTTGAAGATGGCGTCCATCCCGGCGAAGGACACGCCCGTGTCGATCGGGGCGCCGAGCTCGAACGTGTCGCGGTTGGCGACGACGACGAGCTGCTTGCCCGAGACCCCGATCAGGTCCGCTCCGGCACCGCCGACCATGTTGGCGCCGGTGATCCAGCGCATCGTCTTGAGGTTCGTCGCGGGGCCGAGCGCCGCGCCGAAGGTGCCGTCGCCGCGGCCGGGCATGAGCATCATCTTGCCGCTGGACGAGCGGGCGACCAGGTCGGAGCGTCCGTCGCCGTTGAAGTCGCCGGCGATGACGCGGTTGTAGCCGCTCCACTTCCCCGCGACGCGCTTGGGCGACGCGAACCGCCCGGTCCCGTAGCCGGTCTGCAGGTAGAGCCGGTTCTTGGTGCGCAGCAGCAGGTCAGCGCGACCGTCGCCGTTGACGTCGCCGGCACCGATGAGCTGCTTGTAGCTGCTGTAGCCCTTGCGGGTGACCTTGCGGGCGAAGCCACCCTTCTCGGTCCCCAGCAGGATGGTCAGGCGGCCCTTGAAGCGGGCCACCAGGTCGTTGCGGCCGTCACCGTTGATGTCGCCGACGGCCGTGACGAGCGAGTAGCCGCGCAGCCGGAGCTTGCGGGTGGTCTTCCCGAACTTGCCGTCACCCTTGCCGGCCCGCACCCGGACGACGCCGGACTTGTCGACCGTCACGAGGTCCGGCAGGCCGTCGCCGGTGAGGTCGGGCGAGACCAGGACGTCGGCGCGCTTGTCCCAGCCCTTCTTGCCCACGACCGTGCGCTTCTGGAAGGACGTCAGGCCACCGGTCGGCAGCACCAGGCCGCGGCCGTCGGCGGCACGCCGCACGACGAGGTCCGGGTAGGCCGAGGCGTCCAGGTTGTTCTGCGGGTTGGGCTCCGAGATGGGCACCTCGGTCGGCGCGGGCGGCGGCGTGACGGGGCCGGCCTGGGTGGCGTACGTCCGGATCAGCGGCAGCTGGGCGTAGAGGTACTTGCCCGGGCAGGCGGTGGACCCGGCGTCGCGGTGACCGTTGATGGCCTGGAACGTGCCGCGGCCGATCTTCTGCGACGTCGACGCGGGGTTGACGCCGTGCAGGGACAGCTTCCACGCGAAGAGCTGGCCGTAGGCGCGCAGCATCACGTCGGGCGGCTGGACGGTGTCGAAGTTGCCGATGGCCGACATCGCGAACGAGTAGTCGTTGTAGTTGAGCGTGTGGGCGCCGACGACGGGCTTGTCGATGCCGCCGTAGCGGCCCTCCCAGATCCGGCCGAAGCGGTCGACGAGGAAGTTGTAGCCGATGTCGCTCCAGCCGCGGGACTTCACGTGGTAGGCGTAGATGCTGCGCAGGATCGCGGGCACCTGGGCCTCGGTGTAGTTGTTGGCGTTGACCGTGTGGTGGACGAAGCCGCCGCTGATCGTGCCGTAGCGCAGCGCGCTCTTGTTGCGGATGCTCTCGTCGGCACCCCACTGGGCGCGCGAGTAGATCGTGGGCTGCGCGACGGTCTTCTTGCGCGCGGCCTGCAGGGTGATGCCCTCGGACGCGGCGTCCGTGCCGTCCTGCTGCGCGTAGTCGTCGTCGTACGACGCGCTGGGGTCCGTGTCGGCCCTGTCGGCCGGGGCCTCGGTCTCGGTCCGCTTCGTCGACCCCGGGTCGACCAGCGCGAGGGACAGGTCGTCGGGGAGTGCGACGCCGTCGGTGCGGGCCTCCACCTGGACGTCGTCGACGTCGCCGACGAAGGTGGGCTCGGTGCCGGGGCGGGCGTCGGCCGCCTCGGCGCTGCCCGGGTCGGGTCCGTGCTCGTCGTGGTACTCCAGGTCCTCCCAGGCGCTCCACTCGTCACCGGAGCGGGTGCGCACGCGGAGGGTGATCTGGTCCTCCTCGAGCTCCTCGCCGCTCTGCCACGTCACGCCGACAGCGCCGAAGGCGTCGACCGGCTGCGGGGTGCTGACCACCCGTGTCTCGGTGGCACCGCCCGTGACGGTGCGCCCGCGCAGGCCGGCGAAGCCACCAGCAGCGCCGGTGAGCGGCACCTCGGTGACGGTCGGCTTCACCGCCTTCGTGGGGACGGTGGCGGACATGAGGGCCGCGGGGCCGACCGGGTCGGCAGCGGGGGCGCCGGGCGTCTCCCCGACGATGTCGAGGGACACGACACCGGAGGCGGGGGTGAGCACGACGAGCACGACACCCAGCGCCAGCACCTGCTGGCAGAGGGTGACGACGCGGGCCTGAAGAGGACGCATGACAAGACTCCTGCTGTGTGGGGGAAGGTCACACAAGGCAGGAGTTTCACACCAGTCACATCAGTCACGGAAGGGTTTCTGAGTAACTACAACGTTGTAATTTCCACTCGACACGCCGTTACATCGGTGTAATTCTCGCGGGTATCGGGCTTCTCGCGGCTCCCAACACGCCGCTGGGCGGTGAGTGACGCAGGTTTTCAGGCGCAAAAAGGTGTCCCACTCACCGCTCCCCCGCGGCGCGCGCCGGCGTGGCGGCACCTCGCGGCTACCGGGCGGCAGGCACGCGGTCTGCCGCCACGTGGCGGCGTACGACACGAGGAACGGTCGTTCCGATGCCGCGCGCCGCCGCCGGGAGGGACAGCTGGGCCGTCGGGCGGTGAGTGGAGCAGGTTTTCGGCGGCCAGAAGGTGTCCCACTCACCGCTCCCCTGCCGTGTACGCCGGGGTCGCGGCACTTCGCAGCTCTCGGGCGGCAGGTACGCGATCTGCCGGCACCCTGGCGGCGTACGACACCAGGAACGGTCGTTCCGATGTCGCGCGCCGCCACCTTGAGCGGGCGCTCGGCCGGACTCGCCCCGCGAGGGGTCAGATGTCGTTGGCGAGCGCGTCGTCGCGCTCGTCCTCGGCGGCCTCCTCGCCGTCGGGTTCCTCGTCCTCGCCGTCGTAGTGGAGGTACTTGATCGCCGCCTCGACGTCGCCGTCGAAGCCCACCTTGCCCTTGTCGAGCACGATCGCGCGGTCGCACATCTTCTTGACCGAGCCGGCGGAGTGGCTGACGTAGAACATCGTGATGCCCGAGTCGCGGATCTCGTTCATCCGCTTGAGGCACTTGCGCTTGAAGGGCCGGTCCCCCACGGCCAGCACCTCGTCGGCGATGAAGATGTCGCAGTCGACGTGCACGGCGACGGAGAAGCCCAGGCGGGCGTACATGCCCGAGGAGAAGTTGCCGACCGGCGTGTCCATGAACCGACCGACATCGGCGAAGGCGGCGATGTCGTCGAACTTGGCGTCGGTCTCCTCCTTCGACATCCCGAGCATGGCCGCGTTCATGTAGATGTTCTCGCGACCGCTCAGCTCGTTGTGGAAGCCGGCACCCGTGGCGATCAGTCCGGAGATCCGCCCCCGGGTCAGCACCTTCCCGTCGTCGGGCACCATCACCCCGCTGACGAGCTTGAGCAGGGTGGACTTGCCCGAGCCGTTGAGACCCATCAGCCCGATGGACTCACCCTGGGCGACCTCGAAGGACACGCCGTCGAGGGCCTTGAAGGTCTCGCCCGAGCGGTCCCCGCGGAAGCGGCTCTGGAGCACCTTCTTCAAGGTGCGGTGGGACTGGTAGCGGAACGTCTTGGAGACGTTGTCCACGACGATGGATGTGGTCATGCGGGGTCCCTGCGGAAGCGTGGGCTGGAGGAGCGAAGCGGGGGAAGACCGCGGTTTCGTGGGGTGCTCATCAGAGGCGCTCCGGGACGGACTTCTCCAGGCGGGAGAACACGAACTGCCCTACTCCGAGCAGCACCAGGCCGATGCCGAGCATGATGAAGCCGCGCGAGTAGAGGTCGCTGACGAAGTCCGGCATCGTCTCGCCCGTGGCCGGGTTGACGACACAGGGCCCGTCACACGTGGGCAACCAGAACCCGCGCTGGATGAGCATGACCGCCTCGGCGACGGGGTTCGCCACGTAGAGGTCGTGGAACCTGACCGGGATCCGCTCGCCGTCGGCGATGAGGTAGTAGGGGTACATCATCGGCACGGTGAACGGCACGATGTTCATGAAGGTCTGCACGATCCGCTGGAAGTCGCGGAAGATCACGTTGACGCAGGCGAACATCAGGCCGAATGCGGTGCCGTAGACCATGATCAGGACGAAGCCGAGCAGCGCGGCCGCCATCCCGACCGCGTCCGGCACCCAGGGCGGCCCGTCGCCGACCCATCCGGTGACGAGGCACGCGATGGTCAGGATGATCACCTGCGGGATCGCGTGCCACAGGGAGACGAGCATCGAGGCGACCGGGAACATCTCCCGCGGCATGGCCATCTTGGCGATGACGCCCTTGTTGGACAGCAGCGAGCGGGTGCCGGAGGTGACCGACTCGGTGAAGTAGTTCACCAGCACCATGCCGGCGAAGAGGTGGATGGCGAAGTTCTGCATCCCCAGGCCGCGCCCGAGCAGCAGGCCGAAGACGAAGTAGAACGTCAGGAACCGGGTGAAGGGGTTGATGTAGGACCACGCCAGCCCGAACGCCGTGCCGGCGTAGCGCGCCTTGATCTCCCGGCGCACCATGAGCCGCAGCAGGTAGCGACGGCGGAACACCTCGAGCACACCCGAGGTGCGCGACGGCGCCGTCAGCGGCACGTGCGCCAGGTCGTGGCGCACCTCGACCGGCCGCCGGTCAGGGCCCGGCTCGGAGGTCGAGGTGGTGGTGCGGGACTGGCTCACGCACCCTCGCTCGTGTCGGGAGCGCGGTCCGCGGGGTCGGTCCAGGGGGCGAAGGTCTTCTCCCACGCCTCCGGCGAGGTGATCTCGCCGAGGGCGTCGCGGTACTGCTGGGCCAGGGCCGGCCACTCGCGGTGGAAGCGCCGGTGGATCTCGATCGTGCGCTTGAGCAGGTCGCGGTAGTGGGCCGGGTCGCGCTTGTAGAGGGCGACCGACGAGCCGTCGTTCATCGACACCACGGCGGAGTCGTACTTCGCGAGGTTGAACCAGCCGGCGTCCATCGCGGTCAGCTCGGTCTCCGGGTAGTCCTGGGCCAGCTCCCGGACCGGACGCAGCTGGCGCAGCGGGGCGAGGCCCGCGGCGATCAGCGTGGCCTTGCGGCCCGGGATCTCGATGTCGGACTTGCCCTTCTTGGGCGGCTTCTTGCGGCGCACCGGCGGCAGCTCGTCACGGTCGGCGTGCAGCTGGGCGTCGGAGAACTGCTTGCGGAACGCGTTGATCTCCGCCAGCTTCGTGCCGAGCTCGCCGTGCAGCGCGTGCGGGCCCCGCAGCACGTCCTCCATCGCGAGGTGGCGCAGCTCCGCGGTGGAGTACTGCAGCGACGCGAGGTGCTTGATCTGGTGGTTGAGGCTCTCGCGCACCATCCGGCCGCCGCGCTCGTAGGGCGAGTGCAGCAGGGCGGCGATGATGCGGTTGCGGTGGTGGAAGTAGGACTGCCAGTCCACGCCGTCGTTCTTGTCGGTCCACGGCACGTGCCAGACCGCGGCGCCCGGGAAGGACACCGTCGGGTAGCCGGCCTGCTTGGCCCGCAGGCCGAACTCGGAGTCGTCCCACTTGATGAAGACCGGCAGCGACAGGCCGACCTCCTCCAGCACCACGCGCGGGATCAGGCACATGAACCAGCCGTTGAAGTCGACGTCGGCGCGCTTGTGCAGCCATCGCGAGGAGCGCAGGTTGCGGGCGGCGAAGTCCCACTGGCTGTAGCCGTCGAGGCGGGTCTGCCACCAGAAGCGCCACGGCTGGACGATCTCGCCGAAGGAGTGCAGCTCCGAGCGGCTGAAGAGGTTGAACATGTGGCCGCCGACGATCGTCGGACGCTTCGCCAGGTCGCCGAAGGTGACCGCGCGGATGATGCCCTCGGGCTCGCAGACGACGTCGTCGTCCATCATCATCGCGTAGGTCGCGGTGCCCTTGCGGACGCTCTCGAGCTGCCCGCGGGCGTAGCCGCCGGAGCCGCCCAGGTTGCCCTGCACGATCACCCGCAGCTTCTCGCCGAGGCCGGCCTGCGCCGCCGGGAAGTACTCGCTGTCGGTGACCTTGTCCTTGCCCTGGTCCATCACCATCACGGTGTCGAGGTAGGGCTGCAGCTCCTCGGCGGCGCCGAGCTGGCCGAGCAGCTGGGCGCTCATGTCGGGCAGCATCGTGGTGATGCAGACGTCGACCGTGCCGTGCTCGGCGCGGTCCGCGGGGACCTGCGCGGTCCACTCGGCTCCCTCGACGGTCGCGCCGTGGTCGCCGGCGACGACGTCGTACCAGTACCACCCGCCGTCGACGAACGGCTTGAGCGGCAGCGAGAAGGAGAACGACCCGCGCGCGTCGGGCCCCTCCCCCTCGACGACCGCGGAGTCCACCCGCTGGGCGTGACCGCGGGCCATCGACTTGTAGACGGTGACGACGCTGCCGGCGCCGACGACGTCGACGCCCAGGTCGACGTCGGTGACGACGGTGTGGCGGCGCCAGTACGACGCCGGGAAGGCGTTGAAGTAGGTGCCGAAGGACAGGGGCTGCGACGGCCGGAGCTGCAGCGCGGTGCGCGAGCGGATCTGGTCGGGGTGCAGCTTCTTGCCGGTCGAGGTCGACTGGCGGATCGCCGCGTTGTTGAGGTCCTTGGCCGCCTTGTCGCCGCCGACCGCGTGGCGGTCGGTGTCGAGCTTGGCCTCCTCCAGGTCGACGTAGAGGGGGAAGACGTCGGTGTCGCGGTCGATCGGCAGGATCTGCCGCTGGAGCAGGCGGGTGACGGTCCCGGCCTGCGGGTCGGTGGAGCTGCTCATGCGTCGATGCCTCCGCTCGTGAGCTCGGCGCCCTCGGTGAAGTGCGGCTTGAGCTTGTTGTCGTACATCGACAGGGCGGACCCGATGGCCATGTGCATGTCGAGGTACTTGTAGGTGCCCAGGCGGCCGCCGAACAGGACCATCGGCTCGGCCTTGGCCAGCTCGCGGTACTTCAGCAGCTTGGCGCGGTCGTCGGCGGTGTTCACCGGGTAGTAGGGCTCGTCGCCCTCCTCGGCGAAGCGGCTGTACTCGTGGACGATGACGCTCTTGCCGGGCAGGTGGGTCTTCTCCCGCTCGGGGTGGAAGTGCTTGAACTCGATGATGCGGGTGTAGGGCACGTCCTGGTCGTTGTAGTTGACGACGCCGGTGCCCTGGAAGTCGTCGGTGTCGACGACGCTCTCCTCGAGGTCGACGGTGCGCCACGACAGCCGTCCCTCGGAGTTGCCGAAGTACTCGTCCACGGGGCCGGTGTAGACGATCGGCACCTTGCCCTTGTAGTCGTCGGCAACGGCGAAGAAGTCGGTCTCGAGCCGGACCTCGATGTTGGGGTGGTCGGCCATCTTCGTGAGCCAGGCGGTGTAGCCCTCGGTCGGCAGGCCCTCGAAGGTGTCGCTGAACCAGCCGTTCTGGAAGGTGTAGCGGACGGGGAGCCGGGTGATGATGTCGGCGCTCAGCTCGGTGGGGTCGGTCTGCCACTGCTTGGCGGTGTAGCCCTTGATGAACGCCTCGTAGAGGGGGCGGCCGATCAGGCTGATCGCCTTCTCCTCCAGGTTGGAGGCGTCCTCGGTGGCGATCTCGCTGGACTGCTCTGCGATGAGGGCTCGCGCCTCGTCGGGCGTGTGGGACTTGCCGAAGAACTGGTTGATCAGCGCCAGGTTCATCGGCAGGGAGTAGACCTGCCCCTGGTACTTGCCGAAGACCTTGTGCCGGTAGTCGGTGAACGACGTGAACCGGTTGGCGTACTCCCACACCCGCTCGTTGGAGGTGTGGAAGAGGTGCGCGCCGTACTTGTGCACCTCGACGTTGGTCTCGGGGTCGCGCTCGGAGTACGCGTTGCCGCCGAGGTGGTGGCGACGCTCGAGGATGAGCACGCGGAGGCCGAGCTCCTCGGCGCAGCGCTCGGCGATCGTGAGACCGAACAGCCCGGCACCGACGATGACGAGGTCGGGAAGCTGATCTGTGTCGTTCGTGGGGCCCTGGGACAAGGGATGAACTCCTTGGTTGAGAAACGCGGGTTGAGTCTATCGAGGGGGGCGGGCGGAAGCCGTCAGGCGGCGCATCCCCCGCGCCGAGGCCATGGCGCGGATCACGTTGCGCGCCTCGGCCCGTCCGCCCCGCACCGGGCTGAGCAGCACCACGACGAGCGTGATCAGCCACGGCTTCAGGCGCACCAGCACGTTCTCCCCGTGGCGCAGGTGCACCACGAAGAGGTTGCGGTACATGTAGAAGCCCTTCCACCCCGACAGGTCGTGCTGCTGGTTGAAGTCGAGCTGGCGGACCAGGACGGCGTCGCGCACCGCCCAGATCCGACGGCCGGCGCGGCGGGCGCGGACGGCGTACTCCGCGTCGTCGTAGAAGATGAAGAAGGAGGGGTCGGGGAAGCCGATCTCCTCGACCACCTCGCGGCGGGCCATGAACCCCTCGAAGGCGACGTTGTGCACCTCGACGAGCTCCGGCATGGCCGCGCGGTCGGCGTAGGTGCTGTCGACGGTGGACCGCTTCGGCTTGATCGCGAGCGGGTTGCGCAGGTCGAACTCGACGGCGGCCTTCTCGACGAGCTCGCCCGACAGGTCCTCGCGGACCGCGATGAGGCAGTCCTCGTCGACGGCCATCAGCGCCTCGAGGCAGCCGGGGGCGGGCACCACGTCGTCGTCGACGAGCCAGACCCGGTCCCACCCGGCGTCGTACGCCGCCCGCACGCCGAGGTGGAAGCCGCCGGCGCCGCCGAGGTTCTCCTCGCTCCACGTGACGTGCAGCGGGAGGTCGGTGCGGGCCTCGAGCACCGCGCGGGTGTGGTCGGTGCTCGCGTTGTCGACGACGACCACGGCGTCGGGCCGTCGCGTCTGGGCGGCGAGGCCGTCGAGGAGCCGGGTGAGCAGGTCGGCGCGGTTGTAGGTGACCACGACGACCGCCACCGTCTCCGTCGACCGGGCGGCCGGGGTCGTCACGACAGGAACCTCCGGTGGCCGTCGAAGTCGCCGGCGATGCCGGCCCGCATCGCGCTCAGGCTCAGCCGCAGCCGCGACAGGCTGGGGCGGGTGAAGGTGTAGAACCAGGCGGTCTTCACGACGAAGGCGATCGCGTGCAGCGGCCCGCGGTAGTCGCGGAGGTTGACCAGGTTGTTGCGGGCCATGCAGTAGTGCTTGAGGTCGCTCGGCGAGTCGTTGTAGGTCGTGCGGCCGAACATCATGGGCGTGCCGAGGTTGCCGACGCTCGGGTGGCGCACCGTCGCGGTCACGACCGTGGCGACGCGGGCTCCGGCCTCCTCCGCGCGCAGGCGGTACTCGTGGTCGTCGCCCCAGATGAAGAACTCCTCGCGGGGCAGCCCGATCCGGTCGACGAGCTCCTTGGTGACCAGGACGCCGTTGAAGGGGATCACGATCCCGTCGATCCGGTCCTTCTTGGCGGCGCGGCGTACGTCGTCCACCGCGTGCACGACGCGAGTGCTGCCGGGCAGGCGGATGGGGAACACGAGGCGGTCCGGGTCGGCCTCGTCGACCACCAGGGGACCCCAGAAGTCGAGGTTGTCGGTCTCGAGGAGCAGCTGGTCGAGGCAGTCGACGTCGGGCAGCCCGTCGTCGTCCATCAGCCACACCAGGTCGGCGTCACGGTCGATCGCCCATCCCAGCCCGTCGTGGAAGCCGCCGGCACCACCGCGGTTGGTGGCGAGGCTGCGCCCGCTCAGCGGGACCTCGCCGGTGGTCGGGCGGCCGGTGAGCCACTCCCCCGTCCCGTCGGACGACGCGTTGTCGACCACCAGCACCTCGGCCAGGCCGTCGACCTGACCGAGCCGCTCGACGAGCTTCTGGAGCAGGGGCAGGCGGTTGAAGGTGACCACGACCGCGACGATGCGGGGCAGGGGTCCGGTGGTCACGGCGTACACACTAGGGGCGGCACGGGCGCGCTCAGCAAACGGCGCCGAGGTCCTCCGACTGGTTCGCCGCGTAGCCCGTGGACAGCGAGCCGAGCGACCCGCCGGTGATCGCCGGGGGCGCGCTGGGCGTCGGGGCGGGCGGCGTGGCGCCGCCGTCGGCGGGCTCCGCGTCGGCCCCGGCGTCGGTGGTCGCGGCGTCCTCGTCGGCGGTCGCAGGGGTGTCGGACGTCTCGGCCGGCGCGGCCTCGGCGGTCTCGGCGGGCTTCTCCGGAGCGCGTCCCTCGGCCTTGGCGATCGCGGCCTGCACCTTGGCGTGGACCAGGTCGATGTCGGGGTTCGCGGTGTTGATCATGGGCGGCACGAGCGACAGCGTGGCGATCTTCTGGCTCTTGGCCTTGAGCGCGAGGTCGACGAAGCGGTCGACCTCGCCGCGCGGGACGTCGGTGGACACCATGGCCGAGCTGGCCTTGGCGATCTTCTGGAAGTTGGTCACGGCCGTCTGCGGGCTCACCTGCTGGAGCATCGCGCTCATCACGCACTTCTGCCGCGCCATGCGCGAGTAGTCGTCGGAGTCGAAGCGGGCCCGGGCGAACCACAGCGTGTCCATGCCGTTGAGGGTGCGGGTGCCGGGCTCGATGTAGTGGAAGAACGAGTCGCTGGGCAGGCCCACCGGGATCTTCTGCCGCACGTTGAGCTCGACGCCGCCGACCGCGTCGACGAGGTCCTTGAAGCCCTGGAGGTTGACCATCGCCCAGTAGTTCATCTTCAGGCCGGTGATGCCCTCGACGCCCTCGATGGTGGCGTCGACCCCGGGGTTCTTCGAGCCCTTGAACAGCTCGGCGTGGTCGAGCGCCCACGTCGCGAGCCCGTTGAGGTACATCCCCTCCTCGTCGAAGCCGTCGGGGAACTGCTCGGCCATCACCGAACCCTCCGGGAACGGGAAGTTCTGCATGTTGCGGGGCAGCGAGATCAGGACGGTCTTGCCGGTGTCGGCGTCGATGCTCGCCACCGTCATCGAGTCCGGGCGCAGGCCCCAGCGGCCGGCACCGGAGTCGCCGCCCATGAGCAGCACGTTGTAGCGACCGTGGTGGGCGCCGACCGCGTCGCCGTCGCCGAACATCGAGATCATGAAGTCGCGCTGCACGTTGACGACGTGGGCGCCGAAGAGCAGTGCGCCGGCGACGCTGAAGCACAGGAAGCCGTTCACGCCCACGATCGCGAGCCGGTGCTGGCGCTGGAGGGTCAGCGGCTGGCCGAGGCGCCAGGCGTCGACGAAGAGGTAGGCCCAGCCGACGGCGAGCGCCATCAGCGCGAGGCGGAGGACCTGCAGCAGCACCGTGCTGGTGCCGGCCCAGAAGGCGAGACCGTGCCAGAAGTACGACGTCACGACCATGAGCACGCCGACGACGAGCAGCGTGAGCCAGGTCCACAGCGCGATGCGGCCGACCCTGCGGTTGCCGGACACCAGCTGGGCCGATCCCGGGAGGAACAGCGTCATCAGCATCAGGGTCACGGCGCGGCGGAACCGGACGCGCTGGGCGCGGTCGACGGTGGTGAACCGCTGCTGGTGCGACCCGGAGGGCGGGACGGACGGCATCGGGGGCCTCTCTCTGCTGGGGGAAGTCAGCCCGCCCAGTATCACCAGTCACACCCGTCCCACCGGGTCGCGACGCGCCGTGGCCGTCAGGTGGGTGGGCTCAGGCTTCCCGGCCCTGGTCGATCTCCGTCTTGCGCGCCAGCCGGTGCGCGCGGCGGATCTCGGCCTCGCGCTGTCGTCGTACGTCACCGGGGGTCTCGGTCTCCAGCGGCGGCACGGGGCGCGGGTGCCCCTCTTCGTCGATGGCGACGAAGACGAAGTAGGCGCTGGCGACGTGGACCGGCTCGTCGCTCGCGTTGCCCCACGGCTGCGCCTCCACCCGCACGCCGATCTCCATCGACGAGCGCCCTGCCCAGTTGACCTGGGAGTAGGTCTTGATGATGTCGCCGACGTGGACCGGCGCGAGGAAGGTCATCTCGTCCATCGCCGCGGTGACCGCCGGCCCGCCGCTGTGCCGGTGCGCGACGGCGCCGGCCGTGGAGTCGGCCAGCTTCATGATCTCCCCGCCGTGCACGTTGCCCAGCAGGTTGGCCTCGCTCGAGTGGGCCATGATCCCCAGGCTGACGCGGCTGTACGACGTGGGACGCCCTCGCTCGATGCGGTCCGTCATGCACGGCACGGTAGCGTCATCGCCCATGGCTGATCGTCCGCAGGGCTCCGGGGTGCCCGAGAAGGGAACACCCGAGTACGACTGGCTCTACGGGAGCCAGTCGAAGACCCCGCCGAGCGACGCCACGCAGCGCGTCGAGGCCCAGCAGGGCTCCCGCGCCGACGAGACCCGGGTGATGCCGGTCGCCCGTCGCGAGGCACGCGGCTCGGGCGGCCAGCCGCCTCCCGGCACCGGACGCGCGGCCACGACCGCTCCCCCACCGCGGCCGAAGAAGAAGCGCCGGTGGCGCCCGCGCCTCGGCCTCATCCCCCTCGTGCTGATCCTGCTGCTCGTCTACCTGCTGGGCGTCCCGCTCTACCACTGGACGAAGATCGACAAGGTCGACGCCGCCCCCAGCGGCGAACGGCCCGGCGACCAGCCCGGCACCAACTACCTCATCGTCGGCTCCGACAAGGCCGACGACCTCACCGACGAGCAGCGCAAGGCGCTGCAGACCGGCGAGCGCGGCGGCACCAACACCGACACGATCATCGTGCTCCACACCGGCTCCGGCGGCCGCACGATGATGTCGATCCCCCGCGACACCCTCGTCGACGTCCCGGGAGGCGGCACCCAGATGATCAACGCCGCGTTCGCCAGCGGCGGAGCGCCCCAGCTGGTGCAGCGGGTGGAGGCGTTGACCGGTATCCACATCGACCACTACGTCGAGCTCGGGTTCGGCAGCGTGATCAACACCGTCGACGCCTTCGGCGGGGTGGAGATCTGCCCGAAGCAGGACATGAAGGACCCGATGGCGCGGCTCGACGTCAAGAAGGGCTGCCAGGAGGTCGACGGCCAGACCGCGCTGGCGTACTCGCGCTCGCGCCACGTGACGGCGCTCAGCGACCTCGATCGCGTGGCCCGCCAGCGCGAGGTGATCAGCGCGATCGGCGACGAGACGCTCTCGCCGTGGACGTTCGTGAACCCGATCCGCTACTGGCAGATCAACGACGCCGCGACCGGCGCCATCCGCATCGACGAGGAGATGAACCCCTTCGACCTCGGCAGGTTCGCGCTCGCCATGACCGGCGAGAGCCAGACCTGCACGATGCCCAACCTGCCGGCCCCCAGCGACCCCAACCGGATCGTCGCCGACCCGGACCGGGCACCCGCGCTGTTCAACGCGATCATCGACGACTCCACGGTGCCGAAGAAGGCCTGCACGCCGACGGGGCGGGCGCGGTAGCTCAGATAGGCGTCGACGCGGCAGCCAGGGGCCGCCGACCGTCACGCGTTTACTTCTCTCACCGCCCAAGTCGGCGGCGTCTGCCAGCGCGACTCGTTGGCCTGTGCTTAGCCCTCACAGCCGATGTGAGTTTCGGCTGAGCACCGGTCGATGCCCATTCTTCCCTTAGCCACGTCATCGCCGCCGCCCCCGACAAGGATGTCGCTGGATCCGCTACCAACAAGGACATCGTCGCCGCCGCGGCCACGCACGGCGTTGGGCTCCGTCGTACCCTCAGCGCCCCACACCCGGAGGTAGTTGGGACCGCGGGTGCCTGTCAGGGCCAAAGGAGCCATGCTGCATGGCCCCCCGTTCGGGGCGCAGTAGACGCTGAAGACGTCGCCATTGTCGAAGCCGAGGGCCCGCCTCATGTAGCCGGCGGATCCCACGTCATCGAGTCGGCCCGAGGCGAGGTTGAAGACGATCGGGAGCCGGCTGTTCGTGCCTTCGCCGTAGGAGCGGTAGTAGTGGAAGGTGTCATTTCCGTTCCCGCCGCCGAATCGACTGCCCGGTGCGCCTCCGTAGAACCAGACTTCGTCGTTGCCCCCGCGCATCCGCAGGTTCACGGAACCTTCGCGAGGAATCCAGAACCCGTTGCTCGCGAAGTGGAAGGTCTCTCGTTCGTCCGACCCGATGAACGTGAAGTCGCCGCTCGCGCGCACCCTGAACGTGGAGAAGCCGCTGATACCGATCTCGCCGGCTTCGCCGATGATCTCGCCGGAGCGATTATCGAGCTGCCACGAGGCGTTGTCGCCCAGGCGAGTGAACTCGGCGGTCAAGGTGTCGCCGAGAGTCCCGCCAGCGTCGTACGAGCCGCCAGACATGTCTCCCAGCAACCTCAAGTCGTCGACATCGGCGCCCAGCGTCACTACGTCGTCGCCGCGGGTGGAGACGAAGTCTCGACCTCCCGCTGTGTTCACGACATCTCGTTGCGAGGACCCTGCTGTCGGCTCCGCCGCGCGCACGTCCTCGCTCACCGGCCCACCAGAGACCTCGTCGGCGTCCCGACCGGGATCGATGCAGAGCAGCAAGTACGGGTCGTCGGACATAGTCGACGAGTCGATGCGGTCCCGCCCCGCCCCAGTGTGGAACATGGGGCAGTGGTCGCCGAACGCCTCGGCGTCATACGAGCCTGTGATGCACACGACGTCGTCCCCGCCATATGTTTCAACCGTGCCTGCGCCATTCGTCACGACGACGTCCGGGCCATCGGTACCTTCCAACGACGATCCGCCCGTTCCGATCAGAGTGGGCACTCGACCGAGACACTCCGCAGCCTGGCTGCGGTTCGCGGAGGCTGCGGAAGCCGTTGACGGCGAGCTCGAAACCACAGCGACCAAGCAGACGACGATAGGAACGAGACGGCGCCAGATCGATGCTCGCATGGCTGCTCCTTCAGGTCACTTTCAAGCATGAGGCAGCCCTTGAATCTCGTCTATCGATCAGCCGTTGGCCTAGTCCGGTGTCGGCAACGACTTGTCGCCCCACGAGGGCACACAAGAACCGCGGGCGGTGCCGTTGGTGATGGGCAAGGACGCCTGCCCCCATTGATTCGAGCAACTGGCTGTCACTCACGAAGCCGCGCAAACCGCCGCTGTAGACGGCCCTTCAATCTCTGGATCTGTCGAGTAGCGGGTGGTGGCTGGCCGGGGGCGTCCGCCTTTGGGTGGCTTCTACGCGCGTTGTTAACCTGCATCGGTGCCAGCGGCGACGGACGAGGGAGCGCGGGAGGCGTTTCGTCGGGGCCTGAAGCTGGGCGTCCCATTCGCGCTGGCTGGCTTTTTCTTGAGCGTCTCCTTCGGTGTGCTGGCCCGACAGGCAGGATTCAGCGTCGTACAGGCCAGCGTCACCGCGATGATCGTCTTTGCCGGCTCGGCGCAATTCGCGGCGCTGTCCGTGATCACCGTCGGAGGCGGCATCCCCGCGGCCTTGACCGCTGGCAGCTTGATGAATGCGCGTTTCTTGGCGATGGGCATCGCGCTGGCTCCATCGCTGCCTGGGGGCCCGATGAAGCGCGCTGCGCAGGGGCAGGCCGTTGTCGACGCCTCGTGGGCGCTCGCCAATCGCGGCGACGGCACCTTCAACCGGTGGCTTCTGTTCGGCACGACGCTCCCCCAGTACCTCGCCTGGACGCTTGGCTCGGTTGTCGGCGCGGTATTCGGCAACGCTCTGGGTGACACGCACCGGCTCGGCCTGGACGCGATCTACCCCGTGTTCTTCCTTTCGCTCCTGATCGCGGAGCTGCGGGACACGACCTCCCGTCTGGTGGCCGTCGGCGGCGGCCTCCTTGCGCTCGCTCTGGTGCCGATCAGTCCTCCGGGCGTCCCCATCCTGGCTGCGAGCTCATTGGCACTCATCGGTCTGGTGCGGAGGTCGAAGTGGCGCTGACCTACACACAGGTCTGGGTGTTGATCCTCGGCCTTGCTGCACTGACTGTGCTGATCAAGGCGCTGGGGCCGGTACTCCTCGGCGGCCGGGAGCTGCCGCCCTGGTTCTCCCGCGTGACCGTGCTGATGGCGCCGGCGCTTCTCAGCGCGCTGGTCGTGACCTCGGTGTTGGCCGCCGGACGCTCCTGGTCGGTGGGTGCCCACACCGTGGGTGTTGCTGTAGCCGCTGTGATGCTCTGGCGACGCTGTTCACTGGTGCTGTGCGTCGTCGTGGCGGTCCTGGTGACCGCCGGGCTGCGGGCGATCTGAGACCCCGACATCCGCGTTCTTGACGCCCGGATCCACTGCCGCGGCGGTTGCGTCCTTGCGCCGCAATTGCCCGTTCCCCACTCCCTCCTGACCATTGTCGTACGAACATATGTTCGATAGAATGAAGCATGCCCGCCCCCGTCGTCAGCCAGCCGCCCTCCGCGGCTGGCGCGCCGAGCGCGGAGCAGCTGCTGGATCTGGCAGGCGGGGCCCTGAGGGCACGTCGCCTTGCGGAGGTCGCCGAGCTCCAGCTGGCAATGCAGTGGGCGATCGTCAACGGTCATCCCCGCGACGATCGTGACCCGATGGTCACCCCCGGAGGTGACGGGACTCCCCCGCTGCGCGAGCACGCGGTGCCTGAGCTCGCGGTGGTCCGCGAAACCCACCCCGCCACCACGCGCGCATTGATCGCCGACGGGCTCGACCTCGTCCACCGGCTGCCGCTCACCTGGGCCGTCGTCGAGGCGGGCCAATGCGAGCCGTGGGTCGCCCGCAAGGTCGCCGTGCTCTCCCGTTCGCTGCTCTCCGAGCACGTCGGCCGCGTCGACCGTGCGGTCGCGAAGGCCATCTCAGGTCATGCGCCCTCGACGGTCCTCGAGATCGCCCGTGCCAAGGTGATCGAGGCCGACCCGGAGACCCACCGCGCCGAACGCGAACGGTCCCGCCACGAGCGCTACGTCCGCCTCTCCCGCGCCGACGAGCTCGGCTACCGCCACGTGATCGCCCGCGTCACCGCCGGCGACGCCGCCTGGATCGACGCCATGGTCGAGCGCGTGGCCGAGATCCTCGCCGAGACGATGGGCCACGACCACAACCACGACGAGCTCCGCTCCCTCGCCATGGGCTGGCTCGCCCGACCCGTCGACCTCCTCAAGCTCCTCCTCGAGCACACCCATGCTGGCGTCGACACCGACACCGAGGCCGAGTCCGGCGAGGCGACCGGTGCGCCCGAGCAGCCGGCCTGGGCACCCGACCACCTGGCCCACACCGTGGACCGGCTCTGCTCCCTCCCCGCCCGCAAGCTGGCCATGCTCCGCGGCCGCGGACGCCTCTTCGTCCACCTCACCGACGACGCCCTCCGCACCGGGCAGGGAGTCGCCCGGATCGAAGGCGTCGGCCCCATCGACGTACGCCAGCTCCACGAGGTCCTCGGCCACGGCGACGTCACCCTCACCCCCGTCCTCGACCTCGCGCAACGCCGCCGCGTCGACGCCTACGAGCACCCCGAGGTGGTCAAGGACCACGTCTGGGCCCAGACCGGCGGGGACTGCTTCCCCTACTCCCCCCGCACCGCCACCCGTGACGGCGTCGACTACGACCACGCCATCCCCTACGACGACACCGGGCCGCCCGGCCAGACCGGCCCCCACAACTCCGGCCCCCTCCGCCGCAGCCACCACCGCACCAAGACCCACGGTGAGCTCGTCGCACGGGTGGTCGACCCCGGCCGGCACCTGTGGATGACCTGCCACGGCCGCGCGTTCCTCGTCGACCACACCGGCACGACCCGGCTGACCGAGCAGCAGGGCAGGGCGATGGCCGAGGCCATCGACGACGGCGTCGAGCTCTACTTCACCGCACCAGTTGCCTACGGAGCCTCCTGACCGCGGCGGCCGGCGAGCAGGTACTGCAGCTGGACGTCGTGCCCGGGCGCGACGCCGTACGCGCGGTCGAGCTCGAGGACCTCGTCGAGCGGGGTGACGGTGACATCGGTGAGCCCACCGCGGCGCAGGACGTCCGCGACCTCGTCGATCGAGCGAGCGTCCGCCAGGGGCAGGTGCCCCTCGGGCCGCTCGCCGTAGAGGTCGCCGAGGCCGTCGGTGAACCACAGGCTGTCGGCCATCGCCACCACCCCGCCGGGGCGGAGCAGGCGGACCCAGCGGGCCACTGCGGCCTCCGGGTCGCGCAGCGTCCACATGACGTAACGGCCGACGACCGCGTTGAAGGACCCCGGAGGGAAGTCCGGGTCGACCGCGTCGCCGGCCAGGAAGCGCGGCGGCAGCGGGTCGTGCGCCGCGTGCTCGCCGGCGATCCGGAGCATGCCGGGCGAGAGGTCGATCCCGGTGACCCGGTGGCCGAGCCCGGCCAGCAGTCGTGCGACGTGGCCGCTCCCGGTGCCGACGTCGAGCACGTCGGCTGGCGCCGGTGGGAGCGCGGCGGACCACACGCGGCCCCACACCTCGACGTCGAGGTCACGGCGCTCGGGACGCTGCTGGTAGGCGTCGTACGACGGGGCACGCTCGGTCCAGTAGTCGTTGATCGAGCCCTGGAGCTGCTGGTCGCTCATGCGGTGAGGTCCTCCTGCGCTGGTGTGGACGGGGGTGCGGGGAACGGGGTGAAGAGCAGGTGGAGCTGACCGCCTGCGCGCACCGGCTCCACACCGATGCCGTAGACCGGCTCCAGCAGCTCGGGCACGAGGACCTCCTCGACCGGCCCCGCCGCCGCGACGCCACCGTCGCCGAGCAGGACGAGGTCGTCGCAGTAGCGCGCGGCGAGGTTGAGGTCGTGCAGCACGACGACCACGGTGCGACCGAGGTCGTGGGCGAGGTCGGCGACGAGCCCGAGGACCTCGTGCTGGTAGCGGATGTCGAGGTGGTTGGTGGGCTCGTCGAGCAGGAGGTGGGTCGCCTGCTGCGTCAGCGCGCGGGCGATGAGCACCCGCTGCCGCTCGCCCCCCGAGAGCGCGGCGAAGGGTCGGCGCGCGAGGTGGGTGGCGCCCACCGTGGCCAGGGCGTCGGCCGCCACGGCGTGGTCGGCGGCCCCGGCCCGCTGGAAGGTGGACAGGTGGGGCCCGCGCCCGAGCAGCACCATCTCGGCGACGTCGAGCGTGCTCTCCGCGCCGCTCTCCTGGACCACGACGGCCACCCGCCGCGCTGCGTCGCGAGGCGGCAGCGCGGCCAGCCGTTCGCCGTCGACGGTCACCGACCCCGTGGGACTGGCGAGGGCACCGTGCAGCAGCCTGAGCAGGGTGGTCTTGCCGCTGCCGTTGGGGCCGATGAGGCCGAGCACCCGGCCGTGCGGCGCCGCGAGGTCGACGGCCCGCAGCACCTGCGTCGCGCCGTACGCCCAGGAGAGGTCGTGGGCGGCGATCACGAGCCGCTACCGAACCTCTCGACGATGCGCTCGAGGCCCTCGAACGCCAGCGGGCTCGGCGGCTCCGTGAAGTTGAACAGCTGTGTCATCACGTCCTTGTTGCGCACAGCCGTGAGCTCGTCGGCTCCGGGCAGGCCGGCGACGGCGTCCTCCACCGGACCCGGCTCGCCCTCGCTGTGGAGCAGGACCAGGACGTCGGGGTCGCGGCCCAGCAGCTCCTCCAGCGTGACCTCGAAGACCCGTTCGTCGACGTCGGCGAAGACGTTCTCGAAGCCGGCCGCCTCCAGCTGTGGGTGGGCCATGCTCCGCGTCCCGTACGCGTAGGTGGTGCCACCGCCGACCGTCGGGTAGAGCACCGCGGCGGTCCGCCCCGACCCGCTGCCCACCTCGGCCTCGACCTCCGCCAGGTCGTCCTGCAGGTCGGCGATCGCCTCGTCGGCCTCGCTCTCGCGACCGAACACCGTGCCGTAGACCTCGAGCTGGTCGTACACGTCGTCGAAGCCGGGCTCACCCGAGCCCGTCTCGCACAGCGCCGGCTCCTCGATCAGCGGGATGCCGACGGCGTCGAGGGTGTCGCGGGACAGGTTGTCGACCTGGCCGAGGACGAGGTCGGGCTCCTGGCTGATCACGACCTCCTTCGAGATCTGGAGGTGGCCGCTGCTGTCCAGCTCGTCGGTCAGCAGCGGGATCGCGTCGAGCTCGGCCAGGGTCTCCTCGTCGTAGTAGTCGTCGGGGTACTGCCCCGCGCGCGCCGTGACGCGGTCCATCACGCCGAGCTCGTGCAGGAAGGGCACCGCCGAGCTCTTCAGCAGCACCAGCCGCTCGGGTGCCCGGTCGAACGTCACGTCCGCGCCGCAGTTCTGGATCGTCACCGGGTAGGACCCGGTGCTGGTCGACGCCGGCGTGGTGTCCTCCGCCGCACCTCCGCACCCGGCAAGGGCACCTGCGAGCACCAGCGCGGCGGCGACACGGAACGGGACGGGGACGGGCACGGTGGGTCTCCTCGAGGGGTGTGGGACGGGCGGTCAGGCGCTGGTCGCGTGCAGGCGACGGATCAGCACGAGCAGGAACGGGGCGCCGACGAGGGAGGTGATGATGCCGATGGGGATCTCCTGCGGCGCGAAGAGCGTGCGGGCCAGGACGTCGGCCCAGATCAGGAGGACCGCGCCCATGAGCGCCGCCACCGCCACCACACGCACGTGCGCACCGCCGACGGCGCGGCGGGCGAGGTGGGGCACGACCAGTCCGACGAAGCCGATGCTGCCGGCGGCCGAGACCACCACCCCGACACACAGGGCGACCACGACCAGCAGCCGCAGCCGCAGGCGTTCGGGGCGTACGCCGAGCGTGTGGGCGGTCTCGTCACCGACGGCCAGTGCGTCGAGGCGTCGCCCCCAGACCGTCAGCAGCGCAGCGGCCCCGAGCACCACCGCGGCGACGACCGCGAGGGGAAGGCCCCACCGCGCGAGGCCGAGCGACCCGAGCAGCCAGAACATGACCGAGCGGGCACCCTCCGCGGAACCGGAGGCGAAGATCAGGAAGCTCGTCAGGGCGTACAGCGCGTAGCCCACCGCGACGCCCGCCAGCAGCAGTCGCACCGAGGTCACGCGTCCGCCGCTGCGGGCGACGAGGAGGACCAGGAGGGACGCGGCGAGCGCCCCGAGGAAGGCGGTCACCTGGAGCGCGTGCTCGGCGAAGCCCGCACCCACGCCGAACAGGATCGCGGCGGCGGCGCCGCTCGAGGCCCCGGAGTTGACGCCGAGGAGGTAGGGATCGGCGAGGACGTTGCGGACCATCGCCTGGAGCGCGACCCCGCAGACGGCCAGCCCGGCACCGACGAGCGCACCCAGCAGCACGCGGGGCAGGCGCACCTGCCAGACGATGGCGTCGACCGGGGCGCTCCAGGTCCGCTCCCCGGGCCACCCCGCGAGGTGGTGCGTGAGCACCCGCGCGACGGTGCCGCCCGGCACGGAGAAGGCTCCGACCGCGATGCCGGCCACGACCGAGGCGAGCAACCCGACCGCCAGCCCGATGAGCCAGGCCGTCGTACGACGCCGCGATGCCGCCAACCCGAGGGGGTCGTCGGGCACGCGGCCCCCCGGCCGGACCGGGCCCCGCTCGCGGGTCGCCATCTCGGTCGTCACTCGCACCCCGTTCGTTGTTGCAAGTTGTTTGCAACAAGGACCGTAGCGGCCGGTCGGCACCAGCTGCCGAGCCGGGTCACCTCGATGGTGAAGGCCCTTGAAGGGCCCCGACTCGAGGCGTACGCTCACGATATATCGCGATACGTCACCGATAGTTCACGACGTACCGCTCCATTCGACCTCACCACCCCGACCGAGGAGCACCCCATGGGACACCACTGGCCCGGCGCCGACTGGCCCGAGAGCAACGACGACAACACGACCAACACCGGCGGCCACGGCGGTCACCGTGACTACCGCCGCCCGCCCGGCAACGACTGGACCAGCTGGGGCCAGGCCTTCTCCGGCGGCAGCCGCGGCCGTCGGGCCGGCGGCCCCCCGCCGTGGCTCGGCGAGATCTTCGGCTTCGCCACCGCCCCCCAGCGCCCCCAGCAGCGGGGGCCGCGGGTGCGCCGCGGCGACGTGCGCACCGCGATCATCGACGTGCTGCACCGCGCCCGGAAGGCCGACGAGCCGATCAACGGCTACCAGGTGATCCAGGAGATCGCGGAGCTCAGCAACGGCGAGTGGCGCCCCTCCCCCGGCTCGGTCTACCCGACCATCCAGCAGCTGCAGGACGAGGGCCTCGTGGAGTCCGACGACGCACGCGGGCGACGCACCATCCGGCTCACCGACTCCGGCGCCGAGTGGGCCGAGGAGAACGGCACCGAGCTCGCCGCTGTGTGGGCACCCTTCGCCCGCACCGATGAGGCCCCCTCAGAGGAGCAGCCGTCCGGCCACGCCGACATCAAGAGCGAGATCGCGCAGGTCGTCAGCGCCGTCTGGCAGCTGGCCACCCAGGGCTCCGAGCAGCAGAAGAAGGCCGCCCTCGACGTGCTCGTCGACACCCGCCGCCGGCTCTACGGCATCCTCGCGGACGGACGGGACGGCGAGCGATGAACACGCCCGATCCGCGCATGCGGATCGCCGACAGCGACCGCGAGCGCGCGATGGCCGACCTCGCCTCGCACTACGCCGACGGGCGCCTCGACCACGAGGAGTACGACGAGCGGCTCGACGCCATCTGGACGGCGCGGACGCGCGCCGACCTGGCGGTGCTCTTCAGCGACCTGCCCCGTCCGCAGGCCGCGCAGCCGTCCCGCGCGCCCGGCCGACCCGGATCGCGGAAGAAGTTCCCGCTGCTGCCGGTGCTGGCTGTCCTCATCGTGCTCAGCGTGATCGCCGACGCCCCGCTGTTCCTGCTGATCTTCCCGCTGCTGTGGTTCGCGCACCGGCGTCGCGGTCCGTGGGCTCCGCCCCCGCCGGGACGAGCCGACTACCGGCGCCACTCGCGCCCGCACGGCTGGTAGACCAGCCGCGCACACGACGGTCCCGTCTGCGACGATGGGGCCCGTGACGTGGGAGGCGAGGGTCGTGCGCGCGCGTGCGCCGTACGCCCTCGCCCGCGCCGTCGCGGCGGCGACCGTCGCCCTCGCCGGCGCCACCACCGCCCACACCTGGGCCGGGGGTGACGTGCCGACCGGCCCCGGCCTCGCGCTGGTCGCCGCCGTGGTCCTGGGCGCGAGCGTGCTCGTCTTCCGGCGCGACGTGCCCGGGTGGGCACTGCTGCCGGCGGTGGCCGCGGCCCAGCTCGGGGTGCACGAGTCGTTCGGCCTGGTGACGTCGCACGACCACATGGCCGCGGCCGCGCCCGACCCGGGCTGGACGTGGCAGATGGCCGGGGCGCACCTCTTCGTCACCCTGCTGACCGCCGTGCTGTGGTGGGCGGGCCGGCTCGCGGCGTCGTACGCCGTCTCGGTCCACGCGCACCCTCCCGTGCCGGTCCGCGCCCGCGTGCCGCGCCGACCCGCCGACGCGTCCCCGCGGTCCTCGCTCGTCCTCCTGCTCGTCTCTCCCCGGCGTGGTCCGCCGCGGGCGGTCCTGTCCACCTGATCCCGGTCCGGGCTCAGGTGGTCACGCGACCGCAGACCCGCCCCACATCCAGGAGAGACATGTCCATCCGCACCTTCGCGCGCCTCGGCGCGCTGCCGGCCGCCACCGCCGCCGTCGCCCTCTCGCTCGCCGCCCCGGCGAGCGCCCACGTCACCGCCACCCCGTCGACCGCGGCGGCGGGCGCCTACACCGTCGTCACGTTCAGCGTCGGCCACGGCTGCGAGGGCTCACCCACCACCAAGATCGAGATCCAGGTCCCGGAGTCGGTGCTCTCGGTGACCCCGAGCCGCAACCCGTTCTACGACGTCGAGAAGACGATCGAGCAGCTCGACGAGCCGGTGACCGACGCCCACGGCAACGAGGTGACCGAGCGCACCGCGTCCGTCGTCTACACCGCCACCACGCCCCTGCCCGACGGCGAGCGCGACGCCTTCGAGCTGTCCTTCCAGCTCCCCGACGCCGAGGGCGAGACGCTGAGCTTCCCGACGATCCAGACCTGCCAGAAGGGCGAGACCGGCTGGACCGAGGTCCCGGCCGACGGCCAGGACGCCGAGGAGCTCGAGAGCCCGGCGCCGGCGTTCGAGATCGTGGCAGCCGAGGCCGACGGCCACGGTGACGAGGCGGCCGCGGAGCCGGCCGCCGACGAGGCGGACCAGGCGGGCGACGACGACACCTCCGCTGAGGCGGCCGACGACGCGGACGACTCGTCCTCGGCACTCGGGTGGGCGGGACTGGTGGCGGGCCTGCTCGGACTGGCCGCAGGCGGGCTCGCCCTGGCCCGGACGCGCTCGTCGTCGTGACCTCCGCGTCGCGACCGGCGCGGCGTCGCCCGGCCCTCCTTCGCGGATGGGGCCGGGTCGGCGTCGCGCTGGTCGCGCTCGCGCTCGTGGTGCTCGGGGCCGCGCCGGCCTCGGCGCACGCCGAGCTGATCGACACCGACCCGCCTGAAGGATCGGTCGTGGAGACGGCGCCCGAGACCGTTACGCTCACGTTCAACGAGCCGGTGCAGCTGACGTCGCAGGAGATCGTCGTCTACGACGCCTCGGGTGACGAGGTCGGCTCGTCGGCAGCCTCCAGCGGCACCGAGGTGACCGTCGACGTCGACGGGGCGCCCGACCTCGCGGACGGCACCTACGTCGTGTCGTGGAACGTGCTCTCCGGCGACGGGCACCCGATCTCGGGGGCGCTGACCTTCTCGGTCGGTGCTCCCTCGGCGTCGGTGACGTCGGCGCCGGAGCCGCAGAGCTCCTCGACCGCGGTGACGGCGGTCCGTGACGTCGTCACGGTCGTGACCTACGTCGGGCTGCTGCTCGCCGCCGGACTGGCGCTCTTCCTCGCGCTCGTCCTCCCCCGCGCCTGGGACGGTGCCGCCACGCGGGCCCGGCTGCGCCGCGTGCTGCTGTACGCCGCAGCGGCGGGGGCGACCGGCATCGTCCTGCTGGTCCCGGTCGCGTCGGTCTACGGCCAGGGACTCGAGCTCACGGACGTCGTCTCGGCGTTCGACCCCGGCCTGGTGCGCAACGACCTGCTCAGCGCCGTGCTGGTGCTGGTCGGGCTGGGCGTCGCGGCGTGGTCGTCCACCGCGGTGCCACCGGACCGCACGCGCGGCTGGCTGCTGACCGGCGGCGCGGTGCTGGCGCTCGCCGGCCCGTCCCTGGTCGGGCACACCCGCGCCTTCTCCCCGGCGGCCCTGCTCGTGGCGGCCGACGTCCTGCACCTGCTGGCCGGGGCGACCTGGCTCGGCGGGCTCGTCGGGTTGGTGGTCTCGCTGCGCGCGCTTGCCGGCCGAGAGGTCCTCGCGGCCACCACGCTCGCCCGCTTCTCCACCCTCGCCGGCGGGCTGCTGCTGGCGGTCGCCGTCACCGGCACCTTCCTGGCCTGGCGCATCGTCGGCTCGTGGTCCGGGCTGGTCGAGACCCGTTACGGCTGGCTGCTGCTCACCAAGGCGGCCATCGCGCTGCTGGTCGCGGCCCTCGGCGGCTGGAACCGCTGGCGCACCCTGCCTGCCGTCGAGCGCGCGGCCGGCTTCGGCGATCGCGAGCGCGCGGCCGCGGCCGTCACGCGCACCGTACGGGTCGAGGCGGTGCTCCTCGTCGTCCTGCTCGGGGTCACCGGGGTCCTGGTCAACCAGTCGCCCCGCCCGGCTCCGGTCACGGCCGAGTCCGGGACGACCGGGGTCGGCACCGCCACCATCGGGGACCTCCGCGTGCTGGCGGTGATGGACCCCCGGCACACGGGGTCGAACACGCTCCTGGTGCAGGTGCAGGACTCCGCGGGCGAGCCGTACGACCCTCCTGCGAACCCGGTCGTCTCGCTGCGCACCGAGGGCCTCGACCTCGGCACGGTCGTGGTGCGGCCGGTCGCCGCCGGCACCTACCAGGGCGCAGTCGTGGTGCCGCGGGCCGGCGAGTGGGAGGTGCAGGTCGGCCTGGCACTGAGCCGCTTCGACAACCCGGTCACGACGGTCAGGCTGACTGTTCGACCGTGAGCTCCACCGGCACCGTGTGGAGGAAGCCGTCGACGCGCACCTGCGCGAAGAGGCGGTAGTCGCCGGGGTCGGGGATCTCGGCGTGGAAGGTCAGCTCGGAGCCGTCCTCGCTGACCTCCGGCGGGCCGAGCGGGTGCAGGTGCACCATCGCGCCCGTCTCGCGGTGGAAGCCGGTGACGTGGGCGTAGGCCCCGAGGTAGGTGCCGAGCTCGACGGGCCGGCCTGCCGCGTCGCGCACCACGAGGCGGAGCTCGCCGTTGGGACCGGTCGTCGGCGCCTCGGAGACCGACACCGACACCGCCCGGTCCTCCGCGACGGTGTCGCCCGGGTCGCCGGGCGGGAGGGCGAGCGGGCGACCCAGCACGACGTGGTCGCCGTTGCCGCCCTCGTCAACGGCGATGAACTCGGTGACGACGCGGTAGCCGCCGGCGTCCGGCACGTCGAAGGGAGCGGTCCAGCTGCCGTCCTCGTCGCGGGTCGGGTGCAGGTGGCGGAAGACGGTCAGGTCGTCGTTGACGACGTAGAGGTGCAGCTCCTTGGTCAGCTCCTCGACGTAGTCGGTGACCGGCTCGCCGTCGTAGTCGTCGATGCGGAAGCGCAGCTCGCCGATGCCATCGGGCCGCTCCCGGACCTGCAGCCCGGCGAGCGAGTAGCCGACCTCGCTGACCCGGGTGCCGTCGCCGACGGCCAGCGACGTGTGGCCCTGGCCCGGCGCGTGGGTGTGGCCCGCCTCGACCTGCCCGTCGTCGTTGCTCTCGCCCGAGCTGCACCCGGCCAGCAGGGCGCCGGCCAGCGCGAGCGGGAGGGCGTACGGGAGCGCGGACTTCACGGCCCCGATCCTCTCCTACGCCACCCAGCGGGTTTCGCCCGGGCGTCGCGGGGTAGCAGTGGCGTACCAACCGGGGACGTTCGAAGGGGACCACATGACCGTGATCGAGATGAAGATGGGCGCGATCTACCAGGCCGCACACGACGTCCTGCCCGCCAAGGCCGCGGACTTCTCCGCACGCGCGGACGCCACGTCGGGGGCGATCGACCCGATCGTCGCCCAGCTCGCGCTCGCCGGCAACCACCCCGTGGCGGGCGACCTCGCGGACCTGTCGGTCGAGCTCTTCGTCCACCTGCGGTCGATGGTCCGGACCTTCAACGACAGCGCGACGGCGCTCGACGCGATCGCCGACGACTTCGTGGCCGTCGACGCCGATGCCGAGGCGTGGTTCGCCCAGCACCAGCAGTACGTCGGCGACCCGGAGCTCGCTCCCGAGCCGACCGCCCCGGAGGTGTGAGGTGAGCGGTCTCATCGAGCGGCTGGACCCGCTCTTCACCGAGATCGTCGACGGCATCGGCGAGCTAGCGGGCAACGAGGCCTGCGCCGACCTGTTCGACAGCGAGCAGAACCGCACCGTCGAGGACGGCTGGTGCCACGAGCCGGGCTACTTCACGATCCCCGGTTCGCACCCGTGGGAGACGCAGGCGCTCTACGTCGCCATGCACCCCACCCACCCCGACTGGTACGAGCAGACGGTGACCAACGCCGACCGCGAGCGCCTCATGCAGGAGGCGCTCACGACGACCTGGAACCAGAACCACGACAGCTGGGTGAACAGCGCGGTGCCCACCGTCTACCGCAGCGCGAGCCAGGACGTGTGGGAGCCCGACCCCTCGGCCATGGAGGCACCGGTGCGAGCGCTGAGCGACCTGACCCGGTGGCTCGCGGACCAGCTCGAGCCGGGCGCCGGATGGACCAGCCCCGACGACCCCGAGGCGCCGCAGTGGCTCGCCGACCTCCGCACGCACTGGCCGGCGACGTCCCAGAGCTCGGAGTCGTTCTACGACTTCTGGAACGACGTCAACGACAAGTGCAGCCTCTACCTCCACGCCGCCGCACGTCTCGCGTCGTCCAGCGCCCAGGTCGGCGCGGCCCTCTCCGACTACCAGACGAACCTGCTGGAGGCGACCGAGAAGTGCCGTGACCGGGTCACCGAGGCGCTCCAGCAGTGGCAGGCCTGGAAGGACCGCAGCGGCGCCTGGCCGACGGGCGCCATGACGGACAACAGCGGCGCCAAGGACATCCTCGGCCACGTCAGCACCGTCACCGGCCTGGTCGCCCTGTTCCCGCCGGCGGCGGCGGTGAGCGGCGGCGTCAGCCTGGTCACCGGCCTGGTCACGTACATCATCCCGGACAAGAGCATCGAGATGGAGGTGCTCAGCGCCGCGACCGCCTCCGAGATCCACAACGGGTTCCTCAACGACCTCAAGCGGATCACCGACGAGATGGGCAAGGCGCTCGACGGCCTCCGCACCGAGCCCCCGGCGGACGGCGGCACCTTCGCGCACCAGGGGCTGGAGTCCTACGCCAACGACGTGGTCGCCAACCGGCGCGACTGGACGCCGCCGACGGTGCACATCTAGACGAGGGTCGAGTCGAGGAGGGTCCGCAGGCTCGCGAAGTGCCGTTCGGTGGACTCCCCGTCGTACATCGAGGTGTCGGCCATCGAGTAGCCGTGGGGGCCCGGGAACACCTCGTTGACCACGGGCAGGCCCGCTTCGGCGACCGCGGCGCCGAGGGCCGTGACGGCCTCGGGCGGCATCGACCGGTCGTTCGAGGCGTGCCCGAAGGCGAACGCGGCGCGGGACGTGGCCACTGCGCGGTGCGGGCTGTCGGGCTCGTCCGTCACCAGCCCGCCACCGTGCCAGCCGCCCACGGCGACCACGGCCGGGTCCATGCCGGCCGCGCGCACCGCGATGCGGGCACCCATGCAGTAGCCGGTGACCCCGACGCCCTCCCCTGCCGTCTCCGGCCGCGCGCGCAGCGCCGCGAGGTAGGCCGGGAGGTCACGTGCGAGCAGGTCGGTCGTGAGCCCCTTGACCCGTTCCATGGCGCCGGGCATGAACGCCTCCCGTGCGCCGGGCTCCCGCAGGTCCGCGCTCGGCGCCAGCTCGGCCACCGTGCCGTCGCGGTGGAAGACGTTGGGGGCCAGCACCGTGTAGCCCCACGACGCGATCCGGTCGGCCATCTCCTCGATCCGCGGCCGCAGGCCGATCGCGTCGATGACGAACAGGACGCCCGGAGCGGGCGACCCGTCCGGAGCGGTGGCGAGGTAGGCCTCGGCCTCGCCGTCGGGCATGGTCAGCGTGATGGTCGGCACGCTCTCGAGGCTAGCCCTCAGCGCACCACCGCGACCGGGCACTCCGCGCGCTGAAGCACCGCCTGGCTGACCGAGCCCAGCAGCAGGCCGCCGAAGAAGCCCAGCCCGTGGGAGCCGACGACCAGCAGCGAGGCGCTCCGCGACGCGTCCACCAGGCACGGGACCGGCGCGACCGGGACCGCCTCCTGCTCGATCACCACGTCCGGGTGGTCGACCCGCATGCCGGCGACGCTCTCGGCCAGGAGGACCTGGCGCTCCCTGAGTCCCTCGAGCGCGCGAGCGTCGGCGCTCCACACGTCGGTGGACGGGGCGTGGGTGCGCCAGGCGTGGAGCGCCACCACCGTCTCGCCGGTCCGCTCGGCACGCCGGCACGCGTGCTCGAGGGCGGCCGAGCTGGTCACCGAGCCGTCGACTCCGACCACGATGCGGTGGGCATCGGCCCGGCGGGTGGGGCGTACGACGACCACGGGACACGGCGCGTGCCGGACGACGTGCTGGCTGACCGAGCCGATGAGCAGGTCCTCGGCCCGGCCGTGCCCGCGGCTGCCGAGGACCACGAGGTCGGCGGACACCGCGGCGCGCAGCAACTCGCCGGTCACGTGGCCGACGCGGGTCTCCACCTCGAGGTCGAGGTCGCCGAGCGTCTCCTCGACGCCTGCGAGGACCTCCTCGCCGCGGTGCACGGCCGCCGCGCCCCAGGGCGAGGTGACCGCGTCGTCCACGGCGACGACGTGGAGCCCACGGCCGGTGCCGCGAGCCTCCTCGGCGGCCCACCGGAGGGCGAGCGCGGCGTCCTCCGAGCCGTCGTAGGCGACCAGGATCCGGCGGGTGGGCGTGCGCGTGCTCTCCATGCCTCCAGCGTGCTCCGTCCGACTGCTGGTCGACAGGTGAGGATGGCCCGTCCCGGAGGGGTCCAAGGACCCTGCCCGACGCCCACCCACCCGCCGTACGGTCCCGGTATGGACGAGCCGTTCACCTTCCTGGGCACCGAGGAGTGCTGGGAGTTCCTGCGCCGCCACGAGCTCGGCAGGCTGGCCCACCACCTCGGCGACGAGGTGCACATCGCGCCCGTCAACTACGCCGTGGACCACGACCCTGCCACGGGCCGCCGGTCGCTGCTGTTCCGGACCGCCGAGGGCTCCAAGCTCCTCGGCGTCGTGATGAACCCCGACGTCGCCTTCGAGGTCGACGAGGTCGACGGTGAGCAGGCCACCAGCATCGTCCTGCGCGGCCGTGCGCGCCGGCTCGAGGAGGACGAGGAGCACCGCGCCGAGAACCTCCCGCTCCGCCCCTGGGTCGGGACGGAGAAGTGGAACGTCGTCGAGGTCGAGGTCACCGAGATCAGCGGACGGCGCTTCGAGCTCTCACGTCCGTGGCACCAGATCACCCCCGACTGACCGGGACGGGCGAGCCGGGCGGTCAGCGCTGGCAGGTGGTGACCGGGGTGCTGGTGCCGGACCTGGCCGCGGCGTAGGCGGCGGCGACCTGGTCGGCGGTGAGGGCGTAGCCGGTGTCGTCGTCGGCTCGGGAGGACGCCACGATGACGCCGAGGACCTGTCCCCCGACGTCGACGAGGGGCCCACCGGAGTTGCCGCCGCGGACGACTCCCCGCACCACGAGCGCGTCGTGCTCGTAGCGGCCGTCGCCCCAGATGTCGGAGGACTGCCAGGTCTGGCGGTCGCGCACGCGGGCGGGCCGGAGCGTGAGGGGCTGGTCGTTCGGGTAGCCGACGGAGGCCGCGGCCTGGCCGTCCTCCGCCTGCGCGAACGTCAGGCGCTTGCCGTGGACGCCCGGGACGGCCAGGACGGCGACGTCGTGCTGCGGGTCGCAGTACACGACTGTTGCGGCGAGGGTGGCGTCGCGGAAGTCGACCGTGATCCCGCGGCTGTTGTCGACCACGTGCGCCGCGGTCATCAGCCGCTCGGGCGCGACGAGGAAGCCGGTGCCCTCGTCGCCGGTCAGGGCGCTCTCACGGTTGACGATCTTCCACACCGAGCGGGAGGCCTCGACGATGGCGGGCTCGTCCACCACGTCCTCCGGCGGCGCGGCGACTGGCTGGATCTTCTCGGTGCTGAACACGTCGGTGTAGCGGGGGAAGTCGTGCCGCTCGCCGATGTGGGAGAACCGCGTGAGCAGCCGGTGGCTGAGCGGGAGCCGGGCGTCGTTGAGGAGCTTGATGGCCGCCGACGAGCTCACGGCGGGCGCCACCCTCGGGAGCACCGACCCGGCGAGGGCGAGGCCGACCATCCAGGTGACCCCCACGGCGACCGCGCCTCCGAAGAAGGCGCCCAGGACGCGGTCGTACGGCTGGCGGATGCCGTACCCGAACCTCTCGCGCACCCGTCGCTCGGCGATGAGGAAGAGGGTCCGGAAGACGACCGCGGAGACGACGACCATCACGAGCGCGGCCATCGAGACCCAGACGGAGAGCTCGAGGTCGCCGAGCACCAGCGGGACCACGACGAGCCCGACCCCGGTGCCGACGAGTACTCCGGTGAAGCCCCAGAGGCCTCGGGCCAGCCCTTCGGATCGTCCGAGCAGCACGCCGCACACGATGACGGCGACGACGGCCACGTCAACGACCACAGGATCGCCCTCCTGCTCCTCCGCAGTGCCAAGCAGCCTCTGGCACCGGTCGTCCGACCGTCAACCCGGACCAGACCGACGACGAGCCCCCCGGTCTCAGCACTCCACGACGTTGAGGGCCAGGCCCCCGCGGGCGGTCTCCTTGTACTTGTCCTTCATGTCGCGGCCGGTCTCGCGCATCGTCTTGATCGCCTTGTCGAGGGAGACGAAGTGCGAGCCGTCACCGCGCACGGCCATCCGGGCCGCCGTGATCGCCTTGATCGACGCCACGGCGTTCCGCTCGATGCAGGGGATCTGGACGAGCCCGCCGACCGGGTCGCAGGTGAGCCCGAGGTTGTGCTCGATGCCGATCTCGGCGGCGTTCTCGACCTGCTCGGGGGTGCCGCCGAGGACCTCGGCCAGGCCGCCGGCCGCCATCGAGCAGGCCGAGCCGACCTCGCCCTGGCAGCCGACCTCGGCTCCCGAGATGGATGCGTTCTCCTTGAAGAGCAGGCCGATGGCCGCCGCGGTGAGCAGGAAGCGGACGACGCCGTCGTCGTCGGCCCCCGGGACGAAGTGGTGGTAGTAGTGCAGCACCGCCGGCACGATGCCCGCAGCACCGTTGGTCGGCGCCGTCACGATCCGTCCACCGGCAGCGTTCTCCTCGTTGACCGCCAGCGCGTAGAGGGTGACCCACTCCATCGCACCGAGCGGGTCGGGGACACCGGAGGCCGCCTCGGTCTCGAGCCGGGCCCGCAGCTCGGCCGCGCGCCGGCGTACCTTCAGCCCACCCGGCAGCACCCCGGTCGTCCGGCTGCCGCGCTCCACGCACTCCTGCATCACCTGCCAGATCGACAGCAGCTCGCGACGCACCTCGTCCTCGGTCCGCGTCTCCAGCTCGTTGGCCAGCATCACGTCGCTGATGCGCAGTCCGGTCGCACGCGTGATGCCGAGGAGCTCGTCGGCGGTGGTGAAGGGGTACGGCACCGGCGTCTCGTCGGCCACGAGCACCCGGTTCCCGACGTCGTCCTCGTCGAGCACGAACCCGCCGCCGACCGAGTAGTACTCGCGCCGCCTCAGCTCGGCGCCGGCGGCGTTGAAGGCCTGGAACACCATGCCGTTGATGTGGAACTCCAGCCGCTTGCGCCGGTGGAGCACGACGTCGTCGACCGAGAAGGGGACCCGGTGGGTGCCGGCGAGCGCGATGCTCCCCGAGGACAGCACCTCCTGGACCATCGGGTCGGCCGCCACCGGGTCGACGAGGTGCGGCTGCTCGCCGGCGAGGCCCAGGACGACCGCCTTGACGCTGCCGTGGCCGTGGCCGGTCGCGCCGAGCGAGCCGAAGAGCTCGACGTGGACGCGGGCCGCGCCGGGCAGCAGGCCGTCCGCCCGCAGCCCCTCGGCGAACAGGTGCGCCGCCTTCATCGGCCCGACCGTGTGCGAGCTGGAGGGACCGATGCCCACCTTGAACAGGTCGAAGACGCTGACGGTCATGGCCGTTCCCTCCGCCGCCGTCGACGTCGGCGGCCGCACCCTCGATGATGATCCAGCGATGGGCTCCGGACAAGACCCTTGTTGCGTAGAACGATTCGGGTTGCGCACAGCGCAACTACCGGCGCGGGTGGGTCGCCGCAACGACGGCGGTGAGCAGCGCCGTACGCCGCGCGGCGAGGTCGTCGTACGACGTCGCGTCGGTGACCTCCCGCAGCCCGTCGACGAGCCGGGCGGTGGTGGCGTCGTCCAGGTGCGGCGCACCGAGGTCGTCCCACCAGCGGTTGAAGCTGGCCCCGTAGTGCTCGCAGAACTGGGCGAGGCCGTCGTCGGCGCCGAGGTGGAAGAGCTGGGTCGGGCCGAGGGTCGCCCAGCGCAGTCCCGGCCCGGCCGAGACTGCCCGGTCGATGTCGACGACGCTGGCGACGCCCTCGTTGGCGAGGTGGATCGCCTCGCGCCAGAGCGCGGCCTGGAGCCGGTTGGCGACGTGGCCCGGCACCTCTTTGCGGACCTCGATGGTCACCTTGCCGACCGACTCGTAGAACGCGCGAGCCCGGTCGACGACGCGGGGTGCGGTGCGGTCGTTGCCCATCACCTCCACCAACGGGATCAGGTGCGGCGGGTTGAACGGGTGACCGAGGACCAGGCGGCCCGGGTCGGCCCACCCGGCCTGCAGCTCGGTGAGCGTGAGGCCCGAGGCAGAGCTCGCGACCACCGCGTCGGCGGAGAGCGCCTCCTCGATGGCGGCGTACAGCTGGTGCTTCAGCTCGACACGCTCCGGGACGCTCTCCTGGACGAACTGCGCGCCCTCCACCGCAGCGCGCGGGTCGGCGTGGAAGGTCAGCTCGCCCTCGAAGGCGTCCGTGGTCGCGAGACCGATCGAGCGGAGGGTCGGCCACGCCTCCTCGACGGACGCCCGGACGTGGGCGTCGACGCCGTCGGCGGGGTCGTGCACCGTGACGTCCTTGCCGGCGGCGAGGAACAACGCCGCCCAGCTCCGGCCGATCAGCCCGCCGCCCAGGACCGCCACCCGCGTGACCTCGGACCCGGACTCAGACGAAGACACGGTCCGCCCCCTTCAGCCCGAGCCGCGCCCGGGCCTCGTTCGGTGTCGCGACGGTGTGGCCGAGCTGCTCGATGATCCCGCGGATCTTGGCCACCTGGTGGGCGTTGGACGGCGTGAGCTCGCCCGGCCCGATGAACAGGCTGTCCTCCATCCCGACCCGCAGGTTGCCGCCCAGCATCGCGGCCTGTGTGGCGAACGACATCTGGTGGCGGCCCGCAGCGAGCACCGACCACTCGTAGCTGTCACCGAACAGCTTCTCGGCGATCGTGTGCATGTGGACCAGGTTGTCGAGGTCGGCGCCCACTCCCCCGAGCACGCCGAAGACCATCTGCACGAAGAACGGCGGCTCGAGCCAGCCCTGGTCGATGAGCCAGGCGAGGTTGTAGAGGTGGCCGAGGTCGTAGCACTCGAACTCGAACCTCGTGCCGTGGCCCTGGCCGAGCTCCTTCACCACGAACTCGAGGTCGGCGAAGGTGTTCTTGAAGATGAAGTCGCGTGTCATCTCCAGGAACTCCGGCTCCCAGTCGTGCTTCCACTGGTCGTGCTTCTCGAGCATCGCGAAGATGCCGAAGTTCAGCGAGCCGACGTTGAGGGAGGCCATCTCGGGCGACACCGAGACGGCGGCGCGCAGGCGCTCCTCCCGGGTCATGCCGAGGCCCCCACCGGTGGAGACGTTCATGACGGCGTCGCACCCGGCGGCGATCCGGCCCATGAAGTTCTGGAAGAGCTCCGGGTCCGGGTCCGGGCGGCCCGTCTCCGGGTCGCGCGCGTGGAGATGGATGATCGCGGCGCCGGCCTGCGCCGCCTCGATCGACGCCTGGGCGATCTCCTCGGGCGTGATCGGCAGGTGGGGCGACATGGTGGGCGTGTGGATCCCACCGGTCGGCGCGCAGGTGATGATCACCGGGCGGCTCATCGCGCCTCCACCCAGGACCGGTAGGCGTCCAGCACCAGCCCGTGGAAGTGGTGCACCCCGTGCTCGGACAACCCCGAGCCCGCCGGGTCGTAGACGATGCGGCCCTGGTCGAAGGCCGGCGTGCGCATCCCGCGCTGCACGCTCTCGACCAGCCCGATGTCCTGCACCTGCAGCACCTCGTCGATGTACCTCACGGACTCCTCCTCGGCCGGCACGAGCTCGGTGGTCTCGAGGAAGAAGTCCCAGGTCTCGAGCGTGCGCTCGGGACCGTCGGGCAGCACCTGGAAGACCATGAAGTTGCCGCGCCCGGGGTAGCGCAGCAGGCACGTGTTGGGCCACAGCCACCACACCGCGTGGTCGGTGACCGACGCGCCACTGACGTCGTACGCCGCGTTGGCGTGCGTGCCGGCCGCGGCGAAGTGCGACGACCAGATGCCGTGCGTGCGCACCTCGTAGGTGCTCATGTCGACCAGGTCGACGAACTCCTTGTGCGCGATGTGGCAGTGGTAGCACTCGAGGAAGTTGTCGATGACGTTCTTCCAGTTCGTCGCCACGTCGTACGTCAACCGCCTGGCGTGGGTCAGCCCGGCGACGTCGGGTGCCCAGTGGGCGATCTCGGCAGCCAGGTCGCCGGCCTGCTCGCCGAGTGGCGTGGCGCCCGGGTCGAGGTTGACGTAGACCATCCCGCCGAGCTCCTCGACCTGCACCGGGTCCAGGCAGACCTCGCTCTTGTCGAAGCTCGCCATCCGGTCGGCCCGTCGCGCCCCCTGCAACCGGCCGTCCAGGCCGTAGGTCCACGCGTGGTACGGGCAGACGATGTTGCTCGTGGTGCCCGAGCCCGACAGCAGCTCGTGGGCCCGGTGCTTGCAGACGTTGTAGAACGCCCGCAGGCAGCCTGTGCGGTCGCGGACGACCGCGACCGGCATGCCGGCGACGCTCGCCGAGACGTACGCCCCCGGCTCGCGCAGCCGCTCGACATGGCAGACCCACTGCCACGTGCGGGCAAAGATCGCGCGGACGTCGACCTCGGCCCACTTGGCCTCCGTGTAGGCGGGCGCACGCAGCGACCAGGACTCGGCCGGGTCGGTGTCGTAGCCGGAGGCGATGGCCGTGACGTCCTCCGCGGTGACCAGCTCCATGCATCGACTGTAGGACCAGACTGAACGATCGTTCAATAGTTGGCTGGACGTTTGATCAGTACGCTGCGCCCGTGGCCGCTGACAGCTCCTCCGACACACTGGACCGGCACGCGCGGATCCTCGAGGCCGCGACCGACCTGCTCGGCCGCGATGGCATCGCCGGCGTCAGCATGCGCGCCGTGGCGCGGGAGGCCGGGGTCTCGCTCGGACTGGTCAACTACCACTACTCCGACAAGACGAGCCTGCTGAGGGCGACCCTGCTCCGGGTCGAGGAGCAGGACCTCGCCCTCCTGGCAGCCGACCCCGACCGGTCGCCCGAGGAGCAGCTGCGCACGGCGTTGCGCCGCGTGGTCGAGCCGGCGTACCTCACCACCGACTACCTCTCGCTGCGCCTGCAGCTCTGGGCACTGGCACGCGCTGACGCGGAGTTCGCGGAGATCAACGCCGACGCCCAGAGGAAGTACCGCCGCCGCCTCACCGGGCTCATCGCCGCCGCCCGCCCCGACCTCGCCCGCGACGAGTGCCGCCGCCGGGCCGCCGACATCGACGTCCTGCAGAACGGCGTGTGGCTCACCGTCCTGCTCGGGCTGGACCGCGCCTCTGTCGCCCGCAACCTCCGCAGGTGCGAGGAGATCGCCCTCGGATGACCACGGTCCGCACGCCGACGCCAGACCTCAGTCGGCCGTCCGTTTCCGGATGCCGAACGCGGTGAACAAGAGCGCCACCACTGCGGTCACGCACAGGAGGGTCAGCCCGACCGTGTAGCTGTGGTCGGCCTCGTCGTACGTCGCACCCATGACCAGCGGCGGGAAGAACCCGCCGAGACCACCGGCGGCCCCGACCAGCCCGGACACGCTGCCGACGCGTTCGCGCGGGGCGAGCGCGGCGACCCAGGCGAACACCCCGCCCGTGCCGAGACCCAGGAAGGCAGCGAGCACCACGAAGGCCAGGCCGGCCGGCACCTCGGGCGGGGGCTGGAGGGCGACCACGATCGCCATCACGGCCGCGCCCGCGAAGGAGGTGATGGCGACGGTGCGAGGACCGACCTTGTCGGCCAGGATGCCGCCGACGGGCCTGGCGATCACGGCGGCGACGGCGAACCCGGCGGTGCGGGTGCCGGCCTGGGTGAGGTCGAAGGAGTACACGTCCTTGAGGTAGGTCGGCAGGTAGGTCGAGAAGGCGACGAACCCGCCGAAGGCCACGGCGTACAGGAAGGACATCTGCCACGTCACGGGCAGCTTCGCCGCCGCGACGAGCTTGGGGACCACCGGATCGGTGTTGGGCGCCCACTGCGGGGAGTCGCGCATCGCCGACCACACGATGAGGGCGACGACCACCAGGGCGACCGCGATGATCACGTGGGTGGTGTTGTAGCCGAACCAGCTCACGAACCGGGGCGTGAAGAACGACGACAGCGCCGTGCCACCCATGCCGGCGCCGAAGACGCCGGTGGCGAAACCGCGCCGGTCGGCACCGAACCACGCGTTGACGAAGGGGATGCCGACCGCGAACGTCGTGCCGCCGATGCCCAGGAAGAAGCCGAAGAGCAGCAGCAGGCCGTAGGACTCCTGGTCGCCCGCGAACGCGACCAGCAGCACGAACGGCGCCGTCGCGACGAGCAGCACGGTGAACATCAGCCGGCCGCCGAAGCGGTCGGTGAGGGCGCCCGCGAGGATCCGGCCGAGGGAGCCCACCAGCACCGGCGTCGCGACGAGCAGCGACTTCTGGCCGGAGGTGAGTCCCAGCTCCTCCGTGTAGCGCACACCGAGCGGCGCGATCATGTTCCAGGCCCAGAAGCTGATCGTGAAGGCGAGGGTGGCCAGCGCGAGGTTCTTCGCCTGGCCCTGCTCGATGTCCTGCACGACACCGGCGGCGTGTGTCATCTCGTCCTCCTGTCACGGTCGGCGGTGCCGACCGGGCTCCAACCCGCGCGCGGACGGCCCGTGGGTGTTGGCACCCGGGCATCGCGACTGCGGTAGACGATGTACGGCCGGAACAAGTAGTGCACCGGCGCCGTGAAGGCGTGCACGAGCCGGGTGAAGGGCCACGCCGCGAACAGCAGCATCGCGACGAGCACGTGGGCGTGGAACTGGATCGGCGCCGCGGCCATGGCGTCGACGTCGGGCTGGAGCACCCAGATGGAGCGGAACCACGGCGACACGGTCTCGCGGTAGTTGTGGGCCTCATGACCGGCGCCGACGGCGACCAGGGTGGTCCACAGCCCGAGCGTGATGGCCCCGACCAGCAGGACGTACATGACCTTGTCGTTGACGGTGGTCGCCATGAAGACCGGACCCGTGCGACGACGTCGGACGACCAGGATAAGGACGCCGGCCAGGGTGCAGAAGCCGGCGACGCCGCCGAGGAGGAGGGCGTTGAAATGGTAGATGCCCTCAGTGACCCCGACCGCCTCGGTCCAGGACTCCGGGATCACCAGGCCGCCGATGTGCCCGACGAGGACGACGAGGATGCCGAAGTGGAACAGCGGCGACCCGATCCGCAGCAGCCGCGACTCGTAGAGCTGGGAGGAGCGGGTCGTCCACCCGAACTTGTCGTAGCGGTAGCGCCAGATCGTGCCGAGCACCAGCGTGGCGATGACGAGGTAGGGAAGGACTCCCCACAGCAGCACGTCCATCAACGGCCTCCGATCTCCGAGAGCGGCAGCAGCCGCGGGTCGTCCTGTCCGAGGTAGGGCTCGAGGCCGACCGTCTCGACCGGCGGCGGGCCGACCATCGCCTGGACGGCGGCACGGTCGGCGGGCGACTCGCCCGGCAGGGTCGCGCACACCGCGGCCACCACGGCGGCGTACGCGTGGGCCCACCCGTCCGGCTCCTCCTCGAGGCCGATGCGGAGCAGCTCGAGGCTGGGGCGGTAGTCCCGGAGCAGGGCCTCCCCCGCCTCCGGGTCGGCGACCGCCGCGAACTCCAGCACCATCGGCAGGAAGTCGGGCAGCTCGCCCGCCGTGTCGACGAGGAACCCGCTGGCCCGGTAGGCAGCCTTGAAGCTGCCCAGCACCTCGCCGCGGCGCCGGGTGTCGCCGTCGGTCCAGTACGACAGGTAGAGCGCGTGGCGGCGCGAGATGTCGAAGACGTCGACGTAGCGGCGCTGCAGCTCCCCGAGCGGGAGCGTCTCGAGCTCGTCGAGCAGCGCGTCGAGGTGCGTCACGTCGTGCTCGGCCAGGGCCGTCCTGAGCACCGGGACCCGCTCGACGAGGTCCTCGTCGGGGTACGACAGGCACCACGACGCGGCCTGCCGTACGACGCGCGCCCGCTGCTGGGCCGCCCGGTCGGTCCTCCCCCGTCGGAGCCTCATCGCGGCTCGTCCTCGCGCCGGTCCTCACGCCTGGGTGGGAACAGGCCGGACGGGGTGCCGTTGCCGTCCCAGTTGAGCAGGTTGACCCGGCCCCGCAGCTCCTCGTCGCCGGCCGGGGCGTCGGTGGTCTGGCGCTGCTTGAGGGCGTGGAAGTTCTCGACCGCCACCGGCACCGGCCGGCCGCTGGCCTCGCCGAACGGGCCGGAGTCGTACATGCCGGGGCCGTCGTCGAAGTCCAGGGAGCAGCCCATCTCCTCGAGGTCGTGGGCCTGCTCGACGTGGGCCTTCGGGATGACGTAGCGCTCGTCGTACTTGGCGATGGCCATCAGGCGGTACATCTCGTAGAGCGACTCCTCGCTCATCCCCACTGCGGCGGGGATGGAGGCGTCGGGCTCGCGACCGAGGTTGATGCCCCGCATGTAGGAGCGCATGGCGGCGAGCTTGCGCAGCACGCCGTCGATGACGTCGGTGTCCCCGGCGGTGAAGAGCTCGGCGAGGTACTCGACCGGGATCCGCAGCGCCTCGATGGCACCGAACAGGACGTCGCTGTCCTCCGCGTCGTGGCCCTGCTCGGTGAGCAGGTCGACGACCGGTGACAGCGGCGGGACGTACCAGACCATCGGCATCGTGCGGTACTCCGGGTGCAGGGGCAGCGCGACCCGGTACTTCTTGGCCAGCGCGTAGACCGGGGAGCGTCGTGCAGCGTCCAGCCAGTCCTCCGGGATGCCCTGCTCCCGGGCGGCGGCGACGACGGCTGGGTCCTCGGGGTCGAGGATGAGGTCCATCTGGGCCTCGTAGAGGTCGCGGTCGTCGGCCACCGACGCAGCCGCGGTCACCGCGTCGGCGTCGTACAGGAAGAGCCCGAGGTAGCGCAGCCGGCCCACGCACGTCTCCGAGCACACGGTCGGGATGCCGACCTCGACGCGGGGGTAGCAGAACGTGCACTTCTCGGCCTTGCCGGACTTGTGGTTGAAGTAGATCTTCTTGTACGGGCATCCGGTGATGCACTGGCGCCAGCCGCGGCAGCGGTCCTGGTCGACCAGCACGATGCCGTCCTCGGAACGCTTGTAGATCGCGCCGGACGGGCACGACGCCATGCAGGCCGGGTTGAGGCAGTGCTCACAGATCCGGGGCAGGTAGAACATGAAGGTCTGCTCGAGCTCGAACTTGATCTTGTCCTCGGACTCCCGGCGGATCCGCTGGACGATCGGGTCGAGGTGCGCCAGCTCGGGGGCGCCGGCGAGGTTGTCGTCCCAGTTGGCCGACCAGGTGACCTTCGTGTCCTCGCCGGTGATGAGCGACTTCGGGCGGGCGACCGGGAAGTCGTCACCCAGCGGTGCCTCGACGAGGGTCTTGTAGTCGTAGGTCCACGGCTCGTAGTAGTCGTCGAGCTCGGGCTGGACGGGGCTCGCGAAGATGGACAGCAGGCGCTTGAACCGGCCGCCGGTCTTCAGCCGGAGGCGGCCGCGGCCGTCGAGCTCCCAGCCGCCCTTCCACTGCTCCTGGTCCTCGTGGCGGCGCGGGTAGCCCTGGCCGGGCCGGGTCTCGACGTTGTTGAACCAGACGTACTCGGTGCCGGCGCGGTTGGTCCACGCCTGCTTGCAGGTCACCGAGCAGGTCTGGCAGCCGATGCACTTGTCGAGGTTCATCACCATGCCCATCTGGGCCATGACGCGCATCAGTACGTCACCTCCTGGGACCGCTTGCGGATGGTCGAGACCATGTCGCGCTGGTTGCCGGTGGGGCCGAGGTAGTTGAACGTGTAGGACAGCTGCGCGTAGCCGCCGATGAGGTGCGTCGGCTTCACCAGCAGCCGGGTGACGGAGTTGTGGATGCCGCCGCGACGGCCGGTGGCCTCGGACTTCGGGACGTCGATGGTGCGCTCCTGCGCGTGGTGGACGTAGACCACGCCCTGCGGCATCCGGTGGCTGACGATGGCCCGCGCGACGAGCACGCCGTTGGCGTTGGTGGCCTCCACCCAGTCGTTGTCGTGCACGTCGATCGCACCCGCGTCCTGCGGGCTCATCCAGACCGTGGGGCCGCCACGGCTCAGCGACAGCATGAACAGGTTGTCCTGGTACTCGGAGTGGATGGACCACTTCGAGTGCGGGGTCAGGTAGCGCACCGTGACCTGCAGGGCTCCGTCCGGGCCCAGCGCCGGCTCGCCGAAGAGGCGTTGCATGTCGAGCGGTGGTCGGTAGGTCGGGAGGGCCTCGCCGAGGTCGGTCATCCAGTCGTGGTCGAGGTAGAAGTGCATGCGCCCGGTCAGCGTGTGGAACGGCTTGAGCCGTTCGATGTTGACGGTGAACGGGGCGTAGCGACGCCCGCCGGTCTCGGAGCCGGACCACTCGGGTGAGGTGATCACCGGAACCGGCGCCGCCTGGGTGTCGGCGAAGCTGATCCGCTTCTCCTCCGACCCCTCGGCCAGGTCGTGCAGCTTCTTCCCGACCCGCGCCTCGAGCGTCCTGAAGCCCTGCACGGCGAGGGCGCCGTTGGTCGTGCCGGAGAGACGCAGGATCGCCTCGGCCATCTTCTTGTCGGTGTCGATCGCCGGCCGGCCGGCGCCGGCGCCGTGGGACATGACGCCGTTGCCGTGGCCCAGCGCCTCCACCTGCTCGGCGACGTCGTAGGTGACGTTCTTGACCGTGAAGCCGAGCGAGTCCGCGAGCGGACCGATGCTGGCGAGCTTCTCGGCGATCGCGGTGTAGTCGCGCTCGACCACCTGGAACACCGGGCGGGTGTGGTCGGGGTCGCGCGGTGTCTCGCCCGGGGTGTCGTGCTGGAGCGGGACGCTCACCAGGTCCTTGCGGGTGCCGAGGTGGTCCTCGGCCAGCTCGGACAGCCGCCGGGCGAGCGCATGGAACGCCTCGAAGTCGGTGCGTGCCTCCCACGGCGGGTCGATCGCGGGACTGAACGCGTGCACGAACGGGTGCATGTCGGTCGAGGACAGGTCGTGCTTCTCGTACCAGGTCGCCGCAGGCAGCACGACGTCGGAGAGCAGCGTCGTCGACGTCATCCGGAAGTCGGCGCTCACCAGCAGGTCGAGCTTCCCCTCGGGCGGGTCCTCGTGCCAGGCGACCGTCTGCGGTCGTGGCGTCGCCGGGTTCTCGCTGCCGAGGACGTTGGAGTGGGTGCCGAGGAGGTTCCTCAGGAAGTACTCGTTGCCCTTGGCGCTCGAGCCGAAGAGGTTGGAGCGCCACAGCACGAGCGTGCGCGGCCACGACTCCGGCGCGTCGATGTCCGCGATGGCCGGCCTGAGGTCGCCGCGGTCCAGCGCGTCGGCGACGTACGCCGCCGGGGTGGCGGCCTCGCCCGCCTCCACCGCCGCGGTCGCGGCGTCGGCGACGTCCATCGGGTTCCGGTCGAACTGCGGGTAGAACGGCATCCACCCACGCGCCGCGGACTCGGCGATCGTGTCGGCGGTGTGCATGCCCCTCAGGTGGCCCTTGGCCAGCGGCGAGCCCAGCGAGTCGGCGGAGTACCCGTCGGTGCGCCACTGGCCGGTGTGCATGTACCAGAACGACGTACCGGTCATGGTCCGCGGCGGGCGGCCCCAGTCGAGGCCGTTGGCCAGCGAGATCCACCCGGTGATCGGGCGGCACTTCTCCTGGCCCACGTAGTGGGCCCAGCCGCCGCCGTTGCGACCCATCGAGCCGGTGAGGACGAGCAGCGACAGGATCGCCCGGTAGGTCGCGTCGCCGTGGAACCACTGGCAGATGCCGGCGCCCATGATGATCATCGACCGGCCACCCGACTCCTCGGCGTTGCGGGCGAACTCGCGGGCGATGCGGATGCACTGCTCGGCGGGCACCTTCGTCCGCTCGGCCTGCCAGGCCGGCGTGTACGGCGTCTCCGCGTCGTCGTAGCCGGACGGCCACTCCCCCGGCAGCCCGTCGCGCGCGACGCCGTACTGCGCCAGCATCAGGTCGAAGACGGTCGTCACGAGGTGGCCGCCCACCCGGCGGGCGGGCACGCCGCGGCGGAGCACCGAGCCGGAGCCGTCGGCGTCGACGAAGGCCGGCAGCAGCACCTCGACCGCATCGCTGCCCTCGCCGGCCAGCGTCAGCGCGGGTGAGACGCCCTCGAGGTCGAGGTTCCAGCGCCCGACGCCGGACTCGGCGTAGCGGAAGCCCATCGACCCGTTGGGCACCACCGGCTCCCCAGTCCGCCCGTCCACCAGGACGGTCTTCCACCGGTCCTCGTCGGTGGTCCCGCCGAGGTCCCGGGCGGTGAGGAACCTGCCGGGGACGAGCCCGCCCTGCTCGTGCTCCTCGAGCCGGACCAGGAAGGGCAGGTCGGTGTACTGCTGCACGTAGTCGACGAAGAACGGCGTGCGCCGCTCCACGAAGAACTCCGTGAGGAGCACGTGTCCCATCGCCATCGCGAGGGCCGCGTCGGTCCCGGCCTGGGCGGGCATCCACTCGTCGGCGAACTTGGTGTTGTCGGCGTAGTCCGGGCTGACCGTGACCACCTTGGTGCCGCGGTAGCGGACCTCGGCCATCCAGTGCGCGTCCGGGGTGCGGGTGACGGGGACGTTGGAGCCCCACATCATCAGGTACGTCGCGTCCCACCAGTCGCCCGACTCCGGGACGTCGGTCTGGTCGCCGAAGACCTGCGGGCTCGCGACCGGCAGGTCGGCGTACCAGTCGTAGAACGACGTCATCACGCCGCCGATGAGCTGGACGAAGCGCGTGCCGACGCAGTGCGACACCATCGACATCGCCGGGATCGGCGAGAAGCCGGTGCAGCGGTCGGGGCCGTGGTGCTTGATCGTGTGCACGTGCGCCGCGGCCACCATGTCGATCGCGTCGGTCCAGCTGACCCGCACCAGGCCGCCCTTGCCGCGGGCACGCTGGTAGCGGCGGCGCTTCTCGGGGTCGCCGACGATCTCTCCCCACGCCAGCACCGGGTCGCCGAGGCGCTCGCGCGCCTCGCGGAACATCTCGACCAGCACCCCGCGGGCGTAGGGGTAGCGCACCCGGGTCGGCGAGTAGGTGTACCAGGAGAAAGCAGCGCCCCGCGGACATCCGCGGGGCTCGTACTCAGGACGGTCGGGGCCGACCGACGGGTAGTCCGTCTGCTGGCTCTCCCAGGTGATGATCCCGTCCTTGACGTAGACCTTCCACGAGCACGAGCCGGTGCAGTTCACCCCGTGGGTCGAGCGCACCACCTTGTCGTGGCTCCACCGGTCCCGGTAGAAGACGTCGCCCGCGCGCCCGCCCTCCCGGAACACCGCGCGTCCGTCGTCGGTCTCGTCCCACCGGGTGAAGAACCGCCCCGCACGTAGCAGGGCGTCGCTCCCGGGACCATCCACGTAGTGCCGCTCCCCCGTCACCATGTCGACACGCTAGAGCAAAATCCGTCCCACCCGCAGGGGTGGGAGGGCACGACTTCCGACGTCTTGCGCAGTTCGCACAGGCGGTCCCTCCGGTGGGTGGGCACGAGATCGTGCCGACGCGAGCTCGGTGCTCGCGACCACCCACATGCTGGTCTGCGCCCGGGACCGCCCAGCAGGGCCGAAGGTCCCGGGCCCCCGGCCCGGAGGTCCCTCCGCCGTCAGCGCGTCAGAGCTCGGACTGCACCCCGGCCAGGAGCTGGCGCGCCATCACGATCCGCTGGACCTGGTTGGTGCCCTCGTAGATCTGGGTGATCTTGGCGTCGCGCATCATCCGCTCGACCGGGTAGTCGCGGGTGAAGCCGTAGCCGCCGAGCACCTGCACCGCGTTGACGGTGACCTCCATCGCGACGTCGGAGGCGAAGCACTTGGCCGCGGCGCCGAAGAAGGTGAGGTCGTCGTCGCCGCGCTCGGAGCGGCCGGCGGCGGCGTAGGTCATCTGGCGGGCCGCCTCGACCTTCATGCCCATGTCCGCGAGCATGAACTGCAGGCCCTGGAAGTCGGCGATCGCCTTGCCGAACTGCTGGCGCTCCTTGGCGTAGTCGAGCGCGTAGTCGAGCGCCCCCTGCGCGACGCCGACGGCCTGGGCGGCGATGGTGACCCGGGTGTGGTCGAGTGTCTTCATCGCGGTCGTGAACCCGGTGCCCTCCTCGCCGATCATCCGCGATGCGGGGATGCGGACCTTGTCGAGGTAGACCTCGCGGGTGGGGCTGCCCTTGATGCCCAGCTTCTTCTCCGGCGCACCGAAGGTGACGCCCTCGTCGGACTTCTCCACGACGAACGCCGAGATGCCGCCACGGGTCTTCTTCTCGGGGTCGGTGACGGCCATGACCGTGTAGAACTCCGACTCACCGGCGTTGGTGATCCAGCGCTTGACGCCGTCGAGCACCCACTCGTCGCCGTCGCGCACGGCCCGGGTCTTCATGCCGCCGGCGTCGGAGCCGGCGTCGGGCTCGGAGAGGCAGTAGGAGAAGCCGCCCTCGCCGCGCGCGAGCGCACCGAGGTACTTCTCCTTCAGCTCCTCGGAGCCGGCGATCTGCACCGGGAGCGACCCGAGCTTGTTGACCGCCGGGATCAGCGAGGACGACACGCACGCCCGGGCGACCTCCTCGATGACCAGAACGGTCGCGAGCGCGTCGGCGCCGGCGCCGCCGTACTGCTCGGGCACGTGGGGGGCGTGGAAGTCGGAGGCGAGCAGCGCCGCAGCCGCCTCGTGCGGGTAGCGGGCCTCCTCGTCGACCTCGGCGGCGTGGGGCGCGATCTTGGCGTCGGCGACGGCCCGGACGGCCTCGCGGATGGCCTGGTGCTCCTCGGAGAGGGCGTAGAGGGGAAACTCGCTCATGACTCCGAATTGTAGGACGTCCATGCTTTCTGGGGCAGCGGTCTACCGTGTGGCCATGACCACTTCGCAGCGCTCGGTGAGCAGTGACTGGCAGGACCCCGCGACCGTCGACCACATGCTCGACGAGGCGCAGACGTGGGCGGTCGTCGGCCTCTCCGGCGACCCCGGCCGGACGGCGTACTCCATCGCCGCACTGCTGCAGGAGCGCGGCAAGCGCATCGTCCCGGTGCACCCGGTCTTCGCCGACCCCGGCGCGCCAGCCGTGCTCGGCGAGCAGGGCTACGCCACGCTCGCCGACGTGCCGGTGCCGATCGACGTCGTCGACGTCTTCCGCCGCTCCGAGGCAGCGGGCGAGTTCGCCGACCAGGCGGTCGCCGTCGGCGCGAAGGGCGTGTGGTTCCAGCTCGGGGTGGTCGACGTCGACGCCTTCGAGCGGACGACCGCCGCCGGCGTGCCGATGGTGATGGACACCTGCCCCGCGATCGAGTGGCGCAAGCGCGGCCGCTGACGGCCGCCGTCGCTGCTACAGCTCGATGGACGCCTCGGCCATCGTGATGCCGAGCTGCCCGAGGGCCTCCTCGAGCACCCACATCACGTCGAGGGTGTCCTGCAGCGGCATGAGCGGGCTCTCGGTGAGCCCGGCCGCGAGGCAGCGCTGCACCTCCTCCGCCTGGTGGACGTAGCCGCGGCCGGTGGGCAGGCGCTCGACCTCCGTGAGCTCCGCCCCGTTGCGCCGTACGACGAGCGCGCTGGGGTGGTAGAACGGCGGGACCACCTCGATGGAGCCCTCGGTGCCCACGATGATCGCCCGGCCCGGCGTCTGGCTGGCGAGCGAGCAGGTCAGCGACGCGGCCCGCCCGTCGTCGTACGACAGCTGGATGGCCGCCGACCGGTCGGCGCCGTTGGGGTAGGTCGTGCCGGTCGTGGTGACGCGGTCGGGGCGTCCGAGGAGGTGCTGGGCAAGCGAGACCGGGTAGACCCCGAGGTCGAGGATCGAGCCGCCGCCGAGCGCGAGGTCGAAGAGCCGGCTGGTCGGGTCGAAGTCACGCTGCGCCCCGAAGTCGGCCTGGACCAGCAGCACCTCCCCGATGTCGCCGGCGGCGACGAGCTCGCGGACGTGGGCGACGGCCGGCTGGAAGCGGGTCCACATCGCCTCCATGCAGAACACCTCGGCGGCGCGGGCGGCGCCGACCACCTCCTCGGCCCCGGCGAGCGTGGCGGTGAACGCCTTCTCGACCAGCAGCGGGGTGCCGGCCTCGATGGCGGCGAGCGCGAGGTCGTGGTGCTGCGGGTGCGGGGTCGCGAGGTAGACGACGTCGACGTCCCCGCGCCGGCCTGCCTCGACCAGGTCGCGATAGCTGCCGGACGCAGGCGCGCCGAAGCGCTCGGCGAAGGACCGGCCCGACTCCGGTGAGCGGCTGCCGACGAACGCGATCTCCGCGCCGTCGGTCACCGCCAGGTCGGAGGCGAAGGCGGCGGCCATCCCACCGGTCGCGGCGATTCCCCAGCGAGTCGTCATGGCGACGACCCTAGACACTCGCCGTCACGTGGCACCGGCATCCGTCCACAATGGGGGGATGCGCGACCTCCACGTCCCCGCCGGTCCGGGCCTGCCCGAGGGCCTGGTCGTGCCTGCCGCGGAGCTGGTCGAGCGCTTCTCGAAGTCGCCCGGTCCGGGAGGTCAGTCGGTGAACACCACCGACTCGCGGGTGGAGCTGGAGTACGACGTCGCGTCCTCGACCGCCCTCAGCGACACCCAGCGGGCGCGGGCCCTTCGCACGTGGCCGTCGGGCACCGTCTCGATCGCGGCGTCCGAGCACCGCTCCCAGCACCGCAACCGAGTCGCCGCGCGCGAGCGTCTCGCCGACCTCCTGCGCCAGGCGCTGGCACCGCCCCCGCCGCCGCGCCGGCCGACGCGCCCCAGCCGCGGCGCGAAGGAGCGCCGGCTGAAGGCGAAGAAGGAGCGGGGTCAGACCAAGTCGCTGCGCGGCCGGGTCACCGAGTAGCGCTCAGAAGCCGACGCGGCGGGTGTCGCCGGCGGCGGCACGGCGGACGACGTCGCCCTTCGCGTGGGCGGTCTCGGCGAGCTCCGCCTGGTAGTCGACGAGGCGCTGCTGCAGGACGGGGTCGCTGGTGGCGAGGATGCGCGCGGCGAGGATGCCGGCGTTCTTGGCATTGCCGATCGCGACCGTGGCGACGGGGATGCCGCCCGGCATCTGCACGATCGACAGCAGCGAGTCCATGCCGTCGAGGTACTTCAGCGGCACCGGCACCCCGATGACCGGCAGCGGGGTGACCGAGGCGAGCATGCCCGGCAGGTGGGCCGCTCCCCCGGCGCCGGCGATGACGACCGACAGCCCGCGGGTGTGGGCCTGGCGGCCCCACTCGATCATCTCGGTGGGCATCCGGTGCGCGGAGACCACGTCGGCCTCCCACGCGACCCCGAGCTCGGTGAGGATCTCGCCGGCGGCCTGCATGACCGGCCAGTCGGAGTCCGAGCCCATCACGATGCCGACCTTCACGGCGGCGGTCACGTCCTCACTCATCGCTCACCCGCTCTCGTTGCCCAGGTCGCCGCGGAACCAGGCAGCGGCGTGCCGCGCCCGCTCGAGGCAGTCGTCGAGGTCGTCGCCGTAGGCGTTGACGTGGCCGACCTTGCGCCCGGGACGCAGGTCCTTGCCGTAGAAGTGCACCCGCAGCCGCGGGTCGCGCGCCATCGCGTGCGGCAGGCCGTCGTAGAGCCGGCCGCTGTCGGTGGGTCCGCCGAGGATGTTGACCATCACGGTCCAGCGCACGCGTGGGGCCGGCGAACCCAGCGGGAGGTCCATGACGGCGCGGAGGTGATTCTCGAACTGGGACGTCACGGCGCCGTCCTGGCTCCAGTGGCCGGTGTTGTGGGGGCGCATCGCCAGCTCGTTGACCAGGATCCGGCCGTCGGTCGTCTCGAAGAGCTCGACGGCGAGGATGCCGGTGACGTCGAGCGCACCGGCGATCCGCAGGGCGATCTCCTGCGCCTGACCGGCCAGGGCGGGCGCGAGGTCCGGCGCGGGGGCGATCACCTCGTGGCAGATGCCGTCGAGCTGGGTGGAGGCGACGACGGGGTACGCCGCTGCCTGCCCGCTGGGCGAGCGGGCGACGAGGGCGGACAGCTCCCGCCGGAAGTCGACGAGCTCCTCGGCCAGCACCTCGACCCCGGCGGCCGCGGCGGCGTCGAAGGCGACCTGGGCCTCGTCGAGCGCACGCACGACCCAGACGCCCTTGCCGTCGTAGCCGCCGCGGGTGGTCTTGAGCACGCACGGCAGGCCGAAGGCCTCCACGTCGGCGGTCGAGGTGACGACCGCGTTGCGCGGGCACGGCACGTCGAGCTCGGCGAGCCGGCGCCGCATCACCGCCTTGTCCTGGGCGTGGACGAGCGCCTCCGGGCCGGGGCGCACGGCGACGCCGTCGTCGGCGAGGGCGTGCAGGTGGGCCGTCGGGACGTGCTCGTGGTCGAAGGTGACCACGGCCGCTCCGCCGGTGACCTTCTGGAGCGTCGGCAGGTCGGTGTAGTCGCCGACCATGTGGTCGGGGATGACCTGCGCGGCTGAGACGCCTTCGGCCTCGGCGAGCAGGCGCAGCGGGAGGCCGAGCGCGATGGCGGGCTGCGCCATCATCCGGGCCAGCTGGCCGCCCCCGATGACGGCGAGCGTGGGAGCGCGGTGCGAGCCGGTCGAGGACACGACGGGAGCCTAGTTGACGCGCCCTGCGGTCCCGGGCGCGGTCTCGCCTCCGGGACCCGACGGAGGTCGGCTGCTCAGCTGGCGACCGTGTCCGCGGCCGGCTCGAAGCGCAGGCCGCGACCGCGGTGGGTGGTGATCAGCGTGGGGTTGCGCGGGTCGTCGCCGAGCTTGCGGCGCAGCCAGCCGAGGTGCACGTCGATGGTCTTGGAGTTCGTGTAGAACGACGTCTGCCACACGTCGGCCATCAGCTCGCCGCGGGTGACGATGTCGCCCGGTCGCGCCATCAGGGCGTGCAGGAGCTGGAACTCCTTGCGGGAGAGCCTGATCTCACGGTCGCCACGCCACACCTGTCGCGAGGTGGGGTCGAGTCGTACGTCCTGCACAGCCAACACGCGGCTGAAACTAGGGACCGCTCGTCCACGAGGTGGTCCTTATGGGTGAATTGTGGACGACTGGTCCAGACCACCTCGCGCGATCGTCGCGGCGCGTCAGCGGCGGCGTACGGCGACCGGCTCCACGAGGCCGAAGCCGCGCACCGGGCGGGCCGGGAGCCGCCGGTCCTCCCACTCCTCGTCGGGGAGCAGGTCGGCGGTGTTCTGGTCCACGATGAGCCGGTTGCGGCGGGCGACCTGCGTCAGCCGCGCGGCCATGTTGACCGGCGGGCCGAAGATGTCGCCCAGCCGCTGGATGACCGGACCGCTGGCCAGACCGAGGCGGACGTCGGGCATCTTCGGGTCCCGGCCGATCACGTTGATGATGCCCTCGGCGACGCCCACTGCCTCCTCGGCGGTGTTGGTGACGAACAGGACCGAGTCGCCCAGGCTCTTGATGATCCGGCCGCCGTAGCGCGCGACGACGTCCTGGCACCGGCTCTCGAAGACCTCGACGAGGTCGCCGATCTCGTCGCGGTCGAGCGTGTTGGACAGCGCGGTGAAGGAGACCAGGTCAGCGAACCCGACGCTGACGTCGATCGTGTGGAGGTCCTCGTCGTTGGCGCCCATCGCCTCGATCCGCCCCACTGCTGCCGCGAGGTGGCGGCGCCAGGCGTAGACGAGGAGCCGCTCGAAGGGCGGGTTGACCTCGTCGATCAGCCGCAGCGCCGACCCGATGCGCGAGCCGGTGGCCTCCTCGCCCGCCTCCATCTCCTCGACCCGGCTGACCAGCGTGGAGACCTCCCAGTCGGCGAGCCGGGCCATGGTCTGGCCGACGCCGCGGGTGAGGTTGACGGCCATGTCGAAGTCCACGGCGCCGGAGTCGACGAAGCCCATGAGCGTCGAGACGGCCTCGATGTCGGCGGCCGTGTAGGCCTTCTCGCCGCTGAACTCCGGGAAGCCCAGCGCCCGCCAGAGGCGGCGGGTCTGCTCGATCGTGACGCCGGTCTCGGCCGAGACCTCGAGGGCGTTGTAGGCCGGCTCACTGCGCAGGATCGCGTGGTCGAGCTGCTCCCCCGGCGCCCCCTGCGGGCCGGTGTCGGGGAGGCCGCCGCGGCGCTTGCGGTCAGGAGCCATCGTCGCGGTGGTCGCCGCTCGAGAGGCGGTGGAGCTCGTCGGAGACCTGCAGCTGGACCTTCTCGACGTCGGGGATGTCGTGGAGCAGCACGCTGCCGTCGGTGCTGGCGTCGGAGACGACCAGCGTGCCGCAGCCGAAGACCCGGTCGACCACGCCGATCTCGAAGTCGACACCGCTGATCCGGTTGAGCGGGATCGTGCGGCCCTCCTTGGCGATGAAGCCGGAGCGCTTGATGAAGCGGCGGTTGGTGAAGGTGTAGGTCGTCGTCAGCCACGCCACCACGGGCCGCACCACGAACCAGAGGGCCACCAGGGCGGCCACGGCTCCCGCGACGCCGCCGGCCAGGGTGGAGTCGGTGAGCGTGCTGAGCGCCACCACGACAGCGACGAGCAGCACCAGCACCAGGACGGGGCCGATCAGCGCCTTGGGGTGCGACCGGGTGGACACGACGACGCGCTCACCGGGGTTGAGGAGCCTGCTCGGGAACGCCACGCGCCGATCATGTCACCCGGTGCTGCGGGCTGCTAGGCGGGCCGGACGTGCACGACGTCGCCGGCCGCCACGGTGAACGTGCCGTCGTCGGTGCCGACGACCAGGGCCCCGGTCGCGTCGATGTCGAGGGCCTCGCCGCGGCGTACGTCGCCGCCGGGCAGGTGGACGTCGACGGTGCGGCCGAGCGTCACGCACACGTCGGCGTACGCCCGGCGCAGCGACTCGACGTCGTCGAGCAGACCCATGAGCCCGTGCAGCGAGCCGAGCACCTGGCCGAGGAGGCCGGTGCGCTCGACGGGCTCCCCGGTCTCCAGCGAGACCGACGTGGCGAGCGCGACGGGGAGCTCGTCGAGCGTCTGGTCGACGTTGATGCCGATGCCGACGACTGCCACGGGACCGTCGGGGGTCTCGACCCGCTCGACGAGGATCCCGCAGACCTTGCGTCCGGTGCCCGAGCCGTCGTCGACGAGGACGTCGTTGGGCCACTTGAGGGCGACGTCGGGCAGCCGGTCGCCGAGCGCGGCCTGGACGGCGTACCCCGTCAGCAGCGGCAGCCACGGCCACGACGCCGCGGGCACGTCGGGGCGCAGCAGCACCGAGAACGTCAGCGACGAGCGGGCCGGCGTCTCCCACGCCCGGTCGAGCCGACCGCGCCCCGCGGTCTGGTGCTCGGTGACCAGGACGAGACCGGGCTCCTCGCCCGAGCGGGCGCGCTCGGCGACCGCGGCGTTGGTGGAGGGCGCCGACTCGACGAGCTCCACCCGCCAGCCCGCGGGCGCCACCAGCCGGTCGAGGTCGATGGGTGGGCGAGGTGCCGGACTGGGCGTCATGGGGTCTAGATTGCCCCACATGAGCGCACAGCCGGGTGAGGGCACCGACGTGCCGTCCGAGTCGGAGATCGACGTCCACACGACCGCGGGCAAGCTCGCGGACCTGGAGCGGCGCCTGGACGAGGCGGTGCACGCCGGCTCGGCGAAGGCGGTGGAGAAGCAGCACGCGAAGGGCCGCAAGACCGCGCGCGAGCGCATCGAGATGCTCTTCGACGAGGGCACCTTCGTCGAGCTCGACGAGCTCGCGCGGCACCGCTCGACGGCGTTCGGGCTGGAGAAGAACCGGCCCTACGGCGACGGCGTCGTCACCGGCTACGGCGAGGTCAACGGCCGCATGGTGTGCGTCTTCAGCCAGGACTTCACCGTCTTCGGCGGGTCGCTGGGCGAGGTCTACGGCGAGAAGATCACCAAGGTAATGGACCTCGCCATCAAGACCGGCTGCCCGATCATCGGCATCAACGAGGGCGCCGGCGCGCGGATCCAGGAGGGCGTGGTCTCCCTCGGCCTCTACGGCGAGATCTTCCGCCGCAACGTGCACGCGTCGGGCGTGATCCCGCAGATCAGCCTGATCATGGGCAACTGCGCCGGCGGGCACGTCTACTCCCCCGCCGTCACCGACTTCACGGTGATGGTCGACCAGACCTCCGCCATGTTCATCACCGGTCCCGACGTGATCAAGACCGTCACCGGCGAGGACGTGACGATGGAGGACCTCGGCGGTGCGCGTACCCACAACACCAAGTCGGGCAACGCCCACTACATGGCGTCCGACGAGGAGGACGCGATCGAGTACGTGAAGTCGATGCTGTCCTTCCTCCCGCAGAACAACCTCGACCCGGCCCCGGAGTTCGACGAGGCGCCGGACATGGACTTCACCGACCTCGACCGCACGCTCGACACGATCATCCCGGACTCCCCGAACCAGCCCTACGACATGCACGACGTCATCACCGCCGTGCTCGACGACGAGGAGTTCCTCGAGGTCCAGGAGCTGTTCGCGCCCAACATCCTCGTCGGCTTCGGCCGCGTGGAGGGCCGGTCGGTCGGCGTCGTGGCCAACCAGCCGATGCAGTTCGCCGGCACCCTCGACATCGACGCGTCCGAGAAGGCCGCGCGGTTCGTGCGGTTCTGCGACGCCTTCAACATCCCGGTCCTGACGTTCGTCGACGTCCCGGGCTTCCTGCCCGGCACCGACCAGGAGTGGGACGGCATCATCCGGCGTGGCGCCAAGCTCATCTACGCCTACGCCGAGGCGACCGTCCCGCTGATCACGGTGATCACCCGCAAGGCCTACGGCGGCGCCTACGACGTGATGGGCTCCAAGCACCTCGGCGCCGACATCAACGTCGCCTGGCCCACCGCCCAGATCGCGGTGATGGGCGCGCAGGGCGCGGCCAACATCCTGCACCGCAAGACGCTCAAGAAGGTGGCCGACGAGGGCGGGGACGTCGAGGCCCGGCGCGCCGAGCTCATCGACGAGTACGAGACCACCCTCGCCAACCCCTACATCGCCGCCGAGCGCGGCTACGTCGACGCGGTCATCTCGCCGCACGAGACGCGCGTGGAGGTCGTCCGGGCGCTCCGGCTGCTGCGCACCAAGCGGGAGACCCTCCCGCCCAAGAAGCACGGGAACATCCCGTTGTGAGCGGCGAGAGCGAGCCGGCGCCGCTCCTCCGGGTGGTCGACGCCGACGCGACGCCCGAGGAGGTCGCCGCGCTGGTGGCGGTGTTCTCCGCGCTCGGGTCGGGCGGCGGCGAGGCCCCCAAGCGGCCCCGCCCGGCGTGGAGCAGTCCCGCCCGCGGCCTACGACGCACGCACCGCCACGGCCCGGGCGCCTGGCGGGCCAGCGGCCTGCCGCAGTAGGCCGCCCCGAGGACGGGCCCACCGCGGCGTCGGAGCCGGGGTCTAGGGTCGCGGGCGTGACTCAGCCGCGCGTGACCGAACGCACCATCGACGCCCTCTGCGACGCCTACGTCGAGGACTACTGCGCCCTCGACCCGCTGACCGCCACGTCGATCGGCGTCGCCGGGCACGAGCACGAGCTGACCGACTTCTCCCCCGCCGGCTTCGACGCCCGCGAGGCGCTGGCCCGGCGCGCGGTCGCGGCGGTCGAGGCCGCGACGCCCGTCGACGACCGCGAGGCCGCGGCGCGCGACGCGTTCCTCGAGCGGACCCGCCTGGAGATCGAGCTGGAGGAGGCGGGCGTCAACCGCTCCCGCATGTCGGTGCTCTGGAGCCCCCTGCACGAGATCCGCGGGGTCTTCGACCTGATGCCGACCGAGGGCGAGGAGGCCGTCGCGGCGATCGCATCGCGCCTCGCCGGCGTGCCCGCGGCCCTCGAGGGCCTGCGCGTGACGCTCTCCGACGAGGCGCGCAAGGGCAACGTCGTGGCGTCGCGGCAGTACGCCGAGGTGGCCGAGCAGGTGCGCCGCTGGACCGGGCAGGTCGGCGAGGCGGGTGACTTCTACCTCGGCCTCGTCGAGCGGCTGCAGGGCGGCGACCACGCGGAGCTGCGCGCCCTCGCCGGTGCCGCGAGCGCCGCCACCGCCGCGTTCGGGCTGTTCCTCAGCGACGAGCTCGAGCCGCAGAGAGCGGAGCGCGAGGGCGTCGGGCGGGAGGTCTACGCGCTCGCCAGCCGCTACTTCCTCGGCGCCGAGGTCGACCTCGACGAGACCTACGCCTGGGGCTGGGCCGAGCTGCAGCGCCTGTCCGACCTGATGGACGCCACCGCCGAGCGCATCCTGCCCGGGGCCGACGTCGACGCGGCGGTCGCGCACCTCGATGCCGATCCGACCCGCGTGGTCCACGGCCGCGAGGCGTTCCGCGACTGGATGCAGCACCTCGCCGACCGCACCATCACCGCGATGGCCGACGTGCACTTCGACATCCCCGCCCCGATCCGACGCATCGAGTGCATGCTCGCCCCGACCAACGACGGCGGCATCTACTACACCGGCCCCTCCGAGGACTTCGAGCGCCCGGGACGCATGTGGTGGTCCGTGCCCGACGGGATCGACGACTTCCACCCGTGGCGCGAGGTGACCACCGTCTTCCACGAGGGGGTGCCCGGGCACCACCTGCAGGTCGCCCAGACGGCCTACCGCAGCGACACGCTCAACCGCTGGCAGCGGCTGATGTGCTGGTGCAGCGGCCACGGTGAGGGCTGGGCGCTCTACGCCGAGCGGCTGATGGAAGAGCTCGGCTTCCTCGACGACCCCGCCGACCTCCTCGGGATGCTGGACGGGCAGTCGCTGCGCGCCGCCCGCGTGATCGTCGACATCGGCATGCACCTCGAGCTCACCATCCCCGAGGACAACCGCCTCGGCCCCGGTGGCACCGCGTTCCACCCCGGAGAGACGTGGACGCCCGAGCTGGGGCTGGAGTTCATGCGGCTGCACTGCCGCATGGACGACGAGTTCATCCAGTTCGAGGTCAAGCGCTACCTCGGCCTCCCCGGCCAGGCGCCGTCCTACAAGGTGGGCGAGCGGATCTGGCTGGACGCGCGTGCCGAGGTCCGGCAGCGCCACGGCGACGCGTTCGACCTCAAGGCCTTCCACCGGGCGGCCCTCGACCTGGGCTCGCTCGGGCTCGACCCGCTGCGCACGGCGCTGGGACGCCTGTGACGACCGCGCGCGTGCCGCTGGTCCTGGCCTCGGCCTCCCCCGCGCGGCTGGCCACGCTGCGGTCCGCCGGCATCGAGCCGCTGGTCATCGTGAGCGGCGTCGACGAGACGCAGGTGAGCGGGCTGCCGCCGGCCGAGCTGGCGCTCCAGCTCGCCGAGCTCAAGTGCTCCGCCGTCGCCGGGCGCGACGACGTACCTCCCGACGCGCTCGTCCTGGGGTGCGACTCGGTGCTCGAGCTCCAGCCGTCCCCCGGTTCCGGCGGGCACGGCGAGGCGCTCGGCAAGCCCCGCGACGCGGCCGAGGCGGGTGAGCGGTGGCGCGCGATGCGCGGGCGCAGCGCCGTCCTGCACAGCGGGCACAGCCTGCGCGAGGTGGCGTCGGGGCGGGTGGTCGCGGCGACCGGTTCGACCCTCGTGCACTTCGCCGACGTGAGCGACGACGAGGTCGAGGCCTACGTCGCGACCGGAGAGCCGCTGCACGTCGCCGGCGCCTTCACGATCGACGGCCTCGGGGGTGCGTTCGTGCGCGGCATCGAGGGCGACCACCACAACGTCGTGGGCGTGAGCCTGCCGCTGCTGCGCGAGCTGGTCCTCGAGCTCGGCCATGCGTGGCCTGATCTGTGGACGTGACCCGATACCATCCCGGGCGTGGGGAGCGGGGTGCAGGGCACGGCGGGAGGGCCTGAGGCGGATCCTGTCGACCGCTACGGCGTACGCGACGAACGGCTGCTGACCGGCGCGACGGTCATCACGGCGGTCCGGACGATCGCCTCGGTCGTGCTCGCGGCCACGGCCGCGCACCAGCAGAGCCTGACGCTGCTCGTCGTCGCCCTCGGCGTCTACTGGGTCGGCGACATGCTCGACGGGTTCTACGCCCGCGTGCGCGACTGCGAGACCCGCATCGGGGCCGTCCTCGACATCATGTGCGACCGGCTCAACGCCGCCGCCTTCTACATCGGCCTCGCGTGGCTCCAGCCCGACCTGTCACCGGCGATCTTCGTGTACCTGGCGGAGTTCATGGTCATCGACTGCTTCCTGTCGATCGCGTTCCTCGCGTGGCCCATCCGCAGCCCCAACTACTTCTTCGTCGTCGACCGCACGATCTGGCTGTGGAACTGGTCCAAGCCCGCCAAGGCGGTCAACAGCGCGCTCTTCGCCGTGCTCCTGCTCGTCACGGGCTGGATGTGGGTGGGCCTGGTGATCGCGACCGCGTTGCTGGTGCTCAAGTGCGTGTCGCTGCGCCGTCTGGCGCAGATCGGCCTGCCGGTCCCGGGCGCCGCACGCTGATGCTGTTCTGGAGCGTCATGGGCGCCTCGATCGCGTCTGCGCTGCTGCCGCTCATCAACATCGAGGCCATCCTGGTCGTCTCGGTGAGCCAGGCCCCCGAGCAGACGTGGGCGCTCCTCGTCTCGGCCACGATCGGGCAGATGCTCGGCAAGATCCTCTGGTACTGGGGCGGCATGCACGTCGAGCGCGCCCCGTGGGTGCACCGCCAGCTCCAGAAGCCCAAGGCGCGGGCGTCGCTCGACAAGTGGCACGAGCGCGCCGAGGGCCGGCCGTGGTTCACGGCCGGCCTGCTCTTCGTCTCCGCTGCCTCCGGCATCCCGCCGTACGCCGTCACGGCCGTGCTCGCCGGGACACTGCGGGTCCCGTTCTGGATCTTCATGGTCACCGGCCTGCTGGGGCGCGGGCTGCGGTTCTGGGCGGTGGTGACGGGGACCTCGTCGCTGGTCCACCTCTTCTGAGGTCCCCGCCGACCCACCTGCCTCGGGTCTACGTCCGCGTCACTCTGCGGCCGACCACGCCTGGCGGAGGCTGACCCGGCCGCCGGTCTGCAGCAGCGCACGGCGGTAGAGGCGCTCCCCGACCCACACGGTCACCGCGGCGAACACGGCCAGCAGGCCCAGGGCGAGCAGCGGCTCCCACCACTCCACGCCGCCGGCCAGGATGCGCTTGGGCATCACCACCGCCGAGACCGGCGGGACGAACGACGCGATGACCTGGCCGCGGCCGTCGAGGGACAGCCCGCCGAAGAACATCACCAGCATCAGCATCGTCAGCGGCGTCGAGGTCGCCTGGAGGTCCTCGGTGCGCGAGGCGAGGGACCCCGCGACCGCCCACAGGCAGGCCAGGGCGACGAAGCCCGCGAGGAAGAAGGCGATGAACCACGCCGTGGGGCCGGACAGAGCCGGGACGTACGACTTGTACGACGTGAACGACAGTCCCACGAGGCCGACCACCAGGTAGACCAGCAGCTGGATCACCGCCAGGGCCGTGTTGCCCAGCACCTTGCCGGCGAGGAGGTGTCGTACCGGGATGGCGGCCGCGATGATCTCGACGATGCGGCTCTGCTTCTCCTCGATCACCGACGACGCGAGCTGCATGCCGAAGACGAGGGCGGCGAAGTAGAACAGGAAGACGAACACGAAGCCGACGGCCTCGGCCACGCCCGCCTTCTCGGCGTCACCGCGCAGGAAGGCGGTGGTCACCGTGCTGCCGGCCTGGAGCTCCTCGACGGTGCTGCCGACGTCCGCGGCGTTGTCGGCCAGCACCTGCTGCTGCACGACCGCCCGGACGACGTCGGTCAGGGAGCCCTGCTCGCTCGACTCCGAGGTCAGCTCCCACCCGTCGTCGGCGGGGTGCAGCCAGGCGTCGACCTCGTCGTCGCGCAGCGCGGTCTCCGCAGCGGCCCGGTCGTCGACCTCGACGACGGTGACCTCGACGTTCTCGTCGACTCCCGGGGCCGCGTCGGCGATCGCCGTGGCCATGGCGGCGGAGTCGGGCGTGGCGGCCAGGGTGACCGCGTCGGTCCGCTCCTCCTGCCAGGCGTTGAAGCCGATGAATCCCGCGATCAGCACGACCATGAACGCCGTACCGAGGAGGAACGACTTGTCGGTGATCCGCGAGACGACCTCGCGACGGGTGACGAGCAGCCAGGCGGGCTCGTCGCGCCTGTCCAGGCTCGTGTCCGTGCGCGGGTCGTCGGTGCGCGGGCCGTCGGTGCGCAGGTTGTCGGTGCTCATGCGGTGGCCTCCCGGTAGATCTCGCTGAGGGCCGGGCGGACCCGGACGAACTCGTGGACGTCGCCGCGCCTGGTGGCCTCGGCGACGAGGTGCTGCTCGGCGCCGGACTCGCGCACCTCGACGAGGGCGCTCGCCCCCTCGAGGTCGAGGACCTCGAGGCCGCGGAGGTCACGGACCCAACCGGCGTCGCCGCCGAGGACGAGGCGGAAGCGCGGCACCCCCGCGTCGCGCAGCTCCGCAACCGTCCCGGCGGCGACCCGGCGTCCTTGGGACAGCACGACCAGCCGGTCGCACAGTCGCTCGACGAGGTCGAGCTGGTGGCTGGAGAAGAGGACCGGTACGCCGTCGCGGGTGTACTCGCGCAGCAGGTCGACCATCGAGTCGACGGCCCGCGGGTCGAGGCCCGAGAACGGCTCGTCGAGGACCAGCGCAGCCGGGCGGGGCAGCACCGAGGCGATGATCTGCACGCGCTGCTGGTTGCCCAGCGAGAGCTTCTCCAGGTGGTCCTTGGTCCGCTCCCCCAGCCCGAACCGCTCCAGCAGCTCGGTCACCTGGGTGCGCGCCGCGACCCGGTCCATGCCCTTGAGCTGGGCGATGTAGACGAGCTGGTCGAGGATCGGCTGCTTGGGGTAGAGCCCGCGCTCCTCGGGCATGTAGCCGATCCGGCGGCGGTCCAGCCGGGTGATCGGCCGGCCCTGCCACAGCACCTCCCCCTCGTCGATGCCGAGCACCCCCATGACCATCCGCATGGTCGTGGTCTTGCCCGCGCCGTTGCCGCCGACGAAGCCGGTCATCAGCCCGGCCGGCACGTCGAACGACACGTGGTCCACGGCGGTGTTCTCACCGAACCGTCTGGTCAGCTCCTTGATCTCCAGCATGCCGACGACGCTAGTGACGCGCGGCCGGTCCGGGATCCCCCACCGGACGGATCTACGGGGTGGACGCGCGACCCTCCTGCGTCACTCCTCCGTCGGGAGGATGAGGCCGGCCTCGTAGGCGTAGATGACCGCCTGCACGCGGTCGCGCAGGTGCAGCTTGGCCAGCACGTTGGACACGTGGGTCTTGACCGTCGCCTCGCCGAGGACGAGCGTGCCGGCGATCTCGCCGTTCGACAGGCCGCGGCCGAGCAGCACCAGCACCTCCCGCTCGCGGGCGGTGAGCAGCGCCAGCTCCTTCGGCTCGGCTCGCTCGGACGCCGCGGCCCCCGCCCCGGGATCCCCGTTCGCTGACCCTGCCATCTTGCCGATGACGCGGCGGGTCACCTCCGGAGCGAGCAGCGCGTGCCCGCGACCTGCGGCGCGTACGGCGTCGAGGAGCTGCTCCGGGCCAGCGTTCTTCAGCAGGAAGCCGCTCGCCCCGGCCTGGAGGGCGTCGAAGAGGTAGTCGTCGCGGTCGAAGGTCGTCACGATGACGACCCGCCCGAGGTCGTCGGCGACGAGGTGGCGGGTGGCCTCGATGCCGTCCATCCGGGGCATCTGGACGTCCATGAGCACCACGTCGGGACGCGTCGCGCGGGCCCGGTCGATCGCCTCGAGGCCGTCGGCGGCCTCGCCCACGACCTCGATGTCGTCCTCGACCGAGAGGACCATGGCGAAGCCCGAGCGCACCATGGCGTGGTCGTCCACCAGCAGGACGGTCAGCGGACGCTCCATCACGACGCCCCGAGGGGGTAGCGCACGCGGACCCGGTAGCCACCCGTCACGCGCGGCCCGATGTCGACCTGGCCGTCGTGGGTGGCCGCCCGCTCGCGGATGCCGAGCTGGCCGAGACCGCTGCCGGACGTGCCGTGCCGCGGGCGCCCGTTGTCGACGACCTCGACCTCGGCGTACGACGAGGACTCGTCGACGCGCACCACGACCGAGACGGTGTCGGCGGTGCTGTGGCGACGCACGTTGGTCAGCGCCTCCTGCACCGTGCGGTAGATCGCGAGCCCGATTCCACGAGGCACCCGGGTCGCAGCGCAGGCCGGATCCTCGACGACGTCGAGGCGGACCGCGAGACCCTCCTGGGTCGCCTGGGCGACCAGCGCGGGCAGGTCACCGACGCCCGCCTCGGACGTACGCGTCGCGCCGCCCGGGTCGGTCCCGTCGTCACCTCCGTCGGCGGGCCCCTCCCGCAGCGTGCCGAGCAGGCGCCGCATCTGCGCGAGCGCGTCCCGGGACGCGTCCTCTACGTGCGACAGGGCCGTCCGTGCCGCGTCGGGGTCGCGGTCGAGGACGCGTCGGGCGGCTCCGGCCTGGATGCCCATGGCGGACACACCGTGGGCGACCACGTCGTGCAGCTCGCGGGCGATGCGCAACCGCTCGTCGAGCACGGCCTGCTCGCGCAGGCGACCCGCCTGGGCGGCGATGGTCGCCGCCTGCTCCTGCAGCCGCATCCGCTGTCGAGCGGCGCGCCACGACACGCCACCGCCGACGATCGCCCCGCCGAAGTAGATGACGTTGATCAGGAGCGTCATCGCCACGGCCGACGGGATGGGCGGGAAGATCCCCACACGGTCGGCCTCGTCCAGCTGGTCGATCATGTCCTGCGCGGCCGAGCCCACGGCGAACTGCCACGTGATCCACGCGAACATGAAGAGCACGATCGTCCCGATCACGATCACCATGGCGCGCCGGTCGCGGGCGTACGCGACGCCGGACAGCAGGGCGACGAAGTACACGATCTGCAGCGACACCTGCCCCATCACCTCCGGCATGGTCACGCCGGCGACGAACATGTGCAGCGCGGCGAGGCTCGCGACCACGAGCGGCCAGCGTCGGCGGCCCAGGAGGAGGGCCGCTCCCGTCGACACGGCGAGCCACTGGGTCCAGAGCGGTACGTCGGTGTGCTCCAGGCCGCCCGCGCTGCGCACCAGCTCGAGCGCCAGCAGGCTGACGGCCTCGACGCTGGCGGCCAGGACGACGTCCTGGCGCCCGACCCGCGGCCGCGGGCGCTCCCACTCGTCGTCCACGCCGAACCACGTGAGGGCGCGCTGGCTCGTGCTGGGCATGGGGCGAGCGTAGGGGGCTGCTGCCACGTCCGGCTCCGCCGGGCGACGGAGATCGCGGACCACCAACCGTCCACAGGTCGCTCCACGGCCTCGTCGTCCACAGGCGTACGCCGTCGTCGCCGCGGCTGTCCGCCCCCGATGCTTCCGTGGTGCGATGACCACGAGCCCGCTGCCCAGCGCCCCCGCCGCCGTCGCGTCGACGCGCGCGGAGCTGCGGGGCATCGTCGTCGCCGCGCTCGAGCTGGATGCCCCCGTCCTGGTCGACCTCGTCGCCGAGCTCGAGACGCTCGGCCGCGCCGTGTCTGCCGCCCAGGCCGAGCTGACGGCTCGCCTCGACGCGCTGCTCACGCAGGAGCAGGCCGATGCCGGAGCAAGGCCCGACGAGCTCGGCAAGGGCGTGGCCAACGTCGTCGCCGCGGCTCGTCGGGAGTCGCCGCACCGCGGCCGGCGGCACCTCGGCCTGGCCAGGGTCGTCCAGACCGAGCTCCCCCACACGTGGGCGGCCTGGCAGGACGGGCGCATCGACGAGTGGACCACGACCGTGATCGCACGGGAGACCGCCTGCCTGCCGCTCGCCCACCGCCTGGCCGTGGACGAGATCGTCGCGAGCGACCCCGACGCGCTCGAGCAGCTCAGCCCCCGCCGGCTGCTCGCCCGGCTGCGCACGGAGGCCGAGCGGCTCGACCCGGCGGCCTGCGTCGCACGCCGACGCCACGCCGAGTCCGAGCGCCGCGTGACCCTGCGCCCGGCACCCGATGCGATGACCTGGCTGACCGCGCTGCTGCCCGTCAAGGACGGTGTGGCGGTCTACTCCACGCTCACGCGAGTGGCCGACCGGGCCCGTGCATCCGGCGAGGAGCGCGGACGCGGCCAGGTGATGGCCGACGCGTTGGTGGCCACGATGCTCGGGGTCCCCGCGTCCGACGCCGTCCCGGCCGCTCCCGCCACACCCGTCGCCCTGGGGGTCGTGATGACTGATGCCGCTTTGTTCGGCGGGGCCGACGACGAGGCGCATCTCGACGGGTTCGGCCCGATCCCGGCCGAGCTGGCGCGCGAGATCGTGTGCGGCGCCGTGACCGCGCAGGAGGAGGTGTCCATCCGCCGTCTCTACACCTCCCCCACCACCGGCGAGCTGGTGAGCATGGACGCACGCACGCGCACCTTCCGTGGCAGCCTCGCCCGGTTCATCCGCCTGCGTGACAGGACCTGCCGCACGCCGTGGTGCGACGCGCCGGTGCGGCACGTCGACCACGTCGAGTCCGCCGAGGACGGCGGCCCCACGTCGGGCGTCAACGGGCAGGGCCTGTGCGAGGCATGCAACTACGCCAAGACCGCCCACCGATGGCGATCCAGGGTCGAGCCGGACGGCAGCGTGACCACCACCCTCCCGACCGGCCACCGCCTCACCACCAGGCCTCCGCCGGTCGCGACGATCCACCGCCGGGCGCTGCCGCCGCTGCACATCGACTACGTCCTCACGGGGTGATCCCGGCCGACTGACAGACTCCGGCCATGTCGGTCGTCGCCTCGCTCGTCCTCTTCGTCCTCGCCGCGCTCGCCGAGATCGGCGGCGCCTGGCTGGTCTGGCAGGGCGTCCGCGAGGGCCGCGGATGGGTCTGGGCCGGCGCCGGTTTCATCGCGCTCGGCCTCTACGGCCTGGTGGCGACGCTCCAGCCCGACGCCAACTTCGGACGCATCCTGGCGGCGTACGGCGGCGTGTTCGTCGCCGGCTCCCTGGCCTGGGGGATGGTCGTCGACGGCTTCCGGCCCGACCGGTACGACGTGGTGGGCGCGCTCGTGTGCCTGGTCGGGGTCGCGGTGATCATGTACGCCCCGCGACCCACCTGACGACGGCTACTCGACCGGGAGGCCGAGGCCGCGGGCGATGAGCATCCGCTGCACCTCGGAGGTGCCCTCGCCGATCTCGAGCACCTTCGCGTCGCGGTAGAACCGGACGACCGGGTACTCCTCCATGAAGCCGTAGCCGCCGAACACCTGGGTCGCGATCCGGGTCGCGGTGACCGCCGACTCGGTGGCGTAGAGCTTGGCCACCGCGGCCGCCTGCTTGAACGACGCGGTGGTGACCGACGACGAGCCGGCGTCCATCGCGTCCTTCATCGCCGCCGCCTTGTAGGTCAGCAGCCGCGAGGCGTCGAGCATCACCTGCAGGTCCGAGACCTGGAACGCCAGGCCCTGCTTGCGCCCGATCGGACCGCCGAAGGTCTGTCGCTCGCCGGCGTACTGCAGCGACATGTCCAGGCACGCCTGGATGCATCCCACCGCCAGCGCGGCGATCGCGACGCGACCGTCGTCCAGCGTCGCGAGGAACTGCGCGTAGCCGCGGCCGCGCTCGCCGAGCAGGTTGGCCTCGGGCACCCGCGCGTCGCTGAACGACAGCGGGTGGGTGTCGGAGGCGTGCCAGCCGAGCTTGTCGTATGCCTTCTCCGCGGTGAAGCCAGGGGTGTCGGACGGGATGATGATCGTGGAGATCTCCGGACGCCCGTCGGCCCGCTCCCCGGTCCGTGCGGTGACCGTGACCAGCGAGGTGATGTCCGAGCCGGAGTTGGTGATGAACTGCTTCGAGCCGTTGACGACCCACTCGCCGCCGTCGAGCACCGCCTTGGTCTTCGTCGCCCCGGCGTCGGAGCCCGCACCGGGCTCGGTGAGCCCGAAGCCCGCGATCTTCTCGCCGGCCACCAGCTCGGGCAGCCAGGTCTTCTTCTGCTCGTCCGTGCCGTAGGTCAGGATCGGGTTGATCCCCAGGCCGACCGCCGCCTCGAGCGTGATGCCCATCGACTGGTCGACGCGGCCGATCTCCTCGATCGCCAGGCACAGCGACGTGAACCCGCCGTCCTCGCCGGCCATCCCCGCGCCGCCGAACTCCTCCGGGGCCGTCAGCCCCATCAGACCGAGCGCGCCCATCTTCTGGACCACGTCGGTCGGGAAGTGGTGCTCGCGGTCCCACTGCGCCGCGTGCGGCGCGATCTCGGCCTCGGCGAAGTCACGGACGCTGCGGCGGAACTGCTCGTGCTCGGTGGACAGCTCGAAGGTCATGCCTCGCACCCTAGCGCCGGAGGTTAGCGATCGCTAACCCCCGCGAGCGCCTCCTGTGGGACGCTCGCGGGATGGAGGTGGCAGCGCACCTGCCGCAGGTCGCGACGAGCGGCGATGGTCCCGACGCGGGACGTGCACGGGACGTGGTCGACACCGCGCGCGACCTCGGCCTGGCGGCTGTCTGCGCCAACGACCACCTGGTCTTCCACCGCCCGTGGCTGGACGGCCCGACCCTCCTCGCCGCGGTCGCGGACCGCGCCGGCGGGATGGACCTCGCCACGACGGTCGCGCTACCCACCCTGCGCGGCCCCGCCCAGCTCGCCGCCGCGCTCGCCACGCTGGCCACGCTGGCTCCGGGCCGGGTGGTCGCGGGCGTCGGGGCCGGCTCGTCGGCGGCGGACCACGCCGTCGCCGGGGTGCCGTTCGACGACCGCTGGCGGCAGTTCGAGGAGTCCCTCGGCGTCCTGCGCGGGCTCATCGGCGACGGACGGATCCCGGCCAGGTGGGTCGAGATCCTCGGCGACGCTGACGCGGTCCGGCCGCAAGAACCGGTGCCGCTCTGGGTCGCCAGCTGGGGTTCGGCGGCCGGGCTGCGGCGGGTCGCCCGCTGGGGCGACGGCTGGCTCGCGTCGGCGTACAACACCACGCCGGAGGCGTTCACGGAGGGACGCCGGCGACTCGCGCAGGAGTGTGCCCGGCTCGGCCGTCCGGACCTCCCAGCGGCCGTGGCGACGATGTGGACGTGGGTCACCGACGACCCCGCCGACGCCGAGCGCGTGCTCGTCGACGTGCTGGCCCCACTGGTCAGGCGCGATCCCGCCGAGCTCCGCGACCGCGTGTGCGTCGGGCCCCCCGAGCAGTGCGCCGAGCTGCTGGGGCAGTACGCCGCCGCGGGCTGCACGCGGGTCCACGTCTGGCCACTCGGCGACGAGGTGGCCCAGCTCGAGCGCCTCGTCGAGGACGTCCTCCCGCACGTGCACGCCTGAGCCGGCCTGTCAGCCGCGCAGGAGGGTCGGAGCCTTAGGCCCCCGAGCCCTCAGCGTCGCCCGCGCGTCGCGCGCAGCAGCAGCTCGGTCATCCGGGTCGTCGCGTGCGTGCGGTAGTCGCCCGACGGCAGGGCGACCGCGAGCTGCCGAACCGGCCCCGGCCCCCGGAGGTCGCGCGCCGTCACCCCGCGCACCCGCGCCGCGGCCGCGAGGCCGGGTACGACGGCCACGCCCAGTCCGGCGGCCACCAGCGCCTGCACGGCAACGTGGTCGTCCGACACCACCCCCACCCGGGGCTCGAAGCCCTGACGTCGGCAGGAGTCGCGAACCACGCGGAACCACGTACTGCCACCGGCGCCGCCCACCCAGGACTCGTCGCGCAGGTCGCGCAGGCTCGGGTCGCGGTCGGCCCTCGCGAGCCGGTGGCCGTTGGGGACCAGCACCCGGTAGGCGTCGTCGAAGAGGGGGACGACCTCGAGGTCTTGCGTCTGGTCAGGCGCGGACGGCGAGGTGAAGACGACGGCCAGGTCGAGCTCGCGCTCGCGCAGCCGCGGAAGCAGGCCCTGCACGTGGTCGTCGACGACGGTCAGCACGACGTCCGGGAGCTCGGTCCTCAGTCGGGCGATCGCCCCCGGCACGAACGACGCCAGCGCGGTCGGCACGCTGCCGAGGCGGAGCCGTCGTTCCTGCCGGCCGAGCACGTCGAGGAGGTCGCGCTCGGCGGCGTCGAGTCGCGCGACGACTGCCCGGGCGTGCTCGGCGAGGACGTGACCGGCGGGGGTCAGCTGCACCGGCCGCGCCCCGCGGTCCACGAGGGTCGCGCCGACCTGGCGCTCCAGCGCGGAGACGTGCTGGCTCACGGCCGACTGGCTGACACCGAGCGCCGCGGCGGCGCCCGAGAACGACCCGGCTGCCTCCAGGGCGACCAGGGCGTGCAGGCGGGGTACCGCGGCTATCAGTGTCACTTATCGCACCGTAGCAACTCGGCTGTCCGCTGATACCCCATACACGCGAGCGTGGGGTCCACATCGACCGAGGAGGCAGCCATGACCACCACCGACCGGGCCGGCCAGCAAGGCCAGCAAGGCCAGACAGACCAGACAGACCAGCGACCGCTCGAGGAGCCGCTCGACGAGGAGCGCCTGATGTCCTTCGTCCTCCGCGCCGTCGACGAGGTCGGCGCGACCCTCAACGCGGCGCTCGTCGTGCTGGGCGACAAGCTCGGCTGGTACGACGCCCTCGCCGAGCACGGCCCGATGACGGCCGACGCGCTCGCCGAGGCCGCCGGCACCGCCCTCCCCTACACGCGCGAGTGGCTCAATGCGCAGGCCGCCGGAGCGTTCGTCGACTACGACCCCGCCACTGGCCGCTACACCCTCCCGGCCGAGCACGCCGTCGCCCTCACCGAGCCCGACAGCCCGGCGTACCTGCCGGGCCTCTTCCAGATCGCCCTCGGCACCGTGGCCGACAGCCAGCGCCTCGTCGACGTCGTACGCCGCGGGGGCGGGGTCGGCTGGCCGGAGCACACCACCGACGTGCACGAGGGCTGCGAACGGTTCTTCCGGCCGTCCTACCGTGCCCACCTCGTCGACTCGTGGCTCCCGGCCGCAGGGGTCGCGGACCGGCTGCAGGCGGGCGCCCGGATCGCCGACGTCGGCTGCGGGCACGGCGCGTCGACCGTCCTGATGGCGACCGCCTTCCCCGCGTCGCGCTTCGTCGGCTCGGACCCGCACGCCCCGTCGATCGACGTCGCGCGCAGGAGGGCCGAGGAAGCCGGCGTCGCCGACCGCGTGAGCTTCGAGGTCGCCGGCGCGGCCGAGTTCAGCGGCACCGGCTTCGACCTGGTGACGACGTTCGACGCGCTCCACGACATGGGCGACCCGGTCGGCGCCGCGCGACACGTGCGCTCGGCGCTCGCCGACGACGGTGTGTGGATGGTCGTCGAGCCGATGGCGGGCGACCACGTCGAGGACAACCTCACGCCGGTGGGCCGCGCCTACTACGGCTTCTCGACCCTGCTGTGCACACCCGCGTCGCTCTCCCAGGACGTCGGACTGGCGCTCGGCACGCAGGCCGGGCCGGCGCGGATCCGGGCAGTGGTCGAGGAGGCGGGGTTCGGCTCGCTGCGCAGCGCCGCCGAGACGCCGTTCCACCGGGTGATGGAGGTGCGCGCGGCGGTGTGACGGACGCAATTCCGCGACCCCCGTCGTCCGGGTCTAGTGTTAGGGCAGCCTAAGCAAAGTAAGGACGCCCCCCGTGACGACTTCCCCGCGCCGCGCGACCGCGCGCGCCAGTGTGGCCCTGGCCGCGACCCTCCTGACCGCCTCCACCCTGTCCGGGTGCGGCGTCTTCGGGTCGCCCGACCTGGTCGTCTACAACGCCCAGCACGAGGAGCTGCTCGACGAGATCGTGCCGATGTTCGAGGAGCAGTCCGGCCTCGACGTCGAGCTGCGCAGCGGCAAGGACCTCGAGATGGCCAACCAGATCGTCGAGGAGGGCGAGGACTCGCCCGCCGACGTGTTCCTCACCGAGAACTCCCCCGCGATGAGCATCGTCGACAACGCCGGCCTGTTCGCCGAGCTGCCCGAGGCCGCGACGGCGTCGATCCCCGACGAGTACGTCCCGGCCGACCGCATGTGGACCGGTTTCCTGGCCCGTTCCACCGTCGCGATGTACAACACCGACACGATGACCGAGGCCGACATGCCCGCCTCGATCCTCGACTTCGCCGACCCGGAGTGGAAGGGCCGCGTGGCCTTCTCCCCGACGGGCGCCGACTTCCAGGCGATCGTCTCGGCCGTCCTCGAGCTCGAGGGTGAGCAGGCCACCGCCGACTGGCTCGCCGGGCTCGAGGAGAACGGCGTGATCGTGCAGAACAACCTCGTCGTGATGCAGTCCGTCGACTCGGGCGAGGTCGACGCCGGCATCGCCTACCACTACTACTGGTACCGCGACCGCCAGGAGAACGGCACCGACTCCGACAACTCGGCACTCCACTTCTTCGGCAACCAGGACCCGGGCGCGTTCCTCAGCATCTCCGGCGCCGGCATCCTCGCCAGCAGCGAGCACCAGGACGCCGCCGAGGAGTTCGTCACCTGGCTGACCAGCACCGACGCGCAGCAGGCGATGGCCGAGTCGTACGCCCTGGAGTACCCGCTCAACCCCGACGCCGAGCTCAACCCGGACGTCAAGCCGTTCGACGAGCTCGAGCCGCCCACCGTCGACGTCGCCAACCTCAACGGCCCGAAGGTGACCGAGCTGATGACCGCGGCAGGCCTCCTCTGACCACGTACGCCGCCCGGACCGGGCGTCGTGCACCGCGGCCGCTGCTCGTCGCGGGGGCGGCGGTCGCGCTCCTCGCGCTGGTGCCGCTCGTCTACGTGGCGTCGTACGTCGTCATCATCGGCCCCGTCGACCTGTGGCACCTGCTGGCCCGCCCGCGCATCGCCGAGCTGCTGAGCAACACCGTCACGCTGGCGATCGCGTGCATGGTCGCGACCGCCGCGCTCGGCGTCTCGCTCGGCTTCCTCGTCGAGCGCACGGACCTGCCGGGACGTCGGCTGTGGCACGGCCTGCTCGTCGCGCCGCTCGCCGTCCCCGCGTTCGTCAACGGCTACGCCTGGGTCTCGCTCGACCGCAGCATCCACGGGTTCACCGGCGCCTTCACCGTCGTCACGCTGTCCTACTACCCGCTGGTCTACCTCCCGGTCGTCGCGATGCTGCGCCGCCTCGACCCGGCACTGGAGGAGTCGGCCTGGTCGCTCGGCCACTCCCGCGCGCGCACCTTTCGCACGGTCGTCCTCCCGCAGCTGCGCCCCGCCCTCCTCGGCGGTGCGCTGCTCGTCGGGCTGCACCTGCTGGCCGAGTTCGGCGCGCTGTCGCTGCTGCGCTTCCCGACCTTCACGACCGCCATCTACGACCAGTACGGCTCCACCTTCAACGGCGCCGCCGCCACCGCGATGGCCGTCGTGCTGGTGATGCTCTGCCTGGTGCTGCTGCTCGCCGAGCTGCGGCTGCGGGGCAACCGGAGGTACGCCCGGCTGGGCCGCGGCGCCGCCCGCAGCGCCGTACCCCTCGCCCTCGGGCGGTGGCGCTGGCCGCTCCTCGGCGTCGTCGGCACCGTGGTGGTGCTCGCGCTCGGCATCCCCGCGTTCTCGCTGGTGCGCTGGCTGGCTGTCGGCACGTCGACCGAGTTCCCGGTGGCCGAGCTGGTCGAGGCGCTCGTCGCGACGGTCGCCCTCGCCGTCGCCGGCGCCGTCGCCACGACGCTCGCCGCGATCCCGGTCGTGTGGCTGGCCGTTCGCCACCGCGGCTGGGCGAGCACCGTCATCGAGCGCAGCACCTACATCGCCAACGCGCTGCCCGGCATCGTCGTCGGCCTCGCCCTCGTCGTCGCGTCGCTGCGCCTCGTGCCCGCGATCTACCAGACCGCCGCGCTGCTCGTGGCGGCGTACGTCATCCTCTTCCTGCCGCGGGCCGTGGTCACCGTCCGCGCGGGGCTGGAGCAGGCGCCCACCGTCCTCGACGACGTCGCCCACAGCCTCGGCACCGGCCCGCTCGAGACCGCGCGCCGGGTGACCCTGCCGCTCATCGCGCCGAGCCTCGGCGCGGGCGCCGCCCTGGTCTTCCTCGCGATCTCCACCGAGCTCACCGCGACCCTCATGCTCTCCCCCATCGGCACCCACACGCTGGCCACCGAGTTCTGGTCCGCCTCCTCCGAGCTCCGCTACGGCGCCGCCGCCCCCTACGCGCTGCTGCTGGTGCTCGTCTCGATCCCCGCCACCGTGCTGCTGATGCGCTCCGACAGCCCCGCCACCCGGACAGAGAGGGTCCCGGCATGAGCTCGCTCACCATCACCGGCGTCACGAAGTCCTTCGGCTCCGGACCGACCGCGACCCGCGCCGTCGACGACGTGACCCTCCACGTGCCGCACGGCTCGTTCACCACCGTCCTCGGCCCGTCTGGCTGCGGCAAGACGACCCTGCTGCGGCTCATCGCCGGCTTCCTGGTCCCCGAGGCGGGCCGCATCGCCTTCGGCGACACCACCGTCGCGGGCGAGGGCGTACGACCCGTGGCCCCGCAGGCGCGGCGGGTCGGCTACGTCCCCCAGGAGGGCGCGCTCTTCCCCCACCTCGACGTCGCCGCCAACATCTCGTTCGGCCTGCCGCGCGACGCCCGCGGGAGCCAGGAGGGTCGCGACCGCGTGGCCGAGATGCTCGACCTCGTCGAGCTGCCTGCCGACTTCCGCGAGCGCCGTCCCGACGAGCTGTCGGGCGGCCAGCAGCAGCGCGTCGCGCTGGCCCGCTCGCTCGCGCCCCAGCCCGCGGTCGTGCTCCTCGACGAGCCGTTCTCCTCCCTCGACGCCAGCCTGCGCGGCAGCACGGCGCGGGCCGTGCGCCGCGCGCTCGAGGCGACGAACACCACCGCCCTGCTCGTCACGCACGACCAGAACGAGGCGCTCTCGCTCGCCGACCAGGTCGCCGTGATGCGCGCCGGCCGGCTCGTGCAGTCGGCGACGCCGAGCGAGGTCTACCTCTCCCCCACCGACCCGCAGGTCGCCGAGTTCGTCGGCCGCGCCGTCGTGCTGCCCGGCACCGCCACCAACGCCCGCGCGACGTGCGCGCTGGGCGAGGTCGTGCTGACCGAGCCGGCCACCGGCCCGGTCGCGCTGATGATCCGCCCCGAGCAGGTGTTCGTCGACCTCGCCCACGACGAGGGCGACAACGTCATCGGGGTCCGGGGCACCGTCGAGGAGGTCAGCTACTACGGCCACGACTGCGCCGTGCAGGTCAGCCTCGACGACGGCACGTCGGTGCTCGCGCGGATGGCCGGCGTGCGGCACCCCGTCGCCGGTGACACGGTCCACCTGCGCGTCACCGGACTGGTCCGGGCCTACCACCCGGCGGGCACGCCGTGACCCTCATCTCGCCCCAGCCCGCGCTCGACCCGGGCCTGCAGCGGGCGCCGGGCCCGGTCCTCGACCACGCCCGCTTCGGCGCCGCGCCCGCCGTGCTGGCCGGCGACGAGGTCCTCACCCACGCCGACCTGGCCAGGAGGGTCGCGGACCGTGCGGCCACCTGGGGACCCGCCCGCCGCCTCGTGCTGGTCGAGGGCGCCAACGACCTCGACTCGCTCGTCGCCTACCTCGCCGCCCTCCAGCACGGCCACGTCGCCCTCGTCGTCCCGGACGGCCGGCCCGCCCAGCGCGACGCGACCATCGCCGCCTACGACCCGGACCTGGTCTGCACGGCCGGAGCCGGCGACGTCGTACGCCGCCGCACGAGCGCGCACGACCTGCACCCCGACCTCGCGCTCCTCCTCAGCACGTCCGGCACCACCGGCTCGCCCAAGCTCGTCCGGCTCTCGCGCGACAACGTCGCCAGCAACGCGGCGGCCATCGCCGACTACCTCGCGCTCACCCCCACCGACCGCGCGGTGACGACCCTGCCGCTGCACTACTGCTACGGCCTGTCCGTGCTGCACTCCCACCTCGCGGCGGGGGCGAGCGTGGTGCTGACCGACCTGAGCGTCGTCGACACGTGCTTCTGGGACCTCTTCGAGCGCACCGGCGTCACGGGCCTCGCCGGCGTGCCGCACACCTTCGACCTGCTCGCCGCGAGCGGCTTCGAGGACCGCGACCTGCCGACGCTGCGGACGGTCACCCAGGCCGGCGGCCGGCTCGCGCCCGAGGACGTACGTCGCTGGAGCCGCTTCGGCCGGAGCCGCGGCTGGGACCTCGTGGTGATGTACGGCGCCACCGAGGCCACGGCCCGGATGGCGTGGCTGCCGCCGGGCCTCGCCGAGCAGCACCCCGACACCATCGGCCTCGCGATCCCCGGCGGCCACCTCCGCCTCGACGAGTCGGTGGACGAGCGCCCCGGCGTAGGCGAGCTCGTCTACAGCGGCCCCAACGTCATGCTCGGCTATGCCGAGGAACCGGCCGACCTCGCCCTCCCGCGCGTGACGACCGAGCTGCGCACCGGCGACCTCGCCCGCGAGCGCGACGGTCTCTTCGAGGTGGTCGGGCGACGCAACCGCTGGGGCAAGGTCTTCGGCCTGCGCATCGACCTCGATACTGTCGAGCGGAGCCTGCGCGCCGACGTCGACCGCCACGCCCGGGTCGTCGCCACCGGCCGCGCCGTCCACGCCTTCGTCACCAACGGGCGCCGCAGCGCCGCTGCGCGCACCCTCCTCGCCGACCGCTGCGGCGTACCCCCGCACGCGGTGCGGGTCACCGTCGTGCCGCAGGTGCCGCTCACGAGCAGCGGCAAGCCCGACTACGCCGCACTCGGCGAGCTGGCCAAGCAGGTCGAGCAGGAAGAGGGCACGACAGCCCCGTCCGACCGCCGCGCCCGCACCGTCCGCACCGACGTCGTCCGCGTGCTCGGCCGCCCCGACGCCACCGACACCGACTCGTTCGTCTCGCTCGGCGGCGACTCGCTGTCCTACGTCGAGCTCGCGACCCGGCTCGCCGACCACTTCCCGCAGGGGCTGCCCACCGGGTGGCACGTGCGCAGCATCGGCGACCTCGAGCGCCTCGCGGCAGCCGCCGGCGCCGAGCCGGTCCCAGGTGGGTCGGCCGACGCCGCGAGGTCCGGCCGCCCGCCGCGCCGCACGACGTACCTCGACACGTCCGTCGCACTGCGGGCGCTCGCGATCGTCTTCATCGTCGCCAGTCACGTGGACCTCGTCGCCCTCGAGGGTGGCGCCCACCTGCTCCTGGCGGTGGCCGGCTTCAACTTCGCCCGCTTCCAGCTCTCCGCACCCGGCGGCGCCCGCGACCGGCTGCGGCACGGCCTCGCCGGCCTGGCGCAGCTCGCCGTCCCGGCGGTGCTGTGGGTCGGCGGTGTCGCGCTCGTGCTTGGCAGCTACGACCTCACCACCGTCCTGTTCGTCCGCGAGGTGGTCAACGGCTCGGAGTGGGACGACCAGTGGCAGCTGTGGTTCCTCGAGTCGCTCGTGTGGCTCACAGCCGCCGCGCTCGCCGCGACCACGCTGCCGGTGCTGCACCGGCTCGAGCGTCGTACGCCGTTCCGCTTCGCGCTCGGCGTGCTGGCCCTGGCGACCGTGGCCCGCGTCGCCGAGGTCGGCCTGCGCGCGGGACCGACCGAGCGCTACACCACGCTCGTGGTGGCGTTCTTCTTCGCCCTCGGCTGGGCCGGCGCCGGCGCCACGACCACCCGGCAGCGCCTGCTCGTCTCCGCCCTGGCCCTCCTGCTGGTCGTCGGCTTCTTCGGCGAGGTGCACCGGGAGGTCATCGTCGTGAGCGGCTTCCTCCTGCTCCTGTGGCGTCCGCACGTGCCGCTCCCGCCACTCGTCGCGCGCGTCGCGGGGGTGCTGGCGACGGCGAGCCTGTTCATCTACCTGACGCACTGGCAGGTCTACCCGGCGCTCGAGGACGCAGGTCACCAGTGGCTCGCGCTTGTGGCGTCGCTCACAGTGGGCATCGCCTACGCGCACGTCGTGCGACCCGTGCACCAAGCGGTCGGTCGCGCGGTGCTCGGGTCGCGGTAGCCTGCCGAGCGGTACGCCGCCCGGCCGCCGTACCGCCCCGACCAGAGTCACCGTCAGGAGTCCTCGCGTGAGCTTGAAGAAGGTCCTCATCGCCAACCGCGGCGAGATCGCCGTCCGCGTCATCCGCGCCTGCAAGGACGCCGGCATCGGGTCGGTCGCGGTGTACGCCGACCCGGACCGCGACGCGCTCTTCGTCCGCCTCGCCGACGAGGCCCACTCCCTGGGCGGCGCCACCCCGGCCGAGTCGTACCTCGACATCGCCAAGATCATCGCGGTCGCCGAGAAGACCGGCGCGGACTCGGTCCACCCCGGCTACGGCTTCCTCGCCGAGAACGCCGACTTCGCCCAGGCCGTCATCGACGCCGGGCTGATCTGGATCGGCCCCCCGCCCGCCGCGATCGAGGCCCTCGGCGACAAGGCCAAGGCCAAGCACATCGCCGACCGTGCCAACGCCCCGCTCGCGCCCGGCACCAAGGACCCGGTCGCCGACGCCGACGAGGTCGTCGAGTTCGCCAAGGCCAACGGCCTGCCGGTCGCGATCAAGGCCGTCTTCGGCGGCGGCGGCCGCGGCCTCAAGGTCGCCCGCACCCTCGAGGAGATCCCCGACGCCTACGACTCCGCGGTCCGCGAGGCGGTCACCGCCTTCGGTCGCGGCGAGTGCCTGGTCGAGAAGTTCCTCGACAAGCCGCGCCACGTCGAGACCCAGTGCCTCGCCGACCAGCACGGCAACGTCGTCGTCGTCTCGACGCGCGACTGCTCGCTGCAGCGCCGCAACCAGAAGCTCGTCGAGGAGGCCCCCGCACCGTTCCTGAGCCAGGAGCAGCTCGACGAGCTCTACGAGTCGTCCAAGCGGATCCTCAAGGAGGCCGGCTACTACGGTGCCGGCACCTGCGAGTTCCTCGTCGCCCAGGACGGCACCATCTCGTTCCTCGAGGTCAACACCCGCCTGCAGGTCGAGCACTGCGTCTCCGAGGAAGTCACCGGCATCGATCTCGTCCGCGAGATGTTCCGCATCGCCGCCGGCGAGGAGCTCGGCTACGACGACCCCGAGATCCGCGGCCACTCCATCGAGTACCGCATCAACGCCGAGGACGGCGGCCGCAACTTCATGCCCGCTCCCGGCACCCTCACCCGCTGGCACCCGCCGGCCGGCCCCGGTGTGCGCGTGGATGGCGGCTACGACCAGGGCGAGACGATCCCCGGCTCGTTCGACTCCCTCATCGCCAAGCTCATCGTCACCGGCCGCGACCGCACCCAGGCGCTCGAGCGCTCGCGGCGTGCCCTCGACGAGTTCGTCGTCGACGGCATGCCCACCGTCATCCCGTTCCACCGCGCGGTCGTCTCCGACCCGGCCTACGTCGGCTCCTCCACGCCGTCCGGCGAGGGCGAGTTCACCGTCTACACGCAGTGGATCGAGACCGAGTTCGACAACCAGATCCAGCCGTACGCCGGTGAGGCCGGCGAGGCCGAGGAGCAGGGCGAGCGCCAGAAGGTCACCGTCGAGGTCGGCGGCCGCCGGCTCGAGGTTGTGCTGCCCGCCGGGCTCGGCGGGCTGTCCGCAGGCGGCGCGGGTGGCGCAGGTGGCGCGAAGAAGGCCAAGCGCTCGGCGAAGAAGGCCGGCGCGGCCGCCTCCGGCGACGCCGTCACCTCCCCCATGCAGGGCACGATCGTCAAGGTCGTCGTCGAGGAGGGGCAGCAGGTCGCCGAGGGCGACACCATCGTCGTCATGGAGGCGATGAAGATGGAGCAGCCCCTCAAGGCCCACCGCGCGGGCACCGTCACCGGCCTCCAGGCCGAGGTCGGCGCCACCGTCACCAACGGCGCCGTGATCTGCGAGATCAAGGACTGATCGCCCCACCCCTGGGGACTGGTGACACGCCCTCGCGTCAGGCCTAGCCTGACGCCACGGTCGGCGGCCGGCGCCGACAGACGGGTGGGGCCACCATGTCGGTACGTCGCAGCATCCAGCTGGCCATCCTCGCGCTCGTGGGGGCAGCGCTCCCGGTGCTGGTCACCGGCGGCTCCACCCCCGCGGCCGCCGACACGGCCAGCGGCTACGTCACGATGGTCAGCGAGTCCGGCGACTACATCGGGCAGGGCATCGCGCGCACCTACCGCAGCAACATCTCGTACTGGGTCAGCGAGACCACCGCGCACGTCTCGGCCGGCCCCTTCACCTTCGACTTCGCGGCCCCCGCCGGACACGCCCTCACGCCTGCCCGCTACCCGGGCGCCACCCGGTACCCGTTCCAGGATCCCGGCGAGCCGGGGATCGACGTGTCCGGCGACGGCCGCGGCTGCAACACGTCGACGGGCTTCTTCACCCTCCTCGACCTCGCGCCCGGCCGGCTCTGGCTCGTCTACGAGCAGCACTGCGAGGGCGGCGACCCGGCGGTCTTCGGGGAGATCCGGCTCGGTTACGGAGAGGCCTCCGAGCCGCTCGGCGTCGAGGCCGGCATCCTCGCCTTCCCGTCCGAGTACCCGGGCGTCCCTGTGCGTCCCGTCCCGATCCGCGTGACCAACAACGGCGTCGCGGCCACCACGGTCACCAGCACGATCAAGGCGGGTGCCGCCGACTACAGCATCATCAGCAACGGCTGCTCGGCCTCGCTCGCGCCCGGCGCGAGCTGCACGGTCCACGTCGGGTGGACGGCCAGCAGGCCCGGCATGCGCCTCGGCCTGATCGAGATCTCCGACAGCCGGGGGAGCTTCCGCGAGATCAGCCTGTCCGCGATCGGCACCAGCGGACGGACCGAGTGGCACATGAAGGGCGAGACCGGCGACTGGGTCGGGGGCAACCGCAGCTACGACTACACCCCGCAGTCCGGCGCCCGCCTCAGCGGGTACGGGACGGAGACCTACGCGTTCATGCGCGTCACCCACGCAGGTGACTGGTGGTACGCCAACTTCCAGGCACCGCAGGGGCAGATCCTGCTTCCCGGCAAGACGTACACCGGCGCCACGCGGTACCCCTTCAACTCCGGCAACGCCGGTCTCGACATCAGCGGCAACGGACGCGGGTGCAACGAGCTCGGGGGGCAGTTCACCGTCCACGAGGCGGCGTACGACAACGGTTCGCTCACGTCGTTCCGGATCTCTTTCGAGCAGCACTGCGAGTTCGCGACACCCGCGCTTCGCGGGGAGCTGTCGTGGCGCGCCGTGGACCCGAACGCTCCCGTCCCGGACACCACCGCGCCCGGCCCGGTGACGAACCTGACCGCCGGACCGGCGGGTGCCTCCGTGGCGCTGTCGTGGACCAACCCCACCGATGCCGACTGGGTCGACACCGTCATCCTGGGCGCCAGCGGCACCTCCGCTGTGACCGAGGGCCGGCTCGTGTACGACGGCCGGCGCACCTCGACCGTCGTGACCGGCTTCCCGACGTGGTTGCCCTACACGCTGACGGTCTTCAGCGAGGACACGTCGGGCAACCTCAGCCCCGTCCGGACGGTCACCATCCCGGCCACCACGCCAGCACCGCCGCCGACCACGCCCCCGCCGACGACGAGCCCGACCACCACCCCCTCGCCGACGGCCACGCCGACCGCTCCCGCTCCGACACCCGGTCCCACGACACAGCCCGGCCCGACGTCGTCCACGACCGCGCGCGCTGTCTCGCTGCAGGCGACGCCTGTCGACCGGCGCGACGTCCGACTGTCGGGCCGCTCCGGGGCGTGGGCGGCGGGTGCGCGGGCGCTCCTCCAGCGGCGTACCGACCGTGGGTGGCGCACCGTGGCCACCAAACGCTTCTCGCCGTCGGGCCGGGTGCGTTTCCTCGTCGACGCCCCCCAGCGGGCGCCGGTCCGCTACCGCCTGGTCGCGCGGACCGACGGACCTGCCGTGGTGTCCCCGGCTATCCGGGTGCGGCCACGTAGTTAGATAGCAAGCACCCACTTTTTATGTCACACTGGCGGTCATGACCGCCACCCCCGTCCAGCGCCGTACGCAGGCGCAGCGCCGTGAGGGCACCATCGGCGCGCTGCTCGAGGCGACGGTGACGTGCCTGACCGAGCGGGGGTACGCCGCCACCTCGACCGCCGCGGTCTGCGCGGAGGCAGGCGTCAGCCAGGGCGCGCTCTTCCGTCACTTCCCGACCCGGCAGGCGCTGCTGGTCGCGACAGCAGAGCTCGTCGCGACGCGCAACGTCGCGGCGTTCCGCGACACGACCGACGGGGCAGCGGTCGGCACCGTCGACGACGTCGCCGACGTGCTGACCCACCTGCGCGCGGCGGTGCTCTCCCCCACCAACCAGACCTGGCGCGAGCTCCTCGTCGCCGCCCGCGCCGACGCCGGCCTGCGCGAGGCCCTGCTGCCGGCGCGCGAGCTGCTGCACGCGCAGATGCTCGACGTCGCCGCCGACCTGTGGCGCGACCGGCTCTCGCCCGACGACCTCCCGGCCGTGCTCAGCATCGTGGTCAACATGCTCGACGGCCTCGCCTTCTCGGCCCTCGACCCCGACCCCGCCGCCGCCCCCGGCCGCACCGTCGAGCGCGCCCTGCGCCTGCTCGCCGGGATGATCGTCAGCCACTACCCCGAGGAATCACCATGAGCACCGAGTCGAGCACCGACTTCATCCCCGACGTCATCGTGGTCGGCGCCGGCCTCGCCGGACTGGTCGCGACCCACGAGCTGGCCCTCGCCGGCAAGCGCGTGCTCGTGCTCGACCAGGAGAACCGCCACAACCTGGGCGGCCAGGCCTGGTGGTCGCTCGGTGGCCTGCTGTTCGTCGACAGCCCCGAGCAGCGGCGGATGGGCATCAAGGACTCCCCCGAGCTGGCGTGGCAGGACTGGCAGGGCTCGGCCCAGTTCGACCGCCTCGGCGACGGCACCGACGGCCCCGGACGCGGCGAGGACCACTGGCCGCAGCAGTGGGCCCGGGCGTACGTCGACTTCGCGCACCGCGAGAAGCGCGACTACCTGCGCGCCCTCGGCCTCCGCTCGCTCCCCTTCGTCGGGTGGGCCGAGCGTGGCGACGGCCGCGCCACCGGTCACGGCAACTCGGTGCCGCGCTTCCACCTGACGTGGGGCACCGGCCCCGAGGTGGTGCGGATCTTCGCCGAGCCGGTGGAGCGTGCGGAGGCGGACGGGCGCGTACGCCTCGCGTTCCGTCACCAGGTGGACGAGCTCGTCGTCGAGGACGGCGCCGTCGTGGGCGTGCGCGGCACCGTGCTCGTCGACGACGACAGCGCGCGCGGCGTGCGGTCCAGCCGCGACGCGGCGGGGACCTTCGAGCACCGGGCCGCCGCCGTCGTCGTCACCTCCGGCGGCATCGGCCACAACCACGAGCTGATGCGACGCAACTGGCCCACCGAGCGCGTCGGCGCGGCGCCCGAGCACCTCATCTCGGGCGTGCCAGCCCACGTCGACGGACGGATGCAGGGCATCGCCGAGACCGCCGGCGCCACGATGGTCAACAAGGACCGGATGTGGGCCTACGTCGAGGGGATCCACAACTGGGACCCGGTCTGGCCCGACCACGCCATCCGGATCCTGCCCGGCCCGTCGTCGATGTGGTTCGACGCGACCGGCAGGCGGCTCGAGGGCATGTCGGGCGTGCCCGGCGCCGACTCGATCGGCGCGATGAAGCAGATCCTCGCCGCGGGCCACGACTACTCGTGGTTCGTCCTCACCCAGTCGATCATCGAGAAGGAGTTCGCCCTCTCCGGCTCGGAGCAGAACCCCGACATCACCGGCAAGGACCTCAGGTTCCTCGCCCAGAGCCGCCTCGCGAAGGGCGCGCCGGGACCCGTCGAGGCGTTCAAGGAGCACGGCGTCGACTTCGTCGTGGCCGACGACCTGGCCGCGCTGGTCGAGGGGATGAACGGACTCGCCCGCGGCCCGCAGCTCGACGTCGACGACCTCGAGCGCCAGATCGCCGCCCGCGACCGCGAGATGGACAACACGTTCTCCAAGGACGTCCAGGTGATGGCGATCCACAACGCCCGCCGCAGCCGCACCGACAAGCTGATCCGCGTCGCGAAGCCGCACAAGATCCTCGACCCCGCGAACGGCCCGCTGATCGCCGTACGCCTCAACATCCTCTCCCGCAAGACGCTCGGCGGCCTCGAGACCGACCTCGACGGCCAGTGCGTGGCCGCCGACGGCACCCGGGTCCCGGGCCTCTACGCCGCTGGTGAGGTCGCCGGCTTCGGCGGCGGCGGGGTGCACGGCTACAACGCGCTGGAAGGGACGTTCCTCGGCGGCTGCATCTTCTCCGGCCGCGCCGTCGGTCGGGCGCTCGCGCGCTGACTCAGGACGGCGCGAGCCCGACCGCCTCGACCAACGCGTCGAGGTGGTGCTCGAAGAGGTCACCGGGGTCGGCGAAGGTCGCCGAGCCGTACTGCCCGAAGACCTCCCACGTGACGCACCCGAAGAGCGCGGCCCAGGCGAACAGCCCTCGGGCGACCAGCCGCTCGGGCACGGCGAGCCCCATCTGCTTGCGGATCCGGGCCAGGTCGCGGGACAGCCGTCGCGGGGAGACGGACTCCTCGGCGACCGTGATCTCCCCCGCCTGCCACGCGTCCTCCCAGACCTCGACGAGGCGTACGACGACGCGGGTGCCCGGCCCGGTGGTCTGCTCGGCAGGCGCCTCGTAGCCGGGGACGGGGCTGCCGAAGAGCAGGGCGTACGTCGCCGGCTCGGCGAGTCCCCAGGCCCGGACGGCGCGGCCGATGGCCACCATCCGCCCGACGTGGTCGGACCGGTCCACCTTCGCCAGCGCCGCGTCCACGGCGTCGCCGAGCTCGTCGTAGCCGTCGACCACCAGCAGGGTGAGCAGCTCGTCGCGACTGGCGACGTAGCGGTAGACCGCCGACGAGACCAGGCCGAGCTCGCGCGCCACCGCGCGCAACGACAGGGCCGCCGCACCCTCCGACGCGAGGTGCTCGCGGCCGATCCGGACGATGTCTCGCATCGTCTGCTCGCGGGCCCGGGCACGGGGAGAGGTCTTCGGCATCCGCCCAGCATGCCACGTCGGCGAGCATGTGTGGCGAAAGAGAGCAGTGCTCTTGCATTGAGGTCGCGCGCGAGCCATGATGGTCGAAACGAGAGCACCGCTCTCTCTTTACGGAAGCCAGGAGCGCCACCATGAGCACCGTCCACGTCGTCACCGGAGCCGGTCCCGTCGGCACGACCGTCGCCCAGCAGCTCGCCGAGTCGGGCGGGCAGGTCCGCCTGCTGACCCGCTCGGGCAGCGGCCCGGAGCACCCGCTCATCGACCGCCGTCGCGTCGACGTCTCCCGCCCGGACGCGCTCGAGGCCGCCCTCGACGGCGCCGTCGCCGTCCACCACTGCGTCCACGGGTCGGCGTACGACGTCCGCGCCTGGCGCGCCGAGCTGCCGCAGGCCGAGCGCGTGGTGCTCGAGGCCGCCGGCCGGGTCGGCGCCGTCGTCGTCTTCCCCGAGAGCCTGTACTCCTACGGCCCGGTCGACGGCGTGATGACCGAGTCGACGCCGCGGACCGCGAGCACCGGCAAGCTGGGCGTCCGCACCGAGCTCCTCGCCCAGCGCGACGCCTCGCCCACGCCGACGGTCAGCGTGGCCGCCTCTGACTTCTACGGCCCGCTGGTGCGCAACGCCCACGCCGGCGAGCGGATGGTGCCGACGGTCCTGGCCGGGCGCACCATGCGCGTGGTCGGCAGCCCCGACCAGCCGCACTCCTTCACCTACGTCCCCGACCTGGCGGCCGCGATGGTCACGGCCGCGGGCCGCCCGGAGCTGTGGAACTCGTTCCTGCACGCGCCCACCGCGCCGCCGGTCACCCAGCGCCAGCTCGTCGCGATGGTCGCGGACGCGGGCGGCGTACCTGCACCGAAGGTGTCGTCGATCCCGGTGCCCGTGCTCAGCGCGCTCGGCCTGGTCTCCCGGCAGGTGAAGGAGATGGCCGAGACCGGCTACATGTTCGCGGAGCCCTTCGTGATGGACTCGGCCGCCAGCGAGGAGCGGCTGGGCCTCGCGGCGACCCACCTCGTCGACGGCCTGGCCCGGACGGTGGCGTGGTGGCGGACCGCCCGGGGTACGGACGGGTAACCCAGGTCACACCCGTCACTCGATAGCGTGCGCCCATGTTCTCCAAGGTGCTCGTCGCCAACCGTGGCGAGATCGCAGTCCGGGCCTTCCGTGCCGCGCGTGAGATCGGCGCGCGCACGGTCGCCGTGTTCCCCCACGAGGACCGCGGGTCCGAGCACCGGATGAAGGCCGAGGAGGCCTACCAGATCGGCGAGGAGGGCCACCCGGTCCGCGCCTACCTCGACCCGGAGGCGATCGTGAAGGTCGCGGTCGAGTGCGGCGCCGACGCGATCTACCCCGGCTACGGCTTCCTCTCGGAGAACCCCGCGCTCGCCGAGGCGTGCGCCGCCAACGGCATCACCTTCATCGGCCCGAGCGCCGAGGTGCTCACCCTCACCGGCAACAAGGCGCGCGCGATCGCGGCGGCCAAGGCAGCCGGCGTGCCCGTGCTGGAGTCCGTGCCTCCCTCGACCGACGTGGAGGAGCTCCTCGCGGCCGCCGAGGAGATCGAGGCACCGCTGTTCGTGAAAGCGGTCGCCGGCGGCGGCGGCCGCGGCATGCGCCGCGTCGACGACCGTGCGGACCTCCGCGAGGCGATCGAGACCTGCATGCGCGAGGCCGAGGGCGCCTTCGGCGACCCGACCGTCTTCATCGAGCAGGCCGTCGTCGACCCGCGCCACATCGAGGTGCAGATCCTCTCCGACGGCACAGCCGGTGGGCCCGATGCCGGCGTGATCCACCTCTACGAGCGCGACTGCTCGGTCCAGCGCCGCCACCAGAAGGTCGTCGAGATCGCCCCCGCGCCGAACCTCGACCCCGAGCTGCGCGACCGCATCTGCGCGGACGCCGTCCGCTTCGCCCGCGAGATCGGCTACAAGAACGCCGGCACGGTCGAGTTCCTCCTCGACCCGAGCGGCAAGTACGTGTTCATCGAGATGAACCCCCGCATCCAGGTCGAGCACACCGTGACCGAGGAGGTCACCGGCGTCGACCTCGTGCAGTCGCAGATGCTCATCGCGGCCGGCGCCACGCTGGCCGACCTCGAGCTCACCCAGGACGCGGTGCGTCCGCGCGGCTTCGCGCTCCAGTGCCGGATCACCACCGAAGACCCGGCCAACGGCTTCCGGCCCGACACCGGCAAGATCACGATGTACCGCTCGCCCGGTGGTCCCGGCGTACGCCTCGACGGCGGCACCACCTACACCGGCGCCGAGATCAGCCCCCACTTCGACTCGATGCTCGCCAAGCTCACCTGTCGCGGCCGCACCTTCGAGGCCGCCGTGCAGAAGGCCCGCCGCGCGCTGCTGGAGTTCCGCATCCGCGGCCTCTCGACCAACGTCGGCTTCCTGCAGGCCGTGCTGGCCGACCCCGACTTCGTCGCGGGCGGCGTCACGACGTCCTTCATCGAGGACCACCCGCAGCTGCTCAAGGCCCAGGTCGGCGGCGACCGCGCCACCCGCCTGCTCGAGTTCCTCGCCGACGTGACCGTCAACCAGCCCCACGGTGCCGCCCCGGTCACCGTCGCCCCGGTCAGCAAGCTCCCCCAGCTCGACCGCGCGCAGCCCGTGCCCGCCGGCACCCGCCAGCTGCTGCGCCAGGTCGGCCCCGAGGAGTTCGCCCGCCGCCTGCGCGCCCAGAAGGACGTCGCCGTCACCGACACGACGTTCCGCGACGCCCACCAGTCACTGCTCGCCACCCGGGTCCGCACCCGTGACCTCCTCGCGGTGGCCGACCACGTCGCCCGCACCACGCCGCAGCTGTGGTCGGTCGAGTGCTGGGGCGGGGCGACGTACGACGTCGCGCTCCGCTTCCTCAACGAGGACCCGTGGGAGCGGCTCGCCGCCCTGCGCGAGGCGATCCCCAACATCGGGCTGCAGATGCTGCTGCGCGGGCGCAACACGGTGGGCTACACGCCGTACCCGACCGAGGTCACCGAGGCCTTCGTCCAGGAGGCGGCCGAGACCGGCATCGACGTCTTCCGCATCTTCGACGCCCTCAACGACGTCTCGCAGATGCGTCCCGCGATCGATGCCGTCCGCGCCACGGGCAGCTCGGTCGCCGAGGTCGCGCTCTGCTACACCGGCGACCTGTCCTCGCCGGAGGAGCGGCTCTACACCCTCGACTACTACCTGCGCCTCGCGGACCAGATCGTCGAGGCCGGCGCCCACGTGCTGGCGATCAAGGACATGGCCGGCCTGCTCCGCGCCCCGGCCGCACGCACGCTCGTGACGGCGCTGCGCGAGCGCTTCGACGTGCCCGTCCACCTCCACACCCACGACACCCCGGGCGGCCAGCTCGCCACGCTGCTCGCGGCCATCGACGCAGGCGTCGACGCCGTCGACGCCGCCTCGGCCTCGATGGCCGGCGGCACCTCGCAGCCGGCGCTGTCCGCGCTCGTGTCGGCGACCGACCACTCCGAGCGCGAGACCGGGCTCTCGCTGGCCGCGGTCAACGCCATGGAGCCCTACTGGGAGGCCGTGCGCCGCGTCTACGCGCCGTTCGAGTCCGGCCTGCCCGCGCCGACCGGCCGCGTCTACCGCCACGAGATCCCCGGCGGCCAGCTCTCCAACCTGCGCCAGCAGGCGATCGCGCTCGGCCTCGGCGAGAAGTTCGAGCAGGTCGAGGACATGTACGCCGCCGCCAACGACATCCTCGGCAACGTCGTCAAGGTGACCCCGTCGTCCAAGGTCGTCGGCGACCTCGCCCTCGCGCTGGTCGCGGCCGGCGCCGACCCGGCCGACTTCGAGGCCGACCCGGCGTCGTACGACGTCCCGGACTCCGTCATCGGCTTCCTCAACGGCGAGCTCGGCGACCCTCCGGGCGGCTGGCCCGAGCCGTTCCGCACCAAGGCGCTGGCCGGCCGCACCTGGAAGCGACCGGTCGAGACCCTCACCACCGACCAGCAGTCCGCGCTCGAGACCGACCGCAGGGCGACGCTCAACGAGCTGCTCTTCCCCGGCCCGACCAAGGCCTTCCACGAGTCGCGCGACACGTACGGCGACCTCGCGGGCGTCTCGACGATCGACTACCTCTACGGCCTCCGCCGTGGTGAGGAGCACCGCGTCCGCGTCCGCGAGGGCAGGGAGATGCTCTTCGGCCTCGAGGCGATCAGCGACCCCGACGAGCGCGGCATCCGGACCGTGATGGCCACCGTCGACGGCCAGCTGCGACCCGTGCAGGTGCGCGACCGCAACGTCTCCGCCGAGGTGGCGTCGGCCGAGAAGGCCGACCCGGCCAACAACGGCCACGTCGCGGCGCCGTACGACGGCGCGGTGACGGTCACCGTCGCCGCCGGCGACAGCGTCGAGGCCGGCCAGACCGTCGCGACGATCGAGGCGATGAAGATGGAGGCCTCCATCACCGCGCCGGTCGCGGGAACGGTCGACCGGCTCGCGGTGCCCGCCACGCAGGCCGTCGAGGGTGGCGACCTGGTGCTGGTGATCAGCCCTCGTTGAGCACGACCACGTCCGGGTCGGGCTCGGCGTACTCCGTGACGTCGGGGTCCTCCCCCGTCACCTGCCGGAACACCTCGGTGGCCACGGCTCGCATGCCGTTGATCTTCGGGTGGAACGGCGCCGCGACACCCGCGCGGAACCGCGGGCCGTTGACCCACGCCCGGCCCTTGGCGCAGACGTCGTGGCCATCGGAGACCGCCGCCATGTCGACGTACGACGCCCCTGCCGCCCGCGCGCCGCGGCGGATCGAGGCGTTGAGCAGGCCGGCGACATCGGCCACCGGGGCGAGCACCTCGGCGGGCACGCCCACGGCACGGCAGGTGCCCTCGGTGGGGAGGATGTCGGGGTAGCCGACGACGTAGACGTCGGCGTCTGGCGCGGCCCTCGCGATGCGCCGCACGGCTTCCTCGACCCGGCCGGCGACCTTGCCGGTGTCGGCGCGCAGCTGGTCGACCGGGCAGACGGCCGTCGGCCCGCGCTGGCACTGGATGAGCGAGTCGTAGATGCCGAAGTCGTTGCCGCCGATGCCGAGGGTGACGAGGTCGGTCTCGCGGGACAGCGCGTCGACCTGCGGCCCGGTGGTGTTGCCGTCGAACATCACCATGGGCGCGTAGAGGTCTCGCGTCGTGGCGGCCGAGCAGGTCACGTCGGTGTAGCTGGCGACGTCGAGCCAGTCGGCCAGGAAGGCCGGGTAGTTGTCCTTGGACCGCGCGCAGCCCTGCGGGTCGGTGCGCATGGTGCCGATGAACGGCCCCGCCGAGAACGAGTCGCCCATCGCGACGTAGTCGACCTGGCTGGTCACCTCGGTGTCGACCACGGGGTCGGGCAGGTCGACGTCGCGGTCGCCGGCCGCCTGGCCGGAGTCGCACGCGGACGCGGCGAGCACGAGGGCGGCGACCACTGCCGCCAGCCGGAGTCGTCGGGTCACAGGCGTGCGGGGCCCTTCTGTCGCGGGATGACGCTGAACGTGAACCAGTCGGAGCGGAGGCCGAGGAAGGAGCGGACGTCGTCACCGCTCACGGGCACCCGGCCACCGGTGAACACGAACGCCATGTCGGTGACGCGTCCGCCCCACTCGCCGTTGCCGTCGCGCGTGACGACCTCGATGCCGGTGAGGTCGCCCATGCCGGGCCACTGCTTCTCGACCTGGGTGTCGTCGATGGTGGTGGTCCAGGTGGAGTAGCTCGGGTTGGCCAGGCCGTCGTAGGGGTCGGCCTGAGCGACGAGGTAGGGCATGGACCCGGCCGAGGACCAGCCGCCGTTGCTGGCGGAGAACTGGGTGAACGCCGGGCGCCCGTCGTAGTAGAGGCCCTGCCCGGCGGTGGCCCGGATGGCTGCCGTGGCCGCGGGGTGCTCGACGTCCGCACCGCCGTAGACCTGGCACTGCGTGGTGTCGCACAGGTCGTAGTGCGCGGCAGCGGGCTGTGAGCGCTCGAACGCCGCGTAGGTGCGCGCCGCCACGGACTGGGCACTGACCGCCGCGGGGGTCCACAACGCGGGGACCTCCTGGGGCACCACTCCGCGCAGGTAGGCCTCCATGCTGACCTTGTTGACCGTCTCGCGCTTGCCGCCCGGGCGCGCGGCGACGGACTGCAGGGTGCCGCGGTAGTCGCGGCGGGCACCGGGGAGCACCAGGGTCAGGCGGCCGTCGGCAGCACTGAGCTCGGCCTCGCCCGTGACCTTCTTCCAGGTGCGCCACGAGCCGCCCCGCGTCCACTGGACGGCGGTGTCGCGGCCCTTGGCGACGAGGCGCCACTTCCGCGCCGCGTTGAGCGGCAGCCGCCAGGTGCGCGAGCGTCCCACCCGGTTGACCTTGAGGCCGCGCTCGGCCCTGACCTGGACGTCGCGACCGGTGTCGGCGGTGATGAGCACGCGGACCTTGCCGCGGACCGCTCCCCAGGTGGTGCCGGGGTAGTAGAACTCGTTGATCTGCTGCCAGGTGAGGCCCTGCTGGGCGGCACCCAGGGCGCCGTACTGGGACATCCCGTGCCCGTGCCCGAAGCCGTGACCGGTGATGGTGATCGCGCTGCTGCCGGCGACGGCCCACGTCTCTACCTTCAGGCGCGGCTCGGCCGCCGACGCGGCGTCCGCGGACGTCGGCAGCACAGGAAGCAGCAGCGCGCTCGCGGCGAGCGCGACCGGCAGCAGGCGGGAACGGGTCATCATGTGGTCTCTCCCCCGAGAACGAACGACGAGCTCACGAGGTTACAGGCGTCCCGGGCGTCCCGGGCACGGACCGCCGGATCCGGTGGACTGTCGCACCCGCCTGTGACACTGGAGGGGTGCCCGAGGGAGACAGCGTGTGGAAGCTCGCCCGCCGGCTGGACCGCCAGCTCGTCGGCCACACGGTCGAGCGCTCCGACTTCCGCACGCCGACGTTGGCGACCCGCGACGTCTCCGGCCGCGAGGTCGTCGGGCACGACACCCACGGCAAGCACCTGCTCACCCGGCTGTCCGGCACGACGGAGTCCCCGCCGGCCACGCTCCACAGCCACCTGCGGATGGACGGGTCGTGGTCGACCCTCGCGCCGGGCAAGCGGCTGCCCGCCCACCTGCAGGCCCACGTGCGGCTCGTCTGGGCGCTCGACGACGGCCGCACGGTCCACGGCATCCGGCTGCACGACCTCGCCCTCGTGCCCACCGACCGCGAGGCCGACCTGGTCGGCCACCTCGGTCCCGACCCGCTCCGCGACGACTGGGACGCCGACGAGGCGGTGCGCCGGCTGCTGGCAGCGCCGACGGTTCCGCTGGTGACCGCCCTGCTCGACCAGCGGTCGATGGCCGGCCTGGGCAACCTCTGGGCCAACGAGATCGCCTTCCTCACCGGTGTGAGCCCCTGGACGCCGATCGGCGAGGTCGACGTGCCCCACCTCGTCGAGCGCGCCGCCACGATGCTGCGGCACTCGGCGACCGTGCCCGGCGCCTACCAGGTGACCACCGGCTCGCCGGCCAGGGGCGACGACCACTGGGTCACCGGCCGCCAGCGGCAGGGCTGCCGCCGCTGCGGCGGACCGGTGAGCGTCCAGGCGGAGGTTGCGGGCGACGCCGCCAACCGCCGCACGTGGTGGTGCCGGGCGTGCCAGCCCGGCCCGGGCCCCGAGGCGCGGGTGGGCAGCGGACCCGGGGTCAGACGTGGTGCAGGCGGCGCGCGGCCTCGGCGACCGAGCCGCTCATCGACGGGTAGACGGTGAACGCGTGGGCGAGCTGGTCCGCGGTCAGTGACTCCGCGACCGCGACCGACACCGGGTGGATCAGCTCGGAGGCGCGCGGTCCGACGACCACTCCCCCGACCACGATGCCGGTGCCCGGGCGGCAGAAGAGCTTCACGAAGCCGTCACGCACGCCCTGCATCTTGGCGCGCGCGTTGCCCGCCAGCGGGAGGGTGACGACCTCGGCCACGATGTCGCCCGCGTCGACCGCCTGCTGCGACCACCCGACGGTGGCGATCTCGGGCGAGGTGAAGACGTTGGACGAGACCTTCTTCAGGTCCAGCGGGGCGACCGCGTCACCGAGGAAGTGCCACATGGCGATCCGACCCTGCATCGCGGCCACCGACGCCAGCATCAGCACGCCCGTGCAGTCGCCCGCGGCGTAGATCCCGCGGGCCGAGGTGCGCGAGACGCGGTCGACGGCGATGAAGCCGCCGTCGTCGACGGCCACGCCCGCCTCCTCGAGGCCGAGGTCGGTGGTGTTGGGCACCGAACCGAGCGCCAGGATGCAGTGGCTGCCGGTGACGGTGCGCCCGTCGGTGAGGGTCACCGTCACCTCGTCGCCCTCGCGGGTGACCGACTGCATGCGCGACCGGCTGAGCACCTTCATGCCGCGACGGGTGGCCACGTCCTCCAGCACCGCCGACGCGTCGGCGTCCTCGCCGGGCAGCACCCGGTCGCGGCTGCTGACCAGCGTCACGTCGATGCCGAGCGCGAGGTAGGCGCTGGCGAACTCCGCGCCGGTGACGCCCGAGCCGACGACGATGAGCTTCTCCGGCACCTCGGTGAGGTCGTAGACCTGCTCCCAGGTGAGGATCCGCTCGCCGTCGGGCTGGGCGCTCGGCAGCGTGCGGGGCGCCGCGCCCGTCGCGACGATGATCGCGTCGGCCTGCAGGGTCTCCTCGCCCTCGGCGGTGGTGGCGACGACGGTGAGGTCGGGCCCGAGGCGGCCGCGGCCGGTGAGGACGCGTACGCCGTCGCGGTCGAGGCGGGCCGCGATGTCGGTCGACTGGTCGGCCGCGAGCTGCTTGACGCGGGTGTTGACCCGCGCCAGGTCGACGCTGATCGTCGTCGCCGCGTCGCCCTGGTGGTCGTGGAAGTTGACCCCGAGCTCTCGCGCCGTGGCCATGTCGGTCATCAGCTCGGCGGTCGCGATCAGCGTCTTGCTCGGCACGCAGTCGGTGAGCACCGCCGAGCCGCCGACGCCGTCGGTGTCGACGATGGTGACCTGCGCCCCGAGCTGCGCCGCCACGTGGGCGGCCTCGTAGCCGCCGGGGCCGCCGCCGATGATGACGATGTGATCAGGCATGTGGGACCGGCCCGTCACAGGTTGATCATGTGACCGGCGATGCCGTGGACGGCCTCCTTGACGGCCTCGCCGAGCGTCGGGTGCGCGAAGACGTTGCGGGCCACCTCGTCGGCGGTCAGGTCCCACTTCTGGGCCAGCGTCATCACCGGCAGCAGCTCGGTGACGTCGGGGCCGATCATGTGGGTGCCGATGATCTCGTTGTGCTCCGCGTCGGCGACGACCTTGACGAAGCCGACGGCCTCGCCGAGGCCCATCGCCTTGCCGTTGGCCGTGAAGGGGAACGTCGCGGTCTTGACGTCGTAGCCCTTCTCCTTCGCCTGGGCCTCGCTGTAGCCGAACGACCCGATCTGGGGCATGCAGTAGGTGGCGCGGGGCACGAAGTCGTACTCGACCGGCATCGTCTCGGCGCCGTTGATCGTCTCGGCGGCCACGATGCCCATCGCCTCGGCGACGTGGGCGAGCATCATCTTCCCGGTGCAGTCGCCGATGGCGTAGACGTTGTCGACGTTGGTGCGGCAGTAGTCGTCGATCTCGATCGCGCCGCGCTCGGAGACCGCGACGCCGATGTTCTCGAGGCCGAAGCCCTCGACCCGCGGGGCGAAGCCGAACGCGGCGAGGAACTTGTCGGCCTCGATGACCTGATCGTCGCCGCCCGCGGCGGGGGCGATGGTGACCTTGACGCCCGAGCCGGTGTCCTCGACCTTCTTCACCGCGGTCGAGGTGAGGACCTTCACGCCGAGCTTCTTGTAGTGCTTGAGGAGCTCCTTCGAGATGTCGGCGTCCTCGGTGGGGACCATCCGGTCGAGGAACTCCACGATCGTGACGTCCACGCCGAAGTTGGCCATCACGTAGGCGAACTCGACGCCGATCGCGCCGGAGCCACCGATGACGATCGAGCCCGGCAGCTGGTCGGTGAGGATCTGCTCCTCGTAGGTGACGACGTTGTCGCTCAGCTCGACGCCGGGCACCAGGCGCACGGTGGCGCCGGTGGCGAGGATCAGGTTGTCGAAGGTGTAGCCGGTGGTCTGGCCGTCATTGTCCTTGACGTCGATCCCGGTCGCGCTGGTGAGGGTGCCCCACCCGTCGATCTCGGTGATCTTGTTCTTCTTCATCAGGAAGTGGACGCCCTTGACGATGCCGGCGCTCACGTCGCGGCTGCGCTTGTGGGTCGGGCCGAAGGACATCGTGACGTCACCCTCGATGCCGAACTTCGCCTTCTCGTGCTGGAGCGTGTGCGCCAGCTCGGCGTTCTTGAGCAGGGCCTTCGACGGGATGCAGCCGACGTTGAGGCAGACACCTCCCCAGTACTTCTCCTCCACCACGGCCACCTTCTGGCCGAGCTGGGAGGCGCGGATCGCGGCGACGTAGCCACCGGGGCCGGCGCCGAGGACGAGGGTGTCGAAGTGCGTGTCGGTCACGCCTCCACCCTAGTTGTCCGCCACAGAGGGGGAACACCCGCCCGAGGCTTGTCCTGAGGAGCACGCCCTGGCGTGCGTCACGAAGGGTCGCGGCTCGATATCGTGTGACCCGTGACGCTGTACGCCGCCTACGGGACGAACCTCGATCCCGCCCGCATGAGCGAGCGCTGCCCCCACTCGATCCTCCACTCCACCGGCTGGCTCACCGGCTGGCGGCTGACGTTCGGCGGTGAGGAGCACGGCTGGGACGGCTCGCTCTCGACGATCGTCCAGGACCCGTTCGAGCAGGTCTTCGTCGCGGTCTACGACGTCACCCCGGAGGACGAGCGCTCCCTCGACGGGTGGGAGGCCGCCGACACCGGCCTCTACCGCAAGACCAAGGTGCGGGTGCAGACGCTCACCGGGGAGCTCGTGGTGTGGGCCTACGTCCTCGACGCCTACGAGGGCGGCCTGCCGTCGGCGTCGTACCTCGGGGTCCTGGCCGACTCGGCCGAGGCAGCCGGCGCCCCGGAGGACTACGTCGCGGCGCTGCGTCGCCGGGCCTGCCGGTCCACCGGCCTCTGAGCACTAGAGTTCCCGGCGTGACCCACGCAGCCGCCGTCCCCACGCCCTACGAGAGCGCCGCCGAGGCAGCCGCCCGGCTCGCCGAGCTGACCGGCGTCGAGCGCCACGACATCGCCCTGGTGCTGGGCTCGGGCTGGCTGCCGGCCGTCGACGCGCTCGGCGAGGCGACCGCCGAGATCGACACCACCGACCTCCCCGGCTTCAGCGCCGCCGCGGTGGCCGGTCACAGCGGCAAGATCCGCTCGATCCGCAGCGGCGACAAGAACCTGCTCGTCTTCCTCTCCCGCACCCACTTCTACGAGGGCAAGGGCGTCGCCGCGGTCGTGCACCCGGTGCGTACGGCGGCCGCGGCCGGCTGCTCGGCCATCGTCCTCACCAACGGGTGCGGCGGCCTCAAGGAGGGGTGGCAGCCCGGCCAGCCGGTGCTGATCTCCGACCACATCAACCTCACCGGCACGAGCCCGATCGTCGGCGCGAACTTCGTGGACCTGACCGACCTCTACAGCCCGCGCCTGCGCGCGATGTGCAAGGAGGTCGACGACTCCCTCGACGAGGGCGTCTACGTGCAGTTCCCCGGCCCCCACTACGAGACGCCCGCGGAGGTCCGGATGGCCGGCATCATGGGCGGTCACCTCGTCGGCATGAGCACCACCCTGGAGGCGATCGCCGCCCGTGAGGCCGGCATGGAGGTGCTCGGCATCAGCCTGGTCACCAACCTCGCCGCCGGCCTGAGCGGCGAGCCGCTCAACCACGAGGAGGTCCTGGAGGCGGGGCGTTCCGCGGCCAGCCGGATGGGCGGCCTGCTGAGCCAGGTCGTGGCGAGGATCTGAGGCCCGCGATGCGCGTGCTGGTCACCGGCGCCGCCGGCAGCATCGGCCGGGTGGTCACCACCGGGCTCGACGCCCTGGGCCACGAGGTCGTCGGCCTCGACCTCGTCCCGCCGCCCGACGGCACGCCCTTCGCCTGGCACGAGGCCGACTGCGCCGACGGCGACGCCGTCGAGGCGGTCCTCGCCGCCCTGTCGACCGGGGGCAGGCTCGACGCCGTCGTGCACCTCGCGGGCATTCCCGACGAGGCGTCGCTGCCCGACGAGCTCACCTCCCACGTCGTGACGACGGCCGCCCTGCTCGACGCGATGGTCGCCCACGACGTCCCGCGCATCGTCTACGCCTCCTCCAACCACGCGGTGGGCCGCACGCCCCGCGCCGACGGCGCACTGACCGAGGACGCCCTGCCCCGGGCCGACACCTACTACGGCGTCGCCAAGGTCGCCGCGGAGGCGCTGCTCCACCTCTTCGCCGACCGCCACGGCATCGATGCCGTGGCGTGTCGGATCGGCTCGTTCCTCGAGGAGCCGGCCAGCGTGCGCGGCCTCTCCACGTGGCTCTCCCACGACGACTGCGTCCGGATGGTCGAGGCGGCGCTGACCACCCCGGCCCCCGGCTACGCCGTCCTCTACGGCATCAGCGCCAACACCCGCGCGTGGTGGGACCTCGAGCCGGGCCGCCGCCTGGGCTACGAGCCGCAGGACGACGCCGAGGCGTACGCCGACCGGGTCGAGCCCGGCCCCCATGACGACGCGGAGGCCGAGTTCGTCGGCGGCCCGTTCGCGACGGCGCAGTTCCACCGCCCCGCCCTGGGCAGCTGACCGTCGTCAGCACGGACGAAGCGTGTCGTGGCGCCCCGTCAGGGATCGACATCCCGCTACGAAGACGACTGCTCCTGATCTTGACCTCTAGCACGTGACCAAGAACGGGGGTCGATGGCGGCTGGCTGCATGCCAGAACACGGCGGTGTCGAGCTGAGCTTCTCGCCACTCGGCCTGTCACGGGACGATCGGCATGCACCATGAAGGCAGTTCGCCGGCGGACTGACCCTTGCGAGCGTGGCTGGCACACCCGGACAACCGAACTGCATTCATGGTGTCGGCCAGCCCTTGACTTCGAGCACGCTCCAAGTCGGACACTGGGCCGATGACCAGCCTGAGCATCGCCGAGGCGGCCGAGCGGACCGGGCTCACCGCCCACACGCTGCGCTACTACGAGCGTGACGGCCTGCTCCTGCACTCGGTCGACCGCGCGCCGTCCGGCCACCGCCGCTACACCGCCGAGGACCTGCGGTGGATCCAGATGGTCACCCGGCTGCGTGCCACGGGCATGCCCATCCGCGACGTACGCCGCTATGCCGCCCTGGTGCGCGAGGGCGACGGCAACGAGGCCGAGCGCTTGGGCCTGCTGCTCGCGCACCGCGAGGTCGTCGAGCGGCAGCTGGCCGAGGTGACGGGCCACCTGCGGGCGATCGACCACAAGATCGCGCTCTACGAGGGCAAGGTCGCGCCTGCCGAGTGACGAGGGTTGACTTCGAGCGCACTCCAAGGAGTTTGGTGGACGACATGACACAGATCCAGCACCGCACGCTCGGCACCACCTCCTCCCTCACCGTCTCCGCACTCGGCCTCGGCTGCATGGGGATGTCGGAGTTCTACGGCACCCCCGATGAGCAGGGCGGCACCGACACCATCCACCGGGCCCTCGACCTCGGCGTGACCTTCCTCGACACCGCCGACATGTACGGCCCGTTCACCAACGAGCTGCTCGTCGGCAAGGCGATCGCCGGCCGGCGCGACGAGGTCCAGCTCGCCACGAAGTTCGGCAACGAGCGGCTCCCGGACGGCACCATGGTCGGCATCAACGGATCCCCGGACTACGTCCGGGCGGCCTGCGACGCCTCGCTCCAGCGGCTCGGCGTCGACCACATCGACCTCTACTACCAGCACCGCGTCGACAAGACCGTCCCGATCGAGGACACCGTCGGCGCGATGGCCGAGCTCGTGGAGGCCGGCAAGGTCCGCCACCTCGGGCTCTCCGAGGCCTCGGCGTCCACCATCCGCCGGGCCCACGCCGTCCACCCGATCACCGCGCTCCAGACCGAGTACTCCCTCTTCACCCGCGACCTCGAGGACGAGATCCTCCCCGTCCTGCGCGAGCTCGGCATCGGGCTGGTGCCCTACTCGCCGCTCGGCCGCGGACTGCTGACCGGCGCGATCAGCGCCACCGGCGGTGCCGACGGCGAGGCCGACCGGCGCCGGTCCGAGTACTTCCCGCGCTTCCAGGGCGAGGCGCTGGACGCCAACCTCGTGCTCGTCGACAAGGTCCGCGAGATCGCCGAGGAGAAGGGCTGCACGCCCGGCCAGCTCGCGCTGGCGTGGGTGCTCGCGCAGGGCGACGACCAGCTCGGGGTCGCGCCGATCCCCGGCACCAAGCGCGTGAAGTACCTCGAGGAGAACGTCGGCGCTGCCGACGTCGAGCTCACCGCCGACGACCTCGCCACCCTCGAGCAGGCCGTGCCGCGCGACGCCGTCCAGGGAGACCGCTACGGCAACATGGCGTCGATCGACGCCTGACCGGTGCCCCCGCGGGGGTCAGGTCGCGGCTCAGGTTGCCGCAATGCCCACCCGGCCCTCGCGGAAGGCGTCGACGAACATCGCATGGTCCTCGCGCACGCGGACGGCGTACGCGATCCCCCAGTCGCACAGCCACTCGACGAACTCGTTGCGCCGACCCTCGAGCGACCGGGCGATGGCCGCCTCGACCTGGAAGTCGACCAGGTCCTGCTGGCTGTCCTCGTCGGAGGCGCAGTGGATCTTGGCGGTGGCGCGGCCGAGCAGGTCGACCACGGAGCGCATGTCCTCGGGCTCGTTGATCTCCGACCAGTCGAGGTCGACCTCGTAGGGCGAGACCTCGGAGACGACGTAGCCGACGCCGTCGACGCTGGTGTGCCCGAGCAGCGGGTCGGTGTGCACCTGCAGCGCGCGCTGGCTGACCACGGTGCGGTGGCCCTCGTGCTCGAAGTAGGCGTCGACCTCGCTGGTGTCGACGAACCGGCTCAGCGCCGGGACGTTGGCCTGCTTCATGCTCAGCACGACGTCGTTGTCGAGCGCTTGGCTGTAGCCCTCGACGAGCACGTTGTACGCCGGCAGGCCGGCGCTGCCGATGCCGAAGCCCGACTTGCCCACGACGTCGCGCAGCTCGTAGAAGAGCGTGCGGTCGAACCGCTTCGACTCCGGGATCGTGTCGAGGTAGGCACGGAACGCCGCGACCACCTTGGCCCGCTCGTCGCGCTTGAGCCGTCGGGTGCTGCCGTCCTCGGTGAAGCGCCGGCGCCCCTGCGTCAGGTACGTCATCTCGTCGAGGAGGTCGGCCCGCCGCATCGCCCGCGCCGCCACCAGCGCGGTCAGCACCGGCCCCTCGGCCTTGTCCAGCCGGATCTCGAAGTCGTCGTCGGTGTCGGAGGCGACGTAGTGGTTCACCTGGGAGAGGTACGACCGGGCGTAGCGGCCGATCAGCTTGCGGATCGCGTCGTCGGGCAGCGCCTTCTGCCAGCCGATGAGCGCGAGGCTGGCCGCGAACCGCTGGAGGTCCCACGTGAAGCGGCCGACGTAGGCCTCGTCGAAGTCGTTGATGTCGAAGACCAGCCGGCCGTCGGAATTGAGGTAGGTGCCGAAGTTCTCCACGTGCAGGTCGCCGTGGATCCAGATGCGCTCCGCGCCGTGCGCCGCCCACTCGTCGGGCTCACCCGTCACGTCGTTGAAGAACAGGCACGCGCTGCCGCGGTAGAACGCGTGCGGGTCCTTGGCCATCTTGCGGTACTTGGCGCGGAACGCTGCCGGGTCGGCCCGCATGAGCGGCGCGAACGCGTCGCGCAGCACCTCGACGATCACGTCGGTGCGAGCAGCGGTTCGCGCAGTGGCCATGCGGGCACTCTAGGACCGGCGGCCAGTAGGTTGGGGCCATGGCAACCACACAACTCGGCCCCAACACCGTCAGCACCGTGGGCGAGCTCCCCGCGGTCGGCTCGAAGGCTCCCGGCTTCGACCTCGTCGACTCGAAGTTCCAGGCGCTCACCGACGCCGACGTCTCCGGCAAGCGGGTCGTGCTCAACATCTTCCCGAGCATCGACACCGGCGTGTGCCAGGCGAGCGTCAAGAAGTTCAACGAGCTCGCGGCCGGCCTCGACAACACCGCCGTCGTCAACGTGTCGGTCGACCTGCCGCTCGCGCAGGCCCGCTTCTGCGGCGCCGAGGGCATCGAGGACGTCCTGGTCGGCTCGGCGTTCCGGTCGTCCTTCGGTGAGGACTACGGCGTCGCGATGGCCGACGGCGGCTGGAAGGGCCTGCTTGCCCGGGCGGTCGTCGTCCTCGACGCCGACGGCACGGTCCTCCACACCCAGCTCACCGACGCGATCGGCGTCGAGCCCGACTACGACGCCGCGGTGGCCGCGCTCGGCTGAGCCGAGCCGCCTCCCGCTGAGCGACCGTGGCCGCGGACCCCTCGTCGGGTCCGCGGCCACGGTCGTTGCTGCCGTCCTCAGTGCTCGTCGTGCCCGGCCCTTCCCTGGTGCACGAGCGCCTCGTAGGCGTCGCAGGCGTGGGCGTACTGCTCGGCGACGACCTCGGGGTCGTGCCACCAGAACCTGCTGCCGGCCGACGCCGGGACGCGACCACGCACCGAGGTCGCCGGCTCCGGCCCGGGCAGCACGGCTCCGCGGCCGGAGTTGCGGACCGTGCGGAAGGGCTTCAGCAGCTGGCGCGGGGTGTAGCGCTTCCCACCGACCATCGTCATCCGCACGCGGGCCGCCGCATCGATGTCACGCAGCGGATTGCCCTCGACGGCGATCAGGTCGGCCACCTTGCCGGGCCGCAACGTGCCGACGTCGTCGCTGACGCCGAGGTAGCGCGCCGGCGTGACGATCGCGGCCCGCAGGGCAGCACGCGGCGTCCATCCGTAGCCGACCATCTCCTGCAGGTTGGCGTGTACCCCGATGGCGACGTTGTCGAGCGGGCTGTCGGTGCCGACCAGCACCTGGCCGCCCGCACGGTGGATGCGCAGCAGGCTCCGCACCTCCATGCACTCGGCGCTCGTGCAGTCCGGGTCCTCCGGCTCCGAGGCGTTGTCGGCGGTCGACGCGAGCAGCGACTCCCGCTTCCACGGCGGCAGCAGCCGCAGGCGGCGGTCACCCTCCAGCTCCCCGGAGGTGAGGAAGTCGGTGGTGAACAGCGTCGTGGTCACCGTGCGGTTGCCCCGGCCGTAGAGCGCCGGCACGTCGTCGTAGCTGTGCCCAGTCGGCGTCAGCGTGTGGGCGTAGCCGAGGCGCTGGGTCGCGGCGAGGTGCGTGGTGCCGTCCTGCCCGACGAGCGCACCCGGGGTGAGGTAGTGCGACGAGGAAGGGACGCCGAGGGCGTGGGCGGCCGAGACCACCATCGCCATCCGCGTCGCCTGCAGCCGCACGTAGGACTTCACGAAGTCGTAGTCGAGCCGCCGGGCGCGGGTCAGCTCGCGCCGGACCTGGGCGTCGCTCGTCGTCGGACGCATGAAGTTGTAGTAGACCCGCGAACCGTCGACCGGCTCGCCGGTGGCGTAGAAGCGGGGTCCCACGCGGGCGCCGGCGCGCAGCGAGTCGCGGTCCTCCATCGCCCGGTAGACCTGGTCGCCGACCGACAACGTCGACGTGATGCCCCAGGCCAGGCTGACGCGGCCCTGGCGGTCTCCGAAGAAGCGCGACTCGTAGGCCTGGTGCACGTGGGAGTCCATCAGGCCCGGCATGACCGTCAGCCCTGAGGCGTCGACGACCTTGCCGGAACGGTGCGGACGGTGCGGGGTGATGCTCCGGATCCGGTTGTCGACCACGGTGATGTCGACGTTGCGGCGCAGCTCCTTCGCCTGGCCGTCCCAGAACCGCCCGGCGTGGACGACCTGGCGTCCGGAGTGGACCTCCGGCCGGTAGCGCAGCGGGACGTCCACGGTCCGGGCCCTGCCGGTGCGGGCGTTCGCGAGCCGGAGACGGCCCTGCGACAGGTAGAGCAGCTTGCGTGAGTCGCCGCTCCACGACGGAGCGTCGGCGACCTCGCTGTTGACCCGTCGCGGGGAGCCGGTCGGCGTACCGGTCGCGTCGACGGGCATCACGTGCAGCTGGGAGCCCATCACGAACGCCAGCGCCTTGCCGTCGGGCGACCAGACCGGGCCGTCGTCTCCGCGGGTCGACAGCGACGCGTGACGGTCCCCCGGCTCCACGTAGCGCTGGGCGCCGGTGGCGACGTCGACCACGAGGATCTGGCTGACACCCTCGCGGAACCGCTGGGAGTAGGGCCGCACGGAGGCGAACGCCAGCGTCCTCGAGTCCTTCGACCACGTGGGGCGGCCGGGCCCGAACAACGGGGTGACCAGCTCGCGCACGTCGCCGCTCGCGAGGTCGAGGACGTACGTCGCACCCTTCTCGTCCTGGAAGGCCATCGAGGCCCCGTCGGGCGAGAAGGAGGCCGAGACCTCGGCGGAGGGCAGCGCGGTCACCCGCCGCTGCTTCCCCGAGCGCAGGTCGCGGACGTAGATGTCCTCGGTGCCGGCGCGGTCGGAGCTGTAGGCGACCTGCTTGCCGTCCGGCGACCAGACGGGATTGACCTCCTGGTAGGAGTCACGCGTCAGCCGCCGCGGCTCGCCGCCGATGCGCATCACCCAGAGGTCGTTGAGGGCGACGAAGAGGACGCGCCTGCCGTCGGGCGAGAGCTGCGGGGTGAGCACCCCCGACAGGCGGCGCTGCGAGCGTGCGTCGAAGTCGTGCTCCTTCTTGGGGTAGGTGCGTCCGGTCAGCCGGACGTCCGCACGGAACGGCACCTCCGAGGTCGCGCCGGTGGACGGCACGACCGTGCGGATGCCGCCGTCGGCGGTGTAGAGGATGCCGTCCGGGCCGGTCCACTCCGGGGTGAAGAGGAAGACGTCCTGTCCCGTGGTGACGGCACGACCGTCGACCTTCAGGTCGGCGCGCGTCCCCTGCTGCTCGACGTACGCCACCCGCTGGCCGTCGGGGGCCATCACCGGGACGTTGAGGGTCACCCCTACCGCCGGCCGGGGCACCAGCACCGTCGAGGTGCCGGCGCGGTCGGTGGCGACCACCTGGTTGTCGGCGATGTGCACCACCCGGGTGCCGTCGGGCGACCAGGAGGGGGTGAACTCCTGGCCGGGGTCCTTGGTCCACTGCGTGAGTGCGCCGGTGGCGATCTCGATGCTCCAGATGTCGTAGCTGCCACCACGGTCGGAGGAGAACGCCACGTGGGCGCCGTCCGGGGACCACCGTGGCTCGCGGTCGTCGAAGCCGCCGCTGGTCAACCGGGTCAGGTCGCTGCCGTCGGGGGCTGCCGTCCAGATGTGGAACCCACCGTCGCGGTAGGCCTGGAAGACGATGCGCCCGTCCGGACCGACGTCCGGGCGAGCCGCCTCGTCGGCGGCAGTGGTGAGCCGTCGGGTCGTCCCGCCCCCGGCCGGGACGCGGTGGAGGAGTCCGTGGAGGTCCATCACCACCGACCCGTCCGGTGCGAGCGCGGCCGCGATGTTCGTGCCCTCGGTGAGGGTCACGGTGACCGCACGGGGCTGGGTCGCGCCGTCGGGGGCCGCCCCCGACGGTGGTGCTGATGCCATCGCCGCAGCGGCGAGGACCACGGTGGTGCCGGTCGCCGTCACCCGGCGGACGCGGCGACGCAGGGTCGCAGATGTGGTTGTCATGGTGCTCCCGAGAGTGAGTGGTGGTCACAGGTGTGACTCCCGTCACTGTGCGCACCGGCTGCGAGGGCGCGCCAGCCGTCAGGCGCGCGAGGGGCCCAACGGTCGGAGATCTGCGTCGAGCGGTCCGGCGCACCTCCCAGCGACACGACGTCTCACAGCCCGACACCCGGCGATGCATGCCTCGACGACCAAGGTTAGGCTTCGCTTACTTAGGTAAGCCTAACCAAAGGTAAAGAGGTTGTCGTGCTCCGCTCCTCCTGTCGCACCGTGCTCGCGACGTGCGTCGGCACCGTCGTGCTGCTCGCCGGGTGCGCCCCCGTCGGGTCCCCGGCGTCGTCCGATCGCGGCATCGCCGGCGACGTGCCTCCCGTCTCCGACGTCGAACCACTGGCCGACCCCCGCTCCTGGCACGGCGTGGTCGACATCGCGCTGCCCGACATCGAGATCGAGCCGGTCGCCGACGACCCGCAGCCGCAGCTCCCCGTCACGGTCACCGACGCGCAGGGCACCGAGGTGACCGTCGAGGACGCCTCGCGGATCCTCGCGCTGGACATCTACGGCACGTTGTCGCAGACCGTCTTCGAGCTCGGCCTCGGCGACCGGGTCGTCGGTCGCGACATCTCCTCGCAGTTCGACGAGATCGCCGACCGGCCGCTGGTGACCTCCGACGGTCACGAGCTCAACGCCGAGTCGATCCTCGCGCTCGACCCGACCGTCGTGCTCACCGACACCTCGCTCGGCCCGTGGGACGTGGTGCTCCAGCTCCGCGACGCCGGCATCCCCGTCGTCGTCACCGACTCGCACCGCGGCCTCGACAACCTCGCCTCCCTGACCAGCCAGGTCGCCGACGCCCTCGGCGTGCCGGCGGACGGCAGGAGGTTGGGCAAGCGGATCACCGGTGACGCCGAGGCGATGGAGGACGCGATCTCCGGAGTGGTGCCGAAGGACATCGACGACCGTCTGCGAACGGTCTTCCTCTACGTCCGCGGCAGCTCGGGCGTCTACTACATGTTCGGCCAGGACTCCGGCGCCGACTCCCTCATCGAGGCGGTCGGCGGCTACGACGTGAGCCGCGAGATCGGCTGGAAGGGCATGCGGCCGCTCACCGACGAGGGCCTCGTCGCGGCGCAGCCAGAGGTCGTGCTGATGATGAGCAAGGGCCTGGAGTCCGTGGGCGGAGTCGACGGCCTCCTCGAGCGGTTCCCCGCGCTCGCCCAGACCCCGGCCGGCGAGAACGAGCGGGTCGTCGCGATGGACGACGACCAGGTCCTCAGCTACGGCCCGCGGACCGACGAGGTGCTCAACGCCCTCGCCGTGGCGCTCTACGCGCCGGACTCGCTGTGACCGCCCCGGTCGTGCCGGCCGCGCAGGCGAGCGCGAGCAGGCCCCCTGCTCGCGACGGTGCCGCCCGTCTCCCACGTGTGCGTCGCCGCTCGGTCGGCCTCACTGCCTTCCTGGTCGTCCTCACCGCCGCGCTCGTCGTGGCGCTCGCGGTCTCCGCGGGGTCGGGACAGCTGCCGATCCCGGTCCACGAGGTCGCCGGCTCCGTCCTGCACCGCCTCGGCCTCGACTGGCTGCCGATGCCCACCCACCCGCGCGGCGACGACACCCTCTGGACGGTCCGCTTCCCGCGCGTCGCGATGGCCGCGCTGGTCGGCGCCTCGCTCGCCGTCGCCGGCGCGCTCATGCAGGGCGTGTTCGGCAACCCGTTGGCCGAGCCGAGCATCGTGGGCGTCTCCTCCGGCGCGGCGGTCGCCGCAGCCGCGGTCATCGTCCACGGCCTGACCTTCGCGGGCAGCTGGACCGTCGCGGTGGCCGCGTTCGCGGGCGGCCTCCTCACCACGCTGCTGGTCTACGCACTCGCCCGCTCCGACGGCCGCACCGAGGTCGTCACCCTCGTCCTCACCGGCATCGCGGTCAACGCGGTGGCGGGCGCACTGCTGGCCATGCTGATGTTCCTCGGCGACACCCAGGCACGCGAGCAGATCGTGTTCTGGCAGCTCGGCAGCCTCAACGGCAGCCGCTGGCCCTACGTCGCCGTCGTCGCCCCGTTCGTCGCAGTGGGCGTCGTGCTTGCCCTGGCCAGCGCCCGCAGCCTCGACCTGCTGGCCCTCGGCGAGCGCCCAGCCCGCCACCTCGGCGTACACGTCGAGCGGCTGCGGATCGGGCTCATCGTGGTCGTGGCGCTCCTCACCGCCGCCGCGGTGTCGTTCTGCGGGATCGTCGCCTTCGTCGGCCTCGTCGTCCCCCACCTCGTCCGGATGGTCACCGGGCCCAGCCACCGGCTGGTGCTCCCGGCCTGCCTGGTCACCGGCAGCCTCGTGCTCGTCGTCGCCGACCTCGCCGCGCGCACGCTCGTCGCCTACTCCGACCTGCCGCTCGGCATGCTCACCTCGCTCGTCGGGGGCCCCTTCTTCTTCTGGCTCATCTGGCGCACCCGTCGCACCTCCGGGGGCTGGGCATGAAACTCACCCCACGACGTTCTTCTCCTCCCCCGCTTCGCTCCTCCGTCGAACAACGCCGCGGGGACCCCGAGTCCGCCGCGAGCCACCTGCCCACCGTGCAGGCCAGGGGCATCACCGTCTCCTTCGGTTCGCGTCGCGTGCTCGACGGCGTCGACCTCGAGCTGCATGCCGGAGAGGTGCTCGCCCTGGTGGGGCCCAACGGCACGGGCAAGTCGACCCTGCTGGCGGTCGTCGCCGGCGACGTCGAGCCTGAGGCAGGCACGGTGACGGTGCAGGGCCGCCCGGTCCGGGAGTGGCGGCTGCAGGCGCTGGCTCGCGAGCGCGCGGTGCTGACCCAGGAGCAGCGGGTCTCCTTCCCCCTCCCGGTGCGAGACGTGGTCGAGATGGGCCGTGCGCCGTGGCGGGGTCGTCCCGAGGAGGACCTCGACGACCTCGAGGTCACCGCAGCCATGGAGACCGCCGAGGTGGGGCACCTCGCCCTGCGGGCCTTCGGCTCGCTGTCCGGTGGTGAGAAGGGCCGCGCGGCCTTCGCCCGCGTCCTCGCCCAGCAGACCGGTGTGCTGCTGCTCGACGAGCCGACGGCCGCGCTCGACATCGGCCACCAGGAGACGCTGCTGACCACTGCCCGCCGGCGCGCCGACGCGGGTGCGGCGGTCCTCGTCGTGCTCCACGACCTGACCCTGGCGGCCGCCCACGCCGACCGGATGGTGCTGCTGGAGGAGGGCCGGGTCGCCGCCCGCGGCACTCCCGGCGAGGTGCTCGACGCTGCACTGCTCAGCCGCGTCTACCGCCACCCGGTCGAGGTGGTCGCCCACCCGCGCACCGGCGACCCGGTCGTCCTGGCCGACCGCAGCGCGGTCGCCCGACCCGTCGACGTACCGAACCAGGAGGCCCCGTGCTGACCCTTTCCCGCCTCGCCGCCACCCTCTCCGCCACCCTGGCCGCCGCCCTCGTCCTCACCGCGGCCGTGGCGGTCGCCCCGCCCGCGACGGCCGCGGCGCGCGTCAGCGCGACCAACGACGAGGGAACCTCGGTGGCCGCCACCGGTCGCGCGACGACGTTCACCCTGCGCGGCTCGGGGTTCCAGTCGATCAAGGGCGGCTTCGGTGGCGTCTACGTCGCCTTCGGCTGGGTCCGCGACCCTGCGGGCGGCGGCTGGCGGCCCTCGAAGGGCGGCATCACCGGCCGCGACTACCGCTACGTCCCCGACTCCGAGAGCGAGGACAACGCCGGCTACCTCCGCTTCGTCGCGTTCCCGGGCAGCTCCACAGCCGGGGAGGCGCAGGCCGTGATGTCGGGCAGCGGCTCGTTCTCGGTCTCGCTCACGGTGCCGGGGCCGACCTTCAGCGCGGTCGACCGCAACGGCGCCGCCCTCGAGGTCGACTGCCGCAGGGTCACCTGCGGCGTGATCACCTTCGGCGCCCACGGGGTGAAGAACGCCAGCAACGAGACGTTCACCCCCATCCGCTTCGAGGAGCCGTACGACGACAGCTCGACCGGCGGCTCCGACGAGGGTGCGACGACCGGGGAGAAGCCGTCCGACGGCGGCGCGAGCACCACGACGCAGGCGCCCCCGACGGGCTCGTCCGGCACCACCACGAAGGGCAGCACGACCGTCCGGCGGGGCAAGCCGTCGGTCAGGACCGAGCGGACCACGGCCCGGGCCGGGCGCGCGCTCGCCTTCACCGGCAGCGGCTTCGAGCCCGGCGAGCAGGTGCTCGCCCTCCTCGACGACGGCGAGGTCGCCCTCGGCCCGCTCGTCGCCGGCAGCGCCGGGGAGGTCGCGGGCGTGATGGCACTCCCCGTCGAGCTCGGGACGGGCACCCACCAGCTGCGGCTCATCGGCGCGGCCTCGGGCGCCCGCCCGAGCGAACGGTTCCCGGTCCGAGCCGCGGGGACGACCGCGGCCCTCGACACCGAGCCGTCCGCCGCGACCCAGGAGCGCGACGTCGCGGCGATGGCGTTCGTCGGCGTGGCTTCGCTCGCGCTGGTGGCCGCGGTCGCACACCTGCTGCTGCGCCTGCGGCGGCGGGCCCGGCGTACCGCCCCGGCAGCGACCCGGCGGGAGGTGACGGCATGAGGGCACGCTTCGCCGCCGGCGCCCTCACCGGGGTGCTGGTCGTGCTCCTCGCCGCGGTCGCCCCGTTCGTCCTGCTCGCCGGACCGGCGCAGGCCGGCACCGAGCCGTTCACCGTGACCGGTGCCCAGCTCCGCTGGGGCATCAACAACGAGTCCAACAACCGCGCCTTCGCCCCTGGCACCTACAACTTCTTCTCCGCCGGCGTCGTGCCAGACCCGGGCAAGGGCGGCACCACGCTCGCCCAGAAGGACTGGCTCGCCGAGTCCGGCAACGTCCGCATCGAGAAGCAGCAGGCGGACGGCACCTACGCCACCGCCACCTGGGCCGGGCTGACCACCGCCCCCGACGGCACAGGGATCGCGTCCCCCACCAGCGGCCGCTTCACGAACCACCAGGTCGAGGTGGGCAACGGCACCGGCTCGGTCGACCCGGTCACCGGCTTCGCCGACATCACGTGGCAGGGCTCGTTCACGGTCCTCTACTACTCCGGGATGAGCTATCTCACGGTCACCGATCCGACGCTCGCCGTCACGCCCGAGCGGGCCCAGCTCACCGCGACGCTCAGTGGCTTCGCCTCCGACATGGACGACCAGACCCAGTGGAACCCACTGCCGCCCACCCAGGTCGTGCTCGCCGACCTGCCGCGCGGCCAGGTCGACCTGGCCTCGGCCGACGGCTTCGCCAGCACCCCGGCGTACCTCGGCGTCGGCTGGCAGCCGCCCACCGACGAGGCCGCGCAGGTCGGCGGCCAGTGGAAGGGGGCCTTCCCCGCGAGCTTCCTCGACTTCGTCTCCAGCGCCGGGACCGCGGGCTACTGGTACTCCACGGGCGGCGCCACCGACCCCTACAAGCCGCCCCTGCCGTTGACCGTCAGCTGGGCCGGCGCTCCCGTCGCCACCCCGACCGCGTCCGCACCGGTGCGACCGACGGCGACCACCAGGCCCACCACGAAGCCGACGACGAAGCCGACCCCGAAGCCGTCCCCCGCACCCTCGACGTCACCGACGCCGTCCTCGACGTCCGACGGGAGTCCCTCCGCGGGATCCACGCAGGCGCCGGGCGCGAGCACGTCGACCGACCTCGACGGCTCGGACGGCTCGGTCCCGACGGGCGCGGGCGAGTCCCCGGACGGCACCGACCCCGCGGCGTCCGTCGCCCCGGCCGTCCAGCCCGTGCTGGTCTCGGCCACCACCAGTCCCCCCACGACGGCCGCGCCCGCGGCCGCCGACACCGGGTCCCACGCCCTGTGGTGGCTCGGCTGCGTGCTGCTGCTCGGAGCGCTCGCGACCACCCTGATCAGCACCTCCCTGGTCAGCACCTCGTTGGAAGGAAAGAGATGAAGCACGCGCACAGCGGCACACGCCGCTCGGTGGGCACCGTCGCCACACTGGCCCTGATGGCCGGGACGACCGCCGTCCTCACGAGCCCGGCGCCCGCCCGGGCAGCCGTCACCACGGTGACGAACGCCGAGCTCCGCTGGGAGCTCAACAAGGAGAGCATCTCCGGCGCCTACGCGCCGGGCACCTGGAACCTGTTCTCCGCGGGCAGGCTCGGCAACCCGGGAGCGGGATCGCAGACCCTCACCAGCAGCGACCAAGGCGCCACGTGGTCCAACGGCGCGGCCGCCGGCTGGCGCAACACCGAGGGCAACGTCACGGTGCTGGACAAGCAGGCCGACGGCAGCTACGCGCCCACCACGTGGGCGGGCGCCCGCCAGAACGCCGCCGGCCAGAGCTCCAACACCGCCGGCACCACCTCGGAAAACCTGCTGTCCCTGCGCAACGGGACCGGTTCGGTCGACCCCGTCACCGACACCGGCACCGTGCAGTGGGACGGCGACTTCACGGTCGTCTACTACTCCGGGATGTCGTTCTTCCACGTCTCCGACCCGGAGCTGAGCGTCACGAACGGCACCGGGGAGCTCACCGCGACCCTGAGCGGCTACGGCTCCGACATGGACGACCCGTCCCAGTGGGTCGAGCTGCCCGCGACCGAGGTGACGCTCGGCGACCTCACCGGCGTCGACCTCACCCCCACCGGCCTCACGGTGACCCCGACCTACCTCGGCGTCACCGTCACGCCGCCGGCCGGCAGCCCGGCGCAGGCGACCGGCACCCCGACCGCCGGCTCGTTCCCGCAGTCGTTCGTCGACTTCCAGGGCCGGGTCGGCACGGCGTCGTACTGGTACTCGAGCGGTGGCGGGGCCGACTCCCGGAAGCCGACCACCCCGCTCACCGTCTCGTGGAGCGAGCCCGGCGCGGCCAGCGTGTCCGTCTCCGACACCACCCTACTGCCGAACGGCGCCCAGCAGGTCACGGTCGAGGGCACCGGGTTCGACCCCGCCCTGGCCACCGGCGTCCGCCCGCCGCTCGCCGGTCGGCCCAGCGGCGCCTACATCGCCTTCGGCCGCTATGCCGACGTGTGGAAGCAGTCCGTCGGGGCCCCGTCCTCGGCACGGGTCAACGCCGGTGGAGCCGGCCTCAGGTGGGCGGTGCCTGCCGCCGAGATGGAGACGGTCGGTGGTGCAGCTGCGGGGGCCGTCGAGCTGCGTCCGGACGGCACGTTCACAGCGACGCTGACCGTCGACAAGGCCGTGGTCGACGCGAAGACGAGCACCGGCAACTACGGCATCTACACCTACCCCGGGTCCGGCGCCGTCCAGGCCGCCTACGAGACCTACACGCCGATCACCTTCGCCAAGGTCTCCCCGACGGTGTCCATCACCGCCGGCAACGCGACGTACGGCGCCGACGTGCCGGTGAGCGTGTCCGTGACCGGCGACTCGAGCCCGACCGGTGCCGTCACGCTGACCGACGGACCTGCCACCGTCGGCACCGCCACCCTCGTCGACGGCAAGGCCTCCTTCACCCTGACCAGGCCCACCGCTGGCACGCACGAGCTCGGGGTCGCCTACGCCGGTGACGCCAACACGGAGGCGGGCGGGACCACGAGGTCCCTCTCCGTCGCCAAGGTCGTCCCGAGCGTCGGCGTGACCGCGGCGGGCGGTCAGGGCGGCGCGGCCGTCAGCGTCCGGGTCACCGTCCCGGCCGACGCGACCGGCACCGTGGCGCTCAAGGAAGGCACGAGCACCCTCGGGACCGCCGCTGTCGCCGGAGGGACCGCCGTGTTCTCCGTCCCCGGCCTGCCCGCAGGCGAGCACGCCCTGGTGGCGTCGTACGCCGGCGACGAGAACCACGAGGCGGCCTCGGGCACCGTCCGGACCACCGTCACCACCGCACCCGCGGTCCACGAGCCGGTGAAGGGCGTCGCCAAGGCCACATGGGGCACGAAGCCCACCGCCGGCAAGCGCGGCACGGTCGTCGTGAAGGCGAGCGAGCTCGCGTCCGGCAAGGCCGAGGTCGTCGTGCGCACCGCCTCGGGCAAGAAGGTGAAGGCGATCAGCAAGCGGATCGCGGGCGGCAGGGTCACGGTCAGGCTGCCCAGGCTCGTGAGGGGCCGCTACACGCTCGTCGTGAAGGTCCCGGGAAACGACGCCGTCCGCAGCGCGAAGGTGACCCGCACCTTCCGGGTCAAGTGAGGACACCGCCATGACGATGCTCGACCACGCCGCACCCGTCGCGGCGCCGCTGTCCACCGCGATGCGGGAGGGCTCCCAGGAGGCCCACACCCGCGCGGAGGGCTCGGCGTTCATGTCCGAGCTCACCTCGGCTCGCGTCAACGCGCTCGGGGTGCGGGACTACCTCCTCAGGTTCCGCGAGGTCTACCGCACGATGGAGGTGCTGGGCGCCGAGCTCGCCTCCTCGCCGGCAGTGGCCGCGGTCGTCGACCCGGCGCTCGACCGGTTGCCCGCGATCGAGGAGGACCTCGCCTACTGGGCCGACGTGGCAGGCGCTCCGGCGCCGGCGGTGTTCGACAGCCCGGCGACCGACGCCTACGTCGCCCGCCTGCTGGAGGTCCGTGGATGGGCGCCGCTCTTCGTGGCGCACCACTACACGCGCTACCTCGGTGACCTCTCGGGCGGTCAGGTCATCGGCCGGGTGCTCGACCGCGAGCTCGGGCTGCACGGCCGCGGTACGGCGTTCTACGCGTTCCCGGGCATCCCGAAGCCCAAGCCCTACAAGGACGGCTACCGTTCCCGCCTCGACGGGCTCGACCTGTCGGCCGCGGAACGGGCGCGGGTGGTCGACGAGGTGAGCGTCGCCTTCGAGCTGAACCAGGCGATCTTCACCGAGCTCGGTGACGACCTGGCGCGCTATCGCCGCTGAGCATTCCGGTGGATCGGCCGGGGTCCGGTCGGCGCCTCGAGCGCCGGCCGGGCTCACTGGCGTCGCGCGAGCCAGTCGTGCTCGACCTGCGGCAGCAGCCCCGAGGCCAGGAAGGTCGCGGCGAGGTCCCTGTCGCCCATCAGGGCGCGGAAGTACATCGGCAGGGTGAGCCCGTGGCCCGGCCGGTGGACCACCTCGACCGGGTCGCCCGCCCGGACCGCCCCGGGCTCGAGCACGGCGAGGTAGGCGCCGGTCAGGCCGCGCTCGGCGAAGCGGCGTACCCACGCCCGCTCGGCCATGTGCTTGGCGAACGTGGCGCACGGGATGCGCGGTCCGGTCACCTCGAGGAGGGTGTCGCCGACCCGCCACTGCTCCCCCACCTCGGCCGTGTCGACCTCGACCCCGACGGTCGTGAGGTTCTCCCCGAACATGCCGTCGGGCAGGTCGCGGCCCAGGTGCTCGCCCCACCAGTCGAGCTCCTCGCGAGCGACGGCGTAGACCGCCTGGGTCGTCCCGCCGTGGTGCTTGCGGCTGATGACGGCGTCGCCGACGACTCCGCTGCCGAGCCCACCGCGCTTGGGCCCCGGGTCGCGCACCTCGATCACGTCGACCGGGCGCTTGTGGATGCCGCTGGGCCGCTTCAGCCCCGGGACCGGCTCCGCCGTGCCGGAGTTGACGGAGCGGACGACGGCAGGCACGCGGAGAGGCTAGCCGTCAGGAATCGTTGGACCCGAACCGCGGGGGTCGAGGTTCGCGGGGCTCGGGCGCGCAAGGATCCTGGAAGATCGATGTCACTGGGCGACCTCGATGTTCCACGATCTCCTGGTGGACGCCGTTGAGGACGCCGTTGAGAACCTCAGGCGCCATCAGGGATGAACCCGGCCTTCACGGAGAAGCTACTCGGCTTCCCGTCATTCAAGACGTTCGTCGAGTCGAGGTCCGCCTACGTCGAGTCCAAGGCGGACGGCAACGGCCAACTGCTCCGCTTGGCCTGACCCTCAGGAGTCGCCGGTGTGGCAGACGGCCTCGATGTTGTTGCCCTCGGTGTCGCGGACGAAGGCGCCGTAGTAGGCCTCGTGGTACTCCGGCCACAGGCGCGGCTCGTGGAGCGACTCGGCACCGGCGGCCAGCGCCTCGGCGTGGAAGGCGCGCACGGTGGCGGCGTCGGGGGCCCGGAAGGCCACGTGGACCTCGCGGTTCGGACCGACGCCCTCGAAGGTGCTGAGCCAGAAGTCGGGCCCCTCCGTGCCGTAGCCGATGGCCACGTCGAAGTCCATGACCCGTCGGTGGCCGAGGACCCCGAGGACGCGGTCGTAGAACGCCGCCGCGCGCGTCAGGTCGGTGCAGTTGATGCCCAGGTGATCGATCATGCGCCGATCGTGGCACCGCCCACCGACGCCGTCACCTCCCGTGGGGATAGCGTGCGTCCATGACCGCGCCGACCGACCAGACCACACTGCTCGACGCGGCCCGCGCCTGGGCCGCCGAGGACCCGGACGAGCAGACCCGCGCCGAGCTCGAGGCGCTCGTCGCCGCGGCCGAGCGGGGCGAGGAGACGGACCTCGCCGACCGGTTCGCCGGCACCCTCGAGTTCGGCACCGCGGGCCTGCGCGGCGCGCTGGGCGCCGGCCCCAACCGGATGAACCGGGTCGTGGTCACGCGCGCGGCGGCCGGCCTGGCGGCGTACCTGAAGGACACCGGGCACAGCGGTGGGACGGTCGTGATCGGCTTCGACGCCCGCTACAACTCCGACGTCTTCGCCCGCGACACCGCGGAGGTGATGACCGGTGCCGGGTTGAAGGCCCTCGTCATGCCCCGCACCCTGCCCACCCCCGTGCTCGCGTTCGCGATCCGCGAGCTCGGCTGCGCCGCCGGCGTGATGGTCACCGCCAGCCACAACCCGCCGCAGGACAACGGCTACAAGGTCTACCTCGGCGACGGCAGCCAGATCGTCCCGCCCGCCGACGTCGAGATCGCCGCCCGGATCGCCGCCGTCGGCCCGCTGGCGGACCTCCCCCGTGGCGACGCCGGCCGGGTCGTCGGCGAGGAGATCGTCGACCGCTACCTCGACACGGTCGCCGGCCTGGCCGAGGACGGCCCGCGCGACCTGCGGATCGTCTACACCCCGCTCCACGGCGTCGGCGGCACGACCGTCGCGCAGGTGCTGGAGACCGCAGGCTTCGACGCCCCGCACGTCGTCGAGCAGCAGGAGCACCCCGACCCGGACTTCCCGACCGTGTCGTTCCCCAACCCGGAGGAGCCGGGCGCGATGGACCTCGCGATGGCGCTCGCCGCGGAGCAGAGGGCCGACCTCGTGGTCGCCAACGACCCCGACGCCGACCGGTGCGCCGTCGCGGTCCCGGACGTCCACGGGTGGCGGATGCTGCGCGGCGACGAGGTGGGCGCCCTGCTGGCCCACCACCTGATCGCCCGCGGGCGACAGGGCACCTACGCCAACTCCATCGTCTCCTCCAGCCTGCTCGGCAAGATGGCCGCCGCGGCCGGGCAGCCGCACGAGGAGACGCTCACCGGGTTCAAGTGGATCGGCCGCGTCGAGGGCCTCGCGTTCGGCTACGAGGAGGCGCTGGGCTACTGCTGCGACCCCGAGCACGTCAAGGACAAGGACGGCGTCTCGGCGCTGCTGCTCGTGTGCGAGCTCGCGGCGCAGGCCAAGGCGGAGGGACGCGGCCTGACCGACATCCTCGACGACATCGCCCACGAGCACGGCCTGCACGCGACCGACCAGCTGTCGGTGCGCTTCGACGACCTCGCCGCCATCCCGGCCACCATGGACCGGCTGCGTGCCACTCCGCCCACGACGCTCGGCGGCCTCGCGGTCGAGCAGGTGGAAGACCTCTCCCAGGGCTCGGCCGCCCTGCCGCCCACCGACGGGCTGCGCTACACGCTGGCCGAGGGCGCCCGGGTGATCGTGCGGCCCAGCGGCACCGAGCCCAAGGTCAAGTGCTACCTCGAGGTCGTCATCCCGGTCGAGACCGGGGACGGCGGTGGGGCCGACGCGGCGCGCATCTCCGCCGCTGGCCGGCTCGACGCGATCAAGGCCGACCTGCGGGGCGCCGCCTTCGGGGGTTGACGTGCGCTCGACCGCGCTTGTCCTCGCCCTCGCCGCCGGCCTGCTCAGCGCTGCGCCCGCCACGACGTCGTACGCCGACACGGCTCCGCGCACCTGGCGCGTCGGGCCCGATCGCGAGCTGACGACGCCCAGCGCGGCCGCGGCGGTCGCCCGCGACGGCGACACGGTGCTGATCGACCCGGGCACGTACTCGGGTGACGTCGCGACCTGGACGCAGGACGACCTCACCCTGGCCGGTGACGGTGGGCGCGCCCACCTGCGCGCGGACGGCGCCGACGCCCAAAACAAGGCGATCTGGGTGATCGCCGGCGACCGCACGCGGGTCGACCGCATCGAGCTCAGCGGCGCTGCCGTGGCCGACCGCAACGGCGCGGGCATCCGGCAGGAGGGCACCGACCTCACCGTGACCCGCAGCTGGTTCCACGACAACGAGAACGGCATCCTCACCGGCGCCGATCCGGACAGCGACATCGTGGTCCGACGGTCGCGCTTCTTCCGCAACGGCTTCGGTGACGGGTACTCCCACAACCTCTACGTGGGCACCGTCCGCTCGCTGACCGTCACCGGCAGCTGGCTCTCGCGCGCCGACACCGGTCACGAGCTCAAGTCCCGCGCGGCCCGCAACACGATCGTCGCCAACCTCATCAGTGACGGAGACGCGACTGCGAGCTACTCGATCGACCTGCCCGACGGCGGGCTGTCGCTCGTCGCCGGCAACGTCGTCGTCCAGGGCCCGCGCTCGGAGAACCCTGCCCTCGTGTCGTACGGCGCCGAGGGGCTCACCAACCGCAGCCGCACGCTCTGGGTGGTCAACAACACCTTCGTCAACCGACGCACCTCCGGCACCTTCGTCGCGCTCGCCGAGGGGAGCCGCGCCCACCTGCGCAACAACCTGCTCGTCGGACCGGGCGACCTCACGTCGAGCACGGCCGACGCCCGCGCCAACCGTCGCGTCGGGCTCGGCGGCTTCGTGGACCCCTCGAGGGAGGACTTCCGGCTCACGGCATCGTCACCGGCCGTCGACCGCGGGACCCGCGTGCCGCCTCGCTGGCGGGCGCGCCTGCACTACGTGCACCCGGCACGCGACGGCCGCCGGCCGGTGGTCGGTCGCACCGACCTCGGCGCCTACGAGCTCCCCTGATCCCGGCCGCGGGCCGTGCCCCAGCGTGGGCGCGTGCGCAGCCTCTGGCCGGTGCCGGGACCGCTGTCGGACTTGCGGGGAGGAGGCGCATGATGGACGGAGGCTCGGGTACGAGTAGGCGCTGGCGACGACGCGGAGCAGGACAGTGGTGAGCGGAGCGATGGACGCAAGCACAGGATCAGGCACGAACGGCGGCAACGGCCCCCGCCGCCGACTGGCGGGCGACGTGCTGCGGGCGAGTCGATCGCTGCGCGCCTGGTCGGCCGGGCTCCGGGGCTGGAGCCAGAGCACGCGACGCAACGCCCGGGCCCGGCGGCTCCAGACCGCAGAGCTGCGCCGGTCGTGGGACGAGGTCTCGAGGTGTGCGACCCTCGAGATAGCCGCCCAACTGCCGCGCGACGACCCCATGCCGACGATCGGTCCGGTGCGGACGTCCGAGATGGTGGCAATCCTGGTCGAGTCCCACGGTCTCGGTCCGGCTGCTGCCGCCCGCTCGGTGCTCGAGGGCCTCCGGATCGCGGGATACCCCGAGGACGACGACGACGTCTCGGCAGCCGACGCGTTCGACATCATCGAGCGTGCGGTCTTCGGTCTCCACCCCTGACCGCCTCCTGGATCTGCTCTCGCTGCACCGCGACCAGGGGCCGCACTCCGGCACGCGCTCATCCTGACCCGGCTACGCTGGTGACCATGGTCCGGTCCGTGGTCGTCGCGCTGGCGTCCTTCGTCGCCGCCGTCGCGCTCGCGCCGACGGTGTCGACCATGTCGGCCGAGGCGCTCGTCGTGCTGGCCACGGTCGCCGCCGCCACCACCGTCATGGGGGTCCACGGCCCCGCCGTGGTCCCCGACGCGACGCTGCGCCTGCTCCTGCCACGCCGCCGCGCCGTCGACATCCCGCTCGTGCTCGCCGGACGGACCACCGACGTGGTCCACCCGGTGCGCCCGCGCGCTCCTGGACGCGTCTGACCCGTCGCCCCGCGCGACGTCGTACAGACCCGACCACTCGATCCAGGAGACACCCATGTCACCGCTCGCCCCGCTCAAGCACGCCCTGTCCGCCGTCCTCGCCACCACCCACGACGCCCTCACCGCCCTCGGCGCCTCCCCCGACTCCGCCGTCACCTGGGTGGTCGGCATCGCCTCGCTGGTCGTCCTCGTGCGGCTCCTGCTGCTGCCGTTCGTCGTCCACGGCGTGCGCCAGGCCCACGCCGGCGCCCGGGCCCGTCCTCATCTCAAGGGCATCTCGGAGCGCTACCGCGGGCGCACCGACGCCGAGAGCCTGCGCGCCCTGATGGACGAGCGCCGAGCCGTGTCGGCGGAGCACGGCGTGAGCCGGCTGGGCTGCCTGCCGGTGCTGGTGCAGCTGCCGGTGTGGCTCGCGCTCTACCACCTCGTCTCCGAGGTGGCCCACGGCACGGCCGTCGGTGCGATGGGACCGGAGCTGGTGTCGTCGTTCGGCGCCGCCTCGGTCGTCGGGGTCTCGCTCGCCGGCCACGGCTACCTCGGCTCCGGTGGCGTCCACCTCGCCGTCGTGGCCGGACTGGCGATGACCGCGGCCGTGGTGTCGTACGTCACCCAGCGCTTCGTGGTCGCGCCCAACACCTCCGTCGAGGGCATGCCGGAGGCGATGGTCGCCGCGCAGCGGATCATGCCCGCGATGTCCGCCGGCGGGATGCTGCTGGCAGGAGGGGTGGTGCCGGTCGCACTGCTCGTCTACTGGGTGTGCAGCTCGACGTGGACGCTCGGCCAGTCCGCGGTGATCGCGCGCTGGTGGCCCACGCCGGGGACGGCCGCCGCCGCGCGCCGCGTCATGGCGTGACGACGAGGTTGCCGACCTTGCGCCCGGAGTCGACGACACGGTGAGCCTCGACGATGTCGGCCAGCGGCAACGTCTGCCCGACCACCGGTCGCAGCTCCCCCACCGCGAGGCGTTCGAGCAGCCAGGCGAAGTGGGCGGGGTCCTCCGGGGAACCCCCGGCGCGGACGTTCCCACGGGCGAGGACGGTGTCGACGAGGCCCGCGACGGCGAGCACCAGCACACCTGACGGCGTGAGCAGGCGACGGCCCGAGCGCCGGTCGAGGTTGCCGACAGCGTCGAGCACGACGTCGTACGTCGTCGACAGGTCGTGGACCGACGTCCCGGTGTGGTCGACCACCTCGTCCGCCCCGAGCGAGCGCACGAGCTCGGCATTGCGCCCGCTGCAGACCGCGGTCACGCGCGCGCCGGCCAGGTGCGCGACCTGCACGGCAGCCGTTCCGACCGCGCCGGACGCACCGTTGACCAGGACGCGCCGGCCGGGCGCCACCACGTCGCCCAGGAAGTGGCGCGCCGTGCTGCCGCCGAAGAGGACCGCTGCCGCGTCGTCGTGCGAGACGCCGGCGGGCACGGACGTGAGCCGGTCGGCGCGGACGGCCGCGAGCTCGGCGTGCGCACCCATCGCCATGCCGGTCATGCCCGCCACCTCGTCGCCGATCGTCACGCCCGTGACGCCGGGGCCCAGCGACTCGACCGTCCCGGAGTAGGCGACGCCGAGCACCTGCCGGCGCGGGCCGCGCCACCCGAGGGCCAGCCTGCCCGGCACCGCGAAGCCGCGCGGGAACCGGCACCCGCGGATCCGGGCGTCGCCGGAGTTGACGGTCGTCGCCCGGACGCGCACGACGACCTGGCCCTTCCCGGCGGTCGGATCGGGGAGGTCCTGCACCGAGACGACCTCCGGCGGTCCGTACCGCTCCACGACTGCTGCCTTCACGACCACTCCTGCCTTACGGCTGTAAGCCTGATGCGTCGAGAGTAGCCTTACACCCGTAAGACCGGCACCCGAGGAGGCCACTTGTCCAGACCACCGCTGTCGCGGCAGCGCGTCGTCGAGGCCGCCGCCCGTGTCGCCGACATCTCGGGCCTGGCCGGGGTGAGCATGCGCACCGTCGGGCGCGAGGTCGGCGTCGAGGCGATGTCGCTCTACCACCACGTGGCCGGGAAGGAGGCCCTCCTCGACGGCCTCGCCGACTGGGTCTTCGAGCAGGTGGCACTGCCGGTGGCAGGCGCCCCGTGGCGGACCGAGATGGAGGCCCGCGCGCACTCGGCGCGCCAGGTGCTGGCCGCCCACCCGTGGGGACTCGGGCTCCTCGAGTCGCGACGCTCCCCCGGCCCGGCCACCCTGGGCCACCACGACGCGGTGCTCGGCTGCCTGCGATCGGCGGGCTTCTCCGTCGCGCTCGCCGCGCACGCCTTCTCGGTGCTCGACGCCTACACCTACGGGTTCGTCCTCACCGAGGTGAACCTGCCCTTCGAGCCCGGGGAGTCCACCGAGGACTTCGTGAGCTCGCTCGGAGGCGTGCTCGAGGCCTATCCGCACCTCGCCGAGATGGTCACCGAGCGTGTGTCCGGCCGGGACTACGCCTACGGCGACGAGTTCGACCACGGGCTCGCGCTCGTCCTCGACGGCCTCGAGCAGTGGGCGACTGACGAGCTCAGAGGAAGAGGCTGACCACCAGCACGAGGGCGGCCGCTGCGATGAGCCCGAGGGGCACCAGCGCGGGCTCGCGGCGTACGGCGTCGGGCAGCGCCCGCTGCTCCTGCGAGCCGGCGGTCACGCCGGCGCGCTCACGGGCGGCGTCGACGAGCTCGCGGAGCCGGTGCTCGGCCCAGTCGACGTAGGGCATCCCCTCCCGCGGTCCGTCCTCGGACGAGGCCGCGGCGGACGTGGCCCGGCGCGACATCATGGACTTGCGCCAGGTGCGGCCCAGCACGGTGCTGACGAAGCGCCGGTCGCCGGCGCGGACCGCGAGCACCTGTCGCACGGCCAGCTCCTCGACGGCCGCCAGCCGGATGTGGACCGTCTCGCCGAGGTTGCGCATCACCAGGTGCTCCTCGGTGGCCCACAGCGCCGGGCGCAGCATCGCCGCCCACGCCAGCACGCCGACCACCAGTGCCACACCTCCCACCCAGCCCGGGAAGCCGTCGTCCAGGTAGGCGACCATGGCGACCACGAGCGCGACGCTCAGGAGCACGGCCATCCACCCGGTGACCCGCCCGCTGGTGGGCTGGAACCGCTCCACGACGGCCTCGCCGTCGTCCTGCAGGCGTGCCATGTTGTCCTCATCGTTTTGGGCAGACATTGGCCCCCTGCGGATTGCCGGGGGCGTCCGGCCCAACTCTATGCTGGGTCGGTGACACCCACTGCCAGCTCCACGGCGAGCACGACCTCCTCGCACGCCGTCTTCGACGACGTCGTGCGCTCGGACTCCTCGCTCCGCCGATTCCTCCACGGTCTTCCGGGCGTCGACCAGGTCGGGTGCGAGGCCCGCGCCGCCGGTCTGGCCACCCGGTCGATCAAGACCACCTCGAAGGCGTACGCCATCGACCTGGCCATCCGGATGGTCGACCTGACCACGCTCGAGGGCCAGGACACCCACGGCAAGGTCCGCGCGCTCGCGTCCAAGGCGATGCGTCCCGACCCCGCCGACCCGACCTGCCCGCCCACCGCGGCCGTCTGCGTCTACCCCGACATGGTGGCCACCGCCAAGCAGACGCTCGGCGACAGCGGCGTCCACGTCGCGGCGGTCGCAACGGCGTTCCCGAGCGGTCGCGCGGCGATGGACATCAAGCTCGCCGACACCCGCGACGCGGTCGAGGCCGGCGCCGACGAGATCGACATGGTCATCGACCGGGGTGCGTTCCTCTCCGGGCGCTACCTCGAGGTCTACGAGGAGATCGCCCAGGTCCGCGAGGCCTGCGGAGATGCCCACCTCAAGGTCATCTTCGAGACCGGCGAGCTGCAGACCTACGACAACGTCCGCCGCGCCAGCTGGCTCGCGATGATGGCCGGTGGCCACTTCATCAAGACCTCCACCGGCAAGGTGCAGCCCGCCGCGACCCTCCCGGTCACCCTCATCATGCTCGAGGCGGTCCGCGACTTCCGCGAGCAGACCGGGCAGATGATCGGCGTCAAGCCCGCCGGCGGCATCAAGACCACCAAGGACGCCATCAAGTACCTGGTCATGGTCAACGAGATCTGCGGCGACGACTGGCTCGACCCCGACTGGTTCCGCTTCGGCGCCTCCACGCTGCTCAACGACCTGCTCATGCAGCGCACCAAGATGACGACCGGCCGCTACTCCGGTCCCGACTACTTCACGCTGGACTGAGGCACACCATGTTCGAGTACGCCCCCGCACCCGAGTCGCGAGCGATCGTCGACATCAAGCCGTCCTACGGCCTGTTCATCAACGGCGAGTTCGTGGACGGCAACGGCACGTCGTTCAAGACGGTCAACCCCGCCACCGAGGAGGTGCTGGCCGAGGTCGCCGAGGCCAGCGACGCCGACGTCGACGAGGCCGTCAAGGCCGCCCGCCGCGCCTACACCCGCGTGTGGTCGCGGATGTCCGGCGCCGAGCGCGCCAAGTACCTCTACCGGATCGCCCGGATCATCCAGGAGCGCGGCCGCGAGCTCGCCGTCCTGGAGTCGATCGACAACGGCAAGCCGATCAAGGAGTCGCGCGACGTCGACGTGCCGATCGTCGCCGCCCACTTCTTCTACTACGCCGGCTGGGCCGACAAGCTGAAATACTCCGGCTACGGCTCCACCCCGCTCGGCGTCGCCGGCCAGGTCATCCCGTGGAACTTCCCGCTGCTGATGCTCGCGTGGAAGATCGCCCCGGCACTGGCCTGCGGCAACACCGTCGTGCTGAAGCCGGCCGAGACCACCCCGCTGACGGCGCTTCTCTTCGCCGAGATCTGCCAGCAGGCCGACCTGCCGCCGGGCGTCGTCAACATCGTCACGGGCGCCGGCGACACCGGCCGCGCCATCGTGTCGCACCCCGACGTCGACAAGGTGGCCTTCACCGGATCCACCGAGGTGGGCAAGGCCATCGCCCGCGCCGTCGCCGGCAGCGACAAGAAGGTCACGCTCGAGCTCGGCGGCAAGGCCGCCAACATCGTCTTCGACGACGCCCCGCTCGACCAGGCCGTCGAGGGCATCGTCAACGGCATCTTCTTCAACCAGGGCCACGTCTGCTGCGCGGGCTCGCGCCTGCTGGTGCAGGAGTCGGTGGCCGACGAGGTGATGAGCCGCCTCAAGCGCCGCATGGCGACCCTGCGCGTCGGCGACCCGCTCGACAAGAACACCGACGTCGGCGCGATCAACTCCGCCGAGCAGCTCGCCAAGATCCGCGAGCTCTCCGCGATCGGCGAGTCCGAGGGCGCCGAGCGCTGGTCGGCCCCCTGCGACCTCCCGGCCAACGGCTACTGGTTCGCCCCGACCGTGTTCACCGGCGTCTCCCAGGCCCACCGGATCGCCCGTGAGGAGATCTTCGGCCCGGTCCTGTCGGTGCTGACCTTCCGCACGCCGTCCGAGGCGGTCGAGAAGGCCAACAACACCCCGTTCGGCCTCTCTGCCGGCGTGTGGACCGACAAGGGCTCGCGCATCCTGTCCATGGCCAACCGCCTGCGCGCGGGCGTGGTCTGGGCCAACACGTTCAACAAGTTCGACCCGACCTCGCCGTTCGGCGGCTACAAGGAGTCTGGCTACGGCCGCGAGGGCGGTCGCCACGGACTCGAGGGCTACCTCAAGAACACGGACAGCCTCGCGAAGGGAGCGGACGCGTGAGCCGCATCGACGTACGCAAGACGTACAAGCTCTACATCGGCGGCCAGTTCCCGCGCTCGGAGTCGGGCCGCTCCTACGTCGTCAACGACGCCAAGGGCCGCCTGCTCGCCAACGCCGCCCAGGCCTCCCGCAAGGACGCCCGCGACGCCGTCGTGGCCGCCCGGGCTGCCTTCGGCGGCTGGTCGGGCAGGACGGCATACAACCGCGCCCAGGTCGTCTACCGGATCGCCGAGGTGCTGGAGGGTCGCCGCGAGCAGTTCGAGGCCGAGCTCCGCGCCGCGGAGGGCATCACGCCGGCCCGTGCCCGCACCTACGTCGACGCCGCGATCGACCGGCTCGTCTGGTACGCCGGCTGGGCCGACAAGATCACCCAGGTCGTCGGCAACGCCAACCCGGTCGCCGGCCCCTACTTCAACCTGTCGACCCCCGAGCCCAGCGGCGTCATCGCCGTGGTCGCCCCACGCGGCCCGCTCCTCGGCCTCGTCAGCGTCGTCGCGCCGCTCATCATCACCGGCAACACCGTCGTCGTGATCGCCAGCCAGGACAACCCGCTGACCGCGATCACGCTCGGCGAGGTGATGGCCACCAGCGACCTCCCCGGCGGCGTGGTCAACGTGCTGACGGGCTCGCAGGCCGAACTCGCCCCGTGGCTGGCCTCGCACATGGACGTCAACGGCATCGACCTCACCGGCATCGAGGACGACCAGCTCGCCTCGGAGCTCGAGGTGGCGGCTGCCGACAACCTCAAGCGCGTACGCCGTCCCGCGCCCGACACCGACTGGCTCGCCGAGCCCGGGCTCGACCGGATGACGCAGTTCCTCGAGACCAAGACCGTCTGGCACCCGATCGGCGTCTGAGGCGACCCAGCACGACGAAGGCCCCCGGAGATCCTCCGGGGGCCTTCGCTGTGTGCTCGGGGCGGACTTGACGATCGATCAGCGGTTGAGCAGGGCCTGGGCCAGCACGCCGAGGATCTCGTTCGGGTTGTTCACCAGGTAGTTCTGGCCACCGGTCGCCGCGGCGATCTGCTCGAGCTCGCCGGTGTCGGCGTCCTGCGAGATGCCGATGATGATCACCTTGACCGGCTTGGCCGGGTCACGCAGCGACTTCAGCTGGTTGACGAGGGACTCCAGGGACAGCGAGCTGGAGTCGTCGCTGGCACCGTCGGTCATGATCACCACGGAGTTGAACCACGCCGGGTCCCACATCTCCTGCGCGTGCTTGTAGGCCGCGAGGGTGGTGTCCATGACGCCGGTGCCGCCCTTGACCTTGCCGGGCAGGGCGTCGGCCTCGGCGCGGACCTCGTCGCCGTGGGTCATGCCGTCGGCCGCCGGGGCGTCGAGCCGCTCGAGCGGGGAGTACTCGACGTACGACGCGCCGTTCTCGCCTCGGTTCTTCGAGAAGCCCCAGATCCCGATGCGGGCCTGCGCCGGGAACGCGTCGAGCGCGACCTGGGAGGCGGTGACCGCGAGCCCGATGCGGGTGGTGTCGCCGATGCCCACCTTCATCGAGCCGGAGAGGTCGACGACCGCGAGGATGCTGGAGGGCACCGACAGCACGCGCCACTGGCGCAGCGTGTCGTCGGTGGTCTTCTGGGCGACCTTGTTGAGCACCGGGGCGCCGCCGAGACCGATGTCGTTGGGCAGCGGGGCGCCGTCGGGACCGCGGAGCTCGGCGGCCGCGATGGCCTCCACGCCGGCCCCGGAGGCGAACCAGCGGCCCAGGGCGCGGGCGACGCGGGCCGAGAGGTCGCCACCCGAGGCGAGGATGTCCTTGCTCCCACGGTTCACGTCGATCAGGGGGTACTGCAGCATCGGCACGCCGGTCTTCGGCGCCACGAGGCTGAGCTGGTCGTTGCTGCGGCGCGCGGCGAGGTAGGCCTGCTCGGTCGCGGGCACCAGCTGGGTGCTGGACGCGGTGATCGTCGACAGGTCGGTCTCGTTGGCGCTGCCGGCCACGGCACGCTCGCCGTAGGTCTGGGCGACCGGGACGGTCTTCTGCTCGATCGTCAGCGCGGTCTCGCCGGTCTTCTTCATCTCGGCGTAGGGCGCGAGCAGGGCGAGCGCGGAGGCACCCTCGGCGCTCGGGTCGGCCATCGCCAGGCTGCCGCCGTCGAGCACGGACGACCAGGAGGCCGGGGCCTTGGCGGCCGGGCCACCGATGAGGCCGACGGGCGTCTGGGCGAGGACCTCCGTGATCGGCGTACCGGTCCAGCCGGCACTCGTGAGCTGGCCCTTCCAGGTCGGGCTGTCCGGGATCCAGATCTCGGGGAGCTCGGCGTTGGGGTCGCTCAGCAGGGCGACGACGTCCTTCACGGTGCCAGCGGTGACCTGGATGTCGATGCAGGGCTCGTCCTCGTTGACGTCCTTGACCGCCTGCGCGACCAGGTCCTCCATGACGGGGGCCGTGGTCAGCGTGACCACCTCGGAGACGCAGTCGGCACCCTCGGGCTCGCCGTTGGCGCCGCGCACCGCGAAGAAGCCGCCGACGCCCACCACGACTGCGAGCGCGAGCCCGCCCAGCACGAAGGTCTTGGCGGGGCGTCCGGCGCTGCCGGAGCCACCCGTGGTGTCGGGCGCGGCCTCGGGCGCGGTCGAGTCGTCGAGACTCATGAGGGTCCTCCCAGAGGGGTGTCGATCGAGGGTCTGGGCGAGACTAAGGTCCAGCCTTTACCCCCCGTGGCCGAACGACGAAATGAGTCCGTAACAAAATGAGCACTGCCCAGGTGGTCGTCCTGGCCGGCCCCAGCGGCGCCGGCAAGTCCCGGCTCGCGGAGCGCCTCGGCCTGCCCGTCCTGCGCCTCGACGACTTCTACAAGGACGGCGACGACCCCTCGCTCCCCCGTATCACCACCGGCGCCAACGCCGGCCTGGTCGACTGGGACCACCCGGACTCCTGGCACGAGGCCGATGCCCTCGCCGCGCTGCGCGAGCTCTGCGCCACCGGACGGTGCGAGGTGCCGATCTACGAGATCGCCCAGAACGGTCGCTGCGGGTCCCGCGTCGTCGACCTCGGCGGCAGCAGCCGCTTCGTCGCCGAGGGCATCTTCGCCCCGGAGGTCGTCGCCACGTGCCGCGACGAGGGCATCCTCGCCGCGGCCTACTGCATCACCCAGCACCCGCTCGTCACGTTCTGGCGGCGCCTCACCCGCGACCTGCGCGAGCACCGCAAGCCACCCCTCGTGCTCGTCCGCCGCGGGCTGGCGCTGATGCGCGACCAGCAGCGCGTCGTCGCCCACGCCCTCCGGCAGGGGTGCCGGCGAGCGACGGGCGACCAGGCCTACGCCGAGCTCACGGCCGGCGGCAGCGCCGCTAGCCGTCGATGAGCGCGGCGTAGCCCGGCTTGACGACCCCGTCGATGATCGCGAGCCGCTCGTCGAAGGGCAGGAACGCCGACTTCATCGCGTTGATCGTGAACCAGCGGAGGTCCGCCAGCGAGTAGCCGAACGCCTCCACCAGGCCGAACATCTCCTGCGTCATCGACGTGCCGCTCATCAGGCGGTTGTCGGTGTTGACGGTGACGCGGAAGCGCAGGTCGGTCAGCAGCCCGATCGGGTGCTCGGCGAAGGACTCCGCGGCCCCGGTCTGGATGTTGGAGCTCGGGCACATCTCCAAGGGGATCCGCTTGTCGCGGACGTAGGCCGCGAGCCGGCCGAGCTCGACCACCGGTCGTCCGGTGTCGGGGTCGTCGCTCACAGTGATGTCGTCGATGATCCGCACCCCGTGGCCGAGCCGGTCGGCGCCGCACCACTGGATCGCCTGCCAGATGGACGGCAGCCCGAAGGCCTCGCCGGCGTGGATGGTGAAGTGGGCGTTCTCGCGCTGGAGGTACTCGAAGGCGTCGAGATGTCGGGTGGGAGGGAATCCCGCCTCGGCGCCGGCGATGTCGAACCCCGCGACGCCGCGGTCGCGCCACGCGATCGCCAGCTCGGCGATCTCCATCGACCGGGCCTGGTGCCGCATCGCGGTCAGCAACTGTCGTACGACGATCCTGCCGCCGCTGGCGGCCATCCCGGCGTCGAAGCCCTCCTGCACGGCTGCGACGACCTCGTCGAGCGTCAGGCCACCGGTCACGTGCTGCTCGGGCGCGTAGCGCACCTCGGCGTAGACGACGCCGTCCTCGGCGAGGTCCTCGACGCACTCACGGGCGACGCGGGCGATCGCGGGACCGTTCTGCATCACCGCGACGGTGTGGTCGAAGGTCTCCAGGTAGCGCACGAGCGAGCCCGAGTCGGCCGCCTCGGAGAACCAGCGACCGAGCGACTCGGCGTCCTGGGCCGGCAGCTCGTGGCCGATCTCCGCGGCGAGCTCGACGATCGTCTGCGGACGCAGCCCGCCGTCGAGGTGGTCGTGCAGCAGGACCTTCGGGGCGGCCTGCACCTGGTCGCGGGTGGGAGTGCTCATCGGCACATCCAAGCAGGGCGCCCCACGGTCGAGCACTATCGTCGTGCGCATGCGCACCTTCACCACGCTCGACGAGGTCGCGGCCGCGTCCGGGTCCGAGATCGGCACCAGCGAGTGGCTGGACGTCGACCAGGCCCGTATCGACGCGTTCGCGGACGCCACGCTCGACCACCAGTGGATCCACGTCGACACCGACGCGGCCCGCACGGGGCCGTTCGGCACCACCATCGCCCACGGCTTCCTCACCCTGAGCCTGCTCCCCCACTTCGCCTCGCAGGTCTTCCGGCTCGAGACGCCGGGTGCCCGGCTCAACTACGGGCTCGACAAGGTGCGCTTCCCGAGCCCGGTCCAGGTCGACAGCCGGCTGCGCTCGCACGTGCGGTTCGGCGAGGTCCGCGACCTCGCGGCCGGCAAGCAGCTCGTCGTGGAGCACACCGTCGAGATCGAGGGCCACGACAAGCCGGCGTGCGTCGCCGCACACGTGGTCCTGCTCCTCGCCTGAGGCGTCACCGCGACAGCACGGCCTGGGCGAACACGCCCAGGATGTCGCCGGGCTCCGCGGCGAGGTAGGCCTCACCGCCGGTCACCCGGGCCATCCTGCGCAGCGCTGCGAGGTCGGCGTCCCCGCTGATCGCGATGCCCACCAGCCGCACCGGCTTGTCGGGGTCGCGCAGCACCTCGAGGCGCTGCAGCAGCTGCTCGAGGCTGATCGAGCCGGGGTCCTCGTTCTGGCCGTCGGTCATGAGGACCACGGAGTTCGAGTAGTGCGGTCGGTAGTTCTTCAATGCCGTGCGGTACGCGGCCAGCGCGGTGTCGTACAACCCGGTCCCGCCGTCGGTGAGGCTCGGCATCTCGGCGGCGCGCTCACGCAGGGCGTAGCGCTGGGTACGGCCGAAGCGGAGGTCGTCGAGGCGGCGGATCGGTTCGAGCTCGCGCCAGTCCTGGCCGGGACCGCCCTTGTCGATCGAGAACACCCACAGGCCCACGCGGGCGTGGTCGGGGAGGAACCCGAGCGCGATCCCGGCCGCGTCGGCCAGCAGGTCCATCCGCGACCCCGTGCCGGTCTCGGCGTCCATCGAGCCGGAGGCGTCGACGACGGCGAGCATGGCCGACGGCACGCTGAGCACGCTCCACGAGCGAACGGCGTCGGCGATCGCCTTCGCCGACACCGGCCGCAGGCCGGCACCCTCCTCGGGAGCGCGGAGTCCCTCGTCGGTGACGAGCGAGCGTCCCTCCGGGGTCGCGAGGTGGTCGGCGAGCGCGCGGGCCAGCGCGCGCGAGCCCTGCGCCGCGTCGTCGCCCACCAGGAGCGGGAAGTCGAGGACCGGCGCCCCCACGGTCGGTGTCAGGTCGCTGAGGTCGGGGCGGCCGGTCTCGGACCGCAGCTGCTGCTCGGTCACGACCACGAGGCGCGGCGAGCGGCGGGGGAACATGGCGGGCTGGACCGTGGCGTCCTCCCCCTCGACGGTGCGCGCGCCCTGCGCCTGCGCGAACGGGACCATGAGCTGTCGGGCCGCCTCCCTGGTGCGACCGACCGCTCTCGCCTCCGCCTCCGGCGCGGTGACGGCGAGGGCGCCGGCGACCGACGACTCCGGGTTGGGCACGGTGACCAGGCCGGACGCCTCGGCGTCGCCCCAGGAGGGGAACCGCTGGGCCGCCCTGCCGCCCACGAGGAGCACGGGCGTGCGCGCCAGGCTCTGGACGAGCAGGCGGGGTCGGGTCGCGCGGCCGAGGTACGCGTCGGTGGTGAGGTAGTGGGCCTCGGGCACCCAGACGTCCGGGAGGTCGCCGCCCATCGAGACGCCCCGGGCGACCTCGATCCCCGACCGCATGGAGGGATCGACCTGCACGCAGTCGGGCGTCACCTTCGCGAGCGCGGCCACCACGACGCCGTACATCTCCGGGGCGACGGCGACGTCGACGCGGCGGAACTCCGCGCACCCGTCGTCGGACGCGGCGGTCCCGCCGTCGGAGCGGGACAGGGCGAACCACGTCGCACCTGCGCCGACCGCCAGGCCAGTCACCAGCACCACCACGGCCAGCACCGCGGTCGTCATCATCGTGGCGCGACCGGGGCCGCGCTGCTCGTTGCTCTGCATCGGGTCCCCCAAGATCCCTAAGGTAAAGAAACGCTAAGAAGGGACCCGTGCGAGCCGGTTGCTACTGGCCGGTCATCGCCAGAGTTGGGGAGAGCCCGATCGGTGTCAGCCGATGCGGTCGAGCACGATCTGCGTGCCGGCGCGCCCGGCATCGCTGCTGCCGATGTCGTACCCGCCCTCGAGCGAGGCCAGCGCCCGCTCGAAGCGCTCGGGCTCGTCGGTGAGCAGCGTGAAGAGCGGCTCGCCCTCGGTGACCTCGTCGCCGGGGCGTGCGTGCCAGACGACGCCGGCTCCGGCCTGCACCGGGTCCTCCTTGCGGGCCCGCCCGGCACCGAGGCGCCAGGCGGCCATCCCGACCGCCATCGCGTCGAGCCGGGTGAGGGTGCCGCTCGACGGCGCCGTGACGACGTGCGACTCCTTCGCCACGGGGAGGGCGGCGTCCGGGTCGCCGCCCTGCGCGCGGATCATCGCCTTCCACACGTCCATCGCCGAACCGTCGGCCAGCTTGTCGGCCGGGTCGACGTCGCCGCGCCCCGCGCCGGCGAGCATCTCGCGGGCCAGGGCGAGGGTCAGCTCCACGACGTCGGCCGGGCCGCCGCCCGCCAGGACGTCGACGGACTCCTGCACCTCGACCGCGTTGCCGGCGGTCAGCCCCAGCGGGGTGGCCATGTCGGTGAGCAGCGCGACGGTGTGCACCCCGGCGTCGGTGCCGAGCGCGACCATCGTCTCGGCGAGCTCGCGCGCGGAGTCGAGGTCCTTCATGAAGGCACCGCTGCCGACCTTGACGTCCAGCACCAGGGCGCCGGTGCCCTCCGCGATCTTCTTGCTCATGATCGAGCTGGCGATCAGCGGGATCGCCTCCACCGTGCCCGTGACGTCGCGCAGGGCGTAGAGCTTCTTGTCGGCCGGGGCGAGGCCGTCACCGGCGGCGCAGATCACGGCACCGACGTCCTCGAGGATCCCGAACATCTCCTCGTTGCTCAGCGCCGCTCGCCACCCGGGGATCGACTCGAGCTTGTCGAGGGTGCCGCCCGTGTGGCCCAGGCCGCGGCCCGACAGCTGCGGTACGGCGACGCCGCACGCGGCGACCAGCGGGGCCAGCGGCAGGGTGATCTTGTCGCCGACGCCGCCGGTGGAGTGCTTGTCGGCGGTCGGGCGCGACAGGGAGGAGAAGTCCATCCGCTCCCCCGAGGCGATCATGGCGCCGGTCCAGCGCGAGATCTCCCGGCGGTTCATCCCGTTGAGCAGGATCGCCATCGCGAGCGACGACATCTGCTCGTCGGCGACGTCGCCGCGCGTGTAGGCGTCGATCACCCAGTCGATCTGGCTGTCGGACAGCTCGTGCTTGTCGCGCTTGGCGAGGATCACCTCGACGGCGTCGTGGGCGGCCACTACTCGGTTCCTTCCACTGCGGTGTCGGCCACGTGGGCCAGGTCGTCGGGTCCGAAGGCGTCGGGGAGCACCTCGGACATGGGCTTGACGCCCGAAACGGTCCAGACCAGCAGGTCACGACCGCCGTGCTCGAACAGGAGCTGGCGGCACCGGCCGCACGGCATGATGATCTCACCCTCGCTGTTGACGCAGACGAAGTGCGTCAGCCGACCGCCTCCGGTGGCGTGCAGGTGGGAGACCAGGCCGCACTCGGCGCACAGCACGACGCCGTACGCAGCGTTCTCGACGTTGCAGCCCACCACGGTGCGGCCGTCGTCGGTGCGCGCGGCGGCGCCGACCTTGTATCGGGAGTAGGGCGCGTAGGCCCGTTCCATCACCTGCACCGCCCGTTCGCGGAGCCCGTCCCAGTCATCCTGCTGCCAGCTGTCGGTCACGCGGTCACTATGGCGCATGCGGCGAAGCCGCGGTCTTTGGCAGGTTCCGCCGAAAGTCGTCCGGCGACTTTTAGGTCTCAAACGCATTTCAGAAGTCCCGAACCGCGTGACGGGGTGCGCCACGGCAGGCATCATGCTCCCGGAAAGCTGACCCCACCCCGGGGTGCACGAACTTGGAGGCATTTGTGTTGAAGACGAGGAAGGTCGTCTCGAGCGGCCTCGTGGCGCTGCTCGCCGCCGCGACCCTGGCTGCGTGTGGTGACGCGCCCGAGGAAGACACCAACACCGGGAGTGGGAACGACAGCAGCGCGGCTGCCAGCGACTTCACGCCGTGCATCGTGTCCGACGCCGGCGGTTTCGACGACAAGTCGTTCAACCAGCTCGGCTACGAGGGCGCCAAGCAGGCCGCCGACGAGCTCGGTGTCGAGCTGATCGACGTCGAGTCCAACAGCGAGAACGACTACGGCCCCAACCTGGAGAGCCTGGTCGGCGAGGGCTGCGACGTCATCGTGACCGTCGGCTTCGCCCTGGCCGCGGCGACCAAGGAGTCGGCTGCGGCCAACCCCGACATCGAGTACGTCCTGATCGACGACTCCGCCGACGGCGGCGACGACGGTGCGACCTTCGACGGCAAGGCCGACGTGGAGAACATCAAGCCGCTCCTCTACAACACCGCCGAGGCCGCGTTCCTCGCCGGCTACGCAGCTGCCGACTACACCAAGACCGGCAAGGTCGGCACCTACGGCGGCATGCCCTTCCCGACCGTCACCATCTTCATGGACGGCTTCAAGCAGGGCGCCGAGTACTACGCCAAGGAGAAGAAGAAGGACGTCGAGGTCGTCGGCTGGGACGGCAAGAACGGCTCCTTCACCGGTGGCTTCGAGGCCAACGAGGCCGCGACCAGCACCGCCAAGCAGATCCTCGACCAGGACGTCGACGTGATCCTGCCGGTCGGCGGCCCGATCTACCAGGGCGCGATCACCGCGATCGAGGACTCGGGCAACGACGTCGCGATGGTGGGCGTCGACGCCGACCTCTTCGAGACGGACCCGAGCACCCAGGACTACGTCATGACGTCGATCCTCAAGGGCATGAAGGTCTCCACCTACGAGGCGATCATGGCCGCGGGCAACGACGAGTTCGACTTCGAGCCCTACATCGGCACCCTCGAGAACGAGGGCGTGGGCATCGCCCCGTTCCACAACTTCGAGGACAAGGTCAACCCCGAGCTGCAGGGTGAGCTCGACGAGGTGAAGGCCGGCATCATCGACGGCTCGATCAAGGTCCAGTCCTACCTGGGCTGATCACCAGCACGCTCCACGACGGAGGGAGGCCGACGGTGTCGTCGGCCTCCCTTCTCCGTGTCGAGGCCCTTCGGGCAGACTCCCGGCCGGCTTTCCGGCCGCCCCGTACCAGACCCCCGGTCCAGACCTCCGGACCATCCCGACCCCTAGGATGCGATGCCATGAGACTCGTCCTGCGAGGCATCACCAAACGCTTCGGAAGCGTGGTGGCCAACGACTCGATCTCCCTCACGGTGGAGCCCGGTGAGATCCACTGCCTCCTCGGCGAGAACGGCGCCGGCAAGTCGACGCTGATGAACGTGCTCTACGGCCTCTACAAGGCCGACGAGGGCGAGATCGAGCTCGACGGCGAGGTTCAGCACTTCACCGGTCCCGGCGACGCGATGGCGGCCGGCATCGGCATGGTCCACCAGCACTTCATGCTCATCCCCGTCTTCACGGTGGCCGAGAACGTCATGCTCGGCAACGAGACCACGGGCTTCGCCGGCACGCTCGACCTCGCCGAGGCCAGCAAGCGCGTCACCGAGATCTCCGAGCGCTTCGGCTTCCACGTGGACCCCGACGCCGTGGTCGAGGAGCTCCCCGTCGGCGTGCAGCAGCGCGTGGAGATCATCAAGGCCCTCTCCCGCGACGCCGAGCTGCTCGTCTTCGACGAGCCCACCGCGGTGCTCACCCCGCAGGAGACCGACGAGCTGATGGACATCATGCGCCAGCTCAAGGAGGCCGGGAAGGCCATCGTCTTCATCACCCACAAGCTCCGCGAGGTGCGCGAGGTCGCCGACCGGATCACCGTCATCCGTCACGGCAAGGTCGTCGGCGAGGCCGAGCCCACGGCCAGCAACGTCGAGCTCGCCTCGATGATGGTCGGCCGCCCCGTCGAGCTGGTCGTCCACAAGGACGAGCCGAATCTCGGTGACGACGCGCTGGTGGTCAAGGACCTCCACGTGGTCGACGCCGCCGGTCACAAGCAGTGCGACGGCCTCAGCTTCACCATCCGCGCCGGCGAGGTCCTCGCCGTGGCCGGTGTCCAGGGCAACGGCCAGACCGAGCTCACCGAGGCCCTCCTCGGCCTCCAGGACGACGTCAGCGGCTCGATCAAGCTCGACGGGGTCGAGCTGGTGGGCCGCTCGACGCGCAAGATCCTCGACGCCGGCGTCGGCTTCATCCCCGAGGACCGTCAGGTCGACGGCCTCGTGCCCGGCTTCACGATCGCCGAGAACCTCATGCTCAACCGCAGCTTCAAGTCGCCGTTCGTCAGGAACGGCTCGCTGCGCCTCGGCGCCCTCCGCGAGTTCGCCCAGACGAAGCTCAAGGAGTACGACGTCCGCGCCCGCGACATCGACTCGCTGGCCGCCAACCTCTCCGGCGGCAACCAGCAGAAGGTCGTCGTGGCCCGTGAGCTGTCCCGCGACCTGCGGCTGCTCGTCGCGGCCCAGCCCACCCGCGGTGTCGACGTCGGCTCGATCGAGTTCATCCACAAGCAGATCGTCGCGACCCGCGACAGCGGCATCCCGGTCCTGGTGGTCTCCACCGAGCTCGACGAGGTGGTCGCGCTCGCCGACCGCATCATGGTGCTCTACCGCGGCAAGGTCGTCGGCATCGTCCCGGCCGACACCCCGCGCGAGACCCTCGGCCTCATGATGACCGGCGAACGCCCGAAGGACCTGAAGGACGTGGTCGCGTGACCGACACCCCCAAGCCCCAGCCCGACAAGCCCGACGCGCCGGTGACGGACGACGAGGCGACCCGGGGCACGACCGCCACGGACACGGCGGCGACCGACGAGCCCGGGACCGACCCCCACGACGCGCGCGGTGACCGCTCGCGGTCGCTCCTGCGCGAGATCGCCTCGGGCGACATCCTCGCCGGGGTGCTGGCCGTGGTCCTCGCGGTCTTCGTCGGCTCGGTGATGATCGCCGCGACCGACGACGCCGTGCGCGAGACCGCCGGCTACGTCACCGCCCGGCCCTCCGACTTCTTCAACGCCGTGTGGGACGCCATCTCCGGCGCCTACAGCGCGATGTTCCGCGGCGCGGTCTTCAACTACAACCTCACCGAGCCGGCCCAGCAGTGGCGCCCGCTGACCGAGACGTTCAAGTTCGCCGGCCCGCTCATCCTCGGCGGCCTCGGCGTCGGCCTGGCCTTCCGGGCGGGGCTGTTCAACATCGGTGGCCGTGGCCAGATGCTCGTCGCCGGTGCCGCGGCCGGCTACGTCGGCTTCCAGTTCGACCTGCCGCTCGCCATCCACCTGCCCTTCGCGATCCTCGCCGGCATGGCGTTCGGCGCGCTGTGGGGCGGCATCGCGGGCGTGCTGAAGGCCCGCACGGGCGCGCACGAGGTGATCGTCACGATCATGCTCAACTACGTCGCCTACTACCTGGTCTTCTGGGCGCTCACCAAGGAGTGGCTGCTCAAGACGCCCGGCTCGGTGAACCCGAAGTCGCCGCCGATGAAGGAGTCCGCGACCCTGCCGAAGGTCCTGGGTGACCAGTTCAACCTCCACCTCGGCTTCGTGATCGCGCTCCTCGCCGTCGCTGTCGCGTGGTGGCTGCTCAACCGCTCCACCCTCGGCTACCGCATCCGCGCCGTCGGCGAGAACCCGCACGCGGCCCGCGCCTCTGGCATCAACGTCGGCAAGACCTACGTCGTCGTGATGATGGTCGCCGGCTCCCTGCTCGGCCTCGCCGGCGTCAACCAGGTGCTCGGCACCGTGACCAGCGGCGTCTCGCTCGACCTCGACGCCGCGATCGGCTTCGACGCCATCACCGTGGCGTTGCTCGGCCGCTCCCGCCCGCTCGGGATCCTGGCCGCCGGGCTGCTCTTCGGCGCCTTCAAGGCCGGTGGCTTCACCATGCAGACCTCCGAGAACATCTCGGTCGACCTGGTGCTCGTGGTGCAGTCGCTGATCGTCCTCTTCCTCGCCGCCCCGCCCCTGGTGCGCGCGATCTTCCGGCTCCCCGCCCAGGAGGCCAAGTGAGCATCGCCACCGACCTGCCCACCCCCGAGAGCGGCGGCCTGGCCCCCGACGGCGCCGTGACGCACAGTCGCGGCTCCGGCGCCCGCAAGCTCCCCGTCGCGCTCGGCGTGCTGACCCTGCTCCTTGCCGGCATCCTGCTGCGCTCGGAGCCGTCGGGCGACACGACGTTCCAGCTCTCGACCGCGACCGACTTCGTGACCCTGCCCGACATCGTGGTGCCGTCCGGCCCCACTGCCTGGCTGATGGTGGTGGTCTGCCTCGCGCTGACCGCCGAGGCCGTGCGCCGCATGCTCACCCACGCGCGCCAGCCGATGTGGATCCCCATCGCCTTCGCGATCGTCTGGATGGTCGGCTTCCTCAGCTGGGCCGCCGCCGACGAGCGGATCCGGGTGGTCAGCCTGCTCGGCGGGGCCGTGGCGCTCGCCATCCCGCTCGTCTTCGGTGCCCTGGGCGGCGTGCTCGGTGAGCGCGCGGGCGTGGTCAACATCGCCATCGAGGGCCAGCTGCTCTTCGGCGCGTTCGCCGCCGCCATCACCGCGTCGCTGACGGGCTCGGCGTGGGCCGGTGTCGCGGCCGCTGCGGTGGCCGGCGCCCTCGTCGCCCTGGTCCTGGGCCTGTTCGCGATCACCTACTTCGTCGACCAGGTCATCGTCGGCGTCGTCCTCAACGTGCTCGTGGTCGGCCTGACCAACTTCCTCTTCCGCCAGGTGCTCACGCCCAACGCCGAGTCGCTCAACTCCCCCGAGCGCCTGCGCGCGGTGCCGATCCCGGTCCTGGGCGACATCCCGCTCATCGGCCCGATCTTCTTCCGCCAGACGCCGCTCGTCTACCTGCTCTACATCGTCGTCGCGGTCGTGGCCTACGCCCTCTACCGCACCCGGTGGGGCCTGCGGCTCCGCGCGGTCGGTGAGCACCCGAAGGCAGCCGACACCGTCGGCATCAAGGTCAACCGCACCCGCTACCGCACGATCCTGCTCGCGGGTGCGATCGCCGGCATGGGTGGCGCCTACTTCAGCCTCGTCTCCGTGGCCGGCTTCAACCGCGAGATGACCGGCGGCGCCGGCTACATCGCGCTGGCGGCCGTCATCTTCGGCAAGTGGGACCCGATCCGCGCCACCCTGGCGGCCCTGCTCTTCGGCTTCGCGAGCAACCTGCAGGGCGTGCTCTCGGCCATCGGATCGCCCGTGCCGAGCCAGTTCATGCTGATGCTTCCCTACCTCGTCACCATCTTCGCGGTGGCGGGACTGGTCGGCCGCTCCCGGCCGCCGGCCGCGGACGGTGTGCCCTACCGACCACAGTAGGTCAGCTCGAGGAGGGCCCGGCGCGATGCGCCGGGCCCTCTCCCATTTCAGCCGGCGACGCGGGCCGCGTCGTCCTCGACGTACCGCGGCCGGCAGGCGAACCAGCCGGCGACCACGCCAGGGACGGCGGTGGCGGCGAGCACGACCAGCGGCGTCGTCCACGACCCCGTCGCCTCGCGGAGCAGGCCGAGGCCGATCGGCCCGAGGCAGGCCAGCCCGTAGCCGATGCCCTGCACGAAGCCCGACACGGTCGAGGCGGACTGCGGCGTGCGCGTCCGATGGTTGATGAGCGTCATGCAGAGCGGGAACGTGCTGACGCCGACCCCCAGGGCACACACCCACAGCACGGTGCCGTCCACGGGCGAGACGGCGAGGCCGAGGTAGCCGAGCACCAGGACGACCGAGCACGCCACGACGACCACGAAGGGGTTGCGCATGCGGGTGGCGAGGTGCGGGACCACCAAGGCCGCGAGGACGCCCCAGGCCGAGTACAGGCCGACCATCGTCCCGCCGTACGTCGCGCTGGCTCCGGCGTCGGTGAGCACCGCCGGCACCCACGTGATGATGCTGTAGTTGGACAGCGACATCATCGCGAACAGGACCACGAGGCCCCAGACGGTCGACGACCGACCGACCCGGAGCCTCCCGGTCGGCGTTGCGGCCGCGACCGGCGCGTGGTGGTCGGCCGGCAGCCTGACCGCGAGCACGCACCAGACCACCGCGGCCACAGCGGCGGGCACCGCCCAGATCCCGACCGAGACCCGCCAGCCCGCCGCGTCGGCCACCGGCACGGCGAGGAGAGGTGCGACGAACTGACCCGTCTGCATCAGCAGCAGGTACGACGAGGTCCACACGGCGATCCGGTCGGCGAACCAGGCCTTGATGAGCGGCACGAGCACCACGTTGGCGGCGCCGATGCCCGCCAGCGCCAGCACCGTCGACCCCACCAGCGCGGCGGGCGTCGGCGAGAGCGCGCGCAGCACGAGCGCGATCGCGGAGAGGCCGAGGGCGGCCGTGGCGGTGCGCTCGAGGCCGTACCTCCGTGTCACGACCGGCGCCAGGAAGCCGAAGACGCCGAACGTCGCCGCCGGCACCGTGCCCAGCAGTCCGGCGAGTGCCAGTCCGAAGCCCAGGTCCGACCCGATGATCTCCAGCAACGGGGTGAAGCCCGTGACCGCGGTGCGCAGGTTCAGTGCGGTCAGGGCGATTGCGAGCCCGGCCCAGACAGCCAGGGACGCCCGTGAGGTCGGGCCGGATCGCTGGGGGCCGGGTGCGGTGGCGGCGGGGATGGTCAACACTTGCTCCGAGGTCGCGACGAATGATGGGATCATGGGATGAATCACGGCGAGTCTGGCACAGCCCCACCGGTGCGTCGAGTGGGGCTGATCGACCAGGTCGCCGCGCGCTTCCAAGAGGAGATCGCCTCCGGCCGGTGGCCGGTCGGTGAGCGGATCCCCGTCGAGGCCGACCTGGTGGCCGCCTCCGGGGTCGGGCGCAACACCGTCCGCGAGGCGCTGCAGTCCCTCGTGCACGCCGGGCTCCTCAGCCGGGAGCAGGGCCGCGGCACCTTCGTCATCTCGACCTCCGAGCTCAGCGGGTCACTTGCCCGACAGCTCGCCGGCGGGAGCCGCCACCACTACCTCGAGCTGCGGCTGGCGCTCGACAGCGCGGCGGCGTCGCTCGCCGCGCTCCGGCGGACGGACGCCGACGTCGACCGGCTGCGCGACCTGCGGGACCGGCGCGAGGCGAGCTGGTCGTCCGCCGACCCCGACGTCAGGGCGGCCGCGGACCTCGAGCTCCACCACGCGATCGTGGCGGCGACGCACAACCCCCTCTACCTGCAGCTCTACTCGAGCGTGACCGACGTCTTCGCGAGCCACATGCGCCACGACGAGTCGGGGGACGACGACACGGCCCACCGCCACCACCACGACCTCGTCGAGGCGATCGCCGCGGGGGACGCGGACCGTGCCTCCGCCCTCGTCAGGTCCATCTTCGAGCCCTTCATGGACTGATCCCCGGGTCTTCCTCAGGTCTGGCCCGGGCGTGCCGATCACCCGGACGTGACCACCGCGCCGCTCGTCGACCCCGCGGACCTGCTGGCCGCCGCCGAGTCCGTCGAACCCCTCCCCCACACCGTCGCCCGGCTGGCCACGCTGGTCGCGGACCCGGACTCCGACATCCGAGAGATCAGCGAGGTGGTGTCGCTCGACGTCGCGCTGACTGCCGACGTGCTGCGCCTGGCCAACTCCGCCGCGCTCGGCCACCGCGCCAACATCACGTCGGTGCGTGACGCCGCAGTCCGGCTGGGCACCAGCACCCTGCTCTCGCTGACCCTGGCTTCGCGTGTCGGCGGCAGGATGTTGCACGCGCTACCGGCGTACGGCCTCCAGCCGGGCGCGCTCTGGGAGCGCTCCGTGGCGGCGTCGATCGCAGCCGAGGTGATCCGCTCCCGTGCCCGAGTCCCGGTCCCGGCGGAGGCAGGGACCGCGGCGCTGCTGCACGACTTCGGCAAGATCGTGCTGGCCCGCCACTTCGGGAAGCAGATCCTGGAGACGCTGGCCCTGGCCGCCGCCAACGACGGCCTGGACCTGCTCGAGACCGAGCGGGTGGTCTTCGGCCTCACCCACGCCGACATCGGCGGCATGGTGGCCGAGTCGTGGGGACTCCCGCTGACGATCGTCGACGGCATCCGGGACCACCACGAGGCGCACGAGGACCTGTCGGCCGTGAGTGCCGCAGTGGCGCTGGCGTGCGCGATGTCGTACGAGATCACCACCCGCGACGAGGACCCGTCGGAGCAGGACGACCAGGCGGCCCGCCGCCGTGAGGTCGTGCCCTTGATGAGGATCCTGAGGCTCGACGTCGACGACTACCACCAGGTCGTGGCGAGGTCGCGCGAGCGGTTCGACGAGGTGGCCGACCGGTACGGCGGCTGAGCTGACGCGCGCCGGCTTGACCGCAGGATTCTGCTCACCTCGTTGGGGGACTGGGTGCACCGACGCGTGCAGACCACCACCCCATGCCGCCCCGCCCTTCGCTCTTGGAGGCTCACGGCGTGGACGCTCTCGTCCGACGGCCGGTGACCCACAGCGCGACAGGGATTGCCGCGCCCCAGGCGACGTAGCCCCACCCCGCCGTCGTGCCGACGCTGCCCGACAGGTCGGGGTACTTCGCGCAGATGGCACCGAACCAGACAGCCGAGAGCGCTGCCGGCACGATTGCGAAGCACCAGCCATTCAGCCGGCTCAGCATCGCCCACACGCCCACCGCTGCCGAGACTGGAACAGCGAGGGTGAATCCCGCCTGCATGGGCAGGTGCATCAGTCCCCAGGTGTCGTCGTCAGCTGCACCGTTGCGAGCCGCGTCGACCAAGCTCCACGCCTCCAACAACGCGGCGACGAACCCGAGCACCAGAAGTGAGACCACTACCCAGAACGAGTTGCTCAGCAATACCCGTCGCGGTGGCCACACGGGTCTCGGGCCCCACATCCGCGGGAAGGCCGCGGAAGCCGCGATGAGGACTGCCACGAACACGTGACCTGGTGACGTTGCCGCGAGACCCGCCACGAGGACCGCAGCGGCGACCCCGATGAGTTGCGGCCCGACCCAGCCCATCGGCCGGATCACCCACGCGACGAGTGGTACCGGCACCAAGACGGAGAACATCAGGCCCCAGCTCGTCGAGACCACCGCCACGGCAGTCCAGTCGTACTCGTCCGGAAACGTCGACGGAACGACCCCCCCAAGAGGTCGATGATCCCGAAGAACGCCACCGCCCACCACAAAGCCACGACGAGCGCGCCGGCGCGTTGCCCGAGCGCCCGGTCAACGCGCTCCGCGTCAGTCGTGACTGCCACCGCCTCATGTTCCCATCACCACGAGCGACCAACATCCCTCATTCGTGGGGATCCAGCTGCGGCAGATCCGGACGTTCAGGCGGCGCTGTTGGGGTCGGCTCCGAAGAGGCGCACGAGTCCACGCCGTCGAGCGTCACGCTGCTCGATGTAGATGACGAACGTCTGGTCCGATCGCGCCTTGCTCCGTGCCCATCCGAGGACTTCCTCGACGTCGGCGACGTCGCTCAACCGGTACTCGTCGCAGTGCCACATCGCGTGCTCCTGCCCTACGCCTGCCGGTGCGGGCGGCTGATGCCAGAAGTGGACGCGGTACACCGGCCAGTCGACTTCCCACTCCGCGTGCCGAGGATCTACGCCTTCGATGTTCACGCGGACGACCCTATGGGCAGGGGTCGCGACGCATGCGGGCGTTGCTGCCCTCGACGCGCCAGATCCTTGCGTTCAACTGGCGGTGGCCGCGCCTCGCCTACTGTGCACGGCGTGGATCACGACGAGTCGGTTCGCCTGTATGGCCCCTGGCGAGCTCGGACCCCCGGCGACGCTGCCGCGCTGCTGGAGGGGTACAGCGGCAGGTGGTGGATCGCAGGCGGCTGGGCCATCGAGGCGTTCACCGGCGTCACGCGGCCGCACGACGACTTGGACCCCAGCATCCCGCGCTCCGACGTTCCCGCGTTGAGACAGCACCCCTCTGGGCGACTCGATGTGTGGCAGGCAGCGGACGGGGCGCTGCGGCCGATGATCGATCCGGCGGATCCGTTGATGGCGTCCTGCGGGAACCTCTGGTTGCGCCCTGACGGCGCGTCCCCATGGGAGTACGACGTCATCCTCATGGACGCGACGTCAACGACCTGGACGTACAAGCGAGATGGTCGCATTCACCTACCGCTCGACGACATCCTCTGGGTGCATGACGACATCTCGTACCTGCGGCCGGAGGTCCAGCTGCTGCACAAGGCTCCAGGACTCAGGGTCAAGGACCAAGCCGATTTCGATGCATGCCTGCACCTCCTCGAGCCGGAGCGTCGCAGGTGGTTGAGAACCGCAGTCGGCATCGCCCATCCCGGCCACCCGTGGCTGAACTCTCTGTAGTCCACCACTCACTTGGCAGGTCCGCGCACCGTCAGCGGCTGATCCGGACGTTGAGGCTTTGGCCGACGCCTTGGTAAGTCCTGTCAGCCGTCAGGTATCGACTCGCGGGCCAACTGGCGGTCGACCTCGGACTGCTGCCGCTCTACTTCGGCCTGCTGCCGCTCGGCGGCGCTTGCCTGCCGATCGTGCGCGGATGAAGTTCGGTCCTTCTCGGAGTCGCGGCGGTTTCGCTCTCCGGTGCGCCGATCCGCGGCGGCCGAGAGACGATCACCACGAGCCCCATCCAGAACGTCGCGGAGGTCCTCCTGAACCATCTCTGCCTCACTCTTGGCTACCTCATAGTCGATGAGGGCCTGCTGATGCGCAGCGGTGAAAGGGCGGTCGCTGTGCCCCACCTGGTCCCGCTGGTCTCGCTGGTCTCGCTGGTCTCGCTGGTCCGCACGCAGCCGCTCAGCCCAGAGACGGTCCCTCGCGGCTTGGTCGCGTTGCCAAGCCCGGTCGTCACGGAGGGCGGCGCGGCTGTCGCGATCACCGGCGTCCTGGTCGCGCCGCGTGGCGGCGACGTCGCGACCGTCAGCGGCGTCATCACGTTCGGGGCCTTCGCCCGTCCGGTACATGTAACGAGGTTCCCCGGTGAGCACGTCTTGATGTGCTTCTAGGATCGCGAGCCCCAGCGCCGCACCCGCCCGGCCGGGCGCATGGCAGGAGGCAGCCCGGGTACCGGCACGTAGGTCGGCAGGCAGTCATGAGTGTCTTCGGGCTTAGGCCCGGGTCACTCAAGAAGGGGGTGCTCGGGCCGCTCCATGCTCGCGCTGCCGAGGTTCGCTCATCGGCTGCTTGTTTCATTGACCTAGGACCGGTGCCTGGCGAGGCTCGGTGCAGGCGCCCGGGCTGTCGCTCGCACATCGGCTGCCCACGCTGGTCGTGTGGCTCTCATCTGGCCTGCGCGGTCCCGGGCGTCGCCAGGGCCAGGAGAGGCTCAAGAGGGGTTTGCTCGGCTCGAAGCAGCGTTGCCCTCCCGGCTCGACAACCAAAGAGGTTCGAGGATCGGAGGAGCTGATGAAGGACGTAAGCAGTCGTGTGGTGATCGGGATGGACCCACACAAACGGTCGGTGACGATCGAGGTGATGACAGCCGACGAGAGCGTCCTCGGTGGAGGCCGGTACGGCACCGACGAAGCCGGGTTCGCCGAGATGGGGCGCTATGTCAGCCAGTTCCCGGACCGGGTCTGGGCGATCGAGGGATGCTCGGGGATCGGTCACCACGTCGCGGTCCGACTACTTGCCGCTGGCGAGGAGATTGTCGACGTGCCACCGAAGCTGTCCGCACGAGCCCGGGTGTTCTCGACCGGGCAGGGACGCAAAACCGACGCCACCGACGCCCACTCCGTCGCACTCGTCGGGACCCGGATGGCCGGACTGCGGCCGGTCGTCACCGACGAGCAGTTGGAGGTGCTGCGACTCCTGGTTGACCGGCGCTGCTCACTAGGCGAGGAACACACCCGCAAGACATCGCAGCTGCACCAGCTGCTGCTCGAGCTCATTCCAGGTGGCGCGAAGCGTGACCTGTCCGCGGCCCAGGCCAAGGCGCTGCTGGCCAAGATCCGACCCCGCGATGTCGTCGGCAAGACCCGCCGCCGGGTGGCCGCCGAGCTCGTCGCCGACCTCGAGCGGATCTATGCCGGAAGAAGGACGCGAACAAGGAGCTCACCGACCTGGTCCGCGCGACCGGCACCACGCTGCTGGACCTGCACGGCATCGGCCCCACTGGCGCCGCCCGGCTGCTGGTCGAGGTCGGCGACATCACCCGGTTCCCGAGCAAGGCGCACTTCGCCTCCTGGAACGGCACCGCCCCGATTGACGCATCCTCCGGCGACCACACTCGTCACCGGCTGTCCCGCAAGGGCAACCGGCAGATCAACCGGGTCCTGCACGCGATGGCCCGCGTCCAACTCCGCAACCCCACACCAGGACGCGACTACTACGACCGCAAGAAGGCCGACGGGAAAGCACCCATGGAAGCCATGCGATGCGTGAAGCGTCGACTGTCCGACATCGTCTTCCAGACCATGCTCAACGACGCCTTCCGCACCACATGTGCAGCGACAGGGACGGGCCCGGGAGGGCAACGGGGCAACGACTCTGACTCCAGCGCGGCCGGCTCACAGCCCCACACCAACTCTTCGGACAAGCCACTTCCCGGACCCGCCAGAACGCAGCCTAAAACACCCCTCCCGGCAGCCTCTTGACACAGAGGGGTGCCAGATCCGCGCACTGTCCGCGGCAGATCCGGACGTTCTCACGAGTCAACGGTCCTACCCTCCCGTCATGGAGTCAGTCAGCACTGTGGCGATCGGGATAGACCTCGACCTGGTGACCTCGGAGGACGGCGGGCGGCAAACACCCTTGCTCGGCGGCTACGCCAAGGAGAACCGCTTCACCTATCGACCGAACTGGGGACTTCCCAACTGGGCAGACGGCGACCAGACCGCTGGGCCTGTGCTCGGCTTCTCAAGCACGAACGTTCACCCCGGCGACCGCACCCGGGCCATCTTGGTGCCGCTGTTCATCGACCACGCCCCACAGTGGCTCGATGTTCGACCCGATGACGTCCTTCGGATGTATGAGGGAGCCCGGGTCTGCGGCTACGGACACGTTCGCTGGGCCAAGCCCGCGACATGGCACATGCCTGAGGACGAGCAAGAGCGCTTGGTCGACTGGCTGGCCCAAACCTGACCGCACTCAACTCGGCAGATCCGCGCAGTCGTCGCGGCAGATCCGTGCGTCACCTGTGTGAAACTGCGGGACACTCACTGCCGTGAACACTTGGCAGACGAGGCGTCCGCTGTGGTGGGGACTCTTATTGCTCATGGATCGCGATGACTCGGACGTACCGGCTCTTACAGCCGACGTGGTGTCGTTCTCCCGAACCGGCCTCGCGGTAAAGGTGCTTCACGCGCAAGGCGTTGATCTGAGTGGATACGGCGACAACGACGTGATCCCCGCGGCGCAGGTGCAGGTCGAAGTCATCGTCGGCGACGACGGCGCACCCGAGAGCCCGGCGTCCAGCGGCGTCATCAACGTCCCGTCAGGCGTGCTCACAGTCGGAGACGCCGATCAGGAAGACACTGTTGAGATCGGACCTGGCCGGTGGGCGGTACAGGTTGAGTGCACGCCTCGTGAGAATGCCGAGAAGGTCTGCATCTGGCTCCAAGCTGTGTAGGAACAGATGCACTCATCTCGGCAGATCCGCGCACTGTCAGCGGCAGATCCGGACGTTCGAGATCGTCGGGCCGATGGGCGTTGCTCACGGGGCCTACCGGTTTGAGCCCCACGCCTCGTGCCAGTACCGAGCGTTCTCGCTGCCAACGCGCAGGATGGCATCCGGCTGCACGGGAGCGGGCCAGAGTTGGACCAGGTAGAAATCCACCGCTTCGTCCGCGAGTTCGTTCTCGTCACCGGCGTCCCGCCCACGGGCAGACACCCGCACCCGATGGGGTCCGGGAGGCAGGACGAACTCACCGCCGCTCTCGCTAGCCCAACTGGTCCACCCGCAGTTCCCCGGCTCATCGACGACAGTGGAAACCTCGACGACGTCTTCCCACTCCGCGTCGCTCGGGACGACCCCATCGTGCGCCTCGATGCGGACCGATGATCCACCGGATCGACGGCCCAGGTTCAGGTAGATCCGTCCGGGAACGGCTGCACCAGCAACCCCATTGATCTGACCGGCGAAGGTGGACTGGAGGTCACCATCGTCTTCGACGTCGTCAGAGAACCAGAGGTCCAGTTGTCCGTAGTCGGTCTTCACGACCTCGTCCACTAGTACGCGCACCATGCGCTCAGCCTCCCCCGAGGCAATGCGAAGGACCACCCCGCCAATGCCGTCTGTGTCGCAGCCGCATCCAGGACTTCCGAATCTCGGCATGAGCGGATATCGCACCGACGCCGGCGGGCGGACGAGCGACCAGCTGGCGCCGACCCTCGAGGGTGCCCTCGCGTCGTTCCGGTGCCAGCCGTGGCAGTCCTACGACGGCGGCGACCACCGGCTGCACCTCGGACGCGTCGTCGACGTCGCCGTTCGAGGTGACGGCGAGCCGCTGCTGTTCGACCGGGGCAAGTTCTGGGACGGCGCCGGCGTGGAGCTTGCTGCCGCAGACGTGCGTGCCGCCTGACCGTCAGCTCCGCGGCTCTGTCGCCCGTCAGCGGCGGTCGATGCCGTCCAGACGCAGCTCGGTGGAGGCATCGGAGTGCGTGGTGCCGCTGTTGACGTGCTTGTCGCTGATCGTCGCCCCGTTCTTGAGCACGCCGAACAGCGCCATCGCATGGCCCCGGCCGACGGCGTAGTCGTCCTTGAGCCATGCTGCGACATCGCCCGCCTTGCTCTGCGGAGTGAACCCGCGCGCAGCGGCCTCCCCCAACAGCTCCTCAGGCGTCTTGCCGGTCTTCTTCTCGATCGCGTCGAGGTAGGCCTGGTAGCTCATGGTGACTCCCTTCGGTGGTGTGTCACCGACGCTAGTCACGCTGCCGCGGCACCGCTTCTCCGAAACCGCTGCGCGGACGGGCCGCCCACATGCGCAGCACATGACGCGGGGTACGGTGCACCGCACGCCGACACGATTCTCGGAGGTCCTGATGGCACCCGATGAGCGCGACCCCCGTCGCTCCTCGTCGACCGACGCGACTGTGGGCTCGCAGGCGCTGTCCCAGAGCAGCGAGCGCTACGCCTCGATGTTCACCCACCACCCGCACGCCACCTACTCGGTCGACCCGCGGGGCTACTTCACCGACGCCAACGAGCGGTCGCTCGAGATGACCGGGCTGACGCTCGAGGAGATGCGCCGGACCCACTTCGGGCAGGTCATCCACCCCGAGGACCTGCACCTCATCCAGGACGGCTTCGACCGGGCGATGGCGGGTGACCCCCAGGTGGTCGAGGCGCGCGTCGTGCGGGTCGACGGCCAGGTCGTCGACATCCGTTGCACGGCGATCCCGGTCATCATCGGCGACGAGGTCGTCGGCGTGCACGGGGTGACCGAGGACGTCACCGAGGCCAAGCGGGTGGTGCGCGAGCTCGAGGAGGCCAACGCCGCCAAGACCCTGTTCCTGGCCACCATCAGCCACGAGGTCCGAACACCGCTCGCTGCGCTCGTGGGCGCCTCCGAGCTGCTCATCGACACGGACCTGCCGCCCGAGCCCGAGCACTTCGCCCGGATCGTCCACCGCTCCGGCGAACGCCTCATGCACCTCGTGCAGGAGATCCTGGAGTTCTCCGGGCTCGAGGCCCGCCAGACGGTGCTGCGACGCGCACCCGTCGACGTACGCGCCCTCGTCGACGACATGGCGTCCTGGGCCGTCCCGCTCGCCGAGTCCGAGGGCCTCACCATCACCTTCAGCGTCGACGAGGGGGTCCCCGCGACCGGCCTCGGCGACGCCCGGCGCATCACCCAGGTGGTCACCAACCTCGTCCAGAACGCGATCGCCTACACCGAGCACGGCTCGGTCGACGTCCGCGTCAGCGGCCGCCCCTGCTCGGTGGACGGTCCGGGCGTGGGCGACTGGGTCGACTTCCGGGTCCGCGACACCGGGATCGGCATCGCGGAGGACGACCTCCGGCGGCTCTTCGACCCGTTCGTCCAGGCGGACCCGCAGTCTGCCGGGGATCGCCTCGGCGTCGGCCTCGGCCTGGCGATCTGCCGCGAGCTGGTCGACCTCATGAGCGGCCACCTGGGCGTCGAGTCCACCCCGGGCGCGGGCAGCACCTTCACGTTCGGGCTCCCCCTGCCGCCCGCCTGACGGGCGCCGGGTCGGTCAGTCGCTGAGCGCGGTCACCGCGACGTCGGCGAGGACACGGGCGGCGATGCCGGTCGCCGCCTCGTCGACGCGGAGGTTGCCCTGGTGGAGGTCGTACGTCGGCCCGCCGGGCGTGCGGGTGCCGAGGCGGGCCATCGCGCCGGGGACGGAGTCGAGGTACCAGCCGAAGTCCTCGCCGCCCAGGCTCTGGGCGGTGGAGACGTGGCCGTGCACGCCGAGCACGTTCTCGACCGCGGTGCCGAGCAGGCGCGTGGACTCCGCGTGGTTGACGACCGGGGGCACGCCTCGCTGGTAGGTCACCTCGGCGGTCACGCTGTAGGGCGCCACGATGGAGGTGATGAGCTGGCGGATCAGGTGTTCGGCGTCGGCCCAAGCGACCGCGTCGAGCATCCGGACCGTGCCGGCCACCACGCCGCCGTGGGGGATCACGTTGTGGGCGGAGCCGGCACGCACCATCCCCCAGACGACGCTGACCCCGGCGCGGGGGTCGAGGCGCCGGCTCAGGATGGCCGGGAGCTCGGTGATGACCTTGCCCAGGGCGAAGGTGAGGTCCTCGGTGAGGTGGGGGCGCGAGGTGTGGCCGCCCTTGCCGATCAGCCGCACCGTCAACGCGTCGGCGGCGCCGGTGAGCGGCCCCTCGCGCAGGCCGAGCCGGCCGACGTCGAGGCTCGGGTCGCAGTGCAGGCCGAAGACGTGGGAGACGCCCTCCAGCGCACCTGCGGAGATCAGCTGCAGCGCACCACCGGGCATGACCTCCTCAGCCGGCTGGAACAGCAGGCGCACGCGCCCGGGCAGCATCCCGCGGGCGGCGACCTCCGCCAGCGCGAGCCCGGCCCCGACGAGCCCGGCGGTGTGGACGTCGTGGCCGCAGGCGTGGGCCACCCCCGGGTTGGTGCTGCGCCACGGGTCGGAGATGAGGTCGTCGACCGGCAGCGCGTCGAGGTCGGCACGCAGCGCGACCAGCCTGCCGCCGTGGCCGATCTCGGCCAGCACTCCCCCGCCCTCGGGTCGTCGTACCGCCCATCCGGCACCCTCCAGCGCGGTCACGACCGCCTCGGAGGTGCGCTCCTCGGCCCAGCTCAGCTCGGGGTGGGCGTGGAGGTCGCGGCGCAGGGCGACGAGCTCGTCGGCGTACTTGTCGACGACCTCGGCGATGACGGGAGTGGCGGGGAGTTCAACTGGCATGACCGACCCAGTCTACGGGCGCGTCCCCTCCCCCTCGGCCGTTTGCCCGTCGTAGGCGGCGAGTAGCCGATCTGCGGCCAGCGGGGCCGGCAGCTCGCCGGACAGCACGGCCCGGCGTACGTCGTCGCGCACGGCGGCGACCCCGGGCGAGGACCGCAGCCGCTGGTCGAGCTCGTCACGCACGAGCGCCCAGGTGAAGTCGAGCTGCTGTCCCGCGCGCTTGTGGGCGAGGCCGTCGACGCCGAGGTGGGCGCGGTGCGCACCCACCCGCTGCCACACGTCGTCGACGCCGGCACCGGTCAGCGCGGAGCAGGTGACGACGGGCGGCGCCCACTCGGCGTGCCCGCGGACCAGGCGCAGGGCGCCGGAGAGCTCACGCGCGGCGACGCGGGCGTCGGCCTCGTGGCCCTCCCCGCCGAGGGCGTCCGCCTTGTTGACCGCCACCACGTCGGCGATCTCGAGGATGCCCTTCTTGATGCCCTGCAGCTGGTCGCCGGTGCGCGCGAGGGTGAGGAAGAGGAAGGTGTCGACCATCCCGGCGACGGTGACCTCGGACTGCCCGACGCCGACCGTCTCGACCAGGACGACGTCGTACGCCGCCGCCTCGAGCACCAGCATCGCCTGGGTGGTCGCGCGGGCCACGCCGCCCAGCGTGCCGGCCGAGGGCGAGGGCCGGATGAAGGCGCCCGGGTCGACCGACAGCGTCGCCATGCGGGTCTTGTCGCCGAGCACCGACCCGCCGGTGCGCACCGACGACGGGTCCACGGCGAGGACGCCGACCCGGTGGCCCGCGCCCGTGAGGCGGGTGCCGAGCGCCTCGATGAAGGTGGACTTGCCCACCCCGGGGACGCCGGAGATCCCGACCCGGGTCGCCATCGGTCGCTCGGTGGCGGCGAGCTCGGTCAGGAGCTCGCGCGCGGCGAGGCGGTGCTCGGGACGCGACGACTCGACGAGGGTGATCGCGCGCGCGACCGCGGCCCGCTGGCCGTCCTGCACGCCCGCGACCAGCGCGGCGACGTCGATCGGCCGCGGCATCAGGCTCCCGGGTCGTGGCGGTGCTGTTCCCTCAGGCGCGCGATCAGGTCGAGGGCCGACTCGGCGATGACCGTGCCGGGCAGGAACACCGCCGCGGCGCCCATCTCCTTGAGCGTCAGCACGTCGTCGGGCGGGATCACGCCGCCGATCACGACCATGATGTCGGGCCGGCCCTGGTCGGCGAGCGCCTGCTTGAGGGCCGGCAGCAGCGTCAGGTGGCCGGCCGCCAGCGAGGAGACGCCGACGATGTGGACGTCGGCGTCGATCGCCTGCTGGGCAACCTCCTCGGGCGTGGAGAACAGCGGCCCCACGTCGACGTCGAAGCCGAGGTCGGCGAACGCGGTGACGACGACCTTCTGGCCGCGGTCGTGCCCGTCCTGGCCCATCTTGGCCACGAGGATGCGCGGTCGGCGGCCCTCCTCGGCCTCGAACTCCTCGGTCGCCTGCAGGACCGCGGCGACGGCACTCCCCTCGGGGGCGCCTGCCTCGTCGCGGTACACGCCGCTGATCGTACGGATGACGGCCTGGTGGCGGCCGTAGACCTTCTCCAGCGCGTCGGAGATCTCCCCGACCGTGGCCTTCGCGCGCGCCGCGTCGACGGCCAGCGCGAGGAGGTTGCCCTCCAGGGAACCGCCGCCGGCCGGACCGCGCTCGGCGCTGGTGGTCAGCGCCTCCAATGACCGGCGTACGGCGTCGTCGTCGCGCTCGGCGCGCAGCCGCTCGAGCTTGGCGACCTGCTGGCGGTAGACGTCGTCGTTGTCGACGCGCAGCACGTCGAGCTTGTCCTCGGCGGCGAGACGGTAGGTGTTGACGCCGATGACCTTCTGCGCCCCGGAGTCGATGCGCGCCTGCGTGCGGGCGGCCGCCTCCTCGATGCGCATCTTGGGGATGCCCTGCTCGATCGCCGCGGCCATGCCGCCGGCCCGTTCGGCCTCCTGGATGTGGGCCCAGGCGCGCTCGGCGAGGTCGTGGGTGAGCTTCTCGACGTAGTAGGAGCCGGCCCACGGGTCGATCACCTGCGTGGTGCCGCTCTCCTGCTGCAGCAGCAGCTGGGTGTTGCGGGCGATGCGCGCGGAGAAGTCGGTCGGCAGCGCGATCGCCTCGTCGAGCGCGTTGGTGTGCAGCGACTGCGTGTGCCCCTGGGTCGCGGCCATCGCCTCGATGCAGGTGCGGCCCACGTTGTTGAACACGTCCTGCGCGGTGAGCGACCAGCCCGAGGTCTGGCTGTGCGTGCGCAGCGACCGCGACTTCGGGTTCTGCGGCTCGAAGTCGTCGACCAGGCGGGCCCACAGCGCGCGGGCCGCCCGCATCTTGGCGACCTCCATGAAGAAGTTCATCCCGATCGCCCAGAAGAAGGACAGGCGCGGCGCGAACTGGTCGATCGTCATGCCGGTGTCGAGGCCCGCGCGGATGTACTCCACGCCGTCGGCGAGGGTGTAGGCCAGCTCGAGGTCGGCCGTCGCCCCGGCCTCCTGGATGTGGTAGCCGGAGATCGAGATCGAGTTGAAGCGCGGCATCCGCTGCGAGGTGAAGGCGAAGATGTCGCTGATGATCCGCATGCTCGGCGCCGGCGGGTAGATGTAGGTGTTGCGGACCATGAACTCCTTGAGGATGTCGTTCTGGATGGTCCCCGCGAGCTGCTCCGGCTTCACCCCCTGCTCCTCGGCCGCCGCGATGTAGAGCGCCAGCACCGGCAGCACGGCGCCGTTCATCGTCATCGACACCGACATCTCGTCGAGCGGGATGCCGTCGAAGAGGGTGCGCGTGTCGTAGATCGAGTCGATCGCCACGCCCGCCATGCCGACGTCGCCGCGCACCCGCGGGTGGTCGGAGTCGTAGCCGCGGTGGGTGGCGAGGTCGAAGGCGACGCTCAGGCCCTTCTGGCCCGCCGCGAGGTTGCGGCGGTAGAACGCGTTGGACTCCTCGGCGGTCGAGAAGCCGGCGTACTGCCGGATCGTCCACGGCTGGGTCGTGTACATCGTCGGGTAGGGCCCGCGCAGGAACGGCGCGATGCCCGGCCACGTGTCGAGGCCGTCGAGGCCCGCGAGGTGCTCGGGTCCGTAGACGGGGAGGATGTCGATCCCCTCGGGACTGCTCCACGGCTCGCCCGCACTGCCGCCCGCTTCGTTGGTCGAGGAAGGACGAAGTCCTGTCACGAGACCCGACAGGGGGACGTCGGCGAAGTTCTTCGGGATGCTCATCGGGCGAGCTCCTCTCGGATCCGGCCGAGGAAGCCGAGCGCATCGACTCCCATGGCGCACGAGTCGTCCACGTCGGTCACGGTCCGCTCACCCGGCTTGCCGGCCAGGACGACGTACGACGCCCCTGCCGCCCGCAGCGCGGCGACGAGGTCGGCGCCCCACTCGGCGTAGGCCGCGTCGGTGCCGGCCAGGCAGACCACGGGCCGGCCTCCTCGCTCGGACCGGTAGGCCGCCATCACGTCGTCGACCGAACCGGTCGCTCCGGCGACCTCGACGGCGACACCGCCCGCGGCGAGCAGGTTGGTGGCAAAGGTGGCGCGGGCCGTGTGGGCCGCGACCGTGCCCATCGTGGCGAGGAACACCGGTTGCGACGCGGGCGCGGCGCGCATGTCCTCGTAGGCCGAGGCGTAGTGCACGAGCTCGCCGTTGCGCTGCCAGGGCTCCCGTTCGGGGAGCACCTCGTCGAGGTTCGGGAACTCCGAGATCCCGGTCAGCGGACGGGACCGGTCCGCGATGCCCGCGTCGCGCCGGGCGCGCACCTCGTCGACCCGCGCCCGTACGGCGACCGCCGCCTGCGGCCCCACGCCGCCGTCGGCCTCGATGCGACCGAGCTCGGCCCAGCCGGCGACGGCGAGGTCGTCGGTGAGCTTCTCCACGGCGTAGGAGCCACCGGCCGGGTCGGTGACCGTGGCGACGTGCGACTCCTCGACCAGCAGGGCGGAGGTGTTGCGGGCGATCCGGCGGCCGAAGGCGTCGGGCCGGCCGAGGCGCTCGTCGAAGGGAACCACGGTGAGCGCGTCGGCACCGCCGACACCGGCTGCGAACGCGGCAACCGTGCCGCGGAGCATGTTGACCCAGGGGTCGTGCTTGCCCATCATCGCGCGGCTGGTGACGACGTGCTGGCGCTGCGGGAGGTCGGTGGCGCCGCTGGCCTCCAACACCCGGGCCCACAACCGGCGGGCGGCGCGCAGCTTGGCGATCGTCGGGAACTGCTCGTCGGTCGCGGCGTAGCGGAACTCGACGAGCCCGGCGGCCTCGTCCACCGTGAGCCCGGCGTCGGTGAGCACGCGGAGGTAGTGCACGCCCACGGCCATCGTCCAGCCGAGCTCCTGGGCGTCGCTCGCCCCGAGGTCGTGCAGCACGGTGCCGTCGACGACCGCACCGAGCACGCCGAGCGCCCGGGCGCGACGGACCGTGTCGACGAAGGACTGCGCCAGCAGCGGCTCGCCCTCGCCGACACCCTCGCCGAGCAGCAGCGCGGTGGCCGGGTCGGCGGAGAGGTTGTTGCCCGGGTGCGGGTCGCCCGGGGTGTCCTCGAGCAGGCGGGCCAGCGCCTCGGACTGCCCGGTGCTGGGGTGCTCGAGCGTCACGGGCGCGAGGTCGAGCAGCACCCCGCGCAGCGCGACCTCGAGGTCCAGGCCGCCCACGAGGTCGAGGTGCAGCGAGGTCGCGCCGTTGTCGAGGTCGACCAGGGCCGCCTCGTTGACGGCCGCCGCGTCGTCGCCGACCAGCGACGTACGCACGTCCCAGGCGCCGCGACGCACCGGGCGGCCGCTGGTGGCGAGCCCGTCCAGGTCGGAGGGCTGGCCGATCGGTGCGACCTCGATGCCGTCCAGCGTCGTCCGGGTCAGCACCGTCCAGACGTCTGAGTCGGGCGCGTCGTCCGCGAGGCGCCGGGCCTTGCGCAGCACGGCGGCCGTGGCCGCCTCCCACGCTGCTCCGTCGTACGCGTCGCCGTCGCCGACCAGCCGGAGCGAGCCCTCCGCGGGCTGCAGCTCCTCGGGCTCGTCGAGCCCGCCGTCGAGGCCACCAGGCACGCCACCAGGGAGGTCGGTCATGCTGCGCAGGATAGGCCCGTGGCGTGGCGAGGGTCACTGCCGCCGGCTATGGGATAGGTCACCGTCCCGAGGCGGCTGCCGGAGATTCCCGGCCGGGCGGGACGTCGGCCCCATGTGCCGGCGGCCCGTCGTTCCTAGCGTCGTTGCCATGCCGGACGTCTTCCTCCACGTGGGTCTCTACAAGACAGGGACGACCACGATCCAGGGCGCCCTCGCGGCCTCGGCGGAGCAGCTCGCCGCCGCGGGGGTGCTCTTCCCGGGGGGCCACCGAGCCCAGCGCCTCGCGGCCTACGACCTGCTCGGCCAGCGTGTGGGCGGTGAGCTGCGCGGCGAGGCCGCAGGGGCGCTGGGCCGGCTGGTCGACCTCGTCGCGGCCCACGACGGTCCGACCGTGGTGGTCTCCGAGGAGGAGCTGTCCCTGGCACGTCCGCGCCAGGCACGCCGGCTGGTGCGCGAGCTCGACGGCCACCGGGTGCACGTCGTCGTCGGCGCGCGCGACATCGCACGCACGCTGGTCTCGGCCTGGCAGCAGACGATCGTCAACGGCGGCACCACCACCTGGGGGGACTTCGTGGCGTCGGTGCGGGGACAGGAGGGCGCGCCGCCGAGCGAGGGCGTGTCCTTCCACTGGCGCCACGACCTCCTCCGGGTGCTCGACACCTGGTCGTCCGTGGTTCCGGCCGAGCGCGTGCGGCTGGTCACGGTGCCGCCGCGGGGCACGCCGGGGGCAGCCCTCCTGACCCGCTTCGGCGCCGCGGCCGGCCTGCCCGCCGGCTGGCCGGGCGAGCAGCAGCCGGCCCGCAACGTCTCGCTGGGCGCGGCCGAGCTCGAGGTGGTGCGCCGGCTCAACGCGGCAGTGTCCGGGAGGTTCAACGCCACCCAGCACCGGTTCGTGATCGAGGCCGGCATCCGGTCGCGGCTCGCCGGCACGACCGACCGGCCGCTCGAGCTGCCGCCGGAGCACCTCGCGTGGGCGACGTCGTACGGCGAGCGGATGGTCGCCGAGCTCGGACGCCGCGAGCTCACCGTCCACGGCGACCTGTCCGACCTCGTGCCGACCGGCGTCGCCACGTCCGGACCGGCGCTCGACCAGGTCACGGACGACGAGCTGCTCGACGCCACCCAGGCTGCGCTGGTGTCGATCGCCCTCGACCACGGACGCCTCTTCCGGCGCTACCGCCGCGCGTTCGCCGAGCGGGAAGGCCGGCTACCGGGACCCGTCGAGGTGCTGACCAGCCAGCTGCGCGCCGGGGGTTTCTGGGCCCGCAAGCGGGCGGTCCACCACGCCGACCGGCACCCGCTCCTGGCGCGCGCCTCGAACCTCTACCTGCAGCGGACCTCGCCGACCTCGCGGTGGTGAGCTACCACCCCGCGACGTGGTCGACCACCAGCCGCGGCACCAGGTGGTCGTCGTCGCCGGTGGAGTCGTCCGGGAAGTCGAACACCGCGACCATGAGCTGGAGCGGGTACGTCGGCGGGCGCGGGCAGCGCCGCAGCTCCTCGCCGTCGACGGTGAAGACGGCGACGTCGGCGTCCCAGTCGACGGCGTAGGTGTGGAACCCGGACACCTCGACGTCGACCCGCGGCGCCGCGAAGTCCTGGGTGAGCGCCGGGTCGCGGAACGCCTTGATGCCGACGCCCACCTCGGCGGACCCCGGCCGCAGCGCGCTGCCGAACACCTCGACGACGCAGAGCTCGCCGCAGCGCAGCTGCTCCTCGTCGTCCTCGAACCCCGACATCCAGAGGGCGGCCATCGAGCGGTGCGACAGGTCCATGGCGCAGCGGATCTCGACGTGGCCGGACGTCGGCAGCCACCCCTCGAAGCGCGGCTGCTCCTCCTCGACAGTCAGCCCCTCGGCGAACCGCTGCTGCCCGCGGGTGCTGCCGACCGGCCCCGACCAGCTGCCCGACTGGATGCCGGACACCCGCAGCGGCGGTGCGTGGTCGTCGGGGCACCAGACCGGGTGGTCGACCGGGACGTCCAGCACGAGGCGACCGCCCTCGACCCGGTGGCTGGCGCGCGTCGCCGCCCGCGAGCTCCAGGCCGGCAGGTAGTGCGGCAGCCACACCGACGGGTCGAGCCCGTCGCCGTCGAAGTCGTCGCGGAACACGGTCTCAGAGCTCGGCTCGGCCCTCGTTGTCCTTGTTGCGGATCCCGATCTTGTTGCCGAGCCACACCAGCGGGTCGTACTTGCGGTCCACCACACGCTCCTTCATCGGGATGATCGCGTTGTCGGTGATGTGGATGCCCTCCGGGCACACCTCGGTGCAGCACTTGGTGATGTTGCACATCCCGAGACCGGCCGCCTCCTGCGCCAGCTTGCGGCGGTCGTGGGTGTCGAGCGGGTGCATGTCGAGCTCGGCGTAGCGGATGAAGAAGCGCGGTCCGGCGAAGTGCTGCTTGTTGTCCTCGTGGTCGCGCACGACGTGGCACACGTCCTGGCACAGGAAGCACTCGATGCACTTGCGGAACTCCTGGCCGCGCTCCACGTCGACCTGCATCATCCGGCGCTTGCCGTCGGCGTCGCGCGGGCCGAGCTCGGCGTACGGCAGCTCGCGGGCCTTCCGGTAGTTGAACGACACGTCGGTGACCAGGTCGCGGATCACCGGGAACGTGCGCATCGGGGTGACCGTGATGGTCTCGGACGGCTCGAAGTCCGACAGGCGCGTCATGCACATCAGCCGCGGTCGGCCGTTGACCTCGGCGCTGCACGACCCGCACTTGCCGGCCTTGCAGTTCCACCGGATCGCGAGGTCGCCGGTCTGCGTCGCCTGCAACCGGTGCAGCGCATCGAGCACCACCTCGCCCTCGGACACCTCGACGGTGTAGTCCTGCAGGTCCCCGCCGTCCTGGTCCCCCCGCCACACGCGCAGCTTCAGGTCGTAGGCCATGAGTCAGCTCCCCTCGAAGTGAGACTTCAGGTCGTCGGGCATCTCGGGCAGCGGCTGCTCGGCGAGGGTCACGCCGGTGCCGGCGTCGTCGAGGCGGACGACGAGGTTCTTCGTCCCCCATTCGGGATCCGTCTTCGGGTAGTCGTCGCGGGTGTGCCCGCCACGGGACTCCTGACGGGCGAGGGCCGCCCGCGCGATCGCCTCCGAGACGACCAGCATGTTGCGCAGGTCGAGGGCGAGGTGCCAGCCGGGGTTGTACTGGCGGTGGCCCTCGACCGACATCCTCTGTGCCCGCTCCTTGAGCTCCTCGATGCGCACCAGCGCCTGCTCGAGCTCCTCGGCCGTGCGGATGATGCCGACCAGGTCGTTCATCGTCTGCTGCAGGTCCTGCTGGATCGTGTAGGGGTTGTCACCCCCCTCGACCTGGAACGGCGTCAGCGCCGACCACTCGCCGGCCCGGACCGACTCGTCGGTGACGACCGGACGCTGCGCCAGCCCCGCGACGTACGCCGCTGCCGCCTCGCCGGCGCGCCGGCCGAAGACCAGCAGGTCGGAGAGGCTGTTGCCGCCCAGCCGGTTGGAGCCGTGCATGCCGCCCGAGCACTCGCCGACGGCGTAGAGGCCGGTGACGGCACTCAGCTCGGTGTCGGGGTCGACCTCGATGCCACCCATGACGTAGTGGCAGGTCGGCCCGATCTCCATCGGCTCCTGCGTGATGTCGACGTCCGCGAGCTCCTTGAACTGGTGGTACATCGACGGCAGCCGTTTGCGGATGAAGTCGGGGTCGCGGCGCGAGGCGATGTCGAGGTAGATGCCGCCGTGCGGTGACCCACGGCCCGCCTTGATCTCGGAGTTGATGGCCCGCGCGACCTCGTCGCGCGGCAGCAGCTCGGGCGGGCGGCGGTTGTTCTTCTTGTCGTCGTACCAGCGATCCGCCTCCTCCTCCGTGTCGGCGGTCTCCGCCCGGAAGAAGTCGGGGATGTAGTCGAACATGAAGCGCTTGCCCTCGGAGTTCTTGAGGACGCCGCCGTCACCACGCACGGACTCGGTGACGAGCAGCCCCTTCACCGACGGGGGCCACACCATGCCGGTGGGGTGGAACTGCACGAACTCCATGTTGATCAGCGACGCGCCCGCCCGCAGCGCCAGCGCGTGGCCGTCGCCGGTGTACTCCCACGAGTTGGACGTCACCTTGAACGACTTGCCGATCCCGCCGGTGGCCAGGACGACGGCCGGGGCCTCGATCGTCACGAAGCGACCGGTCTCGCGCCAGTAGCCGAAGACGCCCGACAGGGCGCCGGCGTCGTCCTTCAGCAGGTCGGTGACGGTGCACTCCATGAAGACGTCGATGCCGACCTGCACCGCGCGCTGCTGCAGCGTGCGGATCATCTCGAGGCCGGTGCGGTCGCCGACGTGGGCGAGCCGGGCGTACTTGTGGCCGCCGAAGTCGCGCTGGCTGATCAGCCCGTCCTCGGTGCGGTCGAACAGCGCGCCCCAGTCCTCGAGCTCGAGGACCCGCTCGGGCGCCTCCTGCGCGTGGAGCTGAGCCATGCGCCAGTGGTTGAGCATCTTGCCGCCGCGCATGGTGTCGCGGAAGTGGACCTGCCAGTTGTCCTCCGGCCAGCGGTTGCCCATCGCCGCGGCGATGCCGCCCTCGGCCATCACGGTGTGCGCCTTGCCGAGCAGCGACTTGCAGACGATGGCGGTCTCCGCGCCCGCCTCGTGGGCGGCGATCGCGGCCCGCAGGCCCGCCCCGCCGGCGCCGACCACCACCACGTCGTACCGGTGGCGCTCGATCCCGCCCTCGGCGTAGTAGGACATCTCGTTGCCCGTCATCGGGTGCCTGGTGTCCGTCACTTAGAAGAACCTCACGTCCTGGATCACTCCGGTGGCCAGCAGGTAGATGTAGAGGTCGACGATCGCGACCGAGAACAGCGAGTACCACGCCCACCTGCCGTGGCTCTCGTTGAGCCGCGACACCCACGTCCACACCCGGTAGCGGACGGGGTGCTTGGAGAAGTGGCGCAGCCGGCCGCCGACGATGTGGCGGCAGGAGTGGCACGACAGCGTGTAGAGCCAGATGAAGACGATGTTGACGATCATCAGCAGCGTGCCGAGGCCCATGTGGATGCCGCTGGTCTCGCCGTCGCCGACGGCGTACTCCGCCGGCATCGGCCGGAACGCCAGGAACGTGTCGAACGTGAGCACCAGGCCGACCAGCACCGCGGCGTACCAGAACCAGCGGTGGACGTTCTGCAGGACGAGCGGGAACCGCGTCTCGCCGGAGTAGGACCCGTGGGGCTCGGCGACGCCGCAGGCGGGCGGGCTCAGCCAGAACGCGCGGTAGTAGGCCTTGCGGTAGTAGTAGCAGGTCATCCGGAAGCCGAGCGGGAAGATCAGGATGATCAGCGCTGCCGACAGCGGCCACCAGTCGAACGGCTGGCCGAAGTCGGAGGCGCCCTCGACGCAGTCCCCCAGGCACGGCGAGTAGAACGGCGACAGGTAGGGCGTGGCGTAGTAGTCGCGTCCCACGAACGCGCGGACCGTCGCGTAGACGACGAACGCCGTGAAGACGACGAACGTCGCCAGGGGCGAGAGCCACCACCGGTCCTGGCGCAACGTCCGCGCCTCGATGCGCGCGCGGGTCGGACTGGTCACGCCGTGGTCGGTTGTCGCCATGCGTCCTCCGTGAAGGTCCCGGCAATCCGGGAGTGCTCCCGGACGACGGTCCCGACTATGACCTGTGTCACGCCTGAGCGGAAGACAACGCGCCCAGCAAAACGTCACACGCCCTCGGCGCGTCGCTTGCCGGAGCAACGGGATAACGTGGCGGCGTGGCAACCCAACTCAATCCCCCTCGGCCCACGCTGGTGAAGGGTGCGCGGGCCTCGCGCACCACCATCGCGCTCAAGCTGGGCATGGCGGTCAGCGGCTTCATCTTCCTCGGCTTCGTGCTCGCGCACATGTACGGCAACCTCAAGGCGTTCGCCGGCCACGACGCGTTCAACGAGTACGCCCACCACCTGCGCGTGCTCGGCGAGCCGATGCTGCCGCACGAGGGCGCGCTGTGGATCCTGCGGCTCGGCCTGATCCTGTCGCTGGTGGTGCACGTCTACTGCGCCGTCGTGCTGTGGCGCCGCGCTGCTCGCGCCCGCACCACGAAGTACGTCATGAAGAAGGACACCGGCGCGACGCGGGCCAGCCTGATGATGCGCTGGGGCGGGGTGACGATCCTGGTCTTCCTGATCTGGCACCTGCTCAACTTCACCATCGGCAAGGTCAACCCGCAGGGCGGCGCGACCAACGACCCCTACGACCTGATGGTCGACACCTTCGACGTGTGGTGGATGACGCTGATCTACATCGTCGCGATGCTCGCCCTCGGTGCCCACCTCCACCACGGCATCTGGAGCGCCGCCCAGACGCTCGGCTGGACCGGCACCGCGGCCAAGCGGCAGCGCGCGAAGGTCTTCGGGTTCGTCATCGCGCTGATCGTCTCGGTCGGCTTCTCCCTCGTCCCGCTCGCCGTGCTCGCGGGCATCATCACCAAGTAAGGGGTCACCGCACGTGAGCCACGACAGCCACGACATGGACATGCCCGACACCGTCACCTCGACGGAGGCCTCGCACAGCGGGTCAATCGACGGGGACTACGACGACGCCGCGGGCTACTACACCCCGGGCACGCCGCTCGTCGACGAGAAGGCGCCCTCGGGCCCGATCGCGGACCGCTGGCAGAACCGGAAGTTCGAGGCCCGCCTCGTCAACCCGGCCAACCGCCGCAAGCTCTCGGTCATCATCGTCGGCACCGGCCTGGCCGGCGCCTCGGCCGCCGCCACGCTCGGCGAGGCCGGCTACAACGTCAAGACGTTCTGCTACCAGGACTCCCCGCGCCGGGCGCACTCGATCGCCGCGCAGGGCGGCATCAACGCCGCGAAGAACTACAAGGAGGACGGCGACTCCGTCCACCGCCTCTTCTACGACACCGTGAAGGGCGGCGACTACCGCTCGCGGGAGTCCAACGTCTACCGCCTCGCCGAGGTCAGCACCAACATCATCGACCAGTGCGTCGCGCAGGGCGTTCCCTTCGCCCGTGAGTACGGCGGCCTGCTCGACAACCGCTCCTTCGGTGGCGTCCAGGTCTCGCGCACGTTCTACGCCCGCGGCCAGACGGGACAGCAGCTGCTGATCGGCGCCTACCAGGCGCTCGAGCGCCAGATCTCCGCCGGCACCGTGTCGATGTTCACCCGCCACGAGATGCTCGAGCTGATCGTCGCGGACGGCAAGGCCCGCGGCATCATCGCCCGCGACATGGTCACCGGTGAGGTGCAGACCCACCTCGCCGACGTCGTCGTCCTCGCCTCGGGCGGCTACGGCAACGTGTTCTACCTGTCCACCAACGCGATGGGCTCCAACGTCACCGCCGCCTGGCGCGCGCACCGCAAGGGCGCCTACATGGCCAACCCCTGCTACACGCAGATCCACCCGACCTGCATCCCCGTCTCGGGCTCGCACCAGTCCAAGCTGACGCTGATGTCGGAGTCGCTGCGCAACGACGGCCGCATCTGGGTGCCGAAGAACCAGGCCGACTGCGACAAGGACCCGCGCGACATCGCCGAGGAGGACCGCGACTACTACCTGGAGCGGATCTACCCCTCCTTCGGCAACCTGGTCCCCCGCGACATCGCCTCCCGGGCCGCGAAGAACGTCTGCGACGAGGGTCGCGGCGTCGGCCCCGAGGTGGACGGCGTACGCCGTGGTGTCTACCTCGACTTCGCCGACGCGATCGACCGCCTCGGTCGCGACGCGGTGGCCAACAAGTACGGCAACCTCTTCGACATGTACGCCCGGATCACCGGCGAGGACCCGTACTCGGTCCCGATGCGGATCTACCCGGCCGTGCACTACGTCATGGGCGGCCTGTGGGTCGACTACGACCTGCAGTCCACGATCCCCGGCCTGTTCGTCACCGGTGAGGCCAACTTCTCCGATCACGGCGCCAACCGCCTCGGCGCCTCCGCGCTGATGCAGGGGCTGGCCGACGGCTACTTCGTGCTGCCCCACACGATCCGCGACTACCTCGCCGACGGCCCGTTCGAGCCCATCGGCGAGGACCACCCGGCGGTCGTCGAGGCCCGCACCTCGGTCACCGAGCGCATCGAGCACTTCCTGTCCGTCAACGGCACCCGCAGCGTCGACTCCTACCACCGCGAGCTCGGCAACATCATGTGGGAGTACTGCGGCATGGAGCGCACGGAGACGGGCCTCAAGAAGGCGATCGACCTGATCCGCGGGCTGCGCGACGACTTCTACCGCAACGTCAAGGTGCTCGGCACGAGCGAGTCGCTGAACCAGTCGCTCGAGAAGGCCGGCCGCGTGGCCGACTTCTTCGAGCTCGGCGAGCTGATGTGCATCGACGCGCTCAACCGGCGCGAGTCCTGCGGCGGCCACTTCCGTGGCGAGTCGCAGACCGAGGACGGCGAGGCGCTGCGGCACGACGACGAGTTCGCCTACGTCGCCGCCTGGGAGTGGGCCGGCCTCGACGAGCGGCCCGTCCTGCACAAGGAAGACCTGGTCTACACGGCCATCGAGATGAAGCAGCGGAGCTACAAGTAATGAACCTGACCCTCAAGATCTGGCGTCAGCCCGACGCCGTCAGCCCCGGTGCGATGCACACCTACGAGCTGGCCGACGTCTCCCCCGACATGTCGTTCCTCGAGATGCTCGACGTGCTCAACGAGCAGCTCAACGACAAGGGCGAGGACCCGATCGCGTTCGACTCCGACTGCCGCGAGGGCATCTGCGGCATGTGCGGCCTGATGATCAACGGCGACGCGCACGGCCCGGAGGTCACCACGACCTGCCAGCTCCACATGCGCTCGTTCAGCGACGGCGAGACGATCACGATCGAGCCGTGGCGCTCCGACGCCTTCCCGGTCGTGAAGGACCTCGTCGTCGACCGCGGCGCCTTCGACCGGATCATCCAGGCCGGCGGCTACGTCTCGGTCAACACCGGCTCGGCGCCCGAGGCCCACTCGGTCCCCGTGCCCAAGGACGACGCCGACCGCGCCTTCAACGTCGCGACCTGCATCGGCTGCGGCGCCTGCGTGGCGGCCTGCCCCAACGGCTCGGCCTCGCTCTTCATGGGCGCCAAGGTCACCCACCTCGGCCTGCTCCCCCAGGGCCAGCCCGAGCGCGACGAGCGCGTGGTCAACATGGTCGCCCAGCACGACCACGAGGGATTCGGTGGCTGCACCAACATCGGTGCCTGCACCGCCGCGTGCCCCAAGGAGATCCCGCTCGACGTGATCTCCCAGCTCAACCGCGACCTCCGCACCGCGATCAAGCACGGTCACTGAGCGACGTACTGCTCCACCGACGAGGGCCGGGGGTCTCCCCCGGCCCTCGTCGCGTCTTTGGACTCTGGCCTCCTCGACCGCCGAGCGGTGCCCCACCCACATTCCAAGAGCGGCGAATGTGGGTGGCGCACCGCTCGCGCCGGCGACACGCCCATGGCGCCGTCCGGGCGGTGCCTCAGCCACATTCCGAGCACCGAGAATGTGGCTGACGCACCGCTGGGACGGCTCACGACGCGCGACGCCGGCGTACGAGCTGCGCGAGCGGCTCGAACAGCTCGGCCCACTGCACACCGAACACCGGCGGCGGTCCGGCGTACCCCTCCGCCACGAGCGCCGAGTGGATCAATCTGACGGTCGCCTTCGGTGACCGCATCCGCTCCTTGGTGACAAGTTCGTAAGGCACGTCGTGTCGGCGATAGAGGCCGTAGCGGTCGATGTCGGCGTTGTACTGGGCGCGCTCCTCCTGGTGCTGGCTTCCTTCGTACTCGACCACGAGCCGGCAGTCCTCGAACCGCAGGTCGGGCGTGAGCTCGACGACCCCGACGGTCATCGTCTCGTTGACCTCCGGCACGGGCAGCCCAGCGAACACCACGTACGAGAACAGCTTGGCCTCGGGCATGGAGCGGCAACGCCCCTCCAGGTGAGGCAGGGCCAACGCCGTCTCGGGCACACCGCTGCGCCACTTCTCTCCGCGCAGGATCTCCTCGAGCCGAGCGAGGTCGAGCAGCTCCTTGTTGAGCAGGACCGAACCGACCACGATGGCGTCGAGAAGCCGGGACTCGGCGCAAAATGCGACGAACGCCGCCTCGATGCTGACGGCGTCGTCACCGTTCGGTGGCATTTTGACCGTGCGGTGCAGGAAGACCCCTTCGAGGGTCAGGTGCAGGTCCCCCTCCACGACGAAGTGGAGCGGCCAGGCGCGTCCCGCGTCGACGCCCGCCTGTCGCAGGCGGGTGGCGCCAGTCGTGCGAGCGGATGGAGGTAGAGCCAGGCGAGCTGCCTCCACATGGTCCGCCCACGTCATCTCCAGGCTCCGGTGGACGTAGACCCCTTGATGGAGGCGTCGGAACTGAACGCCCTCCAGCACGCGGGCAGGCGTGCCGAGCGAGAGGGCGTACGACCGGGTGAAGGGACCCTGCAGGAGTTCCGGCGCTACGTGGTGCATGACGTCATGGCGCCACATCGCTGCCACTCGCGCGGAGCGTCGCCGTACGGGCTGTGGACGAGCCTTCGCGGGCACTTGTTGTGGAGACATGGTGGCCAGCGCGCGTCGCCGTCAGCGGGCGGTGCGCCAGCCACATTCCCCCGGTCGCGGATGTGGCTGGGACACCGCCCGAGTGGCCGACAATCGCGACGAGCTGGCGAGCGGTGCCGTAGCCACATTCGGCGCCCACGGAATGTGGGTCACGCACCGCTCGAGGAGAGGAGGGTGCGCTCAGCCCCGGCGCCGGAGGAGGGCGACGAGGCCGAGCATCGAGGCGGCGCCGGCGGCGAAGGCGGCCTTCGGCGACGCGGCGGGTGCGGGAGGGGACGGGCGTACGCCGGGGGCAGCCGCGGCGAGGTCGATGCGGGGGCCCTCGGGCATCTGGTCGGCGACCCGGTTCGCGTCGCGGAGGGCGCGGGCCTCGGGCGAGGTGTGGGACCACGCCGCGGAGAGGACGACGACGCGGGAGAAGTAGTTGATCCACACCAGCAGGATCAGCGCGATGCCGAAGGCCTGGAACGCGGGCGAGCTCGCCGTCGCCTTGAGCAGGAAGGTGGACAGCTGCTTCATGATCTCGAACAGGATGGCGCCCAGGAGTGCACCGGACCACAGGGACTTGCTGGGGATGTCGGGCTGCGCGAGCAACCGGAAGAACGCGAAGTAGAGCAAGGTGTTGGCCGCCAGGCCCAGGCACAGGGCCAGCACCCAGAAGAACACCTCGGCGACCGCGCCCAGGTCGAGCGCGTCCATGATCGGGGTCAGCACCTTGGTCGCGATGCCCGAGATCGCCACGCTCGCGACCAGGATGGTGCCGAGCGCCAGCAGGGCGAGCACGTCACGCAGCTTGCCGAACACGAAGTTGGGCTGCTCGCGCTCGGGCTCCTCGAAGATCGCCGTCAGCGCGGTGCGCATGCCCGAGAGCCACCCCAGCCCGGAGTAGAGGGTCAGCAGGATGCCGAAGGTGAAGATCCCGGGCGCCGCGGCCTGGAGGGTGTCGAGCGGGACCCCGTTGTCACCGCCGACGAGGCCCGGGAGGACGGAGTTGGCCGCGTCGACCAGCGTGTCCTGGGCGTCCTCGTAGACCTTGGTCAGCTGGCCGAAGACCGCGAAGGCGAGCGCGAGGATCGGGAAGAACGACAGGAAGGCGAAGTAGGTCACCGCGGCTGCCAGCGCGCTGCCGTTGACCTGGCCGTAGTGCTCGACGGCGCGCACCAGGTGGTCGACGACCGGGCGCCGCTCCCGGGCGCGGGCGACTCGCTGCTTGACGGTGTCGACGACCCCCACCGCTCAGCCCAGCGCGAAGTGGTCGGTGGCCCGCCAGCCGGTGCCGGTGTCGTGGACGTAGAGGCTGAACGCGTCGACCTCGAAGCGGCACTCGAACTCCGCGAGCTCACCGAACGCCCGGTCGAGCGTCTCGTCGTCGAGGTGGTGGGCGATGGTGACGTGCGGGTGGTAGGGGTAGTGCAGCTCGACCTCGAGCGGCCCCTGTCGTACGGCGCCCGCCAGCACCTCGCAGCCCGAGATGCCCTCAGCCAGGGTGACGAACACGACCGGCGAGACCGGACGGAACGTGCCGGTGCCGCGCAGGTGGATGTCGAACGGCGGGACGGCGGACGCCGCTTGCCTCAGGTGGGCGCAGACCGCCTCGAGATCGCCGTCGGCCAGCTCGGTCGGCGGGACCAGCGTGATGTGGGTCGGGATCTGCGTCGCCGTGGTGTCGCCGACGCTGGTCCGGTAGTCCTGGAGCTCGCTCGCCCAGGGCTCGGGGATCGCGATCGCTACTCCGATGGTGGGCACCTCCGAAACCCTACAGAACCCGATCGCGACGTCGATCGCCCCCTGATTAGGATCGTCGCCGTGAGTGACACCTTCCGCGCCGCACAGGCCCGCAGCGACGCCATCGAGGAGCAGATGGCGAAGGACCCGGCCTCGCTGCGCATGCTGACCGGGGACCGTCCGACCGGGGCGTTGCACATCGGCCACTACTTCGGCTCGATCCGCAACCGCCTCCGCCTGCAGGACAGCGGCGCCGAGATCTGGCAGCTGATCGCGGACTACCAGGTGATCACCGACCGCGAGGTCGGCGGCGACATCGCCGGCAACGTGCGCAACCTGCTGGTCGACAACATCGCCGCCGGGCTCGACCCCGAGAAGGCGACGATCTTCACGCACTCCTCGGTGCCCGCGCTCAACCAGCTGATGCTGCCCTTCCTCAGCCTGGTCAGCGTCGCCGAACTGCAGCGCAACCCCACCGTCAAGGACGAGGCCAAGTCGGCCGGCATCACCTCGATCGGCGGGCTGCTGCTCACCTACCCCGTCCACCAGGCCGCGGACATCCTGTTCTGCAAGGCCAACGTCGTTCCCGTCGGCCGCGACCAGCTGCCCCACCTCGAGCAGACCCGCGTCGTCGCGCGCCGCTTCAACGACCGGTACGCCCCCGTGTTCCCGGAGCCGGGTGCCCTGCTGTCCGAGGCGCCGCTGATCCTCGGCACCGACGGCACCAAGATGAGCAAGTCCAAGGGCAACGTGGTCGAGCTGCGGATGACCGCCGACGAGACCGCCAAGAAGCTCAAGGGCGCCAAGACCGACAGCGACCGGGTCATCACCTACGACCCGGAGGCCCGCCCCGAGGTGGCCAACCTGCTCACCCTGATCGGGCTGTGCGAGGGCGTCGACCCCGCGGCCGTCGCCGAGGAGATCGGGGACGGGGGCGGCGGGGCGCTCAAGGGGCGCCTCACCGACGCCATCAACACCGAGCTCGCCCCGCTGCGCGCCCGCCGGGCCGAGCTCGAGGCCGACCCCGGCTACCTCGACGAGGTGCTGCGCCGCGGCAACGCCCGGGCCAACGACGTCGCCGAGGCGACCCTCGCCGAGGTGCGCGAGGCGATGGGGATGGTCTACGGCTGGGCCTGACCGCCCCCTGCGACCAGCCGGGTCACACCACCCAGCCGACGTTCTCCGCGACCAGGTCGGCCGCAGGGTAGATCCCCCGCAGCTCCTCGCGCCTCCTCAGCAGCTCGACCACCGCCCCGGTGTTGCGGTCGGCCAGCTGGCGGCGGCGCTCCATCTCGCGCGCGATCCTGTCCTCGTCCATGACTCCCCCAATCGGAATGTTCTCCGGCGGCTGACCCGCCCTTCGATAATTGGATCGTTACAAGTCCGGGCTACGCAACAGTTCCGCCCGTGTTAACTCCACGCAACATCAGCGGAAATCACGTGCACGGTTCTGCGCTCAAGGCAGCGCAGATCAGGGGCGTCAGCCCGGGTCGGCAGGGGGTCAGGCGGGGGTCAGGCGGGTACGGCGTCCCGCCGACGCACGTGCAGCGCGGCCGACAGCAGCAGGATCGCCACGCCGGCGATCGAGAGGCCGAGGCCGACCAGGGCGGGGGCGCGGAGTCCCCAGCCGGCGGCGATGACCAGGCCGCCGAGCCACGCACCCAGCGCGTTGGCGATGTTGAGCGACGCGTGGTTCATCGCGGCGCCGAGGGTCTGCGCGTCGCCGGCGACGTCCATCAGCCGCAGCTGGAGGTTGACGACGAGCACCGACCCGAGCGTGGTGATGAGGAAGACGACGGGCAGGGCGGCCCAGCCGTGCGGCGCGGCGACCCAGAAGGCCAGCATGGTCGCGGCCATGCCGACGCCGCCGATGATGAGCGAGCGGAAGATCGACCAGTCGGCCATGATCCCGGCCAGCCACGTGCCGGCCACCATGCCGAGGCCGAAGGACAGCAGGAAGACCGCGACCGACCGCTCCCCCAGGCCGGCCACGTCGGTGACGACGGGCGCGATGTAGGAGTAGACGGCGAACATGCCCCCGAAGCCCACCGCGCCGGCCAGCAGGGTCAGCCACACCTGGGGCACCTTGAACGCCGACAGCTCGCGGCGACCGCTCGCCCCCGGGTCGCCGGGGCACGACGGCACGAACCACACGACGAGGGCGAGGGTGACCACGGCCAGGCCTCCGGCGGCCCAGTAGGCCGCGCGCCAGCCGAGCTCCTGGCCGAGCACGGTGGCGGCGGGTACGCCGATCACGTTGGCGACCGACAGGCCCAGCATCACCAGGGAGACGGCACGCCCCTTGCGCGAGGGCCGGGCCATGCTCGCCGCCACCAGGGAGGCGACGCCGAAGTAGGCGCCGTGCGGCAGGCCGGCGGCGAAGCGCGCCACCATCAGCTGCTCGTAGGAGGTCGCGAGGGCGCTCAGGCCGTTGCCGACGGCGAAGGCGGCCATGAGGGCCACCAGGAGGGCGCGCCGCGGGAGGCGGGCGCCGAGGAAGGCGAGCACGGGCGCTCCGACGACCACCCCGACGGCGTACGCCGAGATGACGTGGCCACCGGTCGGGATCGAGACGTCGACGCCGCTCGAGATCTGCGGCAGCAGCCCCATCGTGACGAACTCCGTGGTGCCGATGGCGAACCCGCCCATCGCCAGTGCCAGCACCGCGAGGCCGAAGTGGCGTGCGGTCACCGAGGGGACGTCGAGGTCGGCCGACGAGGGGTCGGCGGGCAGGGCGGAGGTCTCGGCGGTCGTGGTCATCACCTCCGACAAGGACGGGCTCCCGGGGATTGTTCCCCGCGAGCCCGCCCTGTGACGTTGGTCGCGCTCAGAGCGAGGCGAGGGCCTCGTTGAAGGTGGCGGACGGACGCATGACCGCAGCCGCCTTCTCGGAGTCGGGGCGGAAGTAGCCACCGATGTCGGCGGGCTTGCCCTGCACGGCGAGCAGCTCGTCGACGATGGTCTGCTCGTCGGCGCGCAGCGAGGACGCGAGCGAGGCGAACGCGGCGGCGAGGTCGGCGTCCTCGGTCTGCTTCGCCAGCTCCTCGGCCCAGTAGAGGGCGAGGTAGAAGTGCGAGCCGCGGTTGTCGATCGTGCCGAGCTTGCGACCCGGCGAGCGGTCCTCGTTGAGGAACGTCTCGGTGGCCTTGTCGAGCGTGTCGCCGAGGATCCGGGCGCGCGCGTTGTCGTCGTAGCCGGCGAGGTGCTCGAGCGAGGCGGCCAGGGCGAAGAACTCGCCGAGGCTGTCCCAGCGGAGGTAGTCCTCCTTGACCAGCTGCTGCACGTGCTTGGGCGCCGACCCGCCGGCGCCGGTCTCGAACAGGCCGCCACCGTTCATCAGCGGGACGATCGAGAGCATCTTGGCGCTGGTGCCGAGCTCGAGGATCGGGAACAGGTCGGTGTTGTAGTCGCGGAGCACGTTGCCGGTGACCGAGATGGTGTCCTCGCCCTTGCGGATCCGCTCCAGCGAGTACGTCGTCGCCGCCGCGGGCGCCATGATCTGGAGGTCGAGCCCCTCGGTGTCGTGGTCCGCGAGGTACTTCTCGACGAGCGCGATAAGGTTGGCGTCGTGGGCCCGGGTCTCGTCGAGCCAGAACACCGCCGGCGTCTCGGACGCGCGGGCGCGGGTGACGGCGAGCTTGACCCAGTCGCGGATCGAGGCGTCCTTGGTCTGGCAGGCACGCCAGATGTCACCGGCCTCGACGTCGTGCGACATCAGCACGTCGCCGGCGCCGTTGCGGACCTCCACCTTGCCGGCGGCGGGGATCTCGAAGGTCTTGTCGTGGGAGCCGTACTCCTCGGCCGCCTTGGCCATCAGGCCGACGTTGGGCACCGAGCCCATGGTGGAGGGGTCGAGGGCGCCGTGGGTGCGGCAGTCGTCGATCGCCGCCTGGTAGACGCCTGCGTAGGAGGAGTCCGGGATCACGGCGAGGGTGTCCTGCTGCTTGCCCTCGGCGTTCCACATCTGGCCCGACGTGCGGATCATCGCCGGCATCGAGGCGTCGATGATGACGTCGGAGGGGACGTGCAGGTTGGTGATGCCGCGGTCGGAGTCGACCATCGCGAGGGACGGCCCCTCGGCCAGGCCCTTCTCGAAGGCGGCCTTGATCTCGGCCCCACCGTCGACCTTGTCGAGGCCCGACAGGATGGCGCCCAGGCCGTCGTTGGCGGACAGGCCGGCCGCGGCGAGCTGCTCGCCGTACTGGGCGAAGACGTCGGCGAAGTAGGCGCGCACGACGTGGCCGAAGATGATCGGGTCGGAGACCTTCATCATCGTCGCCTTGAGGTGGGCCGAGAAGAGGACGCCGTCGGCCTTGGCCTTGGCGACCTGCTGCTCGAGGAACTCGTCGAGGTGGGCCGCGCTCATGAAGGTCGCGTCGACGACCTCGCCCTCGAGGACCTTCAGGCCCTCCTTGAGGACCGTCTCCTGGCCGTCGTCACCGACGTGCACGATGGAGAGGGTGTCGTCGGCGGGGACGACCACGGACTGCTCGTTGCTGCGGAAGTCGTCGTGGCCCATCGTCGCGACCGAGGTCTTCGAGTCGCTGCTCCACGCGCCCATCGAGTGGGGGTGGGCCTTGGCGTAGTTCTTGACCGAGGCCGGCGCGCGCCGGTCGGAGTTGCCCTCGCGCAGCACCGGGTTGACCGCGGAGCCCTTGACCTTGTCGTAGCGGGCGCGGGTCTCGCGCTCCTCGTCGGTCTGGGGGTTCTCGGGGTAGTCGGGCAGGTCGTAGCCCTGCGACTGCAGCTCGGCGATGGTCGCCTTGAGCTGCGGGATCGAGGCCGAGATGTTGGGCAGCTTGATGATGTTGGCCTCGGGCTTCGTCGCCAGCTCGCCGAGCTCGGCGAGTGCGTCGTCGAGGCGCTGCTCGTCGGTGAGCCGGTCGGGGAACTGGGCGATCACGCGGCCGGCCAGCGAGATGTCACGGGTCTCGACGTCCACACCGGCGGTCTTCGCGTAGGCGGCGATGATCGGGAGGAACGAGTACGTCGCGAGCAGCGGCGCCTCGTCGGTGTGGGTGTAGATGATCTTGGCCATGGGTACGACAGCTCCTGCAGCTCGTGATCTGGGTCCGGGCATAACTCTTGATGTCAAGATACCTGACGCCGGTGACGAGAGGCGACTCGCCTACCCTCGCACCCCTCGCATGACGCCGCTAGGCTCGCCTCGGCCTACGAGGGGTACGGCCACCTGACTCTGGAGGAACTCGCGATGAGCGAACTCGTCGAAGACACACCGACCACCGGGCAGAAGTTCGCAGGAGAGGTCCTGGGCACCTTCGTGCTGGTCTTCTTCGGCTGCGGCACCGCCGTCTACAGCGGCGGCGACCTCGTCGCGACGGGCCTGGCCTTCGGCCTCACCGTCCTGGTGATGGCCTACGCCTTCGGGCGCGTCTCCGGCGGTCACTTCAACCCGGCGGTCACGCTCGGCGCCGTGCTCGGCGGACGCCTGCCCTGGAGCCACGTCGGCATCTACATGGCCGCACAGCTGCTCGGCGCACTGCTCGCCGGCGCGGTGCTCTTCGGCCTCGGCCACGGGTTCGAGGGCTTCGTCGCCGAGGGCAACATGGGCCAGAACTTCTTCGGCGACCAGGGCTCCGGCTTCGCCTGGTGGGCCGCCCTGCTGCTCGAGCTGATGATGACCGCCGTCTTCGTGTGGGTCATCCTCGCCGTCACCGACGCGCGCAACGAGGTCAACGTCGCGCTCGGTCCCCTCGCGATCGGCCTGTCGCTCGCGATGATCCACTTCGCCTCCATCCCGCTGACCGGCACCTCGGTCAACCCGGCCCGCTCGATCGGCGTCGGCGTCTTCGCCGGCACGGACGCGATCGTCCAGCTGTGGCTCTTCGTGCTCGCCCCGCTGCTGGGCGCCGCGATCGCCGGGCTCACCTACCCGGTCCTCTTCGGCCACGGCGCCGAGCCGGTGGCCGGCTCCGGCCTGAACTTCGGCGGCGGGCGCAAGGACCAGTTCGTGCCGGGCAACTACGAGGCCCAGTGGAACCAGGGCCAGCCGGCCAGCTGGGGACAGCCCGGTGCCGCTTGGGGCGCTCCCCCGCAGCAGCAGTGGGGCCAGCCCGACCCCTACCAGCAGCCGCAGCAGCCCGACCCGGCCTACGGTGCACCTCAGTCCGCCCCGCAGCAGCCCGGCCAGTGGGGCCAGCCCGCCCCGCAGCAGCAGCCGCCCGGCCAGTCCCAGCCCGGCCAGTGGGGCGCGCCCCAGCAGCCGGCCCAGCCCGCGCAGCAGCCCGGTCAGCCCGGGCAGCCCGGCCACTGGGGCAACCCGGACGGCGACGACGACGGCCGCACCCAGGTCCGCCGGCCCGACTGACCGGCTACTACTGCTGGTCCTCGACCAGCTCGGCGGTCCAGCCGGCGTCGAGGTCCTCGAGCCCCACGAGGCCGACACCCTTCTCGTACACCGTGCGGGTCGTGGTGTCGGCCTCGTCGCGCAGCTGCACCAGCTCGCTCGACTGGTCCTCGATGGTCGCGCTGGCGCGCGGCAGGCCCGGGACGTCGTACGACAGCCAGCCGTCGCCGAGGCGCGGGTCGGCCGGCATGGCGAGCCCCGCCTCGGCACCGTCCTCCCCCGCACGCCAGGACACGTCTCCGGAGTCGGGTCCGGAGTTCGAGCCCACCCACCAGACGTTGCCCGCCTCGTCCTGCGCGTACAGACGGGTGTCCACGCTCGTCCCGTCCCCGAGGTACGTCGTGGTCCGCACCGCTGTGGCGTCCAGGCCGGCCACCGGCACCGTGCGGTCCAGCACGTCCACCTCGATGCGCCCGCTCGTGGCGGTACCGGTGACGTCGTAGGTCCAGCGCCTGCCCGGCTCGAGGGCGAGCCACGGGTTGTCGACGTCGTCGACGAAGTCGTCCGGGGCCGGCGTCGGCGTCGGGACGACGAGGCCGTTGATGCCCGGGGAGTCGTACGGCGCCGGCTGGCCGATGCCGGCGCACCCGGTGAGCCCGAGGGCCATCCCGGCCGTCAGGCCGGCTGCCAGCGCGGCTCCCGCACGCGGGCGTCGTACGCGCCGGGGACCCCTCGTCATGGGCGCCAGCATGCCAGTCACAGACCAGCGGCCGACGGCGGATCGGGCGCTGCTAGCGTCAGCGGGACAGACGTCCCGCCTCCCGAACACCTCACGAGGAGTACCACCGTGACCTCCGAACCCCTCAAGGTCGCCGTCACCGGCGCCGCCGGCCAGATCGGCTACAGCCTGCTCTTCCGCCTCGCCAGCGGCGCGCTGGCCGCGGACCGCCCGATCGAGCTGCGACTGCTCGAGATCGAGCCCGCCCTCAAGGCGCTCGAGGGCGTCGTCATGGAGCTCGACGACTGCGCGTTCCCGAACCTCGCGGGCGTCGAGATCGGCGCGGACGCCGAGAAGATCTTCGACGGCGTCAACCTCGCCCTCCTCGTCGGCGCGCGGCCGCGCGGACCCGGCATGGAGCGCGGCGACCTCCTCTCGGCCAACGGCGCGATCTTCACCGCCCAGGGCAAGGCCCTCAACGCGGTCGCGGCCGACGACGTGCGGATCGGTGTCACCGGCAACCCGGCCAACACCAACGCCCTCATCGCGATGACCAACGCGCCCGACATCCCGCGCGAGCGCTTCTCCGCGCTGACCCGCCTCGACCACAACCGGGCGATCTCGCAGCTCGCGGCCAAGACCGGCGCGGCCGTCACCGACATCACGAACATGACGATCTGGGGCAACCACTCGGCCACCCAGTACCCCGACCTGTTCCACGCGAAGGTCAAGGGCCAGAACGCCGCCGAGCTGGTCGGCGACCAGGCGTGGCTGGAGAACGACTTCATCCCGACCGTCGCCAAGCGCGGCGCCGCGATCATCGACGCGCGCGGCTCCTCCTCGGCCGCCTCGGCCGCGTCCGCCACGATCGACGCCGCCCGTGACTGGCTGTTCGGCTCGGCGTCCGACGACTGGGTGTCGATGGCCGTGGTGTCCAACGGCGAGTACGACGTCCCCGAGGGCCTGATCTCCTCGTTCCCGGTCACCACCTCCGGCGGCGACTGGTCGATCGTCGAGGGCCTGGAGATCGACGACTTCTCCCGCGCCCGCATCGACGCCTCGACCGCCGAGCTCGCCGACGAGCGCAAGGCCGTCACGGAGCTCGGCCTCATCTGAGTCGGCGCTTCTGCACGCGCCACGCCTGTCGAGTCGGCGCATCTGCACGCAGCTTCGTGTGCAGATGCGCCGACTCGATGCGATTTCGGCGTGCAGATGCGCCGACTCGACTAGAAGCCGCCGGGCTGGTCGGGGATCGAGCCGGCGAGGAAGATCAGCGACCCGCCCAGGACCAGGAGGACGGCCGCGTCGAGGAGCTTGTGGCGTACGGCGAGCATGCCGGCGTCGCGACGCCGCAGCACCAGTCGCACCAGGGCGGCGAAGATCAGCGCTCCGCCCATGAGCCGGACACCGCTGCGCCACTCGTCGAGCGCCACCACGACCATCGACACCGCGACGACGCCCAGGACGAGCAGGTAGAACGCTCCCCCGATGGTCGAGGGGTAGCGGCGCGGCTCGTCGGGGTTCTCCGGAGGCGGCTCGGCCGAGACCGGGGGCACCGACTCCGGGGGCTCGACCGGACGCCCAGGTGTCTCGGGGTGGTCGGGAGAGTCGGGGGTGTCGGGGATGTCGGGTTCGGCCATGTCAGGACCGGAGGGACTTCTCGGCGATCTCGACGATGTTGGTCAGCAGCATCGCGCGCGTCATCGGTCCGACGCCCTTGGGGTTGGGCGAGACCCACCCCGCCACGTCCCAGACGTCGGGGTGCACGTCACCGGTGACCTTGCCGTCGACGCGCGAGACGCCCACGTCGAGCACCGCGGCGCCGGGCTTGACCATGTCGGCGGTCACGATGCCGGGCACGCCGGCGGCCGCGACGACGATGTCGGCGTTGCGCACGTGCGCGGCGAGGTCACGGGTGCCGGTGTGGCACAGCGTGACCGTGGCGTTCTCGGAGCGCCGGGTCAGGAGCAGCCCGAGCGGGCGGCCGACGGTGATGCCGCGGCCGACCACGACGACCTCCGCGCCCGCGATCTCGACGCCGTGACGACGCAGCAGCTCGATGGAGCCCACCGGCGTGCACGGTAGCGGTCCGGCCTCGCCGAGCACGAGCTTGCCGAGGTTGACCGGGTGCAGCCCGTCGACGTCCTTGTCGGGGTCGACCCGCGAGAGCAGGGCGAACTCGTCGAGCCCGGTCGGCTGCTGCACGATGAACCCGGTGCACGCGTCGTCGGCGTTGAGCTCGTCGATGACGGCCTCCACCTCGGCCTGGGTGGCCGTCGCCGGGAGGTCGCGCCGGATCGAGGTGATGCCGATCTCCGCGCAGTCCTTGTGCTTCGCGCCGACGTACCAGTGCGAGCCGGGGTCGTCGCCGACCAGCACGGTGCCCAGACCGGGGACCACGCCCCGCTCGCGCAGTGAGGCGACGCGCTCGGCGAGCTCTGCCTTGATGGTCCGCAGCGTCGCTGCGCCGTCGAGGGTCTGTGCGGTCACGCGTGCATCCTTTCAGGGTTCATCTACCGGTGGGACCGTCTGGGTCTCGGTACGCGCCGTCGCGACCTCCTTCGTCGGTCGCGGGCGCACTCGACCTTTTCACTCGCGGAGTCGCTTCGCTCCTCCTAGTGAAAAAAGTGACGCGCGCCGGTGAGGTACATCGTCACGCCGGCGGCCTCGCAGGCCGCGACGACCTCGGCGTCGCGCACCGACCCGCCCGGCTGGACGATGGCCTTCACGCCGGCGTCGATGAGGATCTGGGGTCCGTCGGCGAAGGGGAAGAACGCGTCGGAGGCCGCGACCGCGGACGAGGCCCGCTCCCCCGCCCGCTCGACGGCGAGGCGGCAGGAGTCGACGCGGTTGACCTGGCCCATCCCGACGCCCACGGAGGCGCCGCCGGCGGCGAGCAGGATCGCGTTGGACTTCACCGAGCGGCAGGCGCGCCACGCGAAGGCAAGGTCGGCGAGCACCTCCTCGGAGGCCGCCTCCCCGGTCGCGAGGGTCCAGGTGGCGGGGTCGTCCCCGTCCGCGGAGACCACGTCGCGGCCCTGCAGCAGGAGCCCGCCGGAGATCGCGCGCATCTCGCCCCCGCCCCGCGTGAGCGGCGGGCACTCGAGGATGCGGATGTTCTTCTTGGCCTGGAGCGCCTCGATCGCGCCGTCCTCGTAGCCGGGCGCCACGATGACCTCGGTGAAGATCTCGGCGACCTGCTCGGCCATCGCGACCGAGACCGGGACGTTCGTGGCGATCACGCCGCCGAAGGCGCTGACCGGGTCGCACTCGTGGGCCTTCCGGTGAGCCGTCGCCACGTCGTCGGCGACCGCGATGCCGCAGGGGTTGGCGTGCTTGATGATCGCCACGGCCGGCTCGTCGAAGTCGTACGCCGCCCGGCGGGCCGCGTCGGCGTCGACGTAGTTGTTGTAGGACATCTCCTTGCCGTGGTGCTGCGTCGCCTGGGCGAGGCCGGGGCCCTCGGGGAGGAAGCCGTTGGTGTAGAGCGCGGCGGACTGGTGCGGGTTCTCGCCGTAGCGGAGCACCGCCTCCTTGTCCCAGGTCGCGCCCATCCAGGCCGGGAAGCCCGAGCCCTCGCTGGTGTCGGTGAGGACGTTGCCCATCCACGAGGCGACGTGGACGTCGTAGGTCGCGGTGTGCACGAAGGCCTCGGCAGCGAGGCGCTGGCGCTCGGCCAGCGTGAATCCGCCGGCGGCGACGGCGGCCAGCACGGCGTCGTACGACGCGGGCGAGGTGACGATGGCGACGCTGGGGTGGTTCTTGGCGGCGGCGCGGACCATCGAGGGGCCACCGATGTCGATCTGCTCGACGCACTCGTCGGGGCTGGCGCCCGAGGCGACGGTCTGGGTGAAGGGGTAGAGGTTGCTGACCACCAGGTCGAACGGCTCGACGCCGAGCTCCTCGAGCTGTGCGACGTGGGACTCGAGGCGGCGGTCCGCGAGGATGCCGGCGTGCACGCGCGGGTGCAGCGTCTTGACCCGGCCGTCGAGACACTCCGGGAAGCCGGTGAGGTCCTCGACCTTGGTGACGGGCAGGCCGAGCGACTCGATCAGCGCGGCGGAGCCGCCGGTGGAGACGAGCTCGACGCCGGCGTCGTGCAGGCCACGGACCAGGACGTCGAGACCGGCCTTGTCGTAGACGGACACGAGTGCACGCCGGATCGCGATGCGGTCAGCAGCTGTCGGGGACACGGGGACTCCTCGGTTGGTTTCGAGTCGGGGCACCCAGGCGTTCGATGCTCCCGCGCGTCACTCCCTGGTGGTGTCCCACCTGCGCCAGTCGTGTGGCAGCAGACTACCGAGCCGCGCGGCCGAAGCGAACCCGGCGCCCCTCCACGGTGATCCCCTCGCGGGCGATCCGCCCCACCGACTCCACCAGCATGCGGTGCTCGGCCAGCTTGATCCGCTCGTGCAACGAGTCGACGTCGTCGATGTCCTCGACGCGGACCGTGATCTGGTCGACGATCGGGCCGGTGTCCACACCGCCGTCGACGACGAACAGGGTGGCGCCGGTGACCTTCACGCCGTAGTCGAGGGCGTCGCGCGGTCCGTGCATCCCCGGGAACGCCGGGCACAGCGCCGGGTGGGTGTTGAGGGTGAGGAACCGGTCGAGGAACTCCCGCGACAGCAGCTTCATGAAGCCCGCGGAGACGACCAGGTCGGGCTCGAACCGCTCGACCACCGTCGCCAGCGAGGCGTCCCACCCCTCGCGGGTCTCGAAGTCCGACAGCTTGCGCACGAAGGTCGGGATGCCGGCGCGGTCGGCGCGCGCGAGGCCCTCGATGTCGTCGCGGTCGGCGCCGACCGCGACGACACGGGCGCCGTACGCCGGATCGGCGCAGGCGTCGAGCAGGGCCTGCAGGTTGGTACCGGACCCCGAGACGAGGACGACGAGGCGGGTGGGCTGGTGCACGCGCGGAAGTCTAGGCGCGGTGGGACGGGGCGCTGGGGCGTGTCCGATCACGCAGCATCCGACCAGCGACCAGGGCCGCGATCGCCGTCGTCACCGGGACGGCCGCGATGATCCCGAGCCCGCCGACGAGCCCGCGGACGACCTCCTGCGCGACGACCTCCTGGCTGACCGCGATCCCGAAGGGCAGCGACAGCGCGGAGAAGACCAGCATCAGCGGCAGGGTGGCGCCGACGTAGGCCAGCACGAGGGTGTTCACGGTGGACGCGGCGTGCGACCGACCGATCCGCATCGCCCGGGTGAACAGCGAGCGGGTGCTGGCGTCGGGGTCGACGTCGGCGAGCTCCCACACCGCCCAGGTCTGGGTGACGGTGACGTCGTCGAGGACGCCGAGGGCGCCGATGACCAGGCCCGCGAGCAGCAGCCCGCGGAGGTCGACCTGCGCGGCGATGCCCGAGATGTACTGGCTGCCCTCGTCGACGAGGCCGGTGAAGTGGCCGATCTCGGTGAACACCCACCCGACGCCCCCGATCACCGCGAGCGACACCAGCGTGCCGAGCATCGCGACCGTCGTGCGGACGCTGAGGCCGTGGGAGAGGTAGAGCGTGACCAGCATGATCGAGGCCGCCGTCGTCACCGCCACGAGGAGCGGCGAGGAGCCCTCCATGATCGCGGGCAGCGTGAACATCGCGATGAGGACCAGGGAGTACACCAGGCTGCCGAGCGCGCCGATCCCCCGCCACCGCGACAGGGCGAGGACGCACACGGCGAAGAGGACCAGCAGCAGGAGGAGGGGTGGGCCGCGGTCGAAGTCCTGGAAGGCGTACTGCTCGCCCTCGGGCGCCTGCGCGGTGTAGGACACGATGATGCGGTCACCCGCCACCACCTCGGGAGCCTGCGAGCCATACGGCAGCAGGGCCTCTGCCTCGCCGGGGGCTCCCGGACCGCTGAGCAGCTCCACCTCGGCCAGCTGGCAGCCCTCCACGTCCTGCCGGCACGCGCCGATCGACAGCACCTTCGCGGTGCCGCGCTCGACGTCGACCCCCGGTCCGCTGACCTCGAGGTCCCCGTCGGGCCACAGCGTCACGAGGCCGACGAGGGTGGCCAGCACGAGCGGCGCCACCAGCGCAGCCATCAGCACCCTGATCTGCCGCGGCGCGGGCCCGAGGGACGAGCGCTCGCCGTGGCTGTGTCCAGCCCCCACCGATCAGTCCTCGGCGGGCGTGTCGGGACCGAGGTCCTCGTCGGGCGTGACGGAGCGCGCGGCGCGCCATGCCAACCAGGCCAGCACCGATGCCCCGAGGAGCGCGCTGATGCCGCACGCGGTGACCGAGTGGACCAGGACGTCGCGGGTGAAGGGACCCACGAAGCGCATGCGGCCCGGACCGGCGGCGCCACCCGACAGCGAGGCGAGCAGCGCGAAGCCGACGCCTGCCGCGAGCCCGCCGCCGCACCCCGCGAGCGCGATGCGGTCCCAGCCCAGGAGACGCCCGCGGAGCGTGCGGTGCGCCGCGACGGCAGCGACCAGAGGCGGAAGGACCATGAGGCCGCCCGCCCAGCCGGGCGGCGTGCCGACCGTTGGCAGCGCCGCGAGCAGCGGGACGACGGGCAGCGGGCCGAGCACGACTGCGCTCGGCGACACCACGGTCGCGCCGCCGACCGCGAAGCCGGGCCCGAGGAGCCACGCGCCCGCGAAGAGGACGGCGTTGGGGGCGTAGGCGGCGTTGACGAGGGCGTAGAGGCCGGCCTCCGACGGACTGAGGTGCAACCGCGAGGACATCGTCGCGGCCTCGCCGAAGGACGCCGCGAAGGAGACGAGGAAGACCACCGCGCAGACGGCCAGCAACCGGGCGAGCACCGAGCCGGCGACAGCGGCTCCTGCCCGGACGGAGGCCGGGAGGAAGGCCGCCCAGATCGCCGCGCGACCCGAGGCGATCGCGATGGCCGGGGCGGCGACGAACACCGTCAGGAGCACGACCCAGCCGAGCACCCGCGGCAGCGACGGGTCGGCGGTGCTGCCGGCGGCGAGGGTCGCGACCACCACGGCCACGACGGCGTACGCCGCGAAGAACAGGGCGACGGCGGTGGGCACGGTCAGGTCGCGCTCGCCGTCGGAGATGCGGTCGGCGTCGGGACCGTGCCCGGAGACCGAGTCGCCGACGCGGTGCCCGAGGCGCCACACCGACCACGCCGCGATGGCCGTGACGCCGAGCGGGACGATCGTGATCCGCGCTCCCATCACGGTGACGCCGGAGCCGTGGCCGGCCAGCCAGGCGAGGGCACCCACGCGCATGCCGTCACGGGGGGCGCCGTGGACGCCGGCGTCGGAGGCGAACCAGCCGATGACGCCGATCGCCAGGAGCACGACGAGCGGGCCCAGGGCCGCGAGCGCCCCGCCGAGGGTCGCGATCAGCACGAGGGGTCGCGGTCGGGCGGCCTCGGTCCGTGCGCGGTCGGGGCGGGTCAGGAGCGACGTCATGGCCGCCCCATCATCACCCGCGCCCCGCGGCAGATCGTGCTCCCACGCCGCCCGTGCCGACCTCGACGAAGGCGCTCATCGATGTGCGCGGCAAGGGCCCCTCCCGTACCGTGGAGCGGTCATGAGGAGCCCCGAGACGTTCGACGCCTACTACGTCGAGACCCGTACCCGCCTCCTGCACGAGGCGTACGCCCTCACCGGCGACGCGCCGGCCTCCCGGGCCGCCGTCCGCGACGCGTTCGTGGTCGCCTGGCACCGCTGGCGCAAGGTCGGGCAGCTCGAGGACCGCGACGGCTACGTGCGCCCCCTCGCCCTCGGCCGTGCCCGCAGGCGCCACACCGCCCGGCTCTGGCACCGCGACAAGTCCCTCGACCCTGAGGTACGCAGCACGCTCGACGCGCTGTCCAAGCTCACCAGCCGCCAGCGCGAGCTGCTCGTGCTCAACGGCATCTCGGCGCTGTCGCTCGGCGACGTGGCCCGCACCGTCGGCCTCCCGCGCGCCGATGCCGAGCGCGAGCTCCAGACGGCGAGCTCGCAGTTCTCGCTGCACCGCGACGTCGCGACCACCGACATCCCGCGCCTCCTCCACGCCCTCACGGGCCCGCTCGAGGACATCCGCTGGCCCCGCGCCACCGTGATCCGCCGCGCCGGGGCCGCCCGACGTCGTACCCACACCGTGATCGGGGCTGGCCTCGCGACCGCCGCCCTCCTCGCCTCCGGCTCCCTCGTCGCGACCGGCGCCGACGCCGAGCCCACCAGCCTCAGCGAGGAGAAGGCCGTGCCCGGGGTGACGGTGCACGCGCCCGTCGACGACGACGCGGGCGCGGAGATGATCAGCGCCGACTCGCTGCTCGCCCCGGCGCAGCTCGCCCGCTTCGGGTCCGGGCTCGACTGGAGCGAGACCGCCACCACCGACAACCTCGACGGCGACGGCCTGCTCGCTCCGTGCCAGCGCGAGCGCTTCGCCGATCCCGACGGCGTCACCGCCCTCGCCCGCACCTGGGAGGGCACCGAGACCCGCATCGAGCGCACGAAGGCGGGCAAGGGCGACCGTCAGCGCACCCGCAAGCGCGAGGTCAGCGAGGTGCGCTCGACCGCCGTCCAGATGGTCGAGATGTCGCGCAACGAGCGCCAGGCGGCGCAGGGCTTCGAGACGGCGTCGCTCTGGTTCGCCGGCTGCATCGACCCCCGCACCCAGCTCATGGCCACCCGCACCGTCAAGCGCGTCGGCGACGAGGCCCGCACGTTCCGGCTGCGGTCCTGGGGCAAGGAGCCGGCCACCCTCACCGTCGGCACGGCCCGCACCGGCAACCTGGTCATCACGCAGGTGGTGCGCAGCCGCGGCCGCGCCGTGCCCGACAAGGCCGTGCTCACCGGGCTCGCCGCCGCCGTCAACGGCGTGTGCGGGTCCGAGGGCGCCGGCGCCTGCGCGGGGCGCCCCCGGGACACCGCCGCACCGCCGCTCGGGATAGGTACGCCGCCCGGGCTGCTGTCCGTGGTCGACCTCCCGCCGGTCGCCGACGTCCGCGGGCCGTGGGTCGGCACCGATCCCGAGCGGGCGCGCACCAACTACGCCGCCACCCGCTGCGACCGGACCTCCTTCCAGGGCAAGGGCATCAGCAAGGCCCTGACCCGCACCTTCCTGTTCCCCGAGACGCCGAAGGTCGGCCAGCTCGGCCTCACCCAGACCATCGGCGAGATGAAGCCGGCCCGGGCCGGCACCTTCGTCGACCAGGTCCGCGAGCGCATCCGGCAGTGCGGGCGCGCCAACCTCGGCACCGACGTCACCGAGCTGGCCTCGTCGTCCTCGAAGTCCGGCGACCTGAGCGTGTGGGCGCTGAACTTCGAGATCAACGACAGCCAGTCGTTCCCGTTCCTGATGGCGGTCGTGCGAGACGGCGGAGCCGTCTCCCAGCTCGGCTTCGCGCCCAACCGCACCATGACGATGTCGCGCCCCGACTTCGTCGCCCTGGCCCGGCGCGTGGCCGAACGGCTCGCGGCGCTCGACTCCGCCGGCTGAGATCGAGGCCGGCGCAACCTTTTCGCCCCTACGGGTGTCTCACCGGTCATGAGGCACCGCGCACGGCTCGTCACCGCCGCGCTGGCCTGCACCCTCGCGCTCACCGCCGGGTGCGGCGGCCGGTCGTCGGACGCGCCTGCGACGAGCGGCTCGTCGGACGGTTCCGCCGCGTCGGCGACCGACGGGACGAGCACCGGCACCGCGATCCCCGACGACTTCCCGCTGTCCTCCGGGATGGGAGCACCCGCCGACACCGTCCCGACCTCCCGGTCCGGCACCGGCCTGCGTGACCTCGAGCTGTGCGGCACTTCCCCGCTGCGCGGACTGGGCACCCGTGACCGGATGGTGGCCGACAACAGCGGCGGCGAGTCCGCCGACACCCGTGAGCTGCTGGTCCTCGGGGCTCCCGACGACGCCCGCCGTCTCGCCGACCGCCTCACCGGCCTGGTCTCGGAGTGCGACGAGCCCGACGCCGGCCACCGCGACATGGAGACCCGCACCGAGGTGCTCGCGTCGCCGTTCGGCCCCGGCCCCGCCACCACGCTGCTGCAGACCTACACCTTCGACGGCGAGCCCGGGACGGGTGCGACCATCGTGCACGTCGTGCCCGTCGGTGCCGCGGTGCTCGTCACCTCGACGTACGGCCAGTGGACGCGCGAGCGCGCCCGCGACGCCGTCGAGTCGACCGTCGCGCCGCTGCGCGCGACCGTCGACGCGCTCGTGATGTTCGGCGAGGTGCCGACGCCCGCACCGGACCCGACCGACGGCCCATCCTCCACGCCCACCGACACCCCCACCGACAGCCCCACCGACGGCCCGACCGGGACTCCTGGCAGCCCGTCGCCCGAGGCTCCCTCGTCGTCACCGCCGGCGCCGAGCCCGTCGACCGACCCGAGCTCGCCCACCTCGCCTGCGGAGCCCACCCAGCCGACGGTGCCGACAGCGCCGACGGCGATCCCGGCGGACTTCCCGCTCGGGGTCGGCCTGCCGGAGGACGGCGGCGACAACGACGTCACACCGCCCACCGACGACGCCGCCATGGACGCCGTCGAGATGTGCGGGCGCGACGTCTGGCCCGCAGCGGGCGCGACCGGCACCCGCCACCTCTACTCCTCCGTGATCGGCCCGGAGTACTACGACGGGCGCGAGCTCGTCGTCCACGCCGACGCGGACGCGGCCGTGCGGGCGATGGCCGAGGCCCGCCGGGCCGCGCGTGACTGCCGGCGCTCGGGCAACCAGGTCTGGACGGTCCTGGCGCGCGACACCGGCTACGACACCGTCACCATCGGCCTGACGTACGACGACGGGCTCGGCAGCTCGGTCTACCAGGTGACCCGCGTCGGTTCGGCGCGGCTGATGGTCCAGACGTACGGTGAGGGATCGCTCGCGTCGCTGGACCGGCAGGCCGACGAGGTCACCGAGACCACCAACCAGATCGTCCAAGCGATGTGCGCGTTCACGAAAACGGGGTGCTAGAACCATGTCCATTCCATCGACGCTGGCCAGCTCGGCCTGCCCGACCCTGCCGTCGCCGCGACGGTTGACCGCCGTCGCGCCGGTGCGCCTGCTGGGCGCGCACGTCGTGTGGCGCCTGCTCTGGGAGGCGCACCCGCCCACGCGCCACGACCGGCACGCGAAATCCACGACGGCCCCGCAGGTGGACCTGCGAGGCCGTCTGGAGAGCGCTGTGGATCAGAGCGCCTGAAGGATCTCCCGCATCAGGGCGGCGGTCTCCGACGGCGTCTTGCCGACCTTGACCCCGGCGGCCTCGAGGGCCTCCTTCTTCGCCTGGGCGGTGCCCGACGAGCCGGACACGATGGCGCCGGCGTGGCCCATGGTCTTGCCCTCGGGTGCGGTGAAGCCGGCGACGTAGCCGACGACCGGCTTCGTCACGTGCTCCTTGATGTAGGCCGCGGCGCGCTCCTCGGCGTCGCCGCCGATCTCGCCGATCATCACGATCGCCTTGGTCTCCGGGTCGTTCTCGAAGGCCTCGAGCGCGTCGATGTGCGTGGTGCCGATGATCGGGTCGCCGCCGATGCCGATGGCGGTGGTGAAGCCGTAGTCCTTCAGCTCGTACATCATCTGGTAGGTCAGCGTGCCCGACTTCGACACGAGCCCGATCGGGCCCTTGCCCGCGATGGTGTGCGGGGTGATGCCGGCCAGCGACTCCTCCGGCGTGATGATGCCCGGGCAGTTGGGGCCGATCATCCGGGTGGACTTGCCCTCGAGGTAGGCGACGACCTCGGCGGTGTCGAGGACCGGCACGCCCTCGGTGATCACGACGAGGAGGGGGATCTCGGCGTCGATGGCCTCGATGCAGGCGTCCTTGGTGAAGGCCGGCGGCACGAAGGCGACGGACACGTCCGCGCCGGTCTCCTTCATCGCCTCCTCGACGGTGCCGAAGACGGGGAGCTCCTTGCCGCCCAGCTCGACCGTCGTACCGGCCTTGCGGGCGTTGACGCCGCCGACGATGTTGGCGCCCGACTCGACCATGAGGGTGGTGTGCTTGGCACCCATGCCGCCCGTCATGCCCTGGACGATGACCTTGGAGTCCTTGTTGAGGTAGATGCTCATCTGTTCAGTTCTCTCTCTCAGGCCTGGTGGGCGAGCTCGGCGGCCTTGTCGGCCGCGCCGTCCATCGTGTCGACCTGGGTGACCAGCGGGTGGTTGAGCTCGTCGAGGATGCGACGACCCTCCACGACGTTGTTGCCGTCGAGGCGGACGACGAGCGGCTTGGAGGCCTCGTCACCGAGGATCTCGAGCGCGCCCTTGATGCCGTTGGCGACCTCGTCGCAGGCGGTGATGCCGCCGAAGACGTTCACGAAGACGCTCTTGACCTGCTCGTCGTTGAGGATCACGTCGAGGCCGTCGGCCATGACCTGGGCGTTGGCGCCGCCGCCGATGTCGAGGAAGTTGGCGGGCTTCACGCCGCCGTGCGCCTCACCGGCGTAGGCGACGACGTCGAGGGTGCTCATCACGAGGCCCGCGCCGTTGCCGATGATGCCGACCTGGCCGTCGAGCTTGACGTAGTTGAGGCCCTTGTCCTTGGCCTTCGCCTCGAGCGGGTCGGCCTCCTCGCGGATCTCGAACTCCTCGTGGTCCGGGTGGCGGACCTCGGAGGCGTTGTCGTCGAGGGAGACCTTGCCGTCCAGCGCCTCGAGCTTGTCGCCCTCGAGGCGGGCGAGCGGGTTGACCTCGACGAGGGTGGCGTCCTCCTGGACGTAGACCTGCCAGAGCTTCTGGACCATCTCGATGGCCTGGTCGCGCAGCTCGGCGGGGAACTTCGCGTCGTCGACGATCTCGGCGGCCTTCTCGGGCGTGACACCCTCGATGGCGTTGATCGGGATCTGGCGCACGGCCTCGGGGTTGGTCTTGGCGACCTCCTCGATCTCCACCCCGCCCTCGACCGATGCGATGCACAGGTGCGAGCGGTTGGAGCGGTCGAGCAGGAAGGAGAAGTAGTACTCCTCGACCGGCGGGGTCGCCGGCGTCACCAGGACGCGGTTGACGCGCAGGCCCTTGATCTCCATGCCGATGATGTCGCGGGCGTAGGACTCCGCCTCGTCGGCGGTCTTGGCGATCTTCACGCCGCCGGCCTTGCCACGGCCACCGGCCTTGACCTGGGCCTTGACGACGGTCACGCCGCCCATCTCCTCGGCGGCGGCTCGCGCTGCCTCCGGGGTCTCGGCGACGACACCCAGGGTGGTCGCTACTCCATGCTTGGCGAAGAGCTCTTTCGCCTGAAACTCCATCAGGTCCACGAGAGTGACCAGTCCTTTTCGTCTGCGAACAGTGCGGGCAATTCCCTCTCGGCACCCTAGACCTCCCTCACGGGGTCGAGCGAGGTCGGGTGAGCGTGGTGGTGCTCACTCCGCGGCTACGTTGAGACGCATGGCTGCCTCGACGTCGACCCGCGGTTCCTCGGTGATGTGGTTCCGGCGCGACCTGCGGGTGCGTGACAACCCGGCCCTGCTCGCCGCGCTCGAGGAGGGCTCCGCGACGGCGCTCTTCGTCGTCGACCCGGCCATCTGGACCACCGCCGGGCCGGCGCGGCGGGCGTGGCTGGCCGCCAACGTGAGAGCCCTCGGCGACCGCATCCCGCTGACCGTCCTCCACGGCGACCCTCGCGAGGTCGTGCCCCGCGTGGCCGACGGCCGGCGGGTGCACGTGGCCGCCGAGACGACGCCGTACGGCCGGCGCCGCGACGCTGCGGTGGCCGAGCGCGTGGAGCTCGTCGCCACCGGGTCGCCGTACGCCGTGGGACCGGGCCTGGTCCGCAACGGCAGCGGCGAGCCCTACCAGGTGTTCAGCGCCTTCGCCCGCGCGTGGCGCGAGCACGGCTGGTCCGAGCCCGCCCGCACACCCCGCTCCCCCGACCTCGCCCCGGCCGGGTCCGACCGGCGGGCGCTCGACCTGCTGGAGGAGGCGGTGGCGCAGGCGCCGTTCGAGCTGCCCGGTGCCGGCGAGGACGCCGCGTGGCGGCGCTGGCGGTCGTTCCGCGACGACGGGCTCCGCAGCTACCCGGACGAGCGCAACCGGCCCGACCACGACGGCACGTCGCGGCTCTCGCCCTACCTCCACCTCGGGGTGCTCCACCCGCGGTCACTCCTCGCGGAGGTGCCCCACACGTCGACGTACACCAACGAGCTGGCGTGGCGCGACTTCTACGCCGACGTGCTCTGGCACGCGCCGTCGTCGGCGTGGGCGGACCTCAAGCCGGCCCTGGAGCAGATGAGGTACGACGAGCCGGACGACGCGATCGAGGCGTGGCGCACCGGGACCACCGGCTACCCGATCGTCGACGCCGGGATGCGGCAGCTGATGCACACCGGGTGGATGCACAACCGGGTGCGGATGATCACCGCCTCGTTCCTCACCAAGGACCTGCACGTGTGGTGGCCGGTCGGCGCGCGGCACTTCCTCGACCTGCTGATCGACGGCGACGTGGCCTCCAACAACCACGGGTGGCAGTGGGTGGCCGGCACCGGCACCGACGCCTCGCCCTACTTCCGGGTCTTCAACCCGGTCACCCAGGGCCTGAAGTTCGACCCGCAGGGCGACTACGTGCGCCGCTGGGTGCCCGAGCTCGACCACCTCCCCGGGAAGGCCGCGCACGAGCCGTGGAAGTCCGACGTCGGCTACGAGCAGGACTACCCGCTGCGCATCGTCGACCACGCGGACGAGCGCCGGGAGGCGCTCGACCGCTACCAGGCGGCGCGCGGCTGAGTCGCGCGTCACGCCACAGCGTTCGTTTATCGACCGTCCGGCGGGGTACTGCAACTTATTTGGTCCAGGGTTGCACTTTCCCGTGATCCTTCCGTTACAGTCGTGCGCGGTCTTGCCGACCCGACCCCCCTGACGACCCGGCAGATTGGTAACTCCTTCATGGGCAACCACCGAGCGGAGCGCGCTCCCAAGCGACGCACCTCGGCAACGGCTGCACCCGTGAGCGGGAAGCGGCGTGCGACCACGCCGCCGAAGCGCTCCGTGGTGCGACTCCCGTCCCTGCCGCTCGTCGCCGGCGTGGCCGTGCTCGCGGTCTCCGCCGGCGCCGCCGTCACCGGCTCCGGTTCGGGCGTCACCGCCCTCACCTCGACCGGCTCCGCGGTCGAGGCCACGCAGGCCATCGGCTCGGTCGCCGGACAGGCCCTGTCCCGCCGCGGCGTCGTCGTGAGCCGCGACCACACCCGCGGCTCGGGCGAGGAGGAGACCGACCCCGAGCTCGTCGCGCTCGCCGAGAAGCAGATGGCCGAGCGGGCCGCCAAGCTCACCGAGATGCGCAAGGCCGCCGAGAAGCAGGCGGCGAAGATCAAGGAGAACAAGTGGGTTCTCCCCCTCGCGCACTACGGCATCACCGCGACGTTCGGCCAGTACGGCCTCTGGGCCAGCTACCACACCGGCCTCGACTTCAACGGCGACTCCGGTGACCCGATCCTGGCGATCGCCAACGGCACCGTGACCTCCACCGGCTATGACGGCGCCTACGGCAACAAGACCGTCGTCACCCTCGATGACGGCACCGAGATCTGGTACTGCCACCAGACCTCGATCTACGTCTCCGTGGGCGACCGCGTCAATGGCGGCGAGAACATCGGCACCGTCGGCGCCACCGGCAACGTCACGGGTTCCCACCTCCACCTCGAGGTGCGCCCGGGCGGCGGCGGCCCCGTCGACCCGTTCCAGGCCTTCGTCGAGCACGGCATCGTTCCGTGACCGACGCTGCGTCAGCAGCGTCGTAGTCACGGAAGATCGACTAGCGCCCGCGACCGAGCCTGCGGGGTCGCGACGGCACGTACCGAGATCTCGCTCATCAGGGCGCCCCAGCGGTGAGTGAGCCACATTTGTCACCCGCGGAATGTGGCTGGCACACCGCCCACTCGCGCGCCGTACGCCGACACAGCCGCCAGCGGTGCCTGAGCCACATTTGTCACACGCGGAATGTGGCTGGCACACCGCCCGACCGGTCGCCGTACGACCCAGCCTTGGTTTAGACACCCTCGCTGCTCAGCAGCTCAACCAGCGGCCCGGCGCGGGGTCAGAGCTTCTCGACCGGCGCGTAGCGGAGGAGGAGGCGCTTGACGCCTTCGGAGCCGAAGTCGATGGAGGCCACGGACTTCTCGGCCACGCCCTCGACGGCGACGACGGTGCCCATGCCGAAGGAGTCGTGCACCACGCGGTCACCGGGGGCGAGGCTGGGGATCTCGCGGGCAGGCTTGGCCTTGGCGGCCGCGTCGGCGCGGAGGGCGGCCGAGCTGAAGTTGCGCCGGCCGGCGTCGGTGGGGGTGCCGAGGCGCGTGGAGCCGCCGGTGAGGTCCTGGCGGCCCCAGCGGGTCTGCTCGGCTGCCGTACGACGCCAGTCGACGAGGTCGACGGGGAGCTCGTCGAGGAAGCGGCTGGCGGGGTTGTGGCTGGGCGCCCCCCACGCGGAGCGCACGAGGGCCCGGGAGACGTAGAGGCGCTGCTGGGCGCGGGTGAGGCCGACGTAGGCGAGGCGGCGCTCCTCCTCGAGCTCGGGCTGGTCGCCGAGCGAGCGCTGGTGAGGGAAGACGCCGTCCTCGAGGCCGGTGAGGAAGACGACCGGGAACTCCAGGCCCTTGGCCGTGTGGAGCGTCATCAGCGTGACGACCCCGGAGTCGTCGCCGTCGGGGGCCTCGGGGATCTGGTCGGCGTCGGCGACCAGGGCGACCCGCTCGAGGAAGTCGCCGAGGCCGACCGCGACGGTGCCGGCCTCGACCTCGGCCGGGTCGGCGCTCGGTCCGGGCTGCGGGTCCTCGGCGAACTCGCGGGCGACCGCGACGAGCTCGGCGAGGTTCTCCACGCGGGTGCCGTCCTGCGGGTCGTCGCTGGCCTCGAGCTCGGCGAGGTAGCCCGAGCGCTCGAGCACCGACTCGAGGATCACGTCGGGGCGCTCGTCGGCCTCGACCATCGACTGCAGCTCCTGCACGATCGCGACGAACGCCTCGATGTTCTTGAGGCTGCGCGTGGCCAGGCCCGGCGCGTCGGCCGCACGGGTCAGCGCCTCCCAGAAGGTGATCCGGTCGCGGTCGGCGAGGGCGGCGATGCAGGCCTCGGCCCGCTCACCGATGCCGCGCTTGGGGGTGTTGAGGACCCGGCGCAGCGAGATCTCGTCGGCGGTGTTGACCAGCATCCGGAGGTAGGCCAGCGCGTCGCGGACCTCCTTGCGCTCGTAGAAGCGCACCCCACCGACGACCTTGTAGGGCTGGCCGGTGCGGATGAACACCTCCTCGAAGACCCGGGACTGGGCGTTGGTGCGGTAGAACACGGCGACGTCGGCAGGGCGTACGCCGGCGTCGTCGGTCAGCTTGTCGATCTCCTCGCTGACGAAGCGGGCCTCGTCGTGCTCGTCGTCGGAGACGTAGCCGACGATCCGCTCCCCCGCCCCCGCGTCGGTCCACAGCCGCTTGGGCTTGCGGCCGCGGTTGTTGCCGATGACGGAGTTGGCCGCGGACAGGATGGTCTGCGTCGAGCGGTAGTTCTGCTCGAGCAGGATCGTGGTGGCGTCGGGGAAGTCCTGCTCGAAGTCGAGGATGTTGCGGATGTCGGCGCCGCGGAAGGCGTAGATGGACTGGTCGGCGTCACCGACGACCATCAGCTCGCTGGGCTCGACCGCCTCCTGGTGCCCCTCCTCCAACGACTGGCCGCACAGCTGCTGGATCAGGCTGTACTGCGCATGGTTGGTGTCCTGGTATTCATCCACCAGGACGTGACGGAACCTCCGGCGGTAGTTCTCCCGCACGTCGGGGAACGCCTGGAGCAGGTGCACGGTGGTCATGATCAGGTCGTCGAAGTCGAGGGCGTTGGCCTCGCGCAGGCGACGCTGGTAGCTCGCGAACGCCTTGGCGTAGGCCTCCTCGAACGAGTTGCGCGCCTCCTTGGCGGCGTCCTCGGCGTCACGGAGCTCGTTCTTCTGGTCCGAGACCCAGTGGAGCACGGCGTTGGGCTGGTAGCGCTTGGGGTCGAGCTCGAGGTCACGCAGCACGAGCGTCATCAGCCGCTTGGAGTCGGCCGCGTCGTAGATGGAGAAGTTGGACTTGAACCCGACGCGGTCGATCTCCTTGCGAAGGATCCGGACGCAGGCGGAGTGGAAGGTCGACACCCACATGATCCGGGCGCGCTTGCCGACGAGGTCCTCGACGCGCTCCTTCATCTCGGCCGCGGCCTTGTTGGTGAAGGTGATCGCCAGGATGGAGCCCGGGTGTGCCTTGCGCTCGTTGATCAGCCAGGCGATGCGGCGCGTCAGCACCCGCGTCTTGCCGGAGCCGGCCCCGGCGACGACCAGCAGCGGGGCGCCGGCGTGCGTCACGGCGGCCCGCTGGGGCTCGTTGAGCCCGTCGAGGAGCGGGTGGTCGCGGAGCTCGAAGAGGGCCTGGTCGGCCGGTGCGTCAGTGGGGGTCATCTCGACCCCAGCCTATGCGGCGGGTACGACAGGCCGACGGGCCCGGTCGGGCGTGGGTCAGGCGTGGACGGGCGACCAGAACACGGCCACCGCGATGTTGGCGACCGTCAGCGCGAGCAGGCCGAAGTAGAGGCCCTGGGGGATGCTCGGCTTGCGCATGTTGACCATCACTAGCACCAGGATCACCAGGCCGATCGCGAACTTCACGCCGATCTTGGCGTGGTCGGGAGTGCCGAGGTTCTCGAGGACGCCGACGAGCAGCAGGCCGGCGACGAATGCCGTCCCCGCCCCGTCGCGCATCAACGAGTTCACCGTCTTGGTCTCGTCGCGGACCTGCACGAGCAGGCCGCCGAGCAGCGCGGCGTAGCCGAGGATGTGGACGAAGAGCAGCACCAGCCGCAGGGTCTCCATGGCCCAACCCTAGTGAGCCACCTGACGGTCAGGCGCGGTGCCTCTTCGGCTTGGGTGCGGGGCGTACGACGAGCACCGGGCAGGGCGCGTAGTGCTGCACCCGCTGGGCGGTGCTGCCGACCAGCACGCTGTCGCTGAGCCCGCGCCCGCCCGCCGCCACCACGACCAGCCCGGCGTCGTACTGCTTGGCGGCCTTGATGATCTCGTTGGCGGCCGACCCGCTGCGGATGCGCTTGTTGACCTTGGGGCCCCAGCCCTCGAACACCGCGGCGATGGCGTCGACCGCGCTCTGCGCCGCGTCGCGGAACGACCCGTCGAGCTTGCCCTCGGACAGGTCGTCGGCGAAGGCGACCGAGGCGAGCGGGCGGATCACGGCGACGACGGAGACCTCGGTGACCTTGGTCGGGTCGGCGAACGACTTCAGGTGCTTGGCGGCGGCCAGCGACTGGCGCGAGCCGTCCGTGGCGACGATGACGTGCATGTCAGCCCTCCTTGAGCTCGGCGTCGAGATCGGGTGTCCGGGAGCCGGTGCCCTTGCTGCCGAAGAAGTACTCGGCGAGGAAGAGGACCAGACCGACGCCGAGGAGCCCGGCGCACCAGATCAGCGAGTGCGGGTCGTCGTAGACGGTGAAGCCGAGGATGGCGAGGTTGCCGATCAGACCCACGAGGAGCAGGGGCGTGTTGGCCCGGAAGAACGGGTGGTCCTCGTCCTGCCCGCGAAGCTTGAGGCAGGCGACGATCACCAGCGCGTAGATGGCCAGCAGCAGCACGACCGTGACGGTGGCGAGGCGACCGACGAGGTCGATCCCGCCGCCTGCCTCGGTGACCAGCGTGCCGATGACGAGCAGCATGCCGACGACGAAGCCGCAGAACATCAGGCCCACCCAGGGGCTGCGCCGGGTCGGGTGGATCTTGGCGAAGACGCCTGGGACGACGTCCTCGCGGGCCATGCCGTAGAGGACGCGCGGCTGGGTGACGATCGTGACCAGCGTCGTGTTGGTGATCGCGATCAGGGCGATGATGCTGAAGAGGGTGGCCATGAGCTCGGTCGAGAAGGGCAGGATGCCCGCCTTGACGACCTCGAGGAGCGCGGCGTCGGAGCTGGCCAGCGTCTCGGTCGGCACAGTGAGGGCCGCGGCCATCGACACCAGGACGTAGACCAGGCCGGCCACGACCATGCCGCCGACCAGCGAGCGCGGGAACGACTTGTAGGGGTCGATGGTCTCCTCGGCCACGTTGGCGGTGTTCTCGAAGCCGGTCATGGCGAAGAACGAGAACGAGATGCCGGCGAGAACCGCCAGCGCGGAGCTCCCGTAGTCGCCCGAGATGTCGATGTGCGTCAGGACGCCGAAGTCGGCGTCGCCGCGGCTCACGTGGATGATGCCGATGACCATGACGATGACCAGGCCGGCGACCTCGACGAAGGTCATCAGCATGTTCATCCACACCGACTCGGTGATCCCGATGAAGTTCACGACCACGAGCAGCGCGACGAAGACCAGCGAGACCAGCAGCGCCGGCGGCGCGGACCACACCTCCGCGAAGTAGGAGGCGAAGCCGACGGCCAGCGAGCCGGAGGCCGCCATGCTCGCGGCCAGGAACGACACGGTGATGAGGAACGTCAGCGGCCGGTTGCCGAAGGCCTTGTTGACGTAGAGCGAGGCACCCGCCGCCTGGGGGTACTTCGTGACCAGCTCGGCGTAGGCCGCTCCGGTGATGGCGGCGACGGTGACGCCCAGCGCGAAGGCGATCCAGAACGCGCCGCCGACGGCTGCGGCGACGAGGCCGATGAGCACGTAGATGCCCGACCCGAGCACGTCTCCGAGCGTGTAGAAGAACAGGAGGCGACCGGTGATCGAGCGTTTCAGCTCGCTGTCGGCCTCATCCGGACGCGGGATCGTCGCGCTGTCTGCCATCCCACGACCGAACCGGTTCGTCCCAGGCTTGTCAAACGTCGCTCACCCGGACGGGCGGCGCGTCGGTGTCAGAGCAGGCGACGGTCGGAGGCCCACTTCGTCAGCTCGTGACGACTCGAGAGCTGGAGCTTGCGGAGCACCGAGGACATGTGCGTCTCGACGGTCTTGACCGAGATGAACAGCTCCTTGGCGACCTCCTTGTAGGCGTAGCCGCGGGCGATCAGGCGCATCACCTCGCGCTCGCGCTCGGTGAGCCGGTCGAGGTCCTCGTCGACGGCGGCGACGTCGATCGACCCGGCGAAGGCGTCCAGCACGAACCCGGCCAGGCGCGGCGAGAACACGGCGTCTCCCCCGGCGACTCGGGTGATCGCGTCGACCAGCTCGGGGCCGGTGATCGTCTTGGTGACGTAGCCCCGCGCGCCGCCGCGGATGGTGCCGATGACGTCCTCTGCGGCGTCCGAGACCGAGAGGGCGAGGTAGAGGGTGTCGGGCGACGGCTGGCGTCGCATCACCTCCACCCCTCCGCCGCCTGGCAGGTGGACGTCGAGCAGCACGACCTGGGGCTGCAGGTCGCGGACGACGGACACGGCGGCATCGGCGTCGGCTGCCTCGCCCACGACCTCGACCACGCCGGCGCCGCTCGCGGCGAGCTCGGCGCGGACCCCCGCGCGGAACATCGCGTGGTCGTCGACCAGGACGACTCGCACGGGACGCTCGGGGCTGGCCTGGGTCATGGGGTCTCCTCGCTGTCGGTCTGCTGGTGGGGCTGCTGGTGGTGCTGGTGCTGGCCGGTGCGCGGCATGTGGAGGCGGACCTCGGTGCCCTCACCGGGAGCCGAGCGTACGTCGGCGCTGCCGCCGTGGCGCGCCATCCGGTCGACGATGCTGTTGCGGACGCCGTGGCGGTCGGTGGCCACCCCGCCGAGGTCGAAGCCCGCGCCGCGGTCGCGGACGAACACGTCGACGGCTCCGTCGCTCGTCTCGGCGTAGACGTCGGCCCGCTGGGTGCCGGCGTGCTTGGCGACGTTGACCACCGCCTCGCGCGCGGCCAGCACGATGGGGCGCAGCGACTCGTCGAGGTCGCAGTCGCCGACGGTCACGACGTCGACGACCACGGGGTGCTGCGACTCGACGTCGGCCGCCATCTCCTTCAGCGCGCCCGCGAGGGTCGTCGCGTCGGTGGTGTCGGCCTCGAACAGCCACTGGCGGAGGTCGCGCTCCTGCGACCGCGCGAGGCGGGCGACGGTCGTGGCGTCGTGGGCGTTCTTCTGGATCAGCGCGAGGGTCTGCAGCACCGAGTCGTGCAGGTGGGCGGCCATGTCGGCGCGCTCCTGGGTGCGCACGCGCTCGGCCCGCTCGGCGCCGAGGTCGTTGACGAGCCGCAGGGCCCACGGACCGACCACGATCGCGAGACCGAGCAGCCCGAGCAGGCCCGCGACCAGCACCGGCACGGCGAAGGTCGCCTGCCCGGCGGCCACGGCGAACACGATGAGGGCGGTCACGATCAGCCCGAGGCCCGCGGCGATCCGGGCGTAGGAGGCCCACCCGCCGTTGCCGAAGATCGCCCGGAACGGGTCGATGCGCCCGGAGGAGTCCATCCAGCGCTCACGCTGGGCCTCGTCGGCCTGGCGCCACAGCAGCCCGATGCCGGCGACGCCGAGGACCACCGGCCAGAAGAGCACCCCCTGGCCGAAGATGCCCTCGACGCCGAGCACGACGCCGAAGAACAGCGCGCCGAGCGCGATGGCCGGTCCGGCGTCGCGCAGCCGCGAGCGCCGCCGCGCCGGCCGCTTGCCGGTGCGGGTCGCGCTCTCGAGGCCGGGTGCGCCGACCTCGAAGTGCTGGTCGGCGGGCATGAAGACCCACAGGCCGGCGTAGAGCAGGAGCCCGAAGCCGCCGAGGAAGGCGGTGGCCACGAAGAAGCCGCGCACCCACAGCACCGGCACGGCGAGGTGCTCGGCGAGACCGGCCGCGACGCCCCCGGCGATCGGCGCCGAGATGTCGCGGTAGGCGCGACGGGGCGCACCCGGGCGCGTGGGACGAGCAGCCGGGTGGGAAGCCGGGTGTGCGGGGGGCGTGGGGTGGGTCATCGTGGCTCCATCGTCTCAGGCGCGCACGGGCACGACCATGAGGACTGACCCCGAGCGGACCCTGACCCGGACCCCGGCAGACCCGACCCGGATCAGGGCTGTCCCCGATGGTGCGGGGCCCCGACGCCGAGGAGAGTTGAGCCATGGACAACGCCAGCCCCTCCACCGAGCAGCCCACCCCGGGCACCCCGCCACCGTCGGGGCCGCGGGTCACCCGCGACGAGATCAAGGACCTCGGCCGCCTGCGCCGCAGCGTCACCGACCGGCACGTGGCCGGCGTCGCCGGCGGCATCGCGCGCCACCTCGACGTCGACCCGATCATCGTCCGCGTCGCACTCGTGGTGTCGATCTTCTTCGGTGGCGCCGGCCTGCTCGTCTACGTCGCCGCCTGGATCCTCGTGCCCGAGGAGGGCACCGCCGACGAGCCGCTCGGCCTCGACCAGCGCAGCCGCACCATCGCGCTCGCGGGCGTCGGGGTGCTCGCGCTGGTCGCGGCGCTCGGCGACTGGGCCGGCACCTTCTGGTTCCCCTGGCCGCTCGCCATCGGCGCCGCGCTCGTCGTGTGGTTCCTCCACCGCAAGCAGCAGGGGTCCGGCCCGGGCGCGGCGCCCCGGCCGCCGGCGTACGGCGACCAGCTCGTGCCCGACGGGGCCACCGACGGCGAGGGCGCCAACGCGACGGGCGCCGCCGCCGGCTACACCGGCACCTACGACCCCGGCTACGGCAGCGCGTACGACGCCGGCTACGACCCCGCCCACGCACCCGGCTCCGGCTATCCCCCGGCAGCGCCGTGGGGCTCGTACGACCGCCCGCGCCGCCCGCGCAACCCGCGCAAGCGCGGCCCCATCCTCTTCTGGTTCACGCTCGCGCTGATCGCGCTCGCCGAGGGCGTCCTCGGGGTGGTCGACGTCGCCGGGGTGGCGGTCGCGGACAGCGCCTACCCCGCCCTCGCGCTCGGCATCGTCGCGCTGATGCTGGTCGTCGGCTCCTTCTGGGGCCGCGCCGGTGGACTGATCCTCCTGGGCTTCGTGGCTGCCCTCGCCACGGCCGCGGCGACCATCGGCAGCAGCGTCGGCGACCAGAGCCGCTCCTACGCCCCGACCAGCGCCAGCGAGGTCCGCCAGTCCTACGACTTCGGCGGCGGTCGCTTTACCCTCGACCTGTCCGACGTCTCCGACGTCGAGGGGCTCGACGGCCGCGACATCCAGATCGACGGCGTCGGGGGGAAGATCGAGGTCGTCGTCCCCGACGGGATGGACGTCGACGTCACGACCTCGGTCGTCGGCGGCAGCAGCCAGGTCTTCGACCAGAGCAGCGACGGATTCGACATCACCCAGGACGGGTCCCTCGACGGCGGCAACGACGTCCCGGACATGTCCATCAACATCGACCTGGTCGGCGGCGAGATCGTCGTCCGCGAAGCGGCCTGAGGAGCACTGCCATGACTGACGACCGGAACGACTACTCCGACCTCTACGGCTACGACTCGGGCTACGACGACTACGGCACGACGTACGACGAGCCCATGACCGGCCCGCTCGACGCACCGGACAAGCCGTCGGGCCTGCACCCGGTCAACATCGGGCACCTCGTGATGGGTGTCGCCTTCGCCGGCATGGTGCTGGTGTGGGCGCTCGTGCAGGGCGACGTCGTCGACACCTCCGAGCTCCGCTGGCTGATGCCGATCCCGTGGCTGGCGGCCGGTGCCGCCGGGCTCGCGGCGACGGTGTGGCCGGGCCGCCGGTCAGCCTGATCCGCCGGTCGTCCGAGGCGTCGGGGTCCCCGCGGCGTTGTTCTGGAGGAGCGCAGCGGGGGAAGAAGAACGTCGTGGGGTGACTGAGCTGGCCGGGAGCGCGAACCACCGGAGGTCGTCGAAGTCGGCCCCCAGGTGGGCGGTGTCGGACCAGTCCGGAGGAGAGGCGGCGGCCATGATCGCGCGGCCCTCGTCGAGGTGCTCCCGGAGCACCGAGACGGGGGCCGTCGTCGTGTGGCGCGGGTAGGTCATCGAGCCGTCGGCGGCGTAGGTGACGTCGGTCAGGCGCAGCGGCGGCTCGACCGGGCCGGTCCGGTGGTGCCACAGCCCGGTGAGCGGGTCGAAGCGGTAGTCGCCGAGCAGGCGCCACCCCTCGCGCGCGACGAGGCGCACCGCCTCCACGACGTAGGTGAAGACCTCCTCGTCGACGAAGTAGTTGAAGTTCACCCGCACCCAGCCGGGCTTGATGCCCTCGCAGCCTCCGGCGATCTGCGCCTCGAAGCGGTGGCTGTGGTCGAGGTCGATGTCGAGCAGCCGGTGGCCGTAGGGGCCGGCGCACGAGCAGCCCCCGCGTGTCTGGATGCCGAACAGGTCGTTGAGCAGCGCGACCACGAAGTTGTGGTGCAGGTAGGTCCCGTCGGGCGCCTTGACGACGAAGGAGACGATCGAGAGGCGCTGGGAGTCGAGGTTGCCGAGGATCTGGATGCCCGGCTCGGCCACCCACGCCTCGACCGCGCGGCGCAGCAGCTCCTCCTCGTGCGCCTGGATCGTCTCCACGCCGACGGCCTGCTTGAGCTGGAAGACCAGTCCGGCGCGGATCGACTCGACGATCGCCGGCGTGCCGCCCTCCTCCCGGTGGGCCGGGTCGTCGAGGTAGCGGTGCTCCGTCGGGTTGACGTACATCACGGTCCCGCCGCCCGGCACGACGGGCACCCGGTTGGCGAGCAGCTCGCGGCGGACCACGAGGACGCCCGGGGTGCCCGGGCCGCCGATGAACTTGTGGGGGCTGATGAAGATCGCGTCCTTGCGGGAGCTGCCGGGGCCGTACATCTCGATGTCGACGTAGGGCGCGCAAGCGGCGAAGTCCCAGAAGCTGAGGGCGCCGTGCTCGTGGAGCACGTCGGCGACACCCTCGGTGTCGGTGACGATGCCGGTGACGTTGGAGGCCGCGGAGAACGAGCCGATCCTGAGCGGTCGGTCGGCGTGGCGCTCGAGCTCCTCGCGGAGGTGGTCGAGGGACACGCGCCCGTCGGCGTCCTCGTGGATCGTGACGACGTCGGCGATGGTCTCGCGCCAGCTCACCTCGTTGGAGTGGTGCTCGAACGGGCCGATGAAGACCACCGGGCGCTGGTCGGCAGGGATCGCGGCGCTGAGGTGGTGGCGGTCCTCGAGCACGCACGGGATCCGGAGGCCGAGGATGCCGATGAGCTTGTCGATCGCCGCGGTGCTGCCGGCGCCGCAGAAGATGACGACCGTCTCGTCGTCGCCGCCCACCGCGTCGCGGATGACGCGCCGCGCGTCCTCGCGGAGCCGGGTCGTCTGCAGGCCGGTGCCGCTCGCCTCGGTGTGGGTGTTGGCGTACGCCGGGAGCACCTCGTGGCGGATGAAGTCCTCGATGAAGGTCAGGCTGCGACCGGACGCGGTGTAGTCGGCGTAGGTGACGCGGCGCGGGCCGTAGGGGCCCTCCATCACCTGGTCGTCGCCGATGACGGCCGCGCGGATGCGCTCGAGCAGGGCGGTCGACGAGGCGTGTGTCACGAGGTGAGCGTACGCCGGTGCAAGGCTGTGCCTTGCACCTCCCGGACGACGGCCAGCGCCTCCTCGGGGTGGTCGGTGATCACCCCGTCGATCCCCGCGGCGAGCAGTGCCCGTACCTCCCCCGCCATGTCGCCGGGCGCGTCGGGCGCGGTCCCCCGGCGCAGGTCGGTCGGCAGGAAGCGGTTCTCGGCACGGACCGTCCAGGCGTGGACGGTGAGGCCGCGACGGTGCGCGTCGCGGACCAGGGACGACGGCGCGCCGGTCACTCCGTGCGCGTCGCGGGGCATCACGAGGGACGTGTGCGCGCCGAGGCCGTCGGCGTACTCGTCGATGCGGTCCAGCTCGTCCGACGTCGGCAGGTGACCGGCGTCCAGGAGCTGCACGACGGGCAGCCGGGTCCGCTCGGCCAGCCGCCGCAGGACGGGCGCCTCGAACGACATGAGCGCGACCCGCGCCCACGGGTGGTCGAGGCCCTGGCGGGCGAGCTCGCGCAGCAGCGGGACGTCCAGCGGGAGTCCGGCCGCGTCGTGGTGGGCGGCGTGCTTGAGCTCGAGCGCGACGCCCACCGGCCGGCCACGGCGGACCGACTCCGCGGAGACCATCGCCAGCACCTCGGTCAGCGTCGGCACTCCCTCCGCCCCGTCGTACGCCGTGTTGCCGGGCCGGGTGCCGGGCATCCGCTCCCGCGCGGCGAGCGTCTTGAGCTCGGGCAGGGTCAGGTCCTGGGCGAACCAGCCGTGCTGCTCCACCCCGTCGACCACCATCGTGCGGCGCAGGTGGGCGAGCCCGGGGCGGTCGGCGACGTCGGTCGTCGCGCTGAGCTCGAGGTCGTGGCGCGCCACGAGGACGCCGTCGCGCGTGGCGACGAGGTCGATCTCGATGTCGTCGGCGCCCATCCGGATGGCGGTCCGATAGGCATCCAGCGTGTGCTCGGGACGGTGCCCGCTGGCGCCGCGGTGCGCAACCACGGCGGGGGTGGGGACCAACGACGAGGTCCTGTGCACCGCCTCGCGGGTCACCGTCATGGCACCACGCTGCCCGGCCGCGGGGACCGGACGGTGGTACCGGGGTGACGTCAGGATGAATGCCGCATGATGACCGCGTGACGCTCCCCAGCTTCCCGTCCCTGACGTCCCTGCCCGCCACCGAGCACCCGGACCTCGTCGCCGCCCCCGTCGCCGCCGCGCTCGCCGGCTGGGCGGGAGCGGCCGAGGTGGCCGTCGTCGCGATCGACCCCGACCTCGCCGACACGGCCGCGATGGGCGAGGCGTACGACATCCCGATGACGGCGAGCGGCAACTGCGTGGTGGTGGCCGGCGCGCGGGCCGGGGACGAGCGGGTCGCCGCGTGCGTGGTGCGCGCCGACACGCGGGCAGACGTCAACACCTTGGTCCGCAAGATGCTCGACGTGCGCAAGGCGTCCTTCCTCCCCATGGAGCGCGCGGTCGCGGAGACCGGCATGGAGTACGGAGGGATCACCCCGGTCGGGCTCCCCGACGGATGGCGCGTGCTGGTCCACGAGGCGCTGCTCGACGAGCCCGTCGTCGTGCTCGGCAGCGGCGTACGACGCTCCAAGCTGCTGGTGCCCGGCCGGGTGCTCGCGGACCTGCCGGGCGCCGAGGTGGTGGCCGACCTCGGCCGGTGACCCCCGGCACGCACGAATGCGACGCCTGCCTCCGGGTACGGATGTGGGCCAGGCTCTCCCCATCGACGGAGGTTCCATGTCCACGCACACCCTCGCCCGCTCGCTCCACGACCTCGGCCTCGCCGCCTGGTTCGGCGGGACGCTGGCCAACGCGACGGCCCTCAACGCGGCCGCCGGAGCGGCCGAGTCACCCCGGAGCACGGGTGCCGTCGCCAACCTCGGCTGGGACCGGTGGACACCCGTCAACGCGGCCGCCATCGGTGCGCACGTCGTCGGGAGCATCGGCATGCTCGGCAACGACCACGGCCGCCTCGCGGCCCAGAAGGGGTCGGCCCGGACGGTCGTCCTGAAGACGGCGCTCACCGCGGCCGCACTGGGCGTCACGGCCTACAGCCGCTTGCTCGGGCGGCAGGTCTCCGACGACACCCACGTGCCGGCCGAGTCGGGCACGCAGCCGTCCGCCCGGACCCCGCGCGACGTCGCCGAGGCGCAGCGCAAGCTCCGCCTGCTCCAGTGGGCCGTCCCGGCCCTCACCGGCGCCCTGGTGGTCGTCAGCGCCCGTGCCGGCGAGGAGCAGCGTCCGTCCAACCTGGTCGCAGGCGTGGCCGACGGCGTGCTCGACGGCGTCGCCGACCTGCTCCCCGGCTCGTCCCGATGACCGGAGCCCGTCTGGTCCCCGTCCGCAGGGGGCGCGACCCGAAGGGGATCGTGCTCGTCCTGCACGGCGGTGCCAGCCGGGGCGACCGGGCGATGGTCAGTCCTGCCCAGCTCTCGGTGCTGCGCATGGTGCCCCTCGCCCAGCGGATCGCCGTCGCCGGTCGGTCCCGGCTGGCGGTGCACCGCCTGCTCAACACCCACCGGGGCTGGGACTCCCGCACCACCCCGGTCATGGACGTCGCATGGGCGCTCCAGCAGGTCACCGAGCAGCACGGCGACCTGCCGGTGGCCCTGGTCGGCCACTCGTTGGGCGGTCGGGCCGCGCTCCTGGCCGGGCACGACCCGCAGGTGCGCAGCGTGGTGGCGCTGAACCCGTGGGTGCTGCCGACCGACCGGGTCGGACTGCGCGACACCCAGGTCCTCGTCGTGCACGGCGGCGAGGACCGCATCGCCCTGCCGACCCGCTCGGCCGAGCTCGCCCGGCGCCTGGAGACCACCACCCCCGTCGGCTACGTGACCATCCCGGGCGGCCGGCACGCGATGCTGCGGCACGCACGCGCCTTCGAGTCCTACGCCACGGACTTCGTCACCGCCACGCTCCTCGGCACCGCACCCCGCTCCGAGGCGGTCGCAGCGGTGCTCGACGGGTCGACGTACGTCGAGGGCTGACGCACCCCTGGCGGAAAAGGATTCGTCGCGCCCGAGCAGCGAAATCTAGGATCGGCCGGTGCGCACGCTCCCCGTCCCCGACCCAGGAGTGGCGGACCACCGCACGCCCCTCAGGTTCCTCTGGTGGCTGGCGCGCCAGCAGCTGCCGACGCTCGCCGGAGGCATGTTCTGGGGGATCCTCTGGGGCGCCTCGCTGGCGGTGATGCCGGCCGTGCTGGGGCGCGCCATCGACCGCGGCGTCGCCGCCAAGGACACCTCCGAGCTCGTGACGTGGACCGGGATCATGCTGGGCGTCGGCCTCGTGCAGGCGGTCAGCGGGATCATGCGACACCGCTTCGCCGTGACCAACTGGCTCACCACGGCCTACCGCACGGTCCAGCTCGTCACCCGGCAGACCGTCCGGCTCGGGGGCACGCTGCCGCGCAAGGTGTCGACGGGCGAGGTGGTCGCCATCGGCACCAGCGACCTGTCGCACCTCGGCGGCGTCATGGACATCACCGCGCGCTTCACCGGCGCGATCGTGTCGTTCCTCGTCGTCGCCCTCCTGCTGCTGCGCACGTCGGTGACCCTCGGCCTCGTGGTCCTGCTCGGCGTCCCGCTGCTGGTGCTGGCGATCGGCCCCCTGCTCAAGCCGCTGCAGGCGCGCAGCGCCCACCAGCGCCACCTCATGGGGTCGCTCTCCAACACCGCCAGCGACATCGTCAGTGGCCTGCGGGTGCTGCGCGGCGTCGGCGGCGAGCAGGTGTTCCTCGACCGTTACCGGCGGGAGTCGCAGGGGGCCCGGGCCGCCGGCGTCCGGGTGGCGCGCGTGCAGTCCGTGCTCGACGCGCTGCAGGTCCTGCTGCCCGGCGTCTTCGTCGTGCTGGTCGTCTGGCTCGGGGCCCGCGCCGCAGCCGGCGGCACCATCTCCCCCGGCGAGCTGGTGGCGTTCTACGGCTACGCCGCCTTCCTGCTCGTGCCGCTGCGCACGGCCACGGAGTTCGCCAACAAGACCATCCGGGGCCTGGTGGCCGCGCGACGTGTCTGCGCCGTGCTCGCGCTCGAGCCCGACGTCACCGACCCGGTCTCACCGCAGGCGGCACCTCCCCCGGGCAGCGTGCTGGCCGATGCCCGCACCGGGCTGCGCGTCGAGCCCGGCCGGATGCTCGCCGTCGTGAGCGACCGACCCGACGAGTCGGCCGTCCTGGCCGACCGCCTCGGCCTGGCCGCCGCGCCGCCGGACGACGACGTCACGCTGGGCGGCGTACCCCTCACCGCGCTGCCGCACGACGAGGTCCGCCGCCGCATCGTCGTGTCCGACACCGCGAGCCAGCTGTTCAGCGGGCCCCTGGGCGCGGGGCTCGACGTGCGGGGCCGCGGAGGGGTGGCGGCCGCGCTCCACACCGCCTCGGCGGAGGACGTCCTCGACGGCCTCGCCGACGGCCTCGACAGCGTGGTCGCCGAGCGCGGCCGCTCCTTCTCGGGCGGGCAGCGGCAGCGGCTCGTGCTCGCGCGGGTCCTGACCAGCGACCCCGAGGTGCTCGTCCTGGTCGAGCCGACGTCCGCCGTCGACGCCCACACGGAGGCACGGATCGCGTCGCGGCTCCACGAGCACCGCACGGGTCGGACGACGGTCGTCGTCACCGCCAGCCCGCTGCTGCTCGACGCCGTGGACGAGGTCGCCCTGCTCCTCGACGGACGGGTGGTCGCCACCGGCACGCACACCGAGCTGCTCGAGACCCACTCCGCCTACCGCGCGATCGTGACCCGCGAGGTGGAGCCGGAGCTCGATGCGGAGCCGACGGGGGTGGCAGCGTCGTGAGCATCGACACCCGGCTGCCCGTCGCCGACGCTGCGTCCGTACGCCGCTACGCGCGCGACCTCGCCCGGCGCCATCCGCGGATGCTCTGGTCCGCGCTCGCCCTCCACGTCCTCGCCGCCACCGCCGGCCTCGCCGCGCCCCGCCTGCTCGGCGGCCTCGTGCAGGCCGTCGAGGACGGCACCACGGTCGCGCACGTCGACCGGGTCGCGATGCTGCTGGCCGGCTTCCTCCTCCTGCAGACGGTGCTCACCCGCTACGCGCGCTACCTCTCGCAGGTGCTCGGCGAGCAGGTGCTGGCCGAGCTGCGCGAGGACTTCGTCCAGAACGCGCTGTCGCTCCCCGTCGGGACGGTCGAGTCGGCCGGCTCGGGCGACCTGCTGACCCGCACGAGCCGCGACGTCGACCAGCTCGGCTGGTCGGTGCGGTGGGCGCTGCCGGAGTGGACGATCGCCGTGGTGACCGCGGTCCTCACCTTCGCCGCCGCGCTGTCGGTCGGCTGGTGGGTGTTCCTGCCCTGCCTGCTCGCCCTGCCGCCGCTCGTCGCCGGGCTGCGGTGGTACCTCAGCCGGGCCCGTCCGGGCTACGAGCGCGAGTCGGCGTCGTACAGCCAGATCACGACGACCCTCGCCGAGACGGTCGAGGGCGCTCGCACCGTCGAGGCCCTCGGCCTCGGCGACGACCGGATCGCGCGCGGCGACGCCGACTGCGGCGACTCCTACGACGCCGAGCGCTACACGCTGCGGCTGCGCACGGTGTTCTTCCCCTCGATGGAGATCGCCTACCTGCTCCCGGTGGTCGGCACGCTGCTGTTCGGCGGCTGGCTCTACACCCGCGGCCAGGTGTCGCTCGCCGAGGTCACCGCGGCGACGCTCTACGTCCAGATGCTCATCGACCCGGTCGACCGGCTCGTCTCCATCCTCGACGAGCTGCAGGTCGGTGCGGCGTCCCTGGCCCGGCTGCTCGGCGTCGGCCAGGTGCCCGACGACCGCACCGTCTCCGGAGCCGTGCCGGACGGCGAGAAGCTCGACGCCGAGGACGTGCGCTTCTCCTACATCGACGGCCGCGACGTCCTCCACGGCATCGACCTCGACGTGGGCGTCGGTGAGCGGATCGCCATGGTCGGACCGTCGGGCGCCGGCAAGTCGACGCTCGGCCGGCTCCTCGCGGGCATCCACCCGCCGCGAACTGGCCGGGTCACCGTCGGCGACGTCGGGCTGGTCGAGCTGCCGCTCGACGACCTGCGTGGACACGTGGCGCTGGTGACCCAGGAGCACCACGTCTTCGTCGGCACCGTGTGGGAGAACGTCGTCCTGGCGCGCCCGGGCTCCTCGCTCGAGGACATCCGATCCGCACTCGCCGCGGTCGACGCGCTCGAGTGGGTCGACGCGCTGCCCGACGGACTCGACACCGTCGTCGGGTCCGGCGGCCGCTCGCTGACCCCGGCCCAGGCCCAGCAGGTCGCCCTCGCTCGGCTGGTGCTCGCCGACCCGCACACGCTCGTCCTCGACGAGGCCACCTCACTGATCGACCCGCGCGCCGCGCGGCACCTCGAGCGCTCGCTCGCGGCCGTGCTGGAGGGGCGCACGGTCATCGCGATCGCGCACCGGCTCTTCTCCGCCCACGACGCCGACCGGGTCGCGGTCGTCGAGGACGGCGTGATCTCCGAGCTGGGGCCGCACGACGACCTCGTCGCCGCCGGCGGGTCGTACGCCGCGCTCTGGGAGTCCTGGCACGGGAGGGGCTGACCGCCCTTGCCATCGTGACAGTGCCACTGTCACAGTTGAGGCATGCGCCTCGCCACCCTGCTGATGTACGACGGCAACCCGCGCAAGGCGGCCGACGAGGTGGTCGCCCTGGAGCGCGCCGGCCTCGACAGCGTGTGGGTCGCGGAGGCCTACGGCTTCGACGCACCCACGCTGATGGGCTACCTGGCCGCCAAGACCGAGACCGTGCAGATCGGCTCGGGCATCCTCAACATCTACTCCCGCACGCCGGGCGCGCTGCTCCAGACCGCGGCCGGGCTCGACAACGTCAGCCAGGGCCGCGCGATCCTCGGGCTCGGGGTGAGTGGGCCGCAGGTGATCGAGGGCTTCCACGGCGTGCCCTACCGCAAGCCGATGGCGCGCACCGCCGAGGTCGTCGACATCATCCGCCGCGGGCTCAGGCGCGAGGCGCTGTCGGCCGACGGGGAGTTCCACCTGCCGCTGACCAAGGACGACGGCGCCGTCACCGGCCTCGGCAAGCCGCTCAAGCTGCTGACCCGGCCTGAGCGCGACACCGTCCCTATCTGGATCGCCGCGCTCGGCCCGAAGAACGTCGAGCAGACCGCCGAGATCGCCGACGGCTGGATCCCGCACCTCTTCCACCCGGAGAAGGCACACCTCGTCTGGGGCGACGCGCTGGCCGCCGGGAACGCGAAGCGCCAGGAGGGCCTCGCCCCGCTGCAGGTGATGGCCGGCGGCATGGTGGCCATCGGCGAGGGCCCCGACACCAAGTCCCTGCTCGACTTCGCGCGTCCGATGTTCGCCCTCTACGTCGGCGGCATGGGCGCGAAGGGCAGGAACTTCTACAACGACGTCGCCCGCGCCTACGGCTACGAGAAGGAGGCCGAGGAGATCCAGGAGCTCTACCTCTCCGGCCGGAAGCGGGACGCCGCCGCGCTCGTGCCGACCGAGTGGCTGGAGGCGGCCAACCTCGTCGGCCCGGCGTCGTACGTCAAGGAGCGCATCGCCGCCTTCCGCGAGGCCGGCGTCACGGACCTCAACATCCACCCCGTCTCGGAGGACCCGGCGGCGACCGTCGCCCAGGTGAAGGAATGGGTGTCCTGAGCCGCGTGCACGCCCCGGGCCGCTACGCGAACCTCCGCCGGATCCGGTCCCTGGACCCGGAGGTCGACCACGACGAGATCCTGCGGCTGACCGCCCGCTTCGAGTTCCCCTGGGACTACTCGCAGGGCACCGGTGTCGCCTTCATGCGTGACTACGGCGTCCCCTCGATCGCCGCCCTCCTCGACCGCACCCGCGAGTTCGAGGACCACGGTGCCAAGCGCTACGACGACACCATCCTCATCGGCGACGAGGCGACGCTGGAGGGCATCGACTCACCCCGCTCGCACGCCGCGCTGCGCCGGCTCAACCGCATCCACGGCCACTACGACATCCCCGACCACGAGCTCGCCTACGTCCTCGCCACCACCATCGTCGGGCCGGTGCGCTGGATCGAGGCCTACGGCTGGCGCCGCCTCGACGACCACGAGATCGCCGCGATCACGAAGGTGACGACCCGCTTCGGCGAGCTGATGGGCCTCAAGGGCCTGCCCACGACGTACGACGGCTACCTGACCCTGCTGGTCGACTACGAGCGTCGGCACTTCGCCCACACCGCCGAGGCCACCCGGCTGGCGGAGGCGTCGATCCGCATCGCGAAGGGCGTCGCGCCGGCACCGCTGCGTCCGCTGGTCCGCCGGGTCACCGTCGCCGTGATGGACGAGCCGCTGCGCGTGGCGCTCGGTCTGCCGCGGCAGCCGCGGTGGCTCGTGCGGGCGGTGCGCGGCGGGCTTCGGGCGCGTGGACGGTTGCTGCGCCTCGCTCCCCCGCGCCGCACGGCCCATGTCCACCGGCCGAGCACCTACCCGCACGGCTACCGGCTCGAGGACCTCGGTCCGACCGCCATGCTCGACGCGCTCAACCGGGCGGCGTCATGAATTGGGGTTCACCCCGGCGATCACCAGGGCCGGTCGAGCAGGCCGGCCTTGCCCCGCTGCTGCTCCCCGAGCTGGGCGTCGAGCACGAGGAGCGCGCCGGTGAGGGCCGGCGTCGCCCACTGCAGCCACGCGAGCCTGCCGCGCGCGTCCTCGGCGACCTCCGGCTGCCGGGGGTGACCGTCCTCCCCGCTCGCGTCGCCGAGGCGCTGCCCGTAGACGTACGCAGCCGCGGACGAGGCGACGGCGGCACCGGTGAGCGCCGTCTTGGCCAGCACCGACGCGGTCGTCGGGGGGTGCGACACGACGCGGTTGCGGTTGTCGGCGAGGATCGCGATCCCGCTCAGCAGGTGCAGGCCGATCGCGGCGCCCTGCACCGGACCCCACCGCTCCCAGCCGGTGCCGGAGACCTCGACCCGCTCCCGCTCGCTGTCCGGCTCGCGGGCGGCCTGGTTCAGCCCGACCGCCCCCATCAGCGAGCCGCCGAACCAGGCAGCGTTCGTGACGAGGTGGGTCGCGCGGACGGCCGTGCTGAGGAACGTCATCCCACCAACGTAGGCACGCCCGGACGGCGTCGCCTCACCCCGTCGGGGAGGACCACCACCCCGGCCGACCCGGACCATCGGAGGACCCATGCCTGACCGCCCCAGCATCCTCGAGCAGGAGCACGAGGACTTCCGCGCCGTGGCCCGCGCCTTCTTCGAGAAGGAGGTGACGCCGCACCACGCCGCCTGGGAGGAGGCGGGCATCGTCGACCGCGAGGTCTGGCGCCGTGCGGGCGAGCGCGGGCTGCTGTGCTTCGACGTCGACGAGGCCTACGGCGGACCGGGCATCAAGGACTTCCGCTACAACATGGTGCTCGCCGAGGAGTCCGCGCGGGCCGGGGCCTCCGGGCCCGGCTTCGCCGTGCACACCGACATCATCGTCCCCTACATCTCCTCGCTCGGGACGGAGGAGCAGAAGCAGCGGTGGCTGCCCGGCTGCGTCTCCGGCGACATCGTCACCGCGATCGCGATGACCGAGCCCGGTGCCGGGTCGGACCTGCAGGGCATCCGTACGACGGCGGTCGACGCCGGCGACCACTACGTGCTCAACGGGTCGAAGACCTTCATCTCCAACGGCATCCTGTCCGACCTGGTCGTCGTGGTCTGCCGGACGAACCCGGACGCCGGCCACCAGGGCATCTCGCTGCTCGTCGTCGAGCGCGGCATGGAGGGGTTCGAGCGCGGCCGCAACCTCGCCAAGATGGGGCTGCACGCCCAGGACACCGCCGAGCTGTCCTTCACCGACGTACGGGTGCCGAAGGAGAATCTCCTCGGCGCCGAGGGCTCGGGCTTCGTCTCACTGATGGAGAACCTCCCCCAGGAGCGCATCTCGATCGGCTGCATCGCCGTCGCCGCCATCGAGCACGTCCTCGACCTCTGCCTGGCCTACGCCAAGGAGCGCGAGGCCTTCGGCAGGCCGATCGGGACGTTCCAGCACAACCGCTTCGTGCTCGCCGAGATGGCCACCGAGGCGCACGTCGCGCGGGTGTTCATCAACGACTGCGTGCTCCGTCTCAACGCCGGACAGGTCGACACGGCGCTGGCGTCGATGGCGAAGTGGTGGACCACGGAGCTGCAGAAGCGGGTCGTCGACGCCGGCGTCCAGCTGCACGGCGGCTACGGCTACATGGACGAGTACCCCATCTCCAAGGCCTACACCGACTCGCGCATCCAGACGATCTACGGCGGCACGACCGAGATCCAGAAGGAGATCATCGGCCGGATGCTGGGCCTGTAGCCGGTTGGTCGCGATCGTCTACGTTCTTGGGCATGGACCTTTTCGAGATGGACGAGACCCAGACGATGACCCGCGAGGAGGCCGCCGCCCGGCTGCGCACGCTGGCCGACTCGCTCGCCAAGCACAACTCGGTGGAGTTCTCCCGCGAGGGTGGCCGCGTCACGGTAGCCGTGCCCGACGAGGTGCGGCTCAAGGTCGAGGTCGAGCTCGGCGACGACAACGAGATCGAGATCGAGCTCACCTGGTAGCCGCCGCGTCGGCCCGCCTCAACGAACCGGCAGCCCCAGCTTGTCGAGCGCCTCGCGGAGGCGGTGCCGCCCGGCCATCGACTCCGGTCCAGCGAGCCGGGTGAGGACGCGGTCGGTCCAGCCGCCCGCCAGTCCGTACCGCTCGTTGTAGTCGGCGAGCCGCTCGTCGTAGGCCATGAGCTGGGCGTCGGCGCGCTCGGCGTCGTACGTCTCGTGGTGCAGCACCGCCTCCTGCGGGAGCCGCGGCTTCACGCCGGCGTGCTCCGCGGGGTCGGGACGCCCGACGGCGAGGCCGAACGCGGCGACGGCGTGCGCCGGGAGCCCGAGCTCCGCGGCGACGTCCTCGGGGTTGTTGCGGATCGCCCCGACGAAGCAGCTCCCGAGGCCGAGGGACTCCGCGGCGACGACGGCGTTCTGGGCGGCGAGTGCGACGTCGATGAAACCGATGAGCGCGGTCTCGAGGTAGTCGGCGGCCTCGAGCTTGTGCTCACGACGCTCGGCGAGGCGGCGGGCGCGGCCGAGGTCGGCGACCCAGACCAGCAGGAGCGGGGCCTCAGCAACGAACTGCTGCCGCGCGGCCAGCGTGGAGAGCCGACGGCGGCGCCCCGGGTCGCGCACCGCGACGACGCTCCACGGCTGGAGGTTGGACGACGTCGGGGCGGACTGCGCCGCCGCGACGAGCGTCCGCAGCTCGTCGTCGGAGACCTCACCCGGCAGGAACCGGCGCACGGAGCGGTGGGCCAGCTGGAGGCGGACCACGTCGGGCACCTCGGTGCGATCGGGGTCCACGGTCGCGCCGTAGCGCTGGTTCCAGCCGGTGTCCTGCGGGCGGTCGGTGATGGTCATCGTGACTCCTCGTCGTCAATTGACGACCATCTTAGTTGACTTACTCCATTTAGCCGCGCAGCACCTCGTCCAGCCGCGCCGCGAACTCGTCCGGCTTGCCGGTCTGGCCGTACTCGCCACCGAGGAAGCCGTTGTGGCCGCCGGGGAACACCGCCGGCTCGACCCCGAGCTCGCGCGCGACGGCGTGGCCGGCCCGCCCGGCGATCTCGCCGTCCTCGGGCCCACCCGACTCCTCCCCCACGCCGAGGACGACCGTGGTCGACGCGTCCCGGACGGCGGCGAGGTCCGGGACGCGGGTGCACCCCTCGCCGCGCATGTTGGCCATCAGTGCGTCGTTGCGCGACCCGTCGTCCTCGCTGGGCAGGCCGAACGTCGCCGGGTCCGGCACGGGCTCGGCTCCGGTCCACTCGCCGCGGTGCATCACCAGGCCGATGAAGCGAGCCATCGCGGGGCCGATGCCCGACGCGTCGTAGGTCGCCACCAGCTCCTCGCACGCCCGGCCGATGGCCTCGCCGTCCGGGAGCAGCGGCGCCATCGGCGGCTCGTGCGCCACCAGCACTCGTACGTCGTCGGGGTGCGCGGCGACCAGGAAGAGGGCGTTGACGGCGGCGCCGGACGTCGCGAACAGGTCGACCGGGCCCACGCCCAGCGCCTCGACGAGGGCGTGCAGGTCCTCGGCGTGCTGCTCCGGCGTCACTGCCGCTGTGTCGTCGTCGCGCGTGCTGCGCCCGACGTTGCGCGGGTCGGTCAGCACGAGCACCCGGTCCTCCAGCCGGGCCACGAGGCTGCCGAATCCGGTGCTGTCCATCGGTGAGCCGGCCAGGACCAGCGGCGGCCTGTCGGGGGTCGCGTCGGCGAGGTCGCCGACGACGTCGAAGGACAGGACGGCGCCGGGGACCGCGACGGTGCCGGGCGTGCGGGTTGCGTCAGTCATGTCGCCATCATCGAACCGGCCCCGGATCGTCCGCATCGCCCTTTAGTCTGCGCGGATGACCGACTTCACCGAGCAGGACCTCTCCGGGTCGAGCTTCCAGCGGGTGGACCTCTCGCGCAGCACGTTCCGGGGCGCCGACATGAGCGAGCTCGACGTCCGCGAGGTCGACCTGAGCCGCACCCGCGTGCGGGCGGCGTACTTCGACGGCGTGCGGATGACCGGGGTCGAGGTCCCGGACATGGAGATCAGCGGCGAGGTGCTGCGACTCGTGGTCAACGGGGTCGACGTCGTCCCGCTCGTGGAGGCCGAGCTCAACCGGCGGATGCCCGAGCGCGCGCTGATGTCGCCCACCGACGTCGCGGGCTTCCAGGAGGCGTTCGCCGTCCTCGACCGCCTGTGGGGCGAGACGATGGGCCACGCCCGGGCCGTGCCCACCGAGCGGCTGCACGAGCAGGTGGACGGCGAGTGGTCGTTCATCGAGACCCTGCGCCACCTGGGGTTCGCGCACGCGTGCTGGGTCGGCGGCGTCGTGCTCGCCGACCCCTCGCCCTGGCACCCGCTCGACCTGCCGTGGGACGAGGCGCCCGTGCACGAGGGCGTGCCGTGGGAGCGGCGTGCGCGGCCCGAGCTGCACGAGGTCATGGCGCTGCGCCGGCAGCGGCGCGCGACGGTCGCAGAGGTGCTCGACGGCCTGACCGACGCCGGACTGGGCCGGCCGGTCTCGTCGGCCACGCCCTTCCTCGCCGACGCCACCGGGCTGACCGTCGCCGACTGCCTGCGGGTCGTCCTCAACGAGGAGTGGGAGCACCGGCTCTACGCCGAGCGCGACCTGGCGGTGCTGGCGTCGCGCTGACCCGCTGGAGCACACTGGGCGCGTGAGTGACACCGCTTCCCTGGGCGCACGGCTCGCCCACGCGATCGCCGCGAAGGACGAGGCGGCGCTGCGCGCCGTGCTGGCCGACGACGTCGACTTCCGCGGGCTGACCCCCGGTCGGTCGTGGGAGGGCACCGGGCCCGACGCCGTCGTGGAGACCGTGTTCGGCTCGTGGTTCGAGCCGGACGACGAGATCGAGCGGGTCCTGGACGTCTCCGAGCGCGACGACGTCGCCGACACCTCCCACGTCAGCTACCGCTTCGACCTCCTCACGCCGGGTGGGTCGTACGTTGCCGAGCAGCAGGCCTACTACCGCGGCACCGACGCGATCGAGCACCTGCGCGTGATGTGCTCCGGCTTCCGCCCGAGGTGACGCTCCTCTCCTGACGTCCTGCTCATAGGCGCCGCGCGCCGCGGGTACCCCTGCCGCGTGACGTCCCCCTCCTCCCGATCGACCTCGTCCGCACGGGTGCGCGAGGCGGCCGAGCGCTCGTTCGGGCACCGCGAGCTGCTGCCCGGGCAGGAGGAGGCCGTGCAGGCGCTCCTCGAGGGGCGCGACGTGCTGCTCGTCGCCCCCACCGGTGCCGGCAAGTCGCTGGCCTACCAGCTCGCCGGTCTGCTGCTCGACGGCTGCACGGTCGTCGTGTCCCCGCTGCTCGCGCTGCAGCAGGACCAGGTGGCCTCCCTGGAGGAGGTCGGCCTCAGCGCCGCGAGGCTCAGCTCCTCGGAGACGGACGAGGAGCGCGAGCGGGTGCTGGCCGCCGCCCGCGACGGCGACCTCCGCTTCCTGCTCCTCTCCCCCGAGCAGCTGGCCAACCCGGACGTGCTGGCGGAGGTGGCCGCGATCGAGCCGACGCTCGTGGCGGTGGACGAGGCGCACTGCGTCTCGTCGTGGGGCCACGACTTCCGCCCCGACTACCTCCGGCTCGGTGAGCTCGTCGAGCAGCTCGGAGCGCCCCGGGTGATCGCCATGACCGCGACCGCCGCGCTCCCCACGCAGCAGGACATCGTCGACCGGCTCGCCCTGGAGGACGCCCTCGTGGTCCTCACCGGATTCGAGCGCGACAACATCGCGCTCGCCGTCGAGCGCTTCGCCGACGCCGACGAGCAGGCCGCCCGCGTGCTCGCCATCGTCGACGAGCTCTCCGGTGACCAGGGCGGCAGGAGCGGCAGCGGCGTCGTCTACTGCCGCACGCGCAAGGGCGCGGAGTCCGTCGCCGCCGCGCTCGCCGGGCGGGGACACGACGCCGCGGCCTACCACGCCGGGCTCTCCCAGAAGCGACGCGACGAGGTGCACGAGGCGTTCATGACCGGCGACCTGCCTCTGGTCGCCGCGACCTCGGCCTTCGGGATGGGCGTCGACAAGCCCGACATCCGCTTCGTCGTCCACGCCGACGTCCCCGAGTCGCCGGACACCTACTGGCAGGAGGTCGGCCGCGCCGGGCGCGACCGCGCCACCGCGACGGCCGTGCTGGCCTACCGCGCCGAGGACCTGTCGCTCGGACGCTTCTTCACCACCCCGGTGCCCAAGCGGCGCGACGTGCGCGCGGTCGTCAGGGCGGTCGCGGAGACCGGCAGCGAGGAACCCCGCGAGCTGGGCGAGCACCTCGACTTCGGTCAGCGCAAGGCCGGGCGCCTCGTCAACCTGGTGCGCCTGGCGCGCGAGGCCGACGAGCTGCCGGACGACGCCGACCTGGAGACGGTGGTGGACGCCGTCGTGGAGCGGGCCGAGGCGCAGCGCAAGCTCGAGGGCTCGCGGGTCGAGATGATGCGGGCGTACGCCGAGACGGAGCGGTGCCGCAGCGCCTTCATGCTCGGCTACTTCGGCGCCGAGGTGCGCGACCGGTGCGGGATCTGCGACAACTGCGTGGCCGGCGTCGCGCCCGACGAGACCGCCGACCCGGGTGTGCCGTACGCCGTCCAGAGCACCGTGCGGCACGCGGAGTTCGGCCTCGGCACGGTCACCGACGTGGAGGACGACCGGATCACGGTCCTCTTCGAGGACGAGGGCTACCGCACGCTCGCGCTCGACCTCCTCGAGGAGCGGGGGCTGCTCGAGGTCATGTGAGGCGCGCGGCGAGCGCGCGCCCCAGGCGTATGCCGGAGAGCCAGGCGGTCTCGACCTTGGGCGTCTCGCCCCACCCGTCGCCGCACACGCCGACCGGACGGTCGCCGTCGACGAGGGCGTAGGGCTCCTCGCGCCGACCCGTGGGGCGGGCGAAGGTCCACCGGTGGGCGTCGACGTCCGCGGGCGCGCCGACGCCGAGGAGCCGCTGCACCGCGTGCAGCACGGCGGGCACGGCCCCGGCTGGGTCGTCGAGGTGGCGCGCGGCCAGCTCCGGTGTCGAGTGGGCCACGAGCACCGGGGCGTCGTCGCCGCGACGGCGGCCGTCGTCGGCGATCCAGGCGACATCGGGGTCGTCGTTGACGAAGGCGCCGTCGAAGCGGCCGGTCGGGCCGGTGCCGTCCCAGGTGCGCAGGGTCCAGCGAGCGGCGACGGCGATCACCGGCTCCCACTCACGGCTCAGCTCGCGGCCGACCGGATGGTCACCCACGAGCCGACTGGCCTGCGGGTCCGGCATGGCGAGGACGACGGCGCCCGCGTCGAGCTCGTCGAGCGATCGCAGGTCCCGTCGCTCGACGGCCAGGTCGGCGGCCAGGTCCTCGACCAGCGACCGGAGGCCGCCGGGTGCGCCCCAGCGCACCGGACCGGTGGTGCTCCCGGCTGCGGGTCCACCCAGCGCGAGGAACGTGTCGGTCCACTCGCGGGCCAGCCCGCGCGCGGCCCAGTCGTCGACGACCTCGGCGAACCCGGGGTCGCTGACGGTGAGGTAGGACGCGCCCAGGTCGACGCGACGACCCCACAGCGTGCGCGCCGCCATGCGCCCACCGGGCACCCGGCCCCGCTCGAGGACGCGGACGTCGAGGCCGGCCGTCCTCAGCTCGCGGGCGCAGGCCACGCCGGAGAGCCCGGCGCCCACGACCACCACGTCGGCTCCCATGCGGCGACCCTAGGCCAGGCTGCCAACGCCTCACCCGGCGCCGGCGGGCGACGGGAGCCGGCCCGCGGTGGACCGGCTCCCGACGTGCTTCAGGACTGCCTGACCCGCGTCAGCGGCGTACCGCCGTGTGCAGGGTGGTGCGCGAGGGCAGGTCCGTGCTCGAGGTCGGCGTCAGCTCGACGCGGACGACGAGCTTTCCCGCCTTCCTGGTGAGCTTGTGCGGCAGTCGCACCGAGCGGCGCGTGTCGCCGTCGACCTCGACGACCCGGACCACGGTGACCTTGCCCCGTTCGGCGGTGATCCGCACGGTGCCGGCCGCGGTGGCCTTCAGGCGGACGACTGCCTTCTTGCCGACCCGCAGCTTCGAGGCCCGCGGGCGGACGTCGGTCTGCGACATCGCGGGCGCCGGGGACGGTGACGTGGACGGCACCGGCGTCGGCGCCGTCGTCGGGGCAGGCGTCGGGGCAGGCGTCGGCTCGGGAGTGGGAGCGGGGACCGGCGCGTCGACGCCGGCCTCGGTGACCCACTTGCGGCCGTCGTCGGTCTTGGTCACGGTGAACTCGTCGTAGACCGCGCCGATCGGCAGGTCGGTGGTGGCGTCGGCGGTCTTCTCGGCCAGGTAGGACTTGTAGACCAGCGTGTCCTCCGAGACGTCGATGACCTGGTACGTCGTCACGCCCGCGCCGCGGAGCACCTGGGTCGCGCCGTTGAGCGTCCACACGTTCTTCTCGTCGGTCTCGAGCTCGTAGTGCTTGGCGCCCGAGTTGGACACGATGTAGACCGGGCCGTCGGTGATGCCGGCGTCGGCCGTGAGGTCGTCGTTGTTGTAGCCGCGTGCGTAGGTGTGGTCGTGGCCCATCTGCACCAGGTCGATGTCGTGCTCCTGGAAGACCGGGACCCAGTACTTGCGCAGGATGGGCTCGTTGCGGCCCGCGCTGGTCGAGTAGACCGGCTGGTGGAAGGTGACGACGTTCCACTTCGACTCGGTGGTCGACAGGACGTGGTCGAGCCACTTCGCCTGGTACTCGGTCCAGAGCTCGCCGACCTTCGTGGACGGGCAGGTCGTGGCGAGGCAGACGGGCAGGTTCTCAGGCGTCAGGAAGGTCGTGTCGCGGGTGGCGTTGACGGTGATGAAGCGCACGCCCTGGTAGTCGGTGAAGTAGACCGTCTCGGCCGCGAACTCCGACCAGTGCTCGAAGTACGCACGGTACTGCGCGGCGACCTCGTCGTCGCCTGTCGCGAGCTCGGCCATGTCGCCGATGGTCTCGACCGTCGGCTGGTTGAGGGGGTACTCGAAGTTGGCCTTCCACGCCTTCATGTAGCGGTCGCCGGAGTACTCGTGGTTGCCGGGCGCCGCCATGATGTTCCTGGTCGCGGCGGAGGTCTCCATGCCCTTGAACCAGTTGACCCACTGGGTCTCGTTGCTGGCGGTGTCGATCAGGTCGCCGGCGTGCACCGAGCCGATGGCGTCGGGCGCGGTCGCGAGGGACTGGTCGACCACCTCCGGCCAGGTGGTGTCGAGGCCGATCTGAGCGTCCCCGTAGTAGATGTAGGAGAAGTCGGTGACGTCCGGGTCGGCGGTGGTGAAGGTGTGCCACGGGCTCCACGCCGCGGCGTTGCCGACGCGGTAGCGGTACTCGGTGCCCTGCTGGAGGCCGCCGACTGTCGCGGAGAAGTGCTCGAGGGGGTTGTTGTTCACGACCCCCTGCGGGTAGCCGCGGAGCGTGCGGGTGAGCCCGCCCGCGGCCGGCTGGACCTGGACGCGACCGACGGTCTCGCCCTCGGCACCGGCCTGCCACGAGAAGGACTGCGACCGGGTCGGGTCCTCGGTGGGGGTCAGGATGACCCGCGACGGCGGCTGGGCGGCCGGCGACTCGAGGACGGGCACCAGCTCCTTGAAGTCGAAGTAGATGTCGCTGCTGGTCTCGCGGTCCTGGAAGAGCGCGACGGCGACCGTGTTGGTGCCGGGCTCGAGCACCTCCGGGGAGATGGTGAACGTGCCGGTGACCGGCGCGCCGCCGGAATTGCCGGCGTACTGCAGGTTCGTCGAGGTGTCGGTCGCCCGCTCGTCGGCGGCGTTGTAGACCCGGTCGCCGTTCACGTAGACGCGGAGCGCGTCGTCGAAGACCACCTCGGCGCCGAGGCCGGCGATCGAGTCGATCGTCTCGGCGTCGATGTCGAAGGTGCTGCGGAAGAAGAACGTCGGCACGTTCGGGGCGGAGGTCCCGTCGACGTACTGGTTCAACAGGGTCGTCGGCGTGTAGCCGCTCACCGAGCCGAGCTGGCCGCGGATGGCGCCGAACGCGCCGGTGGCCGACTTCCAGCCGGAGGCGTCGTACGACGCCCCGGTCCACGCGAGGACGTCCTCGGCACCGCGGTGCGGCTCGGTGTTGTCGTCGAGGTAGCGCCACGTCGTGTCGGCGGTGCTGATCAGGGGGTCGGTCGACACGGCCGCTTCGGCCGGGGCGTCGGCGATCAGGGTGGTGGTGCTCGCGAGGAGCACCGACGCGACGCCGGTCGACACGAGGAGCGAGGCGAGGCGTCGTGGTCGGCCTGAGGTGGCCACGGTCTGCTTCATCATTCCCTTTCACGGGTGGCCCGCGCGGACGCGGGAGACGGAGTACGCCGTCCGCCCCGCATCCGAGTGCAGCCACGTGTCCCGCAGGGGGTGCGACCGTGAACGCCCGGCGACCCCCGCGCGACCTCCTGCTGGACCGGTCCGAAAGAGGGACCAAAGGATGACGGGACGCTGCGACGAAGGTCCGGGTCTTCCCCACCTTCCCGGTCGGATCGGGACTGTCGCCCCGTGCGCGGCGCGGGGCGGGCTCCCATCCTGAGGAGATGAGGACCGGAGAGACGTTGCGCGCAGTGGCGGTTCTGCTCGCTGCTCTGGTCGCCGGCTGCAGCGACGGACCGGCGAGCTCGTCCGGGTCGTCCACGCCCTCTGCGGCTGCGGTGTCCACTGCCACCTCCCCGCCCGCCTCGCCCCGCCCGATGTCGCAGCACCGGCTCGACAAGCTGGAGCGCTTCCTCGAGGGGGTGGAGTACCTGGACCGCATCCCGCCCGGCTTCGAGCTGCGGGACGTGGACTACACGTCCCGCACCGACGCCGCCGCCTACTTCGTGGACACCCGGGTCGGGATCGACCGAGGGACGATCATCGCCACCACCGACGACAACTGGCGCCACGCTGTCCGCTTGCGCATCCCCGACGAGCTCGCCGACCTGGTCGACTACGTCCCGCTGGGCCGGGGCGCCATCGGCATCAAGGCGCGGGACCAGTTCCCGACCCGGATGTACCCACCGTTCGTCCTCTATCCCGACGGCGAGGTGAAGCCGCTGCGGGTCGTGGACTCCCGGCCTCCCGACGTGGACACCGACGTGGTCGGGGTGGGTGTCTACGACCTCCTGTACGGATTGCGCTCAGACCAGGCAACGGGACTGTGGGCAGCCGACGTGGAGGCCGCGCAGGTCTTCCCGATCGGTGGTGCCTCGAGCGGCTACGTGCTCCAGCACCTCCCCGGCCGGGAGGGCACGTTGATGAACGTGCTGGAGTACCGGCGCGGCATCGGAGGCGGCGTGTGGCGTCACGAGACGTCGACCGACGGCGGGCGCTCGTGGCAGCGCACAGACGTGGCCCTGCCGCTGGGACACAAGACCTTGGCGTGGTACGCCGACGTCACCACGCACGCCGTCGGGCCACGACACCTGCAGGCGATCGCGATGTCACACGCCTGGGAGGACCTGCCGCTGTACATGTGGGAGCTGTGGTGGACCGGTGACGAGGACGCGTTCCATCGGGTCCGGCTGCCCTGGGACCGACTCCGCTTCGGCGGCATGGCCTTCACGCCGGACGGCGCGCTCCTCCTGGCTGAGGTCGGAGGCTCCGACCACTACTGCGACCAGCTCACGTGCAACCGTCCCGGCCGCATCTGGCGCCTCGCCTCCCCCACTGCCGCGCCGAGGCTGCTGCGCGGGGCTCCACGTCTCTTCGGCCCGTTCTGGGCGGTCGGCATCCGTTCATCTGGCGGCTGGATCGTCGCGCGCACCGGGATGCGGACGATTGCGCTGTCCCGCGACGGCCGTCGGTGGAGAGAGGTCACGCCCGGAGGTTGAGGGCGACGAATCCGGCGACGGCCCACATGGGCACCACGAAGATCAACAGCCCGACCACGTCCATGCGCCGGAGACTACGTCGCCGCGCGTGTCGCACGGACAGGAACGCACCAGCTGACCGTCCTGCCCGCGCCCCGGTGACAGGCTTACGCTCCCCGGATGGGAATCGTCCACCACACCGCCACGCTGTCGCCCACCAAGCAGGAGCTCGTCGAGGCGTGGCTCCCGAGCCGGCCGTGGGCCGAGGGACACCGGATCGCCGGCAAGGTCGCGGAGTACCGCTTCGACGACCCCGAGGGCGAGGTGGGCGTGGAGACGATCCTGTGGCGCACCGACGACGGCGCCGTCCTCCAGACGCCGCTCACCTACCGGGCCGCCCCCCTCGACGGTGCCGACGCGCACCTCGTCGGCACCACGGACCACTCGGTGCTCGGCAAGCGCTGGGTGTACGACGGGTGCGGCGACCCGGTGTGGGCCGCCACCCTGGTCGACACGATCGAGACGGGAGGCCGGCAGGCCCAGATGTTCATCGAGCAGGACGGCCGGCGCGTCGACGTACCTCCCCGGATGCAGGTCCGCGGCAGCGGCAGCGACGCCAGCGTCCCCCGGACCATCAGCATCGACGAGGTGACGGACGACGGCGCCGTCACGGTCGTCTCCGCCGACGAGCTGGAGATCGCGGTCGCCCGCGTCGTCGGTGTGCCGCTGGGCGATGGCCCGCACCTCAACGGGAGCGTCGGCGACAGCGACGAGACGACCGTGCTCGTGGTGCTGCGACGGCACTGAGCTTCACCGAGCCGCGACACCTTGGGCAGCCGCGCTGGGCTCCCGGGATCGCGACGTCGCCGGCCACACGACGCAGGCTGCCGCAACGAGGAGTGCTCCTGTCACGGCTCCCGTCCAGGGCGTGGAGTCGTGCGACATGTATCCGACGAGCAGCGGGCCGAACATGACCTCCGCCAGCGGGGTCGCGAGGCCGACGAGAACGGCGATCACGACCCGCCAGCGTCTCGTTCGGTGAGGAGTCCGGTCGTCGCGGCTGGCGGCCGCAGCCGTTCCCAGCGCCAGCGGCAGGACGAAGGACCAGAAGAGGATCGCTGGGACGGGGTCCCCGCTCACCACCTCATGAGCTCGTCCAGCACGCCACGTCCAGGCACCGGTCAGCAGCACCGCCACGGCCGGTACGGCCACTGCCAGGCACACGAGCGGGCGCACGGGCTGCCACAGCCAGGGCAGCACCGCCACCGCGAAGGCGAGCACGACCATGGCAGCCCCGGCGAGCTCGGCAGCGTTGCCGACAGGTGCCCATGGGGCGGTCGGTGCCACGTAGTCGTACAGGTGGTCCTGGAGCCTGATGCAGGCGGCCGCGTCGAAGTCCCCGCGCTCGCACGCCGGCCACCAGCGCTCGGCAGCCGCAGCCACCCACAACGCGCCCGCAAGCGCGAGCAGGACGGCCACCACCACTCGCACGAGCCACCGCACGTCGTACCTCCCGGAGTCGACCACCACTCTCCCCGTCCGACGGCGGCCGATCAGGGGCCCCACCCGGACGTACTCCACTTCGGGGACCGGGAAGCCGTCAGGCACCGTCCTCGGACTCGAAGAGGGCCTGGCGCTGGCGCGCAGCGTCCATCGCGGCGAGGAACCTGTCGTCGTACTCGGGGTCGTCCGAGCGGATCGAGGCGATCACGTGCTCGTCGAGGACCCGGGTCTCCCCCTCACGGACCTTCTGCAGCACGACGCGCGTCTCCCCCTCGACGTCGTAGTGCGCGACGCACCAGGTGCCCGCGGGCATGACCCGGGCGCCCTCGCCAGCGGGACGCAGGAGGAACGACACCGCCCAGAAGACCAGGAGTCCTGCCAGGCCGACCACGATGACGGCCTCGATCATGACCATGAGTCGATTGTGCGCGGCTGCCGGACCCGGTGCCAGCGTCGTACGCTCCCGGGATGGACTCCCGCTGGACCACCTCGCGACAGGCGTTCGCCGAGGCTTCGCAGTGGTTCGTCGCCACCACAGCGCTGGTCGACGGCCGGTGGGACGGCCCCGGCCTGGGCGAGTGGGACGTCCGCAGCCTCGTCGGCCACACCAGCAGATCGCTGCTGACGGTGGAGACCTACCTCGCCCGCCCCGCAGAAGGAGTGGAGGTCCCTTCGACCGCCGACTACTACCGCGCGACCAGGGCAGCTGCTGCCGGTCCGGGCGTCGCGGAGCGGGGCAGGGAGGCGGGACAGGCGCTGGGGGCGGACCCGGCCGCTGCCGTCGCCGAGATCCGGGAGCGCGTCGTCGAGCTGGTCGGGGACTGCGACGGCACCGAGCTGGTCACCACGATCGCCGGCGGCATGCGGCTGAGCGACTACCTGCCGACCCGTACCTTCGAGCTCGTCGTGCACACCGCCGACCTCGCGGCGGCGATCGGCGTGCCGTCCGAGCCGCCCGCGGTCCCGGGGCAGCAGGCGCTCGCACTCGTCGCCCGCCTGGCCATCGACGAGGGCCGGGCCGGGCTGCTGCTGCGAGCGACCACCGGGCGGGAGGGACTTCCGGCCGGTTTCTCGGTGCTGTGACCGCCGCCAGGACGGATGCGGCACCTACGCTGACCCCATGCCAGCGTCCCGCACCCGCCGCGCGCGAGCAGCCCGCAAGCGCCAGCGGCGGATGGCGAGTGTCGAGCACGACCTGAGCCCGGCGGAGTGGACGGCGCTGCAGGAGGCGTGGGGCGGGTGCGCCTACTGCGGTGCGGCGGGCGGACCCCTGCAGAAGGACTGCGTGCTCCCCATCTCGCGCGGCGGTCGCTACACGCTCCTCAACGTCGTCCCGGCCTGCGCGTCCTGCAACGCGAGCAAGTGCAACGACGAGGTGACGGGCTGGCTGCGCCGCAAGCGGCTCGACGAGCGCGCCTTCCTGGTCCGCAACGCGGCGATCCTCGAGGTCGTGGTCAGCGACCCACCCGGGCCGTCGGTCGGGTCCGCACCGTCTCCGGGTCGAGTCCCGGAGCCTCGGCCCGAACGCGCACGGTGACCCGCTTGCCCACGTGCGCGGGCTTGAGCACGAGCCGTCGCAGGGTTGCGCCGGGCACGGCCCTGCCGCCGACGAACCACCGGTAGGAGCGCTCGACGTCCTCCGGGTCCCATCGGCCGCGTGAGACCCAGAGCGTGCGTCCCACCTTCGTGACGCCCTTGATGCGGGGCCGGACCAGGTTGACCACCTCGGCCTCGCCGGACGGCGGCACGACGACAGGCGCGGGCGGCGGCACGACGACAGGTGCAGGTGCAGGCGCCACCGTGACGGGTGCGGTGGGGCCCGACAGCGCCGACCCGGTGATCCACCCGGACGCCGTCCCGGTGACCCGGACGCGCACGACCTTGCCGACGTCGGCGGCGGTCGGCACGTAGGTCGTTCCGGTCGGGTCGTCGGCAGGTGAGCTGTCGTCCCCCACGACCCACCGGTAGGTGAGGTCGATGCCCGACGGTGACCAGGTGCCGGGAGAGGCAGTCAGCGTGCGACCGACCTGGGGGGATCCGCTGATCGTCGGCGGCTCCTCGTTGGTGATGGTGCCCCCGAGCATCGCGTCCGCCTCGACGTGGTCACCGCTCTGCAGGACGAAGGGGTCTGCCGACCAGAGGCCGGACGCGTCGTCCCAGAACTCCTGCAGTCCGGTCGCCGGGTCGTAGAACTCGACGACGTACGTGTCCGCCTTCAGGCGGTCGATCTCGTAGTGACCGAGCGCATCGGTCGTGTAGACGGTCGGCCAGCCCGTGGCACCACCGCCCGCGACGACCCACATCGACACCTTCCCGCCCGCCAGTGGCTCCCCCGTCGCCGTGGTCAGCTGTCCGGTGATGGTCGCTGCGGCCTCGAGCTCGACGTCCACCAGGGTGGTGGTGGTGTCAGCCTTGATGGGAACAGGCGTGGGGAGCGTGGCGAGGTTGCGGTTCAGGTACCACTCGGTCGCGAAGTCACCCTCTGGGTCGTAGTACTGGACGTAGTAGCCGAACGCGTCAGGCGGGAGCTGGCCGATCTCGTAGACGCCGTCAGCATCGGTCTCGTCCTGACGGAGGACCTGCCCGTGGTCGTAGAAGGAGACCTGGATCCCCGCGAGCGGATTCCCGTCCGAGTCGGTCACCCTGCCTGTCGCCGCACCGGGACCGTCCGCCTGGGCACTCCCGGCGGGGGCGACGGTCAGCGCAAGGAGCACAGCGAGAAGCACTGTCACCTTGGTGAAGAGCGGTCGACGGCCACGGTTCATGGCTTCTCCAGTGAGAGCGGCTTCGACTCCTCAGGGTACGGCGAATCGCGCTTCCGCGCGCCTGAACGCTGCGCGGTCTGGTCCAGCGGCTACAGGGGCGTGTCCTCCGGCACCACCCGGAGCACGCTGAGGGTCCCGGCCTCGCGGCCCACCACGACCTTCACCCCGTCGAGCCTCTCCAGGGCGGCGCGTACGTCGTCCACCTCGATGCGGGTGTCGACGGCGATGTCGGCGTCGCGGACCGGCACGGCCGTCTCCGGCCAGTCGGACGAGTCGACCTCGAAGGGGTCGAAGTCGGTCTGGGCCGCCGACCACAGCTGCAGCGCGGACTCGGCGACCATGTCGTCGGTGGTGGACTGATCGGGCGTCATGCGTCGACGGTACCCATCCAGTTGACTGGGCCCATGGCCACCCGACTCCTGCTCCTGGCGGACACCCACGTCCCGAAGCGCGCCCGCGACCTGCCGGCCGAGGTGTGGCGGGCGGTGGAGGCGGCCGACCTGGTCGTCCACGCCGGCGACTGGGTCGACGTACGCCTCCTCGACGAGCTCGAGGCGCGCTCGGCCCGGCTCGTCGCGTGCTGGGGCAACAACGACCACGGCGAGCTGCGCGAGCGGCTGCCCGAGGTCGCGCGGGTCGAGGTCGAGGGCGTGCGCCTCGGCGTGGTCCACGAGACCGGGCAGGCGAAGGGCCGCGAGGAGCGCATGCAGGCGACGTACGACGACCTCGACGTGCTCGTCTTCGGCCACAGCCACATCCCGTGGGACACCGTCACCCCCAGCGGCCTCCGGCTGCTCAACCCCGGCTCCCCCACCGACCGGCGCCGACAGCCCCACGGCACGTACCTGACGGCGACGGCCGGGGACGGCCGCCTCACGGACGTCGTCCTGCACCGGCTCCCGCCACGGGCATAGGCGCCCACCCCCGGTCGTCGAGCGACCGCGAGCCCGACCGCGCCACCGCCCAGCCCAGCGCCACGAGCGCGGCACCGAACGCGAGGAAGCCCAGGTCCCACGCGAGCGGGCCGCCCAGGTCGTCGCGCACGTGGTGCACTCCGAGCAGCTGGTGGTCGACGAGGCCCTCGACCAGGTTGAAACCGCCCCAGCCGGCCAGCACCCCGCCGAGGTGGAACCGCCAGCTCGGCGGCAGCCGTCCCTGCCGCCACTGCGCGAGGGTGACGACTGACGCGCCGACCACGACGAACCACGTGACGAGGTGGAAGAAGCCGTCGGCCAGGGTGTTGACCTCCAGCCCCGCCACGGTCGTGACCGGGTGGTCAGCCGTGGCACTGAGCATGTGGTGCCACTGCAGCACCTGGTGCAGGACGATCCCGTCGACGAAGCCGCCCAGCCCGACGCCGTACATCAGGCTCGCAGCAGCGGACGGACGGTCTCCTACGGCGGTCGACATCCATCCCCGTACCCACGCGACCGAGGCCCAACGGCCCCCTCGGACAGGGTCAGGCGTCGGGGCCGTCCGGATCGCGGGTCGGGCAGGCCTCGTTGGTGCACTCGCGCACGTCGACAGTGGGGTCGCCCCCACCGACGACCCCGTCCACCGGGCCCGCGGGGCCCTCCTGGGCGGCCACCGTCGTGGACGCTCCCGGGCGTGGGCGGAGCCGGACCTCGGAACCGCACACGGAACAGGGCGCGTGGTCGGAGTACATCCTTCGACCCTAGCCAGCCGAGCCGCATCCCACGATGATGTGACCCCCGCCACACGCATCGACCCACCCGAGGAGCCGGAGATGACCGCGACCGAGACCGCCCCCGACGTCCTGGCAGTGCGGGAGGAGTACGAGGCACGCATCCTCGGGCTGCACATGCCGGCCACCGTGCGGCAGGCCGCGGAGACCTACGGCGACGCACCGGCCTTCTCCGACCGGTTCGACGTGCCCGAGGGCGAGACGTGGTCGACGATCTCCTGGACCGAGACGTGGGGCCTCACCCGTCGGGTCGCCGCCGCCCTCATCGACCTCGGCGTCGAGCCGGGCGATCCCGTGGCGATCATGGCCGCCAACCGCACCGCGCACACCCTCGCCGACTACGGCGCGATGACCGCGGCCGCCGTGCCGATGTCGATCTACAACACCCTCGCGCAGGACCAGGTCGCCTTCATCGCGGGCGAGTCGCGCCCGGTCGTGGTGGTGCTCGAGGACCACGACCGCTACCAGCGCTGGGAGCGGGCGCTCGACGAGGTCGACTCCATCCGCCATCTCGTCATGCTCTCCGACGCCGACCGCGTCGACGACGCGCGCGTCATGACCTGGGCCGACCTCCTCGCCCGCGGCGAGGACACCAGCGGGGTCGACGAGCGCATGGAGCGGATCACCCCCGACCTCCCGGCGACCTTCCTCTACACCTCCGGCACGACGGGCAACCCCAAGGGCGTCGTCCTCACCCACCACAACGTCATGTACGAGGCGGTCTCCACCCTCGACGCGGGCGGCCTCCACGGTCCGCAGCGCACGATCAGCTACCTGCCGCTCGCCCACATCGCCGAGCGGATCCTGGCGACGTACGCTCCCCCGTTCCTGGGCAGCCACGTGCACGCCATCCCCGACCCGGCCGGCCTCCTCGGCGCACTGGGCGAGGTGCACCCGACCGCGTTCTTCGGCGTCCCGCGCGTGTGGGAGAAGATCAAGACCGGCATCTCGGCCAAGCTCGCCGAGGACCCCGACCCCGCCAACCAGAAGCTGGTCACCGACGCGATGGCGGCCGGCCTGGCGTGGACGCAGGCCCACGAGCACGGCAACGAGATGACGCCCGAGGTCGAGGAAGCCTTCGCGAAGGCCGACGAGGCGATCCTGGGCTTCCTGCGCCTCCTGCTCGGCCTCGACCAGGTGCAGTGGGCCGCCAGCGCCGCCGCGCCCATGCCGCTGGAGGTCGCGAAGTTCATGGGTGGCCTCGGCCTGCGGGTCTACGACGTCTACGGCATGACCGAGACGACCGGGGCCTTCACCTCCAACGGACCCGACGGCTTCAAGCTCGGCACCGTCGGCCGGCCCAACCCCGGCATCGAGGTGCGGCTCGCCGAGGACGGCGAGATCCTGTGCCGCGGCCCGGTGAACACGCCCGGCTACTACAAGCAGGAGGCCGCGACCCGCAACCTGCTCGACGAGGACGGCTGGGTCCGCACCGGCGACATCGGCACGGTCGACGAGGACGGCTTCTACTCGGTCGTCGACCGCAAGAAGGAGCTGATCATCACCTCGGCCGGCAAGAACATCGCACCCTCCAACATCGAGAACTACCTCAAGGAGTCGCCGATCGTCGGCCACGCCATGGCGCTCGGCGACGACCGCTCCTACGTCGTCGCGATCCTGACCCTCGACGGCGAGATCGCCCCGCTGGTCGCGGCGAAGATGGGCGTGGACTACACCGACCTCGCCGACCTGTCGACCAAGCCGGAGATCCGCGCCATGGCGCAGGCGGCGGTCGACAAGGCCAACGAGCGGCTCTCACGTCCCGAGCAGGTCAAGGCCTGGGAGCTGCTGCCCGACGAGTGGACCGCGGAGTCCGAGGAGCTCACGCCAACGCTCAAGCTCAAGCGCCGCGTCGTGAAGACGAAGTACGCCGACGTGGTGGACAAGCTCTACACGTGACCTCCGACGCTCGACCCCTGCACGTCTTCGACGCTCGACCCCTGCACGTCTTCGACGTCGAGGCCCACCGCGGCGGTGCGGGCCTCTGGCCGGAGAACACGCTCGAGGCCTTCGGCCGGGCCCTCGCGCTCGGGGTCTCCACGCTCGAGCTCGACGTCCACCTCACCGCGGAGGACGACGTCGTGGTCCACCACGACCCGACCGTCCACGGCGGCCTCGCCGACGCCAGGCGGATCCGCGAGCTCACCCGGGCCGACCTGCCGCCCACCATGCCGCTGTTGCGGCAGGTCGCCGCGCTCCTCGACGAGCGCGGCGCCGACCCGGTGCGGGTCAACCTCGAGATCAAGTACGACGCCCTCGACGCCAGCGGCCTCACCACCCGCGAGGCGTTCGTCGAGCGGGTCGTCGACGCCCTGCGCGTCGACGGCCTCGTCCCCCGCACGAGCATCCAGTGCTTCGACTGGGGCGTGCTGGACCGGGTCGGCGAGGCCGAGCCGGCCATCTCGCGCAACCTGCTGGTGTCGCCGAAGTACCTCCGGGGTGCCGACGGCGCCCAGTCGCCGTGGTTCGACGGCCTCGCGGTCGACGAGGACTTCGTCGTCACCGCCGCCCGGCAGGGCTTCACGGCGATCTCGCCGATCCACGGGTCGCCGTTCCGCTCGGGCGTGGCCGACCCGGCGTACCGCCCCTTCACGACGGAGGCGCTGGTCGACGCGGCCCACGCCGCGGGGCTGGCGGTCGTCCCCTACGTCGTCGACGACGAGGACACCCAGCGCCACCTCGTCCGCCTCGGCGTCGACGGGTTGATCACCAACCGCCCCGACCGGCTCCGCGACGTGCTCGCCGGAGAGGGCGGCGAGCTCCCGCCCGCATTTCCCGGCGGCGCAGGCAACCTCCCACCCGTCAGGAGCGTCTCCCCGACATGACCACCTCCCGCCGCGCGGCGTCCCGCGCCACCCCGGTCGCCACCGCAGCACTCGGCCTCGTCGCCGCGTTGTCCCTGGCGTCCCCGGCGTCCCCGGCGTCCCCCGTGACCTCGGCGACCTCCACCAACACCGACGCGGCCACCACCAGCCGCTCGGCTCCCACCACCGTCCTCGACGCCCGCGGCCTCGAGCAGGGAGATCCCCCGGCGGTCCGCTGGAGCGAGCGCCGGGGCGGGCGCACGGTGATCCACGGCACCGGCGGCGCCACGACCCCGGCGCCCAACCGTCTCGACCAGCTCGCGCCGATGGGCTCGGGCTACGTGATCCAGACGATCGGCGCCGGCGGCTCGACGACCCGCTGGCTCGGTGCCGACGGCACCAGGGGCGAGCGATCGTGGCGGACGGGACACGGCCTGGCGGTCTCGGCCCGGGGCAAGGCCGTGGCCTTCGCGGGCAAGGGCGGCCGGGTCTGGTCCATCGACGAGTCCGGCGACCGCGTGCTGCGCTTCAACCCCGTCCCGATCACCGGGAAGGGACGGGCGGTCGCGCTGTTCGGCGAGGACTGCAAGGAGAGCTCGACCAGCAACGGCTGCGCGGTCTACGTCAACGGCCCCCACCGCGCCTACTACACGTCCTCGCACGGCATCGTCGACCGCGTGCCGCGGTTGCGGCTCACCTCGACCGGCCGTGGGCGGTGGGTCGGCGGCATCACCTCGCTCAGCGACTTCGGCTCGTGCAGCGCGATGCTCCGCAGCTGGAAGGTGAGGTGGCGGACCTGCGACAACCAGCTGTCCGACATCAGCCCGGACAACCGCCACGTCCTCGGCACCCCGGCGTACGCCGACGGCTTCGGCCCGAACGTCCTCGACGTCCTCTCGACCGCCGACGGCTCGGTGGCCCGGTCCTTCACCTCCGCCCGCAACGGCCGCTCGGCGACGTACTTCGACGAGGTCTGGGAGGACGCCGGCCACGTGCTCGTCGTGACCTACCAGGCCGACCGGTGGGCGGTCGTCCGGCTCGGAGTCGACGACGGCTCCATGGAGTACGCCGTCGCGCCGCGTCGCGGGACGATGGACCTGCGGGCACCGTTCCAGCTGCAGACCCGCTGACTCCCGGGGGGTCGTCGCGGGCCGGACCCTGTCTAGACCTCAGGGCTATTACCGATGCACGATGTCGGACCACCCTGCTCCACTGGAAGGCATGCACCGACAGATCGCAGGCGCCCTGACCGGCCGTGTGACGAAGTGGGTCGTCCTGGTGGCGGTCCTGGCGCTCACCGGGATCATGGCGACCTTCTCGGCCAAGCTCACCTCGGTCCAGAACAACGAGGCCTCCTCGTGGCTGCCGGAGTCCGCGGAGTCGACCCAGGTCCTCGAGGAGCTGTCGGAGACGGTCGACCCCAACGACATCCCGACGCTGGTGGTCTACCACCGTGACGGCGGGCTGACGGAGGACGACCTCGCCCAGGTCGAGGCCGACGGCCCGGAGATCGCGAAGATCGACGGCATCACCGACCAGGGCGTGCTGACGCCTGCGGCCGCGGAGGCGGCCGCCGCCCAGGGAGCGCCCGTGCCGACGCTGGTCTCCGAGGACGGGGAGGTGGCCTACCTCTACTTCGTGCTCAACTTCGGGGCCAACGGCTGGAACGACATCCCCGAGGCAGCCGACCAGATCCGTGACATCGCCACGCTCGACGGTGGCGAGGTCCACCTCGCGGGCTACGGCGGCCAGGCCGCCGACTCCGCCGAGGCCTTCGAGGGCATCGACACCAACCTCATCTTCGCCACGCTCGCCGTCGTGATCGTGATCCTGCTGTTCACCTACCGCAGCCCGATCCTCTGGCTGCTCCCGATCCTCTGCGCGGTGTCGGCCAACTTCATCGCGACCGGTCTGGTCTACCTCCTCGCCAAGTACGCCGACCTCACGGTCAACGGCCAGAGCCAGGCCATCCTCAGCATCCTGGTGATCGGGGCCGGCACCGACTACGCGTTGCTGCTCGTCGCCCGCTACCGGGAAGAGCTCCGCCGTCACGAGGACCGACACGATGCGATGGCGTTCGCGCTGCACCGCGCCGCACCGGCGATCTTCGCCAGCGCGGCGACCGTCGCCGTGGGCATGCTGTGCCTGTCGTTCGCCGACCTGAACTCCACCGCCGGCCTCGGCCCGGTCCTGGCCATCGGCGTCGCCGTGACCATGCTGGTGATGATCACGCTGCTGCCGGCGCTGCTCGTGATCTGCGGCCGCTGGGTCTTCTGGCCCAAGCGCCCCGCCTACCGCAGCGCCGAGCCCACCGCCAACGGATTCTGGGCCCGCGTCGGTCGCACGATCAGCCACCGCCCGCGCCGGGTCTGGCTCACGACCACCGGTCTCCTGCTGCTCGCCTGCCTCGGCCTGTTCCGGCTCGACGCGTCCGGGCTCTCCACCGAGGACACCTACACCAAGGAGTTCGACTCCATCAAGGGCCAGGCGCTGCTCGCCGACCACGGCCTGGCCGACAACTCCAACACGATCCAGGTCGTCACCAACGCCGACCAGGCCGCCGACGTCGCGGCGTCGCTCGAGGACGTCGAGGGTCTCGGCGCCCCGGGCGAGGTGCAGCCGATCTCCGGCGGCCGGGTGTGGTTCGAGGCGACCATCGACGCCGACATCTCCTCCAGCACCGCGGCCGACATCGTGGAGTCCAGCCGCGAGGCCGTCCACGGGGTGGAGGGCGCCGACGCACTCGTCGGAGGCGGTGCCGCGTTCTACCTCGACACCAAGATCGCCTCCGAGCGCGACAGCAAGGTCATCATGCCGCTGGTCCTGGGCGTGGTGCTCCTGATCCTGATCGGGCTCCTGCGGGCGGTGGTCGCGCCGCTGATCCTCATCGCGACCGTCGTGCTGTCGTTCGGCGCCGCCCTCGGCATCTCGGCACTGCTCTTCGAGTACGTCTTCGGCTTCGCCGGGTCCGATCCCGGGTTCCCGCTGTTCGCCTTCGTGTTCCTCGTGGCGCTGGGCATCGACTACAACATCTTCCTGATGACGCGGGTGCGGGAGGAGACCGTCACCTACGGCACCCGCAAGGGCTCGCTCATCGGCCTGGCCTCCACCGGAGGCGTGATCACGTCCGCCGGCATCGTCCTGGCCGCCACATTCCTGGTGCTGGGATCGCTGCCGCTGGTGTTCCTCGCCGAGCTGGGCGTGGCCGTCGCGCTCGGCGTCATGCTGGACACGCTGGTCGTCAGGTCCGTCCTCGTCACGGCGATCAACCTCGACCTGGGCGGCAAGATCTGGTGGCCGAGCAAGCTCGACTCGGCCGACACCCCGCTCACCGAGAGCGAGGCGGAAGCGCCGCTGGAGACCGTGCACTAGCGGTCACTGCGCCAGCGTCAGGACCTCCGCGCCGTCCTCGGTGATGGCGATCGTGTGCTCGCTGTGCGCGGTGAGGCAACCGGTGGCGCTGCGCAGCGTCCAGCCGTCCTCGTCGGTGACCAGCTCGTCGGTGTCGGCCATGATCCACGGCTCGAGCGCCAGCAGCAGGCCCGGGCGGAGCTTGTAGCCGCGGCCCGGTCGCCCGTCGTTGGACACGTGCGGGTCCTGGTGCATCGTCGTGCCGATGCCGTGGCCGCCGAACTGCATGTTGATGGGGTAGCCCGCGTCGCCGAGGACCGTGCCGATCGCGTGGGACAGGTCACCGATCCGGGCTCCCGGACCGGCAGCGGCGATGCCGGCCGCCAGTGCCCGCTGGGTGGTCTCGATCAGCTCGACGCTCCCCGCCGGGCGGCTCTCCCCCACCACGAAGCTGATGGCGGAGTCGGCGGCGACGCCGTCGAGGCGGACCGCGAGGTCGAGGGTCAGGAGGTCGCCGTCCGCCAGCCGCTGGTCGCGCGGGCGTCCGTGGAGCACGGCGTCGTTGACGGCCGTGCAGACGTAGTGACCGAACGGTCCCCGGCCGAAGGACGGGGCGTAGTCGACGTAGCAGGACTCGGCGCCGGCCTCGCGGATCATCTCGGCCGTCCAGCGGTCGAGGTCGAGCAGGTTCGTGCCGACCGCGCTGCGCGAGCGCAGCGTCTGGAGGATGTGGGCCACGAGGGCGCCGGTCCGGCGGGCTCGGTCGACCTGGGCCGGGGTGAGGATCTCGATCATCGTCGAACCATCATCGCAGGCCCAGCCTCCCGCACTGCCGGCGCGTGTCACCGTCGCACAGGTCGTCGAGGGTGAGGATCCCCTCCGCCACCAGCACCGAGGTGAGGGAGTCGACGGTGACCTCGCGATCCTGGTAGAGCCAGGACTCCACGCCGTCGACGTCGACGCCGCCCTCGACCGGCTCGTCGGCGAGGAAGGCGACGGCCAGGTCGGCGGCACGGTCGCTCATCGGTCCCGTCGGGACGTAGGTCATCGACTTCTCGTCACCGCGGACCACGTCGCGGGCCGCCTCCACGTCCGAGCCCGTCCGGCTCGGCACCGGACCGCTCTCGAGGCCGACGAAACGGTCCGAGCCCGGGACGACCTCGCCGAGCGAGACGACGGGGAGCTCGCCGCTGGTCAGGGTGCTGAGGTCGTCGGGGTCGACCGGCACCACGACGACCACGTCGGCCGAGTCGGCCTGCGCCTGCCGGGCCTGGCTCTTCTGGGTGGCGGCGTCGCCCTCGGCGTCGTACACCCGCACGCGGCACTCGTCGCAGGTCGACTCCACGCGGTCGGTGAGCCGGTCGACGTCGACCGCGCGGGACGAGGCGTCGGTGCCGTCGGCCACGAGGACCGCGACCGTGGGTTCGTCGCCGACACAGCCCGACATCAGCGGGGCGACGAGGAGGGCGGCGGTGAGGAGTCGTGCGCGGAACATCCCGAGGAGGCTATCGGCTCGTCGCCGCCGTCACGGCGTCGGCGGCCCCTGTCATCCGGCGAGCCGCGCGCCGACGCCGACGAGCGCCGTGCCGAGGGCGGCGACCGGGTCCACGAAGAGCGGCTCGAGCGCGATCTCCGCGGCCCCGAGCAAGGACGAGTCCGACCCGAGCCCCGGCAGGGTCAGGGTCACCGACTCGAGCGGGGCGGGCAGCGCCCGGTCGGCGAGACCGGCCTCGACCTCGGGTCCGACGAGCGCGTAGAGGGAGCGGAAGTAGCCCCCGAGCACCACCTGGCGGGGGTTGAACACGTTGACGATGCTGGCGAGCCCGTGCCCCAGCGCAGTCCCGGTGGCGCGCAGGGCCGGTGACGGCTCGCCGAAGCCGGCGAGCACCTCGTCGAGCTGGGCGACCTTGTCGACCGGGCAGTGGATGGCCTCGGCGATGGCGTGCGCGCCGACCTCGGTCTCCCAGCACCCCCGGTTGCCGCAGTGGCACTCGCGCCCCGCCGGGTTGAAGCGGAGGTGGCCCACCTCGCCGGCGTACCCCCCGGCGCCCTCGAGCCGGACGCCCGCGGTGATGACACCCGCACCGACGCCGACGTTGCCCGAGACGTAGATCAGGTCGTCCACGCCGACGGCCACCCCGCGGACGTGCTCGGCGAGCGCGCCGAGGTCGGCGTCGTTGGCGATCGACACCGGCACGTCCAGGCCGAGCGCTGCCAGGACGATGCCCCCGAAGGAGACGTCGTGCCACTCGAGGTTGGGCGCGAGCCGGATCAGGCCGTCGCTGCTGCGCACCAGGCCGGGGACGCTGATCCCGATGCCGACCAGCTGCGCGGCGTCGGGCACGTCCTCGACCACGCAGCGGATCAGCCCGGCGACGGCCGCGCCCACCTGCCACGCCTCGCCGTCGCTGCGCACCGGCGCCTGCGCGCGCTGGAGCACGCGACCACCCAGTCCGATCCGCGCCACGACCGCCCGGTCCACGCCGAGGTCGACCGCGATGACGAACGGGCCCTGCGCGGCGATGCGGACGCCGGCCGAGGGACGGCCGGCGCCCTGGCGCGGCGCCCCCTCGGCCGGGAGCACCCGCTCGGTGATGCCCAGCGCCTCCAGCTCGTTGACGAGCGCGGCGATGGTGCTGCGGTTGAGGCCCATGAGGCCGGTCAGCTCGGCGCGCGAGATCTGACCGGCTCCGTGGACGTGCCGCAGGACGGTCCCGAGGTTGTGGCGACGCGCGAGCTCCTGGTTGGTCCCCAGGCCCGCGCGTCGGCGGGTGACCACGTCGTTCCCTACACGCCGGCCGAGGAGCGGCGGCGGCGCGAGATGGCGTCGACGCTCGCGGCGAGCAGGAGGACCCCACCCGTGACCAGGAAGTTGATGTAGCTCGCCTGGTTGAGCAGCCCGAGGCCGTTGGGGATCGTCGCGATCACCAGGCCGCCGATCACCGCGTCGATCGCCCGACCCCGGCCACCGAAGAGGCTGGTGCCGCCGATGACGGCCGCACCGACGGCGTACAGCAGCTCGTTGCCGCCACCGGAGCCCGGCGACACCTTGCCGGTGTACGACGCCGCGAGCAGGCCGCTGAGGGCTGCCATCGACGAGCAGATGATGAAGCCGGCGATCTTGACGCGGTTGACGTTGATGCCGGCCCGGCGAGCGGCCTCGGCGTTGCCGCCGACGGCGTAGAGGTGCCGGCCGAAGCGGGTGCGGCCGAGCACGAAGGTCCAGAACAGCAGCAGCACGACCACGACCGGGAGCACCCACGGGATGCCGCTGATGTTGAACAGCGCCGGGTTGGGCGCGCGGTTGGCGCTGAGCAGGGCGGTGACACCGAGCACGACCGCGCCGAGCACGACGATCCGGATGATCACCAGGCCCAGCGGTCGGTGGACGAGGCCCTTCGAGGACAGGGTGCGGTAGCTCCACAGCGAGAGCGCGGCATAGCCGACGACGATCAGGATCGCCGCGATCCAGCCCGCGGTCACCGGGACGTTCTTGATCGAGAGGCCGCGCAGCACCTCGTCGTTGAAGCGCAGCGAGCCGCCCGAGCCGATGAGCTTCAGCGGGATGGCCTGCAGGGCGAGGAAGAACGCGAGCGTCACGACGAAGGACGGGATCCCCAGGAAGGCGACCAGGGAGCCGATCGCTAGTCCGATCAGCGCTCCGGCGGCGACGCCGGCCAGGGTCGCTGCCCACCACGTCCAGTCGTAGTCGATGAGCATCAGCGCGATGATCGTGGCGCAGGCGCCACCGGCCACACCGGCCGACAGGTCGATCTCGCCCAGCAGCAGGACGAAGACGATGCCCATCGCGAGCACGATGATCGAGCCGGCCTGGATGACCAGGTTGGCCATGTTGTACGTCGTCAGGAAGCGGTCGTGCAGCGAGCTGAAGACGATGAACAGGAAGACGAGGCCGAGGATGGCGGGCAGGGAGCCCATGTCGCCGCCGCGCAGGCGGTCGAGGTAGTCGCGCGCCGAGTCCCTGATGGTCGCGGCCTGCGCGTTGTCGTTGTCGAAGCCGGCGGGGGCCGGGGATCCGGCGTCCGAGGGACCCGTGCTGGTGGCGGTGCCTGAATCAGTCATGGTGAGGTCTCCAGTCCTTCTCAGACGGACGCGGTCGCGGGGTTCTCGGAGATGCCGAGGTCGCCGGAGCGCCCGGCGGTGATCAGCTCGACGACCTGGCTGTGGTTGACGTCCTTCGCGGGGACGTCGGCGGCCACGCGGCCGAGGTAGAGCGCGGTGATCCGGTCGGCGACCTCGAAGACGTCGCCCATGTTGTGCGAGATCAGCACGACGCCGAGTCCGCGGTCGGCCAGGCGGCGCACGAGGTCGAGCACCTGCCGCGTCTGGGCGACGCCGAGGGCGGCGGTGGGCTCGTCGAGGAGGACGACCTTGGAGTTCCAGAGGACAGCCTTCGCGATCGCGACCGTCTGGCGCTGGCCGCCGGAGAGGCTGGCGACGCTCTGTCGCACGGACTTCACAGTGCGCACCGACAGGGACGAGAGGGTCTCGCGGGCGCGTGACTCCATGGTGATCTCGTCGAGACCGACGCCCTTCTTCTCCTCGCGGCCGAGGAACATGTTCTGGACGATGTCGAGGTTGTCGCAGAGGGCGAGGTCCTGGTAGACGACCTCGACGCCGAGGCCGGCCACGTCACGCGGGCCGTGCACCTCGACCTTGTTGCCGTCGAAGAAGTAGTCACCGCTGTCGCGGCCGTAGATGCCGGCGATGATCTTGACGAGCGTCGACTTGCCGGCGCCGTTGTCGCCGACCAGGGCGGTCACCTGTCCGGGGTAGACGGCGAAGTCGACGTCGTGGAGCACGTGCACCACGCCGAAGCTCTTGTTGACGCCGCGCAGCTCGAGCAGCGGTTGAACCATGGTCCCACTTCCGATCAGCAGAATTTGTTGTACGAGAGGACGGGGGACGACGCCCAGGCCGGTGGTCCGGCCCGGGCGTCGTCACCGCCGAGGTCAGGCGGTCGGGGTCGGGATCAGGAGATCCCGGCCTCGGTGCACAGGTCGGCGAACTTGCCGGTGCACACGTCCTCGGCCTTCTGGCCACCGTCGTCGATCACGTCGCCGACGTTGTCCTTGGTGATGGCCTGCGGCTCCAGCAGGATCGAGGGGACCTCGCTGTCGTCGGAGGAGTCGACCGTGGTGCCGGTGGTCTCGGCCTCGTCGCCGTTCACCAGCGCGATGGCGGCGTCGGCCAGCGCACCGGCCTCCTGCGTGGCGGACTTGTAGACCGTCATGCACTGGGTGCCGGCGAGCACGTTCTGAAGGCCCTCGACGGTGGCGTCCTGGCCGGTGACCGGGACCTTGCCGGCCTGGCCGTTGCCCTCCAGGATGCTGATGGCCGCGCCACCGAGACCGTCGTTGGCGGCGAGGACACCGTCGACCTTGCCGTCCGCAGCGGTGTAGAGCTGCTGGAAGATCGTGGCCGCCTCCTCGTTGTCCCAGTCCGGGACCGCCTGCTCACCGACGACGGTGTAGTTGCTCATCCCGTCGAGCACGCTGTGCGCGCCCTCGGCGAAGAGGGTGGCGTTGTTGTCGGTGGGCGAGCCGTTGAGGTAGACGATGTTCGCCTTCTTGTCGCCGAGGCAGTCCGCGAGGCCCTGGCCCTGCAGCTCGCCGACGACGGTGTTGTCGAAGGAGACGTAGTACTCCGCCGAGCCACCGAGGGTGAGGCGGTCGTAGTCGATGGTCGCGACGCCCTGGGACTTGGCCTTCTCCTGGATGGCCGCGCCGGACTCGGAGTCCAGGTTGACGATCGCGAGGACGGTGACGCCGTTGCCGATCATGGTGTCGGCGATCTGGGTCATCCGCTCGGCGTCGCCCTCGGCGTTCTGGATGTCGTAGTCGACGCCTGCCTCGTCGAAGGCCGCTTCGAGGGCCGGACGGTCCGCGCTCTCCCACCGCACCGAGGACTCGGTGTCCGGCAGGATCACGCCGATCTTGCCGCTGCTCTCCGAGCTGCCGCTGTCGCTGCTGCCGCTGTCGCTGCCGCTGTCACTGTCGTCGCTGCCACAGGCAGTCAGTGCCATCGACAGGCCGAGCAGGGGGACGAGGACCAAACTGTGCTTCCGCTTCACGCGAACCGCCTCCTAGCGATCTGTCGTACGTCGGCTGCCGCTCACCGCGGAGGCGCGTACATATGTTGTCCCACGCAACATATGGAGTGACCACCGTCACGTCCAGATCGCCGCCGCCGCTGTTGCCGGTTCGTTACCAAACCGGGCGTTGCAGGCCGCTCTGGACTGGACCACCCGCGCACCCCGGCGACTAGCGTGAGCCCATGACCGGCCTCGACGTGTCCGCCCCGCCCGTCCCGCGGTCCGAGGAGGTGCTCACCCCCGAGGCGCTGGCCTTCGTGGCCGACCTCGACGCCCGCTTCCACGAGCGTCGCGACGAGCTGCTGGCGGCGCGCCGGAGCAGGCGCCTGGAGATCGCCCGGACCGGCCGCCTCGACTTCCTGCCCCAGACGGCCCACGTGCGCGACTCCGAGTGGACGGTGGCGCCCGTGCCCGCGGACCTGCGCGACCGGCGCGTCGAGATCACCGGCCCGACCGACCCGAAGATGGCGATCAACGCCCTCAACTCGGGCGCGCGGGTCTGGCTCGCCGACCTCGAGGACGCCAACACCCCACACTGGCGCAACGTCGTGGGCGGCCAGCTGACCCTGCGCGACGCGGTCCGCGGACGCCTCGCGTTCACCTCGCCCGAGGGCAAGCAGTACGCCGTCGCCGACCCCGCGAGCTCGCCGGTGGTCCTCCCCCGCCCCCGCGGCTGGCACTTCGACGAGGCCCACCTGACCGCTGCCGGCCGGCCCGTGGTCGCCGCCCTCGTCGACTTCGGCCTGCACTTCTTCCACAACGCGCGCGAGCTCCTGGCCGCCGGCAGCGGTCCCTACTACTACCTGCCCAAGATGGAGTCGCACCTCGAGGCGCGCCTGTGGGACGACGTCTTCACCCACGCCGAGGCAGCGCTCGGGGTGCCGCACGGCTCGGTGCGGGCGACCGTCCTGATCGAGACCATCACCGCCGCCTTCGAGATGGACGAGATCCTCCACGAGCTGCGCGACCACGCGGCGGGACTCAATGCCGGCCGCTGGGACTACCTGTTCAGCATCATCAAGAACTTCCGCGACGCCGGGCCCGGCTTCACGCTCCCGGACCGCAACGCGGTGACCATGGCCGCCCCGATGATGACCGCCTACAGCGACCTCCTCGTGCGGACGTGCCACCGACGCGGCGCCTTCGCGATCGGCGGGATGGCGGCGTTCATCCCGAGCCGGCGCGACCCCGAGGTCAACGAGCGCGCCTTCGCCAAGGTGCGCGAGGACAAGACCCGCGAGGCCCGGGCCGGCTTCGACGGCTCGTGGGTGGCCCACCCCGACCTCGTGCCGCTGTGCCAGGAGGTCTTCGACGGCGTGCTCGACGGGCGCGACAACCAGCTCGACGTGCTCCGGGACGACGTGTCGGTCTCCGCGACCGACCTGCTCGCGGTCGGCGAGACGCCCGGCGAGCGCACCGAGGCGGGGCTGCGCGGCAACGTGCGGATCGGCATGCAGTACCTCCACGCGTGGCTGTCCGGCAACGGCGCCGCCGGCATCGACAACCTGATGGAGGACGCGGCGACCGCCGAGATCTCCCGCTCCCAGGTGTGGCAGTGGGTCTTCAACGAGGCGACCCTCGACACGGGCGAGGTGGTCACGCGCGAGCTCGTCGAGCGGCTGGTGGCCGAGGAGCACGACGCCCTCGGCGGTGCGGTCGACGACGACGCCCGTCGGCTCTTCGTCGACTGTGCCCTGGGCGACGACTTCCCCGACTTCCTCACCCTGCAGGCGTACGACGTCCTGCTGGCGCGGGGCGACTGACCGGGCGACCGACCGGGCGACTGACCGGACGGACGAACCCGCCGGAGGCCACCTGGTCGCCGCCGACCCACACGTCGGCGACGTCGGCGTCACCCGCGAGGGCGAACACCTTGCCGAGGGCCTCCTCCGGCGACCCGGCGTGTCGCAAACCGATGTCGAGCGCGGTGCCGACCGGCGGCCGCACGCAGATCGCGTCGAACTGCTTGCCGGGGCTCAGGTCGCCGGTGACGTCGCCGAGCCCGAGCGCCGCAGCACCCGCCGCTGTGCTGAGGTGCAGGAGGTGGCCCGCGGCCAGCGGCAGCCCGTCGGCGCCGAGCAGGTGCTGCAGGAAGTAGGCCTGCAGCCCCTCCTTGAAGATCGAGAAGCCGGTGCCCGCGCCGACGTCGCTGCCCAGCGCGACGCGCACGCCGGCCGCGACGTGGCGCCGCAGCGAGAACATCCCCGAGCCGAGCGCCGCGTTGCTCGTCGGGCAGTAGGCCACCGCCGTCCCGCGGGCCGCGAGCACGTCGAGCTCGGCGTCGGTGGGGTGCACGTTGTGGGCCAGCACCGAGCAGCCACCGAGCAACCCGTGGTGGTCGTAGGTGTCGACGTAGTGGTCGCGGTGCGGGAACTGGTCGGCGACGGTCGCGACCTCGGCATTGTTCTCGTTGACGTGGGAGGTGAAGCAGGCGCCGTCGACCACGGCGAGGACGTCGGCGCACGCGGCGAGGATCGCGTCGGAGGCCGAGAGCGCGAAGCGCGGCGTGACGGCGTAGCGGAGACGCTCCCGGTCGTGCCAGTCAGCCGCGAGCCGGACGGACTCGTCGTGGGAGCGCTCGGGCGTCGTCAGCAGCGGCTCGGGCAGGACGCGGTCGCTGACCACGAGTCCGCTGGTCATCCGCAGTCCGTAGCGCTCGGCCTCGGCGAAGAGCGCGTCGACCGCGGGCGCGAAGTGGGACCCGAAGACGAGCGACGTCGTCGTCCCTGCGGCGATGAGGCCGGCGACGAGCTCGGCGGCCACCGTGGCGGCGTACGACGTCGAGGCGAGGCGCTCCTCCTCCGGCAGGGCGCACCGCTCGAGCCACTCGAGCAGCGGCATGCCAAGCGCGCCGATCACCCGCACCTGGGGGAAGTGGACGTGGGTGTCGACCAGCCCGGGCAGCAGCAGGCCCGAGCGGAGGTCGATGACGGGCGCGTCGGGGCGTGCGGCCGCCACCGCGGCGAAGGCGCCCCGGTCGGTGATCACCCCGTCGTCGGCGACGGCGAGCCCGAGGTCGTCGTCGTAGCGGAAGGCCGGGCCGCTCGTGGTGAACGGGTCGTCGGGGGCGTCGTAGGCGCGGGCCCGGTAGACGACCCCGGCCCCGCTCATCCGGGGTCCCCGCGGTGTTGTTCGGGGGAGCGAAGCGGCGGAGAAGAACGCCGTGGGGTGGTCCTCATGCGGTGGTCCGGGCGCGGTCGGCGGCCAGGAGGTCCATCAGCTCGGCGACGACGGAGACCGCGATCACGGCCGGCACCTTGCTGGTGGCCGACGAGGGGGTGGTGGCCAGCCCGATCGGGCAGCGGATCCGGTCGATGGTCGCGTCGTCGTGCCCCTCGACCGCGAGGCCGCTGCGGAACCGGGCCCACTTCGCGGTCGAGCCGATCAGCCCGACCGACCCGAGGTGGGTGCAGCGCAGCGCGGCGTCGCACAACGCGAAGTCCTCGGCGTGGTCGTGGGTCATCACCAGGACGTGGGTGCCGGGCGGGACCGCTCCGAGCGCGAGCTCCGGGACCGGCGAGTGGTGCACCCGCACCCGCGCCTCGCCATCCGTCGGCAGCGCCAGGCGCTCCTCGGTGAGCAGGCCGGAGCGTGAGTCGACGAGGTGGAGGTCGAGGTCGTGGGCGGCGAGGATCCGGGCGAGCTGGAGACCGACGTGGCCGACCCCGAAGATCGCCACGGACCCCACCACCGGCAGCGGCTCGAGCAGCAGGGTGACCTCGCCACCGCAGCACTGGCGACCGTGGTCGGTACGGGCCTTGTCGGTCAGGCCGAGCACGATCTGCTCGGGCGCGTCGGTCCCCTCGTCGATCATCGTCCGGGCGCGGACGAGGGCGGTCTCCTCGAGGTTGCCGCCGCCGACGCTGCCCCACGCCCCCTCCGCCGCGACGACCATCTTGGCGCCGGCGTCGCGTGGGGCGTGCCCGCGCACGTCCGCGATCGTGACCAGCACGCCGGGGAGCCGCTGCTCCCGCAGCCGCTCGACTGCTCCCAGCCAGTGCACGTCAGGCCTCCCCCGCCGCGTGGGCCGCCCGCTCGGACTCCGGGTGCAGCGCCGGCGCCGCCGGGTCGGGTCGGTCGGGCACCGCTCCCGGCAGGCCCTCGACGACACCCCCGGGAGCGTGGGCGGGGGCCGCGGCGCGGGCGCGCTCCGCCGCCCAGAAGACCGCCTCGGGCGTGGCCGGGGAGGCGAGGTCGACGCTCGTGCCCTCCGGCCCGAACGCCGCGACCGCCTCGCGCAGCGCCTCACGGACGGCGAACGCCAGCATGAGCGGCGGCTCGCCGACCGCCTTCGACCCGTAGACCACGCCGTCCTCGTGCGCCTGCTCGAGCAGCGCGACGTGGAGCTCGTCGGGCAGCTCGCCGAGGCTGGGGAGCTTGTAGGTGCTGGCGGACTGCGTGGTGAGCCGCCCGCGCCCGGGACCGTCGGACTCGTCCCACCGCAGGTCCTCCATCGTCAGCCAGCCCACCCCCTGCACGAAGCCGCCCTCGACCTGGCCGAGGTCGACGAGCGGGGACAGGCTGTCGCCGACATCGTGCACGATGTCGACCCGCAGCGTGCGGTGGGCACCGGTGAAGCCGTCGACCTCCACCTCCGCCGCGGCGACGCCGTAGGCGAAGTACTTGAACGGGTGGCCGCTCATCTGCGTGGAGTCCCAGTGGATCCCCTCGGTCCGGTAGAAGCCGGCCGCCCACAGCTGCACCCGGCTGAAGTAGGCCTCGCGGACCAGCTCCTCCCAGGCCAGGCCGCGTCCCGCGTCGACCTCGCGCAGGCGCGCCAGGACCTGCTCGCAGGCGTCCTTGACCGCACCGCCGTTGAGGTCGGCGCTCGAGCTCGCCGCGGTCGCGGAGGTGTTGGGGACCTTGTCGGTGCGGGTGGGCGCCACGCGGACCCTGGCGAGGGGAACCCCGAGGGTGGTCGCCGCGACCTGGAGCATCTTCGTGTGCAGGCCCTGGCCCATCTCGGTGCCGCCGTGGTTGATCAGCACCGAGCCGTCCTTGTAGACGTGCACCAGCGCGCCGGCCTGGTTGAAGGCCGTGAAGTTGAAGGAGATGCCGAACTTCACCGGCGTCACCGCGAGGCCGCGCTTGCGGTGGGGGTTCGCCGCGTTGAAGGCCGCCACCTCCGCGCGACGGCGTACGACGTCCCCGCTGGCGAGCACCTGCTCCCACGCAGCCACGGCCCGTTCGGGGTGGCGGACCACCTGCCCGTAGGGGGTGGCCTGGCCCTCGACGTAGAAGTTGCGTCGGCGCAGGTCGACGGGGTCGATCCCGAGCAGCGGGGCGCAGCGGCCCAGGACGTCCTCGACCACCAGCATCCCCTGCGGCCCGCCGAAGCCGCGGAACGCGGTCTGGGAGGTCTTGTGGGTGCGCGCCACCCGGCCGTGGAGGAGCACGTGCGGGATCCAGTAGGCGTTGTCGACGTGGCACAGCGCCCGCGCCAGCACCGGCTCGCTGAGGTCGAGGCTCCAGCCGCCGTCGGAGGTGAGGGTCGCCTCGAGCGCGGTCAGCCGTCCGTCGCCGTCGAATCCGACCCGCCACTGGGCGTGGAAGCCGTGGCGCTTGCCGGTCATCGTCATGTCGTGGGTGCGGCTCAGCCGCAGCCGCACGGGCCGGCCGGTGAGGACGGCGCCGAGCGCGGCGACGGCGGCGAACCCGTGGGGCTGCATCTCCTTGCCCCCGAAGCCGCCACCCATCCGCAGGCACTGCACGGTCACGTGGTGGCTGTCGAGGCCGAGCACGTGCGCGACGATCTCCTGCGTCTCGCTCGGGTGCTGCGTGCTGCTCTGCACGAACACCTGGCCGCCCTCGTCGACGAGCGCGAGCGAGGCGTGCGTCTCGAGGTAGAAGTGCTCCTGCCCGGCCATCTCGGTGACGCCGCTGAAGACGTGGGTCGCGCCCGCCAGTCCGGCCTCGACGTCACCACGTGCGACGACCGGCCGACCTCCCTGGAAGTGCTCGGCCTCGATCGCCTCGGCCAGCGACACGATCGCGGGGAGAGGCTCGTAGTCGACCTCGACCGCAGCGGCGCCACGGCGTGCGGCCTCGAGGGTGTCGCCGAGCACCCAGCAGACGGCGTGCCCGACGAACATCACGACGTCGGGGAAGAGCGGCTCGTCGTGCTTGACCCCGGCGTCGTTGATGCCGGGCACGTCCTCGGCCGTCAGCACCCGGACGACCCCGGGCACGGCGAGCGCCGCCGTCGCGTCGACGCGGGTGACCCGGGCGTGCGGGTGGGGCGAGCAGACCGGGTGGGCGTGCAGCACGTGCGGCGTGCGGTGCACCAGGTCGTCGGTGTAGAGCGCGCGGCCGGTGACGTGGAGGGCGGCGCTCTCGTGCGGCAGGGCGAGGCCGACGACCGCGTCGTCGGGGCGCTCGGACAGGTGGCTCACCGGGACTGCTCCTCGTCCCACTCCTCGTACCACTCCTCGTCCCACCAGGCCCTGAGCGCGTTGCCCAGCATCGCCGAGCGGTAGGCGGCGCTGGCCCGCTGGTCGTCGATCGGCGTGCCCTCCCCCGCCAGCACGCGCGACGCCGCCTCGACCGTGTCCGCCGTCCACGGCCGTCCCTCCAGGGCGGCCTCGGTGGCACGGGCGCGCAGGGGCGTCGCGGCCACCCCGCCGAGGCCGATGCACGCCCTCGCGACCGTCCCGTCGACGACGTCGAGGGCGGCAGCGACGGCAACGCTGGAGATGTCGTCGTAGCGCCGCTTGGCGATCTTGCGGAACGTGGTGTGCGCGGCGAGGGGCGTCGGCACCCGCACCGCCCGGATCAGCTCGTCGGCCCGCATGACCGTCTCGCGGTAGCCGGTGAAGAAGTCGGCCAGGGCGACCTCCCGGTCGCCGGAGGCCGAGGCGAGCACCAGCGTCGCGTCGAGGGCGAGCAGGACGGGGGCGAGGTCACCGATCGGCGACGCCGTCGCGAGGTTGCCGCCGACGGTGGCGCCGTTGCGGATCAGCGGCGAGGCGAAGAGCGGCCAGACCTCCGCGAGCAGCGGCACCGTGTCGCCCAGCGCGGCCTCCACCTCGCTGAGGGTCAGCGCGGCACCGATCTCGACCGTGCCGTCTATAGAGAGCCCGCGCAGCTCGGGCAGCCGGTCGACCGCGACGAGGTACGACGCGCGGCGACCGCGCAGGTTGGCCTCCACCCCCCAGTCGGTCGACCCGGCGACCACCACGGCGCCCGGGTGCTCCGCCAGCAGAGACAGGGCCTCGGGGAGGTCGGCGGGACGGGCGAACCCCTCGACCCGGGTCGGCACCGCCGCGGGCGCGGGACGCCCCTGCCGCTCGGCCAGGAGGTCCCCGGGTGCGGGGCTGCCGAGGGCGCGAGCAGCGTCGCGGATCGGGCGGTAGCCGGTGCAGCGGCAGAGGTTGCCGGCGATCGCGTGCAGGTCGAAACCCTCGACCCCTGCGTCGGGCCGGTAGTACTCCGCGGCCATCGCGCAGGCGAAGCCGGGCGTGCAGTAGCCGCACTGGGAGCCGCCGGCGGCCGCCAGCCCGGCCTGGACGGGGTGCAGCTGCTCCGGCGTGCCGAGGCCCTCCGCGGTGACCACCTCCTGGCCGTCGAGCGCGAGGGCCGGCACCAGGCAGGAGTTGACCGGGGTCCAGCGGCTGCCGGCACCCTCGGGTCGGGCGACCATCACCGCGCAGGCGCCGCACTCCCCCTCCGCGCAGCCCTCCTTGGCGCCGGTGAGCCCGATCCCGCGCAGGAAGTCGAGGGCGTTGGTGTGGGTGGGCGTGCCGGCGAGCGGGCGCGGCTGCCCGTTGACGGTGACCTGCGGATCCGGCACGTGCTCTCCCCTCGGGCAAGCCGAACGTTGCATGGTTCAGGGAGTCACGGGCCGCCGGTTGTCCATGCCGAACGACGACCTGCCAGCAGCCATCCTACGTGACCCGGGTCACATCGTCAGTCACATCGCTCTCACGCCGGGGTGGACCTCGGGTGGAGGCGCGGGTGCCGGTTGACGTCCTTGTAGAGCAGGTAGCGGAACCGGCCCGGGCCGCCGGCGTAGCAGGCCTGCGGGCAGAACGCGCGCAGCCACATGAAGTCGCCGGCCTCGACCTCGACCCAGTCCTGGTTGAGCAGGTAGACCGCCTTGCCCTCCAGGACGTAGAGGCCGTGCTCCATCACGTGGGTCTCCGGGAACGGGATCGCTCCCCCGGGCTCGAAGGACACGATGTTGACGTGCATGTCGTGCCGCACGTCGAGCGGGTCCACGAAGCGCTGGGTGCCCCAGGCGCCGTCGGTGTCGGGCATCGGCTCGACGGCGACGTCGTCCTCGTGGACGACGAACGGCCCCGGGACCTCGACGCCGTCCACCCGCTCGTAGGCCTTGCGGATCCAGTGGAGGGCCAGTGGTTCGTCGCCGACGCCGCTGTTGCGCAGCGCCCAGGCCGTCGCCGGTGGCAGGAAGGCGTAGCTGCCCGGCGCGAGCGAGTGCGTCTCGTCACCGAGGGTCAGCGTCGCCCGCCCGCCCACGACGAACAGCACGGACTCCGCGTCAGGGTCGTCGTCGGGTCGTTCGCTCCCGCCGCCCGGCGCCACCTCGACGACGTACCAGGAGAAGGTCTCGGCGAAGCCGGACAGCGGTCGGGCGATGACCCAGAGCCGGGTGTCGTCCCAGTGCGGCAGGCGGCTGGCGACGATGTCGGTCATCGTGCCGCGCGGCAGCACGGCGTAGGCCTCGGTGAAGACCGCGCGACCGGACTGGCCGGTGGTGAGGTCGGCCTGCGGCGGCAGGCCGCCCCTCGGGACCCAGTACGTCATCGCAGCGGCACTCCTCTTCTCAGCAGCTGGCCGCGGGGCGGGCCCATCAGGTCGATCGACGCCCCTCGCAGCCAGGTCCGGCGCACGGTGCCGGTGAGCGTACGCCCGGCGTAGGGGGTGACCGGGTTCTTGTGGTGCAGCGCCGCCGCGTCGACGACCCACTCCTCCTCGGGCGCGAAGACGCAGAGGTCCGCATCACCGCCCACGGCGATCTCGCCCTTGCCGGCCAGCCCCACCCGGCGGGCAGGTGCCGTGGCCATCCAGCGCACCACGTCGGCGAGGGGCACCCCTCGTTCGCGGGCTCCCGTCCAGACGACCGGGAGGCCGAGCTGGAGCGAGGCGATGCCGCCCCACGCGTCGGCGAAGTCGCCGGTGTCGCGGAGCTTGAGGTCGGCGGTGCACGGCGAGTGGTCGGTGACGACGAGGTCGATGTCGTCCTCGACGAGCGCCTGCCACAGCGCGTCGCGGTTCGCCGCGCCGCGGATGGGCGGGCAGCACTTGAGCTCGGTCGCCCCGTCGGCGATCGCCGCGGCGTCGAAGTGGAGGTAGTGCGGGCACGTCTCGACGGAGACGTCGACCCCGTCGGCGCGGGCGGCCCGCAGCGCGGGCACGGCACCGGAGGCGCTGAGGTGCACGACGTGGGCACGAGCACCCGTGCGCCGGGCCGTCTCGACGACCAGCGCGATCGCCCGCTCCTCGGCGGCGTCGGGCCGGCTGTCCAGGAAGCCGCGGTACGCCGTCCCGTGGGCGCACTCGGCGACCTCGGCGGCGTCCTCGGCGTGGACGACCATCAGCGAGCCGATCCGCGCCACCTCGGTCATGGCGTCGGCGAGCTCCACAGGTGAGAGGTGGGGGAACTCCTCGACGCCCGAGTCGAGGAGGAAGCACTTGAAGCCGAAGACCCCGGCGTCGTGCAGCGGCGCGAGGTCGGCGACGTTGCCCGGGACCGCGCCACCCCAGAAGCCGACGTCGACCCACGCCTGGCCGCTCGCGACCTCGCGCTTCACCTCCAGCGCGGCGACCGTCGTGGTCGGCGGGATGCTGTTCAGCGGCATGTCGACGATCGTCGTCACCCCGCCTGCTGCGGCCGCGCGGGTCGCGCTGGCGAAGCCCTCCCAGTCGGTGCGGCCCGGCTCGTTGACGTGCACGTGGGTGTCGACGAGGCCCGGCAGCAGCACCTCGTCGTCGGCGAGCTCGTGGACGGCGGCGGCCTCCACCTCGGCGTCGCGCTCGTGGAGGGCGGTGACGACCCCGTCCGTCACCTCGACGGCGACGGCTCGCTCGGTGCCACCGACGACGGCACGCCGGGCGCGGACGACGAGGTCAGCTGCCACGGTAGGTCGAGTAGCCGTAGGGATTGAGCAGCAGCGGCACGTGGTGGTGCTCGTCCGCGGCGACGGTGAAGGCGACGACGACCTCGGGGTAGAACGCGGTGACGCCCGCGGCCGCGAACCAGGAGCCGGTGTCGAAGCGAAGGCGGTGGTCGCCGCGCGGCAGGTCGGCGGCGAGGTCGCCGACCCGGCCATCGGCGTCGGTCACACCGGTGGCGAGGACCGTGCCGTCCGCGGCTTCGAGGCTGACCCGGACCCCGGCGGCCGGACGCCCGGTCGAGGTGTCCAGGACGTGGGTGCTGAGCGACGCCATCAGGACGCTCCCTCCTGCTCCGTCTCCTCCACCAGCTGCCTCATCCGGAGCACCGCGATCTGGGTCAGCTGGTCGATCGTCGCGGCGCGCTCGAGCTCGTCGCTGTTGTCGAGGCGCTGGTGCAGGTGCTCGAGGATGTCCTCGCCACTGCGGCCCGCGGCCCGGACGATGAACACCCGGCCGAAGCGGTCCTCGTAGGCCCGGTTGCCCTCCTCGAGGCGCCGGGCCAGGTCGGCGTCGTCCCGGTCGACGCCGGACTGCTCGCGGGTGGAGTGGGCGGCGTCGTGCCGGTCCGCGTCGGCACGCTCCCCGATGCGCGGGTGCCGTGCGAGCGCCTGCTCGAGCTCGTCGTCGGAGATGGTCGCCGACGCCGCGACCATGCCTGCCTCGACCTGGCCGACGGTGTCGTAGGGCCGCCCGGCCAGCACCCGGTCGGCCCACTGCGGCGCGTCGAGGCAGGTGAGCAGCAGCCGGCGGCCGTCGTCGTCGGCGGCCGCGTTGAAGCCCGCGACGTTCACGGCGTCCCCTCCCGGAGCACCTCGGCCTCGATCAGCCCGTAGGGGCGGTCGGCCGCGATGAAGACCTCGCCGGGGTTGTCCAGGCCGAACGGCTCGAGGTCCACCAGGAAGTGGTGCTTGTTGGGAGCCGCGAACGCGATGCGGGTGATGTCCGGATGGACGGCGAGCACGGCCCGGCCCATCGCGTAGAGCGTCTCCTGCAGGGCCCTGCTGTAGGTCGTCGCGAACGTCTCCAGCAGCAGCGCCCGCACCGACTCGTACGTCGTGCTCCAGTCGGGCTGCGCGCCGGCCCGGTAGTGCCACTGCGCCCGGAGCGCGGTCGCGAGGATGCGGTCGTCGGCGTCGGGGAGCGTCGTGTACTCGTCGCGGAGGAAGCCCTTGAACTCCGAGCCGGTGGACTTCAGCACCACCAGGTCCTCGAGCCCGGATGAGACCGCGGCGCCCGCGGACGTCACCTCCACCGATGTGGTCCGGACCTCGCCGCCGCGGCGCACGAACGCGTGGTCGTGGCCGAAGCCGTTGACCGGGATCCGGTCCCACGCGTACTCCTCGACCCGCACCACGGCTCCCTCCGCCGCCGGCGTGGCCTCGAGCAGGCGGGTGCCGAGCGCGATCGCGTAGTCCTCGGGCGAGGCGATGCCGTGCCGCTTGGCGAACGCGAACGCCGTGTTCTTCTGGGTGTCGGTCGGCAGCACCTGCGACTGGTCGCCGTCGGTGTGCGCAGCGGCGAAGTCGCCGTGGAGCGACGTCGACACGTTGAGGTCGCGGATCTCGTGGCGCGCCGTGTCGCGCACGATGCGTACGACGCGCGACTCCGCCTTGCCGTAGCGGTTCGGTCCCAGCACGATGCCTGTCACTCTCGTCCTCCCGTCTCCGTGGCGCGGTGCGCCAGCCCGGCGAGCCGGCGTGCGTCCAGCCCGCTCCCCTCCGTCACCTCGTCCTGCGACACGGCGCCGCAGTCGATCCCGCGCAGCAGGAAGTCGGCGAGCGCGCGGGCCGTCGCCGGCTCGTCGAGGACGCCGGACTCCCGGCGCCCGACATAGGTCCGCAGCCGGCCCACCGCGGCCGCGAGCCCGTCGCGGTAGAACCCGAACGTCGCCGCGAACCGCGTCGGCAGCTGGGCGGGGTGGAGGTCCCACCCCTGGTAGTAGCCGCGCTCCAGCGAGCGGCGGACGAGCCGCAGGTGGTTGGCCCATGCGGCAGCCACCTCGTCCGCCCCGCCGACCGGCAGCACGTTGGTCGACCCGTCGGAGAGGCGTACGCCGGTGCCGGCCGCCGCGGCCTGCATGACGGCCTTGGCGTGGTCGGCGACGGGGTGCTCGAGGCTCTGGTGCGCGGCCGCGATGCCGCAGAAGGCCGAGTAGTCGTAGGTGCCGTAGTGCAGGCCGGTGCAGCGGCCGCCAGAGGCGTGCACCATGCGGGCGACGAGGGCGCTGCCGTCCGGGCCGAGGATCGACTGCGGTGTCTCGACCTGGATCTCGAAGCGCAGCGCGCCGTCCGCGAGACCGAGCCCGGACTCCAGCCGCGCAGCCACGTGGACCAGCGCCTCGACCTGCTCCACCGCGGTGACCTTGGGGAGCGTCACGACGAAGGTGCCGGGCAACGGGCCGTCCTCGACCAGCCCCGCCACGAACAGCGCGAGGGTGCGGAGCCCACGGCTGCGGGTGGGTGCCTCGAATCCCTTGAACCGGATGCCGGTGAAGGGGGCCGCGGTCCCGGCGTCGAGCGCGGCGCGCAGGTCCTTCGCCGCACGTCGTACGTCGCCGTCCTCCTCCTCGTCGGAGCGGGTGCCGTAGCCGTCCTCGAAGTCGATGCGCAGGTCCTCGACGGGCTCGCTCGCCAGCTTGGCGCGCACCCGCTCGACGAGGTCGCGGTCGCCGTCGACGAGCCCGAGCAGCCGGTCGCCGTGCTCGGCCACCGCGGCGAGGGCAGCGGCACCGTGGTCCGGGAGGAGGTCGGCGTGGAAGCGGTCGGCCGGGACGTACACCGTGTGCACGGGCTGGCGCCCCGCGCGCTCGCCCGGGTAGCGCGCCGCGAGCTGCGCGTCGACGATCGCCAGTCGCGTGTCGAGCTCGCTCGTCAGACCACCGACGAGGTGGTCGAGGCTCTCCATGGGGAGAGACCCTAGACCCGCGTCAGTGCGCCGGGGGGCGCTTCCGCTGCGGCGCCGGGCGGGTCGGGTCGTCGTCGGGCCGGTCGAAGTGCTCCGGCACGACGATGGGTCGCAGGCGCGCCCAGCCGATGAAGACCGCTGCGACCGCGATCAGCGCCAGCCCGGTCCACAGGTTGGCGTTGACGCCCCCGGTCTTCTCCAGCTCCGGGTCGGCGAAGATCCCGGCGAGCACCAGGATGATGCCGTAGAGGCCCATGAGCAGGCCGATGATGTTGCGGATGTCGAAGGCACCGGCCTTGTGCGGAGCGCCGGTGCTGCCGGACTTCCCGGACGTGTCAGTCGTGTCGGACATGGTGGCCCCTCTCTCAGAAGGCGATGTTGAGGACGATGACCATCGCCAGGGAGATGGCGGCGAGCGGGACCGTGCGGCGGTACCACGGGTAGGACGCCTCCTCGGGATCGATGCGGTCCTCCCTCGGCGTCTCGGAGTAGACGAGGCCCTTGAGCTCGGAGGCCGGCTTGGGCCTGGTCACGAGGGAGACGACGATGCTGAGCACGAAGTCGACGACGAAGGCCGTCGACGCGGCGAGGAAGGCCGCGCCCTGTCCCGGCAGGTCGATGACACCGGCGGCGGCCAGGCGGTCGACGGCGACCGCCGACAGCGTGCCGGCGACCAGGCCGACCCACGCCGCGGTCGGCGTCATCCGCTTCCAGAACATGCCGAGGATGAACGTCGCGAACAGCGGTGCGTTGAAGAACCCGAACAGCGTCTGGAGGTAGTCCATGACGTTGTCGTAGCCCATCGCGATCCGGGCGGTGAACACCGCGATGATCGTCGCCGCGACAGTGGCGAGTCGCCCGATCCGCAGGTAGTAGTCGTCGGAGTGGTCCTTGCGGATGTAGCGCTGCCAGAGGTCGTAGGAGAAGACGGTGTTGAACGCCGAGATGTTGGCCGCCATGCCCGCCATGAACGCCGCCAGGAGTCCGGCGATCGCCAGGCCGAGCAGGCCGTTGGGCAGCACGTCGCGCATCAGCAGCAGGAGCGCGTCGTTGTAGGCGACTCCCTCCCCGCTCGCCCCGCCCTCGGGACTGCCGCCGTTCTTGAGGTCGATCATCTCCTGCACCAGGACCGCCGAGATCATGCCCGGAACGATCACGATGAAGGGGATGAACATCTTCGGGAAGGACCCGATGATCGGCGTCTTGCGGGCCGCGGAGATCGAGTTGGACGCCATCGCCCGCTGCACCTCGACGAAGTTGGTCGTCCAGTAGCCGAAGGACAGCACGAACCCGAGGCCGAACACGATGCCGACGACCGAGAAGAACGGGGAGTCGAAGCCCGACAGGGCCTGCCCGGGCCACGACTCGAGCTGCTGGCTGGCGGGGGCGACGGCCGCGTCGGCCGGTGCACCGTTGGCCGCGGCGGTGATCTTGTCGGTGAGGCCGTCCCACCCCCCGACGCGGTTCAGGCCGATGAGGGTCAGCGGCAGCAGGGAGGCGACGATGACGAAGAACTGCAGCACCTCGTTGTAGATCGCCGCGCTCAGGCCGCCGAGCGTGATGTAGGACAGCACGATCGCGCCGGCGACCACGAGGGCGATCCAGATCGGCCAGCCGAGCAGCGCGTGGAGGATGCCCGCGAGCAGCGCGAGGTTGACGCCCGCGATCAGCAGCTGGGCGACGGCGAAGCTCAGCGCGTTGACCAGGTGGGCGCCCGTGCCGAAACGCCGGAACATGAACTCGGGGACCGAGCGGACCTTCGAGCCGTAGTAGAACGGCATCATCACGACGCCGAGGAACAGCATCGCCGGCACCGCGCCGACCCAGAAGTAGTGGACCGTCGGCAGCCCGATCTCCGCACCGTTGGCGGACATGCCCATGATCTCGACCGCACCGAGGTTGGCGGAGATGAACGCCAGGCCCGTCACCCACGCCGGCAGCGAACGACCGGACAGGAAGAAGTCGATCGAGTCCGACACCGACCGCCGGGCCATCACCCCGATGCCGAGCACGAAGCCGAAGTAGATCGCGACCAGCAGGTAGTCCAGCCAGGTCGCGTCGATCAGGGTGTCGGACGACATGTCACCTCCCAAGATTCATGTGTGGGCCATCCAGCAACCTAGACCCCTCCCCTCCCCCGCGCGACCACCCCGTGGTGGGTCGGTCCGGCGTGTGAGGTGCTACTCGCCGACGACGACCTCCACCTCGAAGCCCTCGGAGCTCTCGAGGTAGAGCGCGACGTGCTGCTCGCCGCCGGCGTGCGGGTAGCGGTCGGCGTACAGCTCGTGCCAGCCGTGCTCGGTGGACTCGGCCCGCATCCGGTCGAGCTCGCCGCGGGTGTCGACGGTGAGCGCGAGGTGGTTGACGCCCGGTCGCAGTCGGTCGTGCTCACCGTGCTGGTCGGGCGAGTGCTCCATGAACACGTACGTCCCGTCCGGGTGCAGCCACGACAGGGCGCCCTCCGTGCGCTGCCAGTCGCACGCGACGAGCAGCCAGCCCCACTCGCCCTCGGCGACCTCGACGTCGGCGACCCAGAGGTCGAGGTGGTGCAGCGCGCGCGGCATGGACGCCAACCTAGACCAGCCTTCCTCGCAGGTGGCGGTGGTGCGATCCTCGATCTGGAGAGGCACCGCCATGGACTACCGAGACTCGCACCGCGCCCTGCAGGACACCTTCGACACGCGCCGGCTCGCCGACCGCCTCGCCAGCGTCGCGGGCGACGACGTCTCGGGATTCCGGGAGTTCATCGAGGCGCGCGACATGTTCTTCATCGCGACCTCCGACGCCGACGGGCAGCCGCAGAGCTCCTACAAGGGCGGCGACCCGGGCTTCGTCCGGGTTGTCGACAAGCACACGATCGCGTTCCCGGTCTACGACGGCAACGGCATGTTCCTCACCGTCGGCAACGTCACCGAGAACCACCTCGTCGGACTGCTCTTCATCGACTTCGAGAACGGGTCCCGCCTGCGTGTCAACGGCGAGGCGACGGTCGATCCCGCCGACCCGCTCGTCGCGACCTTCCCCGGCGCCAGGCTCGTCGTCCGGGTCCGCGCCCGCGCCGTGTTCCCCAACTGCCGGAGGTACGTCCACACGCACGGCCCGACGCGACGGTCCGTCTTCGTGCCGGTCGAGGGAGTGCAGCCGCCGGTGCCGGACTGGAAGCTGGACGAGTGGTTCGAGGGCACTCTGCCCGCGGGCGACCCGGCACTGGACGGGACGAACCCGAGCGCCCCCTCGATTCCCCGCTTCTGACCCGGACGCTCTGGCAGGGTGGCGGGATGAACCGTGTCTCGGGACGCGTGGCAGCTGTCCTCGTCGTGCTCGGCCTCGCGCTGGCGATCGCCCCCGCCATCTTGTCCGCGATCACGATCTGCGGGGTCTCCGGCTGCTCCGGCGGCGGTTTCGGCGTGTCCACCGACCCGGACTCGACCCTCGTGCTGCTGGCCGTGACCGGCCTGGCGGCGGCCCTGCCGCTGGCGACCTACGCGCTCGTCCGACGCAGCGGCGGCCTGGCGCTCGGGGCGCTCACTCTCGCGCTGGTGACCTCGCTCGTGACCGGCGTGGTCATCGGCTCGGACCTCCGCGGCTGCCCGCGCGACGTCGACCGGTCGACCTGCCTCGAGGAGTCGGGCTAGCTCACTCCCACTCGATGGTGCCCGGCGGCTTCGAGGTGATGTCGAGGGTGACCCGGTTGACCTCCGCCACCTCGTTGGTGATGCGGGTGGAGATGCGCTCCATCACCTCGTAGGGCAGGCGGGCCCAGTCGGCGGTCATCGCGTCCTCGGAGGTGACCGGACGGATGACGACGGGGTGTCCGTAGGTGCGGCCGTCGCCCTGCACGCCGACGGAGCGGACGTCGGCGAGCAGCACGACGGGCATCTGCCAGATGTCGCGGTCGAGGCCGGCGCGGGTGAGCTCCTGGCGCGCGATCGCGTCGGCGCGGCGGAGGATGTCGAGACGGTCGGCGGTGACCTCGCCGATGATGCGGATCCCGAGGCCCGGACCCGGGAAGGGCTGGCGCCACACCATCTCGGCCGGCAGGCCGAGCTGCTCGCCGACGAGGCGGACCTCGTCCTTGAAGAGGGTGCGCAGCGGCTCGACGAGCGCGAACTCGAGGTCCTCCGGCAGGCCGCCGACGTTGTGGTGCGACTTGATGTTGGAGGTGCCGGCACCGCCGCCGGACTCGACGACGTCCGGGTAGAGCGTGCCCTGCACGAGGAACCCGACCTTGTCGCCGTGCTCGGCGGCCTCGCCGAGCACCTGCACCTCGGCGGCCTCGAAGGCGCGGATGAACTCGCGGCCGATGATCTTGCGCTTCTCCTCCGGGTCGGTGACCCCGGCGAGGGCGGCGAGGAAGGTCTCGCGGGCGTCGTACACGTGGAGGTTGACGCCGGTCGCGGCGACGAAGTCGCGCTCGACCTGCTCGGCCTCGCCCTCGCGGAGCAGGCCGTGGTCGACGAAGACGCAGTGCAGCCGGTCGCCGATGGCGCGCTGCACGATGGCCGCGGCGACGGCGGAGTCGACGCCGCCGGACAGGCCGCAGATGGCCAGGCCCGTGTCGCCGATCTGCTCGCGGACGCGCTCGATCTGCTCCTCCGCGATGTTGAGCATGGTCCACGTCTGGCGCGCGCCGGCGATGTGGTGGAGGAAGTGCTCGAGCACCTTCTGGCCGTGCTCGGAGTGCAGCACCTCGGGGTGCCACTGGACACCGGCGAGACCGCGGCCGACGTCCTCGAACGCGGCGACCGGGGTGTCCTCGGTGGAGGCGAGCACGGTGAAGCCCTCGGGCGCCCGCGCGACGGAGTCGCCGTGGGACATCCAGACCTTGTGCTCGGCCGGGATGCCCTCGAGGAGGGTGCCCGGCTCGGAGACGGAGACGGGCGTACGTCCGTACTCGCGCGCGCCGGTGTGGGCGACCTCGCCGCCGAGGCCCTTGGCCATGAGCTGGAAGCCGTAGCACATCCCGAACACCGGGACCCCGGCCGTGAAGACGTGGTCGTCGATGCCGGGGGCGTCCTCGGCGTAGACGCTCGAGGGGCCGCCGGACAGGATGATCGCCTTGGGCTTGCGCGCCAGCATCTCGGCCACCGGCATCGTGTGCGGCACGATCTCGGAGTAGACCCGCGCCTCGCGCACCCGCCTCGCGATCAGCTGGGCGTACTGCGCCCCGAAGTCGACGACGAGGACCAGGTCGTGCTCTCCAGGCTGCGTCACGCGGCGAGTCTATCGACGCAGGACCTCGTGCAGGAGTCGCCCCAGGGCCCGATCGGGGAGGGAGGGTGATCAGGCCCTGGGGCTTGGCTCCCAGCCACTGCGAACAGCTGCCGAGACGAGAGACCCGGCCCTTGGGAGGGAGCATGACTGCCGGGCCCCTCTACCCGGCCCAACGACCTCTGCGAGGGGTGGTTACGGTCCGGTCTGGACCAACTTCCGGTCCGGGTCCGCCGCAGCTGCGTCGCTCAGCCGACGCCGACGATCGGCAGCCGCAGCGCCCCGGGTGCGGCCTCCGGCACGACCGGGTTCTTGGGCGCCACCGGAGCGAGGCGGCGGTAGGCCGACCCGAGCGCCGGGCGCGGGTCGGCCTCGCCCTTGTTGGGCCAGAACGCCATCGCGCGCTCGGCCTGCGCGGTGATGGTGAGCGAGGGGTTCACCCCGAGGTTGGCCGACACCGCCGACCCGTCGACCACGTGCAGGCCGTCGTAGCCGTAGAGGCGCTGGTAGGGGTCCACGACACCGGTGGCGGACGAGTCACCGATGGCGCAGCCCCCGATGAAGTGCGCGGTCAACGGCATCCCGAGGGGCTCGCCGATCGCGCCGTAGGCCCGGCGGGCGCCCATGACGCGCGCCAGCCGGCGTACGGCGTCGTACGCCGACGCGATGTAGGTCGGGTTGGGGGCACCGTGGCCCTGGGTCGACGACAGGTAGCCGACACCGCCGCGCTTGCGCCACACGGTGGTGATCGAGTTGTCGAGCGTCTGCATGACGAGCGCGACCACCGTGCGACGCGACCACGTGTCGAGCGAGTAGAGGTCGCGCAGCCCGTCGCGCTGGCGCCAGAGCTCCTTGCCCCAGGTGCGCCACCGCTTCTCGCCGAGCACCTCGTCGACGAGCACGGTGGCCATCAGCGGCATCACGTTGCGGCCGCGGCCGTAGCGGACGGGCTCGACGTGCGTGTGCTCGTCGGGGTGGAAGCTCGAGGTGATCGCGACGCCCTCCGTCCAGTCGACGGCGTCGTCGTTGGCGGTGGCCCAGAGGATGGCTTCGGAGTTGGTGCGCGTCAGGACGCCGAGCCGGTCGGAGATCCCGGGCAGCGAGCCCTCGGCCTTGAGCCGGTGCAGCAGGCGCTGCGTGCCGATCGCGGCGGCCGAGAAGACGACGTGGTCGGCGGTGAAGGTCCTGACAGCTCGCCTGCGCGACAGCTTGGCCTTGGTCCAGCGGGCCGTGACCTCGTACCCGCCCTCGGCGCGGGGTCGTACGTCGGTGACGGTGGTCAGCGGGTGCACGACGGCTCCGTTGGCCTCCGCGAGGTGGAGGTAGTTCTTGACCAGGGTGTTCTTCGCGTTGTGCCGGCAGCCGGTCATGCACGAGCCGCAGTTGATGCAGGTGGACCGGTCCGGCCCGGCTCCGCCGAAGAACGGGTCGGGCACCGTCTCGCCCTCGGCCTGGCCGGGCTCTCCGAAGAAGACGCCCACGGGCGTCGGCACGAACGTGTGGCCGACCCCCATCTCGTCGGCGACCTTCTTCATCGCCACGTCGGCGGGCGTGGTCCTGGCGTACGTCGTGACGCCCAGCATCCGCTTGGCCTGGTCGAAGTAGGGCGCGAGCTCGGACCGCCAGTCCGTGATGTGCGACCACTGCCGGTCCTGGTAGAAGGGCTCCGGGGGCTCGTAGAGGGTGTTCGCGTAGTTGAGGGAGCCACCTCCCACACCGGCGCCGGCGAGGATGAAGCAGTCGTGGACGATGTCGATGCGCTGGATGCCGTAGAGGCCGACCTCCGGTCGGAAGAGGAACTTCTTCACGTCACCGCCGTGCTCGGGCAGCTCGTCGTCGGCGAACCGGGCGCCCGCCTCGAGCACGCCGACGGTGTAGCCCTTCTCCGTCAGCCGCAGGGCCGTGACCGAGCCGCCGAAGCCCGACCCGATGACGAGGACGTCGTAGTGGACCGTCACCTCACGCCATGCCCAGCTTGTTGAGCAGGCGCAGCGCCCCGGTCATCACCTTCGCGTTGGTCTCCTCCGACATCCCGAACATCGGCGCGATCGGGACCAGCCGCTGGACCGCCACCGACTGCGCCTCGGTGTAGCGGTGGATGCCCTCCGCCCCCTGCCGACGGCCGAGGCCCGACTCGCGCATCCCGCCCATCGGCGCGCCCAGCGAGCCGAAGGTGGCCCCGTAGGCCTCGTTGACGTTGACCGTGCCGCACGCGATGCGACGGGCCAGCGCGCGACCGCGCGCGGTGTCGCGGGTCCAGACCGAGGCGTTGAGGCCGTAGAGGCCGTCGTTGGCGCGCTCGACCGCCTCGTCCTCGCTGTGGAAGCGGTAGAGCGAGACGACCGGACCGAAGGTCTCCTTGCCGAAGCACTCCATGTCGGCCGAGACACCTTCGAGGATGGTGGGCTCGAAGACGAAAGGGCCGAGGTCGGGCCGGTGCTTGCCACCGGTCAGCACGCGGGCGCCCTTGGCGACGGCGTCCTCGACGTGGCGGGTGACGGTGTCGAGCTGGGCCTGCGAGATCAGCGACCCGATGTCGACCGACCAGTCCTGGCTCGCGCCGAGGGTCATCGCCTGTGTGCGCGAGACGAAGGCGTCGACGAAGCGGTCGTAGACCTGGTCGGCGACGAAGAGGCGCTCCATCGACACGCACAGCTGCCCGGCGTTGGAGAAGACCGCTCGGGTCGCACCCTCGGCGGCCCGGTGGACGTCGGCGTCGCGGAGGACGAGCATCGGGTTCTTGCCGCCGAGCTCGAGCGAGCAGCCGATCAGCCGCTCGGCACACCCTCGCGCGATGACCCGGCCGGTGGCGGTGGAGCCGGTGAAGCAGACGTAGTCGGCGTTCGCGACGATGGCGCCGCCCACCTCGGGACCGGGACCGGCGACGACCTGCCAGGTCTCCGGCGGGAAGCCCGCCTCCTCCAGCAGCTGGGCGGCCAGCAGCGCCGTCAGCACCGTCTGCGCGTCGGGCTTGGACACCACCGCGTTGCCGGCCAGGAGTGCCGGGATGCCGTCGCAGAGCGCCATCGTGAGCGGGTAGTTCCAGGGCGAGATGATGCCGACGACGCCCTTCGGCACGCGGTTGACCTCGGCCCGGGTGAGCACCGGGAACATGCCGCTGACGCGGCGGGTGTCGAGGTGCTCGTGAGCGGTGCGGGCGTAGTAGCGCGCGGTCAGCGCGAGGTGGGCGACCTCGAGGTAGGCGTCCTTGCGGGCCTTGCCCGACTCCCACACGACGAGGTCGATGAGCTCCTCCTGCCGGTCGAGCAGCAGGTCGTGCAGCCGCAGGAGCGCCGCCGCCCGGTCGTCCACGGAGGTGGCCGCCCACGACGCCTGCGCCCGGCGCGCTCGGGCGAACGCCTCGGCCACGTCGGCGGGGCTGGACTGCGGGACGTGGGCGAGCGGCGTGCCGCCGATCGGCGAGGAGACGGCGACCGTCTCCCCGGTGGTGCTGACGAGGCGCCGCGTCAGGCTGGCGACGTACGAGCGGTCGAGGCCGTAGGCCGCCGTGGCGTCGTGCTCGGGGTCCGCGGGGCCGTCGGTGACGGGGCCCGAGGCGGGGGTCTGCTCACTCATCCCTGCAGCGTAGGTCGCTGCCGACGCCGTTGCTACTGGTTGGTCACTTCATCCCAGCATTCGACATATCAGCCGAATTTGTCCAACGGTCGGGCCGGACCGCGGCGTCTTAGGCTCGCCGCATGTCGACGCCGATGCCCACGTCCGCGCCCTTCGCGCTGTCCACCCGCATCCTGGCCGGGTCGCTCATGGGTGCCCTGGTCGTCATCGGCGTCGCGCTGTCGGTCGTGCTGCCGGCCCCGGACTCGTTCCCGCTGGCGCCCCTGCTGGTGCAGGTGCTGGCGGGGGTCGTGGCGCACGTGCTGCTGGAGGCGGTCGGCTACCGGACCCCGGCCCTGTCCACCTCCCTCAGCGACGACGACGCGGCAGCCCAGGCCCGCACCCGCTGGCAGGCACTGATGATCATGCGCTTCGCCGTCGCGGAGTTCGTCGCCATCGCCTCGGTCGCCGCCGCGTTCGTGCTCCCCGACGGCAGCATCCTCACCTACCTCGGCGGCGCGGTCGTCTCGCTCGTGCTGATGGTCGTGCACGTCTGGCCCGGCGCCCGGTCGGTGGGCAAGGTGGCCGAGGCGCTCGAGGCCGGCGGCAAGCCGTCCGGCCTGCGCGAGGCGTTCGGGGCGGCGCCGGGACCCGTCCAGCGGCTCTAGACGATGTCAGGCGCCTTGACCCGCGCCTCGTCGGCCTCCTGGTCGGTCGGCATGAGCTGGCTCTGCCGCTCCGCCTCGACCCGGCGCAGGTAGTGGTCGACCTCGTCCTCGAGCTGGGCGTCGTCCCAGCCCAGCGCCTCCGCCATCAGCTCGGCGGCCGGCCGCGCGGCCGCGATCCCGCGGTCGAAGGTCTCGATCGACACGCGCGTGCGCCGCGCCAGCACGTCGTCGAGGTGGCGGGCACCCTCGTGGGTGACGGCGTAGAGCACCTCGGCCCGCAGGTAGTGCTCGGCCCCCGGCAGCGGCTGACCCAGCTCGGGGCGCCGGTGGATGAGGGCCAGCAGCTCGTCGACGAGCCCGCCGTAGCGCCCGAGCAGGTGGTCGACCACCCCGATCTCGAGGCCCGAGGCGCGGCTGAGCGCGACCCGCTGGTTGGTCCGGGCCTCGTGGCCCCATGCACCCATGAGCGGCACCCGGTCCGTGATCGAGGAGGGGGTGGCGTCGAAGTCCCGGATCGCGTGGTCGACGGCGTCGCGCGCCATCACGCGGTACGTCGTCAGCTTGCCGCCGGCGACGAGCACCAGGCCGGGCACGGGGTTGGCCACCGTGTGCTCGCGGGAGAGCTTGGTGGTCTCCCCCATCTCGCCCTCCTTGCGCGTCGGCTTGAGCAGCGGCCGGAGCCCGGCGTACACCCCGACGACGTCGCGGTGGTCCAGCGGGTCCTTGAGGAGCCGGTTGGCGTGCTCGAGGACGTAGTCGATGTCGGTCCTGCTGGCGGCGGGGTGGGCGAGGTCGAGGTCCCACGCGGTGTCGGTGGTGCCGATGATCCAGAACTCGCCCCACGGGATCACGAACAGCACCGACTTCTCGGTCTTGGTGATGAACCCGCACTCGGACCGGATCCGGTCCTTGGGCACGACGACGTGGATGCCCTTGCTGGCGTCGACGTCGAGCTGGGCCTCGCCGCCCAGGAGTTCCTGCACCACGTCGGTCCAGACCCCGGCCGCGTTGATGACCACGCGCGCGCGGATCTCGAGGTCGCGCTGGCCCTCGAGGTCGCGGGCGCGTACGCCGACGACGCGGTCGCCGTCCCTCAGGAAGCCGGTCACCTGGGTGCGGGTCGCGACGTGGGCGCCGTTGTTGGCGGCCGTGCGGGCGATGGTCATCACCAGCCGCGCGTCGTCGACCTGGCAGTCGTAGTAGCGGATCGCCCCGTGCATGCCCTCGGTCCGGATGTCGGGGGCCATCCGGGCGAGCTGCTTGCGGAAGACGTGCTTGTGCTTCGGCACACCCATGTCGTACCTGCCGGTCATCGCCATGGTGTCGTAGAGCGCGACCCCGGCACCGACGTAGGGGCGCTCCCACGCGTGCTCGAGCGGGTAGAGGAACGGCACCGGGCGGACCAGGTGCGGGGCGAGCCGGGTCAGCAGCAGCCCGCGCTCCTCCAGCGCCTCCTTGACCAGGGCGAAGTCGAACATCTCGAGGTAGCGCAGCCCCCCGTGCACCAGCTTGGACGAGCGCGACGACGTCCCCGAGGCCAGGTCGCGCTGCTCGACCAGGCCGACCTTCAGCCCGCGCGTCACCGCGTCGAGCGCCGCCCCCACGCCGACGATCCCGCCACCGACGACCAGCACGTCGAGCTCACCCGACCCGAGCTGCTCGAGCGCGTCCGCGCGCTGGTCGGCGTCGAGGGCCTTGGCGAGCGTCATGCAGAGAGTCTCTCAGGCGGTGCCAGCCGCGCTCAGTGCTGGACGACGACCTCGATGCGCTGGAACTCCTTGAGCTCGGTGTAGCCGGTGGTGGCCATCGCGCGGCGGAGCGCGCCGATGAGGTTCATCGTGCCGTCGGCGACGCGGGACGGGCCGAACATGATCTCCTCGAGCGACCCGACCGGCTCGAAGCCGACGCGCTCGCCGCGGGGCAGCTGGGCGTGCGTCGCCTCGCTCCCCCAGTGGAAGCCGCGGCCGGGTGCCTCGACGGCACGGGCGAGGGGCGAGCCGATCATCACCGCGTCGGCGCCGCAGGCGACGGCCTTGGCGATGTCGCCGGAGCTGCCGATGGAGCCGTCGGCGATGACGTGCACGTAGCGGCCGCCGGACTCGTCGAGGTAGTCGCGGCGGGCGGCGGCGACGTCGGCGACGGCGCTCGCCATCGGGACGGCGACGCCGAGGACCGTGCGCGTGGTGTGGGCGGCCCCCCCGCCGAAGCCGACGAGGACGCCGGCCGCGCCGGTGCGCATCAGGTGGAGCGCGGCCTGGTAGGTCGCGCACCCGCCGACGATGACCGGCACGTCGAGCTCGTAGATGAACTCCTTGAGGTTGAGCGGCTCGGCCTGGCTGCTCACGTGCTCGGCCGAGACCGTGGTGCCGCGGATGACGAACATGTCGACGCCGGCGTCGACGACGGCCTTGACGTGGTCCTTCGTGCGCTGCGGCGAGAGCGAGCCCGCGACGGTGACGCCGGCGGCGCGCACCTCCTCGAGGCGCTCGGTGATGAGCTCGGGCTTGATCGGCTCGGTGTAGATCTCCTGCATCCGTCGGGTGGCCTCGTGCCCGGACAGCCCGGCGACCTCCTCCAGGAGACCGGTCGGGTCGTCGTAGCGCGTCCAGAGACCCTCGAGGTTGAGCACCCCGAGGCCGCCCATCTGCCCCAGCGCGATCGCGGTGGAGGGCGACATGACCGAGTCCATGGGCGCGGCGAGCACCGGGATGTCGAAGCGGTAGGCGTCGATCTGCCAGGCGGTGCTGACCTCCTCGGGGTCGCGGGTGCGCCGCGAGGGCACGATCGCGATGTCGTCGAAGGAGTACGCGCGGCGACCGCGCTTGGCGCGGCCGATCTCGATCTCGCTCATGCCGGGAAGCCTATCGGCGAGCAGCAGGTCCGGCCGGGCCCCCACCCGACCGGACCTTCTGTACCCGGAATCCATACCCCACGTTTGGATCCGGTCAGATAGTACCCAATTCCGGAGCGAGTGGTGCCATTCCGGAGTGATGGCTCGCCGGCGGCCCGTCGACGGCCGCGAGCAGCGACCGGCGCAACCACGCGGCGTACCTCTCGACGGTCCAGCCGCGGTGCTGCGCGAGGGTCACGTAGGTCTCCGCGCGCGTCAGCAGGTAGACCTCGTCGACGGCGTCCGGCGCCGGCTCCCCGTGCGCGAGCAGGCGCGCGACGTCGTCGCACAGCGCGGCGTGGCCGAGGTGCGCACTGCGGACGAGCTCGCGCAGGGTGGGGTCCTGCTCGGCGCCGTGCGCCAGCACCGACACCAGCGGACCCATCGGTACGACGATGCTGCAGGTGAACTCGACGAACCGGTCGAGCCGCACCTCGAGGTCGGGCTCGTCGCCGAGCCGCAGGTCGGTGAAGGCCTCCAGCAGCCCCCCGCGGCGTCCGAACCCGGCGGACCGGAAGGCCGCCATGAACACGCCGGCCTTGCCGCCGAAGGTCTTGGTCACCAGCTCGACCGAGACGCCCGACTCGGCCGCGACCAGGGCGAGGGTCGTGCCGTTCCAGCCGTGCTCGGCGAACAGCCGCGCCGCCACCTCCGCGACCTGGAGCCGCCGTCGCTCGGCGGCCGCGCGGCGCCCGCTGGCGTCGTACGAGCGGCGCTCGGGCCCGCTGTCCTGCTCCACGGCGCGAGCCTAGGCGACGCCTCAGAAGCCGAGGTCGCGGGCGGTGGCACGGATGCGGTCGGCGCTCTCGCGCAGCCCCGCGAGCTCGGCACCGACCATCGGGACCTCGAGCCGCCGCTCGGCACCGCCCGATCCGACCACCGTCGGCACGGAGAGGCAGACGTCGCTGATGCCGTGGTAGTCGGCCAGCAGCGTGGAGACCGGCAGCACCCGCTTCTCGTCGCGCAGCACCGCCTCGATGATCCGGCTGCCGGAGACGCCGATGGCGTAGTTGGTGGCGCCCTTGCCCTTGATGATCTCGTAGGCCGCGCCCACCACCTCGGCCGCCATCGCGTCCCGCTCGTCGGCCGCCACCAGGTCGGTGACGGGCACGCCGCCGATGCTCGCGCTGCTCCACAGCGGGATCTCGCTGTCGCCGTGCTCGCCGACGACGTAGGCGTGGACGTTCTGGACCGCGACGCCGCAGCGTGCCGCCACCAGCCCGCGCAGCCGCGCCGAGTCGAGCACGGTGCCCGAGCCGAAGAGCTGCTCGGTGCCGAGACCGGTCAGCTTCTGGGCGGCGTACGTCACCACGTCGACGGGGTTGGTGACCATCACGAAGCGGGCGTCCGGGGCCGCCTCCACCAGGGCCGGCATCAGGGAGCGCAGCATGCTGGTGGTCGAGGCCGCGAGGTCGAGACGGGTCTGCCCGGGCTGCTGCTTGGCGCCTGCCGTCACCGCGACGACCTGCGCCCCGGCGCACACGGAGACGTCGGCCGACCCCTCGACGTGGGCGGTCGGCAGGAACTGGAGGCCTTGGCGGAGGTCGAGCTCCTCGGCCCGCACCTTCGCCGCGTCGACGTCGTGCAGCGCGACGGTGGTGGCGACGCCGCGGACCAGGCAGGCGTAGGCGAGCGTGGAGCCGACGGCGCCGGCGCCGACGATGGCGATCTTCGCGGAGGACACGCCTCATCGTGGCAGCCGGCGCCCTCGGGGGACAGGGGCCGTCGGGGTCCGGCCCCTGTCGGGCTCCGCCCGGCTCAGCCGGTGTGGTGCACCTCCTGCAGGCCGTAGACCGGCGTCTCGATCCCCTCGTGCCGCGCCTTGAGCTGGAGCGCGAGGTAGAGCGAGTAGTGCCGCGACTGGTGGAGGTTTCCGCCGTGCATCCAGAGGTGGTCGACCTGCGTCGGCTTCCACATGTTGCGCTGCTCGCCCTCCCACGGGCCGGGGTCCTTGGTGGTCTCCGAGCCCAGGCCCCAGCACTTGCCGAGGCGATCGGCGGTCTCCTGGTCGATCAGGTCGGCGACCCAGCCGTTCATCGAGTTGTAGCCGGTGGCGAGCACCACGAGGTCGGCAGGCAGCGTCGTGCCGTCCTCGAGCACGACGGCGTCCTCGGTGAGGTGGTCGATCTGCCCCTGCACCAGCTTCACGTCGCCGTTGGCCACCAGCTCGGCGGCACCGACGTCGATGTAGTAGCCGGACCCGCGCCGGAGGTACTTCATGAACAGGCCCGACCCGTCGTCGCCCCAGTCGTGCCGGAAGCCCGACTTCTCCAGCCGGTCGTAGAAGTCCTTGTCCTGCTCCGCCATCGCCTCGTAGGCGGGGATCTGGAAGGTGTGCAGGATCCGGTAGGGCAGCGAGGCGAAGATCAGGTCGGCCTTCTCGGTCGTCACGCCGGCGGCGAGCGCCCGCTCGGAGTAGAGATCACCCAGCCCGATCTCCATCAGGCTGCTGCTCCTGACGATGTGGGTCGACGAGCGCTGCACCATCGTCACGTCGGCGTCGTGCTCCCAGAGCGCGCCGCAGATGTCGAAGGAGGAGTTGTTGCTGCCGATGACGACCGCCTTCTTGCCGGCGTACGCATCGGGGCCGGGGTGCGCGGACGAGTGGTGCACGTCGCCGCGGAACACGTCCGTGCCCGGCAGGTCCGGGATCCGCGGCTTGCCGCTCATGCCGGTGGCGAAGACCAGCTGCTGGGGCCGCAGCGTCAGCGGCTTGCCCTCGCGCTCGACCTCGACGGTCCACTCCTGGGTCTCCTCCGACCAGGTGGCGCTGGTGGCAGTGGTGCTCGACCAGTAGGGCACCTCCATGATCTTCACGTAGGACTCGAGCCAGTCGCCGACCTTGTCCTTGGGCGCGAAGACCGGCCAGTTGTCCGGGAACTTCAGGTAGGGCAGGTGGTCGTACCAGACCGGGTCGTGCAGGCAGAGCGACTTGTAGCGGTTGCGCCACTGGTCGCCAGGGCGCGGGTGCTTGTCGATCACCAGGCTGGGCACGCCGAGCTGGCGCAGGCGCGAGCCGAGGGCGATGCCGCCCTGCCCGCCGCCGATGACCAGGACGTACGGCTGCGTGGTCGAGCCGAGGCTCTCCGCCTCCTGCTGGCGTTGCTCCTTCCACGTGACCCGGTCCTTGAAGGCGCCGTGCTGGGTGCCCATCGGCCGGTGAGTGCCGCGCGGCTCCTCGTGGCCCTTCAGCTCGTAGAGCGCGGTGAGCAGCGTCCACGCGCGGTCCTCCCCGTCGTCCTCCTTCAGCCGGAGCAGCCCGTTGCCGCGGCCGGTGCCGGTCTCGAAGGTGATCCATGCCGTCACCACGCCGTCGGCCTCGTCGGGCGGCTCGCTGGTCCCGAATCCCTCCGCACCCGAGCGGGCACCGGCGGCGCCGACGAGGTCGGCGACGCCGTCACGGCCCTCGACGGTCTTGAGGTTCCAGGTGAACGCCACCAGGTCGCGCCAGTAGCACTCCGTCGCGAACAGGTCGGCGGCTGCGGTCGCGTCACCGGCGGCGAGGGCCGCCTCGAAGCGGGCGAGCCACGAGTCCACGCGCGCCTGCGGGTCCGGGGTGGTCGGGTCGGCGCCGGTCGCGGGATCCAGGGTCTGGGTCATCGGTTCTCCTTCAACTACGCTGGTGTGACCGAGCACACACCGCCGGAGCCGGGCTCCGACAGGGTTGCGAGAGGTTGCAACCGCTCGGCCGGAGGACCCCGAGGGAACTGCATGACCGACCGCGAGCTGCACCGCAGCCGTGAGGCCGCGCTCGCCGGTGGCGGGCGGGCTCCCCTCCCCCGCACCGAGATCGCAGCCTCGTGGCGGCGGGTGGCGGCCACCGGGCTCGACCCGGGATCAGGTGCCGACATCCCGCCGATCGACGCAGCCGGGCTCGAACGACGACGGGTCGATAGCGGGCTGGCCGACGTGGTGCCGCGGCTGGCGGAGTCGCTGGCGCCGGTCGTCGACGCCGGCCAGCTGGTCGTCGTCGCCGACGCCGAGGGCCGGGTGCTGTGGCGTCTCGGTAGCAGCGGCGTACGACGCCTGGCGGACGACCTCGGCTTCGTGGGCGGCTCGGCGTGGACCGAGGCCAACGTCGGCACCAACGCGATCGGCACCGCTCTCGTGCTCGGGACGGCCGTGCACGTGCAGGGACCGGAGCACTTCGTGGAGTCGCACACCCGCTGGGGGTGCGCCGCGGCGCCGCTGGTCGACCCGTGGACCGGGCGGACGCTCGGCGTGCTCGACGTCAGCGGCCCGAGCCGCGGCATGCACCCGGCCGAGCTCGCGCTCGTCCAGCTCGCCGCACGGATGACGATGTCGGAGATCGTGGCCCGGCACCGCGCGGCCCTCGACCGGCTCCGCGCCCGGGCCGCGCCGCTCCTCGCCGGGCTGAGCGGGGACGCGCTCGCGATCGACCACGCCGGCCACCTCGCCGCCGCCATCGGCAGCCGCAGCCCCGAGCGGGTGGCGCTCCCCGACCGGCTCACCGCCGGCCGGGTCTGGCTGCCGACGCTCGGCCACGCGACCGCCGAGCCGCTGGACGGCGGTTGGCTGCTGCGCCTGGAGTCCGGCGAGACCACGGACGCCGCGACGTCCACGCTGGTGCTCGAGCTCGACGGCGAGTCCCGGCTGGTGGTCTCCGGTCCGAGCGGGTCGTGGTCGCGCGCCCTCTCGCCCCGCCACGCCGAGATCCTGCTCTCCCTCCTCGAGGCCGGCCATGCGGGCCGCACGGCCGGCCAGCTCTCCGAGGACCTCTTCGCCGACCCGGGTCGCACCGTGACCGTGCGCGCCGAGATGTCCCGCCTGCGGCGGCTTGCGGGCAGCCTGCTGCTCTCCGGCCCCTACCGGCTGGCGCCCGGCCTGGCCACCGAGGCCCGCGGGGATCGCGCGTCCGCGCTGCCTCGCTCGTCCGCCCCGGTCGTACGTCGCTGGCGCACCGGCGCGTGAGCGTTCGGCAACGGCTCGTGCACAGCTCGGCAAAGCCGGTCACGTGCCCCTCACGCGCTGCCTACCGTCGATCGGGTGGGGGGACGAGGGAGCAGAAGGCTCGCGCGCGCTGTCGCGGCGACCTGCCTGGCGAGTGGGGTGCTGGGTGTGGGCGGCGCGGCAGCGCACGCGGCCGACGACTATCCGTGGGCGTGGCAGGGCCAGTGCCCGATCGTGCCGCAGGCACCGATCGAGGAGCCCGACCCGGCTCCCGTTCCTGCTCCCCCGCCCGCACCCGGGCCGGGACAGCCCGGGCAGCCCGGGCAGCCCGGGCAGACACCCGCTGTCGAGACGCCGCCTCCGCCGCCGCCACCGCCGCCGGTCCTCGACCCGGTGTCCGGCCACCTCTACGACCCGCGCGGCCCGCGGCCGACCTGCGCCCGCCACGTGTGGTCGATCAACGGCTCGATCGGCGACTCGTGGGGCTTCGTGCTCCGCAACTGCACGAGCTTCGTCTCCTGGCGCCTCCACGAGCGCAACGGCCTGGCGGGATTCGGCAACCACTTCGGGAGCCGCCACTGGGGCAACGCCGCCAACTGGGACGACGTCGCGCGCCGGCTCGGCTACCGGGTCGACTCGGTGCCCGCCATCGGCGCCGTCGCCCAGACCGATGCGGGACGGGTCGGCCACGTCGCGTGGGTCAGCGACATCGGCCCCGGCACGGTGACGGTCGAGGAGTACAACTACGGCACCCCGGGTGGCTACGGCACCCGCACCGTCCCCGTCGGCGACTTCCGCTACCTGCACCTCGCCGACGTCGCGCCCTCCCCGCTCGTGGGCTCGGACCGGCCCGTCGTGTCGGTGGCCGACGGCCTCGGCGGGTCGTGGACCGCGCGCGTCGACGACCGCGGCACCCTGCTCCTGACCGCCCCCGGCCGACCGACGCGGGAGGTCGGTCGCCGGGGCGCCTTCACCCCCGTGGTGGCACCCGCGCTGAGCCTCGACCACCACGGTCGGCCCTGGGTGGCCGCGACCGCACGCGACGGACGCGTCCTGGCCGGTACGACGCGACGCGGGCGCGTGGTCCTCCGCGACGTCGGCACCTCCGCCCCCACCGCGAGCCCCGCGCTCGCCCAGTCGCGGACCCGGCGCCCCGTGCTCGCAGCGATCACGAGCGAGGGCACGCTGGTCACCAGGCGACTCATCCGCGAGGGACGCTGGACTGCTCCCGCCCGTGTCGGCAGGCCGGCGTCGTGGTCCACCCACGCCGCGCCGGTGCTGGGCAACGACGCCACCGGCCGCACGTGGCTCGTGGCCGTCGGGGCGCGCGGCGCGACGTACGCCCAGTCCCTCGAGCGCGGTCGTCTCGTGCGGCTGCTCGGCCCGGCCGCGTCGCCCACCTCGACTCCCGCGCTGACCACCGCGTCCGGGACGACCTGGCTGCACCAGGTCGACGCGACGGGCCGGCTCGGCACACGCACGCTCGACGGTCGCCGGTGGAGTCGTACGACGACGCTGCCGGGCCAGTGGTCGCCGTACGCCTCGCCCGCCGTCGCGGAGGCCGCCGGTGGCCTGCAGGTGGCCGCGACCGACCGGGCCGGCGAAGTCGTGGTCGTCAGCGCCGTGCCCGGACGACCGTCACGACGCCTCGGGCCGGCGGGCGACCCCACCCGGTCGCCCGGACTGGTCACCCGCCGCACCCGAGGACTCGTCGTCGTGGCGCGCACCGGGTCGCGCCTCGTCGCACGCCCGGCCGCGCCGCGGGTCGACGACCTCCGTCCGGCGCGACCGGGTTTCCGTCCCTGACTGCGCCTCAGCGCCCGGCGTAGGCCCAGGAGGTCACGTTCTCGGTGTCCTCGAGGCCGGTGAACCCTTCGACGGGCGCATAGGTGTCGGTCTCGAACTCGATGTTCTCGTCGTCGGCGGTGCCGCCCACGTCGTCCGGACCGACCCCGTAGAGGTTCTGACCGAAGTTGGCGCCGCCGGAGTCCATCATGTTGTGGATCTCGTCGGCGTTGTCGGTGTGGTAGCTGCCGATGGTGTGGCCGACCTCGTGTGCCGTCACGTTGGCCACCGCCGCGGTGACGAACGCGATCCTGTCGCTGCTCGCGTTGATGTAGGTGTTGAGCGACGACGCCGGGCCCGCGGGCGCGCTCAGCACGTCGAGCAGCACGATCGCCTCGTCCTGGTGGCCGAAGTTGCCCGGGTCGATGTACTGCGCGATGCCGATGGTGCTGATGCCCGTCTCGGCGATCGTGCCGGCGACGTAGATGCGCGAGACGTTCTCCTGCCCGATCAGGTCCTGGTTGTCACGCGCGTTGAGGACGTCGACGGTGACCGCCGGGTTGGTGCCGGCGATCTCGGCCTGCAGGTTGCGTCGCACCTGGTTGAGGATGCGGTTCTCCATCCGGCGGGCCTCGGTGCGGGCGATGCCCCACTGCGGCACGAACGCTGCGAACGGCGAGACGTTGCGCTGGCCGGGACCGCCCCAGGTGGCGGTGTTGACCCGACCGGGGGCGAAGTCGAGCAGCACGGTCTGCCGCCGGCCGCGGTCCCCCTGGGTGCCGGGGCGGTAGCCCTCGACCGTCACGTCGTACGCACCGCTGCCGCCGGTCACCTGCACGGTGTACCAGCCGGCCTCCTCGGCGACGTAGGCGATGGCGGTGTTGCCGCCGCCGATGAGCGGCGAGGTGGGCGGGTAGAGCGAGGAGGCGTCGGTGCCGACGCCGCCCACCCGCTGCTCGCCCGAAGGGGTCCGCACCGTGAGGCCGGTCGCCGAGCCCTCCGCACCGGCACCGACGACGTCACCGGGGCGCAGGCGCACGGAGTAGTAGTCGGTGTCGAGGACCCGGCTCGCGATGGAGACGCGGTAGGCGCCGGTGTCGGCGCCCCCGGCGCCGCTGCCGGAGTCGAACGGGTCGTCCGGCAGCGGGTCGAGGGCATAGCCGCCGACCATCACGTAGTAGGTGCCCGGAGCCTCGGGCGTGTAGCTGAGCGAGCTCAGGACCCCCGTCCCGCTGTCGTCGTCGGCGGCCACGGGCTCGCCCGCCGCGTCCCAGACGACGAGGATCGTGTCGGTGCCGGCGGCGCTGCCCTCGGTGTCCGCCGTCAGCGTCTGGCCGGCCCCGACCTCGACGGAGAAGAAGTCGAAGTCGTTGGTGCCGTCGCCGCCGGAGGCGACCGGACCGTGCGGCCCGTCGCCGAGCACGGAGCTCGTCACCGAGGAGCCACCGGCGGCGGTGATGCCGGTGGACGTCGCCAACGGGATCGCGCCCTGGTCCTCGGTGGTGGTCACCGTGCGCGGTGCTCCCGGCGGGGCGGCCAGCTCACCCAGGATGCGGACGGCGGGCATGCGAGCCGCGGCCGTGCCGAACCCGGGGATCGGCTCGGCGTCCAGGTGGGAGTCGTTGGACCCCCGGGTCCCGGCGGGCTCCTCCTCGTCGTGGACGAACGGCGTCAGCACGCCGCGGGCGTTCACACCCCGCCCGTCGGCGCCGAAGGCGGTACGACGGTTGGCCACGAGCCTGGCGGAGTCGGCGCGACGCGCCGCCTGCTCGTGCATCCGCTTGTTCCAGGCGAAGTAGTTCGCGTCGGCGATGTCCGGCAGGTTGGCGAGGTAGGGGTTCGGGTTGGTCCGAGCCGTCAGGGCGGCGTCGGTCTCCTTGGGGGCCACCTGGATGCCCAGGCCCAGGGCCTCCTGCTGGGCCGGGCTGACCCCGTCGTCACCGGCCGGTGCGGCGACGGACAGGGCTGGGGTGACGACGGCCAGCAGACCGGCACATCCGGTCGCGACCACGAAATTTCTGCGCACTTGAGCGCTCCTCCCGAGATAGAACGGGATCGAGCACCACGTGCCGATGATCAGTCGTCGCGGGGCCCGATCCCCTGACTCTCGTCAAGGTAGGCCCACCCGGCCCGGCCGGGAATGCTACTTAGGTCGCGATCACGAGCCGCTGTAGTTGGGAGCCTCGACCGTCATCTGCACGCCGTGCGGGTGGCTCTCCTTCAGCGAGGCCGAGGTGATCCGGACGAACCGGCCCTTGTCCTGCAGCTCGGGGATGGTCCGCGCGCCGACGTAGAACATCGACTGGTTGAGGCCGCCGACGAGCTGGTGGGCGACCGCGGACAGCGGCCCGCGGTAGGCGACCTGGCCCTCGATGCCCTCGGGCACGATCTTGTCGTCGCTGGCGACCTCGGCCTGGAAGTAGCGGTCCTTGGAGTAGGACTTCTTGCCGCGGCTGCTCATCGCGGCGAGCGAGCCCATGCCGCGGTAGGACTTGAACTGCTTGCCGTTGACGAAGACGACGTCACCGGGCGACTCCTCGCAGCCGGCGAGCATCGAGCCCACCATCACCGCGTCCGCGCCGGCGACGAGGGCCTTGGCGATCTCGCCGGAGTGCTTCATGCCGCCGTCGGCGATCAGCGGGACGCCGGCCGGCTTGGTGGCCAGCGACGCCTCGTAGACGGCGGTGACCTGCGGCACGCCCACCCCGGTGACCACGCGGGTGGTGCAGATCGAGCCCGGCCCGACGCCGACCTTGACCGCGTCGGCGCCCGCGTCGACGAACGCCTGGGCGCCCTCGCGGGTGGCGACGTTGCCGCCGATGACCTGCACGTGCTTGGTGGCCGGGTCGGTCTTGAGCCGGCGGACCATGTCGAGCAGGAGGTGGACGTGGCCGTGCGCGGTGTCGGCGACGAGCACGTCGACGCCTGCCTCGACCAGGGTGGTGGCCCGCTCCCAGGCGTCGCCGAAGTAGCCGATGGCGGCGCCGACCAGAAGCCGGCCGTCGCCGTCGTACGACGCGTGGGGGAACTGCTCGCCCTTGACGAAGTCCTTGACCGTGATGAGGCCACCGAGGCGCCCCTCGCCGTCGACGAGCGGGAGCCGCTCGCGCTTGTGGGCCCGGAGGAGCGAGGTGGCGTCGTCGCGCGAGATGCCGATGTCGCCGGTGATCAGGCCCTCGCTGGTCATCACCTCGTTGACCTTGGTGGTGGCCCACTCCGCGACCGGGGTGAAGCGCAGGTCGCGGTTGGTGATGATGCCGAGCAGGTGGTTGTCGAGGTCGACGACCGGGAGGCCGGAGACGCGGTACTCGCCGCACAGCCGGTCGAGCTCCTCGAGCGTCGCGTCGGGGCCGATGGTGACCGGGTTGGAGATGATGCCGGTCTGCGTCCGCTTGACCAGGTCGACCTGGCGGGCCTGGTCCTCGATGGACAGGTTGCGGTGCAGCACGCCGATGCCGCCCTCGCGCGCCATCGCGATCGCCATCCGCGCCTCGGTGACGGTGTCCATCGCCGCGCTGATCAGCGGCACGCGGATCGAGATCTCGCGCGTGAGGCGCGTGGTCGTGTCGATGTCGCTGGGCGCGAGGTCCGACTCCCCCGGCAGCAGGAGCACGTCGTCGTAGGTGAGGCCGAGCGCAGCGAACTTCTCCGGGATCTCCACGCCGCCATTCTACGGGCGGTTCGGAGCGCTCTGGGACAGTGGCAAGGGTGGGGGCGGGACGGATGGTCTGGGCAGCGGCGGCCGTGGCGTTCCTCGCGCGCTTCCCGTCCCTGCTGTGGCCGCTGCGACCCGACGAGGCAGGCTTCCTGATGGTCGCCCGCAGCTGGCAGCCGGAGCCCGACTCGCTCTACGGGCGCTACTGGGTCGACCGGCCGCCGCCGATCATCTGGCTGGTGCAGGCCACCGACAGGCTCGGGGGGCCGTACGCCCACCGCCTGGTCGGCGGGCTCGCGTGCTCGCTGCTGGTGCTGGCCGCTGCCGCAGCCGCGCGGGAGGTGGCGGTCCGGGCCGGCGTGCTCGACCCCGCCGCGGTCCGCCGCCTGGCGGGGTGGGTCGCGGTGGCGACCGCCGCGCTGGTCACCAACGCCGAGATCGACCCCGTCGGCGCCAAGGGCGAGCTGTTCGGCATCCCGCTCGTGATGGCCTCGTGCTGGCTCGCGCTGCGGGCCGTGCGCCGCGTGTCACCCCCGGACGCGTTCCTCGCCGGCCTGCTGGCGATGCTCGCGGTGGGGATGAAGCAGAGCATCGTCGGCGGCCTCGTCTTCGGCGCCGTCCTGCTGGCCGGGTCGGTCGTCGCGCGACAGGTCGGACCGCGCGACGGCCTCCGCTGCGCCGGGGCCGCTGCCGCCGGGGCCGCCGTGCCGGTGGTGGTCGTCGTGGCCTGGGCGGTCGGGGCCGGCGTACGCCTGCAGACGCTGTGGTACGACGTCGTCGCCTTCCGCTCCGACGCCAACCACGTCCTCGCGTCCCAGCCGTCCACGGCTGCGACCGAGCGGATCTCGGTGCTGCTGCTGATCTTCGTCGGCACCGGCATGTTCCTCGTCGGGGCCCTCTTCGCCGTCCGGCTCCGCGGCCTCCTGCGGCACGACCCCGTGCCGGTGGTCGCGATCGCCGTGATGCTCGGGCTCGACCTGCTCGGGGTCGCGCTGAGCGGGAGCTTCTGGTCGCCGTACCTGTTCGTGCTGCTCCCCGGCCTCGCGCTCGCGCTGGCCGTGCTGGTGGCGCACGACCACCTCGACCGCGTCCGGCACCGGGTCACCCCGCTCGCCGTCGGCTTCGTGGTGCTCTCGAGCATCGTCGCGATGGCCGGCTGGACGGGCGCGTGGGTGAAGGGCCGGGTCCCCGTCGAGGTACGCACCGGGGAGGCGATCGCGGCGGCCGCGTGGCCCGGCGACCGGGTGCTGGTCTACGGCGGGCGCGCCGACATCCAGTGGGCGACCGGCACCCAGTCGCCGTACCCCTATCTCTGGTCGCTGCCGATGCGCACCCTCGACCCGGGCCTGGAGGACCTCGAGGAGGTGCTGACGGGGAGCAACCCGCCGACGTGGTTCGTCGAGGCGACCTACATCAACACCTGGAGCGAGCTCGGCACCGTCCCGATCCAGGGCTCGCTGATCCGCAAGTACGAGTTCGTCCAGACCGCGTGCCGGCGCTACAGGATCTACCACCTCAACACCGTCGATCCGGTGGAGGTCGACGTCGATTGCTCGACGCCGTTCCGGACGATCTGGGGACGCTGACGGCGGCGGTCGACCTGCTCGAGAAATGCCGACGGCCCGCCCCGCCAAGTGGCGGAGCGGGCCGTGCGAGAGGCGTGTCGATCAGTGGCCGTGGCCGTGACCGTGGCCGGCGGCGGCCGCCGGCTCCTCCTCCTCGGGCTTGTCCACGACGAGGGTCTCGGTCGTGAGCAGCATCGCGGCGATCGAGGTCGCGTTGACGAGCGCCGAGCGGGTGACCTTGACCGGGTCGAGCACGCCCTGGGCGACCAGGTCGCCGTACTCGCCGGTCGCGGCGTTGTAGCCGTTGCCGACGCCGAGGTCACGGACCTTGGACGTCACGACGTAGCCGTTCTCGCCACCGTTCTCGGCGATCCAGCGCAGCGGCTCGTCGGCCGCCTTGCGGACCACGCGGACACCGGCGGCCTCGTCGCCGGTGAGGCCGAGGCTGTCCTCGAGCACCGACACGGCGTGGATGAGCGCGGAGCCACCGCCGGGGACGATGCCCTCCTCGATCGCGGCGCGCGTCGCGGAGACGGCGTCCTCGATGCGGTGCTTCTTCTCCTTAAGCTCCACCTCGGTGGCGGCGCCGACCTTGATCACGCAGACGCCACCGGCGAGCTTGGCGAGGCGCTCCTGGAGCTTCTCGCGGTCCCAGTCGGAGTCGGTGTTCTCGATCTCGGCCTTGATCTGGTTGACGCGGCCCTCGACGGCGGAGGCGTCGCCCGCACCCTCGACGATCGTGGTGTTGTCCTTGGTGATGACCACGCGACGCGCCTGGCCGAGCACCTCGAGGCCCACCTGGTCGAGCTTGAGGCCGACCTCGGGGGCGACGACCTGGCCGCCGGTCAGGATGGCGAGGTCCTGCATCATCGCCTTGCGGCGGTCACCGAAGGCCGGGCTCTTCACCGCGGCGACGTTGAAGGTGCCGCGGATCTTGTTGACGACCAGCGTCGACAGCGCCTCGCCGTCCACGTCCTCGGCGAGGATGAAGAGCGGCTTGCCGGTGGCGATGACCTTCTCGAGCACCGGGAGCAGCTCCTGGATCGAGGAGATCTTGCCCTGGTGGAGGAGGATGTAGGGGTCGTCGAGGACGGCCTCCATCGACTCCGGGTCGGTGACGAAGTAGGCCGAGATGTAGCCCTTGTCGAACTGCATGCCCTCGGTGAACTCGAGCTCGGTGCCCATGGTGTTGGACTCCTCGACCGTGATCACGCCGTCCTTGCCGACCTTGTCGAAGGCCTCGGCGAGCAGGTCGCCGATGTGGCTGTCGCGGCTGGAGATCGTCGCGACGGACGCCATGTCCTCGCGGGACTCGACCTCGCGGGCCGCCTCGCGCAGGGCGTCGCCGACGGCCTCGGCCGCTGCGTCCATGCCGCGCTTGAGCCCCATCGGGTTGGCGCCGGCCGCGACGGCGCGCAGGCCCTCGTGGACCATGGCCTGGGCCAGGACGGTGGCGGTGGTGGTGCCGTCACCGGCGACGTCGTTGGTCTTGGTGGCCACCTCCTTGGTGAGCTGGGCACCGAGGTTCTCGAACGGGTCGTCGAGCTCGACCTCGCGAGCGACGGTCACACCGTCGTTGGTGATCGTGGGGGCGCCCCACTTCTTGTCGAGGACGACGTAGCGGCCCTTGGGGCCGAGCGTCACCTTGACGGCGTTGGCGAGGGCGTCGACGCCGCGCTCGAGGGCGCGGCGGGCGTTCTCGTCAAACTCCAGGATCTTGGGCATCAGTGAGCTCCTAGGAACAGGTCAAAGGGATTCGCCCGGACGTCATGGCCGGAGGTCGCGCGAGCGACCCGGGGCCATGACGTTCCGGGCGAAAGGGGAATCAGGAGACGACGGCGAGGATGTCGCGCGCGGAGAGGATCAGGTACTCCTGGCCGGCGTACTTGACCTCGGTGCCGCCGTACTTGCTGTAGATGACCTTGTCACCCACGGCGACGTCGAGCGGGACGCGGTTGCCGTTGTCGTCGATGCGACCGGGACCGATCGCCACGACCTCGCCCTCCTGGGGCTTCTCCTTGGCGGTGTCCGGGATGACCAGGCCGGAGGCGGTGGTCTGCTCGGCTTCGAGCGTCTGGACGACGATGCGGTCCTCGAGGGGCTTGATGTTGACCGACACTTCGGATCAACCTCCACTTTCTCAAACAAGAGATCTTCAGGACGTGGGCTCGCGGTCCGGCGGCACGCCGTCGCGGGGGTCGTGCCAGGCTCACGAGCGTTGGCATTCTCGGGGCGAGAGTGCCAGAGCAGACGCTAGCACTCTGCCCAATCGAGTGCTAGCCGGTGTCGCCGCTGACAGGATGACGGCGTGGAGATGGAGACCCTGGACTGGCTGCGCACCGCCGAGGGCGCCCGGCTGGTGGCCGATGCAGCCGCCGCCTGGGTGGACCACGCCGGCGACCCGGTGCGGGTCGCGGCCGTCGTACGACGTCTCGAGCCCGACGCGGAGAAGGCAGCGGCCGCGACCACACAGGCCCAGCTGCGCGCGAGGGCCGTCGCGAAGTTCGGCGAGGCCGCGCACCGGATGTACTTCACCCCCGACGCGCTCGAGCAGTCGACGCGGCTGCGGGTGGCCGACCACCGCGCCGCCCGGGTGGCCGCCGCCTTCCCCGGCGGCAGCGTCATCGACCTCGGCTGCGGCATCGGCGGCGACCTCCTCGCCTTCGCGCGGGCCGGGCTCGTCGCGGCCGGCGTCGACCTCGACCCCGTGCGGGTGTCGATGGCGCGCGCGAACCTCGAGGAGCTCGGTCTCGCCGGAGCCGTGCAGGTGGGTGACGCCACCACGATCGACCCGGCCGCCTTCGACGTCGCCTTCGCCGACCCGGCCCGCCGGGGCGGCCGGGGCCGGGTGTTCGACGTCGAGGGGTGGACTCCGCCGTGGCCGTGGGTGCTCGACCTGCTCGCCCGCCGCGCGGTGGTGAAGGTCGCCCCGGGCATCGGTCACGACCTGGTGCCGCAGGGCGTCGAGGCGGAGTGGGTCAGCGACGGCGGGGAGGTCAAGGAGGCCGTGCTCTGGTCGCCGGCGCTCGCCACCACCGACCGCCGGGCCACCGTGATCGGCGAGCACGGCCTGGCCACCCTCACCGACGAGGACTCCCCCGCCGACGGCGAGCCCGGGACCGAGGCCCGCGAGGTGGGGGCCTTCCTCTACGAGCCCGACGGCGCCGTGATCCGTGCCGGACTGGTCACCGCGGTCGCCTCCGGCGTCGGTGGTGGGCTGGTCGACCCCCACATCGCCTACGTCACGAGCGACGCCTCGTTCCGCACGCCCTTCGCGCGTGGCTACCGGGTCGTCGAGCACCTGCCCTACCGCGAGAAGCAGCTGCGCGCGGCCCTGCACGAGCGCGGGATCGGCCGGCTCGCGATCAAGAAGCGCGGGGTGCAGGTCGTGCCCGAGGAGCTGCGCAAGCGGTTGGCCCTGCGTGGCGACCGCGAGGCGACGCTCGTGCTCACCCGGGTCGCCGGGCAGGGCACCGCCCTGCTCGTCGAGCCCTTCTGAACGACGCGCGCGTTCAGCAGCCCGGTCGGGCCACTCCCCGGACGGTGACCGGCAGCCGGCCCGGCGCCGTCGCCTGCCCGGTGAGCACCTCGACCAGCACCTGCATCGCCGCGGGCGTGTCACCGAAGGTGGCGATCCGCGTCGGCGCCGCCACCTGACCGAGCACCCAGGGCGTGTCCGTGGCCACCGCGACCTCGCCGTCGACGGGGGCGTCCCGGAACCCGGTGAACCCGACCTGCGTCCCTGCTGCGAGCCGCGCGTCCTCGGCCGCCTGCCACGTGGCGAGGCGACGCTCGCGGCGGGCCTCCGCCTTCTGCCACGCCTTGACGCGCCGCTGGTAGGCGCGCTTGCGCTCCTTCTTCTTCCGCTCCGGCCGCTGCTCCGCCGTCGTGAGCGCGGCCGGGGGCGAGCGGCGCGCCAGCACGGTGATCCCTGCGGCCCGGGCCGCCGGGGTGAACGTCGCGACCGCACCCGGGTCGCCGTAGGCGTGCACGACGTCGCCGACCAGTCGGCCCGTGCAGGCGCCGTCCGTGACGGTCACCGCGGCGGCTGAGAGCCGGCGGGAGGCGTCCGCCGCCGTGCCCGCCGCCTTCGCCGACGGCTTCGTCCCCTGCGCGGCGAGGTGGGTGAGCAGGGCGATCTGTCGCGCGGCCGCCTGCTCCAGGCGCCGGCGGGGCAGGGTGCCGCCGCGCACGGCGCGCACCACCGCGGCCCTGGCGACGGCGGGCGAGGGCGGCATGAGCAGGACGTCGGCGCCGGCACGGAGGGCCTGCACGGCCGTGCGGCCGGGGTCGCGGCCGCGGGTGACGGCGGCCATCTCGAGCGAGTCCGTCACCACGAGGCCGCCGAAGCCGAGCTCGTCGCGGAGCAGGCCGGTGACCACCTTGCGCGACAGCGACGACGGCACGCGGGGATCGACGGCGCGCACGTCGAGGTGCCCGACCATCACCGCCGGCAGGCCGGCCTCGATGCCGCGGGCGAACGGCACGAGGTCGGACGCCTCGAGCTCCGCCCTGGTCCTGTCCTGGACCGGAAGCGTCAGGTGGCTGTCGGCCGGTACGGACCCGTGGCCCGGGAAGTGCTTGACGACCGGCATCACCCCCGAGGTGCTGAAGCCGGTCGCGGCGGCGACGACCTGCTCCGCGGCCGCCTCCGGTCGCGACGAGGCGGACCGTGACCCGATCGTCGGGTCGCCCGGGCCCGAGGTGACGTCCGCGTCGGGGGCGAAGTCGACGGTGAAGCCGAGCCCGCGCATCTCCGCGGCGCCGGCGGCGTACGCCTCCTGCGTCAGCCCCGGGTCGCCGGCGGCGCCCGTGCTCATGAAGGCCGGGAACCGGGTTGCCGCGCCGCGCAGTCGCTCGACGACGCCGCCCTCCTGGTCGACGCCGAGGAAGAGCGGCCACTTCCGGGGGACCTGGCGGGTCAGGGCCCGGTTGACGGCCCTGACCTGCTCGGCCGAGGAGACGTTGGCGCTGAAGGCGATGACCCCGCCGAGGTGCAGGTCACGGACCATCCGCACGGGCGCGGCGGTCCCCTGCCAGTCGGCGACGATGACCTGTCCGGCGAGGTCGGGCAGCCTCATCCGGTCGACGACCCGTGCGGCCCGGTCCAGCTCGGCGCGTGTGGGACCCCACCCCTCGGCAAGCCCGAGCGCCTCCGACGGCGTCGGCGGGACGGTGGGCGTGCTCGTTGCCGGTGCGGTCTCCGCCGGCCGCTCCCCGTCGCCACCCGCGTCCTGCCCGTCGCACGCAGCGAGCGACGCGACGAGCACCAGCGACGCCCCCAGTCCCACCAGGGGCGAGACGGAGCGGGGGCGCATCACGCCATGGTGGCACGCGGTGCAGCACCGGAGAATTCGGATGACCCGGGATGCACTGCCCCTCTAGCCTGTGGTCGTGCACTCCGGGACCTTGCTGCTCCGCCTCCGCTGACGGAGACCCGACGCCGGCCGTCGCCGCGTCCGGGTCCGTCCCCCGGCCCCTCGGCCGGGCAGCCCGGTGACCCCTCCGCGTGCTGCCCGGTCGCCCCAGCGACCTACGGAGCTACCCCGTGCCCACGTTCAACGCTTCTTCACCGACCCCGTCCGCCCTGCCGTCCGTCCGCGCCCGGGACGTGGGTGTCGTCCTCGGCGGCCGACGCGTCCTCACCGACGTGTCGGTGACACTCACCCCACGCTCGCGCCTCGCCGTCGTCGGCGAGAACGGCCGCGGCAAGACCACGCTGCTGCGCGTGCTCGCCGGCTCCCTCGAACCCGACGAGGGCAGCGTCGAGCGCGACGGGACCCTCGCGACGGCCGAGCAGTCGATGCCGGCGGGCGGCCGAGCGACGGTCGGCTCGCTCGTGGCCGCCGCGACCGCCGACGCCCGGGCCGCGCTCGCCGCCCTCGACGCCGCGACTGCTGCCCTGGCGTGTGACGAGCCGGGCGCCGACCTGGCGTACGCCGACGCCCTCGACCTGGCCACCCGCCTCGACGCCTGGGACGTCGAACGCCGGGTCGACGTCGCGCTCGCCGGCCTCGACGCGTGCACCGACCGTGGACGTCGGCTCGCGACGCTGTCGGTCGGGCAGCGCTACCGGGTGCGCCTGGCGACCGTCCTCGGCGGGTCGGACGACCTGCTGCTGCTCGACGAGCCCACGAACCACCTCGACGCGAGCAGCCTCTCGTTCCTCACCCGGGCGCTCCAGGAACGGGCCGGGGGCTACCTCGTCGTGTCGCACGACCGGGCCCTGCTCCGCGACGTCGGCACGGAGTACCTCGACCTCGATCCCACGCACGACGGGCGTCCCCGTCTCCATGCTGGCGGCTACGCCGCCTGGCAGGAGGGCCGGCGACGCGAGCTCGAACGCTGGCGCCAGGTCCATGCCGACCAGGTCGCCGACCGGGACCGGCTGGCGCGGGCGGCCGACGAGGCCCGATCACGGCTCAGCACCGGCTGGCGCCCCGGCAAGGGCACCGGCAGGCACCAACGGCAGTCCCACGCCCCCGGCGTCGTCCAGGCGGTACGCCGCCGGGAGGAGCTGCTCGAGGCGGCCCGCGTCACCACCCCGCCCCCACCGGCCGCGTGGCACTGGCCCGAGCCCGACACCCGCAGAGGTGCCCCGCTGCTCCGCGCCGACGGCGTGTCGGTCCGGGGACGGCTCCCCGTCCCTGTCTCCGTGGCGCTGGCCGGGGGCGAACGCCTGGTGGTCACCGGTGCCAACGGGGCCGGCAAGTCGACGCTCCTGGCAGTGCTGGCGCGCCACCTCTCCCCCGTCTCGGGCGCCGTGCACATCCAGCCCGGCGCCGAGGTCGGGCTGCTGCGCCAGGAGGACGAACCGGACGGGCACCTCTCCCCCGGACAGGCGCGGCGCCGGGTGCTCGCAGCGCTCCTGCGGCGGCGACCCGACGTCCTGCTCCTCGACGAGCCGACCAACCACCTGTCCGCCACGCTGGTCGACGAGCTCACGCGCGCGGTGCGTCGTACGCCCGCCGCCGTCGTCGTCGCGACCCACGACCGGCAGCTCCTCGCCGACCTTGCCGACTGGCCACGCCTCGACCTGTCGGCGGGATGACTTCACCGTCCGTGGCGGTCCGGGCGCTCCCAGGGCCAGTCCTCCTCGAGCCAGGTGGCCACGGCGTCCGCGAGCGGCCGGTCGAGCCCGGCCCGGTCGGCGCGGACCCACGACCGGACGTCGACGTCGTGCTCCTCCGACCGGCTCGGGTAGAGGTAGACGCACCCGATCACGTCCCGGCTGCCCGGCTCGAGCACGGTGAAGGTGAACCCGCCTCGTGACTCGAAGTCCGCCGCGTGGCGGGTGAGGTCGCCGAGGTTGTCCTCGAGCGACATCCCGCCGACGGGCGGCCACGAGCCGTCCCGGAAGCCCGGCGTCCCGCGGATGTGCTCGATGCTGCCCGACCACGCGGCGTGGTCCGACTCGTTGTGCTGCGGCCCCAGGGGCTCCAGCACGAAGCCGTCCCCCACCAGCGACGTCGGCGGCTCGAAGTCTTGGGGCACGAACTCGGTCGTCGTCATCCGGCGACCGTAGCCCCGACACGCCGCCGCGCGCCCGCCCTTTCCCCCACTGGCACCTGAGTCTCCGAGCGACTCAGCCGTCCAACAGGGCCGAGCGGCCCCCCCATTGCTCCGCTGGCACCTGAGTCTCCGAGCGACTCAGGTGCCAGCGGATGGATCGGTGGCGGTGGGGGGCGGGAGCGGGCCTGTGGAGAAGCCGCCGCGGTTGTCGGTGCCTGCGGCTGCACTGGTCGGACGGGACGACATCGACGAGAGAACGGAGCAGCGGATGAGGACGGACGACGAGTGGGATCCCGCGTGCGAGTGGAGCGCGGAGGAGGTCCAGTGGTACCTGATGGGGCCGTTCGAGGGAGGCGTGCCCGGGCTCGTACGCCGCATCAGGCGGATCCTCGACGTGTCCCAGCGCGGGCTCGCGGCGCTCATCGGGGTGTCGCAGTCCGTCGTGGCGCGGTGGGAGACGGGCCGGACCAGCCCGCGGGTGAGCATGGTGCAACTGCTCTTCAGGCTCGCCGGCCTCCGGGCCGCGGTGCACGACGCCGAGACCGGCGAGGTGGTCGAGCCGATGCGCGACGACGGCGCTCGCGACCGCGCGGACCGGCGCTACCCGGCGCACGTCGACCTGACGGTGACCGGGTGGTACGTCCCGCGTGGCCTCGAGTGCACTGCTGAGCCCGCCAGGTGGCGTCGGCGCTCACGCGAGCTGGAGGAACCGCGCGTGCGGCACCACACGTCCCGCTACCTGCGGCGGCTGCAGCGACTCGTGTTCGGCACGCCCGTCGACCACCCGGCCCCGCACCAGCTGGTGGCGGAGGCCGTGCACCTCGACGAGGTGCGGGCCGCCCGGCTCGGACAGCGCCGGGCGGCGTAGCGCCTCAGTCGCCGCTCAGCCGGCCAGGCCCTCGCGCTCAGCGCCGATCGTCGTGTCGGGGCCGTGACCGGTGTGCACGACCGTCTCGTCCGGGAGCTCGAAGAGGCGTCGCCGGATCGAGTCCTCGATCACGTCGGCGTCGCTGTAGGAGCGGCCCGTCGCACCCGGACCACCCTGGAACAGGGTGTCGCCGGTGAAGACGCAGCCGAGGTCGTGGACGTAGAGGCACACCGCGCCGGGCGCATGACCCGGCGTGTGGATCACCTTGACGGCGGCGCCTCCGATCGTGAGCTTCTGGTCGTCGGCCAGGTCGACGTCCCACAGCTCGGCCCCCTCCTCGTCGCCACCGTGGGTCAGCTCCCACAGCGGCCTGTCGTCGGGGTGCAGCAGGATCGGCGCCCCGGTCGCCACCCGCAGCGCCGGTGCGACGCGCACGTGGTCGTCGTGGGCGTGGGTGCACACGATCGCCTTCACGGTGCGACCGGCGACGACCTCGAGGATCGCGTCGACGTCGTGGGGTGCGTCGACGACCAGGCACTGCTCGTCGTCGCCGATCACCCAGACGTTGTTGTCGACCTGGTGGGTCTCCCCGTCGAGGGAGAAGGTGCCGGAGACGACGGCGTGGTCGACCCGGACTGAGGAACCGGCCATCAGAGGACCACCACCGAACGCAGCACCGTCTCCGAGTCAGGACCGCCGTGCATCTTCTCGAAGGCGGCCTCGACGTCGCCGATGCCGATCTCCTCGGTCACGAAGGCGTCGAGGTCGAGCCGGCCCTGCTGGTAGAGGTCGACCAGCATCGGGAAGTCACGCGAGGGCAGGCAGTCGCCGTACCAGGAGGACTTGAGCGACCCCCCGCGGCCGAAGACGTCGATGAGCGGGATCTCGGGCACCGTCATGTCCGGCGTGGGCACGCCGACCAGGACCACGGTCCCGGCGAGGTCGCGCGCGTAGAACGCCTGCTTCCACGTCTCGGGGCGACCGACGGCGTCGATCACCACGTCCGCACCGCCCTCGTGGCCCGTGCCGTCCGGCGGAGGCGTCAGCGACCTGATCGCCTCGACCGGGTCCACCTCCTTCGAGTTCACCGTGTGCGTCGCGCCCATCGAGCGCGCCCGCTCGAGCTTGCGGTCGTCGATGTCGACGGCGATGATCCGCGCCGCTCCGGCCAGCGCCGCACCGGCGATCGCGGCCGCACCGACGCCACCGCAGCCGATGACGGCCACGGTGGAGCCACGCCCGACGTTGCCGGTGTTGATCGCCGCGCCGAGGCCGGCCATCACGCCGCACCCGAGGAGACCGACGGCGGCCGCGCGGGCCGACGGGTCGACCTTCGTGCACTGACCAGCGGCGACCAGCGTCTTCTCCGCGAAGGCCCCGATCCCGAGGGCGGGCGACAGCTCGGTGCCCGCGAGGTCGCCCTCGGCGAGCGTCATCTTCTGGGTGGCGTTGAAGGTCGCGAAGCAGTACCACGGCTCGCCGCGGTTGCAGGCGCGGCAGTCGCCGCACACCGCGCGCCAGTTGAGGACCACGAAGTCGCCCGGCTCGAGCCCGGTCACGTCCGGACCGACCGACTCGACCACGCCGGCTGCCTCGTGACCGAGGAGGAACGGGAAGTCGTCGTTGATCCCGCCCTCGCGGTAGTGCAGGTCGGTGTGGCAGACCCCGCAGGCCTGGATCTTCACCACCGCCTCGCCCGGGCCCGGGTCGGGGACGTTGATCGTGGTGAGCTGCACCGGCTCGCCCTTCGCGAGCGCGACGACGGCCTGGACCTGCTGCATCGGTGTGCCTCCTGTGGATCGGGTCGACGAGAGCCTTGCAACGCAAGCCAAACAGATGCAACCACCTGCCGACGAGTCGCGTCCTCACCCCGACACGCCACACGGAAGACCACGCGGACGAACAGGAGGTGGACGATGAGCGCGACACTCGTCGACATGGGCGCGCACGACCGGCAGGCCGACAAGGACGCCGACTTCTCGGCGTACATGTCGGCTCGCCAGGCGGCGCTCTACCGGACCGCGTACCTCCTCGCCGGCGACCACGCCGGGGCCGAGGACCTCCTCCAAGTCGCGTTCGCCAAGCTCTACCTCTCCTGGGACCGGATCCGCGACCGGGAGGCGCTCGACGGCTACGTCCGGCGGATCATGGTCAACGAGAACAACTCGCTGTGGCGGCGGGCCTGGAAGCGCCGCGAGCACTCGACCGACACGATGCCCGAGACGGGCGCGGTCGACACGTACGACGACGGCATGGGTGGGGCGCTCTGGTCGTTCGTGCAGACCCTGCCACCCAAGCAACGCTCGGTCGTCGTGCTGCGCTACTACGAGCAGCTGAGCGAGGCCGAGATCGCCGACGTCCTCGGGATCTCCGTCGGCACCGTCAAGTCGCAGGCGAGCCGCGCGCTGGCCGCGCTGCGAGCCCGTGCCCCGCACTCCCTCAACCCCCACGCGTCCGGAGACGATGCACGATGAGCCCCACTCCCCTCGAGGACCAGGTGCACGACGCGCTGCACCACACCGCCGACCCGCTGCACCGCGCCCCGTTCACGGTCACCGACGTCCGCTCGCGCGCCCGGCGGATCCAGCGGCGTCGTACGGCGGTGGCCGGCGCCGCGGTCGCTGCCGTCCTGGCGATCGCCGTCCCGCTCGGCGCCAGCGTTGTCGGACCGTCCCCGCGCAGCGACGTCCCGCCGGCGACCGAGCCGCCCGCACCCCGGATCACCGGGACGGTCCGCATCGACCCGCTCACCGCACCGGTCGGCGCCGACCTCGCCGTCCCCCTCCTCAACGTCGACGACGAGACCCTGACCGTCGACGGCGAGACCGTCGACCTCCCCCGCCTGTACGACCAGCTGACGCCCTACATGGACGGCTGGCTCGGCATCACGTTCGTCGACCCGAAGGACGAGGGCGCCCTGGGGGTCGAGGTGCTCGGCCCCGACTTCGAGGTGATCGACGCCGTCGCGCCGTCGAGCCACCTGGCCGCGTCGGCGGACGGCACCCGGATCGCATACGCCTGGTACGACGGCGACCACTGGACCCTCGTCGAGCTCGACCGCGAGGGAGCGAGCGAGGAGCGCTGGACCGCGCTGCCTCCCGGGCCCGAGGACGCCCGCGTCCGCCCGGTCGGCTTCCTCCCCGGCGAGGCGCTCCTGGCGGCCACGACCGACCCGGTCACCGGACGCGAGTCGGCGCTCGTCGTCGGCCCCGACGGGACCACCTCGCCCCTCCCCGGCTCCCTGCGCGTGGGCTCGTCGTCGGAGGTGAGCGGGCTCTACTCCGTCCAGACGAGGTTCACCGGTGACGGCTCGTGCTGGCAGGTGCGTGACGCCGGCACGGGCGGCGCCGAGGTCTGGCGGACGTGCGACTACTCGCTGCTGGGCTTCAGCCCCGACGGGCGCTACGTGCTCGGCTTCACCGACTACCTCACCCCTGACGGTTCGCCGACGCTGGCGGTCCTCGACGCGGCGACCGGCGAGCGCCTGCTCGACTTCGAGCTGGTCGGCTCACGCACCGGCGTGGTCGGGATCAACCCCGAGGTCGCGTGGGAGGACGACGACACCTTCGTGGCCACGCTCGTGACCGGCAACCGTCAGTACGTCGTCCGCCTCGGCCTCGACGGCACGGTTCAGCGGGTCGGTGGCGAGGGGGTCGACACCCGGCCGGGAGACGTGGCGCTCGTGTTCTCCGCCCCGGGCGTCCTCCAGAGATGAGCAGCCGGGCCGGGAACGGTCAGGCCGGCGGGCTCGAGTAGCTCGCGATGACGGAGTCGAGCAGCTCCTGCTGCGTGGCTTCGGCGACCTTCTGGCCGAACGACACCTCCACCTTGACGACGTGGTTGCCGTCCCAGAGCGTGACGGAGTGGATGTCGTCGAACCGGTCGCGCGAGGTGTAGTAGCCGGCCCTGTTGCCCCCCATGACGACCGGTTCCTGGCGCTCGTAGTTGGGCGGCTTGTCGCCGGGGTTCCAGAAGTAGCGCTCGGCCTGCCGAGGGGTCAGGGAGTCCCCACCCAGGGACGCCACGCTCAGCATCAGCCCGCCGCTCTGGTGGTCGACGCGCCCGAGGGCGGTGTCGACGAAGACCGACGAGAAGGTCTGCTGCCAGCCCTTCGGCGCGTTGACCCGGAAGCCGCTGACCTCGAGCTCCGGTCCTGACGCCGGCTCGACCGTCGGCTCCGGGTCCTCGGTTGGGCTCTCGGTCTCCGTCTGCGTGTCCGTCGACGTGTCCGTCGGGTCGCCGGTGGTGGCGCTGGACGTCTCGGCACCGGAGGGCTCGTCCTCGCCGGCCGCCTCGTCGCTGCCGCACCCGCCGAGCACCAGCACCGCGGCCAGCGAGATCGCCCCCACCGCGGCTCCGCGCCCGCCCATCGTCGTACCCCCGAGTCGTCGTCGCACGCCCAGACCGTAGCGGACCCTGCAGCGCGCATCGCGTTTCGCATCGTTGCGACCGGGTCTGTGAAAATGGTGGCAACAAGTGGTTTCGCCGCGCGGGGCGGCGGGAATGGGGGACGCATGCTGACCGCTGCAGACGTAGGACTCGTGACGACCGTGTTGAAGGGCATCAACGCGGACGAGGACCTCATCGCCGAGATCGTGGCGCTGCTCAACAGCAACTCCGAGGGCCTGAACGGCACGTCGGTGACTGCTGTGGCGCCGGACTGGTTCGGCGGGTCGACGACCGGGCACCGCATCGGGGTCAACGCGCAGATGGCGCACCAGGAGGCCGAGCAGGAGTTCCAGAAGCTCGCCGACTCGCTGCGCGCCTACGGCGAGGCGATCCGTCTGTGGGCCGACGAGGTCCGCGACGTCGACGCCACCACCAACGCCGAGATGACCATGCGCGCCGCAGCACTGTCGCAGGTCAACACCACGCTCGACGACGCGCGCGACCAGTCCTCGAGCAGCACCATGGGCGACGGCCAGTACACCGAGCCCCCGGCCAACGAGGAAGGCTCCTGATGACCGACGGTCCCGAGCGCGCCCGGCTGCGCTCCTACCTCTCCGGCGCCAAGCACGAGGCCACCGACTCCGCCGGCCTGAACTGGCGCACGTGCGGCGAGATCCTGGACGAGACGGCAGCCGCCCTCCGCAAGGGCGCCACGAAGGTCCGTGAGGGCGACGGGAAGAAGGGCGGGCTGTCCGGCGTGACTGCTGACGCCGTCCTTGCCGCCTTCCAGGCGTCCGCCGAGTCGATGCAGGAGAAGGGCACCCGGCTCATCACGGCCGGCGACACCCTCCGCGACACGGCGCAGGTCATGAGCAAGGCCCAGGCTGCGGAGGCCAGCATGGCCGACCTGAACCAGCCCGCCGCCTACACCCCACCCACCTACGACCCGGGCTACACCCCGACGCCGGAGCAGATCCAGGCCGAGGGCAACAAGCGCCAGGCTGCCAACCAGGAGCGCGCGGCCTACAACACCGCCCGCGCCCAGCAGGAGGCCGCTGCCGCGCAGTGGACGCAGAAGCTCGACGCCGCCTTCCTCGGGGCGATCCCGCCGATGAAGGCGATCCACGGGCAGCCCGACCCGACCGAGCCGCCGCCGTCGGTGCCCACCAGCCCGAGCAGCCCGTCCCTGCCGCCGACCGGACCACGCACTCCCGGCACCCCCGGCACCCCCGAACCGACCGACCCGAGGGACCCGGACAAGGACCGCGACGACGACAAGGACGACGACAAGCCGGACAAGCCCGACAAGCCGGACCGGCCCGACCCCGTCGACCCGGACAAGCCGGACCCGGTCGACCCGGACAAGCCCGACCCGGTCCACCCGCAGCCGCCGCGCGACCCGATCACCGACCCGGGCCACCCGACCCACCACGTGCCGGGTGAGACCAGCACCGTGACGGGCTCGTCGCAGAACGGCGTCACCTACAACCCGACGGCGGGCCAGGCCCCGGCCGGCGCGAGCGCCGGGGGGTCGGTCGGCGGAGGCATGAACGCCGCCGCGATGGGCGCCGCAGGTGCCGCCGGCGGTGCCAGCGGCATGGCGGGTGGCATCCGGGCGGGCGCAGCGCCTGCGTCGGCAGGCAGCGCTCCCGCCCGCGCGATCGGCGCGACCGGGCGCAGCGCCAGCGCGGGTGCGCTCTCCCGAGCGGCCGGCGCTCCCGGTTCGGCTGCGGCTCGAGCCGGATCGGCCGGCAGCCCCGCCTCCCGCGGAGCAGCCGGATCGTCCGCCGCTCGTGGCGCCGGCTCCGCCGGCGCTCGTGGCGCCGGCTCGGCCGGTGGTCGTGGCGCCGGGTCGGCGGGTGGCCGCGGCTCGGCCTCCGGCTCCGGCTCACGGTCCGGTGGACGCGGGTCGAGCGGCGCCCGCGGCGCTGCAGGCAGCGCCAACGGACGCGGCGGCCGCAAGGGCGATCGCGACGAGGCCGCCCAGCGCGACAGCCTCGTCTACGAGCAGGACTGGCTCGGCGACGACGACGTCGCACCCGGAGTCCTCGACTGAGGTCCACCTCGTTCGAGTGTTCGTGATGCAGGTCCCCGCTCTCGGGCGGGGACCTTCGTCATCAGGCGACGACGGTCGTGATCGGCTGCGAGGAGTCGGCCGGCAGGTCGAGCAGCGACGGCGTACGGCCGCGGGCGACGAGCTCGGCCCCGAGGGCCGCGACCATGGCGCCGTTGTCCGTGCACAGGCCCGGACGCGGCACGCGCACCCGGATGCCCTGCGCCGCCGCACGCTCCTCGGCCATCGCGCGCAGCCGGCTGTTGGCGGCCACGCCACCGCCGATGAGGATGTCCTCGATCCCGCGGCTGGTGGCCGCGTCGATCGCCTTGCGGGTCAGCACGTCGCACACGGCCTCCTGGAAGGAGGCGGCGACGTCGGCGACGTCGATGGTCGCGCCCTCGCGCTGCTGGGTCTCGACCCACCGGGCCACGGCGGTCTTGAGGCCGGAGAACGAGAAGTCGAAGCGGTGCCGCTCGAGGTCGCGACGGCTCGTGAGACCGCGCGGGAAGTCGATCGCGACGCTGTTGCCGCTGCGCGCCTGCTTGTCGATGTGGGGCCCGCCGGGGAACGGCAACCCCAGCAGCCGGGCGACCTTGTCGAAGGCCTCCCCCGCCGCGTCGTCGATGGTCGAGCCCATCGGCTCGACCCCGACGGTGACGTCGGTGACCTCGAGCAGGCTGGAGTGGCCGCCGGAGACCAGCATGGCCAGACACGGCTCGGGCAGGGGTCCGTGCTCGAGCTGGTCGACCGCGACGTGGGCGGCGAGGTGGTTGACGCCGTAGATGGGCTTGCCGAGGCCGAGCGCCAGCGCCTTCGCGCTGGCCACGCCGACCAGCAGCGCACCGGCCAGGCCGGGACCGCTCGTGACGGCCACGGCGTCGATGTCGCTGAGCGCGACGCCGGCCGTCTCGGCGGCCCGCTCGATGGTGGGGACCATCGCCTCGAGGTGGGCGCGGCTGGCGACCTCGGGCACCACGCCGCCGAAGCGGGCGTGCTCCTCGACGCTGCTGGCGACCGTGTCGGCCAGGAGGGTGTGGCCGCGGACGATGCCGACCCCTGTCTCGTCGCAGGAAGTCTCGATCCCGAGGACCAGGGGCTCGTCAGTCATGGGCCGTCGCCGTGTGCTCGCGGGCGGCGCCGGGGAGCCAGCGGCACATCACCAGCGCCTCGGACCCGTCGCGGTAGTAGTGCGGCCGCACGTCGATGACGCTGAACTGCCGGGCCACGTAGAACCCGAGCGCGGACGCGTTGGTGACGCTCACCTCGAGCAGCATCCGCGACGCGCCCTCGGTGTCGACCAGGAGCTCGTCGAGCAGGCGGGAGGCGATGCCGGTGCGGCGCGCGTCGGGGCGGACGCCGATCCGCAGCAGGTCGACGATGTCGCCCGCGGTCATCGTCACGGCGTAGCCGGAGAGGTCGTCGGCCACGACGAACCGCCGCCCGAGGCCCTCGATCTCCTGGCGGATCAGGTCCTCGCTCCAGGCGTCGGGCCCGAACAGCTCCTGCTCGAGGGCACGGAGCGCCGGCAGGTCGGCGAGGGTGGCGGGACGGATCACGAGACGGGCTTTCTGGGTGCGCCGGCGACCGCGTCGGGGCGGCGCAGGTAGAGGGGCTCGGGGTCCAGCAATCCTACGAGCTCGGACACGACGCCCGCAGCCAGCCAGCCGGCGCTCGGGCGCGCAGGCGCGATCGCGCGAGGGAACGAGTCGGGGTAGAGCTCGGGACCGGCGCCCGCCACCGGCGCGTCGGTGGCGACCTCGGCGGGGCGGGTCACCACCGGGCCCTCGAGGCGCCGGCCGTCGGCGTCGTACGAGGCCAGGTAGACCTCCTTGCGCCGGGCGTCGGTGGCGACGAGGAAGCCGTCGTGGGCGGTCCCGGTCCCGACGACCTCCAGTGCGACGGCGTCGAGGGAGCAGACACCGTAGACCGGGATGTCGAGCACGAAGCCGAGGGTGCGTGCCGTCACGACCCCGACGCGGAGGCCGGTGAAGGGGCCGGGGCCGACCCCCACGGCGACGGCGGTGAGGTCCTGTCGTACGACGCCCGCCTCGTCCATGCAGCGCTCGATGAGCGGGGCGAGGTGCTCGCCGTGCTTCATCGGGACCTCGGAGGAGTGCTCGACCACGACACGCTCGCCGTCGTGGAGGGCGACGGAGACCAGCGGGGTCGCGGTGTCGAAGGCGAGGAGCACGGCGTCGAGGCTACTGTCCGACGATCCAGCGCAGCGAAACCCGGCGGGGATCGAGCTCGTCGCCGACGGGCGCGGCACCGACGGTCCGCTCGATCACGACCTCGAGGCGCGAGTCGGCCAGTCCCTCGGCCAGCCCGGCGCCCCACTCCACGACGGTCACGGCCGAGTCGAGCGACGCGTCGAGGTCGAGGTCGTCGAGCTCGTCCAGCCCGCCGAGGCGGTAGGCGTCGACGTGGACCAGGTCGGGCCCGTCGACCAGGGACGGGTGCACGCGGGCGATCACGAACGTCGGCGACGTGACGCCGCCGCGGACGCCGAGCCCCTCGCCGAGGCCTTGGGTGAAGGTGGTCTTGCCCGCGCCCAGCTCGCCGGTCAGCACCACGAGGTCGCCGGCGGCCAGACCGGCTCCGACGCGCTCACCGAGCTCGCGCATCGTCTCCGCATCAGGGGCGTCGAAGGTAGTGCCGAGCCACCGGGCGAGCTCGACGTAGGGGCTCGTCCCGCCGGTGACGACGAAGTCGTGGGCCTCCCAGAAGGCGACGGTGCCCGGCAGCTCCTCGCGGGCGACCACCCGCACCGCGGAGCGGCCCACGGCCACCTCGACCGCGGCCTCGACCAGCGCCGACGCCACTCCCCTGCCCTGCGCGGCGGGCGTCACGCCGAAGCGGCGCAGCACGAGCCCGTCGGGACCGGGGTCGAGGACGACGCAGCCCACGGGACGGTCGTCGAGCAGGGCCAGCAGGCCGCCCCGCCGGGCTAGGAGACGCCGGACGGAGTCGAGGTCCTCGCCGAGCGCGTCCGCCGGCGGGTCGAGGGCCGGACGCGCCCCGAAGGCCTCCTGCACGACCGCGAGGACGTCGGCGGCCGCCTCCGGGCCCACCCGGCGTACGGCGACGCTCACAGCAGGCCCTCCCCCTGGGCCAGCGAGATGAGGTCGTCGAGCTCGGCGGTGACCTGCTTGTGCTGCTCGAGCAGCACCATGTGACCGGCGCCCTCGCACTCCAGCAGGCTGGAACCCGGGATGCGGCTGTGCAGCTTGCGGCTGTGCCCGATGGAGGTGATCTTGTCCTCGGTGCCGCAGATGATCGACGTCGGCACCCGGCTCAGCGGCTCGAGGTGCTCGAAGTGGTCGAGGGTCGCGAAGGCGGGGTAGAAGTCCGCGACCACGGCGAACGGCGTCGCGTTGAGCATCGAGAAGACGAACTCGACGTACGAGGCGGGGACGGGGTCGGTGCCGAAGGCGTAGCGGTCGGTGACGACGTCGGCGACGGCGTGGCCCCAGGTGCGCGCGCGGTCGACGATCCTGTGGCCGCGGTCGAGGGTGCGCACGGCCCTGCCGAGGAAGCGGCCGCCGAGGCCGAGGGGCAGCATCGGGAACAGGATGCGGCCCGCGTCGAGACCCCCCGCCGTGGTCGAGATCAGGGCGGCCCCGACGACCTTGTCGCCGAAGAGGTCGGGATGCTGCTCGGCGAGCGAGATGACGCTCATCCCGCCCATCGAGTGGCCGACGACGACGCACCGTCCCGGGACGGTGTGCTCGATGACGCGGCGCAGGTCGTGGCCGAGCTGCTCGATCGTGCAGTGCTCCTCCTCGGAGCGGGCCGACCGCCCGTGGCTGCGCTGGTCGTAGAAGACCGTGCGCACCTGGCCGCGGTAGGCGGCGCGCTGGAAGTGCCAGGAGTCCAGGTTGAGCGAGTAGCCGTGCACGAAGACGACCGTCAGGTCGTCGTCGGTGGCGGGCTCGCCGCCGAAGTCCTCCGGCTCGTCGATCTCGACGTGGAGGTCGACCGCGTCGTCGGCGACGACCACCCGCGGCGGGCTGTGCAGCTCACCGAAGGCCACCTCCTCCCCGGCCGCGCGGTTGCCGATGATGCGGTTCTGGCGGGCGATGCCCACGGCTCCGGCGGCAGCCGCGAGACCGGCTGCGCCCACGACGGTGCCGAAGATGCGGCCCTTGATGCTCAACGGGTGGTCCTTCCGGTGTCCACTGCGTCTGATCCTGCGTCCGTGTCGACGTGCCTGCGGGTCAGCCGGCCGCCGACGCGGGTCACGATCTCGTAGCTGATCGTGTCGACGGCGTCCGCCCAGTCCTGGGCGGTGGGCTCGCCGAGGTCGCCCGGACCGAAGAGGACGACCTCGGTCCCGGCGGGCGGCAGCTCGCCGTGGAGCTCGACGACGAGCTGGTCCATGCACACGCGCCCGCGGATCGGACGTTGCGAGTCCTCGACCCACACGTGCGCGGTGTTGCCGGCGGCTCGCGGCACGCCCTCGCCGTAGCCGGCCGGCACGACACCGACGGTGGTGTCCTCGTCGGCGTGCCAGGTGTGCCCGTAGGAGACGCCCTCACCGGCGTGGACCACCTTGCTCATCACGAGGCGGGCGCGCACGGTCATGGCGGGACGGAGGCCGAGCCGCGGGGTGACGCCGGGCGCGGGGTCGAGGCCGTAGGTCGCGATGCCGCACCGGACCAGGTCGAAGTGGGACGAGGGGCGCAGGATCGTCGCGGCCGAGTTGGCGAGGTGGGTGACGTCCGGGTCGAGGCCGGCCGCGTCCGCCAGCGCGAGCGCCTCGCGGAAGGCCGCCTCCTGGGCGTCGTTGGCGGGGTGGGCGGGCTCGTCGCTCGCGGCGAAGTGCGACCAGATGCCGGTGACGGTGATCCGCCCCTTCCGCTCGAGGTCGCTGGCCGTCGCGAAGAGGTGCTGCCACTCCGACCGCGGCGCGCCGCCGCGCGAGAGGCCGGTGTCGACCTTGAGCTGCACCCGCGCGGGGCCGGCCGCCGCGACCTCCTCGAGCTCGGCGACCGAGTAGGCCGTCACCTCGACCCCGGCCGCCACCGCGGCCGCGAAGTCGTCCCCCGGTGCGCTGAGCCAGCACAGGAGGGGGCCGTGGTCACCGGCGGCGCGCAGCGCGAGCGCCTCGTCGATGGTCGCCACCCCGAGCCAGTCGGCGCCGGCGTCGCGGGCGGCGGCGGCCACCTCGACCATGCCGTGGCCGTAGCCGTCGGCCTTGACGACCGCCATCAGCTGCACGGGACCGTCGACGCTCACCAGGTCCTTGAGGATGCGGACGTTGTGCCGGACGGCGGCGAGGTCCACCACGATCTCGGCGCGATGCGGCACGGGATCGGTCATGGTCGCGATCATCCCAAACCCGCGAGCGTGTCGCGCACCAGCCGCGGGATCTGGACCGCGACCCGGCTCGCGGTCAGCGGTCCGCCGGCGGACGCGCTCGTCGCGGCGGCGCCGTGCACCCACGAGCCGACGGACGCGGCGTCGTACGGCTCGAGTCCTGCCGCGAGCAACGACCCGACCAGCCCGGAGAGGACGTCGCCGGCGCCGGCGGTGGCGAGCCACGGCACGCCGGTGGTGGTCACGCGGACGCGCCCGTCGGGGTGCGCGACGAGCGTGTGGTGCCCCTTGAGGAGCACCACGCAGCCGAAGCGGGTCGCCGCGGTGCGGGCGTGCTCCAGCGGCGCGGCCTCGACCTCCTCGCGGTCGACGTCGAGCATCGCGGCCAGCTCTCCGGCGTGCGGGGTGAGCACGCAGCCCGTCATCGTCCCGCCCACGTGCCGCAGGGCGTCGGCGTCGACCACCACTGGTACGTCGTCGGCGCGGGCCTCGGCGAGCATCGAGCCGGCGTCGTCACCGCCACCCGGGCCTACGACCCAGGCCTGGACCCGACCGTCGCCGACGACCTCGGGGTGCGTGCTGCGCACCGTGTCGGCGATCGCGCGGGGGCCGACGTAGCGGACCATGCCGACCAGGCCGCAGCTGGCGCCGGCGACGGCGAGCAGGGCGGCACCCGGGTAGGTGCCCGAGCCGGCGCGCACGCCGACGACGCCGCGGGTGTACTTCTGTGCGTCCAAGCCGGGCCGGGGCAGCAGGGCACGTACGTCGTCGGGCTGGAGCGCCTCGACGGCCGGCGGGCCGAGGTCAGTGGCGTCGAGGCCGAGGTCGACGAGGTGGACGGCACCGCTGGCGAGGCAGGCGGGGTCGACGAGGTGGGCGACCTTGTGGGTGCCGAAGGTGACGGTCAGGTCGGCGCGGACGTGCGGCCCGTCGAGTGTGCCGCCGTCGACGTCCACACCGGAGGGCACGTCGACCGCGACGACGGGCACCGCGGCGAAGCGCTCGAGCGCCGCCACCGCGCCGGGGCGGAGACCGGGCCGACCGCCGATGCCGACGATTCCGTCGACCAGCACGTCGGGGGCCGGGTCGAGCGCGTCGAGGTCGCGGGTCGCGCGGCCGCCAGAGGCCCGCAGGCCCGCGAGCCCCGCGTCGTGCACGCTGTCGGCCAGGAGGAGTGCCTCCACCGCGGCGCCCCGCGCCGCGAGCCGAGCTCCGGCCCAGAGCGCGTCGCCACCGTTGTCCCCGGGGCCCACCAGCAGCAGCACGCGCCGGCCGTAGCCACCGCCGAGCAGGTCGAGGACCGCCGCGGCCAGGCCCGCGGCGGCGCGCTGCATCAGTGCTCCGTCGGGCAGGCGTGCCATCGCGGCCGCCTCCGCACGGCGTACGTCGTCGACGAGGTGGGCGCGCAGCACGTCAGCTCCTCAGCTCTCCAGCACCACGACGGCCGAGGCGATCCCGGCGTCGTGGGACAGCGAGACGTGGACGTGGGCGACCCCCATGGCCTCGGCCCGGGCGGCGACGGTGCCGCGGATCTCGAAGCGCGGGCGCCCGGTCTCCTCCGAGACGATCTCGGCGTCGTGCCACGCCATCCCGACGGGAGCGCCGAGTGCCTTGGCGATCGCCTCCTTGGCCGCGAACCGCGCGGCCAGCGAGGCCGGTGGTCGCGACGCCTCGGCGTCGGTGAACAACCGGCCGCGCAGCGAGGGAGTGCGCTCGAGCGACTGCACGAAGCGGTCGATGTCGACCACGTCGATGCCCACGCCGATGACCGGCACCCGAGTCCCCTGCCTTACTCGACCGTGACGGACTTGGCGAGGTTGCGGGGCTGGTCGACGTCGTGGCCGAGCTGGGTGGCCAGCTCGCACGCGAACAGCTGCAGCGGCACCACGGCGACGAGCGGCTGGAGCAGCACCGGCACCTGGGGCAGCGTGATCAGCACGTCGGCGTACGGCGTGATCGTGGTGTCGCCCTCCTCCGCCAGGCAGAGCGTCCGGGCGCCGCGGGCCCGGACCTCCTGGATGCCGCTGATCATCTTGTCGTGCAGCTGGTCGCGGCCGCGGGGCGGCACCACGCACAGGATCGGCAGGCCCTCCTCGACGAGCGCGATCGGACCGTGCTTGAGCTCGCCCGCGGCGAAGCCCTCGGCGTGGAGGTAGGCGATCTCCTTGAGCTTGAGCGCCCCCTCGAGGGCCACCGGGTAGCCGGCGTGGCGACCGAGGAACAGCACCGAGCGGTTGTCGACGTGGTCGCGGGCCAGGGCGTAGACCTCCTCGGCCTTCGCGAGCACCGTCTCGATGTGGTCGGGCATCTCCTCGAGCTGGTCCATGACCTGGGCGATCTCGTCGCCGTACCGGGTGCCCTTGACCTGCGCGAGGTAGAGCGCGAGGAGGTAGCAGGCGACCAGCTGGGTGAGGAACCCCTTGGTCGACGCGACGCCGATCTCGGGGCCGGCGTGGGTGTAGATGACGCCGTCGGACTCGCGCGGGATCGTCGAGCCGTTGGTGTTGCAGATGGCGAGCACCTTCGAGCGCTGCACGCGCGCGTGGCGGATCGCCTGCAGGGTGTCGGCGGTCTCGCCGGACTGGCTGATGGCCACGACGAGCGTGGAGGCGGTGAGGATCGGGTCGCGGTAGCGGAACTCGCTGGCGAGCTCGACCTCGACGGGGATGCGGCACCAGTGCTCGATGGCGTACTTGGCGACCATGCCGGCGTAGAACGACGTACCGGCGGCGATGATGATGATCTTGTCGATGTCGCGCAGGTCCTGGTCGGACAGGCGCATCTCGTCGAGCTGGAGCAGCCCGTCGGTCCCGCGCCGGCCGAGGAGCGAGTCGGCGACCGCGCGCGGCTGCTCGAAGATCTCCTTGCGCATGAACCAGTCGTGGCCGTCCTTCTCGGCGGCCGACAGGTCCCAGTCGACGTGGTAGCGCGTGCCCTCGGCGGGCGTGCCGTCGAAGCCGGACACGCTCACGCCGTCACGGGTGATGGTGACGACCTGGTCCTGGCCGAGCTCCATCGCCTCGCGGGTGTGCTCGATGAACGCCGCGACGTCGGAGCCGAGGAAGTTCTCGCCCTCCCCGATGCCGACCACGAGGGGGCTGTTGCGGCGGGCCGCGACGACACGGTCGGGGTCCTGGGAGTCGACGGCGACGAGGGTGAAGGCGCCCTCGAGGCCGCGGCAGACGTTCTGCATGGCGACCGTCAGGTCGACGCCCGTCTCGAGCTGCTCCTCCAGCAGGTGGGCGGCCACCTCGGTGTCGGTGTCGGAGGCCATCTCGACGCCCTCGGACTCCAGGCGCTGGCGCAGCTCGGCGAAGTTCTCGATGATCCCGTTGTGGACCAGCGCGACGCGGCGCTCGCGCCCGAGGTGCGGGTGGGCGTTGCGGTCGGTCGGCGGGCCGTGGGTGGCCCAGCGGGTGTGGCCGATGCCGGTGGTGACCTGTGGGAGCGGGGAGTCGGCGATCGCCTTCTCGAGGTTGGCCAGCTTGCCGGCGCGCTTGTCGGACACGATCGTGCCGCCGTCGACGAGGGCGATCCCGGCCGAGTCGTAGCCCCGGTACTCCAGTCGCCTCAGGCCCTCGATCACGACGTCCTCAGCCGGCTTGGCCCCTACGTACCCGACGATTCCGCACATGGCCGGGGAGTCTATCGGCAGGCCGCTGCACGGCTGCGCCCCCGTGCGGTGCCACAATCGCACCCATGTCCGAGGTCGCACCGCCCTCCCCCGGCACGACCTCCGGCACCTCGTCGGGCAGCGAGACCTCTCCCTACGTCGAGCTCGAGCGGGCGGCGTGGGCGGAGCTGGCCGGCACCGCCGAGACGACGCTGACGCGCGAGGAGGTGGCCCGGCTCCGCGGCCTCGGCGACCAGCTCGACCTGCGCGAGATCGAGCAGGTCTACCTCCCGCTGTCGCGCCTGCTGAGCCTCTACGTCGCCGCCAACTCCCGGCTCCACCGCGAGCAGGAGGAGTTCCTGCACCGCGTCACCCCACCGCGTACGCCGTTCGTGATCGGGCTCGCGGGCTCGGTGGCGGTCGGCAAGTCGACGACCGCCCGCGTGCTGCAGCAGATGCTCGCCCACTGGCCCGAGCACCCCAACGTCGCGCTGGTCACGACCGACGGCTTCCTGCTGCCCAACGCCGAGCTCGAGCGCCGGGGCATCCTCCACCGCAAGGGCTTCCCGGAGTCCTACGACCGCCGGGCGCTGCTGAAGTTCGTCATCGACATCAAGTCCGGCCGCGACGAGGTCGAGGCGCCGATCTACTCCCACCTCGTCTACGACGTCCTGCCCGACGAGAAGGTCGTGGTGAAGCGCCCCGACATCGTCATCATCGAGGGCCTCAACGTCCTGCAGCCGGCGCGGGTGCGCGACGACGGTCGCACCGGCCTCGCGGTGAGCGACTTCTTCGACTTCTCCGTCTACGTCGACGCCGCGCTGACCGACATCAAGCGCTGGTACGTCGACCGCTTCCTCCGCCTCCGCGAGACCGCCTTCCGCGACCCGGCGTCCTACTTCCGCAAGTACGCCGCCCTCTCCCACGACGAGGCCGTCGACCAGGCCACCCGCATCTGGGACTCCATCAACGAGCCCAACCTCGTCCAGAACGTCGCCCCCACCCGCTCCCGCGCCAACCTCGTCCTCCGCAAGGACGCCGACCACTCCGTCCGCTACGTGCGGCTGCGCAAGCTCTGACCCGCCCGCACGTCATGGGCGATGGCGGCTGGGACGACCACTCGCCATGACGTCGTCCGATGACGTCATGGAGGCCGGCGGTGGGGACGACGGCTCGCCATGACGTACGTCGAGTGCGCTCAGGTCGCGGCCATCCACCCACCGCTGCGCAACCCCCGCTCGACCTGGTCGAAGAAGTCGTCGGCGGCGACCCGCAGCCCGAGGAGCGGAAGGCGCAGGACGGTGGACCTGCCGAGGCTGACCTCGTTCTGGCGCAGCGCGTCGGGGACGACCGACGTCGCCCAGGAGTGATGGATTCCCTCGATCTCGACCACCAGGTGGAAGTCGTCCCAGCTCACGTCGAGGTAGTAGCGCCCGTCCTTCCCCCGACGGATCCGCTGGCGGTCGGGCTCCGGGAGCCCGCGCCGGCGACACTCGCGGGCGAAGTCGAGCTCGCCCAAGGACCGCACGCCACCGAGCAGGTCGGTGACGACCGCGTGCATCAGCTCACGGCGCCGATCGCGTCGGACGGCGAGCAGTGCGCGGCCGACCTGCTCGGCGGTGGCCAGCCCTTGCTGGACCGGCATCGTCAACACGAGTGCGGCTTGCTTGTCACTCCTCGCCCACATCGCGGCACGCACCGCAGCCACAGGCACTCGCGTCCGGGGCACGCCGGTCGCGACGCGGTCGAGAGCAGACCAGCGTCGCGTCCGCCGGATGTCCAGCCCGGCCCCCGTCAGCGGCTTCACACCGCGAGGCACGGACACACGGAGGACCGACGACTGGTAGTTCGCGAGTCCGGACGCGACCAGGCTCGCCTCGCCGTCGAGCATCGCGCGGTCGCCGCCCTCGAAGACGGCGGCCCACTGGCGACCGAGGACGGAGACCGGCCCCGTGTGAAGGCACACGGAACGCGTCCACACCCGCTGCCAGCGCCGTGCCTTGACCTGGGCCCTCAGCTCGCCGCGGGTGAGGCCGGCTTCAAAGGCCTGAGCCCGTGACACGACGCCGCCCTGGCTGTCTGCCAGCGTCGACAGGCGCGCTCGGATGCGTTGCCGCTCCTGCGGACCGTGCCTTCTCGCGACTGGCTGCATGCCGTCAGCGTCGTCGTACGAACGCGAGCGGACGACGTGCGCGTCTCGAGCCTGTGGACAAGACCGACCACAGCAGTCCTGTGGAAGCCTCGTGGCTTCGCTCGCGACGGGGTGCCGCCGACGTACGACCGTGACGTCATGGCGTGACGTCATTCAGGCGACCAACCGCCATGACGCTGTCGTAGGACGTCATGGCAGACGGTCGCCAGAGCAACCGCTCGCCATGACGTCCTCCGCGTTCTCACGACGTCCGCTGGTCACAGCTTCTTCTGCAGCTCCAGCAGCGTCTCGATCGTGCGGTAGCCCAGCGCCTCGTTGACGGCGTTCATCCAGGTGTTGACCTCGGCGTTGGAGGTGTCGACGGTGACGAGGGCGGGCCAGCCGGCGACCACCAGGTCGTGGGTCGCGGTCTTCAGCACCAGCCCGAGCCGCCTGCCGCGGTGGGCGGGGTCGACGATCGTGATGCCGACCAGGCCGTGCTCCGGGTCGTTGTCGTCGACGCGCACGTCGGACACGCCGGCCACGGAGCCGTCCGGGGCGATCGCCATCGCCGTGAGCACGTGCCGGCCCACCGACACCTGCCGCTCCTCGGCCCCGCGGATGCGCTCCGGGGACCACTCGGAGTCCTCGAGGTCGAGCTCGCCGAGCGGCACCTCCGACAGCAGCAGGCCCAGCAGGCGCCCGAACGACGCCAGGTGCTCCTCGGGGCACACGGTGTCGAAGGTGATGACGCGGTAGCCGTCCGGGACCGGCGCCGACGCCGCGAGCGCGTCGCGGCGGGCGACGAAGTCGGCCAGGGCGAGCTCCTTCATCGACTCCCGGCTGGCCACGTCGTAGCCCATCGCCCGCGCGAACAGCTCGGGCCCGGTGCCGGACCCGCCGGGCGGGAGGTAGGCCTCGCTCTGCAACGTCGTACGCCGGTCGCCCGCCGCGATCACCTCGAGCTCCTCCACCAGCCGGCGACCGATTCCCTCGCGGGTGCGGTCGGGCCGGACGTACGCGAACACCATGGCGGTGTGCAGGTTCTCCTTCAGCGGGCGGACCACGAGCCCCGCCCCGACCATCTCGCGGCGGTCGATCGCAACCACCAGGGTGACGCCCCGCTCCGGGTTGGGGGTCGGCAGCGCGACCCAGCTCTGCTCCCACAGCGGCCACGGCCTGCCGGGACGGTCGGCGGTGGCGGCGTGCCCGACCTCCCACCAGGCGCGGAGCGCGGTCTGGTTGTGCGGGTTGAACTGCTCGATGTCGACGCCCACCCCCGTGACGCTAGTGGCCCGGCACCACGACCCGCACCGGGATAACAGGGTGCGTACGACGTCGCCGCTGCGGCAGGGTCGTGGCATGACGACCGACTCACCGCTGCGCACCCGGCTGCGCGCCGCCCTCCTGGAGGCCCGCCGGGCCAGGGACGCCGCGACCGTGTCGACCCTGCGGACCGCGCTCGCCGCGCTGGAGAACGCCGAGGCCGTGCCGACCGGCGCCCGCGCCGGTGCGCTGGAGGACTCACCCGTCGGCGCCGGGTCGGCCGAGGCCGAGCGTCGCGTGCTCAGCGACGCCGACGAGCTCGCGGTCCTCGACGCGGAGATCGCCTCGCTGGAGGAGGCCGGCCGGGCCTATGCCGGCTCGGTCCCCGAGCGGGCGGCCGCGGCCCGCGAGGCCGCACGCCGTCTCGACGCGCTGCGGGAGGCCTAGGAGCGAGCGGCTCGGCGTCGCCGCGCCGCCTCGATCCGCTCGGCCTCGCGCACGGCCGAGCGCGCCATCACGCGCCCCCGCCATCGCACGAGCGCTCCGATCACGAGGACGAAGGCGGGCATGCCGATCCCCAGCCAGAGCCAGGTCGACAGCGGCGACGAGGTCTCGACGGAGGAGCCGTCGGGTGAGACCCACAGCGTCCACGTGTCGCCGACCTCGCGCTGCGGGGGTCCCGACCGCCGCAGGGTCGCGGTCTGCACGCCCTCGCCCTCGGACCAGCGCAGGTCGTAGGACGTGAGCTCCTGGTCGAGGTCCCCCGATCGGTGGCCCTCGCGCACGGCGACGACCGTCGTCTCGCGCTCCTCGGTGCCGCCCAGCAGGTGGGTGCGCGTGCCGGGCATCAGGACCACCAGCACCACGGCGAGCACCAGGCCCATCCCGATCCCGAGGGCGACGTCGCCCGGCGACATCCACGGGGGGCGGTGCGGTGGCTCGTGCTCCTCGAAGCCCGGCCGTAGGTCGGTGGTCACGTGAGGGCCAGCTGACGTCGTACGACGTCGGCGAGCCGCGAGGCGACGCCCTGGGCCTCGTCCTCGGTGGGCGCCTCGACCATCACGCGCACGATCGGCTCGGTGCCCGACGGGCGGAGCAGGATGCGACCGCGCTCGCCCAGCACGGCCTCCTCCTCGGCGACGGCCGCGGCCAGCACGGCGTCCTCGTCGGCGCGCGACTTGTCGACGCCCGAGACGTTGAGCAGCACCTGCGGGAGCCGGGACATCACCGAGGCGAGGTCGACCAGCGACCGGCCGGTCGTCGCCATCCGCTCCATGACGTGGAGCGCTGTCAGGATGCCGTCGCCGGTGGTGGCATGGTCGCTGAGGATGACGTGGCCGGACTGCTCGCCGCCGAGGTTGTAGCCGGAGACCTTCATCGCCTCGAGGACGTAGCGGTCGCCGACCTTGGTCTGGCGCACGCCGACGCCGCCGGCGCGCATGGCCTGCACGAAGCCGAGGTTGCTCATCACGGTGGCGACGACGGTGTCCTTCGCCAGCCGCCCCTGCTCGAGCAGCGAGAGCGACAGGATCGCGAGGATCTGGTCGCCGTCGACGACGTTGCCCTCCGCGTCGACCGCCAGGCAGCGGTCGGCGTCGCCGTCGAGGGCGAAGCCGGCGTCGGCGCCGTGCTCGATGACGGCCTTCTGCAGGTCACCGAGGTGCGTCGAGCCGCAGTTGTCGTTGATGTTGATGCCGTCGGGGTCGGCGTGGATCGCGACCACGGTCGCACCGGCGTCCTCGAGCGCGCGCGGGCCGGCGGCGTGGGCGGCGCCCTCGGCGCAGTCGAGGACGACCTTCAGCCCCACGAGCGGGTGGCTGATCGTGCTCTCGAGGTGGGCGGCGTACTCCTCCACCGCGGTGTCGTACACCTGGACGCGGCCGACGGCGCCTCCGGTGGGTCGCTCCCACGGCTCGCCCATGCGGCGCTCGATGGCGATCTCGATCGCGTCGTCCAGCTTGTGGCCGCCCCGGGCGAGGAACTTGATGCCGTTGTCGGGCATCGGGTTGTGGGACGCCGACAGCATCACGCCGAGGTCGGCGTCGAGCTTGTCGGTCATGTAGGCCACCCCGGGCGTCGGCAGCACACCAAGGAGGAGCACGTCGACACCGGCCGAGGCGAGGCCGGCGACGACCGCGCCCTCGAGGAACTGCCCGGAGATGCGGGTGTCCCGGCCGACCACCGCGAGGGGGCGGTGGCCCTCGAACTCGCCGCGGTCGGCGAGGACGTGAGCGGCGCACACCGAGAGCTCGAGGGCGAGCTCGGCGGTGAGGTCGGCGTTGGCCAGGCCGCGCACGCCGTCGGTTCCGAAGAGTCGCGTCATGGCCCGGGAGCCTACGGGTCGGGCGCGTCCGGCGCAGAAATGAGGGCGGACGCGCGACCCGACATGCGACGAGGCCCGCACCGTCGGACGACGGTGCGGGCCTCGAGGTGCAGGCGGGGTCAGCGCTTGCTGAACTGCGAGGCCTTGCGGGCCTTCTTGAGACCGGCCTTCTTGCGCTCCACGACGCGGGCGTCGCGGGTGAGCAGACCGGCCTTCTTCAGCGCCGGGCGGTTGGCCTCGACGTCGACGGCGTTGAGCGCGCGGGCCACGCCGAGGCGCAGGGCGCCGGCCTGGCCGGCGATGCCGCCGCCGTGGATGCGGGCGATCACGTCGAAGCGGCCCTCGAGCTGCAGCTCGACGAACGGCTCGTTGGCGATCTGCTGGTGCAGCTTGTTCGGGAAGTAGCTGTCCATCGAACGACCGTTGATGGTCCACTCGCCGGTGCCCGGGACGATCCGGACGCGGGCGACGGCCTCCTTGCGGCGGCCGGTGGCGCCGGCGGGCGCGATGGTGGCCGGGCGGGCCGGGGTGTCGGCCGAGGCGTCGCTCTCGGAGGTGTAGGCCACGCCGTCGGCGCCGGTCTCGAAGGTCTCCTCGACCTCGGTGGTGTTCTCAGTCATGTGTGCGTCCTCAGTCGTCACTGGGAGATCTGGGAGATCTCGAACGGGATGGCCTTCTGGGCCGCGTGCGGGTGGTCGGGGCCGGCGTAGACCTTGAGCTTCTTCAGCATCTGGCGACCGAGCTTGTTCTTCGGGAGCATGCCCCACACGGCCTTCTCGATGGCCTTGCGGGCGTCCTTCTCGAGGAGCTCACCGAACGGGGTGGCCGAGAGGCCGCCCGGGTAGCCGGAGTGGCGGTAGGCCATCTTGGTGGTCTTCTTGGTCCCCGACAGCGACACCTGGGAGGCGTTCACGATGATCACGAAGTCGCCCATGTCCATGTGAGGAGCGAAGGTCGGCTTGTGCTTGCCGCGGAGGAGGTTGGCGGTCTGGACGGCGAGGCGGCCCAGGACCACGTCGGTGGCGTCGATGACGAGCCACTCACGCTGGATGTCAGCGGGCTTGGGGCTGTACGTGCGCACGGCGGTATCCCGTTCTGGTTCGTTGGTCCCGGCCCCCGGACGAGGGCCGGCTGGTGCTGCTGCGGCTTCTGACGAACACGGCCCGGTTCGCTCCCCGGCTCCGCTCGGCGGAGACTGGGGATGACGTCCGGATCTGCACCCACCCCCGGAGAGGGTGGACGCGGCAGGAGTCGCGACCAGCAAGGTTACGGCGCGCCGAGCGGGAGGGTCAAAACGGCGGGGCGCCACAATGGGCGGGTGCGCAACGGCGGCGTGTCCTTCTGGTGGCAGCAGGTCGGGATCCCCTCCCCCTCCGACGTCCTCGAGGGTGACACGACCTGCGACATCGCGATCGTCGGGGGTGGCCTCACCGGCCTCTGGACGGCGTACTACCTGCACGAGGCCGACCCCACCCTCGACGTCCGGGTGCTCGAGGCCGAGTTCGCCGGCTTCGGCGCCTCGGGGCGCAACGGCGGCTGGCTGTCCAGCGAGCTCGCCGGCTCGGAGCGGACGTACGCCGCCGTGGCCGGCGTCGAGGGCGTCCAGCGGCTGCGAGACGCCCTGCGCGCGACGGTCGACGAGGTCATCGGGGTGACCGCCCGCGAGGGTGTGGAGGCCGACATCGTGCGCAGCGGCGTCCTGACCGTCGCCCGCTCGGAGGCGCAGCGGCAGCGACTCGGCGGCGAGCTCACCGCAGCGCAGGTGGCCGACCGCATCCAGGTGGCCGGCGCCGTGTCCGGCCACCTCGACCCCGACTGCGCCCGCGTGCACCCGGCCAAGCTCGTGGGCGGCGTCGCACGCGTCGTGCGGGAGCGGGGCGTACGCATCCACGAGGGCACCCGCGTCACCGCGATCTCCCCGGGCACGGTGGAGACCGACCGCGGGACGGTGCGGTCCCCAGTGGTGCTGCGTTGCCTGGAGGGCTTCACCGCCGGGCTCACCGGCCACCGCCGTGACTGGCTGCCGATGAACTCCGCGATCGTCGTGACCGCGCCGCTCACTGACGCGCAGTGGCGGGTGATCGGGTGGGACGGTCAGGAGCTGCTCGGCGACGAGGCGCACGCCTACTGCTACGCCCAGCGCACCGCCGACGGTCGCATCGCGATGGGCGGCCGGGGCGTCCCCTATCGCTTCGGCTCGCGCACCGACGTCGACGGACGCACCCAGGACCGCACCGTCGAGCAGCTGCGCGCCACCCTGACGAGCCTGTTCCCGTCGCTTTCGGGCGTCCGGCTCGACCACGCCTGGTGCGGCGTGCTGGGCGTCCCGCGCGACTGGAGCGCCAGCGTGTCGTACGACCCGGCGACCGGCCTAGGCCACGCCGGCGGCTACGTCGGCTCGGGCCTCACCGCGACCAACCTCGCCGGCCGCACGCTGCGCGACCTCGTGCTCGGGCAGGACACCGACCTGACCCGCCTGCCGTGGACCGGGCACCGGGTCCGGAGGTGGGAGCCGGAGCCGCTGAGGTGGGCCGGCGTGCACGCGCTGTACCGGCTCTACCGCGCGGCCGACCGGCGCGAGGACGCGGGCCTCCCACGCACCAGCCGCGTCGCCCGGCTGGCGAACCGGGTGGCGGGCCGCTGATTCCGTGGTCCGGATCTCAGGGCTGGACACCTGATTCGCGGTCCTCGCGGACACCGGACTAGGTTGAGGGGACCCCACAGACACGTACATAGACGTATGAACAGGAGCCGACGTGACCGACGTTGCGGCCAAGGATTCCCTGACTGTCACCGACAACCGGACCGGTCAGACGTACGACATCGCGATCACCGACAACACGATCGCAGCCAAGGACCTCGGGCAGATCCGCCTCGATGACGAGCAGCCCGGCCTCGCGACCTACGACCCCGGGTTCGTCAACACCGCCTCGTGCCGCTCGTCGGTGACCTACATCGACGGCGACAAGGGCATCCTGGAGTACCGCGGGTACCCCATCGAGCAGCTCGCGGAGAAGTCCAACTTCCTCGAGGTGGCCTACCTGCTCGTCCACGGCGAGCTGCCCACCAAGGAGCAGTACGACGCGTGGGTGCACGAGATCACCTACCACACGTTCGTGCACGAGAACGTGAAGTCGTTCATGCAGGGCTTCCGCTACGACGCCCACCCGATGGGCATGCTGATGGCCTCCGTCGGCGCCCTGTCGACGTTCTACCCCGACGCCCGCAACATCAGCGACGCCGACAACCGGCACATGCAGATCGTGCGCATGATCGCGAAGATGCCGACCCTCGGCGCCTGGTCGTTCCGCCACGCCCAGGGCAAGCCCTACGTCTACCCGGACAACGACCTGGGCTACACCGCCAACTTCCTCTCCATGCTCTTCAAGATGAGCGAGTCGAAGTTCGAGGCCGACGAGCGCCTCGTCAAGGCCCTCGACGTGCTGTTCATCCTGCACGCCGACCACGAGCAGAACTGCTCGACCAACGCGGTCCGCTCCGTCGGCTCCTCGCAGGTCGACCCCTACTCGGCCGTCTCCGCCGGCATCGGCGCCCTCTACGGCCCGCTGCACGGTGGTGCCAACGAGGCGGTCCTGCGGATGCTCAAGCGCATCGGCAGCAAGGAGAACATCCCCGCCTTCATCGACGGCGTGAAGGACGGCAACGAGCGCCTGATGGGCTTCGGCCACCGGGTCTACAAGAACTACGACCCGCGCGCCAAGATCATCAAGAAGTCCGCCGAGGACGTCTTCGAGGTCACCGGCACCAACCCGCTGCTCGACATCGCGCTCGAGCTGGAGAAGATCGCGCTCGAGGACGAGTACTTCGTCAAGCGCAAGCTCTACCCCAACGTGGACTTCTACTCGGGCCTGATCTACGAGGCCTTCCAGTTCCCGCCGGAGATGTTCACCGTGCTGTTCGCCATCGGCCGCACCCCGGGCTGGCTGGCGCAGTGGTCGGAGCTGGTGCAGGACAAGGACCAGAAGATCGCCCGCCCGAAGCAGATCTACACCGGCGACCGCGAGCTCACGTTCACCGCGGCGTCCGAGCGCTGGGCGTAAGCACCAGACGTACGACGAACGCCCCCGGCCGCACGGCCGGGGGCGTTCGTGCATCCGGAACCCGATCCACCCCTCCGATCGTGCACCCCGGGCCGCGGCGGTCACTACACTCCCGAGCACACTCGGGGTCGGCGGGCACGGCAGGGGTCACGGAGGCGACGTGGGGGCACGTGGGGACAGCACGCTCGGATCGGTGCTGCGCGGGCTGCGGGAGGGTGCCGGCCTCTCGCAGGAGGAGCTCGCCGAGCGCGCAGGGCTGAGCCCGCACGCCATCAGCGCGCTCGAGCGCGGCACGCGCACCCGGCCCTACCCGCACACGCTGCGCTCCCTCGCGGCGGCGCTGGACCTCGACGAGGACCAGCGGGCCGCGCTGCTGGCCGCGGTGCCGTCGCGGTCGCCCCGCGCGACCGCCCCCGCCGCGGCAGCTGACGGCGTCCCCGGCCGGAGGGACCTGCCGGTCCCGGCCACGCCGCTCATCGGACGCGACGACGACGTCGCCCGGGTGGTCGACCTCCTGCGCACGAGCCGCCTGGTCACCCTCAGCGGCCCCGGCGGCGTGGGCAAGACCCGCCTCTCCCTGGCGGTGGCGTCGGCGGTCCGCGACCGCTACACCGACGGCGTACGACTGGTCGAGCTCGCGCCCCTGCTCGAGCCGGCCCAGGTGCTCCCGGCGGTCGCCGACGCCGTGGACGCCACCCGCGACCCGACCCGGACGGTGACCGACGACATCGTCGACCGGCTGCGCGGCCAGCACCTGCTCCTGGTGCTCGACAACGTCGAGCACCTCCTCGACGCCGCGCCCGACGTCGCCGCGGTCGTGGCGGCCGTGCCGGACCTGTCCGTGCTCGCGACCAGCCGGGCGCCGCTGCGGGTGCGCGGCGAGACCGAGTACGCCGTCGAGCCGCTCGAGGTGGACGACCGTCCGGACGGGACGCCCTCCCCCGCGGCGCGGCTCCTGCTCGACCGGGCGCAGCGGGTGAACCCGGGATGGGGCGACGACCCGGCAGACGCCGGAGCGGTGGGCGCGACCTGCGAACGCCTCGCCGGGCTGCCCCTCGCCCTCGAGCTCGCTGCCGCCCGGGCACGGCTGCTCGATCCCGGCTCGCTGCTGGAGCGCCTCGACACGGCGCTGCAGGCCGGCCCCCGGGACCTGCCGCCCCGCCAGCGGACGATGCGCGCGACCCTCGACTGGAGCCAGGGCCTGCTCGACGCACCGGCGCGCCGGCTCCTGCGTCTCATGGGCGTCTTCGCCGGCGGCACCACCCTGGCCGACCTCGAGGCGATCGCGGCACGGGTGGGCATCGCCGAGGACGAGGTCGTCACCAGCCTCGAGGAGCTGGTCGAGCACTCCCTGGTCCTCGCCGAGGGCTCGGGTCGGCTGCGGATGCTCGAGCCCGTCGCCCAGTACGCCCGCGACCTCCTGCGCGAGGCGGGCGAGTGGGACGACGCCACACGTGCCCACGCCGCGCACTACCTCGAGGTCGCGACCGCCAACAGCTCCAGCTACCGCGACGGCGGCCAGGTCAGCGCCCTGGCGCGGATCGACCTCGAGCACGCCAACCTCGGCGCTGCTGCCGAGCGCTCGCTCGCCGAGGGTGACGCCGACACCCCCGCCCGTCTGGCGTGGGAGCTGTGGCTCTACTGGTGGCTGCGCGGCCACACCGAGCACGGGAGGCGCTTCGCCGAGAGCGCGCTCGAGCACGCCGACCGGCTGGAGCCGCCGGTGCACGGGCGTGCGGCACTCGCAGCCGCGTCGATGTCGTTCGCGATGGACGACGTCGTCGCCGCGGCCAGGTGGTGGGCCGTCGCCCGCGAGCACGCCGGGGACGAGCCCGACATCCTGTCCAACTCCGTCGCAGGCGCCGGCCTCGTCGCCCTCGTCGAGGGCGACCTCGACACGGCGAAGCGCTGCTTCGAGGCGGCGATCGTCCATGCCGAGGCCGGCGGGCCCTCGATCGAGTGGACCTGGGCGCTCTGCCACATCTGGATCGGCACCGTCGCCCTGCTGCGAGGAGATCCCGACGAGGCAGTGCGGAAGATCGCCCAGGGCCTCGCCTCCGCACGTCGTCGCGACGACCGGCTCACCTCCTACATCGCGCTCTACAACCTCTTCCAGGTCGAGCTCGCGCGCGGCGACCACGCCGCCGCGAGGAGCCACCTCGAGGAGGGCACGCGCCTGTCGCTCGAGACCGGCGACCAGGCCAACCTCGCCTACCTCCTCGACGCCGGGGCAGTGCTCGCCGCAGCCTCCGACCGGCACGCGCGCGTGCCGCTGCTGCTCGGCGCCGCCCAGGCGATCCGCGAGGCGCAGGGCGCCCAGGGCTACGGCTACTACCGCCCCGACCCGGCCGCCATCACCGCGGCGGCCGACGACGCGAGGACCCACCTCGGCCCCGACCGCTACGACGACGCCCTCGACACCGGCCGCGGGTTCACCGGCCTCCAGGCCGCCGCCATGCTGCGCGACCCGGGACCTCCCGCCGACTGACCCGCCGACTGACTAAGCCGCACCTCGTACACCCCTCGTACACCTGCGGCTGTCGGTGGTCGCCGACGTCGTACGGACCCGAGGGTGGAGGCACGGCACGCACCCGTGCCCCGCCACCGAGGAGCCGCAGATGAGCAGCACGCTCGACCCGTCCACCACGTCCGGTCCGCGCCGCGACGCCAGCACCGGTGCACCGACCCGGCCACCCGGCCGCGGATGGGTGCTCGCCGGCCTCGGCGCCGGTCTCACCGGGATCGTCTCCGTGGTCGCCAGCGGCATGGTCGACGCGGTCTACGACCCGGCCACCAGCGGCGACGCGGAGGCCATCGTCGAGGCCACCTCGGAGCTGCTGCCCCAGATCCTCACCTTCCACACCGCCACGATGGTGTCCTGCGCCCTGCTGGTCGTGTTCGCGGCCGGCCTGCACCGGCACCTGCAGCGTCGTACGCACGCCGACAGCATCGTCCCGGGGGTGGCCGCCATCGGGCTGGTGATGGTCTGCGTCGCCCAGCTGATGGGCGCCGGCCTGACCACCGAGTTCGCCTTCGCGGTCTCCGACCCGGACGCCCCCGTCGTACCCGAGACGGTCGCCTTCTTCGGCCACTGGATCGGCACGATCCCGTGGCTGTGGGGCGGCATCGGGCTCACCGCCCTCGCCATGGCGAGCGCCGCGTTCAGCCAGGGTGCGTTCGCGCGCTGGCTCGGCTGGACCAGCCTCGCGCTCGGCGGGATCACCACGCTGTTCCTCGTCAGCCCGGTCCAGTACATGGCTGGCATGACCGGCCCGATCTGGCTCGTCGTTGTCTCCGTGGCGCTCCTGCGCTCGGTGCGCCGGGCCTGAGGTGCGGGCCGCCATGCACGAGACGGGGACGGTGCCCGACTTCGCGTCGTACGTCACCGCCCGCCGGCCCGCCCTGCTCCGCTGGGCACGGTCCGTGGCCGGCGACCCGCACAGCGCCGAGGACCTGCTCCAGGACTCCCTCGTCCGGGTCCTGCCCCGCTGGGACGGCCTGCGCGAGGGCGCCGCCGCCGACGCCTACGTCCGGCGCACCATCACCCGCCAGTACGTCAGCTGGCAGCGCCAGCCGTGGCGACGCGACGAGGTCGCCTCCGCGGACCTCGACGAGGCCGGTCCGTCCAACGACCCCGTCCCTGTCGCAGACGCGTCCGGCCGGCTCTGGGACCTCGTCCTGGGGCTCCCGCCCCAGCAGCGCGCGGCCGTCGCCCTGCGTTACTACGAGCAGCTCAGCGTCGCCGAGACCGCGGCCGTCCTCGGCTGCTCCCCGGGGACCGTCAAGTCCAACACCAGCCGCGGCATCGCGGCGCTCCGCCGGCTCGCCGCCGGACCCGATGACCACCGATGATCTCGAGAGGACACCCCATGCCGTCACCGTCCACCGCCACAGCCGGTTGGCTGCCCGCCGACTTCCGTCACCCGACCCGGGTCGAGGTCCCGTTCGGGCACCACCTGCGCCCGATCCGCGCCGAGGACACCGACCTCGACATGGTGGCCGTCATGGGCTCGCGCGAGCGGCTGTGGACCATCTACGGCGAGGCCTGGGGCTGGCCGCCCGCCGACATGACGCACGAGGCCGACCGCGCCGACCTGGCCCGCCACGCCGCGGAGATGGAGACGCACGAGTCGTTCAACTACGCGCTCCTCGACACCGACGAGACGGCACTGCTGGGGTGCGTCTACATCGACCCGCCGGAGAAGCCGGGAGCCGACGCGGAGATCTCGTGGTGGGTGGTCGACGAGTGCGTGGGCACCGAGCTCGAGGCCGCCCTCGACGAGCTCGTCCCGCGCTGGATCGCCGCGGACTGGCCGCTGGAGCGGCCGCGCTACGTCGGTCGCGACCTCACGTGGGCGGAGTGGCTGTCGCTGCCGGACCTGCCACGGCCGGGCCTGACGTGATCCGCGGGGTGATGCCCGACGTGCTGCCGGAGCAGGCGCCGCCGAGGGTGCCGGCCGCGCGGCGCGAGGTCTCTGCACCTTCACACCCCGTTCTCAGGGCCTCCACAGGGTCCGGGCGCACTGTCGAAGACATGAGCGACGGACAGATCCCCCAGCACGGAGCCCCGCACGACCCCCAGCAGCCGCAGCAGCCCCAGCACCAGCGGCCCGCCGACGACAACCCGTACCAGCGCGCCTCGGCCGGGTGGTCCGGCACCGACACTCACCGCACGCAGCCCGTGCCGCCCACCTACGGCGCGCAGGCCGGGCTGCCCCTCCACCAGCCGACCCAGACGATGCCCCGCCAGGGTGGGCGTGGCCGGGCGGGCCTGGCCGCCGCGGTCGTCGCCACCGCCCTGCTCGTCGGCGGAGGGGCCGGCGTCGGCGGTGCCGCCTGGTGGGACGCCACGCAGGACGGTTCGGGTGGCTCGACGCAGGCGAGCACGGTGTCGACGTCGCAGGTGTCCTCGCAGTCGCAGGCCCCGGCACCCGACGGATCGGTGGAGTCGGTGGCCAAGAAGGTGCTGCCCAGCGTCGTCAAGATCGACGTCACCACCGCCCAGGGCGGCGCGTCGGGCTCGGGCATCATCCTCACTGCCGACGGGACGATCCTGACCAACAACCACGTGGTCGAGGGCGCGGAGCCGGGCAGCCTCACCGTGTCGTTCGACGACGGCACCACCGCCGAGGCGGAGGTGCTGGGCACCGACCCGCTCACCGACACCGCGGTCATCAAGGCCCAGGACGTCTCCGGCCTCACCCCCGCCACGATCGGCAAGTCCGCCAACCTGGGCGTCGGCGAGAGCGTCGTGGCCATCGGGTCGCCGTTCGGCCTCGACGCGACCGTCACCAGCGGCATCGTCAGCGCGCTCGACCGTCCGGTCAACGTCGGCTCCGACGACCAGGGCAACTCCACGACGTACCCCGCGATCCAGACCGACGCCGCGATCAACCCCGGCAACTCGGGCGGTCCGCTGGTCGACCTGACCGGCGCGGTGATCGGGATCAACTCCTCGATCCGCACCGCGGCGTCGCAGTCGCCCTACGGCGGCCAGTCCGAGTCGGGATCGATCGGCCTCGGGTTCGCGATCCCCATCGACGAGGTGATGCCGATCGTGGACCAGATGGCTGCGGGCGAGACCCCCACGCACGCACGGCTCGGCATCCAGGTCGGTGACGTGCAGAGCACCGGCGAGCAGGCCGGCGAGGGCACGGGCGCCGTCGTCCGCGAGGTGACGGCCGGCTCGACCGCCGAGAAGGCGGGCCTCCAGTCCGGCAGCGTGATCACCAAGGTGGACGACCACCGGATCACCGGCGCCGACTCGCTCGTCGCGACGATCCGCTCGTACCGCCCCGGCGACTCGGTGAGCGTCACCTGGACGACCGGCGGCAAGGAGCAGACCGCGAACCTCGTGCTGGACTCCGACGCGACCCAGGGCTGAGCCGCCCGGATCTGCTCGCCGGGTTGGGCCGGCCGCGCCATGATGGTGCGGCCGGCCCTCTGCCGTGCCCGCCCGGATCCCGACCCGAGGAGTCACATGCAGCTCGAGCTCAGCCCTGCCGACGCGGAGTTCCGGACGCGGATGCGGGAGTTCTTCACGACGAAGGTGTCGCAGGAGATCCGCGACACGGTCCTCGACGGACGCCACCTCACGCGCGACCAGATCGTCGAGGCCCAGCAGACCCTCAACGCGGAGGGGCTGGCGGTGCCGCACTGGCCCGTCGAGTGGGGCGGTCAGGACTGGACCGAGCTCCAGCGACACCTGTGGCACGAGGAGATGCAGCGCGCCGGCGTGCCGATCCCGCTGGCCTTCAACGCCTCCATGATCGGGCCGGTCATCGCCCACTTCGGCACGCAGGAGCAGAAGGAGCGCTTCCTGCCCGCGACGGCCAACCTGGACATCTGGTGGTCCCAGGGCTTCTCCGAGCCCGACGCCGGCTCCGACCTCGCGTCCCTGCGCACGACCGCGGTGCGCGACGGGGACGACTGGGTCGTCAACGGCCAGAAGACGTGGACCACGCTCGGCCAGCACGGCGACTGGATCTTCACCCTCGTCCGCACCGACCCCGAGGTGAAGAAGCAGGCCGGCATCTCCCTGCTGCTCATCGACATGACCACGCCGGGCGTCGAGGTGCGGCCGATCGAGCTCATCGACGGCGGCCACGAGGTCAACGAGGTGTGGTTCACCGACGTGCGGGTGCCGGGCGACCTCCTGGTCGGGGAGCTCAACGGCGGGTGGACGATCGCGAAGTTCCTGCTCGGCAACGAACGCGTCGGCGTCGCACCCGTCGGAGCGACCAAGCGGGCGCTGGCCGCGCTGAAGGCGAATGCAGGCGCCCTGATGGACGACCCGCTCGTCCGCGCCCGGGTCGCCGAGCTCGAGACCGAGCTGCTCGCCCTCGAGCTCACCGCGCTGCGCGTGGTGGCGCACTCGTCCGACGGCGCCCCGCACCCCGCCTCGTCGGTGCTCAAGCTCCGCGGCACCGAGCTCCAGCAGGCCGTGAGCGAGCTGGCCCTCGACCTCGCCGGCCCGGCCTCGCTCGCCGCGCGTGCCGGGGACGACTCGCCGCAGGCGGGCTGGGCCCGGCGGTCGGCGCCGACCTACCTGAACCTGCGCAAGGCCTCGATCTACGGCGGGTCCAACGAGATCCAGCGCCAGATCATCAGCCGCACGATCCTGGGACTCTGAGGGGGCTTCGACATGGACTTCACCTACGACGACGAGCAGCAGGCGCTGCGCGAGGCCGTTCGCGGCCTGCTCGCGACGGCGTACGCCGACCACGAGGCGCGGCGGCGCACGGTGGCCGACGACCCGGGATTCGACCGCAGCCTCTGGGGCCGGCTGGCCGAGATGGGCGTCCTCGGGCTGCCGTTCAGCGAAGCGGACGGCGGGGTCGGCGCCGGTCCGGTCGAGATCGGGATCGTGTGCCAGGAGCTGGGCCGCGTGCTCGCCCCGGAGCCCTACCTGGCGGCGGTCGTGCACGCCGGCGGCCTCGTGGCCGCCGTCGGCACGGCCGAGCAGAAGGCCGACCTGCTCGGCCGGCTCAGCGCCGGCAAGGTCGTGCTGGCCGCGGCCGACACCTCCCCCGGCGGCCGCTGGGCGTCGAGCGCGGACGGCGTGCGTGCGTCCGTCTCCGACGGGAGCTGGACCCTCGACGGAGTCGCCGACCCCGTCGTCGGCGGCGCGTCCGCCGACCACCTCGTCGTCACGGCAGCCCTGCCCGAGGGCGGCACGGGCGTGTTCCTGGTGGACGCCTCCGCGGCGTCGGTGACCGGCTACGTCGCGGCCGACCTCACCCGCGCGGCCACGGTCACCTTCGACGGCAGCGCCGCGACGCCGCTGGGCGAGCCGGGCCGCGACCTCTCGGCGAGCATCGCCACGATCAGCGACCTGACCCGCATCATGGGCGCCAACCAGGCGCTCGGGGTGATGCAGAGCCAGGTACGCGCGACCACCGACTACCTCAAGAGCCGCAAGCAGTTCGGCGTCACGCTCAACACCTTCCAGGCCCTCACCTTCCGCGCCGCCGACATGTACGTCTCGCTCGAGCTCGCCCACAGCACCGTCGACTGGGCGACGATGACGATCGCCGGGGGCGACCGCGAGGCCGTCGCCGACGCCGCCGACCGGGTCGGGCTCCAGGTCGCGCGGGCGGCCCGCCACATCGGGCAGGAGGCGATCCAGCTCCACGGCGGCATCGGCATGACCGCCGAGTACGCCGTCGGGGTGGGCACCGCCCACCTCACGGTGCTCGAGCAGTGGCTCGGCAACGCGGGCCACCACCTCACGCGGCTCGCCTCCCGCGTCACCGACCACGAGATGGTCGACGCCGTCTGATGGACCTCTCGCTCACCGAGGAGCAGCAGGCCTTCCGCGACCTCGCGCGCGACTTCCTCGAGCGCGAGGCCGTCCCCCACCGGATGCAGTGGGACCACGACGAGTCCGTCGACCTCGCGATCGTGCCGAAGATGGCCGAGCTCGGCTTCTTCGGGCTCACCATCCCCGAGGACTACGGCGGCGTCGGCGGCGACTACGTCACCTACTCCCTCGCCATGGAGGAGCTCGGCCGCGCCGACTCCGCGCTGCGCGGCATCGTGTCGGTGAGCAGCGGGCTGGTGGGCAAGTCGATCCTCGACCACGGCACCGAGGAGCAGAAGCAGGAGTGGCTGCCCCGCCTCGCCTCCGCCACGGCGCTGGGCTGCTTCGGGCTGACCGAGCCGGGCACCGGGTCCGACGCCGGCAACCTCACCTCCCGGGCGGTCCGCGACGGGGCGGACTGGGTGCTCGACGGCCAGAAGCTGTTCATCACGAACGGCACCTGGGCCGACGTGGCGCTCGTGTTCGCCCGCACGAGCGACGACGGCCCGCGGGGCGTCACGGCGTTCCTCGTCCCGACCGGCTCCCCCGGCTTCGAGGCGCGCGAGGTCACGAACAAGCTCGGGCTGCGCGGCCAGGCGACAGCCGAGCTGTTCCTGTCCGGCGTGCGCGTCCCGGACTCGGCCCGTCTGGGCGAGGTCGGCCAGGGCTTCAAGATCGCGATGGGCACGCTGGACAAGGGCCGGCTCGCGGTCGCCTCCGGCTGCGTCGGGATCGTGCAGGGCTGCCTCGAGGCGTCCGTGGCCTATGCGCGGGAGCGCACGCAGTTCGGCAGGCCCATCGCGGCGTTCCAGCTCGTGCAGGACCTCATCGCCGGCATCTCCCTCGACGCCGACGCCGCGCGGCTGCTGGCGTGGCGGTGCGCCGACCTGGTCGACCGCGGAGAGCCCTTCGGTGTCGCGGCCTCCAAGGCCAAGCTGTTCGCGTCGGAGGCCGCGGTGCGCGCAGCCAACAGCGCGATCCAGGTGCACGGCGGTGCGGGCTACGTCGACGACTTCCCGGTCGCGAAGTACCTCCGGGACGCACGCGTGATGACGCTCTACGAGGGCACGTCGCAGATCCAGAAGCTCATCATCGGCCGCGCCGAGACCGGCATCAGCGCCTTCGGCTGACGTCGTACGCCCTAGGATCCGCGCGTGCCCCTGCCAGCCGTGGTGCCCCCCGTCGCCGGCGCGGTCGTCGCCGCGACGGTCTTCGTCCTCACGGGGCTGGGTGGCAGCCCGACGGCGGCGCGGACGCCTGCTGTTCCCGAGGTGATGGCGGGCTACTCCCACCTGACCGGGTCGGTGTCGTCGTCGCCCCCGGGGCCCGTCGTCGCGCTGTGGCAGCACGGCTACGGAGTCGAGCTCCTCGACTTCCCGCAGGCGGTCGTCCTCGGCGCCGGCGGCGACACCTACCGCCGCGTCGACGTCGCCGAGGAGCGAGCCGGTGGCGAGACCCAGGGCGACCCGGCACCGATGTTGCTCTCCCCCGACGGCACCCGGGTGGCGGTCGGTGACCACGACACCGAGCGACCGGACGTGGTGGTCGTCGACCTGACCACTGGTGGGACGACGAGGCACGCACTGCCCGAGGGACGCAGCGTGGTGCCGGTGGCGTGGTCGAGCGACGGCGAGACCCTCGCCAGCCTGGTGTCGGAGGAGGCGACGAACCCGTACTCCGGCGGCCGGATCACCGGGGCGATCGCCGTGGCCGACCTGACCGACGACTCCGCCGAGGTCCTCGACCTCGACGGGTCCGCCACGGCGGCCGCCTTCTCCCCCGACGGGACCGGGCTCGCCGTCGAGCAGTCGGGCGGTGTCACGGTCGTCGACCTGCAGGACGGCGGTCGACGCAGCGTCGCGGTCGACGGCGTGCTGGCCGGTCCGGCCGCCTGGTCCCCCGACGGCCGGCTGCTCGCCGTGACGACCGTCGAGGGTGCGAGCACGCCACCCGGCGGCGGCGCGCCGGGCAACCCGACCGGACTGTCGTTCGTCGACGCCGTCGGTGGTGCCGGCGCCGTGCCCGATCCGCTGTCGCTCGACCTCACCGGTCCGGGGCGGGTGCTCGGGTGGGCAGGCCCCGACGAGGTGCTGACGGTGCTCGGGGTCGACGGGGTGGACGAGCAGACGCTGTCCGCCGTGCCGCTCGACGGGGCCGAGCCGCGCACCCTCATGCGGATGACGGACCTCGGGTCCTACGGCGTCGGTCGCTTCCAGCTGGCCTCCGCGGTGGCCGGCTCGCTCGAGGTCGTCGAGCCCGACGGCGTGGACCGGGGTCCGTGGCCGTGGGCGCTCCGTGGTGTGCTCGCCGCCCTGGCGGGACTCGTGGTGTGGGGCGTCGCTCGCGTCGCCGTCCGCCGTTCCCGGCCCTAGACCGGGCCCGCCCGCACGACACCGCGCACCTCGTCGAGGTCGAGGTCGAACGGCCCGACCCGGGTGAGCACCCACGACGCCCCACGGCCCAGCCATGGACTGGGGTCCTGGTCGGGCTGGAGGTCGACGACCACGTCGAAGTCCGGCCCCGGGTGGTGGGCGGCGAGGTCCGTGGTGACGGTGTCGAGGTCGGCGGGACCGTCCAGGCCGATGACGAAGAAGCCGTCGTACGACGCCGCGCGCCGCAGCGGCGCACGGTTGCCGTGGCGACCGGCGAGCCAGACGGGCACCCGAGGTGCCGGCCGGAACCGCACGCCCCGCGCGGCAAGGTGCTCACCTTCGTGATCGACGGTCTCGCCGCCCAGCAGCCCGGTCAGGACCGCGAGCCCCTCGTCGAGCATCCGGCCGCGGACCCGCGGGTCCGGCTCGTCGCCGAAGGCGCTGAACTCCCCCACCCAGTCGTCGCCGAGTCCGAGGCCGAGCACGAAGCGGCCACCCGACAGGACGGCCAGGCTTGCGGCCTGCCGCGCCAGCACCTGCGGTCGGCGCCTCGGCAGCGGGGTCACCATCGGTCCGAGCAGCAGCCGCTCGGTGCGCATGGCGATCGCCGCGCAGCACGTCCACGGGTCGGCGATCGCGGCCACCCGGTCGCCGTACAGCAGGTGGTCCCAGACGAAGAAGCCGTCCCAGCCGGCCGCCTCCGCGTCGGCCGCGAGGTCGCCGACGATCCTCGGGTCGGCCAGGGCGTCGAACGGGGCGACGAAGAGTCCGCGACGCGTGGTCATGGCGCCATTCGAGCACGCGGGCCGGGCCGACCCGTCAGCCGGCGTGGCCTTCCGGGTCCTCCTCGGGCTCGAAGGTGCTGCCCTCGTCGCTCATGCCGACCTCGGCGCCGGCACGCTCCTCGGCCTCGTCCTCGGCGCGGTCGACGGCGCCGTCGTGCGATGGGTTGCTCATGCTGGGCCTCCTTGTCTCTGCGGCGCCCGTACCCGGCCCGCGAGCCGCGGATACGCCCGCCCAGCCGCCGAGCCACGCCTCGAGCGTGACGTCGTCGGTCCACGGCCGCAGGGTCGTGGCGAGCGGTGCCCCGGACGGGGCGAGGTCGGGGCGGTCCCACCGTGCGGCACGGCGCCGGAGACGCAGGTCCTGCAGCTCCGCACGACCGCCCGCGACGGCGCGGGACCCCGTGCACCCGCCGAGCCCGTCGAGGAGCGACGCCCACCCCGCCGTGTCCCCGAGGAGGCCTCGGCGCACCTCGAGGTGCAGCCGCGCGGACGCGGGCAGGCCTGCCTCGGCCGGCACCACGCGCACGTCGGTGCCGACCAGCTCGCGGTGCTGCTCGGAGAGGCGTACGACGACTCGCGGCAGCGCCGTCAGCAGCGAGTCGACGGTCACCAGCAGCTCGGCGTCGCCCAGGGTGGACGCGCAGGTGACCACGAGGTCGGCGGGGCCGCGCACGAGGCCGCGCCAGGCGGTGCCCGGGGCCGACGTGCGGTCGGCGACCGCCACGGTCTCGGCCAAACGGTCGGCGCCGTCGCGATCCCGGGCGCCCGCGTCGGGCCCGTCGTGCCAGGCGACGGCGTCGGGCCGGTGCGCCAGCAGGCCACCCGCGGTCCAGGACCGGTGGGCGAAGTCCCAGTCCTCGCCGCCGTAGCTCCGGAAGGTCTCGTCGAACCCGCCGACCTCGTCGTACCACCACCGGCTGCACGCGAGGACGGCGCTGATGACGAACCGGTGGCTGGTGCCGTCGGCGTCGAGCAGGTCGCGCAAGTCGGCGTACGCCTCGCGCAGCCACGCGGGCTCCGTCAGTGCGCGCGTCGGCGCGACCTCCTCGACCGGGTCGCCCGGCGCGGTGCCGGCGAGGTCGGCGTGCCGGCGCCGCCCCACGACGAGGGCCTCCGGGAGGGCCTCGGGAAGCGCGACCATGCGCTCCACGAAGGCCGGCTCCGGAGCGGTGTCGGCGTCGAGGAGCACCAGCACCTCACCGGTGCTGGCCGCCACGCCGAGGTTGCGTGCGGCCGCGGCCCGGAAGCCGTCGTCGGGCTGCCGCACCAGTCGCACGCCCGCGGGCACCTCGGGGGTGCGCCGCGACCCGTCGTCGGCGACGACGACCTCGTCCGGCGGGCGCGTCTGGCGACGCAGCGCCGCGAGGGTGCGATCGAGCTCGGCCTGCTGCTCGAAGTGGGTGACCACCACGGACACCCGTCGCCTCGTCGCGCCGCCGGGAGCGAGGTCCCACCGGTTGCCCGGCACCGACGTGCCGTAGGGCGGGGCGGTCATCCGACCGACGCCCACCACGCGCGGTAGGCGGCAGCGGTGTCCTCGAGGCGCGGTCCGAGGTCGGCCACCGGCGATGTCCAGGTCGAGGTCGGGCGCCGGAGGGCGGCGTCGAGGCAGGGCACCAGGGTGGCGTCGTCGAAGAGGTTGAGGGTGCCGGGCCGGAGCGCGGCCATCTCCCGCGCGTAGGAACCGTCGCGCACGAGCGGCCGCCGACCCGCGGCGATCCAGGAGTTGAGGCTGCCGGACGCGGACACGTTGCGGTGCGCCGTGACGCCGACCGCGACGTCGCGCAGGGCGGCGACGAGGTCGTCCTCCGGCACCCGGCCGGTGACCTCGACCGGCACGCCGCGGGCCCGGCTGGTCCGCACCAACGCCTCGACCTCGTCGGCGTGCCCAGGCGCTGCGTCACCGAGGACGCGCACGGACGCCATCGTCCCGGCGCGGCGCAGTGCGGCGACCGCGCGCACCACCTGCCGGTGGCCCTTGCCGGGATAGACGAAGCCGAACACGCCGACCACCGGGTCCGTCGCGGCGGGTCCGGCCACGGTCCGGCCGGGCGGGCCGGGGTGGCGTTCGACGCCGGACGGGACGGGCACCGGCAGCGGGATCACGGTGCCGCGGGCACCCGACGCGCTCCAGCGGTCCACCAGCGCGTGCTCGTGCCAGGAGTTGGTCGCCCAGGCATGGCTCGCCCGCACGATCCGGCCGTACGCCTCCGCGCGCGCCGCGAACACCGGGCCGTCGGTCGGCTGCGGGACGTCGTGCAACGTGACCGTCAGGCGCACGCGCCGGGCGAGCTGCTCGACCGCCGCAGCCGCGTCGAGGGGGTCGCGGCCCAGCAGCCGGTCGGTCAGGTGCAGGTGCACCGCCGCCCCCGGCACCAGCTCGGCGACGTCGCGGACGACGGGTGCGCGGGCAGCGCCGGCCACCTCTCCGGCGTACCGGGTCACCCCGTGCGTGTCGGGGCCGAGCAGCAGGTGGTGGGGTGCGACGGGATCCGTGTCGCGGAGGTGGGAGGCCGGCCTGAGCACGCGCTCATCCTGCCGACGTTGGACAAACCCGACCTCCCCCCAAGGCGTGGGGTACGGATCAGCGGTCCAGCTTCTTCTGGAAGTCACCCAGCCGTGCGACCGGTCGGAAGCCGAGCGCCTCGTTGACGCCGATCATGTGGCGGTTGACCTCGGCGTTGTAGGTGGTCAGCCGGGTGACGTCGGGACGCTCGCGCTGGAGCAGCCGCAGGTTGGCGACCTTGACCGCCACACCGAGCCGGTGGCCCCGGTGCTCACGGCGCACGAGCGTGCCCCACTGGTAGGCGCGTCCGGCCTCGTGGAGGGTCGTGGCCAGGTCGGAGTAGGCCACCACCTCGCCCGAGGACGACAGCGCGACGGTGTTGTACTTCGTCCGCCCCTGCCTGGCGAGGGTGTCCTCGCGCTCGCGGACGGCGTCGGTGCTGACCGCCTCCGGCTCGAGCTCGAGGTCGCCCGTGGGCGCCTCGGTCGCCAGGATGGAGGTGATCTCGGCCCACCCCTGCAGCAGGTCGTCGGGCACCGGGCCGCTCCAGGACCGCAGCGTGTACGCCGGGTGCGCGCGCGCCGCCGCGTCGGCGAGCTCCGCGAGCAGGTCGTCGTCGACCGGCAGCCGCAGCTCGCGCTGCACCTCCGACAGGGCCAGGCCGTAGCCGCGGGCCCGCGCGAACTCCGGGCCCGGTGCACGCTCGCCGCGCGGTCCGGCGTCGTAGGGCCACGACGAGAGGCCGGTCAGCACCCGACGCCCCCGCGAGCGTGCCTCGTCCTCGAGCAGGGCCAGCAGGGCCGACCCGGTGCCGACGCGCCGGTGCTGCGGCAGGACGTGGACGTCGAGCTCGGCGAGCCCGAGGTTGTCGAGCAGCGGCGTCCGCAGCCAGCCCGCCCCGACGGTCGTCCCGTCCGCGACGGCCACCCAGGCGCCCGACCAGTCGTGGCTCCCGCCGCCCTGCATCCTCGCCCGCAGCTCCTCGAGCTGCCAGGTCGTCGCCACCTCGCCCAGCTCGTGCTGCGTCGAGACCTCGTAGACGCGGTGCCAGGCCGCGAAGGCAGCGTCGTCGGCCGGGTCGACCGGCGCGATGTCGAGGCTCATCGGGCGCGCGTCACCCGGCCCTCGTCCCACACCGGGCCGTCGGACTCGTAGACCTCGCCGTCGGCGCCGTAGACCAGGAAGCGGTCGAAGCCGCGGGCGAACCAGCGGTCGTGCGTCACCGCGAGCACCGTTCCCTCGAAGGCCTCGAGCCCGGCCTCGAGCGCCTCGGCGGACTGCACGTCGAGGTTGTCGGTCGGCTCGTCGAGGAGCAGGAGCGTCGCCCCGGACAGCTCGAGGAGCAGGATCTGGAACCGCGCCTGCTGCCCACCGCTGAGGGACTCGAACTTCTGCTCGCCGGCGTGGGCCAGCTCGTAGCGGTCGAGCACGCGGCTCGCCGCCTCGCGCCCCATCCCGTCACGGTGGTCGTCGCCGCGGTGCAGGATCTCCAGCAGGGTGCGGCCGACGAGCTCGGGGTGCTCGTGCGTCTGCACGAACCACCCCGGCCGCACGCGTGCCCCGAGCTTGGCGCTGCCGGTGTGCGCGACCGGCGCCGGAGGTACGCCGACGGGCTGGTGCTCGATGTCGGGGTCGCTGCCGCCTGCGGCGAGCAACCGGAGGAAGTGTGACTTGCCGGACCCGTTGGAGCCGAGCACCGCCACCCGCTCGCCGTACCAGACCTCGAGGTCGAACGGCTTCATCAGGTGGGTCAGCTCGAGGTCGGTGCACACGACGGCGCGCTTGCCCGTGCGTCCGCCCTTGAGCCGCATCTTCACCTGCTGCTCGCGCGGCTGCTCGGTCGGCGGCCCGGCCTCCTCGAACTTCTTCAGCCGGGTCTGGGCGGCCTGGTAGCGGCTCGCCATGTCGGAGTTGTAGGCCGCCTTCTGCTTGTACATCAGCATCTGGGCGCGCAGCTTGGCGTACTCCTCGTCCCAGCGGCGGCGCAGCTCCTCGAAGCGCTCGAAGCGCTCGGCGCGTGCCTCGTGGTAGCTCGCGAAGCCACCCGGGTGGGTCCACACGAGGTTGCCGGCGCTGCCGAGCTCGACCGTCACGATCCGGGTGGCGGTGTTGTTGAGCAGCTCGCGGTCGTGGCTGATGAAGAGGATCGTCTTGGGCGACTCGCGGATCCGCTCCTCGAGCCACATCTTGCCCGGCACGTCGAGGTAGTTGTCCGGCTCGTCGAGCAGCAGCACCTGGTCGGGCCCCTGGAGCAGGTACTCCAGCACGAGCCGCTTCTGCTCGCCGCCCGACAGCGTGGTGAGCGCGCGGTAGCGGGCGCGGTCGTAGGGCATCCCCATCGCCGCGGTGGTGACCTTGTCCCACACGACCTCGAGGTCGTAGCCCCCGACGTCGCCGTAGTGCCCCAGCGCCTCGGCGTACGCCATCTGCACCGGCTCGCTGTCGTCGTCCATCAGCCGCAGCTCCTGGGCCGCCACCTCCTCGGACCACCGGCGTACGTCGGCCGGCGCGACCGAGAGCAACAGGTCGGCGACGGTCTCGTCGGCTCCCCCGTGGCCGACGAACTGCCGCATGACCCCCAGGCCGCCCGAACGGGTCACGACGCCCGCGTGGGGCTTGAGGTCACCGGTGACGATCCGCAGCAGCGTGGTCTTGCCCGCGCCGTTGGCACCCACCAGAGCGACCTTCTGCCCGTCGCCCACGCGGAAGCTGACGTCGTCGAGCAGCACCCGCCCGTCCGGCAGCTCGTACCTCACTCCAGCAACGTCCACGTGTCCCACGGGCTGATTCTCGCAAGCCACCCCCTCCCCCGTCGCGTGGTTATCCCGTCGCCCGCCTCCGCTGGTCGAGGAGGGACTCTGCGCTGGTCGAGGAAGGACGAAGCCCGTCACGAGACCAAGCCGAGAAGGCGGGCCACCAACCGTCCACAGCCATAGCGGCTGTCGGTGGCCGTCGGTAGAATCGAACACATGATCGAGACGCTGGCAGGCCGCGGAGCAGGTGAGGTCGAGGACCTCACCGCCTCGGGGTTGCTGCGTGCGATCCGGGCCCGACGTCTCGACGAGGAGCGCGCGGCGGCCGACCAGCTGGTCCTCGCCGCGCGGTGGGCCGACCTGCACCCGCCGGAATCGATCCACGACGCGGCAGCCTTCACCGTCCCCGGCTCCGAGCACGAGGAGCCCATCGCGGGCGACGGTGCGCCGCTGGTCGCGGAGTTCTGCCTCGCCGAGCTCGGCGGCGTCCTCGGGGTCTCGACGACCGCGGCGAAGAAGCTCGTCGGCCACGCCCTCGAGCTGCGCCACCGCCTCCCTCGACTGTGGGCGCAGGTCCAGGCCGGGCGGGTGCCGGCGTGGCGTGCCCGCTCGGTCGCCGAGACCACCATCCACGCCACCCCCAGGCTGACGCGGGAGGCCGCCGGGTTCGTGGACGCGCAGGTCGCAGCGGTCGCGGGGCGGGTCGGTCCGGCGCAGCTGGACCGCCTCGTCGCGGAGGCGATCAAGCGCTACGACCTCGCCGAGGCGGACCCGACCGCGGACCCGGAGGACGGCTACCTGTCGGTCGACCCCCGCCACGTCACCCTCCACGACGACGACGTGCACTACGCCGGCACCATGCGGATCGAGGCCGAGGTCGACATCGCCGACGCCCTCGACCTCGACCGCGCCCTCGCCCACGGCGCCGCCACCTTGAAGGCCCTCGGGTCGGACGCCTCGCTCGGAGCGCGCCGCTCGGCTGCGCTGGGCAACCTCGCCCGCACCCAGACCGCCCTCGACCTCCACACCCAGGACGCCGGGGCGGGTGCCGACCGTGAGCACCTCCCCGCCGCGCGGGAGGTCGTCCTCCACGCCCACTTCGACGCCATCCACTCCGGAGACACCACGGTCTTCGGTCCCACCGGCCGGATGGAGCAGGGCCAGCGGCTGATCCTGCTCGACCAGATCCGCGACTGGTGCGGCGACTCCCGCACCAAGGTCACCATCAAGCCGGTCATCGACCTCAACGCCCAGCTGCACACCGAGGCGTACGAGGTCCCCGACCGCATCCGGGAGCAGATCATTCTGCGCGATCGGACCTGCGTGTTCCCGTGGTGCACCCGTCCCGCACGGGGCTGCGACATCGACCACGTCACCGAGTTCGACCATCAGGCAGAGGCGGAAGGCCGACCACAACCTGGCCCCACCAACACCCGCAATCTCGCCGCACTCTGCAGGTTCCACCACCGGTTGAAGACCCACACAGCATGGCGCTACCGGATGACCAGCAACGGCTGCTTTGAGTGGACCAGCCCGCATGGGCACCGCTACCGACGCGACCGCACCGGCACCAGCCCCATCGACCCGCCAGCCGATGATCCACCCGACATCCCACGACCGCGCCGGCCATGACCCCGCCCCACACCCCGCCATCCATCGGGTGGCGGGGCCGCAGGCACGTCTACGGCCCGTGAAGCGGTCGCCGTCGGCCTGTTCGAGGGTGTGACGAAGAAGCGACCGGGCATCATCACGTCCAGACTTGGATCGAACCCCCACGGCCGGCGCTGAGCCGGGGACGCGTACTGCTGACGTGGGTCATGGCTCCGCGAGGACGAGGTCCACCGCCACGACCTGGCCGACGTCGTTGACAGCGAGCCGCACGGCCCAGTACGACGCGCAGTCCAGTTCCTCGTCGGGCGTGATGGTCACGGCCGCTACGCCACCGACCTGGCGGGCGTCGAACGGCTCGGGGTGAGCACACGCGTGGGCCGGAGCATCGCCGGCGATCGCCACCGGTCCGGGCCAGCTCGAGATCACCTCCAGCGCCGAGAACGGACACAATCGTCCGGCATAGGAGCCGGCCGGCGGGCACACACCCCATGCCGACCGGTCCGTCGGCTCCTCAGCGATGCCGCGGCGGACTCCTCCGAGGAACAGGGTGATCGGCGTGTCGGCCGGCAGTCCGGGCAGGTCGCCGCGCGCGAAGGCGACGAGCTTGCCTCCCGCTCGGCGCAGGACGTCGGAAGGCTCCCACAACCCGAGACCGCATGCTGACCCGGGCGAGCGGTTGACCACCAACGTGACCGTGGAGCCAGCGGCCACGTCACGCTTCCAGGCCGGGCGCTGTTCCAGCACCTCGCCGTGGGGGACGCACGCGCTGCCGCGCACGTCGACGACTTCTACCTCGAGGCCCATCCCTCCCAGGGTGCGCCGCGCCTGACGTACCGGCTGCCCGGTCACCTGGGGCAGGGCCAGGGGTTCGACCTCCGCGACCTCGGCTCGCACCGAGTCGCCGGCCGCCGGTGTCGCAGGATTGTCAGAGCCCGGCGCTTCCGGGCTGGAGCATGCAGCCACGACGACGACCACCACCGACAGCAGCACGAGGACCTGACCCAGGTCCGGGCGGCTCGCCCTGCGTGCCTCCTCCGTCCCGTGACCCATGGGTGGAGGCTAGTCAGCAGAGGTCGCAGAACTGCGGCGATGCTGCCTTCGGCTGGAGGAGGACCGCCCACTGGTCCAGACCACCAGTAGGGTGCTGATCCATGGCGACTCCCTCGACGACCGAGCAGTCCACCGTCCCCCGCTGGAAGATCGTCGGTCCCGGCCTGGTGGTCGCGGCCACCGGCGTCGGCGCCGCCGACCTGGTGGCGACGCTGATCGCGGGCCAGAAGTTCGGCTACACGCTGCTGTGGTGCGTGGTCGTGGGATGCGTCATGAAGATCGTGCTGGTCGAGGGCGCGGGCCGCTACTCGTTGGCGACCGGCCGGACCATCTTCGAGGGCTGGCGCTCGCTGGGCGCCTGGACGACCTGGTACTTCGGGCCGTACATCGTGATCTGGGGCTTCGTCTACGGTGCCGCCGCCATGGCCGGCACGGGCCTCGCGCTGCAGGGCCTGCTCGGCGGCCTCTCCACGACCTGGTGGGGCATCCTGTCCGGCGTCCTCGGCCTCGTGCTGGTGTGGACCGGGCGCTACGGCGTCTTCGAGAAGGTGCTCGCCGCCTTCGTCGGCATCATGTTCGTGACCATGGTCGGCGCCGCCCTGCTGACGCTGCCGAACCTCGGCGAGCTGCTGACCGGCCTCGCGCCACGCATCCCCGACGGCGGGCTCGTCAACACCCTCGCCCTCGCCGGTGGCGTCGGCGGCACCATCACCCTCGCGGCGTACGGCTACTGGCTGCGCGAGAAGGGCTGGGACACCCCCCGCTACATGCGGGTCATGCGGATCGACAACAGCGTCGCCTACGTCGTCACCGGCATCTTCGTCCTCGCCACGCTCGTCGTCGGCGCCGAGCTGCTCTACTCCACGAGCGTCGCCATCGAGAGCGGCGACCAGGGGCTCGTCGACCTCGGTGTCGTGCTGCAGGACCGCTACGGCCAGTGGGCCGGCAAGCTCTTCCTGCTCGGCTTCTGGGCCGCGGCCATGTCGTCGCTCGTCGGCGTCTGGAACGGCGTCAGCCTGATGTTCGCCGACTTCATGACCCACGTGACCAACGGCGATGCGGACGACGCCCGCGCCGGCGGCAAGTGGTACCGCGCCTACATCCTGTGGCTCACCTTCCCGCCGATGGTGATGATGTTCCTCGGCAAGCCGGTGTGGCTGATCCTCGCCTACGGCGTCCTCGGCGCGTTCTTCATGCCGTTCCTCGCGATCACGCTGCTGTGGCTGCTCAACACCGATCGCACGCCTGCCGAGTGGCGCAACAAGCTGCACTCCAACGTGCTCATGGCGCTGTGTGCCCTCGCGTTCATCGCGCTGTGCGTCAACGAGGTCCGCAAGGCCGTCGCCGGCGGCTGAGCGCGCGGCGCCTCACGCGCCGGTGGGGTGCCTGACCCAGACGTTGGGCTCGACGTACGTCGCGGTGCCGTGCTCGGCGTCGCACATGACGGGCGCCAGCGCACCGGGTACGACGACGGGGCCCGTGATGTCGAACGGCAGCCCGGTCCACTCCCGCCACTCCTCGACCGTGCCCGGGATGACCATGGAGCGCGGCGCCACCCGATCGATGCGGCCGCCGGCCCGGACGTGGACGCGCAGCCAGGGGTCGACGGGGAGCCCGTCGTCGCGGGTGCGGGAGGCGTAGTCCGCCATCGGCTCGTGCACGTCGGCCTTGCCGTTGGGGCGGACGGGGGCGAGCAGCTCGGAGAAGCCGAGCCGGGCAGCGTTGTCGCGCAGGGCGGCGACGATGCGGCCCGACAGACCGGATCCCTGCAGGCCCGGCTCAATCGCGATCTCGACTGCCGACACGGCGTCGGGCTCGTCCCCCCACAGCTCCGTCAGCAGCCCGCTGCGGATCGCGAAGTCCCAGCCCGCGTCGGGCAGCTCGCCCTCGGGGAGCTGGAACGGCACCGAGTGCGCCTTGGCGACCATCCGCCCGGACTCGTCGAGGCAGACGAGGACGAACTCGCGGAAGTGCTCGAGCGAGGCGTAGTAGCCGTTGCCGATCGGGTCGTGCTTCATGAACTCGGGCCACGACGTCTCCATGTCCCAGAAGGTGTCCATGAGCTCGGGGCGCTCGGCGAGGGTGAACATCTCGAGGTGCATGGCGTCATCCTCGCCGAGCCGCACCGCCGGCGCCGGCGTTTTCCGTGGTCGTCCCTGGACGCAGCACCGCCCCCGACCTCGAGGGCCGGGGGCGGTGCGTGCTGAGCGAGGTGATGCTGCTCGGGTCAGCTGCCCGAGATGATGCCCGGGAGGGCGGCGTCGAACATCTCGACCACGGTGGCGGCCGGGAGGACGGCGCTGCGCGGCCGGGCCGCCGCTGCGAGGTCGGCACCCCAGTCCGCCGCGCGCTCACGCTGCAGCGGGGTCCCGTGGTGGCCGGGGCTGGCGAAGGAGCAGTCGCCGACCGTGTAGAAGCTCAGAAGGGCGTCGCTGACCCGCTTGCGGTTGAGCGCCAGCCCCTTCCTGTGGGTGGCGAAGTACGACGCCATGGCGTCGGCCATGAGCTCGGTGCGGCGCGTCGCCGCTGCCGGGTCGGTGGGGCCGCTGTCGAAGGTGCCGAGCTCGTACTGCACGTGGTGCGCGAACTCGTGGGCCATGATCACCCGCGGGCCGACGTCGCCGAGACCGATGGCGTCGTACGCCTCGAGGATGCCGTCACCGAAGACCAGCTTGTCGGGCAGCGCGGCGACGATCGGGTCGGTCTCGCCCTCCCCGGAGAAGGCATAGGCGTTGAGCGTCCAGAGCGGGTTGTCCTGGAAGGCCTCGTCCTGCGCCTGCATGAACGTGGCGACGGTCTGGGCCTCCTCCGCGATCTCGGCGTCGGTCATCGGCGCCAGCTCGACGGTGTCGACCATGGCCTCGAGGGTCCGGGCGATGCGGGCGGCGTCGAGCAGCGAGTCGCTGTGCATCGCCATCAGCTGGATGTCGCCGGACTCGATGTCCCAGAACCGTCGCAGGTCGCGGAAGGTGTTCTGCAGCTGCCGGGCGTGCGAGTCGAGGGCGTAGTCCGGGTCGCCCGCGGTGCCGAAGAAGAGGGCGTCGTAGGTCGGCACGGACAGCAGGGCGTCCTGGTGCTGGACCAGGAAGGTGAACTGCTCGTCGCTCATCTCGGCGAAGAGGCCGTCGATGTAGTCGTCGAGCAGCGTCGTGGCGCACTCACTGGGGTCGACGGCGTCGCGCAGGGCGGCCTGCGCGGGCACCTCGACGAGGGTGTGCCGGGACTGGGCTGGTGCTGCGCTCGGGGCGGGGGCCGCGGTCGCGGTGGCGGCCGGGACGAGGAAACCGAGCGGGAGGAGGGCCGCGGCGCCGAGCGCCACAGGCCACCGAGAAGTGCTGCTCACAGGGGTTCTCCTTGGGGGGATCGTACGTGGACTGTCCCGTCCGGGTAGGGCGGAGCACTTCAACGTAGGTCGACCGCGCCGGACGCGGACCACCCCTTAGAGGCGCTCGGCGACGCGCCGTGCGGCGATCTGGAGCACCTCCCACGTGGTCGCGAACGGCGGGGCGTACGACAGGTCCATCCAGGCCAGGTCGTCGACCGAGCCACCGGCCCAGAGGACGGCCGCGGCGGTGTCGATCCGCTTGCCGGCACCGTGCCCGCCGACGACCTGCACACCCAGCAGCCGACGCGTCGTGCGGTCTGCCATCACCCAGATCGCGATCGGCTCGGCCTCGGGCATGTAGCCGGCGGCGGTCGTGCCCTCGGTGACCAGCGCCAGCGGGTCGAGTCCGGCAGCATCGGCATCGGCGCGGGACAGCCCGGTCCGCGCGATCTCGAGGTGGACCCCGCCCGAGGAGAAGCGGGTGATCGAGGTGTCGACCATCCCGTCGAACGTCAGGTCACCCCCGGCCAGGCTGTCGCCCAGGGCGCGGCCGTGCTTGGCGGCATGGGTGCCGAGGGGCCGGAAGACCCACTGGTCGTCGATCCGGCGCCGCACCTCGCAGCAGTCCCCCGCGGCCCAGACGTGGTCGGCCACCCGGCCGTGCGGGTCCGGTCGCAGCGCGCCGTCCTCGGTCATCTCCAGGCCGCTCCCGACGAGGAAGCCGGTGGCCGGCTCGACGCCGACCGCGACGACGACCAGGTCGGCCTGCCGCGAACCGCCGTCCCAGCGCACGCCCGTCACCCGGTCGCCGTCGAGCTCGAGGCCGGTGACCTCGGCACCGAGCACCAGCTCGACCCCGGCGTCGACCAGCCCGGTGTTGACCCGGTCGGACATCTCGTCCTCGAGCATGCCCATCCCCCGCGTGCGGGTGAGGACGGTGACGCCGAAGCCCTGGTCGAGCACCGCCTCGGCGACCTCGACGCCCACGTAGCCGGCGCCGACGACCACCACGTGCGCGCCGGGTCCGACCCGGGTGAAGCTGCGCACCCACTCGGCCCCGTCGTCGAGGGTCTTGACCACGCCGACCCCGTCGTACGGCGTCCCGTCGGGCCGCCGCGCCCAGTCGGGCACCACGGCCGGGGCGCCGGTCGTGACCACCAGGTCGTCGTACTCCACCACGTCGCCCGCGGCCGTCGTCACCGTGCGGGCCGCGAGGTCGGCGGCGACGACCTCGGTGCCGAGGCGCAGGTCGATCCCGGCCTCGCGGTGCTGCTCGGCCGTGCGCGCGACGAGGTCGTCGCCGCTGCGCACGTCACCGGCCATCCAGTAGGGGATGCCGCACGCGCTGTAGGACGTGTGGCTGCTCGCCTCCAGCGCCGTGACGGCCAGCTCCTCCCCGCGCCGGGCGGCCGTGCGCAGGGCCTGGTGGGCCGCCCCCATCCCGGCAGCGTCCGCGCCGACGACGACGACGCGGCGCGGGCCCGTCATTCCTCGATCTGCTTCGCCCAGAGGTTCACGCCCGAGTCGACGGCGAAGCGGTCGATCTCGGCGAGCTCGGCCTCCGTCAGCGGCGGCGCCTCGAGCGCGTCGAGGTTGGTGTCGAGCTGCTCGACGCTGGAGGCGCCGATCACGGCGCTCGTCACCCGGCCGTCGCGGAGCACCCACTGGAGCGCCAGCTGGGCGAGCTTCTGCCCGCGCCCCTCGGCGATGGCGTTCAGCGACCGCACCCGGTCCAGCGTCTCGTCGTCGAGCCCGGCGATCGTCGAGTCGTCGCGCGCCGCGCGCGAGTCGGCCGGGACGCCGTCGAGGTAGCGGTCGGTCAGGAGCCCCTGGGCGAGCGCGGTGAAGACGATGCAGCCCATTCCCTGCTCCTCGAGCTCGTCGAGCAGCCCTCCCTCGACCCAGCGGTTGAGCATCGAGTAGGACGGCTGGTGGATCAGCAGCGGGGTGCCGAGCTCGCGCGCGATCGTGGCCGCCTCGCGGGTCCGCTCCGGCGAGTAGGAGGAGATGCCGGCGTAGAGCGCGCGCCCCGACCGCACCGCGGTGTCGAGCGCCATCATCGTCTCCTCGACGGGCGTCTCGGGGTCGAAGCGGTGGCTGTAGAAGATGTCGACGTAGTCGAGGCCCATCCGGGCCAGCGACTGGTCGAGCGAGGCCAGCACGTACTTCCGCGAGCCGCCGCCCTGACCGTAGGGTCCCGGCCACATGTCGTAGCCCGCCTTCGTCGAGATCACCAGCTCGTCGCGGTAGGGCGAGAAGTCGTCGGCGAGGTAGCGACCGGCGTTCTCCTCCGCGCGGCCGTAGGGCGGTCCGTAGTTGTTCGCGAGGTCGAAGTGCGTGACGCCGCGGTCGAAGGCCCGGCGCAGGATCGCGCGCTGGGTCTCCTCGGGGCGGTCGGTGCCGAAGTTCTGCCACAGCCCGAGCGAGAGCGCCGGCAGCCTCAGGCCGCTGCGGCCGGTCCTCCGGTAGTGCATCCCGGTCGTGTCGTCGTACCTGTCAGGGGCTGCGTCGTAGGCCATGCCGCACATCCTGCCCGGTCGGGTGTCGGGGCCGTGCCCGGGCTGGACCGGGGTGATACCGGATGGCCCCGAGGGGCGCACCCGGGTGTACTGGACCCATGAGCTCCTCGTGGCGTGGCACCGCCTTCAAGCTCGCGCTGTCGACCGCGCGGCGGGTTCCCTACGTGCGTCGGGTCCCGGCGAACATCCGGTTCCCCCTCCAGCGCGACGGGGTCGATCCGGTCGTCCGGCTCGCGACGACGCGCGAGCGCGGCGAGGTGGTGCGCTTCGCGAGCCTGCTGGGCACCCGCGTCTGGCTCGTCACGGGGTACGACGCAGCGCGCGCCGTGCTGGCCGACTCCGCGTCGTTCGCCAACGACGTACGCGACATCATCGGCCGCCAGGACCGGGCCCCGGCCGAGCGGATCGGCGGCCTCGGGATGACCGACCAGCCCGACCACGGTCGCCTGCGCGGCGTGCTCACGCCCTACTTCACCAGGCGGCGCCTCGCCGACCTCCAGGCCGACATCGACCGGGTCGTCGGCGACGCCCTCGACGACATGGCCGCCCACGGGCCCGAGGTCGACCTGGTCGAGCGGTTCGGCTTCCGGGTCCCCTTCGGGGTCATCTGCGACCTGCTCGGGATGCCGGAGGTCGACCGGCAGGCGTTCCGGGCGCACGGCGCCGCACGGTTCGACCTCCGCGACGCCGGAGCCGGCATCTTCGACACCGCCGCCGGCACCCGGCAGTTCCTCATCGACCTGGTCGCGTCCGAGCGTCGCGCCCCGCACCTGCCGGACGGGCTGGTGGCCCGGATGGTCGCCGACCACGGCGCCGACTTCGACGACGTCGAGCTGGGCGGCCTGGCCGACGGGGTCTTCCTCGGCGGCTACGAGACCAGCGCCAGCATGCTGTCGCTCGGCACGTGGGTCCTGCTCCAGCATCCCGACGCCTGGGCGACCCTCCAGCGGGGCGAGCCCGCCGAGGTGGACCGCGTCGTCGAGGAGCTGCTGCGGTTCGTCTGCCCCGTGCAGATGGCGTTCCCCCGGATCGCGCGCCACCAGGTCACGGTCGGCGACCAGGTCGTCCAGCAGGGCGACATCGTCCTCGTCTCGCTGACCGGCGCCGAGCGCGACCCCGCCCACCGACTCCAGCCCGAGCAGTTCGACCCCACCTCCGCCGTCGCGGGCACCCTCGCCTTCGGCCACGGGATGCATCGCTGCCTCGGCGCCGAGCTGGCCCGCATGGAGCTGCGCACCGCGCTCGTCGCTCTCGCCCGCCGCTTCCCGGACCTGGCGCTCGCCTGCGACCCCGCCGACCTCCGGTTCACCGAGCTCGCCATCGTCCACGGCGTGGAGGCGCTGCCCGTCCGGCTCGGCTGAGGCCGACCACCCGCTGCGTACCGTGGAGCGGGTGGCAGGAAGAGTCGTCGCCCTCCTCGCCGCGGCGGTGGTCGCGGTGGTCTCCGGCTGCTCGGGCGACGGCTCGACGCAGGCACCGCGCGAGCGTCGTACGACGAGCGCGCCCAGCGAGACCCCGACGGGCACGTCCACGAGCCCACCCACCGCGACTCCGACCGAGCCACCCACCGACGCGCCGTCCCCTGAGCCCGAGGCGGCCCCGGAGCCGCGTCGCTCCTTCGTCACCATCCCCGCGATCGGCCTGCGCGACTTCCCCGTCGTGCGCTACAGGGGCACGTCCGACGACGCTCCCGGGACCGCGCTGCAGAACGCCGGCGAGATGGCGTCGCCGCGCGGACCCCGTGGCGGCACCGGGCCCGGCGAGGTCGGCAACTACATCGTGACCGGCCACCGGCTGACCGGGACCGCTCCCCTGCGCTACTCGCCGTCGCTGGCGAGGGGCGACCGCATCCAGGTGCGATCCGGCGACACGGTGTTCGTCTACGAGGTGCGCCGCACCCGGTGGACGTCGTTCCGGCAGCCCGCCTCGCTCCGGGCGCAGCGGGCCGAGGTGCCGGGCCGTCCAGGCGAGACGGCCACGCAGCCGATGATCACCCTGTCCACCTGCGCGACGCTTGAGGACCACGCCAACGGCAACTACTGGTCCGACGAGTTCGACAACCCCGAGCACCGCATCGACAAGATCGGCGTGCTCGTCGCGACCCGCCCGGCCTGACGAAACCCCGTTGCCCGCGGCGGGCGGCGCGCGGTTGGATGCGCGCCATGCCTGTCACGTCCGAGCCCAGCGACCGGTGGCGCGACCCCGGCTTCCTCGATGACGCCCACCGGTGGATCGCCGACCGGCTGGCCGAGCACGGCCGCTCGGTCGTCGGGGCGGTCGAGCAGCCCCACGTGACCGACTGGTCGACGGTGATGCGGGTGCCCACGGACGACGGGGTGGTGTGGTTCAAGGCCAACGACGAGTCGATGCGCCACGAGGGTGCCGTCACCGCCCTGGTCGCGCCGGTATCGGCCGGACGCGTGCCGGCGCCGCTCGCCGCGGACCCGGACACCGGTTGGTTGCTGCTCGCGGACGCCGGGCCACGCCTGCGCGACGTCGTCCCCGAGGAGCGCAGCCTCGAGCGCTGGTACGACGTGCTCGAGGCGTACGCCCGCATCCAGGTCGCGTGCGAGGACCAGGTCGACGCGCTGCTCGCCGCCGGGCTGCCCGACCGCCGGCTGCCGACGCTGCCCGCGGCGTACGACGCCCTCCTCGCGACGCTCGCCGACGTCGACCCGCGGCTCCCCGGCGCCGACGCGATCGCCGACCTGTGCCACCGGCTGGCCGCCTTCGGCATCCGCGAGACCGTCCAGCACGACGACCTCCACGACGGGCAGGTCTTCCTCGGTGCTGGCGTGCACCAGGTGCTCGACTGGGGCGACGCCTGCGTCTCGCACCCGTTCTTCACCCTCGCGGTGACCCTGGAGGGCGTCATCGCCTGGGGTGTCGACGACGAGGAGGGCTCCGAGGACCTGGAGCCGCACCTGTCGGCGTACCTCCGGCCCTATGCCGAGCGCTACCCGCTGAGCGACGCCGAGCTCCGCGAGGCCGCGCGCCTCGCGATGCGCCTGGGCTGGGTGTGCCGCGCGATCAACGGCGCGCTGCCGCAGGACCCGGACCAGACGCACACCCGGCTGCGGATGTTCCTCGACGGCAGGCCCTAGGCGGGCGCCTCCGCACGCCGCGTCTCCAGCACGCGGAAGCCCTTGCTGCTGGCCAGCCGCTCGGTCGGCCAGCCCTGGTTGGTCAGCCACCTCTGCAGCGAGTCGCCGCCGAGGTTCTTGCCGACGACCATGACCATCCGCCCGCCCGGCGCGAGGCGCGGCAGCCAGGCGAGCAGCAGCTCGTGGAGCGCCTCCTTGCCGATGCGGATGGGCGGGTTGGACCAGATCTCGTCGAAGACCTGGTTGCCCGGCACCTGCTCGGGCAGGCAGGCGACGAAGCGCGAGTCGAGGCCGGCGGCGCGCGCGTTGTCGTTGGCCAGCAGCAGCGCGCGCTCGTTGACGTCGACACCGGTCACGTTGGCCAGCGGCACCGCCTTCGCGATCGCCAGTCCGATGACCCCGTAGCCGCAGCCGAGGTCGAGGAACTGGCCCTGGACCGGCGGCTCCAGCTCCTTGAACAGCACTGCCGTGGCGTGGTCGAGGTGTCCGCGGCTGAACACCCCGGAGCCCGAGTCGAGGGTCAGCGTGCTGCCCCACAGCTCGGCGGTGAAGCGCTCCCGCTCGAAGGGGACGCCGGGGTCGGCGGAGAAGTAGTGCTCAGTCATGGATCGCCTCTCGTCGGGCTCGGGCACGCTCGGCCTGGGCGGCGAGCTCGTCGTCGTCGGGGTAGCCGACCTCCTCCAGCGTGAGGCCGTGGGCGTGCAGCACGCGCACCCCCTGGTCGCGCCGGCGGCCGGCCATCACCTCGGCCGGCCAGCCGACGGGCCGGCGCCCCTCGCCGACGGCGACGAGGCAGCCGACCAGCGCGCGCACCATGTTGTGGCAGAAGGCGTCGGCGCGCACCGAGCCGACGACCAGGCCGGCGTCGTCGCGCCGCCAGTCGAGGTCGAGCAGCGTGCGGACGGTGGTGGCCCCCTCCCGCTGCTTGCAGAAGGACGCGAAGTCGCGCAGGCCCACCAGCGGGCCGGACGCCTCGTTCATCGCGTCGAGGTCGAGCCGGCGGCCCCACGTCAGCACGTGCCCGCGCACGAGCGGGTCGGCGAGCTCCTGCGCGTCGGCGATCCGGTAGGCGTAGCGGCGCCACACCGCGGAGAAGCGGGCGTCGAAGCCCACCGGGGCCTCGACCACGCGTCGTACACGCAGGTCCGGCGGCAGGATCCCGTCCACGCGCCGGGCGAAGGCCGGCACCGGCGGGTCGGCCGAACGTCCGGCGGAGGACGCGACCACCTCGGGGTCGACGTCGACGTGCGCCACCTGGCCGCGTGCGTGCACGCCGGCGTCGGTCCGGCCGGCCACGGTCACCCGCACCTCGGGCACCCGGAGCGCGGTGGCCAGCGCCGCCTCGAGCGTCGCCTGGACAGTACGACGCCCGGGCTGGGCGGCCCAGCCGGAGAAGTCCGCGCCGTCGTAGGCACAGTCGATCCGCAGGCGCACGCAGCGATCCTAGGACGCGTGCGCGGACCACCGGCGGTCGCCCGACTTTGTTCAACCAGATGGTTGACAAGCCGGCGGCCGTCCGCCTACTTTCTATTCAACCAATCAGTTGAAGAAGGTGCCTCGTGACCGACCAGCTCTCCCGAGTCTTCGCCGCACTGGCCGACCCGACCCGTCGGGACATCGTGGCTCGCCTCACCGAGGGCGACCACACGGTCAACGACCTGGCCGCGCCCTACGACGTGAGCCTGCAGGCCGTCTCCAAGCACCTCAAGGTGCTCGAGGACGCCGGCCTGGTGACGCGGACCAAGGAGGCGCAGCGACGTCCCGTGCACCTGGAAGCCGAGGTGTTCGACCTCATGACCAAGTGGATCGAGCGCTACCGCCGACAGGCCGAGGAGCGCTTCTCGCGCCTCGACGCCGTGCTCGCGCGGATGCAGGACGAGAACTCCGACACCATTCCCACGAAGCAGGAAGGAACCGCATCATGACCACCGTGCAGACCAACGACGCCGCCACCCGCTACCCGGAGGCCGCCATCGAGGCCGACAGCGAGGTGCCCGCCATCCACGTCCGGCGCGACTTCGCGGCCACCCCGGCCCAGCTGTTCCGGGCGCACACCGACCCCGAGCTCTTCGCCCAGTGGATCGGACCCGACGGCATCGGCGCCGACATCACCCAGTGGGACGCCCGCGACGGCGGGAGCTGGAGCTACACCGCACGCGGCAGCGACGGCCGCGAGGACTTCGAGACCTCCTTCCGCGGGTGCTTCCACACCGTGCGCGAGGACCGCATCGTCCAGACCTTCACCTGGGAGGGCATGCCGGACGGCGTCTCGCTGGAGACGATGACGTTCGAGGACCTCGGCGACGGCCGGACCCGGCTGCACGCGGTGAGCCTCTGCGACTCGTTCGAGGACCGCGACGCCTGGCTGCGCAGCGGCATGGAGGTCGGCGTCAACGACGGCTACGCCGCCATCGACCGCCTCCTCGCCGACGGCGCCCTCTGATGGCACTCCCCGACGCCCCGGCCGACCGCCACGCTGCGGTCGCCGGGGGCTTCGGCCGCCTGGTCGCTGCGACCCCGGACTGGTCCGCCCCGGCCCCGGTCGACGGCTGGACCGCCCGCGACGTGGTGGACCACCTCGTCACCTGGTTCCCCGGGTTCCTCGCCGGCGGCGGGGTCGACCTGCCGACCGGCCCCCGGGTGGCCGACGACCCGGTCGCGGCCTGGCAGCACCACACGGACGCCGTCCAGGGAGTGCTCGAGCAGCGCGGCGACGAGACCTTCACCCATCCGCACGCCGGCACCCATCGGCTCGCCGACGCGGTCGACCGGTTCTACACCTCCGACGTCTTCATGCACTCGTGGGACCTCGCCCGCGCCGGTGGCCAGGAGGCCGGGCTCGACGAGGACTTCGCGGCCCAGCTGCTGGAGGGGATGCGCCCGATCGAGCAGCTGCTGCGCGACTCGGGGCAGTACGGCCCGGCGGTCCCAGTGCCCGACGACGCGCCCGTCGTCGACCGGCTGATGGGCTTCGTGGGTCGCGACCCCGCCTGGCGCCCCGGCGACGGTGGCCCGCGATGAGCACCGTGGTGATGAACAACGTGGTCTCGCTGGACGGGTTCATCGCCGACCCGCACGACGACCCCGGTCCGCTGTTCGACTGGTACTTCAACGGCGACCGACCCCTGTCCGCGCAGGACATGGACGACCCGGCGCCCGGGGGCCTGCGGATCTCGCAGACGTCGTACGACTACGTCCGGCCCGTGTGGGACTCCGTCGGCGCCATGGTGATCGGACGCCACCTGTTCGACATCACGAACGGGTGGGAGGGGCGTCCACCGACGGGCGACCACGTGGTCGTGGTGTCGCACCGCCCCCGGCCAGACGGGTGGCACCCGGAGGCGTCCTACCACTTCGTCGGCGACGTGACCGCCGCGGTCGCCACCGCGCGGGAGCTGGCCGGCGACCGCACGGTGTCGGTGGCCGCAGGCGACGTGGGCGGGCAGGCGCTCGCCCTCGGCCTCGTCGACGAGGTGGCGATGGACGTCGTGCCGGTGGTGCTCGGCACTGGCAAGCGCTACTTCGGCTCCATCGACACCCAGCACCTGCTCGACGACCCGGAGGTCGTCGTCCAGGGCGACCGCGTGCTCCACCTCAGGTTCCGCGTACGCCGCTGACCGGCGGGCCCGGCATCCCTCGTAGGGTCGACGACATGGAGTACGTCGTCTACGGCGCAGGCGCCGTCGGTGGAGTCGTCGGCGGCACGCTCGCCCGGGCCGGCCACGCGGTCACGCTGGTGGCCCGGGGCGCCCACCTCGAGGCCATCCGGGCCGGTGGCCTGGTGCTCGACGCCGGGGACGGCCGTCACCGGATCGACGCCCCGGCCACCGACACCGCCGCGGAGGTCCGGTGGACCGACGACACCGTCGTGCTGCTGGCGGTCAAGTCCCACCAGGCGGCGGTCGCCCTGGCCGACCTGCGGGCCCACGCACCCGCCGACGTACCCGTCGTCTGCGCCACCAACGGCGTCGCCACCGAGACGGCCGCCCTGCGCCTCTTCGCGAGGACGTACGCCGTCTGCGTGATGCTGCCCGCGACCCACCTCGAGCCGGGCGTGGTGGTGGCGGGGTGCCACCCGACGCCGGCGATCCTCGACATCGGCCGCGTCCCCGGCGGCACCGACGCGACCACCGCAGCCGTCTCCGCCGACCTCCGCGCGGCCGGCATCGTCTCCGAGGAGCGCGACGACATCATGGCGCGGAAGCGCCGCAAGCTCGTGATGAACCTCGGCAACGGCGTCGACGCGTCGTTCGCCCGGGGCGACGCCGCCGACGAGCTCGCCGGGCGCGCGCAGGCGGAGGGCGAGCGGGTGCTGTCCGCGGCCGGCCTCACCGTCGTCACCGCGGACGAGGACCGACAGCGCCGCGGCTCGATCCTGCAGCGCCGGCCTGACCTCGAGCGGCGCGGCGGCTCCACCTGGCAGAGCCTCACCCGCGGCACCGGCGACTCCGAGATCGACTACCTCGCCGGCGAGGTCGTGCTCCAGGGTCGCCTGCACGGCGTCCCCACGCCCGTGAACGACGCCGTCGTCGCCGCCACCCGCCACCTCACCGCCACCGGTGGCGCTCCTCGCAGCCTCGACGCCGCCGAGGTCCTCGCGCGCCTCTGAGTCCCTCGAGCGGTGCGTGAGCCACATTCCTCGTCTCGCGAATGTGGCTCAGCCACCACCACCCCCGAGCGGTGAGTGAGACACCTTCTGACGGCCGAGAACCTGTCCTACTCACCGCTGGACCGCGTGTCGCCGCGCGAGCGGTGAGTGAGACACCTTCTGCGCGCCGAAAACGTGTCTCACGCACCGCCGGACGCACGCAGGCCCGCCACCCCAGCGGGGTGACGGGCCTGCGTGGCGGACCTGGGATCAGGCCTTGGTGTCGTCCGACTCCTCGGCGGCCTCTGCGGCAGCCTCGTGCTCGGCGGCGGCGGCCTCGTGCTCGGCAGCGGCGGCCTCGTGCTCGGCGGCAGCGGCCTCGTGCTCGGCGGCAGCGGTCTCGCCAGCGGCGTCCTCGGTCTCGGCGACCTCGGTCTCCTCGGCCTCGACGTCAGCGACCGGCGCCGGAGCGGCAGCCTTCTCGGTCTTCTTGGTCGAGGGCGCCTTGGGGCTGTAGGCCTCGGTCACCAGCTCGATGACCGCCATGGGGGCGTTGTCGCCCTTGCGGGGGCCGATCTTGGTGATGCGGGTGTAGCCACCGGGACGCTCGGCGAAGGTCGGCGCGATCTCGGTGAACAGCGTGTGCACGACCGACTTGTCGCGGACGGTCTTGAGGACCTCACGACGGTTGTGCAGGTCGCCGCGCTTGGCCTTGGTGATCAGCTTCTCCGCGACCGGTCGCAGCAGGCGCGCGCGGGTCTCGGTGGTGGTGATCCGGCCGTGCTCGAACAGGGCGGTCGCCAGGTTCGACAGCATCAGGCGCTGGTGGGCAGGGCTGCCGCCGAGGCGGGGACCCTTCTTGGGCTTGGGCATGTGGTGCCTTCCTTCTCTCGGGCCGTGTCAGGTACCCGGGTAGACGACCGGCCCAGTCGTTCGGCTGGGCCCGGTCGGTTTGGTGGTACGACCCTCGTGGCGAGGGCCGGGGGTCAGAGCTGCTCGTCCTCGATGAACGCGTCGTCGTCGTCGTCGCCGTAGGCGGCGAGGGCGGCGTGCGGGTCGAAGCCGGGCGCGCTGTCCTTGAGCGAGAGGCCCATCTCGACGAGCTTGGCCTTGACCTCGTCGATGGACTTGGCGCCGAAGTTGCGGATGTCGAGCAGGTCCTGCTCCGAGCGCGAGATGAGCTCGCCCACGGTGTGGATGCCCTCACGCTTGAGGCAGTTGTAGCTGCGGACGGTGAGCTGCAGGTCCTCGACCGGGAGGGCGAGGTCGGCGGCGAGCTGCTCGTCGACGGGCGACGGGCCGATGTCGATGCCCTCGGCCTCGACGTTGAGCTCACGGGCCAGGCCGAAGAGCTCGACGAGGGTCTTGCCGGCCGAGGCGATCGCGTCGCGGGGACGGATCGACGGCTTGGTCTCGACGTCGATGACGAGCTTGTCGAAGTCGGTGCGCTGCTCGACACGGGTGGCCTCGACCTTGTAGGTCACCTTCAGCACCGGGCTGTAGATCGAGTCGACCGGCATGCGGCCGATCTCGTTGTCGGCACCCTTGTTCTGCACGGACGAGACGTAGCCGCGGCCGCGCTCGACGACCAGCTCCATCTCCAGCTTGCCCTTGTCGGACAGCGTGGCGATCTTCAGGTCGGGGTTGTGCACCTCGACGCCGGCGGGCGGGGTGATGTCGGCGGCGGTGACGTCACCGGCACCGGACTTGCGCAGGTACATCACGACCGGCTCGTCGTGCTCGGAGGAGACGACGATGCCCTTGAGGTTGAGGATGATCTCGGTCATGTCCTCGGTGACGCCCTCGATCGTCGAGAACTCGTGGAGGACGGAGTCGACCTTGATGCTGGTGACCGAGGCACCCGGGATCGAGCTGAGGAGCGTACGACGAAGCGAGTTGCCGAGCGTGTAGCCGAAGCCGGGCTCGAGGGGCTCGATGACGAACCGCGAGCGGAACTCGTCGACGGTCTCTTCCGTGAGGGTCGGGCGCTGAGCGATAAGCACGGAGTTTTTCCTTTCCGGATCCACCCACTATTTGACGGATCCGAACCTGATGAGGTTGGCGGAGAAGAAGGAATGGGACGAGCTGCGCCGGTGGTCGCCCCGCGAGGGCGACCACCGGCGGTGGATCACTTCTTGGAGTAGTACTCCACGATCAGCTGCTCCTGGACCGGGACGTCGATCTGCGCCCGGACCGGGACCTGGTGGATGAGGATGCGCATCCGCGACGGGATGACCTCCATCCACGCGGGGGTGACGCGCTCGCCGTGGGTCTCACGCGCCACGATGAGCGGGGTGAGCTCGAGCGACTTCTCGCGCACGTCGATGATGTCGTGGTCGGTGACCTGGAAGGACGGGATGTCGACCTTCTTGCCGTTGACCAGGAAGTGACCGTGCACGACGAGCTGGCGGGCCTGGCGGCGCGTCCGTGCGAAGCCGGCGCGGTAGACCACGTTGTCGAGACGGCACTCGAGGAGCTGCAGGAGGTTGTCGCCGGTCTTGCCCTGGCGACGGCTGGCCTCCTTGTAGTAGCGGACGAACTGCTTCTCCATCACGCCGTAGGTGAAGCGAGCCTTCTGCTTCTCACGGAGCTGCAGCAGGTACTCGGACTCCTTGATGCGACCGCGGCCGTGCTGGCCGGGGGCGTAGGGACGCTTCTCGAAGGCGGCGTCGCCGCCGACGAGGTCGACACCGAGACGGCGCGACTTGCGGGTCATGGGACCGGTGTAGCGGGCCATGTGTCAGTCTCTCTTTCTCAGTCTCGGGTCAGACGCGGCGGCGCTTGGGCGGCCGGCATCCGTTGTGCGGGGTGGGCGTGACGTCCTGGATGGTGCCGACCTCGAGGCCGATGGCACCCAGCGACCGGATGGCGGTCTCACGACCCGAGCCCGGGCCCTTGACGAAGACGTCGATCTTCTTCATGCCGTGGTCCATGGCGCGACGGCCGGCGGCCTCGGCAGCCATCTGGGCGGCGAAGGGGGTGGACTTGCGCGAGCCCTTGAAGCCGACGGTGCCGGCAGAGGCCCACGAGATCACCGCACCGGTCGGGTCGGTGATCGTGACGATGGTGTTGTTGAACGTGCTCTTGATGTGGGCTTCGCCCTGGGCGACGTTCTTCTTCTCCTTGCGGCGGACCTTGGTCGCGCGGCTCTTGGGAGGCATTCAGTAACTCCTGTGAGGTTCTGGTCTGGAAGCTTCGATGACGACGGCGATCAGCGCAGGGCGCCGATCACTTCGCCTTCTTCTTGCCGGCGACGGTGCGCTTCGGGCCCTTGCGGGTGCGCGCGTTGGTCTTGGTGCGCTGACCGCGGACCGGGAGGCCCATGCGGTGGCGGCGACCCTGGTAGCTGCCGATCTCGATCTTGCGGCGGATGTCCGCCTGGACCTCACGTCGGAGGTCACCCTCGATCTTGAAGTTGGCTTCGATCTCGTCGCGAAGCTTGACCAGCTCCTCGTCACCGAGCGTGTGGACCCGGGCGTTCGGGTCGACGCCGGTGGCGGCCAGGAGCTGCTGGGCGCGGGTACGGCCGATGCCGTAGATGTAGGTGAGCGCGATCTCGATGCGCTTGTCGCGCGGGAGGTCGACACCAACGAGGCGTGCCATGTGGCGGTTCCTTGTCTGTTCTCGCAGTGGTTTCTGGTCGTGTCGCGTCCCATCCCGCCTCGGGTGGGCTCCGGCCAGTGCTCCGGAGGTGACTTCAGTCCGCCTGGGCGGACCTAGCGATCACGTTGTGGGGTTGTGCGGAGTGGTCCTGCTCAGCCTTGCCGCTGCTTGTGGCGGGGGTTCTCGCAGATGACCATGACCCGGCCGTGACGGCGGATGACCTTGCACTTGTCACAGATGGGCTTGACGCTGGGGTTGACCTTCATGTCAACGATCCTTGCTACTCGGCTGGCTGGTTACTTGTAGCGGTAGACGATCCGACCCCGGGTGAGGTCGTACGGCGAGAGCTCCACCACGACCCGGTCCTCGGGGAGGATCCGGATGTAGTGCTGTCGCATCTTGCCGCTGATGTGCGCGAGCACCTTGTGCCCGTTGGCCAGCTCCACACGGAACATGGCATTGGGAAGGGCCTCCACGACGGTGCCCTCGATCTCGATCACGCCTTCTTTCTTCGGCATGTCCTCCACAATCTGTCGTCTCGTTGTCTACCGTGGCCCGGGAACCGCCCGGCTCCTGAGTTCAGGTGGCCGGTGGACCTCGTGAGGCGGTCCGGGGAGCCCCTTCCCGGGCACGCGCGCAGCCGTCTGTGACGATCACACGAGATCCCGGGCAGCCGCGAGGCGCCACGAAACACAGCCCACGTTGGGCCGACGCACCAGTTTAGTCAGGCGTGCGGCGAGAACGCCAATCAGCGCGGCCGCGCAGCCGCTCGGCAGCCCTTGAGACACGCCCGGGCGCGGGGGTCGGGCCGCTCGGGCCGTCAGGCCCGTCGTCGGCGACCTGCCGCCGTCCGGCGTCGCGCGCCGGCGCGGACGTCGTACGCCTCAGCGAGCGGAGGCTGGTCGCGGCCCGGAAGCGCTGCCAGCGGCCGACCTCCTGCGACATCGCCCGGCGCTCGGCGTCGACCGACTCCCAGTAGGTCGCGGCCGCCGCCGTCTCGGGGGCGCTGGGGCCGAAGACGAAGCTGTCGGCCCGGCGCGCCAGCACGCCGGCCTGGCCGGACACGATGCCGGCCGACTGCTCACGCCGGGTGACGGTCGGTCCCAGCGGCACCGGCTGCCCCAGGTCGCGGGCGTGGTCGACGAGCTCGCGCCAGGCGCCCACGAAGCGGGCCGATGCCGACGCCGCGCTGCGGCGGCGGTGCCGGCGCCACGCCTTGAGGCCGACCACCGCCCCGAGCAACAGCGCGGCGACGAGCAGCGGGAGACCCACGTAGGTCACCACGAGGCCCACCCACGACGGCAGCCCGGGGATGATGCTGTCCTCGTCCTCGTCGGCCTTCTTCTTGCGGGTGGCCTTGCGCTCCTTCAGGTCGGCGTCGCTCTGCTCCCCCGCGTCGGACGGCGGCGGGATGGGGTTGGGCGGCGGGATGACCGTCCCGGACATGGGCGTGTTGGTCTCGGGCACCTGGTCCGCGGGAGGCGTGTCCGACATGAAGGCCTCGGTCGGCAGCGTCTTCCACGAGCCGTCGGCGGCACGCAGCTCCACCCAGGCGGACACGTCCTTGCCGGTGACGCGCCCACCCTCCGGCACGACGGCGCCGAGCACGACGCGCGCGGGGACACCGATGTCGTTGGCGATCAGCGCCATGGTCGCGGCGTACTGCTCGTCGTTGCCCACGATCTGGGGGGCGTTGACGAACTCGTCGGACAGCCGCCACGTGCTGTGTCCGGCGACGTAGATGCGCTCGGTGCGGCCGATGCCGTCGGAGTACTTGCCCTCCGAGCGGAGGTGCTCAGCGGCGGTCAGCACCCGGTCCATCGGGTCGGTCCCGGCGTCCTCGGTCCACTTCTCCGTCGGCCCCTGGATGAACGCCGCACCCGCGGGGAGGGGCGTCAGGTCGGCCGACCCGACGGTCTCCTCGGTGAGCTCGTCGTCGGGCTGCACGGCCGTGAAGGAGTAGCGGTCCCCGGGCTGCATGCCCGTGGGGACGACAGCCGTGGACGTGGCGAGGTTGTAGCGGAACACCTCGGCCTTGGCGCGTGCGTCGCCGGTCTGGAAGTCCATGGAGCGCAGCGCGCCGACGGTGGGCAGCCACACGCCGCTCCACCCCTCGCCGAGGGTGACGGTCGCGTCGACCTCGTCGCCCTCCACGGGGTTGTCGATCGTGGACGACACGCGCTGGAAGGAGTCGTCGGCCGGGCCGGGCAGCGCGTCGTCGGTCGCGCCCCACACCATCCCGTCGTAGCGGTCCATCGCCGCGAACCGCACCCGGGTGTCGGCCGGCACCCCGTCGATGTCGAGCAACGTCTTGTCGTAGACGTTGGTGGGGCTGTTCTGGCCCTTGAGGTCGACGTACTTGCGGAAGCCGGCCAGCGGCGAGGGATAGCGTCCGATGTCGAAGGGCGGCTCGACCCAGTTGCGGGCCACCGCCCGTCCGGAGTCGTCGCCGACGAAGAGCGCGCTCGCGGGCTGGGCGAGGAGCGCCGCGAGCCCGAGCATGACGACGGCACCCAGGCCCCGGACGTACGACGTGCTGCCGCCGTGCACGGTGGCGCTGGCCCGGCGCGCCCGGACCGCCAGCCAGGCGAGGGCGAGCGCGGTGAAGACCGCGCCCTGGACGACGAGGGACTGGGGGTGGCGGACCCCGAGCAGGATCGCCCCCGCGAGCACCGCGGTCATCCCGGCCACCGGCAGCAGCGCCGCGAGCCAGGCGCGACGCACCGGGAGGTGTGCCAGCACGCTGCCGACGAGCCCGGCCACCATCCCGACCAGCCAGGGCAGCACCAGCAGGGGGCCGTCGCCGTCGACGGGAGGCAGCGTCGTCAGCAGGTCCTTCCAGCCGAAGATCGCCTGGTCCGCGACGCGGGCGATGGTCCCGGACCCCGGAAGCGCGTACGCGTCGCCGAGCGAGCGCAGGCAGAGCGGTCCGCCGAGCAGGAAGAAGAGCACGAGGCAGATCACGACCGCGGAGATCACGGGCCAGCCGGCCGCGCGGGTCAGGTGGGTCACCACGACCGCGAGCACCGCGCCGAGCAGCCCCACCACGAGGTAGGCCGACCCCGTGAACGACGAGCCGAAGGCCGTCAGCGCCACGGCCGCCAGCGCGAGCGTGAAGCCCATGTCGATCCACGAGTGCCGGTCGGGCAGGAACGCGTGCCGCCGGACGCGTGTGCGGGTGCCCGTCGTGGCGGAGGCGCGGGAGCTCTTCACTTGATGCTCCAGCGGAGGAGGCCGCCGAGGTCCTCCTTGGCGGCCAGGTGGAGCACGGGCAGGCCGCCGGTCTCGGTGACGCGGCTGTTGCCCTGGGGGTCGACCACGATGCCGAAGCGACGCACCTCGGGCGGGAAGGCGGCCGACGAGCGCAGCAGGTCGGTGAACGGCGACTCGCTGCCGCCGATGAAGAAGGCGAGGCTCGTGTCGGGCGCGAGCATGCTGGCCTGCCGGCCGGACTCCACGAGGCCACGGTCGCCGAAGTCGGCGCGGCAGACGGCGTCGAGGGCGAGGTGGCCGTCGGCACCCGAGGACGCGTGGCTGCCGCACACGAAGGACACGTCGAACTCGTCGAGCACCGCCCGTACGGCGATGGACGCCGCGACCGCCATCGCCGTCTCGAAGTCCTCCGGGTCCGACCACGACCCGAGCCGGTCGTCGACGACGATCGTGGCGTGGCTGCGGCGGGTGTCGAGGTACTGGCGCACCAGCAGGGACGACTCACCGGTCGAGGCCATCACCTTCGCCGACGACCGCCAGTGGATGTGGCGCAGGTCGTCGCCGGGGACGTACTCCCGCAGGGCGTGAAAGGCCAGGTCGCTCTGGCTCACCGCGTCGGTCGAGACGCCTTCGAGGTCGCGCAGCAGGCCGGCCCCCAGCGAGTCCAGCGGGACGAGGTGCGGACGCACCAGCACCTCGCGCACCGGCGTCCAGACCACGTCGCGGGAGAAGATGCCGACCGGGTCGCCACGACGGGTCATCGCCGGGCCGACGGTGATGACGCCGCGACGCTCCGTGCGGATGGTGAACGACTCCTCGTGGGCAGCGCCCGGAGCGAGCGAGCTGATGCCGTAGCGGTGCACGGCCGACCCGACGGGGACCTCGAGCGTCGTCGGGACCAAGCGCGACGACGCGCGGTTGACGACCAGGACCCCAGCAGCGACCGACTCCCCCGCCGCCACCCGCTCGGGCTGGAGCCGCAGGTCGACCGTCACGGACGTGCGGCCGAGGAGGAACGGCAGAGCGAGCACCATCAGCACCAGGCAGCCCGTTCCGAGCACCGCCAGCTCGCGCCACTGCGCGAACACCGCGACCAGGAGCGCACCCAGGCCGAGGCCGAGGACCAGCCAGCCGACCGGCTTGATGACCTCGAGCGCGTCGTTCAACCGCTGTCGGACCAAGGTCGTCAGGCCCCCACGCGGTCGGTCGGGGGCGCGACGGCGTCGAGCAGGCGCGAGATGACCGTCTGGACGTCGACGCCGCTGAACTGCGCCTCGGCGTCGAGCAGCAGCCGGTGCGACAGCACCGGCTCGGCGAGGTCCTTGATGTCGTCGGGCACGACGTGGTCGCGACCGTCGGCGGCCGCCCACGTCTTCGCGACGCGGACGAACGCCAGGCACCCGCGGGCCGACAGGCCGAGCTTGACGTGCGGCTGCCGGCGCGACTCCTCGGCCAGCTCCGCGACGTAGCCCACGACGGCCGGGTCCACGTAGACCTCGTCCGCGAGGCCGCTCATCTGCGCGATCGTCGCCGCGGTGATCACCGGGGTGACGAGGGCGGCCCGGTCACGGACCGCTGCGTTGTTGAGCAGCTCGACGGTCGCCTGGCGGTCCGGGTAGCCGACGGAGGTCTTCATCAGGAAGCGGTCGAGCTGGGCCTCCGGCAGCCGGTAGGTGCCGGCCTGCTCGATGGGGTTCTGGGTGGCGATCACCAGGAACGGCTTGCCGACCGGGTGGGCGACCCCGTCGACGGTGACCCGGCCCTCCTCCATCACCTCCAGCAGCGCCGACTGCGTCTTGGGCGAGGCACGGTTGATCTCGTCGGCCAGCACGATGGTGTGGAAGATCGGGCCCGGGTGGAACTCGAAGGTGCCCTTGTGCTGGTCGTAGACGGTGACGCCGGTGACGTCGGAGGGCAGCAGGTCGGGGGTGAACTGGATGCGGGCGTGGCTGCCCTGCACGGTGTTCGCCAGCGCCCGGGCCAGCATCGTCTTGCCGGTGCCGGGGAAGTCCTCGAGGAGGACGTGTCCCTCCGACAGCAGGCAGGTCAGCGCGAGCCGGACGACGTGACGCTTGCCGAGGACCGCCTTCTCCATGTTGTCGGTGAGCTGGTCGAAGGTCGACTTGAACCACTCGGCCTGTTCGTGGCTGATCGTCATGCTGCTCCTTCGGGCTGCCGGCAGGTGCCGGTCAGTCGTTGTTGATGTCCCAGTAGACCGTGGCGGAGTTGGTCTGGTAGCCCGTGCTGTCGGTGCACGAGATCGAGATGGTGCCGCCCGCGGAGTACCAGCTCGTCTGGGACCCGCCGGGGAAGTTCTGGTTGTACCACTCCGAGCCGTCGTTGCCGGTGCCCTGGATCGTGCAGCGGTAGTTCTCCTCGAAGCCGGACGTCGTCAGCCGGACGAAGCTGCAGCTGTTGACCAGGCAGGGCGCCTGGAAGCCGTTGGTCTTGCACGGGTTGGTCGTCTGCGGGCCGTCGCCGCACCTGTCGCCGCGCGAGAGGCTGACCAGCGGTGGTGGCGGGTTGCCGGAGGTCGCGGTGTTGTCCGCCGTGTCCTGCCCGCGCCCGGGCTTGGAGGGGTCGAACAGCGCGACGTTGATGCGGATGTCCTGGCGGTAGCGGGAGGTGGTGAACGTCTTGGTCTGGAGGCTGAACTGGCCGGTCCCGGACGGCTGCAGCGTCGTGACGTCGCCCGCCACGTCGTAGCGGACCGAGACGGGTGAGCCGTTGGCGGTGCCGGTGATGACCCAGTAGACGTTCTTGCCGTCCACGACCGACCTGACGTCGACCAGCGCGTCACCCAGCGGGCCATAGCTCTGCGCGGGCTTCGCCCCGCTGAGGGTGCACCCGGCCGGCGCCTTCTCGTTGCACACCCTGAGCTCCACGGCGTAGGGCTGCTCGTTGCCCGGCATGTTGACCTTCGTCGTGACGGTGCCGGTGGCCCCGGGCAGCGGCCTCGCCACCTGGCCGCCGACGAGCACGTCGACGTTGCTCTGGCTGCCACGGGAGTCCGGCACGGTGAAGGTGAGCTGGACCTCCTGGCTCACACCGGTGGGCGCGACCGTCCAGTCGCCCCAGCCCGCCGGCCGTCCGACGACCTCGATGGACGTGCCGGCGCTGGGCTGCGAGCGCTTCCCCGGCTCGTTGCCGGGCTGGTTGGCCGCGACGACCGTGTAGGTGTAGGTCAGTCCGTCGTAGGGCACGCCCGCGTGGGTGCAGGTCAGCGACGCGAGCCGCTGGCATCCGGGCACCGTGCCCGAGGAGACGCCGTTGCTGTAGCTGACGGTGTAGACCGTGGGCCCGGGCCCCTCGGGCAGCACCCCCTGCCACGCGATCCGGATGCTGGTCTGGTTGGCGCCGGACTGGAGGTCGGTCACCGCCGGCGCCGCCGGTGCCGGTGGGGTCCCGAGGGGCTGCATGGGCATGGATTCGCGCGCCAGCGAGTAGCCGACCGCGTTCTGGGCCTTGACGGTGAAGACGTACTGCTTGTTGTTGTCGAGCCCGCTGACGGGGACGGACGTCGTGCTGCCGTCGACGACGAGGGGACCTCCGCCGGTCCACGTGACGGTGTAGTCGAGGATCCGGGACGTGTTGGTGGACGGCTTGTCCCAGGCGACGGTGATCTGCCCGTTGTCGCGGCCTGCCATCCGGATGTTCTGGACCCGGCCCGGCTGCGTGTCGGCGCGCGCCGACTGGGAGAGACCGCTCCAGTCGCTGCCACCCACCCGGTTGAACGCCTGCACGCGGAAGCTGTAGTTGCCGCCGCTCTTGAGCTTGCGGAACACGCACTCGTTGGTGTCGCACCGCTGCGTGGTGCGGGTCTTCTCCTCACGCACCACGTAGTAGAGGAGCGGTGCCCCTCCGTCGTCGTCCGGGGGCGCCCACCCCATCTTGATGGTGCCGACCTCGTCGGACAGGGGGTACGGCCGCGGCTCGCCCGGCGGCGACGGCGTGCCGATCACCCGGAACTGGATCCGGCCCTCCGCCGTGCGCGACGGCGGCGGGTCGGCGTCGGACACGTCGCTGACGACCAGCCGGAAGCTCGCCTCGGCGCCGCGCGTGTCGCGCTCGGCGGTCAGGGTGAGCCGGCTCCCGCTCACGCTGGCCCGTACCCCGGGCGTCCCGGTGTTCTGCACCTGCACGATGGTGGTGTCCGGGGTGGCGACGCCGGCCTCGAGGTAGGCCGCGAGGTCGTAGGTGCGGCTCTGCCCGGCCTCCATCGTCTCGACGCGGATCGGGTTCAGCCGCGGCGGCGGGGCCTGGGCCAGCCGGAAGCGGATCTCCTGCGGGTTGCTCTCGCCCGCACGCACCGTGAGCACCGCCTCGCCGCCCTGGTTGGCGTCGTCGGCTGCCGTGACGGCGACGACCGAGCCCGCCGGGCTGCTGACCTGGACGCCGTCGACCGCCTGGCTCCACTCGGCGGTGAAGTCGAGGTCCGCGGCATCGCGGGGGTCGACGGTGAAGACCTTGCAGTAGGTCGCGATGTCGAGGTCGTAGCGCTGGCCCGACGTCATCGGGATGACGTTCGAGGGGCACTCCAGCGACGGGACGTCGTCGCCCACCACGACCGGGATGGAGAGGATGGCGGTCACGCCGTCGGCGGTCGTCGTCGCGTCCTCGTTGCCGCTGGCGTCGGTCGCGGTGGTGACTTCCACGAGCACCGATCCCGGCCCTCGGAAGTCCGCCGGGGCGGTCAGCGTGAACCCGTTGTCGCCGTCGGGGTCGACGGTGAGGTCGGTGGGCGATGCGGACCACGAGCGGCGACCCGAGGCGAGGCGCACCCGGCCACCGTCGGGTGCGGCGATGTAGTCGGCGACCTTGCCGCTGGTGCTGCTGCCGGAGTCGAGCTCGATGAGCGAGCCGGGCAGGACGTAGGGCAGGCCGTCTCCCGTGGGCGGGATGTAGACGGAGGCTGCGGCGGTGGCGCCGTCGGCGTCGCGGACCTCGAAGGGCAGCACCTTCGGCGCCTCCCCACGGTCGGCGCGGATCTGCGACCCGTCGACGACGCGGGCCGACGGGTCACCCGACACGTCGACGACCTCGAGGTCCTCGGCGGCACCGTCCGGGTCGTACGCGCCCTCGAGGACGTCGACGACGACGCTGCCGCTGTCGTCGGCCCGGCCGAAGGCGTCGTAGACGACCGGTGGGTTGTCGTAGTCCGCCTCGGTGGTCAGCGTCATCGTCGAACGCGACTCGTCGATGCCGTTGGTGACCCGGTAGACGAGCACGGTCGGCGGCGCGTCCGCCGAGTCGGGGGCCGGCACCGTCACCAGGTTGGTGGCGGGGTCGAGGCGGGCGCCGTCCGGGCCGTCGAGGATCTCGACCTCGACGGAGTCCCCGGCGGCGATGAAGTCGTTGGCGAGCGGGTCGAAGGTCGCGGTGCGTCCCGGCTCGACCGTGAGCCGGTCCTCGACCGCCAGCGGCGGCTGGGGCTGGCCCGGCGCGACGACGGCCACCCGCACGGTGCCGGTCGCGAAGGCGCCCTGGGAGTCGACGACCGAGTAGGTGAACTCGTCGGTGCCGACCGTGCGCGGGTAGGCCTCGTACTCGAGGAAGTTGCCGCCGACGGCCTCGATCCGTCCGAGCCTCGGGGCGGAGGTGATGCCCGTGACCGTGACCGGGTCGCCGTTGCGGTCGACGCCCACGCCCGGGACCCGGACCTTCACGGTGTCCCCGGAGACGACCCGGCCCTCCAGGGTCGGGGGCTCCGGTGCGTCGTTGGGGTCGTCCGCGGGCACGACGGTCACCCTGAGCGTGCCGTCCGCCCGCTTGCCCTCGAGGTTCTGGGCGACGTACTTGACGGTGTAGGTGTCGCGCTCCTCCACCTTCTCGGGAGCGACGTAGCGCACCACGCGGCCGGAGACGAAGGCCTTGCCGACGTCGCCGGTGACGTCGATGGGGGCGACCACGGCGAGCTGGCCCGGCGTGTCGGTGCTGGAGAGGTCGTTGAGCAGCGTCAGGCGGTCGCCCGCCGGCGAGACGTCGTTGTCGAGGACGGGGGCTGCGACCGAGCCCCCGGCACGCACCACGACCTTGTCGGAGACCGTGACGGGGGTGTTGTCCTCCGGCGCCGGACGCTGGGTGACCACCACCTCGCCCTGGACCCCGGAGCTGGTGCCGTTGCTGATCGTGTAGGAGACGGTCTGCGTCGCCGGGGCGAGGTCGGGGCGGGTCGCGGAGATGCGCAGCCAGCGTCCGTCGACGATCGCGACGTCGAGCTGGTCGGCACGGTCGGCCACGGCGCGCTGGACGACGAGCAGGCCGCCCGCGGGGTCGAGGTCGTTGGCCAGCACGTCGACGATCCCCGGAGCCTGGCCGTAGATGGTCAGCGTGTCGGGCATCGCGATCGGTGCGGCGGCGCGCTTGGGAGGCGCCTTGACGTCGACGCGGACCATGCCCTGGTCGAGCGGGGCGTTGCCGAAGGCCGCGTCGTAGCTGAGGAAGTAGGTCCCGGCCCGCTCGCCGGTGAAGGTCAGCTGCCCGGCGTCGAGGTCGGTGACCACCTTCGCGTTGGGCTGCTGCGGCACCTTGCCGCCCAGCGACAGGTCGACGTCCGGGGAGTTGGGGTCGGACCCCGGCAGGTCGTTGAGCAGGGGGCGGATCTTGATCGGCTTGCCGACCTCGCCGCGCACGACGTCGGGCTCGGCCTGCGGGGCGTAGGCCTGCTGGTCCTTGGGCGCCTGGACCTGGAAGGCCATCGACCTCGTGACCGGGGCGGAGCGACCGTCGGTGACGGAGAACTCCACCCGCACGAGCTGGGGTCCGTCGGCGGGCCCGGACGGGGCGGTGAAACGGATGCGGCCGTCGGCGGTGGTGCGCGCGGCGGCGCCGGTCTGCTCCCCGCCCACGGCCGTCGCGGACTGGAGGAGCAGGGTGTCGCCGTCGCGGTCGTCGCGCCAGTCGCCCAGCACGGGGACGGCGAGCTCACCGGCGTGCGGGACCTTGTAGGTCGGCTTCTTCCACCCCTCGCGCGGTGCCGGCGACTCGTTCTCCTGGGAGCCGCGCACCTCGACGTCGATGGCCGCGTTGGCGGAGAGGCCGTTGCGTCCGTCGTCGATGAAGTAGTCGAAACGGGCGGCCCTGCCGTCCTCGGGCATCTCCAGGACCAGCGTCTGGCCGTCCGGGCTGATCTCGACACGCGCCCCACCGGACGGCTGGTCCACGTCGACGATGCTCAGCAGCCGGCCGTCCGGGGCGGAGTCGTTGTCGAGGGGGTGCAGCACCGTCGTGCGCCCGGCGCGGACGCCGTAGGAGTCGGGCTTGGCACGCGGCGGGCGCCGGTCGGCGTCGGTCTGGTTCTCGTTCTCCTCGTCGTCGTCCTTGTTGGTCTTCTTCGAGGTGAACGCTTCCCAGTTGTCGATGCGGACGGGCTTGTCCTGCTGCACGTCCCAGACGCTGCCGCTGTTGGCGTCGTTGAGGACGATCTCGCCGCGGTTCACGCGGAACGCGAGGTTGGTGGCGTTGCCGGCGAGGTCGTCCTCCATGACGTCCCCCGACCCGCACTGCACGGCGACCGCGCCGAGGCCGCCCGACCACGCGCCGTAGACGCACGCACCGAGGCGGACCGGCTCGACGGCGTTGCCGGAGCGGTCGGACACGGTCGTGACGTCGCCGGACTCGAGGTCGACGCTCAGCAGCCCGTCGGGGGCCCCGACCAGCACGGCGTCGTGGGCGGGTCCCGGCTGCTGCAGCCGGCTGCCCGGCGTGACGGAGATGGTGGCGCCGTCGAGCACGCTAAGGACCCCCGCCTCGGCGTCGAGGGTCACGATGCGGTCGCCGACCGTGGTCACGTCGGAGACCTGGCCCGCGTCGCCCGGCAGGTCCCGGGTGCGCGGCTTGCGGAACCGTGCGTCGCTCGGTGCGAGGGTCGTGACGGTGCCCTCCTCGGTGGAGGTCACCACGACGGTGCCCGACTGGCTCACGGCGAGGGCCGCCCCCTCACCGGCCTCGGCAAGCGGCTTGGCCTGCCGGTCGACCGCGCTGACCACAGGCTTGCCGAGCCGGGCGTCGTAGCGAACGGCCCAGACCTCGCCGGTCTCGGCGTCCCCGGTCGCGAGGGTCCCGCCGGCCATGGCGACGTCGCCGGTCACCGGGATCGCGGCCGAGCCGCCGTCCTGGGCCTCGAGACGACTGGTCTCGATCACCTGCCCGCGGCTCGTGCCGGCGTCCAGGGTCACGACGGCCGCGCCGTCCTGGACCACGTCGAGCCGGGCCTTGCCGTTGTCGCCGGGCACCACGCCGTCGAGCTGGTTGATCGGCTTGTTGAGCCGGCCGGACCAGCCCTTCTTGCCGTTGACCACCCAGACGCCGCCGTCGTTGAGCTCGGCCTCGTGCTTCTTGTAGCCGTCGGCGGAGGCGGCGTAGACGACGACGGCGGTGGCCGCGACCGCCAGCGCGACGCCCGAGGCGATGCTCGCCCGGTGTCGACGCAGAGCAGTCACACGTGCCACGCCAGTCCCCCTTGGCCCCACGGATGAGGTACGCCCGCCGCACTCACCCAGGAGGAGCGTATGTATGTGTCGCAAGTTGGGACAAGTTTCCGACAAATCGTGACCATGTGCGCGGGACTGGCGTGATGGGTGATGATGGGCCGCGTGGGCGCGTACGAGGGGAGCCGGCGTTGATCGTGGAAGCGCGGTACGCCAGCGGTGCTGGTGTGCTCGTCGGCAGTGGCGCCCACTGGGTGCTGCTGACCGACCCCGGTGACGAGCGGGTGGTCCAGGAGATCTGGGACGCCCTCTCCCTGGGGGCTCCCTCGGGAGCGAGCGCCGCGGAGCGCGTGCTGGCGATCGCCGAGAAGGCGTTCGAGGGCGATCCGCCCGGGCTGGCCCTCGTCGACTTCACCTCCGGGGCCTCGACGACGCTCTCGCGCGGCGTGGGCCACGTACGCCTCGCCGGACCCGCGCGGGTGCTGAGCCTCGACGGCGGGGCGGACCCCGGCGGCCTCGCGACCACCCGGCGCCTGGTGGGCGGGGTGGTCGCCGCCGACCGCGTGGAGCTGACGCCCGTCTCGGCCCGCACCGCCCCGGTGCAGCAGCGCGCCCAGGAGAGCCCGCCGCCCGCGGCGGCCGCACTCATCGACGGCATCCCCGACGCCATCCTGGCGGCGAAGGGTCCCGACGGCCCTCCCCCGCGCACCCGCGTGCGCCGCCGGGTCGAGGACACCGGCTCGCTGGTCGACACCTCGGAGCCCGACCCCCTCATGATGCAGCGCATCGAGGAGGGCGCCCACACCACGATCCGGCCCCCGACCGCACCGGGTGGCGGACCGAGCGCCGCGGCGGAGCCCGACGACCACGACGGCGCGACGTCCCTCCGGCCGGCCCACCTGTCCCAGAGCACCACGCCGACGGTGCTCGCCGTGAGCTGTCCCCTCGGGCACCTGACCCCGCCGATCGCCCCGCAGTGCCGCGTCTGCCACCAGCGCGTCGCGCCGCAGGAACCGCGACGTGTGGACCGTCCGTCACTCGGGGGTCTCCGGCTCCCGACCGGCGAGGTCGTCCCCCTCGACCGGGGCGTGGTCCTGGGCCGCAAGCCCGCGCCGGCCGAGGGCAGCACCGACTGGCCGCACCTGGTGCACCTGCCCAGGGACCACTCGTTCGTCTCGCGGCGCCACCTGCAGATCGAGCTCGACGGCTGGGACGTCGTCGCCCGCGACCTCGAGAGCCGCGGCGGCACCACCATCGCGCCCCCCGGACGGGAGCCGGAGCGCATGCGGCCCGGTGACGCCTACGTCCTCGAGCCGGGCACGGTGCTCGACATGGCCCACGTCTACAGCGTCCGCTACGAGTCGGGGGCGGTCGCCCGGTGAGCGCACCAGTCATCCCGGGGTTCGCGTTCGTCGAGCACCTCGGCAGCGGCGGCTTCGCCGACGTCTTCCTCTACGAGCAGCAGTGGCCGCGCCAGCGGGTCGCGGTCAAGGTCGTCCGCCCGGACGTGCCCCTCACCGACCGCGAGAAGTACCTGTTCACCGCCGAGGCGAACGCGATGGCGCGCCTGGCCGACCACCCCTACATCGTCTCGGTGATCACCGCCGGTGTCACCGCGGAGGGCGGGCGGCCGTTCCTCGTGATGCGCTACTGCCCCCCGCCGGACCTCGGCGTGCGGGTGCGCGCCAACCCGATGGCCCCCGTCGACGCGGTGTCCACCGGCATCAAGCTGGCCAGCGCGATCGAGACCGCGCACCGCTCGGGCATCCTGCACCGCGACATCAAGCCGAGCAACGTCCTCGTCACCACCTACCACGAGCCGGCGCTGACCGACTTCGGCATCGCCGGCCACATGGCCGACGTCGAGGGCGACAACGACGTCCGCATCTCCTACCCCTGGTCGCCACCCGAGCTGCTCGACGGACGGTCCAACGGCTCCGTGGCCTCCGACGTCTACTCCCTCGGCGCGACCATCTGGCACCTGCTCGTCGGCCGCTCGCCGTTCTCCATCCCGTCGGGCGACAACTCGACCCGGGCGCTCAGCGCGCGCATCCTGCACGCCGCTCCCCCCGCCACCCAGCGCCCCGACGTCCCTCCCGCGCTCGACCGGCTGCTCCAGCAGTGCCTGGCCAAGCGCCCGGAGCACCGGCCCGCCAGCGCGCTCGAGCTCGCCCGGGCGCTCCAGCGCATCGAGTCGGCCGCCGGCTGGCCGCGGACCGTGGTGGCGGTGGAGGGTGACCGGCCGGACGCCTCGGTGAGTGCCTCGGACGGCTCGACCGGTTCAGCCGGCACGACGGGCGCGTCGGGCGCGTTCGGGCCCTCCGGCCCGACGGGACCGGCCGAGGACGCGACGGCGATGAAGCCGGTCACGGTGATCTCGGCGAGCGGCCCCCGCCGCATCGCAGCCCAGGACCCGGCGCCCGCGCCGCTGGACGGCGAGGAGGAGCGCACGGGCGTGCCGGGCCTGGTGTGGGCGGGTGTCGGCGTCGCGGTGCTCGCGCTGCTGGTGGGGTTCCTGGTCCTCGGCGGCAACGACCGTGGGGAGGATCCAGGCGTGGTCGTGCCGACCGAGTCGCAGACGCCGGCTGACGTGATCCCCGACGTCCTCACCGAGGCGGTCTCGCTGACCGGGAGCCGGACGCCCCGGGGCGTGCTGTTCGAGTGGCGCCCGCCCGTGCCCGTCGAGGCCGGTGACTCGTTCAGCTGGCACCGCGACGACACCGACGAGTACGGCAGCACGTCGCGCCGGCGTCTCCTCGTGCGCACCGACGACCCGGTGTGCCTCGACGTGCGGATGACCCGCGGGTCGGACAACTCGCCCAGCGCGAGCCAGTGCGTGTCCTGACCCGCGGGTCCCGACGTCAGGCGGCGGTCAGCCGTCCTCCCAGTCGCGGCGCGGGCCGGTGGCCGCGTCCTGCTCCTCCGACGACATCCGGCTCGAGGCCCACAGCGACAGCACGGCGGTGATCGCCAGCGTGGCGACGATGACCACGAGGGAGAGCCAGATCGGGATCTCCAGCCAGTCGTAGTGGAGCGGCTCGCCACCGTTGATGAACGGCACCTCGTTCTCGTGCAGCGCGTGGAAGAACAGCTTGACGCCGATGAAGGCCAGCAGGAACGCGAGGCCGTAGGACAGGTAGATCAGGCGCTGCAGGAGCCCGCCGATCAGGAAGTAGAGCTGGCGCAGGCCCATCAGCGCGAAGATGTTGGCCGTGAGCACCAGGTAGGGCTCCTTGGTGATGCCGAAGATCGCCGGGATCGAGTCGAGCGCGAACAGCAGGTCGGTGGTGCCGAGCGTGAGGATCACGATGAACATCGGCGTGATCATCTTCTTCGCGTTGTCGCCGGTGATCAGCAGCTTCTTGCCGTGCCACTCCGACGTGGCCGGGAAGCGCCGCTCGACGAACGCGACGAGCTTGTTCTCCTCGAACTCGTCGTCCTCGTCCTCGCCGCCCTCCTTCGCGAGCTTGATCGCGGTGTAGATCAGGAAGATCCCGAAGAGGTAGAAGACCCAGCTGAACTGCTCGATCGCCGCGGCGCCGACCCCGATGAAGATCGCGCGCATGACCAGCGCCATCACGATGCCGATCATCAGGGCGTACTGCTGCAGCTCCTTCGGCACGGCGAACTTCGCCATGATGATGATGAAGATGAAGAGGTTGTCGATCGACAGCGAGTACTCCACCAACCAGCCGGAGAAGAACTCCAGGCCGTGCTGGTGGTCCCACGTGACCCACACGCCGATGCCGAACAGGATGGCCAGGCCGACGTAGATCGAGAGGTAGGTCGCACACTCCTTCATGCTCGGCTCGTGCGGCCGCCGGCCGACGATGACGAGGTCGAAGGTGAAGATCACGATCGTGACGGCGAATGTGGCGATCCAGACCCAGGTGGGTACGTTCACGCGTTGCTCCTAGGGATGAGGCGAGATCGGTGTCCGCGCAGCGCACGGACGCCAGAGGTCTCTTCCGCCCGCGCTGCTGCCACGGACCAGTGGCACCGGGCCCCGCTCGCGCGGACGCCGTACTGACGACACCACTGCTCAGGGAATACTCCCCTCCAACCGCGTCAGTGTGTCACGCGTCGCGAGGAGGGTGCGAAATCGAGGTCAGCGTCCGCCGAATGGGACGCCGAGGGCCGTGAGGCGCGAGCGGCCGCCGTCGACGGCGGTGAGCACCCAGGCACCCTGGGGGGTCACCGTGAAGGTGTGCTCGAAGTGGGCGGCGTAGGACCCGTCGACGGTCGCGACGGTCCACTCGTCCTCGAGCAGGTCGGTGTGCTTGCTGCCGAGCGTGACCATCGGCTCGACGGCGAGCGCGAGACCCTCGACGATCGAGGGGCCGCGACCGCGCCGCCCGACGTTGGGCACGTTGGGCGGCATGTGCATCTCGGTGCCGATGCCGTGCCCGGTGTAGTCCTCGAGGATGCCGTAGCGGCCCTCCGAGCGGACGTGGGTCTCCACGGCGTGGCTGATGTCGCCCACGCGTCCACCGAGGCGGGCGGCTGCCATGCCGCGCCACAGGGACTCCTCGGTGACCCGCAGCAGCTCCGCCACGTCGTCGCGCACCTCGCCGACCGGGACGGTGATCGCGGCGTCGCCGTGCCATCCGGCGACGATGGCGCCGCAGTCGATCGAGATGACGTCACCCTCGGAGAGGGTGCGCTCACCGGGGATGCCGTGCACCACCTCGTCGTTGACCGAGGCGCAGATCGTCGCGGGGAAGGGCGGGTGGCTGTAGCCCTTGAAGGACGGCACGCCCCCGTGGTCGCGGATGTTGGTCTCCGCGAGGGTGTCGAGCTCCAGGGTGCTCACCCCGGGCCGCACCGCGGCGCGGAGCAGCTCGAGGGTCTCCCCCACGAGCAGCCCCGCGACCCGCATCAGGTCGATCTGCTCGGGGGTCTTGATCTCGATCCCGCGGTCCCTGAACCCCATGGGCCTGCGCCGGCCGTCAGCTCTGCGGGACGACGTCGAGTGCGTCGAAGATGCGGGTCGTCACCTCGTCGACCTCGCCCATGCCGTCGACCTCGACGAGGATGCCCCGCTCGCGGTAGACCCCGATGAGCGGCTCGGTCTGCTCGGCGTAGACCTCCTGCCGGCGACGGATGACGTCCTCGGTGTCGTCGGCGCGGCCGTCGGTCTGCGCACGCTGCAGCAGGCGCTGGACGAGCTCCTCCGGGTCGACCGTGAGCACGACAACCGCGTCGAGCTGGTGACCGGTGAACCCGATCATGCCGTCGAGCTCGGTGACCTGGGCGAGGGTGCGGGGGTAGCCGTCGAGCAGGAAGCCCGGCTCGGCGTCGGCCTCGTCGATGCGGTTGCGCACCATCATGTTGGTGATCTCGTCGGGGACGTACTCGCCCGCGTCCATGTAGCGCTGGGCCTCGACGCCGAGCGGCGTGCCCTGGGAGACGTTGGCGCGGAAGATGTCACCGGTGGAGATCGCCGGGACGCCGAAGTGATCGGCCACGAAGCGGGCCTGCGTGCCCTTGCCCGCCCCCGGCGGGCCCATGAGGATCAGTCTCATCTACTTCAGGAATCCTTCGTAGTTGCGCTGCTGGAGCTGGCTCTCGATCTGCTTCACGGTGTCGAGGGCCACGCCGACCATGATCAGGATGGACGTGCCGCCGAACGGGAAGTTCTGGTTGGCCTGGATCATCGCGAAGGCGACGAGCGGGACCAACGAGATCAGGCCGAGGTAGAGGGCTCCAGGGAACGTGATGCGGGACAGGACGTAGGACAGGTAGTCCTCGGTCGGCTTGCCCGCCCGGATCCCGGGGATGAAGCCGCCGTACTTCTTCATGTTGTCCGCCACCTCGACAGGGTTGAAGGTGATCGAGACGTAGAAGTACGTGAAGAAGATGATCAGCAGGAAGTAGATCGCCATGTAGAGCGGGTGGTCGCCGCCCACGAGGTACGTGCCGATGAAGTCGAGCACGGCGTTCTTGCTGTCGGGGTTGAACTGCACCGCCATCGCCGGCAGGTAGAGCAGCGAGGAGGCGAAGATGACCGGGATGATGCCGGCCTGGTTGACCTTGAGCGGGATGTAGGTCGAGTTGCCGCCGAACATCTTGCGCCCGACCATCCGGCGGGCGTACTGCACCGGGATGCGGCGCTGGGCCTGCTCGATGAAGATGACGCCGGCGACGAGGATGAGGCCGATCACCATCACGATGGCGAAGGTGACCCAGCCCTGCGAGGTCTGGACGCTCCACAGGGACGCGGGGAAGGTCGCGACGACCTGGGTGAAGATCAGGATCGACATGCCGTTGCCGATGCCGCGGTCGGTGATGAGCTCACCGAGCCACATGATGACCGCGGTGCCCGCCGTCATCGTGACGACCATGACCAGGAACGTCGTGGTGCCGTCGTCGTGCAGCAGGTCGCGCGTGCAGCCCTGCAGCAGGGCGCCGTTGCGCGCCAGGGCGACGATGCCGGTCGCCTGCAGCACGGCCAGGCCCAGCGTCAGGTAGCGCGTGTACTGGGTGATCTTCGTCTGACCGGCCTGTCCCTCCTTCTTCAGCGCCTCGAGCCGTGGGATCACCACGACGAGCAGCTGCAGGATGATGGAGGCCGTGATGTACGGCATGATCCCCAGCGCGAAGATGGTGAGCTGCAGCAGCGCACCACCCGAGAAGAGGTTGATCAGGCTGTAGAGGCCGCCCTCCTCGAGCTGGTCGATGCACGCCTGGACGTTGGCGACGTGCACTCCCGGGGTGGGCACCTGGGAGCCCAGCCGGAAGATCGTGACGATCAGCAGGACGAAGAGCAGCTTGCGCCGCAGGTCCGGAGTCCGGAAAGCGTTGGCGAACGCGCCTAGCACTGGTTCCTCTTTCGTATGGGTGCCCGGCCAGGATCGGCGGGCGGACGAGACACCCTCGCCGTCGTACGGCTGAGGGCCCGGGGAAGCCTAACAGTCGGGGTTCGACCCGCTTCCTCCCCCAGAATCAAGGAGAGAACGACAAAGGCCTGGCCGACAGTTCCCACTGTGCGGCCAGGCCTTCACCGGATGAGCGAGATCGTGGCCTCAGGCCACGGTCGCGGTGCCGCCGGCAGCCTCGATCTTCTCCTTGGCGGAGGTCGAGAACGCGTCGGCGCTGATCTGGACGGCGACGGAGATGTCGCCCTGACCCAGGACCTTGACGGGCTGGTTCTTGCGAACGGCGCCCTTGGCCACGAGGTCGTCGACCGTCACGGTGCCACCCTCGGGGAACAGCTCCCCGAGGCGGTCGAGGTTGACGACCTGGAACTCCACGCGGAAGGGGTTCTTGAAGCCCTTCAGCTTGGGCAGGCGCATGTGGATCGGCATCTGGCCACCCTCGAAGGCAGCCGGAACCTGGTAGCGCGCCTTGGTGCCCTTGGTACCGCGGCCGGCGGTCTTGCCCTTGGAGCCCTCACCGCGACCCACACGGGTCTTGGCGGTCTTGGCTCCCGGAGCGGGACGCAAGTGGTGCAGCTTGAGCGTCATGTCACTCCACCTCCTCGAACGTCACCAGGTGACGGACGGTGTTGATCATGCCCCGGATCTCCGGGCGGTCTTCCTTCACGACGACGTCGCCGATCCGCTTGAGACCGAGCGACCGCAGCGTCTCGCGCTGGTTGGCCTTGAGGCCGACCAGTCCACGCTTCTGCTGGACCTTGAGCTGTGCCATCAGGACTGCACCCCCGCGGTCTCGGCCTGGCTCTCGGCACGAGCCTTGAGCAGCGCGGCCGGGGTGACGTCCTCGACGCGCATGCCGCGGCGCGAGGCGACGGCCTCGGGCTCCTCGAGCATCCGCAGCGCCTCGACGGTCGCGTGGACGATGTTGATCTGGTTGGACGAGCCGAGCGACTTGCTCAGCACGTCGTGGATGCCGGCGCACTCGAGGACCGCACGCACCGGGCCGCCGGCGATGACGCCGGTACCGGGAGCGGCGGGACGCAGCAGGACGACGCCTGCGGCCTTCTCGCCCTGGACCGGGTGCGGGATCGTGCCCTGGATGCGGGGGACCTTGAAGAAGTGCTTCTTCGCCTCCTCGACACCCTTGGCGATCGCCGCGGGAACTTCCTTCGCCTTGCCGTAGCCGACGCCGACCAGACCCTCACCGTCGCCGACGATCACGAGGGCGGTGAAGCTGAAGCGACGACCACCCTTCACGACCTTGGCGACTCGGTTGATCGCCACGACGCGCTCGATGTAGGCGGTCTTGTCAGCCTGGTTGCGACCGTTGTCGCGTCCGCGACGGTCACCACCCTGGCGCTCGCCACCGCGCTGTCCGCGCTGGGCTCCGCTCATGAGACTTTCTCCTCTTTCAGAATTCTTCGCGTGGGCGATCAGAACTGGAGGCCGCCCTCACGGGCGGCGTCAGCCAGGGCCGCGATACGGCCGTGGTACTTGTTGCCGGCCCGGTCGAAGACGACGTCCTCGATACCGGCGGCCTTGGCACGCGACGCCACCAGCTCGCCGACCAGCTTGGCCTTGGCGGTCTTGTCGCCCTCGGTGCCGCGGACGTCGGCCTCCATCGTGGAGGCGTAGGCCAGCGTGGCACCCTGCAGGTCGTCGACGACCTGCACCGAGAGGTGCTTGGCCGACTTGGTGACCACCAGGCGCGGACGCTCGGCGGTGCCGCTGATGCGCTTGCGGCCACGCGCCTGACGGCGCAGGCGCGCACGCACGCGGTTGGCGGTGTGCTTGTTGTTGCTCAGCGAGATCGCCATGTCACTTACCGGCCTTTCCGACCTTGCGGCGGATGTGCTCGCCGGCGTAGCGCACGCCCTTGCCCTTGTAGGGCTCGGGCTTGCGGAGCTTGCGGATCTTGGCCGCGACCTCGCCGACGAGCTGCTTGTCGATGCCGACGACGCCGAGCTTGGTCGGGCCCTCGACGGTGAAGGTGATGCCCTCGGGGGCGTCGAAGATGATCGGGTGCGAGTAGCCGAGCTGGAACTCGAGCTGCGTCGGGCCCTTGGGCAGGACGCGGTAGCCCACGCCCACGATCTCGAGCTTCTTCTCGTAGCCCTCGGTGACGCCCACCACCATGTTGTTGATGAGCGTGCGGGTCAGGCCGTGCAGCGAGCGGCTGTTGCGCTCGTCGTCGGGGCGCTGCACCTCGAGGACGCCGTCCTCGCCCTTGGCGACCGTGATCGGCGCGGCGATGGTGTGCGACAGGGTGCCCTTGGGGCCCTTGACGGTCACCAGCGACTCGTCGATCGCGACGTCGACACCGGACGGGACCGCGATGGGGAGCTTGCCAATGCGCGACATGCTTCTCTCTCTTCCTGGTCTCAGTTGGTCCGGGTCACCAGACGTAGGCGAGGACTTCGCCGCCCACGCCCTTCTGGTTCGCCTGGCGGTCGGTCAGCAGGCCCTGCGACGTCGAGATGATCGCGACGCCGAGGCCACCGAGGACCTTGGGCAGGTTGGTGTGCTTGGCGTAGACGCGCAGGCCGGGCTTGCTGATGCGGCGGACACCCGCGATCGAGCGCTCCCGGTTGCGGCCGTACTTGAGCGTCACGGTCAGCGTCTTGCCGACCGAGGGCTCGCCCTCGGCGGTGACGTTGTCGGCGACGTCGTAGGAGGTGATGTAGCCCTCCTGCTTGAGGATCTCCGCGAGGCCGGCCTTCATCTTGCTGTAGGGCATCGACACCACGTCGTGGTACGCCTGGTTGGCGTTGCGCAGACGCGTGAGCATGTCTGCGATCGGGTCAGTCATCGTCATGATGTGGTTCTTTCTCGTCGTGGTTTCCTCAGGCTCGCGGCCGGAGGACCTGCAACGTATTTCGGTGATTTACCAGGAGACGGTGCTAGTTACCAAGAAGACTTGGTGACGCCGGGGAGCTCGCCGCGGTGGGCCATCTCGCGCAGGCAGATGCGGCACAGGCCGAACTTGCGGTAGACGGCCTTCGGGCGGCCGCAGCGCTGGCAGCGCGTGTAGCCGCGGACAGCGAACTTCGGCTTGCGGGCGGCCTTGACCTTGAGTGCAGTCTTCGCCATGTCAGTTCTCCTTGAACGGGAAGCCGAGCTGCTTGAGCAGCGCGCGGCCCTCGTCGTCGTTGGTGGCGGTGGTCACGATGGTGATGTCCATGCCGCGCGACCGGTCGATCCTGTCCTGGTTGATCTCGTGGAACATGACCTGCTCGGTGAGACCGAAGGTGTAGTTGCCACGACCGTCGAACTGCTTGGGCGAGAGGCCGCGGAAGTCGCGGATGCGGGGCAGGGCCAGGGACAGCAGGCGGTCCAGGAACTCCCACATGCGGTCACCACGCAGAGTGACGTGCGCACCGATCGGCATGCCCTCGCGGAGCTTGAACTGCGCGATGGACTTGCGGGCCTTGGTGACGGCCGGCTTCTGGCCGGTGATCGCGGTGAGGTCGCGGATCGCGCCCTCGATCAGCTTCGAGTCGCGCGCAGCCTCGCCGACGCCCATGTTGACCACGATCTTGGTCAGGCCGGGCACCTGCATGATGTTGGCGATGTCGAACTCGGAGCGGAGCGCGGGGACGATCTCCTCGCGGTAGCGCGCCTTGAGACGGGGAATCTCAGTGGTCTGGGTCTCGGCCATCTCAGATCTCCTTGCCGGACTTGCGGGACACGCGGACCGACCGGCTGGCGGCGTAGGTCGAGCCGTCGGGACGGCGCTTGGTGACCTCGTCGCGGCGGAAGCCGACGCGCGTGACGCCGTCACCCTCGACGAGCATCACGTTGGAGACGTGGATGGGCGCCTCGCGGGTGATGATGCCGCCGGTGGTGTTGGTCTGCTGCACGGACTTGGTGTGGCGCTTGACGAGGTTGACACCCTCGACGATCACGCGCTCCTCCTCGCGGAGGACCGAGATGACCTTGCCCTGGGCACCCTTGTCCTTGCCGGCGATCACCTTGACGGTGTCACCCTTCTTGATGTTCATGTCCTTACCCATCTCTCACAGCACCTCCGGGGCGAGCGAGATGATCTTCATGAAGCGCTTCTCGCGCAGCTCGCGGCCCACGGGGCCGAAGATGCGCGTGCCACGGGGCTCGCCGTCGTTCTTGAGGATGACGGCGGCGTTCTCGTCGAAGCGGATGTAGGAACCGTCGGCGCGGCGACGCTCCTTGACGGTGCGCACGACCACGGCCTTGACGACGTCGCCCTTCTTGACGTTGCCACCGGGGATCGCGTCCTTGACGGTGGCGACGATGACGTCACCGATGCCGGCGTAGCGACGACCAGAGCCACCGAGAACACGGATGCAGAGGATCTCCTTCGCACCGGTGTTGTCGGCGACCTTGAGTCGCGACTCCTGCTGGATCATTGATTTCTCCTGGTTGTCGAGCTGGTTCTCGCCCTCTCAGCGGGGGGCGAGCCTGGCCGAACTGATATGTGGAAACTTGTGCTCGAGGCCGGTGGGCCTCAGGTCACTTGGCCTTCTCCAGCACCTCGACGAGGCGCCAGCGCTTGGTGGCCGACAGCGGACGGGTCTCCATGATGAGGACCCGGTCGCCGATGCCGCACTGGTTGGTCTCGTCGTGCGCCTTCAGGCGCGACGTCTTGCGCATGACCTTGCCGTAGAGGGCGTGCTTCACGCGGTCCTCGACGGCGACGACGATGGTCTTGTCCATCTTGTCGCTGACGACGAGGCCCTCACGGACCTTGCGCTGGTTGCGCTCGCCGGCCGACTGGGTCGCAGTGTTCTCGCTCATGCCTTCGCCTCTTCGTTGGTGCCCGGGGTGGTGCGGATGCCGAGCTCGCGCTCGCGGACCACGGTGTAGATGCGGGCGATGTCCTTCTTGACCACGCGCAGGCGGCCGTTGCTCTCGAGCTGCCCGGTGGCGGCCTGGAACCGCAGGTTGAACAGCTCCTCCTTGGCCTCGCGCAGCTTGGCCTCGAGGGCGGGTGCGTCGAGCTCGTCGAGCTCGTGGGCGTTCAGCTTGGTAGCCATCAGAATTCACCGGCCTCACGGGAGATGAACCGGCACTTCATCGGGAGCTTGTGCATCGCGCGGCGCATGGCCTCACGAGCAGTCACCTCGTCGACACCGGAGAGTTCGAACATGACGCGGCCGGGCTTGACGTTGGCAACCCACCACTCGGGGGAGCCCTTGCCGGAACCCATGCGGGTCTCGGCCGGCTTCTTGGTCAGCGGACGGTCCGGGTAGATGTTGATCCAGACCTTGCCGCCACGCTTGATGTGGCGGGTCATGGCGATACGGGCCGACTCGATCTGCCGGTTGGTCACGTAGTGACCCTCGACCGCCTGGATGCCGAAGTCACCGAAGGCCAGCGAGGTGCCGCCCTTGGCGACGCCACGACGCTTGGGGTGGTGCTGCTTGCGGTGCTTGACGCGACGGGGCATCAACATGAGGTCAGGCCTCCTGTCCGGTGCTCGGTGCAGCCTCGGCAGCCGGGGCAGCTGAGGTCTCAGCGGTGGCCTCGGTGCGAGGAGCGCGGTCGCCGCGCGAGCCACGGCTCGGACGGTCACCGCCACGGGTGTTGGGACGACCGCCGCGGCCGGGAGCACCGGCGCGAGCAGCCTGCTGGGCCTGGCGCTCGGCACGGGTGCCGGCGACCTCGCCCTTGTAGATCCAGACCTTCACGCCGATGCGGCCGAAGGTCGTGCGGGCCTCGTAGAAGCCGTAGTCGATGTCGGCGCGGAGCGTGTGCAGAGGCACGCGGCCCTCGCGGTAGAACTCCGTGCGCGACATCTCGGCGCCGTTGAGACGACCCGAGCACTGGATCCGGATGCCCTTGGCACCGGAGCGCATCGAGGTCTGCATCGCCTTGCGCATGGCACGACGGAACTGCACGCGGCCCGAGAGCTGCTCGGCGACGCCCTGGGCGACCAGCTGCGCGTCGACCTCGGGGTTCTTGACCTCGAGGATGTTGAGCTGGACCTGCTTGCCGGTGAGCTTCTCGAGCTCGCCGCGGATGCGGTCCGCCTCGGCGCCGCGGCGGCCGATCACGATGCCCGGACGGGCGGTGTGGATGTCCACCCGCACGCGGTCACGGGTGCGCTCGATCTCGACCTTGGAGATGCCGGCCCGCTCCATGCCCTTGGAGAGCAGCTTGCGGATGGCGACGTCCTCACCGACGTACGACTTGTAGAGCTTGTCGGCGTACCAACGGCTCTTGTGGTCGGTGGAGATGCCCAGGCGGAAGCCGTTCGGGTTGATCTTCTGGCCCATCAGGCACCCCTTCCGTTCTTGTTGGCGCGGCCGGTCTTCGTGGCCAGCACGTCGGCCGGCTGCACCGCGAGGGTGATGTGGCTGGTGCGCTTGTTGATGCGGGTCGCACGGCCCTGGGCACGCGGACGCCAACGCTTCATCGTCGGGCCCTCGTCCACCATGGCGACGGACAGCACGAGGTCGGCCCGGTTGAGGCCCTCGGTGGTCTCCGCGTTGGCGATCGCGCTCTCCAGCACCTTGTAGACGGTCTCGGAGGCGGCCTGCGGCGCGAACTGCAGCAGGGTCAGGGCCTCGTCGACCTGGAGGCCGCGGACCATGTCGACGACACGGCGGGCCTTCATCGGGGTGATCCGCACGAAGCGTGCGCTGGCGAACGCGCCCGGCTGGTCGCCGAGCAGCGACTCGCGGCGCGCACTGGTGCGGCTGCGCTCGGTGGTGCTCATCGACGGCGTCCCTTCCGGTCTTCCTTGACGTGCCCGCGGTAGGTGCGGGTGGGGGCGAACTCCCCGAGCTTGTGGCCGACCATGGAGTCGGTCACGAAGACCGGGACGTGCTTGCGACCGTCGTGCACGGCGATGGTGTGGCCGATCATGTCGGGCACGATCATCGACCGGCGCGACCAGGTCTTGATGACGTTGTGGCTGCCCTTCTCGTTCTCGGCGTCCACCTTCTTCTGAAGGTGGTCGTCGACGAAGGGGCCCTTCTTGAGGCTGCGAGGCATGTCGGTTACTTCCTACCCTTGCCGGACTTGCGACGACGGATGATCTGGGAGTCGCTGGCCTTGCGCTTGCGCGTGCGGCCCTCGGGCTTGCCCCAGGGGGAGACGGGGTGGCGACCACCGGACGTCTTGCCCTCACCACCACCGTGCGGGTGGTCCACCGGGTTCATGACGACACCGCGGACGGTCGGGCGGACGCCCTTCCACCGCATGCGGCCGGCCTTGCCCCAGTTGATGTTGGACTGCTCGGCGTTGCCGACCTCGCCGATCGTGGCGCGGCAGCGGACGTCGACAAAGCGCATCTCGCCCGAGGGCATGCGCAGCGTGGCGCGGCTGCCCTCACGGGCGACCAGCTGGGCGGAGTTGCCGGCCGAGCGGGCGATCTTGGCGCCGCCGCCCGGACGCAGCTCCACGCAGTGGATGGTCGTGCCGACCGGGATGTTGCGCAGCGGCAGGTTGTTGCCGGGCTTGATGTCGGCGTTGGGGCCGGACTCCACCGCGGTGCCCTGGGTCAGACCCTTGGGGGCGACGATGTAGCGCTTCTCGCCGTCGGCGTAGTGCAGCAGCGCGATGCGCGCGGTGCGGTTGGGGTCGTACTCGATGTGAGCGACCTTGGCCGGGACGCCGTCCTTGTCGTAGCGACGGAAGTCGATGATGCGGTAGGCGCGCTTGTGGCCGCCACCCTTGTGACGGGTGGTGATGCGGCCCTGGTTGTTGCGGCCACCGTTCTTCGGCAGCGGGCGCGTCAGCGACTTCTCGGGCGTGGACCGGGTGATCTCGACGAAGTCGGCCACCGACGAGCCACGACGGCCCGGGGTGGTCGGCTTGTACTTGCGGATAGCCATATCAGTTCCTAGTCAGGAGCCCGGTCAGGAGACCGGACCTCCGAAGATGTCGATGCGGTGACCCTCGGCGAGGCTGACGATCGCGCGCTTGGTGTTGGGACGCTTGCCCATGCCGTAGCGGGTGCGACGGGTCTTGCCCTGTCGGTTGATCGTGTTGACCGAGGTGACCTTGACGTCGAAGACCTTCTCGACCGCGATCTTGATCTCGGTCTTGTTGGCGTCCGGGTGGACGATGAAGGTGTACTTGTTGGCGTCGAGCAGGCCGTAGCTCTTCTCCGACACGACCGGGGCGATCAGGACGTCGCGGTGGTCCTTGTGCAGGGTGCTCACTTGTCGCTCTCCTTCTCGTCGGCGCGGGTCAGGCCGGCCGCCTCGGCGTCCTCGGCGGACTTGAACCAGAAGTCGCCACCCGAGACGTCGTAGGCGGCGTCGCCCTCGACCAGGTAGGTGCCGGACTGCAGGCCCTGGACGTCGTAGCCCTTGGGGTTCTTGCCGCTCTTGAGCGGGGCCTTCGCACCGGCCGGCAGGGCCGGCTCGTCGGTGGCCTGCTCGGTGGCGGGGGCAGCAGCCGACTCGGTCTTCGCGGCCGGAGCGGCGGAGGCGCCACCCACGAAGGCGTCGTAGGCACCCTTGGTGAAGACGATGTCGTCAGCGGCGATCACGTCGTAGGTGTTGAGCTGGTCGACGGCGACGATGTGGACCTCGGGCGCGTTGCGCAGCGAGAGCCAGGTCAGCGCGTCGGAGCGCTCGAGCACCACGAGGTAGCCCACGCGGTCGGTCAGCGACGTCAGCGCGGCGAGCGCGGCCTTGGTGGAGGGCTTGTCGCCCGACACCAGGCCGTCGACCACGTGGACGCGGTCGTTGCGGGCCCGGTCGGAGAGGGCACCGCGGAGGGCGGCGGCCTTCATCTTCTTGGGGGTGCGCTGGTCGTAGCTGCGCGGCTGCGGGCCGTGGACGGTGCCACCGCCGGCGAACTGCGGGGCGCGCGTCGAGCCCTGGCGGGCGCGGCCGGTGCCCTTCTGCTTGTAGGGCTTGCGACCACCGCCGCGGACCTCGCCGCGGGTCTTGGTGGCGTGCGTGCCCTGGCGCGCAGCGGCCTGCTGGGCCACGACGACCTGGTGGATCAGGGGGATGTTGACCTCGACGTCGAAGATCTCGGCGGGGAGGTCGACCTTGACGGTCTTGACAGCCATGCTCAGGCCTCCTGCGTCTTCTTGGCGGCCGAGCGGAGGACCACGAGACCGTTCTTGGGGCCGGGAACGGCACCCTTGATCAGGATCAGGCCCTTGTCGGCGTCGACGGCGTGCACCGTCAGGTTCTGGGTGGTCACCGTGTCGTTGCCCATGCGGCCCGACATGCGGGTGCCCTTGAACACGCGACCCGGGGTGGCGCAGGCGCCGATGGAGCCCGGCTTGCGGTGGTTGCGGTGGGCACCGTGGGAGGCGGACACACCGGCGAAGCCGTGACGCTTCATCGTGCCGGCGAAGCCCTTGCCCTTGCTGGTGCCGGTGACGTCGATCTCCTCGCCGGCGGCGAAGGTCTCGACGGTCAGCTCCTGGCCGACCGTGTAGGAGCCCGCGTCAGCGGTGCGGATCTCGGCCACGTGGCGGCGCGGGGTCACGCCGGCCTTGGAGAAGTGACCGGCCTCGGGCGAGTTGACCTTGCGGGCCTCGATCTCGCCGAAGCCGACCTGGATGGCGTTGTAGCCGTCCACCTCGGGGCGGCGGACCTGGGTCACGACGTTGGTCGCGGCCGCGATCACGGTGACGGGGACGACCTTGTTGTTCTCGTCCCAGAGCTGGGTCATGCCGAGCTTGGTGCCCAGCAGCCCCTTCGCGTTGCGCTCGAAAGTGTTGGTCATGTCAGGCCTCAGAGCTTGATCTCGATGTCGACACCGGCAGGCAGGTCGAGACGCATCAGCGAGTCGACGGTCTTCGGCGTCGGGTCGATGATGTCGATCAGGCGCTTGTGGGTGCGCATCTCGAAGTGCTCGCGGGAATCCTTGTACTTGTGGGGCGAACGGATGACGCAGTACACGTTCTTCTCGGTCGGCAGCGGCACAGGGCCGGCGACCTTCGCACCCGTACGGGTGACGGTGTCCACGATCTTCCGCGCCGAGGTGTCGATCACCTCGTGGTCATAGGCCTTGAGCCTGATGCGGATCTTCTGTCCCGCCATAGGTCCCTGTCCTCTTCGATCTCGTACGCCTGGTCTGGTTTCGGCTCTCAGCCCCCGGTGGGCGAGCGCCGCCTGTCTCTCCTCCACCCTCCGACCCCCGCGGTCGGGCGTGTCGCGCGTCCAACTGAAAACATCGGCTCGTGACACGACCCCGGAGGGATCGGAACTGCTCTGGGTGGCACCCGACGGTTGTCGGATCTGGTCGGGTCTCCGATCACCATGTGATCCGGTGCGGCGCACGCAGACGACTGGCTCGATCAAGGAGACGCGATTCAGAAGTCAAGGTGTGTGCCGCACCCCGGCGACCCGCCGGAGCAACCGGAACATCTTGACAGACTCCACGTGCCCACGCCAAATCGGAATGGTGGGTCGTCCGCTGTCGTGCGCGTCACCCCTGCTGCCGGCCCGCGGCGAGTGCCATGAGGCGACGTCCGAGCCGGGTCGGGGACCCGCTGACCGGGTCCACCAGGAGCTCCCAGCCGTGACCGTACCTGCGCGGGACGAACGGCACTCCGCCGGCCCGGGCGAGCGCTCGCGCGTCCGCGAGCTCGGCCGGGCCGTCGCTGGCGGCCATGGCGACGAGACCGGCGACGAGACCGGTGGCGGGGAGGTCGTGGCCCAGCGACGCGAGCTCCACCCCCTCCCACGAGGAGGGCCCGCTGATGTCGGCCCAGGCGTCGACGTCGGCCCCGGCGGCGACAGCCATGACGGTCAGGGACCCGCCCATCGACGTCCCGAGGAGCACGACGCGCTCGGCCCCGACGTCGTCGCGGGCCACCCGCACCGCTGCACCGACCTCGGTGAGCGGGTCGGCGTCCTGGTCGGCATCGCAGACCGACTCGCCGTAGCCGCACGGGTTGACCAGCAGCGAGGTGACGTCCGCGTCCTCGACCGCGGCGGCGGCCCATCGCCCCCAGCCGCAGAGGCCGCTCGTCTGGGGCAGCAGCACCGCGACCGTCGCGTTCTCCGCCGGGCCGGTGCGGGCTGCCTCGAGCTGCCCGCCGCGCTCGCCGCGCAGCGTCAGGGCCTCGAGCTCCGCGTCCGCCGGGACTGCGGAGGAGCACCGCTCGCGCAGCACCGCGGTCGGGTCGGGGTCCGACGACTCGCCCGCGGTCGTCCCGTCCGTGCCCGAGCACCCGGCGACGAGCAGGGCCAGGACGGCAGCGGACACCGCACCGCTCCGCCCCCACGTCACCCGCACGGCACGAGGATAGGAAGAGGAGCGACGTCGGTCGATGCCCCGCCCTTGCCTCGTCTCCCGGACCGTCCTACCGTCGAAGGATGGCCGGTCTGGTCACGCTCGTCCTCTGCACCCTGATGCTGGGCGCTGCTGTGGGGCTCGCCCTCTGCCAGGCCGAGATCGGCCGCGCGGTCCGCCGGGTGCGTGCGCACGTCTCCCCTCCCCCGCCGGCCCCGTCGCTCCCGGCGATCGAGGACCTCGCTGCTGCCCTGCGCCGGGTCCGGCCGGCGGTGCTGGCCCCAGCGCCGGGCACCCCGATGGCGCGTCGACGCGGCACCGTGGCGGCGTACGACGACCTGCTGGGCCAGGCGGCACGCGCGCTCGGGGTGCCGGACCTGGTCAGCGACCTGCGCGAGGGCACCGACCGCGAGGCGGAGCGGTTGCGGCTCGAGCACCTGCTGCGCGAGGCCGGCCTGGTGATCGATCAGCCGCGATCGGACCGGCGGTAGCAGAAGTCGACGATGTCGCGGCCCACGTCGCGACCCTTGCGCTCGAACCGGGTCACCGGCCGCTCGTCCCAGCGCTCGACCGGCCCACCCTCGAGGGTCGGCTCTGCGTCGAGGACCTCGCGCATCTGGTCGGCGTAGTCGGCCCAGTCGGTCGCCAGCCGCCACGCGCCGCCCGGCACCAGCCGGGAGGAGGCGAGCGCGGCATTGGCGGGGTTGACCAGCCGGCGCTTGCGGTGCTTGGTCTTGCGCCACGGGTCGGGGAAGAACGTCCACAGCTCGGCGAGGCTGGCCGGGCCGAGGAGGTTCTCCAGGGTCCAGACGGCGTCGACGGAGCAGAACCGCACGTTGTCGGCCCCCGCCTCGGCGACGCGCCAGAGCGAGTCGGCGATGCCGGGCAGCCACACCTCGAGGGCGAGCACGTTGTGGTCGGGCCGCGCGGCCGCGAGCACCGCGGTCGCCTCGCCGATGCCGGGGCCGATCTCGAGGATCAGCGGCGCCTCGCGGCCGAACCACTCGGTGAGGTCGAAGCCCGGCCGGTCGACGGCCTCCTCCGGGATCACCCAGTCGGCGTGGTGGGCGGCCCACGACTCGGCCTGCCGCGGCGTGAACCGGCTCCCCCGCCGCGAGTAGGTGAGCACCTCCCGCATCCGGCGCCCGTCCGCGGTGAGCTTGTGGTGCGGGCGGGCGGGGCGTACGACGTCGTTCACCGGACCATGATCCCCGGCCCGCGGGGCCGGATGCACATCGGCGCGGGACGCGACCACGCCTCAGAGGTGCTCGAGCGCCCCCGTGAGCACGGAGCGAAGCCGCTGCTCGATGTCGTCGAACTCGGTCTGGCCGATGATCAGGGGCGGTGCCAGCTGGATGACCGGGTCGCCGCGGTCGTCGGCACGGCAGTAGAGGCCGGCCTCCCACAGCGCACCGGACAGGTAGCCGCGCAGCAGGCGCTCCGACTCGGCGTCGTCGAAGGTCTCCTTGGTCTCGCGGTCCTTGACCAGCTCGATGCCGTAGAAGTAGCCGTGGCCGCGCACGTCGCCGACGATCGGGATGTCGAGGAGCTTCTCCAGGGTCGCCCTGAAGGCGGGCGCGTTCTGCTGGACGTGGTCGGTGAGTCCCTCGCGCTCGAAGATGTCGAGGTTGGCCATCGCCACCGCGGACGAGACCGGGTGGCCGCCGAACGTGTAGCCGTGGGCGTAGGCCGTCGTGCCGGACCTGAAGGGCTCGAAGAGACGGTCGCTGGCGATCATGGCGCCGATCGGCGAGTAGCCCGAGGTCATGCCCTTGGCGCAGGTGATGATGTCGGGCTGGTAGCCGAACTCGGCCGCGCCGAACATCTCCCCCACCCGGCCGAAGGCGCAGATGACCTCGTCGGAGACGAGCAGGACGTCGTACTCGTCGCAGATCTCGCGGACCCGCTCGAAGTAGCCGGGCGGCGGCGGGAAGCAGCCGCCGGCGTTCTGCACCGGCTCGAGGAAGACGGCGGCGACGGTGTCGGGGCCCTCGAACTCGATCGCCTCGGCGATCCGGTCCGCGGCCCAGCGCCCGAAGGCCTTCTCGTCGTCGCCGACGAACTCGGGGCGGCGGTAGAAGTTGGTGTTCGGCACCTTGTGGGCGCCGGGCACGAGCGGCTCGAACATCTCCTTCAGCGGCGGGATGCCGGTGATGGAGAGTGCGCCCTGCGGGGTGCCGTGGTAGGCCACCGCGCGGGAGATGACCTTGTGCTTGTTGGGCTTGCCGGTGAGCTTGAAGTACTGCTTGGCGAGCTTCCACGCCGACTCGACGGCCTCGCCGCCACCGGTGGTGAAGAAGACGCGGTTGAGGTCGCCGGGCGCCATCGCGGCGATCCGGTCGGCGAGCTCGACGGCGCGCGGGTGCGCGAAGGACCAGAGCGGGAAGAAGGCCAGCTCCTGCGCCTGCTTCGCCGCCGCCTCGGCGAGCTCCTGGCGGCCGTGGCCCACCTGGACGACGAAGAGCCCGGCGAGGCCGTCGATGTACTCGCGGCCGTGGCTGTCCCAGATCTTGTGGCCCTCGCCCTTGACGATGAGCGGCATCTCGCCGCCGTTCTCGTAGGTCGAGTGGCGGGTGAAGTGCAACCAGAGGTGGTCGCGGCCGGCGGCCTGGTAGTCGAAGGACGCGTCGGTGGGCTTGCCCTCGGTGGTGTGGAGGCTCATCTCGTTCCCCAGTTGTAGTGCTGCTTGTTGAGCTTGAGGTAGACGAAGGTCTCGGAGGAGACGACGCCCTCGAGCTCGCGGACCTGTCGGATCACGTCGAGCAGGTGCGGGTCGTCCTCGCACACCACCTCGACGAGGAGGTCGAAGCTGCCGGCGGTGGTGACCACGTAGTCGACCTCCGGCACCTCGGCCAGGCGGTCGCCGACCTTCATCGGGTCGCCCTCGGTGCGGACGCCGATCATGGCCTGGCGGGTGAACCCGACCTGTGTGGGGTCGGTGACCGCGACGACCTGCATCACCTCGGAGTCGAGCAGCTTCTGGACCCGGGCCCGGGCGGCCGCCTCCGACAGCCCGACCGCCTTGGCGATCGCGGCGTAGGAGATCCGACCGTCCTCCTGCAGCAGCTCGATGATCCGCTTGGCGGTGGCGTCGAGGCGCACCTGTGCCTCACCCATCCTGGTGCCCACGGCGCTCGCTCATGGCGCCATCGTGGACGTGAGATCGCTGGTTCGCAAGTCGCCGAGCGTGGATTCCGCATTTCAGGACTGTTAATTCCGCGATTCCCGCACAATCTTCGGCAACAAGTATGGCGATGGCACGCCCACCCGTCCTAGTCTCCCCTCACCGCACCCGACCGGGAGGACCTCCGTGACCAGCCCACGCACGCTGCGCAACTTCATCGGTGGCACGTACGTCGACGGCAGCGCCGGCGCGACGAGCGACGTCGTCGACCCGACGACCGGACAGGTGGTCGCCCATGCCCCCGTCAGCGGGGCGGAGGAGGTGGATGCTGCCTACGAGGCGGCCGACCGGGCGTTCGGCGAGTGGGGACGCACGACGCCGGGCGAGCGCCAGCAGGCCCTGCTGAAGATCGCCGACGCGATCGAGGACCACGCCGAGGAGCTGATCGCCCTCGAGTCCGCCAACACCGGCAAGATCAAGGCGCTCACCGCGAGCGAGGAGATCCCACCGATGGTGGACCAGCTGCGGTTCTTCGCCGGGGCGGCGCGGCTGCTGGAGGGCAAGGCTGCCGGCGAGTACATGGCGGGCCACACGTCGTGGATCCGCCGCGAGCCGATCGGCGTCGTCGGCCAGGTGACGCCGTGGAACTACCCGCTGCTGATGGCGGTCTGGAAGATCGGCCCGGCCCTCGCGGCCGGCAACACCGTCGTGCTCAAGCCCAGCGACACGACGCCCGAGAGCACGCTCCGGCTGGCCGAGCTCGCCGCGGAGTTCCTCCCCGCCGGCACGCTCAACGTCGTCACCGGCGACCGCGAGACCGGGCGCCTGCTCGTCGAGCACCCCACGCCGGGACTCGTCGCGATCACCGGCTCGGTCCGCGCCGGCAGCGAGGTCGCGGCCAGCGCCGCCCCGAGCCTCAAGCGGGTCCACCTCGAGCTGGGCGGCAAGGCCCCCGTCGTGGTCTTCGACGACGCCGACATCGAGGCCGCCGTCGAGGGGATCGCGATCGCCGGCTACTTCAACGCCGGCCAGGACTGCACGGCCGCCACACGCGTCCTCGCCGCGCCGGGCATCCACGACGACTTCGTCGCCGCACTGGCCGACTACGCCGCCGGCTCGGCGCCGGTGGGGCTGCCCGACGACGAGGACGCCCTGTTCGGCCCGGTCAACAACGCCAACCAGCTCGCCCGGGTGAGCGGGTTCATCGAGAACCTGCCGTCCCACGCGACCGTGTCGGCGGGCGGCAACCGTCGTACGGACCTCGGCGACGGCTACTTCCTCGAGCCGACCGTCCTCTCCGGGCTGCGGCAGGACGACGAGGCGATCCAGAACGAGATCTTCGGCCCCGTCATCACGGTGCAGCGCTTCACCGACGAGGAGGAGGCGGTCCGCTGGGCGAACGGCGTCGACTACGGGCTGGCGTCGTCGGTGTGGACCAAGGACTTCGGTCGCGCGATGCGGATGTCGAAGGCCCTCGACTTCGGCTGCGTGTGGATCAACACCCACATCCCGCTCGTCGCCGAGATGCCGCACGGCGGCTACAAGAAGTCCGGCTACGGCAAGGACCTGTCGATGTACGGGTTCGAGGACTACACACGCGTCAAGCACGTCATGGCCAACATCGAGAGTTGAGCGACGAGCGCAGGATGGCCAGCACCAGCACACCAGCACGGCTCGGGGGCGAACCGGAGGAGATGCACCGATGACACCCATCCCGCGCCGCGGACGGCGCCCCCTGTCCCCACCGGCCGCGGCGCTGACCGCGGCCGCCTCCGGCGGGCTGAGCCGTCGGGCGCTGCTCGGCACCGGCGTCGCCGCCGGCGCCGGCCTGGCGCTCACCGGGTGCGCCCCGCCCGAGCCGCCCGCCGCCACCGGCGCCGCCGCCCTGGACCTCCCGACCGACGTCTCCGACGAGGAGAAGATCGTCAGGTGGGCCAACTGGACGGCGTACCTCGACATGAACGGCAAGGAGACGAAGTCCCCCACCCTCGAGGCCTTCATCGAGCAGACCGGGATCCAGGCCAGCTACTACGAGGAGATCGACGACAACGACTCCTACTACGCCAAGGTGGGTCCCCAGCTGCGTGCCGGCCAGGACATCGACCGCGACATCATCACGCTCACCGACTGGATGGCGGCCCGGCTCATCCGCGACCAGGTGGTCCAGCCGCTCGAGCTGATCCAGATGCCCAACGTGGTCGGCAACCTCCTGCAGCCGCTCAAGGACGCCTCCTTCGACCCCGGCCGTCTCCACTCGATCACGTGGCAGAGCGGCTTCGCGGGCATCGGCTACAACAAGGAGAAGGTCGGCCGCGAGCTCAAGTCGCTCGACGACCTGTGGACCGACGACCTCAAGGGCCGCGTCGTCGTGCTCTCGGAGTACCGCGACACAGCGGGCCTCGTCATGCAGTCCCAGGGGGTCGACATCGAGAGTGACTGGGGCCAGGCGGAGTTCGAGAAGGCCCTCGACTTCATCGAGCAGAAGATCGAGGAGGGCTACATCCGCAAGGTGAAGGGCAACTCCTACATGGAGGACCTCACCAGCGGCAACGCGGTCGCCGGCATCACCTGGAGCGGCGACATCTTCGTCCTCGCGTACGACACCGAGGACCCCAACTGGACCTTCACCCTGCCGGAGTCCGGCGGGACGCTGTGGTCGGACAACCTCATGGTCCCGATCACCTCCACGCACCGCAGGAACGCCCAGCGGCTGATGGACTACTACTACGACCCGGCCGTCGCTGCCCAGGTGGCCGCATGGGTCAACTACGTCTGTCCCGTCGAGGGCGCCCAGGCCGAGATGGAGAAGATCGACCCCGACCTCGCCGAGAGCCCGTGGATCTTCCCGACCGTCGAGTTCATCGAGGACAACAACGTCCAGCAGTTCCGGGTCCTCGACGCGGACGAGGACATCCTGTACGCCGACCTCTGGTCCACGAAGGTGATGGGGAACTGACATGGCCGGATTCCGCGAAGCGCAGGGCGACCTCCGGCTCGAGGGCGTCACCAAGACGTTCGGGGACTTCACCGCGGTAGACGGCATCGACCTCGAGGTCCCTCGCGGCTCCTTCTTCGCCCTGCTCGGGCCCTCGGGCTGCGGCAAGACGACCACGCTGAGGATGATCGCCGGGCTGGAGCAGCCGACCGCCGGACGAGTGCGGATCGGGGACACCGACCTCACCGGCTCGCGGCCCTACGAACGTCCGGTCAACACGGTGTTCCAGTCCTACGCACTGTTCCCGCACCTCACGATCCGCGACAACGTCGCCTTCGGCCCCAAGCGCCGCAAGGTCCCCGACGCGGCCGAGCGGGCCGACGACGCCCTGCAGCTGGTGCAGATGGCGCCCTTCGCCGGGCGCAAGCCGGCGCAGCTCTCCGGTGGTCAGCAGCAGCGGGTGGCGCTGGCGCGGGCCCTGGTGAACCACCCGGAGGTGCTGCTCCTCGACGAGCCGCTCGGAGCCCTCGACCTCAAGCTGCGACGCGAGATGCAGGTCGAGCTCAAGCGCATCCAGACCGAGGTCGGGCTCACCTTCATCCACGTCACGCACGACCAGGAGGAGGCCATGACCATGGCCGACACCGTGGCGGTGATGAACCGCGGCCGCATCGAGCAGCTCGGCGCACCGGAGGAGCTCTACGACCTGCCCCGCACCCGGTTCGTCGCCGACTTCCTCGGACAGGCCAACACCGGTATCGGCACGATCAAGGACGTCGACGGCGACCACCTCGTGGTCAACGTGCTGGGGACCCCCGTCAAGATCCTCAAGTCCCGCTCGCAGGTGCACGAGGGCGACGTGCTGTTCGGCGTACGCCCGGAGAAGGTGACGGTGTCACGGACCCGCCCCGAAGGTGTCGGCAACGACGTGCGGGGCGTGGTGCGCGACGTGTCGTTCCTGGGCGTGGCCACGAGCTACCTCGTGGACATGCCGAGCGGCGCGACCTGGAGCTGCTACGAGCAGAACCTCGACGTCGAGCCGCTCGACCTGCGACCGGGCGACGAGGTCTGGCTCACCTGGAACCCCGGGCACGCGTTCGGGGTGCCCGCGGACGACCCGGGGTCCACCGCATGAGCGCGCTCGCCCAGGTGACCGGCGACCCGGCTCTCGAGCCCGCGGCCGCTGCACCCGAGGTCAAGCGGCGGTCCTGGACTGCCTACCTGCTGATGCTGCCGGGCGTGCTCTGGCTCGGCGTCTTCTTCCTCCTGCCGCTGGTGCAGCTCGCGTCGGTGAGCCTGCAGAGCCGCTACCCCGGCTTCCCGGGCTACTACTACCGCGACCTCAACTTCTCCAACTACGCCAGCGCACTCACCGACTACGCCCCGCACTTCGCCCGGTCGTTCCTCTACGCCGGCCTGGCGACGTTCCTGGCGTTCGTCGTCGCCTACCCGCTGGCCTACGCCATGGCGTTCAAGGCCGGGAAGTGGCGCAACCTGATGATGATCTGCGTCATCGCGCCGTTCTTCACCTCCTTCATCCTCCGCACCTTCGCGTGGTCGCAGATCCTCGCCGACGAGGGGTGGGTGGCGGGCCTCCTCAACTTCCTGCACCTGCTGCCCAACGGGCACATCATCAACACCCCGATCGCCGTGGTCGCCGGCCTCACCTACAACTTCCTGCCGTTCATGGTGCTGCCCATCTACGCCTCGCTCGAACGCGCCGACCCGCGCGTCATCGAGGCCGGCGGCGACCTCTACGCCAACGGGTTCACGACCTTCCGCACCGTGACGCTCCCGATCTCGATGCCGGGCGTCCTGGCCGGGACGCTGCTGACCTTCATCCCGGCGGCAGGCGACTTCGTCAACATGGAGCTCCTCGGCCCCCAGCGCGGCAAGATGATCGGCAACGTCATCAACGACCAGTTCCTCGCCGTCCCCGGCGGCTACCCGGTGGCTGCGGCGCTGTCCTTCACCCTCATGGCCGCGATCCTCGTCCTGGTCTTCCTCTACATCCGCCGCTTCGGCACCGAGGAGCTGGTGTGAGATGACCACGACGACGCGCCCGACCCCGCCCGCGACCGCGAGCTCGCCGACGGCCTACCGGCCGTCCGCCGGCAAGCGCGCGCAGGTCTGGCTGGCCAACCACTTCGCGATGATCAGCGCGATCCTGGTGCTGCTGTACCTCTTCCTGCCGGTCGCCTACACGTTCGCCTTCTCGTTCAACGACCACGGCAAGACCAACATCGTCTGGCAGGGCTTCACCTGGGAGCACTGGCAGGACCCGTGCGGGGTCCAGGGCGTGTGCGAGTCGCTGGTCACCTCGCTGGAGGTCGGCGTGATCTCGACGGTCGTCGCCACGGTCCTCGGCACGCTGATGGCGCTGGCGATGGTCCGCTACCGGTTCCGGGGCAAGTCGGCCAGCAACGTCCTGATCTTCGTGCCGATGGCCACGCCCGAGATCGTGATGGGCGCCGCGCTGCTGACGATCTTCGTCCAGGGCTTCACCAAGGTCGGGATCAACCTCGGCTTCGGCACCATCGTCTTCTCCCACATCATGTTCTGCATCAGCTTCGTGGTCGTCACGGTGCGGGCCCGGATCCAGTCCCTCGACCCACGGGTCGAGGAAGCGGCCCAGGACCTCTACGCGAGCCCGATGCAGACGTTCTGGAAGGTCACCTTCCCGCTGATCCTGCCCGGCATCGCGGGCGCCGCGATGCTCGCGTTCTCGCTGTCCTTCGACGACTTCATCATCACCAACTTCGTCTCCGGCAACGAGTCGACGTTCCCCAAGTTCGTCTACGTCGCCTCGCGGCGCGGCATCCCGGCCGAGGCCAACGTCATCGGCTTCTCGATGTTCGTCATCGCCGTCCTGCTCGTCGTGGGCGCGCAGGTCGTGAGCTCGCTGCGGGCCTCGAAGTACAAGACCTGATCCCCCTCCCCGCTAGGAGAATCGAGTGCCTGAACCCATGCGCGTCCTGATGGTCGGCGCCGGCGGCGTCGGCGACGCCGCGGCCCGGATCGCGGTGGAGCGCGACTTCTTCGAGGCCTGGGTGGTGGCCGACTACGACCTCGAGCGGGCCGAGCGCACGGTCGCGGCGGCGGTCGGGCGACGTGCGGGCGAGGAGCGCTTCGGCGCCGCGCAGGTGGACGCGTCCGACGCCGACGCGGTGACGGCGCTCGCCCGCGAGGTGCGTGCCACCCACGTCTTCAACGCCGTCGACCCGCGCTTCGTGATGCCCATCTTCACCGGCGCGCTCGCTGCGGACGCCGACTACCTCGACATGGCGATGAGCCTGTCGGTGCGCCACCCCGAGGCGCCGTACGAGCAGGTCGGCGTCAAGCTCGGTGACGAGCAGTTCGCCCGGGCCGCCGAGTGGGAGGCTGCGGGCCGGCTCGCCCTGCTCGGCATCGGCGTGGAGCCCGGCCTGTCCGACGTCTTCGCCCGCTACGCCGCCGACGAGCTCTTCGACCACATCGACGAGCTCGGCACCCGCGACGGCGCCAACCTCGTGATCCGCGACGACAACGGCAACGAGGTGTTCGCGCCCGGCTTCTCGATGTGGACGATCATCGAGGAGTGCCTCAACCCGCCCGTGGTGTGGGAGCGCGAGCGCGGCGGCGGCGACCTGGAGGCCGGGTTCTTCACGTTGCCGCCCTTCTCGGAGCCCGAGGTCTTCGACTTCCCCGAGGGCATCGGCCCCGTCGAGTGCGTGCACGTCGAGCACGAGGAGGTGCTCCTCATGCCCCGCTGGGTCGATGCCGACCGGGTCACGTTCAAGTACGGCCTGGGCGAGGAGATGATCGGCATCCTGCGCACGCTGCACACGCTGGGCCTCGACTCGACCCAGCCGGTGTCGGTGAAGGGGGTGGAGGTCTCCCCCCGGGACGTCGTGGCGGCCTGCCTGCCCGACCCGGCCACGATCGGCCCGCGGATGGAGGGCAAGACGTGCGCGGGTCTCCTGGTGACCGGCACCGGGAAGGACGGCGCGCCCCGGTCGACGTACCTCTACCACGTCGTCGACAACGCCGACTCGATGCGCGACTACGGCGCCCAGTGCGTGGTCTGGCAGACCGCGATCAACCCCGTCGTCGCGCTGGAGCTGCTGGCCGACGGCACCTGGAAGGGCAGCGGTGTCCTCGGCCCCGAGGCCCTGCCACCGAAGCCCTTCCTCGACCTGCTCGCCGCACCCAAGCCGGAGGGCTACGGCTCCCCGTGGGGGATGGAGGACCGACCACCCCACGACGTTCTTCTCCCCCGCTCTGCTCCTCCGAACAACGCCGCGGGGACCCCGGAAAAGGACAGAACATGACACTCAGCCAGGAACGGATCCTCGCCACCGAGATCCCGGGCCCGAAGTCGCAGGCGCTGCAGGCCCGCAAGGTCGCAGCCGTCTCCGCCGGCGTCGGCACGACGCTGCCGGTCTACGTCGAGCAGGCCGGCGGCGGCATCCTGCGCGACGTCGACGGCAACCAGCTGATCGACTTCGGCTCGGGCATCGCCGTCACCACGGTCGGCAACGCCGCCCCGCGCGTGGTCGAGGCGGTGCAGCGCCAGGTCGCGGACTTCACGCACACCTGCTTCATGGTCACGCCCTACGAGGAGTACGTCGCGGTCTGCGAGAAGCTGGCAGACCTGACCCCGGGCGACCACGAGAAGCGGTCGGCGCTCTTCAACTCCGGGGCGGAGGCGGTGGAGAACGCCGTGAAGGTGGCCCGCCACCACACCGGGCGGGACGCGATCGTCGTCTTCGACCACGCCTACCACGGGCGTACGAACCTCACGATGGCGCTGACCGCCAAGAACATGCCCTACAAGCACCGCTTCGGCCCGTTCGCCGGCGAGGTCTACCGCGCGCCGATGGCCTACCCCTACCGCTGGCCGGGCGGGGCCGAGGCCTGCGCCGAGGAGGCCTTCGACGCCCTCGTCGCCACCGTCCACGCCCAGGTCGGCGAGGACAACTGCGCCGCGGTGCTGATCGAGCCGATCCAGGGCGAGGGCGGCTTCATCGTGCCGCCGCCGGGATGGCTCGCCCGCGTCGCCGCGTGGTGCCGCGAGCAGGGCATCCTGCTCATCGCCGACGAGATCCAGACCGGCTTCGCCCGCACCGGCGACTGGTTCGCCTGCGACCACGAGGGGGTCGTCCCCGACCTGGTCACCACCGCCAAGGGCATGGCGGGCGGTCTCCCGCTCGCGGCCGTGACGGGGCGAGCGGACGTGATGGACTCAGTGCACGTCGGTGGCCTCGGTGGCACCTACGGCGGCAACCCCGTCGCCTGCGCGGCAGCCCTCGCGGCGATCGAGACGATGGAGGCCGACAACCTGCCTGCGCGCGCCCGGGAGGTCGAGGCCGCGTTCCTGCCGCGTCTGCGCGCCCTCGCCGAGCGCCACCCGGACCGGGTGGGCGACGTCCGCGGACGCGGCGCGATGCTGGCCGTCGAGCTCGTCAGCGACGGCCCCGGTCGTACGCCGGATGCTGCCCTCGCCGGTGCCGTGCACCGCGCGTGCTCGGCCCAGGGACTGGTGACGCTCACCTGCGGCACCTTCGGCAACGTCTTCCGGTTCCTCCCGCCCCTCGCGATCGGTGACGACCTCCTCGCCGAGGGGCTCGACATCTTCGAGGCGGCGTTCGATGCCGCAGCCGGTGGCAAGGTGGAGTGATGGCAGACCAGAACCAGACCCTGATCGAGACCGTCCCCACGCAGCTGCTCATCGGCGGCGAGTGGGTGGACGCCAGCGGCGGCGCCACGTTCGAGGTCCACAACCCCGCGGACGACAGCGTGCTGACCAGCATCGCGGACGCCACGCCTGCCGACGGCGATCGCGCGCTGGCCGCGGCCGCTGACGCCCAGCGGGAGTGGGGTGCGACGGAGCCGCGCCGGCGCGGGGAGATCCTGCGCAGCGCCTTCGAGCTCCTCACCGAGCGCGCCGACGACTTCGCGCGCCTGATGACGCTCGAGATGGGCAAGACGCTGGCCGAGGCGAAGGGCGAGGTGACCTACGGCTCGGAGTTCTTCCGCTGGTTCTCCGAGGAGGCGGTGCGCATCCACGGCCGCTACTCGACGGCCCCCTCCGGCTCGTCGCGGCTGATCACGATGAAGGCACCGGTCGGGCCGACGTTGATGATCACGCCCTGGAACTTCCCGCTCGCGATGGGCACCCGCAAGATCGGCCCGGCCATCGCGGCGGGGTGCACGATGGTCGTCAAGCCGGCCTCCGAGACGCCCTTGACGATGCTCGCGCTCGCCAGGCTCCTCGAGGAGGTCGGGCTGCCGAAGGGCGTGCTCAACGTGGTCACCACGACCGACTCCGGCGGTGTGTGCGAGCCGATCATCAAGGACCCCCGCCTGCGCAAGCTCACGTTCACCGGTTCGACGGGCGTCGGCAAGACGTTGGTGGCGCAGGCGGCAGACCAGCTGCTCCGGGTCTCGATGGAGCTCGGCGGGAACGCCCCGTTCCTGGTGTTCGGCGACGCCGACATCGACGCGGCCGTCGAGGGAGCCATGCTCGCCAAGATGCGCAACATCGGCGAGGCCTGCACCTCCGCCAACCGGTTCCTGGTGCACGAGTCCCTGGCCGAGGAGTTCTCGACGAAGTTCGCCCAGCGGATGGGTGCCCTCACCGTCGGCGACGGCACGGGCGACGGTGTGGACGTGGGGCCGCTCATCACCGACAAGGCCCGCCGCGGCGTCCACGAGCTCGTCGACGAGGCGGTCTCCTCCGGTGCCCGCGCGCTCGTCGGCGGCGAGGTGCCCGACGGGCCCGGCCACTTCTACCCGCCCACGGTCCTGGTCGACGTACCCCCGGCCGCACGCGTGTTCCGCGAGGAGATCTTCGGACCCGTCGCGCCGATCTCGACGTTCTCCGACGACGACGAGGCAGTGCGTCGGGCCAACGACACCGAGTACGGCCTGGTCGCCTACGTCTTCACGCGCGACCACGCCCGCGTCCTGAAGGTCAGCGAGGCGCTGGAGTTCGGCATGGTCGGGGTCAACACCGGCATCGTGTCCAACCCGGCCGCGCCCTTCGGTGGCGTGAAGCACTCCGGCTTCGGCCGCGAGGGCGGTTTCGAGGGCATCGAGGAGTACCTCGAGACCAAGTACGTCGGCAGCGCGCTGTGAGGCGCCGGTGACGACGCTCGACCGGTCGCGGCTGGCCGCCCTCCACGCGGAGGAGGAGCAGCGCTTCGTCGACCTGCACCCCGCGTCGGCGCGGCTGGCCGAGGAGGCGGGCGAGCACCTGCTCGCCGGCGTGCCGATGCCGTGGATGACCAGGTGGCCGGGCTCCTTCCCGCTGTTCGTCCAGTCCGCCGAGGGAGGCCGGTTCACGGACGTCGACGGCATCTCCTACGTCGACCTCTGCCTCGGTGACACCGGCTCGATGACCGGCCACTGCCTGCCGGCGGTGGCCGAGGCGGTGCGCGAGCGCACCGAGCGCGGCATCACCACGATGCTGCCGTCGACCGACGCCGCCTGGGTCGCGGGCGAGCTCAGCCGCCGCTTCGGCCTGCCCCGGTGGCAGATGGCGATGACGGCCACCGACGCCAACCGCTTCGTGCTCCGCTTCGCCCGGCACCTGACCGGACGACCCCGGGTCGCGGTGATGGACTGGTGCTACCACGGCACGGTCGACGAGACGCTCGGCGTCCTCGAGCACGGCCGTGCCGGCGACCGGGTGGTCCCCCGTCCAGGCGCGCTCGGGCCGCAGGTCGACGTCGCCGCCACGACCGCCGTGGTGCCGTTCAACGACCTCGACGCGCTCGACGCCCGGCTCGCCGAGGGCGACGTCGCGTGCCTGCTCATGGAGCCGGCCCTCACCAACATCGGCATCGTGCTGCCCGACGACGGCTACCTCGCCGGAGTCCGGGAGGTGACCCGGCGCCACGGGGTGCTGCTCGTCAACGACGAGACGCACACGATCTGCGCCGGCCCGGGCGGGGCGACGGCGGCCTGGGACCTCGACCCCGACCTCGTGGTGATCGGCAAGCCCATCGGGGGCGGGATCCCCGTCGCGGCCTACGGCATGACAGACGAGGTCGCCTCGCGGCTCGAGGGCCCGATGCTCGGGCACGACATCGACGTTGCCGGTGTCGGGGGCACCCTGTCCGGCTCGGCCCTCGCCATGGCCGCCGTCCGGGCGACCCTGTCCACCGCCCTGCGGCAGGAGGACTTCGACGTCTCGGTCCCGCTGGCCGAGCTGTTCACAGACGGCATCCGCGAGGTCATCGCCCAGCACGACCTGCCGTGGCACGTCCAGCGCCTCGGCTGCCGGGCGGAGTACTGGTTCTGCCCGCCGCCGCGCACCGGCGCCGAGGCCGCGGCCGCCGTCGACGAGGAGCTCGACGCGTTCTTCCACCTCTGGACCGTCAACCGCGGCGTGCTCCTGGCCCCGTTCCACAACATGTCGTTGTTCTCCCCGTTCCACGACCGCTCGGACGTCGACGCGCACACGTCGGCGTTCCGCGGCGCCGTGGAGGCGCTGGTCAATTGATCTGCTGCTCCGGACGATGTGAGCTCCCGGGTGGGTCTCGACACGCCCGTTCGCGTCGAGCGGGCACAGGACCTGCTGCGGGCGGCCAACCTGACCGTGACCGAGGTCTGCCACGCCGTCGGCTACAGCAGCCTTGGCTCGTTCAGCTCGCGCTTCAGCGAGATCGTGGGCGAGAACCCCAGCGACTTCCAGCGACGCTACGCCGCCGCGGGCAACCCGCGCATCCCCGGGTGCTACGTCTTCATGGCAGGGCTCGTCGAGAGGCGCGGTCCTCACGGGACCGCGACGCAGGAGAAGCAGGACAGCGCCGCTCCTTCCTGGGCTCGTCGCATGCCCGACTTCCGCTGGTGCACCGTCTTCCACCCCAAGCAGCCCGAGGTCCACCTGCACCTCACCACTCCGAGCGGGCCGCTCCCGGACTACCTCATCGAGGCGATGAAGCGTGCGCAGGACGAGGGCGGCCTGCCGGGCATCGGGATGAACGTCGACGACTGCCACGCGACCTACCGGGACCTGAGGTCCAAGGGCGTGGAGTTCCTCCAGGAGCCGGAGGAGCGGCCGTACGGCGTCGAGGCCCTGATGCGCGACAACTCCGGCAACTGGATGGTGCTCGTCGAGAAGCGGGACCACTCCCCGGAGGACTTCGACGCGGTCGACATGGGCTGACGCCGGGCATGCGGCGGGCGTACCGTGGAGCGATGAGGAGCTGGCTCGCCACCGTCGGTGGCCTGCTGCTGGCACTGGCGCTGATGCGGGTGGCCTGCGCCGTCCTGCGCGGTGACCTCGCCGAGTGGCGCAGCACCCGTGCCGCCGCCCGGCGGGCCCGGCTCGCCCGACGCCTCGGGGCCGACGTGGTCCCGGCCCGGAGGCCCGTCGAGCAGGTGGTCGCGGACCTGCGCCGGCTCAGCGCCTCGTTCCACCGCGGCGGGATGCGGTTCGCCAAGTACGAGGGCTGCCGGCTGGCATACGACCGGGTGCTCGGCGAGGCCGCCGACATGACGGGACGTCCCCACCTGCTGGCCGTCCTGCCGCCCGGCGACGAGCTCGATCGCGAGCGTGAGCGCGTGGAGTCGCTGCTGGTCGAGCACTGCCTGCTCCCACCGCCGTACGTCGCCTGAGCAGCGCCGGCCGGAGGATCAGGACCGCGGGAGCACCCCGGCCGCGCGCGCCGCCTCGGCGTAGGCGACGGCGAGCGTGTCGACGGTCTCGTGGGCGTTGAGACCGGACGGGTTGGGCACCACGAAGACGCGCGAGCTCCCCCACCGCCCGGGTTGCTCGCCGACCCTCGCCCGGGGCTCACCGAACGCCGAGCGGTAGGCGGTGATGCCGGCGACGGCTACGACGGTGGGCCGTCGCTCCGCCACGAGGGACCGCAGTCGCTCGCCACCCGCACGCAGCTCGTCGGCGGTGAGCTCGTCGGCCCGCGCGGTGGCGCGCGGTGCGACGTTGGTGATGCCGATGCCGCGGCGGCGCAGCTCGTCACGGTCCGCGTCGGTCATGCCCGCCGACGGGTCGATCGGCCGCGGCACGATCCCCGCGCGCAGCAGCGCCGGGTAGAACCGGTTGCCGGGACGGGCGAAGTGGGACTGCGTGGCCGCGGTCCACAGCCCCGGGTTGATGCCCACGAACAGCAGCCGCAGCGGCTCGTCGGGCGCCGGCAGCAGGTCGGGGACCTCGACGTCGCGGAAGGACTCGAGCTCGGCCCTGGTGAACCCCATGACCGACATCCTGCCGGGCCGGTCCGACCGGGGACGCACGAGACCCCGCCTCCCTTGCGGGAGACGGGGTCTCGAGGTGGTGCTGGTGCGCCCTGGGGCGCTCAGATCACTTGGTGATCTTGGTGACGCGGCCGGCGCCGACCGTGCGGCCACCCTCGCGGATGGCGAAGCGCAGGCCCTCGTCCATGGCGATGGGCTGGATGAGCTCGACCGACATCTCGGTGTTGTCACCCGGCATGACCATCTCGGTGCCCTCGGGCAGGGTCACGACACCGGTCACGTCCGTGGTCCGGAAGTAGAACTGCGGACGGTAGTTGTTGAAGAACGGCGTGTGACGGCCACCCTCGTCCTTGGACAGGATGTAGACCGAGGCGTCGAAGTTGGTGTGCGGGGTGGTCGTGCCCGGCTTGATCACGACCATGCCGCGCTCGACGTCCTCGCGCTTGGTGCCACGGAGGAGCAGACCGACGTTCTCACCGGCCTGGCCCTCGTCGAGGAGCTTGCGGAACATCTCGACACCGGTGACGGTGCTCTTCTGCGAGCCCTCGCGGATGCCGATGATCTCGACCTCCTCGTTGACCTTGACGATGCCGCGCTCGATGCGACCGGTGATGACGGTGCCACGACCGGTGATCGTGAAGACGTCCTCGACGGGCATGAGGAAGGGCTTGTCGGTGTCACGCTCGGGGGTCGGGATGTAGTCGTCCACGGCCTGCATGAGCTCGGCGACCGAGTCGCCCCACTTGGCGTCGCCGTTGAGCGCCGGGAAGGCCGCCACGCGCACGACGGGGATGTCGTCGCCCGGGAACTCGTACTCGGAGAGGAGCTCGCGCACCTCCATCTCGACGAGCTCGATGAGCTCCTCGTCGTCGACCATGTCGCACTTGTTGAGCGCGACGACCAGGGCGGGGACGCCGACCTGGCGGGCGAGCAGCACGTGCTCACGGGTCTGCGGCATCGGGCCGTCGGTGGCGGCGACCACGAGGATCGCGCCGTCCATCTGCGCCGCGCCGGTGATCATGTTCTTGATGTAGTCGGCGTGACCGGGGCAGTCGACGTGCGCGTAGTGACGCGACTCGGTCTGGTACTCGACGTGCGCGATCGAGATCGTGATGCCGCGCTGGCGCTCCTCGGGAGCCTTGTCGATCTGGTCGAACGCCGAAGCCTCGTTGAGGTCCGGGTGCTTGTCGTGCAGCACCTTGGTGATCGCCGCGGTCAGCGTCGTCTTGCCGTGGTCGATGTGACCGATGGTGCCGATGTTGACGTGCGGCTTGGTCCGCTCGAACTTCGCCTTAGCCACTGGGGCTCCTCCTGATTGTTGTTACTTGACTCGTGGGTGTGGGGTGGTGCTGGTGCCGAGGATCCGAGGCGCGATTACTCGCCGCGGACCTTCTTGATGATCTCGTCGGCGATGTTCGTGGGAACCTCGGCGTACGAGTCGAACTCCATCGAGTACGACGCCTGACCGGAGGTCTTGGACCTCAGGTCGCCAACGTACCCGAACATCTCGGACAGGGGCACAAGGGCGTTCACGACCATGTCGCCGTGACGCTCCTCCTGCGCCTGGATCTGGCCGCGGCGCGAGTTGATGTCGCCGATGACCGTGCCGAGGAAGCTCTCGGGGGTGGTCACCTCGACGGCGAACATCGGCTCGAGCAGCACCGGCCTGGCCTTGCGTGCGGCCTCCTTGAAGGCCTGGTTGCCGGCGATCTTGAACGCGAGCTCGGACGAGTCGACGTCGTGGTAGGCGCCGTCCTCGAGCGAGAACTTCACGTCGACCATCGGGTAGCCGGCGAGGACACCGAACTCCATGGCCTCCTGGCCGCCCTGGTCGACCGAGGGGATGTACTCCCTGGGCACGCGACCACCGGTGACGTTGTTGGCGAACTCGTAGCCCGCACCGGTGCCCGTCTCCGGGTCGATGTTGGGCTCGAGGGAGATGACGACCTTCGCGAACTGGCCCGAACCACCGGTCTGCTTCTTGTGGGTGTAGCTGTGGTTCTCGACCTTGTTGCGGATGGTCTCGCGGTAGGCCACCTGCGGCTTGCCGACGGTCGCCTCGACGCGGAACTCGCGCTTCATGCGGTCGACCAGGATCTCGAGGTGGAGCTCGCCCATGCCGGCGATGATGGTCTGGCCGGTCTCCTCGTCGGTCTTGACCGTGAAGGTCGGGTCCTCGTCGGAGAGTCGCTGGATGGCGGTGCCGAGCTTCTCCTGGTCGCCCTTGGTCTTGGGCTCGATCGCGACCTCGATCACCGGGGCCGGGAAGGTCATCGACTCGAGCACGACCTGGTTGTTGGGGTCGCTGAGCGTGTGACCGGTCTTGGTGTCCTTGAGGCCCATGACGGCGACGATCTGGCCGGCGCCGACCGACGCGATCTCCTCACGCTTGTTGGCGTGCATCTGGTAGACCTTGCCGATCCGCTCCTTCTTGCCGTTGACCGAGTTGACCACGGTCGAGCCGGCCTCGAGCTTGCCCGAGTAGACGCGGACGTAGATCAGCTTGCCGAGGTGCGGGTCGGAGGCGATCTTGTAGGCGAGGCCGGAGAACGGCTCGTCGTCGGAGGGCTTGCGGGAGATGGCCTCCTCCTCGTCGCGCGGCGAGTGACCGACGATGGCGTCGATGTCGAGCGGCGAGGGGAGGTACTTCACGACCGCGTCGAGCAGGGGCTGGACGCCCTTGTTCTTGAACGCGGTGCCGCAGAGGACCGGGTTGACCTTGTCGGCCAGCGTGGCGCGACGGATCGCGGCCTCGAGCTCCTCGACGGTGAAGTTCTCGTCACCCTCCTCGAGGTACTTCTCCATGACGTCGTCGTCGGCCTCGGCGAGCGTCTCGATGAACTTCTCGCGGTACTCCGCGGCCTGCTCGGCGAGCTCGGCCGGGATCTCCTCGACGTCGTAGTCCTCACCCATCTTGGTCTCGCCGCGCCAGGTCAGGGCACGCATGCCGACCAGGTCGACGACACCGAGGAAGTCGGACTCCGCACCGATGGGGAGCTGGAGCACGAGCGGGGTGGAGTTGAGGCGCTCGACCATCATGTCGACGCAGCGGAAGAAGTCCGCGCCGGTGCGGTCGAGCTTGTTGACGAAGCACATGCGGGGGACGGAGTACTTGTTGGCCTGGCGCCACACCGTCATGGTCTGCGGCTCGACACCGGCGACACCGTCGAACACCGCCACGGCGCCGTCGAGGACGCGGAGCGAGCGCTCGACCTCGGCGGTGAAGTCCACGTGGCCGGGGGTGTCGATGATGTTGATCTGGTGGTTCTTCCACCAGCAGGTCGTCGCGGCCGACGTGATGGTGATGCCGCGCTCCTGCTCCTGCTCCATCCAGTCCATCGTGGCGCCACCCTCGTGGACCTCACCGATCTTGTAGGTGATGCCGGTGTAGAAGAGGATGCGCTCGGTGGTGGTGGTCTTGCCGGCGTCGATGTGCGCCATGATGCCGATGTTGCGGACCTTGTTGAGGTCGGTGGTGATGTCGACAGCCACTGTTGTGTCTCAGTCCCTCGGAAGTTGGTGGGAGCTCGTGGGGTGAGGGGCCGTACGACGCGCGGTGCGGGTCGTACGGCCCCTCGCCGTCACCAGCGGTAGTGGGCGAAGGCCTTGTTGGACTCGGCCATCTTGTGGGTGTCCTCGCGCTTCTTCACAGCGGCACCGAGGCCGTTGCTCGCGTCGAGGATCTCGTTCATCAGGCGCTCGGCCATGGTCTTCTCACGGCGGTCGGCGGCGTAGCCCACGAGCCAGCGCAGGGCCAGCGTGGTGGAGCGGTTGGCCTTGACCTCGACCGGGACCTGGTAGGTCGCGCCGCCGACGCGGCGGGACTTGACCTCGATGGCCGGCTTGACGTTGTCCATCGCGCGCTTGAGCGTGACGACCGGGTCGGTGCCGGTCTTCTCGCGGCAGCCCTCGAGGGCGGTGTAGACGATGCGCTGCGCCACAGCCTTCTTGCCGTCCTGCAGGACCTTGCTCACGAGCTGGGTGACCAGCTGGGAGCCGTAGACCGGGTCGACGACGAGGGGGCGCTTGGGAGCGGGACCCTTGCGAGGCATTACTTCTCCTTCTTCGCGCCGTAGCGGCTGCGGGCCTGCTTGCGGTTCTTGACACCCTGGGTGTCGAGCGAGCCGCGGATGATCTTGTAGCGGACGCCGGGAAGGTCCTTCACACGGCCGCCGCGGACGAGCACGATCGAGTGCTCCTGCAGGTTGTGACCGACACCCGGGATGTAGGCGGTGACCTCGACGCCGCTGCTCAGGCGCACACGGGCGACCTTGCGGAGGGCGGAGTTCGGCTTCTTCGGGGTGGTCGTGTAGACGCGGGTGCAGACGCCACGGCGCTGCGGGGATCCCTTCAGGGCAGGCGTCTTGTTCTTGGACACCTTGTCCTGGCGGCCCTTGCGGACCAGCTGGTTGATGGTGGGCACCGGGTGGTTCCCTCTCTCTGTCTTCTCGTCACGGCCCGGCGAGGTGCCGGGCTCGGGTGTCGTGCGCTGTTGCGTGTGCCTGTTGCGAATACCGTGGCCAGCCTGGCGCGCGGCTTAGATCGCCGCGCCTCTCGACCGTGGGGTCTGGCGAGCATGGGCATGGGTCTGGACGTGCCAGACACGAGGATTGAGGCTACTCGTGCGCCACGGCAGAATCAAAATGCGGCTGAGGCCGCCTGGACGCCCGGTTCGACGACCTGCCGGTCGCGCTCGCGCCGCGCCCGGTCGTGCCTGAGGTAGAGGGCCGCCGAGACCGCCGCACCGGCGATCGTGAGCATGCCGCCGCCCAGCAGCGTCCAGCGGGCGCCGTACTCCTCGCCGATCCAGCCGATGATGGGCGCGCCGACGGGCGTGCCGCCCATGAAGATCATCAGGTAGAGGGCCATCACCCGCCCGCGGACGCCCGCGTCGGTGTGGAGCTGCATGTAGGAGTTGGCGCTGGTGATGAAGGTGAGCGCGGTCAGGCCGGTGACCGGCGCGAGCAGCGCGAACGTGAGGTACGACGGCATCAGCCCGGCCAACGTCACCGAGGCGCCGAAGGCGAGGGCCGCGCCGACGACGAGGCGGTGGCGGACCTGGTTGCGCCGCGCGGCGAGCAGCGCGCCGGTCAGCGAGCCCACGGCCAGGAAGGTGCCGAGGAGCCCGAACTCCTCGGGCCCCTTGCCGAACACCTCGGTCGCCATCAGCGCGGAGGTGATCTGGAAATTGAGGCCGAAGGTGCCGGCGAAGAACACCAGGCTCAGCACCAGCAGCAGGTCGGGCCGCGCACGGACGTAGGACACGCCCTCGCGGATGGCGCCGGGACCTCGGTCGGCCGGCGCCGCGGCGTCGATGCGGCTGGCGTCGAGGTGGCGCAGCGACCAGATGGGGGCGGCGTACGACACCGCGTTGAGCAGGATGACCCACCCGGTCGCGACCGCTCCCCCGCCGAAGGCGGCGATCAGGACGCCGGCGAGGCCGGGGCCGACGAGGCGTGCGGCGTTGAAGCTGGCGGAGTTGAGGCCGACGGCGTTGGTGAGGTCGACCGGGTCGACCAGCTCGGAGACGAACGACTGGCGGGCCGGACCGTCGAAGGCCGACGCCGTGCCCAGGAGGAAGGCGAGCAGGTAGACGTGCCACACCTCGGCCGTGCCGGTGACGGCGAGCAGGCCGAGCACGGCGGCCGGGAGCGCCATACCGATGTTGGTCAGCTGGAGCAGGCGCTGCTTGGGGATGCGGTCGGCGGCGAGGCCTGCCAGCGGCGTCAGGAGCAGGACGGGCAGGAACTGCAGGCCGGTCGTGATGCCCAGCGCGGTGGCGCCGGACCCGGCGGCCAGCTCGAGCACCAGCCAGTCCTGGGCGACACGCTGCATCCAGGTGCCGGTGTTGGACACGACACCGCCGGCGGCGTAGCGGCGGTAGTTCGGGTTGGAGAGGGAGCGGAACGTGGGACTCGTGGTGACTCCTCAGTCGGTCATCGGTCAGGTGGTCAGTCGGCGACGGCGAGCCGGGCCAGGATCGGGGCCGCGTCGCGGAGGGTGGCGCGCTCGGCGGGCGTGAGGCCGGCGAGGCGCTGGGAGAGCCAGGCGTCGCGGCGCTGGCGGTCGGCCAGCACGGCCGCGCGGCCGGCATCGGTCAGCGAGACGACCACCTGGCGGCCGTCGGTCTCGTGGGGGCGCCGTACGACGTAGCCGTCGGTCTCGAGGCAGTTGACCGTCCGGGTCATCGACGGCGGCTGGACGCGCTCGGCGCGGGCCAGGTCGCCGACGGTCTGGTCGCCGGTCCGCACGAGAAGCCCGAGCACGACCATCTGCGGGATGCTCAGGTCGTTGTCGGGGTGACGCTCGCTCATCAGGCGGCGGCGCAGGCGCATCACGCCCGCCCGGAGCTCGGAGGCGAGTCCGGCGTCTGTGCGGAGGTCTGCGGTCGGCATGTCGTTAGCATAACTCATTACTTGTGCTAACTATTCCGGCCGACGGCGTGCGGACTTGGAGGGGGAAACTGACTCCTGGAGGCCTTTGCAAAGGCCTCCAGGAGTCGGTTTCCCCGCTCGAGCGGGGATTCCGCGAGCGGAGCGCGGCGCGAGACCGGGGTCTCAGGCGGCCGAGGTCAGGAGAGCCAGCCGCTGATGGGCGTGTAGGCGAAGTAGATGACGAAGAGGCCGGCGACGACCCACATGAGCGGGTGGACCTCCCGACCCTTGCCGACGACGACCTTGATGAAGGCGTACGCCACGAACCCGGCGCCGATGCCGACCGAGATCGAGTAGGTGAACGGCATCAGGACGACGGTGAGGAACGCCGGGATGGCCACCTCGAGGTCGCGCCAGTCGATCTCGGTGACCTGCTGCATCATCAGGAAGCCCACCAGCACCAGGGCCGGGACGGCCGCCTCGGAGGGGATGGCCGCGACGAGGGGCGTGAAGAAGGTCGCGAGGAGGAACAGCGCACCGGTGACGACGGAGGCCAGGCCGGTGCGGGCGCCCTCGCCGACGCCCGAGGCGCTCTCGATGTAGGACGTGTTCGACGAGACGCCCGCGGCGCCACCGGCGATCGCGGCGACCGAGTCGACGACCAGGATGCGCTGGGCGTTGGGCGGGGTGCCCTCCTCGTCGTTCAGGCCGGCCTCGGCGCCGATGGCCGTCATCGTGCCCATGGTGTCGAAGAAGTCGGCCAGCAGCAGCGAGAACACGAGGAGCAGCGCGGCGAGCACGCCGGTGCCGGCGCTGCCGAAGGCGCCGAAGAGGTCGACCTGGCCGAGGGTGTCGAAGGACGGCAGGCCGACGACGTCACCGCTGAGCGTGGGCACGCTCAGGGACCAGCCCTTGGGGTTGTCGCCCGACGCGGCGCCGAGGTCGCCGACGGCCTCGACCACCACGGCGACCACCGTGGTGACGAGGATCGAGATGAGGATCGCGCCGCGCACCTTGCGCACCCAGAGCGCGACCATGAGCGCCAGGCCCAGGCAGAACACCAGCACGGGCCAGCCGCCGAGGTGGCCGTCGGCGCCGAGCTGCACCGGGACGGTGGTCTGGAAGGCGTCGGGGATGCGGGTCACGACGCGGGCGTCCACGAAGCCGATGAGGGCGATGAACAGGCCGATCCCGACCGAGATCGCGACCTTCAGCTGCTGGGGCACGGCGTGGAAGACGGCCTTGCGGAAGCCGGTGAGCACCAGCACGAGGATGAGGATGCCCTCGAGGACGACGAGTCCCATCGCCGCCTCCCAGGTGGACTGACGCGCGATCGTGTTGGCGACGAACGCGTTGAGGCCCAGGCCGGTGGCCAGCGCGAGCGGGAAGTTGGCGAACCCGCCCATGGCGATGGTCAGCACGCCGGCGACCAGCGCCGTGCCGGCCGCGATCGCCGGGATGCCGCTGCCAGGCTCGGTGCCGCCGCCCAGGAAGGCTCCCGTCGAGTCGGGCACGAAGCCCAGGATGAGGGGGTTGAGCACGATGATGTAGGCCATCGTCAGGAAGGTCACGATGCCACCGCGGACCTCGCTCCCGACGGAGGAGCCGCGCTCGGTGATGCGGAAGTAGCCGTCGAGGCCCGAGCCCTGCGGTCGCTGTCGCGATGTCTGCGTCTGGTCGCTCACAGGACCGCAGTGTGGCACGACTCTGCTACGCCCGTGTGTCGCGCCGTCCGGCGCGTGTAGCGTGAACGCGTGGACCTGGGTGACGAGCAGCCGACGCAGCACGAGATCGGTCGGCGCACCTACATCGTCGCGCAGGTCGAGCCGCTCGACGTCGACGGTGTCCGCACGACCGAGGTCGGCACCGCCCTGTGGCTGCTGGGCTTCCTCGGGCTGCTTCCCTTCTGGGGCACGCTGGAGGACAGCGGGCGCACCTGGTGGTTGTGGACCTGCCTCGCCGGCTTCGGGCTCGGCCTCTGCGGCCTGGAGTACTGCCGGCGCCGGCGGCGGGAGCGCGCGTCCCAGCAGGCCGCTCAGTGAGCCGTACCCCGACGCGCTGGGAGCTCGCGGGTGAGGACAACCGCGGCTACGGCCGCCACTTCGCCGACCTCGTGGCGCAGGGCGCCGACGTCGCCGGCGAGGCCCGGCTCGCCGACGCCCTGGTCCCCCGTGGCGCCCGGATCATCGACATCGGCTCCGGCATGGGTCGCGTCGCGGCCGAGCTGGCGGCACGCGGCCACGACGTCGTCGCGACCGAGCCCGATGCCGCGCTCCGCGACCAGTCCAGGGCGACGTACACCGACCTCGAGGTCCTCCCCCACGAGGCGCTGGCCCTCGACCCGGACGAGCTGGGCGCGTTCGACCTCGCCGTGCTCGTCGGCAACGTGATGATCTTCCTCGGCGAGGGCACCGAGCGGAGCGTGCTGGAGCGGGTGCGCGAGCTGCTCGCGCCGGGCGGGCGGGCGCTCGTGGGCTTCCACCTGCAGGCGGTCAAGGCCGGCAGCCGCACCTATCCCGCCGACGAGTTCGTCGCCGACGTCGAGGCGGCGGGGCTGCGGGTGGTGCACCGGTTCGGCAGCTACGAGCTGCACGAGCCCGTCGACGACTACGCCGTGTGGGTGCTGGGCCGCTGACCGGTGGTCCCGGTGGGAGCCGGGGGGCTCAGAGGGGCTCGAGCTCGTCCTCGACGACGGTGTCGAGGACGTGGTCCGGCAGCGGGACGGGCTGCTGCTTGCGGGCGAGCTTGACCTCGGAGTGGGCGCCGCACCCGTGGTCGAGGGTGACGACGCGGCCGTCGTCGTTGGCGTTGCCGTTGGCGCAGACGCCGAAGCGCATCGACAGCGACCCGTTGAGCCGAACCAGGAAGCCGCAGGACCAGCAGCTCTCGGGCGCGCTCTTCGCCAGCGGGGCGTCGGGGCCGCCTGGGCCGGCGTGCCAGCGCTCGGCCGCCATGTCGAGACCCTCGCGGCTCAGGGTGCGGACGCGACCGAGCCCGAGGTCGTCGGCCACGCGGCGCACCTGCGCCCGGGCGTCGCCGTCGAGCGGGGTGTCGATCGGGTCGTCGCCCACGAGGTAGGTCGGGACCAGCCGGACGTCCTCGTCCTCGACCGGCAGGAGGTCGCCGGGCGACAGGTCGCCGGGCTGGAGGCGCTCCTTGTAGGGCACCCAGTCGGGCGCCACGATGGCCTCGTCGCCGGGCAGCAGGACGACCTCGTTGACGGTCAGGTCCTTGCCGCGCTTGGCGCGGGTCATGGTGACCGACCAGTACCACCCGGGGTAGCCCGGACGGGCGCACGCGAAGTGGTGGGTGACCACGCGCTCGCCCTCGGCGCGGGCACCGAGGTGGTCGCCGAGGTCGGCCGGGTCGGCGACCTCGAGGACGACGCTGCGCGCCAGCTCCACGGCCTTGGCGAGGACCGAGTCGGGCTTGCCGGCACGGGTAGGAAGAGCGATCACCCGGGCATTCTGGCAAATGGCAGGTCGTCCTGTCCCGTCGGGACGCCGGACGGGGTCCAGACCTGCGGGTGTCGGACCCGGATGCATGGGCGGTAGGTCAAGATGGTGCACGTGACGTCCGACCGCCCCGAACCCGCCGCGGGTCCGCAGTCGGGGCGCTCCGACACCGCCACCGACGCACCCCGCCCGGGAGCCGACGCGCCGTCGCCGGGAGCCGGCGCACCCCGCCCGGGAGCCGTACGACGCTCCCTCTCCGGTGCTGCCCGGGGCGCGCGGGCGGCCGGTCGCGGGGCAGGGACCGCGGGACACTTCGCGGTGGCCCAGGCGCGGCGGGCCAGCCGCGCGGAGGGCGCCGGCGACTCCGGCCTCTCGCGCCTGATCGAGCTCCACGCCTTCAACGCCGCCGGTGACGCCGCCGTCGCCATCTCGCTCGCCGGCACCTTGTTCTTCCAGGTCCCGACCGGGGAGGCCCGCGGCCAGGTCGCGCTCTTCCTCGGGCTGACCATGCTGCCCTTCGCGATCGTCGCGCCGCTGATTGGCCCGTTCCTCGACCGCTTCAGCCACGGCCGCCGGTGGGCCGTGGGCGCGACCATGGCGATCCGGTGCTTCCTCTGCTGGGTGCTGGCGACGGCCGTGGTCACCGAGTCCGACTGGTTGTTCCCCGCGGCGCTGGGCTGCCTCGTCGCCTCGAAGGCGTACGGCGTCACGCGCGCCGCCGCCGTGCCGCGCCTACTGCCGCCCGACCTGACGCTGGTCAAGGCCAACGCGAGGGTGTCGCTCGCCGGTGTGGTGGGCGCGGGCCTGTCGGCACCGCTCGCCATCCTCGCCTCGACCTTCGGTCCGGAGTGGTCGCTGCGCTACGGCTTCCTGGTCTTCGTGCTGGCGACCATCTGGGCGATCCGGCTGCCGGAGAAGGTCGACGCCAGCCACGGCGAGGGCGAGATGGTGCTGACCGGCTCGACCGACGACACGCGCACCGGCCGTCGCCCGCGCACCCGCATCCCCGGCGCCGTGGCCTTCGCGCTGCGCGCCAACTGCGGCCCGCGGTGGCTCTCGGGCTTCCTCACGATGTTCATGGCGTTCCTGCTGCGCGACAACCCGATCGGCGAGTGGCGGCCCGAGGTCCTGCTCGGCCTCGTGATCGGCGCGGCCGGCCTCGGCAACACCCTCGGCATCACGATCGGGTCGCTGCTGAGACGCCTGAACCCCGCGGTGACGGTGGTGCTCGCCCTGCTGGCCGACGTCGTCGTCGCCACCCTGGCGTCGGTGTTCTACGGCCTCGTCACCCTCGTGCTGCTCGGCCTGACGGCGGGCCTGGCGCAGTCGCTCGCCAAGCTGTCGCTCGACTCGACGATCCAGCGAGACATCCCCAGCCGCATCCAGGCGAGCGCGTTCGCCCGCTCCGACACGACGCTGCAGCTGGCGTGGGTCATCGGCGGCTTCGTGGGCATCGCGATGCCGCTGATGCCGCAGCTCGGCCTCGGCATCGCGGCCGGGGTCCTGGGCCTGTGGGCGGCCTTCGTGCTGCTCAGCCGCTCGGGGCGGGCGTCACGACCAGCCGTGTGACGACGTCGGCCCGCGCGGCTCAGGCGTCGAGCTCGTCGGCGAGGGCGCGCAGCACCTTCGCCGTGCCGCGCGCCGCAGCGCGCTCGGGGTGCCGGCCGCGCCGGTAGGTCTCCTCCACGCCCTCGAGCATCTTGATGAGGTCCTCGACGATGGTCACCATCGCCTCCGGCTGCTTGCGCTGGGCGTTGCGCTGGTTGCGCGCGACCGAGGCGGGGGCGTCGAGGACGCGCACCTGCAGCGCCTGGTCGCCGCGGCGTCCCTGGGCGATGCCGAACTCGACCTTGGTGCCGGCCTTGAGCGTGGACGTGCCCTCGGGCAGCGCGTCGGCGTGGACGTAGACGTCCGGGCCGTCGTCCTGCGACAGGAAGCCGAAGCCCTTCTCCGCGTCGTACCACTTCACCTTGCCACTCGGCACGGTCCACCCCACTCAGCTCAGCATCGACGCCGCATGGTTCCACGCGGCCGGGCACAGGATAGGGGGCGGCCCCGACCCCCGACCAACGGGTTCTGCCGTCGCATCCTGGGGACGGCTTTGATTTGCTGACGGCACTACTGGGACCATGGGAGGCTCGGGGTCCCCCCACCGCTGGGGCGGAGGGCGACCAGAGCTGCTGAGCGGGAGACACACGTGCGCACACGACGGACGAGGCGGTTGCTGGGCCACGGCCTGCTCGCGCTCGCCCTGTGCCTGTCCGTCCCCGCCGTCGCCACCGCCGACGACGCACCACCGGCCGCCGTGCCGGGCGACCTCGCCCTCGTCACCTTGAACGGCGGCGGCACCGCTGCGGGCCGCGCGGAGGCTCCCGAGCTGCTGGCCGAGCAGGACGCCGTGCTCGCAGCCGTCGGAGCCGCTGAGCCCGTCTACCGGTGGACCACCGCGCTCAACGGCTTCGCGGTCCGGCTCACCGAGGCCCAGCTGACGGTCCTCGTCGACCAGCCCGGCGTCGCCTCGGTCGAGGCCGACTCCATCCGCCCGATGGCGGGGCGCACCTCCTTCGCGGCCGTGCGGGGTGCCGCGGCCAGCCCGCGCCTGCGCGGTGGGGCCGGCGTGGTGATCGGTGTCGTCGACTCGGGCATCGCGCCGGAGTCGCCCGCGTTCGCCGAGGTGCCGGGCCTGGGCGCCGACCCGGACGCCTTCGCCGGCGCGTGCGCCGAGGGTGACGGCTGGACGGTCGAGGACTGCACCCGCAAGATCGTCGGCGCGCGCTGGTACGTCGACGGCTTCGGCGCCGACCGCGTGCGGTCGTCGGAGTCGCTGTCACCCCGCGACGCGCTCGGGCACGGCACGCAGGTGTCCTCGGTCGCGGCCGGCAACGCCGGCGTCAGCGTCCGGGTCGACGACCGCGACGCCGGCTTCTTCGGTGGCGTGGCGCCGCAGGCGCGCGTCGCCGCCTACAAGGCCTGCTGGGGCGCACCCGACCCCGCCGACGACGGCTGCTCGACCGCCGACGTCGTGTCCGCCGTCGACGCCGCGGTCGCCGACGGCGTCGACGTCCTCAGCCTCGCCCTCGCCGGCGGCGAGCGCATCGACACCCTGCAGGTCGCGCTCCTCGGCGCCGCCGAGGCCGACGTGGTCGTCGTCGGTGCGGCCGGCAACTCCGGTGCGTCGGCCTACGCCGCGCACGCGGCCCCGTGGGTCACCACCGTCGGCGCCGCGGTCGGCCGGATGTCACGGGGCCGGGTCAGCCTGCCCGGCGGCCGCTCGTGGGACGGCGGCGGACGTCCTGCCTCCGTGCAGGGCCGCGCCGTGCTGGCACGCGACGCCGCTGCACCGGGGGCGTCGCGACGTGAGGCCGCGCAGTGCCGGCTCGGGGCCCTCGACTCACGCCTGGTCGCCGACCGGGTCGTGGTCTGCCAGCGGGGTGCGATCGGACGCATCGACAAGTCCGAGTCGGTCGCGCAGGCCGGTGGTCGCGCGATGGTGCTGGTCAACCGGCGCCCCGGCTCGGTGACCGCCGACCTCCACTCCGTCCCCACCGTGCACCTGGCCGCGTCGGCCGGCCGCACGTTCAGCCGCTGGGTGTCCCGCCACCCCGACACCCGGGTCACGGTCTCCCGGATCGCCGGCGACCCCGGCACGCGGCGCACCGCCCGCTGGAGCGCTGCCGGCGACCCGCGCGGGACCTCCGTCAAGCCGGATGCGGTGGCCGACGGCGACGCCGTGCTCGGCGCCCTCCCGCATGCCACCGGCCGCACCTGGGGAGTCTTCAGCGGCAGCTCGGCGGCCACCGCCCACGCCAGCGGGCTCGCGGCGCTCGTCCTCGCCCGGCACCCGGACCGGTCGGCCTCGGTGGTCCGCTCGCTCCTCGCGACCTCGGCGCGCCCGATCCCGGGTTCCTCGGTCCTCGAACAAGGCGCCGGTGCCCTCCCGAGCCGCGCGCCCACCGCCCACCTCGCGCTCGACGTCGCTCCCGAGCAGTGGCGCCGCGCCATGCGCCGCCACTCCCTCGCACGGCTCAACACCAGCTCGCTCCTGATGCCGGCGCGGCAGCGTCGCGCGGTGCGCACGGTGACCAACATCGGCACCCGGCCGGAGTACTTCTCGGTCACCACCCGCGGCTTCACCTCCCACCGCGTACGGGTCCAGCCCCTCGCCGTACGCCTCGCGCCGGGCGAGTCGGCCGACTTCACGATCACCGTCTCGGGGCCCACCGCTCCCGGCCGGCTCGACGACGGCATGCTCGTCTGGCTCGGCGCCCGCGGGGGCGTGACCCGCGTGCCGGTCGCCCTGACGCGCTGACCCTCCAGGTACGCCGACGGGCCGCCGTCCACGAGGGACGACGGCCCGCATCCGGGGGCAGGCAGGCTCAGTCCTGGAGCACCCGGTCGTGGCGGAGCGAGCTGGCCCTGGTCTCGTGGGCGGCCAGCACGGAGACGATCGTGATCACCGACGCGATCGTCATGTAGATCGCCACCTTGGGCACGTTGGTGACGCCGGCGCTGGCGTCGCCGAGCAGCTCGATCGCGATGATCGGGGCGAGGGCACCCGCGAAGATCGACGCGAGCTGGTAGCCGACCGAGGCGCCGGTGTAGCGCACCGAGGTGCCGAAGAGCTCGGAGAAGAACGCCGCCTGCGGGGAGTACATCAGCGCGTGGAGGACGAGGCCGACGACGATCGCCAGGATGATCTTGCCCTCCGAGCGGGAGGCGATCAGGTCGAAGAAGACCCACGACCATGCCGCGACGCCGACGGCACCGGCGAGGTAGAGCGGACGCCGACCGACGCGGTCGCTGAGCGCACCGATCAGCGGGATGGTCACGAAGTGCACCACGGAGCCGATCAGCAGCGCCTTGAGGATGAGGGACTTGTCGTCGGCGGTGCCGGCGTAGATCGTGAGGAACGAGATCGAGATGATCGTGAACAGGTAGTAGGAGATGTTCTCCGCCATGCGCATCCCCATGGCCACCAGGACCTCCTTGGGGTACTTGCGGAACACCTCGACGAGCGGCAGGTGCGGGGTCTCCTTGGTCTCCATCTCGGCCTTCGCCTCTGTGAAGACCGGGGACTCCTCGATCGACAGGCGCACCCACAGCCCGACCGCGACCAGCACGGCGCTCAGCAGGAACGGCACGCGCCAGCCCCAGGACTCGAAGGCGGCGTCGGACTGGACGGCCGCGAGCACCCACAGCACGCCGGTGGCGAACAGGTTGCCCAGCGCCACGCCGGCCTGCGGCCACGACGACCAGAAGCCGCGCTGCGAGTCGTCGCCGTGCTCGGCGGCCATCAGGACGGCCCCGCCCCACTCGCCGCCGACCGCGAAGCCCTGGAGCAGGCGGCAGGTCAGCAGCAGCAGCGGCGCGGCGACGCCGATGGAGGCGTACGTCGGCAGCAGGCCGATGGCGAAGGTCGCGATGCCCATGAGGAACAGCGACGCCACGAGCATCTTCTTGCGCCCGACCTTGTCACCGAAGTGCCCGAAGACGATGCCGCCGAGGGGGCGGGCGACGAAGCCGAGCGCGTAGGTGCCGAAGGCGAGCAGCGTCGCGGTCGCGGGCTCGCTCTCGGGGAAGAACAGCGTGCCGAAGACGAGCGCGGCTGCGGAGCCGTAGAGGAAGAAGTCGTACCACTCGACGGCAGTGCCGATCAGCGAGGCGAAGACGACCTTGACGATGCTGGTGCGTCCCGGCTCGGTGCCGGACGCCCCGCGCCCGGCGGCGCTGGTGGTGTCGGTGCTCATGACGTGCCTTTCATGGGGGAATCGGGGGGCGGGGTGGGGCGTGGCTCAGGCGGCGGTCCAGCCGCCGTCCAGGGAGAGGGACGTCCCGGTCATCGAGGTCGCGGCCGGGCTGCACAGGAAGACCACCGCGTCGGCGACCTCCTCGGGCTCGACGAGCCGCTTCAGCGGGGTGCGGGCGAGGAGCACGGAGTCGAGGACCTGGTCCTCGGCGATGCCGTGCGCGCGCGCCTGGTCGGTGAGCTGGCCCTCGACCAGCGGCGTGCGGACGTAGCCGGGGCAGACGGTGTTGCTGGTGACGCCCTTGTCCGCCGCCTCGAGGGCGATGACCTTCGAGAGGCCCTCGAGGCCGTGCTTGGCGCTGACGTAGGCCGACTTGTAGGCCGACGCGCGATGGCCGTGGACGCTCGAGACATGGACGATCCGGCCCCAGCCGCGGGCGTACATCCCGGGCAGGACGCGACGCGCGAGCAGGAACGGCGCGTGCAGCATCAGCGTGTGGATCGTGCGGAACCGCTCGGGGTCGAAGTCCTCGACGGCGGCGACGTGCTGCACGCCGGCGTTGTTGACGAGGATGTCGACGTCGAGGTCGAGCCCGGCGATCGCCGCCTCGTCGGTGAGGTCGACGACGTGAGGGGTGCCGTGCACCTGCGCGGCGACCTTGGCGACACCTTCGTCGTCGCGGTCGAGCAGGTGGACCTCGGCGCCGGCCTCGGCGAGCCGGGCGGCGACCGCTGCGCCGATGCCGCTGGCGGCGCCCGTCACGAGGGCCCGGCGTCCGGTCAGGGCGGGTGGCGCGGAGGGGGTGGCGGTGGTCATGGCCCTCACCGTAGGGAGCGGAGTGACGGACGGCACATGGGGTGCGCGCCCACAGTTGGGGCGCGAGCATGTGGCGAGAGCACACCTGCGAGGGCCGTCAGCCGTCCTGGAGGCGCGACAGACGGAGCGCGAGCTGGAGGTCGAGCGCGCGGCCGGGTTCGCGCCACCCCGCCCCGAGGAGCTCCCCGATCCGCTCGAGCCGCTGCGTCACCGTGTTGGGGTGCAGGTGCAGGGCGGCCGCGGTGTCCTTGAGGTGGCCGCCGCTCGCGAACCACGCCTCGAGCGTGGCCACCAGGCTCGTGCCGCGCCGCTCGTCCCACGCGCGCACCGGACCGATCGAGGCCTCGATGAAGGAGGTGACGTGCTCGGGGTCGTTGTCACCGAGGAGCAGGCGGGCCACGCCGAGGCCGGCCGGGTCGCTCACGGCGCCACGGCGGCCGAGGCGCACCAGCGTGTCGAGGCAGCGCCGCGCCTCGTCGTGGGCGGTCACCAGCCGGTCGCCGTTGAGCGCGTCGCTCGTCCCGGCGACGCCGACGGTCGCCACGCCCCCGAGCTCGGCCACGGCCGCCTGCAGGTCGGCCCCCACCCGGCGGGGGTCCTCGCTCGGCACGACGACCACGACCGCGCCGCGGTGCTCGCCGGCCAGCCCGGAGCTGCGGCGCGCGAGGGCCACGGCGGCGCGGCTCGCGCGGTGCCGGTCGGCACCGTCGACGGTGGCGGCCGCGACCACGACCGGCCCGTCGAGGCTCGCGCTGTGGCGTCGTACGCGGTCACGCAGGCGCTCGCGCGAGTCCGGGTCGGACTCCAGCAGGTCGGCGAGGAGCTGGCCGCCGAGGCGCTCCTCGGCGTCGGTGACGGAGCGGGCGAACAGCAGGACCAGCGCGGTGACCAGCGCCCCGCGCTCGAGCGTACGGCGACCGGCGAGGTCCAGCGGCTCGTCGCGTCGGAGGACCAGGGTGGCGACGTGCTCGGTGCGGGCGAGCGCGGCGGCGACGAGCCCCGACCCGGTCGCCACCGAGCGACCAGAGGCCACCGCCTCGGCGACGGCCTCCGGCACCGCGTCCGGCCGAGCCGCCGGGGCATCCTCCCCGGCCAGCAGCTCGTCGGTGGGTGTCCAGACCGACACCGCGCCGCCCAGCACGCCGGAGAGCACCTCGGCCACCTCGGCGACCCCGCCGCCGCCGATGAGCAGGTCGGTGAGCCGGTCGTGGGCCAGCGCCGCGGCGTCGACGGCCTCGGTGTGCCGGGTGAGGGACCGGTTGGCCTCGTCGAGCTCGGCGAAGAGGCGGGCGTTCTCCAGCGCCACCACTGCGTGCGCCGCGAAGGACGTGAGCAGGCTGACCTCGGACTGCGGGAACCGGCGCACGGAGCGGTGCACCGCGAGGAGCGCGCCGATCACCACGCCGTCGAGGACGAGGGGCACGCCCAGGATGGCGCGGATCTGCTCGCCGGCCACCGCCTCGTCGATGTAGCCCTGGTGCACGAAGCGCTCGTCCGCGGCGTAGTCCTCGGTGAAGTAGGCCGCGCCGGTCTGGGCGACGAGCCCGAGCAGGCCGGTGCCGAGCGGCAGCCGCAGCGTCTGGAACTCGCGGGTCAGCGCGCCGTCGGTGACCTTCATGTAGGACGCGCCGTCGTCCTCGTCGTTGAGCGAGAGGTAGGTCATGTCGCAGTGCAGCAGCTGGCGTGCGCGGCGCACGATCGCCGCCAGGATGGTGTCCACGTCGCGGATCGCGGTGAGGTCGGAGGCGGTCTCGTAGAGCGCGGACAGCTCTGCCTCGCGGGAGCGCATCCGCCCCATCAGGTCGCGCAGCCGGACCGCCACGTCGTACTCCGAGCGCAGGACGGTCGCGTCGGCACCGTCCAGGCGCGCCTCGCACTGCGCGAGGTGCTCGTCGAAGGCGGCCAGCGGCGCCTCGTCGTAGAGCAGGTCCAGGAAGGTCGGCACGCCGCACATCCTGCCCCGTCGGAGCCGGTGGTGGCCTCAGCCCTCCCGGGAGAGGAGCATCTCGCGGTCGCCGTAGACGACCTTGTCGCCGTCGACGAGCGCTGCCGGCTTGCCCGGCGCGAGCTGGCGCGAGACCCCCTGGCGCACGAGCACCGTGCCGTTGGTCGAGCCGCGGTCCATGACCACGATCGTCCCGTCGGGCGCCGGGCCGAACTGGGCGTGCGTCTTGGAAACCGACATGTCGGCCGAGGTCAGCGGGATCAGGTGGGCCACCTGCTCGCCCGACCGCGGCTCGGGGCGGCGCCCGACCAACGCGAGGCCCGCGATCACGAAGCTCTCGCCGTTGTCGAAGTGGACGCGCCAGCGCTGGGGTGCGACCGGCGTGCCGGGCGGCGGTGACCACGGCTGCGCGGGGGCGGGTGGCCGCTGGTGCGCCGCCGCGGGTGGCAGCGGCGCCTGGGCCTGGACCGGCCGCGCCGGTGACAAGGGCGCCTGGGCCGGGCTCGGGGGTGCCGCCTGGGCCGGTGGCGGTGGCGCCTGGACCGACGGCGGGGCGGCCGCCGGGCCGGCGAGGTCGGCGGGCAGCGGCTGCCGGCGCATGGAGTGCTCGGAGCGCTCCGGGGTCCTGACCTGCTCGACGGGCGGGGCCGGGACCAGGCGCATCGCGGTGAGGTTGACGATGTGGCGCGGTCCGTCGTCGACGGCGGCGTCGGCCACCTCGACCACGGGGCGTACGTCGACCACGACGGTGTGGGTCAGGTGGTCGTGCCAGCCGCGGCGCTGGCGGCCGCGGTCCTCCACGGCCGTCCAGGCCAGGGTGGCCACGCCGATGCCGAAGGTGGGCAGGCCCGCGACGCCCAGCACGAGCGAGCGGAGCAGCGCCGGGCCGACCCCGATCGGGGTGCCGGTGCCGTGGTGGACCACCCGCAGGCCGGTCACCGCCTTGCCGGGCGAGGTGCCGGTGACGCCGAGCACGACGGCCAGGACCAGCCAGACCAGCACCATCGCACCGGCGACGGCGCCGACGACGGTCCAGAGGTCGTCGGACACGAACAGCGCCGTCGCGACACCGACGGCGGCGATGAGGGTCCAGGCGAGGAGCCGGTCGATCGCGAACGCGGCGAAGCGTCGCTCGAGCTCGGCGACGGGGTAGGTCATGGCCTGGGGGTGCTGGGTCACGGGGGTCACGAGGGGATCTCGGCGGTTCTGGGGTCTCGGCGGCTCGGTCGCGGGTGGGTTCCGGCTCAGGGGTTGGTGACCTGGATGGTCACGCCGTCGCCGAGGTCGAGGACGGCGCCGGGGATCAGGCTGACGGCGATGCCGGGCTTGAGGTCCTCCGCGTCGAGGCCGGGCTGGGCCAGCACGGTGCCGTTGGTGGACCCGAGGTCGGTCGCGATGGCCGACCCGTGGTCGGCGCCCGCGCCCGGGCGGATCTCGAGGTGGGTGGAGGAGATCTCCTGGTGCGGGCTGGGCACCGTCACCACGTGGGGCTGTTCGTGGGAGGCGAAGCGTCGCGCCTCGGGCGCGCGGCCCACGAGCACGGTGCGGTCGACGGCGACGACGTCACCGGTGGAGAACACGAGCGAGGCGACGGGCTGCGCGACCACGTCGGGGGCGATCTCCTGGCCGGGGATCGGCGGACGGTGGAAGTCGGCGTGCGGGGGGCCGACCTGCGTCTGGCCGTCGCGGTCGGTCCAGTCGTCCGGCACGACGGGGGTCTCCCCGGTCGGCGTCGGGTCGTCCGCGGGGGCGCCGAACTGCATCGGCGCGGCGGGGAGAACGGGGGCGGCCGGGACCGGGTCGGGCTCCGGGCCGGGCTCGCGGTCGGGCTCCCGGGCCACCTCGGGCTCCGGCTCGGGCTCCGGGTCGGGCTCCGGCTCCGGTGCGGCGAAGGTCTCGGGGTCGGGCTCGGGCTCGGCGGCCTCGACGCGGTCGTCGGCGGGAGCCGCGGACGCGACGGTCGCGGACGGCGTACCGAACTCCACGACCGAGACGCGGGCCAGGCCGGCGGTGAGCGGGTGGTCGGCCGCGCCCTCGCCGGTGAGCGTCACCCGGACGCTGCTCACGCCGGTGAGGACCTGCTCGGCCCACGTCGCGCCGGGCGCGGCGCTGACGATCTCGTCGCCGCCGGTCGCGGACACGGTCGCGGTCGGCGCTCCCCGCACGACGAGGTGGGTCGCGTCGTCGTCGTGGGCGACCAGGGCGAAGTGGTCGAGCGAGGACAGGCCTCCTGCGAGCAGCGCGTCGAGCAGGGCGTCGGCACCCGCGCCCGAGTCGGCGAGGTCCCACAGCGCGGCCACCCGGCTGCGCTGGCTGACCGGCAGCACGACGGTCACCCGGTCACCGACGACGGCGTACCAGTCCCCCGGCGCGAACCTGGCCTCAGTGCTCACAGTCGTCCCCCCAGCTTGGATTCGAGACTCGCCAGCTGGCGCTGGGAGTCGTAGGTCGCGTCCTTCACCAATCCCACCACATCGACGACCACCGCCGTGGCGTTGTCACGACCACCGGCTGCCACCGCCGCCCGCACCAGCGCGTCGGCGGCGTCGCGAGGATCGGCGACGGACTCGAGGATCTCCTCGATCTCTTTGTCCTCGATCATGCCGGTCACGCCGTCACTGCACAGCAGCAGGCGCTCCACCGAGCCGAGCGGCAGCAGGAAGAAGTCGGGGCGGATGCCCTCGGGACTGCCGAGCGCCCGGGTGATGACGTGACGCTCGGGGTGGACCGACGCCTCCTCGGCCGTGATGCGCCCGGAGTCGATGAGCTCCTGGACGACGGAGTGGTCGACGCTCACCTGCTCGAGCCGGCGGTCGACGATGCGGTAGATCCGGGAGTCGCCGAGGTTGGCCAGGAGCCACTTGGTGACACCGTCGTCGACGACGAGCACCGCCACCACGGCGGTCGTGCCGGCGTGCCAGCCGGGCTGCATCGCACGATGGGCGTCGCCGTAGTCGACGATGCGCGACTGCGCCCGCGCGAAGGCGTCGGCGACCTGCTCGGCTCCGCGGCGGGGGTCGTAGGACTCGGCGAGTCGCTGGAACTCCTCGACCACCATCTGGCTCGCGACGTCGCCGCCGGAGTGGCCGCCCATGCCGTCGGCGACGACGAAGACGGGCGGCGCCACGAGGTAGGAGTCCTCGTTGACCTTGCGCACCAGTCCGACGTCCGTCGACGCCCCGTGGTGCAGATCAACGTCAAGCATGTCGGCCCTCTTCGCCCCGTGTCGAGATGTGGGGCCGCGGTGCCGACCCGGCGAGTAGCGTAGAAGGGATGTCCAGTTCAGGGCGGACGACACCCGCACGCACCCTCGCCGACCAGCTGCGCAGCTGGCCGGACGAGCGGCTCGTGGCGCTGCTCAGGGCCCGTCCCGATCTCGCCACACCCGCCCCTCAAGATTCGTCGCAGCTGGCCTCGCGGGCTGCCACGCGTTCGTCGATCCACCGGGCCCTCGACGGACTGGACCGCCTCGAGCTTTCCGTGCTTGATGCCCTTCTGGTTGCAGGTCAAACCACTTCCGCGGACCTGATCTCGATCGTCCACGCCGACGAGGGGCGCACGGCGGCCGCGCTGCAGCACCTGCTCGACCTGGCCCTGGCGTGGGAGGCCCCCGGAGGCGTCCGGGCGCTCACCGGCGTGGCCGATGCGATGCGCGGCATGCCCGGCCTCGTCAGCGGCCTGCGCCCGTCCAGCCCCGAGCCGGCGAGCCCGGAGGTGGTGTCGGCCCGGATCGCCGAGCTGTCGCCTGCGGCGACCGCGCTGCTGCGCCACGTCGACGACCACGGCGGCGAGGGCACGACCGGCTCGGCGCGGCGCACGGTCTCGCCGGCGGAGGCACGCACGCCGGCCGAGGAGCTGATCAGCCGGCGCCTGCTCGTGCCGCGCGAGGGCGACGCGGTCGTGCTGCCCGGCGAGGTGGGGCTGGCGCTCCGCGGCGGCCGGACGACCCGCGAGCCGGTCGACGAGGTGCCGGCGCTGGCGACGTCGGCGCGCGATGCGTCATTGGTCGCCCGGACGGCCGCGGGCGCGGCGTTCGACGTCGTACGCCGTGTGGAGCTGCTGCTCGACCACTGGGGCGTCCAGCCGCCGAGCGTCCTGCGCAGCGGCGGGCTCGCGGTGCGTGACCTCAAGGCGGTGGCTCGCGAGCTGCACGTCGACGAGCCGGTTGCGGCACTGGTGGTGGAGGTCGCGCTGACCGCCGGCCTCGTCGCCGAGGCGGCCGCCGGCGACGGGACACCGTCGTGGCTGCCGACCGACGAGTTCGACGTCTGGTCCGGGCTGCCGCTCGCCGAGCGGTGGACGCGCCTGGTGGGCGGCTGGCTCGCCAGCAGCCGGGTGCCGTCGCTCGTCGGCTCGCGCGACCCCGCGGGCAAGTCGTGGAACGCACTCGCCCCCGAGCTCTCCAGCGGGCTGGCCGAGGAAGCCCGCCGGCTCGCGCTACGGGTGCTGGCGGAGGTGCCGGAGGGCGAGGTCCTCGCCGTCGGCACCGGCACCGCCTCGCTCGTACGACGCATCGGCTGGCTGCGCCCGCGCCGGCCCACGATCTTCGCCGACCTGGTCACGGCCGCGCTGTCCGAGTCGGCCGCGCTGGGCGTCACCGGCGCCGGCGGCCTGCCGCCCAGCGGACGGCACGTGGCGACCGGCGACCTCGCGGCGGCCGCGGAGGCGATCGCCGCCGACCTCCCCCGACCGGTCGACCACGTCCTCCTGCAGGCCGACCTCACGGCCGTGGCCCCCGGCCCGCTCGAGACCGAGGTCGCGCGGAGGCTGCACCTGCTCGCCGACGTGGAGTCGCGCGGTGGGGCGACGGTCTACCGCTTCACCTCCGGGTCGCTGCGCCGCGGCTTCGACGCAGGCTGGTCCAGCGGCGAGGTGCGCGACTTCCTCGCCTCGGTCTCGCAGACGCCGGTGCCCCAGCCGCTGGAGTTCCTCGTCGACGACGTCGCCCGCACCTTCGGCACCGTGCGGGTCGGTCACGCCGAGGCGTTCCTGCGCGCCGACGACGAGGCCGCCCTCGCAGCCCTGGTCCACGACCCCCGTGGGCGCAGCCTCGGCCTGCGCTTGCTCGCCCCGACGGTGGCGATCGCCACCTCACCGCTCGACGTCCTGCTGCCCCGGCTCCGCGAGCTCGGAGCCGCCCCCGTCGTCGAGGCCGCCGACGGCACGGTCCGCGTGAGCCGCCCGGACCTGCAGCGTGCCCGCACCCGCCGCGGCCGCCGTCCGGCCGGTGCCGTCGAGGCGCGGCAGGCGGCGCAGGTCCAGGCGGTGGCGACGGCCATCCGTGCCGGCGACCGGGCCGAGTCCTCACGGCCCGCGAGCGCCGAGGCGACGACCACCCCGTCGGGAGCCCTGGCCGCCCTGCGGGAGGCGATCGAGGCCGGCAGCACGGTCGTCATCGGCTACGTCGACAACCACGGTGCGACGGGCGAGCGCGTCGTCGACCCGCGCCGCCTCGACGGCGGGCGCCTGTCGGCGTACGACCACCGCGCCGACGACGTCCGGGAGTTCGCCGTGCACCGCATCACACGGGTGCGCACCGCGTGATCACACGCGTGAGCACCCGTGTGGGCGCCTCCGTAGACTTGGGCGATGGACTTCATCCGGTACGCCGAGCGCGCAGCGGCGCTCGTCAACGCCGACCTGGGCGACGAGGAGGCGCTGCGCGAGCACCTCGCCGACCGCTCGTGGCTGCACCGCTCGCTGGTCGCGGGTGACGTCGGGTCAGTGCAGGCGTTCCAGGCCGACCTGCGGCCCGTGTTCGAGGCATCCGACGTCGACGACGTCGCGCTGGTGGTGAGCTCGCTCAACGACCTGCTCGCCCGGCACCCGGTCACGCCGATGATCTCCGACCACGACCCCGACAACCTCCACATGCACGTCGCCAACCGGGCGGCGTCGGTCGCCGAGCTGTTGATCGGGGAGGCCCTGATGGGGTTGGCCACCCTGGTCTGCGACCTCGGCGCCACCCGCCTCGGCATCTGCTCGGAGCCCCGCTGCGAGCACGTCTTCGTCGACACCTCCCCCAACCAGTCACGCCGCTACTGCTCGGACCGGTGCTCCTCGCGCGCCAACGTCGCCGCCTTCCGGGCCCGGCGTCGCGCCGAGCAGGTCGGCCGTCCCCCGACCGCCCGCCGCGCCGCGGCGGCGTCCTCGTGAGAGCCGCCGGATGAACGACGGCCCCCTCATCGTCCAGTCGGACAAGACGCTGCTGCTCGAGGTCGACCACCCCGCTGCCGCCGAGGCCCGCAAGGCCATCGCCCCGTTCGCGGAGCTCGAGCGCTCCCCCGAGCACATCCACACCTACCGCCTCACGCCGCTGGGGCTCTGGAACGCGCGGGCGGCCGGGCACGACGCCGAGCAGGTCGTCGACGCGCTCCTGTCGTGGTCGCGCTACGCCGTCCCGCACGCGCTGCTCGTCGACGTCGCCGAGACGATGGGGCGCTACGGCCGGCTGCGCCTGGAGAAGCACCCGGTCCACGGCCTCGTGCTGTCCTCCACCGACCGCCCCGTGCTCGAGGAGGTGCTCCGGGCGAAGAAGGTCGCGGGGATGCTCGGTGCCCGGCTCGACGACGACACGGTCGCCGTCCACCCCAGCGAGCGCGGCAACCTCAAGCAGGCGCTGCTCAAGCTCGGCTGGCCCGCCGAGGACTTCGCCGGCTACGTCGACGGCGAGGCGCACGACATCGACCTCGCCGAGGACGGCTGGACGCTGCGCCCCTACCAGCGCGAGGCCGCCGACTCGTTCTGGGACGGCGGGTCGGGCGTCGTGGTGCTTCCCTGCGGCGCGGGCAAGACGATTGTCGGCGCCGCCTCGATGGCCCACGCCCGGGCGACCACGCTGATCCTGGTGACGAACACCGTGAGCGCCCGCCAGTGGAAGGACGAGCTGGTCGCGCGCACCTCCCTGACCGAGGACGAGATCGGCGAGTACTCCGGCGCCGTCAAGGAGATCCGCCCGGTCACCATCGCGACCTACCAGGTGCTGACGACCAAGCGGAAGGGCGTGTACCCGCACCTCGAGCTGCTCGACGCCCGCGACTGGGGCCTCATCGTCTACGACGAGGTGCACCTGCTGCCGGCGCCGATCTTCCGGATGACCGCCGACCTGCAGGCGCGTCGCCGGCTCGGGCTCACCGCCACCCTCGTGCGCGAGGACGGCCGGGAGGGCGAGGTCTTCTCCCTCATCGGCCCCAAGCGCTACGACGCCCCCTGGAAGGACATCGAGGCGCAGGGCTACATCGCACCGGCCGACTGCGTCGAGGTGCGCGTCAGCCTGCCCGACGGCGAGCGGCTCGCCTACGCCACCAGCGACCCCGACACCCGCTACCGGCTCGCCTCCTGCACCCACGCCAAGATCGACGTCGTACGACGCCTCGTGCAGCAGCACGCCGGACAGCCGACGCTGGTGATCGGGCAGTACATCGACCAGCTCGACGAGATCGCCGAGATGCTCGACGCCCCGGTGATCAAGGGCGAGACGTCGGTCAAGGAGCGGCAGCGGCTCTTCAACGCGTTCCGCTCCGTCGAGATCGGCCTGCTGGTGGTCAGCAAGGTCGCCAACTTCTCCATCGACCTGCCGTCGGCCGAGGTGGCCATCCAGGTCAGCGGGTCCTTCGGCTCGCGCCAGGAGGAGGCCCAGCGGCTCGGGCGGCTGCTGCGCCCGAAGACCGAGGGCCGCAGCGCGCACTTCTACACGATCGTCTCGCGCGACACCGTCGACGCCGACTTCGCGCAGAACCGGCAGCGGTTCCTCGCCGAGCAGGGCTACGCCTACCGCATCGTCGACGCCGGGGACCTGCCGGCCGACGCTTGATCGCGCTCCGGGCGCTTCGCCTCCTTGGCTAGCCTCGACCGCGTGACCCTCCGTGACCGCCTCGGCGCCGAGCTGTTCAGCAAGGTCGCCGGCCCCGACGGCCCCCGCAACCGGCGGCGCGTCCACGGCACGCCGGGGCCGCGCTGGTTCGCCCCGGGCTCCCCCATCGGCCGGGTCCACGGCGACGCGTCGATGTTCGTCGGCGGCATCCGGGCGATCATGCTGCAGTCGCTCCACCCGGCCGCGATGCAGGGGGTGGCCGACCACTCCGGCTACCGCGGCGACATGTGGGGACGGCTCGCGCAGGTCTCGACCTACATCGCGATGACCACCTTCGGCGCCGAGCAGGACGCGCTGCAGATGATCCGCGCGGTCCAGCGTGCCCACGAGTCGGTGACCGGCACGATGCCTGACGGCACGCCGTACGCCGCCTCGGACCCCCACCTGCTCGGCTGGGTCCACGCCGCCGAGATCCACAGCTTCCTCGTCGCGCACGACCGCTACGGGCACCGGCCCCTCGCCGGGGCGGAGCGCGACGAGTACGTCGCCCAGACCGCTGTCGCGGCCGAGCACCTGGGCGTGGTGGATGCCCCGCGGTCCGAGGAGGACCTGCGCGCGACGCTGGCGGCGTACGCCCCCGAGCTCCGCGGTACGCCGGCGGCCCAGGAGGCGATCCGCTTCCTGCTGCTGCACCCCGACCTGCCGGTGGCCGCACGTCCCGGCTACCTCGCCCTCGCCTCGGCCGCCATCGGGCTGCTGCCGGCCGCCGCCCGCCGCGAGCTGCGACTGCCGCCCGTGCCCCCGGTGACCAACCGCGTGCTCGGCGCGGCAGCCACCCGCACGATCCGGTGGGCGATGGCCTCCGGTCACGCCGAGGCCCGTGAGCTGCAGCAGGCGACCCAGCAGTGAGCCTTGCCGACCGCTGGCCGCTCGCCGACCACCACGACCTCCGCGACGACCTGCTCGCGGCCTGGGACCGGCCCGGCTACCACGACCTCCGCCACCTCGAGGAGGTCCTGGACCGGCTCGACCTGCTGGCCGCGGCGGGGTGCCGGTTCGACGCCATGTCGGTGCGCCTCGCCGCGTGGTTCCACGACGCCGTCTACGACGGCGCCCAGGAGGACGAGGAACGCTCCGCGCTGTGGGCCGAGCGCGCGCTTGCTCCGGGACGCCGCGACGAGGTCGCGCGGCTCGTGCGGATGACCGCCGAGCACCGCCCCAGCGCGGACGACCCCGCGGGGGCCGCGCTCAGCGATGCCGACCTCGGCATCCTGGCCGCGCCGCGTGAGCGGTACGACGCCTACGTCGCCGGGGTGCGCGCGGACTTCGCCCACGTCGGCGACGACGACTTCCGGGCCGGCCGGGCAGCAGTGCTGCGCGACCTGGTCAACCGGGAGCAGGTGTTCAGCACCCCGCAGGCGCGCGAGCTGTGGGAGGACGCCGCGCGGGCGAACCTCGAGCGCGAGCTCGCGGAGCTCGAGGACCTCAGCGGTCGTTGAGCTGGAGGTAGACCGTGAAGCGGTCGTGCCGGTAGCAGGTGCGGGAGACCTCGACGATGCGACCGTCGGACACGGCGCGCCGCGCGTGGCGCAGCACCGGGTCGCCCTCGTCCACCTCGAGGACCGCCGCCTCGTCGGCGCTCGCCCGGTCGGCGCTGATGGAGTCCTCCACCTCGGTCGGGCGCAGGCCGCGGGCGGCGAGCGCCTCGTAGAGGCTGGTGGGGGTGCCGTGCTGGAGGAACCCCGGCAGCAGCACCTCGTTGAGGTAGGCGTCCTCGACGCAGACGATGGCCTGGTCGGCGCGGCGCAGCCGGCGCCAGTGGAGCACCGGGTCACCGGGCGAGATGTCGAGCGCGCGGGCGACGCCGGGGCCGGCCTGCTCGACGCGGGCGAGGAGGGTCTGCGACTCCGGCAGCATCCCGCGGCGGCGGATCTCCTCGGTGAACGACGTGAGCCGGCCGGCTGTGCGGGGAGGCTGGGCGACGAAGGTGCCGCGACCCGGGATCCGCTCGAGCAGGCCCTCGGCGACGAGGGCGTCGAGCGCCTGTCGTACGGTCATCCGCGCGACGCCGAACCGGGCGACGAGCTCGCGCTCGGACGGGGCCGCGGAGCCGGGCGGCTGGGCCTCGATGAGGCCCCTCACGTGCTCGCGGACCTGGACGTGCTTCAGCGCCCGCTGGCGCGGGACGACGAGGTCCACGGGTTCCATGGCACTCAGGCTAGGACTGGGCTGGACCGGCGGTCCGCAAATTGACCAAGCCTGTGGTAAACCCTTGAGGATTTCTTGAGTTTCGAACGGATGTTCGATTCATCGCGTACCATGGGTCCCGTGGACTTCCAGACGTCCCTCTTCGCCGACGACACCGCGGATTCCGTGGTGCTGGCTCCTGAGCGTCGCCAGCTGTCCCACGGAGCGTGGGTGGACGTGCAACGCAACTGGCTACGCGACCCCGACACCGTGTTTTCCGCACTCGTCGAACGGGTGCCCTGGCGGGCCGAGCGCCGCGAGATGTACGACGCCGTGGTCGACGTGCCCCGGCTGGTGCACACCTACCTCGCCGCCGACCCGCTCCCCCACCCCGCGCTGACGCAGGCGCGCACCGCGCTGAGCGAGCACTACCTCCCCGAGCTGGGCGAGCCCTTCGTGACGGCCGGCTGCTGCTACTACCGCGACGGGCGCGACTCGGTGGCGTGGCACGGCGACACGATCGGACGCGGTCGCACCAGCGACACCATGGTGGCCATCGTCAGCGTCGGCGACCCCCGCCGGCTGCTGCTGCGCCCGCGCGGCGGGGGTGCGTCGATCGCGCTGACCATGGGCCACGGCGACCTGGTCGTGATGGGCGGCTCGTGCCAGCGCACCTGGGAGCACTCCGTGCCCAAGGTCGCCCACTCCGGACCGCGGCTGTCGGTCCAGTTCCGCCCGCTCAACGTCTTCTGATCACGACCTCCGCAGCAGCCGTCGCAGCACCACGAGGACGACCAGCGCGGCGAGCGCCTGCCTCCAGTACGACCTCGCGAGCACCGGGAGCACGGCGCTGCCGAGGTCGAGCGCCTCGGGCTCCCGCGGCGGCGGCCTCGGTGGTGCGGGTGGGGGCAGCGGGGCGGCCGCGGCGGGCGGCGAGGACGGCGGTGGGGGCTGCACGGACGTCGCGGCCACCTCCTGGGGCGTCTCGTCCGATGACGCGTCCGGCGCGTCGGAGGACTCCGCGGGCGCCGCCAGCCGCTGCTCGAGGCAGGCGACGAACTGCCCGAGCAGCTTGTCGGAGACGTCCTGCATCACCCCGCGCCCGAACTGGGCCGGCTTCCCGGTGATGGCGAGGTCGGTCTCCACCGACACGTCGGTCGAGCTGCCGGCGTCGACCATCGAGACCGTGACCTTCGCCCCCGCGGTGCCGTTGCCGCGCTTGTCCTTGCCCTTGGCGTCGACGACGAAGCGGTGCGCCTCGGCGTCCTTCTCCACGAACGTCCCGCTGCCGTTGTACTGCAGGGCGATCGGCCCGAGCTTGACCTTCACCGACCCGGAGAACGAGTCCTCGTCGGCCTCGGTCACCTGCGCGCCCGGGAAGCACTCGGCGACCGAGGCGATGTCGTTGAAGTGCGCCCAGGTCTCCTCGACGCCGATCGGGACGGTGAAGCGGTGGCTCAGCTCCATGCCTAGGCACCCGCCGCCTTCAGCACGGCCCGGCCGGTGAGCACGCGTGCGAGGTGCTGGCGGTAGTCCGCGGCGCCGTTGAGGTCCGAGGGCGGGTTGGTGCCCTCCGCGGCGAGCTGTGCCGCGTCGCGTACGCCGTCCTCCGTCGCGCTGGTACCGGCGAGCGCCTGCTCGGTGGCGGTCGCCCGCAGCGGCGTCGACCCCATGTTGGTCAGCCCCACGCGTGCCTCGTCGATCGAGCCCCGCACCGTCGCGGCGACCGCGACGATGGGCCACTGATGGGCCACGCGCACGAACTTCTCGTAGTGCGCACCCCAGCCGGTGTGCTTGGGGACCCGGACCTCGGTGAGGATCTCGTCGTCGCCGATGGCCGTCTCGAAGAGGTCGACGAAGAAGTCCGACGCCTCGACCGTGCGGGTGCCGCCGGGCCCGGCGATGACGAACTGCGCACCGAGCGCGAGCGCCGGCGCGCCGAGGTCACCGGCGGGGTCGGCGTGCGCCAGCGCGCCGCCGAAGGTGCCGCGGTGCCGGATCTGCGAGTCCGCGACCTCCGCGGCGGCCTTCGACAGCAGGAGCGCGTGCTCCTTGACCAGGCTGTCGTCCCGCACGTCGTGGTGGGTGGTCATCGCACCGATCACGATGGCGTCGCCGTCGTCGCGGATGCCCCGCAGCGAGGAGATGCCGCCGAGGTCGATCACGACTTCCGGGGCATTGAGCCGCATCCGCAGGACCGGAAGCAGGCTCTGCCCGCCGGCCATGATCTTCGCGTCGTCGCCGTGCTGGCCGAGGGCTGCCAGCGCCTCCTCGACCGACGTCGGGGCGAGGTAGTCGAACTGCACCGGGATCACTGGCCTGCTCCTTGTCCTGAGGTGGGGTCCTGGTTGAGGGCGTCCGCCTCGAAGTGGGGCATCGCGTCGGCCGGGGTCGGTGCATCACCGTCGTGGGCATGGATCGCCCGCCACACACGCTCCGGCGTGCAGGGCATCTGGATGTCGTCGACACCGAGGTGGCGTACGGCGTCGACGACCGCGTTGACGACCGCCGGGGTGGAGGCGATGGTGCCGGCCTCGCCGACGCCCTTCGCGCCGAGCGAGTTGGTGGTGCACACGCTCGGCTCGTGGGTGTGCTGGACGTCGAAGGAGATCGTGTCGGCCGCCGTCGGCAGGAGGTAGTCGACGAACGAGCCGCTGACCAGAGTGCCGGACTCGTCGTGGACGGCCTCCTCCCACAGGGCCTGCGCGATGCCCTGCACCAGCCCGCCGTGCACCTGACCGGCCACGATGAGCGGGTTGATGATCGTGCCGATGTCGTCGCAGCAGGTGTACTTCCGCATCTTCACCGCACCGGTCTCGGTGTCCACCTCCATGGCGCACAGGTGCGTGCCGTGCGGGTAGTTGAAGTTGACGGGGTCGTACGTCGCCTCGGCGTCGATGCTCAGCTCCATGTCGTCCGGGTAGTTGTGCCCGGTGAACGTCGCCGTCGCGAGCTCCTGGATGCCGATGCCCTGGTCGGTGCCGCGGACGGTGAACCGGCCACCTGAGTAGTCGAGGTCGTCCTGGCTGGCCTCGAGCAGGTGGGACGCGAGGTGCCGGGCCTTGTCGATGACCTTGTCGACCGCCTGCACCAGCGCCTCGCCACCGACCACGAGCGAGCGGGAGCCGTAGGTGTCGAGGCCCCGGTGTGCGACCTGGGTGTCGCCGTGCAGCACCTCGACGTCCTCGAACGGGACCCCGAGCCGGTCGGCGACGATCTGGCTGAACGCCGTCTCGTGGCCCTGGCCGTGCGCGCTCGCGCCGGTGACGATCTCGACCTTGCCGGTGGCCAGCATCCGCACGCTCGCGTGCTCCCAGCCGCCCGCTCCGTAGTCGAGGCTGCCGAGCACCCGGCTGGGTGCGAGGCCGCACATCTCGGTGAACGTCGAGACGCCGATGCCCAGCTGGACCCGGTCGCCCCGCTCCCGCCGCTCCTTCTGCTCCGCGCGGAGGGCGTCGTAGCCGAAGGACTCCTTCGCCTTGGCCGTGGCCGCCTCGTAGTTGCCGGAGTCGTACTCCAGGCCGGCGACGGTGGTGAACGGGAACTCCTCGTGGGTGATCCAGTTGCGCTCGCGGATCTCCAGCGGGTCCACGCCGACCTCGGCCGCCAGCTCGTCCATCATCCGCTCGACGGCGTACGTCGCCTCGGGCCGGCCGGCGCCGCGGTAGGCGTCCGTGAACGTGGTGTTGGTCAGCACGGTCTGGCACTCGAAGCGGTAGGCGGGGAACTTGTAGATCGCGTTGAACATGAAGGCGCCGAGCACCGGCACGCCGCCACCGACGATCGCGATGTAGGCGCCGAGGTCGGCGTCGAGGTGCACCTTGAAGGCCGTGACCTTGCCGTCCTTGTCGGCGGCGAGCGTCAGCGTCTGCACCTGGTCGCGGCCGTGGTGCGCCGACATCAGGCTCTCGCTGCGGGTCTCGGTGTACTTCACCGGCTTGGAGAGCCGGCGGGCCACGGCCCACGCGATCCACTCCTCGGGCGTCGTCTGCAGCTTGCCGCCGAAACCACCACCGACGTCGGGGGCGATGACCCGGATCTTCGACTCGGGCACGCCGGTGGTGGCCGCCAGGGCGAACCTCAGGATGTGCGGGATCTGGGTCGCCGACCACATGGTGATCTGCTCCCCCGTGGGGTCGACGACCACGCTGCGCGGCTCCATGAACGCCGGGATCAGCCGCTGCTGGCGGTACTCCCGCTCGATGACGATCCCGTTGGCGCGGGCGTCCTCGATCGCGGCCTCGACGTCGCCACCGGTGCCGGCCTCGTTCGAGTCGAAGACCCACAGCGCGGACTTGTTGGTGCCGAGGTCGGGGTGGGCGAGGACCTCGTCCTCGAGCGCCTTCTTGATGCCGATCACCGCAGGCAGCTCGTCGTACTCCACGTCCACGAGCTCGGCCGCGTCGCGCGCCGCAGCGGCGCTGCGGGCCACGACGACGGCCACGACCTCGCCGGCGAAGGCGACCCGGTCGGCGGGCATCGGCGGGTGGTTCGGCGTCTTCTGGTCGGGCGTGATGGGCCAGGCGTTGATGCAGACGCCGAGCTCGTCGCCGAAGTCCTTGCCCGTCAGCACGGCGACCACGTTCGGGGAGGACTTGGCGGCCTCGACGTCGATCGAGGTGATCGTCGCGTGGGCGAAGGGGCTGCGCACCATCGCGAGGTGCAGCATCCCGGGGAGCGTGATGTTGTCGGTCCACCGGGTGCGTCCGGTGATCAGCCGCTGGTCCTCCTTGCGGCGCCGGTCGCGGCCGATCTCCTTGTCGGCCTCGCCTGCGGGACGGTCCTGGGTGGCGGTCATGACGTCGCCCCCTCTGCCTGCCCGGCGGCGTGGAGGACGCTCTTGACGATGTTGTGGTAGCCGGTGCAGCGGCAGAGGTTGCCCTCCATGCCGAGCCGCACCTCCTCCTCGCTCGGGTGCGGGTTCTCCGCGAGCAGGTCGACCGCCTGCATGATCATCCCCGGCGTGCAGAAGCCGCACTGGAGGCCGTGGCACTCGCGGAAGGCCTCCTGGACCGGGTGCAGCTCACCCTCCGCGGCGTCGGCGAGGCCCTCGATCGTGGTGACGGTGCGGCCGTTGGCCTGCACCGCGAGCACGTTGCACGACTTCACGCTCGTGCCGTCGAGGTGGACGGTGCACGCTCCGCAGTTGGAGGTGTCGCACCCGATCACTGTTCCGGTCTTGCCGAGCTTCTCCCGCAGGTACTGCACCAGCAGCATCCGGGGCTCGACGTCGTCGGAGACCGCGGCCCCGTCGACGGTGAGTTCGATCTTGGTCATGCGGCGCCTCCGTGCGTGTGAGGTGGATCACTCGCGGCCGACGCTAGGCCGGGCCGGGTTGGCAGCCGGTTGGTCGGTCCACACCGGTGCCGCCACCCCACACGCACGGGGTGTTGCTCAGTAGCGCAGCACGAGGCCCTTCGGCTTCTCCGACAGCACCTGCGCGCTGACGAACAGGTCACCGTCGGCCCACTCGACCGCGGCGGGCATCATCACCTCGGCGTACGGCTTGGCGGTCGTCCGGCCGGCCTTGATGCGCGAGACCTGGCCGCCGAAGAGCTGCGCGACGTAGATGTCGCCGTTGTCCGCGACCGCGACGCCCGTCGCGCCGGCGAAGCCGCTGGCGACCTCACGGACCTTCCCGGTCTTGGCCTTGACCTTGACCAGGCGACCCTGCGCGCCGGTGCTGCCGTCCTCAGGACCACCGGGGAGCAGCGTGACGTAGAGCCAGCCGCCCTTGCCCACCTCGACGTCGGTCGGGACCGGCTCGAAGTTGAACGTCTTGCCCACGGTGCAGGCCGGGAGCTTGTTGGCCGCAGCCGCCTCCGCGGTGACGACGACCGGCACGGGGGGCAGGACCGCGAGGGTCTTGACCTTGCCGTTGGGCTTGACCGACAGGATCGTGTTGCCGGCTGCGTCGGCGACGTAGGTCGTGCCCTTGTGCACGGTCGAGCCGTAGGGGTGCGACTCCACGATGCCCGTGTAGGACGCGGGCACCTCGGGCGGCATCTGCGCGGCACAGGCGGGGTCGAGCCCACCCGCGAAGCCGTAGGAGACGTCCGCGTCCGGGTTCCGGTCGGCCTCGTAGGCCGACAGGTCGGCCACCTTCTTCGGCTTGGAGCCCGGGCGCATCGACCACAGCGCGGTCTTCGCCCCCTTGGTCGTGGCGAACTGGACGGTCCCGCGGTTCTCGGACACCGCGCCGACCTCGGTCCCCTTCTTGGCGGCGAAGACCACCTCCGGCTTGGCGCCCGGCGCGACCGCGGTCAGCAGCCCGGCGAAGTTCTGGGCGACGTAGGCGGTGCCGTCACCCGCGACGACCATGCTGAGCGGCGAGACGAGCTTCTTCGCCACCGTCGTCGGTTCGGGTGCCGTGGAGGCACTTGCGGTGGGGCTGCCGAGAAGGCTCCCCGTGAGCAGGACGACGGCTCCTGCCGCCATCGCTCGACGTGTTGCGGCCATGCTTTCTCCCTCGTACGTGGCCGCACCCCCGTGCGGCACCTCGACGCAGGATCGTGCACCGCTATCCGAGCGGTCCACTCCATTTTCTCGATCTACCCGAAATGGGAGTCATCACCGCAGGCTGGCGAGCCTGCCCTTCAGGAGCGGCACGACCGGGTGGTGCACGGGCAGCGCGGCCAGGCACGCCTCGACCACCGCGGTGTCGTACGGGGCCAGCTCGCTGTAGCGCAGGACCGCGTCGGGATCGGGTTGCGCCAGCAGGGCCTCGCGCACGCTGACGGCGAGGTAGTCACCCATCTGCACGAGGGCGGGCGAGTCGGTGCCGGGGAGCAGGTCACCTCCGTAGGCCCGCACCGCGGCGCGCACGTCGCCGCGGCGCAGCAGCCGCTGCACCTCCTCGACGTCGGTCGCCACCGGCATCGTCAGGCGGTAGGGGCGCGACGAGAGCTGGCCCGACAGGGCGGCGCGGAGGTGCGAGACCTCGGCCTTCAGGGTCGAGGTCGTGACGGACGCGTCGCCGTAGAGCAGCGCGTGGAGGTGCTCGACCGAGAGGCCGGAGGGGTGGAGGGCGAGCAGGGCGAGGATCTCGGTCTGCCGGCGGTTGAGGAGCAGCCGCTGGCCGTCGAGCCACACCTGCGCCGTGCCGAGGAGGGTCAGCGTCAGGCCGGGCTCGGACGGCGCCGCGTCGCCCGGCGACGTCGTACGACGGTCCGTGGGGAGCGCCCCCTCGATCAGTCGCGCCATCACGCGTGCCGTGGCCAGGCCGATGGGGTGGGTGCGGTCCCAGGTCGTCGAGAGGTCGATCACGCCGAGCGAGCGACCGGTCACCGGGTCGAAGACGGGCGCCGCCCAGCAGACCCAGTTGTGCACCACCTCTGCGTAGTGCTCGGCGCTGAAGACCATCGACGGGGCGCCCGTGCGGCCGGCGATGGCCAGCGCGTTGGTGCCGACGCTCCGCTCGTCCCACCGACCACCGGGCACGAAGTTCACCGTCTCGGCCTTGCGGCGCATCACGCGCCCGCCGTAGGTCCAGAGGATCCGCGTCTGCTCGTCGGTCACCGCGACGACCAGGTCGCCGTCCTCGGCCGTGCGCCGCAGCTCGTCCTGGACCCGGGACACGGCGGTCTGCAGGGGCGACGCCTTCCAGAAGTCGGCCGTGTCGCCCTCGTCGTCGAGCGGAGCGTGGGTGACCGTCGGGGAGACCAGGCCCGACAGCTCCCAGCTGCGCAGGATCTCCGGGCGCACGGCTTCGACGTCACCGGCCTCGACGAAGCGCGTCCACGCGCGCACGGCGTCCACGCGTCGCGCGTGCAGGTCCTCGCTGGTCATGGCGGCTCCCGGTGGTCGCGGCCAACCTAGCCCGAGTGTGACGACCGCAACAGGGAATCCGGCCGGAGGTCGCTCGGAGGATCGCGCGCAGGGTCAGCGCACGCGCGCGAAGGTGGCGACGATGCCCGGGTGGTCGGTGACCAGGTGCCGGTACGAGCGGAAGGAGCGGATGCGGAAGTCCGAGTGGCGCTCGGCCATCACGTAGTCGATCCCCGAGCCGCGACGGTGGTCGTCGGCGGAGTAGTTGGTCTCCAGCCGGAGCGGCTTGGTGATGCGTCCCTTGACGAGGTGGTCGCCCGTGTCGCGGTTCTCCGTGACGTTGCAGTCGCACATCGCGACGAACTGGTGCGCGTCGGGGGTGCCCTCGTCGAGCGAGCGGATCCTGCTGGCCATCCGCCACATGGCCTCCACGCCGCGCCGGTTGGCGTAGTTGGGTCCACCCGAGTGGCGGTTGTGGAGGTGGTTGGGCAGGTGGAAGCTGATCGCGCGGATGGTGTGGCCGCTCGCGCGGTGCCGCAGCACCGCGACCACGCCGTACTGGTCGTGGGCGATCCGGCCGGAGTAGCGCCGCCACGTCGTACCCGTCAGCAGCGGTGCCCAGGTCTTCTGGAGCTCCCAGACGTCCTTGTCGAAGGCGATGGGGTTGTCGTCGATGCCCGTCGGGCCCTTCGGCATGAGGAGCGTCCAGTTCTTCGGCAGCGCCGCGCGCAGCGCCGGACGGCTGAAGAGCCGCTCCTGGAAGCCGATGACGGTGGCGCCGCCGCCGATGACCGGCCGGATGTCGTGGCGCATGCCGGCGACCCGCATCCCCTTCTTGAGGTTGAGCGTCGCGACGGCGAAGCGACCGGCGGGCGCGGAGGAGCCGGCCTGCCGCCCCTCCTCACGAGCCTGTGCCGGTGAACCTGCCCACGTCACGCCCGTCAGCAGCAGGAGTGCTGCGGCGACGGAGACGAGGGGCCGGACGAGGGGGCGGACGAGGACACGGGGCGACGCGGAGAGCAAAAACATCCCGAAGACCATAAGTGAGGCCCGCCGGACCGCCCAATCCGCGGTCGTGGTAGTGCGACCCAGGGGGTCAGTCGTCGTGGTGGATGCGTCCGTGGGTGGTGGCCAGCCGCTCCCCCGAGCCGCCCCACTGGCGGGCCACGATCTCCGCGGCGATCGACACCGCGGTCTCCTCCGGAGTGCGGGCGCCGAGGTCGAGCCCGATCGGCGACGACAGGCGCGACAGCTCGGTTTCACCCAGACCTGCCTCGACCAGGCGGGCCATCCGCTCGTCGTGGGTGCGCCGCGAGCCCATCGCGCCGATGTAGCCGGGACGGACCTCCTCGTCGAGGCGCAGGGCGAGCTCGAGGAGCGGCACGTCGAACTTGGGATCGTGGGTCAGGACGGCCAGGACGGTCCGCCGGTCGATGCGCCCCGCGTCGAGCTCGGCCGCCAGGTAGCGGTGCGGCCAGTCGACCACCACCTCGTCGGCCCCGGGGAAGCGCGAGGTCGTCGCGAAGACGGGACGGGCGTCGCACACCGTGACGTGGTAGCCCAGGAAGGAGCCGACCTTCGCGACGGCCGCCGCGAAGTCGATGGCCCCGAAGACCAGCATCCGCGGCTTGGGGGCGAAGCCCCAGACGAAGACCCGCATCCCCTCGCCGCGCCGCTCGCCGTCCGGGCCGTAGGTCAGCGTGGCGTTGGTGCCCGCCGCCAGGAGGCCGAGGGCGTCGTCGTGGACCGCCGCGTCGGCGCGCGGCGAGCCGAGGCTGCCGTCGGCGGGAGCGTGCGGGCGCACCACCAGGCGTCGCCCCACCCACGCCGGGTCCGGGTGCTCGATCACGGTCGCCAGGGCGACGGGTCGCCCGGCCTCGATGTCCGCGGCCACCTCCCCGAGCTCCGGGAACGTCTCGCGCGACACCTGCTCGACGAAGACGTCGAGGATGCCGCCGCAGGTGAGGCCGACCGCGAAGGCGTCGTCGTCGGAGACCCCGTAGCGCTCCAGCACCGGCTCGCCGGACGCCACGACGGACTGCGCGAGGTCGTAGACGGCGCCCTCGACGCAGCCCCCGGACACCGAGCCCACGGCCGAGTCGTCGGGACCCACCAGCATCGAGGCACCCGCGGGGCGTGGGGCGGAGCGGAAGGTCGCGACGACGGTGCCGACGCCGATCGTCTCGCCTGCCTCCCACCACTGCATCAGCTCGGGCAGCACGTCACGCACGCGCGATCACCTCCGTGAGGTCGGCGAAGGTCGCCAGGGAGTGCCCGGCGAGGAAGTCGTCGCAGTGCGGCAGGGCCGCGAGCACGCCACCCTGCAGGGGCTCGTAGCCCGCCTTGCCGCGGTGGGGGTTGACCCACACCACGCGGTGGGCGACGCGCTGCAACCGCGCCATCTGCTCGCCGAGGAGGCCGGCGTCCCCGCGCTCCCAGCCGTCGCTGAAGACGACGACCACGGCGCCCCGCGCCATCCCGCGCTGGCCCCACCGGTCGAGGAACACCCGCAGCGTCTCGCCGAGCCGGGTGCCTCCGGACCAGTCCGGCACGACCTCGCCGGCGGCGACGATGGCGCGGTCGGCGTCCGGGGACTGGAGCGCGCGGGTCACGTGGGTCAGCCGGGTGCCGATCGTGAAGGTCTCGACGGTGCCGCCCGACGCCCGGGCCGAGCGGGTCAGGCGGTGGGCCAGGCGCAGCAGCACGTCGGCGTACGACGTCATGGAGCCGCTGACGTCGACGAGCAGCACCACCCGGCGTGGGCGGGTGCCGCGCCGTCGCCAGGCGATCTCGCCGGGCTCGCCGAGGTGGCGCAGCGAGTTGCGGAGGGTGCGCGAGGCGTCGAGCTCGCCTCGGTGCCAGCGACGGTGCCGGGCCGTACGACGTACCGGCGGGAGCAGCGAGAGTCGCACGAACATCGCCGCCAGGCGCCGCTTCTCCGCCGCGTCGAGGGTGGCGACGTCGCGGTGCTGGAGGACCTCGGCCTCGGACGCCATGGCGCGGACCACGTCCGCCTCCTCGGTCTCGCCGGCACCTCCGCCGCCCTCGACCTCGGGCAGCAGGTGCGCGGTGGACGGGCGGGAGGTCTCGCGCTGCTGGGCGCGCGGCAGCCCGTCGCGCGGGTCGAACCACGCCGCGAAGACCTGGTCGAAGCGGGCGAGGTCGTCCGGCGAGCCGCAGAGCGTGGCCCGGCCGGCCCAGTAGGTCGCCTGCCGGTCGTCGGCGCCCACGGTCGCCACCGCCGCCAGGAAGCCGTGGGCCCGGTCCTGGGTGACCGGCACGCCGGCGGCCCGGAGCGCGCGGGTGAAGCCGAGGAGCACCTCGTCGGCCCCGTGGAGCACGGCGGTCATCGTCGGGGTCCCCGCGGAGTTGTCGGACGGAGGAGCGGAGCGGGGGAGTTCCGAGAACTCCGTGGGGTGGCTCATCTCGACAGCATCCGGTCGAGCGCGGCCCGGACCCGGTCGGCGTCCTCGCGGTACTTGAGCAGGGCGCCGAGGGTCGTGGCCGCCGACGCCAGGTCGAGGTCGGCGGTGCCGAGGTAGGTGAGCGCGCGCGCCCAGTCGAGCGTCTCGGCGACGCCGGGCGGCTTGAGCAGGTCGTCGCGCTGCCGGAGCTGCTGCACGACCTCGACGACCTGGCGGGCCAGGGCGTCGCTGACCTCGGGCGCCCGGGAGCGGACGATCTCCACCTCGCGCTCGAGGCCCGGGTGGTCGATCCAGTGGTAGAGGCAGCGCCGCTTGAGCGCGTCGTGGAGCTCGCGGGTGCGGTTGGAGGTCAGCACGACGAGCGGGGGCTCCGGCGCGGTGACCGTGCCGAACTCGGGGATGGTCACCTGCCAGGTGGACAGGACCTCCAGCAGGAACGCCTCGAACTCGTCGTCCGCGCGGTCGACCTCGTCGACGAGCAGCACCGCCGGCGCCTGCCGCAGCGCGGCGAGCACCGGACGCGCGAGCAGGAAGCGCTCGTCGTACAGGCTCTTCTCGGCCTCGTCGGGGTCGACCTCGCCACCGGCCTCGAGCGCCCGGAGGTGCAGGATCTGGCGGGGGAAGTCCCAGTCGTAGAGGGCCTGGCTGGCGTCGATGCCCTCGTAGCACTGCAGCCGGACGAGCGGCAGCTCCAGGCTCTGTGCCAGCGCCTCGGCCAGGGCCGTCTTGCCGGTGCCGGGCTCGCCCTCGAGCAGCAGCGGACGCTGCATCCGCGCGGCGAGGAAGACGACCGTCGCCAGCTCGTCGTCGGAGAGGTAGCCGGTCGCGCCCAGCCGGGCCGCGACGTCGGCGGCGGAGTCCATCCCGTGCACCATGCGGTCAGGCTACGACCCACCACGTTGGCGGGACGTTGGGTGGGAACGACGCGCTCGTCAGGCCGAGGGAAGACGGAGGATCTCCCGCGTCTGCTGGCCGGTCGCGATCGGGCGCCCGAGCTCCTCGCACAGGGCCTTCGTCTCCTCGAAGAGCTCCAGGTTGGTCGGTGTGCGCTCGGGGTCGAAGTGGTCCTCGATACCGATGTGGAGGTGGCCACCGCGCTCGAGCGCCATCCGCGCCACCGGCCACTTGAGCAGGTCACCGCCCCACACCGACACCGACCACGGCAGGTCGACGCCGTCGAGGATGTCGAGGTAGGCCTCGAGCGAGGAGGCGTTCGGGGGCAGGCCGAAGCTGACTCCGGACCCCTTCGCGAACATCCCCCACTCGTCACCGAAGTAGAACTTCACCATCGCGCCCTCGGGCAGGCGTCCCGCGCGGTGGTAGGCCAGCACGGTGTGGAGGAAGGTCGGCTCGTAGATAGCCAGCGACGGGCCGAACCGGTGCTCGTCGCAGAGGTCGAAGGCGTACCTGATGTCGTCGAAGGTGTTGACGTAGCTGAACCCGGTGGGGAGCCCGTCTTCGTCGGGGAAGCCGAGGTTGACCGAGCCCGGGTCGACGATGCCGATCGGCATCGGCACCTCCGCGGCGATGATCGGGTAGTGCGCGAAGCGGCCCTCGACCGACTCGCCCTGCGCGCCGACCGACTGGTCCACGGAGAGCGTCGGGTACCAGACCGTGTCCGGTCGCTCGTCGAGGATCGGCTTCCAGGCCTCCAGGTAGGCATCTGCCGCGGCCTGCCCCTGCAGGTTGATGTCGTAGGTGTGCGTGTGGATCATCGACGCCCCGGCGTCCAGGAGCCCGAGGACGTCCGACTGGATGGCCTCGGGCGTCAGGGGAACGTGGGGATTGCGGTCGGGGAACGTTCCCCCGTTGATCGCGACCTCGACGATGACTGGGTCCTCCATGGCGGGTGGCACCTCTCTGGTCGTGCCCGCCGGGTCGGCCGGCGGACGATGCTGGTGGATGGGTCAGGCGGGCGACTGCGAGCGGGCGGCGAGGGCCTTCTGGAAGTCGGCCCACGTCGGGAGCGGCTCGGGCAGCGCCGCAGCGCTCGGCTCGGTCCCCGGCCAGCGGAGCCGTTCCCCGTCGAGCCGTCCGCCGAGCTCACGCAGCGGGAGGGCGTAGAACGCCTTGACGCCCCGCGACCGGAAGCGCCAGCGACCGTCCTCCTTCACGTAGTGGTCGTGGTAGCGGAAGGCCGTCACGAACATCTCGTGGTCGATCTCCAGCTCGGCATGGGACGTCACCACGCCGCGTCCCGACCGGTCGTCGAGCTCGTCCAGGACGAGCGCGTGCGGGATGTGGACGGTAACGCCGTACATGCCGAGCCGCTGGTGGTAGTAGTCCATGACCGCGTCCCGTCCCACCGAGCGACCTGCGACCGAGTCGAACTCGAAGTCCTGGGCGAAGCAGTCGGCCAGGGCCGGCATGTCGCGGTCGTCGCAGGCGTTGGCGTAGCGACCGAGGAGGTCCTCGATCGCGGCGCGGTCCTCGAGCCGGCGCAGTCGGGTCTCGAGGTCGGTGGTCGGGTCACTCATCGGTCGTCGTTCCCTCGCAGGACGACGGGTACCGACGGCGGGCACCGCAGCATGAATCCTTCATCGGGTGGCAGCTCCCCTGCTGGTTGGATCCGGGCGACCCGCGCGCTGAGCTCGCGCAGGGCATGGACCATCTCGGTCTGCGCCAGGCGGGCCCCAACGCAGTAGTGACTCCCCGCCCCGAACGGCATGATCGAGCCCGCGGCGGTGAACTGGGCGCTCCCGCGGCCGAGGAAACGGTCGACGTGGAACGTCTCGGGGTCGTCGAAGACGTCCGGGTCGCGGTTCGCCGACGCCAGGAGCAGGCACACCCGTTGTCCGTCGGCGATCGTGGTCCCGGCGATCGTGACCGGCGCGATGGCGCGCCGCATCAGGCCGTTGACCGGCGGGAAGAAGCGCAGCGCCTCGGCCGCGAGGGCGACGACCGGGTCGTCCTCCCCACGGTGCTCGCGCAGCCACGTCCACACCTCGGGCGTCTCCGCGACGTGACGCAGCAGGCTGGCGAGGACGCGTTCGGTGGTCTCGACGCCGGCAGCGAGGAGGAAGACGACCGTCGAGACGATCTCATCGAGCTCCAGCGGCTCACCTTCGTAGTCGGCGGTCGCGAGGGCGGACACGAGGTCCTCGCCGGGCGAACGGCGACGTTCGGCCACGTAGGGCGCGAGGAACGACTCCAGCTCGTCGCGCGCGGCCAGGGCACGCGTGCGTGCACCGGGGTCGTTGACGCTGGCCACCCCTCCCGACCCGACGGCGCGGTACCACTGCTCGAACTGGTCGCTGTGGCCGAGGTCGGTGAGCTCGGTGATCGCGAGCAGGGGCACCCACATGGCGACCTCGCGCCGCAGGTCCACGACCGTGTCGAGTGCGACGGCGTCGACTGTGCGCTGTGCGATGGCGCGCACCCGGTCGTCCAGGCCGTCGCGCAGGGCGTTCTGGCTCCGGATCCGCCGCGCGACGACGCCGACCTTCTGTGCGTGCTCCCGGCCCTCCATGTGCAGGAAGGTGCGTCCGTACGGCGGCGCACCGGGACCGCCCTCGACGGCCCGGAAGGACTGCGGGTCCCGGAGCACGCTCCGTACGTCCTCGTGGCGGGTCACGACCCACGCGTCGAGCGTCGTGCTCCACAGGACCGGGGCCTCGTCGCGCAGCCGCGCGAACACGGCCGCGCGGTCGACCGTCGGGTCGTCGGCAGCCACCCGGTCGAGGTCGTGCTCGAGCGTCACCGCTTGGTGCGTCATGTGGTCGCCCCCCTGCCGCCGTCGACGACGAGGTGGGTGCCGTTCATGAACCCGGCCTCCCCGCTGAGCAGGAAGAGCGCGGTCGCGCCGATCTCGTCCGGTCGACCGAGTCGACCGCTACGGTTGCGGCCGACGAGGTCGTCCGCCGCAGCACGCGCATCACCGGTCGCGTCGAGGTGCTGGCGGAGCAAGGCGGTGTCGATGCTGCCGGGACAGATGGCGTTGCACCGGATGCCGCTGCGGCCGAAGTCGACCGCCGTCGCACGCGTGAGGTTGAGCAGCCCCGCCTTGCTCACGGCGTACGCGACGTGGCCCGGACGGGCGAAGAGGCCCTCCAGCGAGGAGATGTTCACGATCGCCCCGCCGCCGGCCCGGACCATCGACGGCACGAACGCGCGCGTCATGCGCCACGCGCCCTTGAGGTTGACGTCGAGCACCGCGTCCCACTGTTCCTCGGTGAGCGAGACGACGTCGGCCTCGATGAGTCGCCCGGCGTTGTTGACGAGGCCGGTGACCCGGCCCTGCCACTGGAGCACCGAGCTCAGGGCGGCCTCCACGGAGTCGCCATCGGTGACGTCGAGTCGCGTCCCCCGGGCGGACCACCCCCCGGCTGCAAGCTCGGCAGCCACTGCCTCTGCGCCGTCGCCGTCCAGGTCGCCGATGAGCACGTGCGCGCCCGCGTGCGCTGCGGCACCTGCGATCGCAGCACCCAGACCCCTCGCCCCTCCGGTGACGACGACGACGTCGCCCTCGAGGCGGCCGGGCGCTCCGGTCACTGCCACCTCAACGCCCGGCGTTCGAAGGCGCCGAGCAGGCGGTCCATCACGAAGCTGATCACCGCGAGGATCACCAGGATGGCGAACACGCCGCCGACCTGGAGGGTGTTGCTGTAGCGCACGATGTCGGTCCCGAGGCCGTCACGGGAACCGATCATCTCGCTCGCGATCACTCCGAGGAGTGCGTACGTCAGCGACAGCCGGATGCCGGCGACGACGACCGGGATGGACCCCGGGAGCACGATCTTGCGGTAGCGCTCGACCGTCGACATCCCCAGGGAGTCCGCCAGGAGCAGCAGGTCCCGGTTGGTCTCCTTCACCCCGGCGCGGGTGTTGAAGAGCATGATGAACACGACCAGCGTCACCCCGACGGCTGCCTTCGCGTTGACCGTCAGCCCGAACCACACGATGAACAGCGGCGCCAGCGCGATGCGCGGCAGCGAGTTCAGGGGGACGAGGAACGGCTCCGCCACCCGGTCCAGGAACCGCGACGACCCGAGGACGAGGCCGGCGAGCGCGCCGGCCGGTACGCCGATCAGCAGGGAGAGGGCGACCGCGTGCATCGTCGCCACGACCTGGGACACCAGCGTGCCCGACTCCCAGAGCGTCTGGAGGTGCTCGAGGACGTCGAGCGGCCCGGAGATGAGGGTCGTGTCCACGAGCTCGAACCGGCCCAGCGCCTCCCAGCCGATCATCAGGACCAGGAACAGGAGGACCTGGCAGACCAGCACGAACCAGCCGCGCTCGCGAAGCGGGCGGCGTCGTCTGGGCGGCGCCGCGCCGGCCTTCGCCGCCGGCGCCCGGACCGGGACCTCGTGGACGGTCGTTCCCTGGCTCATCCCGCTGCCTCCCCGGCCTCGATGCCGCTCCACAACAGGTCCTCGCACCGCAGCGCCGGGTCGGACTCCACCAGCGCGGCCGCCTCGGCCTGCTCCGCACTCAGGTCGATGGCGGTGCAGTCGAGCTCGTTGGAGTAGACCGACGTGACACCGTCGGGCCGGCTGAAGTCCTCGGCGACTGCCTCGTCGAGGCCGAAGTCGTCCACGAGGAACTGGACAACGTCGTCGTGGTTGGCCTCGTCGACGAGGAAGTCACCGGCCTCGCCGATCGCCTCGCAGAAACCTCGCGCGAGGTCGGCGTTGGCGTCCAGCCACTCCGAGGTCGCGAAGTAGCCGGTGTGGTACGGCAGCTGTTCCCCGGAGGCGACGAGGTCGACGGCCACGCGGGCCTTGCCGGCCGCCACCTCGGACTGCTGCACGAACGGGTAGCCGAAGATGGCGTCGACCCGTCCGGAGGCCAGCGTGGCGGCCGCTTCGCCGACCGTGCCGACCGCCACGAGGTTGACCGAGTCCATGTCGAGCCCGGCCTCGCCGGCGAGGGAGCGGAAGAAGGCCTCCTGTCCACCGCCCAGGCTGTCGAGGCCGAACGTCGTGCCCTCGAGGGCCTGGAACCCCTCGCGCCAGTCCGCCGGGTCGACGCTCGCGATGGGCGAGTCGTTCCTCACCATCACGACGTTCCAGGCCTTGGACACGCTGCCGCAGAACAGGCGTACGTCGTGCCCCTGCTGCTGTGCGGCCATCACCTGGCTCACGTTGTACTGGAGCACGTCGATCGACCCGGACACGAGCCCGGCCAGCTGCGTGCCCGCGGACGTCACCGGGACGAAGTCGGGAGTGATGCCGTGGTCCTCGAAGAATCCCTGCTCGGCGGCGAGCTGGTCGGGGACCGTCGTGCCGGCGCCGGTGAAGTTGGCGACGGTGATCGAGCCGTCGGTCGCCTCGCCGCCGTCCCCGCCGTCCGAGCCGCAGGCCGAGGCGAGCACCGCGACCGCGACCACCGAGACCAGTACGCCCCTCATCGCTCGCCCTCCTTGAGCTCGTCGAAGAGCCGGTGGTGCAGGTCGTGGAAGCCGTCGTCGAAGAGGATCTCCTCGAGCCGCGGGTGCCGCGGCCGAGGGATGTCCACGACGTGGTCGTAGGCGATCCGTCCAGGGTGCGGGTGCATGACGATCACCCGGTCCGCGAGGAGGAGGGCTTCCTGGAGGTCGTGGGTGACGAACAGGACCGTCGACCTGTCCTCCGGTGACTCGGACTCCCAGAACTGCAGCAGCTCGCGCTGGAGCCGCAGCTTGGTCTGCGCGTCGAGGGCGGCGAAGGGCTCGTCCATCAGCAGGATCTCGCGAGACGGCGCCATGGTCCGGGCCAGGGCCACCCGCTGTCGCTGGCCCTGCGAGAGCTGGTTGGGGTGGCTGGCCGCCAGGTGCTCCAGCTCCACCGACCGGAGTGCGGCCAGCGCGCGTTCCCGCAGCCGGGACCGGGAGGACTCCTCGGACTCCATGCCGAGCATGACGTTGTGCAGGGCGTCGCGCCACGGCAGGAGTGCGTCGCGCGCGAACATGTACGACGTGTCGGTGCTGCCCATCCGCGGCACGTGGCCGTTGACCGCCACCGAACCCGGAAGGCCGGCGAGGAGTCCGGCGAAGAGGTGCAGCAGCGTCGTCTTGCCGCACCCGCTCGGACCGACGAGCGCCACGAACTCGCCCTTGGCCACGTCGAGGTCCACGTCGTCGAGGACGTGCACGGTCGGCGTCCTGTCGGGCGACCGGTCGCGGCCACGCAGCCGGTCCACGACCGAGGTGCCCCTCCTGCTCGGCGGGTAGTCGAAGGTCAGTTCCCTCGCCCGGAGCGCCGAACGACGTGCACCCGGGCTGGTCCTGACGGCCGTCGCCGCCGGCGCCCCCTCAGCCATCGATGCCGCTCCAGAGCAGGTCCTCGCACCGCAGGGCGGGGTCGGACTCCACGAGCTTCGCCGCCTCGGCCTGCTCCGCGCTGAGGTCGATGGCGGTGCAGTCCAGGTCGGGCGTGAAGATCTGCGTCACCCCACCCGGCCCGGCGAACTCCTGGGCGACTGCCTCATCGAGACCGTAGTCGTCGACCAGGAACTGGACGACGTCCTCGGCGTTCGACTCGTCGACCATGGCGGCGTCGGCCTCACCGATCGCCGCGCAGAAGTCGCGCGCGAGGTCGGGGTTGGCGTCGAGCCACTCCGAGGTGGCGAAGTAGCCCGTGTGGTACGGCAGGTCCTCGCCGGAGCTGACCATGTCGATGGCGACGCGTGCCTTGCCGGCGGCGACCTCGGACTGCTGCACGAACGGGTAGCCGAAGATGGCGTCGACCCGCCCCGAGGCGAGGGTGGCCGCCGCCTCGCCGACGGTCCCGACGGCGACGAGGTTGATGGATTCGACGTCGACACCCGCCTCCGCTGCGAGGGAGCGGAAGTACGCCTCCTGCCCCGCGCCGAGGCTGTCGAGGCCGAAGGTCGTCCCCTCCAGCGCCTTGAATCCCTCACGCCAGTCCGCAGGGTCGACGGTCTCGATGGGTGAGTCCTCCTTGACCATCACGACGTTCCAGACCTTGGAGACGCCCCCACAGAAGAACCTGACGTCGTGTCCCTGCTGCTGTGCCGCCATGACCTGGCTGACCGCGTTCTGGGCGATGTCGATCGAGCCGGAGGTCAGCGCGGCGAGCTGCGTGCCGGCCGACGTCACCGGGACGAACTCGGCCGTGATCCCGTGCTCCTCGAAGTAGCCGTCCTTCGCCGCGAGCTGGTCCGGGAGCGTGATGCCGGCACCGGCGAAGTTCGCCACCGTGACCTTGCCGTCGCTGGCTTCCTCACCGCCCGCTGCGCTGTCCGAACCGCATGCCGCGGTGAGCACGAGCACCCCCGCGGCGCAGATGGCGAGTGCGCCGCGGCTCCTGCTGTTGGTGACCTGGAAGAACGCCATGATCCTGCTCCTGACCTCTGCCCCCGGAAGTGATGCGTACCATATGAATGATGAGCATTAATTAGCCAGAGACAGATGTCAAGGGTTCCGACCGGACCGACGTGCCGACCGTCGGTCAGCTCAGGGCGAGTCCACGTCGGCGCCGGTCGCCAGGTCGCCGCACTCGACCAGGTCGACGTCGTGCGCTGCGAGGTAGTCGCGCGCCCCGCGGTCGCCCGTCGCGCCGACGGCCACGCCCGCCCAGTGGTCGCGGCCGAGGAGCACGGGGTGCCCCGGCACGCCGCCGTACGACGCGCGCGCGAGGTCGTCACGTCCGCGCGAGGCGGCGACGAGCCGGGCGACGACCGCGGCGTCGACGTCGGGCAGGTCGACGAGGGAGACGAGCACCGAGTCGTGGTCGGTGGGCGCCAAGGCCGTCAGCCCGGCGCGGAGCGAGGCACCCATCCCCTCGGCCCAGTCGTCGGCGCGGATGCGCGAGACCGACATCGGCAGCAGGGCGGCCGCCCGCTCGGCCTCGGCACCGAGGACGACCACGACCTCCGAGCACGGCCGCAGCGCCTGGACCGCGCGCAGCAGCCACGACGTCCCGTCGTCGTCGCGGGCCAGCGCCTTGGGCCCACCGAACCTGCGACCCGCGCCGGCGGCGAGCAGCAGCCCGACGACCGACGTCACCCGGGGAACGCCTCCGCGTAGAGCGCCTCGAGCTCCGGGGTGGCCTCGGCGGTGAATCCGCAGAGGGTCACCCGGTCGCCGTCGGCGCTCACGAGGTAGGTCTGCCCCTCCTGGAAGTCGACCGCCAGCAGGAGGTCGCGGAGGGCCTCGCTGGGCGCCGCGACCGTGACGGTGGACGCGTCACCACCGGCGTACCACTGGTCGACCTCGAGCGTCGCGGTGCCGCCCTCGACGGAGGTGACGGTGCCCTCGAAGGCCGTGTCGAACGTCGACAGGACCTCGGCCGACGGCATCGCGCACTTGCCTGCCTGCGAGCCGTCCGCGGTCAGGGCAAGGGTGTCCGACGCCGTGCTGTCCGACTGCGACTCGGACGGAGAGGAGGTGGGGGCTGAGTCGGACCCGGAGTCGGCGCCCTGGTCGGCCCCGCACCCGGTGAGCGCCGCGAACGCAGCGAGGGCGACGGGGACGACGAGCAGCGTGCGGGTCGAGGTGGTGTTCACGATTCCTCCTGGTGGGACCGGGCAGGTGTCGTCACCGTGCCACACCGGTTCGACGGGGCGTCGCGGGGCCGGGTTCCGTGGGTTCAGCGCACCGAGACGTCGGTGCGGTCGTCTCCTTCCTCCTCGTCGATCCTGCGCTTGATGCGACCCATGCCGGGGATCTTGGCCAGCATGTCGTTGAGCTCGCGCGCTACCGTGAGCAGGTCGTGCACGTCGGGCGCGACCGAGCCGAGCGTGGCCAGCACCGGCAGCACGTCGCCCTCCATCCGCTCGGTCAGCTCGGGCAGGTGGTCGACGAGCTGCACGAGTGCCCTCACCTCGTCGGGGTGGGTGGTGTCGGCCAGCGTCTGGAGGGTCGGCTGGAGCTTGGTCAGCGGCGGTTCGAGGGCATCGAGCAGGGCTCCCGCGCGGCCCGCCTGCACGGCCGCACCGCCCACGACGGCGTCCACCCGCTCGAGCTGGGTCGCCGCGGCGTCCACGACCCCGCCGACCCGCGCCACCTCCGCCGTCGCCGCGTCCACCACCGCACCCACCCGCTCGACCTGCTCGGTCGCGGCGTCCACCGCCGCGCCGACTCGCGCGACCTCGGCGGTCGCCGCGTCCACGACCCCGCCGACCCGGTCCACCGTCGCCGAGGCGCGCTCGAGCAGGACCTCGGCGCGGTCGAGCAGGGCCAGCGCCCGCGGCACGGCGCCGAGGAGCGCCTCCACCTGCTCGCTCCCCCGCTCGAGGGCCGACATCACGTCACGGGGTCCGGGGACGGGCAGGCGCATGCGCCATTCCTACCAGCGGCACCCCGCCCGGCAGGGGTGCTAGCGGGCGGCGGCGACCGACTCGTCGGTGCCGGCGAGCTTCTGCGACAGCCAGATCGGGATGATCGACAGCACGATGAGCGCCGCGGCGACCACGTTCACGACCGGCGCCTGGTTGGGGCGGAACAGGTTCTGGTAGATCCAGATCGGCAGCGTCTGGATGCCCTGCCCGGCGGTGAAGGTGGTCACGATGATCTCGTCGAAGGACAACGCGAAGGAGAGCAGGGCTCCCGCCAGCAGGGCCGATCGCATCATCGGGAGCGTGACCGACCAGAAGGTGCGGAACGTCCCGGCCCCGAGGTCCATCGAGGCCTCCTCGAGGTTGCCACCCAGCCGGCGGAGGCGAGCGATGGCGTTGTTGAAGACCGTGACGATGCAGAACGTCGCGTGCGAGACCACCAGGGTCAGCATCCCGAGCTCGATGCCGAACATCGTCAGGAACGCGTTGGCCAGGGCGATGCCGGTCACCACACCGGGCAGCGCTATGGGCAGGATGATCAGCAGCGAGACGGTGTCGCGGCCGAAGAAGCGGAACCGCTGCAGCGCCAGTGCGGCCATCGTGCCCAGCACCAGTGCGACCGCGGTGGCCACGAGTGCCACCTCGATCGACACCACGACGGCGTTGCGCGCACCTGTGCTGTTCGCGGCCGCCGACCACCACTGCGTGGTGAAGCCCGGCGGCGGCCACTCGAAGGTCCTCGAGACGTTGAACGAGTTCAGCACGACCAGCGCCAAGGGCGCGTAGATGAACAGCAGCACGACACCGGTGAGGGCCAGCAGCACGGCGCGGGTCGCACGCGAGAAGCTCATCGTCCCCCTCCCCTGCTCACAGCGAGTCCAGCGCGCCGGTTCGGCGTACAGCGCCCAGGTAGGCCAGCATCACCACGACCGGGATGGTCGCGACGGCCGCGGCGAACGGCAGGTTGTTGCCGGTCAGGAACGAGTCGTAGACGACGTTGCCGAGCATCTGGTTGGCCCCGCCGACGATCTTGACCGCGATGTAGTCGCCGAGGGTCAGCGAGAAGGTGAAGATCGAGCCGGCGACCGCCGCCGGGAACAGCACCGGCAGCACGACTCGACGCATGGTCGTGCGGGTGGTCGCGCCGAGGTCCGCCGAGGCCTCGAGCAGCGAGTCGGGGAGCCGCTCGAGTCCGGCGTACATCGGCAGGATCATGTAGGGCAGCCACAGGTAGGACAGCGTCACCACCGTCGCGGTCAGGCCGTACCCGGGCGAGAATCCCAGGTCGTCGAGCGGCCCGCCGCTGGCGAACATCCCGCGCCACGCGTACGCCTTCACGAGGTACGACGCCCACAGCGGGGTCAGCACGGCGACGACGAGCGCCCGCTGCAGGCGGGGCGAGGCGACCTTGGCCATGTAGAGCGCGATCGGGAAGGCCAGGAGGGCGTCGATGACCGTCACTGCCACGGCGGTCAGGATCGTGCGGACGGTGATCGTGCGGTAGACGTCGATGGTGAACAGGTCGCGGTAGTTGTCGAGGTTCCAGATCCGCTCGATGTTGCCCCCGAAGGGATCGACGGTCCACAGCGAGGTGATGAACAGCGCGGCCAGCGAGCCGAGGTAGAGGACCCCGAGCCACAGCATGGGCGGTCCCAGCAGGAGCCCCAGCCGCAGCCGGGGGTGGCGGTGCAGCACACCCGAGCGGGATGGTGCCGCACCGCCTCCCGGCGGCGGCTGGGCAGCCATGCGGTCAGCCCTTGATCTCGGTCCAGGCCTGGGTCCAGTCCTGGTACGTCGTGCACTTCACGTCGGTGCGCCCGTCCAGGCACTCCTCGATCGGCGTGGTCCAGTAGTGGATCTTCTCGGCGTACGCCTCGTCCCCGGCGTGGTACGACTCACAGAACCCCTTGCTGGTCAGGTCGCACGCCTTCTCGTTGGCCGGCGCCTCGCCGAACCACTCGGCGACCGCGGCGTTGGCCTCCGGGCTGATGATGTGGTTCATCCAGCCGTACGCGCAGTTCGGGCTCATGGTCGACGCCTGCACCATCCAGGTGTCCGACCAACCGGTCGAGCCCTCGTCGGGGAGGAACGCCTCCACGGGTGCCTTCTCGTCCTGCGCCAGGTTGGCGATCACCTGCCACGTGGTGCCGACGACGGAGTCGCCGGTCTTGAAGGACTGGATCTCCTTCAGGTAGTCCGACCAGTACTCCCCCACGCTCTCGCGCTGCTCCTTGAGCAGGTCGACGGCCGCGGCGAGCTGGTCGGCGTCGAGGGCGTACGGATCCTTGATGCCGAGGTCGGGCTGCGTGTTCATCAGGTAGAGGCCCGCGTCGGCGATGTAGATGGGCGAGTCGTACGCCGTCACCTTGCCCGAGTACGACGACGCGTCGTCGAAGACCGCGCTCCAGCTCGTCGGCGCGGGTGTCACGACGTCGGTGTTGTACATCAGGAGGTTGGCTCCGTAGCCGTGCGGGACGCCGTACATCTGGCCGCCGACGGAGTTCCACGCGCGATCCTTCAGGAACGGCCAGACGTCGGCGTAGTTGGGGATGAGGTCGGTGTTGACCGGAGCCACGTCACCGCCGGCGATGAGACGCAGGGACGCGTCGCCCGAGGCGGACACGACGTCGTACTGACCCGTCTTCATCAGGTTCACCGCCTCGTCGGAGGTGCCGAAGTACTTGACGTCGACCTGGCAGCCCGTCTCCTTCTCGAAGGGGGTCACCCAGTCGACGGACTTGTCCGTGGAGCCGTCCTCGGCGTAGCCGGGCCAGGCCAGCACGCTGAGGCTGTCCTCGTACTCCCCGACCTGGTCGGCCATCGGGACGTCCGGTGCGGTGAAGCCGCCCTGTGCCTCGGTGCCGGTGGCGCTCTCGTCGTCGCTGTCGTCGCCGGAGGACGTGCCGCAGCCGGTGAGCGCGAGCGCGAACGCCGCGGCGAGCGCGGCGAGCCTGGTGGTCTGCTTCATGACTTCTCCTTACTCCTGGGGCTGCTGCACCTGCTGTGTGTCGCCCGAGAGGTCGATGACGTGCTCGTCGGCCCAGCCGACGGTGACCTGCTGGCCGCGGCGGCCCATCGCCTGCTCCGTGCTGTCGCGGAGGTTCTGCTTCAGCACGGTGAGGGTCGGGCCGGCGTCGAGCTCGACGAGGTAGTGGTTGACCGAGCCGAGGTAGACGACGTCGGCGACAGTCCCGCGTGCGGTGCTGTTGCCCGACTCGACGTCGGAGTCGAGGTGGATCTTCTCCGGGCGGATGCTGAAGGTGCCCTCCCTCCCGAGCACGGCCGACGCAGCGTCGCCGCTGAGCAGGTTCGAGGTGCCGACGAAGCCGGCGACGAAGGCGGTGGCGGGGTTCTCGTAGAGCTCCGCCGGCGTCGCGACCTGCTCGATCCGGCCGTCGCTGAAGACGGCGATCCGATCGCTCATCGTCAACGCCTCCTCCTGGTCGTGGGTCACGAACACGAAGGTGATGCCGACCTCGCGCTGGAGGTCCTTGAGCTCGAGCTGCATCGCCCGGCGGAGCTTGAGGTCCAACGCCCCGAGGGGCTCGTCGAGCAGCAGCACCTTCGGCCGGTTGACCAGTGCCCGCGCGAGGGCGACGCGCTGGCGCTGGCCGCCGGAGAGCTGGGTCGGGCGGCGCGTGGCGAGCTGCCCCAGCTGGACGGACTCGAGGGCCGCCATGGCGCGATCACGACGCTGGCGGGACGGCACCTTCTTCACCCGCAGGCCGTACTCGACGTTGGCGAGGACGTCCATGTGGGGGAACAGGGCATAGTCCTGGAACACCGTGTTGACGTCGCGCGCGAAGGGCGGGCGTCCCGTCACGTCGTCGCCGCCGAGCAGCACCTGTCCCGCGCTCGGCAGCTCGAAGCCGGCGATCATCCGGAGCACGGTGGTCTTGCCGGAGCCGCTCGGACCGAGCATGGAGAAGAACTCCCCGTCCTCGATGCGCAGGTCGAGGTCGTCCACGGCCGTGACGCTGCCGAAGGACTTGGTGAGGCCGACCAGCTCGACGGCCGGAGTGCCCATGCAGCCTCCTCCCCACGCTCGGGACGACGGAAAGCGTCGCGAAAATCAGAGTAGGACCTCCGATCCCGCACTGAACATCATCAACGGATCACGATTCGGCGCAGGAAAACCTGCTCGGTGGTCCATACCAGGGCGCGCTCACCCCGGACGTGCAGCAGGGCCCCCGCCGGAGCGGGGGCCCTGCTGGTGGTGCCGGTGGTCCGGCAGTGCTGCGATCAGCCGGCGCTCGTCGACAGGGGAAGCACGAACTGGTTGACCGTCTGGCCGCTCGCCGGCAGACCGATCTCGGTGGCGGCCACGGTGCGCAGCAGCCACCCGCCGCTCCGGCCCGAGCTCGAGCCGCAGTCCGGGTTGTCGATCGACTGGGAGGTGAAGGCCACCGAGGTCGAGTAGCCGTCGGTGACGGAGCTGGGCACCATCCACGAGTTGCGGCTCTTGCTGAAGACCGCCGTCTTCGCCAGCATCGTCTGGCTCTGGCTACCGCCCCAGCCATCGTTCAGGTAGGCCTGCCCGTTCGCCGTGGTGGCACACGGCTGGGTGTAGTAGATCTGGCCCGGGTACGTCACGCCGTCCCAGCCCGTGGAGACCAGGTAGCCCTCGGCCGTCACGAAGCTCACGCCGTACATGTCCATCGACACGACCTTGCCGAGGGGCGCGTCGTTGCCGTCGCGAAGCGTCATCCCGCCGCCGGCAGGACCTGAGGGCCCGGCGGGGCCGGCAGGGCCGGTTGCACCGGTGTCACCCTTCGGGCCGGTCGCACCGATGGGGCCTTGGGGACCGGTCGGTCCGACCGGGCCGACCGGGCCGACGGGCCCGACCGCGCCGGTGGCTCCGACGGCTCCTGTGGCTCCCGTGGCGCCGGCCGAGCCGGTGGCACCGGTCGCACCCGTCGCCCCCTGCTCACCCTGGTCACCCTGGTCGCCCTTGGGGCCGATCGGGCCGCGGAGGTTGACGACCGGGGTCCAGCCGTTCGCACCCTTCTCGTACGCGTCCCACGAGGTGGTGTCGAGGTACCAGTCGCCGACGGCGCCGGTACCGGCGGCCGGCGCGCCGTCGCCGCGCAGCCACTTGCTGCCCGCGGCACCGGTGGCGCCCGTCAGGCCGGTGTCGCCGCGGTCGCCCTGGTCGCCCTTCTCGCCCTGGTCGCCCTTCTCGCCCTGGTCGCCCTTCTCGCCCTGGTCGCCCTTCTCGCCCTGGTCGCCCTTGACACCCGCGGCGCCCGTGGCACCGGTCTCGCCCTTCGCGCCCGTGGCTCCAGCCGCTCCGGTGTCGCCCTTCGCGCCGGACGCACCCTGCGGGCCGACGGCGCCGGGGGCTCCGGTCGCGCCCATGATGTTCACGCGCAGCTCCCAGCCGCGGGGCGTGTTCTTGTACGCGTCGCCGGTGGCGGTGTCGAGGTACCAGCTGTTGGTGGACCCGTCCTTGGCGGACGGCGCACCGACGCCGGAGTTCCAGCTCGTGCGCAGGCTGTCGATCGCTCCCGTGCTCAGCTGCCGCTTGCCGAGCGAGCGATCGGCGATGTCGGCGCCGGTGATGGACTTGTCCTTGATGTCCTTGCCGGTGATCAGGGCGCCGGCCGTGGCGCCGCCGACACCCGCCGAGACCACCAGCGCACCGGCGACGAGCAGGGCGGAGACGGTGCGGCCCTTCGGGCGTGCAGGCATGAGCGAACGCAAGATGGTGACCCCCCAGAGTCAGGTGGCGCCCCCTCGGTGGTGGCGCAGCACGGGGAGCCTAGAAGCCGCGTCGGACCGCGTCAGGCGAACGACCGATCCACCCCTGAGGGTGTGACGGACGCAACAAGGCCCCCGCCTGGGCGGGGGCCTTGTCGGTGGTGCTGGGTGCGGGAGACGCCGTACGACGTCGCCCCGCGGGCGGATCAGAAGTCCATGCCGCCCATGCCGCCCATGTCGCCGCCGGGCATGGCCGGCGCCTTCTCGGGCTTGTCGGCCACGACGGCCTCGGTGGTGAGGAACAGCGCGGCGATCGACGCGGCGTTCTGCAGCGCCGAGCGGGTGACCTTGGCCGGGTCGATGATGCCCTCGGCGATCATGTCGACGTAGTCACCGGTCGCGGCGTTGAGGCCGTGACCCGGCTCGAGGTTGCGCACCTTCTCGGAGATGACGCCACCCTCGAGGCCGGCGTTGACGGCGATCTGCTTGAGCGGGGCCTCGGTGGCCTTGCGGACGATCTCGGCACCGGTGGCCTCGTCGCCGGTCAGCTCGAGCTTGGCGAACGCGGCGTCGGCGGCCTGGACGAGCGCTACGCCACCGCCGGCGACGATGCCCTCCTCGACCGCAGCCTTGGCGTTGCGGACGGCGTCCTCGATGCGGTGCTTGCGCTCCTTGAGCTCGACCTCGGTGGCCGCGCCGACCTTGATGACGGCCACGCCGCCGGCCAGCTTGGCGAGGCGCTCCTGGAGCTTCTCGCGGTCGTAGTCGGAGTCCGACTTCTCGATCTCGGCGCGGATCTGGTTGACCCGGCCCTCGATCTGGCCCTGGTCGCCCGAGCCCTCGACGATGGTGGTCTCGTCCTTGGTGATGACGACCTTGCGGGCCTGGCCGAGCAGCTCGAGACCAGCGGACTCGAGCTTGAGGCCGACCTCCTCGGAGATGACCTGGCCGCCGGTGAGGATCGCGATGTCCTGGAGCATGGCCTTGCGACGGTCACCGAAGCCCGGCGCCTTGACGGCGACGGAGCGGAAGGTGCCCTTGATCTTGTTGACGACCAGGGTCGACAGCGCCTCGCCGTCGACGTCCTCGGCGATGATCAGCAGCGGCTTGCCGGACTGCATGACCTTCTCCAGCAGCGGCAGCAGGTCCTTGACCGTCGACACCTTGGAGTTGGCGATGAGGACGTAGGGGTCCTCCAGCACGGCCTCCATGCGCTCGAGGTCGGTGGCGAAGTAGGCCGAGATGTAGCCCTTGTCGAAGCGCATGCCCTCGGTCAGCTCGAGGTCCAGCCCGAAGGTGTTGGACTCCTCGACGGTGATGACGCCTTCCTTGCCGACCTTGTCCATCGCCTCGGCGATGATCTCGCCGACGGTGGTGTCAGCGGCGGAGATCGACGCGGTGGAGGCGATCTGCTCCTTGGTCTCGACGTCCTTGGCCATGCCGAGCAGCTGCTCGGACACGGCGGCGACGGCGGACTCGATGCCGCGCTTGAGGCCCATCGGGTTGGCGCCGGCCGCGACGTTGCGCAGGCCCTCGCGGACCATGGCCTGTGCCAGGACGGTGGCAGTCGTGGTGCCGTCGCCGGCGACGTCGTCGGTCTTCTTCGCGACCTCCTTGACGAGCTCGGCACCGATCTTCTCGTAGGGGTCCTCCAGCTCGATCTCCTTGGCGATCGAGACACCGTCGTTGGTGATGGTGGGGGCGCCCCACTTCTTCTCCAGGACGACGTTGCGGCCCTTGGGGCCCAGGGTGACCTTGACCGCGTCAGCGAGGGTGTTCATACCCCGCTCGAGGCCGCGGCGGGCCTCCTCGTTGAAAGCAATCAGCTTCGGCATGACTCTTCGCGATTCCTGTCGACGTGAGTTCTGTGGGTGCGACACCGGGCGGGCTGCCCGCGACGGACGATCCCGCTCGGCCGGCGATCCATTCCCGCCGGCGTCGGGGACCTCAGCGTCACCTGGGTCGCTGTCACTCTCATGAGGAGAGTGCCAACGTCATGTTTAGCACTCGCCCCATGAGAGTGCAAACGGTTGGGCCGAGCCGGACGGGGGGCTCCGGCTCGGCCCGCGTGCCCACGGGTCAGGGCAGGTCGATGAGCCGGATGCTCTCGGTCACGGCGATGACCGCGGTCGCGAAGATGGAGCCGAGGTCGGAGCCGGTGGCGGCACAGAAGTAGTAGTCACCGTCCTTGTTCTCGGCGGACACCTCCGCTGCGGTGGAGCAGTCGCTGTCGGCCTTGCTCGGCGCCCCCGTCGGGCCGGGCGAAGCAGCCTTCGCCAGGTAGTCACGGACCCACGGAGCCCGAGGGGTCCTCTTCGAGCCCCCGGACGTGAGCGCCTTCTCGCACGGGGCGTCGTTGGCATCGCCGAAGCCGATGACCAGGACCGTGATCCCCGAGTCCTTCGCCGCCTGCGCGACCTCGTTGAAGTTCTCGCAGCCCTTCTTCCCGTTTCCGTTGTCGTAGAAGTTGCGGCCCTCGCCCAGGTCACCGGAGGTGTCCAGCGACGTCGAGCCCGAGTCGACGAGCTCGTCGGGCTGGCCGTCCGTCTCGAAGATGATGACCTTCTTGGCCGTGCCGGGTCGCTTCGGCAGCGACGACAGGTTGTTCGACTGCTTGCCGAGCAGGTAGCGCGCGGCGCCCTTCATCGCGGACGCGAGGTGCGTGCCGTAGCTGCCCAGCGAGTAGCCGGGGACGGCACCGTTGGGGAGGCACTTGACGCCCTTGACCAGCTTGCTGGACTCGTTGATCGCCGCGTCCCGGTTGGCGCGGTAGTCGTTGCTGAACGGCACCGGGATCCACGTGCCGCCGTCCACACCGTCGTCCTTGGTGGATGCAGCCGTGGCGCAGCTGGATGTGGCCTTGCTCTTGTGGAGCGTCCCGAAGGCGACGTAGTGCAGCGTCGGGTCCATGACACCCAGGCTCGACACGATCGCCGACTTCATCTGGTCCCGGTCGGCGTCCGCCATGCTGGTCGTCCGGTCGGCCATGATCACGACGTCCATGGGGTTGGGCAGGGTGTCTCCGCAGGCACCCTTGCAGGCCGAGGACGCGACCGACCCCGTCGTGCCCTTCTTCTTCCCGATCACTGGCGCGAAGTCGAAGTCGACGTCCTTGGAGTCGGTGACGCGGATCGTGTTGCACCGCGCCGTGGCCGGGCACGGGACGGAGCAGATCTTCGTGTTGCACCGCACCTGCGCGGTGCTGTACGCCCCGGGGTCGCAGGTCGCCGGGATCTGCCCCGCCGCCACCTGCTTGCTCGCACCGGTCGAGGCGACCACGCAGAACAGCTCGGTGTCGGGCGTCATGGCCGGGTCCTGGTTCTTGGCCATCGTGACGGCCCAGGTCTTGGCCTTCGCCCCGCTGGCCGGCAGCTCGAAGGCGCCGGCGTGCGCCGCCGAGTCGACGTGATCGTGCAGCTTCTGCCGCTCCATCGCGAGCGAGGAGATGTCCACGGCGAGCGCGGCACAGGCGAAGATGACGATCGCGAGCAGGCCGACCAGCACGGCCACCGCCCCCGTCTCGTCCTGCTCCTGCCTCGCACGCGCCGCCAGCGCGCGCCTCACTCGATCCTCATCTGGCTGGTCTTGGACAGGGACAGGCTCGACGACAGCGCCTTGCCCATCGGGGTCAGCCACGCGTGCTGGTAGGTCGCCGTGACCACGGCGACGCCACCCGACGTGTGGTTGGCATCCCAGGACCCGCACGTGCCGCCGAGGGGCGTGGTGCACGAGACGGTGACGGTGACCTTCCCCTTGAGGTCGGCCAGCGCGTCGTTGACCGCCTTGTCGACCTCGCTCTTGCTGGCACTCAGGCTCGCGGCCCGCACTCCTTCGCGGGTGGCGTTGTTGAGCATGGTGTAGCGGTTGATCGCGAACCCGAGGTCGATGATCGAGAACAGGACCGCCAGCAGGACCGGCACGACGAGTGCGAACTCGACCGCCGCCGCACCGCGGTCCCCGCGTGGGCGTGTTTTGGGCATGACTATTTCCTCCCGCAGGTACGACGCGTGAGATCGCTCCCGGCGCCGCGAAGGTTGTGACGGTGACCCGGCACGGATGACGGATCACCGGCCCTGCCCGCACCCCCCAGCGCAGGCAAGACAAGGGCAACCTAACTTGAGGGGGGCATGCTCCACCCCCCGGACCGAGATTTGTTTGCCGACCGGTCTAGACAGCCTCAGTCGGGGGCGGCGACCCTCGCGTCGACGAGGTCGGCGAACGGCTCGGCGTTGGCCGCGGACACGTCGAGGTAGAGACCGGGCTCGATCAGCTCGAGCTCGCTGACGACCCATCCGCCGTCCCACCGCAGGAGGTCGACGCGGAGGTAGTCCATCGGCCGGCCGAAGCGCTCGCCCATGGCGTCGTACGCGCTCATCACCAGGTCGCCGACGTCACCGGTCGCGACGGGTCGCACCTGGCCGCCGAACTCCTCGTTGACGCGTACGTCGCCCTCGCCCGGCAGCTTGTCGAAGCGCTGACCCAGCCGCCCGCCGAGGACGTAGACCGACGCCTCGCCGTGGGTGCGGATCGACTCGACGAGCGGCTGCACGACCCACGGCCCGTCGACCTCGGGGTAGTCGGCGTGGCTGCGGACGGGACGGCCCAGGCGTGGGTCGTCGGGGTCGGTGACCACGAGGAGGCCCGCGCCCCCGGCGCCGACCCGAGGCTTGACGACGGCGGTGCCGAAGTGCCGCACCGCGTCGGCGAGACCCGCCCGGTCGTCGGCCAGCAGCGTCGGGACCGCCGGCAGGTCGCCGAGCTCGGTGAGGTAGCGCTTGTCGTGGTTCCAGGCGAAGACGTCGGCGCCGTTGAGCAGGCGGGACTGGTCGAGCGATGCGGCCCATGCGAGGAACTCGGCGTGCCGGGTGACGTAGTCCCAGGTGGAGCGCACCGCCACGAGGTCGGCGGCGGCCCAGTCGACGGACGGGTCGTCCCAGCGGGCCCAGGCGAAGTCGGTGCCGCGGGCGCGGAGGACGGCGTCGAGGGCGCCCGCACCGGGCTCCCCCTGCGGCAGGTCGCCGCTGGTGGCGAGCAGGACGCTCATGCGTCGTCGGTGGGCAGCTCGGAGGCGCCGTAGAGCTCGTGCGCGACGTCGTCGCGGTTGGTGCCCTCCCGGTTGTCGCCCTTCTCGATGATCACGAGGTTGTGGTAGCAATGCACGGCGCGCACCCACTGATCGGTGTAGGTGGGCTCGTAGCCCTCGAGGAGGAACTCCTCGTGGTTGAGGCCGTCGACGAGGTCCTTGACCAGGTCCATCGAGGTGCCCGGCGCGCGCGGGTCGAGCTGCCCGCCCCAAGCCGGCCAGTAGGAGGTCTGGGTGTCCTCGATGCAGTAGATCGCGCCGTCGGGCAGCAGCGGGAACAGGATCCGGAAGGACTCCCGCACGTGGGCCGGGATGTGGCTGCCGTCGTCGATCACCACGAGCGGCGCGCCCTGCTCGTCGACGATGCGCTGGAGGATCTCGGAGTCGGTCTGGTCACCCAGGTAGGTGTGGATGTGGCCGCGGGTGAGCCAGGTCTTGTCCTCGATGTCGAGCCCGACGATGCGGGCCTTGGGGAAGAACCAGCGCCACATCTTCATCGACGCGCCGCTCTTGCGGCGCTTCTTGTAGCCGCCGATGCCCAGCTCGAGCAGCGTGAAGGACTCGCCGCGCAGGTGCTGCAGGTGGCGCTCGTAGTGGGGGGTGTACTTGTGGACGCCCCACTTGTCGGTGCGGAACTCGATGGCCAGCTCGGTCAGGTTGCTGGCCAGCAACCGGCGGCGGCGCTCGGCCTTCGGGTCGAGCGGCTCGGGCTCGGCCGGGACGGGCGATGCCTGCATCCGGCCGGCCTTCTTGGCAGCCTTCTTGACGGCCTGGCCGGCTCGTCGAGCAGTGGTGCGCACCCGGGAACCCTAGCCTGACCCACCCACCTCGGGTGCGTGGTGCCCGAACGGCACGTCGGACACGACGCCGAGGGCCGCGAGCACCGACGGGAGCATCGCCTTCGCCGTGCGCTTGTAGCCGTGCGCGCTCGGGTGGAAGCGGTCGAGGCTGAACATCTCCTCGGGGTTCGTGATGAAGAACGGGCCCACCACGTGGGCCAGCGAGACGACCCGCGCACCTCGCGCAAGGGCGGCCGCCCGCTGGGCCTCCGCCAGCTGTCGGGAGGCACGCGAGCCGAGGGCCCGCAGGGGTTGCGGCACCGGCTGGAGCGCACCGAGGTCCGGGCAGGTCCCGACGACGACCTCCGCCCCGCGGGCGCGGAGGTCGTCGACGGCCGCCGCCAGGTGGCGTACGGACTCCGCGACCGGCACTCGGTGCGTGACGTCGTTCCCGCCCACCACGATGACCGCGACGTGCGGGCGGTAGCCCCGGGGCAGCGAGGCGAGCTGCTCGCCCAGCATGCTGCTCTCCGAGCCGACCACCGCCGCCGTCCTCAGCCGCACGGAACGGCCCGCAGCGGCAGCGATGCCACGCGCCAGCCGGCTGCCCAGGGTGTCCCTGGCGCGGTCCGCGCCCAGCCCCGCGGCGATCGAGTCGCCCAGCAGCAGCAGGTCCACGGGCTCGCCGTGCTTCTTCTTGTAGTGGCGGTCGGCGTCCGGCGCCTGCTCCCCCAGAGGCTTGCCGATGGCGCGTCGGGCCTGCGCCGCCTGGCGCTGCAGCAGCTCGCGGGCGCCGTACGCCGTCCCTCCCGCGACGCCGCCGAGGACGGCCAGCGCGACGCCGGCCCGGGTCAGGTGTCTGCTTCCCACGCCCCTTGTGAACCAGACGTCCCTGAACGGTCGCGCAACCCCGGGCGACCCCAGACCGAACGGCACTCCACAGATGGGTCGTCGTACTCATCACAGCCCGGCCGCGGCGCGCCACGGTGGAGGCATGACCGACACCTCGTCACCGGCATCGTCCCTCGCCACCCGACCGGTCGCGCCACGTCAGCTCGCGTGGCTGCGCCACGAGCTCTCCGACTGGACCGCGGACGGCCTCCTCAGCGAGGAGCAGGCCGCGCGCATCTCGACGCGCTACCACTCCGAGCGCCACGCCCGCGTGAGCGTGGGCCGGGTCCTGCTCCACCTCGGCGGCGGGTTCGTCGGCGTCGGACTCATCTGGCTGGTCGCCGCCAACCTCGACGCGCTCTCCCCCATGACGCGCTTCGCACTGGTCGCGGCGCTGTGGCTCCTCTTCCTGGTCGGCGGCGAGACGCTGGCGGCGCGCCGCGCCTCACCGCCGCTCGTCGGCGCCGCACGTCTTCTCGCGGCGCTGGGCGCCGGAGCCCTCGTCTTCCAGGCCGCACAGTCGCTCCAGGTCCCCGCCTACGAGCCTCGCCTCGTGGGGCTCTGGGCCGTCGGCGCCTTCGTCCACGCCTACCTCGCGCGGGCGTTCATGCCCTTCGTCGTCGGGGTCGTCACGGGCGTCGCCTGGTGGTTCGTGCAACCGCTGTGGAACGCCCAGGACGGGACCACGGTCGTCGTCCTGCTCGGCGCCGGCGCGGTGCTCGCGGCCGCCCTCGCCGTCCTGCACGACGGGTGGATCGACCGCTTCGCCTGGACGTGGCGCACCGTCGCCGGCGGCACGGCGCTCACGGCGCTCTTCGTCGCCGCGATCCCCGACGTGGGCAGCGCCGGCCCGACGTGGTCGACCGGGGTGGTGGTCGCACTCGCCGTCGCCTCGACAGCGACGGTGGCCGCCGCCGTGGTACGCCGGGGAGCACGCATCATCGAGCCGCTGGGCGCCGTCGCCGTGCTGCTGACCGCCACGTCGCTCTCCCTCTGGGCCACCGGCACCGACTCCTCGGCCGTCGACGTGGCGGACTGGGCGCACGCGGCGATCTCCGTCGTCGCCTACGTGGTCCTGGCCGTCGCCCTGGTGGCACTGGGGACCCTCCGCGACCACCAGGCCCTGACCTGGATGGCGATGGCCGGGCTGGTCGTGTTCACGACCTTCCAGGGCTTCGCCGTCTTCGCGCCCATCGTCACCGGGGCCTGGCTCTTCGTGGTGCTCGGCACCGTCTTCCTCGGCACCGGCTTCCTGTTCGACCGCGCCCGCCGTGAGCTCGTGCAGGCCCTCGACCCCACCGACGCCCCTGCCGACAGCCCTGCCGACCCCGCCCCGAAGGGAACCGACCGATGAAGCGCACCCTCGCGACCACCGTGATCGCGGTCAGCCAGCTCGCGCTGGTCGGCCTGGCCGTGGCACCGCAGCTCTCCGCCCGGGTGGCGGGCGAGACCTACCTGGTACGGGTCGCGCCGGTCGACCCGATCGACCCGTTCCGGGGGGCCTACGTCGCGCTCGACTACCCCGACCTCCGACACGACGCGTCCCAGTCCTTCGTGCAGCCCGGGCTCGGAGCGATGGAGGACGGCGAGTCCGGGGACGTCTACATCACCCTCGTGGAGGACGACGGCGTCTGGGTGGCCGAGGACTGGGCGCGCACGCGGCCGGACGACGGTCCCTACCTCGCCTGCGACGACCGGTCGTGGCAGGTCCGGTGCGGCATCGAGAGCTGGTTCCTCCAGCAGGACGAGGCGCAGCAGGCCGAGGCCCTGCTGCGCGACGGCGCGGTCGCCGAGCTGCGGGTGGACGACCGCGGCAACGCGGCCGTGGTCGACGTACGCGCCGGGTGACGCGCGACCACGACCTGGTCTCAGCCTCCGGCGACCGCCGGGATCACCGAGATCTGCACGCCGTCGGGCGTGGCGGTCTGGAGCTCGTCGAGGAAACGCACGTCGTCGTTGCCGACGTACACGTTGACGAAGCGCCGCAGCTGGCCCGCCTCGTCGAGGATCCGGCCCTTGATGCCGGAGTAGTTCCCGTCGAGGTCGTCGAGGACGGCCGAGAGGGTGTCCCCCTCGGCGCTCACCTCGGACTCACCGCCGGTGTAGGTGCGCAGGATGGTCGGGATCCGGACCGAGACACTCATGTCTTCTATCTTCCTCTCAGAGGACCTTCGACGCCACGAACGCGTCATAGGACGGGGCGATGGTGGCCGCGGGGCCGACGCGGTCGGAGACGGCGTCGAGGGTCTTGAGCCCGTGGCCGGTGTTGATGACGACGGTCTCGAGCGAGGTGTCGAGCTGGCCGGTCTCGACGAGCTTCTTCAGGACTCCGACGGTGGTGCCGCCGGCAGTCTCGGTGAAGATGCCCTCGGTGCGGGCGAGCAGCACGATCGCCTCGCGGACCTCGTCGTCGGTGATGTCCTCGACCGCCCCACCGGTGCGACGGCAGATGTCGAGCACGTAGATGCCGTCGGCGGGGTTGCCGATGGCGAGGCTCTTGGCGATGGTGTCGGGCTTGACCGGCCGGATCGCGTCGGTCTCGCCCTTGTAGGCCACCGAGACGGGCGAGCAGCCGGCTGCCTGCGCACCGAAGACCTTATAGGGCTTGTCCTCCACCAGCCCGAGCTTGATGAGCTCCTGGAAGGCCTTGTCGACCTTCGTCAGCTGCGAGCCGGACGCGACGGGGATGACGATCTGGTCGGGCAGCCGCCAGCCGAGCTGCTCGGCGATCTCGTAGCCCAGGGTCTTGGAGCCCTCGGCGTAGAAGGGGCGCACGTTGACGTTGACGAACGCCCAGCCCTCCTCCTCGCCGGCGATCTCGGAGGCAAGCTTGTTGACGTCGTCGTAGTTGCCGTCGACCGCGACGAGCTTCTCGGTGAAGACCGCCGAGTTGACCTTCTTCGGCGTCTCGAGGTTGCTCGGGATGAACACGACGGTCGGGATGCCGGCGCGGGCGCCGGCGGCGGCGACCGCGTTGGCCAGGTTGCCCGTCGAGGGACAGGCGAACACCTTGGCGTCGAGCTCGCGGGCGGCGCTGAGCGCGCAGGCGACCACGCGGTCCTTGAACGAGTTGGTCGGGTTCGTCGAGTCGTCCTTCACCCACAGCTTCTCCAGGCCGAGCTCGCGGGCGAGGTTCTTCGCCTCGAGCAGGCGGGTGAAGCCGGGCTCGGTGTTGGGGCTCTGCTCGATGTCGGACGGCACCGGCAGCAGCGCCTTGTAGCGCCAGATGTTGCGGGGGCCGGCGGCGATCTCCTCGCGGGTCACCGTCGGGAAGTCGTAGGCCACCTCCAGTGGCCCGAAACACTCCGGACAGGCGTAGGAGGGCCCGAGGGCGACCTCGTGGCCGCACTCGCGGCACGCGAGGGAGCGGGCGTTGCCGAAGGCGCCCTCCCGCAGCCCGCGGTCGGTCGTGGTCGCGGTCGTGGTGGTGCCGTCGTCCAGCAGGGTGCTCATGAAGTCCTCCTTCTCATCTGTCCCCCGCGACTCTCGCCGGGGCCGGATTTGGCACCTGCTCCCGCGACTGCCGGCTGTGCCGGACAGGAGGCTCGCGGGTGGTTGCCGGGACTTCGTCGGGCCGTTCCCTCAGTCCCTCGTGATGAGCACGCTCAGCCTAGGCAGCCGTCTCACGATGCGCACATCGAGTCCACGATGTGAGCACGGCGGCGTCCGCCACGCGGTCAGCGGCGGGAGGCGAGCCCGGTCAGGAGCTCCACGACGCCCTTCGGGCCGTCGACGACCACGTCCGCGAGCCGCACCAGGTCGGGCTGCTCGGTCGAGGCCGAGCACACCACCAGGCCGGGCATCCCGTCGGCGCGCAGCGCGCGGACCGCCTCGAACGCCTCGACGTCGCCGAGGTCGTCGCCGCCGAAGATCACGCCGGCAGCCTCCTGCTCGTCCACGAAGACCCGCAGGGCGTGGCCCTTGTGCATGTCGCCCGAGCGGACCTCGATGACGTTGCGGCCGGGCTCGATCGTGAGGTGGTGCCGCTCGGCCAGGGCCGAGATGGGCTTCACCAGCCGCTCGAAGGTCCCGGCCGGGTCGTCCATCCGCCGGGTGTGCACGGCGACGGCCAGGCCCTTCTCCTCGACGTACGCCTCGCCGGCGCCCGCGCTGCGCAGCACCGCCGGCAGCTCGCGCTCGAAGCTCGCCAGTCCCGCAGGCGGGCGCGGCGAGCGGATGCGCTGCTCGGTGGCCGACCAGCGTTCGTTGCCGTACTGGCCGAAGACGAAGAGCTCCGCGCCGCGGTCGAGCAACGCGTTGCCGAGCGCGTCGAGGTCGCCCATGGCGATCGCCTGGCGTGCCGGGCGGCCGGTGATGACCGCGACGGCGCGCACCACCTCGGCGAGCTCGAGCAGCGCACCGGGCGCTGCGGGGTGGAGGCGGGCCGCCTCCGGGTCGTCGACCACCGGCGACAGCGTGCCGTCGAAGTCGAGACCCACGACGGTGCGGTCGAGGACGTCGCGTACGGCGTCGTAGTGGGCGCGCGCGTCGTCGGAGGTGAACTCCATGGGTCAACCCAACCACGTGCGGCGCACGAGCACCGAGGCTGCCCGCGGTTGCGCCCGGGCGTCGGCGGGCGGCGGGGTCAGCGCGGGGCGTCGGCGGTGAGGATGACGGTGAGCCGGTCGCGCTTCATGACGCCGACGGCGGGCGCCGTGCGCTTGATGCCCAGGTCGAGGGCGAGCTGCTTGCCGGCGGCCTTGAGCCGGGGCGGGAAGTAGACGGTGCTGGTGGGGATCAGGCCCTGCCAGTTGTCCTCCCCCACGACCGCCCAGCCGACGCCGGTGGCGGTCGCGGCGGTCGCCGCGGCGAGCCCCCGGATGCCGGAGTTGTTGTAGACCTCGACGTAGACCTCGCCCCGCTTGACCTGCGGCTTCGGCTTCGGCTTCGGCTCGGGCGCAGGCGTCTCGGCCGGGGCGGGAGTCGCCTCGGCACTGGGCGACTGGTCGGCGCTGGCGATCGTGGCGGTGTCGACCCGGCGCTCGGTGGGCGCCTGGTCGCGCGTCGCGACGAAAGTGATCGAGGCCATCGCCACGGCGAGGACCGACAGCATCACGAGCGGGGACGGGAAGGCCACACCTCGCTCGTCACGACGACGGGGTGCGGGGCGGCCGGAGCTGGGGAAGGAGGCCATGGGGAAGGTGACCAATCGTGAGTGGGCGGGCCCGTTGGATCAGGCGTGGAGTCGAGGGTGGCGTCAGATCTCGAACCCGAGGCGGCGCGCCGAGCGCTGCCGCTGGCGGGAGGCTCGCAGCCGGCGGAGTCGGCGTACGAGCAGCGGGTCGGCCTCGAGCGCCTCGGGACGGTCGATGAGGGCGTTGAGGACCTGGTAGTAGCGGGTGGAGGACATGTCGAACTTCTCGCGGACCGCCTGTTCCTTGGCGCCGGCGTACTTCCACCAGTGGCGCTCGAACTCGAGGATGTCGCGGTCGCGCTGGCTCAGCCCGGCAGCAGTCCCCTGCTCGGGTGTGATGTGCTCGGCTGCGTCCATCGGACATCTCCTCCTCGACCCCGCACCACCCGTGACCGGGTGGACGAGCACGAGTCTAGGCGACGAACCACAACGATGTCATTCGCCTCCGGCGAGTCGTCTGGACAAACCTGCGCCGGGCTCGCGCGCCGCGGACGACCGGGGCCTGCCCGGCTCTGCACGGGACACCGCGGGGTGGTCTCCGCCTCACCGGCCGTCGCTAGGGTTGCCGACGTGACTGGAGCGCCGCAGGCAGACCTCGTGATCGTGGCCAACCGGCTGCCCGTGGACCGGGTGAGCCAGCCGGACGGCACGGTGTCGTGGCGGCCCTCCCCCGGCGGCCTCGTCACCGCGCTCGAGCCGGTCCTGCGGGCCAACGACGGCGCCTGGATCGGCTGGCCGGGCTCGGCCGACGACGACGAGTTCGAGCCGTTCGAGGAGAACGGCCTCTCCCTCATCCCCGTCGCGATGAGCGCCCAGGAGGTCGAGGAGTTCTACGAGGGCTTCTCCAACGGCACCCTCTGGCCGCTCTACCACGACGTCGTCGCCAAGCCGGAGTTCCACCGCGAGTGGTGGGACTCCTACGTCTCGGTCAACCAGCGCTTCGCCGACCGGGCCGCCGAGGTGGCGTCCGAGGGCGCCACCGTGTGGGTGCAGGACTACCAGCTGCAGCTGGTGCCGCAGATGCTGCGCGCCCAGCGGCCCGACCTGCGCATCGGGTTCTACCTCCACATCCCCTTCCCGCCGGCCGAGCTCTTCTCGCAGCTCCCGTGGCGCCGCCAGATCCTCGAGGGACTGCTGGGGGCGGACCTGATCGGCTTCCAGCTGCCGGGCGCGGCTGCCAACTTCGTACGCCTGGTGCGCAGCCGGGTGGGCCACAAGACCCACCGCGACACCATCTACCTCCCGGACGGTCGGCCCGTGAAGGCGACGGCGTTCCCGATCTCGATCGACACCGCCGGGTTCGAGGAGCTGGCCCGGTCGGAGGCCGTGGCGGAGCGGGCCGCCGAGATCCGGGAGGCACTCGGCAACCCAAGGCGGATCTTCCTGGGCGTCGACCGGCTCGACTACACCAAGGGCATCTACTCCCGGCTGCGCGCGTTCGGCGAGCTGGTGCGCGACGGGCACCTCGACGTCGAGGACGCCGTCTTCGTGCAGGTGGCGACGCCGTCCCGCGAGCGCGTCGAGCAGTACCGCATCCTGCGCGACGAGATCGAGATGCTGGTCGGACGGATCAACGGCGACCACGGCAAGATCGGCAACCCGGCCATCCACTACCTCCACAACTCCTTCCCCCGGGAGGAGATGGCCGCGTTCTACCGCGCCGCCGACATCATGGTGGTGACACCGTTCCGTGACGGGATGAACCTCGTCGCCAAGGAGTACGTCGCCTGCCGGTTCGAGGACGACGGCGCCCTCGTGCTCTCGGAGTTCGCCGGCGCGGCGCAGGAGCTGCGCCAGGCCTGGCTGGTCAACCCCTACGACATCGACGGCATGAAGTCCGCGCTGCTGGACGCCTTCGCCGCGGACAGGAAGGAGACCTCCCGGCGCATGCGGGCGATGCGCAAGACCGTCGTCCAGAACGACGTGTCGAAGTGGGCTGCCGACTTCCTGCGCGAGCTCGAGGAGCTGCCCGAGCACCACGACAAGACGGTGCGGCAGTCCCGCACGCGCTGACCGCCCGGTCCGGCTCCGCTCAGGCGGGGGCGCGTCGGGACGGCGCGGTCTCGTACTGGGCGACCATGATCGCCTCGATCTCGCTCACCAGGTCGGAGCCGAGGCGCGGCCAGGCCGGGTCGTAGCCGTAGACCTCGCCGAGGCCGACGGCCGACCGCGTGCCGTCGAGGATGTCGATGTCGCGGGGCGCGATGAGGCCGGGGTGGACGACGCCGATCGCCTCGGAGACCTTGAGCAGGTCGCGGCGCAGCGAGCGGACGTAGTTGGCCGCCCGGACGCTCTTGAGGCCCACGTCGAGGCCTCGCGTGTAGCGGGGGTTCTGCGTCGCGATCCCGACCGGGCAGTGGTCGGTGTGGCACTTCTGGGCCTGGATGCAGCCGATCGACAGCATCGCCTCGCGGCCCACGCTCACCATGTCGGCGCCGAGGGCGAAGGCGACCACGGCGTTCTCCGGCACGCCGAGCTTGCCCGCCCCGACGAACACGACGTCGTCGCTGATGCCGGCCGCGGCGAACCGGCGCCACACCTCGCTGAAGCCGATGCGGAACGGGTAGGCCACGGAGTCGGCGAAGATCATCGGGGCCGCGCCGGTGCCACCCTCGCCCCCGTCGATGTTGACGAAGTCGACCCCGCGCGCACCGGACCCCATCGCCTCGACGAGCTCGTCCCACATCGTGAGGTTGCCGACCGCCGACTTGATCCCCACCGGCAGGCCGGTGGCCTGCGCCACCGACTCGACGAAGTCGAGCATCGAGTCGATGTCGTGGAAGACGGTGTGCCGGCTGGGCGACGCGCAGTCCTTGCCTTCCGGGATGCCGCGGATCTCGGCGATCTCGCGGCTGACCTTCCCGCCCGGCAGCATGCCGCCGAGGCCCGGTTTGGCGCCCTGGCTGAGCTTGACCTCGATCGCGCGCACCGGCGCCGACTGCACCACGTCGACGAGCCGCGCCATGTCGAAGCGACCCTGCTCGTCGCGGCAACCGAAGTAGGAGGTGCCGATCTGGAAGACGATGTCGCCGCCGTTGCGGTGGTGCGGCGACAACGCCCCCTCACCGGTGTTCTGGAAGCAGCCCGCCATCGCCGCGCCCTTGTTGAGCGCCTCGATGGCCTTGCCCGACAGCGAGCCGAAGCTCATCCCGGAGATGTTGACCACCGAGGAGGGCCGGAAGGCGTGCGTACGACCGCGCGCGGCGCCCATCACCTTCGCGCACGGCAGCACGATCTCCTCCTGCGCGTGGGGCATCGTGGCCGCCCCCGGACCGGTGAAGGTGCGGTGCTTGATGATCGGGTAGCCCTCGACGCGCTCGACGTCGTTGTCGGTGCCGAAGCCGAAGTAGTTGTTCTCGAGCTTCGAGCTGGCGTAGACCCAGCGACGCTGGTCGCGGCTGAACGGGCGCTCCTCGTCGTTGCTGGTGACGATGTACTGCCGCAGCTCCGGCCCGAACCGCTCCAGGAAGAAGCGGGCGTGCCCGATCACGGGGAAGTTGCGCACGATCGCGTGCTTCGTCTGGACCAGGTCGTGCACAGTCGTGGCAGCTGCGGCAGCGGCCGTACCGCCCAGGATCGCGTACCTCCACCTCATGCCCCGTTCCTAGCCCTCCCACGACACGTTGTCGAGGACGGACCATCCCGATGGAGGGGGGTCAGGCGAGCTCGCCCCGTGCGACGCTCACGCCGGAGTGGGTGGGGTCGCCGTCGTCGGGCTCGACCGAGATGTCGACGATGCGGTAGCCCTCGTCGATGAGGTGCATGGGGACGGCGAACTCGCCCTCGTCGCCCGAGGCGAGCAGGCCGATGGAGATCATCCGCTTGCCGTCGACGTTGATCAGCCAGACCTCGTGCACGCCCGGCTCGTCGCCGAGCTCGGTCGCGCTGACCCGGATGGTGAAGGTGTCGTCGGACTCGACGGCGCTCGCCTCGCCTCGCTCGGCGTCGCTGTCGAGGGCGGTGAGCGCGGTGGCGGCGACGACGGTGCCGGTGTCCGTCGGCGGCTCGACCGCCTCGGGGTCGTTGCCCGTGCCGATGCGCCCGAGGCCGATGCCCGCCACGAGGGCGAGCACGGCGGCCACCCCGGCCAGCCACAGCGGTACGCCGCGTCGCGACGCCGGCGCGGCGGGGACGGCCTGCGGCGGCGACTCGGCGCCACCCGCGCGGACCTGCGCGAGCACCTGCGCGCGGAGCTCCGCCGGAGGGGGGACCAGCGCGTCGGCGCCGGCCCGACGTCGTACGCCGGTGAACGCGGCGACCTGCGCTGCGCACTCGGGGCAGGTCTCGGCGTGCTCGCGCACGTCGGCGGGACCGTCGGTGGGGTCGAGGGCGAGCCCGGCGAGCTGCTCGGGATCAGCGTGACTCATGGCGCACCCCCTCGAGCTGGTGGTGGAGCTTCATCAGGCCACGACGGACGTGGCTCTTCACGGTGCCGAGCGGGAGGCCGACCTTCTCGGCGATCTCGGCGTGGCTGCGCTCCTCCCAGAACGCGAGGAACAAGATGGTGCGGCGCGGGTCGGGCAGCTCCTCGACGGCCTGGCGCACGACGAGCCGCTCGGCGATCTCCTCGTCGGCGGCCTGGAGGGCGTCGTCGTGGACGCCGGGGAGCGACACCACGGCTGCGAGCCGGTCGGCCTCCCGGGCCCGGGCCGCCCGGACGTCGGCGACCTTGTGGCGGGCGATCCCCACCAGCCAGGCCGGCAGCGCGGAGGGACTGGGTGTCAGCGTGTGCCGGCTGCGCCAGGCAGCGACGAACACCTGCTGGGTGACCTCCTCGGCGTCGTGGCCGTCCCTCAGCGCCCGCAACGCGTAGGTGTGGACGAGGGCCGACCAGCGGTCGTAGACCTCCTCGAGGGCCCGCTCGTCGCCGGCGACGAGGCGAGCGGCGAGAGCCCGGACGCTGTCGTCCTGCTCGTCCACGAACGCCATCGCCTCGGTGACCACCGGGCCACCGTACCGGCGCGCCGCGCGGGCGGGGAGCGGGATGATGGTCACCGTCGCTCCCCGCCCGTCAGGCGTCCGTGCCGACCCGGCTCAGAGGTCGATCGGGCGGAGCACCCGGTCGATGCCGTGGGCGACCTGCTTGTTGCCCTTGTTGAGGTCGAGCGCCTTGAGCACGACCTGCGGGTCCTGCGCGTTCTTGTCACGGTCCTTGAGCGTGATGCTCACGCTCGGCTTGGTCCTGACCTTGACCTTGATCTTGCCGCCCTGGGCGGTGGTGAGCTTGGCACCGTCGGCCTTGAGCACCTTGTTGCTGGTGAGCGTCTTGCCCGGGACGACGTGGTAGAGCAGGACGGTCTCGATCATGTCGACACCGGCCAGGTCGACGAGCGCCTCGAAGATCTTCTTCTCGCTCTTGATCGTCTTGCCGGTCAGGTCCTTGGCCAGCAGGCGGAACGCCTCGTCGGTGGGCGCGAAGACCGTGAGGCGCTTGCTGCCGTCGGCGAGCAGCGCGACCGGGGAGTCGGGCTTGGCGGCGACCACGGCCAGGGCCGCCTCGGTGACGATGTCGAAGTCCTTCTTGTTCTTGTCGAACGTGTTGCCGTCCGAGGTGAGGAGGGCCGCGAGGCTGTCCTCACCAGCGGCCTTGGCGTTGGCAGCAGGGGCCGTTGCCTGCACCGCGCCGAGGGCGAGGGCCGAGGCGGCGAGGATGGCGGGAACGCGTCGCTTCATGAGAGAGGTCCTTCCGTCAGGGGCGCCCGTTGGCGCCCGTCCCCCTCTTCTCCGGGCGAACCACGCGACCGGATGCACCGCCCCCGAGAATTTTCTGCACGTAGATTTCCTCCATGGACCTCATCCCCAAGCCCGACCAGGTGGTCGCCGCGGCCGGCAATGTCGCGCACACCCTGCTCTACGGCGGGCTGGCCGACCTGCGGCCGATGCCCCGGACGCTGATCGACGACGGCGAGCTGCGCGAGGTCTACCACTACCGCCCGGCCGCCGGCGTCGCCCAGACCGGCGACCCGGTGCTGCTGGTGACCCCGCTCGCCGCGCCGGCGCTGTGCTACGACCTGCGCCGCGACTGCTCGCTGGTCGAGCACCTGGTCACGCAGGGTCGTCCGACCTACCTGCTGGAGTACGGCCAGGTCTCCTTCAAGAACCGGTCCCTGGGCATGGAGCACTGGGTCGACGAGGTCCTGCCCGAGGCGATCCGGACGGTCCACGAGCACGCGGGCGACCGCGGCGTGCACCTCGTCGGCTGGAGCCTCGGCGGGATCTTCACGCTGCTCGTCGCGGCGGACCAGCAGGACCTGCCGATCGCCTCGATCACCGTCGTCGGGTCGCCGGTCGACGTCACGAAGGTGCCGCTCGTGGCCCCGGTGCGGCCGCTGCTCAACCTGACGCAGGGAAAGGGCGCCATCACCCGGACCTACCGCGCACTGGGCGGCGTCCCCACACCGCTCGTCAACTGGGCCTTCACCGCCGCGTCCGCGCAGAAGGTGCTCACCAAGCCGCTCGCGGTGCTGACCCACCTCGACGACACCGACTACCTGGCCCAGATGGAGGCGGTCACCCGCTTCATGAACAACATGACGGCCTACCCGGGCCGCACGTTCGGGCAGCTCTACCACCGCTTCGTCAAGGGCAACGCGCTCGCGACGGGCCGCATGGAGATCGGTGACCGGACCGTCGACCTCGCCGACATCTCGGTGCCCACCCTGGTGTTCGCGGGCAACACCGACGGCATCGCCCCGCTCCCGGCCGTACGCGCCGTGGTCCCGCTGCTGACCGGCTCGCCGCAGGTGCGCTTCGAGGTCGTGCCCGGCGGCCACCTCGGGATGCTGACCGGCCGGGCCGCCCGGTCGACCACCTGGACCGCGATCGACGAGTGGGTGGACGAGTGGTCGCGCGCCTCGCGGCCCGACGGCAAGGAAGCCACGAGGAAGGGTCCGACGAAGGCCTCCGCCGGCACCATCGGGTCCAACCCCTCGCGCCGCTACGGGTCCGCGGGCTCCCGCGCACTGGGCGGACGGTGAGGACGGCGGTCGACTCCGCGCGGCTGCCGCGCGGCGTCCGCATCGGCTACGGGAGCGGCTCGGTCGCGACCGGCGCGTTCGGCACCGTGCCGGGCCTGATGCTGCTGCCCTACCTCACCGACGAGCTGGGCATAGCGGCGCTCTGGGCCGGCGTCATCGTCTTCCTGCCGAAGGCGTGGGACGTCGTGCTCAACCCGGTCGCGGGCCGGGTCAGCGACCGCACCGTCGACCCGGCCGGCCCGCGTCGCCCGTGGCTGCTGCGCGCCGGCCTGATGCTGGCCGGCGCGTTCGCGCTGATCTTCGCGGCCCCCGACCTCGACAGTCGCTGGCTGGAGGCCGGGTGGGTGCTCCTCTTCTTCGTGCTGGCCGCGTCGGCGTACGCCTTCTTCCAGGTCCCCTACGTCGCCATGCCCGCCGAGATCACGACGTCGTACGACGAGCGCACGCGGCTGATGACGTGGCGGGTCGCGATCCTCGCCCTCACGATCATGCTGGCGGGCGCCACGGCGCCCGTGATCCGCGACGCGGTGGGCGGGCGCGACGGCTACCGGGTGATGGGCGTGGTGATGGCGACGGTCATCCTCGTCGGCGTCCTCTCTGCCTGGTGGGGCACCCGGCGCGCGCCGATCGGGGCGGTGGGGGCGGGAGCCGGGTCGCTGCGGGAGCAGCTCCAGGTGGTCTCCCGGGCGCGCGACTTCAGGGTGCTGCTCACCACCTTCGTCCTGCAGGCGCTCGCCACCGGCTGCATGCTCGCCGGCGTCGCCTACGTCGCCGAGGACCTGCTGGGCCGCACCTCGGCCGCCACGGTCCTGTTCGTGTGCTTCGTCGGTCCGGCGCTGCTGCTGACACCCTTGTGGGCCCGCTGGGGCGAACGGGTGGGCAAGAAGCAGGGGTACGTCGCCGCGTCGCTGCTCCTCGCGGCGGGCGCGGCGCTCGCCGTGCTGGCACGCGGGGGCAACGACGTCTGGACGTTCGTGGCGACGGGCCTCGTCGGGGTCGGCTACGCCGGCTGCCAGGTCTTCCCGATGGCGATGCTGCCGGACGTCGCCGCGGTGGACGCTGCCCGGACCGGCGAGAACCGCGCCGGTGTCTACACCGGCGTCTGGACGGCCGGCGAGACGCTCGGCCTCGCCCTGGGGCCCGCGCTCTTCGCCCTGATGCTCGCGCTGGGCGGCTACCTGTCGAGCGAGGGACGCGACATCAGCCAGCCCGACTCCGCACTGACGACGATCGCGCTCGGCTTCTCGATCGTGCCCGCGGTGCTCACCCTCGTCAGCCTGTGGTGGCTGCGGCAGTACACCCTCGGGGGCCCCGCCGAGGTGGCGGCGGCGGAAGGAGCAGCCCGGTGACCGACGCGATGCAGAGGCTCGCCGCCCTCCAGGGCCGGGACCTGCCGGTGCACGGAGGCCGCACGCTGGCCTACGTCTACGACTCCGGCGACCCCGAGGTCGACCGGGTCGCCCGGGAGGCGGTCGCGGCCTACGCCGCGTCCAACGCGCTCGACCCGACGGCGTTCCCCTCGCTGCTGCAGATGGAGAACGAGCTCGTCGGCTTCGCCTGCGGGTTGCTCGACGCACCGGACTCCGCGGTCGGCACCGTGACGTCGGGCGGCACCGAGTCGATCCTGCTGGCGGTCCAGGGCGCACGCGACAGCCGCCCCGACGTCGTACGACCCCGGATGGTGCTGCCCGCCACCGCGCACGCCGCCTTCCACAAGGCCGCGCACTACTTCGGCGTCGAGGCGGTCCTCGTGCCGGTCGGGCCCGACTTCCGCGCCGACGCCGCGGCGATGGCGACCGCGATCGACGACTCCACCGTGCTGGTCGCGGCGAGCGCGCCGTCGTACGCCCACGGGGTCGTCGACCCGGTGGCCGAGATCGCGGCCGCCGCAGCGGCACGGGGGATCCGCTGCCACGTGGACGCCTGCATCGGCGGGTGGGTGCTGCCGTACGCCGCCAGGCTGGGGCGCACGGTCCCGCCGTGGACGTTCGCGGTGGAGGGCGTCACGTCCATCTCCGTCGACACGCACAAGTACGCCTACGCACCCAAGGGCACCTCGCTCCTGCTGCACCGCGACCCGTCGCTGCGCCGGCCGCAGTTCTTCGCCTCGGCAGCGTGGCCGGGCTACACGATGCTCAACGCCACCACGCAGTCGACGCGGTCGGGCGGCCCGGTCGCCGGGACCTGGGCGGTCGTCGAGCACATCGGCGACGACGGCTACCTCGCCCTCGCCGAGCGTGCCCTGGATGCGGTCGACGCGATCGTGTCGTGCATCGAGGGCGAGCCGGCGCTCCGCCTGGTCGTGGCGCCGGACTCCACCCTCGTGACCCTGGCGACCGACGATTCCTGCGACCCGTTCACCCTCACCGACGAGCTGGTCGCGCGTGGGTGGTACGTCCAGCCGCAGCTGTCCTTCGGCGACGACGGGGCGAGCATCCACCTCTCGGTCAGCGCCGGCACGCACCCGCACGTCGAGGAGTTCGGGGCGGCGCTCTCCGAGTCCGTCGCGGCTGCCCGCGCGGTCGGTCCGGTCGCCGTCGACCCTGGCGTGGTCGCGTTCATCGAGGCGCTGGACCCCGCCGCGCTGGGCGACGACGACTTCGACGGCCTGCTCGCCGCCTCCGGGCTGGTCGGCGAGTCGGCCGCCGGGGAGCTCGAGCTGCCGAGCCGGATGGCGGAGGTCAACGCGATGCTCGACGTCGCCTCGCAGGCCATGCGGGAGGCACTGCTCGTGGCCTTCCTCGACCGCCTCCAGCGACCCGTCCGCGGGAGCGCGTGATGAGCGCGCTCGCCGGTCTGGTCGAGAAGGGGCTGGTGGCCCCGGACTGGGCCGAGGCGCTGGCGCCGGTCGACGACCGGATCGCGGAGATGGGCGGGTTCCTGCGCGAGGAGGTGGCCGCCGGTCGCGGCTACCAGCCCGCGGGAGACCTGGTGCTCCGGGCGTTCCAGCGCCCGCTGGCCGACGTACGCGTCCTCGTCGTGGGGCAGGACCCCTACCCCAACCCGTCGCACCCGATCGGACTGAGCTTCGCCGTCGAGCGCCACGTCTGGCCGCTGCCGCCGAGCCTGCTCAACATCTACGTCGAGCTGCGGGACGACGTCGGCATCGTGCCGCCGAAGCACGGCGACCTGTCGGCGTGGGCCGACCGGGGCGTGATGCTGCTGAATCGCACCCTGACGGTGCGGCCCGGCGACTCGAACAGCCACCAGGGCAAGGGCTGGGAGGCGGTCACGGAGCGGGCGATCGTCGCGCTCGCCGAGCGCGGCGGTCCGGCTGCTGCGATCCTCTGGGGCCGGCACGCCCAGAAGCTCAGGCCGCTGCTCGGCGAGGTGCCGTGCGTGGAGTCCGCGCACCCCTCGCCGCTCAGCGCACGCCGCGGGTTCTTCGGGTCCCGGCCCTTCAGCACCGTCAACCGGCTGCTGGTGGAGCAGGGCGCCGAGCCCGTCGACTGGTCCCTGCCGGCGTACGACGACGTCCCGGCGAGGTAGTCCAGTGCCGAATGGTGGTGCGACCGGCCCCTGACGACCACTTGCCTCTGGACTACCCGGGGAATATAGTTGAACCAACAACTATTGAGGATCGACATGAACGCTCCCATGCCCGCCCTGTACATCGGCCACGGTGCGCCGCCGCTGCTCGACGACCCGATCTGGTCCGGCCAGCTCGCGGCCTGGGCCCGGGACCTGCCGCGCCCGAAGGCGATCCTCATCGTCTCGGCGCACTGGGAGTCGGCGCCCGTGAGCCTGACGGCCAGCGGCGCGCCCCTGGTCTACGACTTCGGCGGGTTCGCGCCGAAGTACTACCGGATGACCTACGAGACGCCGGACGCCACGGCGCTGGCGCAGCGGGTGGCGGCGATGATGCCGAGCGGCGAGCCGGTGCACCAGCACGTGTCCCGCGGCCTCGACCACGGCGCGTGGGTGCCGCTGAAGATCATGTACCCGGAGGCCGACATCCCGGTGCTGCAGATGTCGCTCCCGACCGACGACCCGCACCGCCTGATGAAGCTCGGCGAGCGGCTGCGCCCGTTGCGCGAGGAGGGCGTGCTCATCATCGGCTCCGGCTTCCTGACCCACGGCCTGCCCTTCCTGAAGGAGTTCCGCATCGAGGCCGCGGCCCCCGGCTGGTCGGTGGACTTCGACCTCTGGGCCGCAGACGCGCTCGCCCGTGGCGACGTCGACACGTTGTCCGCGTACCGGTCGAAGGCGCCCGGCATGCCGTACGCCCACCCGACCGTGGAGCACTACACGCCGCTGTTCGTGACGCTCGGCGCGGCGACGACCGCCGACGAGCCGGGCATCCAGGTCATCGACGGCTACTGGATGGGTCTGTCGAAGAGGTCCCTCCAGGTCGCCTGACGGAGCGCCGAGGAACGAGGCGGTCCGGAGTCAGGCGAGGTCGAGTGCGCCCGCGACCGAGGCACGAGGTCGCGACGGCGCGTACCGAGACCTGGGTCTAGTCTCGGGGCGTGCGCGTCCTCTCGATCCAGTCCCACGTCGCCTACGGCCACGTCGGCAACTCCGCAGCCGTGTTCCCGCTCCAGCGCCTCGGCCACGAGGTGTGGCCGGTCCTGACGGTGAACTTCTCCAACCACACCGGCTACGGCGCGTGGCGCGGGCCGCTGATCGCGGCGCAGGACGTCGCCGAGGTGATCACCGGCATCGGCGAGCGCGGCGCGTTCGAGACCTGCGACGCCATCCTGTCGGGCTACCAGGGCTCCCCGGAGATCGCGGACGTCATCGTGGACGCGGTCGCGCAGGTCAAGGCGGCCAACCCCGACGCGACCTACACCTGCGACCCGGTGATGGGCAACGCCACCTCGGGCTGCTTCGTCAACCCGGCTATCCCGCCGAAGTACCGCTCGACGATCATCCCGGTCGCCGACGTGCTGACGCCCAACCAGTTCGAGCTCGGCTTCATCACCGATCGCGACGGCCTCAGCGCCCCGTCGTCGCTCGACGACATCCTGTCGGCCGTCGAGGAGGTGCGCGGTCTCGGCCCGTCGACCGTGCTGGTCACGTCGGTGGACCGCGAGGGGGCGGACGACGACGTCATCGAGATGCTCGCCGTCACCGGTGAGGGCGCGTGGCTCGTCACGACGCCGCGGCTGCCGATGAAGGCCAACGGCTCCGGTGACATCACCGCCGCCCTGTTCACCGCCCACCTGCGGACGACGGGCTCCCCCGCCGACGCCCTCGCCCGGACGGCCTCCTCGGTCTTCGCCGTCCTCAAGGAGACCCTCGACTCCGGCGAGCGCGAGCTCCGGCTCATCGCCGCCCAGGACGCCATCGCCTCGCCGGCCAACGAGTTCGAGGTGCAGCAGGTCCGCTAGCAGGACTTCCCCGGCACGGCACCAGGAAGGCAGTTCGCCCGATCGCGGCAGCGTTCCACGCTCGCGACCGGGCGCCGGGACGCCAACTGCCTTCATGGTGAAGAGCCGGTGACAGGAATCGAACCCGCGACATCATTATTACAAGTAATGCGCTCTACCAACTGAGCTACACCGGCGTGCGCCTCGCAGCGCGGCGGCCATCCTAGGTGAGGGAGGATGTGGCGCGTGAGCCTCCTCCACGACCCCCACCACGACGGGTCCCCGCTCTACGTCTCCGAGGAGGCACCCGAGCTCGGCGCCACCGTGACCGTCCGCATGCGCACGAGCGCCGCCGACCCGGTCGAGGCGGTCTGGCTGCGGACGACGTACGACGCCGAGCCGGTCTTCCACCCGACCACGCCGACCGCCCGCGGCGACGTCGTGTGGTGGGAGGGCGAGCTGCCCGTGCACAACCCGGTGACGCACTACCGCTTCCTCCTCGTCCGCGACGGTGGCGAGGAGCAGGAGTGGCTGACGGGCGCGGGCGTGGTCGGCCACGACCTCCCCGACGCCGCCGACTTCCGGCTGGCCGCCCACCGACCCGCGCCGGACTGGGGGCGTGACGGCGTCGTCTACCAGGTGTTCCCCGACCGCTTCGCGCGCTCGGCCGCGGCCGACGGGCGGGAGGTCCCGGACTGGGCGCTGCCGGCGGAGTGGGACGACGAGGTGGTCTTCGAGGGCAGCGACCCGCGCACGCCGATGCAGCTCTACGGCGGCGACCTCGACGGCATCACCGAGCACCTCGACCACCTCGCCGAGGTCGGGGCCGACGTCCTCTACACGACGCCGGTCTTCCCCGGCGAGAGCAACCACCGCTACAACGCCACGACCTTCACCGAGGTCGACCCGCTTCTCGGCGGCAGCGAGGCGTACGCCCGGCTGAGCGCCGCCGTCCACGAGCGGGGCTGGCGGATCCTGGGCGACCTGACCACCAACCACACGGGCGACACCCACGAGTGGTTCCTCTGCGCGGTCGACGACGCGCGCGACCCGCACCGCTCGTTCTACCACTTCGAGGACGACGGCACCTACGCCAACTGGATGGGCCACGGCACCCTCCCCAAGATCAACCACGCCAACCTCGACGTCCGCCATGCGATGGTCGACGGCCCCGACTCCGTGGTCGGTCGCTGGCTGCAACCTCCCTACGCCGTCGACGGGTGGCGCATCGACGTCGCCAACATGACCGGCCGCCTCGGCGCGATCGACGTCGCCCACGAGGTCGCCCGCACCGTGCGGGCCACTGCCGCCGCGCTGCACGACGACCCGTGGGTCATCGGAGAGCACAACCACGACGCCACCGGCGACGTCGACGGCGACGGCTGGCACGGGACGATGAACTACTCCGGCTTCTCGTGGCCCGTGTGGTCGTGGCTGCGCGACCCCGCGTCGCCGGCACGTCCCTTCGGCCGCCCGGTGCCCGTCCCGCGGCGTGGGGGTGACGCGGTCGTCGAGACGTTCCGCGCCTGGCAGGGCGCGCTCGGCTGGCGCGCCACTGCGTCGAGCTGGAACATCCTCGGCTCCCACGACTCCGCCAGGATCCGCACCCTCGTCGGTGGCGACGCCGCCCTCCACCGCGTCGCCGCCGGCCTGCAGTTCACGATGCCCGGCGTCCCGATGGTCTTCGCCGGTGACGAGATCGGGCTCGAGGGCGTCAACGGCGAGGACGCGCGGCGCCCGATGCCCTGGCGCCGCCGCGAGGAGTGGGACCACCAGACACTCGCGACGTACGCCGACCTGGCGCGGCTGCGGCGCGACCACCCGGCCCTGCGCCGCGGCGGTCTGCGCTGGGCCCACGTCGACGCCGACACCATCGCCTACCTCCGCGAGCACCCGGACCAGACCGTGCTGGTCGTAGCCCGCCGCGACGCGGGCGACGCCTTCACGGTCCCCGTCGGCGCGGGCCGGCACCTCCTCGGTTCCGAGCCGGGCGGCGCCGACCTCGTCGCGGGAGCGGACGGTGTCGAGGTCGCCGCATCGGCCGGAGCGCGACTCGACGTCTGGGAGATCGCCACCGAGTAACGTGCGCCTATGGCCATGCGGATCGTCGCCAGCCGGCCCGACCCGGCCATCCTCCGCCTGCCCTGGCACCTGCCGCTGGAGGAGTGGCCGGACGAGGTCGTCGTACCCCTCCCGCGGGGTCTGTCGCGCCACGTCGTGCGGATCGTGCGGCTCGGCAGCAGCGTCTACGCCGTCAAGGAGACCACCGACGACATCGCCTTCCGGGAGTACCGGATGCTCCGCGACCTCCAGCGCATGGGGATGCCGGCGGTGGTGCCGCAGGGCGTCGTCACCGGGCGCGAGAGCCGCGATGGCGGGGAGCTCCCAGCGGCGCTGATCACCCACCACCTCCGCTTCTCGCTGCCCTACCGCAGCCTCTTCAGCCGCGGGATGGACGCCGAGCACGTGCCCACCCTGATCGACGCCATCGTCGTGCTGCTGGTCCGGCTCCACCTCGCCGGCTTCTACTGGGGTGACGTGTCGCTGTCCAACGTCCTCTTCCGACGCGACGCCGGCGCGCTCGCCGCCTACCTCGTGGACGCCGAGACCGGCGAGCTGCACGAGGCCGTCGGCGACCGGCTGCGGGAGTACGACATCACCGTCGGCTGCGAGAACGTCTTCGCCGAGCTCATGGACCTCAGCGCGAGCGGTGCGGTGCAGCGCCCCATCGACGGCTTCGCGATCATCGAGCACCTCCGATCACGCTACGAGGCGCTGTGGCGCGAGCTGACCGACCTCGAGGAGTTCGGCGCCGACGAGATGTGGCGCATCGAGCGCCGCGTGGAGCGGCTCAACGACCTCGGCTTCGACGTCGACGAGCTCGACATCGTCACTGACCTGGGCGGCGACACCATCCGCATCCAGCCCAAGGTCGTCGACCTGGGCCACCACACCCGCGAGCTGCGCGACCTCACCGGCATGACCGTCGAGGACAACCAAGCCCGCCGGATGCTCAACGACCTCGCCTCCTTCACCGCCCACTACGACCTCGGCCGCGAGGACCGCCACCTCGTCGCGAGCAGGTGGATGCACGAGATCTTCGAGCCGATCATGGCGATGATCCCGCCCGACGCCACGGGCAAGCTCGAGCCGGCCGAGGTCTTCCACGAGATCCTGGAGCACCGCTGGTACCTCTCCGAGCAGGCCGGCGACGAGGTCGGCATCCACGAGACGGCGCGCGACTACATCGACCGCTTCCTCACGGCCAAGCCGGACGAGGCGATCACGGGGCAGGAGTGACCGGCTCCCACTCGCCGACCTGCCAGGTGCCGTTGGTGCGCAGCCGCACCCACTGCAGCCCGACCGGTCGCCCGTCGGCGTAGGTGACGAGGCTGACCTCGGCGTCGCGTCGCGGCTTGCTGCCGAGCGCGATGGCGTACGCCGCCCCGCCGGTGGTGCCGTTGGTCCAGGTGTAGCCGGTCGCGCCGTCCTCGCCGTCGACGGCGTCCGGACCGTTCTGCACGTGGGTGTGGCCGCCGACCACGAGGTCCACGCACCCGCGGGCGAGCGCCTCACGGCCGAGGTTGGCGTCGTGGACCAGCATCGTGCTCACCCGCTCGCCGTCCTCTGCGGCGGCGCAGGCGCCGTCGGCGAGCCGGTCGCCGACCTCGCTGAAGCTGAGGCCGGACTCGTCGCGCCAGCTGCCCAGCCCGCTGCTGCGGGGGTCGTCGACGCCGAGCAGGGTGCCACCCCACGGGGCGTCGACCAGCTCGCCGTCGAGCATGGTCCACCCGAGGTCCGCGAGGTACGTGCTCACGAAGGTGCCGTGGTCGTGGTTGCCGGCGACCCCGAAGCGGTCCCAGTCCTCGAACGCGGTCTGGAGGGAGTCGAGGCTGAAGGCCTCCCACGGCTGGCCGGTCGAGGTGTCGTCACCCGCGTCGAGCACGACGGTCGCACCGGCGGCGTCGCCGATCGCGCGGGCCACGCGGTCCATGCCGATGTTGTCGTGGCGGTCGCTGACCAGCAGGGCGACGGTCTCGCCGTCCTCGGGCGTGCGCAGACCCTGCTCGGGGAGGTCGGCCGCCGCCTCGGCGGCCGCGGAGTAGAACGCCTTGCTCTTGTCGTAGGTGTCCACCGCGCTCAGCACGAGACGCTTGCTCTGCGTCGTGACCGGCCCGGTGCGCACCTCGATGTCGCGCACCTCGGCCGGCAGCTCCACGTCGGGTCCGGCCAGCTCGGCGAGCGTCTGCCAGCTGCCCTGGTCGTCCTGGGTCTCCTCGTCGCTCTCCCACGGCTGCCAGACGAGCAGCGGGAGGGTCAGCAGCAGGACGAGCGCGATCAGCCCGTGGCGCGTCCGCAGCCCCCGGAACAGCTCGCCGCGCCGGTGACGCCCCAGCAGCAGGAAGACCACGACGGGCAGCAGCCCCACCGCCAGGCCGCGCAGCGCCGCGGAGAGGGCCATGTCGAGCACGACGTCCTGGACCTTGTCGATGGGCGCGGACGGGTCGCTGGCAATGAGCGCGTAGCGCTGCACCAGCTCCTCGATCGACCCCACCTCGGTCTTGCCCAACGTGAGGGTGACGCCGACCGGGCCGATGTCGCGGAAGCGCAGGTCGGGCAGCAGCGGCCCGGTCTCGACCACGGCGTCGCGCGCCATCGTGGGTCGTACGACGGTGTCGTGGCCGACGAGCACGACGGTGCGGCTGCTGTTGAGGAACAGCGACACCGCCACGGCGAGCCCGAGCGCCACGCTGCCCACGAGCAGCACGGCACCGACGAGGAGCCGCCGTGGGGTGGAGCCCATCGTTACGAGCGGGCCTGCGAGATCGCGTAGAGGGCGACCGAGGCGGCCACCCCGGCGTTGAGCGACTCCAGCTGGCCGGCCATCGGGATCGACACGATCTGGTCGCAGGTCTCGGCGACGAGGCGGCCGAGGCCCTTGCCCTCGGACCCGACGACGACGACCAGCGGACCCTCGGCCAGGCCGCCCGGAGCGACCAGCTCGGGCAGCGAGATGTCACCGTCGGCCGCGAGGCCGACGACCATGCAGCCGGCCTCCTGGTAGGCCTTGAGCTGGCGGGTCAGGTTGACCGTCTGCGCGATGGGCAGCCGAGCGGCCGCGCCAGCGCTGGTCTTCCACGCCGAGGCCGTCATGCCGGCGGCCCGGCGCTCGGGGATGAGCACGCCGTGGGCGCCGAAGCCCGCCGCGGAGCGGACCACGGCGCCGAGGTTGCGCGGGTCGGTGACCGAGTCGAGGGCGACGACCAGCGCCGGCTCCTTGGCGTCGGCTGCGCGCTCGAGCAGGTCGTCGGCGTGGGCGTACTCGTAGGCCGGCAGCCGCGCGGCGAGTCCCTGGTGGACGGCACCGCCGGTCATCCGGTCCATCTCGTTGCGGGTGACCTCGAGCAGCGTGAGGCCCTGCTCGGCGGCGAGCTTGAACGCCTCACGCATCCGCCCGTCGCGCTCGGCGCCCTCGGCGACGTAGACCGCCGCGACCGGCACGCCGGCCTGCAGCAGCTCCACGACGGAGTTGCGGCCGGCGGCCCACTCGGCGTCGGAGGTCGTACGACGCTTGGGCCGCGTCGCCTTGTCACGCTCGGCGCGCTTGGCCGCCTTGTGAGCCTGGTGGTAGGGACGGTCCTTGGCCTTGGGCGTCGGGCCGCGGCCCTCGAGCCCGCGGCGCACGCGTCCGCCCGACCCTGCGGTCGGGTTGCCCTTGCCGCTCTTCTTGATCGCGCCCTTGCGCTGCGAATTACCAGCCACTGATCTCACACGCTCCACTTCGGGCCGGTGGGGGTGTCCTCCACCTCGACACCGGCCGCCTTGATCCGGTCACGGATGGCGTCGGCGCGGGCCCAGTCCTTCGCCTCGCGCGCCGCCGTCCTCTCCTCGAGCAGTCCCCTGACCAGTGCGTCGACGACCTCGGTCAGCCGGTCGTCGGAGCCGCCGGTCGCCCACGCGTCGTCGGCGGGGTTGAGCCCGAGCACGTCGAGCATCACGATCACCTCGCCGAACTTCTGGCTGAGCTCGTCGGACGGCCCGTCGGCCAGCAGTCGGTTGCCCTCGCGGACCGAGTCGTGGATGACCGCCACCGCAGCTGGGGTGCCGAGGTCGTCGTCCATCGCCTCGCGGAAGGCGTCGGGCATCGAGGCGAACCAGGTGCCCACGACGGGCGCGGCGCGGTCGAGGAAGTCCTCGATCCGCCGGAACGCCTTGGCCGACTCCTCGAGCGCCTCGAAGCTGAACTCGACGTGCGAGCGGTAGTGGGCCGCGACGATGTAGTAGCGCAGCTCGATGCCGCGCACGCGCTCGAGCACCGACGGGACCAGCATCGAGTTGCCCAGCGACTTGCTCATCTTCTCGCCCGCGGTGGTGATCCAGGCGTTGTGCAGCCAGTACGACGCGAACGGGCGGCCCGCGGCCCGGGACTGGGCCTGCTCGTTCTCGTGGTGGGGGAAGCGCAGGTCGACGCCGCCGCCGTGGATGTCGAAGGCGGGGCCGAGGTACTTGCCGGCCATCGCCGAGCACTCGATGTGCCAGCCCGGGCGGCCCGGGCCCCACGGGGAGGGCCAGGAGGCCGTCTGCGGCTCGGAGTCCTTCTTCCAGCCCTTCCAGAGGGCGAAGTCGCGCGGGTCGCGCTTGCCCCGCGGGTCGGCGTCGCCGGCGGGCTCCATGTCGTCGACCCGCTGGCGGGTCAGCTCGCCGTAGGCCGGCCAGCTGCGCACGTCGAAGTAGACGTCGCCGCTGCCGTCCTCGGCGGCGTAGGCGTGGCCGCGGGCGATGAGCTGCTCGATCAGCTCGACGATCTCCGGGACGTGGCCGGTCGCGCCCGGCTCGTACGTCGGCGGCAGCACGTTGATCGAGGCGAGCGCGGCGTCGAGCTCGCGCTTCATCGCCGAGGCGAGGGCGTACCAGTGCACGCCCTGGTCGGCGGCCTTCGCCAGGATCTTGTCGTCGATGTCGGTGACGTTGCGGATGAAGTCGACCTCGTGGCCGGTGGCGGCGAGCCAGCGACGGAGAACGTCGAAGTTGACCGCGGACCGCACGTGCCCGACGTGCGGCTCCGACTGGACGGTCAGCCCGCAGACGTAGATGCCCGCCCGGCCCGGGGTGAGCGGGACGAAGTCGCGGGTCTCGCGCGTCGCGGTGTCGTGGAGCCTCAGGGTCACCCGGGCAAGTCTAGGGCGAGGGGTCCGATCCGCCGGCTTCGCCGGCCGCCCTCGTCCATCGACGGCTGTGACTCCTGAGACGTGTGGGACATTCCGGGTTATCGTCGACCGGTGCTCCGACGTGTCGCGGTCCTCGCGCTCCCCCTGCTGCTCGCCACCTCCCTCGCGCCCTCCCTCGTCCCTGCGGCGAGCGGCGAGGCGCCCTCGGCCCGCAAGCGCGCGACGCCGCAGGTCGCGCTCTCGTCCTGGAGCACCTATCGCGACCTCAAGGCCGGCAAGCGCGCGGGCCTCAAGCTCGGCCGGGGCCAGGTCTCCCTGCTCGGCGCCAAGCCGCGGACCGTCGCCGGCAAGGCCTACGAGGCCGGCACCTGGACCTCCCCGTGGGCCACGCCCGGCTTCGGCGCCACCGCGATCATCCCGTCGTGGGAGGCGACCACCCCCGGCCGCACGCTGGTGCGCGTGGAGCTGCGGGCGCAGGACGCCAGCGGCCGCACCGGCACCTGGGACACCGTGGCCGACTGGGCACGCACCAACCGGCCGATCCCCCGGCGGACCTACTCCGGCCAGACCGACGACCTCGGCCGGGTCAGCGCCGACACCTGGTTCGCCGCCTCCGCCGTGACGTCGTACCAGCTGCGCGTCACGTTGATGCGACCGAAGGGCTCGAGCAAGGCCGTCAGCCTCGAGCGGGTCGGCGCCGTCGCCTCCGCCGACGCCTCGGCACCCCGTGCCACCTCGCAGCCCGGGCCGGCGGCCGGCACCGTGCTGCCGGTGCCGACGTACTCCCAGATGGTGCACAGCGGCCACTACCCCGCGTGGGGCGGTGGCGGCGAGGCGTGGTGCTCCCCCACCTCGCTGGCGATGGTGCTCGCCTACCACGGCATCTCCCCCACCCCCACCGGCATCGCGGCCGGCCACACCGACGCCGTCGTCGACCACACCGCCAAGATGGTCTACGACAACGGCTACCGCGGCACCGGCAACTGGGCCTTCAACACCGCCTACGCGGCCACGCTCGTCGGCGGCGACTCCTACGTCACGTGGATGCACGGGCTGCGCGAGGCCGAGGACTACATCGCCGCGGGCGTGCCGCTGATCGTCTCGATCGCCTTCGGCCGCAACCAGCTCGCCGGCGCCCCCATCTCCGCCAGCAACGGCCACCTGCTCGTCGTCGTCGGCTTCGAGGCCGACGGGGACGTCGTGGTCAACGACCCGGCGGGGGCGTCCAACGCCGAGGTCCGCCGCGTCTACGACCGCGCCCAGTTCGAGCGGATCTGGATCGCCGCCTCCGGCGGGACGGCGTACGTCGTCCGCAACAGCTGATAGCGGGGGCTCCCGGCTCGCCCTGAGCGAGCCGGCGCTCCCCGATCCGCTCGTCCACAGGCGGCGGTCCACGGGTGTACGGCGCTCCGCGTCGGGCATCGGATGCCCATGGACCCGACACCCGTCCTCATCGACCTCCTGCGCGCCCAGGACGGCGTGGTGAACAGGCGTCAGCTGCGGGAGCTGGGCGTGACCAAGCCCCAGGTCGAGACCCTGCTGCGCCGACGCTTCCTCGTGGCGATGCACCCCGGCGTCTACGTCGACCACACCGGCACCCCGAGCCACGCTCAGCGGTGCTGGGCCGCCGTGCTGTACGCCGAGCCGGCGGCGCTGGCCGGGCGTCACGCCCTTCCCGACCCGCCGACATCAGCGTCCGAGCCCATCGAGGTCGCCATCGACTGGACCCGCCGGGTGCGCACCCGGACCGGCATCCGTGTCGTCCGGATGCGCGACCTGGACGCACAGGTGAGCTGGAACCGCATGCCGCCGCGGGTGCGCCTGGAGACGGCGGCCATCATCGCATCCGACCGGGCTCGAACCGATCTCGAGGCGATCGCACTGCTGTGCCGGCTCGTCGGTTCCCGTCGGACGACTGCGGCGCGCCTGTCCTCGAGCCTGTCTGCCCGTCCACGGCACGCGCGCCGGCGGCTGGTGGCCGCGCTGGTCGACGACCTGGCCGCAGGTACGCACTCCGTGCTCGAGCACGGATTCCTCGACCGGGTGCTGCGCCCGCACGGCCTCCCGCTGCCTGCCCGCCACCAGGCACTCGCTTCCGGCCGCCGCGGCACGGAGTACCGCGACACCTTCTTCGAAGAGCTCGGCGCCCACGTCGAGCTCGACGGCGGCCACCACGACGGCAGCACGCAGAAGGACGACGACGCGGACCGCGACCTGCAGGACATCGCCGACGGGCTCGTGGCGCCGCGGCTGCGCTATGCCCAGGTCTTCGGCTGGCCGTGCCGCACGGCCCGGCTGCTGGCCGCGTTCTTCGCGCTGCGGGGCTGGCAGGGCGTCCCACGTCCGTGCTCGCCCGCCTGCGAGGTCGGATCGGGGACTTCCGGCTCGCCCTGAGCAAGCCGGCGTTCCCCGATCTGCGAGGGACCGCTCAGCCGGCGCTGAACTCGACGGTGTGCCACCCGGTCGCGCCGTCGGGGTCGGGTGACCGTACGACGCTGGTCTGGGTCTGGCCGTCCGTGCCGGTCGCCCGGACCCGGACCTCGTGGTCACCCTTCGGCACGTCGATCGTCACCTTCCACTGCACCCACGTGTCCACGGACGGCACGCCGCCGAGCTCGGCTCGGGTCCACGGGCCGCCGTCGACCTGCACCTCGACGTGGTCGATGCCCGTGTGCTGGTGCCAGGCCACGCCGCCGAAGGACACCGGTCCGGCCGCGACGTCGTCGCCCGCGCGCGGGACGTCGATGCGCGAGGCGATCTTCACCGGCCCCTCGGCCGACCAGCCCCGGGTCGTCCAGTAGCCGGTCGACCGCGCGAACGTGCTGACCTCGAGGTCGACGACCCACTTGGTGGCCGACACGTAGCCGTAGAGGCCGGGGACGATCGTGCGGACCGGGAAGCCGTGCTCGATGGGCAGGGGGCGGCCGTTCATCGCCACGGCGAGCATGGCGTCACGGTCGTCGGTGAGGGCCTCGAGCGGGGTCGCGCAGGTCCACCCGTCGTGCGAGGTCTGGAGCACGCAGTCGGCCTCGTCGGACACCCCGAGACCGGCCAGCAGGTCGGCGACGCGGATGCCGCTCCAGCGGGCGTTGCCCACCAGCCCGCCCCCGACCTCGTTGCTCACGCAGCTCAGGGTGATCCACGACTGCGTCATCCGGCGGGCGACGAGGTCGGAGTAGCTGAGGGTGAGCTCGCGGTCGACCATGCCGTGGATGCGCAGCGACCAGTCCTCGGGCTCGATGGTCGGCTTCGCGATGGTCGTGTCGATGAGGTAGAAGTCCTCGTTGGGCGTCTGCCACGGCGCGATGCCGGGCAGGCCGACGGAGGTGCTCGCGGGCGCCTGGCGCCGCGTCACTCCAGGGATGCGGAGCAGCCGGCGGCTCGCCTCGACGTGCCGCCGTCCAGCTCCCACCACGCGCCCCGCGACCGCGATGCCGACCGCCGCGATCGACACGCCCCCGGCGACCATGAGGAACACCCGGCGCTCGCGCGGCTCGAGGTCGGGCCGTCGCCGTCCCCGCTCGAGGGCGTCGTCGAGCGCGGACTGCAGCGCCACCCAGGTGAGCAGGCCGACGGCCACCGGCAGGGCGTCGACGGCCCCGGCGCCCCGCTGGCTGAGGACGGCGACCAGCCCGACCCCGGCGAGCGGCAGCCAGACGAACAGGGGCCGGTACCAGCCGCCGCGGGCCAGGAGGCCCGCCAGCGCGAAGAGACCCAGGAGCAGGAGGAGGACGACGCCGACGAGGAACGGCTTGTCGGACGTGCCGAGCACCGCGATGGCGCGCTCGGCGACCGGTCCTGGGGTCAGCCGGATGACCCCCTCGGCCACGGCGACCACCGGCGCCTCCCGGATGGTGAGCACCATCGCGGTCGCATAGCTCGTCGCGAGGCCGGCAAGACCGGCCAGCACCCCGGCAAGCACCCAGGGAGCACGGCGAGCGGTCACGCCTCCATTGTGACGGGCGTCCGGCATGATGCCGACGTGACCTCCCCCTTCCCCACCCCGCAGATCGGCATCGGCACCGACGTGCACCGGCTCGTCGCCGGCGTCCCCATGCACCTGGCAGGCCTGGCCTGGCCGGACGAGCCGGCGGGCCTCGAGGGTCACTCCGACGCCGACGTCGCCGCCCACGCGGCCTGCGACGCGCTGTTCTCGGCCGCGGGGCTCGGCGACCTGGGCAGCAACTTCGGCACCTCCGCCCCCGAGTGGGCCGGAGCCTCGGGCGCCGCGCTGCTCGAGGAGACCGCCCGCCGCGTGCGTGCCGCGGGCTGGGAGATCGGGAACGTCGCTGTCCAGGTCATCGGCAACGTGCCGCGCCTCGGGCCGCGCCGCGACGAGGCCGTCGCGGCACTGACCGCCGCGCTCGGCGCCCCGGTCAGCCTGTCCGCCACGACCACCGACGGCCTCGGGCTCACCGGCCGCGGCGAGGGCGTGGCGGCGATCGCCACCGCGCTCCTCACCCGCTGAGGCGGCCCGCGTGTCCATCGCTGTCGTCATCCTCGCGGCCGGCTCGGGCAGCCGGGTCGGCGCCGAGGTCAACAAGGTCCTGCTGCCGCTGCGGGGAGTCCCGGTGCTGGTGTGGTCGGTGCGCGACGCGCTCTCGCTCCCCGACGTACGCCGTCTCGTGCTCGTCGTGCGCCCGGAGGACCGCTCCGCGGTCGAGTCGGCCGTCGCCCCCCACCTCGGTGACCGGGAGGTGCTGGTCGTCGACGGCGGCGCGTCGCGTCATGCCTCGGAGTGGGCCGCCCTGCGGGTGCTGGCCGCCGACGTCGAGTCGGGCGAGGTGGACGTCGTGGTCGTCCACGACGGCGCGCGGCCGCTGGCGGGGCGCGCCCTGTGGGAGGCCGTGGTCACCGCCGCCCGCGAGGTGGGTGGCGCCATCCCGGTCGTCCCGGTGACCCACCTGCTCCACCACGACCAGCGGCTCGTGAGCGAGCGGGTCGGTGGGGTGCAGACGCCCCAGGCCTTCCGCGCCGACGAGGTGCTGGCGGCCTACCGGGCGGCGTCGGCCGACGGCTTCGAGGGCACTGACACCTCGGCGTGCGTCGCCGCCTACCGCGGCGTCGACGTCGCGGCCGTCCCCGGCAGCCCGCTCAACCTCAAGGTCACCTTCCCCGAGGACGTCGCGCTGGCGGAGGAGCTCAGCCCGACCGCGTCGTGAGGGCGTCGAGGAGGCGCAGGTCGTCGGGCGAGGCCACCCGGCGGCCCTCCGGCGGCGCCTCGAGCGTCTCGACCGGGTGACCCGCGGCGGCCAGGTCGGCGACCGCCCTGGCGAGGTCGGACGACGGCCGCTGCGCCAGGGAGGCCAGCACAGCGGCGGGGACCACGAGGGGTGAGGCGACGGCCGCCAACGCGTCGCGGTCGAGCGTCTCGCGGACGACCGGTCCGGCTCCGGAGTCGGCGACCACCTTGACGGTGTCGGTCACCGGGCGGACGCCGGCGACGGGACGCCCGGTCGTACGGGCGTGGTCGAGGCAGGCGGCGAGGAACGCCGGCGGGGTCATCGGGCACAGGGCGTCGTGCAGGACCAGGTCCTCCCCGGACTCGACGAGCCCCTCCCAGGAGACCGTCGCGTCGACGAGGTCGACCCCGGACTCCCCCAGCGCCCAGGCGGCGCACGCCACGAGCGCCTCACCGTGGATCAGCGCGTAGGGCAGGGCGCCACGGTCCTCGTCCAGAACGAGACCGAGGCCCCGGGGAACGTCGTCCCAGGGGCCTCGACCGGAGTCGTCCACGCTCAGGAGGCGAGCACCTCGTCCAGCATGGCCTCGGCCTTGTCCTCGTTGGTCTTCTCGGCGAGCGCGAGCTCGGAGACCAGGATCTGGCGGGCCTTGGCGAGCATCCGCTTCTCGCCCGCGGAGAGGCCGCGGTCACGCTCACGGCGCCACAGGTCGCGCACGACCTCCGACACCTTCATCACGTCGCCGGAGTGCAGCTTCTCCAGGTTTGCCTTGTAGCGGCGCGACCAGTTGGTCGGCTCCTCGACGTGGGCCGCACGCAGCACGTCGAAGACGCGGTCGAGGCCCTCCTTGTCGACGACGTCGCGGACGCCGACCAGATCGAGGTTGCAGGCCGGGACGCGCACGACCAGGTCCTGCTGAGCGACAATCCTGAGGACGAGGTACTGCCGGTCCTCTCCCTTGATCGTCCGCATCTCGATGTCCTCGATGACCGCGGCCCCGTGATTGGGATAGACGACCGTTTCGCCAACGGTGAAAGTCATATGTTCAGTTCCCCTTCCTAGGTGAACATTCTAACACGGGTTCGAGACACCTCCAGCCGCGTTTGCGCAGGTCAGAGGCCATATCCGGGCTTGACAAGACACGTGTTGCTGTGGTGTGCGCCCCCTGCCGGTCCCCTGCTCGGCCATACTGCGGCCCATGCTCCGGGCCCAAGCGCTGCCCCCGTCGCTGCTCCTCGTCCGGGCAGCCCACCCACGCCAGGCGATCGCCACCGCGGCCGCGCTGGGCACCTCGGCCGCCGTCGCCGGGCGCCCGCTGCGAGAGGTCGCCCTCGTCGCCGCCACGGTGCTGGTCGGCCAGTCGATGCTGGGGTGGACCGACGACCTCACCGACCGGGAGCGCGACGCCCGACGACGCCCCGACAAGCCGCTGGCCTCGGGGCGGCTCGACCCCGGCACGGTGTGGTTCGCGCTCACCTGCGCGTTCCTGCTGGTCGTGCCCCTCGCCGTGGCCAACGGACGCCGCGCCGGGGCGACGTACCTCGCGCTCCTCGTGGTGTCCGCGGTCGGCGACCGGTTCCTCCACGCGCGGGCGTTGTCGTTCCTGCCGTGGATGGCGAGCTTCGCGCTCTACCCCGCGTTCCTCGCGTACGGCGGCTGGGGCGGGGTCGGCTCCCCGACGCCGCCCACACCAGTGATGATCGCCCTGGCGGCGGCGCTGGGACTGGGCGTCCACGTGCTCCTGGCCCTGCCCGGTCTCGTGGCCGACCACGAGGAGGGCGAGAAGTCCTTCCCGATGCTGGTGGCGCTGCGCACCGGCACCCCGCGGCTCCTCCTCCTGGCGAGCGTGTGGACGGGCGTCGTCGTCGTCGTGATCCTCATCGCAGGGCGGACCGTCGGACTGACCTGAGCCGACGCTAGGCTGTCCGCCATGCGACTCCGATCCCTCGCGACCGCCGCCGCGGTCGTCGCTCTCGCCGTTCCGTTGACCTCGTGCGGGTTCAGCTACGCCACCGAGCGCGACTACACCCCCGCCGGCGGGGCCAACAACCGCGAGGGCGTGGTCGACGTGCTCTCCGCTGTGGTGGTCTCCGGGGCCGAGGGGTCGGGGACCTTCGTGGCATCGCTGTCCAACAACGACGACGTCGACGAGCAGAGCCTCACCGCCATCACCGGGGAGTCCGGCACCGACGGGGCGACCATCCAGGCCGCCGAGTTCGAGCCCGTCACCGTCCCGGCCGACGGGCTGGTCAACCTGGCCGAGCCGCCCGCCGACATCGTCCTGACCGGCGAGTTCACCGCGGGCGACTTCGTCCCGCTGTCCCTCGACTTCGGCAACGGTGAGCGGGTCTCGTTCAACGTCCCCGTCGTCCCCGACGACTTCGGCTACTGGGAAGGCATGGACGCCTCATGACGCACACGCTCGTCCTGCTCCGCCACGGCGAGAGCGAGTGGAACGCCAAGAACCTGTTCACCGGCTGGGTCGACGTCGACCTGACCGACAAGGGTCGCGCCGAGGCGGTACGCGGGGGCGAGCTCCTGGTCGAGGCCGGCCTGCTGCCCGACATCGTGCACACCTCGCTGCAGCGCCGCGCGATCACCACCGCCCACCTGTCCCTCGACGCCGCCGACCGCCACTGGATCCCGGTGAAGCGCTCGTGGCGGCTCAACGAGCGCCACTACGGCGCACTCCAGGGCAAGGACAAGAAGCAGACCCTGGCCGAGTTCGGCGAGGAGCAGTTCATGCTCTGGCGCCGCTCGTTCGACACCCCGCCGCCGCCGCTCGACGACTCCTCGGAGTTCTCCCAGGCAGCCGACCCGCGCTACGCCGACCTCGGTGACGAGCTGCCGCGCACCGAGTGCCTCAAGGACGTCATCGCACGCTTCCTGCCCTACTGGGAGGCTGAGATCGTGCCGGACCTCCAGTCCGGCCGGACCGTCCTCGTGGCCGCCCACGGCAACAGCCTCCGGGCCCTGGTCAAGCACCTCGACCAGATCAGCGACGAGGACATCGCGGGCCTCAACATCCCCACCGGCATGCCGCTGGTCTACCGCCTCGACGACGACATGCGCCCCACCGTCGCCGGTGGCGAGTACCTCGACCCCGAGGCCGCCGCGGCCGCTGCCGCAGCCGTCGCCAACCAGGGTCGCTGAGCAGCTTCCGCCGCCGTGGCGGTGGCCCACCCACATTCCGATCAGCCGGAATGCAGGTCCGGCACCGCCCGGGCGCGCGCCGTCGTACGACACGCCGGCGAGCGGTGGCCCACCCACATCCCGGGCCTCCGGAATGTGGCTCAGGCACCGCTCGACGGAGAGGAAGCAGCGGCGTACGTCAGTCGCGCGGGGGCAGGTCGCCGGTGACGACGAAGACGACCCGGTTGGCGACCGAGACGGCGTGGTCGGCGATCCGCTCGTAGTAGCGGCCGAGCAGGGCGATGTCGACCGCGGCCTCGACGCCGTGCTGCCAGTCGGTGGAGAGCAGCTCGGTGAAGCTGCGGCGGCGCAGCTGGTCCATCACCTCGTCGTCGCGACCGAGCTCGATGGCGGCCTCGACGTCGCGGTCGACGATGATGTCGCGCACGCGGCGCACCATGTCCTCGGCCGTGTCGGCCATCAGCTCCATGGTGGGACGTAGCTCGTCGGGCACCGCCACGGAGGGCACGCGCAGGCGGGCGATCTTCGCGACGTGGACCGAGAGGTCGCCCATCCGCTCGAGCTCGCTGACCATCCGCAGGGCCGAGACGATCATCCGCAGGTCGCCGGCCACGGGCTGCTGGAGCGAGAGCAGCGCGAACGCGGTGTCGTCGACCCGCTCGCGGGCGGCGTCGATCGCCTTGTCGTTGCTGATCACCTGGTCGGCGGTGTGCACGTCGCCGCTCAGCAGCGCCTTGGTGGCCTCGCGCACGGCGACCTCGACCTGCCCGCAGATGTCGGACAGGTCGGCGAAGATGCCGTCGAGCTGGTCATGGAAAGCCTCACGCATGTCGCGCACTGTAGGCAGCCCAAGCGAACAGACGTACGCACTCGATGAACGAGGGGTGAACACTCCGTGCCGCCCGTCCATCCGGCCAGGACGCCCCTCGCCGATGCGTACGATGTGAGCGTGGATCCGACGACGCAGGCTGCCCTGGCCGCGCTCGTCGGAGCCATCGTGGCGGGCGGCGCGGTCCTCGCCTGGCACATCAGCGACCGCCAGCGCCACACGGTGCCCGAGGTGGAGCCACCCGTCGTCCAGGCGGGCGTCGCGGCCGTCCTGAGCATCCTGCGCTCGAGCGCGGTCGTGGTCGACGAGTCCGACCACGTGCTCAAGGCCTCGGCGCCGGCGTACGCCTTCGGGCTGGTGCGCGGCGACACCGTCCTGGTGCCCGAGCTGCTCGACCTCATCGCGCAGGTGCGCCGTGACGGGCAGATCCGCGAGAGCGACCTCGACATGCCCGCACCCGACGGTGGGTTCACCCGCACGCTCACCGCGCGCGTCGCGCCGCTGGGAGCCCGGCTGGTGCTGGCACTGGTCGAGGACCGCACGCGGGAGCGCCGCGTGGAGGCGGTACGCCGTGACTTCGTGGCCAACGTCAGCCACGAGCTCAAGACCCCCGTCGGCGCGATCCGGCTGCTCGCGGAGGCGGTCACCGATGCCGCCGACGACCCCGAGGCCGTCCAGCGCTTCGCCGGGCGGATGCTCACCGAGAGCGACCGGCTCTCCAAGCTCGTGCAGCAGATCATCGAGCTCTCCCGGCTCCAGGGACACGACCCGCTCGAGACGCCCGTCATGGTCGACCTCGACGCCGCGGTCGCGACCGCCGTCGACACCAGCGCGATGGAGGCGGCCGCCAAGCAGATCTCCGTGGAGTCGCGTGGCGAGACGGGCCTCGAGGTCTTCGGCTCCCAGGAGCAGATCGGCGCGGCGGTCAGCAACCTCGTCGCCAACGCGGTCGCCTACTCCAACGCGGGCTCGCGCGTCGTCGTCACGACCCGCTCCGAGGGCGAACAGGTCCAGGTCTCCGTGGTCGACCAGGGCATCGGCATCCCCGCCGAGGACATCGACCGGATCTTCGAGCGCTTCTACCGTGTCGACCCGGCCCGCCACCGCTCGACGGGCGGCACCGGCCTCGGCCTCTCGATCGTCAAGCACGTCGCGGCCACCCACGGGGGCGACATCTCCGTGTGGTCGGTGCAGGGGCAGGGCTCGACCTTCACCCTCACCCTCCCCCGCAGCTCGGGGCCGGGCCAGGCCACCGGCAGCACCACCACCCCGGTCGAGGTCGTCGCACCCGCGCGGCCCCGGACCGGCACCGATCCCGCACCACGCAGAGCACAGCAGGAGACCAACACATGACCCGCGTACTCGTCGTCGAGGACGAAGAGAGCTACAGCGACGCCCTCGCCTACATGCTCCGCAAGGAGGGCTACGAGGTGGCGATCGCCGCCGACGGCAACACCGCCCTCACGGAGTTCGACCGCTTCGGACCCGACATCGTCCTGCTGGACCTGATGCTCCCGGGGATCCCCGGCACGGAGGTCTGCCGGCAGATCCGGCAGACGTCGTCGGTCCCGGTGATCATGGTCAGCGCCAAGGACGACGAGGTCGACAAGGTCGTGGGGCTCGAGCTCGGGGCCGACGACTACGTCACCAAGCCCTACTCCCCGCGCGAGCTGGTCGCCCGCATCCGCGCCGTGCTGCGCCGCGGCCAGGAGCCCGAGCTCATGCCCGACACCCTCGAGGCCGGCCCGGTCCGGATGGACGTCGAGCGCCACGTCGTCACGGTCGACGGGTCGGAGCAGCGGCTTCCGCTCAAGGAGTTCGAGCTGCTCGAGATGTTCCTGCGCAACCCCGGCCGCGTGCTCACCCGCGGCCAGCTCATCGACCGCGTGTGGGGCTCGGACTACGTCGGCGACACCAAGACGCTCGACGTGCACGTCAAGCGGCTGCGCGCCAAGCTCGAGCCCGACCCGGGGGAGCCGAAGTACCTCGTGACCGTCCGCGGGCTGGGCTACAAGCTGGACCTCTGACCGGAGGGAGGCTACGTGGCGGCGGGATGTCGGCGTACGACGTCCGAAATGCGCTGGCGACCGGTCATGACCGTACCTAGCCTTGACTTGTGACGACCACGACCCAGACCGCCGCGAGCCGACCCACCACCACCTCACCCGCCCCGTGGCTCCCGGTCGCGGCCGGCGCGGTGACGCTGGTCATGTGGGCCTCGGCGTTCGTGGTGATCCGGCACGTGGCCCACGACGTGAGCCCGGGCGCCCTCGGGTCGGGTCGCCTGCTGGTCGCGGCGCTGGTGGTCCTGCCGCTCGTGCTGCGCCGCGGGTGGGTGCGCCCGACCCGTCGTGAGTGGACCCTGCTGGCAGCGGGCGGCATCGGCTGGTTCGGCGTCTACAACCTGGCCCTCAACGCCGGCGAGCGCCACGTGGACGCCGGAACCGCCGCGATGATCATCCAGGTCGGACCCGTCATCGTCGCCCTGCTCGCCATCCCGCTGTTCGGCGAGCGGATGCACGCGTGGCTGCTGGGCGGCATGGTCGTCGGCTTCGCCGGCGTCGCGGTCATCGCCCGCGGGTCGTCCACCGACGCCGACGCCAGCCTCCTCGGCGTCGGCCTCGTGATCGTCGCCGCCGTGATGTACGCCGTCGGGGTGCTGACCCAGAAGGTCCTGCTGCGCCGCCTGCCGTCCGTGCAGGTCGTGTTCGTGTCGTTCCTGATGGGCGCGCTCATCTGCCTGCCCTTCTCGGGCGACCTGCCGGGCATCGTCGCCGACGGGGGCGCCGAGCTGTGGTGGATCGTCTACCTCGGCGTCTTCCCCACCGCCGTCGCCTTCACCACGTGGGCCTACGCGCTCACCCACACCGACGCCGGGGCGCTGTCGCTGACGACGTTCCTGGTGCCTGGCATCGCCACGCTCGTGGCGTGGTTGACGATCGACGAGGTGCCGCCGACGCTCAGCTTCGTGGGCGGCGCGCTGGCCATCGTCGGTGTGCTGATGACGCGCCGCAAGCCGAGGACGCGTGACCGGGTCTCGTGACAGGCGCCGGGGCGCCTTCCTCGACCAGCGGGGTTGCTAGGCCTCGAGCCAGCCGCGGAAGGCCTCGAGGTTGCGGGTCGACTCGCCCCGGGAGATCCGCCACTCCCACTCCTTGCGGATGGAGGTGGCGAACCCGAGCTCGAGGATCGCGTTGAACGACTCGTCGGCGTTGGCCAGCACGGAGCCGAGGATGCGGTCGAGCTCGTCGGGCTCGACGGAGGCCAGTGGCAACCGCGCCTCGAGGTAGATGTCGCCGTGGCGGTCGACGGCGAACGAGACGGCGTACATCCTGAGGTTGCGCTCCAGCAGCCAGCGGTGCACCCGCGGGTGGTTCTCGTCGGGGTTGCGGCACACGAAGGCGTGCACCCCCAGCGCGTGGGCGCCGACGTCGAGGCGCACGGGCGTCTGCAGCTTCTTCTCCCCCGGGAGCGTGAGGGAGAAGCTCGCGCCCTCGACGCCCTCGCGGCTGGTCTCCTCGTGCTCGATGTCGTTGGCGGCGAGGTAGTCGCGGACGACGTCGACGGCCGTCGCGGTGGCGGGCGAGGAGGGGCTGCTCATGAGGCCATCTCAGCACGCATGCGTCCGCTGGCACGCTCGTACGCCGCGAGGGTGCGCTCGGCGGTGCGCTCCCACGAGAAGTCCTGGGCGTGCGCGACGGCGCCGCGGCCGAGGCGGGCCACCAGCACCGGGTCGTCGATCAGGCGGCGCAGGCTGGCGGCCCAGTCCCGGGGCTCGTGGGTGTCGACGAGCAGGCCGCTCACCCCGTCGCGCACCACCGTGGTGAGCCCGCCGACCGCGGCGGCCACGACGGGCGTGCCGGTCGCCTGCGCCTCGACGGCGACGAGCCCGAACGACTCGTTGTAGGACGGGACCGCGACCGCGGTGGCGGCCGAGGTCCACACCGCCAGCTCCGACTGGCTGACCGGCGGGACGAACCGCACCACGTCGTCGATGCCGAGGCCGCTCGCCAGGTCGGCCAGCGCGGTGGGGTGCTCGAGCCCGGAGCCGGACGGTCCGCCCACGACGGGCACGACGAGCCGGTGCCGCAGGGACGGGTCCTGCTCGAGCAGCACCGCGACCGAGCGGAGCAGCACGTCCGGCGCCTTGAGCGGCTGGATCCGGCCGGCGAACAGCAGCACCGCCGCGTCCGCGGGCAGGCCGAGCTCGCGGCGGGCCTCCGCCCGACCGCGGGGGGCGAAGACGGACAGGTCGACGCCGGGGTGGATCACCTCGACGCAGTCGGGGCTGGCGTCGTAGAGGTCGATGAGCTGGCGGGCCTCGGTGTCGGTGTTGGCGACGAGGAGGTCGGCGGCCTCCACGACCTGCTCCTCGCCGATCACGCGGGACACCGGCTCGGGGGTGTCGCCGTCGGCCAGCGCCTCGTTCTTGACCTTGGCCATGGTGTGCATCGAGTGCACGAGCGGCACGTTCCACCGGTCCCGGGCGAGCGCGCCGACCTGGCCGGAGAGCCAGTAGTGGGAGTGCACCGCGTCGTAGTGGCCGAGAGGCTGCATCGCCTCGGTGCGGAGCACCTCGCGGGCGAAGGTGCAGAGCTGGCCGGGGAGCTCACCCTTGGTCAGCCCCTCGAACGGTCCGGCGGCCACGTGGCGCACGAGCACGCCGTCGGCGGCCTCGACGACCTGCGGGAGCGAGGAGGAGGTGGCCCGGGTGAAGACGTCCACCGCGATGCCCTGGGCTGCCAGGCGACGGGAGAGCTCGATCACGTAGACGTTCATGCCGCCCGCGTCGCCGGTCCCGGGCTGGTCCAGCGGTGAGGTGTGCAGGCTGATCATCGCGACCCGCTCGCCCACGTTGCCTCCTCGGTACCCTCGACTGCGTGCCCCGGTCAGGGCACCTCAGGCACAACCCCGGAAAGCCTCCCGGGATTCCCTCGAGGATCCCGTGGGTCAGCGGGCGTGCGCGCCGGCCGGGCGACGTGCGGCCGAGCGGCCGCGGACACGCGACAGGGCGAGGCCGCCGAGGAGGACGGCCACGACGCCCCACGAGCCGTCGTACCACGCAGTGCCGGCGGGGCGGAACGCCTCGACGACCGACAGCGCCAGGAGGGCGGACGCCACCGCGACGACGGCGCGCACGCCCATCGCGTCGCCCTTGACGAGCGTGGTGCCGAAGACGGCGGAGGCGCCCATCAGGCACACGTAGCCGGCGACGTGCAGGACGTCGAGGAGGAGGCCGTCACCGCCGCCGAGCAGCGCGTGCAGGATCCACAGCACGCCGCCCAGGAGAGCGAGCGGCGCGGCGAGCTTCGCAGGAGGCATCGGACGAGTGTGCCACGTCTCACCCCGACGGGTGGCCTCGGGATGGTCAGGCCGTCCGCTCAGGGCTCGTCGGTGCCTTGGTGGAAGCGCTGCTGCCACTGCCCGCCGGCGCGCACCCAGAGGCTGCTGCGCAGCGTCGACCGGTCGTCGGCGAGCGCACGCCAGAGCAGCAGGATCGTGTCGCGGTCGACCCGCTCGACCGACACCACGTCGAGGCTCACCTGATCGATCGGGCCGACCTCGGCGAGCAGGTCGTCGCGGGTCCACAGCCGGCCCGAGCGACCGACCTCCTGCCACTCGGGGTGGAGCAGCGCCGCGACCGCGGCCCGGTCGCCGCGCACCTCGTCGGTCAGCAGCGCCCGCTCCATCGCGACGACGTGCTGCTCGTCGGTGGCCGGCACCTCGCCCTCGAGGTCGCTGAAGAGGTCCGGCTCCTCCTCGACCTGTCCCACCGCGGCGTCGGGGTGGGAGACGCTGCTCCCGACGAAGCCGGGGCCTGCGTCGGGCTCGACGCCGCGCTGGTACGCCGACGCCGCAGCGTTGGCGCGCCTGTCGGCCGCCTCGTTGAGCTCGTGGCCCGCGTGACCCTTGACCCACTCGAACCGGACCCGGTCGCGCCGGCCCTCCATGGCGGCGTCGAGCGCCTTCATCAGCTCGACGTTGAGCACGGGCTTGCCGTCGCTCTTCTTCCAGCCCTTGCGCTTCCAGCCCGGCATCCACTTGGTGACCGAGTCGATGACGTACTTGCTGTCGCAGAACACGTGCAGCTCGTCGTCGACGTGCGCGGTCTGCTGGAGGAGGTCGAGGACCGCCATCAGCTCGCCCATGTTGTTGGTGCCGCGCGGCCAGCCCCCGGACGCCCAGCAGTCGTCGTCGACGTACCACGCCCAGCCGGCCGGGCCGGGGTTGCCGAGTGCCGAACCGTCAGCCGCCGCGATGATCACGGGGACATATTGGCAGGATGGGTGCATGAGCGCCGACAGCCCCCAGACCCGTACCGCCGTCGTGACCGGCGCCTCCAGCGGCATCGGTGCCGCGACGGCCCGCGCCCTGGCGGCGCAGGGCTTCCGCGTCGTCTGCGCCGCACGCCGCACCGACCGCATCGAGGACCTCGCCGCCGAGATCGGCGGCGAGGCGATCACCTGCGACATCACCGACCAGGCCTCGGTCGACGCGCTCGCGGCGGCGGTACCGACCTGCCACGTGCTCGTCAACAACGCCGGGGGCGCGGTCGGGGTCGACCGGGTCGACGGGGCCGACGTGGACGCCTGGCGCTGGATGTACGACGTCAACGTCCTCGGGCTGGTGCGCGTGACCAAGGCGCTGCTGCCCGCGCTGCGCGCCAGCGGCGACGCGGTGATCGTCAACGTCGGGTCGACGGCGGGGCGCTGGGCCTACGAGGGCGGCGCCGGCTACACCGCCGCCAAGCACGGCGTGAAGGTGGTGACCGAGACGCTGCGGCTCGAGCTCAACGGCGAGCCGGTGCGCATCAGCGAGGTCGCCCCCGGCATGGTCCGGACCGACGAGTTCTCGCTCGTGCGGTTCGGCGGCGACCAGGAGCGCGCCGACGCGGTGTACGCCGGTGTCGACCAGCCGCTGCTGGCCGAGGACGTCGCCGACGCCATCGCCTGGGTGGCCACCCGGCCCTCGCACGTCGACATCGACGAGCTCGTGATCAAGCCCCGTGCCCAGGCTGCGGCACACAAGGTGCACCGCAGCTGAGTCGTGGAAGACTGCCGCGCGTGAAGACCATCGGACTCGTCGGCGGGATGAGCTGGGAGAGCAGCGCGGCCTACTACCGCGACCTCAACCTCGGGATGCGCGAGCGGCTCGGCGGGCTGTCGTCGCCGAGGCTGGCGTTGACGACCGTCGACTTCGCCGAGGTCACCCACCTCGAGGACGAGGAGAAGTGGGACCAGGTCGGTGTGCTCCTCGCCGACGCCGCGCGCGGCGTCGAGCGGGCGGGCGCCGACTTCCTGCTGCTGTGCACCACCACGTTCCACAAGGTCGCCGTCCAGGTCCAGGAGGCGGTCGGCATCCCGCTGCTCCACCTCGGTGACGTCGTCGCTGAGGCGGTCACGGCAGCGGGGGTCGAGACCGTCGGCCTCATCGGCACCAAGGTCGCCATGTCGGAGTCGTTCTTCGTCGACCGCCTCCAGGGCCACGGCCTGTCTGTCGTCGTGCCCGAGGCGTCGCACCACGACCTCCTCAACGACGCGATCTACGAGGAGCTCGTGCACGGGGTCGTGCTGCCCCGCACGCGCAGCCGAGTCGTGTCGATCATCGAGGAGCTGTGGGACGCCGGCGCCGGTGGCGTGCTGCTCGGGTGCACCGAGCTCGAGCTGCTGGTGAAGCAGGCAGACGTCGAGCTGCCGGTGTTCCCCTGCACGACTCTGCACGTCCAGGCCGCGCTCGACGCGGCGCTCGGCTAGGGGTTTCGTGACGGTCGCGGCGCGACCTCCTCAACCAGCGGGCAGCGGCACGGCGTGGGCCGTCGCGAGCCAGCGCAGGCTCGTCCACGCCGGCGAGAGCAAGTCGGTCGCGCCGGCCGACGCCGGCAGTCCGACCCGGAGCACCTCCGAGCGGGCGCCCTCGGTGCTGACCAGCAGCCCGTCCCCGGCGAGCGCGACGCCCTCACCCTGGTCCTGGTCGGGCAGCGTCCACGACTCGACGCCCTGCCACGACGGGAACGCCGACAGGTGGGCCGAGGAGTAGGTGCGCATGACCACCCCTCCCCCGCCCGGCAGGAAGGTGGCGTCGGTGACGATGCCCGGTGCCTGGCCGACCTCGGTCAGGGTGTTGGTGCGGTCGGCTCGCAGCCGCTGCGGGGCGGCGTACACCGTGCCGGAGAAGACGCCCTTGGTGATGACGAAGAGCCGCCCGGTGACGGGGTGGCTGACCAGGGCCTCGGCGTCGTGCGACCCGTCGGGGTAGGCGAGGTCGTAGGCATCGGGCACGACGTCGCGGTCGCCGCGTCCGACCGGCACCCGGAGCACCGACACCGAGTCGCGGGCGTGCCGGTTGTCGCCGATGTCGGCCACCCACACGTGGCCGGGGCCGGCGGGCGCGAGCGCCTCCACGTCCTCGGGGTCGGTCGCCCAGGTGGTCACGCCGACGGTGGCGCCGGTGGCGGGGTCGACGGCGAAGACGCGTGCAGAGTCACCGGAGTCGTTGGTGGTCACCACCAGGCCGGCGTCGCGCCCGGGACCCGGCAGCACCACGAGCCCGCTCGACTCGACGATCTCGGGGTCCTGGAAGCGGAACGCCGGGTGGTCGGCGGCTCCCGGCGCGCCGGCGGCCGCCCCCAGCAGGAAGGGGACGGCGACGAGCGCCCCGAGGGCGACGCGGCGACGGTCAGCCATGCCCGAGCAGCTCGCCGAGCCGGGGACGGACGCCCCACGCGGCGAGCAGGTCGTCGTACTCGCGGGCCGCGTCGGAGCCGTCGGCGCCCGTGCGCACCGCACGCAGGAGCGTGTTGCGCGGGGTGTGGGCGCTCTCGACGAACTCGACGACGTCGACGCGGTAGCCCTCGCGGCGCAGCAACGCGGCGCGCAGGGCGTCGGTGAGCGTGTCGGCGAAACGCTCGCGCAGGATGCCGTGGCGGGTGAGCATCGCGTAGGGCTCGGGCACGTCGGCGGTGCGGAGCTGGGCGGCGATGTCGTGGTGGCAGCACGGTGCGGCGAGGACCAGCGGGGCCTCCCACTCCAGCGCCCGGCCGAGGGCGTCGTCGGTCGCGGTGTCGCAGGCGTGCAGGGCGAGCACGACGTCGGGCGCCTGCTCGAGGCGGGCGTCGGCGATCGAGCCGACGACGAAGTCGGCGTCGATGCCCAGGTCGGCGGCGACGCGCGCGTTGTGGTCGGCGGACTGCTGCTTCACGTCGACGCCGGTGACCCGCACCGGGAAGCGGTCGGAGAGAAAGGCGTGGGCGGCGAACGAGAGGTAGGCGTTGCCGCAGCCGAGGTCGACCACCCGCAGCGGGTCGTCGGCGGTCGGGGTGCGCACCCGTCCCTGGGCGACGGCCTCGGTGAGGCTCGCGTCGAGGAGCCGGACGAACTCCTCCACCTGGCGGTACTTCGCCTGCCGGGTGGGCTTGACCCGTCCCTGGGCGTCGCTGATCCCGAGGGCGACGAGCACCGGGTGGTCCTCGGCGAGTAGCCGGTCCTTGGACCGGTCGTGGCCACGGAACGGCGCGACCTCCTCCGCGCGGTTCGCGGTGTGCAGCAGCGGCACGCCCTTCTTCGTCACCCGCAGCTGGTGGGTGGCGGTGGCGGTGTCGACGTGCCAGTTGCCGAACGGCTCCGTGAGCAGCGCGTCGACCGCGGCCTCGGCGGCCTCGCCGACGAGGTGGTTGGTGGTGTGCGCCTGCGTGGCGTCGTACGACGTCACCTGCAGGTGGCGCCCGGCCCGCAGGTCCACGACCCGCACCTCGACCCGACGGACCTCGCGACCCTCCACGACCGGGACCGGTCGGCCCTTGCGCCGCCCGCTCGCGAGCGCGCGCACGAGGTGGTCGGCGTCGAGGATCGCCGAGCGGACGGTGGCGAGCTCGTCACTCACAGGACGGCGGCGAGGACGACGATGAGGATGAGTGCCCCCAACGCCACCGGGATCACGAGTCGGCGGTGGCGGGGGTTCATGCCCCTCATCCTAGTGACCGGGGCGGCGCCCGCTCATTCCTCGCGGCACGTCACCAGTGCTCGAGCGACTCCCGGAAGACGGTCGCCAGGTGCTCGGCGGTGACGTCGACGGGCGCGGTGGCGAGCAGGCGTTGCTGCTTGAGCGCGCCCTCGACCAGGTCGTCGATCTCGGACTCCCCGAAGCCGAGCTCGGCGAGGCCGCTCGGCAGGCCGACGTCGCGCATGAGCCCGCGCAGCACGTCGGGGAGGGGCTCTCCGGTGCCGCCGAGGATCTCGGCCGCACGGCGGTGCCGCTCGGGCGCGGCGTCGTGCAGGAGCGCGAAGGCGGCGGGCGCGGTCATCACGACCGCCATCCCGTGCGGGACGATCGGCTCGTCGGCGGGGTAGCCCTCGGGCCGGTAGTCGCGGACCCGGCCGGCGATCGGGTAGGCGCACGCGTGGGGCACGTGGACGCCGGCGTTGCCGAAGCCCAGCCCGGCGAAGGTGGCGGCGAGGGCCATCTGCTCGCGCGCCTCGGCGTCGGACCCGTCCTGGACGGCACGTCGGAACGCCCCGGCCAGGAGGGACAGCGACTTCTCGGCCCACATGTCGGCGATCGGGTTGGCGCCGCAGTAGGGCACCCGCTGCTCGGGCTGCTTGGCGTCGAAGTCGGCGAACCAACGGGCCGTCCAGCTCTCGAGCGCGTGGCAGAGGATGTCCATGCCCGCCGACGCCGTCACCATTGCCGGCTGCGTCATCGTGAGGTCGGGGTCGACCACGGCGAGGGTGGGCCGCAGCCGGGCGTGGGAGATGCCGGTCTTGACCGCGAGGGCCAGGACGTCGAGCACGCAGATGGTCGTCGACTCCGCGCCGGTGCCGGTGGTCGTCGGCACGGCGACGAGCGGCAGGAGCGGGTGCTCCGGCGCCCGGCCGCCGCCGACCGGCGCGTTGACGTAGTCCATCAGCTCGCCCGGGTTGGTCAGCATCAGGTCGACCGCCTTGGCGGTGTCGATCGACGAGCCGCCGCCCACTGCCACCACGGCGTGGAACGGCCCTGCCTCGCGGGCCGCGGCGATGGCCGCCTCCAGCGAGGCGTCGGTCGGTTCGACGCGCGCCCCGGGGTAGACGACCACGTCGAGGCCGCGGGACCGCATGCCGTCGGCGATCCGGTCGGGGTGGCCGGTGGCCGCGACGCCGGGGTCGGTGACGAGCAGCACCCGCCGCTCAGTGCCGGGGACGTCGCGGCACAGCTGGTGGACGTCCCAGCCGATCTCGTCGCTGGCGCCGCGGCCGAACTTGAGGCCGGGCGCGGCGTAGGTGAAGACGGTCTCAGTCACGGTCTGCTCCCAGTGCGTAGGTGACGACGTCCAGCACATCGACCTGGCCCGAGACGATGCCGGCCGTGGGCACCCACGCGACGGCGTCGGTGGTGCCGTCCACCTCTACCACCCGGGGCTCGCCGTCGGCGACGGTGGCCCGGTAGAGGAGGTGCACGCCGTGGTAGTCCTCGATGCGTCCCGACGGGGCGGTGCCGGCGAAGTGCGTGTCGTGCACGCCGAGGAGCACGCCGACCTCGCACGCCAGGCCGCACTCCTCCTCGACCTCCCGGGCCAGGGCGAGCGACGGGTGCTCGCCGTGGTCCACGCCCCCGCCGGGCAGCGTCCACCGTCCGGGGTGCGCCGCAGTCGACGAGAGGCGGGTCAGCAGCACCTCGTCGCGCCCTGCGGCACAGCGGGTGACGAGGGCGTACGCCGCGACGCGCTGCAGCCGGAAGGGCTGGTGGTCGACGAGGGCCTCGGTCACCACCGACGACACCGGGACGACGCCCGAGGCGACGTCGTCGAGCGCCTTCCAGGCCGCCTCGATCGTGGAGCCGTCGACCTCGACCACCCGTGGGACGGGCGCGTCCGGCGGCACCCAGCCCTCGTAGACCAGCCGGATCGCGTGGGCGTCGACGAGCTGCCCGTCGCGCGGCGCCCGGGGCATGTGGGCGCTGTAGACACGGGCCCGGTCACCCACGGTGGCGTCGAGGCCCGTCTCCTCCTGCACCTCGCGGATCAGGGCGTCGCGCGGGTCCTCGCCGTGGTCGACGCCACCGCCCGGGAGGGTCCACAGCTCGGAGCGTGAGACCCGCGGCGCGAGGCGGCTCAGCAGGATCTCGACCCGGCCGCCGCGCTCGCGGAGGATGACGGCGTACGCCGCCACCCGCTGTCGCCTCGGCAGGGATCCCATGCCTCCAACCTAGTGAAGTACGGTGAGCGCCGTGCCCCCCGCGTCCCGAGATCCGTGGCTCGACAACGTCAAGATGGTCCTGATCACGCTGGTCGTCGTGGGCCACTCGATCGGGCTCGTCGAGGACACGGCGGGCAGTCACTGGGTCTACGACTTCATCTACCTGTGGCACATCCCGGCCTTCGTGTTCATCAGCGGCTACCTCTCGAAGTCCTTCGAGTGGGACCGCCGCCGGATGAAGAACCTGGTCTACACCCTCCTGATCCCCTACCTGCTCTTCGAGCCGGCGCTGTTCTACTACCGCCGCGAGGTGGTCGGCGAGGGCGTCACCGGCCCGCTGTGGATCGAGCCGCACTGGACCATGTGGTACCTGATCGTGCTGCTGATGTGGCGCCTGATCACGCCGATCCTCAAGCTGCACTGGCTGTTCCTGCCGCTGTCGGTGATCGTCAGCCTGGTCGGCGGGGTCTGGGACACCGAGGCGCTGATGATCCCGCGGTTCCTCGGCCTGCTGCCGTTCTTCGTGCTCGGCCTGCACCTCAAGCCCCGCCACCTCGCGCACCTCGACGACGTGTGGGTCAAGGTCGCGGCGGTGCCGATGCTCGTCGGCATCGGCATCATGGCGCTCTACACCGACACCTGGGCGGAGTCGGCGCTGCTCTGGTACGACACCGGCTACTCCGAGATCCCGATCGACAACGAGATCGTCTTCCAGACCCGGCTCACGGTCATGATGGTCGGCCTGCTCGGCACCTTCTCCGCGATGTCGCTGGTGCCGCGGCGCAACCTCGGCTGGTTCACCACGATGGGCACGGCCACGATGGTCATCTACCTGTTCCACGGCTTCGTCATCAAGACGTTCCTGGCGCTCGGCTGGCCCGACTTCACCGCCGCCTACCCGACGCTCGGCCTCGTCCTCACCGTCGTCGGCGCCATCGGCCTCACGTTCTTCCTGGCGTGCCCGCCCGTGCGGAGGGTGCTCGAGCCGTTCACGAACCCGCTCGGCTGGCTGGAGGCGCGCCGCAAGCGGTCCAGGCCTACCTCGGCCCCCACGTCGGCCTGATCGCGGCGCGCGGCACCACGTCGAGGTGCGCGGCCTCGGCCCGGGTGGGCGCGTGCCCGCCCAGGTGTGCGGGGTACCACGGGGCGTGCTCGCCGGGCTGCGGCCGGTGGTGTGCCAGCCGCTGGAGCTCCTCGAGCTGCTCGCTGAGCACCGCGCCCAGCCGGCACGTCCAGGCGGTGAGGTCCTCGTCCGGGGCAACCGTGAGCGGCGGTCCGAAGCTGACGTCGATCCGGCGGCCCCGGGTGAGGTCCGGGCGCGGTTCGCGACCGCGCTCGTCGGGCATGCCGACGGACCAGACCCGCTGCGCACCCCACAGCGCCACCGGGACGACCGGGGCACCGGTCTCGCGGGCCAGGCTGGCCACCCCGCGCATCAGCGAGCGGACGGTGTAGGAGTAGCTGATCCCCGCCTCGGGGAACGCGCACACCGCCTCGCCGTCGCGCAGCAGCCGACGCGCCACGACGTACGCCCCCGCAGGGGCCTCGCGGTCGACCGGGACGTGCCGCATGGCGGTCATCGCACGGCCAACGCCGGGCACCTGCCAGACGTCGTGACGGGTCATGAAGCGGATGTAGCGGCCCGAGGAGCGGGCGGCGTCCTGCACGAAGACGAAGTCGGGGTACGACACGTGCGTGGCCGCGAGCAGCACGGGCCCCTCGGTCGGCACGTGCTCGGCCCCCAGCCCGGTGACCTGCATGCCGAGGGCACGCATGCCGGTCCGACCGAGCGCGACGGCCGCCCGGTAGGTGCGCTCGCGGCTCACGCGAAGGGTGGCCGGGCGTCGCGCGCCATCGACCGGCGACCGGCCCAGCGCCAGACCCGTGCCGCGCGGTCGCGGTCGGCGTCGTCGACGAGGTTGCCCATCCAGCGCAGGGCCAGCGTCATCAGCCAGTCCGAGCGCATCCCGGCCGGCCCGAGCGCGGCCACCACCTTGGGCTGCGTGGCGATCCCGGCGAGCCGGCGGGCGATCGAGAACGCCTCGCCGTAGTGCTCGACCAGCGTCGAGCGCCAGGCCTCGCCGAGGCCGGTGCCGCTCGCGATGTGCTCGGCGACGAGGCGGCCGGTCTCGAGGCCGTAGTCGATGCCCTCGCCGTTGAGCGGGTTGACGCAGGCGGCGGCGTCGCCGATGAGGGCCCAGTTGGGGCCGGCGACGTTGCTGACCGCGCCACCCATCGGCAGCAGTGCCGAGGTCGGCATCCGCAGCTCGCCCGAGAGGCCGAAGTCCGCGCCGATGGTGTCGGCGTAGGTCTGCATGAGCGGCTTGATGGCGACCTCCGCCGGCCGCCTGCTGGTCGCCAGGGTGCCGGCGCCGAGGTTCACGGTGCCGTCGCCGAGCGGGAAGATCCAGCCGTAACCCGTCACCAGCTCGCCCTGCTCGTCGCGCAGCTCGAGGTGGGAGCTGATCCAGGGGTCGTCGCTCATCTCCGAGTCGACGTAGGAGCGACCCGCCACGGCGTAGACGGTGTCGCGGTGCCACTCGCGCCCGAGCAGCTTGCCCAGCGGCGAGCGGACGCCGTCGGCCACGACCAGCCACCGGCACGCGACCTCGTAGGTGCCCTCGGCGTCGCGCAGCTCGACCGCCGCCACGCGCTCGCCGTCACGTCGTACGCCGACCGCGCGGGCGCCGTCGACGGCCCGCGCCCCGCTCTTGATCGCCACCGTGCGCAGGTGGTCGTCGAGCTCGGTGCGGGCGACCGCCGAGCCCCAGTCGGGCAGCGATCCACCCGGCCACGGCAGCAGCAGGGTCTGGCCGAAGCCGTGGGCCCGCAGCCCCTCGTTGACGGTGTGGGCGCGCAGCCAGTCCTCGAGGCCGAGCTTCTGCATCTCCCCGATCGCGCGCGGGGTCAGGCCGTCGCCGCAGGTCTTGTCGCGCGGGAACGTCGCCGCGTCGGCCAGCACGACGTCGAGCCCGGCGCGGGCTGCCCACGCGGCGGCTGCCGAGCCCGCAGGGCCGGCGCCGACGACGAGCACGTCGGTCGAGGTGGGACGCGAGGAGGGGGTCGTCACGCGCGGATTCTCTCAGGGTCGATCTCGATACGCACAACGCCCCGTCCTCGCAAGCGAGGACGGGGCGTTGGTGCTACTCGATCTGGGTCGTCACACCAGACCTGATCGCTTCGCGATCAGTTCTGGTACGACCCAAAGTCGAAGTCGTCGAGCGCGACGGCCTGCGACGACGGACCGAAGTCGTAGTCGTAGGAGTCGTAGCCGGTGACCGAGTAGGCCGCGGCGCGCGCCTCCTCGGTGGGCTCCACCCGGATGTTGCGGTAGCGCTCGAGGCCGGTGCCGGCCGGGATGAGCTTTCCGATGATCACGTTCTCCTTCAGGCCGCGGAGGCTGTCGGAGCGGCCGTTGATCGCGGCGTCCGTGAGCACCCGGGTGGTCTCCTGGAAGGAGGCCGCCGAGAGCCACGACTCGGTCGCGAGCGAGGCCTTCGTGATGCCCATGAGGACCGGGCGACCCGAGGCCGGCTTGCCGCCCTCGGAGACCACGCGACGGTTCTCCTCCTCGAACCGCACCCGGTCGACCAGGTCGGACGGGAGCAGGTTGGTGTCACCGGACTCGATGACCGTCACGCGACGCAGCATCTGCCGCACGATGATCTCGATGTGCTTGTCGTGGATCGCCACGCCCTGGGACCGGTAGACCTCCTGCACCTCGTCCACGAGGTGCTCCTGGGCCTTGCGGACACCGAGGATGCGCAGGACGTCCTGCGGGTCGGGGGTACCGGACGTGATGTGGTGACCGACGTTGATGTGGTCGCCGTCCTCGACGTTGAGGCGCGAGCGCTTCGACACCGGGATCTCCTGGACCTCGGAGCCGTCGTCGGGGGTGACCACGACGACGCGGGCCTTGTCGGTCTCCTCGATCTTCACGCGACCGGCGGACTCCGAGATGGGCGTACGACCCTTGGGCGAGCGGGCCTCGAAGAGCTCGACCACACGGGGCAGACCCTGCGTGATGTCGTCGGCGGAGGCCACACCACCGGTGTGGAAGGTGCGCATGGTCAGCTGCGTGCCGGGCTCGCCGATGGACTGGGCGGCGATGATGCCGACCGCCTCACCGATGTCGACCAGCTTGCCGGTGGCCAGCGAGCGGCCGTAGCACTTGGCACAGGTGCCGGTGCGGGCGTCGCAGGTCAGGACCGAGCGGACCTTGACCTCGGTGACGCCGGCGGCCACGAGCTCGCCGATCTTGACGTCACCCAGGTCCTCGCCGGCGCCGGCGAGCACCTCACCCGTCTCCGGGTGGAGGATGTCGACCGCCGAGGAGCGGGCGTAGGCCGAGGTCTCCACGTGCTCGTCGTCGATCCGCTTGGGCAGGCCACGCTCGGTGCCGCAGTCGTCCTCACGGATGATGACGTCCTGCGACACGTCCACCAGACGACGGGTCAGGTAGCCCGAGTCGGCGGTGCGGAGCGCGGTGTCGGCCAGACCCTTGCGGGCACCGTGGGTGGCGATGAAGTACTCGAGCACCGTCAGGCCCTCGCGGAAGTTGGCCTTGATCGGGCGCGGGATGATCTCGCCCTTCGGGTTGGCCACCAGTCCACGCATGGCCGCGACCTGCCGGATCTGGTTCATGTTTCCGGAGGCACCCGAGTCGACCATCATGTAGATCGGGTTCGCGCGGTCGAAGTTGGCCTCCATCGCGCGACCGACCTCGGCGGCAGCCTGGGTCCACAGCTCGATGAGCTCCTGACGACGCTCGTCGTCGGTCATCACACCGCGCTCGTAGTTCTTCTGGACCTTCTCGGCCTGCGCCTCGTAGCGGGCCAGGATCTCGGCCTTGCTGTCGGGCGTGGTGACGTCGTCGATGGAGACGGTCACACCCGAGCGCGTGGCCCAGTGGAAGCCGGCGTCCTTGAGGGCGTCGAGCGAGGCAGCGACCTGCACCTTGGTGTAGCGCTCGGCGAGGTCGTTGACGATCGCGCCGAGGCGCTTCTTGCCGACCTCCTCGTTGACGAACGGGTAGTCCGCCGGGAGCGTGTCGTTGAAGTAGACACGGCCCAGGGTGGTGTCGAGCTGGACGGCGGTCCGCTCCTCCCAGTCGGCGCCCAGCTCGAGGTCGAGCGGGGGCACCACGTCGGTGAGGCGGATGCTGATCTTGCTCTGCAGCGTGATCTCGCGGCGGTCGAAGGCCATGATCGCCTCGGCCGGGCTGGAGAAGACGCGACCCTCGCCGGGCTCACCGTCACGGTCGGCGGTCAGCCAGAACAGGCCGATGATCATGTCCTGCGAGGGCATGGTCACCGGACGGCCGTCCGACGGCTTGAGGATGTTGTTGGTCGACAGCATCAGGATGCGGGCCTCGGCCTGCGCCTCCGCGGACAGCGGGAGGTGGACGGCCATCTGGTCACCGTCGAAGTCGGCGTTGAACGCGCCGCACACGAGCGGGTGGATCTGGATGGCCTTGCCCTCGATCAGCTGCGGCTCGAATGCCTGGATGCCGAGGCGGTGCAGGGTGGGCGCACGGTTGAGCAGCACGGGGTGCTCGGTGATGACCTCTTCGAGGACGTCCCACACGACCGGGCGGGCGCGCTCGACCATCCGCTTGGCGGACTTGATGTTCTGCGCGTGCGACAGGTCGACGAGGCGCTTCATGACGAACGGCTTGAACAGCTCGAGCGCCATCTGCTTCGGCAGGCCGCACTGGTGCAGCTTGAGCTGCGGACCCGACACGATGACCGAACGGCCCGAGTAGTCCACGCGCTTGCCGAGCAGGTTCTGACGGAAGCGTCCCTGCTTGCCCTTGAGCATGTCGGAGAGCGACTTCAGCGGCCGGTTGCCCGGGCCGGTGACGGGACGACCGCGACGACCGTTGTCGAAGAGGCTGTCCACGGCCTCCTGCAGCATCCGCTTCTCGTTGTTGACGATGATCTCGGGCGCGCCGAGGTCGAGCAGTCGCTTGAGGCGGTTGTTGCGGTTGATGACGCGGCGGTAGAGGTCGTTCAGGTCGGAGGTGGCGAAGCGGCCACCGTCGAGCTGGACCATCGGGCGCAGGTCCGGCGGGATCACCGGGACGGCGTCGAGGACCATGCCGATCGGCTGGTTGCCGGTCTTGCGGAACGCGTCGACGACCTTGAGGCGCTTGAGGGCACGGACCTTGCGCTGGCCCTTGCCGTTGGCGATGGTGTCGCGCAGCGACTCGACCTCGGCCTCGATGTCGAAGTCCTGGAGGCGCTTCTGGATCGCCGTGGCGCCCATGTGGCCCTCGAAGTACTTGCCGAACCAGGTCTTCATCTCGCGGTAGAGCAGCTCGTCGCCGAGCAGGTCCTGGACCTTGAGGCTCTTGAAGGTGTCCCAGACCTCCTCGAGGCGCGCGATCTCACGGTTCGCGCGGTCGCGGAGCTGGTTCATCTCGCGGTCGGCGCCGTCGCGCACCTTGCGCTTGGCGTCGGCCTTGGCACCCTCGGCCTCGAGGGTCGCGAGGTCCTCCTCGAGCTTCTTGGCGCGGTCCTCCACGGAGGTGTCGCGGCGCTTCTCGAGGCGCTCGCGCTCCAGGCCGACCTTGTTCTCCAGGGAGTCCATGTCGCGGTGGCGCGCGTCCTCGTCGACCGAGGTGATCATGTAGGCGGCGAAGTAGATGACCTTCTCGAGGTCCTTCGGCGCCAGGTCGAGCAGGTAGCCCAGGCGCGACGGGACACCCTTGAAGTACCAGATGTGGGTCACGGGAGCGGCGAGCTCGATGTGGCCCATGCGCTCGCGGCGCACCTTGGAGCGGGTGACCTCGACGCCACAGCGCTCGCAGATGATGCCCTTGAAGCGCACGCGCTTGTACTTGCCGCAGTAGCACTCCCAGTCCCGGGTGGGACCGAAGATCTTCTCGCAGAAGAGGCCGTCACGCTCGGGCTTGAGCGTGCGGTAGTTGATGGTCTCCGGCTTCTTGACCTCGCCGTGGCTCCACGTGCGGATGTCGTCCGCAGTGGCCAGGCCGATCTGAAGCTGGTCGAAGAAGTTAACGTCGAGCACGATGGCTGCAGTCCTTCGTTAGTACGTGGAAAGTGGAGCTGGGGACTGAGGGCGGTACGCCGGCGGGGCCGGCGTACCGCGTCACTCAGACTTCTTCGACGGAGCTGGGCTCGCGGCGGGACAGGTCGATGCCGAGCTCCTCGGCGGCGCGGAAGACGTCTTCCTCCGCGTCCTTGAGCTCGATCTGGGAACCGTCCTGCGACAGCACCTCCACGTTGAGGCAGAGGGACTGCATCTCCTTGACGAGCACCTTGAACGACTCGGGGATGCCGGAGTCGGGGATGTTCTCGCCCTTCACGATGGCCTCGTAGACCTTCACGCGGCCCGGCACGTCGTCGGACTTGATCGTCAGCAGCTCCTGGAGGGCGTAGGCGGCGCCGTAGGCCTCCATCGCCCAGACCTCCATCTCACCGAACCGCTGGCCACCGAACTGGGCCTTACCGCCCAGCGGCTGCTGCGTGATCATCGAGTAGGGGCCGGTCGAGCGAGCGTGGATCTTGTCGTCGACGAGGTGGTGCAGCTTGAGGATGTACATGTAGCCGACAGCCACCGGCTCCGGGAACGGCTCGCCCGAACGACCGTCGAAGAGCGCGGCCTTGCCGTCCTCCTTGACCATCCGCTCACCGTCACGGTTGGGCAGCGTGGAGCCGAGCAGACCGGTGATCTCGTCCTCGCGGGCACCGTCGAACACCGGGGTGGCGACCTTGGTGTCGGGGTCGGCCTTGTCGGCGCCGATCGCGATGAGGCGCTTCTTCCAGTCGGACTCGCCCTTCTCGCCGGAGAGGTTGAGGTCCCAGCCCTGCTTGGCGAGCCAGCCGAGGTGCAGCTCGAGGATCTGGCCGATGTTCATACGACGCGGCACACCCAGCGGGTTGAGCACGACGTCGACCGGGGTGCCGTCCTCCATGAACGGCATGTCCTCGATCGGCAGGATCTTGGCGATGACGCCCTTGTTGCCGTGGCGTCCGGCGAGCTTGTCGCCGACCGAGATCTTGCGCTTCTGCGCGACGTAGACGCGCACCAGCTGGTTGACGCCGGGGGGCAGGTCGTCGCCGTCCTCGCGGTCGAAGACGCGCACGCCGATGACCGTGCCGGACTCACCGTGGGGCACCTTCATCGAGGTGTCGCGCACCTCGCGCGCCTTCTCACCGAAGATCGCGCGGAGCAGGCGCTCCTCGGGGGTGAGCTCGGTCTCGCCCTTGGGCGTGACCTTGCCGACCAGGATGTCACCGGTGGTGACCTCGGCGCCGATGCGGATGATGCCGCGCTCGTCGAGGTCGGCCAGGCCCTCCTCGGAGACGTTCGGGATGTCCCGCGTGATCTCCTCGGGGCCGAGCTTGGTGTCGCGGGCGTCGACCTCGTGCTCCTCGATGTGGATCGAGGTGAGGATGTCCTCCTGCACCAGGCGCTGGCTGAGGATGATCGCGTCCTCGTAGTTGTGGCCCTGCCACGGCATGAAGGCGACGAGCAGGTTGGTGCCCAGCGCCATCTCGGCGTCGTCGGTGCAGGGGCCGTCGGCGATCGGCGTGCCGACCTCGAGGCGGTCACCGGCCTTGACCAGCGGGCGCTGGTTGATGCAGGTGCCCTGGTTGGAGCGACGGAACTTGGCCAGGCGGTAGGTCTGGTAGGTGCCGTCGTCGTTCATCGTCTCGATGGCGTCGGCGGACACCTCCTTCACCACACCGGCGTTGTCGGCGACGACCACGTCACCGGCGTCGACCGCGGCGCGGTACTCCATGCCGGTGCCGACCAGCGGGCTGTCGCTGGTGATCAGCGGCACGGCCTGGCGCTGCATGTTGGCGCCCATGAGCGCGCGGTTGGCGTCGTCGTGCTCGAGGAACGGGATCAGGGCCGTCGCGACCGACACCATCTGGCGCGGCGAGACGTCCATGTAGTCGACCTCTTCGGCCAGGATCGCGTCGACCTCGCCGTTCTTCTGGCGGACCAGGACGCGCTCCTCGACGAACTTCATCTTCGCGTCGAGCGGGGCGTTGGCCTGCGCGATGACGTAGCGGTCCTCGTCGTCGGCCGTCAGGTAGTCGATCTCGTCGGTGACGACACCCTTGACCACGCGGCGGTAGGGGGTCTCGACGAAGCCGAACGGGTTGATCCGGCCGTAGGAGGCCAGCGAGCCGATCAGGCCGATGTTGGGGCCTTCAGGGGTCTCGATGGGGCACATGCGGCCGTAGTGCGACGGGTGGACGTCACGGACCTCCATGCCGGCGCGGTCGCGGGACAGACCACCGGGACCGAGCGCCGAGAGGCGACGCTTGTGCGTCAGGCCGGCGATCGGGTTGGTCTGGTCCATGAACTGCGAGAGCTGCGAGGTGCCGAAGAACTCCTTCAGCGCCGCGACCACGGGACGGATGTTGATCAGGGACTGCGGCGTGATGGCCTCGACGTCCTGGGTGGTCATCCGCTCGCGGACCACGCGCTCCATGCGGGCCAGTCCCGTGCGGAGCTGGTTCTGGATGAGCTCGCCCACGGTGCGCATGCGGCGGTTGCCGAAGTGGTCGATGTCGTCGGCCTGGACCTTGACGGGAGCACCGTCGGGGCCCTCGACGACGTTGCCCTCGGCGTCGACCAGGTCGGGCGACTCGGCCTGGACACCCGCGGCGTGCAGCTGCACGACGTAGCGGATGGCGGCCACGACGTCGTCGATGGTCAGCGTCTGCTGGTCGAACGCCTCGTGGAGGCCGAGCTTCTTGTTGATCTTGTAGCGGCCGACCTTCGCCAGGTCGTAGCGCTTCGGGTTGAAGTAGTAGTTGTTGAGGAGCGTCTGCGCGGCCTCGGCCGTCGGCGGCTCACCCGGGCGGAGCTTGCGGTAGATGTCGAGCAGCGCGAGGCGGGTGACCTCGTCGTTGACCTGCTCGGCGGTCGGAGCCTCGCCCCGCGCCTTCTTCTGCAGCTCCTCGTAGACGACCTCGTAGCGGACGCTGTCCTTCTCGAGGGTCAGCATCATCGACTCGTACTGACCGAACTCCTCGCGGATCTGGTCGGTGGTCCAGCCGAGCGCCTTGAGCAGGACGGTGACGTTCTGCTTGCGCTTGCGGTCGAGGCGCACGCCGACGAGGTCACGCTTGTCGATCTCGAACTCGAGCCAGGCACCGCGGCTCGGGATGAGCTTGGCGGTGAAGATGTCCTTGTCGGACGTCTTGTCGGGGCTCGACTCGAAGTAGACGCCGGGCGAGCGCACCAGCTGCGAGACGACGACGCGCTCGGTGCCGTTGATGATGAAGGTGCCCTTGCGGGTCATCATGGGGAAGTCGCCCATGAAGACTGTCTGGCCCTTGATCTCACCGGTCTCGTGGTTCATGAACTCGGCGGAGACGTAGAGCGGGCGGGAGTAGGTGAAGTCCTTCTCCTTGCACTCCTCCTCGGTGTACTTCTCGTCGAGGAAGACGGGGTTGTCGAAGGAGAGCATCATCGTCTCGGAGAAGTCCTCGATCGGGGAGATCTCCTCGAAGATCTCCTGCAGACCGGTCTTCTCGGAGACGTCCTCACCGGCAGCCCGACGGGCGGCCACCTCCGCCTCCCAGCGCTCTCCGCCGACCAGCCAGTCGAAGCTGCTCGTCTGGAGCGAGATGAGGGGGGGAACCTCGAGAGGTTCGGTGATCTTTGCGAAAGAGGTGCGACGGTGGTTACCAGCAGAGCTGCGCACGGCCAAGAGGTGTCCTCACAGATGAGCGAGTGATCGGCGCTTGCCGACCACCACGACGGCCGTCCGGAAGGCGTCGGGCATCTGAGGGCAGGCGCAAGGAGACACGATAGCGCAACTCAGGACACGCCACAAACGCGGGGTCGATTTCCCAGAGGGTCTGCTCCACGCGTTGGCCACGACTATGAACGCCACATCGCCCCGGGTCAAGCAGAACGCGCCGATTGCCTTTCTTCGCCTGCCCGCCGGCCGTCCGGAGCGCGCCCGCTCCCCTACCCCTGGGTGGGCGAGGTGATCAGGTCGTCGACCAGCCACTCGCCGTCCACGCGCTGCATCGAGACGGTCACCTGGTCCTTGTAGACCACCGGCTCGGCGTTGAGCTTGTTGGTCGTGGGCCGGTCCACGAAGACCAGCACCTGCACCCGGTCGTCGCTGGCCCGCACCACCCCGGAGGCGACGACCGAGGCGCTCACCTTGGTCTTGGTCCGCGGCGCGTTCTCCTCGAGGACGGCGAAGAGCTTGTCGTACTCCTCGCGGTAGCCACCGGTCATCAGCGCCTGGGCCTCGCGCTGGTCGGCCTCCAGCGTCTCGTAGTCGTAGGACAGCACCGGCACGACGGCGCGCTCGGCGGCGACCTGCGCGGCCCGGACGGCAGGGTCGTCACCGGCTGCCTCGGCGCGGGTGCCCGTCCAGGCGGTCGCGACCACGAGGGCGGCCGCAAGCACGCCCAGCCCGGCGAGGAGCCAGCTCGGGACGCCCCGCGCTGGGGCGTCCTCGGCCCGGACGCGACGGAGGCGCGTCGCGAGACCCGGTCGGGGCCGGTCGGGTCTCGCGACGGGCGCCGGGGCGCCCTCCTCGACCAGCGGGGGCTGCGCCGGGGCGCCCTCCTCAACCGGCGAGGTCTCGGGGAGGGTCTCGTCGTACGCCGCGCGCGAGGGCGGGTCGAGGAGCACCTTCGCGGCGCGGTTGAGCGTGTCGAAGCGGCGGTCGCCCGGCTCGAGGTCGGCGATCCGGTCCTTCCAGGCGGCGCGGACGTCCTCGGTGGAGGCGTCGTGAGGGACGTCGAGGACGTCGTACCAGGTAGGTGCGTCGGTCACGGCGTGCTCCCTCCGGTGGCGCCCGCGGCACCGGGCTCGGCCGGCGCGCTGACGGGGGTGAAGTCGTCGACGAGCCACTCGCCCTCGATCATCACCAGGTCGACGGTGAAGCGGAACGGCAACGGCTCCTGGTCGACGGTCTGCTGCTTCTTGCCCTCGCCCCGCGAGTAGCTGTCGGTGAAGGCACCGGCCACCAGCACCCGCGCGGAGTCGTCGTCGACGGACGACACCGCGGTGGCGAAGACGTCGGCGGTGCGGGTGATGCCGCCCTGCGCGACCAGCTGCTCGGCCGTGGCCACCTCCTTGTCGAAGTCGGCGGCGAACTTGGGGGTGATCACCTCGCGGACCTGGTCGCGGTAGTCGGGCATCTGCCCGGAGTCGTCCAGCATGTCGGGGCTGTAGGTGCCGAGCCGCTTCACGAACTGGTCGGTCAGGCTCATCACCTGCTCGCGCTCCTGGGGGTGGTCGAGCCCGCCGCCCGGGGTCGCGCGCCCACCGGCGCTCAGCCAGACGAGCAGGGCGAGGCAGGCCACGACCACGACCGTGAGCGCGACGGCGAGGATGCTCCTCCACCGTGGCGGCGGCGACTGGTCAGGACTGATGGGACCGGTCCCGTCGGTCCCGGTCTCGACGGACTCGCCCGGTCGGGCGAGCTCGGTCAGCACGGACATGTTCCCTCCCTGTACCTGCGTCTGGAGCTCCGACCCCTCCTCCAAGGGGTCTGGAGGGTCAACGACGCCGGGCGCCGGAGGTCACGCGCTCGCCGAGCAGCGGCTCGAGGTAGAGCCACTTCCAGCTGTCCTCGCCCAGGGTGCGCGGGGCCGCCGCACGCGGCCCGGTGAGTCGCTCGATCTCGGCGGGGTCGGACGTCAGCGCCCCGGACTCCGGGTCGTAGGCGAAGTCGGCGGCACCCCATCCGGTGGCCGCGCGGGGCGCCTGGATGTTCTGCGCGCCGCGGGCGTTGGACTGCGAGGCGGGCTCGGTGCAGCCGGCGCCCTCGTTCATGGCGGCGTCGCTGCCGTCGAGGGGCGAGCGGCGGTCGGTTCCCTCGTAGCCGCCGAGGCACACCTTGGGGTCCTGCGTCAGCACCATGCCGAAGTGGGCGTCGTACAGACCGGTGCCGGGCGACTTCGACACCACGGTGTAGCCGCCCTCGACGACGTAGGGGTAGATCACCAGCAGCTGCTCGATGCCGTCGAGGTGCTTGACCACGACCTCGCCGGTGGTCACCAGGTTGTTGATCAGGTCGCCGAGCTCCACCTCGTTGTCCTCGAGGAAGACCCGCAGCTCGTTGGCGCCGAGCGAGCCGTCCTCGATCAGCCGACGCAGGTCGCGGTCGTGGTCGGCCACCGTGGTCGAGAACGTCGAGAGGTCCCGCGCGAAGCGGCGGAAGGCGCGCTCGGAGTCGATCTGGCCGTTGAGGACGGTGTTGCTGTCGCGGATGAGGTCGACGGTGACGTCGAAGTTCTGCTCCGCCGCGGTGATGAACTCGCTGCTGCTGTCGAGGATGGCCTGCAGGTCCTGGCCGGCGCCGTTGAACGCCAGGCCGAGCTCCGAGGTCACGGTGCGCAGGTCGTCCTGGCCGACGCTGCGGACCGTCTCGTCGAGGTGGGTGAGGAGGGTGTCGGTCTGGATGGGCGTGGTCGTCAGGTCGCGCGCGATCTCGGAGCCGTCCCGGAGGAAGGGGCCGTCGTCGCTCTGCGGCTGCAGCTCGACGTACTGCTCGCCGACGGCCGACCTGTTGCCGACCAGCGCGTGCGCGTCGGCGGGGATGTCGGCGTGCTCGTCGTCGATGTCGAGCACGAGGTCGACGCCGTCGTCGGTGAGGACCAGCTCGTCGACCTCGCCCACGCGCACCCCGCGGTAGGACACCTCTGCTCCGGCGAAGGCTCCGCCCGAGTCGGCGAAGTGCGCCACCACGGTGTAGCTCCGGTCCATGACGAGGCGGTCGAGCCGCGCGTAGCGAGCGCCCACGAAGCTCACGCCCACCATCGTGATGATGGCGAAGACGAGCAGCTGCAGCTTGGTCCGTCGCGTGATCATCGCGTCACCATCCCGGGGACGAGGAGGCTCACGAGGGCGGGGTCGTAGACCTCGGCGAGCTCGCCCATCGTCGGCCCGCGCCCGCGGCCGGGTGGCGCGCCGGTGGGGTACGCACCGGGTCGGGGAAGCCCGGGCAGGCCGGGGAGGCTGATCGTCGGCAGCGACGGGACCGGGACGCTCGGGAGCGTGGGCGTCGGGAGCGGGACGGTGGGGTCGCCCGACCCTCCGCAGAGGCCCGGCACCGGGTACTGCTTGCACACCACGCTGATGACCGATCCGGGCAGGCCGATGCACGCCGACACGTCACCCCGCCGCAGTCCCTCGACGCAGTCGTTGATCGCCTCGATCGCGTCCTGGCACAGCCGGCTCGTGTCGGGCAGCGGGCCGTCCTGCGGCAGGGCGCTCAGCGGGATGCAGGCCTCGGTCGGCAGCGTGGTCGGGATCGTCGTCGGGATGCCCGTCAGGTCGACGTCGAGGGTGATCGACAGGTTGGTGTAGTCGCCCATGTGCAGGTTGCGCGCCACCTGGGGGTCCCGGCCGACGACCTCGTCGACGAACGGGTAGGTGAGGAAGACGTTGAAGGCGTTGGTGAAGTCGTCACCGGACGCGGCGAGCTGGGTCAGCACCGGGTTGAGCCGCTCGAGCGAGGTGATGGTGGCTCCCTTGGAGCGGGTGATCACGTCCACCGCGACCGACGACAGCCGGTCGAGGGCGGCGAGCATCTCGACCAGGTCGTCGCGCTGGCGGTCGATCGAGTCGAGCGCGCTGGGCAGCTCGTCCAGCGCCTTGTCGATGGTGGGCAGCTGCTTCTCGGCCGCGAGCGCGAGCCGGTTGAGCGACTCGATGGCGTCCAGGATGTCGGCCTTGTTGTCGTCGAGCTGGCCTGTGAACGTGCGCAGGTTGCGCAGGACGGAGCGCGCGGAGTCCTCGCGGCCCTCGAGGGCCCGGTTGAGCTCCTGGGTGATCGACTTGAGCTGCGCGACGCCGCCCCCGTTGAGGAGCAGGCTCAGGGCGCCGAGCACCTCCTCGACCTCCGGGTTGCGCCCGGCGCGCTCGATCGGGATGACCGCACCGTCCTCGAGCCGGGACGCGATCGCGCCCTCGTCGGGCGCGCTGAGCTCCACGAACTTCTCGCCGAGCAGGCTGGTCTGGCGCAGCTCGGCGACCGCATTGCCGGGCAGGTCGACGTCGCGCCGGACCTCGAGCGTGACGAGGGCCTGGTAGCCGTCCAGGTCGATGGCGGACACCTTGCCGACGCTCACGTCGTTGACCTTGACCGTCGACTGCGGGACCAGGTCGAGGACGTCGGCGAACTCCACCTTGACCGTCATCGGGTCCTCACCGACATCGGGCCCGCCCGGGAGTGGCAGCGAGTAGACGCTGGCGTCGCACGCGGACAGGAAGAGCGTGGCCAGCACGCCGAGGACGAGCACCTTGAACCGGGTCACCACTCCTCCTTCGTGTGGGCCTCCGTGTCGGGTGCGACCAGGCCACCGAGGGTCGGGTCGAAGACGTCCTGGGCCGGCAGCGGCGCGGCCTTGCCGCCGAGGGCACCGGCGCGGGGCCGGGCGAGCAGCTGCGTGATCCGGTCGCAGACCTGGCCCGAGCGCTCGACCTGCCCGACGAAGCCGCACAGGAACGCGGCCGGGTCGATCTCGAGCTGGTTGATCGACTCGCCGAAGTTGGCGCGCGTGTCGAGGGTGCCGGCCTGGGGGTTGTAGGTGAGGGCGAGGTTGTTGAGCGCCCCGGGCGCGACGTGGAGGATCTCGTCGAGGGCCGCACGCTGGCGCACGAGCACCTTGGCGACCCGGTTGACGCCCGCGATGTTGCGGCTCAGCGAGCCCTTGTTCTCCTCGACGAACTCCTTGACCGCCGTGAGCGCCACCGACAGGTTCTGCGTCGCCGCGACCAGCTCCTGCCGCTCCCCCGACAGCATCGTGGAGACGTCGGCGAGGGACTGGTTGAACTGGCGCACCGTCCGGTCGTTGTCGGCGAGGGTCTCCATGAAGCCGCCGAGCGCCTTCACCGAGCCGAAGAGCTCGTCGGAGTTGCCGGCGAGGGTGGAGCTGAGGCGGGAGTAGTCCTTGATCGTCTGCCGGAACGTCGAGCCCTGACCGCCGAAGTTGTCGGCCGTGACCGAGAGAAGGTCGGAGAGGGCACCGGACTTGTTGGCGCCACGGGGCCCGAGGGCGACGTTGAGGCGGTCGAGGCTCTCGTACACCTGGTCGAGCTCGAGCGGCTCCGCCGTCTCCTCGACGGACAGCTCCGCGCCGTCGGCGAGGACCTCGCCACGGCCGGAGTAGGCGGGCGTCAGCTGGACGTAGCGGTCGCCCACCACCGACGGCGCGATGATCACCGCGCGGGCGTCGGCGGGCAGCTTGACCTCGTCGTCGTACGTCATCGTCACGGTCACGTCCGTGCCGGTCGGCTCGACGCGCGTCACCGTCCCGACGGGCACGCCGAGCACCCGCACGTCGCTCCCCTCGTAGACCGAGATGGTGCGGGGGAAGTGGGCGACGAGGGTCTTGGAGGTGTCGCCGCCGAGGACGCTGACGGCCGCCGCGACGACGAAGCCGAGCACGACGAGCGGCACGAGGAGACGCTTCACGAGGTCCATGGGTCAGCCCACCTGCGGGACGGGCGGGAAGTTGGAGATCCAGGTGTCGAACCACGGACCGGTGCCGAGGGTGTTGGCGAAGACGCGGTAGAACGGCGCCATCAGCCGGAGGCTGCTGTCGAGGTTGTCCTCGTTCTTGTTGAGGACCGCGACGACGTTCTCGAGGTGGGCGAGCGCCGGCCTGAGGTCCTCGCGCGACTGGTCGATCAGCCGGGTGAGCTCCTTCGAGAGCGTCGTGCTGGACACCAGCAGGTCGTGGACCGCCTCCCGGCGCGCGACGAGGGCCCGGAAGAGCACGTCGCTGTCCTCCATCAGCTTGATGATGTCCTGGTCGCGCTCGTCGAGGACCGTCGCGACGCGCTCGAGGTTCACCAGCAGGGTGTTGAGCTGCTCGTCCTTGGCCGCGATGTTGGACGAGAGCCGGCTCAGGCCGTCGAGCGCGCCCCGGAACTCCTCGGGGGTGTTGCGGGTGAGGTCGGCGAGCGTGGTGAGCGACTCGGCGAGCTGGTCGGTGTCGATCTGCTCGGAGGTCGAGGCGAGGCCCTCGAATGCCTCGACCACGTCGAACGGCGAGGAGGTGCGCGCCGCGGGGATGGTGGCTCCCTCGTCGAGCCGGCCGCCGCCGGCCGGCTCGAGCGCCAGGAACATCGCCCCCAGGATCGTCTTGACCTTGATCGCGGCGCGGGTGTCGCTGCCGAAGTCGGCGGCACTGTCCACCTTGAAGCTGACCCGCACCTCGTCGCCGGCGAGCTCGATGTCGTCGACCTTGCCCACGCGCACGCCGGCGATGCGGACCTCGTCGTTGACCTTGAGGCCGCCCGCCTCGGTGAACATCGCGTGGTAGGTGTCGCCACCGCCGATGACCGGCAGGTCGTCGGCGCGCAGCGCGGCGACCAGCGTCAGCGCCAGGACGACGAGGCTGACGGCCCCGACCACCACGGGGTTGCGCTCGCGGAAAGGTCTCATCCGAGATCACACCTGTCGGACCCGGTGTTGTACTTGACCGGGATCGAGACGTCGCGGGGCAGGTTGACGCGCCCCTGGAACTCGCAGAGGTAGAAGTTGAAGAACGAGCCGTAGATCGCGGTGCGCCCGATCTTGTTCAGCTTGATCGGCAGGACCTGGATGGCGCGGTCGAGCTCGGCCTTGTTCTTGTCGATGTTGCCGGCCACCGCGCGCAGCTCCTTGATGTCCTCCACGAAGGGCTCGCGGATGCCGTCGATGAGGGACGCGGTCTCGACCGAGAGCGTCGAGACCTCCTCGAGCGAGCCGAGGATGGCGTTGCGGTCCTTCTTCAGCCCGCCGACGAGCGTGCGGAAGGACTGGATCAGCCGGGTCAGCTGCTTGTCGCGGTCGGCGACGTGGTCGAGCACCAGCGACAGGTTGTCGATGAGGTCGCCGATGACCTGGTCGCGGTCGGCGAGCGTCGAGGTGACCGACGCGGTGTGCGCGAGGAGTCCCTCGAGCGTCCCGCTCTCGCCCTGGAACACCTGGACGAGCTCGTAGGACAGCTGGTTGACGTCGTCCGGCGAGAGCGCCTCGAAGAGGGGCTTGAAGCCGTTGAAGAGGACCGTGAGGTCGAGCGCGGGGGTCGTCCGCGACACCGGGATCGTCGAGCCGGGCGGGAGGCGTCGGGTGTCGCCCACCTCTTGCGTGAGCGAGATGTAGCGCTGTCCGACGAGGTTCCGGTAGCGGATGGCGGCGTTGGTGCCGCCGTTGACCGACGTGTCGCGGTCGACCGAGAAGGTGATGAGGGCGCGGGTGCGGTCGACGATCTCCACCTCGCTGACCGTGCCGACGCGCACACCGGCGACGCGGATGTCGTCGCCCTTGTTGACGCCGGTCGCGTCGGTGAACTCCGCCCGGTACTCGCGCGACGACCCGAGGTCGAGGTTGCCGATGGTGACCACCAGCACGGCGGTCGCGAGGGACGTCACGACGACGAAGACGAGCAGCTTGACCAGGTCGACCGAGGTCCTGGCATCGAGGATCCGGCTCATCGCAGCGACACCTCCGCCCCGCGCGCCATCGGCCCGACCAGGAGCACACCGAGGTCGGGCACGTCGTCGGTGCTGACGCCGAGACCGGGCGCGAGCAGCGCCTTGAGCAGCGCCGACTCGTCGCGGCCGCCCGCGAAACCGGCGGCGCTGCCGGACCAGCCGGGGCCGACGCGGCTGGTGCCCTTGCCGGTGGACTCGTCGACACCGTCGACGAAGTCGGGCTGGTGGGTCACCGGGTTGCTCTGGGACCACGGCGGGTTCGGCAGCCGGCCGCAGTAGTAGCCGCGCTTGTCGCCGTAGACCGGGGCGTCCTGCGGGCCGTAGCCGCGCGGCTGGTTGGGCAGCGTCTCCAGCACGATGTGCAGGGTGAAGCCGCGGAACGCCTCGGCCTGGAGCTTGCCCGCGCCGACGATGCCGCCGAGCAGGCAGGGGTAGCCGGGGGCGTAGCGCGCGAACACCTCGAGCTGCGCGGCGCCGAGGTCGGCGAGGCGGACGAGGTTGTCGCCGTTGGCGCGGGTGAAGCGGTCGGTGACGGTGGCGAGCCTCGTCACGTCGTTGAACAGCGCCTGCAGCTTGTCCTCGCGGTCCTCCAGCGTCGAGGTGGTGGTGATGGTGTTGCGGAGGATCGTGGCCACCTCGGGCAGCACGTCGGCGTACGTGTCGGAGACCCGCGCGGTGAGCCGCAGGTCCTCGACGAGGGCGGGAAGCTCGGGGTTGAAGCGGGTCAGGTAGTCGTCGAGGGTCTCGAGCGTCTCGCCGAGCTGCTCGCCCCGGCCCTCGAGCGCGGTGGCGACCGCGTTGAGGGTGGTGTTGAGGTCGGCCGGCTGCACCGCGCGCAGGAGCGGGTAGAGGTCGCTGAGCACCTGCTCGACCTCGATGGAGAGGTCGGTGCGCTGGATGACGTCGCCGTCGGCGATCGGCTGGGCCGACGACCCGCCGTCGGGGACGACCAGCGAGACGAACTTCTCGCCGAAGAGCGTCTTGGGCAGGATCGAGGCGGTGACGTCCCCCGGGATCTCGGTGGTGCGGTCCTGGTAGAGGCCGAGCGTGATGTCGGCACCCTCGGCGGTGGGCTCGTAGCCGAGCACCTGGCCCACGATCACGCCCTTGATCTTGACGTCGGCGCGCTGCGGCAGCTGGAGCCCGATCTTCGACGCCTTGACCGTGACCTCGTCGTAGTCGCTGAACTTCTGCGTGAACACGCCGTACGTCGCCCACACCGCCGCGAGCATGAGGGCCAGGAAGAGCACGCCGAGGGACTTCGTCCTCATCACCCGATCACCCGGCCAGCCGCACGGTGGTCGCCGCGCCCCAGATCGCCATGGACAGCAGCAGGTCCAGCACGTTGATGGCGACGATGCTGGTCCGCACGGCGCGCCCCACGGCGACGCCGACGCCGGCGGGACCGCCGGAGGCGTTGTAGCCGTGGTAGCAGTGGATCAGGATCACGGTGACCGCGAAGACGAGCACCTTGCCGAAGGACCACAGCACGTCGCCCGGCGGCAGGAACGCGTTGAAGTAGTGGTCGTAGGTGCCCGCGGACTGCCCGTAGATCTGGGTCACCACGAGCCGGCTCGCGAAGTACGACGAGAGCAGGCCCACGACGTAGAGCGGGATGATCGCGATCAGCCCGCCGACGACGCGGGTGGCGACGAGGAACGGCATGGACGGGATCGCCATCACCTCGAGGGCGTCGACCTCCTCCGAGATGCGCATGGCGCCCAGCTGGGCGGTGAAGCCGCAGCCGACCGTCGCGGCGAGGGCGATGCCGGCGACGAGCGGCGCGATCTCGCGGGTGTTGAAGTAGGCGGAGACGAAGCCGGAGAAGGCCGCGGTGCCGAGCTGGTTGAGCGCGGCGTAGCCCGAGAGGCCCACCTGGGCGCCGGTGAAGAACGTCATGCCGATGATCACGCCGACGGTGCCGCCGACGACGGCGAGCGCGCCCGAGCCGAGGGTCACCTCGGCCAGGATCCGCATGATCTCGCGCGGGTAGCGGGTGATCGAGCGCGGCACGGCCCGCAGCACCTTGAGGTGGAAGGCGAGCTGGCCGCCGAGGCCGTCGAGGGAGGCGAGGGGCTTGGCGTACACGTCGCGGAGGGGCATCGTCATCCGCCCTTCGGGGGCACGACCTGCAGGTAGATCATGCTGAGGACGAAGTTGGCCACGAAGAGCAGCAGGAACGTGATCACCACGGACTCGTTGACGGCGTCGCCGACGCCCTTGGGCCCGCCCTTGGCGTTCATCCCCTTGTAGGACGCCACGACCGCGGCGATCAGGCCGAACACGAGCGCCTTGACCAGCCCGATCCACAGGTCCGGCAGCTGCGCCAGCGCCGTGAAGCTCGCCAGGTACGCCCCGGGAGTGCCGTCCTGGAGGATGACGTTGAAGACGTAGCCGCCGCTCACGCCGACGACGCTCACCATGCCGTTGAGGAAGAACGCCACGAGCATGCACGCGAGCACGCGGGGCACGACGAGGCGCTGGATCGGGTCGATGCCCAGCACCATCATCGCGTCGAGCTCCTCGCGGATCTTGCGCGCGCCCAGGTCGGCCGCGATCGCGGAGCCGCCGGCGCCGGCGATCAGCAGCGCTGTGCCGATGGGGGCCGCCTGCTGGATGACCGCGAGCACCGAGGCCGAGCCGGTGAACGACTGCGCGCCGAACTGCTTGATCAGCCCGCCGACCTGCAGCGCGATGACGGCGCCGAACGGGATCGCGACGAGGGCGGTCGGGACGATGGTGACCGAGGCGATGAACCACGCCTGCTGGATGAACTCGCGCAGCTGGAAGGGTCGCCGGAACAGCCCGCGGAAGACGTCGAGGGCGAAGGCGAACAGGTTGCCGGCGACACCGATCGGTGCGAGGGCGCGCGAGGACGTCGACGTGGACATGGCGGCTCAGACCCCCGGGGCCAGGCCGGCGTTGCTGGACTCGAAGGATCCCGGCGGCGGGGTCACGCCGTTCTCCCGGCACCACTCCCCCGCCGGACGCTGGCCGCGGCGCGGGATGCCGTTGGACGGGTCGAGCTGGAGCGGGATGGGCGGCAGCGGCGGCAGCTCCCGCCCGGCCTCGGCGGCGAGCTCGTCGGCGTCCTTCTCCTCCGACATGCCGATCGGGCCCACCCGCTGGGCGTTGAGGAACTGGCGCACCACCGGCTCCTCGGAGCTGAGCAGCTGCTCGCGCGGGCCGAACATGGCCAGGTGGCGGTGGTAGAGCAGTCCGATGTTGTCGGGCACCGTGCGCGCGGTGTTGATGTCGTGGGTGACGATCAGGAAGGTGGCGTCGATCTGCGCGTTGAGGTCGACGATCAGCTGGTTGAGGAAGGCCGTGCGCACGGGGTCGAGACCCGAGTCCGGCTCGTCGAACAGCACGATCTCCGGGTCGAGGACCAGGGCGCGGGCCAGGCCGGCACGCTTGCGCATCCCGCCGGAGATCTCGCCGGGCAGCTTGTCCTCGGCACCGAGGAGACCGACGAGGTCCATCTTCTCCATGACGATGTCGCGGACCTCCGACTCCGACTTCCGCGTGTGCTCGCGCAGCGGGAAGGCGACGTTGTCGTAGAGGTTCATCGAGCCGAACATGGCGCCGTCCTGGAACAGCACCCCGAAGAGCTTGCGGATCTCGTAGAGCTCGCGCTCGGAGCAGCTCGCGATGTCGGTGCCCTCGATGATGATCGAGCCCTTGTCGGGCTTGAGCAGGCCGATGAGCGTCTTGAGGAACACCGACTTGCCGGTGCCCGACGGCCCGAGCATCACGCAGATCTCGCCGGCCGGGACGGTGAGCGTGACGTCGCCCCAGATGAGCTGCTTGCCGAAGGACTTGGTGAGGTCGTCGACCTGGATCTCGACACCCATGCTCCACCCTCCCTGTCGTCTGGCTCGCCACCGCGCCGGGCCTCCCGCCCAGCGCTGCTACTGGGGGTCCAACGCGGGAGGACGCGAGAGGTTACGGGCGGGTACGAGACGGCCTCGAGCGGGTTCACAGGCCAGGGGCGTGTGCAGCCCGGGTGACGCAGCCAGCCCTCCATACCGGTGGTTGCCGACCCTGCTGAGGCGGGTGGAGACTGGTCGGTGCGGTCGAGGGGTGCCCGACCGCGGGGAGGACCTCCTGTGGCCGAACCTGCACCGTTCCCGGACCAGGGACCAGTCAGCGCCGCGGAGCACGAGCGGCTCCGCCGGGACTACGACGCCCTGGCTGACCAGTTCGGCGCGACGTCCGAGGTCCTCGAGGCGATGGGCCGCTCGACCGCCGATCCGGACGCGGTGCTCACCACGATCGTCGAGAACGCGCGCAGGCTGTGCCGGTCGGAGGCCGCGCACCTGTACCTGCTGCAGGGCGACACCTTTCGCCTCATGGCGACGGTCGGGCTGTCCGAGGCGTCCCGGCGGGTGCTGACCGAGCACCCGATCTCCATGGACCGCGAGACACTCACCGGACGCGTCGGCCTGGAGCGGAGGACGCTCCAGATCCCCGACGTGCTGGCCGACCCGGACTACGGCCGCCACGACCTGCAGAGGTCGGCGGGCTTCCGCACCGTGGTCACCGCTCCGCTGATCGTCGACGACGCGGTCGTCGGCGCCCTCAACGTGTGGCGCAACGAGGTCCGCCCGTTCGACGACCGTGAGATGGGCATCGTCAGCGCGTTCGCCGTCCAGGCGGCCATCGCCGTCAACGGCGTCGGGCTGGTCCAGCAGCTCGAGATGCGGGGAGCGGAGCTGGCCCGCAAGGTCGACGAGCTCGAGGCGCTCCGCGCGGTCGGCGAGGCGGTCAGCTCCACCCTCGACCTCGAGGACGTCCTCGACACGATCGCCGAGCACGCGGTCGCACTGTCCGGCACCGACGGTGGCTCGATCATGGAGTACGCCGAGCGCGACCGTCGGTTCGTCGTGCGCAGCGTCCACCGCACGGCTCCCGAGGTCGTCGAGCAGCTGCGCTCCGTGAGGATCGACCTCGACACGACGCTCGTCGGGAGAGCCGCGCTGGAGCGGCGCCCGATCGTCGTCCCCGACCTCGCGGCCGTCGAGCTCGACCCGCACCTGGAGATCCTGCACCGCGCCGGGTGGTCCTCCCTCGTCGCCGTCCCCCTGCTCCGCGAGGACACGATCGTCGGCTCGTTGATCGTGCGGCGCAAGCGCACCGGCGACTTCTCCCCGGAGGTGGTCGACCTCCTGGAGACCTTCGCCAGCCAGTCGGCACTCGCGCTGCTGAACGCGCAGCTCTTCCGGGAGCTGAAGGAGCAGAGCCTGGCCCTGGAGCTGGCGAGCCGGCACAAGTCGGAGTTCCTGGCGAGCATGTCGCACGAGCTGCGCACCCCGCTCAACGCGGTGCTCGGCTTCTCGGAGGTGCTGCTCGAGCGCATGTTCGGCGACATCAACGAACGACAGGAGGAGTACCTGCGCGACATCCACGGCTCGGGGAAGCACCTGCTCGAGCTGCTGAACGAGATCCTCGACCTGTCGAAGGTCGAAGCCGGGCGGATGGAGATCGACTACTCCGCGTTCGAGCTGCGCGTGCTCCTGGAGGAGGCGGTGGCCATGCTCCGCGAGCGGGCGACCGCGCACGAGATCGACCTCACCGTGGACGTGGAGCCGGGCCTGGTCCATGCATACTCCGACCAGCTGCGGCTCAAGCAGGTCGTGCTCAACCTCGTGACGAACGCCGTCAAGTTCACCGGCGACGGTGGTTCGGTGGCGGTGCGGGCACGGCGCACGCCGGTCGACATCGAGGTCACGGTGACCGACACCGGGGTCGGCATCCCGGAGGCGGACCGTGAGCGCATCTTCGAGTCCTTCCAGCAGGGCGGACGGGGTGCCTCACGCGAGGAGGGCACCGGACTCGGGCTGACCCTGTCGCGCCGCATCGTCGAGCTGCTCGGCGGCCGGATGTGGCTGGAGAGCGAGGTGGGCGTCGGCAGCACCTTCGGCTTCACGCTCCCGTCGCGCACCAGCGACGACGCCGCCGCTCCGGTGCCGACCTCCGGGATGTGCGAGGTCGTCGTGATCGAGGACGACCGGCCCTCGCTCGACCTCTTCACGGCCTTCCTCGACGGCGCCTCGGTGCGGGTCATCACCGCACGCGACGGGGCGGCCGGGCTCGAGGCGGTGCGCCGGAACCGGCCGAGCGCGGTGCTGCTCGACATCAGGCTGCCGGGCATGGACGGCTGGGCGGTCCTGACCACCCTCAAGCAGGACCCCGAGACCCGCGACATCCCCGTGATCGTGGTGTCGATCGTGGACGAGCGGCAGCGCGGCGCCGCGCTGGGGGCTGCGGCCTACCTCGTGAAGCCGGTCGGCCGCAGCGCACTGCTCGACGCCCTTGCGGAGGTCGTGCCCTCCGTCCACACGGGTTCCCACGTGGCAGGAGAGGAGTGAGGACGTGACCACCGGCAGGCGGGTCCTCGTCGTCGAGGACAACCCCAAGAACCTCAAGCTCGTCCGGGACGTGCTGACCCACTACGGCTACGAGGTCGTCGAGGCGACCACGGGCGAGGAGGGAGTGCGCCTCGCCGCACAGGTCGCTCCCGACCTCGTCCTGATGGACCTGCACCTGCCCGGCATCGACGGCGCGGAGGCGCTGCGGCGGCTCCGGGAAGCCGAGAGCACCCGCTCCGTGCCGGTCGTGGCCGTCACCGCCTTCGCCATGGACGACGACCGCGAGCGGGCGCTCGCCTCCGGGTTCGACGGCTATGTCGAGAAGCCGATCAGCGTGCGGGCCCTGCCCCAACAGGTGGAGGACTTCCTCGGCCTCGGAGAGGTGCGATGACCCCCGACGACCGACGCACCCGGCGTCATTGACACCGTGTGGCGGCTGCTCGAACCCCTGCGAGCCGAGGACCGGGAGGCGTTCCTCGCCCTCGCCCACCGCCGCACGTTCGCGCGCGACGAGGTCCTCTGCCACGAGGGCGACCCGGCGGACTCGCTCCACCTGGTCGAACGCGGCCACCTGGCCGTGCGCGGCACGCTGGCGTCGGGTGCCGCCGCGACCTTCACGGTCCTCTCGCCTGGGGACTACTTCGGAGAGCTCGCGCTGCTGCGCGCCGACAGACGTCGCACGGCGACGGTCACGGCACTGGAACCGAGCCGGACACTCGCGGTGGCGGGAACGGCCTTCGACCGGCTCTGCGAGCGCAACCCGGGCATCGAGAGGGTCGTGGCCATGCTCCTGGCCGACCGGATCGACCTCCTCAGCCGACGACTCCTCGAGACGATGTACGAGAGCCTGGACCGCCGGGTCCACCGCCGCCTCCTGGATCTCGCAGACGCCTACGGCGAGGGCAACGGCGCCGTCACCATCCCCCTCAGCCAGGCCCAGCTCGCGGACCTGGTGGGTGCGACGCGGCCGCCGGTCAACCAGGTCCTGCGGCGGCTCGCGGACCGCGACGTGGTCCGCCTGAGCCGTTCGCGGATCGAGGTCCTCGACCCGGCGGAGCTGCGCCGACGCGGTACCTGAGCGACCTGCCAGGAGTGTCTCCGGGCGAACAGAACTTTCCCTCGCGGCGGCTCAGGATCGGGATCACCACACAGATCCCACCGAAGGAGCCCGTCATGTACCCCTACGAGGCCGAAGCCCTCAGCCGAGCCATCATCGCCGACCGCGTCCGCGAGGCGGACCACTGCCGCCTCGTCCGCAGGACCGGGCAGTCCGAGCCACGCAGCGCGGGCGGCGCCGCGACCGGGTCCGCCGGCCCGCGCTCCCGCCTCTGGAGGCTCGTCCACCTCTCGCACGCATACGGCTGACCGCACGGAGTCGACCATGAACATCCGCTCCCGCGGCCGGGCCACCGTCCGGCCCGACCTCCTCCACGACGCCCTGCGTCAGGAGCTGCTCCGTCTGGCCCAGCACGAGGACGACGCCGCCAGCCGGGAGGCGGCACGCGTGCACTACTGGGAACCCACTCCCGTCACCGTGGTCGTCCACCGCCAGTGCGCCGCAGCCCTCCGCGAGGCTGCTGACCAGCACCTTCCGGAATGACCGAGGTCCGGGTACGGCGCACCGCACCGCTCGATGACCTCGACGAGGGGGCCCTCACGCGCGGCGGCGGCGGATCTCGGCATTGACCGCCGGGATGATCTCGTGGAGATCGCCGATGACGGCGTGGGTGGCCTTGGTGACCATCGGCGCGTCGGGATCGGTGTTGATGGCCAGGATGGCCTTGGCGCTGCTGCACCCGGCCCAGTGCTGGATCGCGCCGCTGATGCCGCACGGGATGTAGAGGTCGGGCGAGATCCGGCTGCCGGTCTGGCCCACCTGCTCGTGGTGGGGCCGCCAGCCCAGGGAGGTCACCACGCGGGAGACCCCGAGCGAGGCGTCGAGGAGGTCGACGAGCTCGAGGAGGTCGTCGAAGCCCTCCGCCGAGCCGGCACCGCGACCGGCGCCGACCACGACGCGGGCCGACTTCAGGGTGCCGGAGAGGTCGGGCTCAGGCTCCTCGGTGGAGACGACCCGGGCCACGAGGTCGGCCTCGGCCACCTCCGGGGTCTCCACCACCAGCTCGCCGGCACCGGGCGCCGCGGCCGGCGTCGCCTCCACCGCGTGACCGGCGAGGCTGAAGACCGCCGGGCGCTGGGCCAGGCTCATCTCCTCCAGCGCGGCCCCGCCCACCACCTGGCGGGTGACCGTGAAGGGCGACAGGCTGCCGAACGACACCACGTTGGCGGCCATCGGCACCCCGGATCGCGCGGCGACGTGGGCGAGGACCTCGTTGCCTCGCGCGGTGCCGGCAGCGGTGACGACGACCGCCCCCGCCTGCTCGCGCACGGCCATCAGGCCGGCAGCCCATGCGGCGCCGGAGAACGAGTCGTAGGCCGGACCGGTGAGCGCGTGCACGCGGCGGGCGCCGTACGACGCCAGCGTGCTGACGAGCGCGTCGTCGGGGTGTCCGACGACAACGCTGTCGACGGGCACACCGCCCCCGGCGGCGGACAGCTCGCGCGCGAACGTCATCGCCTCGAGGGAGGTCTCGACGACCTCCCCTGCCGGCGTCACCTCGACCAGGACCACGATCATCGGGCCAGCACCCCCAGCTGCTCGAAGAGGTCGACGACGGCGGGCGCGGCCTCGGGGCCCTTGCCGAGGACCTGGACGGACGACGGGGAGGGAGGCGGCAGGACCAGCCGGACGCGCGACGGTCCGACCGGGTCGGCGGTGGGCCGGCGCTCCTCGATCGGCGCCTTCTTGGCCTTCATCCGGCCCGGGACGCTCGGGTAGCGGGGCTCGACCCCGCCCTCGAGGACCGTGACCACGGCAGGAAGGGGCAGGCGGAAGGTCTCGTGGCCGTCGGGCCCGGCCCCGCTCGCCGTCACCTCGCCGTCGGCGACCGTGACCGTGCTGACCCCGTTGACGACCGGCCAGCCGAGCTCGTAGGCCAGGCGGATGCCGACCTGGAAGTCGCCCGAGTCGGCGGCGTCGTTGCCCAGCAGCACGAGCTCGTGGGGCGTGCCGGCGGCCTCGTGGTCGCGGACCACGGCCGCGATCTCGCGGGCGACGTCGGCCGGGCCGAACGCCTGCGCCTCGGCCACCACGTGGGTGGCCGCGGTGCAGCCGACGGCGAGGGCCGCCCGGAGCTGCTCCACGGCGTCGCCGTCCCCGAGCGTCATGACCGTCGCCGCACCTCCGTCGGCGGCGATGCGGACCGCGAGCTCGACCGCGCACTCCTCGTGGGCGCTCGTCGTGAAGCCGGCGTAGCGGCCGTCGACGCCCTGCTCGTCCTCGGTGAGGACGACCTCGCTCGTCGCGTCGACGACGCGCTTCACGCACACCAGGGGGTTCGTCATCGGATGCGCTCGTTGGTCGGGTCGAGGAGCGGGGTGGCGTCGACGGACCCGACGGTGACCGGGTAGAGCTCCTCCATGTAGGACACGGCGAGCTCGTTGCCGATGACGGCCTGGTCGGGCGGCAGGTAGGCGAGCAGCACGTGCTTGCCGAGGGACGGGGCCGACCCGGCGCTCGTGACGTAGGGATGGTGACCGTGGCCGTCGGTGAGCGTGCCGCCGTCGCGGGTCAGGATCGGCTCGCCGCCGAGCATGTAGCGCTTCGTCCCGGACGCCGAGGTGTGGTCGTCGACGGTCAGCGTGCACAGCACCGTCTGCGGAGCGGACTCGCGCTGGGCCAGGTAGGCCTCCTTGCCCACGAAGTCGGCCGCCTTGACCTTGGGCCGCTGCATGCCGGCCTCGACGATCGTGCGCTCGCTGTCGAGCTCGGCGCCGTAGGCCCGGTAGCCCTTCTCGATGCGCCCCGTCGTGCCGTAGACCCCGATGCCGGCGGGCACCGCGCCGTGCGGCGCGCCTGCCTCGAGGAGCGCGTCCCACAGCCCGGCCGCGTGCTCCATCGGGACGTAGAGCTCCCAGCCCAGCTCGCCGACGTAGGAGATGCGCGAGGCGAGGACGGACGTGCCCGCGAGCTCGACCTCCCGGCAGGTGAGGAACCCGAATTCGGCGTCGGAGACGTCGGCGGAGGTCAGCGAGGAGACGATGTCGCGTGCGCGCGGCCCCCAGATGCCGATGGTGGACACGTCGTCGGTGAGGTCGGTGAGCGTGGTCGAGCCCGTCTCGGGCAGGTGCCCCGAGAACCAGGCCCGGTCGGCCATGCCGTGGGCTCCGCCGGTGACGACCCGGAAGTGGTCGTCGCCGAGCCGCATCACGGTCAGGTCGGAGCGGAAGCCGCCCTTCGCGTCCAGGACGGGCGTGTAGATCACCTTCCCGACCGCGACGTCGCACTGCGCGACACAGGTCCGCTGCACCACGTCGAGCGCCTCGGGCCCCTCGATGTCGAAGATGCAGAACGCCGACAGGTCGATCACCGCGGCCGCCTCGCGCATCCGCAGGTGCTCGGCGTTGATGATCGGGCTCCACCAGCGGGAGTCCCACTCGTGCTCGCGCGGCATCACCGCGTCGCCGTACGCCTCGAGCAGGGACGCATTGGTCTCGTACCAGAACGGGCGCTCCCAGCCGGCCGTCTCGAAGAACACCGCGCCCAGCTTCTCCTGGGAGTCGTGCATCGGGGAGAGCCGCTGGTCACGGTCGGACTCGTACTGCTCGCCCGGGTGCACGATGCCGTAGGTCTTGATGAACGACTCCGTGGTGCGCAGCCGGGTGTGCTCGCGACGCTTCTGGTGCTCGTGGAAGCGCGCGATGTCGCTGTGGTGCAGGTCGATCTCGGAGTGGCCGTGGGTCATCCACTCGGCCACCGCGCGCCCGACGCCCGGACCCTCCTTGATCCACACCGCGGCGGCGGTCCAGAGCCCGGCGACCTCGCTCTCGCCCAGGATCGGGTTGCCGTCGCAGGTCAGCGAGAGCAGGCCGTTGATGGCGTAGCGCATCTCGGCGCCCTCCGCGCCCAGCAGCTCGGGCATCAGCTCGTAGGCCTGCTCGAGCTGGGGGTCGAAGTCGTCGGAGGTGAAGGGCATCTCGGTCGGCGACAGCTTGGCCTGCTCGATCGAGGGGATGTCCTCGGGCTCGTGGAGGATCGCGCGGTGGGCGTAGGAGCCGACCTCCATGTCGGCCCCGTGCTGGCGCTCGTAGCAGAAGGTGTCCATGTCGCGGACGATCGGGAAGGAGATCTCCCCCTCCTTCTCCGCCAGCTGCGGGCAGGGCCCGACGCTGATCATCTGGTGCACGGCGGGCGTCAGCGGGATGCTGATGCCGGCCATGTCGCCGAGCTTGGGGCTCCACACGCCCGCGGCGATGACCACGACGCTGGTCTCGATGTCCCCGCCGGTCGTCCGCACCCGCGTGATCCGGCGCCGTCCGTTCGGGCCCTCGGTCGTGTCGAGGCCGGTCACCTCGACGGTCGGGACGACGGTCAGCTCGCCGGTGGCGAGACCGCGCTCCCGCATGACGGTGCCGGCACGCAGGGAGTCGACGACCCCGACCCCGGGCGTCCAGAAGGCGCCGATGAACTGGTCCTCCTCGATGAAGGGCACCTTCTCCTTCACGAAGGCGGGGCTGACGAGCTCGGCCTCGATCCCCCAGGCCTTCGCGCTCGACATGCGGCGGCGCAGCTCCTCCATGCGCTCCTCGGTGCGGGCGATCTCGAAGCCCCCCGACTGCGTGAAGACGTCCATCTCCTTGTACTGCGCGACCGAGTCGAGGGTCAGGTCGGTGATCTCGCGGGAGTGGTCGACGGTGAAGATGAAGTTGGACGCGTGGCCCGTCGACCCACCCGGGTTGGGCAGGGGGCCCTTGTCGATCTGCACGACGTCGGTCCACCCGAGCCTGGTGAGGTGGTGCACGAGGCTGTTGCCGACGATGCCGGCACCGATCACGACGACGTTCGCGGTCGTGGGGACGTCTGCCATGGCGGGCTCCTAGGACGGGACGACGGTGTCACTACGTGTTGCGCATCGTGCAACTTGTTGCGTCTTGCGCGATTTCAGAAATGTACGCCGTCGCCCCGGAGCACTGTCAAGGTGCTCGGGGCGACGGCGGACGGTCGTGCTACGAGCCCTCGGGGCGCCGGCCAGCGGTTGAGGACGTCTCGTCTCCCGGGGGCGTGCTGGTGACCTCCTCCGGGTCGGCGCCGAGGGCGGTCAGGGCGACCGACTGGTTCTCCACCGAGTCGTACTTCTGGGCGTGCAGCACGGCCTTGCGCACCCTCGAGGGGAGCGTCGACTCGTAGGGCTCCTGGCGCAGCGCCTTCATGAGCGACACGCACATGGCGCAGATCACCAGCATGAACGGTCCGGCCACGATGATCACCAGGGTCTGCAGCGCGCCGAGGCCCCCGGAGAACAGCAGCACCGCGGCCACCGCGCCCTGGGCGACGCCCCAGAAGATCACCAGCCAGCGCATCGGGTGCTCCTCGCCGTGCTGGCTCAGCATGCCCATGACGATCGAGGCCGAGTCGGCGCCGGTGATGAAGAAGATGGCGACGAGGAACACCGCCAGCACGACCGTGATGCTCGAGAGCGGGTACTCCCGCAGCGTGGCGAACAAGGCGCTCTCGGTGCCCTCGTCCGCGAGCACGGCGCCGAGGTCCTTGGCGCCGGAGAGCTGCAGGTCGAACGCCGAGCCGGCCAGGATCGAGAACCAGACGAACGACACCACGCTCGGCACCAGGATCACGTAGACGACGAACTGCCGGATCGTGCGGCCCTTGGAGATGCGAGCGATGAACATGCCCACGAAGGGGGTCCAGGAGATCCACCACGCCCAGTAGAAGATCGTCCAGGCGTCGAGGAACTCGCTGCCACCGAAGGCGCCGGTCCGGAACGCCATCGTCGGCAGGTGCGTGAGGTAGCCACCGAGGGACTCGGTGAAGGTGCTGAGGATGAAGACCGTCGGGCCGACGACGAACAGGAAGAAGACGAGGAGCAGGGCGGCGATCGCATTGGCGTTGGAGAGGTACTGCACGCCCTTCTCGATGCCGGTCACGGCGGAGGCCACGAAGCAGAAGGTCAGCACGGCGATCACCGCCACCGTCAGCCACTTCGAGTCGCCGGTCGCGAACACGTCGTCGAGGCCGCCGGTGATCTGCAGGGCGCCCAGGCCGAGGGAGGTGGCGGAGCCGAACAGCGTCGCGAAGATCGCGATCACGTCGATGGCCTTGCCTGGGCCTTCCGTCGCACGGCGCCCCAGGAGGGGCCCGAACGCCCCGGAGACGAGGTTGCCGGTGTTCTTGCGGTAGGCGAAGTACCCGATGGCGAGCCCGATCACGGCGTACATGGCCCACGGGTGGAAGCCCCAGTGGAAGAACGCGTACTCCATCGCCACCCGTGCGCTGTCCGGGGTCGACGGGTCACCCCGGCCCGGCGGGATGCTCGACGCGTCGGTCGCGGTGAGGTAGGTGAGCGGCTCGGCGACGCCCCAGAACATCAGGCCGATCCCCATGCCCGTCGCGAACATCATCGAGACCCACGAGAACGTCGAGAACTCCGGCTCGGAGTCGTCGGGGCCCAGCTTGATGTTGCCGTAGCGGGTCACCGCGAGGTAGCCCGAGAACAGCAGGAACGACGCGCTGACCAGGATGAACAGCCAGCCGAACGTGGTCTCCAGCCAGCCGAGCAGCTCGCCGGTGGTCGTGCCCATCCCCTCCGAGTCGAGGGTCCCCCACAGGAGGAAGGCGATCGCCAGCGCGGCCGCCACACCGAACGTCACCTTGTCGAGCGACAGGTCCTGCCCCTGCTTGTGCGGAGGTATCAGGGCTTCTCCGACGGGTTCCTTGAGCGCCATGCCGCCTACCCATCCGGTTGCGTCTTGCGCAACCTAGTGCGTGACTTGCAACAGACGTACGATGACCCTCCCCCGGGCGGGTGTCAAGGGTCGCCCGGGATAGGGTCTCGCCCGGCGTCAGCCGAGCCAGGCGTCCACCTTGTCCTGGTTCTCGTCGATCCACTTTGCCGCGGCGTCCTCCGGCGACATGCCGTCGGAGGCGATGTAGCCCGCCACGACGTTCTGGTCCTCGTTGGTCCACGTGAAGTTCTGGACCAGGTCGACCGCGGTCGAGTCGCCCTCCGACCACTCGGTGCTGACGATCTTCTTCAGCTCGGTCTCCGGGTAGTCGCACGCGACCGTCTGCGGGTCGTCCTGGCAGCCCTCTTCGTACGGCGGCAGGGCGACGCGCTGCATCGGCACCTCGGCATTGAAGTACTGCGGCTCGTACCAGTACCCGATGACCCACTCCTTGTTCTCCTGGGCCTTGCGGAACGCCTCGATGGAGGCGGCCTCGGAGCCGGAGAAGACGACCTTGAAGTCCAGGTCGAGGTTGCTCACGATCGCCTCGTCGAACTGCACGTACGAGGGGTCGGCTCCGAGGAACTGGCCCTGGCCGCCGGACTCCGACGTCGCGAACTCCTGGGCGTACTTGTTGAGGTTCTCCCAGTCGAGGATGTCCGGGTGCTCCTCGGCGAGCCACGGCGGGACGAACCAGCCGATGATGCCGACGTTGCCCTGGGGGCCGAAGTCCGTCGCGGTGCCGTCGCCCTGGTCGGCGAAGAACTTCTTCTCGAGGTCGGGGTGGCCCCAGTCCTCGATGACGACGTCGACCTCGCCGGTGCCGAAGCCCTGCCAGGAGACGTCTTCCTTGAGCTCCTTGTACTCGACGTTGCAGCCGAGCTCCTGCTCGGCGACCGTGCCGACGACGTAGGCGCTGGCCTCGTAGCCGACCCACGGGTTCACCGCCATGTTGAGGTCGCCGCACTCGCCACCGGACTCGGCGGCCTGCTCCTCGTTGGCTTGGGTCTGCTCGTCGATCGATCCGCCGCCACAGGCGGACAGGGCCAGCGTGGCGACGGCGGCTACTGCCCCGATTCGCGCACCCCGGCTGCGGGGAGTTCTCATGTGGGTCTCCTCATCTGGTGGTTGGTCGCACATGGCGTTGGTGGCCTCCGGGGCCCGGCGGTCACGTCTCGACGACCTTCCGGTCGCCCGGGAAGCCGATCGGCAGCCGCGTGTGGAACGCCCGGCGCGGTCCGGGTCCGTCGTCCCGGCGTACGTCTGCAGCCGCGCGGGTGATCCGGTCGAGCATCACGCCGAGAAGCACGATGGTGATGCCCGCGGCGAGGCCCTTGCCCCACGCCTCGCTGCGCGAGAAGCCGTAGACGACGTCGTAGCCGAGGGCGCCCGCGCCGACGAGGCCGCCGATCACGGTCATGGACAGCACGTAGAGCAGGCCCTGGTTGGTGGCCAGCACGAGCGAGCCCTTCGCCATCGGCAGCTGCACCTTGGTGATCTCCTGCCACGTCGTCTGACCCGTCGAGCGGCCCGCCTCGATGGTCGTGGGCGAGACACCCTTGACGCCGTCGGCCACCAGCTTGATGGCGGCGGGGGCCGCGTAGACGACGCCGGCCACGATCGCGGTGAAGCGGGAGGGCCCGAAGAGGGCCAGCACCGGGATCAGGTAGACGAACGGCGGAATCGTCTGGCCCGCGTCGAGCAGCGGCCTGATCCCGAGGTCGACCTTCCGGTCCCGGGCCATCCAGACCCCGAAGACCAGGGCCAGGACCATCACGAGCACGGTGGCGACCAGCGTCATGGTCAGGGTGATCATCGCGTCGTGCCACAGGTCGAAGAACCAGATGCCGGTCAGGCACACCAGGGCCGACACGAGGGCACGGCCGCCGCCGAAGACGAACGCCAGGGCGGCGATCGCGACGAAGGAGACGTACCACGGCGACTCGGCGATCAGTGACTGCATCGGGTTGAGCAGCCAGTCGGTCACGAAGTCCTTGAAGGCGCCGGTGATGCCGCCGAAGGTGCTGGTGACCCAGTCCATGACGTCGTTCACCCACGTGGCGATCCGGTCGCCGATGGTGTAGACGGGGAACTCGGCGAGGCTGATGTACGTGCGCGAGAGGTAGACGGCGACGAGCGTCCCGGCCCCGCCGACGGCGAGGAGGATGCGCCGCAGCCGGACGCCGCCGCCGCCGCCGCGCGCGACCTTCTCCGAGCGCTCGCTGGCGGCCGTCGTGGTCCGGTCGAGCATGACGGCCATGACCACGATCAGCACGCCCGGCACGAACGCCGCGCCGACGTCGTTGATCCGCAGGCCGGCCAGGACGGGCTTGCCGAGACCCGGCCCGTTCACGAACGCCGCCAGCGTGGCCATCGAGAGCGCGGCGAGCGTGGTCTGGTTGAGGCCCACGATGATGGTCTTGCGCGCCATGGGGATCTGCACCTTGAACAGCCGCTGCCAGTAGGTCTGGCCGGCCGAGTCGGTCGCCTCGATGGTGGTCGTCGGGACCTCCCGGATCCCGAACCCGGCGATCCGGACGAGTGGCGGGAGCGCGTAGATCATCGTGCTCACGACAGCCGCGCTCACGCCGATGCCGAAGAACAGCACGACGGGCAGCAGGTAGACGAACGTCGGCATCGTCTGCATGAGGTCGAGGACGACCGTGATCACCCTGTTGGCCCGGGCGCTCGTGCCAACCAGGACGGCCAGCGGCATCCCCAGGACGATCACGATCGCCACCGAGATGAAGGTGACGATGAGCAGGTCGAGCGAGTCCTGCCAGTAGCCCAGCACGCCGAACGAGAGGAAGGAGAGGCAGACGAGGACCGCGATGCGCCAGTTGGCGATCACCAGGCCGACGTACGTCGCGATCGCGACGACGCCGAGCCAGCCGATCTCCGGCACGGGGCGTGGCGGGTTCGGCACGACGACCATGCGCTGCACCCACTCGAAGAGGCTGCGCAGCAGGTCCGAGATGGAGTTGGTGAGCTGCATGATCGGGTTGGTGTCGCGACTCGCGAGGAGGTCGTTGTTGAACTCGGTGAGCCGGTCGTGGAGGTCGGTCCGCGCGACGCCCGGCAGGGCGAGGGTGTCGGTGCCCTCCATGAGGAGGTAGACGACGATCCAGACGCCGACGACCACCGCGGCCGGGATCCACCGGCTGACGGACCTCCGCTCGGGAGGCGGCGGCTCGGCGCCGGGCTCGACCGGCTTGCGGACGGCGGGGGCTGGGGCGGTGGCGGTCATGACGCCTCCTCGGCCACCACCACGCGCATGATGTCCTCCTCGTCCACGACGCCCAGCAGCTCCTCGCCGTCCACCACCCGGATCGGGTGCTCCGATGCGATCGCCGCGCGGGCGGCCTGGCGCACGATCGTGGTCACCGGGAGCGCGGGGCCCTCCAGCGACTCCCCGGGCCGCGGGTCGCGCATCACCCACTTCAGGGTCAGCACGTGCGACTTCGGCACCTCGGAGACGAAGTCCGTGACGTAGTCGTCGGCCGGCCGGGCGACGACCTCGTCGGGCGAGCCGATCTGGACGATCGCACCGTCCCGCATGATCAGGATCCGGTCACCGAGCTTGAGGGCCTCGCTCAGGTCGTGGGTGATGAAGACCATCGTCTTGCCCAGCTCGCGGTGCAGCCGGATGACCTCGTTCTGCATGTCACGCCGGATCAGCGGGTCGAGTGCCGAGAACGGCTCGTCGAAGAGCAGCATCTCCGGGTCACCGGCGAGCGCCCGGGCCAGCCCGACGCGCTGCTGCATCCCGCCGGAGAGCTGGTCGGGGTAGGACTTCTCGTATCCCGAGAGGCCGACCAGGTCGACGATCTCCCCGGCCTTCGCCCGGCGTTCCTTCTTGCCCACACCGCGGACCTCGAGGCCGTAGGCCACGTTGTCGATGACCTGGCGGTGCGGCAGCAGTCCGAAGTGCTGGAACACCATCGACACCTGGTGGCGGCGGATCTCGCGCAGCTTCGACTCCGACGCCTCGGTGATCTCCTCGCCGTTCAGCGTCACCGAGCCGGACGTCGGCTCGATCAGGCGGGTGAGCAGGCGGACCAGGGTGGACTTGCCCGAGCCGGACAGGCCCATGACGACGAAGACCTCGCCCGGGGCGACCTCGAAGGACACGTCCTTCACACCGACGACGCACCCCGTCTTGGCCTTGAGGTCCGCGCGCGACAGGTCGGCATCAGCGGTCCCGATGATGGAGTCCGCGCCCCTGCCGAAGATCTTCCAGAGGTTGCGCACCGAGAGCGCCGGGTCGTCGGTGGACGTGCCGGTTCCGGTCGCCCGGTGGGTCATGGTGCTCATGGCTGCTCCTCGTCGTTGCGACTGTCGCCCGGTGGGTACGGCGGTGTGCCGTCGCGGTACCGGTAGAAGGGGACGTCGGCCGCGGGCAGCGGGGTGTTGCCGAGGATGAGGTCGGCAGCCTTCTCGGCGACCATCATCACGGGGGCGTAGATGTTGCCGTTGGTGACGTAGGGGAAGACGCTGGCGTCGACGACCCGCAGGCCCTCGGTGCCGTGCACGCGCATGCTCAGCGGGTCGACCACGGACATCTCGTCGGTGCCCATCTTCGCGGTGCACGAGGGGTGGAGCGCGGTCTCGGCGTCCTGGCGCACCCACTCGAGGATCTCCTCGTCGGTCTCGACGGAGGGACCGGGCGAGAGCTCGCCGCCGTTGAAGGGCGCGAACGCGGGCTGGTTGAGGATGTCGCGCGCCACGCGCACGGCCTCGACCCACTCCCGGCGGTCGTTGTCGGTGGACAGGTAGTTGAAGAGCATCCTCGGCTTCTGCCGCGGGTCCGTCGAGGAGATGCGCACCCACCCGCGGGTGTCGGCGTACATCGGGCCGATGTGGACCTGGTAGCCGTGCGCGTACTTGTCCTGCCCGGCCGGCGCCGAGCCGTCGTAGCGGATGGCGATCGGCAGGAAGTGGAACATCAGGTTGGGCCAGTCGACGTCCTCGTTCGACCGGCAGAAGCCGCCACCCTCGAAGTGGTTGGACGCCGCCGTCCCGGTCCGCCTGAGCAGCCACTCGAGCCCGACCATCGGGCGGTTGCGCCACTTCAGCCCCTCGACGATCGACACCGGCTGGAGGGAGGAGTACTGGATGTAGACCTCGAGGTGGTCCTGGAGGTTCTCCCCGACACCCGGCAGGTCCTGCACCATCTCCACGCCCAAGGGGCGCAGGTGCTCGGGGTTGCCGACGCCCGAGAGCTGCAGCAGCTGCGGGGAGTTGATCGCGCCGCCGCACAGGATGACCTCGCCGGCCCGGACCTGCTCGTGCCGCCGGCCGGCGCGGAGGTAGTCGACACCGACCGCCCGCCGGCCCTCGAAGCGGATCCGCGTGGCGTGGGCGAAGGTCTCGACGGTGAGGTTCCTGCGCTTCATCACCGGGTGCAGGTAGGCGCGGGCAGCGGACATCCGCACGCCCTTGACGATGTTGCGGTCGAAGCGCCCGAAGCCCTCCTGGCGGTAGCCGTTCACGTCGTCGGTCAGCGGGTAGCCGGCCTGCTGGGCGGCCTCGAAGAACGCACTGAAGAGCGGGTTGGTGGCGGGGCTCCGCTCGAGCCTCAGCGGTCCCGACCCGCCGCGCCACGCGTCGGCACCTACCTGCCCGTCGGGGAGGACGAGCGACTCCATCCGCCTGAAGTAGGGCAGGCAGTGCAGGTAGTCCCACGACTCCATGCCGGGCTCGCCGGCCCAGCGCTGGTAGTCCATCGGGTTGCCGCGCTGGAAGATCATCCCGTTGATCGAGGACGACCCGCCCAGCACCTTGCCGCGGGCGTGGTAGACCCGGCGCCCACCCATGGCCGGCTCCGGCTCGGTCTCGTACCTCCAGTCGTAGAGCGGGTTGCCGATCGGGAACGGCAGTGCTGCCGGGGCATGGATCAGCGGGTCGAACCGGTCGGTGCGCCCGGCCTCCAGGACCAGCACCGAGGTGCTGGGGTCGGCCGAGAGCCGGTTGGCGAGCGCGCACCCGGCCGAGCCACCTCCCACGATGACGACGTCGTACCGGTCCGCTCCCATGGTCGTCGCCTACCCGCCGAACCAGCGTTGCGGCACGGGGCGGATGTTGTGCCACACGTGCTTGGTCTCGCGGTACTCGTCGAGTCCTGCCCGACCGAGCTCGCGTCCGGTGCCGGACTGCTTGTAGCCGCCCCACTCGGCCTGGGGGACGTACGGGTGGTAGTCGTTGATCCACACCGTCCCCATGCGCAGCCGTGCGGCCACCCGCTCCGCCCGGCCGGCGTCCCGGGTCCAGACGGCCCCGGCCAGGCCGTAGATCGAGTCGTTGGCGATACGCACCGCCTCGTCCTCGTCGCGGAAGGTCTCCACCGTCAGCACCGGGCCGAAGGACTCGTCCTGGGTGACGGACATGCCGGTCGTGCAGGCGTCGAGGATCGTCGGGAGGTAGTAGAAGCCGTCGGCCAGCGCGGGGTCGTCGGGACGCGCTCCGCCGAGCCGCAGCACCGCTCCCTCGGCGAGGCCGCGGGCGACGTACGCCTCCACCTTGTCGCGGTGGGCGGCACTGGTCAGCGGGCCGGTCTCCGCCTTGTCGTCGAAGGGGCCGCCGAGCCGGATCGCTCCCGCCCGCTCGACGAGGGTGTCGACGAAGGAGTCGTGGATCGAATCCTCGACCAGCAGCCGGGCGCCCGCGGAGCACACCTGGCCGGAGTGGAGGAAGACCGCGGTCAGCGCGAAGTCGAGGGCGACCTCGATGTCGGCGTCCGCGAACACGATGTTGGGGTTCTTGCCGCCCAGCTCCAGGGCCACCTTCTTCACCGTCGCCGCGGCCGTCGCCATGATCGCGCGGCCCGTCTCCAGCCCGCCGGTGAACGAGACCAGGTCGACCCGCGGGTCCGACGAGAGGGAGGCGCCCGCGCTCGCGCCGGCCCCCAGCACGAGGTTGCCGACGCCCGCTGGCAGGCCGGCCTCCTCCAGGAGGCGCATCAGGTGGATCGCGGAGTGCGGCGTCAGCTCGCTGGGCTTGAGGACGAAGGTGTTGCCCGCCGCGAGGCAGGGTGCGACCTTCCACGAGACCTGGAGGAGCGGGTAGTTCCACGGCGTGATGAGACCGCACACGCCGATCGGCTCGTGCACGATCCGGCTGACCACGTCCGCGTTGCCGGTGTCGACGACGCGGCCGGCGTCCTCGGCCGCCACCCGCCCGTAGTGGCGGAAGACCGAGACCACGTCGGCGAGGTCGTACTGGCTCTCGACGAACCGCTTGCCGGTGTCGAGCGACTCCATGCGGGCCACCTCGTCGGTGTCGCGCTCGAGCTGGTCGGCCACGCGCAGGAGCAGGTCGCCACGGTCGCGGCCCGACGTGGTCGACCAGCCACCCTCGTGGAACGCGCGGTGGGCCGCGGCGATCGCGGCGTCGGTGTCCTCGGCCCCGGCCTCGTCGACCTCGGCCACGAGCGAGCCGTCCGCGGGGCACCGGATCTCGCGCCGACCGCCCGCGGCAGCGCTCGTCCACGCCCCGTCGACGTACAGCTCTGGCATCCGGACCACCTCGACACTTGTTGCGCATGTCGCAACCGGGTGCTCCGAGCGCAACCAGCCACAGCCGCAGGATCCTGCGGCGACCCCCGGTCGTCAAGGGTCAAGTGGTCCACGTGCCGACTATCGATGACCCCAGCCGAGCCGGTGGGACACCTCGTCGGCCGCCTGCTTCAGGAGGGCGATGACGTCGTCGAGCCGCTCCGCGTCCAGCCGGAACGACGGACCGGAGACGCTCATCGAGGCGACCACGTCGCCGTGGGCGTTGCGTACGGGCGCGGCCACCGCGGTCAGTCCGACCTCGAGCTCGTCGATCGCGACGGCGTACCCCTGCTCCCTCACCCGGTCCAGCTCCTCGCGCAGCCGAGGAAGACCGGTGATCGTCTGGGCGGTGTACGTCGTCAGCGCGCCGAGCGCCTGCTCGAGCTCCCCCTCCTCGAGGCCGCTCAGCAGGACCTTGCCGTTGCTCGTCGCGTGCAGCGGGATGTGCTGCCCGACCCAGTTGTGGGGCTGCAGCGCCGACGACCCCGCCACCTGGTCGAGGTAGAGCGCGGACCCGTCGGCCAGCACGGCGACGTTGACGGTCTCGCCGGTGTCGGCGGCGAGCTGGCGGCAGATCGGACGCGCCTCCTGGACGAGGTCGAGCCGGGCGGTGGTCGCACCTGCGAGACGCAGGATGCCGACGCCGAGCCGGTAGCGCCCCCGGTCGCCCGTCTGCTCGACGAGCCGGTGCGACTCGAGGGTGGCCATCAGCCGGAACGCCGTGCTCTTGTGGACGTCGAGCTCCTTCGCGATCTCGGTGACGCCCGCCTCACCGGTGCGTGCCAGCACCTCGAGGATGCTCAGGGCGCGGTCGACCGACTGCACGCCACCGCCCCCGGAAGCAGCCTCCTCGCTGTTGCGCATGGCGCGACACTAGCGCAGTCGCTGTTGCGTATCGCAAACTCTGTTTCGTCAAGCGCAACATTTGCGGATCCGACGAGGAGGCAGCGTGAGCGACTTCGTCCTGACCCTCTCCTGTCCAGACCGCCCGGGCATCGTGCACGCGGTCAGCGGCTACCTCGTCGAGCAGGGCGCCAACATCGTCGAGAGCCAGCAGTTCGGCGACCGTCTCACCCGCCGGTTCTTCATGCGGATCGCGTTCGCCACGGACACCGCCACCGAGCCCGCCGGCCTGCGCGAGGCGTTCGCGCCCACCGCCGAGCGCCTCGGCATGGACTTCGAGCTGTGGGCGGCGGACGCGCCCTACCGCACGCTCATCATGGTGTCGAAACACCTGCACTGCCTCAACGACCTGCTCTTCCGGGCCAGCACGGGCGCGGTGCAGATCGACGTACCGGCCGTCGTCTCCAACCACCCCGACGCCGGCCCGCTCGTGCGGTCGTACGGCATCGACTTCCACCACGTCCCCGTGACGTCGGCGACCAAGGCCGACGCCGAGGAGGAGCTCATGGACATCGTCGACGCGACGGACAGCCACCTCGTCGTGCTGGCCCGCTACATGCAGGTGCTGTCCGACGACCTGTGCCGGCGGCTGTCCGGACGGGCGATCAACATCCACCACTCGTTCCTGCCGAGCTTCAAGGGCGCCCGGCCCTACCACCAGGCCTTCGACCGCGGCGTGAAGCTGGTGGGCGCGACGGCCCACTACGTCACCGCCGACCTCGACGAGGGACCGATCATCGAGCAGGACGTCCTGCGCGTGGACCACGGCTACGACCAGGACCAGCTCGTCGCGGCAGGGCGCGACGTCGAGGCACAGGTCCTGTCCCGGGCCGTGCGCTGGCACGCGCAGTCACGCGTCCTGCTCAACGGCGACCGCACCGTCGTCTTCCGCTGACGCCGCAGCAACCACCGAAGGAGCACCATGCAGTCCGACATCGAGATCGCCAACGCCGCCGTCCTGCGGCCCATCCGCGACATCGCCCGGGAGACCCTCGGCATCGACGAGGAGCACCTGGTGCCCTACGGGCACACCAAGGCCAAGGTGGACGTCGGCTACCTGGCCTCCCTCGCCGACCGGCCTCTGGGCAAGCTGGTCCTGGTGACGGCCCTCTCGCCGACCCCGCCGGGCGAGGGCAAGACCACCACGACGGTCGGGCTCACCGACGCCCTCCACGGCCTGGGCCACCGGACGGTGGCGTGCCTGCGGGAGCCGTCGATGGGACCGGTCTTCGGCATGAAGGGCGGCGCCGCCGGTGGCGGCTGGAGCCAGGTGGTGCCGATGACCGACATCAACCTGCACTTCACCGGCGACTTCGCCGCGATCGCCGCCGCGAACAACCTGCTCGCCGCCCTCATCGACAACCACGTCCACCACGGCAACGCGCTCGACATCGACGTGCGCAGCGTGACCTGGAAGCGCGTCCTCGACACCAACGACCGTGCGCTGCGCGAGGTCGTCGTCGCGCTCGGTGGTCACGTCAACGGCTTCCCTCGCGAGGACGGGTTCGACATCGTCGTCGCGTCCGAGCTGATGGCGATCTTCTGCCTCACCGAGTCGTGGGCCGACCTGAAGCGACGCATCGGCGACATCGTCATCGGCTACACCCGCGCCATGGCGCCGGTGACCGCGCGCGACCTGGGCGCGGACGGGGCGATGGCGGCGCTGCTTCGCGACGCCCTCGCGCCCAACCTCGTGCAGACGCTCGAGGGTGCGCCGGCCTTCGTGCACGGCGGCCCGTTCGCCAACATCGCCCACGGCTGCAGCTCGGTCATGGCGACCCGCGCCGGCCTGCGCCTGGCCGACATCGTGGTCACCGAGGCCGGCTTCGGCGCCGACCTGGGCGCGGAGAAGTTCGTGGACATCAAGTGCCGCAAGTCGGGCCTGCGCCCCGACGTGGCGGTCGTGGTGGCGACGGTGCGGGCGTTGAAGTACCACGGCGGCGTGGCGCTTGCGGACCTCGGCACCGAGGACGTCGCGGCGGTCGAGGCCGGCATGGTCAACCTGCGCCGCCACCTCGCCAACATCCGCGACGTGTACGGCATCCCGGCCGTCGTCGCGGTCAACCGTTTCCCCACCGACACCGACCGTGAGGTGGCGCGGGTGGTCGAGCTCGTCGCCGACGAGGGCGTGCAGGCGTTCCCGGCCACGCACTTCGCCGACGGCGGCAACGGCGCCAAGGACCTCGCCCAGGGCGTGCTCGCGACCCTGGCCGAGCCGTCGCCGTACGAGTTCTCCTTCACGTACGACGACCAGCTGTCGCTGACGGCCAAGGTGGAGGCGATCGCCACCCGGCTCTACGGCGCCGGGCAGGTCACGTGGGACGCCAAGGCCCGCCGGCGGCTGCAGCGCATCGAGCGCGACGGCTACGCCGAGCTCCCCGTCTGCGTCGCCAAGACCCAGTACTCCTTCTCGACCGACCCGACGTCCCTGGGCGCGCCCTCGGGCCACGAGCTCCACGTGCGGGAGGTACGCCTCTCGGCCGGCGCCGGGTTCGTCGTCGTGGTCTGCGGCGACATGATGACCATGCCCGGCCTCCCCCGCGACCCGTCCGCCGCCCGCATCGACCTCGCCGACGACGGGACGATCCTGGGCCTCAGCTGACCTCACCCGCTGGGCGACCTCCCCGACCAGCGGAAGGGAGTCAGTCGCCGAGCTCCGCCCGCCGGCGGATGACGTAGTCCTCGAGCTCCTCGCGGACCGCGTCGTCGAGGGCCGGCTGCTCGTAGTCCTCGAGGGTCTTCTGGTAGGCCACCTGCGCACGGTGGTTGGCGTCGTGACCGCCGCCCCGCATCCAGCGCTCGTAGTTCTCCGACGACGAGAGGAGCGGGCGGTAGAAGCAGGTGCGGAAGCGTTCCATCGTGTGCATCGCGCCGAGGAAGTGGCCGCCGTGGCCGACCTCCTGGTGGGCGTCGAAGGCCATCGAGGCCTCGTCGATCTCGAGCGGGGTGAACTCGTGGCGCAGCATCTGGAGCAGCTCGATGTCGACGATGAACTTCTCGTAGCCCGCGACCAGGCCGCCCTCGAGCCAGCCGGCCGAGTGCATCACCCAGTTGGCGCCGGCGAGGAAGGTCGGCAGCAGCGTCATGAGTGCCTCGTAGCCCGCCTGGGCGTCGGCCACCTGGGAGGACGTCAGCCCGCCACCGGTTCGGAAGGGCAGGCCGAAGTGGCGGGCGATCTGGCCGGTGCACAGCAGGCCGAGACCGGACTCCGGGGTGCCGAAGGTCGGCGAGCCGGACTGCATGTCGATGTTGGACAGGAAGGACCCGAAGATCACCGGCGTCCCGGGGCGGATCAGCTGCGACAGCGCGATGCCCGACAGCGCCTCGACGATCTGCTGGACCAGCGCCGCCGGGATCGTCACCGGCGACATCGCGCCCATCAGGATGAAGGGCGTCAGCACGACCGGCTGGCCCGCACCGGAGTACTCGAACTGCGCCTCGAGCATCCGGTCGTCCCAGCGCAGCGGCGAGTTGCAGTTGATCAGCGAGATCGTGGCCGGGGTCTCCTCGATGGCCTCCCGCGAGCCGAACAGGATCGAGGTCATCGCCAGGGTGTCGGCGGCGTTGACCCCGGAGACGACGTTGCCCATGTAGACCTTGTCGGTCAGCGTCTGCAGCGCGTAGGTCATGTCGAGGTGCCGGCTGTCGAGCGGTGTGTCGTTGGGCTCGCAGATGACACCGCCGGCGGAGTCGAGCACGGGGAACGACTGCGCGAGCTTGGTGAAGCTGCGGAAGTCCTCCATCGTGGCGTCGCGTCGTACGTCGCCCTGCCGCACGAACGGCGGGCCGTAGACGGCACCGAACGCCATCGAGTCGCCGCCGATGTGGATGTCGTGGTCGTGGTTGCGTGCCTGGACGTCGAACTCGCGGGGCGCCTTGGCCACCTGCTCGAGGACGAAGTCGGGGTCGAGGAAGACGGTGTTGTCCTCGACCCGCTGCCCGGCCCTGCGGAACAGCTCGAGGGCGCGCTCGTCCATGAACTCGACGCCGATCTCGGTCATCAGCCGTCGCCACCCCTGGTCGAGGGTGGCCATCGCCTCCTGGGACAAAACCTCGTAGCGCGGCATGGCGTTGCGGAACACGGGTCCTCCTGGGTCAGGGCTGGGTCAGGGCTGGGGATCGGGCGGGTGCAGACGTCGGCCGCGACGCCGGCCGGACCCCTTGACCGCGGCTCCCGACGGCTCTTAGCCTCATGATGTGGAACCACGGTTCCACATCATGGAACGCCTGGGAACCCCTCGACCGAAGGAGCCGTCCGTGAGCGAGGCCGCCACCGGGACGCGGGCGCTGGACCGCGCCGCCGACCTCGTCGCGACGGTCGTCCACGCCGACGAGCCGATCTCGTTCGCCGACCTGCAGGACGCCAGCGGGCTCGCGAAGTCGACGACCTCGCGGCTGCTCGCAGCGCTCGAGCGCTCGGGACTGGTGGAGCGGGTCGGGTCCGGGTCCTACGTCGCCGGCCGGCTGTTCTGGCTCTACGCCGCGCGGCACGACCCGTGGGACGAGCTGGTCCGGCTGGCCCGACCGGTCATGGAGCGCATCGGGGCCGACACCGGTGAGACGGTGCACCTCAGCGTGGCCCGTGGCGACCGGGTGGTGCAGGTGGCGCAGGTCGACTCGACCTACCTCCTCGGCACCCGCGACTGGACCGAGATCGAGGTCCCCGCCCACTGCTCCGCGCTCGGCAAGGTGCTGCTCGCCTGGGGGGCGCTCGAGCTCCCCGACGGCGAGCTCGAGCGCCCCACGCCGGCGACGCTCCCCGACCGCGACGCCGTACGCCGTGACGGCAGGCAGGCGCGCGACCGCGGGTGGACCGTCACCGAGGACGAGCTCGAGATCGGCCTCACCGGCGTCGCCGTGCCCGTCTTCGGCCTCCGCGACGACGTGGTGGCCGCGCTCGGTATCTCGGGACCAACGGCCCGTCTGGCCGAGCGGCTCGACGAGCTCGGCCACCACCTGCTCGACCAGTCCACCGCGCTGTCATCCCTGCTGCGCGGTCCCGCCCGCACCGACCCAGCCCGCCGAGACGCTCGCACCCAGGAGGTGGTCGCATGACCCCCGACGACATCCTCAAGGCCCTCTACGACGAGACGCTCGTGGGCAACGCCCCTCGTGTGCTCGAGCTGACCGAGGAGGGGCTGAACCTCTCGATGGAGCCGCAGACGCTGCTCTTCGACGCCCTGATCCCCTCGCTGGAGGAGGTCGGCGCGCGCTTCGAGCGCGGCGACTTCTTCGTCCCGGAGATGCTCATCGCCGGACGCGCCATGGCCGGCGCGATGGAGCGGCTCCGGCCGTTGCTCGCCGAGACCGGCGTGGCGACCATCGGCAAGTTCCTGATGGGCACGGTCAAGGGCGACGTCCACGACATCGGCAAGAACCTGGTCAACATCATGCTCGAGGGCGCCGGCTTCGAGGTGATCGACCTCGGCGTGCAGGTCGCGCCGGAGAAGTTCGTGGCGGCGATCGAGGAGCACCAGCCCGACATCGTCGGCTTCTCGGCCTTCCTCACCACCACGATGCCGATGTTCAAGGCCAACATGAACGCCCTCGAGAAGGCCGGCATCCGCAACGAGGTGATCGTGATGGTCGGCGGCGCACCCGTCACCCAGGAGTACGCCGACGCGGTCGGGGCCGACGGCTACGCCGCGGACGCCTCGCAGACCGTCAAGCGCGCCAAGAGCCTCATCGAGGCCAAGCGCACCAAGGTCCCTGCATGAGCCCCGCCGAGCCGCTGCGCACGGTGCTGCGCTCGGCGACCCGCGAGGTGGTCATCGGGCACGACACCCGCTTCACCCTCATCGGCGAGCGGATCAACCCCACCGGGCGCCGCATCTTCCAGCAGCAGCTCCGCGACGGCGACATGTCGGCGATCGAGCGCGACGTCAAGGCACAGGTCGAGGGCGGCGCCGACGTGCTCGACGTCAACATGGGCGTGCCGCTGACCGACGAGCCCGACCTGCTCGCCAAGGCCATCACGATGGTCCAGGAGCTCACCGACCTCCCGATCTGCATCGACTCCTCGGTGGTCGAGGCGCTCGAGGCAGGACTGTCGGTCTACCAGGGCCGGGCCCTGGTCAACTCCGTCACCGCCGAGGACGAGCGCCTCGAGCTGATCCTGCCGCTGGTGAAGAAGCACGACGCCGCGATCATCGCCCTGCCCAACGACCACGACGAGATCCCGATGGAGGCCGACAAGCGCGTCGAGCTCACCGGCAAGATCGTCCGGGTCGCCACCCAGGAGTACGGCATCGCGCAGGCCGACATCGTCATCGATCCCCTCGCGATGCCCATCGGCGCCGACACGACCACCAGCCTGGTGACCTTCGAGGTGATGCGCCGCATCCGCGACGACTTCGGGGTCAACATGACCTGTGGTGCCTCCAACGTCTCGTTCGGCATGCCCGGCCGGCACACGCTCAACGGCACGTGGCTCCCGATGGCCATGACCTCCGGGCTGACGAGCGCGATCATGGACGCCCGCACACCCCACGTGGTCGAGGCGGTCAAGGCGGCCGACGTGTTCCTCGGCCACGACGACTGGGGCATGGCCTGGATCAGCGCGCACCGCGCCAAGCAGGACGCGGAGAAGGTGTGACGACACCCCACGGGCCCGCGTCATGAGCGGGCCACCCGACGGCCCCGACTTCACGCTGGCCGACGTCGCCCGCGAGGGCCTCCTCGAGCGGCCGGGCACGGAGCCTGCCACCCACGACGGCACGGGCCGCGTCGGTCTCGCCTTCACCGTCCGGACCAGGGCCGAGGACGGGTCCGACGTCCCGCCGGCGGTGCGCGACGTACGCGTGCCACCCGGGGTGACCGTCTTCGACGCCGCGTCGTGGAACGGCATCGCCATCGACTCCACCTGCGGCGGCCACGGCACCTGCCACAAGTGCCGCATCCGGGTCACCTCCGACAGCGCGACCCCGGTCACCCGGCACGACGTGCGCACCTTCACCCCCGCCCAGCTCGAGGAGGGCTGGCGGCTCGGCTGCCTGCTCCACGCCACCCGCGACCTCGCCGTCGAGGTGCCCCCGCTGACCACCCGGCCGAAGGCCGCGACCGTCGGGATCGGGCGCCAGGTGATCCTGCGCCCGGCCCTGCAGAAGCGCTACGTCGAGCTCGACGAGGCCACGCTCGCCGACCAGCGCACCGACCTCGTACGCCTCACCGACGCGATCGACGACCTCGAGCTCACCGCCGACCTCCACGTGCTGCGCCGGCTGTCCACGGTGCTGCGCCAGGCCGACTTCAAGGTCACCGCGGTCATCCTCGACGAGGCCCTCGTCGACGTCGAGCCCGGCGACACCACGGGTGCGCGCTACGCCATCGCGTTCGACCTCGGCACCACGACGGTCGTCGGCACGCTGCTCGACGTCGGCACCGGCACCCCGCTGGCGGTCGCGTCGACGCTCAACGCGCAGCAGCCCTTCGGCGGCGACGTCATCACCCGGATCAGCGCCACGATGATGGACCCCGACGCGCTCGGGCGGCTCCAGCAGGCCGCCGGCACCACGCTCTCGTCGCTCGCGACGCAGGTGTGCCGGGAGGCGCAGGTGGACCCGGCCCACGTCTACGAGGTGGCGGTGGCGGGCAACGCGACGATGACGGCCCTCGCCCTCGGCATCGACCCCGAGCCGCTCGGCGTCGCCCCCTTCGTGATGTCGGCCGCCCAGCCGCCCTCGGTCCTCGCCTCCGACCTGGGCCTGAGCCTGCACCCGCGTGCGCGCGCCTTCCTGTTCCCCGCGCTCGGCGCCTACGTGGGCGGCGACATCGTGGCGGGCATGCTCGCCAGCGGGATGGACCGCGACAAGCGCACCCGGCTGTTCATCGACGTCGGCACCAACTGCGAGATCGTGCTCAGCGACGGCGAGACCATCCTGTCGACCGCCGCGCCCGCCGGGCCGGCGTTCGAGGGCGGGGCCATCCGGTGCGGCATGCGAGCCGCCGACGGTGCCATCGAGGTGGTCAAGGTCGACCCCCACGCCGAGGGCGACGACCCCGCCGTCACGCTGCAGGTCATCGGTGACGTCGAGCCCAGGGGCCTGTGCGGCTCGGGCCTGGTCGACGCCGTTGCCGAGCTCGTCCGCGTCGGCCTCCTCGACTCCTCGGGCCGGCTCGTGCCCGAGGAGGACGCCAAGGACGTCGCCCCCGCGCTGGCCGACCGGCTGGCACGGATCGGCGAGGAACGGGTGTTCGTCCTGCACCGGCCCGCGCCCGACGCCGAGCCTGCCGAGTGCGTCTACCTCTCCCAGCGCGACGTGCGCGAGCTGCAGTTCGCCAAGGCGGCCATCTCCACGGGTTGGTCGCTGCTCCTCGAGGAGCTCGGCCTCGAGCACCGCGACGTGCAGCAGGTGCTGCTCGCGGGCTCGTTCGGCAGCTACCTCTCCCCCGCGTCGGCGGTCCGCATCGGGCTGGTGCCGAAGCTGCCCGTGCTGCGCATCGTCGCCGCGGGCAACGTGGCCGGCGAGGGCGCCAAGATGGCGCTGCTGTCGGTGCGCGAGCGGGCCGGTGCGCTGGCCCTGCTGGAGGAGGTGACCTATGTCGAGCTCTCCGACCGCCCCGACTTCAACGACGCCTTCGTCGACCAGCTCTCGTTCAAGCCCTGAGGGCCGGGTCGCGCTGATCGCGTGCGGCGCCATCGCGCAGCCCGCGGCCGCGGTCGTCGGACGGCACGACTGGCCCGTCGACGTGCACCCCCTGCCCCCGCTGCTGCACAACCGCCCCGACCGGATCGCCGACGAGGTGCGGGTGCTGGCCCAGCGCCTCGGCCGCTCCTACGGCCGGGTCGTGGTCGGCTACGCCGACTGCGGGACGTACGGCGCCCTCGACGCCGTCTGCGACGAGCTCGGGCTCCGGCGGCTCCCGGGGCTGCACTGCTACGACGTCTACGCCGGGCAGTCACGCCTCGAGCGGTTCTTCGACGAGCAGCCGGGCACCTACCTGCTGACCGACTTCCTCGTCCGGTCGTTCGACCGCACGGTCGTGCGGGAGCTCGGCCTCGACCGCTACCCCGAGCTCCGCGACACCTACTTCGGCCACTACACGCGCGTCGTCTGGCTGGCCCAGGAGCCGGACGAGGAGCTGCGCACCCTCGCCGCCGGTGCGGCGGAGAGCCTCGGGCTGCCGCTCACCGTGGTGGAGACCGGCGACCACGGCCTCGAGCGGGCGCTCGCCGACCTCGTCCGCTAGTCGCGCAGCCGCCGGAGCAGGTCGGTGCGCCAGGCCTCGGTCTCGCCGATCTGGTTGAACGTGAAGACGTGGAGGCCCTCGACCAGCGCGCCGTCCTCACCCAGTGCCGGCGCGCACTTCTCCAGGAAGCTCTCCCCGGTGAAGCCGCCCGGCGCCGCGAGCCGGGCGAAGAGGCCCTTGTTCTTGGCGAGGAACTTCGTCGACTCGCCCACCCCGATGCGGGTGGCCATGCCGAGCAGCTTGGCGCGCTCGACCGGCCCCGGGAGGCCGACCAGCAGGGGCATCGTCACCCCGCGGTTGCGCAGCCGCCGGATCCAGTCGCGGACGAGGGCGGGGTCGAAGGTCAGGTTGCTGACGATGTGGGTCGCGTAGTGCCTCTTGTCCCACATCGACTGGACGGTGAGGTCGTCGTGGATGGTCGGGTGCGACTCGGGATAGCCGGTGATGCCGACGTGGGAGAAGGGCGACCCGAGGTCCCGGAGGTCCTGCAGCAGCGCGAGGGCGTCGGGGTAGTCGCCGGCCGCTTCGGCATCGCCTCCCGGCACGAAGACGCGGCTGATGCCCTTGCCGACCAGCCGCTCGGCGATCTCCTCGAGCTCGCTCCGACCGGTCACCATCCGGGCTGCGAGGTGGGGCACCGCGACGTAGCCATGACCGGTGAGGCGCTCGGCGAGGTCGAGCGTCGCCTCCAGTCCCTTGCTCGGGGACGCGGTCACGGTCACCACGCGGTCGCGCGGCAGGTGCTCGAGGACCTTGTCCTCGGTGGACGCCGTCGGCAGCACCTCGTAGCGCGCCTGGTCGAGGAGCCGGATGAGCGTCGCGGCCGATCGCTTGTTGCGCATGAAGCAACTCATCTCGTGATACGCATCAGACGTGCTCACTGTAGTGGCTCGAGCATCGCAGGAGAAGGGACGCGAGGACGCCGGACGGGCGGCCGCCACCATCGTGGCGACCGCCCGTCCGTCGGGGGGTCAGGAGCGCACCCGGTTGCGCTGCACCAGGCGCCAGCCGACGACGTACGACGGCGCGTAGCAGAGCACCGCGAGGGCGATGCCGAGCGGACCGCCGACCATGCCGAAGGCGATCATCGGGAGCAGGCTCAACGGCACGAGCCACCACGCGATCACCCCGGCCCGGGCGAGACCGGCGTAGAGCACCGGGAAGCCCAGCAGGCCGAAGACCTTGGCCGACAGGAGCCACACGGCGACCGACGGGGCCGTGCTGATCTCGTCGAACACCGAGACGGCCGCCGCGGGCGACAGCTGGTGGTCCAGCGCAGGCAGGACCCAGTCGCTGTAGAGCAGGCCGGAGAACTGGATCGACCCGAACGCCGCGGCCAGCCCGCCGAGCACGGTGAGCGTACGACCCCGGCGTCCCCGCACCAGGCCGATCGCGGCGATCGCGCCGAACGTCGCGAGCACCCACGAGTAGTGGAAGAGGTTGGCCGACAGTCCGGTCAGGAAGGGGTCGGCGCCCAGCGACTCGATGTAGGCGCCGGGGCTGCCGTCCTCCTGCGGCGGGCTGGTCGCTGCGCCGGCGACGAACAGCACCGATGACAGCGCCAGGGCGACGCCGCCGAGGGCGCCGAGCGTCCCCGACGGGCTCGAGGGCTCCGGCCCGTCGAGCCGGGTGGCGCGGCCGGTGGTCGGGATGGTGGTGGGCGAGCTGGTCACGGTGTGTCCTTCGGTGAGGTGGTCGTTCTGACGCCTCGAAGTCTTCGACGGCAGGGACGCGCCGCGGATCGGCCGCGCAGCCCGACCCGGCCGCCCCGGCGGACCGCTCGCGAGTGCCCGGGGTCCTCCCCGGAGAGGATGTGCGGGTCGTCCCCGTGGACGACCCTCGCGGGGCCCCGCGCTCCCTAGAGTGGGCGCATGGACAGCACGGCTCGTCGCACGGCGGCCCACCTCGTGGTCGCCGCGGTCGTCGCGGTCGCGGCGCTCTTCGAGGCCGGCTACGGCGGCCCCGGCGCGGCCCTGTCGCCCGTGAGCGTCCTGGCTGCTCTGCTGACGGGAGCGTCCCTGGCGGTCAGCCGGTGGTTCCCGCTGGCCGGCGTCCTGCTGCTCAGCGCGTCCATGGTCGCCGCCCAGCTGCTCAGCTCGTCCGGACTGCCGACGGTGGGTGGGGCGCAGCTGATCGCCTACGTCCTGCTCGTCGGCAACGCCGCCTACGTCCTGCCGCGCACCCCGGGTCTCGCCGCCTACGCCGTCTCGGCCGTCGTGCCGCCGCTGTGCATCGTCATCGAGGGTGAGTCGGTCTGGGAGTTCGTCTTCTTCGCCCTCATCCTCGCGCCCGCGTGGGCCGTCGGCGTCCTGCTGCGCCGCGAGCAGCTGCGATCGGCCGAGCTGGCCGCCCTGGCAGCCGAGCTCCGGGCCGAGCGGGAGAAGCAGGCGGAGGTCGCCGTGGCCGAGGAGCGCACCCGGATCTCGCGAGAGCTCCACGACGCCGTGGCGCACACGGTCAGCGTGATGACCCTGCAGGTCGGGGTCGTGCGCCGCCGCCAGCAGCCCGGGTCGGTCGAGGAGGAGACCCTGCTGCGCGCCGAGGGCCTCGGACGCCAGGCCGTCGACGAGCTGCGGCGGATCGTGGGGATCGTGCGCCGGGGCCAGTCCGCCGCCCTCGCTCCCCTGCCGTCGCTCGACCTGCTTCCCGACCTGGTGGACGAGGTACGCCGCACCGGCGCCGTCGTGACGCTGGAGACCTCGGGCGACACCTCGACCGTGCCGCGCGCCGTCGGCATGTCGGCCTACCGCGTCGCCCAGGAGGGCCTCACCAACGCCCTGCGGCACGCGCCGGGGGCGTCGGTCGTCGTGCGCGTCGACGTCGGCCCCGGCGAGGTCCGGGTCAGCGTCGACAACGCAGCCGCCGCGGGTGCGGCCGCCACACCCGTGGGAGACCCCGCCCACGGCGGCCACGGGCTCGCGGGGCTGCGGGAGCGGGTCTCCGTGCTGGGCGGTGACCTGGTGGCGGGCCCGACCGCGGACGGCGGGCACCGGCTCACCGCGACCCTGCCGACCGCCGTGACGGTGTCCAGGTGAGCGGGCAGGTGAGCGGGCAGGTGAGCGGCGCGTCGCTGCGCGTCGTGGTCGCCGACGACGAGGCGATGGTCCGGGCCGGCCTGCGGCTGCTGATCGACGGCGAGGCCGACCTGCAGGTCGTCGGGGAGGCGGTCGACGGGGAGGACGCGGTCCGGGTCGTGCGCGACCTGCGCCCGGACGTCGTGCTGATGGACGTGCGGATGCCCCGCCTCAACGGGCTCGACGCGGCGCGCGAGGTGCTGGCCGAGGTGCCGGGCACCCAGGTCGTGGTGCTGACGACCTTCGACGAGGACGAGGTGGTCGACGAGGCCCTGCGTCGCGGGGTCGCGGGCTTCCTGCTGAAGAGCTCACCACCCGAGGACATGCTCGACGCCGTACGCCGCGCAGCCGCAGGGCAGGGCGTGATCGACCCGAGCGTCGTGCCCGGCGTCATCGCGAGGCTGGGCCGGTCGCCCGTGGCACGTCAGCGGGCGCCCGAGCTGGACCTGCTCACCCCGCGGGAGACCGACGTGCTGCGCCTGGTCGGCCTGGGACTCTCCAACGCCGAGATCGCCGCCGACCTCTACCTCGGCGAGACGACGGTCAAGACCCACCTCGGCCGGGTGCTGGACAAGCTGGCGCTGCGCGACCGCGCCCGCGCCATCGCCTGGGCCCACCAGTCGGGCCTGCTCGAGGACGACCGGACATGACGAAGGGCGGCCACCCCGACCGGGGTGACCGCCCTTCGACGGTTGCTGCGGAACAGCAGGTGCTAGCCCAGGGGCCAGCAGCGCGTCACTTGACGGTGACGGTGGCGCCGGCGGCCTCGAGGGCCTCCTTGGCCTTGTCCGCGGCCTCCTTGGTGGCGTTCTCGAGGATCGTCTTGGGGGCGGCCTCGACGAGGTCCTTGGCCTCCTTCAGACCGAGGGAGGTCAGGGCGCGCACCTCCTTGATGACGTTGATCTTCTTGTCGCCGGCGGCCTCGAGGACGACCTCGAAGTCGTCCTTGTCCTCGGCGGCGGCGGCGTCGCCACCGGCGGCACCACCGGCAGCCGGGGCGGCGGCCACGGCAACGGGGGCAGCGGCGGTCACGCCGAAGGTGTCCTCGAACTGCTTCACGAACTCGGAGAGCTCGATCAGGGTCATCTCCTTGAAGGCGTCAAGGAGCTCGTCGGTGCTGAGCTTCGCCATGATGGCAAACCTTTCCTTGTGTGGCGCGGTCGCTGGTGCGGCTGCGCCGGGGTTTCAGGTGGTGTACGTCGGCCTGGTCAGGCGTCGGTGGACTCGGCGGCCGTGTCGGCCGACTCGTCGGTCGCCTCGGGCTCGGCGGCCTCCGAAGAGGTGGCCTCCTCCGCCGGGGCGTCCTCGGCAGCGGGAGCATCCGGCGTACCGGCACCACCTGCGAGGATCGAGGGGTCCTGCTCGGCCTTGGCCTGCAGCGCACCCGCGAGACGGGCGGCCTGGGCGATCGGCGCGTTGAGCAGGTAGACGGCCTGGGAGAGCGAGGCGAGCATCGCGCCCGCCAGCTTGCCCATCAGCACCTCGCGCGACTCGAGGTCAGCCAGCTTGGCGACCTCGGCAGCGTCGAGCGGCTTGCCGTCCAGGACTCCACCCTTGATGACAAGGGCGGGGTTTGCCTTGGCAAAGTCACGCAGACCCTTGGCGGCCTCGACCACGTCTCCATTGATGAAGGCGATGGCGGTGGGGCCGGTCAGCAGGTCGTCGAAGCCTTCGATGCCAGCCTCGGTGGCGGCGATCTTGGCCAGCGTGTTCTTGACCACGGCGTAGTTGGCGTTCTCGCCGAGGGAGCGCCGCAGGTCCTGCAGCTGCTTCACGGTGAGCCCGCGGTACTCGGTCAGCACAGCGCCGGCGGAGTCGTTGAAGGACTCAACGATCTCTGCGACGGCGGCAGTCTTTTCTGGCCGCGCCATGGGTCTCCTTCCGGGGTTGACCACCGGCGTCGGGCCCACAGACGACGAACGCCCTGAGCACAGGCTCAGGGCGTGGGTGCGGACGGAGCCGCTGCTCTGAAATCCTGCGCCGGCCGCCCGCTGCTGCGGACCTTCGCATCCCGAGCGTTGGAGCTCGTGATGAACCTGCGGTCTCTGGTTTCGAGAGGGAACAGTACGCGCCGGGGCACGGACCAGACAAATCGGCGGAGCGGACCCGCAAACCGGCCAATCCTCCCACGCCGGTCGCCCATCACTGGTGCAATGTCCCCGTGGACCACCAGCTCATGACCGTCGGAGCCTCCCTGGCTCGTAGCGACGAACGCATGCTCACCGGACGCAACGCCGCCGGACGCCTCTGGAAGACCGGCTTCGTGGGTCTCGACCCCATCATCGGTGGCGGGATGCGCGCCGGCTCCCTGGTGCTGCTCGCGGGCCCGCAGGGCCTCGGCAAGTCGACCTTCGCGCTGCAGGTCGCCCGCAACAACGCCGCGACCGGCCGCCCGGTCCTCTACTTCTCCTACGAGCACGACGCCGAGGACCTCACGCAGAAGCTGATCGCCATGGAGGCGGGCGAGCTCGACGAGTCCGACCAGGTGCGGGTCAACAGCATCAGGTCGATCTTCGACGACCTGTGGGTGAGCTCGCTCGAGCACCGCCTGGAGTCGGTGCCCGCCGGCGTCGAGGCGCTGACCCGCGTCGCCCAGTACTCCGAGATGCTCTTCGTCCACCGCTCCACCGGCACCCGCACCGACCTCGCCGCGATCCAGGCGGCCATCCAGGCGGTGCGCGAGCTGTCGGGGTCCACGCCGCTCGTGATCGTCGACTACCTGCAGAAGGTGAAGTCCAGCCACCCCGACGAGGAGTCGAGCACCACCGAGATTGTCGAGGGCCTCAAGGACCTCGCCATCGACATCAGCGCCCCGGTCCTCGCGATCGCCGCGGCCGAGAAGGAGGCGCTCCGCTCCGGCAAGCGGATGCGCGCCAACGACCTGCGCGGGTCGAGCGCACTGGCCTACGAGGCCGACGTCGTGCTGGTGCTCAACAACAAGTTCGACATCGTCGCGCGGCACCACCTGACCTACGACCTCGGCAACGCCGAGCGGTTCCGCGAGTACGCCGTCCTGACCGTCGAGAAGAACCGGTTCGGTCGCGACGGCGCGGTGCTGCAGTTCCGTACCCGCTTCGACCAGGGCCGCTACGAGCCCGAGGGCACCGAGGTCAAGGAGCAGCTGATCGACGAGCGGGTCTTCCGGGAGTGAGCCGACGGCGAGTGCGCTGAGACGGCCGGGCCTTGCTCACATGCCCGGCGCCTCGGTGATCTGGCTGCTCGGGGGCGCCTCGATCTCGACGTCGGTGCCGAAGTCGGAGTAGGTGCCCTCGGTCGTCGTGGTGGTCGGCTTGCCGCCGCCGGCGCCCGGGAGCTCCATCGTCTGGGTGAACCTGCGCGGCAGGTTGTCGGCGTCGACCCACATCTCGGTCACCAGCTCGTCGGGCATCATGTCGGCCATCGCGGCCGGGAACTCCATGGCCTTGAGGTACTGCGTCGGGTCGAGGGTGATCCGGTAGTGGTTGGCCTCGACGCCGTCCACCTCCTCCGAGCCGACCAGCTCGAGGTTCTTCGGCTTCTCCATGGCCTCGAACATGACCTCGGGGTCGGTGGCCTTGCCGATCATCCCGAACAGCGAGTTCGGGTCGCTCAGGTCGATCTTCAGCCACTTGTCGCCCATGCCGAGCTCGGGCGACTTCATGTACATCGCCTTGTCGATGAGGATCATCTCCATCGACTGGGCGCCGCTTCCGGAGGCCTTCATCTCCACGCCGTCGTCGCCGAAGCGGGCCTGCCCCGTCATGGTCTGGGACTGGCCCGCGGCGCCCGACGTGGTCTCGAACGAGAACGTCTCGGCAGACCTCATGGCATCCATGACGGCCGGGTAGAAGTCGTCGGCCGAGAGCTCGGTGAGCGACGCCTCGGCGGGCTCCTCGGTCTCGTCGGTGCGCTCGTCGGTCGACGTGCCCTCGTCGGTGCTCTCGTCGGTCGCCGAGCTCGAGGTGTCGGAGGAGCCGGAGTCGTCGCTGCACGCAGCGAGCCCGACCCCCAGGGTCAGCACCAGGGCGACGGAGCCGAGGCGGCGGGTGAGGGACGGGACGCGCATGTGTGTCTCCTGGGACGAGTGGTACGACGGGTGGTGCGGCAGGTGTGCCACTGACGTTCTACCCGATGGACCCCCAGCCAAACGGCGCCAGGCACGTGGGAAGCACGACGGCCCGGCCGCCCCGAGGGGCGACCGGGCCGTGCTGCGCGGTGGATCAGGCCTGGACGGCCTCGTCCTCCGACGCGACGTTCTTCACGCGGTTCGGGTCGACCTGGATGCCGGGACCCATCGTCGTGGAGACGGTGACCTTCTTGATGTAGCGGCCCTTGGAGCTGGCCGGCTTGAGACGCAGCACCTCCTCGAGCGCAGCGGCGTAGTTCTCCGCGAGCTGGACCTCGGAGAAGGAGGCCTTGCCGATGATGAAGTGCAGGTTGGCGTGGCGGTCGACGCGGAACTCGATCTTGCCGCCCTTGATGTCCGTGACGGCCTTGGCGACGTCGGGGGTCACCGTGCCGGTCTTCGGGTTGGGCATGAGCGAGCGCGGGCCCAGGACGCGACCGAGGCGGCCCACCTTGCCCATCATGTCGGGCGTCGCGACGACGGCGTCGAAGTCGAGCCAGCCGCCGGCGACCTTCTCGATCAGCTCGTCGCCACCGACGAACTCGGCGCCGGCCTCACGGGCGGCCTCGGCCTTGTCGGCGTTGGCGAACACGAGGACACGGGCGGTCTTGCCGGTGCCGTGCGGGAGGTTGACGGTGCCGCGGACCATCTGGTCGGCCTTGCGCGGGTCGACACCCAGGCGCATGACGACGTCGAGGGTCTCGTCGAACTTCTTCTTGGAGCCACCCTTGGCGATCTTGATGGCGGCCAGCGGCGCGTAGAGCTCGTCCTTGTCGAACGTCTCCGCGGCCGCGCGGTAGGTCTTGCTGCGCTGCATGGTCTTCTCGTTTCTGTCGTGCGAAGGATGTGGTTTAGGCGAGCCAGCGCGGCTCTCCCACGGTCAGTGCTGAACTGCTGAGCTCACGAGCTCGCTCAGCTGTCGGTGGTGACGCCCATCGAGCGCGCAGTGCCCTCGACGATCTTCATGGCGGCCTCGACGTCGTTGGCGTTGAGGTCGGGCAGCTTGGTGGTCGCGATCTCGCGCACCTGGTCCTTGGTCAGCTTGCCGACCTTGTCCTTGTGCGGGACGCCGGAACCCTTGGACAGGCCGGCGGCCTTCTTGATGAGCTCGGCGGCCGGCGGGGTCTTGGTGATGAAGTCGAACGAGCGGTCCTCGTAGATGGTGATCTCGACGGGGATCACGTTGCCGCGCATGGACTCGGTCTGGGCGTTGTAGGCCTTGCAGAAGTCCATGATGTTGACGCCGTGCGGACCGAGCGCCGTACCGACCGGCGGGGCCGGGGTGGCCGAACCGGCCTGCAGCTGCACCTTGACGAGTGCGGCGATCTTCTTCTTGGGAGGCATAGCCTTCTTCTTTCTCTCGTGTGGTCATGACGAGGGCACCTGCCCCCTGCCACGGGTTGTCGCTACTGCATTGTCGGCCCGGAGGACGGGCGGACGGAAATCGTCAGACCTTCTGGATCTGGCTGAACGACAGCTCGACCGGCGTCTCGCGGCCGAAGATCTCGACGAGCGCCTTGACGCGCTGCGACTCGGCGTTGATCTCGGTGATCGTCGCGTGGAGCGTGGCGAACGGGCCGTCGACCACCATGACGGAGTCGGAGACGTCGAAGTCGGCGACCTCGACCGGCTTGCGCGGCGTGGTGGCCGCACCCTTCTCGCCCGACGCGGCGGCCTCGGCCTCGGCGACGGCCACGACGGCCGGCGCGAGCATGTCCTCGACCTCGCTCATGCTCAGCGGCACGGGCTGGTGGCTGTGGCCCACGAAGCCCGTCACCGACGGCGTGTGGCGCACGGCGGACCAGGACTCGTCGGTGAGGTCCATGCGGACCAGGACGTAGCCGGGCAGGACGGTGCGGGTGACCATCTTGCGCTGGCCGTTCTTGATCTCCGCGACCTCCTCGGTGGGGACCACGATCTCGTGGATGTAGTCCTCCATGTTGAGGGAGATGATGCGGTTCTCGAGGTTGTGCTTGACCCGCTTCTCCATGCCGGAGTAGGTGTGCACGACGAACCAGTCGCCGGGCTTGGCCCACAGCTCGCGGCGGAACGCCTCGAGCGGGTCGCTCTCCTCGGCGGACGCGTCGGCAGCCTCGTCGTCGGCCTGCTCGTCAGTCGTCTCGTCGGCCTGCTCGTCGTCGTCGTCGTCGGTCGACTCGTCGGTCACGTCCGCGTCGCTCTGGTCGGAGGCCTCGTCGGCGGGGGTGTCCTCGACGACGTCCTCGACGGCGTCCTCCGGGGTCGCCTCGTCGACGGACTCGACCCGGTCGTCGACCTGGTCCACGTCATTGTTCTCAGACACGTCTCACTCCGTAGTTCGTAGCTGGGGGCGGGGAACCGTCTCCCCCGTCGTCACTGGACGCTGCCGCCACCGGTGAAGATCTCGAAGACCAGCTTTCCGAAAGCGAGGTCCAGGACCGTCACGAGCGCCATCACCACGACGACGAAGACCAGCACGACGAAGAAGTAGGTGATCAGCTGCTGCTGGGTGGGCCACACCACCTTGCGGAGCTCGGCCACCACCTGGCGCAGGAACGTGGCGGGGCTGGTGCGCCCACGGTCGTCGCCGCGCGAGTCGCGCCGGTCCTGAACCGCGTTGCCGTCGGCCACGTCATCCACCTTCTCGTTGTTGCTGTGCAGTGTTCCTCGCAGGGCACGAGGGACTTGAACCCCCAACCTTCGGTTTTGGAGACCGATGCTCTGCCAGTTGAGCTAGTGCCCTCCGGCGGTCTCATCCCCATCACTGGGGGCATGCCGAAGCATGTGGCGAAACCACCAATCCGGAAGCATACGGGGCGGTCCCAGTCCCCGTCGAACCGAGGCACCCCACCGGGCCGCGGGACGGGTACCGGGTCCCCCCTACGATGCGGGCATGGCAGGTGCGGGGGCGGGTCCGGAGGGCGCGGAGCCGCGTCGCGAGGTGTCCCGGCTGCCCAAGGCGCACCTCCACCTCCACTTCACCGGGTCGATGCGCCACGGCACGCTGCTCGAGCTCGCCGAGCGCGACGGCATCGTGCTGCCCGACTCGCTCGTCGAGGACTGGCCGCCGCAGCTCAGCGCTGCCGACGAGAAGGGCTGGTTCCGCTTCCAGCGCCTCTACGACGTGGCCCGCTCGGTGCTGCGCACGCCCGACGACGTACGCCGCCTCGTGCTCGAGGCCGCCGAGGACGACGTGCGCGACGGCGGCCGCTGGCTGGAGATCCAGGTCGACCCCAGCGGGTACGCCGCCCGCTTCGGCGGCATCACCGCGTTCACCGACCTGGTCCTCGACTGCGTGCGCGACGCGTCCGAGCGCACCGGGCTCGGCATCGCGGTGGTCGTCGCCGCCAACCGCACCCGCCACCCGCTCGACGCGCGCACGCTCGCGCGCCTCGCCGCCCAGTACGCCGGCCGCGGTGTCGTCGGGTTCGGGCTGTCCAACGACGAGCGTCGCGGCCGCACGGAGGACTTCGAGGGCGCGTTCCGCATCGCCGACCGGGCCGGCCTGCTGCTCGTCCCGCACGGCGGGGAGCTGCGCGGACCCGACCACGTCCGCCAGTGCCTCGACCGGCTGGGAGCCCACCGGCTCGGGCACGGCGTGCGCAGCGCGGAGGACCCGGCCCTGCTCGACCGGCTAGTGGCGACCGGGGTCGCGCTGGAGGTGTGCCCGGTATCCAACGTCTCGCTCGGCGTCTACAGCGACCTCACGTCGGTCCCGCTGCCCCAGCTCCTCGCCGCCGGCGCGACCATCGCGCTGGGCGCGGACGACCCCCTGCTCTTCGGGTCCCGGCTGGCGGGCCAGTACGCCACGATGCGCGCCGCGCACGACCTCGACGACGCCACCCTGGCCCGGCTCGCGGAGATGTCGTTCGAGGCCTCGCAGGCGCCGTCAGACGTCGTCGCGGCGGCGAAGCGGGACATCGCCGCCTGGCTCGGCTGAGCCGGAGGTCAGAGGGAGCAGCCGACCGTCACGGGCTCGTTGACGAGCGTGACGCCGAAGCGGTCGCGCACCCCGTCGCGCACCTCGCGGGCGAGGGTGAGCAGCTCGTCGGTGGTGGCTCCGCCGCGGTTGGTGAGGGCGAGGGTGTGCTTGGTGGACAGCCGCACCCGCTCCCCCGCGGCCGGGCTGGTGTGGCCCTTGCCGAACCCGGCGTGCTCGATCAGCCACGCGGCGCTCGACTTCACGGTGCCGTCGGGCTGCTCCCAGCGGGGCGCGTCGGCGGGCAGCGCGGCGGCCTGCTCGGGGCCGAGGAACGGATTGGTGAAGAAAGAGCCGGCGCTCCACGTGTCGTGGTCGGCCGCGTCGAGAACCATGCCCTTGCCGCGGCGCAGGCCGAGCACCGCCTCACGCACGTCGGACAGCGGGGCGCGTTGGCCCTCGGCGACACCGAGGGTGCGCGCCAGCTCGGCGTACCGCACGGGTGCCGCGAGGCTGCCCATCCGGAACTGGAACGTGACGTCGAGGACGACGTGCCGGCCGGGGTCGGCCTTGAAGCGGCTCGAGCGGTAGCCGAACCGGCACTCGCTCGCCGCGAAGGTCCGCACGCCTCGCAGGACGCGGTCCCACACCCGGACCCGGGCGATGGTCTGGGAGACCTCCTGGCCGTAGGCGCCGACGTTCTGGATCGGCGTGGCGCCGACCGACCCGGGGATCCCGGAGAGCGCCTCGATGCCGGACCACCCACGCTCGACGGCGTGCGCGACGAGGGCGTCCCACGACTCCCCCGCGGCCACCGTCACGGTCGCGCCGGAGCAGGACGGGTCGCCCGAGTCGTCGACGTCGGCGACGATCCCGCGGGTCGCGACGTGGACGACCGTGCCCGGGAAGCCCGCGTCGGCGACGACGAGGTTGGAGCCGCCGCCGAGGACGAGGACGGGCTCGCCCTGGGCGTCGGCCGCCCCGACGGCCTCGACGACCTCCTCCTCGGTCGCGGCCTCGACCCAGCGTCCGGCGGGACCGCCGAGCCGCAGCGTGGTGTGGTCCCGGAGGTCAGGCACCGGGTCAGGCACGCACGACCGCCTTCGGCATGCCGAGCACCTTCTGGCCCCCGCACGTCACCTGGAGCGCGAGGGTGACCAGGCCGTCGGCGACCGACTTCACGGTGCCGTCGACGACCACCTCGGCGCCGCCCTCGGCGGGTACGACGACGGGGCTGGTGAACTTGGCCCCCAGGTCGACGACCTCGGCGCCGCCGGTCCACTCGGCGACCGCGCGGCCGACCAGGGCCAGGGTGTACATGCCGTGGGCGATCACGCCGGGGAGGCCGACGCTGCGGGCGACGTCCTCGTCCTGGTGGATGGGGTTGTGGTCGCCGCTGGCCTCGGCGTAGGCCACGAGGTCGGCGCGGGTGACCGTGAAGGTCCTGGTCTCGAGGACGTCACCGGCGTCCAGGCGGTTGCTCATGCGGCCCCTCCGGACGAGTGGACGAGGGTGGCCTTGCCCGTGCAGACGACCGCGCCGGTGGCGTCGGTGATCTCGCTGGTCGTGGCGATGATGTCGGCGCCGCCGATCTGGCGGAGGCCGGTGACCGTCAGCGTCGCGCGGAGCTCGTCGCCGACCGCCAGGGGGCGCACGTAGGCGAAGCGCTGCTCGCCGTGGACGATGCGGTGCAGGTCGATCGCCTCGGCGTCGAGGAAGGCCTGCATCGCGTCGAAGGCCAGCACGATCGGGAAGGTCGGCGGGACCGACCCACCGTCCGCCCCGGGATGGCCGACGGCGTCGGCGAAGGCGCCGACCCGCTCGGGGGTCACGGACAGGGGCGCCGGCGCGGGGAACTCGCGCCCCACCAGCGAGGGGTCGACGGGCATGCCCCAGAGCCTACAAACACGACAACCCGTCCGAGTGCTCGGACGGGTCGGGTGCGACGAGGAACGGCGTCAGCGGGTCTCGCGGTGGATCGTGTGCCGGCGGTCGCGCGGGCAGAACTTCTTCAGCTCGATCCGGTCGGGGTCGTTGCGCCGGTTCTTCTTGGTGATGTAGTTGCGCTCCTTGCACTCCGTGCACGCGAGCGTGATCTTGGGGCGGACGTCAGAAGACTTGCTGGCCATCGGAGAACCTCTACTTTGCTGGTGATGCGGGAGACTGGGTGGTAGCGGGGGCGGGACTCGAACCCGCGACACCACGATTATGAGCCGTGTGCTCTAACCACCTGAGCTACCCCGCCGCGGAGGAAGGACCACCCGGAGGAGGTCCGACCCAGAGCCCCTTTACGGAATCGAACCGTAGACCTTCTCCTTACCATGGAGACGCTCTGCCGACTGAGCTAAAGGGGCAACGACGGAGAACGATACACACGCCCCGCCGGGTTGAGAAATCGGCTCCGCCTCTGCCCGATCCGGCCGTTCAGGACGCCTGGATGCGGGGCCAGCCGACGGCCTCCTCGAGCTCGTACGACAACCCGAGCAGGCGTGCCTCGCGGCCCGCTCCGGCGCCCAGCATCATCCCCTGCGGCAGCCCTGCGGCGGTGGTCGCCAGGGGCAGCGAGACGGCCGGCTCCCCGGTGGCGTTCTGCAGCGGCGTGAACGCCACCCAGTCCATCAGCCGGTCCATGATCTCGTCGTAGTCCTGGTCGGGACGGAGGTGGCCGACGCGTGGCGTCTCGGTCGCGAGGGTGGGCGTCAGCGTGACGTCGTACGACGCCCGGTGGCGAGCGGCGAGGTGCTGGGAGCGGCGCAGCACGGAGATCGACCACGGCTGCTTGTGGAGGTTGCGCGCCGCGTGCCGGGCCAGGCCGAGGGTGAGGTTGTCCAGCCTGGCCGGGTCCCACGTGGGCCCGAAGTCCTTCCTGCCCCGGCGGACGATGACCAGCGCGAGCATCGACCAGAAGCGGACGAAGTGGTCGGGGAAGCCGGTCGGGATCGGGTTCTCGACCTCCTCGACGTGGTGGCCGAGCTCCTCGAGCAGCGCGGCGGTGCGCAGCGTCAGCTCGCGCACCTCGGGGCTGCAGGAGCGGCCGATCCCCTCGGTCACGACCGCGACGCGGAGCCGGGCCCGGCTCGGGCGGGTGACGTCGCCGACGGGGGCGAGGAGCGGGTTGCGCCAGACCTTCTCGGCCTCGCGGTAGAACGCGGCGGTGTCGCGGACGCTGCGGGTGAGGACGCCGTCGGAGACGATCCGCACCGGCATGTCGCGCATCATCCGGTCCTGCGCGAGGCGGCCGCGGGTGGGCTTGAGGCCGACGAGCCCGTTGACCGCGGCGGGGATGCGGATGGATCCGCCGCCGTCGTTGGCGTGCGCGATCGGCACCGCTCCGGCCGCGACGAGCGCGGCAGAGCCCGCGGACGAGGCGCCGGCGTAGTGCTCGGGGCTCCACGGCGACCGGACCGGCCCGAGGCGCACGTGGTCCGCGGCCCCGGAGAAGCCGAACTCCGAGAGCTGCGTCTTGCCCAGCGGGACGAGCCCGGTGGCGAGGTACATCCGCGCGAAGTCGCCGTCGGCCGGCTGCGGCGCTGCGGTGAAGGCGTCGGAGCCGTGCTGGGTGGGCATGCCGGCGACGTCGACGTTGTCCTTGACGAAGGTCGGCACCCCGGCGAACCAGCCGCCGCGCGGGTGCCTGGCCTCCTCCCGGGCGCGGTCGTAGGCGGCGTACGCCACGGCGCCGAGGGCGGCGTCGACCCGCTCGGTGCGGGCGATGGCGGCCTCGACGACCTCCGGAACCGACACGACCCCGGAGCGCAGGGCCTCGACGAGGCCGGTCGCGTCGAGCTCGGCGAGGGCGTCGTCGGTGGAGAAGGCGTGCACGCGCTCCATGGACGGGGAGCATAGGGACTCGGCGCGGGTCGCGGCAGGGGCGAATTCGGTGGCCGACGCCGTGCTGGTGGTGCAGCGTGGCGGGCATGACGAGCAGCAGTGACTACTGGGACGCCGAGACCGCGGCGACGTACGACGAGAGCTCGGCGTTCATGTTCGAGCCAGAGGTCCTCGACCCGGCGGTCGACTTCCTGGCCGCCCTAGCCGGCGACGGCGCCGCGCTGGAGATGGCCATCGGCACCGGCCGGGTCGCGATCCCGCTGACCGAGCGGGGCGTCCCGGTCTCCGGCATCGAGCTGTCACAACCCATGACGGACGAGCTCCACCGCAAGCGGCCTGACGTCCCCGTCGTCGTGGGCGACATGGCCACGGCTCGCGTCGACGGCGAGTTCAGCCTCGTGTACGTCGTCTGGAACAGCATCGGCAACGTGCGCACCCAGGCCGAGCAGGTCGCGTGCTTCGGCAACGCTGCCCGCCACCTCGCCCCGGGCGGCCGCTTCGTGGTCGAGCTGTGGGTGCCCGGCATCCGGCGCTTCCCGCCCGGCCAGGCCGCGGTGCCCTTCCACGTCGGGCGCCGCCACGTCGGGTTCGACACCTACGACATGACCACGCAGCAGGGCACGTCCCACCACTACCGCCGGCACGACGACGGCACGGTCACCTACGGCGAGAGCAACTTCCGCTACATCTGGCCGGCCGAGTGCGACCTGATGGCGCAGCTCGCCGGGATGGTGCTCGAGCGACGCGTCGCGGACTGGCACGGGGCTCCGTTCACGAACGACAGCGAGAGCCACGTGTCGGTGTGGCGCAAGCCCGGCTGACGCCGGACCGGGTCAGCCGGCGCACCCGCGGCGGTGGCAGTCCGCGAGGTGGTCGTCGACGAGGCCGATGGCCTCCATGAGGGCGTACATCGTCGTCGGTCCCACGAAGGCGAAGCCCGCCTTCTTGAGCGCCTTCGACAGCGCGATCGACTCAGCCGAGGTGGTGGGCACGTCGGCCGTGGTGCGCGGCGCCGGCCCCGGCTCGGGCCGGAAGGACCAGATGAACGCCTCCAACCCGCCCTGCTCGCGCAGGGCGACCGTGGCGCGCGCGTTGGTGATCGCCGCGTCGACCTTGCGGCGGTTGCGGACGATGCCGGGGTCGCCCATCAGGCGCTCGACGTCGTGGTCGTCGTAGGCCGCGACGGCATCGGCGTCGAACCCGGCGAAGGCGGCGCGGAAGTTGTCGCGCTTGTCGAGGATCGTGCGCCACGACAGGCCCGACTGGAAGGCCTCCAGCGTGAGCCGCTCGAGGTGGGCCGCCTCGCCGTCGACGCGCAGCCCCCACTCGGTGTCGTGGTAGGCGAGGTTGACCGCGTCGCCCGCGCCCCAGGGGCACCGTGCGATCCCGTCGGCGCCGACGACGGGGCCGACGCCGCTCAGCGTCGTTCCTTGAGCCGCACGTTGGGCAGGACCGGCGCGGGGATGGGCTGCAGGTCGAGGTCGACCGTGCCGAAGCGCCCCTCGGCGACCTCGCGGCCGTCGGCGACGACGTCGTCCCCGTCGCCCACGAGGATCTGGTCCTGCCACTCCTGGCGGTAGCCGGCGATCTCGTCGTGGCTGCGACCGATGAAGTTCCACCACATGACGATGGGCTCGCCGAAGGGCGGACCGCCGAGGAGGAGCAGCCGGGCCTCCTCCTGCGCGGTCACCGTGATGGTGGACCTGCCGTGGGGGACGTGGCCGAGGTCGCTGGGCGCCAGCTCCTGGCCGTCGACGTCGATCTCGCCCACGTCGAGGAGCACGCCGTGCTCGAACGTCGGGTCGACCTCGATCTCGAGGCTCTTGCCCGGCGCGAGCATGATCTCCGCGCCGAGGAGCGGGGTGTGCACGTGCACCGGCGAGGTGGCGCCGAGCAACGAGCCGATGAAGACCCTGGCCTCCCACCCGGGCCCGCGGACCGGGTCGGGCGCGAAGTGCTCGAACCGGGGCTCGACGTGGCGGCTCTCGTCCGGCAGCGCGATCCAGAGCTGGGCGCCGTGGAGCAGCGTGGTGTCGGGCGTGGAGACCTCGGTGTGGCTGATGCCGCGTCCGGCTGTCATCAGGTTCAGCTCGCCGGGACGCACCGTGGCGAGGCTGCCGACGGAGTCGCGGTGCTCGAGCTCGCCGCCGAAGAGCCAGCTGGCGGTCTGGAGGCCGGTGTGCGGGTGGGCCGGGAGCACCATCCCGCCGGTGCGGTCGACCTCGTCCGGCCCGTAGTGGTCGACGAAGCACCAGGCACCGATCAGGGAGCGATGGCGCTGCGGGAGCGTGCGTCGTACGCGCATGGCCCGGGGACCTCCCAGCGGGACCTCACGCGGAGCGAGCACCTCGACGTCGGTCATCGACCGCCACGGTACCCGGAGGGGTGAATGTGCGCAGGTCGTCGTCCCTCTCCGGCCTCCTTCCCGGGCGTGACCCGGGTCACGGTCGGCCCGGATGTCGGAATAGCCGCCGGGAGGTCGCCGTTGGCGGCTCTCGTGCCCTCCCTCTTCGAGCCCCTGACCCTCGGCGCCGTCCGCGCCGACAACCGCGTGCTGATGGCCCCCCTCACCCGGATGCGGGCCACGGCGCCGGGAGACGTGCCGAACGACCTGATGCGGGAGTACTACGTGCAGCGCGCGGGCGCGGGGCTGCTCATCTCCGAGGGCACCCAGATCAGCCCGGAGGGCAAGGGCTACATGGACACCCCTGGCATCCACAGCGACGAGCAGGTCGCCGGGTGGCGCCGGATCACCGACGCCGTGCACGAGGCCGGCGGGTTGATCGCCGCCCAGCTGTGGCACGTCGGCCGCGTCTCCCACGAGTCGTTCCACGACGGCGAGCTGCCGGTCTCGGCCAGCGACGGGCCCTACCGCAACCGCACCACCGTGCGCGGCGAGGGCGGCCGGCCGACCCGGGTCAGCTGCCCGGTCCCGCGCCCGCTGCGCCTCGAGGAGGTCCCGCGGCTGCTCGAGGACTACCGGCGCGCGACGGTCAACGCCCGCGAGGCCGGCTTCGACCTCGTCGAGATCCACGGTGCTCACGGCTACCTGCTGCACCAGTTCCTCGCAGCCGACAGCAACCTCCGCACCGACGAGTACGGCGGCTCGCTGACCAACCGCGCCCGGCTGATGCTCGAGGTGACCGACGCCGTCGTCGATGCCTGGTCCGCCGACCGGGTCGCCATCCGGATCTCCCCGATCGGCTCGTTCAACGGGACCGAGGACCCCGAGGGCGCCGAGGCCGGGTTGTACGTCGCCGGTGAGCTCGGTCGTCGCGACCTGGCCTTCCTCCACCTGTCCGAGCCGGACTGGGCCGGCGGGCCGGAGCTCGACGACGACTACCGGCGTGCCCTGCGCGCGGCCCACCCCGGCCCCATCGTCGGTGCCGGGAGCTACGACCTCGCCAAGGCCGAGCGGCTGCTGGACGCGGGCCTCGTCGACGCCGCGGCCTTCGGCCGCTCGTTCATCGCCAACCCCGACCTGCCGCGCCGCCTCGCCGAGGGCCTGCCCCTCAACCCGCCGCGACCCGAGACGTTCTACGGCGGCGACGCCGAGGGCTACACCGACTACCCGGCACACGGCGCCGCCTGAGTCGTTCGCGTATTCGGTTCGTGCCGTCGCCCGCCGACGCCTAGGGTTCGACTCGAGATGCAGGACTACCCACCTCGGATCGCGACGTTCTTCACGGGCACGGACGACGCACCCACGCCGGACCCCGACACCCGTTCGCCGCTGGCGTTCCTCCGGTGGATCCTCGGGCGCCAGAAGGGCGTGATCGCGCTCTCGTCGCTCTGCTACGCGCTGTGGTTCCTGCCGATGACCCTCGGGCCGTGGATCTTCGGCCGAGCGGTGGACCAGGGCATCGTCGGCGGCTCCGAGACCGCACTTGCCGGCTGGGCGGCGCTGCTGCTCCTGGTGGTCGTGATCGGCGGCGTCTTCGGCGTCGTGTCGCACACGCTCGTGGTGCGCAGCTGGCTGGTCGCGCTCTACGGCGCCCTCGAGATGGTCACCCGCAAGGTCGCGCAGATGGGGCACGTGCTGCCCCGCCGGTCCCCGACCGGCGAGGTGCTGAGCGTCGCCTCGAGCGACTCCGACGAGTTCGGTGCGCTGAGCGAGATCCTGGCGCGCACGGTGGGCCAGCTGGCGTCGTACCTCACCGTCGCCTTCATCGTGCTCACCATGTCGTGGCAGCTCGGCCTGCTGACCCTGGTGGCGGCGCCGGTGCTCGTCGGGGCGGCCCTGCCGCTGCTGCGTCCGCTGCACCGGCGCCAGCAGCTCGAGCGCTCGCGCACCTCCGACCTGACCTCGCTGGCCACCGACATCGTGGCCGGGCTGCGGATCCTGCGCGGCATCGGCGGTGAGCAGACCTTCGGCACGAACTACGCCCGCCAGTCGCAGTCGGCTCGCGAGGCCGGCGTGGCGGCCGGCATCTGGCAGGCCGTGGTCGAGGCCGTGGGCGTGCTGCTCTCGGGCATCTTCCTCGTGGCGCTGGTGTGGCTCGGCACCCGGGAGGTCCAGGACGGCACCCTCAGCGTCGGCCAGCTCATCACCTTCCTCGGCTACGGGCTCTTCATGGTCGGCCCGATCCGGACCTTCTTCGAGTTCGCGCAGAAGGGCGTGCGGTCCCTGGTCAGCGCCCGCAAGGCGATCGCCATCTTCGACGAGCGCCCGCCGTGGCGCGACCCGGCCGACCCGGTCGCCCTCGACGGCGGCGCCCCGCTTCACGACGCGGCGAGCGGCCTGACCGTGCAGCCCGGCATCCTCACCGTCGTCGTCAGCGCCGTGCCCGAGCAGAGCGCCGCCCTCGCCGACCGGCTCGGCCGCTACCTGCCCGCCGACACCGAGCCCGTCCCCTCCGTCGAGGAGACCGGCACCAAGGGCCGCGCCGCCCGTCGGTCGCGGGCCGAGCGGGCGCGGGAGCGCTCCCGGATCGCCGCCCTCGACGAGGAGCAGGCGCGCCTTGAGTGGGGCGTCACCCTCGGCGGCGTCGACCTCTCCCACGCCCGCCTCGACGACGTACGCCGGCTGGTGCTGGTCAGCGACACGACCAGCCAGCTCTTCGCCGGCACCCTGCAGGACGCCGTCGACCCCCACGCGCGGCTGACGCGGGAGGAGGCCGAGGAGGCGCTCCGCGTCGCCAGCGCCGAGGACGTCTACGACGCGCTGCCGGAGGGCTGGCAGGGCCAGCTCGACGAGCGCGGTCGCGGCCTGTCCGGCGGCCAGCGCCAGCGGGTGGTGCTCGCTCGCGCCGTGGCCGCCGACGCGCCCGTCCTCGTGCTGGTCGAGCCGACCTCCGCGGTCGACGCGCACACCGAGGCCCGCATCGCCGCCCGGGTCGCCGAGACCCGCCGGGGCCGGACGACCGTGGTCACGACGGTCTCGCCGCTGTGGCTGCACCACGCCGACCGCGTCGCGCTCCTCCACGACGGGACCGTGGTCGCCGAGGGCCGCCACGCCGACCTGCTGGCCGACGACGAGGCCTACCGACGCGTCGTGACGCGCGAGCTCGACGAGGAGGAGCCGGCCCGATGACCACCGACCTCCTCGCCACCTCCGCCGACACCTGGCGCGACCGGGCCGACGACCCGCCGGCCGTCCCGCCCGAGCTCGACCCTCCGGGCGACGTCGGGCTGCGCGAGCGCAACCGCGCGCTCTGGCAGCGCCACGACCTGCGCCGGCAGCGCGCGGAGGACGTCTACGCCGCCTCGCGCAACCCGGTCCGCGGCTGGCCCGTGTCCGGCAACCGCGCCGTGCTCGCCTTCTTCGGCGACCTGGTGCGCACGCGGAAGCGCTCCTTCGCGCTGCTCGTCCTCCTCAACGCGCTCGCGGCCGGCTCGGCGCTCGTCGTCCCGCGGCTGCTCGGGTCGCTGGTCAACCGGGTCGACGCCGACGGGGCGGCGGCGGCCGGCCTCGACACCCTCGCCCTCGCCGTGGTGGGCGTGGTGGTCCTGCAGGCGGTGTTCACCTTCGGCGCCCAGTGGACCTCCACCCACTTCGGCCAGGACCTGCTCGCCTCCGCGCGCGAGCACGTGGTGAGCACGATCCTCCGGCTGCCGGTCGGTCGCGTCGAGGGAGCGAGCACGGGCGACCTCGTCACCCGCGTCACCCGCGACGTCGGGACGATGGCGCGGTCGGTGCAGTGGGGCGTCCCGCGCCTGCTGATCTCGCTGATGACCGTCCTGCTGTCCATCGTGGCGATGATGCTCAACTCCCTCGTGCTGGCGGTGCCCGCGCTCGTCGTCTTCGCGCTGTGCACGCCGGCGGTGCGCACCTACCTGCGGCGCGCGCCGAAGGCGTACATCACCGAGGGCGCCACCTACTCCCGCATCAACACCACGCTCACCGAGACCGTCGAGGGCTCGCGCACCGTCGAGGCGCTGGGGCTGTCGAAGGCCCGGGTGGACGCGGGCTCCGACGACATCGCGGTCTCGGCGCAGGCCGAGCGCTACGGCATGACCCTGCGCAACGTGCTCTTCGCCGCGCTCAACGGTGCCTTCCAGGTGCCGCAGGTCGTCACGCTGGTCGTGGGCGCCTACGGCTACAGCCAGGGGTGGGTCGACCTGGGCCAGATCACCGCGGCGCTGCTGTACGTCGTCGCGCTGGCCGAGCCGCTCGACGCCGTGATCGGCGAGGTCGACCGGCTCCAGGTCGGAGCGGCCTCGACCAGCCGCCTGCTCGGCATCGCCGAGGTGCCGCCCGACCGGGAGCCCGGCGACCGGCTGCCCGACGGCGTCGAGCTGGTGGCCGACGACCTCCGCTTCGCCTACCGGGAGGGCCACGACGTCCTCCACGGCGTCGACCTGCGCCTGCGCACCGGCGAGCGGCTCGCGGTCGTGGGGCCCAGCGGGTCGGGCAAGTCGACGCTCGGCCGGCTGCTGTCGGGCATCAACCGGCCCCGCACCGGCTCGGCACGCGTCGGCGGCGTCGACCTGGTCGACCTGCCGCTGGAGGTGCTGCGCACCGAGGTCGCGCTCGTCACCCAGGAGCACCACGTCTTCATCGGCACCGTGCGCGACAACGTCGTGCTGGCCCGCGAGGACTCCCCCGACGACGCCGTGCGACAGGCGCTCGCCGCGGTCGGAGGGCTGTCCTGGGTCGAGCGGCTGCCCGAGGGCCTGGACACGATGATCGGGTCGGGCCGCTTCTCCCTGACCCCTGCGCAGGCGCAGCAGGTCGCGCTCGCCCGGCTGATCATCGCTGACCCCCACACCCTCGTGCTCGATGAGGCCACCTCCCTCATCGACCCGCGCACCGCCCGCACGCTCGAGGGGTCGATGAACAACCTGCTCGAGGGCCGCACGGTCGTCGCGATCGCCCACCGGCTCCACACCGCGCACGACGCCGACCGCATCGCCGTCGTCCTCGACGGCCGCATCGTCGAGCTCGGCAGCCACGAGGAGCTGCTCGACCTCGACGGGGAGTACGCCGAGCTCTGGCACGCCTGGACGTCCTGAGCCCGCGGGCTCGGTCTGCTGCCTGTCGCTGGAGTCACCGGATATCCGGTGAGTCTCCTGCTTGTCACACCAGACCTGGGTGTCGAAGCGGGAGACTCGGGTGCGAAGTCCGCCGCCCACTGGCGACCGTGGGTGGCGGCGCGTCAGCCGTCGAGGCTCCGGTCGAGGTTGATCACGGCGCTGATCAGGCTGAGGTGGGTGAAGCCCTGCGGGAAGTTGCCCAGCTGCTCGCCGTTGAGCCCGACCTGCTCGGCGTACTGCCCGAGGTGGTTGGCGTAGGTGAACATCTTCTCCAGCGCCAGGCGGGCGTCGGCGAGCCGGCCCGCCCGGGTCAGGGCTTCGACGTACCAGAACGAGCAGAGGGAGAACGTCCCCTCCTCGACCGGGTCGCCGTCGCCGTCACCGGGCATGGAGACGCCGTCACCGAAGGCGGCCGGGTCGTAGCGCAGCACGAGGCTGTCGGTGACGAGCCGGTCCTCGATCGCGGCGAGGGTGGAGAGGAACCGCGGGTCGTCGGGGGCGAGCATCTTCACCATCGGCATCAGGAGAGCGCCGGCGTCGAGCACGTCGCTGTCCGCGAAGGCGGTGAAGGCGCCGAGGTCGTCGTTCCAGCAGTCGGTCATCACGCGCTCGTAGATCTCGTCGCGCGTGGCCGCGAGCTCGGTCAGGTCGCCGGGCAGCCCGCGGCGACGCGCCACGCGCATCATCCGCTCGACGGCGACCCAGCTCATCACCAACGACGTCGTGTGGGTGCGCGGCCCCGAGCGGATCTCCCACATGCCGGCGTCGGGGCGATCCCAGTTGTCCATCAGCCACGACACGATGCCGCGCAGGTCGCTCCACGCGTCGTGGCTGATGCCGCGTCCGTGCTTGTCGAAGAGGTAGACCGAGTCGACGATCTCGCCGTAGACGTCGAGCTGCAGCTGGTCGACCGCGGCGTTGCCCACCCGGACCGGGCGGGAGCCCCGGTAGCCCTCGAGGTGGTCGAGCTCGCGCTCGTGCGGCAGGCCGCCGTCGAGGTCGTAGAGCACCCGCAGCGGCCCGAGCTCGTCGTCCGCGCCGTCGGCCGCCTCGCCGAGCCGCTCGGAGAGGAAGCGGACGAACGCCGCCGCCTCGTCGGTGAAGCCGAGGCGCAGCAGGGCGTAGACGCTGAACGCGGCGTCGCGGACCCACACGTAGCGGTAGTCCCAGTTGCGGCTGCCTCCGAGGCTCTCGGGGAGGCTGGTGGTGGGCGCGGCGATGATGCCGCCGGTGGGCTCGTGGCACAGCAGCTTGAGGGTCAGGGCCGAGCGGTCGACCCACTCGCGCCACCGGCCGGTGTAGGTCGACTGGCCGAGCCAGCTCCGCCAGAAGGCCGCCGTGGCCTCGAACAGCTCGGAGACGTCGGACTGCTCGCACCCCAGTGCGGGCTCGCCCGGCGCCAGGACCTCGAGGACGAACAGCGCGGACTCGCCCGTCGCCAGCGCCAGCCGCGCCGTCGCCGAGGTGTCGGCCACGTCGAGCCCGACGGTGCTGGACAGGGCCAGGTGGACGTCGCCGTCGGCGAAGCGGACGACGTCGTCGTCGACGCTGAGGTCAGGCCGGGTGGCGCCGTAGTCGGGCCGGGGCGCCATGTGCATGGTGAGGTCGACCGAGCCGCGCAGGCCGACGACGCGACGCACGAGCCGCTGCCGGTGGTCGGGGTCGTGGGCCCGCAGCACGGGCATGAAGTCCTGCACCTCGACCACCCCGTGCTCGGTCATGAACCGCGTCACGAGGATGTTGGTCTCGGGGTGGTAGTACTGCTGGCTGCGCGCCTCGGGGTCGTCGGGACGGATCCGCCACGATCCGCCGTCGGGGTCGAGGATCGAGGCGAAGACGCTCGGTGCGTCGAAGCGGCCGGGGCAGAACCAGTCGATGGTGCCGTCCGTGGCGACGAGCGCTGCGGTGCGGAGGTCTCCGATCAGGCCGTGGTGGGCGATGGGTGCGGCCGGGCCGCACCCACCGTCACTCGCCATCGGCGTCGCCGCTCCCGAGCCGCCAGCCGCCCCGGGGCAGCTCGAGCGCCTCTGCGGGTCCCCACGACCCGCGGTCGTACGGCACGGGGGTCGGCCGGTCGTCGATCACCGGCTGGCACACCTCCCACAGCCGCCGGGTCTCGTCGGCGTGGGCGAACAACGTGTGGTCGCCGTGGAGCACGTCGAGGAGCAGGCGCTCGTAGGCCTCCAGCGGCTCTGCGTCCGGCAGCTCCTCGCCCAGGTCGAGGCGCATCGTGGCCGGCGCGAGCTCCATCTCCGGACCCGGGCGCTTGCCGAGCAGGTCGACGTGGATCTTCGCCTCGTCGGTGAGCTCGAGGACCAGCTCGTCGCGCGCCAGGCCGTCGCCGAAGACGGTCGAGTCGGGCGCACGGAAGCGGAGCGTCACCGTGCGCCGGGTCTCGGCCATCGCCTTGCCGGTGCGGAGGTGGAACGGCACGTCCTGCCAGCGGTCGTTGTCGACCCACGCCTCGAGCGCCACGAAGGTCTCGACGTCGGAGTCCTCGGCCACGTCGTCCTCGTCGCGGTAGCCGTCGTACTGCCCGAGCACGACGCGCGCCGGGTCGAGCGGGCGGACGTCGGCGAACACCGCCGCCCGCGCCCGTCGTACGGCGTCGGCGGACCACTCCCCCGGGTCCTCCAGGGCGACCGCGCCGAGGATCTGGAACAGGTGCGTCGAGACCATGTCGCGCAGCGCGCCGGTCGACTCGTAGAACGAGCCGCGGCCCTCCATCGCCAGCGTCTCGGGGACGTCGACCTGCACCGAGGCGATGCTGTGGCGGTTCCACGCCGGCTCGAAGAGCGCGTTGGCGAAGCGCAGCGCGAGGAGGTTCTGAACGGCCTCCTTGCCGAGGAAGTGGTCGATGCGGAAGACCTGCTCCTCCTCGAAGACCTGGTGCACGTCGCGGTCGAGCTCGTCGAAGGACGGCAGGTCGAGGCCGAAGGGCTTCTCGATGACCAGGCGGGCTCGCTCGGCCAGCCCCTCCCGCCCGAGCATGCCGACCATCCCGGACATCGCGGTCGGCGGCACCGACAGGTAGACGAGGCGGCGTACGTCGTCACCGAGCCCCTCCTCGACCTCCCGCACCCGCGCTGCCAGGTCCGCGCCGTCGTCGGCGTCGGCGGTCTGGAAGGACACCCGGTCGAGCAACTCGCGCGCGACGCTCTCGTCGAGGTCGTCGACCGTGTCGCGCAGCCCCTCGCGCACCTCGTCGCGAAAGTCGTCGTCGGAGCCGGGCGAGTGCCGGCCGCTGCCGATGACGGCGTAGTCCTGCGGCAGCCTCCCGGCCGCGGCGAGCCGGTAGAGGCCCGGGAACAGCTTGCGCGCAGCGAGGTCCCCGCGGGCGCCGAACAGCAGGAACACGCAGGGCGGCAGGTCGGCGGAGGTCATGCTCGCCACGCTAACGACCACCCGAAGGAGTGGTCCGGCACCCGGGCGGGCTCAGGAGTTGCTGTAGACCGCCGGTCCGCCGTCGTCCCCGTCCGTGGCCGGACCGCGCCCGGCCCACGTCCAGGCGTACGCCGGGTCCTCCACGGCGAGCCCACCCTCGCCCAGCTCGAGCGGAGCGAAGGTGTCGACCATGACGGCGGACTCGTCGAAGTACTGCACGCCCAGGCTGGCCTCGATCGCGCTGGGCTGGGGACCGTGCGCGTGGCCGCCCGGGTGCAGGCTGATCGAGCCGATGCCGATGCCCGAGCCCTTGCGGGCCTCGTAGTCGCCGCCGACGTAGAACATCACCTCGTCGGAGTCGACGTTGGAGTGGTAGTACGGCACCGGGATGGCGAGCTCGTGGTAGTCGACCTTGCGGGGCAGGAAGTTGCAGATGACGAAGTTCCAGCCCTCGAAGACCTGGTGCACCGGCGGCGGCTGGTGGACCTTGCCGGTGATCGGCATGTAGTCCTCGATGTTGAACGTGTAGGGGTAGAGGCAGCCGTCCCAGCCGACCACGTCGAAGGGGTGCGTCGCGTACGTCAGTCGCGAGCCGACGACCTGACCGGCAGCGCGGTGCTTCACGAGGACCTCGACGTCGGTGCCGTCGGCCTGGAAGGTCTCGGCAGGTCCGTGGAGGTCGCGCTCGCAGTAGGGCGCGTGCTCCAGCATCTGGCCGAAGCGCGACAGGTAGCGCTTCGGTGGGTGGATGTGGCTGTTGGCCTCGATCGCGTAGAGCCTGGACGGCTCCGCCGGCACCCAGCGGTGGTCGGTCGCACGCGGGACGACCACGTAGTCGCCGGCGCGGTAGGGCACGACACCGAAGACGGTCTCGACCACACCGGCGCCGGTCTCCACGAAGACGCACTCGTCACCGATGGCGTTGCGGTAGAGCGGCGAGGGCTCGGTGCCGGTGACGACGTACGTGATGCGGACGTCGTTGTTGCCCAGGACCACCCGCCGGCCCTCGACGGGGCACGACCCGGTCTCGAGGTCGTGGAGCTTGAGGTGGCGCGGCTTGAGGGGGTGGTTGGGCGTGCGCGACTGGTCGGGCAGCTCCCAGACACGGCTGTCGGTGATCGCGCTGGGGACGCCGCGCCGGTAGAGGAGCGAGGAGTCCGAGGAGAAGCCCTCCTCGCCCATCAGCTCCTCGCGGAAGAGGTGGCCGTCCTCGTCGCGCAGCTGGGTGTGGCGCTGGCGAGGCAGGCGGCCGAGTGCTCGGTAGTGGGCCATCGGTGCGATCCAATCATCCGACTATCGGACGCAAGTGTCCGCTATCTGGTGGCTAGAGTAGCCCCGTGGCTCCGACTTCTGAACCCACGACCTCCGCCTCGATCCCAGACGACTGGCGCGGCCTCGTCGACGACGCGGCCGTCTTCCCACCCGGCGACGCCGACCTCGCCGAGGCACTGGGCGCGTACGCCGCCCGGGCCGGGGAGTGGTGGGCCGGCCTGGTCGGGTCGTTCGTGGTCCCCGACACCGCGCTCGGGTCGGTGCCCGCCGACGTGCCGGTCTCGGTCGTGCTGACCAGCGGCGCCGGAGCCGTCGAGGGCGTGGCCACGCTCGCCGCACGCAAGGGGCTCACCCTGGCCGGGCTCGAGGTAGCGGTGCGCGACGCCGACGACCCGGTCGGCAACGTCCGCCGGATCGACGCGGCCGTCCGTGCCGCCGAGCTCGACGTCCCGGTCTCCATCGAGGTCCCCGGCCCGGCCACCCCCGCCTGGCTGGCCGCCGCCGACGAGGTCGCCGCCTGCGACCACCGGCTCAAGCTCCGGCTCGGCCACGTCGACCACGACCTCATCCCGGACGCCCCGACCGTGGCGGCCTGGATCGACGCCGCCCTCGACCGCGAGTGCCGCTTCAAGGCCACCGCCGGCCTGCACCGGGCGGTGCGCCACGACCCCGAGGGTGGCGGCGCCCACGGGTTCCTCAACGTGCTGGCGGCGACGCAGGCGCTCTGGGACGGCGGGTCCGTCGCCGACGCGACCGCAGCGCTCGAGCAGCGGGACGGCCGGTCGCTGGCCGGCACCGACGTGCCCGCCGCGCGACGCTGGTTCACCTCCTTCGGCTCGTGCTCGGTGACCGAGCCGCTCGACGACCTGATCGCCCTCGGACTCCTGGAGAAGCCATGACCCTCACGCCCCCTCCCGCCAGCTGGGTCGAGGGGGCCGCGGGCTCCGGCTTCGACGTCGACCACCTGCCCTACGGCGTCTTCGCGCGCTCCGGCGAGCGGCCCCGGGTTGCGGTGCGCATCGGCGACCAGGTGCTCGACCTGAGCGTCGTCGCGGCCGCCGACATGGTCGACACGCACGCGCTCTTCGACCAGCCCACGCTGAACCCGTTCATGGCGGCCGGTCCCGAGGTGTGGGCCTCGACCCGCGCGTGGATCACCGGCCTGCTGACCGGCGAGGCCGAACGCGACCTCGTCGAGCCCGCACTCGCGCCGCTGGACTCCGTGACGATGCTGCTGCCGTTCACGGTGGGCGACTACGTCGACTTCTACGCCTCCGAGCACCACGCCTCCAACGTCGGCCGGATGTTCCGGCCCGACTCCGAGCCGCTGCTGCCCAACTGGAAGAACCTCCCCGTCGGCTACCACGGCCGCTCCGGCACGGTCGTGGTGTCGGGCACCGACGTCGTACGCCCCTGCGGGCAGCGCAAGGCACCCACGGACGAGCTGCCGACCTACGGCCCGTCGCAGCGTCTCGACATCGAGGCCGAGCTCGGCTTCGTGGTCGGCGTGCCGTCCCCGCTGGGCGAGCGGGTCCCCACCGCCGACTTCGCGCGCCACACCTTCGGCGTGGTGGGCCTCAACGACTGGTCGGCGCGCGACATCCAGGCCTGGGAGTACGTTCCGCTCGGCCCGTTCCTCGGCAAGTCGTTCGCGACGTCGATCAGCGCGTGGGTGACCCCGCTCGCCGCGCTCGCGGCCGCCTGGACCGACCTGCCGGGACAGGACGACCCGCCGGTGCTCGACTACCTCCGCGTCGACGGGCCTGCCGGCCTCGACATCGAGGTGGAGGTGGTGCTCGACGGCGAGGTCGTCGCCCGTCCGCCCTACCGGACGATGTACTGGTCGCCGGCGCAGATGCTGGCCCACACGACCGTCAACGGTGCCAGCCTGCGCACCGGCGACCTCTGGGCCTCGGGCACCATCTCGGGCGCGGAGCCGGACCAGCGGGGCTCGCTCCTGGAGCTGAGCTGGGGCGGCAAGGAGCCGTTCACCGCCGGTGGGCGGGAGCGGACCTTCCTCGAGGACGGCGACGAGGTGACGCTGCGCTACTCCGCGCCCGGGACGGGCGGCGGACGCCTCACCCTGGGCGAGGTCACCGGGCGGATCCTCCCCGCCCGCTGACCTCCCGGGTCCTAGGCTGCTCCCGTGATGCAGCTCGGCCAGTACGCCGCTCCGCGGCACGTCGTCGCCCACCTCAGCGACCCGCACCTCATCGGGGGCGGCGCGCTCCACTACGGCGTCATCGACAACGACGCCAACCTGCGTCGCACGCTGGACCGGCTGGCGGCCGTCGACCCGGCCCCGCAGGCGATCGTCTTCACCGGGGACCTCGCCGACCGCGCCGAGCCCGACGCCTACGACAGGCTCCGCTCGATCGTCGAGCCCTTCGCCACCGGGATCGGCGCGACGGTGGTCTGGACGATGGGCAACCACGACGAGCGAGCGCCGTACGCCAAGGCGCTGTTCGACTCCGACGACGCCGGCTGCCAGGACCGTGTCCACGAGGTCGACGGGCTGCGGATCGTCGCCCTCGACACCAGCGTGCCCGGCTACCACCACGGCGAGCTGCTCCCCGAGCAGCTGGCCTGGCTCGCCGACGTGCTGGCCACGCCCGCCGAGCACGGCACCCTCCTGGCGATGCACCACCCGCCACTCCCCCTGCCGATGATCCGCGCCGCGGAGCTCATCGAGCTCCACGACCAGCAGGCGCTCGCCGACGTGATCACCGGCACCGACGTGCGGGGCATCCTCGCCGGGCACCTCCACCTGCCGACGTGGTCGACCTTCGCCGGCGTACCGGTCTCGGTGACCGCGGCCAGCTGCTACACCATCGACCCGGCGCCGGTGGACCGCTTCGTCTCGGGCGTCGACGCCGGCCAGGGCTTCACCATGGTGCACGCCTACGACGACCGCCTCGTGCACACGCAGGTGCTGCTCGAGCGCGGCACCGAGGTGAGCCACGTCGGCTCCGACATCGTCGAGGCGCTCGAGGGCGTGCCGCTGGAGCAGGCCCGCGAGCTCGCCTCCAGCAAGACGTCCCCGTTCAACAACTAGCCGCACAGAGGACCACCGTCTTGCGACTCCTGCTCATGCGCCACGGCCAGACCCACGCCAACGTCTCCGGGGAGCTCGACACCGCCCACCCCGGCCTCGACCTCACCGACCTCGGCCGCGCCCAGGCCGCGGCCGCGGCGAAGGCGATCGCCGACGAGCACCTCGACGCGATCTACGTCTCCAGCCGGGTGCGTACCCACCAGACCGCGGCTCCCACGGCCGCGGACCGCGGCCTCGACCCGGTGCAGCTCGACGGGCTGCACGAGATCGCCGCGGGCGACTTCGAGATGCGCAGCGACCACGACGCGGTGGCCGGCTACATCGGCGCCGTCGCGACCTGGCTCGAGGGCGACCTCGCCCACCGGATGCCGGGCGGCGAGACCGGCGAGGAGTTCCTCGCCCGCTACGACGCAGCCGTCCGCAGCATCGTCGACGCGGGCCACGGCGCCGCGCTGGTCGTCAGCCACGGCGCCGCGCTCCGCACCTGGGTCTCGACCCGCATGGCTCCGCACCCCGACGCCCCGCCCGCGACCCAGCCGCTCCACAACACCGCCCTCATCGTGCTGGAGGGCGACCACGAGTCCGGCTGGGAGATGGTGTCCTGGCAGGGCCACCCGGTCGGCGGCGACTTCCTCGAGGACCCCACTGCCGAGGACCCCACCGGCGACCTCGACTCCGACGGGGACGGCGAGATCGGCTGAGGGCGACATCGCGGACACGTGCGGCGGGTGCGACCTTGCGCTAGACCCCTTCCGTGCCGATGCCCGGGTGGACGAACGGGTGCCCGGCACGCATCTGCTCGACCGAGCCGGGGTGGACCCGGGCGAGGTGGGCGAGCCCGCGGCGGCGGTAGCGCAGCGTCTGCACGACGCCGAGCGTCCAGAAGACGTACTGCACCGACATCGCCAGCTTGAAGTCGCCGAGCGTGTAGGACTCCATGCCGCCGGTGGACGACAGGTCGAGGACGACCCCGATCAGCGCCATCGTCAGCAGCGACGCGGTGAAGCCGCCGATGTTGACCAGGCCGTTGGCCCGTCCGGTCTCGTGCGGGGGCGTGAACGAGCGGGCCAGGTCGAAGCCGACCATCGACGCCGGTCCGCCGCTGGCCGTCGCGAACGCCATCACGACCACCAGCCAGGTCGGCGCGGCGCCCGGCCACAGCAGGACGCCGGTCCAGGGCACGACCATCGTCAGCACGACGCCGACCACGATCCACGAGCGGTAGTACGGCAGCCGGCCCACCAGCCGCGCGAGCACCAGCCCGCTCACCACGGCCCACGCGGTCATCGCCATCAGCAGCGTGCTCGCCTCGGCGGAGGACCACCCGAGGCCCTGCACCAGGAAGGGATAGCCCCACAGCAGCGTGAAGACGGTGACGGAGAACTGCGAGGAGAAGTGGGACCACATCCCCAGCCGCGTGCCGGGGTTGCCCCACACGGTGCGCACCGACTGGGCGAGCGCGCGCAGCTTGATCGCCACCACCGCGTCGCGGCGGTAGGGCGAGTCCTTGACGAGCGCGACGACGGCGACGAGCAGCACGACGCCGAGGCTGGAGGCCAGCGCGAAGGTGCGGGTCCAGCCCAGCTCGTGGAGGAGGTACGACAGCGGGCCGGCCGCGGCGATCGCGCCGAGCTGCCCGGTCAGCCCGGTGAGCTGGGTGACCATCGGCGCCTGTCGCACCAGGAACCAGATGGTGACGAGCCGGATCACGCTCACGAAGATCATCGCGTCGCCCGCTCCCACGACGGCGCGGGCCGCGACGGCCCCGCCGAAGGAGGTGGTGAAGGCGAAGGCCAGCTGGCCCGCGCTCATCAGCACCAGACCGGCCAGCAGCATGGCGCGCGACCCGTAGCGGTCGAGCAGGACGCCCACCGGCACCTGCATGCCGGCGTAGACGACGAGCTGGAGCACGGTGAACGTCGCCAGGCTCGTGGCGCTGATGTCGAACCGGTCGGAGGCGATGATGCCCGCGACACCGAGCGAGCTGCGGTTGAAGACCGCCAGCACGTAGACCGCGAGCGAGACCAGCCAGATGACCCAGGCCCGCCGCTTGCCGATGTCGTGGATCTGCTCCGCGCTCACTCCTGCACGGCTTCGTGGTCGACGCCGAGCGCCGCGGAGAGCTCGGCACGCGTCGGCGGGTCGGCCCCGGGTCGCGAGACGTTGATCGCCGCGCCCACGGCCGCCGTGGTGACGACCTCGAGCAGGTCGCGGTCGGTCAGCTCGCGGAGCGCGGCAGCGGCCGCGGCACCGTGCACGCCGTGCGCCAGCAGGGCGTCGACCAGGACGCCGCTGAAGGTGTCGCCGGCACCGACGGTGTCGGCCACGGCGACCGGCACACCGGGCACGTCCAGCACGGTCCCACCGGGGCGTACGGCGACAGCGCCCGCGCCACCGCGGGTCACGACGACCAGCCCCGGGCCGGCCTCGGCCCACCGGGCGGCGGTCGTCACGGGGTCGTCGTCGGGGTGGAGCCACGCGAGGTCCTCGTCGCTCACCTTGACCACGTCGGCGAGCGCGACGAGCTCCTCGACGCGCGCGACGGGGCCGGTGCGGTCCGGGGTGATGGCCGGGCGGGCGTTGGGGTCGAGCGAGAGCAGCGCCCTCCCCCGGTGGTTGCGGAAGGCCTCGAGCACCGCGTCGGCACCCGGGTCGAGGACCGTCGCGATCGAGCCCACGTGGAGCACGTCGCACTCCTCCGCGGGCACCGCGTCGAGGTGCCAGTCGAGGTCGAAGTCGTAGGTGGCGGCGCCCGCGTCGTCGAGCGTGACCGCTGCGGACGACGTACGGCCCGAGGCGGTCGGGCCCGCGAGCACGGTGACGTCGCTCGCCTCCAGCCACGCGCGTACGGCGGCACCGCGCGCGTCGTCGCCGAGCAGGGTCACGAGGCGCACGTCGTGCCCGAGCCGGCCCAGGGTGATCGCCACGTTGGCGGGGCTGCCGCCCGGGTGGTCACGGGTCGTGCCGCCGGGGCCGGGCACCACGTCGACGAGCGCCTCGCCGACGACGAGGATCCGGGGCTGCGCGTCGGTCATGCCCCCATCATGCCGGTGCCTCGTGCCCGTCCGACATCGCGGCCGCGCCGGCGAGACCCGAGGCGAGGCTCGGCGCGAGCGGCAGGCGTGGGAGGAGGGTCGCCTGCACCGCGTGGTACAGGTCGGGCTTGCCCGGCCAGACGGTCGCGGCGGGCTGGTTGTCGGTGTCGAGCTCGTGGTGCCAAGACCCGCGCTCGGCGTCGCGCAGGTGCTCGACGACGTAGTCCCACCACTCGGCGTGCTGCAGGGCGAAGCCCTCCTCGCCCGTACGCCGGTGCAGCGATGCCGCGGCCGCGATCCCCTCGGCCGCGACCCAGTGCATCCGCGTGCGCACGACCGGCCGGCCCTCCCAGTCGGTCGTGTAGACGAAGCCGCGCGCACCGTCGACGTCCCAGCCGTCCGCGACCGCCCGGTCGAAGAGCAGCCGCGAGGTGTCGAGCAGTCCGGCCGGAGCTCCGTCGCCGAGCGTCGCCTCGAGGTGCAGCAGCAGGCGCGCCCACTCGAGGCCGTGCCCGACGGTCGCGCCGTAGGGCTTGAACGGGTCGTCGGGCCGGTCGCGGTTGAGCTCGAGGTCGACCGACCAGTCCGGGCCGAAGTGCTCGGGCAGCCGGCCGTCGTACGTCGTCGCGAGCTCGACCACCAGGCCGGCGAGCCGGGTGGCACGCTCGCGCCAGGCGGGGTCGCCGGTGGCGTCGCCGACGGCGAGCATCGCCTCGACGGAGTGCATCGTGGAGTTGAGCCCCCGGTAGGGCATCGGCGCGGTCCAGGCGCGGTCCCACTCGTCGACGACCCGGCCGAGCGAGTCGTCCCAGAAGCGCTGGAGGAAGGTGTCGGTCGCCTCCTCCAGCAGGGGCGCCGCCCCGGGGAGGCCGGCCACGACGGCCGTCGACCCGGCGAGCATCACGAAGGCGTGGGCGTAGCAGGCCTTGGTCTCCTCCACCGGCGCGCCGCTGACGTCCACCGAGCCGAACCAGCCGCCGTGCTCGGGGTCGCGCAAGGTCGTACGCAACCCGGCGAGCGCCGCGGTCGCGATCGAGGCGCTGCCCTCGACGCCCATCAGCGAGCCGAGGCCGAAGACGTGGACCATCCGGCTGGTGATCCAGGTGTGGACCGGGCGGTCCAGGTCGGGGGCACCGTCGTCGTCGAGCCATGCGGCACCACCGAGCGGGTGCACCACCCGGCGGCCGAAGCCGAGCAGGCGACGGCACTCGGCGTCGAGCCAGGCGTCGTCGGGCCCGAAGGGCACCGAGGGGGTCGAGAAGATCGGAGCGCTCACCCCAGGCAGTCAAGCAGCCACCTGCGCAACGCACGAGACCCCCGCACATGGTGCGGGGGTCTCGCGACTGGACTGCGTCCAGTGGCAGGTAGAGGATTCGAACCTCTGTAGGCAATGCCGGCTGATTTACAGTCAGCTCCCTTTGGCCGCTCGGGCAACCTGCCGGGCCGTGCGGAACAATAGCAAGGCACGCACTTCACCACGAATCGCCGGGGCACGCTGCGACGGGCCCCCGACCAGCCCCTCAGGAGGCACAACCATGGCTGACTCGAGCTTCGACATCGTGAGCAAGCTGGACCGCCAGGAGGTCGACAACGCGCTCAGCCAGGCGGCCCGCGAGATCGCGACCCGTTTCGACTTCAAGGGCACCGGGGCGGCCATCGAGTGGAAGGGCGAGAAGGCGATCGAGATCACCGCCTCCGCCGACGACCGGGCCAGCGCCGTGCTCAGCGTCTTCCAGGACAAGCTCATCAAGCGCAACCAGAGCCTCAAGATCCTCGACGCCTCCGAGCCGCGCCAGTCCGGCCAGGTCTCCAAGATCGACATCGCGCTCAAGGAGGGCATCACCTCCGAGGACGCCAAGAAGATCTCCAAGCTCATCCGCGACGAGGGCCCCAAGGGCGTCAAGGCGCAGGTGCAGGGCGAGGAGCTGCGGGTGTCGTCGAAGAAGCGCGACGACCTGCAGGCCGTCCAGCAGCTCGTGAAGGCCCAGGACTACGACTTCGCGGTGCAGTTCACCAACTACCGCTGACGCCGCCCGGGAAATGGAGCGACCCCGATCGCGCACGGGGGTCGAGCGACCGGGGTCGTCCACGAGTCTAGGCAGGACGTGCGGGCCACCGAAGGCAAAGAGGGTGTGACTCGCTTCACCACGCGCCGTTGCGCGCGGCCAGCGCCCCGACGAGCACCACGACCGCCCGCACGGGGTCGGCCGGCAACGGCAGCGCGCCGACCTCGGCGAGGGTCTGCTCGTCGGCGCCGCGCCCTGCGGCGTACAGCGGGTGGTCGGCGGCGAGCTTGCGCAGCGCCGACGCGTGGGACGTGAACATCGTCGACCGCGTCGCCGCGAGCACGACCGCGTCGGCCCCCGAGCCGCGCGCCGCGGTGAGGATGGCCGGCACCGGGGTGTCGGCGCCGAGGAACCGGACCCGCACGCCCCGCTCGCGGAGCATCAGAGCGACGCACAGCAGCACCATGTCGTGCCGCTCCCCCGGCGGGCAGGCGAGGAGGACGACCGGCGCGACCGCCGTGGCGTCCTCGAGCACCGGAGCTGGGGGTACGGCGGCCAGCGCCGTCAGCGTGCGGCGCAGCATGTCGCTGACGAAGTGCTCGTGCGCGACCGAGATCGTGCCCGCCTCCCACCGGTCGCCGACCTCCTGGAGGAACGGCAGCACCACGCCGGTCACGGCGCCCGACAGCGGCACGTCCCACAACAGCTTCGCGATGGCGATCTCCGCGGCCTCGGCGTCGAAGGTCTCGACGGCGTCCCACAGCTCGTCGGCGGTCGTCGTGATGGTCACAGGCGCACGCTAGTCCTCGCTCCGAGCACCGCGCGGCGTTCTGGTGGAGCCGGCGTCGTTCAGACGGCCGCCGCCATCCGCGGGACCACCGTGGCCCCAGCCGCAGGGGTGAGCCAGACCGTGCTGCCCTCCTGGAGCCCGTGGGCCCGGGCGTGGGCGCGCGTGACCACCACCGACACCTCGTCGCCGTCGACGGTGAGGACCGTCAGGCGCACCTCGAAGCCGATCCGCACCATGCGGGAGACCGTGCCCTCGACGCTGCCCGCGAGCTGGGGCGACGACTCGAGCTCGATGTCGTGGGGCCGCAGCGAGACGCCACCGAGGTGGGTCACCTCCCCGAGGAACGACATCACGAAGTCGTTGGCGGGCTCGTCGTACAGCTGGTCGGGCGTGCCGACCTGCTCGACCCGGCCCTCGTTGATCACCACGATCTCGTCGGCGACCTCGAGGGCCTCCTCCTGGTCGTGGGTGACGAAGACGGTGGTCACGTGCACGTCGTCGTGGAGGCGGCGCAGCCAGTCGCGCAGCTCCTTGCGGACCTTGGCGTCGAGCGCACCGAACGGCTCGTCGAGCAGCAGCACCGAGGGCTCCACCGCGAGCGCGCGGGCGAGGGCCATGCGCTGTCGCTGGCCGCCCGAGAGCTGGGAGGGGAGCCGGTGGGCGAACTGCGAGAGGTGCACCAGCTTGAGCAGCTCCTGCACGCGGTGCTCGATCTCGTCCTTGGGGCGCTTGCGGATCTCGAGGCCGAAGGCCACGTTCTTGGCGACCGTCATGTGCTTGAAGACGGCGTAGTGCTGGAAGACGAAGCCGACGTTGCGCTTCTGCGCGGGCAGGTGGGTGGCCTCGACGCCCTCGATGGTGACGGAGCCGGTGTCGGCCTTCTCCAGGCCCGCGATGATGCGCAGCAGGGTCGACTTGCCGCCACCGCTGGGCCCGAGCAGGGCGGTGAGCTGGCCGGTCGGGATCGTGACGTTGACGTCGTCGAGCGCCACGAAGTCGCCGAACTTCTTGTTCAGGCCGGTCACTTCGATGCTCATGGTGGTGCCTCTCTGGTCGATCAGGGGTGTGAGGTCGGTGTGGGTCAGTGGTTGTTCTTGGGCCGGATGATCCCGACGATGACGATGCAGGCGACCGAGACCATCGCGAGCAGGAAGGCCGTGGCGTAGGCGCCCTGCTGGTCGAAGTTCAGGTACTTCTCCTCGACCGCCAGCGTCGCCGTACGGGTCTGGCCGAGCACGTTGCCCGACACGACCTTCACCGCCCCGAACTCGCCGAGCGAGCGCGCCAGCGTCAGCACGACGCCGTAGGTGATGCCCCACTTGATGGAGGGCAGCGTGATCCGCCAGAAGCGCTGCAGGCCGTTGGCGCCGAGGCTCTCGGCAGCCTGCTCCTGCTCGATGCCGATCTCCTCCAGCACGGGCACGAGCTCGCGGATCATCAGCGGCAGCGCGACGAAGGTGGTCGCCATGATGATGCCGGGCGTGGAGAAGATGATGTCGAAGCCCCACGAGGCGAACGTCGGGCCGAGCCAGCCGTTGCGGCCGCCGTAGACCAGCACCAGGGCGAGGCCGACGACGATCGGCGAGACCGACAGCGGGAGGTCGAGCAGCGCGTTGAGCGCCCGCTTGCCGGGGAACTCGTAGCGGACCAGCAGCAGCGACATGCCGACGCCGAAGAGGGTGTTGATGAGCACCGACCACACGGCGACGTACGCGCTGAGCTGCAGCGCCACGACCATGTCGGGGTCCTCGAGGAGCGAGCGGATCGACTCCCACCCGTTGTCGAAGGTGTGGGTCACCACGAGGGAGACCGGCCACGCCACCAGGAAGAACAGGTAGGCGGCGACGATGAACCGGAGCAGGTAGGTGACCGGGGTCTTGCGCACCCGCGGGGCACGACGACGCTCCTCGACGGGGGGCGCCTCGGCGGGCGGACGGATCAGCGTGTCAGCCACGTGCGGCCACCCGCCTCTGGATCAGGTCCAGGACTACGATCACCGCGAGCGAGATGGCCAGCAGCACGGTAGCGACGGCCGCGGCCGCGGCCACGTTGTCGTTCTCGATGCTGCTGAGGATGCGCACGGAGGTGACCTCGGTCTTGAACGGGAGGTTGCCCGACAGCAGGACCAGCGAGCCGTACTCGCTGACGCCGCGGGCGAAGGACAGGGCCGCGCCTGCGGTGATGGCCGGCGTGAGGCTGGGCAGGATGATGCGGCGGAAGGTGGTGAACCGGCTCGCGCCGAGAGAGGCAGCGGCCTCCTCGACGTCCCGGTCGAGCTCCTCGAGCACCGGCTGGACCATCCGGACCACGAACGGCAGCGTGACGAAGAGGAACGCGAGGAACACGGCAGGGCGCTGGTTGGCGATGTCCACGCCGATCGGGCTGTCGGTGCCGTAGAGCGAGAGCAGCACCAGGCCGGCGACGATGGTCGGCAGCGCGAACGGGATGTCGATCAGCACCTCGAGCACCGACTTGCCCCAGAAGCGGTCGCGGACCAGGACCCACGCGATGAGCGGTCCCATCACGACGTTGACCGCCGTGACGCCGGCGGCGGTGAAGACGGTGAGCTTGATGGCGGCGGCGGTCTGGCCGTTGGTGACGGTGTTCCAGAAGACGTCCCAGCCGCCGTCGATGGCGGTGACGACGACGGCCGCCAGGGGGATCAGGACCAGCGCGCTGAACCAGATCATGGCGATGCCGAGCCCGAGCCCCGACGACCGCGTCAGCGTGGAGCGCGGCCCCGACCGGCGAGGAGTCCTCGCCGGTCGGACCGCTGCTATCTCAGTGGAGGTCATGAGAGATGAGGAGGTGAGTGGTGGCCGCAGGTCACTCGAGGGACAGGCCGGCGCCGAGGATGGCCTCGAAGATCAGGCCGTTCTCCTCGTCGAAGAACTTCGTCGAGACCTCGTCCCAGCCGCCGAAGTCGTCGTCCACCGTGAGCAGCGTCGGGACCTCGGGGAACGGGTTGGACGGGTCGGCCGCACCCTCGACCGTGCCGCCGAAGTCGACGTCGTCGCGGATCGGGCGGAAGCCGGTGAGCGCGAACTGCTTCTGGCCCTCGTCGGAGAGGACGAAGTCGAGCCAGGCCTGCGACGGTTCGGAGGCGTCCTCGAGGATCGCGCCGGCGTTCTCGATCAGCAGGCTGGTGTCGGGGATGACGTACTCGAAGCCCTCGTCGTTCTGGGCAGCGAGGATCGCCTCGTTCTCGTAGGCCATGAGGACGTCACCGGTGCCGCCGAGGAAGGCGGTGGTGGCGTCGCGACCGCTGCTCGGCAGCGAGACGACGTTCTTGAAGAACTTGTCGACGTACTCCTTGGCCTCCTTCTCGGTGCCACCGTCGCTGATCACCTGGCCGTAGGCGGCGAGGGCGTTCCAGCGAGCGGCACCGGAGGACGCCGGGTTGGGCGTGACGATCTCGACGCCCGGCTTGACGAGGTCGTCCCAGTCCTTGATGTTCTTGGGGTTGCCGTCGCGGACGCCGAAGACCACGACCGAGTGCGACACGACGCCCTTGTTCTCACCGGCGTCCCAGTCGTCGGCGACGAGACCCTCGTCGACGAGGCGGGTGACGTCGGTCGGGACCGAGAAGTGGACGTAGTCGGCCTTGAGCCCTGCGGCGACCGCGCGGCTCTGGTCCCCCGAAGGACCGTAGGAGGTCTGGAACTTCACGCCCTCGCCCTCGGGCGTCTTGGTGAACTCCGTGGCGATGTTCTTGTTGGCAGCCTCGGGAACCGCGAAGCCGACGATGTGGATGGTGTTGGAGTCATCCTCGTCGCTGCTGCTGGCGCCACCGGGGGCGCAGGCGGACAGGGCCAGTGCCCCGATGAGTGCGGCCGCAAGCGCGGCACGTGAACGGATCTGCATGGGGGATGCTCGACTTTCTCGATCGGTGTGCAATGTCGAGAAAGATACATGACTTTATTGACCGCGGTGACATTGGTCCGCGTTCGGGCGCGTGTCGTGGGTCACGCGCGCGGCGAACGGGGTACCGGGGAGGCGTCCATCACGTGGGGAGCGGCAGGATTCCGCCCGCTCCGCGACTATCGTGGGCAGCTGGGAGACGACTCTCGAGACACGTAGGAAGCAGGGCAGAGGTGACCCAGACCGACAAGCAGGTCAAGCAGCTCGACCGCGTCATCATCCGGTTCGCCGGGGACTCCGGTGACGGCATGCAGCTGACCGGTGACCGGTTCACCCAGGAGACCGCGGCGTTCGGCAACGACCTGGTGACCCTGCCCAACTTCCCCGCCGAGATCCGGGCGCCCCAGGGCACCCTCCCCGGCGTGTCGTCGTTCCAGGTGCACTTCGCGGACCACGACATCCTCACCGCGGGCGACGCCCCCGACGTGCTGGTAGCGATGAACCCGGCCGCGCTGCGCGCCAACCTCGGCGACCTCCACAAGGGCGCGACGATCATCGTCGACACCCACGACTTCACCGCGCGCAACCTCACCAAGGCCGGCTACACCGACAACCCGCTCGACGGCGACACCCTCAGCGAGTACGCCGTGCACACCGTCGACCTGACCGGCATGACGGTCGAGGCGGTCAAGGACTTCGGCCTGTCCCGCAAGGACGCCTCGCGCGCGAAGAACATGTTCGCGCTCGGTCTGCTGTCGTGGATGTACGGCCGCCCCACCGACCCGACGACGGCGTTCCTCACCAAGCGCTTCGCCAAGGTGCCCGACATCCGCGACGCCAACCTCGCGGCGTTCAAGGCCGGGTGGAACTTCGGTGAGACGACCGAGGCCTTCGCCGTCCAGTACGAGATCAAGCCGGCCACGCTGCCCCCCGGCACCTACCGCAACATCACCGGCAACCTCGCGCTCGCCTACGGCCTCGTCGCCGGCGGTGTCCAGTCCGGGCTCCCGGTGTTCCTCGGCACCTACCCGATCACCCCCGCCTCGGACATCCTCCACGAGCTGTCGAAGCACAAGTCCTTCGGTGTGACCACCTTCCAGGCCGAGGACGAGATCGCCGGCGTCGGCGCCGCCATCGGGGCGTCGTACGCCGGACACCTCGGCGTGACCTCCACCTCGGGGCCCGGCGTGGCCCTGAAGTCCGAGGCCATCGGCCTCGCCGTGATGACCGAGCTCCCGCTCGTCGTCGTCGACGTCCAGCGCGGCGGTCCCTCGACCGGCCTGCCGACCAAGACCGAGCAGGCCGACCTGCTCCAGGCGATGTTCGGCCGCAACGGCGAGGCGCCGGTGCCGATCGTCGCGCCCCAGTCCCCCGGCGACTGCTTCGCCGCGGCCGTCGAGGCCACCCGGATCGCCGTCACCTACCGCACGCCGGTGCTGCTGCTCTCCGACGGCTACCTCGCCAACGGGTCCGAGCCGTGGCGGGTCCCGGCCATCGACGAGCTCCCGGTCATCGACCCCGGCTTCGCCACCGAGAAGAACCACGGCAGCGGCGACGATGCCGAGTTCTGGCCCTACCTGCGCGACGAGAAGACCCTCGCGCGGCCGTGGGCGATCCCCGGCACCGCCGGCCTCGAGCACCGCATCGGCGGCCTCGAGAAGGGCGACGGCCACGGCAACATCTCCTACGATCCCGCCAACCACGACTTCATGGTCCGCACGCGCCAGGCCAAGGTCGACCGGATCGCCGACTCGATCCCGCCGGTCGAGGTCGACGACCCGTCCGGCGAGGCCAAGGTGCTGGTCCTCGGCTGGGGGTCGACCTACGGCCCGATCGGTGCCGGCGTACGCCGCGTGCGCAAGGCCGGCTACCACGTCGCCCAGGCGCACCTGCGCCACCTCAACCCGTTCCCCAGCAACCTCGGCGAGGTCCTGAAGGGCTACGACAAGGTGCTCGTGCCCGAGATGAACCTCGGCCAGCTCTCGCTGCTGCTGCGCGCGAAGTACCTCGTCGACGCCGTCGGCTACAACCACGTCCGCGGCCTGCCCCTCAAGGCCACCGAGCTCGCCCACGCGATCGGTGAGCTGGTCGGACAGGCGGAGGGCATCGACGTCGAGCTCGGCATGTGGGGCGAGCCGACCCAGAAGGAGCACATCTGATGAGCACCTCACCCCTGACCGAGCTGGGCCTGCCCGGCCTCCGGACCGGCACCGAGCAGGTGCCGGCGGCCGACGGGCCGCAGACCGGCAAGGACTTCACCTCCGACCAGGAGGTGCGCTGGTGCCCGGGCTGCGGCGACTACGCCGTGCTCAAGGCCGTCCAGTCGTTCCTGCCCGACCTGGGCCTCCGCCGCGAGAACATCGTGTTCGTCTCGGGCATCGGCTGCTCCTCGCGCTTCCCCTACTACCTCGACACCTACGGCATGCACTCGATCCACGGCCGAGCGCCGTCGATCGCGACGGGCATCGCCACGGCGCGCGAGGACCTGTCGGTGTGGGTCGTCACCGGTGACGGCGACGCGCTGTCGATCGGCGGCAACCACTTGATCCACGCGCTGCGTCGCAACGTCAACATGACGATCCTGCTCTTCAACAACCGCATCTACGGCCTCACCAAGGGGCAGTACTCCCCCACCTCGGAGACCGGCAAGGTCACCAAGTCGACCCCGATGGGCTCGCTCGACCACCCGTTCAACCCGGTGTCGCTGGCATTGGGCGCCGAGGCGTCGTTCGTCGCGCGCACCATCGACTCCGACCGCAAGCACCTCACCTCCGTGCTCGCTGCGGCCGCCGCGCACCGCGGCACGTCGCTGGTGGAGATCTACCAGAACTGCCCGATCTTCAACGACGGCGCCTTCGACGCGATCAAGTCGCCCGACACCAAGGCCGACGCGATCATCCCGCTGGTCCACGGCGAGCCCGTCACGTTCGGCGCCGAGGGTGCCAAGGCGCTCGTCCGCGACCCCGCGACCGGCGGGGTGAAGGTCGTCGCGACGGCCGACGTCGACGCGGCCGACATCATCGTCCACGACGCCCACAACCCCGACCCGTCCACGGCGTTCGCGATCTCGCGCCTCACCGCCGCCGACTACCTGAACCAGTCGCCCATCGGCATCTTCCGCCAGGTCCAGCGACCGACGTACGACGACCAGGCGCGCGAACAGCTCGCCTCCGCCGCCGGCGCCGCCGGAAATGACGACACCACCGACCCCTCCGCCCGTCTGGCGGCGCTGATCGGTGGCGGCGACACCTGGACGATCATCTGACGATCAGCTGACGGTCGTCCGACCGTCCAGGTGGGTGGGGCGGCGCTCAGTCGAAGTAGAGCGTCCAGACCTTGCCCTTGGTGTTGCCGAAGCCGTTGGAGTTGTCGACCTTCGAGCGCCACTTCCAGCGGCCCTTGTCCGGGGCGTAGATGCGGGTCTTGAAGATGCCCCTGTCGTTGGTCTTGACCTTCTTGACGGTCTTCCACTTGCAGGAGCCGCACTTCTTCTTGAGGATCTTCACCTTCTGGTTGGCGTAGGGCAGCAGGGTGCCGTCGAGCTGCGGCTCGCTCACCGTGCCCTTGAGCTTGAAGGCGTTGTAGGAGACCTGCTTGGTCTTCGGCGGCACCTCGTCGATGACGCGCTTCGGAAGCGACCCGGCGCCGGCGCTCGTGCTGAGCCCCCCGACCAGGAGCAGGGCGGCGACCAGGGCCGCCAGGACGGTGCGGAGAGTCCGCATGGTGAGTTCCCCCTCGAGTGACGATGACTTTCCCGCCTGCGGGGTCCGCACCCCGAGGCCGCTCCATCGTAGGCGACCGCCCGCCTCTAGACTCCGGGAGTGCCAGATAGCCGACGCGGACTGATCTTCGGCGCGCTGGCCTACACCCTCTGGGGAGTCTTCCCGCTCTACTGGACGCTGCTCCAGCCGGCCGGTGCGCTCGAGATCCTCGCGCACCGCATCGTCTGGTCGGTGCTCACGATGCTCGTCATCCTCGTGCTGGCCCGGCGCGTGGGGCACTTCCGTGCGCTTCTGCGCGACCGCCGCAAGCTGCTCCTGATCAGCAGCGCGGCCGTCGTCATCACCGTCAACTGGGGCGGCTACATCTGGGGCGTCAACAACGGCCGCGTGGTGGAGACCTCGCTGGGCTACTTCATCAACCCGCTCGTGACCGTGCTGATGGGCGTGCTCGTCCTCGGCGAGCACCTGCGGCGACTGCAGTGGATCGCGATGGCCATCGCGTTCGTCGCGGTCGTGGTGCTCACCGTCGACTACGGTCGCCCGCCCTGGGTCGCGCTCGTCCTCGCCTTCTCCTTCGGCACCTACGGCCTGCTCAAGAAGCAGGCGGGCGTCGGGGCCGTGGAGAGCATCACGCTGGAGACGCTCGTCATCGCGCCGTTCGCAGCGGCGTACGTCGCCTGGCTGGTCGCCACCGGCGCGTCGAGCTTCGGCAGCCACGGGACCGGGCACGCGCTGCTGTTCACCACCACCGGCATCATCACCGCCGTCCCCCTGATGCTCTTCGGTGCCGCCGCCATCCGGGTGTCGATGGTCTCGCTCGGGCTGCTGCAGTACCTCGCGCCCACCATCCAGTTCGCCCTCGGCATCCTCGTCTTCGACGAGGCCATGCCCGCCAGCCGCTGGATCGGCTTCAGCCTGGTCTGGGTCGCGCTGGCGATCTTCACCGTCGAGGCGGTCAACCACCGCCGCCGCCAGCTGCGGCTCGTCGCGCAGGCCAGCGCCGCCTGACGCCTCGCCTGTCGAGCGGTGCGCCACCCACATCCCGACGGCCCGGAAGGTGGCTCAGCCACCGCTCCCCGGCGCGGCGGCGTACGACACGCGCGCGAGCGGTGAGTGAGACACGTTCTACGGCTCGAAAACCTGCCTCACGCACCGCCGGCCGTACGACCCGGGGCTGGGCGGTGAGTGAGACACGTTCTACGGCTCGAGAACCTGCCTCACGCACCGCTGGCCGTACGAGCTGAGGCCGGGCGAGACATCAGGACGAGCGGGTCGCCACGATGTCGGCGAACGTCTCCAGTGCGGTGCGGACCGGGCCGGGGTCGAGGGCCTCGAGCAGCTTCTTGGCGCGGGCGGCCTCGGCGAGCACGTGGTCCCGCGCCTGGGCCATGGCCGGGTGCCGGCGCATCAGCTCGAGCGCCTCGGCGTGCTCGGCGTCGTCGGTCAGCGGGCGGCCGAGCAACGACAGCAGCCGGGCGTCGGCCGGGTCGGTGGAGGCCTGGGCCATGAGGACCGGGAGGGTGGGTACGCCCTCGCGGAGGTCGGTGCCCGGCGTCTTGCCGGAGGCGTCGGACTCCGAGGAGATGTCGAGGATGTCGTCGGTCAGCTGGAACGCCGAGCCGACGATCTCGCCGTAGGAGCTCAGGGCCTCCACGACCTCCGGCCGGGCGCCGCTGAACATCGCGCCGTAGCGGGCGGACGTGGCGATCAGCGAGCCCGTCTTGCCGGCGACGACGTCGAGGTAGTGGGCCAGCGGGTCCTCGCCCGGGCCGGGCGGGACGGTCTCCATGATCTGGCCCTCGACGAGCCGGGTGAAGGTGCGGGCCTGGATGAGGACCGCCTCGGGGCCCAGCTCGGCGGTGAGCTCGGAGGAGCGGCCGAACAGGAAGTCGCCGGTGAGGATCGCGACGTTGTTGTCCCAGCGCGCGTTGGCGGTGCGGGCACCGCGCCGCAGGGCGGCCTCGTCCATCACGTCGTCGTGGTAGAGCGAGGCGACATGGGTGAGCTCCACGACGCAGGCCGCGGTGTCGACCGCCTCCGCGTCGGGGTCCGGTCCGGTCTCTGCGGCGAGCAGCACCAGCAGCGGCCGGAAGCGCTTGCCGCCGGCCATCATCAGGTGCGTCGCGGCCTCCGTGACGAACTGGGCGCGCCCCCGGCAGTGGTCGGCGAGCATCGTCTCGATGCGCGCCATCCGGTCGACCAGCCGCTGCTGGAGAGCGGCGTCGACGACGGGCATTGCGAGGGGCGAGTCGGTCACCTGAGGAATTCTCCCGCAACCGCCGCCAGGTCGAGCACCGGGCCCGGCAGCACGCCGAGGACGAGCGTGATCGCGGCCCCGACGGCGATGGTCGTCGCGGTGAGCACCGAGGGGTACGCCACGCTCGGGCCGTCGCCGACCGGCTCGTCGAAGTACATGACCTTGATGACCCGGACGTAGAGGAACGCTGCGACGATGCTCGCGACGACGGCCGCCACCACGACGGGCCACGCGCCCGCGGCCAGCGCCACGGAGAAGACCGCGAGCTTGCCCACGAACCCGGACGTGAGCGGGATGCCCGCCATCGCCAGCAGGAAGAACGCGAACACGGCAGCCACCACCGGCGACTCCTTGCCGAGCCCGGCCCACCGGTCGATCGCCGTGGTCTCGCCACCGCCGTCGCGGACCAGGCTGACGACGGCGAAGGCGCCGATCGTCGCGAAGCCGTAGGTGGCGAGGTAGAAGAGCACGGCCTGGACCGAGCTGATCTCGCCGACGGCGAGCTGGTCGGCAGCTTGCAGACCGATGACGCCGGTGAGGATGAAGCCGGTGTGCGCGACCGAGGAGTAGGCCAGCAGCCGCTTGATGTCGGTCTGCGTGATGGCCAGCGCCGCGCCGACGAACATCGACAGCACCGCGATGATCCACAGCATCGGCTGCCACGACCAGCGGTCCGCGCCCAGGGCGACGTAGAACAGGCGCATGATCGCACCGAAGGCCGCGACCTTGGTGCCGGCGGCCATGAAGGCGGTGACCGGCGTCGGCGCGCCCTGGTAGACGTCGGGGGTCCAGGCCTGGAACGGCACGGCGCCGACCTTGAAGAGCAGGCCGACGGAGAGCAGGCCGGTGCCGATGAGCAGCAGGGCCTGGCTGCCCACGTCGTTGCGCACCGCCTCGTTGATCGAGGCGAAGTCGAGCGAGCCGGCGAAGCCGTAGACCAGTGCCGCGCCGTAGAGGAAGAAGCCGGACGAGAACGCGCCGAGCAGGAAGTACTTGAGCGCGGCCTCCTGGCTGAGCAGGCGGCGACGGCGGGCGAGGCCGCTCAGCAGGTAGAGCGGCAGCGACAGGACCTCGAGGCCCACGAACATCGTCAGCAGGTCGTTGGCCGCCGGGAAGAGCATCATGCCGAAGACCGCGAACATCATCAGCGGGTAGACCTCGGTGTGCTCGCGGTTGGCCGCGATCGACGCGGTCTCCGCCTCGGTGCCCGGCACGGCAGCGGCCTGGCCCGCGAACGCCGAGACCCCGCCGTCGAGGTGCCGCTCGGCGAAGAGCAGCACACCGGCGATCGCGAGCGCGAGGACCAGGCCCCAGATGAAGAGGCTGGGCCCGTCCACCGCGATCGTGTCGCCCACGGCGAGCACGCCGCGCGCGGCGTCGTCGTCGTACGTCGGCACGTCCTGGGCCACGAGCACGACGCCGACGAGGGCGAGCACGAGGCCGGCGAGGGCCAGCACCACCTGGGCGGTGTAGCGGATGGCGCGCGGGAGGAACGCCTCGACGACGACACCGAGGCAGGCGGCACCGAAGACGGCCAGCAGCGGCCAGAGCTCGAAGTACTCGACGCTGGGCTTCACGAACTCGGTCACTGGGGACCACCCTCCTGGCCGATGCCCACGCTCGCGAGCGAGTCGTGGACGAACGGGTTGATGACGTCGAGCAGCGGCATCGGGTAGAAGCCGAACAGCAGGAGCGCGAGCAGCAGCGGGGCGAGGATGCCCACCTCACGCCGGTCGAGGTCGGCCACCGGGGCCACGCCGACGCGGTCGGGACCGGTCATCGTCCGCTGGTACATCCAGAGCGCGTAGAACGCGGCCAGGACGATCGCCAGCACGGCGACCGAGCCGACCAGCCAGTGGTGGTCGAACGCCGCGATGATGACGAGCATCTCGGAGACGAACGGCGACAGGCCGGGGAGCCCCGCAGCGGCGAGGCCGCCGACGAGGAAGAAGCCGGCGAGCACCGGGGCGGCCTTCTCGACACCGCCCATCTCGCGGATCGAGGCGGTGCCGGTGCGACGGATCAGGAACCCGGCGACCAGGAACATCAGCGCCGTGGCGATGCCGTGGTTGACCATGTAGAGGATCGCGCCGGAGCTGCCGTTGGAGCTGAACACGAAGATGCCCAGCACGATGAAGCCGAAGTGCGAGAGCGACGTGAGGCCGATCAGGCGCAGGACGTCGTCCTGGCCGATCGCCACCAGCGCGCCGTAGATGATCGAGATCAGCGCCAGCACGATCACGACCGGGGTCGCCCACTGCGAGGCGTCGGGCAGCAGCCCGAGGCAGAACCGCAGCATGCCGAAGGTGCCGATCTTGTCGAGGATGCAGACCAGCAGCACCGAGGTGCCGGTGGTCGCCTTCTCCGTCGTGTCGGCCAGCCAGGTGTGGACCGGGAACATCGGCGCCTTGATCGCGAAGGCGATGAAGAAGCCGACGAACAGCCAGCGCTGCGTGGTCTCGTCGATGTCGATCGCGGCGAGGTCGCTGATCAGGAAGCTCGGGTTGCCGGCGTTGGCGGAGACCACGTAGAGGCCGATCACCGAGGCGAGCATGATGAGCCCGCCGGCGAGCTGGTAGATCAGGAACTTGGTCGCCGCGCGCCCCCGACCGGCACGGCCGAAGCCACCGATGAGGAAGTAGGCCGGGATGAGCGTCGCCTCGAACACGACGTAGAAGAGCAGGACGTCGGTCGCGGTGAAGACGGCCAGCGACATCGCCTCGAGGGCGAGCGTCCAGGCGAAGAAGGCCTTCGCCCCGTTGTTGCCCGGGGCCTCCGACTCGTGCCAGCCGGCCAGCAGCACGATCGGGACGAGGACCACCGTGAGCAGGACCATCAGCAGCCCGAGGCCGTCGACGCCGAGGGCGTAGTGGACGCCGAGCGAGTCGATCCACGAGTAGGTCTCGGTGAGCTGCATGCCGTCGCCGGCGTCGTACTGCGTCGCGGCGACGACGCCCGCGACCAGCGTCGCGGCGGCGAATCCGAGGCCGACCAGTCGGGCGACCGCGGCCGGCGCGAGGGCCGTGACGAGGGCGCCGACGAGCGGCAGCAGGATCAGGACAGTCAGGATCATCCGAGGTTCACCGCCAGCAGAGCGAGGACGACCAGCAGGGCGCCACCGAGGAGGGACAGGGCGTAGGAGCGGACGAAGCCGTTCTGGACTCGACGCATCGTGGTGGACAGCCCGCCGACGGCGGCCGACCCGCCCTCGACGACTCCGTCGACACCGACGCGGTCGAAGGTGGTCAGGCCACCGACGAGCTCCGCTCCGGGACGTACGACGACCGCGTCGTTGATCGCGTCACCGTAGAGGTCGGCTCGGGCCGCGCGGGTCGCGAACGACACGTCCTGCGGAGCCTCGCGCGGGACCTCGCGCTTGCCCACCAGGAACCAGGCCGCGGCCACGCCGAGCGCGACGACGGCGGTGATGATCAGCGTGATCACGATCGCCGGCAGCGGCGGCTCGTGGTGCTCGACGTGACCGGTCACCGGCTCGAGCCAGGTGACGATCCAGTCGTTGAGCAGCAGCAGGCCGCCGAGGACCGACAGCGCGGCGAGCACGATGAGCGGGACCGTCATCACCTTGGGCGACTCGTGCGGGTGGACGTCCTTCTCCCACCGCTTCTCGCCGAAGAAGGTCATCAGCATGAGGCGGGTCATGTAGAAGCCGGTGATGCCCGCACCGATCAGGGCCAGGACGCCGATGACCAGGTTCTCGGCCAGCGCGGTCTCGATGATCCGGTCCTTGGACCAGAAGCCGGAGAAGCCCGGGAAGCCGATGATCGCGAGGTAGCCCATCGCGAAGGTCAGGAAGGTGACCGGCATCGCCTTGTTGAGCGCGCCGTAGTGGCGCATGTCGACGTCGTCGTTCATCCCGTGCATCACCGAGCCGGCTCCGAGGAACATGTTGGCCTTGAAGAAGCCGTGCGTGAGCAGGTGGAAGATCGCGAACGGGTAGCCCACCGGACCGAGGCCCGCGGCCAGCATCATGTAGCCGATCTGGCTCATCGTCGATCCGGCCAGCGCCTTCTTGATGTCGTCCTTGGCGCAGCCGAGGATCGCGCCCCACAGGAGCGTGACGGTGGCGACGACGACGACCGCGGTCTGGGCGACCGGCGTGAGGTCGAAGATGAAGTTCGAGCGGACGACGAGGTAGACGCCGGCGGTCACCATGGTCGCCGCGTGGATGAGGGCCGAGACCGGAGTCGGGCCCTCCATCGCGTCGAGCAACCACGCCTGCAGGGGCACCTGCGCGGACTTGCCGCACGCGCCGAGCAGGAGCAGCAGGCCGAGCGCGTTGATCGTGCCCTGGCTCGCCTCGCCGGCCAGCTCGCTCACGGCGCCGAAGTCGGCGCTGCCGAAGGTGGCGAACATGAGGGCGATCGCCAGCGACAGGCCGATGTCACCGACACGGTTGATGACGAACGCCTTCTTGGCGGCGGCGGCCGCCGACGGCTTGTGCTGCCAGAAGCCGATGAGGAGGTACGACGCCAGGCCGACGCCCTCCCAGCCGAGGAACAGGCCCACGAAGTTGGCCGACATGACCAGCATGAGCATCGCCGCGACGAACAGGTTGAGGTAGCCGAAGAAGCGGCGGCGGCGCGGGTCGTGCTCCATGTAGCCGATGGCGTAGACGTGGATCAGCGACCCGACGCCGGTGATCAGCAGGAGGAACAGCGCGGCCAGCTGGTCGTAGAGCAGGTCCATCCCGACCGTCAGCGACCCGGTCTCGAACCAGGTCCAGAGGTGCTGGCCGACCTGGCGCGACTCGGCGTCGCGGCCCAGGAGCGCGAAGAACAGCACGAGGCTGAGCACGAAGGACAGCGCCGCCATCGCGGTGCCGAGGAGGTGGCCGTGCTTGTCGGCGGCCGCCCGCAGCGAAGCGGGGAGGAACGGCGCCACGCCGAGCAGCAGGACCGCGCCGAGCGCCGGCAGCGCGATGACCAGCCAGAGCAGGTCGAACACACCGCCCGCGCCCATGTCGGGCGCGACCACGGGCGCGTGCGCGCCTTCCTCGGCCATCGGCAGGCCGGCCGCGAGGACTGAGTGGGACAACAGGTTCACGAGCTCTCCCTCAGTACTTCAGCAGGCTGGCGTCGTCGACCGAGGCCGAGCGTCGGGTGCGGAAGATGGTCATGATGATCGCGAGCCCGATCACGACCTCGGCAGCCGCCACCACCATCACGAAGAAGGCGGTGATCTGGCCGTCGAGGTTGCCGTGCTGCCGGGCGAAGGCCACGAACGCCAGGTTGCAGGCGTTGAGCATCAGCTCGATGCACATGAACACCACGATGGCGTTGCGGCGCGTGAGGACACCCACGCAGCCGATCGTGAAGAGGATCGCCGACAAGACGATGTACTCAGTCACTTGACGTCCTCCTCGGTGGTCGCGGGTGCGCCGGCCTTGCCCGAGGTCTCGGGCATCGTGGCGGGATCACCGATCTGGCGGCGTACGTCGTCGATGTCGTCGGCGAGCGCCGGGGCCGAGCGGACCGTGCCGCGGGCGGCGAGCACCCGGGAGACCGACGACTCGGCGGCGGTGCCGTCGGGCAGCAGGGCCGGGGTGTCCACCGCGTTGTGGCGGGCGTAGACGCCGGGCGAGGGCAGCGGGCCGAGGTGCTTGCCGTGGTCGGCGTAGTCGCGCAGGCGCTGGGCGGCCAGGTCGGCCTGCGACGACTTCGGGGTCAGACGCTCGCGGTGGGCGAGCACCATCGCACCGAGGGCGGCGGTGATGAGCAGGGCGCTCGTCGCCTCGAAGGCGAAGACGTAGCGCGAGAACAGGATGTTGGCGATCGCCGGCACGTTGCCTCCGGCGTTGGCCTCGTCGAGCCCGACCACCGCACCCAGCGTGACCTGGCTGATGCCGAGCACCAGCACGACGCCGAAGAGCAGGCCGAGGACGACCGCCATCGCGCGCTGGCCGCGGATGGTCTCCACGACCGAGTCGGTCGCGTCGACGCCGATCAGCATCATCACGAAGAGGAACAGCATGAGGATCGCGCCGGTGTAGACGATGATCTGCACTGCGAAGAGGAACGGGGCGTCGAGCACCGCGTAGAGGAACGCCAGGCTGATCATCACCACGGCGAGGAGCAGCGCGGCGTGCACGGCCTTGCGGACGAACAGGATGCCCAGCGCGGCGGCCACCATGATCGGGGCCAGGATCCAGAACGTCATCGAGTGGCTCCCCGGTAGTAGTCGCCCTCGTCGTCACCGAGGCGCATCGCGTGGGGCGGCTCCTCCATGCCCGGCAGCAGCGGCGCGAGCAGGTCGGACTTCTCGTAGATGAGGTCGGCGCGGTTGTCGTCGGCGAGCTCGTACTCGTTGGTCATCGTGAGCGCGCGGGTCGGGCACGCCTCGATGCAGAGCCCGCACAGGATGCAGCGCAGGTAGTTGATCTGGTAGACGCGGCCGTAGCGCTCACCGGGGCTGAAGCGTCCGGACCCGTCGGGCAGGTCGACGTTCGACGCGCCCTCGACGTAGATGGCGTCGGCCGGGCAGGCCCAGGCGCACAGCTCGCAGCCGATGCACTTCTCCAGGCCGTCGGGCCAGCGGTTGAGCTGGTGCCGGCCGTGGAAGCGCGGTGCCGTCGGCAGCTTCTCGAAGGGGTACTGCTCGGTGACGACCTTCTTGAACATCGTCCGGAAGGTGACGCCGAACCCGGCGATCGGGTCCCAGAGGCTCTCCTTGATGCCCTTGGACCCCTGCTCGGACTGAGGGGACTCACTCATGGTTCTCCTCCGCTGAAGCGGTGACGGTGGTGCGGCTCTGGGCGAACGTCAGCGGCGCGGCGCCTCCGCGCACGGCACCGCCTGCGGGCATCGGCGGCACGGGGAAGCCGCCGGCGAACGCGTCGTGCGGCTCGTCGCTGGCCTCGGCCGGGGTCTCCTCGCCGGCCTTGCTGCCCGCCTTGTCGCCCCTGTCGCCGACGAACATCAGCGCGACGGTGAGGACGAGCAGGACGGCGATCGCGGCGACGAGGTAGGTGCGGTTGATGTTGCCCTCGAGCGAGATGACGCGGATGGTGGCGACGGCCACGATCCAGGCCAGCGAGACCGGGATCAGGATCTTCCAGCCCAGCGCCATGAACTGGTCGTAGCGCATGCGGGGCAGCGAGCCGCGCAGCCAGACGAACAGGAAGATGAAGCAGAACACCTTGCCGAAGAACCAGAGCAGGGGCCAGTAGCCGCTGTTGGCGCCCTCCCAGACGTTCTCGATGCCCCACGGTGCCGCCCAGCCGCCGAGGAACAGCGTGGTGGCGATGGCCGAGACCGTGGCGAGGTTGATGTACTCGGCCAGGAAGAACAGCGCGAACTTCAGGCTGGAGTACTCGGTGTGGAAGCCGCCGACCAGCTCGCCCTCGGCCTCGGGGAGGTCGAAGGGAGCGCGGTTGGTCTCGCCGACCATCGAGATCACGTAGATGACGAACGACGGCAGCAGGATCAGGCCGAACCACAGCCGGTCCTGGGCCGCGACGATCTCCGACGTCGACATGGACCCGGCGTAGAGGAAGACCGCGACGAGCGCGAGGCCCATCGCGACCTCGTAGGAGATCATCTGCGCGCTCGAGCGCAGGCCGCCCAGCAGGGAGTACGTCGACCCGGACGACCAGCCGCCGAGGACGATGCCGTAGATGCCGATCGAGGCGATGGCGAGCATGAAGAGCACCGCCACCGGCATGTCGGTGAGCTGCAGCGGGGTCTCGTGCCCGAAGAAGTTGACCACGGGGCCGAGCGGGATGACCGCCCACGTGACGAAGGCGGGCACGGTCGCGATGACCGGCGCCAGCAGGAAGACGACCTTGTCGGCCGCCTTGGGGATGATGTCCTCCTTGAGCGCGAGCTTCACGCCGTCGGCGAGCGACTGCAGGAGGCCGAAGGGGCCGTGCACGTTGGGGCCGACGCGGTGCTGCATCCGGGCCACGACCCGGCGCTCGAACCAGATGTTGAAGAGCGTCAGCAGCACCAGGATCAGGAAGATGAACACGGCCTTCAGCAGGATCACCCACCAGGGGTCCTGACCGAAGGCGGACAGGCCCGGGTCGGGCAGGTCCGCGGCCAGCGGGGCGAGGTGCATCACTGGGAGGCTCCCTTCAGGGTGACCGTGCTGCCGGGCGAGGCGAGGTCGGCGAGGACGCCGCGACCGAAGGACCGGGCCGGGACCCAGACGACGCCGTCGGGCATGTCGGCGACGACGACGGGCAGGGTCACGCTCCCCCGGTCGCCGGTGACAGTGACGAGCTGGTCGCCGCCGGGCTGTGCCTCGAGCATGCCGAGCACCGACTCGTACGACGACCGGCTCAGGCGGGCGACGGGCCTGCGGGCGGTGGCGCGGAGGTGCTCCTCCCCGTCCTGCATCGTGCCGAGGTCGAGGAGCTGCTTCCAGGTGGCGAGCGCAAAGGCGGTCTCGCCCTTCTTCGGCGCCTTGGCCGGCTTCGGGGGCTTGCCGGCGTCGAGCGCCGGACGGCCGCCGTCCCACGGGCCGAGGGACTGCATCTCGTCGCGCACCTCCGTGACCGTGCGGAAGCCGAGGGAGCTCCCGTGGCCGATCGCTGCGAGCTCGTCGGCGATGCCGGACAGGACGCGCAGGTCGGGCAGCGACGAGGGGTTGGCGAACACCGCGTCGAAGGACCGCGGCCGCCCGTCCCACGTGACGAAGGTGCCGGCCTTGTCGGTGACCGGGGCGACCGGCAGCACGACGTCGGCGACGCGGGTCACGTCGGTCTCGCGCAGCTCGAGGCTGACCACGAAGCGGGCCGCGTCGAGGGCGGCACGGAAGGCAGCGGGGTCGGCGGTGTCGTCGGGGTCGACCCCACCGACGACGAGGCCGCCGAGGTCGCCCTTGGCGAGCGCGGCGACGATCGCGTTGCCGTCACGACCGACCTTGGCGGGAAGGGCCTCGACGCCCCAGGCTGCGCCGAGGTCGACGCGCGCGGACGCCTCGGTGAGCGGTCGTCCGCCGGGCAGGAGGTTGGGCAGGGCACCGGCCTCGACCGCGCCCCGGTCGCCGGCTCGGCGCGGCACCCACGCGATGCGGGCGCCGGTGCCGGCGGCGAGCTCGGCGGCGGCGCTGAGCGCGCCGTGGGTCTGGGCGAGGCGCTCGCCGACGAGGATCACGGCGTCCTTGGACACGCCGTGCTCGGCGTCCTTGAGCGAGCCGATCACCTCGACCTCGGCGCCGGGCGCGGCCGGCACGAGCCGGCCGTTCATCTTGATCAGCCCGCGCGAGGCGTAGGGGGCCACGGACACGACCTGCGTACGACCGCGCCGGGCGGCCTTGCGCAGCCGCAGGAAGAGCGTCGCGGCCTCGTCCTCGGGCTCCAGGCCGAGCAGCACCACGACGGGCGCCGCCTCGAGGTCGGCGTAGGTGACGTCGCCCGACAGCGCGACGTGGGAGGCGAGGAAGCTCGCCTCCTCGGCGCTGTGCGGACGGGCCCGGAAGTCGATGTCGTTGGTGCCGAGGGAGACCCGGGCGAACTTGGCGTAGGCGTAGGCGTCCTCGGCGGTCAGACGGCCGCCGGTGAGCACGGCGGAGGCGCCGGCGTCGCGCAGGCCGCGGGCGGCGACGGCGAAGGCCTCGGTCCACGACGCGGGGCGGAGCTCGCCGTCCTCACGGATCTGCGGGTAGGTGATCCGGTCGGCGACCTGCGCGTAGCGGAACGCGAAGCGGTCCTTGTCGCTGATCCACTCCTCGTTGACCTCGGGGTCGTTGCCGGCGAGGCGTCGCATGACCTTGCCGCGGCGGTGGTCGACGCGGATGGCGGCACCACAGGCGTCGTGCTCGGCGACGCCGGGCGTGGAGACGAGGTCGAAGGGACGCGAGCGGAACCGGTAGTCGGCCGACGTGAGGGCACCCACCGGGCAGATCTGGATCGCGTTGCCGGAGAAGTAGCTCTCGTAGGGCTCGCGCTCGTAGATCGCGACCTGCTGGAGCGCCCCGCGCTCGGCCAGGGCGATGAACGGGTCGCCGGCGACCTGCTCGGAGAATCGGGTGCAGCGGGCGCACAGCACGCAGCGCTCGCGGTCGAGCAGGACCTGGGCGGAGATGTTGATCGGCTTGGGGAACGTGCGCTTGATGCCGCCGCGCTCGGCGAAGCGGCTCTCGCCGCGGCCGTTGCTCATCGCCTGGTTCTGGAGGGGGCACTCGCCGCCCTTGTCGCACACCGGGCAGTCGAGCGGGTGGTTGATGAGCAGGAACTCCATGATCCCCTGCTGCGCCTTGTCGGCCACCTCGCTCGTCGCCTGCGTGTTGACGACCATGCCCTCGGCGACCGGCAGGGTGCAGGAGGCCTGCGGCTTGGGGAAGCCGCGGCCGTTGCCGGCATCGGGGATGTCGACCAGGCACTGGCGACAGGCGCCGACCGGGTCGAGCAGCGGGTGGTCGCAGAAGCGCGGGATCTGCACGCCGACCTGCTCGGCGGCGCGGATGACCAGCGTGTCCTTGGGGACGCTGACCTGGACACCGTCGATCGTGAGGGTCACCAGGTCGGTGTCGACCTTCTCGGGCGCCTTGTCGGTCGCGGTCATGCATTTGCTCCAACGGGTGCGAAGGCGGTCGACGCGGCCGGGTCGAACGGGCAGCCGCCGTGGGTCAGGTGCGCGAGGTACTCGTCGCGGAAGTGCTGGATCGAGCTCGAGATGGGGCTCGTCGCGCCGTCACCGAGCGCGCAGAACGAGCGACCCAGGATGTTGTCGCACTGGTCGAGCAGGAGGTCGAGGTCGCCCTCGTCGCCCTGGCCCTTCTCCAGCCGCGCCAGCGTCTGCGTCAGCCACCACGTGCCCTCGCGGCACGGGGTGCACTTGCCGCAGGACTCGTGCTTGTAGAACTCGGTCCAGCGCAGCACCGCGCGGACCACGCAGGTGGTCTCGTCAAAGAGCTGCAGGGCACGCGTGCCGAGCATGGAGCCGGCCGCGCCGACGGACTCGAAGTCGAGGGGGACGTCGAGGTGCTCCGGCGTCAGGAGCGGGGTGCTCGAGCCACCGGGCGTCCAGAACTTCAGCTCGTGGCCCTCGCGCATGCCGCCGGCGAGGTCGATGAGCTCGCGCAGGGTGATGCCCAGCGGCGCCTCGTACTGGCCCGGCCTCGCGACGTGCCCGGACAGGCTGAAGATGCCGAACCCGTTGGACTTCTCGGTGCCCATCCCGGCGAACCAGGCGGCCCCGTTGGTGATGATGCTCGGCACCGATGCGATCGACTCGACGTTGTTGATCACCGTCGGGCTGGCGTAGAGGCCGGCCACGGCGGGGAACGGCGGCCGCAGGCGCGGCTGGCCGCGACGACCCTCGAGGCCCTCGAGCAGCGCCGTCTCCTCGCCACAGATGTACGCACCGGCGCCGGCGTGCACGATGAGGTCGAGGTCGTAGCCCGAGCCGTGGATGTTCTTGCCGAGGTGGCCGGCCAGGTAGGCCTCCTGCACCGCGCGCTGCAGGCGACGGATGACGTGGAGGACTTCGCCGCGGACGTAGATGAACGCCGTGTTCGCGCGGATGGCGTAGGAGCTGACGATGACGCCCTCGACCAGCGTGTGCGGGCTGGCCATCATCAGCGGGATGTCCTTGCAGGTGCCCGGCTCGGACTCGTCGGCGTTGACGACGAGGTACTTCGGCCGCGGGTTGTCCTGTGGGATGAAGCCCCACTTCATGCCGGTCGGGAAGCCGGCGCCGCCGCGTCCGCGGAGCCCGGAGTCCTTGACGGTGGCGATCACGTCGTCGGGCGTCATCGCGAACGCCTTGTCGAGGGCCGCGTAGCCGCCGCGCTCCTCGTAGGAGGCCAGCGTCCACGCGCGGTCGACGTCCCAGTTGTCGGTGAGGACCGGGGTCAGGGTGTCCGTCACTTCGTCTCTCCCTTGGTGGACTCGGCGCCGGCCGTCCAGCCCTTCTCGCGGGCGATCGCCAGGCCGGCCAGCGAGGCGTGGCCCGCGGCCGGGCCCTCGTCGGCGCGGTCGTCGGGGAAGCCGGCGAGCACGCGCTCGGCCTCGCGCCAGGTGCACAGCCGGGGCCCTCGGGTGGAGTGGACCTCCCGGCCGGCACGCAGGTCGTCGACGACCTGGACGGCCGACTCGGGCGTCTGGTTGTCCATGAACTCCCAGTTGACCATCATCACCGGGGCGTAGTCGCAGGCCGCGTTGCACTCGATGTGCTCGAGGGTGACCTTGCCGTCCTCGGTGGTCTCGTCGTTGCCGACGTCGAGGTGGTCCTTGAGCCGCTCGAAGATCAGGTCGCCGCCCATCACCGCGCAGAGCGTGTTGGTGCAGACGCCGACGTGGTAGTCGCCCACCGGCTTGCGCTTGTACATCGTGTAGAACGTCGCGACTCCGTTGACCTCGGCGGCGCTGATCCCGAGGATCTCCGCGCACGCCTCGATCCCCTCGGGGGTGACCCGGCCCTCGACCGACTGCACGAGGTGCAGCATCGGCAGCAGTCCGGAGCGCTTCTCGGGGTAGCGGTCCGCGATCTCGCGCAGCTCCGCCCAGGTCTTCTCGTCCAGGCTCATCGTCGGGGTCCCCTCGGAGTTGTCGGGCGGAGGAGCGAAGCGGGGGAGACCGAGAACTTCGCGGGGTGACTCATCGGTCGACTCCTCCCATGACCGGGTCGATCGAGGCGATGGCGACGATGACGTCGGCGACCATGCCTCCCTCGCTCATCACGCTCGTCGCCTGCAGGTTGGTGAACGACGGGTCGCGGAAGTGCGCGCGGAAGGGTCGCGTACCGCCGTCGGAGACGACGTGGGCGCCCAGCTCGCCGCGCGGCGACTCGATCGGGACGTAGGCCTGGCCGGCCGGGACGCGGAAGCCCTCGGTGACCAGCTTGAAGTGGTGGATCAGCGCCTCCATCGACTCACCCATGATGTGGCGGATGTGGTCGAGGCTGTTGCCCATGCCGTCGCTGCCGATGGCGAGCTGGCTGGGCCACGCGATCTTCTTGTCGCCGACCATCACGGGGGCGCCCTCGAGGCCGGCGAGGCGCTCGGCGCACTGCTCGACGATCTTGAGCGACTCCCACATCTCGTTCAGGCGGATGCGGAAGCGGCCGTAGGAGTCGGCGGTGTCCCAGGTCTGGACCTCGAAGTCGTAGTCCTCGTAGCCGCAGTAGGGCTGGGTCTTGCGCAGGTCCCAGGCGTAGCCGGTGGAGCGCAGCACCGGACCGGTGAGGCCGAGCGCGATGCACCCGGCCAGGTCGAGGTGGCCCACGCCCTCGAGGCGTCCCTTGAAGATGGGGTTGGCGTTGCAGAGGGCGGCGTACTCCGGCAGGCGCTTCTTCATCAGGGTGATGAAGTCGCGGATCTCGTCGAGCGCGCCGGGCGGCAGGTCCTGCGCCACGCCACCGGGGCGGATGAACGCGTGGTTCATCCGCAGGCCGGTGATGAGCTCGAACAGGTCGAGCACGAGCTCGCGCTCGCGGAAGCCGATCGTCATCACCGTCAGGGCGCCGATCTCCATCCCGCCCGTCGCGATGGCGACGAGGTGGGACGACATGCGGTTGAGCTCCATGAGGAGCACACGCATGACCTGCGCCTTCTCCGGGACGTCGTCCTCGATGTCGAGCAGCCGCTCGACGCCGAGCACGTAGGTCGCCTCGTTGTAGAACGGGGAGAGGTAGTCCATGCGGGTGCAGAACGTCGTGCCCTGCACCCAGGAGCGGTACTCCATGTTCTTCTCGATGCCGGTGTGCAGGTAGCCGATCCCGCAGCGGGCCTCGGTGACGGTCTCGCCCTCGAGCTCGAGGATGAGCCGGAGCACCCCGTGGGTCGACGGGTGCTGCGGACCCATGTTGACCACGACCCGCTCCTCGGCGGACTCGCCGATGCTGTCGGTGATGGAGTCCCAGTCCTGGCCCGTGACGGTGAAGACGCGGCCCTGGCTGGTCTCGCCGGGCGCGGCGTAGAGGTCCTGGTCTGTACTCATACGGTCACACTCCTGGGAGCAGCCGGGGTCCCCGCGGCGTTGTTCGGGGGAGCGAAGCGGAGGAGAAGAACGTCGTGGGGTGGCATTAGTTGTACGACCTTCGCTGGTCGGGCGGCGGGATGCTCCCGCCCTTGTACTCGACGGGGATGCCGCCGAGCGGGTAGTCCTTGCGCTGCGGGTGGCCCGGCCAGTCGTCCGGCATGAGCACCCGGGTCAGAGCGGGGTGACCGTCGAAGATCAGCCCGAACATGTCGTAGGTCTCGCGCTCGTGCCAGTCGAGCGTCGGGTAGATGCTCACCAGGCTCGGCACGTGGGGGTCGCTGTCCGGCGCGGTGACCTCGACGCGGATGCGGCGGTTGTGGGTCATCGACGTCAGGTGGTAGACCGCGTGCAGCTCGCGACCGGTGTCGTCGGGGTAGTGGACGCCGCTGACGCCGGAGCAGAACTCGAAGCGCAGCGCCTCGTCGTCGCGCAGCATCTGCGCCACGAAGGGGAGGTCCTCGCGACGGACGTGGAAGGTGATCTCGCCGCGGTGCACCACGACGCTCTCGATGGCCGCGGTGAGCTCGGTGGCCTCGAGGCGCGCCTCCAGCGCGCCCGAGACCTCGTCGAACCAGCCGCCGTAGGGCTTCTCCGACGGGGCCGGGAAGACCTTCGCGCTGACCAGGCCGCCGTAGCCGGAGGTGTCGCCGGTGCCGCTGACGCCGAACATCCCGCGACGCTCGCCGACCGCGTGCACCTCGCCCGTCGGGCCCGGGAGGTTCTCCGGCGACTGCTCCGGCGCCCGCTGCTCGACACCGCTGCCGGTGCCGGTCTCGGACTTGGCCTTCTCGAGGTTGCGCTCCTCGGCGGGCCGCGCCGCCTCGTTCTTGTCCGTCTTGTCGTCGGACTCGTCCTTGGCCGTGCCGGCGTGCTTCTCGTCTGGCTTGTCGCTCACCGCAGGAGGCCCTTCATCTCCGAGGTCGGCAGGGCGCGCAGCGCGGCGGTCTCGAGCTCGGCGACCTCGTCGCGACGGTTGACACCCAGCTTGGTGTGCTGGACCTGGTCGTGGAGCTTGAGGATCGCATCGATCAGCATCTCCGGGCGCGGCGGGCAGCCGGGGAGGTACATGTCGACGGGGACGACGTGGTCGACGCCCTGCACGATGGCGTAGTTGTTGAACATGCCACCCGACGAGGCGCACACACCCATCGCGAGGACCCACTTGGGCTCGGGCATCTGGTCGTAGATCTGGCGCAGGACCGGCGCCATCTTCTGGCTGACGCGGCCGGCGACGATCATCAGGTCGGCCTGGCGCGGGCTGGCCCGGAAGACCTCCATGCCGAAGCGCGCGAGGTCGTACTTGGGCGCACCGGTGGTCATCATCTCGATGGCGCAGCAGGCCAGGCCGAAGGTGGCGGGCCAGAACGACGCCTTGCGCATGTAGCCCGCGACGCCCTCGACGGTCGTCAGCAGGACACCGCTCGGCAGCTTTTCCTCGAGTCCCATGGTCAGTCCCAGTCCAGTCCGCCGCGGCGCCACACGTATGCGTACGCCACGAACACAGTCGCGATGAAGAGGACCATCTCGACCAGGCCGAACAGGGCCATCTGGTCGAAGTGGACGGCCCACGGGTAGAGGAAGATGATCTCGATGTCGAAGACGATGAAGAGCATCGCGGTGATGAAGTACTTCACCGGGATCCTGCCGCCCCCGACGGGCTGCGGCGTCGGCTCGATGCCGCACTCGTAGGAGTCGAGCTTGGCCCGGTTGTAGCGCTTGGGACCCACGACGGCGCTCATGATCACGGAGAAGACCGCGAAGCCCGTCGCGATGAGTGCCAGCGCCAGGATCGGCGTGTAGAGCTCCATCGCTTCCCTTCCGGTGGACCTGCGCCCGCCCAGCTGGGCATGTGACTTTGTGAACTGCTTCACGAGTGGCGCGCGCCACAGTCTAGGACGCCGGTGCGGCGTGCGTCACGTCGGGGTGTGGACCACGTGGCGATCGCTCATTGCGGTCCTGACCTGCGCATTTAGGTGACGAAGGCGTTCGCTAAATAGGCGCGGCGGCGGTCACGCCGTGGCGCGGTGCAGGGCGACGATGCCGCCCGTGAGGTTGCGCCACTCGGGCCGCTGCCAGCCGGCCTCGGCGACCATCGCGGCCAGACCCTCCTGGTCCGGCCACGCGCGGATCGACTCGGCGAGGTAGACGTAGGCGTCGGCCGCACTGGCGGTCAGCGACGCGATCCGGGGCAGGGCCTGCATGAAGCCGTCGAGGTAGAGCGTGCGGAACGCGCCGTTGGTCGGCGTGCTGAACTCGCACACGACGAGGCGGCCACCCGGGCGGGTCACGCGGAGCATCTCCCTCAGGCCTGCGACCGGGTCGACGAAGTTGCGCAGGCCGTAGGAGATCGTGACGGCGTCGAAGGTGTCGTCCAGGAACGGCAGCCGGGTGCCGTCGCCGGCGACGAAGGGCAGGGCGGGACGGTCCTTCTTGCCCTGCTGGAGCATGCCGACGGAGAAGTCGCACGGCACGGCGGTGGCCCCGTGGGTGCCGAACGGCTCGCTGGAGCACCCGGTGCCGGCCGCGAGGTCGAGCACCAGGTCGCCGGACTGCGGGGCGACGGCCTCGACCATCGCCCGGCGCCAGGTGCGCTGGATGCCCGCCGTCATGAGGTCGTTGGTGAGGTCGTAGCGCTTGGCCACGGTGTCGAACATGCGACGTACGTCGGTCGGTTGCTTGTCCAGGTCAGCGCGGGCCACGTCGCGAGCGTAGGCGTCCGATCCCCGGAAGGTGCAACGCGGGGGTGTCGTCGTACGTCCCTATGATCACCAACGTCGCTGGCTTCCCGGGGGAGGACCCACATGTCACGCCACCGCGCACTCGCGCTCGTCCTTGCGCTGCTCTGCGCCGCGACCACGCTCACCGGCGTGGCGACGGCCGGTTCCGCGTCCGCCGCCCCCGGCTCGCCCGCCGCGCGCGCCGCCTTCGCCCCGATGGAGCTCGGCGACACCGGCTGGCGGGTGCGGGTGCTGCAGAGCCGGCTGCACCAGCTCGACCTGCACTCCGAGGTCGTGACCAGCACCTTCGACCGCGAGACCCGCGACGGTGTCGCGACCTTCCAGCGTCGGCGCGGGTGGACCGCCGACGGCGTCGTGGACGAGCGCACCTGGTCCAGGATCGTCAGCCTCACGACCGAGCCCACCACCGAGGCGCTGCACAACGTCTACACGCCCGGCAAGCCGCTGCTGCAGCGCGGCGACACCGGCATGTGGGTGCGCCAGGTGCAGGCCCGCCTCAAGCAGGTCCGCTGGTACGACGCCCGCGTGACCGGTCGCTACACGCGAGCGACCGTCGAGGCGGTGGAGGGCTTCCAGGCCAAGCGCCGGATCCCGGTGACGGGTGCCGTCGACCGCCGCACCCTCACACGGCTCAAGGAGATGACCCGCGAGCCGACCAGGGCCGAGCTCTTCAACATCGTGCCGACCGGGCCGGCCCTCGACCCGCGCTGCCTGACGGGCCGGGCGATGTGCGTCGACAAGACGTCGCGCTCGCTCCGCTGGGTCGTCGACGGCGCCGTCCTCAAGACGGTGGAGGTGCGCTTCGGCTCCGACGAGCTGCCCACCCGCGAGGGGGCGTTCACGGTCTTCCGCAAGTCGCGCGACCACGTCTCGAGCCTCTACGACACCCCGATGCCGTTCGCGATGTTCTTCTCGGGCGGTCAGGCCGTGCACTACTCCCCCGACTTCGCGGCCAACGGCTACAACGGGGCGTCCCACGGCTGCGTCAACGTCCGCGACCGCGCGGTCGTGGCCTGGCTGTTCGACCGGGTCAGGCTCGGCGACAAGGTGATCGTCTACCGCTCCTGACCCGGTCGCGCCACGGTCCGGCTGGGCTCAGATCTCGAGCTGGGTGGAGAGCGAGGCCAGCTTGTGGCGCGCCATCGCGAGGTTGGCGCGGCCCTTGTCGAGCACGAGGTAGATGAACAGGCCCGGGTGCCCCTTGGGCAGGTTGATCAGGTGGTAGGCCTTGCCGAGGGTGATCAGGATGTCCTCGATCTGGTCGTCGAGCCCGAGGCTCTCCATCGTGCGCATCTTGGCCCGCACCACGTCGGTGTTGCCGGCCGCGGCGATGTCCAGGTTGAGGGCCGAGGCGTCGCCGGCCTGGCCGAGCGCCATCCCCGACTGGTAGTCGACGAGGAGGGCAGCGACGGCGCCGTCGATGCCGACCGCGTCCTTGAGGATCACGTCCACGTTGGTCATGTGGTGCCTTTCGTTGTGGTCTCCGGCCGCGCGGTGCGGCGGGAGGAGGAGTGGCCCGGGGCGGGTGCCTCGGTGCCGGCGCGACGCGGATGGCCGCGCCCTCACTCGGGTGCCTGGCGGGCGCGCGAGAGAAGCAGCTGGTCGAGGAAGGACTCCCCCGACATGAGGGGGAGCGACGGCAGGAACGCGGAGACGTCGACCTCCGGCTCGAGGCGCAGGCCGAAGTCGTCGCCCGGCGACCGTCGCGACCGTCGCGGCAGCAGGGCGGCGTCGCCCATCACCACCGGTGGCGGCTCGGGCAGGTCGGCCGGCCTCGGGTCGGCGAGCTGGGCGACCTCGACGACACCGCCGAGCTCGGCGACCCTCGCCCGCACCTCCTCGCTCGGGGCAGTGGTCACCACGACCGGCCCTCGGGCCGTCGACGCGCCTCCGTGGGTGCGCCCGCCCCCGGTCCGCCAGGCGCGCGATCGACGTGCCCTCGGCGTCGTGGGCGCCAGGGACACGAGGACGCCGACCAGCGCCTCCGCACGTCGCTCCGGCACCACCAGCACGGTCGGGCGCGTGTGTGCCGCGAGGTCAGGCAGCCGGTCGGCGTCCTGCACGACACACAGGGTGAACCCGTCGAGCAGGTGGGCCTCCCGCACCACGTGCAACAGCGCGTCACCGGGGTCACCGGCGACGAGGACCACCGCCCGGGGGTCGAGGACGCCCGCTCGCAGCGGGGTCTCGGGCGCGCGCACGAGGGACGCCGTGCCGGAGAGGAACCGGGGCTCGACGCCGGCAGGGTCCACGATGCTGTCCGCGCGCTGGACCACCTCGGGGTCCATCACCAGTCGCTCGGCGCCGAGCTCGAGCAGCCGCTCCCACCCACGACCGCCGTCCAGGGTGAAGAGCTCCGCGCGCGGCAGGGGGATGCCGTCGAGGCGGGCCACGTCGTCCGCTCCCTCGGCCACCACGAGACGTACGTCGACGCCGGCCAGCTCGCGTGCGAGGTCGTCGGCGTCGGCGTCGGGACCGACGTGGACCACGACCGCCCCCACGGTCCGCAGCGCCAGCTCGAGCTCGGGGTGGGCGTGGTCGGACGGCAGCAGGGACACCACGACCTGGTCGACCCGCAGGCCGCTGCGGACGAGTCCGGCCGTGGCGTGCTCGACGCCGCGGGCCACCTCCGCCCAGGTGCGCGAGGCCGGGCCCGTCGGTGCCGCGACGACGTAGGCGACGTCGTCGGCACGCTCGCGGGCGTGGCGCGAGATCGCCTGCCACGCGGTGGCGCGGACGGGCGGCGCGGCGCGGCCAGGAAGCGCCTGGGCGCGGGCGACCGGTACGTGGCCCATCGCGGACCCTCCCCCCGAGAATCAAGTTGACTACTTGACCACCCTCGGGGACATCGACGAGCGCGTCAGGCTCTTTACCCGCCCTTGTCCGACCCGTGTGGGAAACGTGTCCCCCGGCCCGGACCGGGAGGGACGCTCAGGAGCCGGGCGTGCCGGCGAGCGAGAAGGCCGAGTCGAGGCCGTCGCCCGCGCGGCCGCGGCGCGGGAGCGAGACCGAGGCCGCCTGGACATGCGGTGCCGTGGGTACGGCGACCACGGCGTGCTCACGCGCCAGCTCGAGCCGGACTGCAGGGTGGTGCGCGACCCGGCGGATGCGGAACCCGAGGGTCGTCGCCAGGCCGCTGACGGTGCGATTGACCCGGGCGTCCATGACGAGCACCTGGAGCCGGTCGCCCCACCAGGGGCCCAGGGCGGACACCTCGGCCGCGAGCTTGCGTGCCTTGGAGCCCAGCCGCGCCTCGGCCACCTGCGCCGACATGGCCTCGAGGACCTCACGCGGGGTGACGTGCCACGGGGCGCCGTCGACGGTGGCTGCCTCGAGCAGGTCCTCCAGCACCCGGGCCGCTCCGTGGTCGAGCAGCACGTGCGTGGGTCGGACGTGGGCGAGCGCGCCCTCCAGCTCGTCGGCCGCCTCCACCCACGCGAGGGTGCAGCCCGAGGTGAGGTGGGCGTCGCGGGCGACCGTGGTGAAGCGGTCGGTCGCCTCGCCGGTCAGCAGGACGACGTGGTCGCCGGTCAGGTCGGAGAGGGCCCCGGAGCACTCGGGACGGAAGAGCCACGCCTGGGCCTTCTCCCGCGGCAGGCCCAGCACCGGCGCCGACGAGGCCCCGACGCGGGCAGTGGCGACCCAGGGCAGCAGGTCGGGCTGGCGCTTGCGCCGCTCCAGCCCCATGCCCCGCAGGCGCTCCCACGAGCGGTCGTCGCACTCGAACAGCTGGGCGTCGGCGAGGGCGGCGCGCCGCAGCAGCGACAGCCGGCTCTCGTCGTCGACGACGACCAGTCGCACCTCGACCTCGTCGAGGAGCCGACCGACCTCGGCCGCGTCCAGGTGCTCGGGGAGCAGCAGCGGCACCGCGCCGGCGACCCGGGTGGCGAGCTCGAGCTCGAGCTGGCGGACCCCCGTCGCGACCCGGATGACGACGACCTGACCGGGGTCGACCCCCGCCTCGATCATGCCGGCAGCCCCGTCGATCACGCGGCGGTAGAGCTCGTTCCACGTCAGCGAGGTCCACGTCCCGTCGCGCACCTCCGTCACGGCGACCTCGAGCGCCCGGTTGCGTGCGTGTCGCTCCAGCCGGACGAGAGGAGATTCGTGGGCAGGCACGTGCGGGCTCCTTGGGGGGTGACGGTTATCGACGCAACCTAGGTGACGTACGCCTCCCCTGTTCGCCGTTTCGCCGATCTCCCCTCCTCGCCCGCCACGCCCCGGCGTAGGCTCCCCCCTCGTGACGATCCCCGCGTCCGCCTCCACCCCGCCGCTCGTCGTGCGCACCGTCCCGGTGGACCTGGCGGATCTCCCCCTCCTCGACCTGCTGCCGCAGCACGAGCCCGTCAGCTGGCTGCGCCGCGGCGAGGGCCTCGTGGGCTGGGGGGTCGCGGCCCGGCTCGAGACCTCCGGACCGACGCGCTTCAGCGATGCGGTGAAGTGGTGGTCCGAGACGGTCGCCCGCGCCCGGGTCGACGACCGGGTCGGCGAGCCCGGCACCGGGCTCGTCAGCTTCGGTGCCTTCGCGTTCGCCGACGAGCCGGGTGAGTCCGTGCTCGTCATCCCGCAGGTCGTCGTCGGCCGCCGCGGCGACCGGACCTGGCTGACCACCGTGTCCGTCGAGGCGCCCGAGCTCGTCCCGGCACCCTCCCCCGAGCCGCCCGTGGGCCTGGTCTTCTCCGACGGCGCCCGCAACGGCGAGGAGTGGATGTCGGTCGTCGCCGAGGCCGTCCGGCGGATCACCGCCGGCGAGCTCGAGAAGGTCGTGCTGGCCCGCGACCTCGTCGCGACCACCGACGAGCCGCTCGACGTCCGGTGGCCGCTGCACCGGCTGGCCGAGCAGTACGAGATGTGCTGGACCTTCCACGTGAACGGCCTGTTCGGCGCCACCCCGGAGATGCTCGTGCGCCGCGAGCGCGGCCTGGTGACCTCCCGGGTGCTCGCCGGCACCATCCGGCGTACCGGCGACGACGAGCGCGACCTCGCCCTCGCCGCCACCCTCGCCCGCTCGTCGAAGGACCTCGAGGAGCACGAGTACGCCGTGCGCTCGGTCGCCGACGCCCTCGAGCCGCACTGCTCGTCGATGAACGTGCCGGAGGCGCCGTTCGTCCTCCACCTGCCCAACGTCATGCACCTCGCCACCGACGTCAACGGCGTCGTCCACGACAACGCGACCTCGCTGCAGCTGGCCGAGTCGCTGCACCCGTCGGCTGCGGTCGGGGGCACCCCGACGGCCGCCGCCACCGGCCTGATCGCCGAGATCGAGGGGATGCCTCGCGAGCGCTACGCCGGCCCGGTCGGCTGGATGGACGCGTCCGGCGACGGCGAGTGGGGCATCGCGCTGCGCTCGGCGATGGTGACCGAGGGCGGCGTCCGGCTCTTCGCCGGCTGCGGCATCGTGGCGAGCTCGGACCCCGAGGCGGAGCTCGCCGAGTCGCAGGCGAAGTTCGTGCCCGTCCGCGACGCCCTCGGCGCCGGCTGAGCCGGGTCCGCGCCAGAGGCCGGGCTGAAAGTCTGAGCTAGAGGTCCTGGCCGGGCTCGCGACGCTCGAACGCCTGGCCCTCCGGCAACAGGTTGCCCATGTGGGTGGCCACCATGTCGAGGCCGATGTCGCTGTAGACGCGGTCGTGGATCCCGAGCGACCGGGGCGCGCCGACCTCGCGCACGAAGTCGATCGCCTCGCTCACCTTGAGCCACGGCGCACTCACCGGGGCGAGGAGGACGTCGACCTCACGACCGGGAGGCGTCAGGGCGTCGCCAGGGTGGTAGACGCTCGCTCCGCCGGACTCCAGGACGTAGCCGGAGTTGTCGAAGCGGTCGTAGTCAGGGTGGATCACCGCGTGCTTCTCGCCGACGACCTCCACCGCCGTGCCGGCGACCTCGAGCCGGTCACCCGGCCGCACCACCGTCACGCGGTCGGCGACCTCCGGCGCCTGCTCGCGCAGCAGCCGCTCGACCGCAGCGATGGTCCAGATCGGCAGGTCGCCTCCGCGGAGGTGGTCGGGGTGCACGTGGTCGGGGTGCTCGTGGGTGATCAGGACGGCGTCCGCGCCCTCGAGGGCGGCGGGGTCGGTGAACACACCCGGGTCGATGACGACGACACCGCCGTCGCCCTGCACCCGGACGCACGCGTGGCCGAACTTGGTGATCCGCATGCTCGCCATGCTAGGCGCGCCCCGTTTCGTGGGGAATCGTCGTACGGGTGGGGCTGAAGGTTAGGGTGGGGCCGCCTCCGACGGGTGGAGTGCCCTGGGGGAATCACCAATCGCACCCGAGACGAAGAGAGTCCTACATGTCTGCACGCCGCGTGCTCGCAGGCAGCGCCGCCGCGCTGCTCCTGCCCGCGTCCCTGCTCCTGACGGTCGAGACCGGCTCGGCCACCGACTCCGCGGCTCGCCCCGCGACCACGTCGGTGACCAAGAAGGCCGGCCAGAAGATCTCGGTGGCTGTGCTCCCGCAGATCGTCCAGCAGGGCAAGCGCACCGCCAGCGCCGACTCCGCCAAGGCCGCCGTCACGGCGACCATCAAGCCGGTCAAGGTCGGCCGCAAGGTGGTCCTCGAGCGCCTCGTCGGGTCGTCGTGGAAGAAGGTCGGCACCGCCAAGCAGGAGAAGTCCGGCGACGCCAACTTCAAGGCCGCGGTCTCCAGCGGCGGCGCCGCCGTGACCTACCGCGTCACCGCGCAGAAGTTCAAGGGCCTCAAGAAGGTCTCCAGCTCCTCCGCCGACACCACGCAGTGGCTGACCCCGACCTTCACGGACGAGTTCTCCGGCAGCACCCTCAACCCCGTGTGGCACATGCGCGGCCAGGACTACGAGGCGCAGAGCAAGCGCAAGTGCTCCAAGGGTGACCCCAAGGCCGTCAAGGTCGGCGGCGGCAGCGTGCGCCTGAGCGTCATCAAGGACAAGTCCAAGAAGGGCAAGTGCAAGGCCACCTCGCGCAAGCTCAAGAAGAAGATCTCCTACCGCCTCAACGGCCACATCGGCACCGAGGGCGCGTTCGACTTCCGCTACGGCGTCGCCGCCGCCCGCATCAAGATGCAGAAGTCGCAGGGCCAGCACGCCAGCTTCTGGTCGCAGCCCGTCGGCGGCAACGGCCCGGGCAGCGACGGCCACGAGATCGACATCATCGAGTACTTCGGTGACAAGCACCCCCAGGGTGGCCTCACCAGCTTCATCCACTGGTACAAGGGCAAGCGCCTGATCAAGACCGGCTCGTGGATCAAGGACTCGAAGTCGTTCCTGCAGAACAAGAAGGACGGCTGGTCGAAGAACTACCACGTCTTCTCGGTGCAGTGGACGCCCAAGACGATCATCTTCCGCATCGACGGCAAGGAGACCTGGCGCACGTCGGCCCGCGTCTCGAAGGCCCGCCAGTACCTCATCCTGAGCCTGCTCGCCTCCGACTACGAGGCGCTGGAGATGTCCGACAAGAAGCTCCCGCAGCACATGTACGTCGACTGGGTCCGCGTGTGGGAGACCCCGCAGCCCTGAGTCCGACACTGAGTCGGTGACCTTGCGTCACTGGCTCGCCCGGCACGACGATCCGCGCCCTGGCCCGCTCTCCCTGTTCTCAGGGAAGGACCAGGGCGCGGATCTTTGCGTCCAGCTCGGCCCGGTTGTCGCGACGCACCCGCGCCTCGACCACCTCGATCCCGCCGTTGGGCGTCGCGAGGGCCTGCTCGAGCTCGGGCAGCGAGGTGACCCGCAGGTGCGGCACCCGCGCGGCCGCACACAGGCTCGCGACGTCGACCCCGTGCGGGGTGCCGAAGAGGGTGTCGAAGCGGTCGGCGTGCTCCGGCGCACCCTGCTCGAGGGTCGCGAAGATCGACCCGCCGTCGTCGTTGACCACCACGACTGTCAGGTCGGGGCGCTCCTCGCGCGGGCCGAGGAACAGACCGGTCGTGTCGTGCAGGAACGTCACGTCACCCATCAGCGCCATGGCGCGGGTGGACCGGGGCCGGCCGAGGGCAGCGCCGATCGCGGAGCTGATGGTGCCGTCGATGCCGGCCAGGCCGCGGTTGGCGATCACCTTGCGACGTCCGCCCACCTCGTAGCGCGCGACCATCAGGTCGAGGTCGCGGACCGGGTTGGAGGCGCCGACGACCAGCAGGCCGCCCGCGGGCAGGGCGCGGCTGACCGCGCCGGCCACCTCGTACGGCGTGAGGTCGGGCTCGGCGGCCAGCAGCCGGTCGAGCTGCCGACCGACGGACAGGTCGGCGAGGTGCCACTCCTCCAGCCACGCCGGGTCCTCGGCCGCGGTGACGTTCACGCCGTCGTGCTCCCCCGACACCGCGAACGGGCGGTCGGGCCACATCCCCCGGCTCCGCACCGAGACCACCTCGACGTCGTCGCGGGCCAGCAGCCGGGACACCGGCCGGGACAGGGTCGGGTGGCCGAGGACCACCACGCGCTCGACCCGTCGGCCGAGCTCGCCCCCGAGGAGCAACCGGTAGGTGCGGATGACCGTGTCCCCGGTGCGGCACCCGCTGCTCGGCTCGGCGAGCAGGGGCCAGTTGCCGGCCTCGGCCAGCTGGCGCGCGGGCGGACCCGCGTCGTCGCCGGCGACCACCACGGTGCGGGGGCCGGGGTCGAGGTCGACGACGTCGCGCGCCGGCGCCTGGGTGCTCACGCCCCACGTGGGGGCCTCACCGACGTCCCACCCGACGTCGGGCAGCAGCGGCTCGTCGAGCTGCAGGTTGAGGTGGACCGGCCGGCGGAAGTCGTGCCGGCGCAGGAAGGCGAGCAGGTCGTCGAGCTCGGCCGAGGCGACGTCGAGGGTCGGGGCGAAGCGGCCGAAGATCCCCACCTGGTCGGTGGTCTGGTTGGCACCGGTGCCGCGCAGGCGCGCCGGCCGGTCGGCGGTCACGACCACCAGCGGGACACCGGCGTGCGCGGCCTCGACCACGGCAGGCAGGAGGTTCGCCACGGCCGTGCCCGAGGTGCAGGACACGGCCGCGGGGCGGCTGCCGACCTTGGCCAGGCCGAGTGCGAGGAAGCCGGCGGTCCGCTCGTCGATGCGCGTGTGGAGCCGCAGGCCGCCCGCCTGCGCGGCGTCGTAGATCGCGAAGGAGAGCGGCGCGTTGCGGGATCCGGGAGCGATCACCACCTCACGCACCGCGGCTCCGCGAAGTGCGGTCACCACGGTGCGCGCGAGGTCGGTCGAGGGGTTGGTCACGCCGAGTGATCCTGCCCTACGGTCGCCAGCCGGTCGCGCCAGTGGGTGACCCGGTCCTGCTCGGCCGCGAGTCGCGACAGCGCCGCAGGGTCGACCTCCGGCCGGCCGACGCGCAGCACGCCGTCGACCGGCAGGAGCGGGTCGGCCGCCACGTCGTCGGTGAGCAGCTGCACCGTCGCGAGCCCGCACGCGTGGTGGAGCTCGGGCAGCGCGGCAGCGAGGGCGACGCCGGCGGCGATGCCGATGCTCGACTCGACCGCGCTGGAGACGACGACCGGCAGGCCGATGTCCTCGGCGATGCGCAGGCAGGCCCGCACCCCGCCGAGCGGCTGCACCTTCAGCACGGCGACGTCGGCGGCCTCGAGGTCGCGCACCCGGTAGGGGTCCTCGGCGCGGCGGATCGACTCGTCGGCCGCGACCGGGACCTCCACCCGCCGGCGCACGACGGCGAGGTCCTCCACCGCCGCCACCGGCTGCTCGACGTACTCCAGGCCGCCGGCGGCGCGGTCGATCGCGGCGATCGCACGGACGGCCTCGTCGACGTCCCACGCCCCGTTGGCGTCGACCCGCACCAGGCCGTCGGGCCCGAGCGCGTCGCGCACCGCCTCGACGCGGGCCAGGTCGTCGGCCAGCGCCTGGCCGCGCTCGGCCACCTTGACCTTCGCCGTGCGACAGCCGCCGGCGGTGACGATGGCGTGCGCCCGGTCGGGGTCGGTGGCCGGGACGGTGACGTTGACGGGCACGACGTCGCGCACCGGCTCCGGCCACCCCACGTCGGCCGCCTCGCGGGCGCAAACGAGCCAGGGTCGCGCCGTCGCGTCGTCGTACTCCAGGAACGGCGACCACTCCCCCCACCCGGCGTCGCCGCGCAGCAGCACCCCCTCACGCACGGTGATGCCGCGGAAGCGGGTGCGCAGCGGGATGGAGAAGACATGCAGGTCGTCCGCTGGCCCGGCCGTCACAGCGCGGCCCGGATCGCCTGCCGGTCGACCTTGCCGTTGGGCAGCAGCGGCAGGCTCTCCACCCAGCGGAACTCGCGCGGCGCCCAGGACCGGGGGTGCTCGAGGCTGACCCAGTCGCGCAGCTCGGCCTCGCGGACGTTGCCGACGACCACGGCGACGACGCGCTGGCCCCACTCGGGATCGGGGACGCCGAGGACCTCGGCGTCGGTGACGAGCAGGTGCTCGCGGAGGCGGCGGGCGACGGCGGTGACCGGGACCTTGACGCCACCGCTGACGACCACGTCGTCGATGCGGCCGATGACCTGCAGCCGACCGTCCTCGTCGAAGCGGCCCGCGTCGGAGGTGAGGAACCAGCCGTCGACGACGGTCTCGGCGGTCAGCCTCGGGTCGTCGGCGTAGTGGCTGAACAGGGTGGGCCCGGCGATGCGCACCCGGCCCTCGGCGCCGATGGTCACGCCGACCCCGTCGAGCGGCAGGCCGTCGTACACGCACCCGCCGGCGGTCTCCGAGGAGCCGTAGGTGGCGACGACCCGCACGCCCTGCTCCTCCGCGCGGCGGCGTACGGCCGGGTCGAGGCCGCCACCGCCGACCAGGACGGCCTGGCACCTGGCGAGGGCGGTGACCTGCTCGGGGTCGGCCACCATGCGGTGGAGCTGGGTCGGCACGAGCGAGGCGAAGGCCGGGACCCCGTCCCGGTCCGTGCCGATCGCACGGACGACGTCGAGGCCGTCGACGACGACGGGCTCGTGGCCGGCGACCAGCGAGCGGACGATGACCTGCACCCCGGCGACGTACGACGACGGCAGCGCGAGCAGCCACCGACCGGTGCCGCCCAGCCGCCGGGCGGACGCCTCGACGCTGGCCAGCACGGCGCGGCGCGGGAGGACGACCCCCTTCGGCTTCCCGGTCGACCCGGAGGTCTCGATCAGCAACGGGGGCGGGGCGTCGGCCTCCAGCCACGCCGACAGCTGTCGGATGGCGATGGAAGGTTCGTCCGAGGGCCGCAGGAAACTCACACGACGAACGCTAGTGGCTCTGCCACCATGAGGCCGATGGACGGCACCGAGACGCGAGGCGAGACGGGCGCGCAGTCCTGGTGGCAGCGCCAGCTCCCACCGTCGCCCCTCGCGCGGTCGCTGTCGGTCCAGTCGATCCTCTTCGCGGTCGGCGAGGGCACCTTCATCACCGGGTCGGCGGTGTTCTTCACCCAGGTCGTCGGCCTCTCCGCCGCGCAGGTCGGCATCGGCCTCACCGTCGCCGGCATCACGTCCTTCTTCTTCGCCGTGCCGGCGGGCAAGCTCGCCGACCGGGTCGGCACGAAGCGCATCTGGGCGCTCAGCGCCACCCTGACCGCCGCCCTCTACCTGGTCTGGCCGCTCATCCACGGCTTCGCCGCCTACCTCGCGATGATGGTCGTGCTCGAGGTGGTCAGCCAGGCCGGCTGGAGCGGGCGCGGCGCCTACACGATCGACATCTTCACCCGAGAGGAGCGCGTCCAGTCGCAGGCCTTCATGCGGGCAGCGCTCAACATCGGGTTCACCGTCGGAGCGCTCATCGGCGGCCTGGCACTGGCCACCAACAGCGACGACGTCGTGCGGGCGGTGCCGATCCTCACCGGCCTGATCCTGCTGGCCAACGCCTACTGGATCACCCGGCTGCCCGACCCGCCCGCCAAGGCCCCGAAGCACGCCGACGAGGAGCTCATCAAGCCGCGGGCGCTGAAGAACCGCCCGTTCCTGGCCCTGATGACGGGCGACGGCGTGCTGGGCACCAACCAGGTGCTGCTCAACATCGTGATCCCGCTGTGGCTGGTGGAGGAGACCGACGCGCCCCGCGTGCTGCTCGCCTGGCTGTTCGCCACCAACACCGTGATGGCCGTGCTGCTGCAGGTCGCGGCGGCGCGTGGCGTCGACTCGGTCGCGCGGTCGCTGCGGGCGTCGTACATCTCGTCCGGGTTCTTCGTCCTGTCGTGCGCCATCGTGCTCGTCACCCACGACACCATCGGCTGGCTCACCATCGCGCTCGTCTGGCTCGGGCACGTCACGGTGACCGGCGCCGAGCTCTTCCAGTCGGCCGGCCACTGGGGCTTCATGTCGGACCTGACCGACGCCGACCAGCGCGCCGAGTACCAGGGCGCCGCCCACATCGGTGGCACCCTCGGCTCGGTGTGGGCGCCCGCGCTCTACACCTGGCTGGCGATGGAGCACGGGTCGTTCGGCTGGATCACCATCGCGGCCATCGTCGTGGTCTCGACGCTCACCATGGGCCCGTCGGCACGGGCCGCCGAGCGCTACCTCGCCCGGCACGGCTCCGCGACCTGACCGCCGCGGACCTCGGTCGTACGCCGTAGGGTCGCGGCCATGACCGCGTACTGGATCACCACCTACAAGGCCGTGCACGACCCCGACAAGGTGGCTGCCTACGCCACGCTCGCCGGTCCCGCGCTGACCGCGGCGGGTGGCCGCTTCCTGGTGCGGGGCGTGCCGGAGGCGACCTTCGAGATGGGCGAGGCCACCCGCACGGTCGTCATCGAGTTCCCGTCCGTCGAGGTCGCGGTCGCCGCGCACGACAGCGAGGCCTACCAGGAGGCGCTCCGGGCGCTGGACGGCGGCGCCGACCGCGACATGCGCGTGGTGCCCGGCGCCTGAGCCCCGGTGCCTCCTCCCCGTTCGGCCCTGCGTGCCATGGTGGAGGGATGGACGCCTTCCGGCTCGTCGCCACCGTCGTCGTGATGGTCGGGGTGGTCGTGGCCATCCTGCTCTTCGAACGACGCCGGGCCGAGGGCATCCGGCGCGACACCGGACGGATGGCCCAGGGCCGCCCGGGGGTCGATTCCGAGGCCGACGGCGACGACACCTTGGACCAACCCTTTCCCCCACGAGAGGGTGGAGACTGACGGGTGCACCGCGATCTACCGTCCGGAAGAGTGCTGAGAGCTCTCGTCTTTCCGGGGGGATCGCATGGAGACAGACACAGGACCGGTGGCGCCCGCCAGGCTGCTGGCGCTGACCTTCGTGGTGGGCACAGTGCTCGGACTGCTGGGCGTGGTGCTCTGGGTGGGCGTCGTCCAGGACGGCGATGACGCAGCACCGCAGGCGAGCAGCCGCAGCGTCTCCGCCGAGTCCGAGTCCGAGTCCGAGCCGGAGCCTCGCAGCAGTCCGAGCTCCGCCCCTGCGCAGCAGGCTGCCGACACCCGGTCCGAGCGCTGCGCCGACGCGGACACAGCCCTGGAGGAGCCGCTCGCGGCGGCGCGTCCGGCCCTCCGGCAGTGGGGCGTCCACGTCGACGCCATGAACAAGCTCGTGGTCGGCGAGATCACGCTGCAGCAGGCGACGCAGTTCTGGAACCAGACCAGGGTGGGCGCGCAGCGCAACGTCGATCGCTTCCGCAAGGCCTGGACCGCCCTCGAGCGGACGGGCGTGGACTGCCCCGCACCCGACCTGCTCGGTCCCGCGCCGGCCGCCGTACGCGCCTGCTCACGCCTGGTGGACGCCGAGCTCGGGGTCGCGCGGGCGGCGAAGACGTCGATCGACACCTGGGACACGCACGTGCACCACATGGACATGCTGCGCATGGGCACCTTGTCGCCCCAGAAGGCGACCGAGATGTGGCTGTCGATGTGGCGGCAGGGCGTACGCGACCTCGACGCCTACCGCGCGGCAGGCCGCAGCCCGGCCCTCGACGTGGCGTGCCCGGCCTCCGGCTCCGACGGCTGAGGCTCAGTCCCGATCTTGCAGTCCGGCGGTGCCCCAGCGATGCCGGTCGGGCTCGGCAGCGGAGACCACCGGACGTCGCCCTCCGCGAGCCAGCACCGTGCAGGCAGTTCGCGGCTCGCGGCTGCCCGCCGAGCGCCGCGCCGGGGCCGTGGCGCGCGAACTGCCTGCACGATGCATGCCGTCGGCAGCACGTGCGGCGGATGTGGCCCCGGTCAGGCGCGGTCGCGCCGGACACCGGTGGGCGGGAGTGTGACGCAGCCGTCCGAAAATGGCAGGACGAGTGTCGGTGCGGCGGGTGAGAATGGCCGGCGATGTTCACCGCGCTGATCGCTTACCTCACCCCACCCTCTCGGCTCGCCGGTCGCCTCTCGACGCAGTCGCTGCTGTTCGCGCTCGGCGAGGGCACGTTCATGGCGGGGTCGGCGGTGTTCTTCACCGAGGTGGTCGGCCTCACCGGGCCCCAGGTCGGCCTCGGCCTCACCATCGCCGGCATCGCGGCGTTCATCGCGGCCTACCCGATGGGCAAGGTGGTCGACCGCTTCGGGCCCAAGCGCTGCTGGGCGATCAGCTCCGCGGGCCAGGCCGCGCTGGTGTGCAGCTGGCCGTTCATCGACAGCTTCGCCGGCTACGTCGCCCTGGCGGTCGCGCTCGAGGTGGTGGGGTCGCTGGGTGGCGCGGCGCACGGCGCCTACACGATCGACGTCCTGCCGGCGGCCGAGCGCGTGGAGTCGCGGGCCTACATGTACTCCGCGCTCAACGTCGGCTTCACCCTCGGCGCACTGGCGGGCGGCGTCGCCCTCGCCACGGAGTCGCTGACGGTCATCTCGGCGCTGCCGTGGTTCACCTCCGTCGTCTTCGCCCTCAACGCGGTCAACATCACCCGCCTGCCACCGGCGTCCCACGACCTCAAGACGACCGAGGAGCGCAAGGTCAAGGTCGAGGGCCCCAGCCCGATGAAGAACGTCGGCTGGCTCGCCGCGTCGTTCTGCGACGGCGTGCTGTGGACCAACCAGGTCATCCTCAACCTCGTCATCCCGCTGTGGCTCGTGCAGAAGACCGACGCCCCGTGGGTGGTGCTGGCCTTCCTCTTCGGCACCAACACCGTCATGTGCATCCTGCTGCCGCTCGCGGCCGCGCGCGGGGTCCGCGACCTCTCGACCGGCCTGCGCGCCATCCGGATCTCCACCTTCTTCTTCATCGTCTCGTGCGTCATCACGCTGTCGACCCACCACACGGTGGGCCTGCTGACCGTCGTGCTGTTCTTCCTCGGCCACGTCACGCTCACCGGCGCCGAGCTGTTCCTGTCGGCCGCGAGCTGGACCTTCGAGGCCGAGCTGATGGACCCGCGCCGCCGCGGCGAGTACCAGGGCGCGGCCGAGCTGATGGGCACCCTGGGCCGGGTCTGGGCGCCCGCCGTCTACACGTTCCTCGTGATGGACTGGAGCTCGCTGGGCTGGCTGGTCATCGCAGCGCTCGTCACCGCCGCGGCTGCCGGCCTGCACCCGTCCGTACGCCTCGCCCGCCGCTTCCTCGAGCAGCACGTGCCGGCCGACGTCCTGGCCGACGCGACGTCGTCGGCGAAGGCGGCCGACTCCGCGCCTGTGGGCCCGCCGACGGTCGAGCAGCCCGCGGAGCCTGGCGGCGTGAGCCCGCTCAGCTCCTGACACAATCCGGCGGTGACCTCCTCCGCTGACTGGCTCGCCGGCGCCCGACCGCGCACCCTTCCCGCCGCGGTCGCGCCCGTCCTCGCCGGCACCGGCGTGGCGGCGTACGTCGACCACGCGGTGTGGTGGAAGGCCCTGCTCGCCCTCGTCGTCAGCCTCGCGCTGCAGGTCGGCGTGAACTACGCCAACGACTACTCCGACGGGGTGCGGGGCACCGACGCCGACCGGGTGGGGCCGATGCGGCTCGTGGGCTCGGGAGCGGCGTCGCCACGAGCGGTGAAGGCCGCCGCCTTCGCCGCCTTCGGCGTGGCCGCGGTGGCCGGGCTGGTCCTCGCCGCCACCACAGCGTGGTGGCTCGTCGCGGTCGGCCTCGTGTGCGTGGTCGCCGCGTGGTTCTACACCGGCGGTGAGAAGCCTTACGGCTACCTCGGCCTCGGCGAGGTGATGGTCTTCGTCTTCTTCGGCCTGGTGGCAGTCGTCGGCACGACCTACGTGCAGTCCGAGACCTGGGAGTGGCCCGCCCTCTACGCCGGCATCGGGATCGGCGCGCTCGCGTGCGCCATCCTCGTCGCCAACAACCTGCGCGACATCCCCACCGACACCGTGGCCGGCAAGCGCACGCTCGCCGTGCGCCTCGGCGACGAGCGCACGCGCTACCTCTACGCCTTCCTCGTGCTGGCCGCTGCCGCAGCGGTGGTCGCCGTCGCCGCGGCGACGACGTGGTGGGCCCTCCTCGGCCTCGGGTTCCTCGCCCGGGCGCTCCCGCCCACGCGTGCCGTCCTGGGCGGAGCGACGGGTCCGGCCCTCATCCCCGTCCTGGCCGCCACGGGGGCGTCGGAGCTCATCTGGTCGGTCCTCGTCGCAGCGCCGCTGCTCCTGGTCGCGTGACGGGGCTCCGTCCCTCCTCGACCGACGGATAAACGCGTGGATCGCGTGCGCCCCGATCACTAGCGTGGCCGGGTGGACTACGACTTCGCGATCCTCGACTTCTCCGACGACTCCGACGCGGCGGTGGCCAGGCGTCGTGGTTGGGTCGGCGCCGTCCTGCGTGGCTTCCGTGACCCCCGCCCCGAGGACGAGCTGATCGACCGGTGGGTCGGCCACTACCGTGCCGACCGGGTCGTCGTCCGCGGCGCGTGGCTGCCCGACGGCGAGTTCGGCGCCGGACCGATGCCGGTCGCGACGTACGCCAGCCTCGACAAGACCCTGAACGCCGGCCGGGAGCTGCTGCCGCTGCGGATGGTCACCGACGTCACCACGAGCGCTGCCCATCGCCGCCGTGGACTGCTGCGCCGGATGATCGAGGACGACCTCGCCGACGCCGTGGCACAAGGGATCCCGATCGCCGCGCTCACCGCGTCCGAGGCCACGATCTACGGCCGGTGGGGCTTCGGTCCCGCGACGTTCCGGCACGGCGCGGACGTCGACACCACGACCGGCTTCGCCTTCCGGTCGTTCACCGATCCGGGCCGCGTCGAGCTCCTCGAGCCGGCCGAAGCCTGGCCGCACGTGAAGGCGGTCTTCGACACCTTCCACGCCCGGCAGCGGGGCTCGGTCGACTGGCCGGCGCAGTACGGGGACATGCACACCGGCGCCTACGACTTCAACGGCAGCGGCGCCCACCGCAAGATCCGCACCGCGGTCCACCTCGGCGAGGACGGCCGCGTCGACGGCTTCGCGATCTTCAAGCACGAGGAGAAGGACTCGGTGAAGGTCGACGAGATGGCCGCGCTCACGCCGCAGGCGCAGCTCGGGCTCTGGTCGTTCCTGGCGTCGCTGGACCGGGTGAAGACGGTGACGTTCAACATCGTCCACCCCGACGACCCGCTGATGTGGGCGCTGACCGACCTCAACCGGGTGAAGACCACCGAGCTCGAGGAGTTCCTCTGGCTGCGGGTCCTCGACGTCCGGCGAGCCCTCGCGGCCCGCCCGTGGGCCGCCGACGGGACGGTCGTGCTGGAGGTCGACGACGCGCAGGGGCACGCGGCCGGACGCTTCGAGGTGACCGCGGAGGACGGCGTCGCGATCGTCACCCGCACCGATGGCGAGGCCGACGTCCGGCTGACCGCCGAGACCCTCGGCTCGCTATACCTCGGCAACGTGCCGGTGGCACAGCTGCACCGGGCGGGGAGGGTCGAGGGCGCGGCCGACGACGTACGACGATTCGCCGCGATGGCCGACCTCCGCGAGCCGGCCTACAACCTCACGGGATTCTGAGGTCGAGCCCGACCCCGAGGAGCGACCCCAGTCGGGTCGCCTCGGCCGCGAGCTCGGCCGACGCCGGCGCGTCGACCTCGAGCTGCTCGCCCCGGATGCGCCACGTGCCCGCGACGACTCCGTCGACCAGCACGGGGTTGGCCCCGCGGGTCATCGCGGCGCGGTGCCCGGCGGGCACGATCCAGGTGTCCTGCGTGCCGGGTCCCACCACCCAGTCGTCCTTGCCCGGCAGCAGCACCACCGTCGGCACGGGCCGGGTCGCCACGAGGTCGTCGAGCCGGGAGGCGACGAGCCAGCGCACCTCGCCGTCGACGTCGACCTCGACGAGGTCGTCGGCGACCTCGGCCCACCAGCGCGCCAGCCGCTTCCGGCCGGCGCTCAGGCCGCCGCCGAGCCAGTGGTCGACGAGCTCGGGCGTCGTCGGGCCGTAGGCGTCGGCGTACTCGAGGACCGCGCGCGGCCCCGCCTCCTCGGGGTCGGGCACGCCGGCCCACGCGGGCGCCGCGGCGGGGCTCTGCAGCTCCAGAGGACCGGAGAGGTCCGGGCCGAGCGCGATGTCGCCCTGCCACGCGAAGGGCTTGAGGAACGTGTGGTTGGGCTCCGCGAACTCCTTCGCCAGGTGGGCGAAGCGCTCGTGCCCGGCGAGGACGTCGGCGACGGCTCGCGGTGGCACCGGGCCGGACGCCACCACCCCCCGCACGACCGCACGCAGGTCGGGCCACTCGTCGGGAGCGAGCCGGTAGTGCTCGACCCAGCTCCTCAGCGCCCACTGGCGTCCGGCCGAGCGGAGCGCGAGGTAGGTGCCCGCGGTCTCGGGTGCCATGACCTGCACCGACCCACGGAACGAGAACGTCCTGATCAGCCGGCCGTCGGTGAGGGCGCGCTGGACCTCGCCGGGCTTCCCCGGCGAGGCGAGCCGGCGGCGTACGGACAGGTCGGGGTCGGAGCCGAAGACGGACACCGCCGCCAGCGTCCGGACGACCTCGGTCGCGTCGGCGGCGCCGGCGAGCAGGTGCTGGCGGTGCATCCGCCAGGCGAGCGCCTGGGCCCGCGTCACCCGCACCGGCACTGGATCAGTCCCGCGTCAGGCCCGCGTCAGTCCTGGTCCTCGCGCGCCTTGCGCTCCTCGAAGGCGGCGGAGGCCCGGGACGCACGCGACTCGACGCGCTGGGCAAAGGCCTCGCGCTGCCGGTTGAGGATGAAGTAGGAGGCGACGCCGGAGATGAGGAACGCCAGGATCACGGCCCAGAAGAGGTTGTAGCGGCCGTCGAAGACCAGGGCCATCACACCCACGACGACACCGAACGACGCCAGGAACAGCAGGATCCGCATGGCGGTGTAGACAACGAACTCCTTCACCCCCCCAGCCTAGGGCGTACCCGCCAAATCTCGAGCGTCGCGAGCGTCGTCCGGGGCGTGCGATGGCAAGGCAGAGGAGGGAGACATGGCGGAGCCATGGCGACTGACGACAACGCCGCCAGCGCGCGTTCCGGGTGGCGCGCAGCAGCTCGAGGATTGGCGGGGCGCCCTTGGGCGCCCCCGACTACATTGGAGGAATGCTGAAGGTCCTGCTCGTCGTCGCCCTGATCGCGGTCGTCGTGTGGTTCCTCGTCAGGCTGACGCTGCGCCGCCTCGATGGAGGCGGGTCCTCACGCCCGCGTGTGATCGGACCCGACGACGACCCCGACTTCCTGCGCGGCCTCGACCGGCCCCGCAAGCCCGAGGACGACTGACGTCTCCGGAGCGGCCCCCTCGGCGTAGGAGTGCTGGCTGCTGGAGCTGAAGAAGTTGATCCCGATGAAGTTGAACCACAGGGTCGCGGCACCGACGAGGGCGAGGATCGCGGCGTTGCGCCCGCGCCAGCCCGCGGTCGCTCGGGCGTGCAGGTAGGCGGCGTAGACCACCCAGGTGATGAAGGCCCACACCTCCTTGGGGTCCCAGTTCCAGTAGGCCCCCCACGCCTGGTGCGCCCAGATCGGGCCGGTGATCAGGACGGCGAACGTCCACACCGGGAACCCGAAGGCGTGCATCCGGTAGGACAGCCGGTCGAGCACCTTGAGGTCGGGCACCCGCGCGAGGTAGCCGGTGGTGGCGCCGGAGCGCGACTTCACGAGGTAGAGCGCGGACAGCAGGGCGCCGATCGTGAAGGCTCCGGTGGAGATGACCGCAGCGACGACGTGGATGACCAGCCACGGCGAGTTCAGCGCGTCGGGCAGGGGCAGCACCTTGTCGTCGAGGCCGAGGAAGGCCGCCATCAGGGCGGCCACCACGAAGGTCGTGACCAGCGGGCCCAGCCACTCGATGTCGATGCGCGTGGTGGCGAGCACGAAGATCAGCGCCACCACGAAGGTGCCGGAGATCGTGAACTCGTACATGTTGCCCCAGGGCACCCGGTTGGGGTCCGCCGCGAGCCCGCGTGCGACGAGCGCCACGAAGTGGATGACGACGGCGAAGACGGTCAGGACGAGGCCGAGGCGGCCGGCCACCTCGCTGCGGCGGCTCGGGGCGGGCTGCTGGTCGACCGCGACGGCGTCGCCCGTGCCGGCGCCGGCTGCGCCGGCGCTCACGAGCTCGGCCTCCTTGCTCGCCGTGCGCAGGCTCGCCAGCTCGAAGAAGTAGGCCAGCATCGCGAGGAAGTAGAGCACCGCGGCGGCGATGACCGCCTCGTAGCTGAACACCTCCCACCACTTGTCGCTCACGACTCGTCCTTCCTGTTGCTGTCGGTCTTCACGCTGGTGTCGCCCTGCAAGGCTGCCACGACGTCCGCGATCTCGGCGGCCCCGTCCTCGGGGTCCCCGCCGGACGACCGGTCGAGGCGGGCGACCTCGACGAGCGTGGTGCCGTCGGACTGCCGGCGCGCGCGCACCCACATCCGGCGCGGTCGCACGAACAGCGAGCCCAGCAGGCCGATGAGGGCGGCGACCACACCGCCGAGCGCGACCAGCGAGCCCGGGCTGCGGCTGACCTGGATCTTGTTCCACCGCTGCAGGCCGTCGAACGTCACCGTGCCGAGGCCGTCGGGCAGCGTCGCGGTGTCACCGGGTCGCAGGTCCATGCGGAACGGCCGCCCGTCCTTCCTCGTCACCTGCGTCGCGTCGGCCTTGTCGAGGACGTACACGGACTGGGCGCTGCCGTCGTCCACCCCGATGTTGCCGGTCCAGAGGCTGAGGGACACCAGCGGGTCGAGCGCCTCACCGAAGAGGGACGCGGGCATCGTGAGGTTGCCGTCCTCGTCCTTGCCCATCGCGAAGGTCGGGTAGAACGTGCCCTCGAGGCCGATCTGCCCCGGCTCGGCGAACGGCGCCTTGACCACGCCGAACGACTCGAAGGTCTGGGCGTTGGTCGGGAGGAACACCACCGGCCCGCTCTTGGCGACGTTGCCCTCGCCGTCGCGGATCGTGAGGACGGGCGCGTAGCCGTGGCCGATGAGGAAGACGTCGGTGCCGCCGATCGAGAGCGGGTGGTTGACCTTGAGGTCGTAGGTCTTGTCCTCGCCGCCCGGCTCGGTCGTGTAGTCGAGCGTCGCGACGAACTCGCGCGCCATCCCTGCCCGCTCGCCCTCGGTGAGCCAGTCGACGTCGAAGTCGGTGATGCTGAAGGAGAACGGCTCCATCACGTCGGGGTCGAAGAGCGCGCCCGGCGCGAAGTCGTCGTACTGGGTCAGGTTGTTGGAGAAGCCGTAGTCCTTGCCGTTGAGCAGGATGACGCCACCCTTGTAGCCGAACAGGCTGCCGGCGGCGACGCCGACCAGGACGACGATCACGGCGAGGTGGAAGACCAGGTTGCCCGCCTCGCGGAGGTAGCCGCGCTCGGCGTCGACCGAGTCGTCCCCGCGGGCCAGCCGGAAGCGCCTGCCCCTGAGCTCGTCGGCGGCGCGCGCCAGCACGACCTCGGGGGCGTCGTCGGTGGTGTACGACGTGCTCTCCGGCAGCCGGGTGAGGTGGCGGGGCGCCTTCGGCGGTCGCGCGCGGAGGGCGCGGGCGTAGACGAACAGGCGCGGGATGATGCAACCGACGAGCGAGACCATCAGCAGGATGTAGATCGCGGAGAACCACACCGAGCCGTAGACCGAGAACAGGTCCAGCCGGTCCCAGATCGGGGCCAGCCTGGGGTGGTCGTCGCGCCACTGGCTGACGGCGAGGGAGTCGATGTTCTCCTGCGGGATGACCGAGCCCGGGATCGCCGCGAGCGCGAGCAGCAGCAGGAGCACCAGTGCCGTGCGCATCGACGTCACCTGCCGCCACGTCCACCGGCCCAGCTCGCGGGCGGTCAGGTCGGTGGGCAGGGCGGTCGCCTGGCGGTCGTCGGACGGCCGCTGGCGCAGGTCGGGCTGGAGGTCGGTCACACCGGCACCGTGAATCCCTGGACGACCTGCAGCTGGAGCCACTGCACGATGCGATCCCACCACCCGGTCACGAGCAGGACGCCGACGAGGATCATCATGACGCCGCCGAGGCGTACGACGAGCAGCTGGTGGCGGCGGATCACGGCGAACGCGCCCAGCATCCGCCGGTAGGCGAAGGCCGCGGCGATGAACGGCAGCCCGAGCCCGAGCGCGAAGACCGCGGAGAGCAGCGCGCCGCGGCCGGCGGTGGCCTCGTTGACCGACAGCACGTTGATCGCCGCCAGGGTCGGGCCGACGCACGGCGTCCAGCCGACGCCGAAGAGGAAGCCCAGCAGCGGCGCCGCGGCGAGGCCGACGGCGGGCACCTTGTGGATGCGCCAGTCGCGCTGGAGGAAGCCGAACGCGCCGAGGAACGCGACGCCGAGCAGGATCGTGATGACCCCGAGGACGACGTTGAGCTGCCGGGTGTGGGTGAACAGCCACGCGCCGGCCGCGCCGGTGAGGCTGCCCAGCAGCACGAACACGACCGAGAAGCCGAGCACGAACAGCGTTGCCCCGACCACCATCCGGCTGCGCCGCGCCTGGTCGAGGTCTCCACCGGAGATGCCGGTCGCGTAGGACAGGTAGCCGGGCAGCAGCGGGATGACGCAGGGGCTGAAGAACGAGATCAGGCCGGCGGCGAGGGCGACCGGCAGGGCGAGCACCATCGACCCGGAGAGGGCGGTCTCCTGGAACCAGTCACTCATCGCGCACCGTCTCCACGAGCGAGATGAGCGTCTGCGTGGTCGGGATCCGGCCGTTGACCGACGCGGCGACGCGACCCTCGGCGTCGAGGACGACCGTGCTCGGGATCGACCGTGGCGTCAGCGTGCCGGCGAAGGGCAGCAGCGCCGAGCCGTCGGCGGAGTAGATCGAGGCGTAGGGCACGTCGAGGTCGCGGACGTAGGCGGCGGCGTCGTCCTGCGAGGCGTCACGGATGTTGAGGCCGAGGAACTGCACGTCGTCGCCCAGGGCGGCGGCGGCCTCGTTGAGGTCGGGCTGCTCCTTGATGCACGGCGGGCACCACGACGCCCACACGTTGACGACCACCGGCCCGCCACGCAGGTCCGCGAGGTCGACGTCGGCGCCCTCGAGGTCGGTGCCGGTGAGGTCGACGGGCTCGCCACGGTCGGCCGGCGCCACCTCGGTGGGCACGCCGGTGCCGGAGATGTAGCCCTTGTCACCGGTGCCGGACAGGCCTGAGCAACCCGCGAGCGCGAGCAGGCAGGCGAGGCCCAGGAGCGGGCCGAGGAGCAGGCGGGCGAGCTTCAGGGCCGGTCCTCCCGCGGGGCCCCACCGGCCGAGAACGGGGCGGAACGGTCGGCGACCGGGATGAGGTCGCCGGCCGGCTCGGAGTAGCGGACCTGCGTCACCCGGTCGTCGTCGAAGACGACGCTCGTCAGCGAGCACAGCGTGCACTGACGGGTCTTCGGGTGGTGGAGGTAGCTGCGCCTCTCCAGGAACAGCCGCGTCGTCCAGATGGGGAGCTGGTGGGACACCACGACGGCCTCGTGGCCGGCCGCGGACTCGCGGGCGTCGTGCACCGCGGCCATCATCCGCGCGGCGATCTCGTCGTAGGGCTCGCCCCACGACGGGGTGAAGGGGTTGTACATGTGGCGCAGCAGGTCGGGACGCTTGAGGAACGTCTTCGCCCCGGCGCCGAAGTTGACGCCCTGGAACTTGTTGCCGGACTCGATCACCCGCGGGTCGACCTGCGGGGTGATCCCGAGCCGTGCCGCGAGCGGCGCCAGGGTCTCCTGCGCACGCTCCAGCGGTGACGTGCGGAGGTGGACGATGTCGCGGTCGCCGATGGCCTCCGCGATCCGCTGCGCCATCTGGTGGCCGAGGTCGGACAGGTGGAACCCGTCCATCCGGCCGTAGAGGACGCCCTCGGGGTTGTGGACCTCACCGTGCCGGAGCAGGTGGACGACGGTCTGGACTCCCATGTCAGTAGCCTCCCGCCGCAGCGGCCGCAGAGGCGGCGGCCGGCAGCGCGTCGATGATGGTGGACACGGCTCGCTCGTCGTGCGCCGCGGAGACGAACCACGCCTCGTACGCCGACGGGGGAAGGTAGACGCCCTGGTCGAGCATCGAGTGGAAGAACGCGGCGTAGGCGCCGGTGTCCTGCTGGCTCGCCTCCGCGAAGTCGCGGACCGCGCCGTCGCGGAAGAACACCGAGAACATGGTGCCGGCGGTCTGGACGACGTGCGGGACGCCGGCCGCCTGGAGGTGCTCTGCAGCGGCCGCCCGGATGGTCTGCGCGGTGGCGTCGAGCTGCGCGTAGACCTCGGACGTCGCGAGTCGCAGGGTGGCGAGGCCGGCCGTCGTGGCGACCGGGTTCCCCGAGAGGGTGCCGGCCTGGTAGACGGGACCCTCGGGCGCGAGGTGGGCCATCAGGTCGGCGCGACCGCCGAAGGCGGCCGCCGGGAACCCGCCGCCCATCACCTTGCCGAACGTCATCAGGTCTGGCGCCCAGCCCTCGACGGCGCCGTCGAGGCCCCACCCGCCCTGCGCGGTCGCGCGGAAGCCGGTCATCACCTCGTCGCTGATGAACAGGGCGCCGTGGGCGCGGCAGGTCTCGGCGAGGAAGGCGTTGAATCCCGGTGCCGGCGGAACGACGCCCATGTTGCCCGGCGAGGCCTCGGTGATCAGGCACGCGATGCGCGGGCCGTGGGCCTCGAAGGCGGCCGTCACGGCGGCGCGGTCGTTGTAGGGCAGGACGAGCGTCTCGGCGGCCGCCGTCGCGGGTACGCCGCTGGTGCCGGGCACCGCGAGAGTCGCGACGCCCGACCCGGCCTCGGCCAGCAGCGGGTCGACGTGGCCGTGGTAGCAGCCGGCGAACTTCACGACGAGGTCGCGGCCGGTCGCGCCGCGCGCCAGCCGGATCGCGGACATGGTGGCCTCGGTGCCGGAGGAGACGAAGCGGACCCGCTCGACGGGCGTGCGCGCCACGATCTCCTCGGCGAGCTCGACCTCGGGCTCGGTCGGGGTGCCGTAGGACGTCCCCCGAGCCACGGCGCCGGCCACGGCCGCCTGCACGTCGGGGTGTGCGTGGCCCAGCAGCATCGGGCCCCAGGAGCAGATCAGGTCGACGTAGTCGTTGCCGTCGGCGTCGGTGAGCCAGGCGCCCGACGCGGAGGTGATGAAGCGCGGCGTCCCGCCGACCGCGGTGAAGGCGCGGACGGGCGAGTTCACGCCGCCGGGAGTCACGGCCCGGGCACGCTCGAACCAGGCCTCGCTGGCCGCGGTCGTCGAGGGGATCGTCGCGGAGGTCACCGGGTCATTGTCACGCAGGCGCGCAAGGGATCCCCATTCGGTGCGCGCCGGCCTCCCCCGGATGTGGGTTGGCGCACAGGCGACTCGCGCGTAACTTGGTGTGACGGATCGTCGTTCACCAGGTGTGGACGTGCCCGGAGGGGGTACGAGGACTCCACGACGACCGCGGGACGACCAAGGGGAGTGCGCACGACATGTCGAGTTCCACCCGACTGCACCGAGCGATCGCCATCATCCCGTTAGCGGTGCTCTCCGCCGCATGGACGGCCAACCTGGCAGGTGTGGGCGTCGACCCCGCGAGCGCCGACCCCGACGGCTCGCACACCCTCCCCGACGGCACCGTCCTGCCGAGCGCCGCGATCCAGGCGCCAGCCAGCGTGGGCGACGCCGTGACCCGCGCCGCCTCGCTCAACCCCGGCACCGCCAGCGACATCCCGCAGGCCGCCCTGTCGGCCTACCAGCGGGCCGAGGCCGTGATCAACGAGGCCGACAAGGGCTGCAACCTCCCGTGGGAGCTGATCGCCGCCATCGGTCGCGTCGAGTCCGACCACGGACGCTTCGGCGGCAACGCGCTCGACGAGCGGGGAGTCGCCCGCCCGGGCATCTTCGGCATCGCGCTCGACGGCAAGAACGACACCCAGCGCATCCTCGACACCGATGCCGGACAGTACGACGACGACACCCGCTTCGACCGGGCCGTCGGCCCGATGCAGTTCATCCCCTCGACGTGGTCGGTCGTCGGCGTCGACGGCGACAACGACGGCACCCGCGACCCGCAGGACATCGACGACGCGGCCCTCGCGACCGCCGTCTACCTCTGCTCCGGCGAGGACGACCTGTCGTCGGAGCAGGGACAGCGCGCCTCGGTCTACCGCTACAACCACTCCAACGCCTACGTCGACCTGGTGCTCGAGATCATGCAGGCCTACATGGACGGCGACTTCAGCGCCGTGCCGACCTCCACCCTCACGTCGGGGGTGATCGTCCCCGACACCAGCGCGTCCACCAACGGCAACGGCGGCAAGGGTGGCAACGGCGGCAAGGGCGACGACGGCGGCAGCAAGGGTGGCGACGGGGACAAGGGCGACGACTCCTCCCCCACCGAGGACCCCACGCCCACGCAGTCCCCGACCCAGAGCCCGTCCCAGACGCAGGCCCCCTCCCCCACGTCGAACCCGACCCAGTCGCCGACGAAGGACCCCACCAAGGACCCGACGGTGGTGCCCACGGTCGACCCGACCACGTCGCTGCCGACGCTGGCGCCGACGCTGCCGCCGCTCCCGACCAACACCATCACCGCCACCCTCACCTGGGCCGAGGCACAGGCGCAGTGCCTGGCCAGCGGGATCTCCGCGCTCGACCTGCCGGCGCTCAACGCCTGCATCAACGGCCTGATGAACCCGTAGCCGCTGGTCGGTCGACCTCGGCCGCTGCGGTGCTCAGGCGCGCAGCAGCCGGGCGGCCTCGGAGGCCCAGTAGGTGAGGATCACGTCGGCACCGGCGCGGCGGATCGAGGTCAGGGTCTCCATGATGGCGGCCTCGCGGTCGATCCAGCCGTTGGCCGCGGCGGCCTCGAGCATGGCGTACTCGCCGGAGACGTTGTAGGCGGCGACCGGGACGTCGACGGCGTCGCGCACGCGGCGTACGACGTCGAGGTAGGGCAGGGCCGGCTTCACCATGACGAGGTCGGCACCCTCGGCGACGTCGAGGAGCACCTCTCGGACGCCCTCGACGGCGTTGGCGGGGTCCTGCTGGTAGGTGCGGCGGTCGCCGACGAGCGAGGAGTCGACGGCCTCGCGGAAGGGACCGAAGAACGCGGAGGCGTACTTCGCGGAGTAGGCGAGCACCGACACGTGGCTGTGCCCGGCGTCGTCGAGCGCCTTGCGGACCACCGCGACCTGGCCGTCCATCATGCCGCTGGGCCCGACCATGTCGACGCCCGCAGCGGCCTGGGCGAGGGCCATCTCGGCGTACGCCGCCAGGGTCTGGTCGTTGTCGACCTCGCCGTCGGGCGTGAGCAGCCCGCAGTGGCCGTGGTCGGTGAACTCGTCGAGGCACAGGTCCGACATGACCGTCAGCTGGTCGCCCACCTCGGCGACGACGTCGGTGATCGCGAGGTTGAGCACGCCGGCCGGGTCGAGGGCGCCGGAGCCGGTGGCGTCCTTGTGCTCGGGGATGCCGAAGAGCATCACGCCGCCGAGGCCGAGCTCGGCCGCCTCGCTGACCGCCCGCTTGAGCGAGTCACGTGAGTGCTGCACGACCCCCGGCATCGACGAGATCGGGTGCGGCTCGCCGAGCCCCTCGCGGATGAAGACCGGCAGGACCAGCGAGCTGGGCACCACGTGCGTCTCGGCGACCATGCGGCGCAGCGCGGGGGTGCGCCGCAGCCGCCGGGGTCGGATGGTCGGTCCCTGGACGTGCGTCTCCTCGGTCACTCCTCATCCTTCCCCAGCGGGCGGTGCAGCGGTGGGTGCAGCGGTGCTGCGAGCTACTTGGCGCGGGCCTTGCGGCGACCCGAGGCGGTGCGCTCGCTCGGGCGCGTGACCGGCTCGCCGGCCTCGAGCATCGCGAGGCGTCGCGCCGCACCGAAGTCGGCGAGGGCGTCGACGAGGACCTCGACGTCGGGCGTCGGGGCCAGCACGTCGACCCGCAGGCCGTGCTCCTCGGCGGTCTTGGCCGTCTGGGGGCCGATGACCGCGATGATCGTCGACGGGTGCGGCTTGCCGGCGATGCCGACGAGGTTGCGGACCGTCGAGGACGAGGTGAACACGACCGTGTCGAACTTGCCGGTCTTGATCGCGTCGCGGACCGGCGCCGGCGGCGGGGTGGCGCGCACGGTGCGGTAGGCGGTGACGTCGTCGCACTCCCAGCCGAGGTCGACCAGGCCGGCGACGAGGTTCTCCGTCGCGATGTCGGCGCGGGGCAGGAAGACCCGGTTGATCGGGTCGAGCACCTCGTCGTAGGGCGGCCACTCCTCGAGCAGGCCGGCGGCGGACTGCTCGCCGGACGGGACGAGGTCGGCACGCAGGCCCCAGTCGGCGATCGCCTGGGCGGTCTTGTCGCCCACCGCGGCGATCTTCAGCCCGGAGAAGGCGCGGGCGTCGAGGCCGTACTCCTCGAACTTCTCGCGCACGGCCTTGACCGCGTTGACCGAGGTGAAGGCGATCCACTCGTAGCGGCCCTCGACGAGGCCGCGCACGGCCTTGTCCATCTGGAGCGGGTTGCGCGGCGGCTCGACCGAGATGGTCGGCACCTCCTCGGGCACGGCGCCGTACTCGCGCAGGCGACGCGACAGCGAGCCGGCCTGCTCCTTGGTGCGGGGCACCAGCGCACGCCAGCCGAACAGCGGCTTGGTCTCGAACCACGACAGCGTCTGGCGCAGGTCGACGACGTCGCCGATGACGGTGATCGCCGGCGGGGCGATGCGCGCGGAGCGGGCGTCGGCGGCGATGTTGGCCAGCGTGGACACGAGGGTGTGCTGCTCGGTCGTCGTGCCGACGCGGGTCATCGCGACCGGCGTCTCGGGCGAGCGACCGGCCTCGACGAGCGCGGCGGCGGTCTCGGCGATGCTGCCGACGCCCGAGAGCAGGACGAGGGTCCGGTCGTCGGCGTAGGCGCTCCAGTCGATCTTGTCGCCGCAGGTGACGACGGCCATCTCCTTGTGGCGCTTGGTCGTCAGCGGGATGCCGGCGTAGGCCGGGACCGCGCTCACCGAGGAGACGCCCGGGACGACCTCGAAGCCGACACCGGCCTTCACGCAGGCCTGCGCCTCCTCCGGACCCGAGGCGTAGAGGAACGGGTCACCGGTCATCAGGCGGACGACACGCTGCTTCTTGCCGTGGCGTACGACGACCTTGGCGCGCGCCGCGTGGGTCAAGGGCTGGCCGTCCTCGCCGAAGCCGCCGTCGACGATCTCCGGGCCGCCGACGAGGCCGTCGGGGCCCTCGACGAGGCCGAGGACCTGGCGGACCAGCTCGACGTGCTCGGGCGCCTCGGTCACGATCACCTCGGCACCCTGGAGGAGCTCCACGGCTCGCACCGTCAGCAGGCCCGGGTCACCGGGACCGCTGCCGACGAACGACACCCAGCCCTGGGCCGGGGCGGGCGCGGTGCTGGCCTGGGGGGTCTGTACTCGCGTCATGCGTGCTGATTCCTCACTGGTGGTCCCTGCAAATGCGATGCAGTCATCAGGTCTGCTGCTCCCTCGTCGAGCATCTCGCTCGCGAGGCGTGTTCCGATCTGTGCGGCCTCGGCGACGGGGCCGGTGGCGCTCCTGCGCACCGTGAGTGCGCCGTCCTCCGAGAGGGCCACGGCGCGCAGCCACAGCTCCTCGCCGTCCTCCCCCTCGACGACCTCGGCCAGGGCACCCAGCGGGGCCGAGCAGCCGGCCTCGAGGGTGGACAGGACCGCGCGCTCGGCCGTGACCGCGGCGCGGGTGGCGGGGTCGTCGAGCCGCGCCAGCGCCGCCACCAGCTCGGTGTCGCCGGAGCGGCACTCGATGGCGAGCGCGCCCTGGCCGGGCGCGGGCAGCATCTGGAGGGGGTCGAGGACCTCGGTGACCTCGTCGAGACGGCCGAGGCGGGCCAGTCCGGCGCGGGCCAGGACGACCGCGTCGACCTCGCCGTCGCGGACCTTGCGGATCCGGGTGTCGACGTTGCCGCGGATGCCCTGCAGCTCCAGGCCGAGGCCGAGCGCCGCGAGCTGGCTGACCCGGCGCGGGGACCCGGTGCCGAGCCGGCTGCCGACCGGCAGCTCGCCCAGCGTCAGGCCGTCGCGGGCCACCACGACGTCGCGGGGGTCCTCGCGCAGCGGGATCGCGGCCAGCGCGATGCCGTCGGCGGGCGTGGTGGGCAGGTCCTTGAGAGAGTGGACCGCGAAGTCGACCCGGCCGTCGAGGAGCGCGTCGCGCAGGGCGCTGACGAAGACGCCGGTGCCGCCCATCTGGGCGAGCGGGGCGGCGTTGCGGTCGCCCTCGGTCGAGACCTCGACGAGCTCGACCTCTCGGCCGAGGCACTCGCGGACGAGGTCGGCGACGAGCCCGGACTGGGTGGTGGCCAGGGCGGACGCCCGGGTGCCGAGGCGAAGGGCGGTGCTCATGGCTGTCCTCCCTCGGTGCGCTCGGCGCGGGAGATGGCGTCGACCGCGTCGGTGTCGAGGCGGAAGAGCTCGGCGAGGGCCGCGGTGTAGGACACGGCCGGCTCGGCGTCGGCCAGCTCCTTGACCCGGACGGTCGGCTCGTGGAGGAGCTTGTCCGCGACCCGGCGGACGGTGTGGAGCACCTCCGCGCGGGTGGCGTCGTCGAGGCCAGGGAGGCGGGCGGACAGGCGCTCCATCTCGGCGTCGACCACCGAGGTGGCCATCGAGCGCAGCGCGACGACGGTGGGCGTCACGCTCGCCTGGCGTCGTACGGCGAGGAACGCGCTGATCTCCTGGCCGACGATGGTGCGTACGTCGTCGACGCCGGCGGTGGCCTCGAGCCCGCGGAGCTCGTCGGCGAGACCGGCGAGGTTGATCAGCTCGACGCCGGGCAGGTCGGCCAGCGACGGGTCGACGTCGTGGGGCAGCGCGAGGTCGATCACGGTCAGCGGACGGTCGCCACTGCCGCGCGCGGTGACGACGTCGGCCAGGCGGACGAGCGGCTCGGGGGCGCCGGTGCAGGAGATGACGATGTCGGCGGTGGCGAGCTCGTCGACCAGCGACTCCATCGGCACCGACGTGGCGGCGTACTCCTGGGCGAGCCGCTCGGCGCGGGCGGCGGTGCGGTTGAGCACCGAGATGCTGGCCGCGCCGCTGCGCGACAGGTGGGCGACCGCGAGGGACGCCATCGCCCCGGCGCCGATCACCACTGCCCGGGCGCCTTCCACGGGCACGGAGCTCCGCTCGAGGGCGGCCGTGACCAGTGAGGGGGCCGCGCGGTCGATGTCGGTCTCGGCGTGCGCCCGCTTGCCGACGCGCAGCGCCTGCTGGAACAGGGTGTTCAGAGCCGGGCCGACGGTGCCGTGCTCCTGGCCGACGCGCAGCGCCTCGCGGGTCTGGCCGAGGATCTGACCCTCGCCGACGACCATCGAGTCGAGGCCGGCGGCGACCTGGAAGAGATGGGAGACCGCACCCTCGTCGTAGTGGACGTAGAGGTGCGGCAGCAGGGCCTCGGTGGACTGCTCGGCCCGCGCGACGAGGAGGCCGGACAGGTCCTCGACGCTGCCGTGGAAGCGGTCGACCTCGGCGTAGACCTCGAGGCGGTTGCAGGTCACGATCGCCGTCGCCTCGGAGACGTGCTCACCGCCCATCACGTCCTGGATGAGCTTGGTGGCGCCGTCGCCGTCGAGCGCGAGCTTCTCGAGGAGCTCGACCGGGGCGGACTTGTGGGAGATGCCGACGACGAGGACGCTCACGAGACCACCTCCGATCCAGGAGCGATCGACTTGCGCTGCTCGTGGTAGGCGAGGATCTGCAGCTCGATGGAGAGGTCCACCTTCCGTACGTCGACGCCCTCCGGCACCGTCAGGACGGTCGGGGCGAAGTTGAGGATGCTGGTGATGCCGGCGGCGACCATGCGGTCGGCGACGGACTGGGCGGCCACCGCCGGCGTCGCGATCACGCCGATGGAGACGGCGTCGTCGGCGACGATCGACTCGAGGTCCTCGAAGGAGCGGACGTCGAGCCCGGCGACGACCTCGTCGTGACGGTCCGGGTCGGCGTCGAGGAGCGCGACCACGCGGAAGCCGCGGCTGCGGAAGCCGGAGTAGTTGGCGAGCGCGTGACCGAGGTTTCCGATGCCGACGATGACGACCGGCCAGTCCTGCGTCACCCCGATCTCGCGGGCGATCTGGTAGCGGAGGTACTCCACGTCGTATCCCACGCCGCGGGTGCCGTAGCTGCCGAGGTAGGAGAGGTCCTTGCGGAGCTTGGCGCTGTTGACGCCCGCCGACGCGGCGAGCTCCTCGCTGGAGCAGGTGGTGGTGCCGCCCTCGGCGAGGCCGGTCAGGGCACGCAGGTACACGGGAAGCCTGGCGACGGTCGCCTCGGGAATGTCCCGGGCAGAGTCGGGGGTCCGTGCGGTCACAGCTGCTTCTTTCCAGTCCCGCGAACCTCGCGTGACCCCGTCACTGTAGGAGTTTGTGAACGGTTGAACAAAACGGCGGAAGAGGCGGCTAGCACATGTGAGAAGACCCACCCGAAGCGGGGGTCCTGCGACTTGCGCGGAGGGTGACGACCGACTAACGGAGGGGCTTCTGCGCGAAGGCTGTCCGCGCCGGTCGAGGATGGGCCTCCGGCGCTGGTCGAGGAGGGACGGAGTCCCGCCACGAGACCCGCCCGACCCTCGCGGAGGTGGCTACGGCGCCCCTTCCATCGCGCGGCTCTTCCTCAGCGTTCCGAGGTCGGACTTCCTTCATCCGCACCCCGTCAGCGGTCCCAGCTGCCCGGTCGAGCCGGCTCGGCAGCGGACCATCAACGCAGCAGATCGCGCAGCATCGCGTCCGAGGCGAGGAGGGCCTCGCGGTCGGAGGTGGAGCTGCTCGCCAGCAGCTCGTCGGCACCGGTGGCCTCCACCAGCGCGTCGAGGCGACGTCGTACGGTCGCGGGGCTGCCGGCCACGGCCCGGTCGAGCGAGGCCTCGACCCGGCGGCGCACCTGGCTGGGCCACGACGCCTCGCGGATGGCGTCGACGCCCTCGAGCGGCGGGAACTCACCGGTCTGGCGCGACCGCGCCATCGCCCATGCCTCGGGCAGGGCGAGCTCACGCGCGGTGGCGTCGTCGTCGGCGACGAGCACGTCGAGGGAGACCGTCACCCGCGGCTCGCTGCCGCAGTGTGACCGGAAGTCGCGCCGGTACGACGCCAGGGCGGGCGCGAGCTCGGCGGAGCCCAGGATCGGACCGCCGACGACCACCGGCAGTCCCAGCCGCGCGGCGACCTCGAGCCCGCGCCCGGTCGCGAGCACGTGCATCGGCACCGGCCGGTCGGTCGCGGGCCGGGCGGTGACCTCGGCCGTGCCCTCGAGGTAGCCGCGCAGCTCCGCGAGGTCGTCCTCGAAGGTGTCGCCGTCCTCGTGGTCGCGTCGCAGCGCGCGACGCACCGGCGGCGTGAAGCCGAGCGACCGGCCCAGCCCGAGGTCGACCCGGCCGGGGTGGAGGGCCTCGAGCACGAGGAACTGCTCGGCCACCACCAGCGGCTGGTGCAGCGGCAGCATCACGCCGCCCGAGCCGATCCGGATCCGGTCGGTGCGCGACCCGATCGCCGCCAGCAGCACCGCCGGCGTCCCGGAGGCGATGCCCGGCACGGCGTGGTGCTCGGCGACCCAGAACCGGTCGTAGCCGACCTGCTCGGCGCGCACCGCCCTGGCCACGGTCGCCTCGAGGGCCTCGGCGTCGGGCAGGCCGACGCGGGTGCGGGAGCGGTCGAGCAGGGAGAGCCTCACGCCCTCCTCAACGCGCGACCCCCCGATCGGCATCCCGGCACGGGAGGGAGCTCAGGCCAGCGCCGCCCGCAGCCGGGCCTCGTCGACGCGCCAGAAGTCGTGCTGCCTGCCGTCGACGAAGGTCACCGGTACGTCGTCGCTGAAACGGTCCTCGAGCTCGTCGTCGGTCGTGATGTCGACCTCCTCGAACGACTCCCCCAGGTCGGCGCAGACGCGCTCGACGACTGCCCGGGCGTCGTCGCACAGGTGGCAGCCCGGGCGGGTGTAGAAGGTGATGCGTGGGGTGGTCATTCTAGGAGCCCCTGGACCCGGCGCCGCTCGAGGCCGCGCAACCGCCCCTTCTGCACCTTGCCGGTCATGGTGAGGGGCAGCGCCTCGACGACCTCGATCCGCGAGGGCTGCTTGAAACGCGCCAGCCTTTCCTCGGCGTGGGCGCGGACGGCGTCCTCGAGGTCGGCGGGGCGACCCGCGTGGGCAGCGCCGGGGGACGCGACGACGTACGCCACCACCGCCTCGCCGCTTGCCTCGTCCGGCACCCCGATCACGGCCGCGTCGGCGACCCCGTCGACCTCGCGGAGCACCTCCTCGACCTCGGTGGGGTAGACGTTGAAGCCGCTGACGATCACCAGCTCCTTGACGCGGTCGACGAGGAAGAGGTCGCCGCTGGCGTCGAGGAAGCCGACGTCGCCCGTGCCGTACCAGCCCTCGTCGTCCGGACCGTCGGCACCGTCGGGCCAGTAGCCGCTGAACAGGTTGTCGCCGCGCACCTGGATCTCGCCGGGGTCCTCCCCCTCGACCTGGCCCCAGGTCTCGTCGACCAGCCGGAGCTCGATGCCGGGCAGCGCCGCCCCGACGGAACCGGCCCGCGGCTCGCGGCTGCACAGCGTGCTGGTCACCACCGGCGACGCCTCCGTGAGCCCGTATCCCTGGTGCACGGGGATGCCGGTGATCGCGGTGAACTCCTCGACGACCGCGCCCTCCAGTGGCGCCGACCCGGACAGCACGAGCCGCACGGGACCGAGCCGCTCGCGCAGGTGCTCGTCGGGCAACCAGTGGGCGAAGACGGGCGGTGCGATCGGCACGACGCTGCACGCCTCGTCGTCGATGAGGTCGAGCACGGCCTCGGGCTCGAAGCGCTCGACCAGCAGCAGCCGGGCCCGGTGGCGCAGCACCCCGCCGAGCACGGCGTTGAGGCCGTAGACGTGGAACAGCGGGAGGACGCCGAGCACCACGTCGTCACCGTGCATCATCGGCGGCTCGACGGCCGCGACCTGCTCGATGTTGGCCAGCAGCGCCCGATGGCTGAGCATCGCCGCCCGCGGCAGGCCCGAGGTGCCGCTGGTGTAGAGGAGGGCGGCGAGCTTCTCGGGGTCGGGCAGCGGCGGGACCGGACGTACGTCGTCCGCGCGGAGGCCGTCGAGCGCGAGCTCGCCGCTGTCGGGCGCGGCTCCGGTGACGACCACCACGGGCCGGTGCGTGTCGGGGCCGAGCTCGGCCAGCGCGGCGCGCACGGCACCGACCGCGGTCTCGTCGGCGACCACCATGCGGGTGCCGGAGTCGGCGACCATCCGGGCCAGCTCGCCCGGGGCGGAGCGGGGGTTGACCGGTACGGCGACGACCTGGGCCCGCAGCACGCCGAGGTAGGTCGTGACGAACTCGATGCGGTTGCCGATCGCGATCATCACCCGCTGCCCCGCGCGGATGCCGTGGGCGCCGAGACCCGTCGCGAGGCGGGCGACCTCGTCCTCGAGCCCGGCCCAGGTGAGCGAGCGGCCGCCGCTCTCGACGAGGGCCTGCCGGTCGGGCACGTCGTCGGCAGCCTCGGCCACCAACGCGGAGATGTCGTGGCGCGGCATGCGCCGATCCTTCCACAGCCGAGCACGGACGGCGGGCGCCGCTAGGCTTGACGGGTGACTCCGTCGGAGCGGCCCAGGCGCCTCAACCTGCAGCAGCGGTCGGCCCTCGCGGGCGAGGCCGCGGCGGCGTCGGCGGAGGTCGAGAACGCGCTCGTGTGGCCCAGCGACCCGACCGCGGCCGCCTTCTTCGACGTCGACAACACGATCATGCAGGGCGCGAGCATCTTCCACTTCGCGCGCGGGCTCTACCGCCGCCAGTTCTTCACCACCAGGGAGATCGCCTCCGCCGCGTGGAAGCAGGCCTACTTCCGGATCGCGGGCGTCGAGGACCCCGAGCACGTGGCCGACGCGCGCAACTCCGCCCTGTCGTTCATCGCCGGCCACACCACCACCGAGCTCGAGGAGCTCGGCGAGGAGATCTTCGACGAGGCGATGGCCCACCGCGTGTGGCCCGGGACCCGCGCCCTGGCCCAGATCCACCTCGACGAGGGCCAGCGGGTCTGGCTGGTGACCGCCGCACCGATCGAGATCGCCACGATCATCGCCCGGAGGCTCGGCCTCACCGGTGCGATGGGGACGGTGGCCGAGCACGTCGACGGCGTCTACACCGGCCGCCTCGTGGGCGACCTCCTCCACGGCCCCGCCAAGGCGGAGGCGATCAAGGCGCTGGCCGCCCGGGAGGGCCTCGACCTCGCCCGGTGCTCGGCGTACTCCGACTCCAGCAACGACCTCCCGATGCTGTCCCTGGTCGGCGACCCCTGCGCGATCAACCCCGACGCCCGACTGCGGGCGCACGCCCGCGCCCAGGGCTGGCGCATCCACGACTACCGCACCGGCCGCAAGGCGGCACGGGTGGGCTTCCTCGGTGCCGCGGTCGCCGGGGCGGTCACGGGCGCCGTCGCCGCCGGGGTGAGCCTGCGCGGGCGCGACCGTTCCGCCTGACTTGTAACCCGTAGTTACTCACGGGTTCACAAGACCGCCACCGGCCCCTATGGTGAATGATGCTGCAACCGGGAGGGGACACCGCATGCGGTCGACGAACGACATCGATCGTGCCTTCGAGGAGGGCATGGACGCGCTCCGGCGTGCCGTGGTCGCTGCCCTGTCCCCGCGCCGGGTCCTCCAGCCCGCCGGCCACGTGCTCCTGGCCGAGACCGCGACGCCCGGGGCGGCGTCGGTGGGCGGACCAGACGGACGCTCCGGCTCCGGTCCCGTGGGCGACGAGGACCGCGCGACGTCATCGGAGGTCGACGAGGCCGAGCGTGAGCGGCTGATCGCCCTGGTCGAGCTGGCCCGTGCGGGCGACAAGGAGGCGTTCGGCCTCCTCTACGACCACTACCAGGCCTCGGTCTACCGCTTCCTCTACTACCGCACGCGGTCGCAGGTGCTCGCCGAGGACCTCACCTCGGAGACCTTCTTCCGGGCGCTGCGCAGCATGAACAGCTTCCGGTGGCAGGGCAAGGACTTCGGCGCCTGGCTGATGACGATCGCGCGCAACCTCACGATGGACCACTTCAAGGCGGGGCGCACCCGCCTGGAGATGACCACCGAGGACATGACCCCGCACGACGACACGACCGAGGGCCCCGAGAACACGGTCATCGCCGGCCTCACCAACGAGGTGCTGCTCAAGGCGCTCACCGAGCTGCCCGCCGAGCAGCGCGACTGCCTCGTCATGCGGTTCCTCCAGGGCCTGTCGATCGCGGAGACCGCCCAGGCGCTCGAGCGCTCCGACGGCGCCGTCAAGCAGCTCCAGCTGCGCGGCGTGCGCAACCTGGCCAAGCTGCTGCCGGAGGGGTTGAGAGACGCGTGACACACCCCGTAACCCCTGCCTCGTCTGGCTCGTTCGTCCCAGTGGGAGGACCCGCCAGCTGTGAGACAGGACGACCGCGATGACAGCCCCCTTCTCGGCGCGACGACGTGCCGACGAGTTCGAGGCACTCCTCTCCCGTGACCCCACGACCGCGCTCCCGGAGCGTGACGCGGAGCGCTACGCCGACCTGCTCGAGGTGGTGGCCGACCTGCGGGCGGTGCCTCCCGTCGCTGCGCGGCCCGAGTTCGTCGCGTCGTTGCGCGAGCGGCTGATGGCGGAGGCCGACACCGCGCTGGTGCGCCAGCCACCCGCCCCGGCGCGCCTCGCGATGCCCGCCTCGTCGCGCACCCGCCAGCGCCGCATCGGCGCGCTGCTGGGCGGCGTCGCCATCGTCGGTTCCGCGGCCACCATGGCGGTCGCGGCACAGACGGCGCTGCCCGGCGAGTCGCTCTACGGCGTCAAGCGTGGGATCGAGTCGGCGCAGGTGCGCCTCGCCACCGACGACGCCGACCGCGGCCGCACCCTGCTGGCCCAGGCCGGGACCCGCCTCACCGAGCTCGAGGAGCTGGCCGCCGAGGACCGTGGTGGCGAGCAGCTCGTGCCGGAGACGCTCGACTCCTTCACCCGCCAGTCGAGCGACGGCGTGGGCACCCTGCTCGCCTCCTACGAGGCCACCGGGAGCGTGAACGACGCGCAGGTCGCGCGCGACTTCACCGCCACCAGCATGGACCGCCTCGAGCGCCTCCAGGGCGAGCTGCCGGACAGCGCGCGCGACGACCTGCTGGCCGCCGGGCGAACCCTCGCCGACCTCGACCTCGAGGTCAGCAACGTCTGCCGGTCCTGCACCGGCGGGATCACTGCCGTGCCGGGCTTCCTGCTGTCCAGCGCCGCTGTCGAGCCTGCCGACCTCGTCAGCGGGCTCGACACCGACCAGCTGGCGCTGGAGGGCGCGCCGATCTCCGGCCAGGACCTGACCGGCATCACGGTCCCGGAGGCCCTCGACCCGCAGCAGGTCGTGCCGACGGCGCAGCCGCCCACCACCCTCGGCCCCGGCCCGGGCTCCGTGGCGCCCGACCCGACCAGCACCGGTCCCGCCAAGCCGGATCCGACCAAGCCGGTGAAGGACATCACCAAGAACCTCACCGACACGGTGACCAACACGACCAACGACGTCACCGACGGCCTGACCGACACCACAGGCACCCTCGCCAACCAGCTCGACGACGTCACGGGTGGCGCGCTCGGCGGCCTCACGTCCGGCGCCGACGACGCGACCGGTGGGCTGATCGGCGAGGTGACGGGCACCGTCGACGGCCTCACCGGCGGCACGCTGCACAACGCGACCGGCGGCCTCCTGCCCTGACTCCGGGCTGCGCCTGTCCAGTCGTCGAGGCGGGTCAGCCGAAGACGCCGCCGCGCTCGCGCAGCAGGTCGAAGAGCGTGTGCTGGATGGTCTCGCGCACCTGGTCGGTGACGTTGAAGACCAGCATCGGGTCCTCGGCCTCGCCGGGCTCGTAGGCGTCGGTGCGGATCGGCTCACCGAACTCGAGGATCCACTTCGACGGCAGCGGCACCATGCCGAGCGGCCCGAGCCACGGGAAGAACGGGGTGATCGGGATGTAGGGCACGCCGAGCAGCCGCGCCAGCGACGGCACGTTGCCGACGAGCGGGTAGATCTCCTCGGCGCCCACCACGGAGAGCGGGATGATGGGTACGCCGGTGCGCAGCGCGGCCGAGACGAAGCCGCCCCGCCCGAAGCGCTGCAGCTTGTAGCGCTCGCTGAACGGCTTGCCGATGCCCTTGAACCCCTCGGGCCACACCCCGACGAGCTCGCCGCCCGACAGCATCCGCTCGGCGTCCTCGGTGCAGGCGAGCGTGGCCCCTCCCTTGCGGGCGAGCGAGCTGACCACGGGCAGCTTGAAGACCAGGTCCGCGCCGAGCGGCCGCAGGAAGCGACCGGCGTGGTCGTGGACCGTGAGCATCGTCATCAGGCCGTCGACCGGCACGGTGCCGGAATGGTTGGAGACGACGAGGGCGCCGCCCTCGGCGGGGATGTTCTCCAGCCCGCGGACCTCGAGGCGGAACCACTTCTCGGCGATCGGTCGCAGCGCGGTCATGAAGAACCGCTCGGTCAGCTCGCGGTCGAAGCCGTAGTCGTCGACCTCGTAGTGGCCCTCGAGGCGGCGCCGGACGAACGCCATCAGCTCGGCGAGGCGGCGCTCCCAGTCGGCCCCGAAGACCTCCTGCGCGGCCTCCTGCGCGGCCGCCAGCCACTCGCCGACGGGGATGCCGGTGGTCGGGACCTCGGCCGGGTCGTCGGTGGTCCGTCCCGCGTCGGTGGGTGGCGGCACGACCTCGTCGGCGGGCGGGTCCGTCCTGGCGGAGCGAGTCTTCGCGGAGCCGGCCTTGGCGGAGCCCTTCCTGGCGGAGCCGGACTTGCGGGCGGACGGGGCCAGGTTGCGCGCAGCGGAGGACGGGCGGGCGTTGCCGGTGCCGCGGCCGGGGCGTCCACCGGTGCCGATCGGGATGACGACGGCGTCGTCTCCCTGTGGGCGGCGGGCTTCCTCAGGCACGACCGGCCCCCTCCCGCACGGCGGGCGCGACCGACCGGCAGAAGTCGGCGAACGCCTCGGCCGTGGTGAACTGCGGCTCGAAGCCGAGCATCGTGCGCATCCGCGTGGTGTCCACGCCTCGACCGTAGGTCAGGAACCCCAGCTGCTCGGGCGAGAAGTCCGACACTCGGGCCTGGCGCATGGTGGCGCCGAGGCGGCCGACCGCGAAGCGCGGGAGCGAGACCGACGGCGTGCCGAGGCGTCGTACGGCCTGGCTCAGCGTCATCACCCCGTCGCCGGCCACGTTGAAGGTGCCGGGCACCCCGTGGGTCGCGGCGTGGCGCAGCACCCGCATCAGGTCGTCCTCGTGGAGGACCTGCAGGCGCGGGTCGAAGCCGAGGACCCGAGGGATCACCGGCAGCCGGAAGTAGTTGGTCAGCGGGCTCGAGACGTGGGGCCCGACGACGTTGGCGGCCCGGATCATCGTCACGTCGACGTCGGGGCGCCGGCGGGCGAACCCACGGACGTAGCCCTCGATCTCGTAGACGTCCTTGGCGTAGCCCGAGGAGGGCAGGCGCTTGGGCCCCATGTCCTCGGTGAACATCGCCGGGTCACGAGGCCCCGAGCCGTAGACGGTGGTCGTCGACTTCACGACCAGCCGCTCGACGGTCCTCGACTTCTGGCACGCAGCGAGCAGCTGCATGGAGCCGATGACGTTGAGCTCCTTCATCGTCCCGCGACCGCCGGCGGAGCCGGGGGTCGCGATCACGCTCATGTGGACGACAGTGTCGACGTCCTCCTTCGCGATGACCTTCGCGATGACCGGGTTGCGGATGTCGGCGCGGACGAAGGAGACGTCGCCGATGTCACCGCGCGGCGGGACCGCGTCCACGCCGATGACTCGATCGATGGACGGGTCGCCGGTCGCGGCGCGCGCGAATCGTCGTCCGATGTCCCGGGAGATCCCGGTGACCAGCACGACCCGCCCCATGGTCGAGGGGTGTTACTTGCCGAGCTTGCGGCGCTGCACGCGCGTCTTCTTGAGGAGCTTGCGGTGCTTCTTCTTGGCCATGCGCTTGCGCCGCTTCTTGATGACAGAACCCACGAATCAGACCTTTCCTTGCGACCGACGTTCGTCGGTCGGACCCGCACACCCTACTTGCCGGGTGCGAGCAGCGAGGAATCGCGTCAGACCAGTGGATCTGCGCCGGGGACGGAGGGCGTCAACCGGCGTTGTAGAAGCTCTTGCGGAGGTACTCGTTGACGTCGTCCTCGCGGACCCGGAAGGACCGGCCGACGCGGACGGCGGGCAGGTCGCCGCCGTGGACGAGCCGGTAGACCGTCATCTTCGAGACGCGCATCCTGGCCGCGACCTCGGCGATGGTCAGGAACTGCGCCTCGGACATGTCGCCTGGGGTGTTCTCAGCCATGGTGTGCACCGATCCTTCTGCGCGGCGACGGCGCCGGCTTCCGAACCGGCGTCACAGGCGTGCCGCTCTCGCTGACAATAGGGCTCGCGTGACGCGTGGGGAAGAGGAATGCCAGAGAAACTTGTGTGACTGCGGCGTGTCGGCTTGCTCCGGTGGCGATCAGGGCAGCGGGTCGAGGCCGTGGAGCGGGAAGACCTCGGTGCGCGTGGCGTTGATCGCGCGGTCCAGCCAGGTCTCCGGGTCGTAGCCGCCCGACCAGTCGCGGTAGGCGGGCGTGCGTCCGTCGGTCATCCGGTGAGGGGCGGTCGCGCCGAGCACCTCCTCGACGTGGGCCCGCCACGCCGGGGGCGTCGGCTGCTCGGGGTCGACCGGCGCGCCGGAGACGACGGCCAGCAGGTGCGCCCACGCGCGCGGCACCACGTCGACGACGGAGTAGCCACCGCCGCCCGTGACGACCCACCGGCCGTCGGCGACCTCGTGGGCGAGCTCGTGCAGGGCGAGGTAGGCCGCTCGCTGGCCGTCGACGCTCAGCATCATGTGGGCGAGCGGGTCGTTCATGTGGGAGTCGCAGCCGTGCTGGGTCACCAGCACCTGCGGGGAGAACTCCCGCAGGACCGGGGGTACGACGGCGTGGAAGGCGCGCAGCCACCCCGCGTCAGCGGTGCCGGGAGGCAGCGCGACGTTCACAGCCGTGCCCTCGGCGCCGGGACCGCCGGTGTCGCTCGGGAAGCCGGTGCCCGGGAAGAGCATCTGCCCGGTCTCGTGCAGGGAGACGGTGAGGACCCGCGGGTCGTCCCAGAAGACCTTCTCGACCCCGTCGCCGTGGTGGACGTCGATGTCGACGTAGGCCACCCGCTCGGCGCCGTCGGCGAGCAGCTGCTTGATGCCCACCGCGACGTCGTTGTAGATGCAGAAGCCGCTGGCCTTGTCGGGCATCGCGTGGTGCAGGCCGCCCGCGATGTTGACCGAGTGGAGCGACTCCCCGCTCCAGACCTGGCGGAACGCCTCCAGGGTGGCTCCGACGACGTGGGCGCTCGCGAGGTGCATGTCGGCGAAGACCGGGTCGTCCTCGGTGCCGAGGCCGCGCGCGGCGTCCTCGAAGCCCGGCGTCGCCCCGGCCCGGGTGACGGCCTCGATGAGGCCGCGGTCGTGGACGGTGGCGATCTGCTCGTCGGTGGCCACGGGGGCGTCGACGCGCTTGATCCCCTCGAGGATGCCCAGCTCGTCGGCCAGGCGCATCGTCAGGTCGACGCGCACCGGCGACATCGGGTGGGTGGGCCCGAAGTCGTACTCACAGAGCGTCTGGTCGAACACGACGGACGCAGGCCCAGCACACTCCATGTGGCGGACGTTACCCTCACCCCGAGCGGTCAGCTGCCCTCGGCCAGCTCGCGAGAACGGTTGCGGGCGGCCTCCATCCCGGCGAGGAAGGCGGCGCGCACGCGGTGCACCTCCAGCTCGCGCAGCGCCGAGGCGGTGGTGCCCCCCGGCGAGGTGACCTGCTCGCGCAGGACGACGGGGTGGGTGGCGGTCTCGCGCAGCATCGCGGCCGACCCGACGAGGGTCTGCACGACCAGCTCGGTCGAGGTGGCGCGCGGCAGGCCGAGGTGCACGCCCGCCTCGATCATCGACTCGACGACGAAGAAGATGTAGGCCGGACCAGACCCGGAGATCGCGGTGACGGCGTCCATCTGCTTCTCGGGGATGCGCAGCACCTTGCCGGTCGAGGCCATCAGCGACTCGGCCTCGGTCAGGTGCGACTCGTCGCAGTGCGAGCCGGGCGCGATCGCGGCCATCCCCTCGTCGACGAGCGCCGGGGTGTTGGGCATGATCCGGACGACGGCGACACCCTCAGGCACGCGTGACTCGATGAACGACGTCGTGATGCCGGCGGCGAGCGAGACCAGCAGCTGGCCCGCGCGCAGCACTGGGGCGATCTCGTCGAGCACGTCGCCCATGTCTTGCGGCTTGACGACGAGGGCGACGGTGTCGGCCTTGGTGGCGGCGTCGCGGTTGGACAGCACGGCCACGCCGTAGCGCTCCTCGAGCTCGCGTGCCCGCTCGGCTCGCTTCTCGCCGACCATCAGCTGGTCGACGCGACGCCCGGCGCGCACCAGGCCGGACAGCAGTGCCTCGCCCATGACGCCGGCCCCGATGATCGCTGTGCTCATGCCGGCAATCTACTGCGCGGGGAGGCCGGGACTACTTCTTGGAGACCAGGGAGCGGACGAAGAACCCGAGGTTCTGCGGCTTCTCCGCCAGGCGGCGCATGAGGTAGCCGTACCACTCGGTGCCGTAGGGGATGTAGACGCGCACGGTCTCCCCGGCGGCGGCGAGGCGCTTCTGCTCCTCGGGCCGGATGCCGTAGAGCATCTGGAACTCGTAGGTGCCGGGGCGGCGGCCGAAGCGGCTCGCGAGCGACGAGGCGATCTGGACCATCCGCGGATCGTGGGTGGCGATCATCGGGTAGCCCTGCCCGCCGAGCAGCACCTTGAGGCACCGGACGTAGGACTTGTCGACGTCGAGGCGGTCCTGGAAGGCGACCTGCTCCGGCTCCATGTAGGCGCCCTTGCACAGCCGCACCCGTGAGCCCTCGTAGGCGAGGGCGCGGCAGTCGGCCTCCGTGCGGCGCAGCATCGCCTGCAGCACCGCACCGGTCTCGGGGAAGTCCTTGCGGAGCTCGCGCAGGATCGAGAGCGTCGAGTCGGTGGTGGTGTGGTCCTCCATGTCGAGGGTCACCGTCGTGCCGGCGTTGCGGGCGGCGCGGCAGATGTCGCGGGCGTTCTCCAGGGCGACCTTGTGGCCGTTGTCGGGGAGGAACTGCCCGATCGCGCTGAGCTTGACCGAGACCTCGGCGTGCGCCGCGAGGCCCTTGGCGGCCAGGTCGGCGAGGAGCTCCTTGTAGGCCGCGACCGTGGCGTCGGCCTGGGCTGCGTCGGTCGTGTCCTCGCCGAGGTAGTCCAGCGTCACCCGCAGGCCGTCGTCGACCAGCCCGGACGTCGCCGCGACCGCGTCGTCGGTCGACTCGCCCGGCACGTAGCCGGTCACGATGGAGCTCGACACGGGCATGGTCGAGACGAGCTTCTTGACCCCCTGGCTGCGGGCGAGGAGAAGGATCGGCTGGCGGAGCAACGACATGGCGGCAAGGCTACGCCGACCTCCGCCGCGGACCTGCACCGAACCTTCACAGCTCCTCCACCCACCCCCGGCGGTCGCTCACCTAGCGTCAGCGGCATGACCTCCACGCTCCCTTCCTCCACCTCCCGGTACGCCGTCGCGCTGGCCGTCTCGCTGGGCACCGTGCTGTTCCTCCTCTTCGGCATCGGGGCCCTCGGCATCGTGGGCGAAGGGGAACGTGACTGGCTCTACCTGGCTGCTCCGGCGGTCCTGCTCGTCGTGGCTGCGGCGACCCGGTTCCGCCCGGGCGGCATGGTGCTCGCCCTCGGTGCCGCCGCGGGCACGACGCTCGTCGCGGGCGTGGTCGCAGTCGTCCTCGTCGCCGCCGGCGACACGAGCGCGTCGATCGCCGACGTCGTCATGCTGACCGCGATGTACGCCGCCCTCTTCGCCGCGGGCGCGTGGCTGTTCAGCCGGGTCCGGGTCAGGGCGTCCGGCGCCTGAGGGTGGCGGCGCCGAGCGCGAGCGCACCCAGCGCGAACGCGGCCACGACCAGCACGTCGCGCCACACCTCAGCCGTGTCAGCCGCTCCGACGAGCTCCTGCATCGCGTCGACGGCGTACGACATCGGCAGCACGTTGCTGATCGCCTCGAGCACGGTGGGCATCGCCTCGCGCGGCACGAAGAGCCCGCAGAGCAGGATCTGCGGCAGCACGAAGGCGGGCATGAACTGCACCGCCTGGAACTCCGTCGTGGCGAAGGCGCTCACCAGCAGCCCGAGCGCGGCGCCGAGGACGGCGTCGGCCACCGCGACCACGCCGAGCAGCCAGACCGGGCCGGTGACCTCGAGCCCGAGGAGCCCGACGCTGACCGCCACGGCGAGCGTCGACTGCACGGCCGCGAGCAGGCCGAAGGCGATCGCGTAGCCGAGCAGGAAGTCGAGCTTGCCGAGGGGCATCGTGAGCAGCCGCTCGAGGGTCCCGGACGACCGCTCGCGCAGCGTCGTCACGCTCGTCACGAGGAACATCACGATGAAGGGGAACATCGCCAGCAGGCCCGGCCCGAAGCGGTCGAAGAGGTCGCCCGGGAGGTCCAGGAACATCCACCAGAGCAGGGTGATCAGCACGCACGGGACGACCAGGAGCATCGCCACCGTGCGGTGGTCGCGGCGGATCTGCGTGAGCACGCGGCCGGCGACGGCGAGCGTGACCGGAGGGCTCATCGGTGCGGTGCTCATGCTGCGTCACCCCGCCCCTCGACGAGGTGGAGGAACGCCTGCTCGACGTCGGGGGCGCCGGTGCTGCGACGGATCTCGTCGGGCGAGCCGTCGGCGATGATCCGGCCCTCGCGCATCAGCAGCAGCCGGTGGCAGCGCTCGGCCTCGTCCATGACGTGGCTCGACACGAGCACGGCGGACCCGCCGTCGGCGATCCGGTGGAACAGGTCCCACAGGTCGCGGCGCAGCACCGGGTCGAGGCCGACCGTCGGCTCGTCGAGCACCAGCAGGTCCGGCGTACCCAGCAACGCGACGGCGAGGCTGGCGCGGCTGCGCTGGCCGCCCGAGAGCCGGCCCACCACCTGGTCGCGGTGGTCGTCGAGGCCGACCGCGTCGACGGCCTCGTCGACCTGGGCGCGGTCGACACCGAGCACGCGAGCGAAGAAGGCGAGGTTCTCCGCGACGGTGAGGTCGTCGTACACGCTCGCGGCCTGGGTGACGTAGCCGACCCGGGTCCGCAGCGGCCGGCTGCCCGCCGGCTCCCCCAGCACCTCGACCGTCCCGGACCGCACCTGCTGGGCCCCCACCAGGCAGCGCATCAGCGTCGTCTTGCCGCAGCCGCTCGGACCGAGGAGCCCGGTGACGCCGGCCGGGACGTCCAGCGAGATGCCGGGCAGCACCTCGCGCTCGCCGCGCACGACGACGAGGTCGCGCACCTCCACGACGTTTTTCATCATGTGTTGAATTGTGCGCCGGGGGATTCGCACCGTCAACCCCGCTCGAGCGGTGAGTGCGGCAGGTTTTCCGCGCGCAGAACCTGTCTGGCTCACCGCTGGCTCCGCATCCCGTGACCCGGCGGTGGGTGAGACACCTTTTCCGCGCGCAGAAGGTGTCTCACTCACCGCTCGGTGAGGCACCAAGGCGTACGCCGGCTAGGGCAGGTCGCCGGTCAGGTAGTGCTGGAGCACCGGGCCGACGCGGGCCACGACGTCGTCGGCCGGCATCTGGGCCATCGGCGGCAGGGCGATCACGTAGCGCGCGACGATGAGCCCGACGACCTGGCTGGCCACGAGCGGGATCCGCACCTCGGGCCGGTCGGGGACGAGCCCGGCCAGCACCGGGCCGACGACGACCGGGATGAAGGCGTCGCGCACCAGCCCGCCCGAGTCGTCGGCGATGAGGGAGCGCACCATCGCGAGCAGGCCCGGCTGGACGTCCGGGTCGTCCCAGACCGACAGGAACGTGCGGAGCAGGCGCTCGCCGGCGCCGTCCGGGCCGGCGGCGACCACGGGCGCGAGCACCTCGCGGGGGTCGACGGGGATCTCGAGCGCTGCGACGAACAGGTCGTCCTTGCTGCCGAAGTAGTGGTGCACGAGCGCGGGGTCGACACCGGCGGCGGCCGCGACCGCGCGGATCGTCGTACCGCGGAAGCCCTTCTCGGCGAACGACGCCCGCGCGGCGGCGAGGACCTCGGCCCGGGTGTCGGGAGCCCCGGGACGCCGGCCCCGGGACGTGCGCGCGCTCACGGCGTGGGTACGGCGAGGTGCGCGCGGGCGAACTCCAGCGACTCGGCCAGGTCGGCCTCGCGCTCGGCCCGGTTGGCGGCCCGTCGGGTGTTGATCTCGAGCACGACATGACCCGAGAAGCCGCGGCCCGCCAGGTGGCGCAGGAACGCCTCGGCCTTCATCACACCGCGACCGGGGACGAGGTGCTCGTCCTTGGCCGAGCCGGTGCCGTCGGTGAGGTGGACGTGGCGGAGGCTGTCGCCCATCCGGTCGGCCATCTCGATGACGTCACTGCGGGCGATGGCCGCGTGGGACAGGTCGATCGTGGTGTTGGCGTAGTCCTCGGAGCTGGGGTCCCAGCCGGGGAGGTACATCTCCATCGCCCGGCGCGAGGACGCCCGCCAGGGGTACATGTTCTCGACTGCGAAGGCGATGCCGGTGCGGGCCTCGAGGGACGCGATGCCCTCCACGAACCCCGCGGCGTAGTCCTTCTGCCACCGGAACGGCGGGTGCACGACGACCACGTCGGCGCCGACCGCGTCGGCCATCTCGGCCGACCTCCCCAGCTTGACCCACGGGTCGGTGCCCCAGACCCGCTGCGTGAACAGCAGGCAGGGGGCGTGGACGGCGCAGATCGGGACCTGGTGGTGGTCGCTGAGCTTCTTCACGGCGTCGACCTGCTGGCTCAGCGAGTCGATGCCGACCATCACCTCCACCGCGTCGTAGCCGAGCTGCGCCGCCCACCCGAAGGCGTGCGCCGTCGACTCGGGGTAGACCGAGGCGGTGGACAGGCCGATCAACGGCACGGACGTGGCCATCCTCAACGCACCCTGGTGACGACCGAGATCTGGTCGAGGCGCTCGAGGATCACGCCCTCGCGCAACGCCCACGGGCAGATCTCCAGCTCCGTCAGGTCGAAGATGTCCATGCACGCCTCGGCGACGAGGGCGCCGGGCACGATCTGGTGCGTGCGGCTCGGGGAGACCCCGGGCAGCTCGGCGAGCTCGTCGGCGGACATGTCCATCAGCTTGGGGATCCAGTCCGAGAGCGTCTCGAGCTCGAGCGACCGCGGCACCAGGGGGCCGTCGCCGCTCGGGGCGGCACCGCAGATCCGGGCCAGCGAGCGGAAGGTCTTCGAGGTCGCCGCCGCCCGGTCGGGCAGGCCCGGGCGCAGCAGGTGGCCGGCGTCGCGGGCGATCTCGGCGCGCACCTGCTTGCGCAGCTCGCGCACGTCGTCGTCGGAGGGCCGGCCGCCGCCGAACCAGGCGCGCGCCATCCGGGCCGCGCCCAGCGGCAGCGACCAGGCGACGTCGGGCGCCTCGTCGGTGCCGCCGGCGATCTCGAGCGAGCCGCCGCCGATGTCGAACACCGCGAGCCGGCCGGCCGACCAGCCGAACCACCGGCGTACGGCCAGGAACGTCAGGCGCGCCTCGTCCTCCCCCGACAGCACCTCGAGCGCCACGCCGCTGTGCTCCTCGACGTGGGCGAGCACCTCGTCGGAGTTGACCGAGTCACGCACGGCCGAGGTCGCGAAGCCGAGCATCTCCTCGCAGCCCTTGTCCTCGGCGATCCGCGTCGCGGAGGCGCAGAAGTCGGTGAGGGCCTTGATGCCCTTCTTGGTGACCGCGCCGTCCTCGTCGAGGTGCTCGGCCAGGCGCAGCGGCTGCTTGTGCGACGAGGCGGGGAGCGGGGCGGCGCCACCGTGCGCGTCCACCACGAGCAGGTGGCCGGTGTTGGATCCGATGTCGAGGACGCCCAGGCGCATGCTCGCCACGCTACTAGGGTTGTCACGTGCCCGAAGTCGACCTGGTCTTCCCCCGCGCGTTCGTGGAGTTCGTCGATCCCGCCGACGACTCGCAGGTGTTCCGCTGCGACCTGACGTGGCTGACCTCGGCCTACACCTGCATCTTCGGCCAGGGATGCCAGGGGATCTACGCGGACGCCCCCGACGTGGGCTGCTGCACGCTCGGCGCGCACTTCGCCGACCGGGACGACGAGAAGCGCGTCGCGGGCTTCGTCGCCGAGCTCACCCCGGAGGACTGGCAGCTCCACCCCGGGCGGACGGTGCGCAAGGCCGACTGGATCGAGACCGACGACGACGGCGAGCGCAAGACGCGCGTCGTCGAGGTCGACGGCCAGCAGGCGTGCGTGTTCCACAACCGCACCGACTTCACCACGTCCGCCGGGCACGTCGGCGCCGGCTGTGCGCTCCACGGCCTCGCGCTGCGCCAGGGCCGCAACCCCCTGGAGACCAAGCCGGACGTGTGCTGGCAGCTGCCCATCCGCCGCCAGTTCCGGGAGGTCGAGCGCCAGGACGGGACCGCGTACACCGAGGTCTCGATCGGCGAGTACGACCGGCGCGGCTGGGGCCCGGGCGGGCACGACCTCGACTGGTACTGCTCCGGCAACACCGAGGCGCACGTCGCGCCCGAGCCGGTCTACGTCACGAACGAGCCCGAGCTGGTCGAGCTGATGGGCCCCGAGGCGTACGCCGAGCTCGTCCGCCACTGCGAGGCGCACGTGGTTTCTCGTTCCGCGCTCGCACTGCACCCCGCGTCACCGCAGCACTTTTGAGCGAGGGCCACGCAAAAGTGCTGGACCCGGCGTTGAAAGTGGTTGTGACGTGCATTACCTTCGACAGGTGGCACCCTCCCCCAACACGCGGACCGAGCACAACGGTCCTGACGGCAGTCTCGGCATCTGGTTCATCGGCGCCCGCGGCTCCCTCGCGACGACCGCGACCATCGGCCTGAGCGCCCTCGCCGCCCACCTGACCGACGAGACCGGCTGCGTCTGCGCCCATCCCGACCTCGACGCGCGCGGGCTGCCGGCCTACGCCGACATCGTCGTGGGCGGCCACGACGTCGACACCCTCCCCCTCGTCAAGCAGGCCGAGCGCCTCGTGGCGGGCGGCGTGGTGCCGGGCATCCTCGCCCACCAGGTCGCCGCCGAGCTCGAGGCGACCGAGTCCCGGCTGCGACCGGGGGTGCGCCAGGGCGACTCCACCGACCAGCGGGCCGACGTGGAGCGGCTGGCGGACGACATCCGCGAGTTCGCCGCCGCGGTCGACCGCGTCGTCGTCATCGACGTCTCGAGCACCGAGCCCCCGCACGACGCCGGCAACGACGCCGCCAGCTGGGCGGACCTCGAGGCCGCCTGGTCGGCCGGCCGCGCGCCGCTGTCGCCGAGCTCGGTCTACGCCTGCGCCGCCGTGCTCGCGGGAGCTGCCTACGTCGCCTTCACGCCGAGCCCCGGCATCGACGTACCCGCCCTCCTCGAGCTCGCTGCGAAGCGCGGGCTCCCCTACGCCGGAAGCGACGGCAAGACCGGCGAGACCCTGGTGAAGTCGGCGCTGGCGCCGATGTTCTCCACCCGGTCGCTGGCCGTCCGGTCGTGGACCTCGATCAACCTGCTCGGCGGCGGCGACGGGTCCACCCTGTCCGACCCGGCGGCTCGCGAGAGCAAGACCAGCACCAAGCGCTCGGGCCTGGAGTCGATGCTCGGCCACCCGGTGCCCGGCCCGATGCACATCGACTACGTCGAGGACCTCGGCGACTGGAAGACCGCCTGGGACCACGTCCGCTTCGACGGCTTCCTCGGCACCCGGATGACGATGCAGTTCACCTGGGAGGGCTGCGACTCCGCCCTCGCGGCGCCGCTGGTGCTCGACCTCGCGCGCCTCACGGCGCGGGCCGCGGCCGTCGGCGAGACCGGCCCGCTGGCCGCCCTCGGCTTCTTCTTCAAGCAGCCGATCGGCTCGCAGGAGCACCGACTCGCGCAGCAGTGGGACGCCCTGCTCGCCTGGTCGACGGAGTGCGCCGACCGGGTGACGACGTGAGGGTCGCCGACCTCGTCGAGCTGACCCGCGCCCCCGCCGCGTTCTCCATCCCCGGAGACGCCTGGTCCGGTGCGGCGCACGCGGCGTCGACCGCGCGGGGCTGGGCGATGCCGGTCGCCTCCACCTGCCTCTACTGGTCCGGCATGGCCTTCAACGACTGGTGCGACCGCCACGTCGACGCCGAGGAGCGCCCCGAGCGCCCGATCCCCTCGGGCCGGATCAGCCCCGACGCCGCCCTGGCCGTCGCTGCCGGGCTCGGTGCCGTCGGCCTCGGCGTCGCCGCCCTGGTCGGCGGGCGGTCAGCCGTCGCCGTCGCGGCCCCGCTCGCCCTCATGGTGGTGGCCTACGACGCCGTGGCGAAGGACGCGGCCGTCGGGCCGATCGCGATGGCCTCGACCCGGGGGCTCGACGTCCTCCTCGGCGCGCACGCCTCGCCGGCCAGCGCCTGGCAGCCCGCCCTCGCGATGACCGCCCACACCGCCGGGCTCACCTGGCTCAGCCGCGGCGAGGTCCACGGCACCCGGCCGGAGGTCGCGGGCGCCGTCGCCGCCGGCACCGTCGCCGTCGCCGCAGCCACGGCCCATGCGGCATTCCACGACCCGCACGCCGGCCGCCTCGCGCGCGCAGCCGGCGTGGGCCTGTCGGCGGCGTACGCCGTCGTGGTCGGCCGCGCCCAGGCCCGCGCGGCCCAGCAGCCCACGGCCGAGGCCGCCCGCGCCGCCACCCGCACCGGGATCGGCGGGTTCTCGCTGCTCCAAGGGGCGTGGCTCGCGCGTCGCGGCAGGCTCGCTGCCGCCGCGACCGTCGTCGGCGCGGGTCCCGCCTACCGCGCCCTGTCCCGCCGCTGGAGCCCGACGTGAGCGCCGCGGAGCAGCACGAGCAGCGCCGGCTGCGCCTGGGCTACGGCAGCAACGGCTTCTCCGGCCACCGGTTCCCCGACGCCTGCGCGGTGATCGCCGGCCTCGGCTACGACGGCGTCGCCCTGACCCTCGACCAGCCGCACCTCGATCCGTTCGCCGACGACGCCGTCGCCCAGACGGCGCGCGCCGCGAAGTCGCTCGCCGACCACGGCCTGGCCGTCGTCATCGAGACCGGCTCGCGCTACGTCCTCGACCCGTGGCACAAGCACGAGCCGACCCTGGTCAGCAACGGCGACCGCGGGCCCCGGATCGAGCTGCTGACCCGTGCCGTCCGCATCGCGGCCGAGCTGGGCGCCGAGGCGATGTCGTGCTGGTCGGGCGTCCTGCCCGAGGGTTCCAGCACCGAGGACGGCTGGCGGCGGCTCACCGACGGCCTCGGCCCCGTGCTCGACCTCGCGCACGAGCTCGGCGTCACCGTCTGCTTCGAGCCCGAGCCCGGCATGCACGTCGACACGGTCGACGAGGCCCTCGAGCTGCGCCGCCGGCTCGGGGAGCCCGACCACCTCCGCCTGACCCTCGACCTGGGCCACCTCGTGTGCAACGAGCCGCGCAGCCCGGAGGCGTCGGTCGCGCTCGCCGGTCCGCTCATCGGCAACGTGCAGGTCGACGACATGGTGCGCGACGTCCACGAGCACCTCGAGCTCGGCACCGGCACGCTCGACCTCGATGCGGTCCTCCGCGCCCTGCTGGCCACCGGCTTCACCGGCCTCGCGAGCGTCGAGCTCCCCCGCCACTCCCACGCGGCGCCCAAGGTCGCCGCGCGGCAGATCGGCGCGCTGCGCGCCTCGCTGTCCCGCCTCGCCGAGTCCGACACGGAAGGAGCCACGCCGTGACCGAGATCCGGCCGCTGGCCGACGACGACACCATCCGGCGCGCCCTCGACGACGGCGCCCGGGCGCAGCTCGAGGCGCTCGTCGCCGAGGTGTCCGAGGACCCGTCCCGGCTGGGCCGGACCTTCCCTGCGACCGCCCGGAAGACCGGGCGGGGACCGCTCGCCGGGGCCGACGACGTCCTGCTCGAGGACGCGGTCCGCGTCTCCCTCGTCCGGGCGGCGGCCCGCTCCCTCGACCCCGAGGCGCTCCTGGCCGAGCTGCGCGAGGTCTACCGCTACGGCGACAGCGACGAGAAGCGGGCGGTCCTGCACGCCCTCGCCGGGGCGCCTGACGAGGTCGACGGCACCGACCTGCTGCTCGACGCGCTGCGCACCAACGACACCCGTCTCGTCGCCGCCGCGATGGGCCCGCACAGCGACCGGCTCGACGACGACTCCTGGCGCCAGGGCGTGCTCAAGTGCCTCTTCACCGGTGTCCCCGTCGCGGCGGTCACCGGGCTCGCGCGCCGTGCCGACCGCGAGCTGGCCGAGATGGTCCAGCGCTACCAGCGCGAGCGCGAGGCCGCCGGTCGCGACGTACCCCCCGACGTGCAGGTCGTGCTCGACGCCTGCGCCGCCTCACCCGAGAAGCCGAAGGACTCCTGATGCGCATCTTCGACCCGCACATCCACATGACGTCGCGCACCACCGACGACTACGAGGCGATGCACGCCTCCGGCGTCCGCGCCCTCGTCGAGCCGGCGTTCTGGCTGGGCCAGCCGCGCACCACGGTCGGGTCGTTCACCGACTACTTCGACGCCCTCGTGGGCTGGGAGCGGTTCCGCGCCTCGCAGTTCGGGATCGCCCACCACTGCACGATCGCGCTCAACCCCAAGGAGGCCAACGACCCGCGGTGCGCCGAGGTCCTCGACGTGCTCCCGCGCTACCTCGCCAAGGACGGCGTCGTCGCCGTCGGCGAGGTCGGCTTCGACTCGATGACCGTCGAGGAGGAGAAGGCGTTCGTGCGGCAGCTGGAGCTCGCCGTGGAGTTCGAGCTCCCGGCGATGGTCCACACGCCCCACCGCGACAAGGAGCAGGGCACCCGCCGCACCCTCGAGCTCGTCACAGAGTCGGGGCTCGCGCCCGGCATGGTCGTCGTCGACCACCTCAACGAGGTCACGGTCGACCAGGTCGACGAGGCGGGGTGCTGGATGGGGTTCTCGATCTACCCCGACACCAAGATGGACGAGCATCGGATGGTCGCGATCCTGCAGCGTCGCGGCCTCGACCGCGTGCTGGTCAACTCGGCCGCCGACTGGGGTCGCAGCGACCCGCTCAAGACCTCGAAGACCGGTGCGGCGATGCTCGAGGCGGGCTTCTCCGCCGACGACGTCGACCGCGTGCTGTGGCGCAACCCGATCGAGTTCTTCGGCCAGAGCGGCCGGCTGCTGGTCGACCCGGACCTCGCCGACGACGCTGACACCGGCGCCGACTCCTCGGCGACCTTCGAGGGCAACTCGATCCTGCGCGGCTCGCGCGACTGACCGGAGACTGACTGCGATGAGGCTGCAGCACCCCGACGGCACGGTCGTCCACCTCGGCTACGGCACGAACGTCCTGCCGGCCGAGGACGTCGACGGGCTCATCGCACAGGTGGGCACGTACGGCGACCGGCTGCGCGCGCACCTCGGCACCGACCGGGTCGGCCTCGGGATGTGGCTCCCGGCGCAGGCAGCGCACCGCCTCGCCTCCGACCTCGACGCGGTCGCCCGCCTCCGCGACGCGATCGACGAGCACGGGGTCGAGATCGTCACCCTCAACGCCTTCCCGTACGCCGCGTTCCAGGACGAGGTCGTCAAGAAGCGCGTCTACCACCCGACCTGGGCCGAGCGCTCGCGCCTCGACTACACCCTCGACGTCGCGCGCGTCCTGGCCGCGCTGATGCCGGAGGACGCGGTCCGGGGCAGCATCTCGACGCTGCCGCTCGCCTGGCGCTCCCCGTGGCTGGCCGACCGCCAGTCGCACGCCGAGCTGCACCTCAAGGCCCTCGCCGAGGGGCTGGCCGAGGTCGAGGCCGAGACCGGGCGCACCATCCGGCTGGCCTTCGAGCCGGAGCCCGGCTGCGTCGTCGAGACCATCGCCGAGGCGGTGGAGCGGCTCGACGCCGTCGACCGGGAGCGCATCGGCGTGTGCCTCGACCTCTGCCACCTCGCCGTCGGCTTCGAGGACGCGACCGAGGCCCTCGCCCGGCTCGACGCCGCCGGCCTCGACGTGGTCAAGGTCCAGCCGGCCGCCGCGCTCGTGGTCGACGACCCGGCCGACCCGGACGCCCGCGCCGCGCTGACGTCGTACTCCGAGGACCGCTTCCTGCACCAGGTGCGCCAGCGCGTGGGCCAGCGTCTCGCGTCGCGCGACGACCTGCCCGACGCCCTCGACGGCCGACGGCCGCTCGACGACCGCTCGCCGTGGCGGGTGCACTTCCACGTGCCGGTCCACGCCGACCCCGCGCCGCCGCTGCGCAACAGCCGCGACGACCTGCGCGCCTCGCTCGCCGCGCTCCTCGGTGGCGACACCGCCCGCACCGACCACCTCGAGGTCGAGACCTACACCTGGTCCGTGCTCCCCGACGGCGCTCCCGCCGACGACGACGCCCTCGCTGCCGGTCTCGCCGCCGAGCTGGCCTGGGTCCGCGACGAGCTCGTCGGGCTCGGCCTCACCCCGCTCGACTGACGACCCCCTCCCCCGCCCCGCCCCCACACTCAGACAGGACGCCACCGTGGCCCACCCCAAGCTGCTCGTCGTCGACCTCGTCGGCCTCACCCCCGACCTGCTCCGGCACATGCCGCGGCTGCGCCGCCTCGCCGACAAGGGCTCGCAGGCGACCCTCGAGCCGATCCTCCCGGCCGTGACCTGCTCGGTGCAGTCGACGTTCCTCACCGGCCTGCCGCCGTCGGGGCACGGCGCCGTCGGCAACGGGTGGTACTTCCGCGAGCTCGGCGAGGTCTTCCTCTGGCGCCAGCACAACAAGCTCGTCGGCGGCGAGAAGGTGTGGGAGACCATCCGCCGCGAGCGGCCCGACTACACCGTCGCCAACGTGTGCTGGTGGTACGCCATGGGCATGACGACCGACTACACCGTCACGCCACGGCCGATCTACTACGCCGACGGCAAGAAGGCACCCGACTGCTACACCCGCCCGCCCGAGCTCCACGACGAGCTCGTCGGCGAGCTCGGCGAGTTCCCGCTGTTCACCTACTGGGGCCCGACCGCCTCGATCGCCTCCAGCGAGTGGATCATCGCCGCCACCCGCCGGCTGATGCCGCGCAGCGACCTCACCCTCTGCTACGTCCCGCACCTCGACTACGACCTCCAGCGCTTCGGCCCCGACTCCGACGAGGCCGTCCGGGCCGCCCGCGAGGTCGACGCCGCGCTGGCGCCCCTCCTCGACGACGCCGAGCGCACCGGCGTCACCACGCTGGTGCTCTCGGAGTACGGCATCACCGACGCCGACCAGCCCGTCGACGTCAACCGGATGCTGCGCCGCAGCGGCCTGCTCGAGGTCTACACCCAGGACGGCATGGAGTACCTCGACCCGTGGACCTCCCGGGCCTTCGCCGTCGCCGACCACCAGGTCGCGCACGTGTACGTCGACGACCCCGCCGACCTCGAGACGGTCCGGGCCCTGTGCACGGAGCTCCCGGGCGTCGACCAGGTGCTCGACCGCGGCGCGCAGGCGGCGTACGGCCTCGACCACGAGCGCTCCGGCGACCTGGTGCTCGTCGCCGACGAGACCGCCTGGTTCACCTACTACTACTGGCTCGACGACAAGCGCGCCCCCGACTTCGCGAAGGGCGTCGAGATCCACCGCAAGCCCGGCTACGACCCCGCCGAGCTCTTCTTCGACCCCGAGGACAAGGCGGTCAAGCTCAAGGCCGGGCTGACCCTCGCGAAGAAGCTGGCGGGGCTGCGCTACGCGATGAAGGTCGTGCCGCTCGACCCCTCCCCCGTCCGCGGCACCCACGGACGGCTGCCGAAGGACCCCACGATGGGCCCGATGCTCGTGTGCAGCGACCCCGACGCGGTCGCCGGCTCGGTGGCCGCCACCGACGTGCGCGACCTGATGCTGAGGCTCGCCGGCACGTCTTGACGTCAAGAAACCGGACCCCGGTGTCAAGGGCGACATGCGTGCGGACCAGAATCTGGTCATGCGCCTGGACCACGTCAGCTTCGCCGCCGGACCTGATGGACTTGCCAGCACCGCCCAGCGCATCGGGGGGCTGCTCGGCACCGACTTCGTCGACGGTGGGATCCATCCCCGTTTCGGCACCCGCAACATGACCCTGCCGCTGGCCGGCGACATCTACATGGAGATCGTCGAGGTCCTCGACCACCCGGCCAGCGACAAGGCTCCCTTCGGCCAGGCCGTCCGTGCCCGCTCCGCCCTCGGCGGGGGCTGGATGGGCTGGGTCGTCTCCGTCCCCGACATCGCCCCGATCGAGTCCCGTCTCGGCCGCGAGGCGGTCAAGGGCAACCGCCGCCGTCCCGACGGCACCGAGCTGCTGTGGCAGCAGATCGGCGTCAACGGCCTGCTGTCCGACCCGCAGCTGCCGTTCTTCATCCAGTGGCAGTCCCCGTCGGACCTGCACCCCAGCAACGGCGCGACCGGGCAGTACTCCCTCGACTGCCTCGAGATCGCCGGTGACCCGCAGCGCGTCAGCGAGTGGCTCGGCGAGACCGTCGAGGCGCCCCTGGAGGACGTGAAGGTCGAGTGGGTCGCCCCCAACGGCACCCCCGGCATCGTCGCCGTCCAGCTGCAGACCCCCAACGGGCTGGTGCGTATTTGAGCGTTCGGCCCTCACCGAACATCTGGAACACCCCCGAGCTCTACGAGCTCGAGAACCGCGCCGCCGACCCGCACGACCGCATCGCCACCGCGATGCGCGAGATCGCTGACTGGGCCGGGCGCACGGTCCTCGACGTCGGGTGCGGCAGCGGCTTCCACCTCCCGCTCTGGGCCCGGTCGGCGACGCAGGTGACCGGCGTGGAGCCGCACCCGCCGCTGGTCGCGCTCGCCCGTCGTCGTACGCGCTCGCTGGCGCACGTCCGCGTCCTGGCGGGCGGCGCCCAGGCCCTCCCCCTCCCCGACGCGTCCGTCGACGTGGCACACGCGCGGTGGGCGTACTTCTTCGGCCCCGGCTCGGAGCCCGGCCTGCGCGAGCTCGACCGGGTCGTACGACGCGGCGGCACGGCGTTCGTGGTCGACAACGACCCGACCAGGTCCACCTTCGGGCGCTGGTTCCGCCGCGGCTTCCCCGAGGTGGATCCCGACGCGGTCGAGCGGTTCTGGTCGATGCACGGCTGGCAGCGCCGGCAGGTCGACATGGGCTGGTCGTTCTCCTGCCGCGAGGACCTCGAGGCGGTCGTCCGCATCGAGCTGCCGCCCGAGGCGGCCGAGGAGGCGCTCGCCTCCCACTCCGGCACCGAGGTCGACTACGCGGTCAACCTCTGGTGGCGGCACTACTGACCCGGCTCACGGGGTACCGGCCCGGTGTCACCCGACGACACCGAGACCCAGGAGGAACCGTGGCCGAGGAGAAGGGCAAGGGCAGCAAGACCGCCCGGAAGGCGAACGCCAAGGCCAGCAAGGAGGGCGAGAGCAACCCTCGCAAGTCCTCGGCCGCGCAGGCCGAGCTCGGGAAGAAGGGTGGGAAGAAGAGCTGAGCCGACCTCAGCTGGACTCGCGGATCGCCAGCGTCGGCTCGAGGAGGACGCCACGCGTCTCCACGGGCTGGTGGGTGAGAAGCGCCCGCAGGGTGCGGACGATCTCGACGGCCACGTCCTCGAGCGGCTGGCGCACGGACGTGAGCCCCACCGGGTAGACCTGGGCCACCTGGGAGTCGTCGAAGCCGACGACCCCGATGTCGCGGCCGGGAGCGAGCTGCCGGATCCAGAGCGTGTGGAGGACGCCCATCGCGAGGGTGTCGGACGCGCAGACGAACGCCGTCGGGGCGGACTCGTCCAGCAGCACGGCGGCCGCCTCGGCACCGCTGTGGACGACGTCCTCGACCCGGGAGGCCAGGCCCGTGGTGGAGAGCCCGTTCCTGTGCATCGTGCGGACCCAGCCGGAACGACGGTCCTCGCCGATCGGGGAGTCCTTGCGCCAGCCGATCCACGCGATGCGGGTATGGCCGCGGTCGATGAGGTGCTGGGTGGCGAGCGCGATCCCTGCCGCGCCGTCGACGTCGACCCACACGTGGCGGGCCTCGTCGTCGTCCCACGGCCGGCCGAACGCGACGAAGGGGGCGCGCTGCTGGCTCAGCCACGCGGCCTGCGGGTTGCCGAGGTAGGTGTCGGTGACGACGAACGCGTCGACGGCCGTCGAGCGCAGCAGGTTGTCGTAGCCGCCGACCGGGTCCTCGTCGTCGCCCGGGAACAGGAGGACGTGGTAGCCCACCCCCTCGCTCGCCTCCACGAGGGAGTGCACGAACCGGTCCATCGCGGCGTTGGCCGTGCCCTCCTGGGCGGGGGCGAAGCGCAGACCGATCAGGGACGACGTACGGGTGCGGAGGTTGCGGGCGGCACGGTTGGGCGAGTAGCCGAGCTCCGCGATCGTCTGGCGCACCCGCTCGAGGGTGTCGGGGCGCAGCAGGTCTGGGTTGTTGACCGCGTTGGAGACCGTCTGCCGCGAGACGCCGGCGCGCTCGGCGACGTCGGCGAGGGTCGGCGGCGTCACGGGCAGCGTGCTCCCGGTGCGGTGCTCGTTGCGCGCCATGGCTCCCCCTCACGATCGCCCTAGATCGATCCAATCGAGGTGAGCATAAGCCCCGCCCTCGCTCGCGCACGCCTGCCCGACGGGTGAGCCGTCGCGCGCGCGGCGGGCGTCCGGGTGTCGGTGGGCTCGCCTAGCGTGTGGCCCATGTCGACGAAGACCGCCCGGGTGCGCTCCTCCTACCGCTGCTCCGAGTGCGGGTGGGAGACCGCCAAGTGGGTCGGCCGCTGCGGGGAGTGCCAGGCATGGGGGTCGGTCGCCGAGGCGGGGGCGCCGACCCTGCGCGCAGCCGCCGGTCCGGTCTCGACGCCCGCGGTGCCCATCGGTCAGGTCGCGGTCACCGAGTCGGTCGCCCGGGCCAGCGGCGTGCCCGAGCTCGACCGCGTCCTCGGTGGGGGGCTCGTGCCGGGGGCCGCGATCCTGCTGGCCGGCGAGCCCGGAGTCGGCAAGAGCACGCTGCTGCTCGAGGTCGCCGCGCAGACCGCCCGCACCCGCCAGCGCACCCTCTACGTCACCGGCGAGGAGTCGGCGGCCCAGGTGCGCTTGCGCGCCGACCGCACGGGAGGCGTGCACGACGAGCTGTTCCTCGCCGCGGAGACCGACCTGGGGGCGGTGCTCACCCACATCGAGGAGGTGCGGCCGACGCTCCTGGTCGTCGACTCGATCCAGACGATCGGCGCCTCGGGCATCGACGGCGTCCCGGGCGGGGTCACCCAGGTCAAGGAGGTCGCCGCTGCGCTGATCCGCGTCGCCAAGACCCGCAACATCACCACCATGATCGTCGGCCACGTGACCAAGGACGGGTCGATCGCCGGCCCGCGGGTGCTTGAGCACCTCGTCGACGTGGTGCTCCACTTCGAGGGCGACCGCAACTCCCGCTTCCGCATGGTCCGCGCCATGAAGAACCGCTACGGCCCGGTCGACGAGGTGGGCTGCTTCGACCTCTCCTCCGAGGGCATCTCGGCCGTGACCGACCCCACCGGGCTCTTCGTCGAGCACCACACCCAGGACGTCTCCGGCACGTGCGTGGCCGTCACGATGGAGGGCCGCCGGCCCCTGCTGGCCGAGGTGCAGGCGCTGCTGACGCCGTCCCCGCTCGAGCGCCCCCGTCGTACGGTCTCGGGCGTGGAGTCGTCGCGGGTCGACATGGTGCTCGCCGTCCTCCAGCGGCACGCACGGCTCCGGATCGCCGGCAGCGACACGTTCGTCGCGACCGTCGGTGGGGCCAAGCTGCACGACCCCGCGGCCGACCTGGCGATCGCGGTCGCCGTGGCCAGCTCCCACCTCGGCGTGCCACCACCGCGGGGCGCCGTGGCCATCGGCGAGATCGGCCTGGCCGGCGAGCTGCGCCGGGTGCGCGACCTGCCCCAGCGCATCGCCGAGGCGTCGCGGCTCGGCTTCAAGGTGGCTGTCGTCCCCCGCGGGCGGGCGCTGCCGAGCGAGCGCGGGATCCCGTCCCGGCGCATGGTCGACGGCCTCCGGGTGGTCGAGGTGGACGACGTCCTCGGCGCCCTGCTCACCCTCGACCTGACCCCGCCCCTCTGACGACGCGGCCGAAACGATCGGTGGATCGGGTCCGTCCACCCCTACACTTCACCCGATGGCGCACGGGGGCGCCCGAGGAGAGAGCACGTGGAGGACCGGTGGCAGAGCGCATCGACGAGCAGCTGAGGCTGCGCGCGACCCTGGCCTCGATCGCACCGGGCACACCGCTGCGCGACGGGCTCGAGCGCATCCTGCGCGGCCGCACGGGCGCGCTGATCGTCCTGGGCCTGGACCGGACCGTCGAGTCGATCTCGACCGGTGGCTTCACCCTCGACGTCCCCTTCACCGCCACCGGCCTGCGCGAGCTGGCCAAGATGGACGGCGCGATCGTCATCGACAAGGACATCACCCGCATCCACCGCGCGGCGGTCCACCTGATGCCGGACCACACGATCCCGTCCGAGGAGACCGGCACCCGCCACCGCACCGCGGAGCGCGTCGCCAAGCAGACGGGCCACCCGGTCGTCTCGGTGTCGCAGTCGATGCAGATCATCGCTGCCTACGTCGGGGAGATCCGCCACGTCCTCGAGGACTCCGGCAAGATCCTCTCCCGCGCCAACCAGGCCCTCGCCACCCTCGAGCGCTACAAGCTGCGTCTCGACGAGGTCTCCGCGACCCTGTCGGCCCTCGAGATCGAGGACCTCGTGACGGTGCGCGACGTCGCCGTCGTCGCCCAGCGCCTCGAGATGGTCATCCGGATCGCGCGCGAGATCGAGGACTACGTCCTGGAGCTCGGCACCGACGGACGCCTCCTGTCCCTCCAGCTCGAGGAGCTCGTCACCGGCGTCGACGCCGAGCGCGAGCTCGTCGTCCGTGACTACCTCCCCGGGGGCCGTCGCCGGCAGGCCGATCCGTCCTCCCACGTCGCGGAGCTCGAGGCGCTCTCCCCGACTGAGCTCGTGGACCCCGCCTCGGTGGCCCGCGCCATCGGCCTCGGTGGGGCCGAGCACCTCGATGCCGCCGTCGCACCGCGCGGCTACCGGCTCCTCGCCAAGGTCCCCCGCCTCCCCGCCGCCGTCGTCGACCGGCTCGTCGACCACTTCGGCGGCCTCCAGCAGCTGCTCTCCGCGGGCATCGACGACCTCCAGGCCGTCGAGGGCGTCGGCGAGCTCCGCGCCCGCAGCGTCCGCGAGGGCCTCTCCCGCCTCGCCGAGTCGAGCATCACCGAGCGCTACATCTGATGTGACGAGCAGCCGCGAGCGACGTAGGAGCTCGTGGCGTGGGCTCGGCCAGATCGAGCAAGGCCCACGACCGAGGAACGAGGTCGTGACGGCCGCGTCGAGATCCCTTCCGATGCAAGACCGTCGGCGACTCGCTGGGATATCTGAGGACGTCCCGGTCGGCCTGACGCCGAAATCACGTTCACGGCGTCCTCAGATATCCCGACGGGGTCGCGGGAGGCCAGAACCGCCACACGTGTCCGACTTCCCGCCCCGGCCATCGCCCGCGACCAGCGGGGGTCAGCCGGCGGAGTTGCCCGCGCCGTCCTCGCCGGGCGTGTGGGAGGTGTCGCCGTCCCGGTTCTTCTTGCCGCCCTGCTTCTGCGGGTCGGCCGTGGTGGTGACCACGGCGGGCACGCCGCCGGTGAGCTCGAACTGGACGTCGGTGCCGTCGCCGCCGAGGGCGGCCGCCTCCACGTGGTAGAAGCCGGGCATCGCCCAGTCGGTCCACTTCGTGCAGCCCTCGTCGGAGCGCTTGGCCGACCAGGTGACGACGACCGGGGCGTCGACGGCGGAGCGGACCACCACGTCCTGCGGCGGGATCGACGCGGGGCACTCCCGGCTGCTCCAGATGTAGTCGCTGCCGGAGGTGATCGTGACGGTCATCGTCTCCGGCGACGCCTGCCAGGTGCAGGCCTCGGCTGTGACGGTGCGGAGGTTGATGGTGATCGGGACGTCGGCGCCACCGGCCGCGGACGCCAGGGCGGGCGTCGCGACGATGTCGGACTCGGTGCACGGACCGGTCGGCTCGGCGAGGACGGGCTCGGGCGGCACGGTCTCGACCGTGCGGTTCTTCTTGCCCTTCTTGCCCTTCTTGCCCGTCACCACCTCGGCGGTCGGGCCGGCGGTCGGCGCAGCGGTCGTCGTCGTGGTGGCACCGGCCTGCGTCGCCCTGGCCGTGGCCGGGTCCTTGCCGTCGGCCGAGCCCCCGAGCACGCGGGCGAGCACGACGACGAGCAGCACCGGGACGGCGAGCACGACGAGCCGGCGGGTCCAGTAGACCCGGGCCGGCAGTGGCCCACGAGGTCGTACGGTCGTCGGCATGCGCTCAGGTTAGGTAGCCACCGCCCCGTCTCGGCGGAGGCGCACCGGCTCACCTACGATCGCCGCGATGGACGCCCCCTCCCCGAGCGCGCTGCACGACGCCGTGCTCGACTGGTACGACGACCACGCGCGCGAGCTGCCGTGGCGCGGGACGTCCGCGACGCCCTGGTCGGTGATGGTCAGCGAGTTCATGCTGCAGCAGACGCCCGTCGCGCGCGTCCTGCCGGTGCACGCCGCGTGGCTCGAGCGCTGGCCGTCCCCGGCCGCGCTGGCCGGTGACACGACCGGCGAGGCGGTGCGGATGTGGGGCCGGCTCGGCTACCCACGCCGCGCGCTGCGCCTCCACGCCGCGGCGACGGCGATCGTCGAGCGCCACGGCGGCGAGGTGCCGGCGTCGTACGACGACCTGCTCGCGCTGCCCGGCATCGGCGACTACACCGCCGCGGCGATCGCCAGCTTCGCCTTCGGCCAGCGCCACGTCGTGCTCGACACCAACGTCCGCCGGGTCCTCACCCGCGCGGTCTCCGGGCGCGAGCTCCCCGCGCCGGCCGTCACGCGGGCCGAGCGCGACGTCGCGACGACGTTGCTGCCCGACGACCCCGCCACGGCCGCGACGTGGGCGGTGGCGACGATGGAGCTCGGTGCGCTGGTGTGCACCGCCCGCCAGCCGTCCTGCGACGCCTGCCCCGTGGCGGCGCAGTGCACCTGGCGCGGCGCCGGCTTCCCGGCGTACGACGGACCGCCCCGCCGCGGACAGGCGTGGGCGGGCACCGACCGGCAGTGCCGCGGCCGGATCATGGCGCTGGCCCGGGACCACGACGTCGTCACCGAGGCGCAGGTCGAGAGGACGTGGCCGGAGGCGGAGCAGCGCGAGCGGTGCCTGACCGGTCTCGTCGCCGACGGGCTCCTGACGCAGATCACCCCGGGGCGCTGGGCGCTCCCGGGGTGATCAGGTGAGGTCGGACCTCGCGTCAGGCCTCGTTGGACTTCGGCACGTCGGTCGGGCCGGCGGAGTCGTCCGGACCCTCGCCTGCCGAGCCCTCCACGACGGTCTCCAGCGGAGGCATGTCGGGGACGGTCGAGTTCTTCTGGCCCTTGAAGGTGAACTTCGCCTCCACGCCCTCGCCCTCGACGCCGACCAGGACGATCTGTCCCGGGCCGACCTCGCCGAAGAGCATCTTCTCGGCGAGCACGTCCTCGATCTCGCGCTGCACCGTGCGGCGCAGCGGACGGGCTCCGAGGACCGGGTCGAAGCCGCGCTCGGCGAGCAGGTCCTTGGCGGCCTGCGTGAGCTCCAGCGACATGTCGCGGTCCTTGAGCCGCAGCTCCACCGCGTCGATCATGTTGTCGACCATCGCGATGATCTGCTCGCGCGACAGCGGCGGGAAGACCACGATCTCGTCGACACGGTTGAGGAACTCGGGGCGGAAGTGCTGCTTGAGCTCCTCCGACACCTTGCTCTTCATCCGCTCGTAGGAGCCGGCGGCGTCGCCGGTCTGCCCGAAACCGAGGTTCACGCTCTTGGAGATGTCTCGCGTGCCGAGGTTGGTGGTCATGATGATGACGGTGTTCTTGAAGTCGACGACGCGACCCTGCGAATCCGTCAGGCGACCCTCCTCGAGGATCTGCAACAGGCTGTTGAAGATGTCGGGGTGGGCCTTTTCGACCTCGTCGAAGAGGACGACGGAGAACGGCTTGCGGCGCACCTTCTCGGTGAGCTGGCCGCCCTCCTCGTAACCGACGTAGCCGGGGGGCGAACCGAACAGGCGCGACACGGTGTGCTTCTCGGAGAACTCGCTCATGTCGAGCTGGATGAGCGCGTCCTCGTCGCCGAAGAGGAACTCCGCGAGCGTCTTGGACAGCCACGTCTTGCCGACACCGGACGGGCCGGCGAAGATGAACGAGCCACCCGGGCGCTTGGGGTCCTTGAGCCCGGCACGCGTACGACGGATCGCGCGGGAGAGCGCCTTGACGGCCTCCTCCTGCCCGATGACGCGCTTGTGGAGCTCGTCCTCCATCTTGAGCAGACGGGTGGACTCCTCCTCCGAGAGCTTGACGATCGGGATGCCGGTCGCCACGGCCAGGACCTCGGCGATCAGCTCCTCGTCGACCTCGGCGATCTCGTCGAGGTCACCGGCGCGCCACTGCTTCTCGCGCTCGGCGCGGCGGGCGGACAGCTGCTTCTCCTCGTCGCGCAGGCGGGCCGCGGCCTCGAAGTCCTGCCCGTCGATCGCGGCCTCCTTGCGCTGGCGCACGTCGCCGATCTTCTCGTCGTACTCGCGCAGGTCCGGCGGCGCAGTCATCCGGCGGATGCGCAGTCGCGAGCCGGCCTCGTCGATGAGGTCGATGGCCTTGTCCGGCAGGAACCGGTCGGAGATGTAGCGGTCGGCCAGCGTCGCCGCCGAGACCAGGGCCTCGTCGGTGATGGTGACGCGGTGGTGCGCCTCGTAGCGGTCGCGGAGGCCCTTGAGCATCTCGATGGTGTGCGCGATCGAGGGCTCCTGCACCTGGATCGGCTGGAAGCGGCGCTCGAGCGCGGCGTCCTTCTCGAGGTACTTGCGGTACTCGTCGAGCGTCGTGGCACCGATGGTCTGCAGCTCGCCGCGGGCCAGCATCGGCTTGAGGATGCTGGCGGCGTCGATCGCGCCCTCGGCCGCGCCGGCACCGACCAGGGTGTGGATCTCGTCGATGAACAGCACGATGTCGCCGCGGGTGCGGATCTCCTTGAGCACCTTCTTGAGGCGCTCCTCGAAGTCACCGCGGTAGCGCGAGCCGGCGACGAGCGCGCCGAGGTCGAGCGTGTAGATCTGCTTGTCCTTCAGCGTCTCGGGCACGTTGCCCTTGACGATGTCCTGCGCGAGGCCGGCCACGATCGTGGTCTTGCCCACGCCGGGCTCGCCGATGAGGACGGGGTTGTTCTTCGTGCGGCGCGACAGGATCTGCATGACGCGCTCGATCTCCTGCTCGCGCCCGATCACCGGGTCGAGCTTGCCCTCGCGAGCGGCCTGGGTGAGGTTCTGGCCGAACTGGTCGAGGACCAGCGAGCTCGAGGGCGCCTCGCCGCCGGAGCCGGAGGTCTGGGCGCCGGCCGCGGCCGACTCCTTGCCCTGGAAGCCGCTGAGCAGCTGGATGACCTGCTGGCGGACCCGGTTGAGGTCGGCGCCGAGCTTCTGCAGGACCTGGGCCGCGACGCCCTCGCCCTCCCGGATCAGGCCGAGCAGGATGTGCTCGGTGCCGATGTAGGAGTGGCCGAGCTGGAGCGCCTCGCGCAGCGAGAGCTCGAGCACCTTCTTGGCGCGCGGGGTGAACGGGATGTGGCCGGACGGGGCCTGCTGGCCCTGGCCGATGATCTCCTCGACCTGGGCGCGCACGGCCTCCAGGGAGATGTCGAGGGACTCGAGGGCCTTGGCTGCGACGCCCTCGCCCTCGTGGATGAGGCCGAGCAGGATGTGCTCGGTCCCGATGTAGTTGTGGGAGAGCATGCGGGCCTCTTCCTGGGCCAGCACGACAACTCGCCGGGCTCGGTCGGTGAACCGCTCGAACATGTGCGCTCCTCTACGTCTGCGTGGTCCGCTGGCCCCCCGCCGGGACGGGAGCACGAACACTGGGCTCAACGCCCGACATCAGCCTACGTGTTCCCGGGGCACAGACGAGCCCGTCCGCTATCAGCGAACGGGCTCGCCGGGCGATCGGGACGTCGTACGTCAGTGGGCCGCGTCGTAGGCCTGCTGGACGTCGGCGGAGATCCGGCCGCGCTCGGAGACCTCCATGCCCTGCGACTTGGCCCACTCGCGCACGTCCTTGGTGTTCGAGGACGACGAGGAGGACGACGAGCCGCCTGACGAGCGGCGCGTGCGCCGGCCGCCACCGGTGACCTTGCGGGCGTGGCCGACGTAGCCGCTCAGTGCCTCGCGGAGGGCGGCGGCGTTGGCGTCGTTGAGGTCGATCTCGTAGGTGGTGCCGTCGAGGCCGAAGGAGACGGTCTCGGTGGCCTCGGTGCCGTCGAGGTCGTCGACGAGAACGATGTTGACCTTTTGTGCCATCGTGAATTCCTTTGCTTTTCGCGCGCTCTTTTCTGAACGCGTCGAAGGCAGTGTGGCAGCCGTCCTTCAATTGCACAAAGGAGTCAGGAATTCCCTGACGCGGCTATTCAGGAATTGCGCTCGAATACGAGTCGCAGACCCTGCAGCGTGAGCCACGGAGAATGCTCGGTGAAACACGAGCAATCGTCGACGAGAAGCGCTGCCAAATGGCCCGTCGAAATGACGGTGACGTCGTCGGCCGGAACTCCGAGCTCGGCGATCATGCGCGCCACCAGCCCTTCCACCTGTGCCGCCACACCGAAGACCATTCCGCTCTGGAGCGCCTCGACCGTGTTCTTGGCGATCACCGACCGCGGGCGCGCGAGCTCGACCTTGCGGAGCTGGGCCCCGCGGCGGCCGAGCGCCTCGAGGGAGATCTCGATGCCGGGCGAGATGGCACCGCCGACGTACTGCCCCTTGCCGTTGACGACGTCGAACGTCGTCGCGGTGCCGAAGTCGACGACGATGGCGGGACCGCCGTAGATCGTCGCCGCGGCCAGCGAGTTCACGATGCGGTCGGTGCCGACCTCGCGCGGGTTGTCCATCAGCACCGGGATGCCGGTGCGCACGCCGGGCTCGACGACGATCGCGACGACGTCGTGGAAGTGGCGCTCGAGCATCTCGCGCCACTCGTGCAGCACCGCCGGGACCGTGGCGCACACGACGATGCCGTCCACGTCGTCGAGCCGCTCGTCGAGCAGCCCGCGGAGCAGCACCGACCACTCGTCGGCGGTCCGGCGCTCGTCGGTGTTGACGCGCCAGTGGGCGGTGACCTCCTCGCCGTCGAGCAGGCCGAGGAAGGTGTGGCTGTTGCCGATGTCGGCGGCGAGCAAGCTCATGTGGCACCAACCTCTATCGGGATCCGGGGTCCCCGCGGCGTTGTTCGGGGGAGCGAAGCGGAGGAGAAGAAGGTCGTGGGGTGGTCAGGTCCATGCCGATGTCGAAGACGACGACCGAGTGGGTGAGCGCCCCGACCGAGACGAAGTCGACGCCGGTGGCGCCGATGCGGGCGGCCCGCTCGAGCGTGATCCCGCCGCTGGCCTCGAGCGGCACCCGCCCGGCCGTACGACGTACGGCGTCGGCCATCAGCTCGTCGCTCATGTTGTCGAGCAGGATCCGCTCCGGCGGCTCGGGCAGGGCGAGCAGGTCGTCGAGCTGGTCGAGCGTCGTCACCTCCACCTCGACGGGCAGCTCCGGGTGCCGGCCGCGGATGGCCTCGAGCGCGGGCAGCACTCCCCCGGCGGCGATCACGTGGTTGTCCTTGACCATCGCCATGTCCTGGAGGCTGGATCGGTGGTTGACCCCGCCGCCGCAGCGGACGGCGTACTTCTGCAGCGCGCGCAGGCCGGGCAGCGTCTTGCGGGTGTCGAGCACCCGGGTCGGGGAGCCCTCCAGCGCCTCGACCCAGCGGGAGGTGGCGGTCGCGATCCCGGAGAGGTGGCAGGCGAGGTTGAGGGCGGTGCGCTCGGCGACGAGCATCCGCTGGGTCAGGCCCTCGACCCGCATCACGACGTCGCCCTTCTCCACGCGCGTGCCGTCGGGGAGCCGCTCGGTGATCGTGGCGTCGGAGCCGGTCATGAAGAAGGCGACCGCCCCGACCCCGAGGCCGGCGACCACCCCGGGCTCGCGCGCGCCGAAGACGGCCTCGGCGCGGGCGTCGGCCGGGATCGTCGACTCGCTGGTCGGGTCCACGTGGGGTCGCTCGGGGAGGTCCTCCATGAGCGCGCGGGAGACGACGTCCCAGACGTGGTCGGGGTCGAGCCCCGCTGCGGTGAGGTCGTCGAGGACCTCGGTGGGCACGTCGCGCAGGTTCGTCATGCGGGCACCTCGGCAGATGAGGGATCGGTGGACGGCGAGTAGGTCCACTCCACGGCGACGCCACCGTCCGCGGTGAGCCACGAGTCGATGTGGCCGGCCTTCGTGTCGTCGCGGTCGGGGAAGTCCTCGCGCCAGTGCGAGCCGCGGGTCTCCGTCCGCCGCGCGGCGGCCTCGGCGAGGGCGGTGCTCACGGTCAGCAGGTTGGTGGTCTCCCAGGCGTCGGGCCCGACCTCGGCCGCGCCGTGGTCGAGGGAGGCGAGGAGGGCCAGCGCCTCGGCGAGCCCGCCCGCGTGGCGCAGCACCCCGACCCGCGTCGTCATCGTCTCCTGGAGCGGGCGGCGGCGCTCCCCCGACACGAGGCCCTCGGGCCGGTCGTCGGCGACCGGGTCCGCCCAGTCGCGCAGCTCACCGGGCAGGACGTCGGCGATGCGGCGGGAGAACACCAGGCCCTCGAGCAGCGAGTTGGACGCCAGCCGGTTGGCACCGTGCACCCCCGAGCAGGCGACCTCTCCGGTGGCGTAGAGGCCCGGGACCGTCGTACGCCCCCACAGGTCGGTCGCCACGCCGCCGGACGCGTAGTGCTGCGCGGGCGCGACCGGCACCAGCTCGGTGACCGGGTCGACGCCGTGCTCGCGGCAGACGCGGAGGATGGTCGGGAAGCGGCGCTCCCAGAACGCGTCACCGAGGTGGCGGGCGTCGAGCCACATGTGCGGCCGGCCGGTCTCGATCATCCGGCGGGTGATCGCCTTCGCGACCACGTCGCGCGGCGCGAGGTCGGCGAGCGGGTGCTCGCCCTGCATGAAGCGGTTGCCGTCGAAGTCGACGAGGAACGCGCCCTCGCCGCGCACCGCTTCGGAGATCAGCGGCTGCTGGCCCTGGGAGTCGGGGCCGAGCCACATGACGGTCGGGTGGAACTGGACGAACTCGAGGTCGCGGAGGCGGGCGCCGGCCCGCATCGCGACGGCCATCCCGTCGCCGGTGGACACGCTGGGGTTGGTGGACTGGCTGAAGACCTGGCCGAGGCCGCCCGAGGCGAGCACGACCGCGCGGCAGAGCACGGCGCCGACGCCGTCCCGCTGACCCTCGCCGAGGACGTGCAGCGTCAGGCCGGCCACGCCGCCGTCGGCGGCGCGGAGCAGGTCGACGGCCAGCGCGTGCTGGATCACCTCGATCTCCGGCGCCCGCTCGACCGCGGCGATCAACGCCCGCTGGATCTCCGCGCCGGTGGCGTCGCCGCCCGCGTGCGCGATCCGGTCGCGGTGGTGGCCGCCCTCCCGGGTCAGCGACAGCTCGCCGTCGGGGTGGTGGTCGAACTGCGTGCCGAGGGCGATCAGCTCGTGCACCGCCTCCGGCCCCTCCGTCACCAGGACGCGTACGGCGTCGACGTCGCAGGCACCGGCCCCGGCGACGAGGGTGTCCCGCTCGTGCTGCTCGGGGGTGTCGCCCGGGCCGAGCGCCGCGGCGATCCCGCCCTGCGCCCACTGCGTCGAGCCGGCGGCGAGGACGTCCTTGGTGACGACGAGCAGGCGCAGCGCGGGGTCGGCGGCGTGGATGCGGAGGGCAGCGGTGAGCCCGGCGATGCCGGAGCCCACCACCACCACGTCGGCCCGGGTGGTCCAGCCGGGCGCCGGGGCGCGGAGGCGGCCCGGGACCGGCTGGTGGGAGGTCATCCGCGCAGGCTATCGAGCGACGAGGTCGCCGCGGGACAACGACTCGTCGCCGAAGGTGTCGGCGGGGTCGAAGCCGGTGCCCATGATCTTGTTGTCGGCGTCGACGAAGACGACGTGCGGCTCGAACGCCTTGGCCTCGGCGGTGTCCATCTGGCCGTAGCCGATGAGGATGACCGTGTCGCCCGGGTGCACCAGCCGGGCGGCGGCGCCGTTGATGCCGATGACGCCCGAGCCACGCTCGCCGGCGATCGTGTAGGTCTCGAGGCGGGCGCCGTTGGTGACGTCGACGATGTGGACGAGCTCGCCCGCCAGCAGGTCGGCGACGTCGAGCAGGTCCTCGTCGACGGTGACCGACCCGACGTAGTGCAGGTCGGCCTGGGTCACGGTGGCGCGGTGGATCTTGGACTTCATCATCGTGCGCAGCATCAGCTGCTCCTTCCAGAGGTGGTCGAGGCCGCGGACGCGGTCCCCGCCGGTGTCGCATCGGGGGTGATGCGGTCGAACGTGAGGGGCATGTTGTCGATGAGCCGGGTGGTGCCGACCCGCGCAGCCACGAGGATGCGGCCCTCGCCGGTCTCGGGCGGCGCGCCGAGGTCGGGCGAGGTGAGCGCGAGGTAGTCCAGCTCGAGGCCCGCCTCGGCCTTGAGCACCGACATCGCTGCCCAGCGCGCGGCAGGGACGCCGTACGGCGCCCGCTCCTGCGCGGCACGGAGCGCCCGGCTGAGGGCCACCGCGGCCTCCCGCTGGCCGGCGTCGAGGTAGCGGTTGCGGCTGGAGAGGGCCAGGCCGTCGGGCTCGCGGACCGTCTCGGCCCCGACGACCTCGATGCCCAGGCAGAGGTCGCGGACCATCCGGCGGATCAGCACGAGCTGCTGGTAGTCCTTCTGCCCGAAGACCGCGACGTCGGGGCGGACCAGGCCGAAGAGCTTGGCCACGACGGTCAGCACGCCGTCGAAGTGGCCCGGGCGCGATGCACCGTCGAGGATCGTGGCCAGCGCACCGGGGGCGACGGTGACGCCGTCGTGGACCGACTCGTGGCTGAACCCGCCGGGGTACATCTCCTCGACGCTGGGGGCGAAGACCACGTCGACGCCCTCGGCGGCGCAGACCTCGAGGTCGGCGTCGAGGGTGCGCGGGTAGCGGTCGAGGTCCTCGGTCGGGGCGAACTGCATCGGGTTGACGAAGATGCTGACGACGACCGGCCCCGACGTGGCCGCGCGGGCGGCCCGCATCAGGCTGGCGTGGCCGTCGTGCAGGGCGCCCATGGTCGGGACGAAGGCGACGGGCTCGCCTGCCCGGCGGGCGCCGGCGAGCAGCCGGGCCAGCTCCTCGCGGGTCGACGCGAGGGCGGGGGTGGTGGTCATCGAGCCTGCCGGTCGAGCGGGTCCGGGGCGTCGGCGGCGTCGAGGACGCCGAGCATCTTGGTGGCGCGGATGGGCAGCAGGCGACCGTCGGTGACCGCACGTCCCAGGGTGGCTCGCGCCATGGCGAGGTACGACGGCAGCGTCTGCGGGGCCGTCGCCCGGAGGTCGGCGACGTGCGCGCGGACGGTCTCGACGTCACCCCGCACGATCGGTCCGGTGAGGGCGGCGTCGCCGTCCTCCAGCGCGTTGTCGAGGGCCGCTGTCAGCAGCGGGCGGAGCGTCGCGGCGGGGTCCTCGGCGCCGGCGGCGGAGAGGATCTCCATCGCCTCGGCGACGAGGGTGACGAGGTGGTTGGCGCCGTGGGCAAGGCCGGCGTGGTAGAGCGTGCGGCGGTCCTCGGGGACCCACATCGGGCGGCCGCCAAGGTCGGCCACGAATGACTCGGTGAGCTCGCGGTCGGCGTCGTCGGCCGTCACGCCGAACACGCAGCCGGCGAGCCGGGGCAGGTCGACGGCGGTGCCGGTGAAGGTCATCGCCGGGTGCAGGGCGATCGTGCGGGCCCCGACCTCGCGGGCCGGCTCGAGCACGGCCAGGCCGTGCCGGCCGCTCGTGTGCACGACCACCTGGCCCTCGTGGATCGCGCCGCTCGCGCTGAGCATGGTGACGACGTTGGACAGCATGTCGTCGGGGACGGTCAGCAGCAGCAGGTCGGCCGAGCGCGCGACGTCGGTCGGCTTGGCGGGGACGACCCCGGGCAGCAGCTCGTCGATGCGACCGCGCGAGGCGTCGGACTCGCCGGCGGCGGCGACGACGTCGTGGCCGGCGGCCCGGAGCGCGGCGGCCAGGACGGCGCCGACTCGACCGGCGCCGATCACGCCGACGCCGAACGTCGGGTGCGACACCGTGCGGAGGACAGGGTCGTGCGTCATGTGATGACCTCTTCGTTTCAGTCCCGTGGGCGGGTACCGATCTACTGCGATCAACATCGAGCGTACGCCCGCGGATTCCGCGGTGGGAACGGGACGGCGGCGTGACGAAGGCCACTCGCCGCTGCTCGGGCAGGTATCTGAGGACGCGGCGGTCGGGGATGCGGCCCGATCCCGTCCACGACGTCCTCAGATATCGGTCAGCGGCGCAGGATCCGGCGTGCGGCGGTGTTGCCGGCCAGCTGGACGACCTGCACGAGCGCCACGATCGCGATGACCGCGGTCCAGGTGACGACGGTGTCGAACTGCCGGAAGCCGTACTGCAGGGCGAAGTTGCCCAGCCCGCCACCACCGATGACTCCGGCGACCGCTGTCATGTCGACGAGCGCGACGAAGGCGAAGGTGTAGCCCAGGACCAGCGGACCTAGCGCCTCGGGCAGCACGACGGTCCGCACGATGCGGGCCCGGCTGGCCCCGACCGAGCGCGCGGCCTCGATGACGCCGGGGTCCACCGTCACGAGGTTCTGCTCGACGATGCGGCTGATGCCGAACGCGGCGGCCAGCGTGAGGGCGAAGATGATGGCCGGGTTGCCGATGCCGGTGCCCACGACCAGCCGGGCGAGTGGCTGGACGGCCGCGATGAAGATGACGAACGGGATCGGCCGGAAGAAGTTGACCAGCACGTTGAGCACGAGGTTGACCGGGCGGCTGGCGTAGAGGCCCCCGCCGCGGGTGACGTACAGCCCGAGGCCCAGCAGCAGGCCGAGGAAGCCGCCGAGCGTCAGCGTGATGGCGACGATGTAGAGGGTCTCCCAGGCCGCGTCCCAGAAGAGCGGCCAGAGCTGGCTCATGTTGGAGTCGGTCATCGCGGCAGCTCCTTCGCGGGGACGAGCGCCCGTACGGCGTCGACGGCGGCGTCCACGGCGGCGGGGTCGCCGTCGAGGGCGAGGGTGAGGTTGCCGAAGGTCTCGCCCTGGACCTCCTCGATGCCGCCGAAGACGAGCTCGAAGCGCACGCCGCGCTCGAGGAGCAGCGCGAAGACGTCGCTCTGGCGCACGTCGTCCCCGCGGAAGGCGAGCTTCACGAAGCGACCGGTGTGCCGGGCGTGGAGGGCGGCGAGGGCCTCGGCGTCGGGCTCGTCGTCGACGATGGTCGCGACGAAGCGGCGGGTCACGGGCTGCTGGGGGTCGGAGAGCACTTGCACGACCGGCCCCTCCTCGACGATGCGGCCGGCCTCCATCACCACGACGCGGTGCGCGAGGCTGCGCACGACGTCCATCTCGTGGGTGATCACCACGATGGTGATGCCGAGCTCGCGGTTGACCCGGCGCAGGAGGGCGAGGACCTCCTGGGTGGTCTCCGGGTCGAGGGCGCTGGTCGACTCGTCGGCGAGCAGAAGCTTCGGGTTGGTGGCGAGCGCGCGGGCGATGCCGACGCGCTGCTTCTGCCCGCCCGAGAGCTCCTCGACGTGGCTGTGGGCCTTGTCGGCGAGGCCGACGAAGTGGAGCAGGTCGGAGATCCGGGCGTTCTGCTCGTCCTTCGCGACGCCGGCGACCTCGAGCGGGTAGGCGATGTTGCCCCACACGGTGCGCGAGCGGAACAGGTTGAACTGCTGGAAGATCATCCCGATCCCCAGCCGCACCTCGCGGAGCTCGCGCTCCTTCAGGCCGGTGATCTCGCGGCCACCGACCTTCACGCTGCCGGAGGTGGTGGTCTCGAGCGCGTTGATCAGCCGCACCAGGGTGGACTTCCCGGCGCCGGAGTAGCCCACGATGCCGACGATCTCGCCGGCCTCGACCGTCAAGTCGACGCCGCGGATCGCCTCGACGGGCGTCCGGCCGCGTGCGGCCGGGAACGTCTTGTGCACGTCGCTCAGCTCGACGAGCGGCATCGTGGGCTCCTCCCCTGTCAGCGTCGGGTCACTTCTGCGCCGCGGTGTCGGCCTCGACGTCGTCCAGCGACGCCTGCAGCTCCTCCTGCGGGATCTTCACCAGCTCGGCGGTGCCGCCCGAGACGTCCTGCACGCCGTCCAGCACGGCCTGGGTGTCCTGGTAGACCTTCACGAGCTTGAGCAGCGTCGGGTCGTCACGGTCCTCGGCGCGGACGGCGAAGATGTTGACGTACGGCAGCGCGTTGGGGTCCTCGACGTCGTCGGTGGCCAGCGCGTCCTCGAAGGAGAGGCCGGCCTTCTCGACGAAGTCGTTGTTGATGACCGCGGCGGCCACGTCGGGCAGCGAGGTGGGGGTGAGGTCGGCCTTGATCGCCTTGACCTCGACCTTGGAGGCAGCCTGGTCGATGTCGGCGAGCGTGGAGTAGATCGAGCCGCCGTCCTCCAGCGTGATGAGGCCGGCCGACTGGAGGATCAGCAGGGCACGGGCCTGGTTGCTGTCGTCGTCGGGGACGACCACGGTGTCGCCGTCCTGGATCTCGTCGACGGAGTCGACCTTCTGGGAGTAGAGGCCCAGCGGGTAGATCGCGGTGGAGCCGAGCGGCACGATGTCGTCGTCGTTCGCGACGTTGTACTCCGCGAGGTAGACGATGTGCTGGAACTGGTTGATGTCGAGCTCGCCCTCGCTCAGCGCGGGGTTGGGCTGGGTGTAGTCGGCGAAGTCCTTGACCTCGAGGTCGATGCCCTCGTCGGCGGCGGCGTCGACCAGGACCTGCCAGTACGGGTCGCTGGCGCCCACGGTGCCGAGCACGACCTTCTCGCGCTCCTCGCCGCCGGCCGCGCCGGCGTCGTCGCCGCCCCGGGACCAGAGGAAGCCCGCCACGATGGCGAGGACCGCGAGGACGGCGACGCCGATCAGGAGCGGCGTACGTCGCTTGGCGGGGGGTGCGATCTGCGGGTGGTTCTCGGACATGGCGGAGCCTTTCGTCGTACGTCGTGGGCGCGACGGCTGGAACCCCACGACACCGGACCGATAGTCCCGGGCGGCGGTGTGAACCGCCTCACGGCCGGCCCCGGATCAGGCGCGCAGGTGCAGCTTCGCGTGGTCGGGGTCGTCGACGACGAAGGGGCGCGGCGCGCGGGGCAGCCAGGCGTGGGTGACGTGGTCGACCACGTGCACGCCCTCGGGCGCCTCGATCTCGACGACTCCCTCGGGCACCTGGCCGTCGTGGAGGGCGTTCCAGACCAGCCACTCGCGTCGCTTGCGCCGGTTGCGGATGGAGGTGGCGAAGGACTCCGGGTTGGTCCAGTGCGCGAACTCGTCGCCGTCGAGCCACTTGAGCTCGACGCACAGCCCTTGCGGCAGCGCGAACATCTCGATGCGGTCGGGCGTCGTGCGGATCTCCCACTCCGGCGCCTTGGTGTAGACGTAGTCGGGGCTCATCGGGAAGCCCCACTCCTCGATGTTGCGCAGGCCGAGGTCGAGGTAGGCCTTGCGGTCCGACTCGATGTAGAGCCCGTGGCGCGGGAAGCGGATGACGGCCTCGGCCATCCCCACCTGCCAGGACAGGTCGGCCATGGACACCTCGCCCTCGGTGGTCAGGACCATGTCGCCGTCCCACTTCCACGAGTAGCGGGTGCGGACGTGGGAGAAGCACCAGTTGTAGAAGTAGGCGAGCGAGTGCACCGAGCGCTCGTTGACCGCGAGGTGCTCGGCGCCGGCGCGCGCCACCTCGAACGGGTAGGCCTTCAGGGTGAACCGGTCGGACAGGCCGTGCTCAGCCGCGACCCGCAGGGCCTCCTCGCCGGTGCCGTCGTCCGACCCGTTGTCGACGAGCAGCACGTGGTCGCAGGCCCGGAGCAGCGGCGGCAGCACGAAGCGCAGGCCGGGGGCCTCGTTCTTGACCCGCAGCACGGCGGTCGCGCCGCGCCGCAGCCCGCCGGGCTGGTTCCAGGGCCAGACGATGTCGTAATCCGTGTGGCCCTCGATGTTGGTGAGGCCGTGGCCGGAGCCGATCGGGATGGTCACGGCTGGGCGTCCCGCTCGCGCCCGAGGGCCTTGCGGACGCCGCGGCGCACCGACGGCGGGATCGCGGCGCGTACGTCGTGGGGCACGCGGTCGGCGAGCGACCGCGAGGAGCCCTCGGCAGCGGCCTCGTGCTGCGCCCGCCGGCGGGCCAGGTGGCGGGCGTGCTCGGAGCTCGAGCGGCTGATCGCCGCCGCCTCCTCGTAGAGGTCGACGTACTCCGAGCGGAGCTGGTCGAAGGTCTCGTGCGCGGCCGCGGTGTCGCCGCCCTCGTCGGCGAGCTTGTTGAGCTCCTCCCACGTCTGGCCGGTGAGGTCGTGGAGCCGCTTGGGCAGCGCGAGGTCGTCGAGCGTGGCGGTGACCCGGCGCAGGTTGGGGTCGATGAAGCGGTGCACCTCGCGGATCTGGTCGCTGCGGGTGTGGATGATCGTCTGGAGGTCGAGCGCGTGGCCGAGCGCCGTCGTCGTCCTCACCCAGTCGGTCAGCAGGTCCTCGTAGCGCACGAAGACGCGACCCTGCCCGGCGTCGGCCTCACCCACGCCCTCGACGCTGCGGGTGGCGCGCTCGGTGTGGAGCAGCATGTTGACCCAGCTGGCCGCGAGGTGCGCCGAGCCGAGCTTGTTGGCGTAGTACTTCTGCTTCGAGCCGACCACCTCGGCGGGCGGGCGCAGCATCGTGGCGAAGACCGGGGTCGCGCCGGTGCGGATGGCGGCGACGCGCCACAGGCCGAGGAACCAGCTCAACCGCGGGTCCTTGACCACCAGCTCGGGGTGCTCGGCGAAGTGCGGCTCGAGCCACTCGCTGACCCGGTTCCGGGCGGGCTCGCGGCTGCAGATGCGGCCCGTGTCGAACCATGCCTCAGGTCGGCTGTCGCTGACCTGGACGAGCGCCTCGCGCAGCCACTCGTCGTGCACGTCGACGACCCACTGCGGCTCGCTGAAGCCGCGCGGGTTCGAGTCGTCCGGCGGCACCTCGGGCAGCGGCACGTGCATGCCGAGCCGCGACACGATCCCGGCCAGCGTGCTGGTGCCGCTGCGGCCGGCGCCGGCGACGAAGAGGACCTTCCGCGGCACTCCGTCGGGGTTCATCTCGTCGATGGCTCTCGGCTGCTCGGTCACGGCGGGCAGCCTACCGGCGACCTGCCCGACGGCCGGTGTCCTAGGGTCGTCGCCCATGAAGCGCCTCTTCTCCCGGGCACCGCTCCTCGGGGTGGTGATCCCGGCGTGGGGCGTGGAGGACTACCTCGACGACTGCGTGCGCTCGCTCCTCGCCCAGACGCACCGGCGCTGGGAGGCGGTGATCGTCGACGACGGCGCGACCGACCGCACCGGCGAGCTCGCCGACGCGTGGGCGCGCCGCGACAACCGGATCAGCGTCGTGCACTCCGTCAACGGCGGCCTCGGCGCCGCCCGCAACCTCGGCGTGCAGCACGTGCGGGGCGACTACCTCGCCTTCCTCGACTCCGACGACGTGCTGCCGCCCACGGCGTACGCCGACCTGGTGGGCGCGCTCGACGACTCGGGCTCCGACTTCGCGACCGGCTCGATCGTGCGCTGGGAGGGTGACCGGCTGGTCGAGCCGCCGTGGATGCGCCGCCTCCACCGGCCGGTGCGGGGCGCCCGGGTCGAGGACCGGCCGGAGGTCCTGGGCGACGTCTTCGCCTGGAACAAGGTCTTCCGCCGGTCGTGGTGGGACGGCCAGGGGCTGTCGTGGCCCGAGGGCGTGCGCTACGAGGACCAGCCCACCACGACGCGGGCGTTCCTCGAGGGCAGGTTCGACGTGCTCGACGAGGTCGTCTACCACTGGCGGATCCGGGAGGGCTCGATTACCCAGACGCGGGCCTCGTCGCTGCCGGACCTCGCCGACCGCTGGGAGACCAAGCGGATGTCGCTCGCCTCGGTGCGGGACCACGGGTCGACCGAGGTCGAGTCCGTCTTCGTGGACCGCGTGCTGGCCGGTGACCTCTGGCGCTACTTCCTGCTGGTGCCCGGCTGCACCCCCGAGTGGTGGCGACTGCTGCGGTCGGGGGTGCTCGAGCTCTGGGGCCGGCGCTCGCTCGTGCACAGCGGCCTGCCGCCGGTGCACCGGCTCGCCGGCTGGCTGGTGGAGCAGGACCGCCGCGCCGACGTCACAGCGCTCATGGAGTGGGTGGCCACTCTCGACGGCCCCGCCCCCCGCGTGCAGGACATGGCGACCGGCGCCTGGCGGCTGTCGGTGCCGCCCTCGGTGCTCGACGAGACCACCGTGGCCCCGGAGGCCTTGGCTCTCCGGGACCACGAGGTCTGAGCCGGCTTCAGCCGAGCAGCCCCTCGGACTCCAGGAACTCCTTGGCGACGTCCTCGGGCTTGGCGCGGTCGACGGCCATCTGACCGTTCATCTCGGTGAGGTTCTCCGTGGTGAGCGCCGCCATCAGCGGGTTGAGGATGTCGGCGACGTCCTCGTGGTCGGCGAGGAAGTCGGCGGACACGGCCGGCACGAGGTTCTGCGCCGGCTGGATCTGCTTGTCGTCGTCGAGGACCACCAGGCCCTGCGACTCGAGCGTGCCGTCGGTGGTCGAGGTCTCACCGAGCTGCGACTCGCCGCTGATCACGGACTGGTAGGTCTGGTCGGAGGCGTAGCCGAGCTCGAGCACCTTGGTGACGTCGATGCCGTAGTCGTCGGACAGACCGCCCTCGCAGTCGAGGCGACCCTCGCAGTCGGGCGCCGCGGCCAGCACGACGCTCTTGCCCTCGAGGTCGGACAGCGTGGTCACGCCCTCGGAGTCGGAGTAGTCCTGGGTGACGAAGAAGGCGTTGGTGTCGGTGGCCGGGGAGAGGTCGAGGAGCTCGATGCCGGCCTCGTCGAGCAGGTCGGCCCCGTCGTCGGCGAGCTGCTGGCCGTCACCGGCCTCGAACGGCTTGGCTTTGTCGCCGTTGGCCTGGGTGTTGAGGAAGTTGACGATGCCGCCGACGTACTCCGGGACGATGTCGACGTCACCGGGGAAGGTGGGCATGTAGGCGTCGCGCGAGTCGACCAGCTTGGTGTCGACCGTGTAGCCGGCGTCCTCGAGGAGCTGCTCGTACATCGAGGCGACCAGCGTGGCCTCGGGGAAGTTCTGGCCGGCGATGGTCACCGAGCCCTTGTCGCCGCCCCCGGAGGAGCTGGCGTCGTCGGAGGCGTTGTCGTTGGAGAGGTCGTCACCGGCACAACCGGTGAGCGCCAGGGCGCCGGCGGCGAGGACCGCGGCCAGCGAGCGTGCGATGTGCATGGTGTTCCTTCTGTGTCCCGCAGCGGTGGCTGCGCGTGTCCGGAGGTGCGTCGTCAGCCGACGGATTCGGCGGGCTCGTCCACGGTAGCGGTGTTCACCGACAGCGCGTCCGTCCGAGCGCCCGTGCGCGCACCCCTCCGGGTGGGGTCGGCGGCCCGCTGCGCCATCGCGGCCAGCAGCTCGAGCACCAGCGCGACGGCGGCGACGACCAGTGCTCCCGCGATGCCCTTGCCGTAGTTGGACCGGAAGAACCCGTCCGTGATGATCTGCCCGAGCCCGGGCCCGGCCACCAGCGCGGCGATGGTCGCGGTGGCCCACACCTGCACCAGCGCCAGCCGGAGCCCCGACACGACCAGCGGCAGCCCGAGCGGGAGCTCGACGCGCCAGAAGCGCTGCGCGCCGGTCATGCCCATGCCCCGGGCCGCCTCGCGCACGTCGGGCGCGACCTCGCGCATGGCGACGTAGGAGTTGGTGATGATCGGTGGGAGCGCGAAGAGCGTCAGCGCGATGAGCGTGGCGAGCCCGGCGCGACCGTAGGGACCGAGCTCCGCGGTGCCGGGCCACGGCGCCACCACGAGCAGCGCCAGCAGCGCGAAGGTCGGGATCGCCCGGCCGACGTTGGAGATGTTGATCGCCAGGAATCCGCCGCGCCCGAGGTGCCCCAGCCAGAGCGCGATCGGCAGGCCGACCACCATCGCCATCAGCAGTGCCGTGACCGTGAGCAGCAGCTGCTGGGCCAGGAGCGCGGCGATGCCGTCGCTGCCGGTCCAGTTGCCGCCGTCGGTGAGGTAGGCCCACATGTCGCCGAAGACCGTCATGCGCGTACTCCTCTCGTCCAGGGCGTGAGCACCCGTTGCAGCACCACCAGGAGGACGTCGAGCAGCACGGCGAGCAGCACGCACAGCACGGACGCCGTGAACAGCTCGGCGCGGAAGTTGGTGAGCACCCCGTCCTTGATCAGGTTGCCCAGCCCGCCGTACGCCACCAGCGAGCCGACCGTCGTCAGCGCGACCGTCGAGACCGTGGCCACCCGCAGGCCCGCCATCAGGACCGGCAGCGCCAGCGGCAGCTCGATCCGCATCAGCAGGCCGCCGCGGCCGTAGCCGAGGCCGGTCGCCGACTCGCGCACGTCGTCGGGCACGGCCCGGAGGCCCTCGAGCAGGCTGCGCACCAGGATGGTCAGCGCGTAGAGCGCGAGCCCGATCACGACCGTCGTCGCCGAGAGGCCGGTGAACGGCACCAGCAGCGGGAAGAGCGCCAGCGACGGGATCGTGTAGATGCCGGTCGTGATCGCCAGGATCGTCGCCTCGAGACGCGGCAGCCGTCGCGCGAGCAGGGCGAGCGGGAACGCGATGGCGAGGCCCAGCAGCACCGACACGACCGTGATGCCGATGTGCTGGAGCGTCGCGTCGACGATCTCCTGCTGCCGGTCGGCCACGTAGTCGGCACAGACCCAGTCGTTGACGAGCCGGCTGTAGCAACTGGGCTCGTCGGCTGCCCCCAGTAAGGTCACCGCATGGACGCTACACGGGGTGACGAGCCGATGATCAGGCTCGAAGGTGTGGGCAAGACCTACCCCGACGGGACGGTGGCCGTCCACGAGCTCGACCTCGAGGTCGCGCGCGGCGAGATGGTCTGCCTCGTCGGACCGTCCGGCTGCGGCAAGTCGACGACGCTCAAGATGATCAACCGGCTCATCGAGCCGACCACCGGCCGCATCTGGCTCGACGGGCAGGACGTCACCGACGCCGACCCGGTCGAGCTGCGCCGCGGCATCGGCTACGTCATCCAGCAGATCGGCCTGTTCCCCCACCAGCGCATCGAGCAGAACGTGATGACCGTGCCGCTGCTCTACGGCGAGTCCAAGGCCACCGCGCGCCAGCGCGCCCACGAGCTGCTCGACACGGTCGGCCTCGAGCCGGCGCAGTACGCCCGCAAGTACCCCCACGAGCTCTCCGGTGGGCAGCGGCAGCGCGTGGGCGTCGCCCGGGCGCTGGCGGCCAACCCGCCCGTGCTGCTGATGGACGAGCCCTTCGGTGCCGTCGACCCGATCGTCCGCGGCCGCCTCCAGGACGAGTTCCGCCGGCTGCAGGACGAGCTCGGCAAGACCGTGGTGCTGGTGACCCACGACATCGACGAGGCGATCCGCATGGGCGACCGCGTCGCCGTGTTCGCCGCGGGCGGCCGGCTCGCCCAGTACGCCACCCCGGGCGAGCTGCTCGCCCACCCCGCCGACGAGCAGGTGGCCGACTTCGTGGGCTCAGGCGGCCTCCGCACCCTCACCGTGACCCGGCTCCGCGAGGAGCACCTCGAGCCGCTCGACGGCGTCTCCACCGGCGACCTCGGCTCGGCGATCGACATCGACTCCTCCCTCGAGGACGCCCTCGCGGCGATGCTCCGCGACGACAAGCCGATGGTCGGGGTGCGCCGCGGGCCGACGTTCCTCGGCGTGCTCACGCCCGCCGGCGTCCACCGGGCGCTGCGCGAGTCGCTGCGGTAGCGCCGCGCTCCGCGCTCCGCCGACGTGGAGCTGGAGTCACCGGATATCCGGGGAGTCTCCCGCTTGTCACACCAGATCTCGGCCGACAGGCGGGAGACTCGGGTGCGAAGATCGTCGACCTAGGTGACGGTCACGTTCTTGTGCCAGGACTCCGTGACGTACTTCGTGCCCCAGCCCATCGCCGTGTAGAGGCCGTCCGCGCCGGTCGGTGAGTCGGCGTCGACCTCGAGGCCGACGCGGTCGCGGCCGCGCGCCGCGGCGTCGGCGATGATCGTGCGGAGCAGGCCGGTGGCCACGCCGCGACCCCGCGCGGACTCCAGCACGCCGAGGTAGGCGACGTACGACCCGTCGGGGCCGGTGCCGGACTCGCTCACCGTGCCGACCAGGGCGCCTGCGGCCTCCGGCTCGCCGCCCTCCTCGTCGACGATCTCGGCCAGCCACCAGTGGTCCCAGCGGTGGCCCGGGTCCTCGCGGAGCCGGTGGATGAACTCGTCGAAGGTCTCCTCCGCGGAGTTGAAGTGGTCGGTGAACGCGCCCTCGAGCACGTCGTGCACGGCGCGCAGGTCGCCCTCGTCGGGCATCCCGCTGGAGTCCTGCCCGCCCTGCCGCTCGACCAGGCGGAAGACGACCCCCTTGCGCTCCCAGCGCGCAGGATCGGGCACGAGCTCGGCCTCCGCGGCCTCGACCGAGCGGCTCATCTGCCACCACGTGCGCACCCGCTCGAAGCCGGCGTCGGCCAGCCAGCCGTGCTGCCGCTCGTCGTCGGCGAAGGAACCCGTGTCGATCTGCTGCTCGGCGATCCCGCGTGCCGCGCCCACCGCTCGTGCCTGCGCCTCGGCCCACTCGAACAGGACCTCGCTGCACCGGTCGGCCGCCCGCTCGTCGACGTCGCGGCCGACGATGTGGACGAAGAGCATCCGGCCCTCCGCGCGGTCGTGGACGCTCCCCCACGCCTGGATGGTGCCGTCGGGGTCGCGCACGACGAGGTTCTCGCGCATCGCGAGGCCGCGCTCGGAGACCTCGACCCGGACCTCGTCCTCGCCCGAGCCGGCCCAGCCGCGACCTGCGCGCTCGTGGTCGCGCAGCAGCTCGGTCAGCCGCTCGACGGTCGCGGCGTCGTCACCGTCAGGCGTCTCGGCGACCCAGCCCGCGGGGAGTCCCGGGTCGTCGGGCAGCGCGTCGGAGGGGTCGCTCTCGAACCGGTTGTCCTCGGGGATCACGAGCGGCCATTGTTCCGTACGGACTGTCGACCCGACCGGGCGGTGAGTGAGACAGGTTCTGGCAGCAGAAAACCTGCCTCACTCACCGCTCGCCCGCACAGGACGGGGTCGGCGGTGCGTGACGCAGGTTCTCGGCGTCGAAAAGGTGTCCCACTCACCGCTCACGGCGGGTGGGAGGCTCAGGCGCTCCTGTGGTTGCGGCGCGCGGCGGCGGCGCGGAGGGAGTCCAGCTCGGCGCGGAGGACGTCGATCTCGGCCTCGAGCTCGGCGACGACCACGATCGCCTCGGCGGCACGGCCCTCGGCGTCCTCGCGGCCACGCTCGGCCTCGTCGCGGCCGCGCTCGGCGGCGTCGGCACGACGGGCCTCCCGGCCGTGCTTGAGGGTCTGCTCGGCAGCGTTCTTCTGCGCGCTGGAGAGGGCGCGCTCGAGGACGTCGATGGCCTCCTCGCGCTCGCTGATCTTGCGGCGCATGTCGGCGGCGAAGGCCGCGGACTCGGCGGTACGACGCTCGGTGAGGGCGCGGTACTCCTGCGCCTGCTCGGCCCGGTCGCGCGCGGCGTCGCGGCGCGCCTGCATGAGCTCGGAGTGGGTGATCCGGGTGGCGGCGGCCCCGGCGAGCACGGCCACGACGGCGGCGACGGCCGTCAGGCCGGCCGACGAGGACGCGAGCGCGGCGATCACCAGCGCGGCGCCGACGGCGAGGAGCGCGACGGCCACGGCCAGGCGCGTGCTGCGCTGGCGGCGACGAGCAGGCGTGCGGGACGCCTGTGACGGCTGGGGCTGCTGGGAAGGCATGGCGCCCAGACTAGGGCTGCGACCGCCCGCCGTCCGCGCGACACGCACGCTCCAGGGCCAGCGAGGCGAGCGTCACCCCCGCCGCACCGGCGGCGGCGACCAGCGAGCGGAGGATCCAGCGGTCGGAGTTCTGCGACTCGTCGCCCAGCCAGCTCACGGCGTACCCGACGTAGCCGGCGGTCACCGCGGCGCCGGCGAGGGCGCACGCCCGGGCGAGCACGAGCCGGTTGACGGCCTGGTGCGGCTCGAGCCGCTGGCCCCGCACGTGGACGGTCTGCCAGGTGTGCCAGGCGAGGAAGCCCATGATCGCGGCGACCATCACCAGCACCAGCGCCTGCGCCCACGACACCAGCGGCGGACTGCCGGACACCGCGCCCACCACCGGGTGGAGCGCCCACCCGAGCGCCAGACCGACGACGATGCACGCCGTCAGGGCGCGGGCCGAGGTGGGGTGGAGCGTCCCGCGCGGCTCGTCGGGCTCCTCGTCCGGCGCGTCCGGGCCGGACCCGCTCACGCGGCCCTGCTCACTCGGGGTCCCCGCGGCCTTCTGCGGAGGAGCGAAGCGGAGGAGCAGAAGGTCGTGGGGTGTTCACTCGACCTCGAGGGTGAGGTCCTCGCGCCTCTTCACGCCCGAGGAGTCGGAGGCGTCGAGCAGCTCGGCGATCGGGCCGCGGTCGGGGAAGACCGCGTCGGGCTCGAGGTCGTACCACGGCTGCAGGACGAAGGCGCGCTCGTGGGCACGGGGGTGCGGCAGCCGGAGGAAGTCCTCGTTGGAGCGGCGGTCGCCGACGACGATCAGGTCGACGTCGAGCGTGCGGGGGGCGTTGCGGATGTCGCTGCGCTCGCGGTCGAAGGCGTCCTCGATCGCCAGCGCGCGTTCCATCAGCCGGGCGGCGGGGAGCGTGGTGTCGGCGAGGAGGACCGCGTTGAGGTAGGGGCGCGCGTCGTCGGGGGAGTCCACGGGCTCCGTCTCGTAGACCGGCGAGACGCCCGTGACGAAGAAGTCCGGGGTGTCCGCAAGGGCGTTGACCGCGCCCTGCAGGGAGGCCAGGCGTTCGCCGAGGTTCGAGCCCAGGCCGAGCACCACCCGACGGATCGGGTGCATCTCCCCGGTGAGGGAGTCGGCGTCCACGATGTGGGGATTGGGAGTCTCAGTCATGAGCGTTGCCTCGCGTTCTGGTGATCGTCAGCGCGACGTCCGAGTACGTCGCGTCGATGGGGGCATCAGGTTTGTGCAGCGTGACTCGCGCCCATTCAACACGAGTGTCCAACAGGCACACATCGGTGATGCGTTGAGCGACGGTTTCTATCAGGTCGACCGGGTCGCGCTCGACGGCAGCCTTCACGTCCGCCACCAGCGTGCCGTAGTTGACGGTGTCGGCCAGGTCGTCGGAGGCGGCCGCGGCGCGGGTGTCCATGCCCAGCACGAGGTCGACGACGAACACCTGGCCCTCGCGCTTCTCGAAGTCGAAGACGCCGTGGTGGGCGAAGCACTCGATGCCCGTCACGGACAGCTCGTCGGTCATGTCGCGCTCCTCCGGGAGGGGTCCAGGGCAGCCACGACGGCGAGCGCGTCGCGCGTGGCCCGTACGTCGTGGACGCGCAGCAGGTCGACCCCCTGGCCGGCCAGGAGGGCGACCAGGGCGGCATGGGCGTGCTCGCGCTCGTCCACCGGCCGCGGCACGCCGTCGACCGCCAGCAGCGAGCCGAGGAACGACTTGCGGCTCGCGCCCACGAGCAGCGGGCAGCCGAGCTCGCGCAGGGTGTCGAGGGCGGCCAGCAGCTCCCAGTTGTGGCGGGGCTTCTTGGCGAACCCGAGACCGGGGTCGAGGACGACGCGCTCGCGCGGGATGCCGGCGGCCAGGACCGCGTCGAGCCGCTCGCCCAGCTCGCGGCGTACGGACGCCACGACACCGTCCGGCGAGTAGTCGGCGAAGTCGCGCATCCGGTCGGCGTGGGCGCGCCAGTGCATGGCGACGTAGGAGGCGTCGCTGTCGGCGACGACGTCGAGGATCCGGGGGTCGGCGAGCCCCCCGGAGACGTCGTTGACGATCGCCGCGCCGGCGTCGATGGCCGCGGCGGCGACCTCGGAGCGCATCGTGTCCACCGACACGACCGCACCGTCGCCGGTGAGCTCGCGGATGACCGGGACGACGCGGTCCAGCTCCTCGGCGACCAGCGGGCGGGTCGCCCCCGGACGGGTCGACTCGCCGCCGATGTCGAGGACGTCGGCACCCTGCTCCACGAGGTGCCGGCCATGGGCCACGGCCGCCTCGGTGGTGGCCCAGCGGCCGCCGTCGGAGAACGAGTCGGGCGTGACGTTGACGATCCCCATCACCCGGGTGGACCGGGTGACGGGGCGCACGCCCTCGCTCACCTGGTGCCCGAGCGGATCAGGGCCATGGCCTCGGCCCGGGTGGCCGCGTTGTGCATCTGGCCGCGCACGGCGGACGTGATGGTTCGCGCGCCCGCCTTGCGGACGCCGCGCATGGTCATGCAGAGGTGCTCGGCCTCGATCACCACGATCACGCCGCGCGCCTCGAGGATGTCCATCAGCGCGTCGGCGACCTGGGTGGTCAGGCGCTCCTGGACCTGCGGCCGCTTGGCGTAGACGTCGACCAGCCGCGCGAGCTTGGACAGGCCGGTGATCTTGCCGGTCTCGGCCGGGATGTAGCCCACGTGGGCGACCCCGGTGAACGGCACGAGGTGGTGCTCGCACATCGACCACAGCTCGATGTCACGCACCAGCACCATCTCGTCGTGGCCGAGGTCGAAGGTGGTGGTCAGGACGTCCTCGGGCCGCTGCCTCAGGCCCTGCGTGAGCTCCGCGTAGGCCCGCGCCACCCGAGCGGGGGTGTCCCGCAGGCCCTCGCGGTCGGGGTCCTCGCCGAGCGCCGCCAGCAGCTCGCGGACGGCGGCCTCCGCCCTGTCGTGGTCGAAGGCCGGCACGTCCTCGGGCGCGCGCTCCGGCACGGTGACGGGGTCGGTCACGGCGCGTCCGGGTGGGGCGGCGCAGGGGTGTCGACACCGGGCTGCGGGGAGCCGTGGATGTCACCGCCCGCGCCGGGCGGCGTCAGGATCGCCCCGGACTCCGAGTCGTCCGCGACGGCGCCGGCGTGGGCCCGGTCGCGGATCTCCTGAGGGATGTCCACGGGCGGGATCGTCGAGGGCACGCGCTCGGGCGACCCGGTCCACGCGGGACGGGTCGGGCGCTTGGTCAGCGGCTCGAAGATGTCGGCGATCTCGGCCTTGTCGAGCGTCTCCTTGTCGAGCAGGGCCAGCACCAGCGCGTCAAGGACGTCGCGGTTGGTCTCGAGGATCTCGAAGGCCTCCTGGTGGGCGTGGCCCAGCAGGGTCTTGACCTCCTCGTCGACCGCGGCGGCGGTCTCCTCGGAGTAGTTGCGGGTGTGGCCCATGTCGCGGCCCAGGAAGGGCTCGGAGTTGCTGTCGCCCAGCTTGACCGCACCGAGGCGCTCGGTCATGCCGTACTGCGTCACCATCGCGCGGGCCAGGTTGGTGGCCTTCTCGATGTCGTTGCCGGCACCGGAGGTGACGTCGTGGAAGATCAGCGCCTCCGCAGCCATGCCGCCGAGCATGTAGGCGAGCGAGTCGAGCATCTCGCTGCGCGTCTGGGAGTACTTGTCGCGGTCGGGCAGCACCATCGTGTAGCCCAGCGCCCGTCCGCGCGGCAGGATCGTCACCTTGTGCACCGGGTCGGTGCCGGGCAGTGCCGCGGCGACCAGGGCGTGGCCGCCCTCGTGGTAGGCGGTGATGAGCTTCTCGCGCTCGCTCATGAGGCGGGTACGACGCTGCGGACCCGCGATGACGCGGTCGATCGCCTCGTCGAGGGACTCGTCGGTGATCATCTTGTTGTTGCTGCGCGCGGTGAGCAGCGCGGCCTCGTTGAGCACGTTGGCCAGGTCGGCACCGGTGAAGCCGGGCGTGCGGCGGGCGATGCTGAGCAGGTCGATGTCCTGCGCGATCGGCTTGCCGCGCGAGTGGACCTTGAGGATCTGGTGGCGGCCGTTGAGGTCGGGGGCGTCGACCTGCACCTGGCGGTCGAAGCGACCCGGTCGCAGCAGCGCGGGGTCGAGCACGTCGGGACGGTTGGTCGCGGCGATGAGGATGACGCCGCCGCGCACGTCGAAGCCGTCCATCTCGACGAGCAGCTGGTTGAGCGTCTGCTCGCGCTCGTCGTGGCCGCCGCCCATGCCGGCGCCGCGGTGGCGGCCGACGGCGTCGATCTCGTCGATGAAGACGATGGCCGGCGGGTTCTCCTTGGCCTGCTCGAAGAGGTCGCGCACGCGGCTCGCGCCGACACCGACGAACATCTCGACGAAGTCGGAGCCGGAGATCGAGTAGAACGGCACGCCCGCCTCGCCGGCGACGGCGCGCGCGAGGAGGGTCTTGCCGGTGCCGGGCGGGCCGTAGAGCAGCACGCCCTTCGGGATCTTCGCGCCGACGGCCTGGAACTTGGCCGGGTCGGTGAGGAACTCCTTGATCTCGCCGAGCTCCTCGATCGCCTCCTCGCAGCCGGCGACGTCGCTGAACGTCGTCTTCGGCATGTCCTTGGTGATCAGCTTGGCCTTGGACTTGGCGAACTGCATGACGCCGCGGCCGCCCCCGCCCTGCGCCTGGTTCATCAGGAAGATGAACAGCAGGATGATCAGCGCGAACGGCAGCAGCGTGGCGAGCAGCGAGCCGAGGAAGCTGGGCTGCGGGTTCTTGGAGTTGTAGCTCTCCAGCGTGCCGTCGGCCTTGGCCTGCTTGGCCGCGTCGAGCAGCGTCTCCTGCTCACCCTGGATGTAGTAGGCGACCACCTTGTCGCCCTCGTCGCGGGTGCCCTCGTCGAGGGTGGCCTGGATCTCCTGGTCACCGTCGATGAAGGTGATCTTCTCGACCTTGCCGTCGTCAATGTAGCCGGCCAGCGTCGAGGTGTTGACCTCGTCGTAGCCGTCACTGGGCGCGAGAAACTGGATCGCCAGGAGCACCGCGAAGGCGGACAGGACGATCCACAGCCAGGGACCCTTGAATATGCGCTTCACAGGCAACTTTCAGCGATTCGGAGGTGAGGAGGCGACGCTACACGTCGCCGGGGCCCACATTCTTTCAGGCGGGGTGAAGCGGGGCGACCCGTTCGCGGTCGGCGGCGCGCACGCTCAGGAGTAGACGTGGGGGGCGAGGGTGCCGATGTCACGCAGGTTGCGGTAGCGCTCGCGGTAGTCGAGGCCGTACCCGACGACGAACTCGTTGGGGATGTCCCAGCCGACGTACTTCGGCTCGACGGGCATCGAGAGCGCCTCGGGCTTGCGCAGCAGGGTGGCGATCTCGACGCTGGCGGGGCTGCGGCTCGAGAGGTTGTTCACCAGCCAGCTGAGCGTCAGCCCGGTGTCGATGATCTCGTCGACGATCAGCACGTCGCGGCCGCTGATGTCGGTGTCGAGGTCCTTGAGGATGCGGACCACGCCGCTCGACTTGGTGCCGGACCCGTAGGAGCTGACGGCCATCCAGTCCATCTCCAGGTGCCGCGGCATCGACCGGGCGAGGTCGGCCATCACCATGACGGCGCCACGCAGCACGCCGACGACGAGCAGGTCGCGTCCCTCGTAGTCCTCCGTGATCTGGAGGGCCATCTCGGCCAGTCGCTGCTGGATCTGCTCCTCGGTGAAGAGGATGTTGACCAGGTCGTTCTCCACGTGGGACGAGTCCATGGGCGCCAGCCTAGGGTCTCAGGGAGCCTCGATGACCAGCAGCCCGTCGCGGCGGAGGGCGCGGAGCGGGCCGGGGAGGTCGATCCACTTCTGGCCCCGCCAGCCCACGAGGAGCTCGTCGACGGCGAGGACGTGCTCGCGGGTCAGCTCGGACGGGGGTGCTCCGGCGCCGAGCGCGGCACGGTGGACGGCGCGGTGGCGCAGCGCCGGTGGCGCGGCGGCGAGGAGGGCGATGTCGAGGCCGTCCTCGCGGTGAGCCGCGGACAGGACGTCGGCGGCCAGGCGGTCGAGCAGCACGGTGTCCTCGCGCAGCTGGTCGGCGGTGCGGGCGAGGGCCTCCGCGATCCCGGGGCCGAGCTCGGCCTCGAGGACGGGGAGCACCCGGTCGCGCACCCGCACCCGGGTGTAGCCCGGGTCGGAGTTGTGAGGGTCCTCCCAGGCCTCCAGCCCCTCCACCAGGCAGGCGGTGACGGTGTCAGCACGGCGTACGCCGAGCAGCGGGCGCGCGAACACGTCGAAGGACGGCCGCATGCCCTGCAGCGACCGGCCCCCCGAGCCGCGCGTGAGGCCGAGGAGCACCGTCTCGGCCTGGTCGTCGAGGGTGTGGCCGAGCAGCACGACCCGCGCCCCGACGTGCTCGGCGACCTGCTCCAGGACGGCGTACCGCGCCTCCCGGGCGGCGGCCTCCGGCCCGAGCCCGGACGCGGCGTCGACGGAGACGCGGGCGGTGAGCGTCTCGTCGACACCCATCGTCGCGAGCTGGTCGACGACGCGGGCGGCCTGCGCGGCCGAGCCGGGCTGCAGGCCGTGGTCGACGGTCACCCCGACGACGCGCAGGCCGAGCTTGTGCCCCTCGAAGACGGCGGCGGAGGCGAGGGCGAGCGAGTCCGCTCCCCCGCTGCAGGCCACCGCGACGGTCCCGCGACCGTCACCGCTCCCCTCGAGGCGGGCCAGCGTCCGACGGACCGGCAGCCGGACCGCCGCGACCGAGGGATGGAGCGTCACAGCACCCGGGCGATCCAGGCGTCGGGGTCGGTGATCTCGGCCCGGGACGGCAAGGTCTCGGGGCCGGTCCACACGGCGTTGAACTCGTCCATGCCGACCTTGTCGACGACGTGGCGCACGAAGACGGCTCCGTCGCGGTACTGCGCCATCTTGGCGTCCAGGCCGAGCAGGCGGCGCAGCAGCTTGTCGAGGGAGCCGACGCCCTTGCGGCGCTGGTTGAACTTGCGGCGGATCTCGGCCACCGACGGGATGACCGTGGGGCCGACCCCGTCCATCACGACGTCGGCGTGGCCCTCGAGGAGCGACATGACTCCGGTGACCCGGTCGAGGATCTCCTTCTGCTCGGGCGAGGAGACGAGGTCGATGATGCTGCTGTCGCCGCCGCGGATCACCTCCGCGCTGCGACGCAGCCCGTCGAGCAGCGCGCTCGGCTCGAGGGTGTCGGCGACCGAGTGCATCTGGGTCATCAGGTGCTGGCCGAGCCACGGGTTGGCGGTGAACTGCACCCGGTGGGTCTCCTCGTGCAGGCACACCCACAGCCGGAAGTCGGTGGGGTCGGCGCCGATCTCGCGCTCGACGTGGACGATGTTGGGCGCCACGAGCAGCAGCCGTCCGTAGGGGTCGTGGAACGGGTCGAACTGCCCGAGCACCTTGCTGCTGAGGAAGCCCAGCATCAGGCCGACCTCGGCGCCGGTGACCCTGGTGCCGATCGCCTCGGCGAAGGCGGACGGGGGGCCCTTCTTCTCGACCAGCTTGTCGACGACAGGGCTGAGGAGCTTGGCGAAGCCGTCCGCGTTGGCCCGCAGCCAGCCGTTGCGGTCCACCACCAGCACGGGCGCGGTGCCGGCCTCGGTGTGGAGGCCGGTGAACTCACGGACCAGCGGGGTCGAGCGGGTCGCACCCTCGCGGAGCTCCAGGACCGCCGCGGCCGCCTCGTCGGGCGACACGTCCGGCCCCGGTCCGGCCACCCGGGTTCCCACGGTGACGGCGAAGTCCCAGTCGACGAGGTTCATGTCACGACACTAGCGGGGCACGAGGAACGAGTGCCGCGCGTGTGTCGGGAGGTCGAGTGGCCCCGCGGCCGAGCCTGCGAGGCCGCGACGGGGCGTACCGGGACCCGGAGTCCCAGCCGGGCGGTCGAGGCGGGTCAGCCCGAGCAGCGGCAGGCGGCGAGGGAGGCGGCGGCGCGGTCGAGCGCCTCCTGGGAGTCGTAGCGCTCGAGCGGCGGGGACTTGTCGGCCCCGAAGACGAAGGCGAGCGGCTGCCCGTCGCGGTCGACGGCGATGCCGGCGAGGGCGTGCACTCCGGTGAGGGTGCCGGTCTTGGCGCGGACGAGGCCGCGCGCGACCGCGGGTCCCTCGGCGAAGCGGTAGGTGAGCGACCCGGTGAACCCGGCGACGGGCATCCCGGTGACCAGGCTGCGCATCGCCTCGCCGCCCGGGCCCGCGGCGTGCTGGACGAGGTCGATCAGCAGCGAGGTCGAGACCCGGTTGCGCCGCGACAGGCCGGAGCCGTCGTACACCTCCGCGCCGGTGACGTCGACGCCGAGCCCGGCGAGGGTGTCGAGCACGCCGGCGGCGCCCGCCTCGAACGACCCGGTGCCCGAGCTCGCGAGGCCGACCTGGTGGCCCACCACCTCGGCGCCCTCGTTGTCGCTGACGTCGAGGATCCGCTCGACGACCTGCGACAGCGGGGCGCTCTCCACCGAGGCCAGCTCCTCGGCGCCCGACGGGGCGACCACGCGCTTCGGCTGGCCGCCCACCTGCAGTCCTGCGGCGCGGAGGCCGTCGGCGAAGCCCCGGGCGGCCGCCAGCGACGGGTCGTCGGACTTGAGGTCGCTGTCGGGCTCGTCGCCCCCGTCGACCATGAGCGCGGTGATGGGGCTGACGATGTCGTCGGGGACGTAGTCGCGGCGCCAGGCGGGGTTGTCCGTCGGTCCGGTGAAGAGGCTGTCGTCGAAGCGGACCCGGACGCGTCCCTGCCCGCCGAGCGCCTCGGCGACCTGCAGGGCGAGCGTCGTCACGTCGGCGCGGGCGGGGTACGTCGACTCCGCCTCCGCGACCGTGAGCGACCTGCTGGCCAGGAGCGGGTCGCCCCCGCCGACGAGCACGACGTCGCGTGGCCCCGCACCGCGCACCACCCGGGTGGTGAAGGTGTGCTCGGGCCCGAGCAGGTCCAGCGCGGCGCCCAGGGTGAGCAGCTTGGTGGTCGAGGCAGGCAGGTAGCGCCCGTTGCCGGTGGTCCACTCGGCCGACCCCGAAGTGAGGGGCGCGACCGCGCCCACGACGTGCTTGCCGAGGTCGGGGTCCGCGAGGTCGTCGGAGACGGCCGCGGCGACCCGGGCGGGGTCGAGGACACCGGCGGTGTCGAGGGCCACGGCGTCGTCGGCCGGCGGCGACCACTCCGGCAGGTCGAGGCCGGCGGGCGCGAGCACCTGCTCCGGCTCGGTGTCCGGGTCGGCGGCCAGCCCGGGCAGGTAGCGCTGGCCCCACTCGTACCGGTAGGCGCCGACGCCCGCGGCGAGCAGCGCGAGGACGAGCACGACCGGCAGCCAGTGCAGGACGGTCCACGCGCGTGACCGGCGGCCGGGGTGGCGTAGGTCACGTCGTGCCCTTTTCGGCCGTCTCGCTTCGCGCATCGGGGCCATTGTGCGCGACACTGCCCCGAGACCAAGGCGTCGGGCTCGTGGCCGGACGCAGCAGAGCGGCCCGACGGCGTGCCGGAGAGTGGAGGAAGACGTGCTGAGCTTCGACGTGGTGGTGGAGATCCCCAAGGGTGAGCGCAACAAGTACGAGGTCGACCACGAGTCCGGTCGGATCCGCCTGGACCGCATGCTCTTCACCTCGACGGCCTACCCGGCCGACTACGGCTTCATCGAGAACACCCTCGGCCAGGACGGCGACCCGCTCGACGCGCTGGTGATCCTCCAGTCGCCGACCTTCCCCGGCTGCGTCATCGAGTGCCGCGCGATCGGCATGTTCCGGATGACCGACGAGGCCGGTGGCGACGACAAGGTCCTCTGCGTGCCGAGCCACGACCCGCGCCTCGAGCACCTCCGCGACATCAACCACGTCTCGAAGTACGACCGCCTCGAGATCCAGCACTTCTTCGAGGTCTACAAGGACCTCGAGCCCGGCAAGTCCGTCGAGGGCGCCGACTGGGTCGGCCGCACCGAGGCCGAGGCCGAGGTCCGCGCGTCGTTCGAGCGCTTCAAGACCGAGGGCCACGGCAACGACCTCGACAACCTCGCCGACGACAGCCTCGGCGAGAACGCCTGATCGTCGCCGGGTCGGCTGTCCCTATGCGGACATACGCGCCGGCTCGACCTGGGCCGGCTCGAGGGCCTCGGCCAGGATCTCGGTCACCCGTCCGACCGGGCGCACGTCGAGCTCGCTGAGCAGCTCGGCGGGTACGTCGTCGAGGTCGGGGCGGTTGCGCTCCGGCACGAACACCGTCGTCAGCCCGGCGCGCTGCGCGGCCAGCAGCTTCTGCTTGAGGCCGCCGATCGGCAGGACCCGGCCTGCGAGCGACACCTCGCCCGTCATCCCGACGTCCGAGCGCACCGGGCGTCCGGTGAGCAGCGACACCAGGGCGGTCACCATCGTCACACCCGCGGACGGGCCGTCCTTGGGGACCGCACCGGCCGGGAAGTGCACGTGGATCGACCGCTCGAACGCGGACGGCTCGATCCCCAGCTCCCCCGCGTGCGCCCGCACCCAGGACAGCGCGATGGACGCGGACTCCTTCATCACGTCGCCGAGCTGCCCGGTGACGGTGAGCCCGGCCGTGCCGTCCGCCACCGACGTCTCGACGTAGAGCACGTCGCCGCCGAGGCCGGTCACGGCCAGACCGGTGGCGACGCCCGGTACGTCGGTGCGCTCGTGGCTGTCGGGCGTGAAGCGCGGCCGGCCCACCAGGTCCTTCAGCCCGCCGAGGTCGATGTCGACCCGCTCGGCGTCGCCGGTCGCGAGCCTCGTCGCGGCCTTGCGGAACGCCTTGGCCAGCAGCCGCTCGAGCTGGCGCACGCCGGCCTCGCGGGTGTAGTTGGCCGCCAGCTCGCCGAGTGCCTCGTCGGACACGGTGACCTCGTCGGGCGTCAGCGCGGCGCGCTCGAGCTGGCGCGGTACCAGGAAGTCGCGGGCGATGGCGACCTTGTCGTCCTCGGTGTAGCCGTCGATGGTGACGAGCTCCATGCGGTCCAGCAGCGCCGACGGGATCTGCTCGACGACGTTGGCGGTCGCGATGAAGAGCACGTCGGACAGGTCGAGGTCGAGCTCGAGGTAGTGGTCGCGGAAGGTGTGGTTCTGCGCCGGGTCGAGCACCTCGAGCAGTGCCGCCGCCGGATCGCCCCGGTAGTCCGCGCCGACCTTGTCGACCTCGTCGAGCAGGACGACCGGGTTCATCGAGCCGGCCTCCTTGATCGCGCGCACGATGCGGCCGGGCAGCGCGCCGACGTACGTCCGACGGTGGCCGCGGATCTCGGCCTCGTCGCGCACGCCGCCGAGGGCGACGCGGACGAAGCTGCGACCCAGGGCCCGGGCGACGGACTCACCGAGCGACGTCTTGCCGACGCCGGGAGGGCCGGCCAGCAGCACGACCGCGCCGGACCCGCGACCGCCGATGACCTCCAGGCCGCGCTCGGCCCGGCGGGCACGGACGGCGAGGTACTCGGTGATGCGGTCCTTGACCTCGTCGAGGCCGTGGTGGTCGGCGTCGAGCACCGCGCGGGCGGCCGCGACGTCGTGGGAGTCCTCGGTGCGCTCGTTCCAGGGCAGCTCGAGGACGGTGTCGAGCCAGGTGCGGATCCAGCCGGCCTCGGGGTTCTGGTCGCTGGAGCGCTCGAGCTTGTCGACCTCGCGCAGCGCGGCCTCGCGGACCGCCTCGGGCAGGTCGGCGGCCTCGACGCGGGCGCGGTAGTCGTCCGACCCGTCGGGCTCGCCCTCGCCGAGCTCCTTGCGGATGGCCGCGAGCTGCTGGCGGAGCACGAACTCGCGCTGGGTCTTCTCGAGGCCCTCGCGGACGTCGGTGCTGATCTTGTCGGTGACCTCGTCCTCGGTGTCGTACGCGCGGGTCCACTCGACGAGCAGCCGCAGGCGGTCGCCCACGTCGGGGGTCTCGAGGACCTGGCGCTTCTGGTCCTCGGAGAGGTACGGCGCGTAGCCGGAGGTGTCCGCGAGCGTGTCGGGGTCGGTGATGCGGCGGACGTTCTCGATGATCTGCCACGCCTCGCGGCGCTCGAGGATCGAGACGACGAGGGCGCGGTAGTCCTCGGCGAGGGCGCGCAGCTCGTCGGTCACGGGCGTCTCGGGGACGGGCTCGGCCTCGACCCAGAGGGCCGCGCCGGGGCCTGAGACGCCGGCGCCGATGGCGACGCGGCGCTCGGCGCGCAGGACCGCGGCGGGCTTGCCGCCCGCGAACCGGCCGACCCGGTCGACCACGGCGACGACGCCGTGGGTGGCGTACCGGTCCTCGAGGCGGGGCGCGACGAGGACGCGGGTCGGCTGGTCGTCAGGAGCAGAGTCGTGGGCCAGCCGGGCGGCGTCGATCGCCGCGCGGGCCTGGTCGTCGAGCTCGATGGGCACGACCATGCCGGGGAGCACGACCGTGTCGTGGAGGAACACCACAGGGAGCTTCGTGGGAAGCGACAGGTTGTTCGTCATGCCCCCTCAACGCCTGAGAACCGGAGGCATGTTCCGGTTCGGGTTTCGCCCACCGCGAACGGCGTCACGACCGCGACAGCGGGACCTCCCCGGCCACCGAGCCGAGCTTGTCGGGGTTGCGGACCAGGAAGAGCCGGGTGACCACGCCGTCCTCGACGAGCATCGTGCCGACGCCGTCACGCTGGCCGGCGATGACGAACTGGATCGCCGGGGACCCGTTGAGCCACACCGGCACGAGCTCCAGCGCGTCCGGGGTGACCGCGGTGAGGAAGCGGAAGACCTTGTCGCGGCCGTAGATCGGGTTGAGGGCGGCCTGGACCTTGCCGCCCCCGTCGGTCATCAGCACCACGTCGGGCGCCAGCACGTCCATCAGCGACTGGAGGTCGCCGCCCTCGGTCGCGGCCCGGAACTTCTCGATGACCGCGTCCCGCTCGGCTGCGCTCACGGACGTCCGCGGGCGGCGCTCGGCGACGTGGGTCCGGGCGCGGCTGGCGATCTGGCGCACCGCCGGCTCGGACTTCTCGACCGCCTCCGCGATCTCGGCGTACGGCACGTCGAAGACCTCGCGCAGCACGAAGACCGCCCGCTCGGTGGGCGGCAGCGTCTCCAGCACGAGCAGCATCGCGGTCGAGACGCTGTCGGCGAGCTCGACGTCCTGGGCGACGTCGGGCGCGGTGAGCACCGGCTCGGGGAGCCAGGTGCCGACGTAGTCCTCGCGCCGCCGGGCCAGGGTGCGCAGCCGGTTGAGGGAGAGCCGGGTGGTCATCCGCACCAGGTAGGCGCGCGCGTCGCGCACCTCCTCGACCGGCACGTCGGCCCACCGCAGCCAGACCTCCTGCAGCACGTCCTCGGCGTCGGCGGCCGAGCCGAGCATCTCGTAGGCGACGGTGAAGAGCAGGTTGCGGTGGGTCGTGAAGATCTCCGTGGACGTCACGTGGTGATGCTCCCAGCCTGCGCGAGCGGCAGCTCGCAGACGTCGCTGAAGCCCTGCGAGGCCAGGCCCATCGCCGAGTTGAAGCGCGAGCGCTCGTTCTCCACGGCGACCATCATCGTCAGCTCGACGACGGCGGCGTGGCCGAGCTGCCGGTCCAGGTCGGCGACCATCTCGTCGGTGACCACCGGCGGGGTCACGGTCATCGCCTCGGCGTACGCCATCACGTCACGCTCGAGGTCGGTGAAGACGTCCGACTCGCGCCAGCGCGGCACCTCGCGCACCTTGGCCTCGTCGAGGCCCTTGGTGTGGGCGATGAAGTAGCCGAAGTCCAGGCACCAGGAGCAGCCGATGGCGCCGGCGCTCGCCATCTCGGCGTACGCCTTGAGGTGCGGGTCGAGCGCGGACCACTTGCCGACCTTCTGCTCGAAGCCGAAGACCGCCTTGAGCACCGGCTTGTTGTGCCAGAGGACGTAGGCGTTGTCGGGCACCTTGCCCCACATGCGCCTGGCGACGCGGGTCATCACGGCTCCGTAGGCGCCGTCGATCGTGGCCTTCGGGATGCGGAACGTGCTGGGCATGTCATCTCCTCGTTCGGGGTGGATGACATGGAGACACCGGCCGGGTCAGGTCTGTGACAGCTCACGTCCCGATGGCGCGGAACCAGCCGATCCCACCGCTCATCTCGAGGCGTACGTCGACCGCACCCGCCTCCTCAAGCCACCGGACCGCGTCGGCCGAGGAGCACATCGGGCCGAGCACGCGGGCGAGCCGGCCGGCGGCGTGCACGAGCCCGTAGCGCCGCTCGACGCCGCTGAAGTCGTCGGTGAACAGCGCACTGCCGCTGATGGCGCCTCCCGGCCGCAGCACGCGCACCATCTCGGTGATCGCGCGGTGCGGGTCGGGGAAGACATGGAGCCCGGTGAAGGAGACCACCAGGTCGAACGTGCCGTCCGCGAAAGGCAACGCCCCGACGTCGGCCAGCGCCGTCGTGACCTGGTCGCTCACCCCACGGTGGCGCGCGGCCGCGTCCGTGCGCTCGAGCATGCGCGGGGAGATGTCGGCCGCGACGAGGTCGACGCGCGCGCCCGGGCGCAGGCCGCGCAGGGCGACCCCGCTGCCGGTCGGCACGTCGAGCACCCGGGCCCCGTCGGGCAGCTCGCCGATCTCGGCTGCTGCGGCGTAGAGCCGGGTGATGTCGGTGCCCAGCCCGAGCCGCCACAGCGGCGCGCCCAGCACGGGGTGATCGACGAGGGCCGGGTAGATCCTCGCCCAGAGCGGGTCCTCGCTCCAGGCCCCGACGAGGCGACGCGGGCCCGGCACGTCAGAGCCCCGCGAGGAACGTGTCGACGGCGTGGGCGACCTCGACGTGGATCTCGGCGGTGCGGACCGCGTCGTCGGTGCCCATGGAGTGGTCGGCGTCCGCGACCGCGAGCACGTCGCACCCGTTGTCGGCGAGCTCGCGGGCGACGGTGTCGTCCCAGAGCTCGTCGGCCAGGCCGCCCACCAGGAGCTGTCGGCCGGCGTTGGCGGCGATGCCCTCGGCCACGACCGGGTCGACCAGCAGCGGGGTGAGCCAAACCGCGTCGAGCCCGCGCTCGGCGGCGTACGACGCGGCGCGGGTGCCGAGCGACTTGCCGACCACGACGACGTGGTCGGCGTCCTCCTCGGCGAGCGCCGCGGTGACATGTCGGCGTACCCACTGCTCGACGTCCTCGTCACCGCGCGCGGTGGAGTCCCACCACAGCTGCTGGACGGTGAAGCCGTGCTGCAACAGCCCTCGCCGGGCGAACTCCAGCAGCGGCGCGCTCGGCGAGTAGGCGCGGCCCGGGAGGACCAGCGCGACGCCGCGACTGTCGCCGTCGGGCTCCCATCGGGTCGGCAGGCCTCCGAAGGTCATCTCAGTCGCCCGACCCGATGGGCCAGCCCAGCAGCTCCGGGCTGCGCAGCATCTCCTCCGGCACCCCGAACGCGTCGACCAGGTCGACCGCGAGCGGACGCACCTTCCGGCAGAGCGCGTTCACCTCGCGGCTGATCGCCTTCGAGCGTGCGCTGGAGAGGCGCCCGTGCTCCATGAACCAGGCCCGGTCGGCCTCGATCGTCGTGAGCGCGTGCAGGTCGCACAGCAGGTTGAGCGCGACCTTGAGGTCGCCGTCGGGAAGGGCGGCGGTCTTCGCGACGAAGGCCTCGAGCACGAGCCGCTCGGTGTGCGCGCGGGCGGCAGCGATGACGTGATCCTGCACGCGCGAGAAGACCGCACCCGGGTTCGCCCCCTGGTCGATGCCGCGCTTGAGTCGCCGAGCGACGCCGCCGATCATGTGCTCCTCGCGGAAGCGCAGCATCGCGAGCTGGTAGTTGGGGTCGAGCAGCCCGGCCTCCTGGTCCCAGGTGTCGCCACCGGGCAGCAGGTCGCGCACCGACTGCACGAGCTTGTGCACCGCCGTCCGCTCGACGACGGTCTCGACCGCGAGGCCGGCGACGAAGCGGGCCATGCCGAGCTGGTCCATGTCCTCGAACTCGCCGGCGTAGTCGGTGAGCAGCCCCTTGGCCACCAGCTGCAGCAGGACGTGGTTGTCGCCCTCGAAGGTGGTGAAGACGTCGGTGTCGGCCTTGAGCGCAGCGAACCGGTTCTCGCTGAGGTAGCCCGCGCCACCGCACGCCTCGCGGCACTCCTGGATCGTGCGGGTCGCGTGCCAGGTGCCGAGCGCCTTCGTGCCGGCGGCGCGCGACTCCAGCATCCGCCGGGCGTGCTCGTCGCTGCCCTCCTCGATCGGCCCGGGGCCGGAGAACACCTCGTGCAGCTGCCCGGCGACGACCTCCTGGGCGAAGTGGAGGGCGTACGTCCTGGCGATGAGCGGCAGCAGCCGGCGCTGGTGCATGCCGTAGTCGAGGAGCACCTGCTCCTCGTCGGGCGAGGTCGCCTCGAACTGGCGACGCCGTACGGCGTAGCGGGTGGCGATGGCGAGCGCCACCTTCGACGCGTTGATGCCGGCGCCGCCGACGCACACCCGGCCCTGGACGAGGGTGCCGAGCATCGTGAAGAAGCGCTTGTTGGGGTTGTCGATCGGCGAGAGGTAGCGACCCTCGGGCGTCACCTCGGCGAACTGGTTGAGCAGCGCGGTGCGCGGCACGCGGACGCCGTCGAACCAGATGCGCCCGTTGTCGACGCCGTTGAGGCCCATCTTGGGACCGCAGTCCTCGATGCGGACGCCGTCGACGACCTCGCCGTCCTGGCGGATCCGGACGACGAAGGCGTGCACGCCGTGGCGCTCGGCCTCCTCTCCCCGGCCGACCTCGAGCTGCGCGAAGACGACGGCGAGCTCGGCATGGGCCGCCGCGTTGCCGATGTAGTCCTTGCGGCTCGTCTCGTCGGGCGTCGTGATCACGAACTCCTGCGCCTCGACGTCGTACGTCGCCACGGTGCCGAGCGCCTGTACGTTGGAGCCGTGGCCGCTCTCGGTCATCGCGAAGCAGCCCATGGTGCGGCCGCTGACGAGGTCGGCGAGGTAGGCGTCGTGGTGGGACTTCGTGCCGAGCTGGAGGATCGCGCCGCCGAAGAGGCCGAACTGCACGCCGACCTTCACGAGCACCGACAGGTCGCCGAGGGCGAGGGTCTCGAAGGCGGCGATCGAGGCGCCGATGTCGCCGCCGCCGCCGTACTCGGTCGGGAAGCCCATGCCGGTCTGCCCGGTGCCGGCCATCATCACGACGACGTCCTTGACGCGCTCGCGGAAGTCGGCCGTGGACATCTGCTCCTGGTCGAGCAGGACCTGCGCGTGCTCGGCGAGGTTGTCGCGGACGAGGTCGCGGACCTCGCCGTGGTGGCCGTCGAGCAGGGTGCGCATCGCGTCGACGTCGACCTCGGGCTGGCGGTAGCCCGAGTCGTCGGCGTGCACGGCGTCGTCCTCGACGTGGGCCGGGGCCGTCTCCGGCTCCACGGTCGGCAGCTCGTCGGCGATGGGCGGGACCTGGTCGGTGGCCATGTCGCCAAAGGTAGCCACCCCTGTAGGTTCACCGCGATGAACGTGTCGGATGCCACCCCTGCGGGCGACCTGGGCTCGATGGCCTACAACTTCGCCGTCGTCGGGGTGCAGAAGGGCGGTACGTCGACGCTGGCGGTGACGCTGAACCAGCACCGGCTCGTGTGCCAGGCCCCCGACAAGGAGCGGCACTACTTCGACGACGAGGCCGTCGACTGGGCGGCGCCGGACTACGCCCGCGACTACACGGCGCCGCGCCGCGCCCGCGTGCACCAGCTGCTGGGCGACGCCTCACCGACGTACCTCTACTGGCCGCACGCGCTCGAGCGGATGCGTGCCTACAAGCCGGACATGCCGCTCGTCGCGGTCTTCCGCGACCCGCTCGAGCGGCTGTTCTCCCACTGGGTGATGCTGCGCTCACGCAACCTCGCGTGGCCCGACTGGCCGGACTTCCTCACCGAGTGGCCGCACACATCGCTGCCGGACGAGGTTCCCGATTCCTCCGTCGTACGCACCATGCGGTGGCGGCACATGACCGGCCTGGCGCGCGGGTTCTACGGCGAGCAGCTCCAGCGCGGCTTCGAGCTGTTCGACCGGCCGCAGTGGCTGCTCATCGAGCTGCGCGCGATGCTCGCGGACTTCCCCGCCACCGTCGACCGCACGACCGACTTCCTCGACCTGCCCCGCTTCGAGCGCGTGCCGCCCCTGCAGAACTGGCACGCCGGCGCCGAGCAGGTGCCCGGCACCGCACCCACCGCCGACGACCTCTCCCGCGTCGCCGAGGTGTACGCCAAGGACCTCGCGCTCTTCGAGGAGCTCTCGGACATCGACACCTCCGCCTGGCCGACCCGCCTCGTCCTCGACGGGCAGCTCGACCCGGGTGAGCTGGCCGGCCGGTTTGCGCGGAAGGTCCGCTGAGGGTCTGCCCGCCGCGATGAAGTCACCGGATATCCGGTGACTCTCCCGCTTGTCACCCCAGATCTGGGGCCCCAAGCGGGAAACTCGGGTGCACAGTCGTCAAGGTCGGGCGAAGAAGTTCGGCGCCCGCCAGTAGTACATCGACTCCTGGGACACCGGCCGGCCCGTGCGCGGGGCGTGGATGATCTGGCCGTCGCCGATGTAGAGGGCGACGTGGTAGATCGAGCTGGGGCTGCTCGAGGATCCCCAGAACACGAGGTCCCCGGGCGCGAGCTCGGCGGCGGTGATCTTCGTCGACTGGGTGTACTGCGCGACGGAGTAGTGCGGCAGCGACTTCCCGGCGGCCGCCCACGCCCCCGAGGTGAGACCTGAGCAGTCCCAGGCGTCCGGCCCCGAGGCGCCCCACTTGTACGGGTCCCCGAGCTGCGCCGTCGCGAAGGCGATCGCGGCCGTGGCACCCGTCGCGACCGGCGGCGGGGGCGGAGTGGTCGGCGGCGGGGTGGTCGGGGTCTCCGTCGGCGCCGGCGCCGGGGTCGGCGTCTCGGTCGGGGCCGGCGTCTCGGTCGGAGCCGGCGTCTCGGTCGGGGCCGGCGTCTCGGTCGGAGCCGGCGTCTCGGTCGGAGTCGGGGTCTCGGTCGGAGTCGGGGTCTCGGTCGGAGTCGGGGTCTCGGTCGGCGCCTCAGTGGGAGTCGGGGCGTCGGTGGGCGACGGCTCCGGAGCCTGCTCCTGCTCCGCCTGTTCCACCTCGGCCTGGGCCTGGGCTTCCGCCTCAGCCTGGGCCTGGGCCTCGGCCTCGGCCTCGGCCTGGGCGGCAGCTGCGGCGGCCTCGGCGGCCTCGCGCTCCAGCGCGGACTGCCGCTTCTCGGCCAGACGGACGCTGATCCCCTCGAGCTCGGCGAGCTCGGCGACGAGGTCGGCCTTGGTGGCGGACACCGACTGCGCCTCGGCGCCAGCAGCGGCCTCGGCGGCGCCAGCGGCGTCGTACGCCTCCTCGGCCTCGGCCTCGGCCGCGACGGCTCGCTCGGATGCCTCGGCCGCGGTCGACGCGGTGACGTCGGCGACGGCCGACGAGGCGCGGAAGGCGTCGTACTGGTGGTTCAGCGCGTCCGAGGTGTTGCCCAGCGTCACCGTGCGGTCGATCAGCGACTCGATGCCGTCGGCCTCGACGACCGCCGCCAGTCCCTGCACCTGCGTGGCGTCCTCGTAGGACTGCACGACCGTGGCGGCGTAGAGCTCGCGCTGCGACTCGACGTCCTCGCGCGCCGCCTCGGCGGCCTCCTCCGCCTCGTCCGCGTCGGCCCGGGCCTGCTCGGCGCGCCAGCGGGCGCCGTTCCACGCCTCCGCCGCCAGGGCGGCACGTTCACCGGCGGTCTCGAGCGCGAGGTTGGCGCGGATCAGGTCGGCCTGCACCGCCGCGACATCGCGCCCCTTGGCGTCCGCCCGGTCCTTCGCGGCCGCGACCTCGGACTCGCTGGGGGTCGGGTCGTCGTCGGCGTACGCCGCGTGCCCGCCCCCGACTGCCAGGCCGGCGACGAGGACGACCGCGCTCACCCAGCGCGACGTCGTACGACGCTGCGACTCGTGGTCCTGCGGTGCTGCGACGGGCACGGGGGCTCCCTGGTGGTCTCGGGCCCGTGCGACTTCCCCTTCGCACGGGCAACTCGAGGCACGTTAGTGAACTTTCGTCACACAAGGAACACTTTCCTCAACTTTTTCACCGTCGTCCGGCGTGTCGGCTTGCAAACTACACTCGTGTAGTTCACGTCGAACGACGATGAGAGTCCCCGGATATCCGGTGACTCTCCCGCTTCACACCCCAGACCTTGTCCACGAAGCGTGAAACTCGGGTGCAGAGTCACCGAGCCGGCGTTGTCCACAGATCGCAGGACGGGTGCGTACGGCACCGCAACCGGGGCACACCTGCCTGGTGACCAAGCAACGGATCGACCTCGAGGGCCTGGTGCGTCTCCGCCGCGACCTCATCGCCGACGGGCTGACCGACAACCAGATCAACCGGCTCGTGTGCGCGAAGGTGCTCAAGCGCATCCGATACGGCGCCTACGTCGACCATACGGTGTGGGAATCGCTGACGGCCGAGGACCGGCACCGCCTGCTTGCGCGCGCCGTGCTTGCCCGTGCGCACAGCCACACGGCACTGACCCACGTGTCGTCACTGGTCGAGCGCGGCATTCCGTTGTGGGGCTTCCCGCTGGACGTCGTCCACACCACGCGCGGCGGCGACGACCGCGCTGGGAGACGGCATCGCGACTGGGTCCCGCATCGAGCGACGCTCGGCGAGGAGGATCTTGAGGAGCTCAACGGGGTCGTCATCAGCAAGGCGGCACGCTCGGCGTTCGAGATCACGACGATCGCCGGCGTCGAGCCCGCGCTGGTGGCGGTGAACCGGCTGCTGCACGCCAAGGCGATGACGCTCGATGACTTCACGGCGCAGGCAGCAGCTCATCGTGACTGGCCGGGCAGCCTGACCACCAATCTCGTGGTGCACCTTGCCGATGGTCGACTGGAGTCCGTCGGCGAGGACCGCTTCAGCTACCTGGTGCACAGGCAGGGGCTGGTCAGGCCCGAGCCGCAGGTCAAGGTGTTCGACGAGCGGGGCAAGCTGGTGGCGCGAGTCGACTTCGCGTGGCCGGAGCTCGGGGTCTTCCTCGAGTTCGACGGCCGGGTCAAGTACGAGCAACACCGGCGGGAGGGCGAGACTCTGGAGGAGTTCCTGATGCGCGAGAAGGAGCGCCAGGAGCTGGTGTGCCAGCTCACTGGCTGGACCTGCATCCGCATCACGTGGGGCCAGCTCTCCCAGCCTGCCGTGCTCGCCACTCGGATCCGGAAGGTCATCGCCTCCCGCAACAAGGTCGCCTGATCTTCGCACCCGAGTTTCCCGCTTGGTGGCCGAGATCTGGTGTGACAAGCGGGAGACTCCCCGGATATCCGGTGACTCTGGCCGGAAGAGGGGCGGGGGTGGGCACGAGGGCGTACGGCGGTCAGTCGGCGTCGACGGGAACCTGGCTGGTGGTCGAGGTCGGATGGCTCGACAACCCGTGTCTGTCGAACTTCTGCCCGCTGGCGAGCCCGCCGAGCCAGAAGGAGAAGAGGGCGATCACCACGCCGGCGAGGTCGTCGGCGATGTAGTGCCAGCCGAAGTAGAGGGTTGCGACGACGGTGATGGCGAAGTTGGTCCAGAAGACGATGTGGAGGATCTTGTTTCGCAGCGTGTACTGCACCATCAGCGCGACGAGCAGGGTGATCGCGACGTGGAGCGACGCGAAGCCGGCCACGGACTGCACGGCTCCTTCCGCGCCGTCGCGGATGACGCCCTTGCGGCCGTAGAACAACGACTCCATCAGCGCACTCGAGCCGGTCTCGGGGAGGTCGGCGTAGAGGTAGCTGTACTGGAATCCGGGGCCGAGGGTCGGCAGGGCGTAGTAGGACGCGGTGCCGAGCGACCAGGCCAGGCACTGCGAGGTGGCGAACCAGTAGCCGAAGGTGATGTTGCGCGACCACACCAGCCAAGCGGCCAGCGCCAGCGGCACCAGCGGCAGGAACCACAGGTAGATCGTGGACAGGATGTGGGCGGAGAAGCCGGCGCCGAAGATCGTGTGCAGGATCGTCGCTGGCTCGTGGCCGAACATCAGCGCCCGGTCGATCAGGTGCAGCTCACGGTCGTACTTGTCCTCGCCCATGATGAAGGGCAGGAACGACTTGAGGTTCCGGTAGCAGACGTAGGTGATGTAGAAGCACACGAGCCCGAGCACCACCAGGGTGATCCGCTCGCGGTCCCAGTGCTCGCGGATGCGGCTGCGTGCGATGTCGGGCATCAGCGCCGGCTTCATCCGGGAGTACCACAGCGTCCGGGGCAGGATGTCGAGCAGGAAGGCGCCGAAGATCAGCAGCGGCAGCCGCAGCCACGACGGACCGAGGAATCCCTCCGGGTCGACCAGCGGCCGGTCGAGCACGAGCGCGGCCGTGACAGCCAGCGCGCCCATGGTGGCGGCGACTCCCACGAGCAGGGCATAGGCCGGTCTGTACACGGACGCCAGTCTAGGGACGGGTCCACCTCAGGGGGTGATCGGCAGCACCGCGAGACGTGTCACGTCGACGCGCAGCGACACCTCGTCGCCGGGTGCCACCCGACCGCCGAGCGGCGCGACCGCGTCGACGGTGCCCACGCCCGCGACGCCGACGACCAGCCGGACCAGCTCGGGCGTGACGCGCGCGGACTCCACGACAGCGGGCAGCGGGCCGGCCTCGTCGACGACCAGCGCGGAGCGGCGGAGCGCGACGGCGTACGCCGGTGGCAGCGCGGCGGCGTCCAGCACCCGGCGGGCGGCGGCGTCGCGCAGCACCCGCGCGTAACCGAGGAACAGGGCCGTCTCCTCGTCGACCGGCTCGCGCCACACCTCGTCGATCGCGCCGTCCTGCACGACCCGTCCCCCGCGCATCACCGCCAACCGGTCGGCCAGCGCGAAGGCCTCCTCGTGGTCGTGGGTGACGAGGAGGGCGGTCGTCCCCGCCGCGTGCAGGATCGACCGCAGGTCTCCGGCCAGCCGCTCGCGCAGGGTGGCGTCGAGCGCCGACAGCGGCTCGTCGAGCAGGATCAGCCGCGGCTCGACGGCCAGTGCGCGGGCCAGCGCGACCCGCTGCCGCTCGCCGCCGGACAGCGTCCCGGGGAGCCGGTCGTCGTACCCCGACAGGCCGACGAGGTCGAGCAGCTCGCGCACCCGTGCGGCGACCTGCGCCGAGGGCGTACGACGCAGCCGCAGCGCGTAGGCGACGTTGCGGGCAACGGTCAGGTGGGCGAAGAGCTGGCCGTCCTGGAACATCAGCGCGAAGCCACGCTTGTGGGTGGGCGTGCCGGCCAGGTCGGCGCCACCCCAGGAGATCGACCCGGAGGCAAGCGGCTCGAGGCCGGCGACCGCGCGCAGCAGGGTGGACTTGCCGCAGCCCGACGGGCCGAGCACGGCGAGCACCTGTCCCGACGCGAGGTCGAGGGACACGTCGTCGACGGCTGCGGTGTCGCCGTAGCGCACGGTCACGTCCCGGAGTGCCAGCACCTCAGAACGCTCCCACACCCGGCACGCGCAGCCGCTCGACGGCCAGGACCACCACCGCGGTGACGACGGCGAGCACGACCGAGGCGGCCAGGGCCATGCCGTAGTTGGCCTCGCCGGGGTGCCCGATCAGCCGGAAGATCACCACCGGCAGGGTCGGGCTGGTGTCGCGGGCCAGGAAGGACGTCGCGCCGAACTCCCCCAGCGACACCGCGAACGCGAAGCCGCAGGCGGCGAGCACGGGCTTCCACACCACCGGCAGGTCGACGGTGAGCAACGTCCGCCAGGGCGATGCTCCCAGGGACGCGGCAGCCTGCCGCTGCCGGTCGTCGATCCCGCCCAGCACCGGCGTGAGGCTGCGCACGACGAGGGGCAGCGCGACGAGCGCCTGCGCCATCGGCACCAGCAGCGGGGAGTCGCGCAGGTCGAGCGGCGGCTCGTCGAGGGTGATCAGGAAGCCGAAGCCGAGCGTCACGGCACTGACGCCGAGGGGCAGCATGAAGAAGCCGTCGAGGGTCGAGCGCACCCTCCGCTCGGCGACCGAGTGCGAGCGGCGCGTGACGATCAGCGACACCACGATGCCGACGAGCAGGGCCATCCACATGGCGTCGACGGCGGTGCGCAGGCTCGTGGCGAGGGCGGCGGTGACGGGCACGAGGAGGGCCTGGCCGTCGCCGGCGGTCGTGAGCGCGCGGTAGTTGTCGAGGCCCCAGCCGTCGCCGACGCTGAGCGACCCGAGCACGAGTGTGACGATCGGCAGCAGCATCGCCCCCAGCACCAGCAGGGTCGCCACGACGACGGGCGCGTCGGAGCGGCGTACGGCCCGGGCGGGCGCCACCGCGCGCTGGGCCGTCGGGTCGGGGGTCGCCCGCAGCCGCGCGGCGAGGGCGAGCAGCGCGACGACGACCACGATCTGCAGCACCGACAGCGCAGCCGCGGCCTGGAGGTCGAAGACGGTGGTGGTGAGCAGGTAGATCTCGGTCTCCACCGTCGAGTAGCGGACCCCGCCGAGGGTGAGGACGATGCCGAAGGCGGTCGCGCAGAAGAGGAAGACGATGCTCGCGGCGCCGACGATCGCGGGCCGCAGCGCCGGCAGGGTCACGGTGCGCAGCACCTGCCGCGGCGAGGCGCCGAGCGCGGCCGCGGCCTGCCCCGGCCGCGGGTCGAGCGACTCCCAGGCGACCCCGACCGTGCGCACCACGACGGCGACGTTGAAGAAGACCAGGCCGCACACGATGGCGATCGGGGTGCCGTCGAGGCCGAGGAACCCGAGCGGGCCGCCCTCACCCAGCAGCTGGCGGAAGGCGACGCCCACCACGACCGTCGGCAGCACGAACGGCACGAGCAGCGCCGCCCGCACCGCTGCCCTGCCCGGCAGCGCCAGCCGGTGCAGGGCGTACGCCGCCGGCAGCCCGAGCACGACCGCGAGCAGCGTCGCCAGCCCCGAGGTCCACACCGTGAACCACGCGACCCGGTGCACGCGAGGACGCGCGAGGACGTCGAGCACCGCGCCCGGAGCGAAGCGGCCGTCCACGAGGAACCCCTCCGAGACCATGCCCGCCACCGGCAGGACGAAGAGCACGCCCAGCACCAGGACCGGGGCGGCCGCGAGGGCGAGGAGCCCGGCGATCCGCCTCACCTCGAGATGACGTCCGTCCAGTCGGTCAGCCACTGCTCCCGGTTGGCGTCGATCTCGGCCGGGTCGACCTCGTAGGGGTCGGTCGGCTGCGGGGCGAACTCGGCCCAGTCGTCGGGAACGGTGGCGCCCGGCATCACCGGGAAGACGTACATCGACTCCGGGAGCGCGCTCTGCACCTCGTCGGAGAGCATCCAGTCGACCAGCGCGGCGGCGCCCTCGGGGTTGTCGGCGCCCTCGAGCACGCCGGCGTACTCCACCTGGCGGAAGCAGGTGTCGAGCAGCGCCGCCGTCGTCGTCCGCCCACCGCTGACCGTGAACGCCGGGGACGAGTCGTACGACACGACGATCGGGCGGGTGCCGTTGTCGGAGCCGGCGGTGAAGTCGCCGTAGTAGGCGTCCTCCCACCCGTCGACGACCTTGGCGCCGTTGCCGAGCAGGTCGGTCCAGTAGTCCGGCCAGTCGTCGCCGAAGGCCGCGACCGTGGCCAGGAAGAAGGCCATCCCGGGGCTGCTCGTCGAGGCGCCCGGCGTGACGAAGAGGTCGCGGTAGCGGTCGTCGGCGAGGTCCTCGAGGGTCTGCGGCGGCTCGACGCCCTCCTTCTCGAACCATGCCGTGTCGACGTTGACGCACACGTTGGCCGAGTCGATCGGCACCAGCCGGTCGCCGCCCTCGGTCAGGGCGTACTCCGCCGGCGGGGTCGCCGTCGTGGTGACCTCCGCGAAGGCGCCCTCGCCGAGCGGGCGGGACGCGAAGGTGTTGTCCACACCGAAGGCCGCGTCGGCGATCGGGTTGTCGGCGGTGAGGCTGAGCTTGGTGGCCAGCGTGCCGGCGTCGCCCGCCGCGCGGACCTCGAGGTCGTAGCCGGTCTCGGCCTCGAACGCCTTCACCAGCTTCCTGGGCAGGTGGAACGACTCGTGGGTGGCCAGGACGACGGTGCCGCTGCCCTTCCCGTCCGCCGAGGAGGACGTCGACGGCTCGGTGGCGGTGGACCCGTCACCACCGCCGACGAGGCTGCACCCGGCGAGGGCCAGGGCGGTGACCACCGCGAGGCTCGAGGTGGCGAGGGCAGCGCGGACGCGTACGTGCAACATGTGTGACTCCCTTGCGCCGGTGCTAACCGGATCAGGTTCGGAGGGTCTGCGGCTGGTCCGCACTCTCAGCACGCCTGCACGTGCTCCCCTGTCTTCGTGGCCCCAGCCTAGCCTCCCCCTACGCTGCCTCCCATGCCGAGTCGCCGCCACGACCTCCTCGCCCGCCTCGTGCCCGCCCTGCGCCGCTCACGCGAGCTCGACGACGAGCCGACCGAGCGGGCCCGCGTCGAGACGTGGCACCGCACCCTCGACCGGACCCTGCCCACCCGCGTCGTGCCCCGCTTCGCGAGACGGTGGGAGGCCACGGTCACCGACATCGGCTTCCCCTGCCACGTCCTCACCCCGCGCGACCGCCCGGTGTCGCGGACGCTCTACTACGTGCACGGCGGCGGCTACATGGCGCCGATCGACCCCTTCCACGTCCGGTACGCCACCCGGGTGGCCGACGCGATCGGCGCGCGGGTCGTGATGCCCGACTACCCCCTCGCCCCCGAGCACACGTGGAAGGACTCCCACGACGCGCTGGTCGAGGACGCCGCGCGATGGGCGGGCGCCGACGGCGGCGCGGTCCTGGCGGGCGACTCCGCGGGGGGCGGGCTCGCGCTGGCGACGGCGCTGTCGATGCGCGACCGCGGGCTGGCCCAGGCGTCGTCCCTCGTGCTCCACGCGCCCTGGGTCGACCTCACCACGTCGACGCCCGAGACGTTCGCCGCCGATGCGATCGACCCGTGGCTGTTCATCGGCAAGGTGCAGGCGTACGCCGGGTGGTGGGCAGGCTCCGACGCCGACCTCGGCCGCCCCGAGGTGTCGCCCGCGCTCGGTGACCTCGCCGGGCTGCCGCGGGCGCTGATGCTGTACGGCACCCGTGACCTGCTCGCGCCCGGCTGCCGTCTGCTGGCGCGCCGGGCCGCGGAGGCCGGCTGGGACCTGACCGCGGTCGAGGAGCCGGACCTGATCCACGTCTACGGCCTGCTCCCCCTCGTCCCCGAGAGCGCCCGCGCGTTCCGCCAGGTGACGGAGTTCCTGCGGTGAGGGTGCTGGTCGCCGGCTTCGACGAGCTGCTGCTGCGCACGGCGTACGACGTCTGGCAGCTGCGCCAGCAGGTGTTCGTCGTGGAGCAGGACTGCCCCTACCCCGACCTCGACGGCCGCGACCTCGAGGAGACGACCCGCCACGTCGTGCTGCTCGACGACGACGGCCGGGACGAGACCGTTGTCGGCACCCTGCGCGTGCTCGACGACGGCGGGTGGGCGCGGATCGGCCGCGTGGTGGTGGCTCCGGCCGCGCGCGGGCGCGGCCTGGCCGCTGTGATGATGGACGAGGCGATGGCCCTGTGCGGCGACCGCGAGGTGCGGCTGGACGCCCAGACCGGCCTCACCGGCTTCTACGAGGGCTACGACTTCGTGGTGACGGGGCCGGAGTTCGACGAGGACGGCGTCATGCACGTCCCGATGGCCCGGAAGGCGCGTCCCCCGGCCTTGTGATCGGTGCCCAGCGAGCGAGACTGGATGGACACGGCTCTTTCGAGGAGATGATCGCCGTGATCACGCTGGCCCACGACCTCCGCTCGACCCACCACGACCTCCAGCACCGCCTCGACCTGGCCAGCAGCGCCCGGGGCGACCGGCGCCACCCCCGCGACCACTACGCGGCTATCGACACCTTCCTCGCCATCGCCAGCCGACACAACGCCGCGATGGTCGACGCGATCGCGCCGCTGGTGCGCGACCTCCCCGGCGGTCACGACCTCGCCCACGAGTACCTCGCCGCCAGCCGCACGTACGAGGAGGCCCTCGCCCAGGTGAAGGCCCGGCTCTACGGCTCGATCTATGCCGTGGGCCGGCCGTGGCCCGAGGTCTGGGCGGAGGTGCGCCGCGAGCTCGAGAGGGTGTGCGTCCTCGAGCTCCGGCTCGCCGAGGCGCTGCTCGCCGAGGACACCGGCGCTGAGCGCTCCGATGCGGAGGACCTCGGCACCCGCCTGCACCACGCCGAGCTCGCCTCGCCCACGCGCCCGCACCCGTGGATCCCCCACCAGGGCGTGGCCGGGCACGTCGCCCGTGCCGTGGCCCGGCGCATCGACCGCTTCTGGGACGCCGCGGAGGGCCGCATGGTGCCCGAGCCGGTGCGCCACCACGACCGGACCCACCAGGGCAAGCTCACGCAGTACCTGCTCGCCGACCCGCACCTCGACCAGGAGGAGTGAGGGCGGTCCCGCGGCTCAGCCGGGGACGACCATCAGCACCGGGCCGAGCACCTCCTCGCGGACCAGCCGCGAGTCCGGCGCGAGGCCGCCGATGACCGTGGGGGCGAACCACCAGCCGGGCCGGTCGAGTGGCTGACCGCCGAGGGCGACGTCGCCGCCCTCGGTGCGGGCGAGGTCGACGTAGCGGCGCACCCGGTCGCGCGCCACCACCGACCGAAGCGGTCCGCAACGGGTCGCGGGGTCGGTCGGGTCGCCCACGGCGACGTCCGCCATGGCGGCTGCGGCCACCTGCATCGCGTCTGCGTGCCGGTGGACGGGTACGACGACGCTGGTCGGCAGGCGGCAGCCCTGGCCGGCGTTGGTCGCGACGTCGTACGCCGCCGCGGAGACGACCGCCTCGAGGTCGCCGCCCGCCCGGACGGTGCGTGGGCCGCCGACGTCGAGGCGCACGCGTTTGCCGGCCCGCTCCCCCGCGACCTGCACGCGCTCGGCCACGACCGACGACCCGGTGAGGGAGATCGCGTCCACGCGCTCGTCGAGGGTCAGCGCGATGGCGACGTCGACGTCGCGGGTGGTGACGACGTTGAGCACGCCGCGCGGAAGCACGTCGAGGGCGATCCGGCCCAGCTCGATCGCGGCCGTCGCGGCCTCCGGCGCGGGCTTCAGCACGACCGTCCCGCCCTCGGCGAGGACCCGGCCGACCTCCGCGAGCGGGACGGACAGGGGCGAGGTCGCGGGCGTGACGACGGCCGTCACGCCGGCCGGGTCGTCCTGCGGCCCGGACGTGAGGACGGAGGTCATCGCGGCCAGCGCGTCATCGAGGTGGGCCGCCCGCAGCGCGACCGGCACCCCGGTCTCGACCGCCATCAGGGCGACCAGCTCGTCGGCGTGCTCCGCGACCGCGGCGGCGAGGCGTCGTACGGCGTCGGCGCGCAGGTCGGCGTCGGTGCTCCACTGCGTCGCGTCGAAGGCGCGGCGTGCGGCGGTGACGGCCTCGCGGGCGTCGGTGACCCCGGCGTCCGGCACGTCCCACAGCGGCTCGGCGGTCGCCGGGTTGCGGGCCGGGAAGGTCCAGCCGTCGACCGTCGGCCGCTCCACTCCGTCGACCGGCAGCCCCCGGGGGCGGGCGTGCTTGCTCATGGCGCAACTCCACCACGCCACCCGTCCGGCCCTCCTCACCCCGGTGGTGCGTCCCACCCGGTCAGGTGGTGGCTAGCCTCGGGCGCATGCGCGACGACCTCGGGGCCGACGTCCCACTGCACGCCCCCGCGACGCGGGTCGTCTCGCTGGTGCCGTCGCTGACCGAGGCGATCGCGGCCACGGCGCCCGACCGGCTCGTCGGCGCGACCGACTGGTGCACCCACCCCGCCGGCCTCGACGTCGCGCGGGTGCGCGGCACCAAGAACCCCGACCTCGCGGCGATCCGCGCCCTCTCCCCCGACCTCGTCGTGGCCAACAAGGAGGAGAACCGCGAGCTCGACGTACGCCGGCTCCGTGACGCCGGCGTCGCGGTCTGGGTGACCCGGATCGAGACCGTCGAGGAGGCGCTCGAGTCGATGTCCCGGCTCCTCGACGAGGCGCTCGCGGTCCCCGGCCCCTCCTGGCTGCTCGAGGCCCGCGCGCTCTGGTCCGCCCCCGCCGCCGACCGACTCCGGGTCGCCGTGCCGATCTGGCGCGACCCCTGGATGGTCGTCGGGTCGCAGACCTACACCGACGACCTCCTGGCCCGGGCCGGTCTGGCCAACGTGCTCGCGCACGGTCCGGCAGCGAGGGAGGGGCGCTACCCGACGGTGACCCCGGAGGACATCGACGGCGCCCGCGCGGACGTCGTGCTGCTCCCGGACGAGCCCTACGTCTTCACCGCCGACGACGGCCCCGAGGCACTCCGCACGCCGACGCGGCTGGTGTCGGGGCGGCTGCTCACGTGGTACGGGCCGGCGATGGTCGAGGCGCACGCCGTGCTGACCGGACTGGCTGAGTAGCCTCGCGTCCCATGACCCGCGACCCGATCAGCGAGGCCCACCGCCAGTGGGTCGCCCACGGCTGGGCCGGTGCCGCCGACGGGATGGCGATGGTGACCTCCGTCGTGCGCGCCCAGCAGCTGCTGATGGAGCGCATCGACGCGGTGCTGCGCCCGCGCGGCCTGACGTTCGCCCGGTACGAGGTGCTGCGGCTGCTCTCCTTCACCCGCGACGCCGCGATGCCCATGTCGCGGCTCGGCTCGCTGCTGCAGGTGCACCCGACGAGCGTCACCAGCGCCGTCGACCGGCTGGTGGCCCAGGGCTACGTCGAGCGGGTGCGCAGCGACGAGGACAAGCGCGTCGTACGAGCCGTGCTGACCGACGCCGGCCGCGACGCGGTCGAGGAGGCGACGGCGGCCCTCAACGGCGAGGTCTTCGAGGCTCCCGGCCTGCCCGGGGCCGACGTACGCGAGCTCACCGACCGGCTGACCGGCCTGCGGTCGGGGCTCGGCGACCTCGGCTGAGCGAGCTTGGCACCCGAGTCTCCCGCTTCGTCCCCCAGATCTTGTGTGACAAGCGGGGGACTCCCCGGATATCCGGGGACTCCGCCGCCGGTGACTCGCGGGTAATTAGTTGGATGTCCTACTATCTGTGGCATGGCCGACCTGCACACCCCCACGCACCCGATCCGCCTCGTCACGGCGTCCGCGCTGTTCGACGGCCACGACGCCTCGATCAACATCATGCGCCGGATCTTCATGAGCCAGGGGTGCGAGGTCATCCACCTCGGGCACAACCGCTCGGTGCAGGAGGTCGTCGACGCCGCGCTGGAGGAGGACGTCCAGGGCGTCGCGGTGTCGTCCTACCAGGGCGGACACGTCGAGTACTTCGAGTACCTCGTGGAGTCGCTGCGCGCCGCGGGCGCCGGCCACGTGCGCGTGGTCGGCGGCGGTGGCGGCGTCATCGTGCCGAAGGAGATCACGCGGCTCCGGGAGTCCGGCGTCACCATCTTCTCCCCCGAGGACGGCCAGAAGATGGGCCTCGTCGGGATGATCAACTCCGTCGTCGCCGACTGCGACGTCGACCTGTGGGCCGACCGGCAGGTGAGCGCCGAGCAGGTCCTGAGCGGCGACCGGTTCGCCGTCGCTCGCGCGATCACCGGCGCCGAGGGCGGCCGCCTCGACGAGTCGCTGCTGGAGGAGGTACGCCGCGCGGCCGCGCGCCGCGTCGTACCCGTCCTCGGCATCACCGGCACCGGCGGGTCGGGCAAGTCCAGCCTCACCGACGAGGTCGTCCGCCGCTTCCGCACCGACCAGCAGGACAAGCTGCGCATCGCCGTCGTCGCCGTCGACCCGACCCGGCGCAAGGGCGGCGGGGCGCTGCTCGGCGACCGGATCCGCGCCAACTCCCTCGACGGCGACCGGGTGTTCTTCCGCTCGCTCGCCACCCGTGGCGCGCACGAGGTGCCCGAGCACCTCGCCGACGTCATCGACGTCCTCAAGGCCGCGGGCAACGACCTGGTCATCGTCGAGACGCCCGGCATCGGCCAGGGCGACGCCGGCATCGTGCCGCTCGTCGACCACTCGCTCTACGTCATGACGCCGGAGTTCGGCGCCGCCTCGCAGCTCGAGAAGATCGACATGCTCGACTTCGCCGACAGCGTCGCGATCAACAAGTTCGAGCGCCGCGGCGCCAAGGACGCGCTCCGCGACGTCGGCCGCCAGCTGGTCCGCAACCGCGAGGCGTTCGGCAAGCAGCCGCACGACATGCCGGTCTTCGGCACCAGCGCCGCGACCTTCAACGACGACGGCGTCACCGCGCTCTACCAGCACCTACGCGCCGAGCTCGCCGACGCCGGGCTCGAGGTGGCCGACGGCACCCTCCCGCACGTCGACGTCCGCCACTCCTCCGGCATCCGCCAGGTCGTGCCCGCCGACCGCGTGCGCTACCTCTCCGAGATCACCGAGACCGTCCGCGGCTACCACGCGAGGACCACCGAGCTGGCCGAGGCTGCCCGCAACCTCCAGCGCGTGCAGCACGTCGCCGACGCGCTGGCCGACGGCGACGCCGGTGCGGTCGAGGGCCTGCTCGACGAGGCGCGCAAGGCCGTGCCGCACGAGGTCGCCGACCAGATCAAGCGCTGGCCGGCCGTCGTGGAGTCCTACTCCGGCGACGAGCAGGTCGTGGTGGTGCGCGACCGCGAGATCCACACCAGGCTGACCAAGGAGTCGCTGAGCGGCAACAAGATCCCGCGTGTCTCGCTCCCCCGCTACACCGACCACGGCGAGCTGGTGCGCTTCTGGCGCAACGAGAACCTGCCCGGCTACTTCCCCTTCACCGCCGGCGTCTTCCCGTTCAAGCGCGACAACGAGGACCCCGCCCGCATGTTCGCCGGCGAGGGCGACCCGGCGCGCACCAACCGCCGCTTCAAGATCCTCTCCGAGGGCAACGACGCGACCCGCCTGTCGACGGCGTTCGACTCGGTGACGCTCTACGGCCGCGACCCCGACCCGCGCCCCGACGTCTACGGCAAGGTCGGCACGTCCGGCGTGAGCGTCGCGACCCTCGACGACATGAAGGCGCTGTACGACGGCTTCGACCTGGTCGCGCCGACCACGAGCGTCTCGATGACGATCAACGGCCCGGCGCCCACGGTGCTGGCGTTCTTCCTCAACACCGCCATCGACCAGCAGGTCGACGCGTTCCGCGAGAAGGAGGGCCGCGAGCCGAGCGAGGAGGAGCGCGCCACCCTGGCGGCGTACGCCCTCGCCAACGTCCGCGGCACCGTGCAGGCCGACATCCTCAAGGAGGACCAGGGCCAGAACACCTGCCTGTTCTCCACCGAGTTCAGCCTGCGGATGATGGCCGACATCCAGGAGTGGTTCATCGAGCAGCAGGTGCGCAACTTCTACTCGGTGTCGATCTCCGGCTACCACATCGCCGAGGCCGGGGCGAACCCCATCAGCCAGCTCGCCTTCACCCTCGCCAACGGCTTCACCTACGTCGAGGCCTACCTCGCGCGCGGCATGAAGATCGACGACTTCGCGCCGAACCTGTCCTTCTTCTTCTCCAACGGCATGGACCCCGAGTACAGCGTCCTCGGCCGCGTCGCGCGCCGCATCTGGGCGGTGACGATGAAGGAGAAGTACGGCGCCTCGGAGCGCTCGCAGAAGCTGAAGTACCACGTCCAGACGAGCGGCCGGTCGCTGCACGCGCAGGAGATGGACTTCAACGACATCCGCACCACGCTGCAGGCCCTCATCGCGATCTACGACAACGCCAACAGCCTCCACACCAACGCGTACGACGAGGCGGTGACGACCCCGACCGAGGAGTCGGTGCGCCGCGCGCTCGCGATCCAGCTGATCATCAACCGCGAGTGGGGCCTGGCGATGAACGAGAACCCGCTCCAGGGCTCCTACGTCATCGACGACCTCACCGACCTCGTCGAGGCCGCGGTCCTCGAGGAGTTCGACCGGATCAACGAGCGCGGCGGCGTGCTCGGCGCGATGGAGACCGGCTACCAGCGTGGCCGGATCCAGGACGAGTCGATGCTCTACGAGCACCGCAAGCACGACGGCTCGCTGCCGATCATCGGCGTCAACACCTTCGTCAAGGAGTCCGCGGCCGACGCCCAGCCCAAGGAGGTCGAGCTCGCCCGGGCGACCGAGTCGGAGAAGGAGTCGCAGCTCTCCCGCGTCCGCACCTTCCAGGCCGAGCACGGCGCCGAGGCGCGGGAGGCCCTCGCCCGGCTCAAGGACGCCGCGATCTCGGGCGACAACGTCTTCGCCGTCCTGATGGACGCCGCCCGCGTCTGCTCCCTCCAGCAGGTCACCGAGGCGTTCTTCGAGGTCGGCGGCCAGTACCGACGGAACGTCTGAGCCTGCCGCCCGATCGCGGAGCGAAGGGCGAGACCGATATCTGAGGACGTCATGGGCGGATCGAGGCCGAGATCCCGACCGGGACGTCCTCAGACATCTCGCTGTGAGGCACGACCAACGTAGGCAGTTCGCGACCCCGTGGCGTACGACCCCGCGCGGGGCGGTCAGGAGGCTGTCGAGCTGCCTACGGAAGGCTCGGCCGCCGGCAGGTCGAACCGGAACACCGTGCCAGTGCCGGGCGGGGTCGTGAGGCACTCGATGGTGCCGCCGTGGCGCTGCACGATGGTCTGGCAGATGGACAGCCCCATCCCGGTTCCCCGGAAGTGGGCGCGGACGGCGCCGCTGCGGTGGAAGCGCTGGAAGATCAGCGAACGCTCGGAGTCCTCGACGCCGACCCCGCGGTCCTCGATCTCGACCACGACGCGCGAACCCTTCCGCCGGGCGCGGACGGTGATCGTCGCGGGCTCGCCGGGCCGGGCGTACTTCACCGCGTTGCCGACGAGGTTGCCGAAGAGCTGCCGCAGCGCGACCGGGTCGGCGCGGACGGTCGGCAGGTCGGGGTCCGCCTCGAGGACGTCGTCGGGGCCGAGCAGGCCGGAGACCTGGTCCAGCACCCCACCGGGACCGGAGATGGGGACCTCGCGCGCGGCGAGCTCGCCGGACTCCGCGAGGGCGTGCTCCAGCAGGTCGCCGATGAGCTCCCCCATCTGCTCCGCCGCCCGTTCGGCGCGGCGCAGCGGCTCCGCGGCCGGGGAGCCGGGCTCGAGGTCGTCGGCAGCGAGCCCGACCCAGGAGCGGATCGCGGAGAGCGGGCCACGCAGGTCGTGGGCGGCCGTCGACGCGAAGCCGGCGAGCGGGCGCAGGCCGGAGCGGTGCTCCGTCACCTCGCGCAGCACGAGGAGGACGCCGGGGCGTCCGGTGGCGCGGGAGAGCGTCGCGCGGGTGACGGCGAGGACGACCTCCTCGCCGCTGTTGAGCGGGATCACCACGTCGCCGACGCCCAGCTCGGCGCGCACCGCGCCGGTGTTGGACGGGGCGGGGTCGCGCAGCAGCGCGACCAGCTCCGCCAGCGCGCCGGCGTCGGTGGTCGCGACGCTCACCCGGTGCGCGAGCCGCCGGCTGGCCCCGTTGCTGCGCTCGACCTGGCCGTCCGCGTCGAGCACGACGAGCCCCTCGTCCATGCTCTCGGTCATCTCGGCGAGCAGGTGGGCCTGCTCGGCCGCCTGTGCACGCGCCGCGGTCTCGGCGGCGTACGACTCGTCGACCCGGTCACCGAGGGCACCCACCGCCAGCCCGGTGAGCAGCACGGCGACCATGAAGAGCTGCGACACGAGGACCTCGGCCACCGGGTCCTCCACCGCGTCGAACGGTCCGTGCCCGGTGAGGCTCAGCCAGAGCGCGGTGCCACCGAGGACCAGGCAGTGCAGCGCGGCAGGGAACGTCGGGAACCGGGCGGCCGACCACACCGCGAAGGCCATCACGAGGAAGACGACGGGGTAGGGCTGCACGAACAGCAGGACCGTCGCGGTGACGGAGACGACCCAGAGCACCACCCACTCGGTGCGGGAGCCGCCGTGGACCCGGTCGGCGATCGTCTGCGTGCGCCACTCCCACCCGAGGTGCCCGACCGCGCCCACGGTGAGCACGCCGGCGACGTGCCGGGCGAACCAGGCCACGGCCGTCAGGGCCGTCACCTGTCCCCCGTCGAGCCACAGCCCGAGGGTGCCGACCGCTGCGCCCACCGCGCAGCCGATGGCCGCAGCCCCGGCCATCGCAGCCAGGGTGCGCGGCGAGCGGATGCTGGCGGTGCCGCCCGCGCCGAGCATCGTCGGGCACCAGCGGCGCAGCAGCAGTACGGCGACAGCGGTCTGCGCCGCGACGGACACGGCGCCGAGCAGGCCGAGGAGCGGTGATGCCCCGGTCAGGCCGACGACCACGCCGAAGTGGATCACCAGGAGCGGGACGAGGACGCGGAGCTGGTGGCGCGGCGACTCGGCGAGCAGCCAGAGGAAGGCCACGCCTGCGGCCGGCCAGATGAGGCTGACGACCTGCCCCTCGAGGGCGGTCGCCCGCCCTACGAGCGTCAGTACGGCGTACGCCGCCGCGAAGGCTGCGGCCCGCGCCGGCGACAGGGCCCTCGTCATGGGCACAGGGTACGACCGGCGACGGGCGCCGGAGAGCCGTTCGGGCGAGGCCAGATCTCACGATCCGCTCACATCTGCCGCAGGATCGGGTCAGCGCGGGGACAGCGGCCCGCTGGGGGGTCCACACTCGGTGCCATGCCCCTGCGCAGCCTCGTCGCGGACGACGAGCCCGACATCCGCGACTTCATCGGCCACGTCCTCGAGCGCGCGGGTCATGTCGTGACGATGGCCGGCGACGGTGCCGAGGTCCTGGCGCACACGGCGGAGGAGAGCTTCGACCTGGTCGTGGTCGACCACCACATGCCGCGGATGACCGGTCTCGCGGTCGCCGACGAGCTGCGACGCACCAGCCCGGGCACCAAGGTCCTCATCATGTCCGGCGACCTGGACGTCGGTGACGAGCACCGCCACTTCCTGCCGAAGCCGTTCAACCGCCACGAGTTCCTCGCGGCCGTCGACACGCTCCTCGACCCGCCCGCCGGCGGCTGACCCGGGTTCCTCCCGACCGCCGGGTCAGAGGTTGACGGTGATGTCCGCGTCCTTGCGGAGGTCCTTCACCAGCGCGGTCGCGACCTTGCCGACCTCCTGGCTCGACGCCTGCTCCGCGAGCTGGTCGCGCACCTGGGCGAACGGCGGGATCTCCTGGCCGGCGCCGCCCCCGGAGGCCGCCTGCTGCTTCTTGACCCGCGCGTAGAGCTTGCGGAGCTCCTTGTCGGTCGGCTCGATCGAGCCGTCCTCGTCCTCGACGAGCGCCTCCACCATCGCCTGCGTCCTGACCTGCTCGCGGGCCTGGTCGGCGCTCACGCCCTGAGCCTCGACCGCCTTCAGCAGCTCGTCGGCGGTCTTCATGCCGTTCTGCTCGGCGAGGTCGGTGAGCTCGGCGTCGACCGCCTCGTCGGACACCTCGAGCCCGCGCGACTCGGCCTCCTGCAGGAGCAGCTCGGTGTCGACGAGGTTGTCAGCGGTCTGCTTGCGCAGCGCCTCCTCGTCGGGGTCGTCGCCGCCCATCTGCGCCTGCGCAGCCGCCTGCTGGAAGGCCGCCTCGTAGATCGGGACGAACTCCTCCTTGGTCACCTGCTCGCCGTTGACCTCCGCCACGACGTCGGGGATGGCATCGAGGTCGGGCTGGGGGCCCTCCGCGGCGCCGTCCGACGCACCCGCCGACGGCGAGGCGCTCGACGAGGCGTCCGTGCCTGCCTCGGAGCTCGAGTCGTCGGAGCCCGGCCCGACCGCGTAGGCGACGAAGGTGAGGACGGCTGCGACCGCCAGGATGCCGAGAACGGCGGCGAGGCGGGAGCTGGGCAAGGAGGTCTTCGTGGAAGTCATCGCACCCGACGGTACGCACCCAACCTGAGTGCCGTCCTCAGGGTTCTCAGGGCGTGGCGCCCGTCACAGGTCCTCGAGGGAGTCCGGCACGATGAGCGCGTCGGGGTCCTGGCGCACGGGGAGCTCCGCGAGCGCCGTCCGCACGAGGGTGAGGCGGGCCGCCACCGCGACCTTCTGCCGGAGCCGGCCGACACCGCTCTCGCCGAGCGTCTGCTCCACCGCCTCCGCGATCTGGGCGTCGGTGAACGTCGGCCGGGTGCCGGCGGGCACCTCCACGTCGGGCAGCGCGATCAGCACGGGAAGCACCTGGCTGCCCACGGCCTCGAGGAGGTGGTAGCGGTCGATCTTGCTCATCGCCTCCCACTTCTCCTCGCCCTTGCCGCGCTTGCCGATCTTGCCGCCCGCCACGATCTTGGCGGCGGCAGTGACGGCGACGGTCAGCTCGTGCTCGGTGAAGCGCATGTCCCAAGGATGCCCGATGACCGACAGCCCACCGTGACGGCGTACGACATCGAGCCGGCGCTCGGCCCTGAGGATGGCGGCAGACGACATCAATCCGCGCCCGTCCGATGTCGTGCGCCGCCACCTTCGACCGCTGGCCCCCCAAAGTGGCGGCAACCGACAGCGAACCACGCCGATCCGATGTCGTCCGCCGCCACACTCGACCGCGCGCCGCCACCCCGACGCCCCCGAGGAGCGGCCGCCGGGTCAGTAGTGCGCCGTCATCACGTGCTTGATGCGCGTGTAGTCGTCGAAGCCGTAGCCCGAGAGGTCCTTGCCGTAGCCGGAGGCGCCGAAGCCGCCGTGCGGCATCTCGGAGACGAACGGGATGTGGGTGTTGACCCACACGCAGCCGAAGTCGAGCTCGCGGGTGAGCCGGTCGGCGACGCCCACGTCGCGGGTCCAGACGCTGGCGGCCAGGCCGTAGGGCACGCCGTTGGCCATCGCGACGGCGTCGGCCTCGTCGTCGAAGGACTGCACGGTCAGCACCGGGCCGAAGACCTCCTCCTGCACGATGCGGTCGTCCTGGCGTACGCCGGTGACGACGGTCGGGGCGAAGAAGAACCCTGCTTCGCCGTGCCGGCTGCCGCCGGTGCGGACGGTCGCATGACCGGGCAGCTCGGCGAGGAACGCCTCCACCTTGGCGAGGTGGCCGGCGTTGTTGAGCGGGCCGTACTCCGCCTCCTCGTCCGTCGGCGCACCCGGCTTGGTGCCCTCCGCCGCCTTCACGAGGAGGTCGACGAGCTCGTCGTGGACGCTGCCGTGGGCGATGACGCGGGTGGCGGCGGTGCAGTCCTGGCCGGCGTTGAAGTAGGCGGCCGCGGCGATCATCTCGGCTGCGCGCGGCAGGTCGGCGTCCGGCATCACCACGACCGGCGCCTTGCCGCCGAGCTCGAGGTGCACGCGCTTGAGCGACTTCGCCGCCGACAGCGCGACCTCCGTGCCCGCCCGGACGGAGCCGGTGATCGCGACGAGTCCGGGGGTCGGGTGCTCGACGAGGTAGCGACCGGTCGAGGCGTCGCCGTTGACGACGTTGAGCACCCCGGGCGGCAGGATCGCGCCGGCGATCTCGGCGAGCAGCACGGTGGAGCGGGGCGTGGTGTCGCTGGGCTTGAGCACGACCGTGTTGCCGGCGGCGAGCGCGGGCGCGATCTTCCAGATCGCCATCGCGAACGGGTAGTTCCAGGGCGTGACCTGCCCGACGACGCCGATCGGCTCGCGGCGGATCGCCGAGGTGTGGCCCTCGAGGTACTCCCCCGACGACTTCCCCTCGAGCAGCCGCGCGGCGCCCGCGAAGAACCGCAGCTGGTCGACGCCCTGGTCGACCTCCTCGCTCGCGATGTAGCGCACGGGCTGCCCGGTGTCGCGGGCCTGCACCGCGCTGATGTCGTCGCGTCGCCCGGCGATCGCGGAGGCGAGGTCGAGGAGGTGGGCCTGCCGCGCCCCGGGGGTGAGCCGCTTCCACGTGACCGATGCGCGCTCGGCGGCGGCGTACGCGCGGTCGACCTCCTCGTGCGTCGAGATCGGCGAGCGCCCGTCGGGCTCGCCGGTCACCGGGTCGACGAGGCCGATGAAGTCGGTGGTCGCCGACTCCACGAGCTCGCCGTCGATGAAGTTGCGGATCGTGTCGGTCATGGCTGCGCGCTCCTCGGGCTCAGGCGACGTAGATCTTGCGGATGGTCTCGCGGACGACCCAGGTGGTGCGCTCGCCCGCTCGCAGGCGTACGACGCTGCCCGGCGCGAGGTCGACCTGCTCGCCGTCGTCGTCGAAGGACACCGTCCCGGAGCCGGAGAGCACGACGAACACCTCGTCGACCTCGACGTCGGTCGCGGTGCCGGGGGTCATCTCCCACACACCGACCTCGACCCCGGAGACCGCGGCGAGGGCGCGCGAGCCGGCCTCGGGCGAGCCCTCGACGACGGTGCCGGCGTCGAGCGGCGTGGTCGGCACGGTGGTGGCGACGTCCAGGACACGGGTGGTCACACGGGTCATGCCCTGCATCGTGCCCAGCGCGACAGCGCGGGTGGGCCGACGATCCGTCGTCACTTCGCCCGCCCGCCGAACAGTTCGTCGGCCACGAGTGCGACGTGCAGCGAGACGCGGACGTCGGGGTCGTCGAGGTCGGCGTCGAGGACGGACTCGATCCGCGCCAGTCGGTCGTAGAACGCGGCTCGCGACAGGTGCAGGCTGGCGGCTGCCTCGGTCTTGCTGGACGGGTGCAGGACGAGGGCGCGCAGGGCGGCGAGCAGCTCGGTGCGCGATCCGTCGGCCCGGTCGTGCTCCTGCAGCGGCCCGAGCTCGCGCTCGACGAAGAGCCGGACGCGCTCGTCCTCGCCGAGCAGCGCCAGCAGCCCCCGGAGGTGGAGGTCGGCGAGCCGGTGCACGTCGGGGTCCTGCTCGCGCCGCGCCTGCGGTGCTGCGTCGGCGACCTGGCCGGCCTCGGCGACCGTGCGGGCGACGCCGGCACGGTCGGGGGCGGTGCGGCCGGCGGCCACGACGACGTCGTGGTGCGCCAGGACGCGGGCGGCCAGCCGGTCGACGAGGTCGTCGGCGTCCGCGGCGGGCGACGTCGAGACGAGCACGCGCAGGTCGCGCTCGACCTCGCACACGAGCGCCGGCACCCGCAGCGCGTGGGCGGCCCGGACGACCGTGGCGGCCACCTCGTCGAGGTCCGCCGGTGGCACGGTCCCCACGCGGCCGCGCACGACGACGCCGGTGAGGCCGCGGCGGTGCACCGGGAAGCCGGCCAGCTCGCAGCGACGTCGTACGTCGTCGGAGCCGGGGTCCTCGGCCAGCCCGGTCAGCAGCTCGAGGTGCGTGCGGCGCATGAGCGTGCCCCGGTCCCGGTCGTGGAGGCGGTGCAGCGCGAGGGCCGACGCGGCGCGCTCGGCCACCGCGACCAGCCGCTGCGACGGCGCGTCGGGCGACCCGATGACGAGCCGCCCCCATGCCCGGTCGGTCGTGCCGAGCCGCGTCACCAGCCAGCCGTTGGCGGCGTCCCAGCCGGTGCGCCCGGCCACCTCGACGCGCCGCGAGCGCGCGGGCCAGCCGTCGAGGAAGCCGTCGCCCTCGTCGGGTCCGGCGAAGTAGTCGAGCGGCCGGTGCTGGGCGTTCTCCACGACCACGGGCGCGTCCGCGAGCCGCTGGACCGCGCGAAGCACGTCGACCGGGCCGGCCAGCTCGTTGCTGAGCTCGGTGAAGGTCTCGTGCACGCGCTGGGCCTCGCGCAGCTCGGCGAGCTGCCGGTCCACGACGCGCTCGCCGATCTCCTGCGCGAGCGCCGCGAAGCGGGTCTCACGCGCCAGCACGACCAGGGGCAGCCCGTGCCGCTCGCAGGCCTCGACCAGGGCGTCCGGCAGCGCGGACGCCCACCGCCGGCCGAGCTCGACGACCACACCGGCACTGCCGACGTCGGCGAGCTCGTCGACGAACGCGGCCAGGCCCGCCTGGTCGTCGTCACCGGGCAGGCCCGTCCCCATGGTGAGCAGCAGGTCGCCCTCGCGGAGCAGCTGGCGCACGTCGGGGCGCTCGGTGGCGTGCACCCAGCGGATCGCCCGGTCGGTCCCGGCAGCACCGGCGACCACCTCGGGGGCGGCCCGTCGGAAGGTGGGCAGCTCCAGCGCCTCGCGCAGCGTCACCCCCGGCGTCACGTCGACCACGCGTCGGAGCCTACGCCCGCGACGGGTGACGAAGTGTCCGGCTGGTGCCGCGGATGCCGACGATCCGACACCCGCCGCGGCGTCGTACGACGAGCAGGATGAGCCGCATGAACGACATCGTGCACTGGGTCGACGGCTCGCCCCTGACCGGCTCGCCCTCCGGCTGGGCCGACGTGACCAACCCGGCGACGGGCCGGGTGACCGGGCGCGTCGCGCTCGCGAGCGAGGCCGACGCCACCCACGTCATCGCTGCCGCGTCGCGGGCGGCCCGGAGCTGGGGCACGTCGTCGCTCGCGCGTCGTACGCAGGTGCTGTTCGCCTTCCGCGAGCTGCTCAACGCCCGCAAGGAGGAGCTCGCCGCGATCATCACCGCCGAGCACGGCAAGGTGCACTCCGACGCGATGGGCGAGATCGCCCGGGGCCTCGAGGTCGTGGAGTTCGCGTGCGGGATCTCCCACCTGCTCAAGGGCGGCCACAGCGAGGAGGCGTCGACCGGCGTCGACGTGCACTCCAAGCGCGTGCCGCTCGGCGTGGTGGGCATCATCAGCCCGTTCAACTTCCCGGCGATGGTGCCGATGTGGTTCTTCCCCATCGCCATCGCTGCCGGCAACACCGTCGTCCTCAAGCCGAGCGAGAAGGACCCGAGCGCGGCGAACTGGCTCGCCGCGCTCTGGCAGGAGGCCGGGCTCCCCGACGGCGTCTTCAACGTGCTCCACGGCGACAAGACCGCCGTCGACGCGCTCCTCACCAGCCCCGACGTGCAGGCGATCAGCTTCGTCGGCTCGACCCCGATCGCGGAGTACGTCTACGAGACCGCGAGCCGCCACGGCAAGCGCGTCCAGGCCCTCGGCGGCGCCAAGAACCACATGGTCGTGCTGCCCGACGCCGACCTCGACCTCGCCGCCGACTCGGCCGTCAACGCTGGCTACGGCAGCGCGGGCGAGCGGTGCATGGCGATCAGCGTGCTGGTCGCGGTCGACCCGGTCGGCGACGAGCTGGTCGCCCGGATCGCCGACCGGACCCGCACCCTGCTGATCGGCGACGGCGGCCGCTCCGCGACGGGCGACCAGAGGGAAGCGGACATGGGTCCGCTCGTCACGAGGGCCCACCGCGACCGGGTGAGCTCGTTCATCGACTCCGGTGAGGCCGCCGGCGCGAAGGTCGTCGTCGACGGCCGCGACGTCGCGGCCCGCGGCGGGGAGGAGGGCTTCTGGCTCGGTCCCACGCTCTTCGACGACGTGACCCCCGACATGGACATCTACACCGAGGAGATCTTCGGCCCGGTCCTCTCGGTCGTGCGCGTGACGTCGTACGACGAGGCGGTCGCACTGGTCAACGCCAACGAGTACGGCAACGGCACCGCGGTCTTCACCAACGACGGCGGGGCGGCCCGCCGCTTCGAGGCCGACGTGACCGTCGGGATGATCGGCGTCAACGTGCCCGTCCCGGTGCCGGTCGCCTACTACTCCTTCGGTGGCTGGAAGCGCTCGCTCTTCGGCGACACCCACGCCCACGGCACCGAGGGCGTGCACTTCTTCACCCGCGGCAAGGTCGTCACCACCAGGTGGATCGACCCGGCCAACCGCCCCGAGGGCGGTCTCGAGCTGGGGTTCCCGCGCAATGACTGAGACCACGATCGCGAGCGACCTCGCGAGCACGCACGACGCCCAGCGGGCCTACGAGCTCGACCGCGCGCACGTCTTCCACTCCTGGTCGGCGCAGGCCGAGATCAGCCCGATGGTCGTCACCCGGGCCGAGGGCAGCCACGTCTGGGACGGCGCCGGGAGGCGCTACCTCGACTTCTCCTCCCAGCTGGTCTTCACCAACCTCGGCCACCAGCACCCGCGCGTCGTCGCCGCCATCAGGGAGCAGGCGGAGCACCTCTGCACCGTCGCCCCCGCAATGGCCAACGGCACCCGGTCCGAGGCCGCCCGGCTGATCGCGAGCCACACCCCCGGCGACCTCGACCACGTCTTCTTCACCAACGGCGGCGCCGACGCCAACGAGCACGCCGTACGCATGGCGCGGCTGCACACCGGTCGCCACAAGGTGCTGACGACCTACCGCAGCTACCACGGCGGCACCCACCTCGCGGTCAACATGACCGGCGACCCACGCCGGTGGGCCAGCGACCACGCGTCGTCCGGCACCGTGCACTTCTTCGGGCCGTTCCTCTACCGCAGCCCCTTCCACGCGACCACCGAGGTCGAGGAGTGCCAGCGCGCGCTCGATCACCTCGAGCAGGTCGTGGCTCTCGAGGGGCCGGCGACCGTCGCAGCCATCGTGCTCGAGGCCATCCCCGGGACCGCCGGGATCATGGTCCCGCCGCCGGGCTACCTGGCCGGCGTCCGCGAGATCTGCGACCGCCACGGCATCGTGCTCGTCGCCGACGAGGTGATGTCGGGCTTCGGCCGCGCCGGGCGGTGGTTCGCGGTCGAGCACGGCGACACGGTCCCCGACCTGCTGACCTTCGCCAAGGGCGTGAACTCGGGCTACGTCCCGCTCGGCGGCGTGGCGATCAGCGACGACATCTTCTCCACCTTCGCGCACCGCACCTACCCGGGCGGGCTCACCTACTCCGGCCACCCGCTCGCGTGCGCCGCGGCCGTGGCGACGATCCGGGCGATGGAGGACGACGACGTCGTCGGCCGTGCCGAGCGCCTCGGGGAGCACGTCATCGGTCCCGGTCTCCGCGAGCTGGCGGACCGGCACGAGTGGATCGGCGAGGTCCGCGGCACGGGCGCCTTCTGGGCCGTCGAGCTGGTCAGCGACCGCGCGACGCGTGCGCCGCTGGCTCCCTACGGCGGCTCCAGCCCGGAGATGGCGGCGATCGTGAAGGGCTGCCAGGAGCGCGGCATGCTGCCCTTCGTCAACTACAACCGCATCCACGTCGTCCCCCCGCTGACCACCACCGACGACGAGGTGCGGGAGGGTCTCGCGATCCTCGACGAGGCGCTCACCGCAGCCTCCTGACATGGCCGCCCACCGGACGGCCTACGAGCGGCACGCCCCCGACCCGCGGCTCGTCGCGGAGTCGCTGGCGGACAGCGTGCAGTCGGTCTTCTGGCTCGACGACGTCGGCGCGGCGCCGGCGTACGACCCGCTGACCGCCCCGACCCGCGCCGACCTCGTCGTCATCGGCGGGGGCTACCTCGGCCTCTGGGCGGCCGTCCACGCGAAGCGCCGCGACCCCGGCCGCCGGGTCGTGCTGCTCGAGGCGCAGACCGTCGGATGGGCGGCGTCGGGTCGCAACGGTGGCTTCTGCGAGGCCTCGCTCACCCACGGCGAGGACAACGGCCGGTCCCGCTGGCCCGACGAGTACGACGTCCTCGAGCGGCTGGGCGCGGAGAACCTCGACGCCTTCGAGGCCGACGTGCGCGACCTCGGCCTGGCCTGCGAGTGGGAGCGCACCGGCCAGCTGACCGTGGCGGTGGAGGAGCACCAGCTCGCATGGCTCGAGGGTGACGTCCTCGATGCGACAGCGACCCGGGCGCTGGTCGACAGCCCGCTCTTCCTCGGCGGCGAGCTCTCCGCCGACACCGCCCTGGTCCACCCGGCGCGGCTGGCGCTCGGCCTCGCCCGGGCGGCCGCCGAGCTCGGGGTCGAGGTGCACGAGCACTCGGCCGTGTCCGCGATCCGGCGCGAGGGGAGCGGCGTCGAGGTGGCCACGGACCGGGCGACCGTCACGTCGGACCGCGTCGTCCTCGCGACCGGCGTCTTCCCCGCCCTGCTGCGCCGCAACCGGCTGATGACCGTCCCGGTCTACGACTACGTGCTCGTCACGGAGCCGCTCACGGGCGAGCAGCGCGCCGCCGTCGGCTGGGCCGGACGGCAGGGCCTCGGTGACCTCGCCAACCAGTTCCACTACGCCCGGTTGACGGCCGACGACCGCGTGCTGTGGGGCGGGTACGACGCCGTCTACCCCGCGGGCGGCCGGCTGCACCCGCGCCACGAGGACCGGCCCGACAGCCACACGCGACTGGCCTCGCACTTCCTCGCGACGTTCCCCCAGCTCGAGGGCGTCCGCTTCACCCACCGCTGGGCCGGCGCCATCGACACGTCCACGCAGTTCGCGGCGTTCTACGGCACTACCCACGGCGGCCGGGTCGCCCACGCGGCCGGCTTCACCGGGCTCGGCGTGGGTGCCACCCGCTGGGCCGCCGAGGTGCTGCTCGACCTGCTGGACGGGCAGCCGACAGAGCGCACCGCCCTGCGCATGGTGCGTGAGCGCCCGCTTCCCTTCCCGCCGGAGCCGCTCGCGTCCGCCGGCATCAACCTCACCCGCTGGTCCCTCGACCGCGCCGACCACCGCGAGGGCCGGCGCAACGGCTTCCTCCGGGCCCTCGACCGGGCGGGCCTGGGCTTCGACTCCTGACGGACGATCGTGGACGCCACAGCGGGCAGGAGGCCGGCGCCTCCTGCCCGCTGTGCGCTTCCCACTGCTACTTCAGCCGCACCGTCCGGGGCGACGCCTTGCTGGAGGAGTAGCTCCCGGTCGCGACGAGCTTCGTCCGGACGACGACCTTGGCGGGCCGGAGCCTGCCGCCCTTGGCCGTCGCCTTCGTGGGCACGGTGACCGACACCGTGCCCGAGGCCGGCAGGGTCACCGACCGCGTGACCGTCCCTCCGCGGAGCGCCACCCGCACCTCGCCGGTGACCGGCACACCGCTCACGGCGCCGGCGACGGTCACCGTGACCTTCACCCTCTTGCCGCCCTTGCGCGAGACCGCCTTCATCCGGGTGGTCGTCGCCCTCGGCGAGACGGTGTACGGCGCGGAGCTGACCGCGGACGCCTCCGAGTCGGCCGAGCCCAGGTAGCGGGCCGAGACGACGTACGAGCCGGCGGCGAGCGTGCCCGGCAGGTCGTACGACGCGTGGCCGGCGCCGTCGAGCGGCACGGTCACGGTCGTCGTACCGACGGTCAGCTCGACGTCACCCCCGCCGACGGCGCCGCCGACGGTGACCGAGGCGGTGGCCGCGGGCGATCCGAAGACGGAGGAGCCGCTGCTGAGCGTGACGACGGTGGTGGGCGTCGACCTGGCGAGGGTGAACGCCACCGGGGCGGACTCCGAGGCCGTCGTCACCGGCGTCTGGCCGAAGCCGGCGGCGAGGGTGTGCGCCCCGGCACCGAGGCCGCCGGGGACCGTCAGCGTGGCGACCCCGTCGACGACCTCACCCGTGCCGAGCACGGTGGAGCCGTCGGTGAAGGTCACCGTGCCGTCGGTGTCGCCACCGTCGACGGTCGCCGTGAGGGTGATCGCCTGCCGCAGGGCAGGAGCCTCGGGCGAGACCTCGAGCGTGGTGGTGCTGGTGTCGCGGACACCGAGGTCACCGGTGGCGACCCGCCCGGTGGCCGACGCGGTCGCGGTGACCGTCAGCGCGCCACGAGCCGTCTCCGCCGGCACCACCAGGTCGGCGGTCGCGGTCCCGGTCGCATCGGCGACCGAGGTCACCGGGGCCAGCCCGGCACCCGTGAAGGTGACGGCCTCGCCGGCACGGAAGCCGGTCGCGGAGACGCCGGCGGTCGTGTCCGGAGCCGTCGTGGCCGGGACGATGACCTTCCCGCCCGCGAGCACGCCCTCGAGCTCGGTGCAGACCGGGCCGGGGGTACCGAACGGCGGCAGCGCGGTCGGCGTCGTCGGCGGCGTGCCGCTGGGCAGCAGTCCGTCGTCCTCCCGGATGCGGGTGAACACGATCGCCTGCTTGCCCTGCACGGCACCCGAGACGTTGATGATGCTCGCCTTGACGGTCGTCACCGCCGAGGTGCTGTCCGCCTTGTCCCCCTGCACGGCCGCGGTGACGACCTGGCAGGTCTCCCCCGGAGCGAAGGTGACCTTCTCCATCGTGGCGCCGGCCCGGGCCGTGGTCGACCCGAGGAGCGAGACCCAGCCGGTGACGGGGACCGTCGCGGGCTCGTCCAGGTAGGCCGCCAGCTCGACGGTGCCCGGGGCCGCCCCTTCGTCGACGCCCGGGGCGAAGACGTTCACGACCGGCTCGGTCCTGTTGGCGGCCGTGCCGACCGACGAGGACTCGAAGGCCAGGTCGGAGAGGTACGCGCCACCGGTGGCGACGCCGTCGGCACCCTGGGCGGCCGTGAACCGCACCTCACGGACGTCACTCGTGTCGAGCCCAGCGGCAGCGAGGTCGGCGACCGGGACGTTGACCTGGTGGAGGACGACCTTCTTCAGCGTGCTCGTCGCCGCGGAGCTCGCCGAGGTCGGCATGCGCACCAGGGCGTACGGGTTGAGCGCGGACACCAGGGAGCTCCAGGCCTCGCCATGGCCGTCGACGACGGTGAGGGTCAGGTCGGTGCCGGTCACGACGGACTCGTCGGCGGCCATCTTGACCGAGAGCCGCTCGAAGCCGGCCGCGTCGCGCTTGCCGGCCGGCACGGAGACGCGGACCGCGCCCGTGTCGGTGGTCCACACCATCCGGGTGACCGGGGTGGCCGGCACGTTGCCGCCGTTGGACGCCGGGGTCCAGTGCGGCAGCTGGGAGCTCGCCATCGTGGTGGTGCACGCCGCGAGGTCCTGCGGGGTGGTGCGACCGCTCATGCTGGCGCACGGGTTGGCCGTCGCGGTCCCGAAGGTCCGCACGAGGGACGACGCCTTCTCGAAGGTCGCGATCGTCGCGCGGGAGCCGGACGGAGCCGTCGCGGTGGTGCGCACGTCCTCGCCGTCGAGCGCCGCGGGGACCGAGCCGGTGCCGTCGAACATCGGCAGGAACTGGTCCTCGCCGCCGAGGGTCAGCCGGAACCACGCGGTCATGTACGACGTGCCCTGGTCGTACTGCTCGGCCGGGGTCATCCGGATCGAGGTCTCGGCCGTCGACGGCGCGGTGCCGCAGACGGGCTCGGTGGCCCGGGCAGACGCCGGGTTGGTGCCGCTCCAGTCGTCGCTGACGCTGTAGGCGTACTCACCCGGGGTCCAGACCGTGTTGTAGAAGTTGTGGTTGGCGCCCATGACCCAGGTGCCCGTCCGCAGCACGTCGTCGCCGTACGCGTAGCGCGAGTCGTCGAGCATGTGCTGGCCCTGCTGGTTGGAGACGTCGCCGTCGCAGTAGGGGAGGATCACGTTCATCGGCACGTTGGGCACCGTCATCCGGCCGAAGTCGACCGGCGCGAGCGGCAGGATCGACCTGATCGGCCACGGGTCGGCCAGCGCCTGGTTCAGCGTCGCCGCCGAGGTGACGCCCTCACCGCCGCGCGAGTGGCCCATCATGCCGATCGTGCTGAGGTCGAAGCGGCCGACGAGCGTCGCGGGCGTGATCGTGTCGAGCTCCGGCGCGCCCTTGACGAAGCCGGGGGCACGCAGCGCGTACGACGCCGCGCCATCGGTCAGCGCCTGGGCGAGCGAGACGTCGCGGTCGGTGAACGCGTCGTGGTAGCTGACCGTCTCGCCGGCGTTGGCCTTCTCCAGCATGGACAGGGTGTCGAGCAGCAGCTGGCCGCGCGCCTGGGCGCCCTGGTCGGCGGAGAGCTCGTTGTCGTTGGAGTTGACCGCGTTGGCCGAGATCGAGACGACCGCGTAGCCGCGGCTGGCGAGCGCGCGGGCGGTGCCGTCGTAGCCGGCGTAGCTGGGGATCGACATGCGCCCGGTGTCGTACGGCGCCTCGGCGGGGCCGGGTGCGGCGGTGCATGGCCACCGGGCGGGGTTCGTCGGGGTGCCGGGAACGGCGGTGTAGCAGGAGGTGTGGCGTCCGTGGAGCAGGATCACGGTCGGTCGTGCCCCGCCGGTCGTCGGCAGGTAGACCTTGCCCTCCATCTCGCCGCGGACGCCGCCGATGGCGGACAGCGGGATGGCCTGGTCGCCGAACTTGTAGATCGACTCGGTCCAGTCGAAGTCGCCCGGCGCGCTCGGGTCGGCCGCCAGCGGCTCCGCGAGGGCCGCGTCCTCGGCGTCCGGCACGGCGACCGCGCGCGACGGCGTGCCGTCGCCGGCAGGGGCCTGGCTGGACCAGCCCGCCTCGGCGGACGACGCGTCGACCACCGCCGGGTCGGTGGTGAACGCGCTCAGGGAGCGGCCGTCGGCCGACTGGGTCGCGAGACCGATCGTCTCACCGTCGACGACGACGGTCGGGGCGTCGGACCTGACGGGCAGCGGACCGTCGAGGTCCACGGTGACCAGGTAGCCGCCCGGCGCCCGGGTGACGGCCCAGCCGTCACCCGAGGCGGAGGTCCCGGTCGGTTCGGCGGATGCCGGTGCCGCGGCGAGCGCGACGAGGGGGGCGACGAGGAGGGCGGCCGACAGACCGGCTCCTGCTCGACGTCGGAGGTTGAGGCGCACGTACAACTCCTGGGAGTCCGGTCGCCACGGCTCGCGGCAACGCCGACGCGAGCCGAGAGCGAGACTTGATGTCGGATTGAAACGTTATGAGCGGGCGTTTACGACCGCGTTTCGTCCCGTTGACGGCCCGGTCACGCGCCCGCCCCCCGTGTGAACATCTCGGTCATGGGGAAGGAACCAGCCATGGGCGACGACGACGAGATCCGCACTCTGATCCAGCAGTGGGCCGAGGCCGTGCACCGAGGTGACCTCGACGCGGTCGTGAGGGACCACGCCGACGACATCGTGATGTTCGACGTGCCGCCGCCGCACCGAGGGGTCCGCGGTCTCGACGAGTACCGCGCCACCTGGCCGGACTTCTTCGAGTGGCAGCGGTCCGGCGCCCTCTTCGAGATCACCGAGCTCGAGGTCGTCGCCGGGAACGACGTCGGGTTCGCGTACGCCCTTCTCCGCTGCGGCAAGCCCACCGAGGAGGACCCCGCCGTCGAGCCTCGACTGCGGCTGTCCCTCGGTCTGCGGCGGGACGGTGGACGCTGGGTGGTCGTCCACGAGCACCACTCGTTCGCCGACACCTCGGACCCGGGCGGTCCCGGATAGACCACAGGGCAGACCGACCCGTCGAGGGGCGGCATCCGAACTAGGGTGCGACACATGGCGGAGTACCAGGTGACCCGGTGGCGCGACCTCCCGTCGATGGTCGCCGCCCGGGCGGACGACGAGACGGTGAAGTCGGAGCTCGCCCCGCGGTTCCAGGAGGCGATCGACGAGGCGGCGATGCGTCTCGGCGACACGGGAGCCGACGACTACCTCGCGGGCTGGGAACGGACCCCCTGGACCGAGGCCGACGGCACGCCGAGCGAGGTGCTCGAGCGCGTCGCCGCCGATCTCGACGCGCAGTGGCCGGCCGACCGGATCGCCGCCTACCTCGACGAGCTGGGCCGGTGAGCCGGCTCAGGGCGCTGCTGGGCACGGACGGTCCGGTCCTGCTCGACGGCGGCATGGGCACGCTGCTCCAGGACAGCGGCCTCGAGGACGGTGTGCCCGGAGAGCTGTGGAACCTGGAGAACCCCGACGGAGTGCGCGCGGCGCACGCGGCCTACGCCACGGCCGGGGCGAGGGTGCTGACGACCAACAGCTTCGGGGGCACCCGCCCGCGCCTGGACCTGCACGGTCTCGGCGACCGCGTGGGCGAGGTGAACCGCGCGGCGGCACAGCTCGCCCGATCCGTGGCCGACGAGCACGGGCTGCTCGTCGCCGGCGACCTCGGTCCGACCGCCGAGCTGCTGGCGCCGCTCGGCACCCTCACCTCCGACGAGGCCACGGCGCTGTTCGCCGAGCAGCTCGCCGCGCTCGTCGAGGGCGGGATCGACCTGGTGCTGGTCGAGACGCTGAGTGACCTCGGTGAGGCCGATGCGGCCCTCGCCGCGGCGCAGGAAGTGGCGCCCGATCTCCCGGTCGTCGTCACGATGAGCTTCGACACCAACCTCCGGACCATGATGGGCGTCCGCCCGGGCGAGGCGGTGGCGCACCTCGCCGCGGCAGGTGCCGACGCCGTGGGGGCCAACTGCGGTCGCGGTCCGGCGGAGATGGAGGTCATCGCCGCGGAGATGGCCCAGGCCCGCACCGACGACGTCCTCCTCGTCGCCCAGTCCAACGCCGGCCTCCCCCAAGTGGTGGGCGACCACTTCGAGTACGACGCCACCGCCGGCGACATGGCCGCGCACGCCACCCGGCTCGCCGAGCTCGGGATCGACCTCGTCGGCGGCTGCTGCGGCTCGACCCCGGCGCACGTCGCCGCCATGGACGCCGTCCTGAGCCCCGGTCCATGAGAGCGGTCGTCCAGAGGGCCTACGGATCCGGGAACGACTGAGGCGTCGCGCCTCTCCGTCGCCTCGCGCGCTAGGCCGTCAGCGCTGGGTCGAGGTCGGCGTACCGGTGGAACCACGGCTGTGCCTGCTCGAGCTGCGCGGCGAGCCGCAGCAGGAGACCGTCCGAGGCCAGGGGGCCGACGAGCTGGACGCCCAGGGGCAGGCCGGTGGCAGTCCAGTGCAGGGGCACCGAGATCGCGGGGCGGCCGGTGAGGTTCGCCAGCTGGGTGTAGGGCACCCAGCCCAGGTTCTCGGCGATGAGCTGGTCGAGGATGCCGGTCGCGTTGAGCAGCTTCCCGGCGTGCACCTTGGCGATGATCCGCGATGCCCGCTGCAGCAGCGGCGGGGTGTCGACCGAGCCCACCTCCAGCGGAGGCTTCGCCAACGTGGGGGTGAGCAGCAGGTCGTAGCGCTGGTGGAAGTCGTCGAGCGCACGGATGTGCTGGTTGACGTTCTCCAACGCGGCGAAGAGCGCCCCGACGCCGGCGGCCCGGCCGATCTCGGCCACCGCGAGCGAGTCGGCAGCGAAGGCGCTGTCGGGCGCGCCGAGTCGGCGCTTGATCAGGCTGATCTGGCCGTGGAGCTGGGCGAACCAGATGGTGAGGAAGTCGCGGGCCAGGGCGTCGTCGTCGTGCGGAGCTTCGACCTCCTCGACGTCGTGGCCGAGATCGGCCAGCAGGCGAGCGGCACCCTCGACCGCGGCGACCGCCTCGGGGTCCGGACTGGGGTTGATCGCCGAGGAGACCGTGAACCCGATCCGCAGGCGCGCGGGCGGGCGGTCGAGCTCGGGGAGGAAGCGATCCGGGGTCGCGGCGGCGTACGCCGCGTAGCGGGCTGGCGCGCCCACGATCGCGTCGAGCAGTGCGGCACTGTCCCGGACGCTGCGGGAGACCACCCCCTGGGTGACCATCCCGAACATCATCTCGCTGCCCTGCGGACCGTAGGGCGTGAGGCCGCGGCTGAGCTTCAACCCGACCAGGCCGTTGCACGCCGCGGGGATGCGGACCGACCCACCGCCGTCGTTCGCGCCGGCCGCCGGGACGATGCCCGCGGCGACGGCGGCGCCCGAGCCACCGGACGAGCCGCCCGGGGTGTGGGCCAGGTTCCACGGGTTGCGGGCCCGTCCCAGCAGGTCGTCCTCCGTGATGCCCTTGGCCCCGAACTCGGGGGTGTTGGTCTTGCCGAGGACGACGAGCCCGGCGTCGAGGAAGCGCTGCGTGACGAGGGCGTGCTCGTCGGCCACGTCGTCCACCAGCGCGTGGCAGCCGTTGGTGGTGGGGAACCCGGCGTACTCCTGGGCGAGGTCCTTGACGAGGAAGGGAACGCCCGCGAAGGGACCCTCCAGCGGCTCGGCGGCACGCGCATCGGCCACGTCGTCCAGCATCCTGGTGATCGCGTTGATCTTCGGGTTCACCTGCTCGGCGCGCTGCCGTGCCAGGGCAAGCAGCTCGGTCGGAGTGACCTGCTCGTCGGCCACCAGCGCCGCGAGGTCGGTGGCGTCAGCGGCGAGGTAGTCGTCGAGGTGCACGGAGCGAGTGTAGGAGCGCGCCGCACCTCCGGAGCGACGAATGAGTCGGTCGGATCGGTCAGTCCTTCACCGGTATCCGCAGCCGCTGGCCGACACGGATCGCGTCCGGGTCGCTGATCCCGGGGTTGGCGGCCACCACCTGCGCGACCGTCGTCCGCGGGTGGTCGCGGAGCTTCCGCACGATCGAGGTGAGCGTGTCCCCACGTTCCACCCGGTAGAGCAGCCACCCCCGCAGGTCGGCGAACATGATGACCTCGACCTCACGCAGGTCGAAGCCGGGACTCGGTCCCTCGTCGGGCAGTCCGGGGTTGTCGCCGAACACCTGCACAGTGAGCCGCGCTCCGTCGCGCGGCGGGGTGCTCAGCGTGACGCGGGTGGAGAACTCCCCTACTGCCGCCATCCCGCCGGTCGACTGCGCGGAGTCCTCCGCGAGGACGCGGCCGCGCCCGTCGAGCACGCGGACGCCGATCGTGCCCTCGAACCCGTTGCCGACCCCGGCCACCAGGAAGCGCCGTCCGACGAGGTCGTCCTTGGCGGGTTGGCGCACCCGCACCTCTGTGATCACTCCCATGATGTCCCTCCCGAGGTCTGTTGACCTCACACGCTAGGGATCAGCGCGGGTCCTGTCACCACGCTCGCTGACGTCGGGCGGCTGGCTCGCCCCCACCTCCCCCGTCAAGGTCACCCTGTCCGGGTGATGCCGCACGACCGGCAGGAACGCCACGGTGAGGGGACTCGACACCCTCCTGCCGCGGGGAAGGTGCGGCACGAGAAGGAGACGTCACATGCGCTCGACAGCCTCGATCGTCGCCATCGTGGTGGGCATCCTCATGGTGGTCGCCGGCGCGGCCACGTGGGTGGTGGTCAGCAGCACCCTGGCCGACCAGAAGATCGTCGTCTCCGACGACGCCAACTGCCTGGCCGGCGACGAGGTCGATGGCCCGTTCTCCGCCTACTGCCAGGCGGACGTGATCGACAAGCACACCATGAAGATCACCGGCGGTCTCACCTACTCCGAGCTCGAGCAGGACGACCCCAACCGGGCCACCGCCATGGACTCGGCCTTCCTGCAGGCGTCGCTGTTCACCTCGGTGGTGGCCTTCGGCGTCGCGTTCATGGCCTTCGGGGTCGGCATCGTCTTCATATTGATCGGCCTCGGCATGCGAGCGCCCGTCCCCGTGCGCGGCGGGCACGCGAGCGCCGCCCCGGCCTGACCCCGATCCGTCCCGACCCACTGAACGCCCCCGCCGGGGGCACGAAACTGGAAGGTGAACATGTCGTCGACCTACTCCACCCGCAACGCATGGGCCTCCGGGCTGATGCTCTTCGCGGCCGCCATGCTGCTGACCGTCGGCATGTTCCAGGTCCTGCAGGCGATCGCCGCCCTCGCCAACGATGACATCGTGGTCCGGGGACCCGAGTACACCTACCACTTCGACCTCACGACCTGGGGCTGGGTGCACCTCCTCATCGGGGCGATCCTGGTCGCGGTCGGCGCCTTCCTCTTCACCGGGGCCACGTGGGCGCGGTGGGCCGGCATCGCGGTCGCCGTCCTCGCCATGCTGGCCAACTTCATGTGGCTGCCGTACTACCCCCTCTGGGCGATCATCCTCATCGGCCTGAACGTCGCGGTCATCTGGGCCCTCGCCGTGGTCGAGATCGAGCCCGACTTCACCCGGCCCGCGCCGTGAGCGAGGACCGTCAGCCCCCGAGCGCGCGGAGGGCGGGCACGACGTGCTCGCCGAGATCGGCGAGGAACCGTTCCTGGTCGTGGCCGGGGCCGTGCAGGACGAGGTGGTCGAAGCCCGCGTCGACGTAGGGCCGGACTGCGGCGACCACCTCCTCCGGCGTCGTGGCCACGATCCAGCGCGAGGCGACCTGCTCGATGGGCAGCCGGTCGGCGGCCGCCGCCATCTCGACCGGGTCGTCGAGCCGGTGCTTCTCCTCGGCGCTGAGCGACAGCGGCGCCCAGAAGCGGGTGTTCTCGAGCGCCTCCTCGCGGGTGGCGGCGTACGACAGCTTGACCTCGATCATCCGCGTGAAGTCACGCGTGGACCGCTCCGACGCGGCGAGCCCCTCGTCGACGGCGGGCAGCAGCTTGTCGGTGTAGAGGTCCATGCCCTTGCCGCTGGTGCAGATGAAGCCGTCGCCCACGCGGCCGGCGTACTTCGCCATCTGCGGCCCGCCGGCCGCCACCCAGACCGGTACGCCGCCCTCGGGGCGGTCGTAGATCGTGGCGTCGACGGTGCGGTAGTAGTCACCCTCGAAGGTGACCCGCTCGCCGGCCCACAGCTCGCGCATGAGGCGTACGGCCTCACGCAGGCGCGCCCAGCGCTCCTTGAAGTCGGGCCACTCCGGCAGCCCGACGGAGATCTCGTTGAGCGCCTCGCCGGTGCCGACGCCGAGCACGACCCGACCCGGGTTGAGCAGGGCGATGGTGGCGAGCTGCTGGGCGAGCACGGCCGGGTTGTAGCGGAAGGTCGGCGTCAGCACGCTCGTCCCGAGCACGACGCGGTCGGTGCGCTCGCCCAGTGCCGCGAGCGCGGCCAGGGCGTTGGGGGCGTGACCACCCTCGTGGCGCCACGGCTGGAGGTGGTCGCTCACCCAGACGCTGTCGAGGCCCACCTCCTCGGCCCGGACCCCGAGCTCGACGAGCTCACGCGGACCGAACTGCTCGGCGGACGCCTTGTAGCCGACGGCGAGGGGAGGGGTCACCGCGCCATGGTGGCACGGTGACCCCGAAGGTCTCGCAGGGCCTCAGGCGGCCGGCGGGCGCTCGACCAGGCCGGCCTTGAGGTCGCCCAGGATCCGGGTCAGCACGCGCGACACCTGGGCCTGGGTCAGGCCGACGGTGTCGGCGATCTCCTGCTGGGTCTGCTCCTGGAAGTAGCGCAGCCGGACGATCCGCCGGTCACGCGCGCTCAGGGCCCGCATCAACGGGTCCAGCATGACCTTGGCCTCGGCCTGGGCGAGGGCGTGGTCCTCCTCGCCGAGCAGGTCGCCGAGCGACGACGAGCCGTCGGCCACCCGCGCGTCCAGCGAGGTAGGGGTGAAGCAGCCGTCCGCCGCGAGCGCCTCCACGACGTCGGACGTGTCCTCGTCGAGGTGGGCGGCGATCTCGCTGGGCCGGGGCGAGCGCCCGAGCCGGGGCTCGAGCTCCTCCTGCGCACCGGCGATCCGGGTCTGCAGGTCCTGGACCCGCCGGGGCGGGCGGACCATCCAGCCGGAGTCACGGAAGTGGCGGCGCAGCTCACCGCGGACGGTGGGCACGGCGAAGGACAGGAAGTCGTGACCGGCGGCAGGGTCGAAGCGCTGCGCGGCCTTGGTCAGCCCGAGCAGCGCCACCTGCTCGAGGTCGTCGAGGTCGATACCGCGGTTGCGGTAGCGGGAGGCCATGCTGCGCGCCACGGCCGCGTTGGTCTCGATGAGCTGACGGGTCAGCTCCTCGGCGTCGGCCTCACGGCTGACGTCACGCAGGTCGCTGACGATGGCGTCGGTGCGACGGGCGCGGGCCTTGCCCTCGAGGGGCTCGACAGGACGGGACTGGACGCGGGTCGGCCCAGTGGGAGGTGCAGGGGCGATCGACATGGGGATCCACGGCTCGCTTCCTGGGTGTTGAGGGCGCCTGCCGTGGTCTCCAGCAAGACGTTCAATCCTCACGGTTGCACGGTCTGGACCACCACGACAGCCGCAATGCGAACACCCTTCAGGAGGAGTCACGGGCCAACGTCTGTCCAGGGTTCTCGCCGAACAACTGCCGGTACTGCGCTGCGAACCGGCCGGGGTTGAAGAACCCGAGCCCGGCGGCGGCGTCGCTGACGTTGGACGTCGACCCGTCGAGGAGCACCTGACGGACCAGGTCGAGCCGGACCTGTCGGAGGTAGGCGTGCGGGGTGCACTCGAGCTGGCGCCGGAACGCGTACTGCAACGCGCGCGGCGTGACGGCGCAGCCCTCCGCGATCTCGGACAGCGTGAGGTCCTCGCCGGCGCGCTCCTCGATGAGTCGTTGGGCCCGCCGCACCGTGGCCTGGGTGGCGTCGCGGAGGTCACGAGCCTGCGCGGAGCCGTCCCCGACGATGTTGTTCTCGAACGTGTGGAGCAGGTTGTTGGCCAGGAGGCGGGCCGCTTCCGCGTGTGTCGGCGACTCGGGCGACTCGGCCAGCGGGATGCTCAGCCTGTCGACGACGGCGCGCCACTGGGCGGCAGCCGCACGCGAGCGCGGCACGTAGCTGGTGAACGACAGGTCGGCGGCCGTCTTGTCGGGATCGATGTCCGCGACCGCCTCGCTCAGCACGGCCACCGAGACGCTGGTGTTGCGGACGTCGTAGCCGTTGCCGCCGCCGCTGAACGGCATGCCCCACCCGGAGGCCAGCACCGTGTCACCCTCCACGCCGCGGTCGGTGGTGGCGCCGTGGGTGTACTCGATCTCCCCGCTGAGGACGTCGACCACGACCAGGGACGGCATGGGCTCCGCGTCGAACTCGACCGCGGCGTCGATGCGGAGCCGGTCGAAGGACACCCCTCCGCGCGTGCGGCGCTGGTGGTGCACGGTCCCCATCTGGCCACGCAGGCCCAGGGCGGCGCCGTACGCCGTGTCGAGCCAGTGACGCGCCTCGTCACCATCGCCCTCGAAGTCGAATCCGTCGGGTGGTCCACCCCGGATGCCTTGGTGGATACCTTGGTCCGGCATGTAGCACCTCCAATGCTGGAGTGTGCGGACGACCCACGGCTTGAGCCGGTTCGACTGTAACCCAGAACTGGTCGTCCCGCCCCTTCGGATGTGGCTGGCCCGGCCTGTAGGGTGGGACGGAACCTGTTGAACTCCGCCCTGTGTCCGCGGACTGACGTCATGCAAGAGGTGACGATGTCTGGGACCCCCCTATCTCCGGGCGAACCTGCCCACCAGGCCGACGAGCTGCGCGACCAGGTCGCGCACCTGACCGAGGCGGTGAAGTCGCAGCGCGACATCGGCATGGCCATCGGCTTGGTGTCCGCACGTTTCGGCTGCAGCACGGAGCAGGCGTGGCGCACGATGCTGCGCGTCTCGCAGGACAGCAACACCAAGATCCGCGCCATCGCCCGTGTGCTCGTGGCGACGCACGACGGCACGGCCGACGTCGACGACCAGGAGGTCCTGGCGAGGATCGTCGAGCACCTGCCCGCGTCCGGGTGGTCGGCCGGACCTGTCCCCGGGGAATAATCTCCCCCATGAACATCGATGACGCCGCGCTCGCCGAGAGCCTGCGCCGGCTGTCCCAGCCCCGTGACGACGACGGCAGCATCGTCTCCGCGCTCCACGTCGTGGTCCGCGCCTGCGTCGACCTCTTCGGGGTGGACGGGGCCGGCGTGCTCATCGCCGACGAGCAGGACATCCTCGTCTACGCCGCCGCGAGCGACGGCCCCGGCCGGCTCCTCGAGCAGACCGAGGCCGAGGCGGGAGAGGGGCCCTGCACCGAGGCGTTCGTCCAGGGTCGCGTGGTCACCAGCCGCGACGTCACCACCGAGTCCGAGCGCTGGCCCACGCTGGCCAGCGCAATGGCCGAGCAGCCGGTGCGGGCGGTCCTCGGCACGCCGGTGCTGCTGGGCGGCGTGCCGGTCGGCACCCTCGACGTCTACAAGAGCAGTCCGCACGACTGGGACGACAGCGAGCAGGCCGCCCTGCAGCGCTACGCCGAGATCATCTCCACCACGCTGGGCGCCGCGCTGCAGGCCCACACCGCGGGCCAGCTGGCCAAGCAGCTGCAGTACGCCCTCGACTACCGGGTGGTCATCGAGCGAGCCGTCGGCTACCTGATGGCCAAGCACTCGATGGACGCCGTCGCGGCGTTCAACGCGCTGCGCAACGCCGCGCGGAGCCGTCGTACGAAGATCGGTGTCGTGTCGGAGCAGGTCCTGGACACCGGGGCGCTGCCGGCCTGACGTCCCGGCCGGCCCCTGTCGCCAGCCGGGACGTCAGTCGTCCACCGTGTCCTCGACCCGCTCGTGCGGGATCGCCCGCGTCTCGACGATCTGGCTCGCGACGTCGCGCAGCTTGACGTTGGTCGTCGACGACAGCCGGCGCAGCAGCTCGAAGCTCTGGTGCTGGTCGATGCCGTAGCGCTCCATCGCGATGCCCTGCGCCATGCCGATGACGTGTCGCGAGCTGACCGCGGTCTGCAGGGAGGTGGCGCGGCGGGCCGACGACAGCGCCGTCGTCGCGTGCACGGCGTAGACCAGCGCGAGGTCCACGACGTCCCGGTCCGCGAAGGCGCCGGTCCTGCCGCTGTAGAGGTTGAGGGCGCCCATCGGCTCGTCGCGATCGGTCACCGCGACCGCGAGCAGCGACCGCACGCCCAGCTCGGCGGCCCGCGGACCCCAGGCGGGGTAGCGGGCGTCCGCCCCGACGTCGCCGCTGCGCAGCCAGCCGCCGGTGTCGGCGATCTCGACGCACGGGCCCTCGTCCAGCGCGTACTGCAGCGCGTCGGCCTCCTGCGCGACCGGGTCGCTGCTGGCGAGCGTCTTGTGGCCCCGCGCGGTGCGGATGGTGAGGCTGACCTGGTCGGCCTCGGGCACGAGCACGCGCATCCGGGTCACGATCGCGAGCGAGGTGATGGCTTCGTCAGGCTCCTGCTGCAGCTCGGCTGCGAGTGCCGCGAACACGGCCAAGGAGTCGTGGGATGACACTGAGGATCCTTGCGGGACTTGCGTCTTCGACCCGTGTTCTGGAGTCGGGGCAAAGTTATCGTCCCCGTGAGCCACCGCTCAACGCGACACCTCCCATGGGATGGAATCCGTCACTTCTCGCGCGCGCCCGCGCATGTGCCCCAGACGCGCGGGTACTTCTGCGCGTGACCACCTCCGACATGACCACGGACGCGCCGGCGGCGCCGCTCGTGCCGCGTCCGCGGGCCGGACGCCTCGTCATCGCCTCGGTGCCTGCCAACCACGTCTACGTCCGCCACCTCGCCCCCGAGGACGGCTCGGGCCCGGTCCGCCTGCCCGACCCCACACCGCCCGGCGCGGCAGCCACCCAGCAGTGGTGGCCGCCGGTGATGCTCGACGCCGCGTGGGTCGAGGCCAACGACTTCGACGTCTTCCACCTCCACTTCGGCTTCGACGCGCGGAGCCCCGCCGACCTCGAGGAGCTCGTCGCCGCGCTGCGCCGCCGCGGCAAGCCCCTGGTCTTCACCGTCCACGACCTGCGCAACCCGCACCACCTCGACCGCGAGGCCCACGACGGAGCCCTCGACGTCCTGGTGCCGGCCGCCGACGCGCTCGTCACCCTGACCCGCGGCGCCGCGGCCGAGATCCGTGCCCGCTGGGGACGCGAGGCGGTCGTGGTGCCGCACCCCCACGTCGTACCCCTCGACGTGATGCGCCGTGCCGCCTCCATGCGCGAGGTGCTGCGACGCGGACCGCGCGAGCGCGAGCTGCGCATCGGCCTGCACGTGAAGAGCCTGCGAGCCGGCATGCACCCGCACCCGTTGCTCCCCGTGCTCGTGGACGCGGTCCGTGACCTCCCCGGCGCGGTGCTGCAGGTCAACGGGCACCGTGACGTCCTGCTCCCCGACGGCGCGAGGTACGACGCGGCGCTGGCCGAGGCGCTGCAGGACCACGCCGCCCGCGGCGAGGTCGACCTGCGCATCCACGACTTCCTCGACGACGACGGGCTGTGGGCCTACCTGGCCTCCCTCGACGTGTCGGTGCTCCCCTACCGCTTCGGCACCCACAGCGGCTGGCTCGAGGCCTGCCGCGACCTGGGGACCGCCGTCATCGCCCCCTCGTGCGGCTACTACGCCGACCAGGGACCCGTGCTGACCTACCAGCACGACGAGGACCACCTCGACGCCGACAGCCTGGTGGCGGCGGTGCGCGAGGCGCACGCGGGCCGCGCCGCCTACCCGGTGAGCGTGGACGAACGGCGACGGCAACGCGCCCAGGTCGCCGCCGCCCACGCCCGGGTGTACGACTCGGTGGTGGGTGGTCGGCGGTGAGGATCTGCCTCATCGCCTCCAGCCGCTTCCCGATCCGAGAACCCTTCGCAGGCGGCCTGGAGTCGATGACCTGGACGACTGCGCGCGGCCTCGCCGAGCGCGGCCACGACGTCACCCTCTTCGCCGGCCCCGGGTCGGACACGTCGCTGCCGGTGCGCCTGCTGCCGCTGTCGACCGTCGAGGTCAGCTCCGTGGCGATGGCGGACAAGTTCGCACCCGGACCGGGCTGGCTGGCCGAGCACCACGCCTACCTCGCGCTGATGCTGTCCCTCGCACGGACCGGCGCCGAGGAGTACGACGTGGTGCACAACAACAGCCTCCACCACCTGCCGATCGCGATGTCATCCGCGGTCGACGTGCCGATGCTCACCACCCTGCACACGCCGCCGCTCCCGATGATCGAGTCGGCGCTCGCCCTGTGCCCGCGGCCGCCGCGCTTCGTGTCGGTGAGCGAGTGGACCGCGCGGTCGTGGCGCCACGCCGTCGAGAGCGACGTCGTGCTCAACGGCCTCGAGCTGCGTGACTGGCCCGCGGGTCCCGGCGGGGGCCCCGCCGTCTGGTCGGGACGGATCGTGCCGGAGAAGGCGCCCCACCTGGCCGTCGAGGCCTGCCGGCTCGCGGGCGTGCCCCTCGTGCTGGCCGGCCCCGTCCAGGACCAGGCCTACTTCGACCGAGAGGTGGCCCCGCTGCTGGGCGACGACACCCACTACGCCGGGCACCTCGCGCAGCGCGATCTGTCGGCCCTGCTGCGGCACGCGTCCGTGGCCGTGGTGACACCCATGTGGGACGAGCCCTACGGCCTCGTCGCTGCCGAGGCGATGGCGAGCGGGACCCCCGTCGCCACCTTCGCCCGCGGCGGGCTCAGCCAGGTCGTCTCCCCCCGAGGCGGCGTGCTCGCCGCGCCCGGCGACGCCGCCGCCCTGGCCGAGGCCGTCGTGGCCGCGGCTCGGCTCGACCGGTTCGCCGTGCGCGCCCATGCCGAGTCGACCTGCAGCGCCGACGCGATGGTGGAGGGCTACCTCGACCTCTACGCCGAGCTCACCCGCCAGGACGACGCGGCGTGACCCGCGACGGCGCCACGGGGGTCGTCGGCTACTACGTGCACCACGTGGGCAGCGGCCACCGCCACCGCGCCGCGGTGCTCGCCGCGCGGCTGCGACGGGAGGGCGTCGCGGTGACCGGCCTGTCGTCCCTCCCCCGGCCGAACGGCTGGGACGGCGACTGGGTGCAGCTCCCCCGCGACGACGACGGGCGACCGCGCGACGTCTCGGCGCACGGCCACCTGCACTGGGCGCCCCTGCTGCACGACGGCACCCGCTCCCGGGCCGCCGCCATCAGCGCATGGATCGAGGACGCCCGCCCCGACCTGCTCGTCGTCGACGTCTCGGTCGAGGTGCTGCTGCTCGCCCGCCTCCACGGCATCCCCGCTGTCGGCGTGGTCCTCCCCGGACGTCGCGACGACCCCGCCCACCTGCTGGGGCTCGGCGTCGCCGAGGCGCTCGTCGGCTTCTGGCCGCGCACGGCCCACGACATGACGCCGGGGCTGCCCGACGACCTGCGCGAGCGGCTGGTGCCGGTGGGGGCGCTCTCGCGCCACCCGGTGCGAGCCGTGCTGCCCCCGCGCCCGCACGCCCACGAGCGCACCGTCGCCCTGATGCTCGGGTCGGGCGGCCATGATGTGAGCGCGGACGACGTACGCCTCGCCCGCGGGGCCACCCCCGGCTGGCGCTGGCACGTCCTGGGAGCCGACCGCAGCACGTGGGTCGCCGACCCGTCGGCCGTCCTGGCCGGTGCCGACGTCGTCGTCACGCACGCAGGCCAGAACGCGCTCGCCGAGACGGCCGCGGCCCGCCGCCCGGCGGTCGTGCTGCCCCAGCAGCGCCCGCACGACGAGCAGCGGGCGACCGGTGACGTGCTCGCGCACGGATGGCCGGCCGTGGTGCGCACCACGTGGCCTGCGGCCGGCGAGTGGGGCGACGTGCTGGACCGCGCCGCCGCGCTCGACCCGCGGGGCTGGATCCAGTGGTGCGACGGCTGGGCCGCCGACCGGTTCGCCGACGTCGTGCTGCAGACCCGGGCACGAGTGGCCGACGGGGCCGGGCGATGACCCGCGTCGCCGTCGTCACGATCGCCCACGGCCGGCACGAGCACCTCGCCGCCCAGCACCGATCCCTCGCCGGCGGAGAGGTCCGCCCCGACCACTACCTCGCCGTCGCGATGGACGACCCCGCCATCGCCGAGGAGCACGTCGGCGGGCTCACCCGCGAGGTCGTCGCCGTCCGCCGCGGCGCTGGGGGCCGGCTGCCGCTGGCCGCCGCGCGCAACCTCGGCGTCCGCACCGCGATCGACGCCGGCGCCGACGTGGTCGTGCTCCTGGACGTCGACTGCCTGGCCGGCGCCGGCCTCGTGGCGTCGTACGCCGACGTGGTCACCGCGCGACCCGAACGCATCTGGTCGGGACCGGTGACCTACCTGCCTGCTCCCCCGCGCGGCGGCTACCCGGACGACCCCGCGGACCTCGCGGGCTGGGACGACCCGCACCCGGCGCGACCGAGCCCGGCGCCCGGTCAGCTGCTGGAGTCCGACGACCCGGACCTCTTCTGGTCGCTGTCGTTCGCCGTGGCCCCGGCCACGTGGGAGCGCCTCGGCGGCTTCTGCGAGGACTACACCGGCTACGGCGGCGAGGACACCGACCTGGGGCGCACGGCGCTCGCCCGCGGCATCGGGCTGGGGTGGGTCGGGGGCGCCCGCGCCTACCACCAGCACCACCCGGTCAGCAGTCCTCCGGTCGAGCACCTCGACGACATCCTCCGCAACGGCCGGCTCTTCCACGAGCGCTGGGGCGAGTGGCCGATGACAGGCTGGCTGGAGGAGTTCGAGCGCCGGGGACTCATCCGCCGGGAAGGTGGGCACTGGACCCGGGAGACGCCCGGTGCGCCGGGCAGGACCAGCACGAGCGAGCCGAAGGAGACGACACCATGAGCACGACGACCCGACCCGTGTCCGCCACCCCCGAGCAGGTCTGGGAGGTCCTGGCCGACGGCTGGCTCTACCCCCTCTTCGTCGTCGGCGCGTCCCGGATGCGCGACGTCGACGAGTCGTGGCCCGCGGTCGGCGCCCGGCTGCACCACAGCGTCGGCACCTGGCCGCTGCTGATCGACGACACGACCGAGGTGCTCGAGGTGGAGGAGGGCAGGCGCCTGCTCCTCAAGGCCCGCGGCTGGCCGGCCGGGGAGGCCCACGTCGAGATCTCGCTGCAGCCCAGCGACGGCGGCACGGTCGTCACCATCAGGGAGGACGCCACCGCCGGCCCCGGCGTCCTGGTCCCCAAGCCCCTGCGCGACCCCCAGCTCCACTGGCGCAACGTCGAGTCACTGCGACGTCTGGCCTTCGTGGTGGAGGGCCGGACGCAGTGAGCGCCGGCGCGTCAGGCACGTACGACGCCGTCGTGGTCGGCGCCGGTCCCAACGGCCTGGTCGCGGCCAACCTGCTCGTCGACGCCGGCTGGCGGGTCCTGGTGCTGGAGGCGCAGTCGACGCCCGGCGGCGCGGTCCGCAGCGACCGGGAGGTGCACCCGGACTTCGTCCACGACACGTTCAGCGCGTTCTACCCGCTGGCCGTGGCGTCGCGTGCGATGACCGGGCTGCGCCTGGAGGAGCACGGCCTGACGTGGGAGCACGCGCCGGCCGTGCTCGGCCACCAGTTCGGCGACGGGCAGTGGGCGGTGCTGCACCGCGACCGCCACGACACCGCGGCCGGGCTCGACGCCCTCCACGCGGGCGACGGCGACACCTGGCTGGAGCTCTGCGCCACCTGGGACCGGATCGGCCCGGCGCTGGTCGACGGGCTCACCTCGCCCTTCCCGCCGGTGCGGGCGGGCGCGCGGCTCGTGCCGGCGCTGGCCCGCTCCGGTGGCCTCGACACCGTCCGGCGGCTTGCCACCCCGGTCGCCTCGCTCGGCCGCGAGCTCTTCTCCGGCCCCGCCGCCCAGCTGCTGCTCAACGGCAACGCCGGCCACGCCGACTTCCCCCTCGCCTCCCCCGGCTCGGGGGTCTTCGGCGTCCTGATGACGATGCTCGGGCAGACGGTCGGCTTCCCCGTCCCTCGCGGTGGCGCGCAGCAGCTCACCGACGCGCTCGTCGCCCGCTGCACCTCGCTCGGCGCGGAGCTGGTGACCGACGCCGAGGTCACGACCGTCGACGTCCGTGACGGGCGCGTGGCCGGCGTACGCACCCGGGACGGGCAGTCGTACGCCGCCAGGGCGGTGCTCGCCGACGTGTCGGCCACCCACCTCTTCGGCGGGCTCGTCGCCGAGGAGCACCTGCCCGCGAGGGTCGTGCGCGGGATGCGCCACTTCGAGCTCGACCCCGGCACCGTCAAGGTGGACTGGGCGCTGTCCGGGCCCATCCCGTGGACCAACCGGCCCGACCGCGCCCCGGGCACCGTGCACGTCGCGGACTCGGTCGAGGAGATGACCCAGACCCTGGCGCAGGTGTCGTCGGGCGTCGTGCCGGACCGGCCGTTCCTGCTGACCGGGCAGATGACGTCGAGCGACCCGACGCGGTCGCCCGCGGGCACCGAGTCGTTCTGGGCGTACACGCACGTCCCGCAGCCCGGGAAGACCCGCAGCGACGCCGCCGACGAGGTCACCGGCGAGTGGGGCCACGACGACGCACAGCGCTTCGCCGACCGGATGCAGGCGCGGATCGAGGAGCGGGCACCGGGCTTCGGCGACCTGGTCCTCGAGCGCCGGGTGCTCGGGCCCCGCGAGCTCGAGGCCCGGAACGCCAACCTGGTCGGCGGCGCCGTCAACGGCGGCACGTCCCAGCTCCACCAGGAGCTGGTCTTCCGTCCCGTCCCGGCGATGCGCGGCCGGGCGACGACCGGCCTGCCCGGGCTCTACCTCGCCTCCGCCTCCGCGCACCCCGGCGGCGGCGTCCACGGCTCGGCCGGCGCCAACGCCGCCCGCGCCGCCCTCTGGCACCGAAAGATCCGCCGATGACCGACCAGCTGACCTTCGGGTCGCTCACGATCGCCTTCGACGACCGCGTGCTCCGGCCGCGGGAGTGGACGGCCGCGCAGTCGGACTGGGCGGCCGACCTGATGACCGCCGCGCCGGGCGGGACGGTGCTCGAGCTCTGCGCCGGCGCGGGCCACATCGGACTGCTCGCCGTCGCGACGTCCGGCCGTCGCCTGGTCTGCGTCGACGCCAACCCAGTGGCGTGCGACTACGCCCGCGCCAACGCGCTCGCCGCCGGGATGGCCGATCGGGTCGAGGTCCGCGAGGGGCGCCTCCAGGACGTGCTCGCGCCCGACGAGACCTACCCGATCATCATCGCCGACCCTCCGTGGGTGCCGCGCGAGCAGACCTCGCGCTACCCCGAGGACCCGCTCACCGCGATCGACGGCGGCGACGACGGCCTCGACGTCGCCCGCGCCTGCCTCGCGGTCATCGACGACCACCTCGCGCCCGGCGGCTCGGCCGTCCTCCAGGTCGGGACCCGGGCCCAGACCGACGCCCTGCGCCAGGAGCCCTGCTTCACCGAGGGCCGGCTCGCGATGGTCGAGGTGCGCCAGCAGGTGCGCGGGGTGCTCGCCCGGATCGACCGCGCCTGAGGTCGTACGCCTGCCGGTGTCGTGGTCAGCGGTGGCCCAGCCACATTGTCGGGCTCAGGAATGTGGCTCAGGCACCGCTCCCGGCGCGCCGTCGTACGACACTCCCGCTGGCGGTGGCCCAGCCACATTGTCGGGCTCAGGAATGTGGCTCAGGCACCGCTCCAGACGTCAGCGCGGGATGACCTTGTGGGTCCCGTCGCACCAGGGGAGGCGGCTCGACTTCTCGCAGCGGCAGAGGGCGACGACGGGGCGGTCGACGGCGTGGACGGTGCCCTCGAGGTCCTGCACCGACTCGGCGCCGCGCAGCAGCATCGGGCCGTGGGGCACGAGAACGACATCGGGGTGGTCGAAGTCGCGCTCGCTCACTGCCCGTCCTCCCAGGCCGCGAGCATCGCGGTCGCGAAGCGGGCCTCGACGTCGAGGCAGGTGAAGGCGCCGAAGAGGATCTCGGCCGCCTGGTCGGGCTCGTCAACGGCGAGGGTGCCGCAGATGTCGCGGGCAGCGAGGTGCTCGTGGATGGCGTCGGCCTCGACGTGCTCGTCGTAGTAGGCGGCCATCGGCCCCTCGAGCCCGAGCCGCTCGAGGCCCTGCACCATCTTGCGCGAGGGCAGCGAGCTGGTCATCTCGAACGCCGCGAGGTGGCCCATCGCCGCGCCACGCAGCCGGCGGTGCAGGCCGAAGAGGGAGCCGGCGTTGTTCATCTCGAGGTTCTCCGGGATCGCGTCGTCGACGTAGGCGCCGTACTCCGCGCGCAGCCCGACGGCCTCGAGGCCGCGGGCGAAGAGGTGGGAGTGGAGCCGGTTGGGGTCGCCGTCGCCGTACTCGTCGAACTGCAGCGCCATCAGCGCCGCCTTGGCCCGCACCGGCAGGCGCGGGACGACGAAGGCCGACGGGTCGGACTCCTTCAGGTGGTAGACCGAGCGCTGCCGCAGCAGCTCGAGCACCTGGTCGCGGTCGGCGCGCCGGCGGACGAAGTCGGCCAGCGACGGGCCGTCGTCCGCGGCGACGAGGTCCTCCAGGGCGTCGGGCACGTCAGCCGCCGCGGGCGTCGTCACGACGCCGGCATGCGACCACCGCGCACGCAGCCTCGCCTCGAGCGCGGTCTCGAGGTCGCGTCGTACGCCGAGCAGGTCGGGGTCCCACTCGGCGCGGTCGTCGGCGTCCTCGAAGCCGCGGTACGACAGCTCGTGCAGCGTCCAGAGGGAGATCGACTCGTCGTCCCACGAGTCCGCCTCGGGCGCGGTGCCGGTCAGCCCCGGCTCCGCGAGCCGGGCGACGAGCCACTCGCTCATCGCGCCCCGCGGCTTGGGCAGTCTCACGGCTTGAACACCACCTTCACCATGCCGTCCTCCTTGTCGCGGAACTTGCGGTAGGCCTCGGGAGCGTCGTCGAGCGGCAGGTGGTGCGTGGCGAACGACTCGACGCCGAGCACGTCCTCCTCCTGCTCGAGGAGCGCCAGGATGTCGTCGCTCCAGCGACGGACGTTGGCCTGGCCCATCCGCACCTGCACCTGCTTGTCGAACAGCTGGAACATCGGCAGCGGGTCGGTGGGCGCGCCGTACACGCCGGAGATGCTGATCGTGCCGCCGCGGCGCACGCTGTCGATGCAGCTCATCAGGGCGGCGAGGCGGTCGACGCCGAAGTTGAGCATCACCTTCTCCTGCACCTTCTTGGGGAGCAGCCCGAGCGCCTTCTGGGCCGTCTCGGCGACCGGCGAGCCGTGCGCCTCCATGCCGACCGCGTCGATCACCCCGTCGGCGCCGCGGCCGTCGGTGAGCTGTCGTACGGCGTCACCGACCCCGTCGACCTCGGTGAAGTCGATCGTCTCGGCGCCGCGGCCGTGCACACGGGCGAGTCGCTCGCGGACGGAGTCGACGACGATCACCCGCAGCCCGCGGTGCAGCGCGATCCGGGCGGCCATGTCGCCGATGGGCCCGGAGCCGACGACCAGCAGCGTGCCGCCGTCCTCGACGTCGGCGTACTCCACGGCCTGCCACGCGGTGGGCAGGACGTCGGAGAGGAACAGGAAGCGGTCGTCCGTCGGGCCGTGCGGCACCTTGATCGGCAGCGTGTCGCCGAACTGGACGCGCAGCAGCTCGGCCTGCCCGCCGGGCACCTGGCCGTAGAGCTTGCTGTAGCCGAGCAGGCTCGCGCCGGTGCCGGTGTCGCGGTTCTGGGTGGTCTCGCACTGGCTGTAGAGCCCGCGCGTGCACATCCAGCAGGTGCCGCAGCTGATGTTGAAGGGGACCACGACACGGTCGCCGGGGACCAGGGAGGTGACGGCGGAGCCGACCTCGCGCACGATGCCCATCGGCTCGTGGCCGACGACGTCGCCGGCCGTCATGAACGGCGTCAGCGGGTCGTAGAGGTGCAGGTCGGACCCGCACAGCCCGGTCGACGTCACCTCGATGACGACGTCCGTGCGCTCCTCGATGACCGGGTCCGGGACCTCCTTGACCTGCATGTCCTGCTTGCCCTGCCACGTGACTGCCTTCATGGGTGCGAAGACCTCCTCGGTCCCTCGTGCGATGTACGTCTGGTGGTGCGTCTGGTCGTGCTCGGTCGTGGCCTGCCAGTGCCCCGGACGGCCTCTTCCATGCGCCCGCGCGCGAGAGGGCCCGCGTGCATGGGGGCCGGGTCGGCGGGGAACGCAGGGTGCGCCGACGACGTACGCGGACCCGGCCCCGACGCAGGAGGTGAGCGGTGAGCGCTGATGACGAGCCGACCGACGAGGAGCGCGCGGAGCGCGTGGCCGACCTGGCGAGGTCGGCAGGGTTGCGGGTGGCGGTCGCGGAGTCGCTGACCGCGGGCCGGATCTCGTCCTTCCTCGGCCGCGGCGAGTCCGCGAGCGAGTGGTACCGCGGCGCGGTCGTCGCCTACGACGAGGAGGTGAAGTTCGAGGTCCTGGACGTCGCGCGGGGGCCGGTCGTCACCGCCGCGTGCGCGCAGCAGATGGCGGACGGCGTGCGCACGTTGCTGGGCGCCGACGTCGCCCTCGGCATCACCGGCGTGGGCGGACCCGGCCCGCAGGAGGACTGCCCGCCCGGCACGGTCCACCTCGCCGTGTCCACCCGGGCGGGAACCCGCTCGATCCAGACCCGCCTGCCCGGCGACCCCGGCGAGGTCGTCGTCGAGGCGACGCGGCTCGCGCTCGACGAGCTGGCTCGTGAGCTCGACCGCCCAAACTGACTTATGGGACTTCTGGGGACTTCACCCGCTTCCTCGCGGTCGGGACGATGGCGGTCCTCGCCATCTACCCGCGCCAGCGCGGATCACCCCAGAGCAAGCCCGCCGGCAAGCCGTACTCCTCGACAGGGGTCGAGGGCTGATCCGTTCCTTGCGGGGCCGGACCCCGGGTGGGACGGTTGAACGGGACGGCGCCGGCGGAAGGAAGTGTGTGTTGAACGACGTCTTCGAGCGTCATCTCGCCGACGCCGTGCGCGAGCTGGAGGCGCAGTCCGACCCACCCCACACCCTGCGGTGCCTGGTCAACATGACACCCGAGTTCTTCGCCTCCTGCGACCACGTCGGCATCTCGGTCGTGGAGCGCGACCGGATCCGTACGCCCTTCGCCACCAACGAGGTGCTGCGCGAGCTCGACGAGGCGCAGTACGAGCTCGGCCAGGGCCCGTGCCGGGAGGCCATCCGCGAGCACGAGACCGTCGTCGTCCACGACCTCGACACCGACCCACGGTGGCCCGAGTGGGGACACGCGATGGTTGACGCCCTGGGGATCCGCTCCAGCCTCAGCTTCCGGCTGTTCACCCGCCCCGACCGCACGTGGGGCGCCCTCAATGTCTACTCCACGACGCCGAACGCCTTCAGCGACGAGGACGTCCACCAGGGCCAGACGATCGCGGCGATGGCAGCGGTCGCGCTGGCCCGCTCGATCAACGACGAGCAGCTCGCCGCGGCCCTCGAGTCGCGCACCGTGATCGGTCAGGCGATCGGCATGCTCATGGAGCGCTACGGCCTCGACGAGGACCGCGCCTTCGACGTGCTGCGGCGGCTGTCGTCGCAGCAGAACATCAAGCTGCGCGAGCTCGCCACCCAGGTCGTCGCCACCCGCGCGCTGCCCGGTCGCATCGCGCACGACTGACCGCCCGTTGGCAGGTGGTGGTGGCCCCGCGGCGTCTGTGAGCCTCGGAGGCATGGACGACCAGCCCTCCCCCGAGCACCGCCGACCCGACGGGGTCACCGACGAGACCGTCGAGGCCGTCGGCAAGCTGTCCGCCGCCCTCGACCACGTCGAGGACGCGCGCGGCCACCTCTACGCCTTCCACCGCCTGATGGGCAGCGCCGAGTCGACGCTCGAGGAGGCCGAGGAGCTGGTGCGCAAGGCCGGCCACACCGACATTGCCGACGCGATGGACCGCGACGTCCTCGGGCAGAACCCGCTGCCCGGGATGTGGTCGTTCCAGATGGTCGACGAGTTCGACGACGGCTTCTACGCCCGCGCGAAGGGCCTGCACCAGCGCGCCCTCGACGAGCTCATGAGCGGACAGCGCCACGTCTTCGAGGCCGAGATGAAGGAGCTGCGGCGCACCCGCGGGCGCGAGGGCCACGAGGCGAAGCCGGCGGACGTCGAGGGCGACCCCGAGTACGACGACTGAGGCGCCGCCGCCCGGCGTCAGCCGCGCAGCTGGGGGAGCACGTCGGACCCGTAGGCCGCGATCATGTCGGCGTAGTGCGGGCCCATGTTGGCGACGTACACCTCGTCGAAGCCCGCGTCGACGAACGGCGCGAACGCCTCCACGTGCTCTGCGACGTCGGGTCCGAAGGCTCCCTGCTCGGCGAACGCCTCGCGCGTGACCAACTCGCTGGCCTGCTCGAAGTGCTGGGGGCTCGGCAGCACCTGGCTGAGCTCGCCCGGCACCCCGGAGTTGGGCCACAGCTCGTAGGCCGCGTCGATCGCCTCGTCGCGGGTCGGGCCCCACGCCACCTTGAAGCCCGACTGCGTCGGGGCGTCCGCGCCCTTGGCGGCGCGGAAGGCCTCCACCGACTCGGCGTCGGGCTGGGTGGTGATGAAGCCGTCGGCGATCCGGCAGGCCACGTCGAGCGCCTTCGGGCCGAACGCGCTCATGTAGATGGGCGGCGGCTCGTCGGGCAGCGTGTAGATGCGGGCGGTGTCGACGGTGTAGTGCCGGCCCTCGCGGGACACCACCTCGCCCGTCCAGAGCTCGCGGATCACCTCGACCGCCTCCTCGAGCATCTCGAGGCGCAGCTCGGTGTGCGGCCACCGGTCGCCGAGGACGTGCTCGTTGAGCGCCTCGCCCGTGCCGACGCCGAGCCGGAACCGCCCCTCGCCGAGCAGCACCGCCGACGTCGCCGCCGCCTGCGCGACGATCGCCGGGTGCGTGCGCACCATCGGGCAGGTGACGGCGGTGGTGACCGGGAGGTCGCACACCTGCGCGATCGCGCCGATCATCGACCACACGAACGGCGACTGCCCCTGGGCGTTGTTCCACGGGTGGAAGTGGTCGCTGATCCAGAGGCTGTCGAACCCCGCCCGCTCGGCCAGCCGCGCCTGCTCGAGCAGCTGGTCGGGGGCGTACTCCTCGCAGGAGAGGAAGTAGCCGAACCGGGTCATCAGCGCACGGCGTGGGCGCGCGGGTGCGCGCTGACGTTCGCACGCGGACGGACCTGCTCCTGCTCAGGCGACATGAGCAGCCCGTGCTGGATGGCCCAGAGCACCGCCTGCGAGCGCGAGGTCACCTCGATCTTCGAGTAGGCGCCGCGGATGTAGGACTTCACCGAGTTGATGCTCAGGTTGGTCTCCTCGGCGATGTCGCGGTTGGCCTTGCCGGCCGCGATCATCGACAGCACCTCGGTCTCACGCTGGGTGAGCGGCCACTTCTCGGCTGCCGCCTTCTCCGCCTCGGCCTGACCGGTCCACGCGTCGACGACGACGCGGCCGTCGGCGACCTGGAGCAGGTTCCACACCAACCGACGTGCGGGCAGCCACTTGCTGACGAAGCCGGCAGCGCCGCGTGACATCTCGGTGGAGACCGCCTCGGGGCTGCAGTCCCAGCCGAAGGCGACCATGCGGGTCGGGAAGCGCTGCGGCGCAGGACGTACGCCGGCGGTGCGGCGGTGGGGCTCGTAGAGGGTGAGGTCGCACAGCGGCGCCGGACCGTCTGCCCGGTGCGCCACGAGCGTGATGAGCGCGGAGTGGGGCTCGAGCATGGCGCGGAGGCCGTGCACGACGAGCTCGCTCTCCTCCATGATCGCCACCTTGACGTGGCGCGTGACGGGGGCAGTGGGTCGCTGTTGCATGGCCCGCAGTACCCCGATGGGCGGGGGCCATGCGCCCCGGAAGGTGAAGTCCTACGCCAGCAGCACCCGGGCCACGCACGCCGCCTCGGACGGGGAGACACCGGCGCGCTCGGCGGCCTCGCCCAGCATCGCCGCCGCCATGTCCGTGGTCACGGCCATCCGCGCCGCGACCAGGCCGACGGCCACGTCGACGAGGCGCTGCTCGCGCATCCGCTCGGGCGCGTGCCGCGCGCGGCGGAGGGTCTCGAACCCCAGGTCGGCGTTGGTGACCGCGCCCGCCTGCCACGCGCCGAGGGCCTCGACGAGTCCGTCGATGCGGTCGTGGAAGGCGTGGGCCGTGGAGGCGTAGAGGTCGATGTTGAGCACGGCGCGCCCCTTCTCCACCACCGGCAGGCACACGGTGCTGGCGATCGAGCCGAAGGCCCGCTCGCGCGCCATGTCGGCCCAGTCCAGCTCGTCGAGGGGGTGGGTGTCGGCCCCGGACGCGTCGGGCGGACCGGGGCCGGCCCCGACGGTCTCGCGGTGGCCGTCCGCGTCCTGCTGGGAGGTGCTCGTCGCCTCGCGGTCGACGAGGGTGAAGGTCAGGTCCTCGTCGAGGAGGGTCACGCTGAGGGCGACGCACTCCGGCACCGAGCGCACGGCCCAGCCCTCGATCACCCGCAGCAGGCCCTCCATGTCGTCGATGGACGCAGTGACGTACTCGTCCAACGCCTCCCGACTCTGCGGCAGCAGCTCCATATCGATCCCCTCGACACATCGGTGTTGCCTGAGCCATCGATGCTCCTCCGACGCCACGGGCCACACCACACCCGCGCGGGCGGTGGCGCATGGGGCCCCCTCCCCCGGGGTACGACGCTGCCGTGAGCGCGGAGACCCTGCACCATCCTGTCGTCGTCCTCGACCTGGACGGCACGCTGGTGGACTCCGTCTACCAGCACGTCGTGGCGTGGCACGCGGCGTTCCACGACGTCGGCCTCCACGTGAGCGCCATGCGCGTCCACGAGGCGATCGGGATGGGCGGCGACCGGCTCGTCGCCCACGTCGCCGGGGACTCGGCCGAGTCAGCCGTCGGCGACGACGTCCGCAAGCTGCACGACGACTACTTCCGCTCGTCCCTCCGCACGGTGTGCGCCCTCGACGGGGCGGCCGACCTCGTGGAGCGGCTCGCGGGCCACGGGCACCGGCTCGTCCTGGCCAGCTCCTCGGAGACCGAGCTGGTCGACGACCTCCTCGAGCTCGTCGACGTACGCCGCCACCTGACGGCGATCGTGACCGGCTCGGAGGACGCCGCGACGAAGCCGGCCCCCGACATGGTCGAGCTCGCGATCGAGCGCGCCGGCGGCGGGAAGGCGATCGTCATCGGCGACGCGGTGTGGGACGCCCTGTCCGCCGAGGCCGCGGGCGCGCCCTGCATCGGGTTGCGCAGCGGCGGCATCAGCGCCGAGCGGCTGAGCTCGTCGGGTGCGTCGTGGGTCTACGACGGCCCCCGCGACCTGCTCGACCACCTCGACGGCGGACCGCTCACCCGGCAGGGTAGTTCGACGCCCTGAGCAGGCCGGCCAGGTGCGTGGCGTTGCGGGCCAGCAGCTGCGTCGTACCGGCGGTCTTCTCCGGCGTCGTGTCGAGGTCGCGGTAGTCGACGGCCTGCATGGCCTCGCCGACCCAGTAGGTCGCGGCCTGCGCGGGGATCGTGAAGCCGACGTCGCCGAGGGCCTGGAACAGCTCGGCGCACACGTGGTGGGCGCCGTCCTCGTTGCCCACGACGCCGACGGCTGCGACCTTGCCGAACATGATCGGCCGGCCCTCGTCGTCGGTCTCGCCGAGCTCGGCGTCGAGGCGCTCGAGCACCATCTTGCACACCGAGGCCGGCTGTCCCATCCAGATGGGTGTGACCATCACGAGGACGTCCGCCGCGAGCACCTTCTCCCGCAGCGTCGGCCACTCGTCGCCGTCACCCTCGTCGGTCGTGACGCCGAAGCGGATGTCGTGGTCGACGACGCGCTCCATCGATCCCTGGACCCCGAGCCCGGCGAACGCGTCGAGCACCTGTGAGCCCAGCAGCTCCGAGCTCGAGTCGGCAGGCGACGGCTTCAGGGTGCAGGTGAGCACGAGGCAGGTGAGGTCCTTCTGGTCGGTGGACATGTGCCGCGGTACCCGCTGCGGCAGGACACATACGAAACCCGCCGGAGTCACCTCACACGGCGTACGGGAGGTCAAGACCGGCGGGTCTCGCGCTGGCCGCCGAAGTCGTGGCGGGACGACCCCGGCGTGACTGGGATGTACCCCTCAGGGGTGGAGTCCATACGCCCCCCTTCCGTCTGTTGTCGGGGTTGCGACTGAGAGCCGGTGGACGGGGTACGGGGATCGCACCCACGCCCGATCCCCCATCCCGCCCCAGGAGGAGAGATGAGTCAGTCCGACGACCGGTCGCAGGACCCCTGGACCGACCCGCAGACCCACCTCGACACCGATCCGGTGAACGCCGAGCCTGCGTCCGACGAGCCTGCGTCCGACGAGTCGAGTGCCGGCGCCGACCCCGCCCCCGCCCCGGGCTCGGAGGACGAGTCGTGACGTCCCTCTGGCTCGACCGGGCGGCACCCGTCGCGGACGACCCGCTGCCGGGGTCCGGCGTCGCGCTGGACGCGATCGTGGTGGGGGCCGGGCTGACCGGCCTGACGACCGCCCTCCTGCTCGCGCGCTCCGGGATGCGCGTGGCGTGCGTGGAGGCCCGCCAGGTCGGCGCCGTGACCACGGGCCGCACCACCGGCAAGGTCTCCCTGCTGCAGGGCACGCACCTGTCGCGCATCCGACGCCACCAGAGCCAGGACGTCGCCGCGGCCTACGTCGACGCCAACCGCGAGGGCATGGAGTGGCTGCTCCGCTTCTGCGACGACCACGGCGTCCCCTACCAGCGCCGCACCGCGGTGACGTACGCCGCCGACGAGCAGGAGCGCTCGTCGGTCGAGGAGGAGCACGAGGCGGGCTCCGCGCTCGGCCTGACGGTCGAGTGGCGCGACACCCTCGACGTGCCGTTCCCGCACGTGGCCGCGACGACGCTCGCCGAGCAGGCCCAGCTCGACTCCATGGACGTGCTCGCCGCGCTCGCCGAGCAGCTCCGCTCGCACGGCGGGACCCTGCACCAGGGCCACCGGGTGCGGTCGGTGTCGAAGGGCGGCCGGCCGACCGTTCGCCTCGACGGCGGCGAGACGCTGACGGCCGACCACCTCGTGCTCGCCACCGGCACCCCGATCCTCGACCGGGGGCTGCACTTCGCCCGGCTCGAGCCGCAGCGCTCCTACGTGATCGCCCTCGACGGCGCCGGGCCGATGGACGGGATGTACCTCTCCGCCGGCTCCGACGCCCGCTCGGTGCGCGACGCTCCCGGCGGGACGCTCGTCGTCGGCGGCGCAGGCCACGTCGTCGGGCGTACCGACTCCCACCTCGCCCACCTCGAGGCGCTGCGCGCGTGGACGGCGAAGTGGTACCCCGCCACCACCGAGACCCACCACTGGTCGGCCCAGGACTACAGCAGCCCCGACGGGGTGCCGTACGTCGGACCCCTGCGCCGCGGCGGCGACCGGATCCACGTCGCCACCGGCTACGAGAAGTGGGGCATGACCAACGCCGTCGTGGCCGCCCGCGCCATCTCCTCCGACATCCTCGGCGACATGCCGCCGTGGGCGCAGACCCTCAGCGGCCGGACGCCGTCGGCGTCCAACGCCGGCGAGATCGCCCGGATCAACCTCGGGGTCGGCGCCGCGGTCGTCGCTGGGGCCGTGCGGACCGCCCGCGAGCGGCTGCCCGGCAACGCCGGGCCGGCCCAGGCCAACGAGTGCGGCGTCATCGGTGTCTGCACCCACCTCGGCGGGCTGCTGAAGTGGAACGACGCCGAGGAGACCTGGGACTGCCCGCTCCACGGGTCGCGCTTCGCCCGTGACGGGGAGGTGCTCGAGGGTCCTGCGACCAGGCCGCTCGTCAAGCGCTCGCGCGACGCCTAGCGGTTGGCGCAGACCAGGTCGGCGGAGAGGGCCGCCTCGGCGGAGAGCTCGACGTCGGGGCCGCACACCAGGTCGAGCGGGTCGGCCGCCTGCTCGACGGTCCTCACGGCCTCGTCGAACGCCGGCACCACCTCGGCACAGGCGTGCTCGAGACCGATACGGGTGAGCGTGGACGTGGACAGGTCGCCGCTCAGCGCCAGCTCGATCGTCCAGTCGGCGGCGTCGGTGCGGACGCAGTCGGCGGCCGCGGCCTGCCGCATCGAGGCGAAGTCGAACGTGCCGGTGCCGAGCTCGTCCTGCAGCGCCGCCTCCCAGTCCGCGAGGGCGTCGTCCGCCGCACCGTTCCCCGACGCCTTCGTCGTGGCGTCCGCACCGCCGCCGCAGGCGGCCAGTCCCGGCAGGAGGAGGGCGGCGAGGAGTGCGGCAGGGACAAGGGGGCGGAAGGTGGGAGCGCGCATGACCGGCAGGCTAGGAGCCGCGCCGCGGACGCGTCCGCGGTTTGTTACCGATCAGTACGTGATGCTCGCCTCACTGCGCCGACGCGTGGTCAGGAGCCGCGCGGCGAGGAAGCCGCCGACGGCGCCGAAGAGATGGCCCTGCCACGAGACGCCCGGCTGGCCGGGCAGCACACCGAGCAGCGCGCCGCTGTAGAGCAGGAAGACCGCGACCCCGATGAAGATCTCGACGGTGCGACGGTTGAGGAAGCCGCGGACGATCAGGTAGACGATCCACCCGAAGATCAGCACCGAGGCGCCGGCGTGGTTGCTGCCCGGCTGCGCGAAGAGCCACACGCCGAGTCCGCCGACGACCCAGATGATCGCGGTGGCGGCGAGCCCGCGCGCCAGGCCGGTCGCGAGGGTGAGGAAGCCGAGCACGAGCACCGGCACGGTGTTGCTCACCAGGTGGTCGAAGCCGAAGTGCAGGGTCGGCGCGAGCGCCACCCTGACCAGCCCGTCCTCGCTGCGCGGCTGGACGCCGTACGCGTCGAGCGGGTGGCCCGTCGCGGCGTCGAGGATCTCGAGCACCCACAGCAGCACGACGAACCCGCCGGTGACGAGCGCGGCGCCCTTCCAGGCGGGCTCGCGGGCGGTGACGGTCTGCATGCCACTCATCGTGACATCCGGCGCGAAACGGGATATCTGAGGACGTGGCGGACGCATAGGGGCCACCTATCCGTTCATGACGTCCTCAGATATCTAGCGCGGAGCGACCTCGGGCGGGAAGCCGCCGGTGGAGACGGTGCCCCAGCGGGTGGGGGTGATCCGGAGGAGGGACTTGCCCTGGTCGACCATCGCCCGGCGGTACTCGTCCCAGTCGGAGTGCTCGCCGGCGATGTTGCGGAAGTACTCGACGAACGCGTCGAGCGCCTCCCCACCCTCGCTGGCGTCGAGCACCTCGCAGGTGCCATCGACCTGCACCCACGCGTCGTCCCACTCGTCGGAGAGGACGACGACCGAGACGCCCGGCCGCTGCCGCGCGTTCCTCGTCTTCGCGCGCTGGGGGTAGGTGGCGACGACGATCCGGCCGCTGTCGTCGACCCCGCCGCTGACCGGCGAGGCCTGCGGGCTGCCGTCCGCGCGCTCGGTGATCAGCAGCATCCGGTGGCGCGGGCGTACGAACTCCAGCAGCTCGTCGAGCCCGACCTCGGTGTTCGTCGCGATGTTCCGGGGCCATGGGTTCGAGGTTAGCGACCGGTGCCTGCTCGACCTCGGGTGCACCATGCAGGCAGTTCGAGCCGCCGTGGCCGTGTCTGAGCGTGGCGTCCGCCGGTGGGAGCGCGAACTGCCTGCATGGTGCTCGCCGGTCACCGACGGGGAGCACTCAGCGCACGAGTGCCCGCAGGTCGGCGACGGTCCTGCCCGCGAGCGTCGGCCAGACGACGAAGTCACCGCGCTCCGGCAGCACCGCGTCGTTCGGCACCGCGATGCTCCTCGCCCCCGACGCGATGGCCGACGCGAGCCCGTTGGCCGAGTCCTCGATCGCGACGCAGTCGGAGGTGCGTACGCCGAGCAGCTCGGCCGCGCGGAGGTACGGCTCGGGCGACGGCTTGGTCTGCGTGACGTCCTCGGACCCGACGACCACGGTGATCGTGCCATCGGGTGCGGCCGCGGCGACGAGCGACGCCATCTCGTGGGACGAGGTGGTGGCGATGGCGCACGGGACGCCTTCGAGCCTCAGCTCCTCGAGGAGCTCCCGCGCTCCGGGTCGCCACGGCACGCTCCGGCGCAGCGAGTCGATCACTGCCCGCTCGAGCGTCGCGACGAGCGCGGCCGCCTCCATGTCCACCCCCGCGGCCTGCATCGCCACCGCGGTGTCGTGCATGTCCGCGCCGACGAGCGCGAGTCCCTGCTCCTGCGACCAGGTCCCGCCGTGCTCCTCGGCCAGCACGAACTGCTCGGCGATCCAGATCGGCTCGCTGTCGATGAGGGTGCCGTCCATGTCCCAGAGGACTCCGGCGAGGCGGGAGGTCACGGGGCGACCACCTCTCCCCCGATCCAGACCCGCTCGACCTCGGCCGCGCCGATCTCGTCGGGGGCGTCGAAGGGGTCGCGGTCGAGGAGCACGAGGTCGGCGACCGCGCCGGGCTTGACCATCCCGGCGTCGTCGCGGTGGCACACCCACGCCGACCCGGAGGTGTACGCAGCGAGCGCCACCTCGAGCGACAGCGCCTGGTCGGGGAGGAACGGTTCGGTGCCCGCCCGCCCCGGGTCGTCGTACGCCATCCGGTGCACAGCGACGTGGATCGCCTCGAGGGGGTTGGGGGTGCTGACCGGCCAGTCGCTGCCGGCGACGAGGCGGGCGCCGGCGCGGTGGAGGTCGCCGAAGGGGTACTGCCGCGCCGCGCGCTCCGCGCCGAGGAACGGGATGGTGAGGTCGACCATCTGCTCGTCGTAGCAGGCCCAGAGCGCCTGGATGTTGGCCGCCACCTGCAGCTCGGCGAAGCGAGGCACGTCGTCTGGGTGCACCAGCTGCAGGTGCGCGACCTGGTGCCGGTGGACCGGGTCGGTGCCCTCGAGCGCGTCGAGCGCCTCGCGGACGCCGCGGTCGCCGAGGCCGTGGACGTGGATCTGGAAACCCGCCTCGTCGAGGGCGCGGACGATGCCGCGCAGCGCGACCGGGTCGACGAACGACAGGCCCGCGTTGGTCGTCGCGTGACCGCACCGGTCGAGGTAGGGCTCGACGAGGGCCGCGGTCCCGTTCTCGGCCACACCGTCCTGCATGATCTTGACCGAGGTCGCCGCGAACCGCCCGTGGGTGTAGGCCTCTCGCTTCGAGACGAGCTCGGCGACCTGCTCCGGACCTCGCTCGCGCTCCCACCACAGCGCCCCGACCACCGTCGCCAGCAAGTCGCCCGAGCGGGCCGCGCGCAGGTAGGTCGGACCGGTGTCCTGCATGCCGGCGTACGCCCCGACGATCGCGTCCTGCCAGCCGGTGATGCCCAGCGACAGGAGGTGGCGCTGGCCCTCGAGCAGGCCGGCGTACTGCTCGTCGGCCGTCGGTGTCGGCAGCACCGCGAGCACGAGGTCCATCGCGCCCTCGTGCAGCACGCCGGTCGGCTCGCCCGAGGCATCGCGCTCGACGCGGCCGTCGGCGGGATCGGGGGTGTCCCGGGTGATGCCGGCGACCTCGAGCGCGCGGCTGTTGACCCACATGCCGTGGTGGTCGCGGTTGACCAGCGCGGCCGGGCGGTCGGCGACGACCGTGTCGAGCTCGGCGGCCGTCGGCAGCCCGCCGGGGAACGCGGCCATCGCCCAGCCGCCGCCCTGCACCCAGTCGAGGTCGGGGCGCGAGGCGGCGTACGACGCCACGTGCGCGAGGTAGGCGGTGCGGTCGATCGGCAGGGCGCTGAGGTCGCAGGTCAGCCGCTCGAGCCCGCCCTGCACGGGGTGGACGTGCGCGTCGGTGAAGCCCGGCAGCAGCAGCGCCCCGCCGCAGTCGACGACCTCCGCGCCGGGCGTGCGCAGCGAGCCGCCGACCGCGACGACGCGGCCGTCGCGCACGAGCACGTCGCCGACGTCGCCGAGCTGGCGGAAGCCGTTGAAGACGCGTGCTCCAGTGAGGACGGTGTCCGGCATGGCGCCCATCGTGGCAGGCCGCCGGCTCGCGCTACGGTCGAGCGCATGCAGATCGACCTCGCCGGCAGGAGCGCGCTCGTCACCGGATCCACCCAGGGCATCGGCCTGGCGATCGCCGAGGGGCTGGCGTCCGCGGGCGCCCGGGTCGGCGTGAACGGGCGCTCCGAGGAGTCTGTCGACCGGGCGGTCGACGAGCTCGGGGCCGCCGTGCCCGGCGCGGACGTCGTGCGCGTCGTGGCCGACGTCGCCACCGACGACGGCTTCGCCGCGGCGGTGGAGGCGATGCCCGAGGTGGACGTGCTGGTCAACAACCTCGGCATCTTCGAGAGCCGGCCGGCACTGGAGATCACCGACGAGGAGTGGCGGCGGTTCTTCGAGGTCAACGTCCTCGCGGGCGTGCGGCTGACGCGCCACCACCTGCCGGAGATGACGCGGCGCGGCTGGGGCCGGGTGCTCTATATCGCCAGCGACTCGGCCGTCGTGACGCCGGTCGAGATGATCCACTACGGGATGTCCAAGACCGCGCTGCTCGCGGTCTCGCGCGGCTTCGCCAAGGAGGCGGCGGGGACGGGCGTGACGGTGAACTCCGTCATCGCCGGCCCGACCCACACCGGCGGCGTCGAGGACTTCGTGCGGAGCCTGGTCGGCGACGACCTGCCGTGGGAGGAGGCGCAGCGCGAGTTCATGGTGAAGCACCGTCCGCAGTCGCTCCTGCAGCGGCTCATCGAGCCCCACGAGATCGCCGCGATGGTGACCTACCTCAGCTCCCCGCTCGCCTCCGCCACCACGGGCGGCGCGGTGCGGGTGGACGGCGGGTACGTCGACGCGATCCTGCCCTGAGCCGACGCGGTCAGCCGGCCGCGGGGACCTCGGGGCGCGGCGCCGGGCGACGAACCAGCAGGGCGACCAGGACCGCGACCGCGGAGATCGCGCCGCCGTACATCAGCGCGGCGTGGATCCCGGACGCCGTCGCGTCGACGACGGACACGCCTTCCCCGGCGCGGGCCACGGTCACCCGGGTCATCACCGTCACGAACAGCGCCGTGCCCGCGGCCCCCGCGACCTGCTGCAGCGTCGAGACGATCGCGCTGCCGTGGGAGTAGAGCTGCGGCGGCAGGGAGCCAAGCGCCGAGGTCATCAGCGGGGTGAACATGAACGCGAGGCCGACGCTCATCAGCACGTGGAGCCCCACGACGGTGGCCTGGCTCGTGGCGGTGTCGTAGGTCGTCATGCCCCACAGGGCGACGCTGACGACCGCCGCTCCCGGGGCGACCAGCGGCCGCGGGCCGACCCGGTCGAACAGGCGGCCGACGACCGGCGCGAGGAGGCCCATGGTCAGCCCGCCCGGCAGGAGCAGCAGCCCGGTGTTGAGGACCGAGAGGCCCAGGACGTTCTGGAGGTAGAGCGGCAGCAGGATGAGCGTCCCGAAGAGCGCCATCATGCTCACCGCCACCAGCAGCACCGCGATGGTGAAGGTCCGCACACGGAACGCGCGGAGGTCGAGCAGGGCCCGGTCGCCGAGCCGGAGCTGGCGCGCGACGAACGCGACGAGCGCGATGCCGCCAACCACGAGCGGCACCCAGACGGGGACCGGCGTGTGGCCCGACGCGCTCTCGCCGATGCTGCTGAGTCCGTAGATCAGACCGCCGAAGGCCAGCGCCGAGAGGACGACCGAGACCGCGTCGACGGGTACGGCGCGCGGCTCGGTCACGTTGCGCACCCAGGCCGACCCCAGGGCGAGCGAGAGCAGCGCGATCGGCAGCACGATCCAGAACATCCACCGCCACGACAGCTGGTCGAGCACCAGCCCGGAGACGGTCGGGCCGATGGCCGGCGCCACGGAGATGACGATCGAGATCGTGCCCATCATCTGGCCGCGCCGGTGCTCGTCGACGACGTTGAGGATGGTCGTGATCAGCAGCGGCATCATCAGCGCGGTCCCGACGGCCTGGACGACGCGGCCGGTGACCAGCAGCGGGAACACCGGGGCCGTGGCGGCGACGAGGGTGCCGACGCTGAACGACGCCATCGCGGCGACGAAGACCGCGCGGAGCGGGAAGCGCGTGAGCAGCCAGCCGGTGATGGGGATGACGACGGCCATCGTGAGGAGGAAGGCCGTGGTGAGCCATTGGGCGGTCGTGGCCTCGACCGAGAACTCGCGCATCAGGTCGGGCAGCGCGACGCTCATGATCGTCTCGTTGAGGATCACCACGAAGGCGGAGGCGACGAGCAGGGCGATCAGCCGGCCATGCCCTCCGGTTCCGGAGGTGGTGCGCTCGGCGGTCGGGTCGACGGTGGTGGTCACTGCGGTGGGGTCCTCGCGGTCGGTGGGCGGTCGTGGAATTGTGTCAGTGACTGCCAACAAGGCGGAACGCGTCGACATTCCCTACAGTGGGACCCGTGTCGACCGAACCTGCCCTGCGCGAGCGTCGCCGCCGCCAGACCGCGCGCGAGATCGGCGACGCGGCGCTCGACCTCTTCGAGCGCCACGGCGTCGACGGCACGACCGTCGACGACATCGCCCGCGCCGCCGGGGTGTCGTCGCGCACCTTCTTCCGCTACTTCGCCACGAAGGAGGTCGCCGCCCTCGCGCCTCACGTCGAGCTGGACGCCACCGTCGAGGAGATGCTCGCCGCCATCGGCCCCGACCGCCCGCTGCTGGACCAGCTCGAGGACGTGTGGCGCGAGGTCCTCACCGCGTTCGACGACGGCCGGAGCGACGCGGGTCGGCTGATGCTGCGGGTGCGGCGCCTGATGCTGGCCGAGCCCGCGCTTCGCCAGGCGGCCGCCACGATCGACGCGCAACGGGTCGACGAGCTGGTCGCCCGCACGACGGCCGCGCTGGGGCTCGACGACGACCTCGCCCCGCGGCTCGCCATCGAGGTCAGCGGGCTCACGGTGCGCGTGGCGCTCGACCGCTGGGCCGACGCGCGCGAGGCCGGCCGCGACGCCGACCTGCTCGCGACGTACGCCGACGCGCGCCGGACGCTGCGCGACCTGGGCTCCGGGCGCTGAGCCTCAGCCGGCGTCGAGCCCGCGCCGGTGCAGCTCGCGGACGCGGTCGTCGTACGGCGACACCGGTCCGTGGACGCGCACGCCGGGCGCGACGTCCTCGATCGGCAGGGCGGCGACCGGCGAGGCCGGCAGTCCCCAGCCGGCCCGCCACTGCGACAGCTGCGCGGACGAGGCGGCGTACACGATCGCCCCGAGCCCGACCCAGGCGTGGCCGGCGGCGCACATCGGGCAGTGCTCGCCCGAGGTGTAGACGACGCAGCCCGCGCGCTCCTCCTCGGGCACGTGGGCGGCGGCCCACTGGGCCAGCTCGAGCTCCGGGTGGGCGGTCGGGTCGGAGCCGGAGACCTCGCGGTTGCGGCCGGTGCGCAGGACGGATCCAGAGGCGTCGACCAGCACCGAGCCGAAGGCGCCGTCGCCGTCCGCGAGCGCCTCCTCGGCCAGTCGCAGGCACAGCTCGAGGTGGTCGGCCCCTCCGGGGAGGTCGGGCAGGTCGGGTGACATGGCCCCAATCTGGCCGATCCCGTCGAGCGCCGACAAGCCGTAGTCTCGGAGCCACGCGGACGAACGGGCGGAGGGGCCATGGGGGACGACGAGCGCTACAACTCCGAGGGGCGTCTGCGCGGGTCGGTGTACGACGCCGAGATGGAGCGGCTGCAGGAGCAGCTGGTGCTGCTGCAGTACTGGATCCAGACGCAGGGCCTCAAGGTCCTGGTGATCTTCGAGGGCCGCGGCTCGGCCGGCAAAGGCGGCGTGATCAAGCGGATCACCGAGCGCACCAGCCCGCGCACCGTGCGGATCGCGGCGCTGCCGAGGCCGACCGACCGCGAGCGCTCGCAGTGGTACTTCCAGCGCTACGTCGAGCACCTGCCGGCCGCCGGGGAGATGGTCCTGTTCGACCGCAGCTGGTACAACCGCTCGAACGTCGAGTGGGTGATGGGCTTCTGCACCGAGGAGGAGCACCAGGAGTTCCTGCGCAGCTGCCCGGAGTTCGAGCGGATGCTGGTGCGGTCGGGCATCGTCGTCCTCAAGTACTGGTTCTCCGTCAGCGCCGAGGAGCAGCGGCGCCGCTTCGAGGCCCGCAACGACGAGCCGCTCAAGCACTGGAAGCTGTCCGACATGGACCTCGCCGAGCGCGAGCTCTACGTCCGCTACTCGATGGCGAAGGACACCACCTTCCAGTACACCGACATCAAGCAGGCGCCCTGGTACGTCGTCCCCTCCGACGACAAGCGGGCGTCGCGGCTCAACTGCATCACCCACCTGCTCTCGCAGTTCGACTACGAGGACGTGGCGCCGCCGCGCGTCGAGCTGCCCGAGGTGCGCGACATCCCCTACGTCCGCCCGCCCGCCCACGAGCAGACCTTCGTGCCGCAGGTGTTCTGAGGCTGAGCCGCTGGTCGAGGAGGGCGCTCTGCGCCCGTCACGAGACCGGCAGGAGGGCGTCGGCGACCGCCCGGGCCTCGGTCAGCGGGTCGGCCGGGGCACCGCGGAGCAGGCTGGCCAGCGCGCCGTTGTAGACCAGGAGGAGCCGGGCGACCGTCGTCGCCGGGTCCGCCACGCCCAGGTCGTCGACGAGCTGACGCAGCCGCGTGACGAGGGCGGTGGTGTCCGCCTCGACCAGGCCCAGCACCGGGTCGTCGACGCCGCGCGGGCGCTCGGACGCCGTCGCGAGGAAGCAGCACCACTGGGTCGTGCCCGAGGAGCGGCGGAACTCCACGAGCGCGTCGAAGAGCGCCAGCACCCGGTCGCGCGGGGAGCTCGCTGCCTCGATCGAGGCCTCCCACTGGGCGGACCAGGCCGCCAGCCGGCGCTCGAGCACGGCCGCCAGCAGCCGGTCCTTGCTGCCGACGTGCTGATAGAGCGTGGCGATGGCGACGCCGGCCTCCGACGCGACCCGGTCGACGCCGGTGACGCCGATGCCGTCGACGAAGAAGAGCCGCTCAGCGGTGTCGAGGATGCGCGCGCGCGTCTCGGTCCTGGCCACGAACGTCAGCATAACGCTCGTTATGGTAGAACGGTCGTTATGGCCCCGAACACGCGCGTCGAGCAGCGCTCACCCGCACGGAGCATCGCCGTCGCGCTGGCCGGCACCCTGCTCATCGCCGCGACGTACGGCATGGCGCGCTTCGGCGTCGGCCTGTTCGCGCCGCGCCTCGTCGACGAGCGCCCCGAGCTGGCGCCGGTCGTCGGCTGGGCGGCCGCGGCCCAGTTCGTGTCGTACGCCGTCGCGGCGGCGGTGGCGGCCCGGGTCTCGGACCGTCGGCCCCGCGCGACCGTCCTGGTCGCGGGTACGACGGCCGCGCTGGGCTGCATCGGCGTCGCGACGACCGCGTCCCCGGCGTGGTTCGTCGTCCTCGTCTTCGTCGGCGGCACCGGCGCGGGCCTCGCCTCCCCCGCCCTCGTGCGGCTCGTCGACGCCGTCACGCCGTCCCGCGCGGCCGCAACCGCGCAGTCGCTCGTCAACACCGGGACGGCGGTCGGCGTCGTCGTCGCCGGCGCGCTCGCCCTCGCGGTCCCGTCCACCGCCGGGGCCTGGTGGGCGATGGCGGGGCTCAACGCTCTCGCCGCCGGCGGCGTGCTGCTCCTCGCCCGGGGACGCGGCGGGGAGCCGACCGCGGCAGCCGGCGGGGCGTCGTACGACTGGCGCCCCCTCGTGACCCCGGCCATCGCGGCCGCGGTCGTCGGTGCGGGTTCGGCGCTGCTGTGGTCCTACGGCCCGCTCGTCGCGACCGGGTCAGGGGCGGTCGACGACGGCACCGTCGGGTTCCTGTGGATCGCGCTCGGGCTCGGCGGGCTCCTCGGCCCGCTGACCGGCCGGCTCGTCGAGCGCCGCGGCCTGGCGGGCGCGTGGGCCCTGACCGTCGGCGCGGTGGCCGCCGCCTCCGCCGCGCTGGCAGGCGCGGTCGCCCTCGGCGTCGCCTGGCCGGCGTACGTCGCCATGGCGGGCTTCGGCGCCGGCTACATGTGCCTGTCGGGCGTGCTGATCCTGTGGGCGCGGGACGTGTGGCCCGAGGCGGCGGGCCGCGGGACGTCGGCCCTCTTCGTCGCACTGGCGGTGGGCCAGGCGGCCGGCGCGGTCGGTTTCGACGCGTGGCTCGACGTCGCCGGCGGAGCAGGCGCGGCGCTCACCGCCGCCCTGCTCTGCGTCGCCGGCGCGGCCCTGGTCAGGCGTCGCTGACGTCGATCAGCACCTTGCCGACGGCACCGTCCTCGACGGCCGCGTGCGCCTCGGCGGTCCGCTCGAGCGGGTAGTGGTGCACCGGCAGCCCGTGGTCCTCGCCGATGCCGAAGGCCCCGTCGGCGACCGCGGCCGCGACGTCGTCGGCCGCTGCCCGCAGCGCGGCCTCGCCGACCGTGTAGAGCAGCACCCACTGGAAGCGGGCGTTGGTCGAGAAGGTCTCACGCACGCTGATGCTCACCTCGTCGCCGCCGTTGTTGGCATAGATCGCGATGCTGCCGCGCGGCTTGATGACGCTCACGTCCAGCCCGAGGTTCTGCGCCGGGGCCACCTCGACGACGATGTCGACGCCGTCGGGCGCCAGGTCGCGGATCGCCGCGGCGGTGTCGCCCTCGCGGTAGTTGACCGTGTGGTGCGCGCCGGCGGCGGTCGCGAGGCGCGCCTTCTCGTCGCTGCTGACCGTGGCGATGACGGTCGCGCCCGCCCAGCGCGCGAGCTGGATCGCGGCGTTGCCGACCGCCCCCGCCCCACCGGCGACGAGCACCGTCCGACCGGAGAGGGCGCCCGGTGCGAGCCGGCCGGGCCCGTCCTCGGACGTCGTCAGCGCCCGGTGCGCGGTGATCGCCGGGACGCCGAGCGAGGCGCCCACGTCGTACGACGCCCCCTCGGGCAGCACGGTCAGGTGACCCACGGGGAGGACGACGAGCTCCTGCGCGGTGCCGCCGGGACGCTTGTGCTGCGCGAGCATCGTCCAGACCCGGTCGCCGACCGCGAGGCCATTGACGTCGGGCCCGACGGCGTCGACGACTCCCGCGCCGTCCTGGCCGGGCACCACCTCGGGGAAGGCGAGCTCGCCCATGCCACCGGCGCGGAACTTCCAGTCGGTCGGGTTGACGCCGGCCCGGACGATCCGCACCCGGACCTCCCCGGGCCCCGGCTCGGCCGCCTCGCGCTCGACCACCTCGAGGACCGAGCTGTCGCCTGTCTCGGTGTAGACCACGGCACGCATCGCGCTTCTCCTTCGTCGGGGACGTCTTCGTGGGCCCCAACGTACGGACCCCGCCGACTATGCCTCCTCGGTCAGGACGTCGTGCCGAAGTGCCACTCGAGGTGGGCGGCGTACGTCTCTCCCGGCCGCAGCGTCGCCGACGGCCACTCGGGCCGGTTGGGCGAGTCCGGGAACAGCTGCGGCTCGAGCGCGACGCCGTCGCCCTGGCGGTAGCGCCTGCCGCTGGTCGAGCGACGGGTGCCGTCGAGGAAGTTGCCGGTGTAGACCTGCAGGCCCGGCTGGTCGCTCCAGAGCTCGACGGTGGTGCGGGTCTTCGTGCTGTGCAGGGCGGCGGCTCTCCTCAGGCCGCCGCCCCGGATGACGAAGTTGTGGTCGATGCCGCGGGCGTCGGCGACCTGCGGGTGCTCGGTCCTGATGGCTGGGCCGATCTGCGTCGGGGTGCGGAAGTCGAAGGGAGTGTCCTCGACGGGGTCGTGGCCGCCGGTCGGTATGCCGGTCGCGTCGATGGGCGTGAACTCGTCGGCCTCGACCAATAGCTCGTGGCCGTCGATCGTGCCGGCGCCCTCGCCGTCGAGGTTGAAGTAGGCGTGGTTGGTCAGGTTGACCACGGTGGTGGCGTCGGTGGTCGCCTCTAGTGTGACGCGGACGGTGTCGTCCTCGACCTTGTATCGGACCTTGGCTGTCACGGTGCCGGGAAAGCCCTGATCGCCGTCCGGGCTGGTGAGGCTCAGGACCAGCTCGTCGGCCTCGTGCGACTCGACGTCCCAGAGCCGTACGTCGAACCCCTCCGGCCCGCCGTGCAGGCTGTTGCCCCGGTCGTGGGTGCGCACCACGACGTCCCGCCCGTCGAGCGCGAACCTGCCGTCAGCGATCCGGTTGGCGTACCGCCCGATGATGCCGCCGATGTAGTCCCCACTCGCCAGCCGCTCCTCGACGTCCGGATGCCCCAGTACGACGTTGCGCCGCTCGCCATCCCCGCACGCGATCTCCAGCCGGTGCGCTGCTGCGCCGAGGGTGAGGACGTCGACCAACGGGCCAGGCTCCGCGCCGATGGTCAGCAGGCGGACGTCGCGTCCGTCTGGCATCTGGCCGAAGCTCACGTCGCGGTTCGGGTCTCGGGTCACGAGGACATCCTCCGGCATCGGCCCTGCGCACTTGCGCCACTGACTGGAGACCCGCGGCACCCCGCCGCCTGCATGCGCCCGCGGAGCGACGCTCATACCGTTGAGCACGTGCCTGAGATTCCTGACCTGATCGGGACGGTAGCCCTGGGCGGAAGCGCGATGGGCGGCGCACACTCGACGTATGGGCATCCACGGACTGAGCGCCGCTCAGAACCTGGCGGTGGTGTGGCTGCTGCTGGTCAGCGCAACTGCTTGTGCGGCAGAGGATTCGTCTGAGTCCCCGGGCGAGCCATCCGCAAAGGCAGCGGCTACCGCCGAGACAGCAAGTGAGGTTGGCAGGCTTCAAGAAACTGCCGACGAGGGGTCGGCGCCGTGTCCGTCGGAGCCAGAGCGCTTGCAGAGATTGGGCGCGACCGTGACTCACCGTCTACCCGTGTACGGAACGCTCGACGATGTATTCGTGAATCGCACCGGAACGGCGACGGTCGCGTGGACCGTCTCATTGGACGCCGGCGAGGTTCGAACCATGGATGTCCCGGCCGGGCCCGGTGACCCTCAGTCACCCGCGGGGCCTCCGGACCCTGAGCACCGCCAGGTGTTCCACGGTTCTGGGTTTCACGACGTCCTGGCTGCGGACGCAGCAGGTGTGCAGACGCTGGTGTGGTTCTCAGATGGACTCGGCTACACCGGCGGACCGTCGCAGTTCAACGAGATCTTCGAGGTCACGGTCGCGGACCGGGGACCGGCCGGCGGCGCGTGGTCGAGTTCGCCGACGGTACTGGGAGCCGGCTTCGTCTCGAGTCATGCGCTTGCGGTGAACCCGTCCGGCGCCGCTCTCATGACCTGGGACCAGTTCGAGGGGCGTCGCCAGCGCCTGTACGCCGCCTACCGTCCGGCCGCCGGCGCAGGATGGGCGCCTGCGGAGCTGGTAGCGAAGGACGCGTCGTTGCAGGAGGCCGGGATCGACGACGCAGGACGGGTCGTGTTGCTGTTTAGCCGCGGGAACAACGCGCGCGAACGCTTGTACGCCGTCCGCCGCACTGTCGAGGGTGGGTGGAGTTCCCCGGAACGTCTCCCCGGCGGCGGGTTCCTGGGTCGCGACTTGACCGTCAGCCCCAACGGTTCCGCGGTGGTGCTGCGTGATCGCACTGGTTACGAAGGGGACCCAGTGCCTGGCTCGCAGTTCACTGTGCGGATGACCCCTTCAGGCCGCTGGCAGTCTCCAGTCCGGCACCCGGCCCCGAGTGATGGGTTCTTCTGGAATCCCGTTGGCACGGATGCGAATGGGCGAGCGCTGATGGGGTGGTGGGACGGTGGCGACCTGTTGGTCAGGTGGAGTCGCCCGGATGGCGGATGGCGCCGCCCCTGCATCCTCGCCGTCGGCGTTACGCGCCCCCGTTCGGTGAATCCCGACGCGCAACTCGCAGTGAACCGGCGCGGCGACGTCTTAGTGGTGTGGGCGGCCAAAGGCGAGAAGGCGCAGTTGCGGGCCAGGTACAAGCAAGCCGGACAAGGGTGGACCCCGCCGTTGAACGTGACGGGCGGAGGCAGTCCTCCAGCGGATTACACCATCGCGCTTGGAGACAGCGGCCATGCAGCGGTCGGATGGATGCCGCGTAGTGGGCGCCAGTTCCATGTCGTGCGTGCCGCGCTCGCGGCCTGTTGCGATGAGTGACCCGCTCCGCCGCGATGCCTGTCGAGACCTGTCTTTCGGGCAACGCCGCGGCCTTAGCCCAGGAAAGTGCCTCGTCCTCGTTCGGCGGACCAGGTCGGGGCTTCCCGACTCCGCCAGGTGAGACCGATGAACACCCTCCTGCCGTTCCAGCCCGATGCGATGACGCCAGCCCAGCTCGCGGTCGTCTCGTACCTCGCCCGCTACTCCGGGCACACCCACACGTTGTACGCCTCCCAGCTGCGGCGCTGGTTCGCCTGGTGCGAAAGCAACGCCCTCGATCCGCTTGTCGGGATCCGGCGAGCCCACGTCGAGCTCTACATCCGACACCTCGGACAAGCCGGGCTGATTGCGTCCTCGGTCGTCACTTCGATGCACGCCGTGCGCGGCTACTTCATGTAAGCCCACACCGACGGACTCATCGTGTCGGACCCGGCCGTCTACGCACGCCTGCCACGGGTGCACCGCATTGAATCCCGCACCCAGGGACTGGACCGCCTCGAGCGAGGATACTCGCGGCAGATTGACGCGGCCCAGGGAACGGCTTGGTGAACCTGTGTCCGCCTGCCCTTCATCGTCGCGTCACATGCCCCGGCCTGCCGTTGTCGCCGGATGGTGTGGCTCGTTGGATGTGCAACCGGCGGGGCTTGCCGGCGGGAGTCCAGGCGAAGGCGGCCTGCCCGCATTCGCCGATGGCGGCGTCGAACCGGGTTGGTTGATGGTTCTTCGGTGTGACGCGCTGCGGCTTCGTCCAGTCGCGGCCGGCCGCGGCGAACCGCGCCCACACGCGCAGGTCGCCGGCACCGGTCTTGATGCCCCATGCGGCGAGCGCGTCGCCGCGCCCGTTCGCCATCACGCGCGGGTCGAGCCCCCACCGGCCGGTCTCCTCGACGTCCGCTGCGAGGGCGAACGGCTCGCGCCAGGTACCGTTAGGACGACTCGACCGGCCCCACAGGCGGCTGCGGTCCCAGCCGCCGACGAGCGCGCGCCCGCGATCGTCGACGCTCACGCCGTGCAGTCCAAGGGAGTGGGGTTGCTCGACGGGTGCTTGCCATGTGCCGTCGGCGGTCATCCGTGAGGTGTACAGGCGGCCCAAGGGCGTGCCGTCGTCCGTTGGTCCGTGGCTGACCACGGCCACACCGTCGGAGTTCAACGCCATCGCAAACAACTCGGAGTCCCGGCCGCCGAGTTGTTTGCTGCGTGTCACCGGCCATCGCGAGATCGTCGGATGGCGTAGACACCCGGAGGGTTGGCGTAGGGGCGGTCGTAGGCGAGGACGATGCGGCCGGCGTCGTCTATGTCGACATCGAAGTCGTACGCGCGAGCGACGGGTATGCGCTCTGGCACGCTCCACGGCGCACCGGCGGCGGTAGACGGCTCGGTAGCGGGTATCTCCAGACCACACGAGGACCGCTGCGCCCGCGGCGTTGACGGCCACGTCAACTCCTCCGCTGATCTCCTCGTCCTGCGCCGTCACCGGGGCAGTCGACCAGCTGCCCCCGGCCGGCCGGTCGGCGACGACCAGGTCATAGAACTCCCTGAACGTGTTCGAGTTGAACCGCACCGGTTCCTGGACGACCGTCGTCTGGGTTCCGTTGCCGTCGACGCCCAGGTGGTCGCCGGACTCCAGCCATGTTTCTTGGCGGCCGCCTGAGGGGGCCATGGGGTCCCCGGCGACTGGCGGGTCGTCCGCAGTGCGCGCCACGTTGCCCGCGCCCTGATAGGCGACCGTCGCTGTCCCGTTGCGGGCGACGATGATGTCTGTCTGTGTCAGGTAGTCCGCGGAGCTGATCCGACCGGCGACCGTCGTCGGCTTCTCGAGGGTCCACGCACGGGGCCGACCGGTGAGGCAGGGAGCGGGCGCGCGCGGAGCGCTGGACGGTGCGACGCCTTGGGTGGACGTCGAGGCGTGCAGGTCGACTGGCTCGAACGGCTCGACCGCACCTGTGTCGGCGCTGGGACTGTCCGACGCCGTCGGAGCTGTTGGACCTGGCGACTCGCCCGTGCTGCAGGCCGCCAGCGCCGCAAGGAGAGCCGCCAGAGACACCTCGAAGGCTGCGAGACGGGTGCGTCTGGTCATCCCGTGCCCCGAGCCAGTCGCTCGGTTGTCGCGCGGCCTCGTGCTCATGGGTCGAGTGTGCGCTTCCCGCGCTGCCTGTGCCCGGGGCTGCAGTCCCGCCTAGACCGGGAATCTCACTCGCGTCGACTGGCATGCGTCCGCGGTCGGGCTACCCGTTCGACGGCCGGGGGCGTTGGTCAGCTTGCGGGCGCCATGCGGACGAGGTCGATCTGCTTGAAGTTCGGCGTCACCCAGGCGATGGCGACGTCGCCGTTCGATCCGATGGCGGCGCGGAAGGCACGTTGCCGACCGGGAGCTCCGGCGGTCACCTCGATCGGCTCGGTCCAAGGCTGGCCGGCAGGCTTGTAACGGGCCCACAGTCGCTGCGGATTCTTCCCCCTGGTGCGGTAGGCGACGACGGCGTCCCCGCGACCGTTCACGTCGACGTGGACGGAGTCCTCGTTGTAGCGCAGGGGCTCGCTCACGCGGTCGGTGAGGACGCACGGTCTGCGCCATCGTCCGCTGCGTCCGCTGCGGACCATCAGGCGCCGCTTCTGCCAGTACATGTAGGCGTTGCGGCCAGCGCCGTCGATGGCGATGACGGGCTGGAGGCTGCGGGTGTCCGGCTGCCGTACGGCGGGACCCCAAGTTCCAGTCGGGGACATCGAGTACGTGTAGTGGCGGGTGTTGGGGAACCCGCGGCCAGCGGTGACGAGCGCGGCACCGCCCGTAGACACTTCGAGCTGGTGGTCGTTGCCGGCGAGTGGCGTAGGTCGGCTCCAGCCGGCGCCCGGGGTGCCCCTGACAGCGACGATCCCTTGGTCTCGGTTGTCGTAGAGCATGACGACTCTTCCGGCGTCGTCGATGCCGAGGTCGATCACGAACTCGGCGTCTGGTGTGACGGGCTGCGCGGGTCCCCAAGCGGCGCCGGCGGTAGGCCGGTAGCTCAGGCGCAGGGGCGCCTCGACGCCCTGCCACGCCACGACCGCTGCGCCGGAGGCGTTGACAGCCAGGTGGCCCCTCAGGAGGAAGGCGGTACCTGCGACGTGCGGAACCGGTGGCCAGGACCGTCCGACCGGTCTGTCGGAGAGCACGAGGTCGTAGGTCTCGGATCCCATGCCGCGGCGCCGGCGGATGTCCTGGACGAACATGGCGGTCAGGGTGCCCGCGTCGTCGACGCCGAGGTGGGTGCTGCCGTCAGGGAAGGTTGCAGACACCCCGGACCCGTCCGGGACTGGCTGCATGTTCGGCGGCGGGCCGGGGAGCTTCTGCGGGTCACCTGCGGCAGCGGGCACGCTGAGGGTGCGGGCGTTGAACAGTCCACCGACCCACTCATTCATGGCCAGCGTCGCGGTGCCGTCCTGGTCGACGACCAGGTCCCCGAGGTCGGCCCATGAGTAGTCCTCGGTCGTGCGGTCCACGGTGATCCACGCACTCCAGGGTTGTGACGGGCACGGCCGGTAGCCGGCTGGCGTGGACGTGGTGGCTTCAACCTCGGCAGGCATCTCGCCGTCGGTAGCGGTCTCGGCCTCAGGGTCCGGGGCAGCATCGGACGAGCGATGCTCCTCGTGCGGTGCGTCGGCGGAACGACCCGCCTCCGAGCCGGACGTGTCACACCCAGCCCACGAGACAAGGGTCGCAACGGTCGCGAGCGCCACCGCGGCCCGACGACCACGACCGCTCGCAGGCCGGCTGGTGTGCATGCGTCGAGTGTGCGCCGGACAGCGTGCTCCCGGCCAGGCATGCCGTTACCGTGCCGAGAACTCAAGGCTCCCACGTACTCCCGGCTTTGCTGTCGGAGGTGCCCGCCACACTCGGACGCATGGCCAAACACGACGCGAGCGGGAGCACAGGTTCACGCCACCAGTGAGTAGCGCGACGGGAAACGCCGCTCAGACGCCGCCGAGCGTGCAGGGTCCAACCAGATCGACCGCAATCGGTGCGTCATTCCGCCGCGTACCCTTCGGGGCGCCGGCGCCTGCCGATTGCGATCCTCGACTTCCCCTGAGCGCCCATTGCCACTGGACCAGTCTCCAAACACACGCGCGACGTGGCGGGCTGCTTCGAGCAGCTCGCGGACCATCCGGGACCAGACTCCATCACCGGACACCGCCCCAGCAATCAGTCTTCGAGTGCGTCCCGGTCGTCGCGGGTACGCACCCAAGGCGGCGGTCCGAGACCCCGGCCGCCCGGAACGGTCACGGCGACAACCGCGATGGCTCCGTCGTCGTCCTCGAACAGGTCGATCGTGAGCTGGCACTCGAGCCCAGGCCCGTCGCCCGGTTCGTCGCCGGTTCCTGCGGCGCTTGCGGTGAGCACGACGCGGGTAGAAGTCCCGGCGACACCGGACGGGTTCGGCGTGGCGATGCCGCAGGTCTTGGGCGGTGGCGATCCACGCGTGATCGAGACGACCGGCTGACCCAGGTCGTTGGCCACAGGACGCACCGCGTAGGCCACGACGGGGTCGCGCACGCGCCACCGCCAGTCGGGCGAAGTGGCCGAGTGGGTCCCGTCCGCCGTCCCGGCCGCCTCGCCGTCGACGTACAACCGCACCTCGGGCGCCAGGTGCGGGCGGGCCGAACCGGAGACGAGGAAGCGCAGGAACGCCCACGCCTGGACGTGGACGGCGGCGTCAGCAGGACAGCTCCACGACGGGGTCGCCGTCGCGATGACGACCACGACCTCGCCGGGCCGGACCGTGTCGCCGGAGGGCGGCACGGACCCCAGCACCTGCCCGGCCGGATTGCACTGGGGCACCGCATCGACCCGTGTCGCGATGCCGGCGCGGCCCAGCGCGCTGACGGCCTCGGTGGAGGTCAGGCCCACGAGGGCGGGAACCGTCGCGGCCCTCCGCTCGCCCTTCCCACGGTCGGGTGGACCCGTCACCATGGCGACCGCGAACGCCGCCGCGACGACGGTGACAAGCACGAACACGGCGAGCGAGGGGCCATGAGACCGCCCGCCGAGCACCTCCTCGCGCAGCGCGGGAACGACGACCTCGTCAGGGTCGGCAGACCGCACGATGCGGCGCCGTTGGCCCTCGATGACGCGATCGACCACCGCCTCGGCGCGATCCGCCGGCACGCCGAGTTCGATCGCCATCTCGACGAGTCGCCGGTGGCGCGCATCTCGGTAGTCCTGGAGGTCCATCTACCACTCCCGGTCCCGGCGTCCGGAGTCGTCGTGCGCGGCGGCCGGGATTGTCGGGTCGGGGCGCCGCCAGCGCCGGCCGTCGACTACGAGCCACTCCTCGTCATCAGCGGGCGGCGCCATCCCTCGAGTTTCGCAGAACTTGTCGACGCGCAGGTGCGGCCTGCCGATGCGCGCAGATCCCCAATCTGTTCTCGGCCCCTCACGGGTCTGGTGCAACGAGTCGTTGCGTCGTACGTTGCCCCAGGCCCCACACGGGACCCATTCCGGAAAGGTGCTCCGATGCGACCCACTCGACTGCTCCGATCCGCCGCCCTGGCCGGCTCGCTGGCACTGGTGGCCACCACCTTGGCGGCGACCGCCGCCGTACCCGCGACGGCGACGGCCTCGCCAGCCGCCCAGGAGTGTCACGACACCGGCTCCGCGGCGCGCGTTCGTGAGGGCGCCGCGGCGAAGGAGCCGAAGCTCTACCCCGACAACCAGGCCAAGCAGTACGGCCTGATCACCGACCTCCCGACGCTGCCCGCCGGCTCGGTGCACATCGAGACGGTCTTCCACGTGATCACGTCAACGGCACCGACAGCCGCCGAGCGCACCCGGCTCCAGAACATGGTGAATGCGCAGGTGCAGGTCCTCAACGACTCCTACTCGGGTGCGACGGCGCCCGACGCCGCCGACACGCCGTTCCGGTTCGACCTGACGGCCACCAACTTCGTCACGAACCAGGCGTGGGCCAACGTCGCGCCGGGCAAGACGGAGCGGGACATGAAGGCAGCGCTCCACGTGGGCGACTCCGAGACCCTCAACGTCTACGCCGCCGACATCGGGGGCGGCCTGCTGGGCTGGGCCTACTTCCCCAAGGGCTACAACAACGGGCGCGACTACATCGACGGCGTGGTGATCCTCGACGAGTCGATGCCGGGCGGTGTCGACCCCGACACGGGCCTGCCGTGGAAGTACGGCCTCGGGGACACCCTCACCCATGAGGTCGGACACTGGCTGATGCTCGAGCACACCTTCGCCCACGGCTGCAGCGCCGTGAACGACGGGGTGGCGGACACGCCGCGCGAGGCGTACCCGCAATTCGACTGCCCGGTCGGAGCGGACACCTGCGACGCCCCCGGTGTGGACCCGATCCACAACTTCATGGACTACACGCAGGACTCCTGCATGGACATGTTCACCCAGGGCCAGGCCGACCGGATGAGCGACGCCTGGCAGGACTTCCGGGCGGGCGGGAACGGCTGACCTCCCGCTGAGCTCTCTCCAGACGCCGGCCCGGGGCCTCCCCGGGCCGGCGTACCTCCCCACCATGAGGAATCAGCTCCGCAACTCCCGGCCGGGTCCGTGCGTCACACATGTCACGGCCCGCAGACGAGGTCGACCGATCGGAGGAGAGCCATGCGACGCATGCCCATCACTGTCACGCTGATCGCCCTGGCGCCGCTCGGCGTCGTGGGCCTGGCGGTTGGTCCCGCGGCGGCCGAGACGACCTGCGACGGGAAGGCGCCCACGATCGTCGTCGTCCCCGGTACGCCGACCACCGGCACGCCGGGTGACGACGTCATCCTCGGCTCGTTCGCCCAGGACCGGATCGACGGGGGTGCGGGCAACGACACGATCTGCGGGCTCGGCAACGCCGACACGCTGGTCGGCGGGCCGGGCGACGACCGGCTGTTCGGCGGCCTCGACGACTACTACGTCCCCGACGACGGCTACGCCGGCGACATCCTCGTGCCGGGTCCGGGCAACGACTTCATCGACCTGGGCGACGACCCGGCGTCGGCGAGCGTCGACGAGGTGGACCGGCCAGCCAGGTACGACACGGTGTGGTTCGACGGCGCGCCCGGTCCCGTCAGCGTCGACCTCTCGGCCGGCACGGCGACGGGCGAGGGCAACGACACGATCGTGGTGCCGGCCTACTCCGGCGGGATCGTCGGCTCGGCGTACGACGACGTGCTGACCGGCTCGAACGGCCCGGACCGCTTCGACGGCGGCACGGGCGACGACCGCATCCTCGGGCTCGGAGGTGACGACGAAATAGAGCCCGGGAAGGGGGACGACGTCGTGCGCGGCGGTGACGGCGACGACTTCATCCAGTCGCCGGACAGGGGGCGTGACCGGTTCTACGGCGACGGCGGCAACGACGGCGTGGAGGCGCACGGACGCGGCAGCGCGATCGGCGGCGGCGACGGCAACGACTTCCTCTTCGCCCGCGACGGGGCCAGCGCCCACGGTGGTGCGGGCAACGACGAGATCCAGGCGGACCTCACCCGCAGGACCCGGGTCGAGGTGGACGGCGGCGGCGGACGCGACGACGTACTGCTGCGGGCACCGAAGTCGGACTTCCCGCGCGGGTCGAGGTACGTCGTCGACGTGCCGCGCAAGCGCGTGACGGTCGGCGGCGTGAAGCGCGCGCGCTACGAGGGCGTCGAGGGCCTCATCTTCTCCGGGCCTGCCGGCAACCTGACCTACCTGGGCGGCGCCGGGCGCGACCGCCTGTCGGTGAGCGACAGCATCCAGGTGAAGGCGTACGGGCAGCGCGGCGCCGACATCCTCGTCGGCGGTCGGCGCAACGACCTCCTCGACGGCGGTCCCGGTCGCGACCAGCTCGTCGGTGGTCGCGGACGGGACCGGTGCATCGGCGGCGAGCAGCTGCGGCAGTGCGAGGTACGCCGGTAGCGCGCCGCCGTCAGTGGCTGTGCGGGACCACGACCCGTCCCTCGCTGGCCTGGACGACGACGAACCCCTGGCCGCTGAAGCCGAGCTGGAAGGCCTCGCCCGACCCGCGACCGATGAGCGCACCGGCGCCGGCAGTCCGTCGTACGGTCGTGGTCAGCGAGGTCGACCAGGCGATCGCGGCCTGGATGTCGGCGTAGGTCGGCGCGTCGACGTCGAGGACGACCGGGCTGCCGTGCGAGGTGATGGCGACCGTGCCCGTGCCGGTGAACGTGGTGTTGAAGACGCCGCCGGCCATCATGGACGCCCCCTCCACCCGCTTGATGTCCCAGGTGAGGCTCGAGTCGAAGGCGAGCACGTTGCTGCCGTTGACCGTCAGGGAGTCGTTCTCGAGCCTGACGAGGTGGACCTCCATCGCGTCGTCGGCGAAGAACACGTCCCCTCGCCCCGAGACCTTCATCAACGGCATGCCCTCGCCGGTGAAGGCCTTCTTCAGGAACTTCCCCATGCCGCCGGAGCCCTGGTAGGCGAAGTCGACCTGGCCCTGGTAGGCGACCATCGCGCCCTGTCGCGCCATCACCTCTCCGTCGAGGGCGACCCGGAGGAGGCGTGCGTTCTGCAACGCGAACCGGTCGGTGCCGGTCGACTCGATGTTCTCTCCGAACAGTTCGCTGCGCATGGGTCTCCTCTGAGCTGTGGCCGGGGTCGGCGTCGGCAGGCTTGCTGGCCTCAACGGTAGTGGCGTGGGCTCACGTCCTGCCGTCCGCCGGTCGTACCAGTGCAGCCGACACCCAGGCCTGGGAGATCAGCACCTCGGATCCCGTACCGGTCGAGTACGACTCCGCGCGGACGACCCATGCCTCCCAACCGCGACGGTCCGACCGGCGCCACGCGAGCAGGACGCCCGGCGCCGGCACGGACCACGTGCCGGTCAGGTCCACCCAGACGTGGAACGGAGGTTGTCGGGGCACTCGTACACAATAGAACACATGTTCGATCCAGCGTCCGGAGCCAAGCTCACGAACCGGACCCGGGCCCGATGTCCGCGAGCGGCCGACGCGGCACGACCTGCGCGCCGCTTCGGACTCGATCGAGGGTGGCCCGGGCACGGGCGTCGGCATCCCGCGCGGCCCTCGACCGGCCGGCGGTCCGCTCCTCACAGCTCCTGACCCGCTCGGCGCCGAGGCAGGTGTCCCTCCCCATGCGACCGTTCGCGAAGTCGCCGCGACCGGCTCCCAGGTCCAGGAGGTCCGACCCCCGGGTGGCGACGACGGAGTCACGGCCGCCGCGCATCACGGCCTCCAGGCTGCGCCCTCCCTGCATGATCACGTCGTCGTTGCGAGGAGTGCCACGCACCCGCCAGCGTGCGTCCTCTCCCCGGATCCACAGGACCTCGAGGCTGCGCACCCGACCGACCCGTGCCGTGGTCCGGAGCACGCGGCGACCCAGGTCGACGGTGATCGGCGAGCCCTTGCCGAAGCCCGCCTTGCGCACGTCGATGGTGACGAGGTCCCTGGCGTCGCCTCCGTCCACGGACGTGCCGCGCGAGGCGCGGGTGAGCCTGACGTAGATGTCGTCGTGACCCTTGCCACCGTCGATGTCGAGGTCCTCCACCGCCTGCGCCAGGAGCTGGTCGTCCCCGTCCTGGCCGCGCAGGACGGCCGGGGCGGTCTCCGGGTGGGCCTCGAGGTGGTCCATGTCGTCCCCGCCGCGCGCCGTACCTCCCGCCTTCCCCAGGACGATCCAGTCCGTGCCCGGCCCTCCGTCCATGTCGTCCGGGGCGTCGGCGGCCGGGTCGAGGTCGCTGTCGCTGAAGTCGGAGGCAAGGGTGTCGTTGCCGCCCGCGCCGTCGAGCTGGTCCGCGCCGCCGGCACCGATCAGCACGTCGAGGTACGGCGATCCGACCATCACGTCCGCGGAGCGCGTGCCGGCGATGCCCAGGGCCTCGGTCACCACGACCTGGTCGGTGCCGGACGGCTCGGCCACGAAGCCGAGTCCGCCGACGGGGGTGAGGTCGGCCCTGATGCCGCCCGGGAAGCCGGCGCCGAGGAGGTCCGCGTAGGACAACGTGTCCGCGGGGACGGAGTAGTCGTCGCGCGTCAGCGGGTCGAGGCCGCCGTCGACGAAGTCGTTGCCCGCTCCCGGCCAGATGACGTCGCCGCCGGCGTCGCTGTCGAACCCGCCGAAGATGCGGTCGTCGCCCGCGTAGCCCCACAACCGGTCCGTCCCCTCGTCGCCGCAGACGACGTCGTTGCCGAGGAACGCGTAGATCGTGTCGTCGCCACCCAGCCCGACGATCACGTCGTCGCCGTTCGTCCCTCTCAGCACGTCGTCCCCCGCGGTGCCGAGGATCGTCGCCGGCCTGCCGTCGCACGTGCCGGCGACGGCAGTCGCCGGCACGGCCGGTAGCAGCGGCGCGACGAGCGCCAGGCCGGCGAGCACCCACCCGTTCCTCGACCGCCGAGCTGTGTCTGCGTGTGTGTCCATGTCCCGTCTCCCTCCACGGCATCGGATGCCATCGAGGATGGGCGCCTCTCGCGCCGGACACACGGGACGGCAGTCCCGAACCCCTCGGGAAAAGCGAGCCGTCAGCGGGCTTCGACGTACCAGGCCTCGTGGATGGTCTGGGTCCTCAGCGCCCGCTGCATGCCCTGGATGACGATCCCGGCCAGGGCGAGCACCAGGAAGAGCAGCGTCCACCCGAAGCTGCTCGAGACGCGGTCGGTGAAGTCACTCCGGCTGAAGTCGGTGGAGTTCAGCGAGCCCACCAGCAGCATCAGGCCACCCGTCACACCGACCGCACCGGCGACGGAGCCGACGACGACGAGCAGCATCATCGGCACGTTGGTGAACACCGACACCAGGCCGAGGAGGAGGCCGACCGCCAGGCCGACCAGGACGGCCAGCCAGTTCCAGGTGATCCCCAGGGCGACGATGAGGCCAGAGCCGATCGCGAACCCGGCCGCGCCCATCGCGAGCACGATGGCGACGTAGTAGTAGAGGTAGGCCAGGACGGCGAAGATCAATGCGAAGAGCAGGCCCAGCACCCATCCGAGCGCGGTGCTGAGGAAGCGCACGTCGGAGATCCCGGCGACCAGGCCGGCGCCGAAGGCGAAGCCGGCGAAGAAGCCCCAGACGGGGATCACGAATCGCAGCACGAACTGGCCGGCGACGAGCATGACGCCCCCGGCGATGATGGCGAGGACGCCCAGGACGATGTCGGCCATGCCAGCCATGGAACCGCAGTGGGCCCCTCCGGTCGACGTGGATCAGACCAGCGACGTGCCGCGTGGTCAGCCTCGGCCCAGCCGGCGCCAGCCGCCCTGCCAGTTGTGCTCGACGATCTCGGCCAGGATGCCGGTGATCGCCTCGCTGTCGATCTCGTCGTCCCGGTAGATCTGGATCGACCGGGCGGTGAGGTTGTCGTGCCCCTGGTTGATGACGCCGGCCGGGTCGCTGACGGTCGGGTCGTACAGGAACAGGTTGACGTGGTCCTTCGTCGCCAGCAGCGCGCAGACGTTGCCCTTCAGGACGAAGTAGGGCTGGACCGTCCGCTTGATCGTCTCCTCGATCTCGGGGTCCGTGGCCCAGATGATCTCGCGCAGGCGCTCGCAGATCGACTGCTGCCAGTTGGGCAGCCTCGCGATGTAGTCGTCGACCCCCGGATGCGCCCGTCCCGTCATGCAACGGATTGTGGCAGCGATCCGCCCTACCAGCGAGCGTGGACCTGTTCCCGGATCCGCCGGTCGTAGAGGTCGGTCACGGCTTCGAGGAACGCGGGCGGAAGGTCGCCGACGAGCCCGGCCGCGGCGTTCGACTCGGCCTGGTCGACGTTGCGCGCGCCTGGAATGACGGTCGAGACGCCCGGCTGCTGCACGATCCACGCGATCGCCGCCTGCGCCGGCGTGACGTCGAGCCCCGTGTCGAACACGAGCGAGGAGAACTCCTGCGCCGCCTCGACCCCGGTCGCGTAGTCGACGCCCGAGAAGGTCTCGCCGACGTCGAAGGCGCTGCCGTCGCGGTTGTAGGTGCGGTGGTCGTCCTCCGCGAACGTGGTGCCGAGGTCGTACTTGCCCGACAGCAGCCCCGAGGCGAGCGGCACGCGGGCGATGATGCCGACGCCCGCATCGGCCGCCGCCGGGAGCACCTCGTCGAGCGGCTTCATCCGGAAGGCGTTGAGGATGATCTGGACGCTGGCGACGTTCGGCCGGGCGATCGCGCTGAGCGCCTGCGCGGCGGTCTCCACGCTGACCCCGTACGCCGCGACCACGCCCTCGTCGACGAGTCGGTCCAGGACGTCGTACGTCGCGGCGGCGTCGATGACCTCGCTCGGCGGGCAGTGCAGCTGCACGAGGTCGATCGTGTCGACGCCGAGGTTGCGGCGGGATCGGTCGAGCCACGCGCGGAAGTTCTGCTCGACGTAGCTGGCCGGCACCTGGTCGGCGCGGCGGCCCATCTTGGTCGCGACGATGAAGCCGGCGCCGGGGTGGGCTGCGACGAAGCGGCCGACGAGCTTCTCGCTCCGCCCGTCGCCGTACACGTCCGCGGTGTCGTAGAACGTCACGCCGGCCTCGGCCGACGCCTCCAGCACGGCCATCGCGTCGGCCTCGCTGACGTCGCCCCAGTCGGCGCCGAGCTGCCAGGTGCCGAGACCGACGACCGAGACCTCGCGGCCGGTCCTTCCGAGGGTGCGGTGCTCCATGGGGCCGAGTCTCACAGCCCCGACAAGCCGCCGCCTCCCACCGACGGGCGAGAGGCTGGCCCGCACGGCCGCCCCACGCCTACCGTGGGAGCCCGCCGACCGGAGGTGACGACCGTGGCCCGACCGATGCCCCTGCCCGAGCCGCGACCGGTGGTCCACCCGCTGCGCACCACCGACTCGGCACGGAGCTCGGTCCGCCGGCTGTCCCACCACCGGATGCGGGTGACCATCGACCACCAGCCGCTGGCCGGCATCACGCCACCGATGCTGCTGTGGTGGTTCCGCCACATCGGGGACGAGATCGAGTACGCCGGCGAGCGGATGTCGGGCTACCTCGCGTGGCACCCGCTCGACCACATCACGTGGGAGCTGGCGCGGCCGGCGCCGAGCGGCGGTGCCGACGAGGGAGCGAGCTACCGGATCGTCGAGGCGTTCGGCCGCGACGAGCGCTTCCGGGTCGACTCCGTCGAGAGGGTCGAGAAGCTCGACGAGACCGGGATCCGCCTCGTGCGCCGCCTCGCGGGGGTGCGGATCTTCCAGCTCGAGCACACCTGGTCGTGGGGACCCGACGGGACGCACTACGTCAGCGTGATGGACCTCGGGTCCCGCCTCCGCGCGTTCGCGCCGGTCAACCGCTACCTCACCTCGCGGGTCTTCCCCGAGGCCATGGCGGAGGCGTGGGTCAGGCACAACGTCGAGGAGGTCGGCATGCTCGAGCACCTGCTGCCCGACGTCCTGCGCCAGCGCCCCGACGAGGCGGCGCGTATCAAAGTCCCGCCCGTGCCCTCCTGAACAGGTGGAGGAAAGACTCAGGAGGGGCTCATGTACGTGATGTACCGCGTCGCCTATGCGCCCGGGCCGCAGGACCCGCCCGACCGCGACCGGACCCTGCGCGACTTCACCGCCGTGACCGGCCGGGAGGCGGAGAAGGCCGCCGGCGAGTGGGCCGCGAGCCGCAACCGGCAGCGTCCCCCGGAGCTGCAGGAGCAGTGGCCGTGGGTGCTGGAGCGCTGGAACGGGCAGACCCGGGACTGGGACCACGTCAGGCCCATCCCGTAGGACCACGGACTCTCGGGGACCACCCGCGCCAGGGGCGAGTGGTCTCCGAGCCGGGCCGACGAGCGGTGCCCCAGCCACATTCCCCAGCCGCGGAATGTGGCTGGCGCACCGCTCGTCGCCCGCAGCCGTGAGTGAGACATGTTCTGAGCGCCGGAAACCTGCGTCACTCACCGCTCGTCGACGGACCTCCAAGGAATGGGGGGGCCACGCCGCAACGGCGTGGCCCCCTGCAGATGAAGCGCCGGCAGCTAGCGCTTCTTCCTCAGCACCCGCACCGTGGTGTGAGCGAGCAGGTCACCGTCGCGGTCGAGGACCCGGAGGACCTTCCTACCCGCGAGGCGGCCGGGGACCTTCTTCCACACCTTCACCCGGTCACCATCGACCTTGGCCGAGCCGAGCGTGCGCCCACCCAGGGTGAGCTCGACCCTGCGCTCCTGCACGTCACGCAGCACGATCCTGAGCTTCGCACCGGCCCGCACCTTCTTCTTCGCGACCACCTTCGAGCTCGTCGCGCCCGGTGGAGTCGTCGGCGAAGGCGTGGGCGATGTCGAAGGTGCTGTCGTCGGCGGGGTCGTCGGCGGAGTGGTGGGAGGCGTCGTCGAGTACTCCAGGTCGACGAACGGCACCAGCTTCGCCTGGCGCGGTCCGTTCTGGAGGTACTCGATGTCGTAGCCCCACCAGCCGGCGACGTTCTGCTTGGGAGTGAAGACCCCGCGGTCGAGCTGGACGTTGGCCAGCGCCGACTTGTAGTCGATGACGATCTCGTTCTCGCCGTCGACGAGGTAGTCGCTCACGTCGGCCACCGGCACCATCCAGTTCACCCCACCGGTGTAGAGGTCCTCACCCACAAGCGGGACCTGCGTGCCGGTGCCGTCGTCGATGGTGGGCTTGCCGACACCGCCGACGTCGCGCTTGACCTTCGTCGGGTTGGTGGAGACCGCACCGCCGACCTTGCGGCCGTTGATCCGCACCTCCATGCTCTCCTCGAGCCCGTCGCCGAAGTCGAGGTAGGCGCCGGAGGCGCTGTCGGCGTCCCACACGAACGTGGCCTCGTAGTGGCCGGTGCCGGAGACAGCCTTCCCGACCTCGGGGATCTCGTCCCACGTGGTCAGCTGGTCCAGCTCGACCTCGATGGGCGTGACCGCGGTCGAGGTCTTGCGGTTGGTCGTCGTCACCCCGTCGACGGTCTCGGTGCGCACCAGGTCACCCGCCTCACCCGGGCGCCAGGACTCGACCGTCAGGTCCCAGTCGGTGATGTCGTACGGCTCGGGGACCGTGACGTCGTCGGTGAACTGCTTGCCGTTGCTCAGCGTGGTCGAGACCTGTCCGCTCTCGCCGACCCGGACGGCGACACCCGCGTCGGTGGCGTACGAGCTGTCGGCGTCCGTCGCGGTGACGTGGAGCGGCGCCTGGTCGACCTTCTCGAAGGCCATCAGCGAGATGTCGTTGTAGTCGAGGTCGATCGGAACGACGGTCCGCCCGTCCTCCCACCGGAAGTCGGCGAGCTCGGTGGCCGCACCGGTCCACGCGTCGATGGCGTACGGCACGTACTGACCGTCCATCTCGACCTCGGTCTTGATGTTGGTGCCCGGGTTGGGCGCGTTGCGCACCTCCGGACGCAGGCTCTTGTCGCGGTAGGAGCCGTCGTCGTAGTTGTAGGTGTAGAGGTAGCGGTTGCCGGCGCCGTCCTCGCGCGTCTGGCTCAGCAGCTGCTGGTTGGGCTCGGCGTAGCCTGCGTACGGCTCGACGCCCAGCTCCTGGAGCTTCTCCATGACGTTGTCGTCGTAGCCACCGGGCTCGGCGCTGAGGTAGTCGATGTTGTCGTAGACAGTGGCCTGCCGCACGGTCGGCAGGGTCTTCATCTCGTCCATCACCTTCTTGAGCGCGCCGTCCTTGCCGTCATTGAACGGCGTACGGGAGGCGGCGTCCTCCAGGACGACGACCTTCAGGCCACGCTTGGCCCAGCTGAGCAGGCGACGGGCGCCGTTGATGTCGAGCCAGTCCTGGTAGAGCACGACGGCCTTGTAGCCGGCCTTCTCGATCGTCTTGGTCTGCTGGTCGAAGCGGACGTCGTCGTCGAAGAGGAACCGCGGGCTGAAGTAGTCATAGGTGTACCCGTTGTCCTGCAGCTCGGTCGAGCGGTACTGGATTCCCTGGTGCGCCTTCTGCCAGTTCATGCCGGCGTTGTCACTGCCCACGCCTCCACCGAGCCGCATGCCGTGCACGAACTTCTGGTTGATGAAGCCGATGTCGCTGCGCGCCACGCCCGTCTGCATGAGCTGCTGGACGCGGCCGAGGTGGGCGTTCAGCTCGTCGTACGTCGCGGCCGCAGGGAAGCGGTCGGCCATGAGCGCGAATGACGAGCCGAAGCTCGGGTCGTAGCCCGGCCAGTTCCAGCGGCCGTAGCCGTAGCCCGCCTTCCAGATGTGCCAGATCGTGCGCTGCATGCCGGACGCGAACTGCGAGTACGCGTCCTCCAGGCGCATCTGCTGGGTGGCGTTCGCCCCGAACTCGAGCGAGGTCGTCTCGCTGGAGAGCACCTTGTTCTCGAGCTTCGCCCCGCCGGTCCAGTACCGGAAGAGGTCGATCTGGTTGTACTGGTTGCGGTTCTCCGCCTCGGGGTAGTCGACGTCCATCCCGGGCTCCGAGATCTCGAGCGGCTGCCCGTAGGAGATCTGCGCGCGCGTCTCGATCCCCACGGAGTTCAGCCACTCCTTCAGCGGCTGGAGCATCCGCTCGCGGTAGAGCTGGGTCAGGACGTCCTGGTAGTCGTTGACGACCCGCTGGCGGAGGTCCTCGGCGCCGTCGAGCCGGTACTTGCCGGCGTTGACGACCGAGTGGTACGGGTTGTTCCAGTCGTTGCCGATCCCGTCGACGAGGAAGAGGTACGGCGTGACGTCGTAGCCCTTGCGCTCCCGGAACTGCGCGGCCATGTCCTCGGCCCACCACGTCATCCCGCCGTTGCCCTTGCTCATCTCGAGCGAGTCCATGAAGAGCTGCACGTCGCCCTCCTTGATCTTCGCGGCGAGCTCCGGGTCGGCGAGGTAGTGCTCCTGCCAGAACTCCTTCAGCGCGTCGACTCCGCGCTCGTCGAAGTAGTTCGTCGTGTAGCTGTCCTGCGACGACGGGTTGGCACGCTGGTAGGTGCCCTGGGTCCACAGCGCGAAGACGCGGTACTGCCCGTCGTCGGGCGCGTCCCACGCCAGCTGCTGCGTCCAGACGTCCGCACCCTGGGTGACCCGGGACGTGAGGTCGACGAAGCTGTCCGGGTCGACGGTGTTGCCGTCGGTGACCCGGTAGGCGTACGCCGACACGAACGAGGCTCCGTTGCGCCGGTTCTTGGTCGTGGGGGACGGCAGGACCGTCACCTGCTCCCCCGCCGCGGCGACCGAGGTCGCCATGGTCAGGTTCTGCATGGCGGCCTGGCTCGCCGGGTCCAGTCCGGGCACGTTCGACGTCGCCCAGTTCGTCCCCGAGGTGAGGTAGACCCCCATCCCCAGGTCGAGGAACTTGTTCATCATGAGGTTCCACTTGTGCGCCCACATCGGGGAGCCGTAGGCGTAGTCCTCGTCATTGGCCTCGCCGTCGTCCTGCATCGCGAGCTCCGCACCCCGGAAGCCGCCGTCGTAGAGCGCCTGGATCTCCTCGAGCAGCGTCTCGTCGGTGTGCGACGCCGAGCCCAGCCACCACCGCACGTCGGTGCTGTAGACGCGGTCGGGATCGACGTACCTGCTCTCGAGCTGCTGGGCGAACGTCGAGCTCTTCGCCTCGGGAGAGGCCGGTGACGAGGCGCCGGAGGGCTCCGCCGACGAGGGGCTCGCCCCGAGTCCGAGCGCGAGGGTCGACACCCCGAGGGACAGGGTCGCCGCGACGGCCGTCACTGCCCTCCTCCCGCGGAGGCGGGTGGGTGGTGACTTCGGGTTCATGCGGTCTCCGATCGGGTACGGCAGGCGCCTCAGCGGTTCGACTGCCCGAGAATGATTCGTTTCAACGCGGACAGCGTCCCCCGTTGACGTGTGACCGTCAACACACTCCGGGACGACTGTCCGGAAGCGGCCAAGCCTGCGCCGCCATCGACCGCCACGAGCCGTGCAACGTTTCAGCGGCGTATGCCGGACAGGCCGCCTCGTGTCACCGCCGCTCCGGCGCGACTCCCAGCAATGAGTGAGACATGTTCTGCGGCCCGAAAACCTGCGTCACTCACCGCTCGTCGGGCGACCTGGGCGCCAGCGGTGAATGAGACATGTTCCGAGCGCCGAAAAGCTGCGTGGCTCACCGCCGGGCCGGCGAGCCGTGGGCGACGCTCCGCAGCGGTGGCTCAGCCACAATTCCCGCTCGCGGAATGTGGGTGGCGCGCCGCTCGATGCCCCCAGCGGTGAGTGAGACATGTTCTGAGCGCCGAAAAGCTGCGTCACTCACCGCTCGACAGGCGACCTCAGCCGACGAGCACCACGTGGAGGGTGCGGGGGCCGTGGACGCCCTCGACCCGATCGAGCTCGATGTCGCTGGTGGCGGACGGGCCGCTGATCCAGGTCAGCGGGCGGGCGGGGTCGAGGACGGCGATCGCGTCGGGTACGTCGGCGACGACCTGGCTCGCGTCGACGATGCAGACGTGGAGGTCGGGGACGAGGCTGATCGCGCGGCGGCCCTGGTCGGGCTGGTGGTCGAGCACGATCGTGCCGGTCTCGGCGATCCCGACGGCGGCGCGGGTGACGACGGCGTCGATCGCATCGAGCTCGGCAGCGGTCAGGCCGTCGTCGACGACGGAGCCGGGCACGTCGAGGCCGAGACCGGGAGGTACGACGGCGCGCGCGCCGCCGAGCGCCTCGGCGACCACCGACGCGAGGTCGTCGGTCGCGCACCGGGTGACGACCGCGCGGTAGTCCGCGACCCGCTCGTCGAACAGGGCGACGAGGTCGCCGCGGTCCGGGACGCGGGGGGCCGCAGGAAGGTCCACGGCGGGCGACACGCCGGACAGCGCCGAGCGGACACGCCCGAGGATCTCGTCGCGCGCGTTCATGATCGGCCCCCGTCGGTGCGGTCCCACCACTCGCGGAAGGACTCGGTCGGCGGGGCGGGCAGGTCGCGCGCACCGGTCCATCCGGCGGCCGGCCCCGGCAGGCGGCCGGCGGCGGCACGGCCGCCGGGCAGCGTCGTACGGGAGAAGCGGCTGAGCACCCGGCCGGCCAGGCCGGAGGCGCGCTCGGCCCACCGCAGGCGACGGGAGTCGGCGAAGGTCCAGGCGGCGGCCTTCATCGCGACGGCCTCGGGCTTGGGCACGCGGTCGTCGCGGTGGGAGTCGACGACCGCTGCGCGCTGGTCGACCAGCACGGACGGGATGTCGATCCGCACCGGGCAGACCTCGAAGCAGGCCCCGCAGAGCGACGAGGCGTACGGCAGGGACGCGGTCTGCTCGTCGGAGACGCCGTTGAGCAGCGGGTTGAGGATCGCGCCGATCGGGCCCGGGTAGACCGAGCCGTAGGCGTGGCCGCCGACCCGCTCGTAGACCGGGCAGACGTTGAGGCAGGCCGAGCAGCGGATGCAGCGCAGCGCCTGGCGGCCGACGTCGTCGGCGAGCGCGCGGCTGCGGCCGTTGTCGAGCAGGACGACGTGCACCTCCTGCGGCCCGTCGCCGGGGGTCACGCCCGACCAGGTCGAGGTGTAGGGGTTCATCCGCTCCCCCGTCGACGAGCGCGGCAGCAGGCGGAGCATCGGGTCCAGGTCGGACCAGGTGGCGACGACCTTCTCGATGCCGACGACGCTGACCAGCACCTCCGGGAGCGTGAGGCACATCCGGCCGTTGCCCTCGGACTCGACGACGACCAGCGTGCCGGTGTCGGCGACGGCGAAGTTGGCGCCGCTGACGGCGACCTTGGCGCGGAGGAACTTCTCCCGCAGGTGCTCGCGCGCCGCCCCGGCCAGCACGGCCGGCTCGTCGGTCAGCGCGTCGGGCGCGGGACGACCGACGTCGCCCATGCGGCGGCGGAAGATCTCGCGGATCTCCGCGCGGTTGCGGTGGATCGCGGGCACGAGGATGTGGGACGGCAGGTCCTCGCCGAGCTGCACGATCAGCTCGGCCAGGTCGGTCTCCCACGCGGCGATGCCCTCGGCCTCGAGGGCCTCGTTGAGGCCGATCTCGCCGGTGGCCATCGACTTGACCTTGACCACCTCGTCGGCGTCGTGGTCGCGGGCCACCTGCGCGACGATCGCGCACGCCTCCTCGGCGTCGCGGGCCCAGTGGACGGTCGCGCCGGCGCGGGTCAGGGACTCCTCGAGGGTCTCGAGGTGGGTGGCGAGGTCGCGCAGCGCGGCCTCCTTCACCGCGGCGCCGGCGACTCGCAGCTCCTCCCAGTCCTCCACCTCGGCCACGACCGCGGCACGCTTGTCGCGGATGGTGCGGGTGGCGTGGGCGAGGTTGCGGCGCAGCTGGGTGTCGCCGAGCGCCTCGCGCGCGGCGGTCGGGAAGGCCGGCATGCCGACGAAGGTGCCGCTCATCGGATGCCTCGGTCTCGTGACGGTCGCTGCGCGACCTCCTCGACCAGCGGGTTGTTCGGCTCGGCGTCGCTCTCGGTGCTCTCCGTCGCGGCCAGGATCTCGGCCAGGTGCATGACGCGTACGCCGGCGCGCTGGCGCGAGAGCATCCCGCCGATGTGCATCAGGCAGGAGTTGTCGCCGGCGACCAGCACCTCGGCGCCGGTGCCGCGGACGTGGCGCGCCTTGTCGGCGCCCATCGCGACGGAGGTGTCGGCGTTCTTGAGCGCGAATGTGCCACCGAAGCCGCAGCACTCGGTGGCGTTGGGCAGCTCGACGAGCTGGATCCCGCGGACCTGCTCGAGCAGCTGCCGGGGCCGGTCGCCGACGCCGAGCATCCGCAGGCTGTGGCAGGTCGGGTGGTAGGTCACCCGGTGCGGGAAGTAGGCGCCGACGTCGGTCACGCCCAGCACGTCGACGAGGAACTCGGTGAGCTCGTAGGTCCGCGGCGCCGTCTCCGCGACGGCCGCCACCAGGGCAGGGTCGCCGGAGCGCTCGGCGACGATCGAGTGCTGGTGCCGGGCCGACCCGGCGCACGAGCCGGACGGCGTGACGATGGCGTCGTACCCCGCGAACGCGTCGGTGAAGGCGCGCACCACCGGGACGGCCTCGTCGAGGTAGCCGGTGTTGACCATCGGCTGCCCGCAGCAGGTCTGCGCGCTCGGGAAGTCGACGTCGACCCCGAGACGGCGCAGCAGCCGCACGACGGCCTTCCCCGTGTCGGGGAACATGGCGTCGTTGACGCAGGTGATCTGGAGGGCGACCCTCACGGTTGGCATCCTTCCACGGTGCTGGGCGGTGGTTGCTGGGGCGGGCGGGTGGTCAGATGAGCCGGCGCCGCACGGCCCACACGATCGCCTCGATGGTCGTGTCGACACCGACGGCCTCGCACGCCGCGCGGGACTTGCGCCGCACGGTGCGCTCCGAGACGTCGAGGCGGCGGGCGACCGCCTCGACCGTGTGCCCCTCGGCCATGAGCCGCAGCACGACGAGCTCGTCGTGGCCGAGGGGCACCGGACTGTCGTCCATCGTCAGCGGCGGACCGGCTGGTCGACGTAGGGCACCAGTCGGACCGGCCCGAGGAGGCCGTACGCCTGCCGCTGGGCGACGCCGTAGACGGCCGGCGTCACCGTTCGCAGCCGGTTGAGGAGGGTGGAGGCCACCTCGACCTCGATCACGTTGCGCCCGCGACGCAGCAGGCCAGCGAGGTCGACCCGCGGGAAGAGCGGGTCGCACCCGCCCACCGCCGTGCCGTTGACCTTCACCCGGAACGTGTCGGTGACCTCGCCGAGCTCGAGCCAGGCGCCGTCGCGGTCGGTCCAGTCGGAGCCCAGGTCGACCTCGGTCGTGTAGCGGCCGACGCCCGAGACGTCCTCCAGCCCCGGGACCTGGCTCCACGGCACGAGCGTCGTGAGCTCGGCCCTGCGCACCGGCTTGATCGTCTCGGTGGCCGTCGCGCCGGGCTGCCAGTCCTCGACCTCGAGCCGCCACGACGCCGGCACGACCGGGTCGCGGACCCGGTCCACCTTCGCTGCGACCGTGCGGCCGTCGCCGAGGGTGACGGTGTGGTCGCCGGCGGTGCCGGCGCGGGCCACGAGCTTGCCGGGCTCGCGCAGCACGTCGAGGGCCGTGGTGGCGATCGCGTGCAGCTGGGCCGGGTCGGCCGACTGCGGGGTCGCGAAGGCGATCACGGTCGACTGGCCGGGCGCGAGGTCGACGCGGACCCGCACCCGGTCGGCCTGGCGCTCCCAGAGGCCGACCGGGCGGGTCTCACCCGTCCAGGAATCGAGCACCACCGGCACCGCGCGCGGTGAGGTGGTGGTCAGCCAGACGTCCTGGGTGACGCGGTTGAGCCGGCGGTTCTCGGCGTGCCGCGCGTTGGCGACGTAGTAGAGGTCGACGTCGCCGACCACCCGCCGCAGGGTCATCACGGTCGACCGCTCGTGCTCGACGTCGGGCGTGATGCCGAGCGAGGCGAGCGCACCGGGGATGTCGGCGTCGGCCGCGGCCGTGCGGGTCGTCGGCAGCGCCTTGATCTGCGCGACGAGGTCACGCAGCTCCACGGTCTCGGGCGCGCCCTCGGGGAGACCGACGGGGCGCGGGTCGGACCAGTCGCGCACGAACACGATCGGCAGCCCGGCGCGCCCGAGCTCGAGGACCTTGCGCGCGGTCGAGACCGCCATCGTGGCGACCTGGCCGCGGAACTGGTCGGTGCCGACGATCATCACCTTGTAGGCCGGGCCGTCGGGAGCCAGCCGGCCATCCCGGACCTTGGCGAGCGGCAGGTCGAGCAGCGCCGGGGTCGCGAAGGAGTGGGTCCACCCGAGCGGGATGCCGTCGTTCGTGGCCCAGAAGGCGCCGATGCCGGTCGAGGTCCAGCCCTTCTGCCGCAGGAAGACGATGTCGTACTTCGGCGTGCCGGTCTGGAGGACGAGCTGGGTGCGGGAGAGGTACGCCGCGATGTCGGGCATGTGCTGCCACTGCGGCGTGCGCGGCCCCCACGCCTCGCCGAAGCCGATCGCGCCGTTGTAGTAGGGCGAGAAGGCGGCGAAGCCGGGCCACGTCACGTCGGGCGCGTCGGCGTAGGGGAAGCCGTGGATGATCGCCTGGTTCACGCCCGCGGCGAAGATGCTGTTGAGGGTGAAGAGCGCCTGGTTCTGCTGGGTGGGGCTGGCGCTGTTGCCGCCGAGCATCGTGTTGTAGGCCGCGCCGTTGTAGCAGATCGCCTCGCAGGACAGGATCGTGTGGCCGGCCATGTCGCGACCGCCCGCCATCACCCGGTAGTCGTCGAGGTTCTTGAAGCCGAGCGACTCGGTCTCGGGGATGTCGAGCAGCGCCGCGTGCTCCACGGTGTCGGTCTCGAGGCCGTAGGGCTGGACCCGCAGGCCCATGCCGAGCGTGCGGGCGAACGCCTTGAGCGGGAGCAGGTGGTGGTCGCGGTAGAGGTCGGAGAGCACCTGGTTGTAGTCGTCGCGGACCTGGTTGGTGCGGAGGCTGTCGGTCGTCGCCGCGTTGGCGCCGGTGCCGAGGTCGTAGAGGTACTTCTCCTTCAGCTCCATCACGACGGGCAGCCACGGGCGCAGGTCGTAGCCGGCGCGCTTCTCGAACTCCTCGAACATCCTCGGCGTCCAGATGGTCGCCTCGGTCTCGATCTCCAGCGAGTCCTCGAAGAGGTAGCCGCCGGCGCGGCCGAGCAGGCTGCGCAGCTCGCGGTCGAGGACCTTGTCCTCCCACAGGTCGACCACGGCCTGCGAGCCGAGCGCGCTGAAGTGGTCGACGACGTACGACCGCGGGGAGGTGTGCGGCGCGGCCTCGGGCTCCTGGCCGGACCCGCGCTGCCAGAACGACAGCAGCACCCACGACCCGCCGGCCGGCGCGGACGGCGCCGTCCAGGTGATGCGGCCGTCGACGACCTGGTCGAGCAGGTCGACGTAGGAGTCGGGGTCCACCTGCGGCAGCACGCGGGTGTTGGTCGACGGGGTGTAGCGGTGCGCCTGGAGCGCCACCAGCGTCTGCTTCGTGACCGCGCCCTCGGGGTGCAGGACCGCCTCGGGGACCACCCCGTCGTACGTCGCCCCGGCGGCCACGTCGGCCAGGCCGTGCGCGAGCTCGGTGCAGGCGGCGTCGTCGTCCGGGGTGATGGTGGAGACGGCGGCCGGCCACGAGGGACCGACGGTGATGTCGATGCGCACGTCGCGCACCGCAGCGCGGGAGAGGGCGGCCTTGACGCCGGCCACCCAGGGTGCGGTGCCCCAGCCGTGCGTGCCGACGTCGATGGTGATGTTGCGGGCGCGGAGGCTGTGGGTGACGTCGGCGACCTCGAGGACACCGAAGCCGGCGTCGGCGACCTGGTCGACCTCCCGGGCGATCTCGACGGGGTCGACGAGGCCGTGCGGCCACCACCAGCGGAAGCCGGCCGCGGTCGCGGTGCCGGGCGAGGCGAAGCGGCGCACGAGGTCCTTGGGCAGCCACTGGGTGGCGGCCGAGGCGCCACCCGGAGCGGCGGCCGCAGGCGTCGCCGATGCGGCGGCCACGAAGCCCGCTGCGGCGGCGGACGCACCCAGGAGGGTGCGGCGGGTCAGGTGGGTCGGGCCGTGCTGGTCCATCGAGAGCTCCTGTGGGGGGTCAGGCGGTGGGGTCAGGCGGTCGATCAGGCGGTCGATCAGGTGGTGGCGGGTCCGACGCGACGGTCGGCGGCGTCCCAGTCGAGGCCGGGGCGGGGGTCGTGACGTCGTACGTCGTGCGTCTCGCGGACGAGGGCACGCATGGCGGCGAGGTCGGGCAGGTCGGCGCCGAGGGCGCGCGCCTGGACGAGGGCGTTGCCGAGCGCGGCCGCCTCGCCCGGGCCGGCCAGCACCGGGACGCCGAGGGCGTCGGCGGTCAGCTGGCAGAGCAGGTGGTTGTGCGACCCGCCGCCGACGACGTGGACGACCTCGAGGTCGCGGCCGGCCAGCCGGGCCGCGGTTCGGAGGTGGCGCCGGTAGGCCAGCGCGAGGCTGTCGAGGATGCAGCGGGTGATCTCGCCGGGGGTCTGCGGGAGCGGCTCGCCGGCGTCGCGCGCCAGTCGTACGACGCGCTCCGGCATCGGGTCGGTGGCGCTGCCGGGGCCCAGCAGCGAGGGGTGGTTGATGTCGACGACGGTGCGCAGCGGCGCCGCCGTGCTGGCGTCGGCGAGCAGGGAGGCGAGGTCGGTGGCGGGGGTGCCGCGGTCGCGCCACGCCTTGAGGCACTCCGAGAGCACCCACAGGCCCATCACGTTCTTGAGGAACCGGACCGTGCCGTCGACGCCGCCCTCGTTGGTGAAGTCGGCCTCGCGGGCCTCCTCGGTGAGGACCGGCGCGTCGAGCTCGAGGCCGACGAGCGACCACGTGCCCGAGGAGATGTAGCCGAAGGAGGTGCCCGCCTCGGCGGGTACGGCGACGACGGCGGACGCGGTGTCGTGGGAGCCGACCGCCACGACGGGCACGTCCGGGGACAGGCCGAGGTCGGCGGCGACCTCGGCGCGCAGCGGCCCGACGACCGAGCCGGCGTCGCGCAGCGGCGGCAGGATCGACCAGGGCAGCTGCAGACGGCTGGCCAGCTCGCTGGACCACTCCCCCGTCCCGACGTCGAGCAGGCCCGTCGTCGAGGCGTTGGTGCGCTCGGCGCCGACCTCGCCGGTCAGCCAGTAGCCGAGCAGGTCGGGGAGCAGGAGCAGCGAGTGGGCCGACTCGAGCGCCGCGGTGCCACGTGCAGCGGCGAGCTGGAACACGGTGGTGAACGGCAGCTGCTGCAGGCCGTTGACGGCGTACTGCTCCTGCACGCTGACCGTCTTGGCGACCAGCTCGGGGACGTCGCGGGTGCGCGGGTCGCGGTGGCTGTACGGGTTGCCGAGCAGCTCGCCGTCGCGGTCGAGCAGGCCGTAGTCGACCGCCCACGAGTCGATGCCGATCCCGTGCAGCTCGCCGGTGCGCGCCACCTCGGCGACGCCCGCCAGCACCTCGCGGTGGATGCCGAGGACGTCCCAGAAGAGCGAGCCACCGACCGGGACGCCGCCGTTGGGGAACCGGTGCACCTCCTTCAGGGAGAGGTGCCCCGGCCCCACGCGCGCGGCCATCACGCGACCGCTGGTCGCCCCGAGGTCGACGGCCGCGACGCGCAGGGTCAGCGCAGGCTGGGTCATCGCAGGAAGGCCGCCGCCACGCCCGCGTCCACCGGGATGTGCAGGCCGGTGGTGTGGCTGAGCTGGTCGGTGCACAGGACGAAGACCGCGTTGGCGATGTTGTCGGGCAGCACCTCGCGCTTGAGGATCGTGCGCTGCGCGTAGAACTTGCCGAGGTCCTGCTCCTCGACGCCGTAGACCGCGGCGCGGTTGGCGCCCCAGCCCGAGGCAAAGATGCCGGAGCCCTGCACGACGCCGTCGGGGTTGACGCCGTTGACCTTGATGCCGTGCTCGCCGAGCTCAGCGGCCAGGAGCCGCACCTGGTGGGCCTGGTCGGCCTTGGCGGCGCCGTAGGCGACGTTGTTGGGGCCGGCGAAGATCGAGTTCTTCGAGGAGATGTAGACGATGTCGCCGCCCATCCCCTGCTCGATCATCGCCTTGGCCGCGGCCTTCGCGACGAGGAACGAGCCCTTGGCCATCACGTCGTGCTGGAGGTCCCAGTCCTGCTCGGTGGTCTCGAGCAGGGAGCGCGACAGCGACAGGCCGGCGTTGTTGACGACGAGGTCGACACCGCCGAAGGCCAGCACGGTCGCGTCGACCGCGGCCTGCACGGCGGCGGCGTCGGAGACGTCGACCTGCACGCCGACGGCGACGTCGGTCGAGCCGATCTCCGCCGCCGCGGACTGCGCCTTCTCCAGCGACAGGTCGGCGATGACGACGCAGGCGCCCTCGGACGCGAGCTTCTTGGCGGTGGCCAGGCCGATGCCCGACGCGGCGCCGGTGACGAGCGCGACGCGGGTCGCGAGCGGCTTGGGCTTCGGCATCCGCTGGAGCTTGGCCTCCTCGAGCGCCCAGTACTCGATGCGGAACTTCTCCGACTCGTCGATGGGGGCGTACGACGACAGGCCCTCCGCGCCGCGCATCACGTTGATCGCGTTGACGTAGAACTCGCCGGCGACGCGGGCGGTCTGCTTGTCCTTGCCGAAGCTGAACATGCCGACGCCGGGCACGAGCACGATCAGCGGGTCCTTGCCGCGGATCGCGGGGCTGTCGGGCGTGGCGTTGCGGTCGTAGTAGCCCTGGTAGTCCTCGCGGTAGGAGACCGCGAGCTCCTGGAGCCGGGCGATGCTCTCCTCGACCGAGGCGGAGGCGGGCAGGTCGAGGACCAGCGGCTTGACCTTGGTGCGCAGGAAGTGGTCGGGGCACGACGTGCCCAGCTCGCCGAGACGGGGGTGCTCGGCGTGCGCCAGGAACTCGAGGACGACGTCGGCGTCGGTGAAGTGGCCGACCATCGGGCGGTCCGCCGAGGCGATGCCGCGGATCGTCGGGGCGAGGGCGGCCGCCTTGGCGCGGCGCTCGGCCTCCGGGAGGGCGGCGTAGCCCTCGAGCGCGGGACCGAACGGCTCGGCCTTGGAGTGCTCGGCGATGTAGGAGGCGGCGGTGTCGATGATCCAGAGGCTGTTGGCCTCGGCCTCCTCGCTCGTGTCGCCCCACGCGGTGATGCCGTGGCCGCCGAGGATGCAGCCGCGGGCCTGCGGGTTCTTCTCCTTGATCTCGGCGATGTCGAGGCCGAGCTGGAAGCCCGGGCGGCGCCACGGCACCCACACGACCTCGTCGCCGAAGATGGTGCGGGTCAGCTCCTCGCCGTCGGCCGAGGTCGCGATCGCGATCCCGGAGTCGGGGTGCAGGTGGTCGACGTGCGCCGCGTCGACGAGCCCGTGCATCGCCGTGTCGATCGAGGGGGCGGCACCACCCTTGCCGTGCAGGCAGTAGTCGAAGGCCGCGACCATCTCGTCCTCGCGGTCCACACCCGGGTAGACGTCGACCAGCGCGCGCATCCGGTCCAGCCGCAGCACGGCCAGGCCTCCTGGCGTCAGCGTGCCGAGGTCGCCGCCCGAGCCCTTCACCCACAGCAGCTCGACGTCCTCCCCGGTCACCGGGTCGGTCTCGGTGCCCTTGGCGGAGGTGTTGCCGCCGGCGTAGTTGGTGTTCTTGGGGTCCTGGCCCAGGCGGTTCGAGCGCTGGACGAGCGCGTCGACGGCGGGGTTGAGGTCACTCACGGTGCAGATTCCTTGTCATCGATGGTCGAGGAGGTCGCGCAGCGACCGTCACGAGACCGGTGTGGGGGGTGCGGTCAGTTCCAGCCGGCTTGCGAGCCGCCGACGCGGTCGGCCTCGATCTGCTGCTGGTAGCCCGACTCGAGGTAGGCGCGCATCGGGTCGGCGGGCAGGCCCCGCTCCTCGCGCCAGGCCGCCAGGTCGCGGCGTACGTCGGTGTAGAAGGCGTCCATGAAGATCTCGTTGGCGCGCAGCACGTCGCCGGCGGACCGGGCCTCGTCGAGGGCCGGGGTGTCGAGGAGCAGCGCGCGGGCGGTCATCTCCTGGACGTTGAGCACCGAGCGGATCTGGCCCGGGATCTTGTCCTCGATGTTGTGGCACTGGTCGAGCATCAGCGCGACGTCGCTCTCCGCGCCGAAGCCGCCGCCGCGGATGACCTCGACCATGATCCGGAACAGCTGGAACGGGTCGGCCGCACCGACGATGAGGTCGTCGTCGGCGTAGAAGCGGCTGTTGAAGTCGAACGAGCCGAGCTTCCCGAGGCGCAGCAGCTGGGCCACGATGAACTCGATGTTGGTGCCGGGCGCGTGGTGGCCGGTGTCGAGGCACACCTTGGCGCGGTCGCCGAGGGCGGCCACGTGGGCGTACGACGTGCCCCAGTCCGGGACGTCGGTGTGGTAGAACGCCGGCTCGAAGAACTTGTACTCGAGCACGAGCCGCTGGTCGTCGGAGAGCCGGTCGTAGATCGTGCTCAGGCTCTCGGCGAGGCGGTCCTGGCGGGCGCGCATGTCGCCCTGGCCGGGGTAGTTGGTGCCCTCGGCGAGCCAGATCTTCAGGTCCTGCGACCCGGTCTGGTTCATCACCTCGATGCAGGCGAAGTGGTGGTCGATCGCCTTCTGCCGCACCTTCGGGTCGGTGTGGGTGAGGGCGCCGAGCTTGTAGTCGTCGTCCTGGAAGGTGTTGGAGTTGATCGTGCCGAGCGCGACGCCCTGCTCCTTGGCATACGCCGTGAGCGCGCCGTAGTCGTCGACCTCGTCCCACGGGATGTGGAGCGCCACCGACGGCGCGAGCCCGGTGAACCGGTGGACGGTCGCGGCGTCGGCGATCTTCTCCTCGACGGTGCGCGGGGTGCCGGGGGTGCCGAAGACCCGGAAGCGGGTGCCCGAGTTGCCGTAGGCCCAGGACGGCACCTCGATCGCGAGTTCGCCGAGTCGGTCGCTGATGGTGGAGAAGCTGGTCATCACTGGTCCTGAGCTGTGTGGGTGTTCGAGTGGGTGTCGTCGGGGGTGAGTGCGGCGAGCTGGTCCTCGAGGTGGAAGACCTCGCCCAGCTGCCAGAAGCCCTGGTCGGGCGGGAGGTCGAGGTCGACGAAGAACTCGGCCATCTCGGCCTGCCACCGGGCGTTCACGTCGGTGCGGGCCATGCCCTCCTGCGCGGCGGCCAGGTCGGGCGTCTCGAGGTAGCCGACGAGCAGGCCGTCCTCGCGCAGGAAGAGGGAGTAGTTGGTCCAGCCGGTGTCGTGGAGGGCGCGGAGCATCTCGGGCCACACGGCGGCGTGGCGCTCGGCGTACTCCTCCATGCGGTCCGTGCGGACCTGCAGGGTGAAGCAGACGCGGTGCATCGCGGTCTCCTCGCGGGTGGTGGTGGGGGTGGGATCCGCTGGTCGAGGAGGCGGGCCTCCTCGACCAGCGGAGCAGTGCGTTCGACTCAGAAGTCGAAGTCGCCGATGTTGTCGGCGTTGAAGGTGAACGGCTCACCGAGCAGGACGACGCCGTCGGCGTCGACCGTGAACTCGCCGAGGTCACCCGCCTCGAAGGAGTCGCCCTCCTCGCCCGAGATGTCACCGTTGGCCAGCGCGGCCGCGGCGTAGGTGGCCAGGGCGCCGAGGTCGCTGGGGTTCCACAGCGCGAAGGACTCGACGGTGCCGTTCTCGACGTACTCGCGCATCTGGTTCGGCGTACCCAGACCGGTCAGCGCGACCTTGCCCTTGGAGGAGGAGTCCGACAGGTAGCGGGCCGCGGCCGCGATGCCGACCGTGGTGGGCGAGATGATGCCCTTGAGGTCGGGGTGGTTCTGCAGCAGCGCCTCGGTCTGGTCGAACGACTTCTGGTCGTCGTCGTCGCCGTAGACCGTGTCGACGAGCTCGATGTCGGCGTAGTCGGGGTTGTCGGCGAGCTCCTGCTCCATCATGTCGATCCACGCGTTCTGGTTCGTCGCGTTGGCCGCGGCGGACAGGATCGCGATCTCGCCCTTGCCACCGATCTGCTCGGAGATCAGCTCGAGCTGCTTGGACGCGATGCCCTCGGCGGTGGCCTGGTTGACGAACAGGTCACGGCACTCGGGGTTGGTGTCGGCGTCGAAGGTGACGACCTTGACGTCGGCGCTGCGGGCCTCGTCGATCGCGTCGCACAGCGCCTCGGGGTCGTTGGCCGACAGGATCAGGGCGTCCTTGCCCTGCTGGGCGACGGTGTTGATGTAGGACACCTGGGCGTCGGGGCTGGCGGTCTCGGGACCGACCTCCTCGAGCTCGGCGCCGAGGTCGTCGGCCGCCTCCTCCGCACCGGCGGTGCTGGTGTCGAAGTACGGGTTGCCGAGGTTCTTCGGGAGCATCGTCATGCTCAGCGAGCCGCCACCGTCACCGCCGCTGGAGCCGCTGTCGCCGCCGTCATCGTCGCTGCCGCACGCGGTGAGGGCCGCGGAGGCGGTGAGGATGATCGCAGCCAGAGCGATCGGCCGCCGGGTGTGGAACTTCATGTGGGTCTGCCTTTCGTGTTCCTAGACGCCGGCGGATGCGGCGCTCGGGGTGGGACGCGACTCCGGAGGAGTCGCTGCCTTGCGGGGCAACCTCGACGAGGTCCACGCAAGGACACTGGGGAGGATCACCGAGGCCACGAGGAGCAGGCCCACGATGATGTTGGTGACGTTGACCGTCACGCTCTCCAGGCGCAGGGCGCTGGAGATGACGCCGATCAACACGACGCCGGCGAGCACGCCGTGCAGCCGGCCGCGGCCGCCGAAGATCGAGACGCCGCCGAGGAGCACCGCGGCGATGACCTGGAGCTCGTAGCCGGTGGCGTTGTCGCCGCGGGCCGAGCCGTAGCGCAGGGTGAAGTAGATGCCGGCGAAGGCCGACACCACGCCCGAGAGGACGAAGAGGATGAACTTGGTCCGGGCGACGTTGACGCCGGTGAAGTGCGCCGCCTCGTCGTTGAGCCCGATCTCGTAGATGCCGCGCCCGAAGGTGGAGAAGTGCAGCAGCACGACGAACGCGACGGTCAGCACCGCGAACGGGATCATCACCAGCGGGATCCGTGACTCGCCGATGGTGTTGGTGGCGAGGTCGGACCACTTGTCGGTGAAGTCCGTGATGGCCGTCGTGCCGAGCAGGCCGACCGCGATGCCGCGGAAGAGCGCGAGCGTGCCGATGGTGACGGCGAGCGACGGCAGTCCGACGTAGGCGATGAGGAAGCCGTTGAGGGCGCCGCACGCCAGCCCGGCCAGCAGGGCGAGGACCGCGGCCGTCGGGATCGACATGCCGCTGTCGTGGAAGACACCGAGCAGGACGCTGCTCAGGCCCATGATGCTGGCCACCGACAGGTCGATCTCGCCGGTGATGATGATCAGCGTCATCGGCAGCGCGATGAGCAGGATCGGCGCGATGTCCTGGAGGAGGAACTTCACGGTCAGCGGGCCGTCGAAGTTGTCGACGTTGATGGTCGCGTAGACGAAGACGGCGACGGTCAGCGCGATGACGGCCATCTCACGGGTCAGCAGCCAGCGCTTCCACAGCGGCGCCGAGTAGTCGGCGTACGTCCGGGTGCTCATGAGTGGTCCCTCGATTCGGCGAGCTTGCGGGCCTGTCTGCGGGCGAGGACGCGGTCGAGCACGATCGCGCCGAGGATCAGGGCACCGACGACGGCGCGCTGCCAGAAGTCCTCGATGCCGAGGCTGGGCAGGGCCCGGTTGATGGTGACGAGCAGGAAGGCGCCGATGGCGGCGCCCCACACCGTGCCGCTGCCGCCGAAGATCGCGACGCCGCCGATGACCGCCGCGGCGACGGCCTGCAGCTCGATGCCCAGGCCGACGCTCGAGCTCACGGTGCCGTAGCGGGCGGTGTAGAGGGCCCCGGCGAGGCCGGCCAGCGCGCCACTGAGGACGAACGCGGCGAGCAGGCGGCGGCGTACGGGCAGTCCGTAGAGGACCGCGGCGTCCGGGTCGGAGCCGATCGCGTAGAGCTCGCGGCCACCGCGAGCGGTGTGCAGGTAGTAGCCGACGATCGCGAGGACGACGAGCGCCATGATCGTCAGCAGGGGGATGCCGAGCACGGAGCGGGTGCCGAGCTGGAGGAACTCGCGGGGCAGGTCGCCCGCGTTGATCCGGTCGCTGCCGGCCCAGGTGAGCATGATGCCGCGGTAGATGTAGAGCGTGCCGAGCGTGATGACCAGCGCGGGCACCCCGCCGTACGCCACCAGCACGCCGTTGACGAGGCCGAGGACCGCGCCGAGGAGCAGGCACGCCGCCAGCACCGCGACGATCGGGATGTCGGGCATCTCGATGAACAGGCGGCCGGTGAGGTAGGCCGTCAGCGCCATCACCGAGCCGACCGAGAGGTCGACGTTGCGGGTGATGATGACGACGGCCTGGCCGACGGCGAGCAGGAGCAGGATCGACGGGTTGAGCAGGAAGTTGCGCCAGCCGTCGTTGCTGAAGATGAAGCCGTTGTTCTTCGTGGTCGCGAGCACGACGACGGCGACCAGCACGAGGAAGATGGACAGCTCGCGCGAGCGGAGGACGGTGGTCAGCGCGCGGCGCGTCGGGGAGAGCTTGCTGGGCTCGACGAGCAGTGCCTCGCTCGCGGACACCTCTGCTTCCGGCTGCGGGCGCTCGATGTCGGTGTGGCTCATCGGACGTCCTCCAGGTGGTGGGTGGCGGCGTGCATGACGGCCTCGGGGGTGGCGTCGGCACGGTCGATCTCGGCGGTCACGCGGCCCTCGCACAGGACGACGACGCGGTCGGCCATGCCGAGGACCTCGGGGAGCTCGGAGGAGATCATCAGGATCGCCAGGCCCTGCCCGGCGAGCTCGGAGAGCAGCCGGTGCACCTCGGCCTTGGTGCCGACGTCGATGCCGCGGGTGGGCTCGTCGATGATCAGCAGCTTGGGGTCGGTGGCCAGCCACTTGGCGATGACGACCTTCTGCTGGTTGCCGCCGCTCATCGTGGCCGCGTTCATGTCGAGCGCGCTGGTCTTCACCTCCAGGCGTCCCGCCCAGGGGCCGGCGGCCCGGTTCTCCATGGAGGTGGTCAGCAGCCCGGCCTTCGCGATGCTGCGGCGGATGACGCCGGCGACGTTGCGGGTGACCGAGGAGTCGATCACGAGGCCCTGCTTGCGGCGGTCCTCGGGGATGAACGCCATCCCGGCACGGATCGCGGAGCGGGGGTCGTTGCCCTTGACCGGCTTGCCGGACACCGAGACCGACCCCGAGTCGTAGGAGTCGACACCGAAGACCGCGCGGGCGACCTCGCTGCGCCCGGCGCCGACCAGTCCGGCCAGGCCGACGATCTCGCCGGCGCGCACCTCGAGGTCGATGTCGTGGAAGACACCGGCGCGGTTGAGCCCGCGCACCTGCAGCACCGGCTCGCCGATCTCGGCGGCGACCTTGGGGAACAGCTCGTCGACCTCGCGCCCGACCATGAGCGACACCAGCTCGGACGGCGTGGTGTCGGCGATCGTCCTGGTGTCGATGTAGGAGCCGTCGCGCATCACGGTGACGGTGTCGGCGAGGTCGAAGACCTCGTCGAAGCGGTGGGAGATGAAGACCAGGGCGCGACCCTCGTCGCGCAGGCTGCGGGCGACGGCGAAGAGCCGGTCGACCTCGACCCCGCTCAGCGCGGCGGTCGGCTCGTCCATGACGAGCAGCCGGGCGTCGAGCGAGATGGCCTTGGCGATCTCGATGATCTGCTGGTCGGCGATCGAGAGGCCCTCGGCGGGACGGCGGGGGTCGATCCGCACCCCGAGCCGGTCGAAGAGCCGCTCCGCCTCGGCGTACATCGCCGCGCGGTCGATGCGACGGCCGCGGGCGAGGATCTGGCGACCCATGAAGATGTTCTCGGTGACCGAGAGGTCGGGGAAGAGCGTCGGCTCCTGGTAGATCACCGCGACGCCCGATTTCTTGGACTCGGCGGTGGAGGAGAAGTCGACCGCCTCGCCCCCGAGCTCGAAGGTGCCCGCGTCGCGGCGGTGGACGCCGGCCACGACCTTGACGAGGGTCGACTTGCCGGCGCCGTTCTCCCCGATCAACGCGTGGATGGAGCCCGCCTCGACGCGGAGGCTGCCGGAGCGGAGCGCGACCACGGGTCCGAACGACTTCGAGACGTCGCGCAGCTCGAGCACCGGTGCGGCGGTGTTGCTGGCAGGCATGAGACTCCTGGTGGTTTGAAAGGTTTCAACGGAAACGTAGGTGAGGGTCGTCACACGTGTCAAGGGTCGTTCCGGGTCATTTCCGAACTGTTACCGGATCTCCTCGCCGAGGGCCGCGATGGCGTACGCTCCGAGCGACAATCGTTTCAATGCGGCGCCGCGACCCTCGCGACGACGACTGAGGGGGAGGTGGCAGTCGTGGCGAAGGCCTCCTCGGTCAAGGACGTCGCTGCCCGCGCCCACGTGTCGCTCGGCACCGTCAGCAACGTCCTCAACCGCCCCGAGCGGGTCTCCCCCGCGACCCGCGCCAAGGTCGAGCAGGCGATGCGCGACCTGGGGTTCGTCCGCAACGAGTCCGCACGCCAGCTCCGCGCCGGTCGGAGCCGGACCCTGGCCTACGTCCTGCTCGATGCCCGCAACCCCTTCTTCACCGACGTCGCGCAGGGCGCAGAGCTCGCGGCCGAGTCCGCGGGGCTCTCGCTCTTCCTCTGCCACTCCGACAACCGGGCATCCCGGGAGGGCGACTACCTGGCCCACCTCGTCGAGCAGCGCGTCCAGGGCATCCTGGTCACCCCGGTCGACCCGCACGCGACCGCCCTCGACGACGTACGACGCAACGGCACGCCGCTGGTGATCGTCGACCGCACCCGGGAGGACGACGAGTTCTGCTCGGTGGCCGTCGACGACGTCCTCGGCGGGCGCCTGGCGGTCGAGCACCTCGTCGAGGCCGGGCACACCCGGGTCGCGTTCATCGGCGGCCCGGAGACCATCGGTCAGGTGCGCGACCGCCTGGCGGGCGCGCGCGAGGCGTGGGCAGCGGCGGGCCTGCCCGACGACCAGCTGACCGTCGTCTCGACCGATGGCCTCACCGTCGCCGAGGGACGTTCCGCGGGCGAGCGGGTGATGGGCATCCCGGGCAGCCGACGCCCGACCGCGGCGTTCTGCGTCAACGACCTGCTCGCGCTCGGCCTGCTGCAGCAGCTCAGCATCGCCGGGCTCTCGGTGCCGCGCGACATGGCCATCGTCGGCTACGACGACATCGAGTACGCCGCGGCTGCCGCCGTCCCCCTCACCTCGGTCCGCCAGCCCCGCCAGGAGCTCGGACGGCGCGCCGCGGAGCTGGTGCTCGACGAGGCCGAGGACCCCGACCACCAGCACCAGCAGGTGGTCTTCACCCCCGAGCTCGTCGCCCGGCGCTCGACGCTGGGCTGAGGAGCGCGCCCCTAGCTCGAGGGCACCCGGCGGTTGACGGACTCCACGAGCTCCGAGGCCACGTCGTACAGCTTGCGGTTGGACTGCTGGCTCGTCGCCTTCAGGATCGTGAGTGCCTCGTCCTGGGTGACCTGCCGGCTGGCCATCAGGATCCCCACTGCCGCGCCGATGTGGCGCGAGGACAGGAGGGCCTTCTCGAGCTGGGCGACGTGGTCGCGGCCCAGGGCGCCGTCGGCCTGCAGCTGGGCGATCAGCTCACGATCGAGCAGTGAGTCGGCCTGCATCCGGTCGACCCGGCTCTCCGCCGCGTCCGCACGCTCCTGTGCCATGTCGGCACGGACGTGCGCGGCGTCCGCCCGCGAGGTCAGGTCGTCGATCCGCGCACGGTTGGTGGCCACCTGGGCCACGAGGTCGTCGATCTGGCGCTGGAGGTCGCCGTCTGCGCTGCTCCCCATGGCAGAAGTATGCGGCGATCGAGCCGATTCCGTCAGCAGGGCCGAGCCATCGCCAACGGACCACGCTCGTCGACGTGGACGACGCGCTGAGGCCGGTTGCTGGCGGACGGAGGTCAGGGGGTGGTGCGGCGGCGCTTGGTGACCTGCCCTCGGATGGCGCCGCTGACGAGAGCGACCAGGATCGCGGCGACGACGGCCTGGACGATCAGGATCTGCCACCACACGTCCATGTCGAGGCCCTCGGCGAGGAAGCCGCCGACGAAGGCTCCGAGCAGTCCGAGCGCGAACGTGGTGATCCAGCCGATGGCTTGGCGGCCGGGGATGATGAGGCGCCCGAGGGCGCCGACGACGATGCCGGCGAGGAGTGCGGTGAAGATGCCTGCGGTGCTCACGATGTCTCCTTGTTCCGGCTCCGCACGTGCTCCGCACGGCGCGCGCCGGGTTGGGGGTGGCCTCGAACGACGAGGCCGCGCCCCCAGCGGTGCCCGCAGAAGAGCCCGGTCATACGCCGGGGGTCTGTCGAGGTGCCCTCGGGTGATCGCCCGCACGCGCAGGCGTGTCGCTCCCGGCACCCGGCGTCCTTCGGTAGAACAGCAGGATGGTCCCCGGCTGTGGTGGGTGGAAGCACGTGCGAACGGCGCTGACCGCGCTGGTTGCTGCCGCCCTGCTCACCGGTTGCGTCCCGAGCGAGCCGTCGGCCGCGGACTGGCGGTCCACCGCCCGGCAGACGCTCGAGGACACGATGAGCCAGGTCGAGTCGGTCGCCCTGGTCGTCGACCTCGAGTCCCGCGACCGGATGCCCGGCCGGTCGGCCAGCGTCGCCGCGGTCGAGACCGAGGAGTCGCTCGCCACGACGGAGCAGGCATTCAGCAGCCTGCAGCCCCCGCCCGGCACCGGCCGCCAGGACGCCGAGGTCTCGGGCCTGCTCGTTCGCGCGACGAACCTCGTCCGCGAGTCCCGGATCGCGCTGGTCGCCGACGACGCGTCGGCGTACGACAGCCTGCACGCGAGACTCGAGACGCTGTCCGACGACCTGACGAGCGCTCTGGCGGTCCTGCAGTGAAGCGGCTCTTCGCCGTCGCGCTCGGCATCCTCACCGCCATCGGCGGCTTCGTCGACATCGGCGACCTCGTCACCAACGCCCAGGTCGGCGCGCGCTTCGGCCTCTCGATCGCGCCGGCCGTCGTGGTGGGCGTGGTCGGCATCTGCCTCTACGCCGAGATGTCCGGGCGCGTCGCCGCGGTGAGCGGCCGCGCCACCTTCGACCTCGTCCGCGAGCGGCTCGGGCCGCGGATCGGACTGCTCAACCTGCTCGGCTCGATGGGCGTCACGTTCCTCACCTTCATCGCCGAGATCGGCGGCGTGGCGCTCTCCCTCCAGCTGGTCACCTCCGTCCACGAGCTGCTCTGGGTGCCGTTCGTCGCTCTCGCGGTGTGGCTCCTGCTGTGGCGGGCGAAGTTCAGCGCGATCGAGAACGTCCTGGGGCTGCTCGGCCTGGCACTGGTCGTCTTCGCCGTCGCCCTCTGGCAGCTCGGCCCCGACTGGGGCTCGCTCGTCCACCAGGCGGTGACGGTCGACAAGCCGGAGAGCGAGTCCTGGACCACCTGGTCCTACTACGCCGTGGCGCTGTTCGGGGCCGCCATGACGCCCTACGAGGTCTTCTTCTTCTCCTCCGGCGGCGTCGAGGAGCGGTGGACCGTCAAGGACCTCGCGACCATGCGGGCCAACGTGTTCATCGGCTTCCCGCTGGGCGGCGCGCTGTCGCTCGCCATCGCCGGGTGCGCCGCGGTGGTCCTCCAGCCCGACGGGATCATGGTCGACACGCTGGGGCAGACGGCGCTGCCCGTCGCCGAGGCGCTGGGCAAGATCGGCGTCGCCGTCGCCGTCCTGGGCTTCGTCGCCGCGACCTTCGGCGCCGCGTGCGAGACCGGGCTGTCCGTCGGCTACTCGCTGGCGCAGTACGTCGGCGTGCAGTGGGGCAAGTACGTCCGTCCCGGGGCGGCCGTCGCCTTCCACACCGTCCTGGTCATGTGCACCCTCGCGGCCGCCGGCGTGCTGCTGACCGGCGTGGACCCGATCAAGGTCACCGAGGTGTCGGTGGTGTTCTCCGCGGTGGCCCTGCCGCTGACGTACTTCCCGATCCTGGTGATCGCCAACGACCCGGACTACCTCGGCGCCCACGTCAACAGCCGCTTCACCAACCTGCTCGGGACCGTCTACCTGGTGCTCATCCTGGTCGCAGCGGTCGCCGCGATCCCGCTCATGGTCGTCACGGGGATGGGCCAGTGAGCGCCGTGGCGCCGGGCGGCCGGTTCGAGCACGGGCTCGACCTCGCGCTGCACCTCCTCGACCGCCAGGTGCAGGACGCCGAGGGGGCACTCGTGGGCAAGGTGGACGATGTCGAGCTCACCCGCGAGGACGACGGCACCCTGGTCGTCTCCGGCCTGCTGCTCGGCGCGAACGCGCTGCTGCCCCGGCTCTGGCGGCGCGGCCACGAGCTGTACGTCGCCGCGGCCCCGCAGCGCCCCGGCCGCCACGTCCCGGACCGAATCGACCTCGCGCTGGTCGAGCGGCTCGACAGCGGCGTACGCCTCCGCACGCGACGTGCCGGTGCGGCACCGCCCGCTCCCGCGCTGGCCCCCGGCCGGGTGCGCCTGGCCCTGCTCCTGGGTGGGCACGTCACCCACGAGGGCGCGTCCGCCGGCCGGGTCATCGACGTCCGCGCTCGCCCCGTGGCCGGGCAAGGTCTCGTGGTGCACGAGCTCGTCGTCGGCCGCGGCGGTCCGGGCTCGATGCTCGGCTACGACCGCACGAAGGGAATGGGGCCCTGGGCCGTCGCCGCCCTCGTCCGGTGGTGGCATCGCGGGTCGTGGGTCGTCGCCGTCGACCAGTGCGCCATCGACTGGACGGACGGCACCGTCGCCGCCCGCGGCCCCCGGCGCCTCCTCGCCGACGAGCGCGAGCACGACCCGTCGAGCGGCCCCGGCCGCCGGGTCCAACCGGGCGACGACAGCTGACTCCCGTCCTGGTCGGTCACGTGCCGGGGTGGCCGGCGAGCGTGACGCTGGGCTGGTTCCCGTAGGCGCTGCGGTACTGGGCGGCGAAACGACCGGGGTTGGCGAAGCCCCAGCGGTTGGCGACGGTGCTGACGGTGGTGTCGTCGCGGTCGGCCGACTGGAGGTCGGCGTGGGCGCGTTCCAGTCGCACACGCCGCAGGAAGGCCATCGGGGTCGTGTCGAGGTGGCGGCGGAACGCGAGCTGGACGGCGCGAGGGGTGACGAAGGCGGCGCCGGCGATGTCGGCGACGGTCAGGTCGACGTCGGGGTTGGACTCGATGAACGCGACGGCGCGGCGGACGGTGGCGGGATGGGCGTCGTGGCGGTCCCCGAGGGTGGGATCGAGAAGCGCGTTGTTGGGAAAGGTGGTCAGTGCGGTCGCAGCCAGCATCCTCGCCGTCAGCCCGGCGACCAGGGGGGTCAGGCCGGGTCGCGTCGCCACGCGCTGGGCGTACTCGAACGCCGCCTGCCACAGCTGCGCGGCCTCGGCCGAGACCGGCGCGTCGCCGGTGAGGGCCACCGAGTGGTGGTCGGCGGACTGTGCGACAGCGGCGAAGGTGGCGGGATCGATCACCACCGTGTCGAAGTCGCAGTCGCGGACGACGGTCATCCAGATGCAGCCGGCGTCGACGGCGACGCACACGTCACCGGCGCGCCACAGGTTGTGGCGGTGACCGATCCGGGAGCCGAGCCGGCCCTCGGGCACGCCGTTGGCGCTGCTCGCGCCGGCGGGCTCCGGCGGCTCGATCTCGAGCCAGTAGAGCTGGTCGAGGAACGCTGCGGCCTCGCTGCGCTCGGTCCTCTGGACCGACAGCTGGGTCATCTCGTCACAATCCGCCTTCCCACGTCACGAGGGTGGTGCGGCGGTGACCGTTCAAGACGACGCGCGCTGTGGCGCCGCCCCCGGGCGAGTCCGACTACAGCCCCGGTTTGGCCGCCACCGAGCGGGCCCGACCACCCTGCCTCGTGCCGCGGACACCTCCTTTGTACGCCTGTCGTCGCCCGAGCGGTAGGGCCGACCGCCGGTCACCTCGTCCGCTGCGGGTGATCCGGGACGGGTGCCGGCGCACCTAGCGTCGCCGGCGGAGGGAGAGTGATCACGTGATCAGGGTTCTCGATGACATGCCCGCCGGCGTCCTCGGCCTCGAGGCGATCGACGACGTCGAGGAGGAGGACTACGAGGAGGTCCTGGTGCCGGCCGTCGAGGCGGCGATCGCCGAGCACGGCAAGGTGCGCCTCCTCTACGTCCTCGGCCCGGACTTCGACGAGTACGAGGGAGAGGCGGTGTGGGAGGACCTCAAGCTCGGTGCCCGCCACCCGTCGTCCTTCGAGCGGATCGCGGTCGTCTCGGACGCACGCTGGGTGGGGCCGGCCATGAAGGTCTTCAGCATCCTGCTCCCGGGACAGGCCCGCGCCTTCCCGCTCGCGGAGCGGGAGGCGGCAACGCGCTGGGCGGCGACCAGGGACTGACGCCCCGTACCCAGCGGGGTGTGGTCCGCGTCCGGCCACAGGAGTACGACGGAGGGACCCGTCTCGGAGGTCCTCATGTCGCTGCGTGTGCTCATCGGTCCGATCGCCCTGTCCCTCGCGGTGGCCGCCCTCTCCCCGCCCCTCGCGGCCGGGGCGAACGCCGAGCGCGCGGTCCCCCGCGGCGCCAAGAGCACGTGGACCGAGGCCGACAAGGCGGGGTTCGGGACGGCACGCACGCGGCGGAGCAACGTGTGGTTCACGCTGCAGGACGGCCGGGTCAGCGAGGTGTTCTACCCCGACCTGTCGACGCCGAGCACCCGCAGCCTCGAGCTCGTGGTGACCGACGGACGCACGTTCACCGACCGCGAGACCGAGGACGTCGACGTGGTGACGACGCGTCCCGACGAGCGCAGCCTGCGCTTCGAGCAGGTCGGCACCGCGACCTCCGGCCGCTACCGGATCACCAAGACCTACGTCACCGACCCGCGCCGCGACGCCCTCGTCGTACGCATCCGCCTGGAGTCGCTCGACGGCGGCCGCTACCGGTTGTACGCCGTCCACGACCCGGCGCTGGCCAACTCGGGCATGGACGACCGCGGCCGTGCGACGCGGACGGCGCTCGTCGCCACCGACGCGAAGGAGCGCGTCGCGTCCGCCCTCGTCTCGCGGCCCCGCCTCGGAAGGAGCACCACCGGGCTGCTCGGACGCGACGACGGGTGGACCGACCTCGAGGACGACCAGCGCCTCGACGAGGGTGGGCGCGAAGCCGGGCCGGGCAACATCGTGCAGACCGGTCGGGTCTCCGGCGTGACGGGGCTCGCCGGTGAGCAGGACGCGACGCTGGTGCTCGGCTTCGGGCGCGACGGCCACGAGGCGCAGCGAACCGCCCGGGCCGGCCTACGCGAGGGGGCGACCCGCACGGCCGCGCGCTACGACCGCGGCTGGCACCGCTACCTGCGCTCGCTCCGGGAGGTGCCGGACAGCGCGGCGACCGTCCGCCGCGCCTACCTCGCCTCAGCCCTCGTGCTGGCCGCCGCGGAGGACAAGCTCAACCCGGGCGCGCTGGTGGCTTCGCCCTCCGCACCGTGGGTCTGGGGCGACGAGGTCGAGGACCTCTCCTCCCCGTCGGGCGCCTACCACCTCGTGTGGTCGCGCGACTCCTACCAGTTCGGCACCGCGCTGTGGGCGATGGGCGACAAGGCCGCCGCGCGCCGCTCGGTCGACTGGCTGTTCGGCGTGCAGCAGCTGCCCGACGGGTCGTTCCCGCAGAACTCCGACGTCGAGGGGACACCGGTCTGGTCGGAGCTCCAGCTCGACGAGGTGGCGCTGCCGATCGTGCTGGCCCGGCTGGTCGGCCGCGACGGACCCCGCACCTACCGCGGCGTGAAGCGCGCTGCGAACTTCCTCGTGCGCTTCCGCGACGAGGAGACCGGCCGGCGGGCGCCGTACTCACCCCAGGAGCGGTGGGAGAACCAGTCCGGCTACTCCCCGAACTCGATCGCCACACAGGTCGCCGGGCTGGTCTGCGCCGCCGACATCGCGCGCAGGAACGGCGACCGGGCGTCCGCGCGCCGCTGGCTGCGGCTGGCCGACCGGTGGCAGTCGAAGGTGAAGCAGTGGACCCGCACCACCACCGGCCCGCTCAGCGACAGCCCCTACTTCCTGCGGATCACCAAGGACGGGCGCCCCGACCGCGGCACGGAGTACGGCATCGGCGACGGTGGACCGTCCGCGGTCGACCAGCGGCGCGTCGTCGATCCCAGCTTCCTCGACCTGGTCCGCCTGGGGCTCGAGGAGCCGGACGACCGCGACGTGCTGTCCACGCTGTCGGTGGTGGACGAGGACCTGCGCGTCGAGACGCCCAACGGGCCGTTCTGGCACCGCTTCAGCTTCGACGGCTACGGCGAGACCCGCGACGGCGGGCAGTGGGACATCACCGAGGACGACACCGGCACGACGCTCGGCCGCGCCTGGCCGCTGCTGACCGGGGAGCGCGGTGAGTACGCCGTCACCGCCGGCCAGGACGCGACGCCGTACCTCGCCGCCATGGCAGCGGCCGCAGGGACGAGCGACATGATCTCCGAGCAGGTCTGGGACGGTCGCCCGCCCACGGGCGAGGCCTGCTGCGCCGCGGGCGAGGGGACCCGTGCCGCGACACCGCTCACGTGGTCGCACGCCGGGCTGGTCCGGCTGGCCTGGACGTTGGAGCGTGGCACCCCGGTCGACCAGCAGGCGGTGGTGGCCCGGCGCTACGTGCGCTGAGAGCAGGTTCTGGAGCGCCGTCCGACCGAGGTGCTAGCGCACCTCGCAGTCGACACCGCCGCTGCAGGCCCGCAGCGAGTGGTCGTCGACCACGGCACCACTGGCGTCGTACGTGACCACGCGGGCCAGTGCGCCCGGCACGCTCGCCCACAGGATGCTCGACCCCGGCGCCATCGAGTGGTCCACCGTTCCGTCGACGACCTCGCCGGCCGTGTTGACGAACTCGACCCGGGTGACCGAGTCGTCGGGCAGCCCGGCCACCGCCAGCGAGGGCGCGTCCTCGGCCCCGGCGTTGCCGGCGAAGACCTCCAGGCCCGTGCCCGGATCGAGGAAGTCGTCGGTGCCGAACCCCCACTCGTAGTGCCACTGGCCGTCCTCCCTGCGGATGACTGCCGGCGCGCAGTCGGCGCCCTGGAACGACACGCACGCGAGCTCGAGCGTGCCGTTGACCACCGCGATCCCCATGTCCGTCGAGCCGACCGGCTGCCCGTCCGCAGTGCCGGCGTCCGCCTCGATCGCCAGGACGGCGTCGTACAGCCAGCCGGGGAAGGCATCGCGGTCGTACATCGTCACGCCCGTGTAGCTCGGGACGCCGGTGGGGAACGCCTCGCCCTCCACCTCGAAGTCGTCGCCCGGCATCTCCATCCCGTCCACTGCCGAGGCAGGCTCCGGGATGGTGACCTGCCACACCGAGACCCGCTCGGCCCCCGGCACGTCGCGGAGCACCCGTTTCTGCAGCTTGCTGAGACCGGTCGGACGTGTGGCGATGTCCCGTGCGACGGTGTCGTCGGCCCTGCTGCCGCCGCCGAGTCCCGGCACGAGCAGGGTCGCGGACCCTCCCACCACGACGGCTGCGACGCCAGCGGCGAGCGCTGTCCGCGTACGCCGGCGCCGGGTGCCGCGCCTCTTCGCCTCGGCCAGGCGCCGGGGATCCAGGCTCGCCGGTGCCTGTCCCGCCAGCTCCTCGGTGAAGCGTTCCAGGGTGATCTCGTTCATCGGTACATCTCCTCGTCGACGGGCGCGTCCGCGCAGACGCGCAGCTTGCCGAGGGCGCGCGCCAGGGTGCTCTTGACCGTGCCGGGCGCGATGCCGAGCTCACGCGCGACGCTCGCCTCGGACAGGTCGTAGTAGTGGCGCAGCACGACCACTCGTCGTTCCCGATCGGTCAGCTTCGCCAGGAGCCGGACGATCTGGTCACGGTCGTCGGGCCCGGGGTCGTCCTCACCGGGGTCGGCGTGGGCCAGGGCGCCGCCCCCGACCTCGGTGAACCGGCGTCGTCGGATGCGGTCCACGTTGAGGTTGACCAGGACCCGCCGGCAGTAGGCGAGCGCGTCGCCGCCCCGGACCGTGCGCCACTTGGCGTACGTGCGCTCCAGCGCCGTCTGGGCGAGGTCCTCGGCCAGGTGGTGGTCGCCGGTGAGCAGGTACGCCGAACGGTGGAGCCTCGGCCAGGCTGCGTGCGCGAACTCGTCGAACTCCAGGCTCGGCCCGGCCATCGGCGCCCCCATTCCACTCGTGTGCTCGGTCTTGCCCGTACAGACGCACCGTGGACCAGATCGGTTCTGCCGCGCGGTCAGCCGGGGTCGCTGCCCGATCCGAGCAGGGCACGTGTCAGCGCGGCCGAGTCGGACTGCAGCTCGGCCGTGGCGGCTGCGAGGTCGTCGTCGCCGGGCTCACGACCGTCCATGGCGGCGATCAGCACCGTCCGCCGCACCAGCTCCTTGGCGTACGACGCCGTGGTGCCGGCTGCGTCGCGCGCCGCCCGGGCCACCGCCGAGGGACTGAGGTCGACGTGCGCGCCGTAGAGCTCGATCAGCGCACGCCGCGCCGCCTCGTGCGGGAGCGGGACCTCCACTGCCAGGTCGACGCGTCCCGGCCGCTGGGCGAGGGCCTTCTCCAGCGCCTCGGCGCGGTTGGTGGTGAGGAGGAAGACGACGTCCGCGTCCGGGTCGAGCCCGTCCATCGCGTCCAACAGGCTGAAGAGCAAGGGCGAGGGGCCCCCTCCGTAGTGGAGGTCCCGGTCCTCGGCGATCAGGTCGCAGTCCTCGATCACCACGATCGCGGGCTGGTGCGCGCGGGCGATCTGGGCGGCTGCGCTCACGTGCGCCATCTCGGCCCCGCTCAGCAGCACCACCGTGGCCTGGGGAGTCGCTCCGACGAGGTGGCGCACGGTGTGCGTCTTGCCGGTGCCGGGCGGACCGTAGAGCAGGACGCCGCGCTTGAGGTGCTGACCCTTGTCGCGCAGCTGGTCGCGGTGCTCGGCGAGCCCGACGACGTGGGCGCGCACCTGCTCCAGCGTGCCTTCCGGCAGCACGACGTGGTCGGCCGGGAGGTCCGGCCGGCGGTGGAAGACCAGGCCGGACATGGAGCGTTCGTAGGGGTTGCCGCTGAAGCTGATCACCTGGCGCCACAGGACGCTGTGCCGCATGGCCTCCTCGCGCAGCTCGGCGAGCATCGCGGCGGCGGCGTCGGTCCTCGTGGCGAGCACCTCGAGGCGCGACTGCGAGCCGTACTGGGGATTGCCGACGCGCTGCAGGACGACGAGGGGCGACCCGTCCTGGTGGAAGAGGTGCAGCCCGAACGCCACGGTCGCCCGCTCGGTGTCGGGCCCCGTGGGCACGTTGAGGCGATCGACCTGACCGCTGCTGAAGCGGCCCCACTCGGCCTGCGACATCAGGTCGCCCAGCGAGCTGTGGTGGCGCTGGTCGCCGCCGCCCACCCCGAGCAGCCTCGAACCGGGGTCGCGTGCAGCGATCGTCTCGAGGGCGATGTCGGTGTCGGCCCAGCGATGCACGGAGATGGGCTCCACCACGACCGGCAGCTCGTCGGCCCTGACGCCGAGGTGGGCGTCCAGGACCGGCATCAGGTCCTCACCCCGCCGGTGGGGCGGCGCATCGTCCTGCACCAGCTGCCTCACCAGCCGCTTCAACGCCTCGCGCAGCTCGTCGTCCTGGCCGTCTGTCTCGATCTCCCCCTGAGCCATGGTCCGAACCTAGTGGCTGGCGCGTTCACCCGTGGGACGTCAGTGGTCGCCGCGGGCTCCCGGGCGGGCGACCACGACCGCAGCCGCGTCCTGGCCCTCCTCCACAGCGCGCCTCAGGTTGCGACCCTGCGCCAGCACGGCGGCCAGCGTCCCCACGAAGGCGTCGCCGGCGCCGGTCGTGTCGACGACGCGGTCGACCGTCGGCGCAGCCAGGCGGGCATTTCCCTCCACGCCGCTGATCGACGCTCCCTCGCCACCGCGCGTGACCACGACCGACCGGCAGCCGTGGCGCCGGCGTACGGCGTCGGTCAGGTCGCACCCGTCCGCGCCGTCCGTGTCGGAACCCTCGCAGGCCTCGAGCGCCTCGTGCTGGTTGACCACCAGGGGGTCAGCCACCTCGAGCGTCGCCGGCGCGAGGGGCAGCCACGGCCCGTTGTTGACCACCACCCGGATCCCCCGGGCGTACGCCGCAGCGGCAGCGGCGTCGACCACGGGTGCGCCGACCTCCGACTGCAGCAGGACGACGTCCGGGGAGGGGACGCCCCGGTCGGACAGCCGCGCGACGACACGACGTACGTCGAGGCGGCTGTTGGCACCGGGATCGACCACGATCGCGTTCTCGCCGGACGGGGCGACCATCACGAACGCCGTCCCGGTCGGCCGGTCGCGGCAGGTCTCCACGCCGGACACGTCCACCCCGGCGGCGACCAGCGCGTGGACCTGGTGGGCGCCTTCGGTGTCGTCGCCCACGGCTCCCAGCAGTCTCGTCGCCGCCCCGGCGCGAGCTGCTGCCACCGCCTGGTTGGCGCCCTTGCCGCCGGACGACCTCACGACGCCCTCCGCGAGCAGGGTCACCCCCGGCACGGGGAACCCGGCCACGTGGACCACCACGTCGGCGTTGATCGAGCCGACGACGACCACCGAGCCCATCGCACCTCCTCGCGCTCATTGTGCTGCAGGACGTTGGAGGAGCCGAGCCTGGCGGTATCCGGAGCGCCAGCCGGCTCAGCCACGCCACGGATCCCTCCGCCTGGCAGCCGGGCGGGACCGGTTGCCGACGAGCACGGTCGCGGTCGCGATGACCGCGAGCAGCCAGAAGAGCAGCGCAGGCTCGTGTGCCAGCAGCCACGGGGTCACCAGCGCGAAGAGCGCAGCCACCGCCCGCGCTCCGGCGATGGTCGCCCCCTGGAAGGTGGCACGTGAGGCGGGCGCAACGGTTTCCTGCGCCCAGACCTTGTAGAGCCCCTCACCGACGTAGGGGTAGGCCAGGGCGTAGAGCAGCAGGGCGGCGACCGTCAGGCCGAGGGCCTGCCCCACCGTCAGCGCCAGGAGCACCTGCGACAGCACGAGCCCGGCACCTGCGACCGGGTAGAGCCGTCGCCGCACCGAGCCGCCCGCCACAGCGGTGAAGAGCACGGTGCCGACGAGCCCGACGAGGGTCGCCCCGAACGCGATGGCCGTCGCCATTTCCTGCGTGGCACCACCGACGACCACGAGCAGGTAGGTGCGGAAGCTGCCGAACGTGTTGGCGACCAGCGTGTAGAGCCCGTAGAAGACCGCGATCGCAACGAGAGCCCGGACTGCTCCGCGGGCCTCGGGTGCGCGTCTGTCGACCGGTGGCGTCACGCGTACGGCAGACGGTCCCGGCAGCATCCCGCGCCGCGCGGCCAGCGCGGCGAGCGCGGCGAGGGCCAAGGCTGCGAAGACGCCTCGCATGCCTTCGAGACCCAGCGGTGACACCACGAAGGCCGCCGCGCTGGCCACGACGATGCCCACGGTCCACAGGACGTGGGTCGCCGCGACAGCTCGGGCGAGCAGGTCCGACGGGACCCGCTCGGCCACGAGCGCGATGGACGCGGGCAGGTCGGCGCCCGACCCCAGGCCGAGGACGGCGACGCCGACGACGAGGCCCTCGAAGCTGCCAGCCAGCGCGACGGTCGCAGCGCCGACGGCGTACAGCCCGACAGTGACGGCAAAGACCCGGCTGCGACCGACCCGGTCGGCAAGGAAGCCCCCAGTCAGCGCGCCGGCGGCGATGGCGAGGGTGAGCGCGGCGCTGACGACGCCCACCTCGAACGCGTCGAGCCCGAGCTCGGTGCGCCACAGGGGCAGGGCCGAGCCGACGGAGATGATCGCCGCGCTGTCGAGCAGGGACGCCGAACCGGCGACCAGCACCAGCCGCGGGACGGTCCTCACAAGGGGGTCACGGCCCGTCGGCGCCGGAGGTGGAGGCGCGTACGACGAGCTCCGGGGCGAGCTCGAGCTGCCGGACGACCGGCCGCTCCTCCTCCGCGAAGCCGGGCGACATCTCGGCCAGGAGCATCTCGGCGACGGCAACGCCGAGGCCCTCCTGCGGCGTGCGGACGGTGGTGAGCGGGACCGCGCCGAGGCGCGCGAACTCGATGTCGTCGTAACCCACCACGGCCACCTCGTCAGGGATCGACATCGCGCCACGGAGGCCCGAGCAGAGGCCGAGCGCGACCAGGTCGTTGACGCAGAAGATCCCGTCGGGACGGTTGGCGGACGGGCGCCGGAGCAGCTGCTCGGCCGCCGCCTCGCCACCGGCCACCGAGCGCGCCGGGCAGGAGAGCACCTCCAGCGTGGCGTCAGGTTTCTCGGCGACCGTCTCCATGGCTCCCTGGAACCGCTCTGCGACCTGGTGCAGGTCGAGCGTGTCGGCGACGAAAGCCAAGCGCCGACGACCGGTCGCGAGCAAATGCTCGGCAGCCAGCCGTCCACCCTGCCGGTGGTCGACCGAGACCGACGGCTGCTCGGGGTCGCTGGCCCGCTGGGCGCTCAGCACGCTGGGCAGGCCCGCCCTGCGCAGCCGGGCCAGGTCGGGCTCCAGGTCTGTGACCGGTGTGACCACCAGGCCGGCGATGCGTTGGCGCTCGAACAGGTCGAGGTAGGCCCGCTCGCGTGCGGGGTCACCGCCGTCCACGGCGGACAGCAGGTGCATGCGCGCCTCCGCCAGACGGTCGCCCATCGCAGTGGTGATCGCCGGCGTCCGGGCGCTGGCGAGCTCGAAGGACAGGTAGCCGACGACCGTGCTGCGACCCCGCCGGAGGCTGCGCGCAGCGTCGTTGGGCGAGAAGCCCAGCGTGTCGACCGCCGACGCCACGCGGGCGCGGGTGGCAGCGGTCATCCGGCCGGGATGGTTGAAGAAGTTCGACACCGTCGTGACCGACACGCCGGCCAGCGCCGCGACGTCTCGGATGGTGATGGGACCTCGGGCGTCGGACATGGCCCGCACATCGTACGGTCGCGGATCCGGCCGCACTCGACATCGGTCGTGCCGGACGGCGACGAGGTGCCTGCACCCCGCCGCCGCCCGGCGTCGTACGCCCACTGCTAGCGGCGTCGGACCACCTTGACCTTGACCGTCCCGCGACTGCCGGCGGTCTCGTCGTCGCCGAGGTAGATCGCGACGACCTCGTGCTTGCCCGCCTTCAGGCGAGGCAGGCGGGTGACCGCGCGACCCGAGTCGTCGAGGCCGACCCGCTTCACGAGGCGGCCGTCGACGCGGATCCTGACCTTGCCGGCGACGGTGCCGCTGGTCGAGCGGACGACGACCTTGGCCCGCGGCCTGGTCGTGGGCAGGACCCTGGCGGGCCTGACCTTCACCTTCACGGTGCTCGTGCCCAGTACTGCCGGCGGAGCTGCCGGAGGCGCGGCGGGCGGAGCGGCGGGCGGAGCGGCGGGCGGAGCGGCCGGGGTGGGCGCGACGGTCACGTCGATCGCGCCACCGGCGGCCGAGAAGGTGACGTATCCGTCAGCGAAGGTCGCGTTGCGCGCCAGCGAGGTGCCGGCCCAGACCTTCTCGCCGTTGACGGTCACCGTCGAGCTGCGGGTCGCCGGGACCGAGACGGTGCCGCTGGTGCCCTGCGGCGAGGTCGCCTCGAGGCTGAAGGTGCCCGCGGACTTGTCAGAGGTCCAGGAGACATCGATCCTCCCGGTCTCGGTCGGCACCGCGCCCTTGCTCCACGGCAGGTCGCCCGGGTGTGGCTTGAGCGCCCAGGTGGAGTAGCCGGGGCCGACCGGCCTGATGCCCAGCACCGACTCGGTGAGCTGGACCGTCGGCGATGCCGCCCAGCCGTGCGCGAGGCTCGCGGTGGTCCGGTTCACGCCGCCGTCGGTGTTCTTGAACTCCCAGAAGGCGCCGGTGTAGAGCGGGTTGGCCGGGTCGATCATGGTGCCCCAGGTGCGGCGCATGAGGTCGAACGCTCCGGCGGTGTCGTTGACGGCCAGGCGACCGCCAGTCTCCATGCCGATGCCGAAGGGCTCGATCGTGTGGCCCGTCGGGTCGACGAGACCCTCGCCCATGATGGCGCCGTAAGGGTTCCAGTTGACCTTGAGCGCCTCGAGGACCCGGTGCTCCTGGCCCTGGGGGACGAAGCCGTACTGCAGGGCGAGGCCGTTGACGTCACCGGCGATCAGGTCGGGCTTGAGGTCGCTCTGGCCGAAGACGCCCAGACGCTGGTTCCACAGCGTGCTGGTGACAGCCGCCTTGATCTTGTCGGCGGTGGCGTCGTAGTCCGCGGCCCTGGTCGCCGAGCCGATCTCGCGCTCGTACCAGGCCATCTCGCGCAGCAGGATGTAGTAGTCGATGCTGAACTTGGTGACGTAACCGGGCATGTACGACTGGAAGTAGTCCCGGTCACCGCGGGTGTAGTTCGGGTCGCTCGGGTCCGACGGGTTTCGAGGCGCGATCAGCCACTTCTCCTTGTCGAGGAAGGCGTCGTTGTAGGCCACCGCCTCCCGCACGTCCTCCAGGGTCTGGCGCGCGTACTCCTCGTCCCCGGAGTAGCGGTAGTAGTCGATGATCGACCGGGCGCCGTAGCCGGAGTAGTTCACCGAGTAGTAGATCGGCGCGCCCTGACCGACCGCGTAGGGAGCGTTGGGCCCCGAGCTGGGGTTGGTGTTGGCGCGACCCTTGTTGAAGTCGGGCGAGCCGGGCAGGTGGCCGTCGGCTCGCTGCTCGCGGATGAGCTCCTCGAGCGACGACTTGACGTACTGCTCGCCCACGTCGCCCAGGGTGGCCATCGCCGTCGGACCCTGGATGATCAGGTCACCGGTCCAGATGCTGCCGTCGCGCTTCGCACCGTCGTAGATGCGGCCGTCAGGCAGTCCCCGCAGGCCGGGGAGCTTGAGGTTGGTCTGCAGCGTGTAGGCGCCGGCGTACCAGAGGCGGTTGAGCTCGTCGTCGCTCGTCTCGAACCAGCCCTTGTAGTCCTTCGCGGTGGCCCGGTAGGCCTGGAAGTCCACGCCGATGTCGCGGAGCGAGATGGTGCCGGGGGTGTGCAGCGTCAGCATCACGAACCGGAAGCCCGGGTGCGCACCAGCCTCGACCCGACCGGGGCCGGTCGGGCTCAGGTAGTCGTTGCCGCCCACGAGGGACTGGCCGGGGTTCTCGTCCGATGCCGGACCGAGCGCGGCGCTCGTCACCGGTGTGCCGGGTACTGCCGGGTTGCCGCCCGACGCCGGGACCGGGCCCGTGACGGCCGTGTCGAGGGGCCTGTCCAGGGTGATAGTGCCGGCACCCTGTCCCGAGGGCGCGTCCGGCCGGTACGCCGGGGGGTTGGGCAGGAAGGTCGAGACGATCCTGTCCTGCGCGCTGGCACCGCTGCCGATGGTGATCGTGCTGCCGACCTCGAGCCCGGCGGTCGACGCGACGGGGATGACGGTCGCGCCGGCGGGGGCGTCGGCGGTGACCGCGGTCGAGGCAGCACGACGCAGGAAGGACCGCGCCTCGCCCGTCACGACCTGGATGGTGGGGAGCGGCCCGCCGGGCTCCGCAGGCTCGGTCTTCACGACGTCCATGAAGGGGACGCCGCTCATCTCCTTGCCGAAGTCGAGGATGATCGAGGCCGGCGTCTCGTTCTCCTTGCTGGTCATGGTGACGGAGCCGTTGCGCTCGACGACGGCGGCCGGACGGACGACGTCCCCGCGCGGGTCGGCGTACGCCACCGGGTAGACCTGAGGCGAGTCCGGCCCGAGGACGTAGCGCGCCCACGACGGGTCCGAGACCGCGGCGTCGGCGCTGGCTCCAGCCCCCGTGGCTCCGGTCGTGAGCGAGAGCCCCCCGGCCACCATCAGGGCCGAGGTGGCCAGGGAGGCGAGGCGCAACCGACGCCTTCGCGATGAGTCCTTCGACATGATCGTTTCTCCATTGTTTGACCGATACACCAAGGCGCCGTCCAGCGAGGGCGGCCTGCCGGTTGCAGCTGGGCCAGGTGACGCCCGTCACGCTATGCAGGCGCTTGAAACGTTGCAAGTGGGTAAGTCCGGCCAATTCTGGCGGTGCTCTCTTACCCGTTGACACGGCCGCGCGAGCTGAGGTGCACTTCCCGACATGCCATTGCCGATCGATGAGCCATTTATCGTTTCACCTCCGGTTGGCGTGGCTCAGGAACCCCAGCCGGAGGACACGTGGAGCCGGCGCGACCTCGCCATCCTCGACATGCTTGCCCGAAACGCCCCTCGCACCGACGTCGCTGCACGACTGGGGTGCTCCACCTCCACGGTCGACCGACGCCTCGCCATGCTCCGGCACAAGCTCGGCGTCGCCACGACCACCCAGGTGATCGTCGCGGCCGTGCGACGTGGACTCATCTGAACGACTCGAGCCCGACTGCGGGTGACCTATACCGGCTCGAGCCCCACGCCGGTCAACCCCTCGAGGTGCTGCACCACCCTCTGCTGGAAGTCGACGTCGCGCGTCGCAGGGTGCGGCTCGCGGGGTGCGCGGTGGTACCAGTAGCCCGCAGTGCGCGGGTCGATCTCCCGCTCGGGTGCACTCGCGAGCCAGACCTGGGTGCGGTGCCCCTCGGCGAGGTCGTCGGGTGCGCCGGCGCCGCCCATCCGGGTGGGCACCCACCCGGGGTCCACGGCGTGCCACAGCGTCTCCGGCCGGAGCCGGGCGAACGCCATCCAGAGCGTGGTGACCCACAGCTTGCTGTCGGAGTAGCTCCCACCCCGGCGCAGGTCGGTCGTGCCGGAGCGGTGCATGCCACTGCTCAGCACGACCGACCTCGCGGGCGGCTGCATCACCACTGTCAGGGCGTACGGCGCGACGACGTTGACCGCGGTTGCGAGCGAGCGGTCCATCGTCCCCGCGTTGTGCACCACCGCGTCGAACCGGCCGAAACCGTCGAGCTCCCGCGCCAGCTCGACCGTCGCGTCGAGCTCGGAGAGGTCGCCGTACGCCGTGCCGGCGACCCGGTCGAGCACGCCCGGGTCCTCGACGCGGTCGGCACTCCGGGCGTGCAGGACGACGTCGTGCCCGTCGCCGAGCAGCGCCGCGACGGTCGCGAGGCCGAGGCCGGTCGACGCACCGGTGACGAGGACGAGGCTCATCCCAGCAGTCTTGCGCGAGCCGGCAACCTGCTGCCGGCTCAGCTCTCGGTCGTCGCGTACCCCGTCGATCGCACCGGGCGTGCGGGGACCCCGGCCACGATGGTGTCGGGCGCCACGTCCTTGGTCACGACGGCTCCTGCGCCCACGATGGCGCCGTCACCGATGGTCACCCCGGGAACGACGGTGACGGACGCGCCGAGCCACGCCTTGCGGCCGATGACGATCGGGGCCGGTCGCATGTCGGCGCGGCGGTCGGGGTCGATGCTGTGGTCCAGGGTGGTCAGGGTGCTGCCGTGCCCGATCAGGGTCCCGTCGCCGATCGTGATGCCGCCGGTGTCCTGGAAGCGGCAACCGAGGTTGATGAACACGTTCCTCCCCAGGTGCAGGTTCTTGCCGAACTCGGTGTGGAAGGGCGGGAAGACGGTGACGGACTCGTCGACCCTCCGTCCGGTGAGCCGGCTGAGGAGGTCGCGCACATGCTCGGGGGTCCGGTGGGCCGAGTTCAGCTCGACCGTGATCCGGAAGGCTTCCTGCGCGGCGTCGTGCATGAACCTGTGGTGCTCGGAGCCGCCCTCGATCAGGTTGCCTCCGTCGACGTGCGCCAGGAACTGCCTCAGGTCCATGCCGCTCACGGGAGCAGGAGCACCTTGGTGGCGGTGCGCTGGTCCATCGCGGCGTAGCCCTCGGCGGCCTTGTCGAGGGGGAGGGTGAGGTCGAAGACCTTGCCGGGGTCGATCTTCCGGTCCCAGATGAGCTGGACCAGCTCGGGGAGGAACCGTCGTACGGGTGCGGGGCCGCCGTGGATGTGGACGCCTGCCATGAAGAGCTCGTCGCCCGGGATGGCGACGTCGTGGGAGACGCCGACGAAGCCGACGTGCCCGCCGGGACGGGTCGAGTGGATGGCCTGCATCATCGCCTCCTGGGTGCCGACGGCCTCGATGACCGAGTGGGCGCCGAGCCCGTCGGTGAGCTCCTTGACCTTCGCGACACCGTCCTCGCCGCGCTCCTCGACGATGTCGGTGGCGCCGAACTCGCGGGCCAGCGCCTGACGGTCGGCGTGGCGGCTGAAGGCGATGATGCGCTCGGCACCGAGCTGCTTCGCGGCCAGGATGCCGAGCAGCCCCACGGCGCCGTCGCCCACCACGGCGACGGTCTTGCCGGGGCCCGCCTCGGCGGCGACGGCCGCGAACCAGCCGGTGCCGAGGACGTCGGAGGCCGCCATGAGCGAGGGGATGAGGTCGGCGTCGGGCATGCCCGGCGTGGCGACCAGGGTGCCGTCGGCCAGCGGGACACGGGCCAGCTCGGACTGGGTGCCGATGGTGCCCATGAGGACGCGGTGCGTGCAGTAGGCCTGGTAGCCGGCCTCGCAGATCTCGCACGTGTTGTCGGACGCCCAGAAGGACCCCACGACGAAGTCGCCGACCTTCACGGTGCGGACCTCGTCGCCCACCTGCTCGACCACACCGACGTACTCGTGGCCCATCACCTGGTGCTCGACCGGCTCGGCGCCGCGGTAGGGCCACAGGTCGCTGCCGCAGATGCAGGTGGCGGACAGCCGGATGATGGCGTCGGTGGGCTCGATGATGGTGGGGTCCTCGCGGTCCTCGACGCGTACGTCCCCGGGTGCGTGCATGACTACCTGGCGCATGGCGCTGGGCTCCTTCTTCGTGGTCTTCTTCGTGGCATCTGGGAGGCGGCTCCTGCCGCCTCACCCCGAGTGAACCCGCTGCCCGGGGCAGGTGGGAGTCCCTGTCGAGGGGTGCACTGACAGGGCACCCCTCGTGGCTACGAGCGGCCACCGGAGCGGCCTACCCTCGATGTCGTGGACAACCGAGACGACGTGCGCGAGTTCCTCACCACCCGGCGTGCGCGCATCACCCCCGACCAGGTCGGGCTCGCCACCACGGGCAGCCGGCGCGTGCCCGGGCTGCGGCGCAGCGAGGTCGCGACGCTGGCCGGCCTGAGCGTGGAGTACTACGCCCGGCTCGAGCGGGGCCAGATCGCCGGCGCGTCCTCGAGCGTCCTGGAGGCACTGTCGACCGCGCTGCAGCTCGACGAGACCGAACGCGCCCACCTGTACGACCTCGCCCGCGCCGCGGACGGCATCCCGACCAGCGGCCGGCGGCGACGTCGTACCCCCACCAGGGCGGCGTCACGGCTCAGCCTGCAGTGGGCGCTCGAGGCCATCACCGACGGCGTCGCCTTCGTCCGCGATCCGCACCAGAACCTGCTGGCGACCAACACCCTGGGGCGCGCCTTCTACTCCCCCGTCATCGGCTCCGACGAGCAGGCGCGAGGTCGTACGCCGAACCTGGCGCGCTTCCAGTTCCTCGACCCGGCCTCTCGCGACTTCTACCCCGACTGGGAGCTGTTCGCCGAGATGTGCGTGGGCATCATGCGCGCCGAGGCCGGACGAGACCCGCACGACCGCGGGCTGCAGGACCTCGTCGGCGAGCTGTCCACCCGCAGCGAGACCTTCCGCCGGCTCTGGGCGGCCCACGACGTCCGCACACACGGCGCCGGCACGAAGCGGTTCGACCACCCCGTGGTGGGCGAGCTCACCCTGGTCTACGAGGAGCTCGCCATCACCGCCGAACCCGGGCTCGTCCTGCTCGTCTACACCGCCGAACCCGGTTCGCCGTCCGCCGAACGTCTCCGGCTGCTCGCCTCCTGGGCCGCATCCGAGCAGGCGTCGGGGCAGGCAGCCGTCCCCACCGACCATTCGTAGGAGAACCGCGATGAAGCTCACCCCCAGCTCCACCCGCAGCGGCACCGCCACCGCCGCGGGACCCGCCGACTGGTTCACCGGCGACGTCTACATCGACGGGATCCGCAACCCCGACGACCAGTCCGCCGTCGGCTGCGCCCACGTCCGCTTCACCCCCGGTGCCCGCACCGCCTGGCACCACCACCCCAAGGGCCAGACGCTCTACGTCACCGACGGCATCGGCTACGTCGCGACACGTGACGGCGGGGTCCGGGAGATCCGGCCCGGCGACGTCGTCTACATCGAGCCCGACGAGGAGCACTGGCACGGCGCGACCGCCGACCGCTTCATGGCCCACGTCGCGATCCAGGAGGCCGATGAGAGGGGCGAGGTCGTGACCTGGCTCGAGCACGTCACCGACGAGGAGTACTCCGCCTGACGGATGCCCGGACGCAGAAGACTCCCCCGTGGTCTCGGGTCCACGGGGGAGTCGGAGCCGCCTGTCGGAATCGAACCGACGACCTAATCATTACGAGTGATTCGCTCTACCGACTGAGCTAAGGCGGCGTGGCCTGCCGAGCGTGCTCGGTGGACCGCGGGCGAGTATACGGAGGCGGCTGGCCGGGACTGAAATCACGGTCCACCGGCTAGGTTCGGAGCGACCGCACATTCCTCATCTCAGGAGGCACGATGCCCACTCGCACCGCACGCACGGCCTGGAACGGCGGACTCCAGGACGGCTCCGGCCAGGTCGAGCTGACCAGCTCGAAGGTCGGCACGTACGACGTCAGCTTCCCCAAGCGCGCCGCGGAGGACGCGGGCGGGACGACGAGCCCCGAGGAGCTCGTCGCCGCGGCCCACTCGTCCTGCTACGCCATGCAGCTGTCGAACCTGGTCGCCGAGGCGGGTGGCACGCCGCAGGCCCTCGAGGTGACGGCCGACGTGACCCTCGGCGAGGACAAGGAGGCCGGTGGCTTCAAGCTCACCGGCATCAAGCTCACCGTGCGCGGTGAGGTCGACGGGCTCGACGACGCAGGCTTCAAGGAGGCCGCCGAGAAGGCCAAGGTCGGGTGCCCGATCAGCAAGGCACTCGCCGCGGTCGACATCACGCTCGACGCCGCGCTCGAGGGCTGAACCACCCACGTTGGTCGAGGAGGTCGAGCAGCGACCGTCACGAGACCCGGTCTCGTGACGGGACTCCGTCCCTCCTCGACCAGCGGGGCCAGGTGTCAGCAGGAGGTGCCGTCGGCGGGCACGTCGCCGTCGAGGAGGTAGTCCTCGACGAGGGTGTCGATGCACTCGTTGCCGGCGTTGTAGGCCGTGTGGCCGTCGCCGTCGCGCTCGACGAGCACCCCGGAGTCGAGCTGGGCGGAGAGGGCCTGCGCCCACTTGAGCGGCGTTGCGGGGTCGCGGCTCGTGCCGAGCACCACGATCGGCGCGGCGCCCTCGCCGCGGATCGTCAGCGGCTCCTCGCTGGAGGTCACGTCGACGCCGCGGCACCCGGTCATCCCCCAGGCGAAGACCCGGCCGAAGGTGGGCGAGGCCTCCTCGAACTCGGGGAACAGCGACGGCACCTCGGCGAACGGCACCGACGTCGGGTCGTCGAGGCAGTTGATCGAGTAGTTGGCCTCCACCGAGTTGTCGGCGTAGCTGCCGTCGGGGTTGCGCGAGGCGTAGGCGTCGGCCAGCGACATCAACGCCGAGCCCTTGCCGTCCAGCGCGGAGGCGAGCGCGGTGCTGAGCAGGAACCAGTAGTCGCGGTTGTAGAGCGGGGTGATGACGCCGTAGAAGGCGTTGCCGATCGTCAGCTCGCGGTCGCCGGCGGGCAGCGGCTCCTCCTCGATCGAGTCGAGCAGTCCGGTGATCGTGGCCAGGCCCTCGTCGACGGTGTCGCCGAGGAAGCAGCTGTCGGTGGTGTCGAGGCAGTTCTGCACGTAGGCCCGCAGCGCGGTCTCGAACCCGGTGGCCTGCTCGAGCGCGAGCGACTTGGCGTCCAGGGAGACGTCGACGGCGCCGTCGAGGACGAAGCGGCCGACCTTGTCGGGGAACAGCTCGGCGTAGGTGGCGCCGAGCTCGGTGCCGTAGGAGGCGCCGAAGTAGCTGAGCTGCTCCTCCCCCAGCGCCGACCGCAGCACGTCCATGTCGCGGGAGGCCTCGATGGTCGTCACGTGGCCGACGACCGGCCCCGAGCCGGCCACGCACTTGTCGCCGAACGACATCACCGACGAGCGGTAGTCGGCCAGCTCGCCTGCCGTGTCGGGGGTCGGGTCGCCGGCGAGGTAGGCGTCGAGCTCGGCGTCGCTGAGGCAGTCGACCGGGGCCGAGGCGCCGACGCCGCGGGGGTCGAAGCCGACGATGTCGAAGCCGTCGAGCAGCGGCTCGCGGAACACCTGCCCGCCCGCGGCGGCGTACGTCGTGCCGCGGGCGCCAGGGCCGCCGGGGTTCACCACCAGGGAGCCCACGCGTGCGCCCTTGGCCGGGACCCGGAGCAGCGCCAGGTCGATCGTCTCCCCCTGCGGGTCGGCGTAGTCGACCGGCACGGTGAGGAAGCCGCAGTCATGGTCCTCGTCGCTCTCGCAGGGCTGCCAGTCGATGCGCTGGGAGTAGAGGTCGGCGAGCTCCGGGGACGGCGCCTCGGTGACCGTGGCCGGTGGCGGTGTCGTCGGCGAGGGCGTCGGCTCGGCGGCCGGGGAGGAGTCGGGGGTGGCGCCCTGGATCGCGAGCCCGACCGCCACGAAGGCGGTGAGGGCGAGCGCAAGGACGGCGACGATCGCGACCGCCTTCTTCATCAGCGTCCTCCGGGCAGTCGCAGCGCGACCGTCATCGACTCCAGTGCCAGCTGGGGCGGCACGTTGAACTCCAGCATCTGCTCACGGGCGGTGAAGATCGCGTCGATCATCCGCAGCAGCTCCTCGGGCGAGGCGGCCCGCGCGACGACCGCGACGTCGCCGCGCAGCTCCTCGTTGACGAGCAGCCCGGGCGCGCCGACGGACAGCGCGATCGCGTCGCGGTAGACCGACACGAGGTCCATCAGCGCCCGGTCGATCACGTCGAGCACGCGCCGCTTGGCCTTCTGCTTCTGCAGCTTCTCCAGCCCGGCGAGCGCTGCGCGGTAGGACCGGCTCGTGGTGTCCTTGCGCTCGCTGCCGAAGATCGCCTGCAGCTCCTGCAGCTCGCGGCGCTCCGCGTCGGCCGTGATCGCCTCGGTCTCCTCCTTGGCGAGCTCGGCGAGGTTGGTCGCCGCGGTCATGCAGGAGCCCAGGGACGTCAGGCGGGCGGGGATGCTGATCACCTCGCGGCGGCGGGTGCGGGTCTCCTCGTCGAGGGCCAGCGCGCGGGCGCGCCCGATGTGACCCTGGCTGGCGCGCGCGGCGAATCCGGCCATCGTCTCGGAGATGCCGTCGTTGCCGGTCAGGAAGGCCGCCACGTCACGCGTGCCGGGGGTCGCGAGCGTCAGGGTACGGCAGCGGGAGCGGATCGTCGGGAGGACGTCCTGGACGGTCGGCGCGCACAGCAGCCACACCGTCTTGGGCGTCGGCTCCTCGATCGCCTTGAGGAGCGCGTTGCCGGTGCGCGGGTTCTCCGGGGTGCCGAGCCGGTCGGCGTCCTCGATCACCACGATCTGCCAGCGCCCGATCGCGGGGAACTTCGCCGCGGACTGCACGAGGTCGCGCATGTCGTCGACGTAGAGCACGGAGGTCTCCGACTTCACCCAGGTGATGTCGGGGTGGGAGCCGCTGGTGCCGAGCCGGCACGCCTCGCACTCCCCGCAGCCGGTCTGCCGCTCGCACTGCAATGCCGCGGCGAAGGCGCGCGCGACGTTGGACCGGCCGGATCCCGGCGGCCCGGTGAACAGCCAGGCGTGGGTCATGCCGACGCCCGCGGCGGCGTGCTGGAGGACCTCGATGGTCGGGCGCTGGCCGACGAGGTCGGACCACACGGTGCGCGTGGCGGTCGTCATCGGCCCTCCAGCAGCGGCTCGAGGCGCTGCTGGATCGCCGCGGCGATCTCCTCGATCGGCGCCCGCGCGTCCAGCACGACGTAGTGGTCGGGGTCGGCGGCGGCGAGGCCGAGGAAGCCCTGCCGCACGCGCTGGTGGAACTCCAGCGACTGCCCCTCGATCCGGTCGCGGCCGGTGAACCGGTCGAGCCCGGCCTGCGGCTCGAGGTCGAGGACGACGGTGAGGTGCGGGCGGAGGTCACCGGTGGCCCAGCGGGCGACGGCCTCGACCTCGGCGACGTCGAGGGTGCGGCCGGCGCCCTGGTATGCCAGCGTGGAGTCGACGTAGCGGTCGGTAATCACGACCTCGCCGCGGGCGAGGGCGGGCAGGACCACGTGGTCGACGTGCTCGGCCTTGTCGGCGGCGTAGAGCAGGGCCTCCGTGCGGTCGGACAGGTCACCGGTCGCCGGGTCGAGGACGATGCGCCGCAGCTCCTTGCCGACGGAGGTGTCGCCGGGCTCGAAGGTGAGCAGGACCGTCTCGCCGCGCTCGACGAGCCAGTCGCGCAGCAGGCGCGACTGGGTGGACTTGCCGGCCCCCTCGCCGCCCTCGAAGCACACGAAGAGCCCGGTCTCCGAAAACACTCCGCTGCTCATCCGGGGTCCCCGCGGTGTTGTCCGGGGGAGCGCAGCGGAGGAGGGGAACTTCGTGGGGTGGTCCTCACGAGCACACCCTACGGGCGGGGTGGGACACGTTCCCCGGTCAGCCTCGCCGGACCTTGATCGTCCGCTTCGCCTGGACCTTCTTCGACCCGGGCAGCCTCAGCTCCACGCGGACCTTCGTCGTGCGCCCCGGGCGCACGAGCCGCAGGCCCTTCCTCGACAGCTTCACCCTGACCTTCGCCTTCTTGCCCGGCGCGACCTTGTAGGCCTTCTGCTTCGCCAGCGCCTTGCCGCCCTTGGCGGTCTCGAGCCCGAGGCGCCCGGCGCACCCGCCGGCCGCGCTCGCCGGGCAGGAGACCGGCACGGTCAGCCGCTTCTTCCTGAGCTTCGCGACGCCCTTGACCTTGGGCAGCTTGCCCGCGGTTGCGGCGGCCGCCGGCGGCGGTGTCGGGGCGGTCGGCGCCACCATCGTGACGCCGTTCCCGAGGTCGATGTTGGTCGTGGCGACCTGGTCGGTGGTGACGCGCACGATCACGTTGTTCTTCGCGTCGGTGAACCAGATCGCGCCGTCGGGGCCGAAGGTCAGCGAGGTCGGCTCGTAGCTGCCCACCGAGCTGATCGCACCGACGCCGGTGGCGGAGATGTGCCCGATGCCGGGCGCGGCACCCCCGTTGGTGAACCACATCTGGTTGTCGGGTCCCTTCACGAGGTCCTGCGGGGCCGTGCGCGAGCCGGTCTGCCAGATCTTCGTTGCGCCGCTCGCTGCGTCGAGGTAGCCGATCGACCCGCTGTTGGGGCTGGTGAAGATCGTGCCGCTGCTGCTGCGGGTGAACCAGATCGAGCCGACCGGGCCACCGGTGAGGGCATTGGGGTACGTCGCGTCGCTCGGCAGGGGGTAGGTCGTGCCGCTGTTGGCGTCCGCACCCACCCTGACGACGGTGTCCAGACCGCCTGCGTGCCCGCCCTGGCACCACATCGTGCCGTCGGCCGCCTCGCCCAGGACGTCCTCGCACTCGGGAGCATTGTCGGTCCAGCTGTAGGGCTGGCCGGGGACGATCCGCATGATGCCGGACTCGTCGTAGTTCATCGTGATCCAGACGGCGCCGTCCGGCCCGACGCGCACGGCGCCGCCGTACGGGGACTCGGGGTAGAGGCCGTAGACCTGGCCGTTGGCGGTGGTGGGGTCGATGCTGACGGCCTTGCGTCCGTAGTCGTAGGTCACCCACACGACGCCGTTCGGGGCGACATCGAGGTCCATCACGCTGCCGTCGACACTGCCGGTCGTCGTCGCCGGCAGGTTGAACTCCGCGATCTCCCCAGCGGGGGTGATCCGACCGATCTTGTTGGCGTCCTCCTCGACGAACCACATGTTTCCGTCAGGGGCCGTGACGATGCGCCCCAGGCCGGCATTGCTGGTCGGCACGGGGAACACGCTCACGGCGGCGTGCGCGGACGTCGTACCGGTGACGACGAGGAGCGGGCCCACCAGCAACGTGAGCGCGGTGAGCAGGGCAAGGCGGGCACGGGCCATCGGTCGTGTCACTTCCGTCCGCGGCGGCGCGATCCCCCCATGGTCACGCGTCCCACCGTCAGCTCCACCCCACCAGCCCGCCCGGGGTCCGAGCCAGAGACCAACGGATGAACTCTCCCCTAGGATCGTCCAGCCGGAGGGGGAAGCATGGCGACGACGGAGATCGTGGAGCGTACGGCGAAGCCGACGCCACCGGCGGGTCGCTGGGATCGCATCGCGGCCTGGTCGGTGCTCGCCGTGCTCGCGCTGGTCTGCGTCGGTGCTGCGGTCCTGGGCGAGCGCGAGGTCCCCGTGCGGGACCTGCGGGCTGCCATCGCAGCGGGCGACGTCACCGAGGTGCGGATGTCGGACGACGACATGGTCGGGATCGGGTACGCCCCCGTCACGATCCGCTGGCGGGAGCACGGCATCGCGTACGTCACCACGGTGACCCAGGCGTCCAGCGAGCGACAGGCCCGCAAGGTGCAGCGCCCGCGGGACGAGGTCGTCGTCGGTGACGTCGCCGCAGCACTCACCAGCGGCGGGCCCGAGGTGGAGGTCGTCGGCTCCACTCCGACCTACTACGCGGGGACGTCCACGACGATCTTCGGCTTCCGCGCACCGGGCTGGCTCGCACTCGTCGGCCTCGCCATGGTGCCGGTGACCCTCTTCCTGGTGGGCAGCATCGAACCCTGGCGCGCGACCCGATGGGGCTGGGCGTGGTTCGTCCTGCTGACGCCGATCGGCATGCCGCTCTTCCTGCTGTTCGGCGGCCTCACCGGACTGTGGCGTCCGCGCACTGGCGCCTACCGCCTCACCGGAGGCTGGGCCTTCCTCCTGGCGTCCGCCATCGGAGCAGCGCTGCGCTGAGATCAGCGAGGCGGTTCAGGACTTCTTGGTCGCCTTTTTCGCCGTCTTCTTGGCCGCGGTCTTCTTGGCGGTCGTCTTCTTCGCAGCGGTCTTCTTGGCCGGTGCCTTCTTCGCGCCCTTCTTGGCGGCCTTCTTCGCCGGGCCGCGCTCGCGGCGCTCGGCGAGCAGCTCGGCCGCGCGCTCGAGGGTGATCGACTCGACGGTGTCGTCCTTGCGGAGGGTGGCGTTGTACTCGCCGTCGGTGACGTACTCGCCGAAGCGACCGGCCTTGACGATCACCGGCTGGCCGGAGACCGGGTCGTTGCCGAGCTCCTTGAGCGGCGGGGTGGCCGCGCCGCGGCCGCGCTGCTTGGGCTGGGCGTAGATCGCCTTGGCCTGGTCGAGCGTGATGTCGAAGATCTGGTCCTCGCTCGTGAGCGAGCGCGAGTCGGTGCCCTTCTTGAGGTAGGGCCCGTAGCGACCGTTCTGCGCGGTGATCTCCGTGCCGTCCTCGTCGGTGCCGACGATGCGGGGCAGGTCGAGGAGCCGGACGGCCTGCTCGAGCGTGACCGTGTCGAGCGTCATCGACTTGAAGAGCGACCCGGTGCGCGGCTTGGCCGACTTGGGCGCGTCGTCGGGCAGCAGCTCGGTGACGTAGGGCCCGAAGCGGCCGTTCTTGGCCACGATCTGCAGGCCGGTGTCGGGGTGGTTGCCGATCACCTGCTCCTCGCCGGCCGGGTTGGCCAGCAGCTCCTTGGCCTTCGCCACGGTCAGCTCGTCGGGCGGCAGGTCGTCGGGGACGTTGGCGCGGACCGGCGCGGCGTCGCCACCGTCGGGCCCGGGGCCCTCGACGTAGGGGCCGTAGCGGCCGACCCGCAGGTCGATGCCCTCGCCGATCGGGAAGGTCGCCATCTCCTTGGCGTCGATGTCGCCGAGCTCGGTGACCAGCGTCTTGAGGCCGGTGATGTCGCCGGAGCCGTAGTAGAACTCGCCGAGCTCGGACACGCGGTCGCGCCGGCCACCGGCGATGTCGTCGAGCACGTCCTCCATCGAGGCGGTGAACTCGTAGGACACCTGCCGCGGGAAGTGCTCCTCGAGCAGCCGGATCACCGAGAACGCCAGCCATGCCGGCACCAGCGCGGTGCCCTTCTTGTAGACGTAGCCGCGGTTGAGGATCGTGCCGATGATCGAGGCGTAGGTCGACGGACGGCCGATCTCGCGGTCCTCGAGCTCCTTGATGAGCGTCGCCTCGGTGTAGCGTGCCGGGGGCTTGGTCTCGTGGCCCTCGGGCGTGAGCGTGGCCGCCGACACCGCCGCACCCTGGGTGAGGTTGGGCAGGCGGGTCTCGGCGTCGTCGCGGCGCTTGGACGCGTCGTCGATGTCCTCGACGTAGGCCTTGAGGAAGCCGTGGAAGGTGATCGTGCGACCGCTGGCGCTGAACACGACGTCACGGCCGTCGGCGGCGGCGCCTCCGATGCGGATCGTCACCGAGTTGCCGGTGGCGTCCTTCATCTGCGAGGCGACGGTGCGCATCCAGATCAGCTCGTAGAGGCGGAACTGCTCGCCGGACAGGCCGGTCTGCGCCGGCGTGCGGAACGTGTCGCCGGCGGGCCGGATCGCCTCGTGCGCCTCCTGCGCGTTCTTCACCTTGGAGGCGTAGGTCCGGGGCGAGTCGGGCAGGTACTCGGCGCCGTACAGCTCACGCACCTGGTCGCGCGCGGCACCCACCGCGGCGTCCGAGAGCGTCGTGGAGTCCGTACGCATGTAGGTGATGAAGCCGTTCTCGTAGAGCCGCTGCGCGACCGACATCGTCACGCTGGCGCTCATCCCGAGCTTGCGGCTGGCCTCCTGCTGCAGCGTGGTGGTGCGGAAGGGCGCGTAGGGCGAGCGGCGGTAGGGCTTGGACTCCACCGAGCGCACGTCGTACGACGTCTCGCCCAGGCCGGCGGCGAGCGCCTCGGCGTCGGCGCGGCTGAGGTGGACGCGCGCAGACTTGGGACTGTCCTTGCCCTTCAGCTCGCCGGTGTTGTCGAAGTCGGCGCCGCGGGCGACGCGGACGTCGTCGACGCTGTAGAGCTTGGCGGGGAACATCCGCGGGTCGTGGCCCGTGCCGGCGTCGAAGGTGGCGTCGAGGTCCCAGTAGGAGGCGACGCGGAACTTCATCCGCTCGCGCTCGCGGTCGACGACCAGGCGGGTCGCCACGGACTGCACGCGACCCGCGGACAGCCCGGACATGACCTTCTTCCACAGCACGGGCGACACCTCGTAGCCGTAGAGGCGGTCGAGGATGCGACGCGCCTCCTGGGCCTCGACGAGGTCGTCGTTGATCTCGCGGGGGTTGTCCACCGCGGCGAGGATCGCGGGCTTGGTGATCTCGTGGAAGACCATCCGGTGCACCGGCAGGCCCTTCGGCGGCTTCAGCTCGTCGAGGAGGTGCCAGGCGATCGCCTCGCCCTCGCGGTCCTCATCGGTGGCGAGGTAGAGCGCGTCGGCGTCCTTGACCAGCTTCTTCAGCTTGGCGATGTGGCTCTTCTTGTCGCGCGGCACGACGTAGTAGGGCTCGAAGCCGTTGTCGACGTCGACGGCGAGCCGGCCCCACGGCTTGTCCTTGATCTTGGCCGGGGTGTCCGCGGCGTTGTTGGGCAGGTCGCGGATGTGACCGATGGAGGACTCGACGACGTAGTCCGCGCCCAGGTAGCCGCCGATGGTGCGGGCCTTGGCCGGGGACTCGACGATGACGAGCTTTGCCACGTGTGTTTGCTCCCTCAAGTTGTGCGCTGCGATGTTGCTCAGCGCCGCAACGGTAGCGCCAGTTTCCGAGATCGCCACTCCCCGCCGTCCACAGGGGCCCCGCGGCAGAGGTGCCCGGCACGGCTCGGGCCCCACGCCACGAGGACGTGGGGCCCGATCGCGTCAGGCTGGCGGACGGGTCAGAACTCGAGACCGTCCAGGTAGCGGAACCCGGTGTTGGCGGTGGCCGCGGGCCGGAAGTCCGGGGTGTCGTTCTCGACGATGTACTCCTCGACCTGGTGGGCCTTGAAGATCGTCGGGAAGTCGATCACGCCGAGGCCGAGGTCGGCCATGTCGCCGGGCTGCTGGTTGTAGAGCGCGACGGCGTCGGCGCTGTGGCGGTCCTTGACGTGGTACTGACGGACCTCCTGCGGGGCCGAGCGGATCACGTCGATCGCGAACTGCAGCGGGTCGGCAGCGTTGGTGTTCACGCCACCGGTGTAGGCCCAGTAGAGGTCGACCTCGAGGTGGACGTACTTGGGGTCGAGCTCGCTGGTGAGGATGTCCCACGGGGTCACCCCGCCACCGAGGTCGATCGTGAACTCGTGCGCGTGGTTGTGGTAGCCGTAGCGCAGCCCGCGCTTCTTCGCGGCCCGTGCCTCGATGTTCATCTGCTCGGCCCACCGCTCCCAGTCGGCCTTGACGTTGGAGTTGAGGTAGGGCACGACGAGGTACTTCTGGCCGAACGTGTTGGCGTCGTCGAGCTTCTTGTTGAGCGCCACCGGGTCGAGGGCGGTGCCGCCCTGGACGGTGCTGATGCCGTCGTGGCTCGACGAGGCCCAGATGCCGCGCTTGTCGAGCTCGGCCTTGAGCTTGGCCGCGGTGTCGAGCCCGGCTCCCGGGTAGAGGCCGGCGCGCTCCACGCGCTCGTAGCCGAACTTCGCCAGCTGGTCGAACTGCTGGAGGACGCTGGCGTTGGTCGTCATCGCCGAGCGCAGGGTGTAGAGCTGGATGCTGATGAGGTCGGTCGGGACCTCCTTCTGCCGGCCGTGGCCGTGGCCGTGGCCCTTGCCCGGGTGGCTGCTGGGCTTGCCGGCCATGGCCGGGGAGCCTGCGGCGAGCACGGTGGCTCCCGCTGCGCCGGCGACGGCACCGCGCAGCAGGCCGCGGCGGCTGGCGCCCTTCCTCTCGAGCGACTCGCGCAGGGCGGCGTCGCCGTCATATCCGAAACACATGTGCTGCCTTCTTTCTCGGGGGAACTCGGGTGTCGGGTGGTGCTGGTGGCCTGAGGCGGGCCCGGGGCGACCCGGGCCCGCCTCTGGTCGGGAGGGTGGTGCTCAGCCGGCCGGCTCGAGGCGGACCTCGTCGGAGCCGGTGAGGCCGGGCTCCGAGCCGGTGTCGGTGTACTGCGCGACGAAGACGGCCGAGAGGTCGTCCGTCGCCGGGTCGTGGCCCTCGGGCACCGAGGTGGTCAGCGAGCCGGTGCAGCCCGTGGCGGTGGACTGCGGGTGGCCGTGGCTGTCGTGGCCCAGCACGTAGGTCACGGTCACCCGGCTGCAGTCGACGGGCTCGTCGTCGGTGACCTTGACCTCGTACGTCACGGTGTCGCCGAAGCTGAACGACTGGCCTGCCACCGGGGTGACGAACTCGACGACGGGGGCCTGGTTGCCGACGACGATGTCGACGTCGGCCGAGGCGCGGCGCCCGCCCTGGTCGGTCACCGTCAGCGTGGCGCGGTAGCTGCCGTCCGACGTGTAGGTGTACGAGCCGTTCGCCTTGCGGCTGTCGACCTTGCCGTCACCGTCGAAGTCCCAGGCGTACTTCAGCTTGGTGTCACCGTCCGGGTCGGCGGTGCCGGCGCTGGAGAAGTCGACCGTCAGCGGCGCCTTGCCCGCGGTCGGCTCGGCCTTGATCGCCGGGACCGGGCTGCGGTTGCCGCCCTCGCCGACGAAGTCGATGCGGGAGAGCTGCGCGTCGGGGTTCTCGGCGAAGTAGCCGTCGCCGTACTCGAGCACGTAGAGAGCGCCGTCAGGACCGAACTCCATGTCCATCGGGTTGTCGGTGACGATGTCGGCGACGACGTCCTCGATCGCGGCGACCTCGCCGTCCTCGAGGTGGAAGCCCTTGATGTAGTCGCGGGTCCATTCGTAGAACAGCGGGGTGTCGTCGTAGCGCTTGGGCCAGGCGACGGGGTTGCGGCCCTTGGTGGCCTTCTTGTCCCACTGGTACGCCGGTCCGGCCATCGGGCCGATGCCGCCGGTCTCGAGCTCGGGGAACTCGGCGGACTGGCTGTAGGTGTACCAGACCTCGGGCTGCTCCACGGCCGGCAGCTCGCGCAGGCCGGTGTTGTGGATCGAGTCGTTGACGGGGGCGTCGCAGCTGAACTTCGGGCCACTCGTGCGGGTGGCGAAGTCGAAGTCGTTGTAGGGCAGCTCGGCCGTGGCGCAGTAGGGCCAGCCGTAGTTGGACGGCTTGTCCACGACCGCCCACTTGCCGTGGCCCGCAGGACCGCGGTCCGGGTTGGCGGCGCGGGCGTCGGGCGAGTAGTCGGCGACCCAGATGTCGTCGGTGTCGGGGTCGATCTCGATGCGGAACGGGTTGCGCCAGCCCATCGAGTAGATCTCCGGACGCGTCTTCGGCGTGCCGGGGGCGAACAGGTTCCCCTTCGGGATGGTGTAGCCGCCACCGGCCTTGGGGGTGATCCGCAGGATCTTGCCGCGCAGGTCGTTGGTGTTGGCGGAGGTGCGCTGGGCGTCGAACGCGGGGTTGCGGTCGGGGCGCTCGTCGAGCGGCACGAAACCGTCGGACTGGAACGGGTTGGTGTCGTCACCGGTCGACAGGATCAGGTTGCCCGCCGAGTCGAAGACGATGTCGCCGCCGACGTGGCAGCAGATGCCGCGGTCGACGGGGACGTCGAGCACCTTCTGCTCCGAGCCCAGGTCCACCTGCCCACCCGAGTAGCGGAACCGGGCGACGGTCAGGTGTCCCTTGTAGGGCGCGAAGTCGGCCGCGGTGCCGGTCTCCGGGGCGTCGCCCTCGTTGATCGAGGCGGTGGCCGGGTCGTCGGCGGGGGTGTCGAGCGGCGGCGAGTAGTAGAGGTAGATCCACTTGTTCTTCTTGCCGTCGTAGCCCGGGTCGAGGGCGATGCTCTGCAGGCCCTCCTCGTCGTGGAGGTAGACCGGGATGCGGCCGGCGACGCTGTTGACACCCGTCTGCGCGTCGTTGTGCCAGATGACGCCGGCACGCGTGGTGTGCAGGACGTCGCCGTCGGGCAGCACGGCGAGGTCGATCGCCTCGCCCGGACGGTCGTTGAGCGTGACCTTCTGGAACGCCCCGGCGGGCGGGGGCGGGGCCGTGTCGTCGTGGCCCTCGTGGGCGCTGGCCGCGGTGGTCACGGCCAGCATGGGCAGGCAGAGGGCGGCGCCGACGGCGGCCGTGAGCCCACTGCGGATGGGGGGATGACTCATGGGGGTTCTCCTGTTCCCGAGGTGGCTAGGAGCCGATTAGCAACGTAGGCACGTGACCGCCGTCACGTCAACGAGCAAGCGACTTTTGCTCGCCTGTCGACACAAGTACGGCGTACCGGAGCCCACCCCCGGCGGTGAGCGGCAGGCGGACCCGGGAGGCCCGGGTCCGCCTGACTGCGGTCAGCCGGCCGGCTCGAGGACCACCTCCGCGTAGCCGCTGAGCCCGGGCTGCGAGCCCGTGTCGGTGTACTCGGCGACGAAGACGGCTGCGAGGTCGTCGGTCGCGGGGTCGTGACCACCGGGCACGGAGGTCACGAGCGAGCCCGAGCAGCCGGTGGCGGTGGACTGCGGGTGGCCGTGGGTGTCGTGGCCCAGCACGTAGGTCACGGTGACCCGGCTGCAGTCGACGGGCTCGTCGTCGGTGACCTTCAGCTCGTACGTCACGGTGTCGCCGAAGCGGAAGGTCTGGCCCTCGACCGGGGTGACGAACTCGATCTCCGGGGCCTGGTTGCCCACGACGACGTCGACGTCCGCCGAGGCACTGCGACCGCCCTTGTCGGTCACCCGCAGCGAGGCGCGGTAGGAGCCGTCCACGGTGTAGGTGTAGGACGCGTTGCGCTTGCGGCTGTCGACCTTGCCGTCACCGTCGAAGTCCCAGGCGTAGGTCAGCTTCTTGTCGCCGTCGGGGTCCTTCGTCCCCGCGCTGCTGAACGCGACCGTCAGCGGGGCGCGTCCTGCGGTGGGCTCGGCCTCGATCGCCGGGACCGGGCTGCGGTTGCCGCCCTTGCCCACGAAGTCGATGCGCGAGAGCTGGGCGTCGGGGTTCTCGGCGAAGTAGCCGTCGCCGTACTCGAGGACGTAGAGCGCGCCGTCGGGGCCGAACTCCATGTCCATCGGGTTGTCGGTGACGATCCCGGGCACGACGTCCTCGATGCCGACCTTCGTGCCGTCGACGTGGAAGCCCTTGATGTAGTCACGGGTCCATTCGTAGAACAGCGGGGTGCCGTCGTAGCGCTTGGGCCAGGCGACGGAGTTGCGGCCCGAGGCGGCCTTCTTGTCCCACTGGTAGGCCGGCCCCGCCATCGGGCCGATGCCACCCTCCTTCGTGTTCAGCTCGGGGAAGCGCTTGGACTTGCCGTAGCTGTACCAGACCTCGGGCTGCGTCACCGGCGGGAGCTTGCGCTTGCCGGTGTTGTGGACCGAGGTGTTGACCGGTGCCGAGCAGTCGAACTTCTTGCCGCTCTTGTCGGTGGCGAAGTTGTAGTCGTTGTAAGGGAGCCGGGCGGTGGCACAGTAGGGCCAGCCGTAGTTGCCGGGCTCGTCGACGACCGCCCACTTGCCGTGGCCGGCGGGGCCGCGGTTCGCCTTGGCCTTCTTGGCGTCGGGCGAGTAGTCGGCGACCCACAGGGCGTCGGTGTCGGGGTCGATCTCGATGCGGAACGGGTTGCGCCAGCCCATCGAGTAGATCTCCGGGCGCGTCTTCGGGGTGCCCTTGCGGAAGAGGTTGCCCTTCGGGATCGAGTAACCGCCCTTGGCCTTCGGCGTGATCCGCAGGATCTTGCCGCGCAGGTCGTTGGTGTTGGCGGCCGTGCGCTGGGCGTCGAACGCGGGGTTGCGGTCCGGGCGCTCGTCGAGCGGCACGTAGCCGTCGGACTGGAACGGGTTGGAGTCGTCGCCCGTGGACAGGATGAGGTTGCCCTTGGAGTCGAACACGATGTCGCCCCCGACGTGGCAGCAGATGCCGCGGTCGACGGGCACGTCGATGACCTTGCGCTCGGTGCCGAGGCGGATCTGGTCGCCCTTGAACCTGAACTTCGAGACGCGCAGGAAGCCCTGGTAGCGCTCGAAGTCAGCCGCCGAGCCGGTCTCCGGTGCGTCGCCCTCGTTGATCGAGGCGGTGCTCTCGTCGTCGGCCGGGGTGTCGAGCGGAGGCGAGTAGTAGACGTAGACCCACGTGTTCTTCTTGCCGTCGTAGCCCGGGTCCAGGGCGATGCTCTGCAGGCCCTCCTCGTCGTGGAGGTAGACCGGGATGCGGCCGGCGACGCTGTTGACGCCCGTCTTGGCGTCGTTGTGCCAGATCACTCCGCCGCGGGTCGTGTGCAGCACGTCGCCGTTGGGCAGCACGGCCAGGTCGAGCGGCTCCCCCGGACGATCGTTGAGGGTGACCTTCTGGAACTGCCTGGAAGGTGCTGCCGGGCGGGTGTCGTCGTGACCCTCGTGCGCGGAGGCGACGGTCGTCACGGACAGCATGGGCAGGCACAGGGCGGCGCCGACGGCGGCCGTCAGCCCTGCGCGGAGGGGGTGTCTCATGGGTGTTCTCCTGTTTCCCGAGATGGCTGACAAGCCACCAGCAACGTAGGCACGTGACTCAGGTCACGTCAACGAGCTCGCGACTTGTGTCCGCGCCTCGACACAAGTAGGCCCCACACCCCCTCCGGAGGGGTGGGGTCAGCTGCCCTCGGGTCGCAACGGGTCGTGACCGAAAAGCATCAGGGCGCGCCGGGTGGCGTCGTCGTACGCCTCGGGCTCGGGCTCGTCGCCGCGGATCGTGCGCACCTGGTCGACCACGTGCTGCATCGTGTCCACGTCGTCGGGCGTCAGGTCGGTGCGCCGCTTGGCGAGGATCGCAACCACGGACTCGCCGACCTCGAGCTCCGGCAGGCCCTCGGTCGCGCGGCCGTCCTCGCCGGTCGCCTCGGTGCGCAGCCAGTCGGAGAGCTCGCGCGAGGTCATGTTGACCACCTCGTGGAACTCGTTCCAGAGCTCGTCGCTGATGTGGGACTCGGCCATCACGGCACCTCGTTCTCGGTCTGGGTCTCGGTCTGCGCCTCGGTCTGCGTCTGGGTGGCGGCGGGGTCGGGGCGGGTGGAGAAGCGCAGCACGGCGCCGACCCCGTCGGGGAGGGCCCCGACGGGCGCGTGCAGCGGGAGCAGCCCGGCGTCCTGGCCGAGTGCCGCCCGGAACAACAGCTCCTCGAGCGAGTCCGCCGCGGGCTCCTCGACGCCGAGCGCCGTCAGCTCCCCCGGGTCGGTGGCGAGCAGCAGCGGGTCCGGCCCGGCGTACGCCTGCCGGTCCTCGAGTGCTCCCTCGAGGAGGACGAGCGTCTCGACCTCGCCGCGGCGCAGCGCCTCGACCGTGTCGGCCACGCCGACGGCCTTCGGGGCGTCGGCCGGGCCGAGGCGGTCGAGGACCTCGTTGATCCGGCCGCTCCGGCAGCGCTGGACGGCGGCCGCGACCTCCTCGTCGAGACGGTCGTCCGAGGCACCCTCGGCACGGCTGCCGTGCTCCAGGACCTCGAGCCGCTCGGTGACGTGGCCGGCCGCCGTCTCCCGGATGCGGGAGATGCCGCGGGCGTCGCCGGTGAGCAGGACGAGGTCGGGGTCGACCTCGCGCACGAGCGCGTCGAGGTCCTTGGCGACGGTGTCGGCGTTGCGGTCCCACGAGTCCTCGGCGCGGGTCTGGAAGCGACGGTGCGACCAGCCGCCTCCCGGCACCTTGTGGATCACGTCGTGGTCGCCCTCGCTGACGATCTCGCGCTCGTCGAGCCCGAGGGTGTCACCGACGGTGATGTCGGCTCCGGAGTGGTCGACGCGGACCAGGACGTACGACACCGCGTCGGCGAGCGCACGCCCCAGGCGCAGCACGTGGGCCACCGGACCCACGTGGTGGTGGTCGGTGACGCCGTCGCCGACGACGAGGTCGGTGACGACCGCTCCGTCACGCGCGACCACCACGCGCGACGCGTCGCCCCCGTGGCCGGTCGGGCGCGCCAACCGATCGGTCACCGCGGTCGCCGTCGCCTCGTCGATGCCGGCCGACCCGAGGTCGCGGGCGATGTTGTTGATCCGTGTCCCGACCGCCTGCGCGCCGGTCTCGGACGCGCGACCCACGTCGACGTAGGCGGTCACCACGTCCCCGTGGAGCTCCGCGGCCGGGCGGAGCGCTGTCAGTGCTTCTCCTCGTCTTGTCGTCATGGGCGGGCAGTACCCACTCGTCCACGACCCAACCGTCACCGGTCGAGGACGAGGAACCCCTCCCCCACCAGCTCCCGCACAACGGGCAGGTAGGTCGCGCGGAGCTCGGCCTCGTCACGCTGGAGCAACGCCCCGATGGCGCCGAGCAGCTGCCCGAGCGCAAGGTCGCCGTCGCTGGCGCCGACGAGGGCTGCCTCGACCGTGTCGGCCGTCCGCGCCCGTCGGAAGCCGCGCTGCTGGCGGAGCACGATCGCCTCCGGGTCCTCGGCGCCGGGTCGGCCGACGGTCTCCTGCTGGACGTCGTCGCGGGCGCGCAGCACGCTGCGCAGGAGCTCGTCGTCGGTGAGCCCGCCGAGGGCGGTCGCCGCGTCGCCCCAGGCCCGGATGGCCGGGCCGATCGGCTGCTCGACGTCGTACGGCCACTCGAGGAGCTCGTGGCGGCCGCGCCCGCCCAGCCGGACGTCGATCCAGCCGAAGCCGACGCCCTCGATGCCCGTCTCCTCGAGCCAGGACAGCCAGGTGTCGTAGCGCTCGGCGTAGTCGGGGCGCCCGTGGTGCCCGCTGTCCTTGAGCCAGAGCTCGACGTAGGCCGACGGGTCGAGGGTCTCGCGCTGGACGACCAGCGCGTCGCAGTCGTCGCGCAGCCACGACCCGAGCCGCTCGTCCCACGGCCGCCCGTCGACGACCGCCCAGTTGGCGAGGACCTGCAGCCAGCCGCCGTCGGTGAGGTGGTCGGGACCGGTGCGCACGATGTGCTCGACGACGCGGTCGCCGGGGAGTCCGGAGTCGCGGTAGACCAGGCGCTCGCCCGTCGCCGGCGAGATGACGAACGGTGGGTTGGTGGCGACCAGGTCGAAGCGCTCCCCGGCCACCGGCTCGAAGAACGAGCCGCCCCGCACGTCGACCTCGACCTCGTTGAGGGCGGCGTTGAGCCGGGTCATCCAGAGGGCCCGCTCGTTGACGTCCGTGGCGACCACGGAGCGCGCGTGGGTGGCGAGGTGCAGGGCCTGCACGCCGCACCCGGTGCCGAGGTCGAGCGCGCTCCCGACCGGCTCCCGCATGGTCAGCTGCGCCAGGCTCGTCGACGCGCTCGAGATGCCGAGGACGTGGTCGGGGCCGACGGCGACCGGGGCCCCGTCGAGGCCGGGCGTCAGGTCTGAGACGACCCAGAGGTCGCGCTCGTCCGTCGCATAGGGACGGCAGTCCGTCCGGGCCGCGACCTCGCCGACGCTCTGCTCGAGGAGCCCGGCGTTGCACAGCCGGTCGACCAGCCCGGGCAGCGCCCGCTCCGCAGTGTCGCGCGCCACCGAGGTCTGCAGCAGGAACAGCCGGACCAGCGTGTCGAGCGGCGCGCCGGACGTCGTACGACGCAACGCGGGCAGGGTCTCGTTGCGTCCCAGGGCGCGGTGCGCCTCCTCGCCGATCGCCTCGGCGACCCGGTCGTAGGTGAAGTCGGCGGCGAGCAGGGCCTCGCGCAGGGGCCCGGCGAAGTCGAGGTCGGACGGCATGCTCCCAGCCTCGCAGACCCCCTCCGGCACGACAGCGGCCCGCCACTCCCGGAGGAGTGGCGGGCCGCCGACGTCGTACGCCGGAAGGGTCAGGCGTGGCCCGGGGCCAGCGAGGTGGACCCGGTGTTGTCGCCGTCGTCGGCGATCGCGACCTCGCGACGCTTGGAGACGACCACGGCGACGACGATGATCGCGACGGCGACGAGCGCGATGGCGACGCGGAGGGCGTCGTTCTGGTCCTCGCCCACGCTCATCGAGACCACGGCGCTGGCGATGAGCAGCGACACCAGGTTCATCACCTTGATGAGCGGGTTGATCGCCGGGCCGGCGGTGTCCTTGAACGGGTCGCCGACGGTGTCGCCGATGACGGTGGCCGCGTGGGACTCCGAGCCCTTGCCGCCGTGGTGGCCGTCCTCGACCAGCTTCTTGGCGTTGTCCCAGGCGCCGCCCGCGTTGGCCAGGAAGACGGCCATCAGGGTGCCGGCGCCGATCGCACCGGCGAGGAAGCCGGCGAGGGACGTCACGCCCAGGCCGAATCCGACGGCGATCGGGGCCATCACGGCCAGGATGCCCGGGGTGATCAGCTCGCGGAGCGAGTCGCGGGTGACGATGTCGACGACCTTGCCGTACTCCGGACGACCGGTGCCCTCCATGATCCCGGGGATCTCGCGGAACTGGCGGCGCACCTCGAACACGACCGCACCCGCGGCGCGGGCCACGGCGTTGATGGCCAGGCCGGAGAAGAGGAACACGACGGCGGCGCCGAGGAGCACGCCGACCAGGACGCCCGGGTTGTAGACGAGGAAGTTGAGGGCGGTCACGTCGTCGTCGCTCAGCAGCCCGGCGTCGTCGACCGCCTCGGCGACGGAGGTGGAGTAGGAGCCGAACAGGGCGGTCGCTGCCAGCACGGCCGTCGCGATCGCGATGCCCTTGGTGATCGCCTTGGTGGTGTTGCCGACGGCGTCGAGCTCGGTCAGGATCTGCGCGCCCTCCTCGCTGACGTCGCCGGACATCTCGGCGATGCCCTGGGCGTTGTCGGAGACCGGGCCGAAGGTGTCCATCGCGACGATCACGCCGACGGTGGTCAGCAGGCCGCAGCCGGCGAGTGCCACGGCGAACAGCGACACCGTGACCGTCGCGCCGCCGAGCAGGAACGCACCGAACACGGCGGCCCCGATGACCAGCGTCGTGTAGACGGCCGACTCGAAGCCGACGCTGAGGCCGGACAGGATGACCGTGGCCGGACCGGTGAGGGACGTCTTGCCGACGTCCTTGACGGGCCGGTACTCGGTGCCGGTGTAGTAACCGGTGAGCGCCAGGATGCCGGCGGCCATCACGATGCCGATGACGACGGCGGCGCTGGCGATGAAGCGCGGGTCGCCGTCGATGCCCGCGAAGGAGTCGCCGAACTCGGCGAAGTCACCGGGCAGGTAGACGTAGGACAGGACCACCGAGGCGAGCGCCCCGACGGCTGCCGAGATGTAGAAGGCCCGGTTGATCGTGGTCAGGCCGTTCTCGCCGGGACGCGGCTTGGTGATGTAGATGCCGAGGACGGCGGTGAGCGCACCGATCGCGGGGATCAGCAGCGGGAAGACGAGGCCCTTGTCGCCGAACGCGGCGGCGCCGAGGATCAGTGCGGCGACCAGCGTCACGGCGTACGACTCGAAGAGGTCGGCCGCCATGCCGGCGCAGTCACCGACGTTGTCACCCACGTTGTCGGCGATGGTCGCGGCGTTGCGCGGGTCGTCCTCGGGGATGTTGTTCTCGACCTTGCCGACGAGGTCGGCGCCGACGTCGGCCGCCTTGGTGAAGATGCCGCCGCCGACCCGCATGAACATGGCGAGCAGGGCGGCGCCGAAGCCGAAGCCCTCGAGCACGACCGGGGCCTCGTCACGGAACAGCAGGACGACGACGCTGGCGCCGAGCAGGCCGAGGCCGACGGTGGCCATGCCGACGAAGGCGCCGGTGCGGAACCCGATGGTCATGGCGGGGTCACGCCCCTCGGTCTCGGCGGCGGCGGCGACGCGCAGGTTGGCGCGCACGGCCAGGCTCATGCCGAGGTAGCCGATGGCGGCGGAGAAGCCGGCACCGACGAGGAAGAAGATCGAGCGGCCGATGCGGACGGTCATGTCGTCGGCGGGTAGTGCGAAGAGGACCACGAACGCCACCGCGGCGAAGATCCCGAGAGTGCGGAACTGCCGCTGCAGGTAGGCGTTGGCGCCTTCCTGGACGGCCTGGGCGATCGTCTTCATGTTGTCGGTGCCCTCGCCCGCGGCGAGCACCTGCGACCTGAACATGGCTGCCATCGCGAGCGCGCCGAGCGCGATCAGGGCGACGACGACCACCAGGACGAGGTTGCCCCCTTCGAGCTCGGGCTTCGCGACGACCGCGGGCAAGATCCCCGTCATGCGTGTCCTCCTCGGACTTGAGCTGGCACTGGAAAAGATCCGTGAACGCGCCGGAGTCTACGCAGACGTGACCCAGATCACGGGCACCGCGTGACCCACGCCACACCGACATCTGGTCCAGCACCGGGTTCGAACGTGACAAAACCCCTCCGGACACGTCCGGAGGGGTGACAGGAAGGCCCGCGTGGGCTCAGGCGCCAGGCGCCAGGCCGACGGAGTCGTGGATCACGAACACCTTCGCCAGACCGGTGATGCGGAAGATCTTGAGCAGGCGCTCCTGGGTGCAGACCAGGTCGAGCGACCCGTCGTGGGCGCGAACCTTCTTGAGCCCGCCGACCAGCACGCCGAGGCCCGTGGAGTCGAGGAACTCGACCGCCTCGAGGTCGATCACGATGTCGTAGGTGCCGGCACCGACGAGCTCGGTGATGCAGTCACGCAGCTTGGGCGCTGTGTAGACATCGATCTCGCCGCCGACGGCAACGACGGCACGGCCGTCCACCTCGCGTGTCGCAAGGGTGAGATCCACGACTGCTCCCCGGTCCCCGAACTCGTTCGGACAGTGCGCCTACGGGCACGCAGGTGCCCCTTCGTTCTTCCGGGTGGTATCAAACCACGAGTCACAAGGGTTCCGCAGGACTCCTCCTCACATCACCCCTCCCACCGCCTCGGGCGACGTCCCCGCCCTTTGCCACACTTGACGGAGTGAAGCCCTCCCGTCCCGGCGTCGTGCCACCGGTCGACACGCTCGTACGCCGGCTCTCGGGCGTGCCCGGCCGGGAGGAGCGGCTCCGCCACCTCGAGGTGCTTCCCGCCCGCGAACCGGTGCACGAGGACTGGCCGGGCTGGGTGCCCGACGACGTCCGCGGCGCCTACGCCGCCCAAGGCGTGGCGCGGCCCTGGCGGCACCAGGTGGTGGCGGCCGACGCGGCCCATGCCGGCGACCACGTGATCGTGGCGACGGGCACCGCGTCGGGCAAGTCGCTCGCCTACCAGCTGCCGGCGCTGTCGGCGATCCGCGCCGCCCGCGGGCCACGCGGTGAGCGCGGCGCGTCGGTGCTCTACCTGGCCCCGACCAAGGCGCTGGCCCACGACCAGCTCGCCGGACTGTCGTCGCTGGGCCTCGACGTACGCCTCGCGGCGCACGACGGCGACAGCTCGCGCGAGGAGCGGGACTGGACGCGCGACTTCGGGGAGTACGTCCTCACCAACCCCGACATGCTCCACCGCTCCCTGCTCCCCTCCCACCACCGCTGGTCGCGCCTGCTCGGGTCGCTGCAGTACGTCGTGGTCGACGAGTGCCACCACTACCGCGGCGTGTTCGGGGCGCACGTCTCCCACGTGCTGCGCCGGCTGCGACGGGTGTGCGCGATGTACGGCGCCCACCCGACGTTCGTGCTCGCCTCGGCGACCGTCGCTCAGCCGGAGGTCACCGCGTCACGACTGACGGGTCTCGACGTGGTCGCGCTGACCCGCGACGACTCCCCGCGCGGGCAGGTGTCGCTGCTGCTGTGGGAGCCGCCGTTCACCTCCCACGCCGGGGAGAACGGCGCTCCCGTACGTCGTGCCGCGTCGTCGGAGGTCGCCGACCTGCTCGCCGACCTGGTGGCCGAGGACGTGCGCACCCTGGCCTTCATCCGGTCGCGCCGCGGCGCCGAGCAGGTCGCCCTCACCGCCGCCGAGCTGCTCGCCGAGGTCGACCCGTCGCTGCCGGACCGGATCGCGGCCTACCGCGGCGGGTACCTCCCCGAGGAGCGCCGGGCGCTCGAGGCCGCGCTGCGACGCGGGGACCTGGTCGGGCTGGCCGCCACCAACGCGCTCGAGCTCGGCATCGACATCAGCGGGCTCGACGCCGTGCTCATCGCCGGCTTCCCCGGCACGCGAGCGGCGTTCTGGCAGCAGGTCGGCCGGGCCGGCCGCGGGGCGCAGGACGCGCTCGGGGTGCTGGTCGCCAAGGACGACCCCCTCGACACCTACCTCGTCACCCACCCCGACAAGCTCATCGGCGCACCCGTCGAGGCGTCGGTCTTCGACCCGTCCAACCCCCACGTCATGGGGCCGCACCTCTGCGCCGCCGCGCAGGAGCAGCCCCTCGTCGAGGCCGACCTGCCGCTCTTCGGGCCCACCGCCCGGGAGGTCGTCGACGAGCTGACGACGCTCGGGCTGCTGCGGCGGCGGCCGCGCGGCTGGTTCTGGACCGACCGCGGCCGGGCGGCCGACCTGGCCGACATCCGGTCGGCCGGCGGATCGCCGGTGCAGCTCATCGAGTCGGGCACGGGACGGGTCGTCGGCACGGTCGACGCCTCGGGCGCCCACAACCAGGCCCATCCCGGCGCGGTCTACGTCCACCAGGGCGAGACCTGGCTGGTCGAGGACCTCGACCTCGAGCACCACGTCGCGACCATGCGGCGCGACGAGCCGGCGTACAGCACCACCGCGCGCGAGGTCACCGACATCAGCATCGTCGCCACGCGCGAGCGCCGGTCGTGGGGCGGGTGCGAGCTCGCCCTCGGCGAGGTCGACGTGTCGCACCAGGTCGTCTCCTTCCTCAAGCGGCGTCAGCCCGGTGGCGAGGTGCTGGCGGAGGAACCGCTCGACCTGCCCGAACGGACGCTGCGCACGACGGCGGTGTGGTGGACGGTCCCCGACGACGTGGTGGCCGAGGCCGGCCTCCTCGCGCTGGACGTCCCGGGGGCCGCCCACGCGGCCGAGCACTGCTCGATCGGCCTCCTCCCCCTCTTCGCGACCTGCGACCGCTGGGACATCGGCGGCGTCTCCACCGCTCGCCACGCCGACACGGGCGTGCTCACCGTCTTCGTCTACGACGGGCACCCGGGCGGGGCGGGCTTCTCCGAGCGCGGGTTCTGCACGGCGGTCGCCTGGCTCACCGCGACCCGCGAGGCGATCGCCAGCTGCGAGTGCGCCAGCGGCTGCCCGTCGTGCATCCAGTCGCCCAAGTGCGGCAACCAGAACAACCCCCTCGACAAGGACGGCGCCATCTCCCTTCTCGACGCCCTCCTCTCGGGGGCACCGCGGGCCGACGGATAGGGCTAGATTCGGCTCATGGTGATCCTCGGTCTCGGCCTCATGATCCTCGGCGGCATCGCCGTGCTGTCGGCCCTCTTCGTCAGCGAGCCCGGGTCGGGCGGCGAGCTCCTCGGCTTCGACGTCACCACCCTCGAGTCGTTCCTCGTCGGCGTCGCCGCGGGCGCGGCCATCCTGTGGGGCTTCGCCATCCTCAAGTGGGGCACCAGGCGCAGCCTCGCCCACCGTCGCGAGCGCAAGGAGCTCACCGAGCTCAACCAGAAGCTCGAGCGGGTGGAGGCCGAGCGCCGCACCGACGACCCGGAGCGCCGCGACACCCCCTGACGGCACCGCCTGCCGCTCCCGGGACCGGCACGCGCCTCCGCGCTCACCCTCACCTCCCGCCACCCTGCCCACGGGCCCTCCGGGCCGGCCACCGAGACGGTGACCCGGACCGCGCGGCCGTCGGGCGTGCACGCGTCGAGGACCGCTGCGTTCGCGCCGGCGACCCGGTCGGCCGCGGCGCACGCATCCGACTGACCGCTGACCGCTGCGAGCGCCGACGCCCCGGCGAGGGCGGCGAGGTCTGCCGCCGACTGTGCCCGGCGCTGGGCCGTCACCAGGCCGCCTGCCGCGGTCAGGCCGACCATCACGAACATCAGCACGCCCGCCATCGCGACGACCAGGACGGTCGCGCCGCCCCGCTCCCGCGGCTCACGCCGACGCGCGCTCCGCGGGACTGACGGGACGAGCGCCGCGACCGCCAGCGACACGCACACGACGCTCAGCCAGGTCACGGCGCCGCCGCCCGGTCGGCCAGTCGCTCGATCCACCACAGCCCGAGCCCGACGAGGCTCAGCCCGACGACCGCGCAGGCCCAGCCGACCGGTGTCGCGAGCAGGAAGGACCACGGGTCGGAACCGGCGCCCGAGCCCATCAGCAGCACGGCCACCGGCAGGCCGGCGACGAGTCGCGCGGTCGACCTGGCCGAGGCCAGCTCGGAGTCGACGAGCCGACGCGTCCGGCGACGCGCGCGCAGGCCGGGCCGCCGTGCGCTCGAGCGCCGCGGCGAGCCCGTGGCCGGAGTGCTGGGCGACCTGCCACGCCCCCGCCACCCACCGGAGGTCGGCCGCACCCCGCCTCTCGGCTGCCAGCCGCCGCATCGCCTCGGGGACGTCGGCACCGAGCCGCATCGCCTCGACCACCGGGACCAGCGGCGGCCACCGCTCGGCGCCCGCTGCCAGGGCGGCCTCGGGAGGACGACCGGCCGCCAGGTAGGCGGCCAGCAGGTCGCAAACCTCCAGCACCGCCGCCTGGTCGGCGGCAGCACGCCTGCGGCCTGTCAGAAGCGGGAGGGGACGGATCACGACCGCCGCGGTCGGTCCGGACGACGGGGCACCGGTCCTGGCGACGGCACCAGCGCCGCGACCGCGGCCGCCGCCAGCAGCGCGACGAGCCACCCGCTCACCACGTCGTCGACCGGAGCCGGTCGGCGAGGGCGACCGCGGCCGGCCCGCGCACCACGCGGTCGGGCTCGAAGGACGCCGCGGTACGGAGCGCGACGTTGCCGGAGTCGTCCCGCCCCGGCACACCGAGCTCGAGGACCCGGCGACGTCCGTCGCGCCCCCGCCCGAGGTGGATCACGACGTCGAGCGCCGAGGCGAGCTGACTGTGGGCCGCCGAGCGCGGCAGCCCGGCAGCCAGGGCGAGCGCCTCGACCCCGGCCGGGACGTCGGCGGCGGAGTTGGCGTGGAGCGTGCCGCACCCTCCTCCATGGCCGGTGTTGAGGGCGGCCAGGAGGTCGACCACCTCGGCCGCGCGCACCTCGTGCGGAGTCTGTTGGCAGTGTCGCAATCTCCGGCTGGGACACTCAACTCCGAGCGCGACACTCGCGCGTCAAGGTCGAGCAGCATCAGAGGCTCCTCGCTTGCGCGGGCGACGTCAGGTTGACGTACAACCACCAGCTCGCGCGAGTGAAGGCGAACCTCGACCAAGGGGCCGCGGAACGGTCCCACGGGCTGGTAGACGCAGACCCGACACCGTGGCTGTCGTGGTCGAAGGTGTCGTTGATCAACCACGCGAACGCGTGGAAGGGCGACGGGCACCAGACAGACGCGCGGGTGTCCCTGGACTCGAACAGAGACGAGGTTCGTGGCCTGCCGTGGCGTGGCGAGGTGTCGGCGGACGTGTTCGAGTGCGCGAGCGTCAATGCCGCGCAGGCGTTGAAGAACTGGTCCGAACCCGCCGCCTTCCCAGCGCGGGCGCCCTCGCGTGAGTAGCCCACAGCCGTTGTCACTTCTCGAGCCGCTGACGGAGGCAGCACCGGGCTGCATACTGCAGTCGTGAGCGATGAGTTTCTGGCCCAGGTAGGCCGAGCTTCAGAGGCGTCTCATAAGGCTGAGGAGTTCCGGCTTGCGCGCGAGGCCGAAGAGCGTGCGGCCGCAGCCGAGTGGGCCCGACGAGAGCAAGACGCGATCAGCGCCACCGTGGACCTCTTGGAGAAGGCGGGCCGTAGCCCCACGCTGGTGCACACCTCATGCACGACTGAGCACATCGACTACCGCCGGGACTCGTTGAACTCCCGCTACAACACGATCACGGTGCACTGGGTCCGCGGGGAACCGGACGGCCGCCGCGCCGTCTGGCGGGCCGGGATCGGGTGGTACAGCGACCGGATCTGGGCGATCGACGCGGACACCCTGGAGCTCGTCGACCTGCACGAGGTCCGCCAGGTCGACGGGAGGCTGCGGGTGCGTCGCTCCTCGAAGCGGACCTGGAGCGAAGTGAAGTCGGACATCGAAACGCAGTCGGTGCCGGCCCTGTGCACGTGCAGCAGCGTGGGGCCGGAGGGGATGGTCTACGACTGCGACGGCGATGGGCACATGCGAGCGCCGGACGTCCCCAGACTCTTGGCTCAGTGGGTGTCGACCCAGGGCCTCGTGTGACCGGAGGTCAGCGACGCTAGTAGGGCTTCCTCCGGGACGGGGTGTGGCTGAGTCGACGGTCCGCTGGTCCCGCGGGCCCGGTTCGACCGGGGCATCAGCTGGACGTCCGACCACCCTCATCAGTTCAGTGCGGCGCATCCGCCGAGGCCGCAGGCGTGCCACCAATAAACTCCAGCGGGCCGCATCCACGCTAGGCACACGGGAGACCCGTTCGAGTGTCGCGACGGGAGTTCAGGTGCGGGCGCACGACACTCGGTTCACACTCCGCACCTCGCCGACCACCAGCCGGTCGGGTCGCATCCGCAGCGCCTGCCGGACCAGCACCTGCAGCGAGATCTCGCCCGCTCACTCGATGTTGGCCGGACGTCCCTCCAGCGCGACGACGTGGGGATCGTCAGGGCGCAGCTCGCTGGCGACCTCGACGAGGACGATGCGCTCGCCGGGGTCGACCAGCGACAGCAGTGCGGAGAGCACCGATGTCTTGACGACCATGTGCCCGGAACGTCGCTTTCTGCTCCGGCTTGCTGGCGTCGACAGCAAGAATCAACGGGACAGGGGGACCGCGCCGTCCGCGTAGGAGTGGCCTTAGTGGACTGTCAGGTCGAAGAGTTGAGCAACCCGTCGCAACGGTGGGTTCTGAGCTGGGGGTTTGATCTCAGTTCCCGGGTCGGCCTTAGTCGGTTCTGAAGACAGCGGCTTTCCATCGTCCAGGGCGCGAAGCCAGATCGCCCAACACGTCCAATCGGTGCCGTGCTTCGATCCGTAAACGATGCCGTGGGGGAGATTGCCGTCGTCCAATACCCGCGCCCTGACCCACTCGGCGACTCGGGTTGTCAGATCTCGTTCCTCTGAACGAAGGTCGGCCACCGTCAGGTGACGGTTCGTTCCTCCGAACAACTCCGCACTCAAGGCCTGATCTATCGCGGCGACTGAGGCCGCGGACTCAATGTCCACGAACCACCCTTCGTCCGGGAGAGACAGTTCATGCATCAGCCGGTCCGCCCGCCATCCCGCCGCGATGCCCCCCGGCGGCATGTGTCCGCGTTCGGCCCACTCGGCCGCAACGGCGTCAAGCATGGACCCGCGTCCATGGATTCGACCTTCCTCGGGTAGGACGTCCCGCACGCTGCGGTCGCGGAGTGCGGGGGCGACACGAAGCGCAGCTAGCGACTCGCCGTAGGCAGCTTCTTCGGGCCGCCCCCCGTACACGGTTCGGTGTCCGGCGACGTCGTATCGACCCCAGTCAAGTCTGTCGCCCGAGGCGTCCCGGACGAGCGGATTGAGGGCGCCATAGGACGTCTTCGAAATCCGGAAGATCGACTCACCTGCGGCCGCGCGCAGGGTGAGACCGGTCTGTTCGCATACGCGCACCTCGGGAGACGACTTCCCGAATAAGGCAGAGAGAACCATGGCTGCGCAAACCCCCGAGCGATATTGCTGACGTCAAGAGCGCACCCTACCTAGGAAAGCCCGATTAGTCGTCCGTTCCTTCCACAAAGGCCTTGGCTGCGGCAAGCACGCGTTTGATATCCCCTTCCCTTAGCGCAAGGACAGGCGATTCTTCGTCAAGTCTGGGGTTAGCGCCTATAAACCAGGCCCGAGCGACGTGATCGCTCTCGGCGCTGCTAATCACCATCCATGCTCGGTGCGCAGCGTTGAGCCGGCGGACTGATTCCGGGCGCGGCGTGACTCCGCCAGCCTTGGCCCACTTGTGCGGAAGCTTTCGATCGTTGACCTGCGCCAGGGTTGCGACCAGCGTCGGTCCGAGATGGCCATTCAGTTGCCGAACCAGCTCGTGGATATCTAGGCGCGTTGAGTGTTCGTGAGTCTCGATGTAAATGTCGTTGGATGCCATAGCGACGTCACTTCTCGTGTCTGGGACAAAGTTCCCGTTGGAGGGGTGCCTGTTGGAGAGGGGGCCTGAGGTGGTCCCTGTGGTGTAATCAGGGTAGGCACGTGAGTGTAAGGGACACCCGCAAACGGGTGTCAGGGCGTCCGATTCGGGCCTTCAGGACCGCGGAGAGAGTCCCGGGATCCTTCACCTGGTTCGCGCGCGGGTACAGTTTCGTGGTGACTCGAGCTGCCTCGCGACGCGACCGGCAGCATGGATGAAGTCATCTGCGCTGTACATATGCACACGGTACCCCGATGCGACTCAAATGCAACCTTTTTGGACCAACTGGCCCAGCCCACCACGACTATGTGGCTTCCCGCGCCTTGGCAGCATCGCTCTTGCGAGACGGCCGGCACACACGCGAAGGTTTCTGCCATGGAGGCATGGATCACGCTCCGAGAAGCGGCCCAGATCCTCGACGTTCATGTGTCGGCGGTGCCCAAGATGGTCCGACGCGGCGACCTAACGCCGCGTCGAGGACAGCGGCCGTCACTCTCCCGCAGGCAAGTTGTTGAACTAGCAGCCTTCCGCGCGGCGGCTCAGCGAGAGCGCGAACGCCGACGCCTTGAAAAGTCAGAGCGGTGGCGTCCGCGCCCACCAGACAGCGAGCGCGTCTGGTTGCTCGAGCCAGAGGCAGCAGCCGTCCTCAGGTGTACACCGATTGCACTGAAAGGTCGCGCAGCGCGCGGGCAGGTGCCCTACACGGTGCACAACCGGCGCCGCTGGTTTCGGCTTGACCACCTGGAGTCGATTGTGCGGTCTCGCGTTGCCGAGAAGCATCGCACGGTGATTGTGACGCCTTGAACCCGCTCAACCCCCGGCGGCGTCAGGTGCCGGGGCGGAGTGACGGATCTGCATCTTCCGCGAAGAGACGCCCCGGCGCTGTGGTTAGTAGGCGTGTCTGCTTCATTTCTAGGAGCGGTGAACCGGCGACCTCGGACTATGACCCCGAGAGTTGTCAGTACGGCTAACTCTCGACGTGCCGAACACCTACTCTTGCGGCCAGCATCGAACCAAGGAGGCTTCATGCCACGATTCCAAGACTCGCCCGACGAAGCGATCGCCGCCATGGAGCCGGTGAACGCTGAGGTTGACCGCGTGAGGAGCGACCTCGACAACGCGAGGGAGATGTTGGAGCGCTTTCAGGACAAGGTGGATCCCGGCAAGACGCAGGCTCAACTGCACCACACGATCAGCACGATCGAGAGCGAGATCGCCGCTCTTGAACGAGACCTTGTAGAAGCCGAGGCAGCCCGGGATGCGGTGTCCGAGTACTGGCGCGGCGGAGACTTCTAAGTCAGCGCCACGCCGCTGACTGCAACCAGGGTTGCGGGCTAGGTTCAGGGTTGCGGGCTAGGTTCAGGACAGTCACGTCGACCGAACCAACGCCTCGAGGCGATCCGCCGCCCCCTGCGGATCGTCGTGCTCCCAGATGCGCACGACGGTCCAGCCCGCGTCCTCTAGGAGCCTGTCCACCTCCTCATCTCGGGCAATGTTCCGCTGCACCTTCGCGTCCCAGTAGTCCCGGTTGCTGCCGGGTCGCCTGTAGTGCTCTGGGCATCCGTGCCAGAAGCAGCCGTCCACGAACACAGCGACCCGCGCCCTCGTGAACACGACGTCAGCCGTCCGGCGGACGCCGGGAATGGGCCTAGCTGCCACCCGATAGCGAAGGCCGCGCCTATGCAGGATCGAGCGCAGGAGCAGTTCGGGCTTCGTGTCCCGGCTGCGGTTGCCCTGCATCGCCTTGCGGGTGGCGGGAGTGGTCATGTGCGGCGTTCGCGCAGCCGAGCCTTGGTCTCGCGGGACTTCGCGTTGTGAGCCTCCCGACACTCGTCACACCGGCAGCCGACGTCATACCTGTACGACGTGCCGTGCAAGACGTCGTCGCCCTTGGCCAGTTGCCCCGTCCTCCGCACCTTGGCCATGTACTTGGCATGGTTGATCCGGTTCGCTTCCTTGCAGGCGTCGCACCGGCAGCCGAGGTTCCCGTACCCGTTCGGGGTGCCGTGACGGGGATCGTCGTCCGCCAACTGGGTTTCGCGAGGCATGGCGCGAGTGTATGCGCCAGAAACTATGGCGCCACGCCGAGAACCTACGACCGGAAGGTCGGTGCCGGGTGGCAGTATTCGGGTCGTGACGATCGCCCCGCCCCAGCCCATCGCGACCGCCGAGTTCTTCGCCGGGATCGGCCTCATGGCCGCCGCTCTTGAACCGCGCGGTTTCGCCGTGCAGTGGGCGAACGACATCGAGCGGGCGAAGTACGACCTGTACCTTGCCAATCGTCCGCACGCGGTGGACGCGTTCAAGTTGGGCGACGTCCGCGGAGTGCTGGGCGACGACCTACCCGCTGTCGAACTCGCGACCGCCTCATTCCCCTGCATCGACCTGAGCCTCGCGGGCAACCGCAAGGGTCTCGCCGGGGGTCAGAGCGGCATGTTTTGGGAGTTCGCCCGCATCCTGGAGCAGATGGGTGAGCAGCGCCCCCGCGCCGTACTCCTAGAGAACGTCCACGGCTTCGCCACCAGCCACGGGGGCAAGGACCTCCGGGCTGCGTTAGAGCGCATGACGGAACTCGACTACTCGTGCGACGTGGTCGCGATCAACGCCAAGCACTTCGTTCCGCAGAGCCGTCCACGCATGTTCGTCGTCGGCGTACGTGGCGATCTACCCAAGGACGCACGCCTGGGCGTGCCGCCGATCTCGGACGTGCGGCCAGCTTGGGTTCGCGCCGTTCACGAGGCCAACGCCGACCTGCCGATGCACTACGTGGACCTCCCGGCCCTCCCTGACGGCCCTGACGACCTGCGCGGCATCGTCCAGCGGCTGGACTCGACAGACGCCCGCTGGTGGGACGAGGACCGCACCGAGCGATTCCTGTCGAGCCTGGGTCCCCTGCACGTCGAGCGGCTGCGTCAGATGAAGGAGGGCAAGGCACCGTCCTGGCGGACGGCCTACCGACGTACGCGGCGGGGTGTCGCAACCTGGGAGATTCGGGCCGACGGTATCGCCGGGTGCCTCCGGACCACCGGTGGCGGCTCGTCCAAGCAGGCGCTGATCGAGGCCGGACGAGGTCAGGTGCGCGTTCGGTGGATGACGCCCGTCGAGTACGCCCGGCTGATGGGCGCGGACAAGTTCAAGACCCGCGCGCGGACCGACAACCAGGCGCTGTTCGGCTTCGGCGACGCAGTCGTGGTCGACGTCATCGCCTGGCTTGCAGACCACTACCTTCTGCCACTTCTCAGACCAGCCGCGCACTAGCCGGATACTCTCGGCCCCTCAACTGACGAGGGGGCGAGCGTGTCGGAGATTGTGCCGGGAGATTGGTTCAAGGGTCTGGACCTGTCCACGAATGTGTTGCCGCGCGAAGTCGACGCGATCCGCAAGGCGATCGGCAAAGTCATGCGGCAGCCCGATCCACAGCGTGAGGGCAAGACCATCGGCTCCGCCAAGTCCGGCATCTATGCGTTCTTCGACTACGACGGCGAGCCCATCTATGTCGGCCAGACGTCTGAGTCGTTCTCGACGCGCGTTGGGCGGCACTTGACGGGCATGCGCTCGGACGCGGTTGCCAAGTACGTGCTCGACCCGTTCGAGGTATACGCAATCGCTATGTGGTCACTCCCGCACATCACCACGGACTACAAGGGGGCCGCCGCAAAGAAGCAGGCGCTGTACCCGTACGAGTACACCGTGCACGAGACCCTGACGCAGCAGTCGAAGTTCAAGGCCGTTTTGAACGAGGGCGACATCCCGGTCTGCGAGCTCCAGGAACTGCCTGAGGCCGTCGGTGGAGTCATCATCCCGAACGAGATCTTCCCGGACCGCGCGCACCCGGACATCCGCATTGCCCGCCGCGCCACCACCGTCTCGCTGCTGGCTAAGAACATCTCCGAGCGCCAAGTGAAGCCCGGGCTCCGTCGCACCCTGGTCGTTCAGACTCAGCGGCTGGTCGACCTCTCCAAGCGTCGATTCGAGGCCAAAGGTGGCGTTATCGGCGTCGACGACGAAGGCGATACTCCGATCGACGAAGTGGACGAGTGAAGGTTTAGCTGTTTCCTTTGCGGGCGTGTGCCGCCGGTGACGAGGAAGGCACATCGCGAGTCGAGATCTCCTCCAGCAGGAACGCGCCGTCGGGCGGCACCGCGCCGGCGTGACCAGCTCGGGAAGGGTCCACACCCGCCCGCGCGGGACCCCAACGAGAGGACGGTGCCCGACCGGGCCACGGGTGCGAGCACGGCGTGGAAGCGAGTGCCGTCGGGGAGGCGCACGTCGGCGTGGGGCGTCGCGTCGTCCAGGCGCCGACCGGCCGAGGCGGCCAGGCGCTGCGCCAGGCGACGCACAGCGGCGTCGTCGGGGAAGGACACGGAGGCGCGCTCGAGCCCGGAGCCGCGATCGATCCAGACCTCGTCGGGGCTGTTGACCAGCACATCGGTGACGTCGGGGAGCCGGAGCAGCTCCTCGAGCGGCCCGGCGCCGAGCACGTCACGGCGGAGCAGGTCGTGGACAGCGATGACCCGTCGCATCGCCGACCGGGGCACCGGACGCCCGCAGGGCCTCGGCCACCCGGTGGGGCGTCAGCTCGCCGGCGGACACCGCGAGCCGGCGGCGCACGTCGTCGAGCACCGCGGTCGGGACGGGGGTGGGGACCGGGGTGGGGACCGCGGTCGGGACGGGGGTGGCGCTCATGCGGCGTCCGCGAGCAGGTCGCGGGCTGCCCGGGCGAGCGGGCCCCTGCCGGCCAGGGGGCCGAGGCCGCGGTCGACCGAGGCGGCCAGCCCGCGCTGGTCGGCGACCGCGGCGACGACGGGCAGGCCCGTCACCCGCTCGGCGTCGGCGTCGCCCAGACCGCCCGGACGGAGCACCAGCCCCGCGCGGCCGTCACGCCCGAGGTCGGCGACCATCCGCGCGGCCGCAGCCAGCCCCGGCACCGTCGCCGGGGTCACCACGAGCAGGTCGTCGCAGCGGTCGACCAGCTCGGCCAGCAGCGGGCCGCCCTGCCGGGCGAGGTCGAGGACGACGAGGTCGTGGCCGCGCACGGCAGCGGGCAGGACCCGCCGGGCCGCTCCCACGTCGAGGCGGCGTCGCAGCCCGGACCAGGTGAGGACCCCGAGGTGGTCGCGCCGCGGCACCCCCTCGCGCAGGGCTCGGGCGCCGAGCCGACCGGCGGTCTCGGCGAGGGCCTCCCACCGCGCGCCGGGAAGGTCCTCCATGCCGAGCAACCGGTCGATGCCGGGCCCGAGGGGGTCGCCGTCGACGAGCAGCGTCGACGCGGTCGCGGCGTGGCGCTGGGCGAGCGCGCACGCCAGCGTCGTGGCTCCCGCGCCGCCCGCCCCGCCCACCACCCCGACGAGGCGCCCCGATGAAGCCCGCTCGCCGACGTCGGCCAGCTCGTCGGAGAGCCAGTCCGCGCCCGCGGGCAGGTCGACCACCGACGCCGCGCCCAGCTCGACCGCGTGCCGGAAGGCGGAGTCGCCGACTCCGACCCCGACGACGTGGACCCCCGTCCGCCTCGACGGCGCGAGGGCGACGAGCGACCCGGCGAGGTCGTCACCGACCAGCACGAGGTCGGCCTCCCGCCAGGCGGCGAGTGACAGGGACGGCTCGGCACAGACCTCGGCCCCGACCCCCGCCGCCGCACAGAGGGGGACGACCGAGTCGTGGACGGACGGGGACCGGGTGATCAGGAGGACGGGCATGCCCCGAGCGTCGGCGTACGCCCCGACGCCCGACAGCCCCGCCCGGCCCGGGCTGTGGAGAACCCCGGCACGGCGACCCCTGTGGACACCTGGCAGCCTGCAGAAGCACCCGGCCCGGTCGATCGGGCCGCCTACGATGGCCGCATGCCCCGCCCCCAAGCGGCCTTCTTCGACCTCGACAAGACGATCATCGCCAAGTCGAGCACCTTGGCGTTCAGCCGCGAGTTCCAGGCGGGTGGCCTGATCTCGCGACGCGCGATGCTGCGCTCGGCGTACGCCCAGTTCGTCTTCTTCACCGGCGGCGCCGACCACGACCAGATGGACAAGATGCGCGAGTTCATGTCCCAGCTGTGCGCCGGCTGGGACGTCGCGACGGTGCGCGACATCGTCCACGAGACCCTCACCACGATCGTCGAGCCGCTCGTCTACGACGAGGCCGTGACGCTGATCGAGGAGCACCGCGCGGCCGGCCGTGACATCGTCATCGTCTCGGCGTCGGGCGTGGAGGTGGTCGAGCCGATCGGCGAGATGCTCGGTGCCGACCGGGTGATCGCCACGCGGATGGAGATCGCCGACGGCAAGTACACCGGCAACATCGACTACTACGCCTACGCCGAGGAGAAGGCGCGCGCCATCCAGCACCTCGCCGAGACCGTCGGCTACGACCTCGACGAGTGCTACGCCTACAGCGACTCGGTGACCGACGTGCACATGCTCGAGGTCGTCGGCCACTCCTTCGCGGTCAACCCCGACCGCGAGCTGCGGCGCATCGCGACCACCCGCGAGTGGCCCGTCCTGCTCTTCGTCCGCCCCGTCGCCCTGCGCCGCCGGCTGCCCGTGCCGCCGGCCCGGCCGACCCTCGCGGCGCTGGCCGTGGGCGGCGCCGTCGCGGCCGGTGGGCTGATCTGGTCGAGCCGTCGCAAGAGGATCACCGGCACCTGAGCGGGACCCACCCGCGAGCGCCAAAGTCAACCCTTGAAGGTGGCCGGGGACCGGGATAGAACGGACGTAGAACTACACAGCAGCACGTGATCCGGGTACCCACGCGGCGATCCACCCATCCGATGGGGTGCTGGCCGATCGGGATCTGCCCGAGGCAGCGATTGAGAAGAGCACGCTTGGTAGCCAGGGCATCACGTGTCAGCGGCGGCACCCGATCCACGTGAGCGGGTGCCGCTCGCACGTGCTGATGCGGCTACCCGCGCAGCGGAGAGGCCTCGGCCCCCGCGCTGAAGGCCTCGGCCCCGTAGAGCGCCCAGGCGTGGACCCCGCTGGGCCCACCCTGGCTGTAGGCGCGCAGGTTCGACTCGTACGCCGCCTGGTGGGCGAGGTGCCCGGCCTCCGGAACGACGAGCGACTTCGCGTCCACGCCGCGCGAGACCAGCACGAGCCGCTCGAGCGCCCGGGCCACGATCCCGTTGTGCGACGCGAAGGGCGCAGCAGTCGCGACGTCGGCGTGTGCCACGGCGGCGACGAGCAGGGCGGGCGCCTCGCTGCCGGACAGCAGCAGCTCGGCCACCCCGCGCAGCCGGTCGGCGGACGCGGCGTCGCGCGGCCGTCCGAGCTCGTCGGGCGCGAGGGCCGAGGCGCCGACGACGGCGTGCAGGCGCGCGATGGCCTGCAGGGGCGCGGTCTTGAGCAGCGGCGCGAGGGCCAGCATCGAGGCGGACAGCCGGACCGCGTCGCCGGCGATCTCGTCGCCCTCCCCGGCGCGCACCTGCTCCAGCGAGGCGGCGGACCCCTCCAGGACGGCGCTCGCGTGGGCGCCGCGCAGCAGGGACTCCGCGGTCAGCTCCGGCGACGTACGTCTCAGGCCGCGGTCGCGCAGCATCACGTCGATCCCGTCGCGGGTCCCGGCATAGGCCGAGCGGACCCCCTCGAGGTCGGTGAGCCAGGCGAGCGGGTCGGTCATGGGGAGGACGGTAGTCGCGGTGACGGCCGCGCCCGATCGCGGGATACGGTGAGACCGATGAGCGACGACCACCCCGAGACCCCAGCCACCACCGGCCGTGCGCGGTCCTTCGGCTCCGTCGCGGAGGCGTACGACCGGGGCCGGCCCACCTATCCCGCCGAGGCAGCCGCGTGGCTCGCCGGCGGCGAGGCGAAGGTCGTCCTCGAGCTCGCCGCGGGCACGGGCAAGCTGACGCGCGAGCTGGTCGACCAGGGCCACGCGGTCTTCGCGACCGACCCCGACGAGGCGATGCTCGAGGTGCTGCGCCAGCGGGTGCCCGAGGTGAGCGCCAAGGTCGCGACCGCCGAGTCGATCCCGGCCAACGACCGGTCGGTCGACGTGGTCGTCGTCGCGCAGGCGTTCCACTGGTTCGACCACCAGCTCGCGCTCGCCGAGATCGCACGGGTGCTCAGGCCCGGCGGCCACCTCGCGCTCGTCTGGAACAGCCGCGACGAGCGCATCCCGTGGGTGCGGCGGATGGGCGACATCTTGGGCCGTCAGGACCTCGACACCAGCTCGGCCGACCACGTGGTGCAGAGCGAGCACTTCGGCTTCGTGGAGGAGGCGACCTTCAAGCACTGGCAGGAGGTCAACCGCGAGACGATCCTCGACCTGGCCCGCTCCCGCTCCACCGTCACGACGATGGCGGACGACGAGCGGGAGGACCACCTCGCCCGCGTGCTGGCGTTCTACGACGACTACGGCCGCGGCATGGACGGGATGCAGATCCCCTACGTGACGCGCTGCTACCGCGCCGTCGTGGTCGACGACGACGCCACCGGCCCGGCCCCCGACGACGAGGAGCCCGACGGACCGGTCGTGAGCGACGGCACCGACACCGACATGCTGCTCATCGACTTCCGCTGACCCCGGTCACAACTTCCCGGCACTCCGCCTCGTCCCACCCCGGACACACCACACCGATCTCGGGGGAGACACCATGCGTCGCACGACCGCCCTGCCCACTGCCGGCCTCCTCGGCCTGGCCCTGCTCGCACCGGCCGCGTGGGCGGCCCCGGCGACCGCCGCCGGTGAGACCTGCCGCGGCGAGGCCGCGACGATCGTCGGGACGCCGAACCGCGACGTCGTCGGCACCGAGGGCCGCGACGTGATCGTCACCAACCGCAGCCAGGACGTGAAGTCCCTCGGCGGCGACGACCTGATCTGCATCACCGGGCCCGACCAGCGCGTGGGCTACCGCCCGGTGGACATCGAGGCCGGCCCGGGCGACGACGTCGTCGACGGCACCGCCGCACCGGACTGGCCGATGTCCGGGCGCCTCGGGACCGGGTCGGACACGTTCTACGGTGGTGCCGGCGACGACGACGTCGAGGCCGGCACCGTGTCCGACGACTTCAGGACGCACCTCGACACCGAGCACGACGTGCTGGTCGGGGGTGGCGGCGGCGACTCGTTCACCAGCGGCCAGGACGGCCAGCCCAACACCGACGTGATCGACCTCGGGTCCGGGCGCGACTACGTCAGCTATGCCGGGGTCGCCAGCGACGGCAGCACGGTGACCGGCGGCCGCGGCCGGGACGACGTGCTCTCCGTGTCCACCGGCGCCCTCGCGCTCGGCCTCGACAACGCCGCCGGGCGCCTGACCCAGGACGGCCTGCCGACCCTGACCTGGTCGGGGATGGAGGCCTTCACGGTGTGGTCCACCCACGACCACCCTGTGGCACTGGAGTTCACCGGCACCGACGCGGACGAGCAGCTCGTCACCTACACCGCCAGTGGCGTGGTCGACGTCGCACTCGGCGGCGGCAGGGACGAGTTCGTCAGCGGCTCGGTCCTCCTCACCGGCAGCACGGTCGACGCCGGACCGGGGCGTGACCACTTCTACGCCATGGACCGCGACCGGAACCTCGCCCTCGACCTCCAGAAGGGCCGCCTCGCCACCGTCGACGGCACAGCCACGAACGTCGCGGGCGCCATCTCGTTCGAGGACGCCGACCTGCACGCCCGGGAGGTCGTCCTCAAGGGCACGAACGCCGGGAACGACCTCGGCGTGTCCGCGTGCCGCGGCACGATCGTCGGCCGCGGGGGCGACGACTTCCTCGGCCGCCGCTACGACCACTGGTTCGAGACCGGACCGGGCTGCACGGAGCGCTACACCCTGGACGGCGGCTCCGGCGCCGACGACCTCGACGGCCACAACGGTGGCGACCGGCTCAACGGAGGGACCGGCAAGGACGTCCTGGAGGGCAAGAACGGCGCCGACCGCCTGGTCGGCGGGCCGGGGCGCGACCGGGCCGACGGCGGACAGGGCCGCGACCGCTGCGTCGCCGAGCGCGAGAAGCGCTGCGAGCGCTGATCCCGCGACTAGTGTCGCGCCATGGCGAGATGGCGGTGGCGGCGTACGTCGCTCGGCGGAGAGGCCGACCGCGCCGCCTTCCGCGCCCTGCACAACGCCTCGCTCGCCAGCCCGGCCCTGCGCGAGGGCCTGACCACCGCGAGCGCCGAGCGGTCCGTACGCCACCTGCGCGCGCTGCTCGGCACGCCGGCCGCCGGCCTGGGTGACACCAGCGGGCTGCTGGCGTGGGACGGCCTCGGCAGCCACCACCGCTCACAGCTCGCCGCCACGATCGGGCAGGTCGCGGAGACCGGGCGCACGATGATCGTCGACCAGCGCACCCTGGTCTGCGACGACGGCGGCTGCCAGGTCCGGCAGGCCATCGTGAGCCCGCTCGTCGTCGAGGACACGCTCGTGGGGGCGCTGGTGGTCGGTGCCCCCCACACCACCGGGGGCCTGGTCCGCGCGGCCGACGAGGTGGCGTCGTGGGTCAGCGGCCAGCTCGAGCTCGCCGAGCTCGACCTGTCGCGCACCCGGCTGATGGAGGCCGAGGTCCGCGCGCTGCGGGCCCAGATCAGCCCCCACTTCATCTACAACTCGCTCGGCGCGATCGCCAGCTTCGTCCGCACCGACCCCGACCGGGCCCGCGAGCTGCTGCTCGAGTTCGCCGACTTCACCCGCTACTCCTTCCGCCGCCACGGCGAGTACACGACGCTCGCCGAGGAGCTCCGCTCCGTCGAGCGCTACCTCCTGCTCGAGCAGGCCCGCTTCGGCGACCGGTTGCAGGTCACGCTGCAGGTCGCCCCCGAGGTGCTGCCCGTCGCGGTGCCGTTCCTGTGCATCCAGCCGCTCGTCGAGAACGCCGTACGCCACGGGCTCGAGGCCAGCGCCGACAAGGCCGACGGCGTCGGCCGGCTGTCGATCGTCGCGCGCGACCACGACCAGGAGTGCGTCCTCGAGGTCGAGGACGACGGCACCGGCGAGGACCCCGAGCGCGTACGCCAGGCGCTGGCCGGCGACGCCTCGATGGACTCCGTCGGGCTGGGCAACGTGGACGCGCGGCTGCGCAACGCGTACGGCGACGACTACGGTCTGGTGGTCGAGACCGCACCCGGCGCCGGCACGAAGGTGGTCGTCCGGGTCCCGAAGTTCGCCCCCGGAGTTCACGTATGACGCAGCTCAAGGTCCTCGTCATCGACGACGAGCGCCCGGCGCTCGACGAGCTCACCTTCCTGCTCGGTCGAGACCCGCGCATCGGCGAGGTGATGGGCAGCGACTCCGCGACCGAGGCGCTGCGGGTGCTGCAGGCCGAGGAGGTCGACGCGGTCTTCCTCGACATCCAGATGCCCGGCCTCACCGGGCTCGACCTCGCGCAGGTGCTGTCGCGCTTCAAGTCACCGCCTCCGGTCGTGTTCGTGACCGCCCACGAGGAGCACGCGGTCGCCGCCTTCGAGCTGCGCGCCGTCGACTACGTCCTCAAGCCGGTGCGCGAGGAGCGCCTCGCCGAGGCCGTACGCCGCGTGGTGGAGGCCGGCGGTCCCGCGCCGTCGGGTGACGTGCAGATCCCCGTCGAGCGCGGTGGGGTGACCCGCTTCATCAGCCGGTCCGAGATCACCCACGTCGAGGCGCAGGGCGACTACGCACGCCTGCACACCGCCGACGGGTCGCACCTCGTGCGCACCCCGCTGTCCTCGCTGGCCGAGCAGTGGGCGGCAGCCGGCTTCGTCCGGATCCACCGCTCGGTGCTCGTCGCGCTCACCCACGTCGAGGAGGTGCGCAGCGAGGGCGGCCGGGTCAGCGTCGTCATCGCCGGCGCCGAGCTGCCGGTGAGCCGCCGCCACACCCGCGAGCTGCGCTCGGTGCTCACCCGACGCGACGCGTGAGCCCGACGTGAGCGACCAGCCGCCCCCCCGGGTCCGGGTGACCGGACCGCCGCGGCGGCGCGCGGACGTCGTACGCCCTGTGGGAACGCGGGAGATCGACGCGGAGACGGCGCTGGGCGAGGTCTTCATGCGCTCGCTGCTGCGCGAGCAGCTCTACCTGGCACTGCGGGTGCTGGCGGCCCTGGGCCTCACGCTCGGGCTGCTGCCGCTGCTGTTCCACCTCTTCCCGTCCCTGGGTGACGTGCGGATGGGGCAGATGCCGCTGGCGTGGCTGCTGCTCGGGGTGCTCGCCTATCCGTGGCTGGTGGTGCTCGGCTGGTTCTACATCCGGCGCGCCGAGGACCACGAGAGCGACTTCGCCGACCTCGTGGGGTCGGTCGGGTCGGGCGAGACCGACGAGGCCACGTCGTGAGCACCGACGTCGTGCCGGGCGTCGTCGCCGTCGTCCTCGTCTCGATCGCGACCCTGGTGATCGGCACCTGGGGGCTGCGCATCTCCCGCACGACGAGCGACTTCTTCGTCGCCTCCCGCACCGTGCGACCGCGGCTGAACGCGAGCGCGATCGGCGGGGAGTACCTCTCCGCGGCCTCGTTCCTCGGCGTCGCCGGGCTGCTGCTGACCTTCGGCGCGGAGATGCTCTGGTACCCGATCGGCTGGACCGCCGGCTACCTCGTCCTGCTGGTGCTGGTCGCCGCTCCCCTGCGCCGCTCCGGCGCCTACACGCTCCCCGACTTCGCCGAGGCCCGGCTGGGGTCGCGGGGCGTGCGCAAGCTCTGCTCGGTTCTGGTCGTCGGCATCGGCTGGCTCTACCTGCTGCCCCAGTTCCAGGGCGCCGGCGTGACGCTGCGCTCGACGATCGGCGCACCGACGTGGGCGGGCTCGCTGGTCGTCGCGGTCGTGGTCCTGGCGTCGGTGAGCCCGGGCGGCATGCGGTCGATCACCTTCGTGCAGGCCTTCCAGTACTGGCTCAAGCTGACCGCCCTGCTGGTGCCGGTGTTCGTGCTGTTGGCGGTGTGGATGGCCGATGGCGCGGCCGACCCCGCAGCAGCGGCGCCGCACTCGTGGTCGATCCCGCTGGCCTCGCCCGGTGGCGGGATCGGGCTCTACACGACGTACTCCCTCATCGTCGCGACGTTCCTCGGCACGATGGGCCTGCCCCACGTGGTCGTGCGGTTCTACACCAACCCCGACGGCAGGGCGGCTCGTCGGACGACGCTCGCGGTCCTCGGGCTGCTCGGCATCTTCTACGTCCTGCCGCCGGTGTACGCCGCCCTCGGTCGCATCTACGCCCCGTCGCTCATCGACGGCAGGTCGGACGTGCTGGTGCTCGAGCTGCCGTCGCTGATGGTCGGCGGCGCGGTGGGCGCGGTGCTGACGGGCCTCGTCACCGCCGGGGCCTTCGCCGCCTTCCTGTCCACGAGCTCGGGCCTCACGATCGCGGTGGCCGGCGTGCTGTCGCAGGACGTGACCGGGCGGCGGTGGGGGTCGTACCGGCTCGGCGGGGTGGCGGCCTTCCGCGTCGCGGCCGCGATCGCGGTCGTCGTACCCCTCCTGCTGTCGCTGCCCGCGCAGGACGTCGCCGTCGCGCGCACCGTCGGCCTCGCCTTCGCGGTGACCGCCTCCACCTTCGCGCCGCTGCTGATGCTCGGCATCTGGTGGCGCGGGCTGACGCCCGTCGGCGCGGTCGCCGGGCTGCTGGTCGGCGGGCTGGGCTCGGGCTTCGCGGTGGCCTGGACCCTTGCCACCTCCCCCTCCCCCGGCTGGGCCTCCGCCATGCTCGGCCAGCCTGCCGCCTGGTCGGTGCCGGCGTCCTTCCTCACGATGGTCGTGGTCTCCCGCCTGACCCGGGCCTCCGTGCCCGCCCACGCCGGGCGCTTCATGGTCCGCCTCCACACCCCCGAGGCCGTCGAGCTCCAGCGCTGACCGGCCGGCGAACTGCCTACCTCGGTCGCCGCCGCCTCCGCACCTGTGGCGGCCTCAGGCAAAACATGCTCGGTAGACCGGCCCTGGGACGTCGAAGAGCGATCCATCCGCTAGGCGGCAACCCAGTCCAGCGCGTGGGCCGCATCCTCTAGGTCGGCGGCAACACTTCCCAGCTCGATGAAGATCCGCGCTGTGTCGGAGTCCGGTACCCCAGCAAACGTCGGCTCTTCGGACTCTGGCATGCCGTCAGTATCGCGACCACGGATGCACCATGAAGGCAGTTCGCGAGTTCGATTGCCGAGGCCACGCTCAGCCGGGCCGTCCGAGCCGCGAACTGCATGCATGGTGGTGCTCACCAACGCAGGCAGTTCAGGCCGGGGCCCGCGCTGGTGACGCTGGACCGGGGAGCCCGAGCCGCGAACTGCCTACATTGGTGGCCGGCACCCCCACACGTGCGGCGGTTGTGGCCCTCGATCGGGGCCTGCAGGGGCCACATCCGCCGCACGTGCGCGGGTCAGGCCCGGCGCACGCGGAACTCGTTCCCGTCCGGGTCGGCCATCTCGACGTCGTCGCCGCGCGCGACGAGGGAGGCCCCGAGCGACTCCAGCCGCAACACCTCGGCGTCGAGGTCGTCGGCGACGAGGACGAAGTGCATCCGGTTGCGGGCGGCGCGCTCGTTGAGCGGCGGGCCGCCCCAGGCGATCTTCATCCCGCCCCCGGGCGGCTGGATCGCGGTCTCGCCGTCGTCGTCGTGGACCAGCGGCCAGTCGAGCGCCGCGGCCCAGAAGAGGCCGACCTCGCGCGTGCCGTCCGCGGCCACCTCGCCGAGGAACCCCGTCCCAGCGAGCCAGTTGTTGGTCTCCTCGATCACGCAGAACTCGTTGCCCTCCGGGTCGGCGAGCACCACGTGGTCCTCCTCGGGCAGCTGACCGACGTCGCGGTGCGACCCGCCCAGCTCGAGCACGCGGGCGACGTTCGCCTCCTGCGACCGGGTGAAGCTGGTGAGGTGGAGGTGGATCTGGTTCAGCCGCGCCCGGGGCAGGTCCGCGGCCTCGAACGACAGCCGCATCGGCGCATCGGCGTCCGGTAGCAGGTCGAGACCCGAACGTTCCCAGCCGAGCAGGCCGCCCCAGAACGAGGCGAGGGCCTCGGGATCCGAGGCGAGGACGGTCAGCGAGTGGAGTCGTACGACCATCAGTTGATGATCTCGCCGCGTTCGTCCGAGAGCAGGACCGCCAGCCGGTCGCGCCACGCCTGCAGGTCCTCTGGTGCCAGCCGAGGCCAGTCGTCCACCTCCCGGACGACCCGGATGGGGTCGGTGCTGCGGTAGGAGCGCGTCGGGTTGCCGGGGAACTTCTTGTCGGTGACGTTCGGGTCGTCCTCGAAGGCGCCGGTCGGCTCGACCTCGTAGACGCGCGGCTCGCCGTGGCCGGCGGCGAGCTCGGCGGCCAGCCCCGCGCCGTCGCGCAGGGCGGTGAAGTAGATGTGGTTCATCACGACCTCGGGCCGGTAGTTCGACCGGAAGCCCGCGGTCAGCAGGTCGCCCGGCTGCAGGTCGGCCTTCGTGCCGTGGAAGAACGGCCCCTCGTCCAGCACGTCGTTGCTCACCCGCCGAGCGTACGACTGCTCCCGCCCGTCGTGCCCTCAGTCCGGCGCGCGCACCGGGTAGTGGCGGAAGAGCGCCTGGGCGACACAGGCCGGACGTTCGACGCCATCGATCTCGATGGTGAGGTCCACGGTCAGCTGCTCCCCGCCGCCCACGTCGACCACGTCTGCGATGTCGGCGCGCATCCGGATTGAGCAGCCGACGGGCACAGCGGTGGGGAAGCGCACCCGGTTGTAGCCGTAGAACATCGCGTCCTCGCCCTCGGCGAAGCCGACGAGGGACGCGAAGAGGTGGGGGACCAGGCCCAACGTCAGGTGTGCGTGGCCGATGGGGCCGCCGAACGGTCCGCGCGACGCGAGCTCGACGTCGTTGTGCGCCCAGTGCCAGTCGTCGACCGCACGGGCGAAGGCGTCCACGCGGTCCTGCTCGACGACCAGCCAGTCGGTCGGCCCCACGGAGCGCCCCGCGAGGGCCAGCACGTCCTCCGCGCTGGGCGCCACGACCCGGGCGTCGACCATCACGCACCTCCCCGTCGGCGGATCGACACCATGGTCGTCCGCAGCCAGACGGTCGGCAAGGCCGGTCAGGACCAGGAGCGCGTCAGGCCCGCCCGCGCACGTGCCGCGCGGCGAGCCAGGTCTCGAAGCGCCCGGCGGCAGTCGTGAGGTAGCGGCGTACGCCCGACTCCAGCTGCGCGATCTCGCCCCTCAGCCCGAACATCTCGAAGTCGGCGCGGCGCTCGGGTGAACAGTGGTGCTCCCGGAGCACCGTCCGGTCAACGGACGCTCCGCACGCGTCGCAGGGCATGTATCGGGACCTGAACATCACCTTCACCTCATTCTTCTCGACGGTACCCACTACGACGGATTCCAGCCTTCAAATCGCGTGGTGCCGGGTCTAGCGTGAGGTCGAGTGAGCTGGCGCCAGAGCGGAGGCTCAGATGGCAGACAACGCAGACCTCGCACGCAGGTTGCACGAAGCATGGAACGAGCGGAGCTTCGACGAGATGGCCGAGGCGACAGCCCCGGACGCGACGATCACCATCGTGGGCTCGGGAGACACGTTCGAGGGCATCGAGGGCTCGCGCGCGTACAACACGATGTGGGCCGACGGGTTCCCGGACGGCAGGGTGACGGTGGACCGGGTGATCGCCTCGGGCGACTTCGCGGTGGTCGAGTTCACCGGACGGGGCACCCACACCGGCACCCTGAGGACGAGCATGGGCGACATCCCCGCCACCGGGCGGTCGATGACCCTGCAGCTCTGTGACGTCATGGAGTTCAAGGACGGCAAGGTCCAGAGTCAGACGACGTACTTCGACACTGGATCCATGATGGCTCAGCTCGGCCTCACGGCCGACCAGATGGCATCCCAGCAGTAGACGGAACACGCACGACCGGCGTCGGCTCACTGCCGGGGGCGCGCCGCAGACCGGAGGCGCCGGTGGAAGAGGACTCGTCCAGGTCGGACCCGGAGCTGCTCGAGGAGCTGCGGCGACACCGCGCCGAGCTGCGCGAGTCGATGAGTGCGCTCGAGGACGCCCTGGCGGCGCCCGCCACCTCCGACCACCCGCGGTGGACGCAGCGCGTCGAGGCCGCCCTGGTCGAGGTCTCCGGTGACTTCCGTGCTCATGTCGAGATCACCGAGGGACCGCAGGGGCTCTACCTCGAGCTCCTCGGGACCATGCCACGGCTGGCCGGTCCGGTGGACGAGCTCACGCGGGACCACGTGCTGATCGGTAGTCAGGTCGACGACCTGCTGGCCCGGGTGGCCGGTCCGGACGGCGCGGCAGCGGACGACGTACGCCGCTCGGCGACGGCACTGCTCGGACGGCTCGTGCGGCACCGGCAGCGTGGCTCCGACCTCGTGTTCGAGGCGTACGAGGTCGACATCGGTGGCGAGACCTGAGACGAGACCTCACCCCACCGCGAGCCGGTAGCCCCGCTTCACCACGGTGACGACCGCCTTCGTCCCGATCGCCGCGCGCAGCCGGGCGACCGCCATCTCGACCGCGTGCTCGGAACCGGCCTGCCCCGAAGGCAGGGCCGCCAGGAGCGCGCGGCGGGGGACGACGTGGCCGGGGTTCACGAGCAGCGAGTCGAGCACCGACAGGGGCGCGGGCGACAGCTCGACCGGCACCCCGTCGAGCAGGATCGAGTCGGTGTGGACGATCAGCGTCCGCCCGTCCGCCAGGCGTACGTCGATGCCGTCGCGCCGGGTCGGGAGCTCGGTCTCCAGCTGCTTCACCATCCCCGCCAGGCGGGAGCGGTCGGGGACGATCGTCGGGACGCCCCACATCTCGAAGGCGGCGGCGGTGACCGGGCCGACGCAGGACGCGACGACGTCGGACTGGAAGGCGCTGATCACGTCGTCTCGGCGGCCGACGGAGTACGCCGCCTCCATCAGGGCGGCGACCGCGGGCGCCGAGGTGAAGGTGACCGCGTCGAGCTCGCGGTCGGCGATCAGGTCGATCAGGTGGAACATCGGCGACGGGTCGTCGGCCGACGCCACGCGGTAGATCGGCACCGTCACCACCGACGCGCCCTGCCGGCGCAGCGCGTGGGCGGCCATCGACAGCGACTGGCCGTGCTCCTGCACCACGATCCGCTTGCCGGTGAGGTCGCGGCCCCGGAGGTGGGCGAGCACGTCCTCGAAGCACTCCGACTCCGGCGCCCACAGCTCGCGCAGGCCGTTGGCCCGCAGCACGCCCACGCTCTTCGGGCCGCGGGCGAGGATCTCCGCGGAGCCGAGCGCGGCGACCAGGTCGTCGTACATCCCGGCGTCGGCGGCGGCCGCGAGCCAGGTCTTCATGCCGATGCCGGTGGTGGCGAGGAAGAGGTCGACCGGCCCGAGGACGACCTCCTTGGTCGCGGCCAGCAGCTCGCCGAGGTCGACGTGGTTGGGCTCGAGCGACAGCGCCGCCGCCCACTCGACCGTGGCGCCACGGCGCTCGAGCAGGGCCACCTGCTCCTCGGCCTTGCGAGCAGCCGTGACCCCGATCCGGAATCCCGAGAGAGGAAGGCTCACGAGACCTCCCGGGCGGGCCCGACGTGCACGACTCCGTCGACCACCGCGACGTCGTACGACGTCACCCGCACCGCCTCGTCGTCGAGGCAGGCACCGGTGCGGAGGTCGAAGGCCTGCTTGTACATCGGCGAGCTCACGACCGGCGCCTCGCCCCGGGTGCCGACGATCCCGCGGGAGAGCACCGACGCGCCGCTGAAGGGGTCGACGTTGGAGAGAGCGAACACGGTCCCGTCGAACGAGCGGAAGACCGCCACCGCCTCGCCGGCGACCAGCGCGGCGACCCCACCCTCGAGCGGGATCGCGTCGAGCGCACACACCGGGGTCAGGGAGAGGGCGACGGTGCTCATGCGGGTGCTCCCACCGGGATGAGGGCCGGGGCGATCGGCTGGATCTGGTCGCGCTCGGTCGTGAACGCGATGGTCGGGTCGGGGGTGTCCGGTGCGTTGACGAACGAGACGAACCTGGCGAGCTTGGCCGGGTCCTCGAGGGTCGCGCGCCACTCGTCCTCGTAGCCGCCGACGTGGCGTGCCATCTCGGCCTCGAGCTCCGCGCCGAGGCCGAGCGAGTCGTCGACGACGACCTCGCGCACGCGGTCGAGCCCGCCGTCGAGCTGCTCGATCCAGGTCGACGTTCGCTGGAGCCGGTCGGCGGTGCGGACGTAGTACATGAGGAAGCGGTCGAGGTAGGAGACGAGGTCGGCGGTGGAGAGGTCGCCCGCGAGCAGCCGCGCGTGGGCCGGGGTCGCGCCACCGTTGCCGCCGACGTAGAGGTTCCACCCCTTCTCGGTGGCGATCACGCCGAAGTCCTTGCCGCGCGCCTCGGCGCACTCGCGGGCGCAGCCGCTGACGCCGCCCTTGAGCTTGTGGGGGCTGCGGAGGCCGCGGTAGCGCAGCTCGAGCGCGATCGCGAGCCCCACCGAGTCCTGCACGCCGAAGCGGCACCAGGTCGACCCGACGCACGACTTCACGGTGCGCAGCGACTTGCCGTACGCGTGGCCCGACTCGAAGCCGGCGTCGACCAGCCGTCGCCAGATCGCGGGCAGCTGCTCCATCCGGGCGCCGAAGAGGTCGATCCGCTGCCCGCCGGTGATCTTGGTGTAGAGCCCGTAGTCGCGCGCCACCTCGCCGATCACGATCAGCTTGTCGGGCGTGATCTCACCGCCGGGGATGCGCGGGACGACTGAGTAGGTGCCGTTGCGCTGGATGTTGGCGAGGTAGGCGTCGTTGGTGTCCTGCAGCTCGGCGGTGGCCGGCTCGAGGATGTGGGTGCTGGTCTGGCTGGCGAGGATGCTCGCGATCGCGGGCTTGCAGACGTCGCAGCCGCGGCCCGTGCCGTGCGCGGCCACGATGTCGTCGAAGCGCCGGTAGCCGTGCACCGCGACCACGTCGAAGAGCTCCTGCCGGGTGAGCCGGAAGTGCTCGCACAGGCCCTTGTCGACGACCTTGCCGACGCTCGCGAAGTGGTCCTCGATGATGTTCTTGACCGTCGCCACGCACGAGCCGCACGTCGAGCCCGCCCGGGTGCACTGCTTGACGTCGGCCACGGACTCGCAGCCCTGGTCGGTGACCGCGTGGAGGATGTCGGCCTTCGTCACGTCGTTGCACGAGCACACCTGCGCCTCGTCGGGCATGCCGAGCTGCATCCCGGCGCCGGTGCCGACCGGCAGGATCAGCTGCTCGGGGTTGTCGGGCAGCGCGAGCCCGCTGCTGACCATCGGCCGCAGCACGCCGTACGCCGACGCGTCCCCGACGAGGATCCCGCCGAGCAGCCTCGTCCCGTCCTCGCTCACGACGAGCTTCTTGTAGACACCGGCGACGGCGTCGGCGTACGTCAGCTCGAGGGCGCCGTCGGTGGTCGCGAACGCGTCGCCGAAGCTCGCCACGTCGACGCCGAGGAGCTTGAGCTTGGTCGACATGTCGGCCCCGGTGAACGCGCCGGGCCCGTCGAGCAGGGCGTCGACGACGACCTCGGCCATCGCGTAGCCCGGGGCGACGAGGCCGTACATCGTGCCGCCGGGGGCAGCGCACTCGCCGATCGCGAAGACGTGCGGGTCCGCGGTGCGGCACTGCTCGTCGACCAGCACGCCGCCGCGCGGGGCCACCTCGAGGTCGCACTCCCGGGCGAGTGCGTCGCGCGGCCGGATCCCGGCGGAGAACACCACGACCTGGGCGTCGACGACCTCCGTCGGCGCGCCCTGGTCGGTGCCGGCCTGCCGCAGCCGGAGCCCGGTGACCGATGCCCCGCCCTCGATCTCCTCGGTCACGACGTCCGTGTGAACCGTGACGCCGAGCCGCTCGACGTGCCGCACCAGGGTCGAGCCGGCGGCGGCGTCGAGCTGCACCGGCATCAGCCGCGGCGCCATCTCGACGACGTGGGTGTCGAGGCCGAGCTGGACCAGGGCGTTGGCCGCCTCCAGCCCGAGCAGCCCGCCACCGATCACCACGCCGCTGGTGGCAGCGGCACTCGCCGCCCGGATCGCCTCGAGGTCCTCGATGGTGCGGTAGACGAAGCAGCCGTCCTTGCCGCGACCCTCGACCGGTGGGACGAACGGTGCCGCACCGGTGGCGAGCACCAGGACGTCGTACTCGTGGACGGTGACGGCCCCCGGGTTCGCCAGGAGGTCGCCGACTGCCGACGGCGGCGACACGACGGTGACGGTCCGCGCCGCGCGGTCGACCTCGGTCACGACGCTGTCGAGCACCAGCCGCACGCGCGGGTCGTCGTACTCACCGCCCGGCAGGAGCGACAGCGCGTCGGAGCCGGAGCCGAACCAGCTCGTCAGGGCGACCCGGTCGTAGGCGGCGCGCGGCTCCTCGCCGAAGACCACGATGTCGTGGGTCTCGGTGAGGCCGCGCTCGATCGCGGCCTGGGCGAACCGGTGGCCCACCATGCCGTGCCCGACGACGACGATCCGCTGGCGCTTGGTCATGGCGTCGAACCTAGGAACACCATGTTGTCGGCGGCGTTCGCTCATGTTTCGGGCGTGAAAACTGGCTCGCACGCCGTCACATCGGGCGCGACAGCTCCTCGCACATGCCGACGAGCGCCTCGAGCTGCGCCGGCGTGACGTACGACGGGTTGCTGCCGGCCGGCATCCGCAGCACCTCCAGCGCGCCGAGCTCCGGGTGGCCGACGAGCTCCGAGCGCAGGAGCGGCTGCTCGAGCGGGACCAGGACCATCGGCATCACGCCGTCCCGTGCGGGCCCGGTGGTGCGACCGCGGGCGTGGATGCCGGCCGGAAGTCCGGGCTCGGTGCCGCTGACCCACAGCAGCACCGGCTGACCGGCGACGGCGAGGTCGGTGCGGTAGGTCGGCCGCGCACACCAGGTGTCGACACCCGCGAAGCCGGTTCGGACGTGCTCGCGGGTCGAGGGCGCGGCACCGCTGGCCTTGACCAGCCAGGCACCGAGCGTCGCGGTCGTCAGGGCGCGGTCCGGCACGCCCCGAGCGTCGCACGGTGACTGAAACGGTGACTGAAACGGGGAGTGCTGGGAACCTGTGGTGGTGAGCGAGTGGTTTCTGCCGGAGACGGAGCGCCCCTGGACCTCCGGCAACCTGGTGGTCCCCCGCGTGCACGGCGCCGCGTACTTCGCCCGCCTCGTCGAGCTGGTCGCCGCCACCGGCGCCGGTGACCGCATCTACTTCACCGACTGGCGCGGCGACTCCGACGAACGGCTGACCGAGGACGGGCCGACCGTCGCCGAGCTGCTCCGCGACGCCGCCGCGCGCGACGTCGAGGTCCGGGCACTGATGTGGCGCTCCCACCCGGGCCGGCTCAACAGCGAGGAGAACAGCCACCTCGGCCGGATCCTCAACGAGTGCGGCGGCGAGGCGCTGCTCGACGAGCGCGTGCGCAAGGGCGGCTCGCACCACCAGAAGCTGCTCGTCGTACGTCGCAAGGGCCGGCCGGAGGACGACGTGGCGTTCGTCGGCGGCATCGACCTCTGCCACGGGCGGCGCGACGACGCCGACCACGCCGGCGACCCGCAGGCCCCGCCGCTCGACGACCGGTACGGCGACTCCCCGCCGTGGCACGACGCGATGGCCGAGATCCGCGGACCCGCCGTGGCGCACGTGCTCGACACCTTCACGGAGCGGTGGGACGACTCCACCCCGCTCGACCACCGCAACCCGTACCGGGCCGTGGCGCACCGCATCGCGCGGATGCCGCGCCGCCCCGAGCAGCTGCCCGAGCGCTGGGACCCACCGCCCGAGGCGGGCCGGCACCAGGTGCAGATCCTGCGGACCTACCCGTTCAAGCGCCCCCGCTACCCGTTCGCACCCGACGGCGAGCGGTCGATCGCGCGGGCCTACTCGCGCGCCTTCAGCAGGGCGCGCCGGCTGGTCTACGTCGAGGACCAATACTTCTGGTCCGACCTCGTGGCCACGACGCTGGCGGACGCGTTGCGCCGCGAGCCGGGGCTGCAGGTGATTGCGGTGGTGCCGCGCCACCCGGAGGAGGACAGCCGGGTGGGTGGCCCGCCGATGAAGCACGGCCAGCGCGTCGCGTGGGAGCGGCTGAAGGAGGCGGGGGGCGACCGCTTCCAGATGTTCGACCTGAACAACGCCTCGGGCACCCCGGTCTACGTGCACGCCAAGGTCTGCATCGTCGACGACGAGTGGATGACGATCGGCTCCGACAACCTCAACCTCCGCTCGTGGACCCACGACTCGGAGCTCACCTGTGCCGTCGTCGACCCGGACGGCGAGCTCCCGCGCGAGCTGCGCACGTCCCTGTGGGCCGAGCACCTCGGCCTGCCCGAGGACGACCCACGGCTCGGGCCCCTCGAGGACCTCGACGACCCGGTGCGCCTGTGGACGTCGCGCGTCGGCGCGCCCGGCAGCCACATCGGGGTGCACGAGCCGCCCCGACTCCCACGTCGTACGACGCTGTGGGCCCGGCCGGCCTACCGCTACGCCTACGACCCCGACGGCCGGCCGCGGCGGCTGCGCGGCACGACGGACTTCTGACCACCCGGACGCGGGTCCGTGGACAGCAAGATCGTGGAGGATCCGAGTCACCTGGTGGCTCGGATCCTCCACGGTGTCGGCGGAGTCACCGGATATCCGGGGACTCCGGAGGGGCGGCGACGACCACGGGCGACCTCAGTCCGTCACGGGCTGGCCACCGGCAGGTGGAGCACGACGTCCTTCATCCGCATCGCGCCGACCACCCGGCTGCCGAAGCCCACCGACATGTCCGAGATGGGCGCGACGGTGAGGAAGAGGGTCTGCCCGGCCGGGACGTCGACGGCGACCGACGGCAGCTCGACGCCGCGCCGCGGCTTGTCGATCACGATGCCGTTCTCGCGGATGGGCAGCATGTTGTTCTGCACGACCCGCGCGTCGAGCGGGCTGGTCCCGACCGACAGCCCGAGGAAGGCGCGGTTGTCGAGACCGAGCGCAGTGAGCCGGGCGTCGAGGGTGGGCGACCCGGCGATGGTGAGCGGGCCCTGCGCGACCGGGTAGGCGATCGGGGCGCCGGCGGCCACCGTGGTGACGACCTCGCCGAGCTCGACGGACGTGTCGGGCGCGACCGTGGGGACGCTGACGCAGCGGTCGCCGGACGCGGTGGTCAGGTGGTAGCGCCCGAACCCGGTCAGCCCGGTCCGGCGGCCCTGCAGGTTCTGCTGGAGGAAGCGGAGGCCGAGGTCGGCGAAGGTGGGGCTGCCGAGCGTCGGGGAGCACGCGTCGGTCGTCGCCAGCGGGATGTCGAGGTTGGTCCCGGCCGGCAGCACGGCCGGCAGCGTGTGGCCGCCGTTGTAGCCGACGAAGATGCTGCGTGAGCGCGCCTTGTCGGTCAGCACCCGGCTGAAGTTCTCCAGTCCCTGGTCGAGCGGGAAGAGGTTGTCCGTCGCGCCCTGCCCGAAGAGCACCGGCACGTCGAGCCGCCGGCCCTGCCGCAGGTGCCACTCGGGGCCGTTGCGGTCCAGGAACTCGTGGAGGTACGTCGGCACGTTGCCGGTCGCGGCCGCCTCGACGAAGCCCTGCACCACCCGGGGCGGGAGGGCGTCGCTCGGCAGCGAGGCCGCGGTCAGCGCCGTCGCCCACTCCGTGCGCGGCACGCCCTGCGGGAACAGGCTCTCGGTCAGGTTGAACCAGGTGATCTCGGGGACGAGGGCGTCGAAGCGCGTCGCACCCCGGTCGCGGATCTCGCTGAGCGCGCCGACGAACTGGTAGCCGCCGCCGTAGGACCCGCCGATCGCACCCAGCACAGGGTCTCCGGGGCGCTGCTTCTGCACCCATGGCTGCGCGGCGACGAGGTCCACGACGGCCTGGACGTCCTTGCCCTCCACGTCCGGGTTCTCGATGTGTGCCTTGCCGCCGCTCTCGCCGAAACCGCGCTGGTCGAAGCTCAGCACGCCGAACCCGGCGTCGGTCAGGTAGGAGAACGCCGCGGGGTCCGTCGTACGACTGCCGCCCCAGCCGTGGCTGTGCAGGACCATCGGCACCGGGCGGTCCGACGTGGCGCCCGCCGGCCGGAAGATCGTGAAGCAGATGTCGACCGGCGCGGTCGTGCCCGGGTCCGGGACGCTCCGCAGGCAGCCATCCGTCGTGGTGACCGCGTCGGCGGCCCCGGCGGGGGCGCTGGTGAGCGGCGCGGTCGCGGCCGCGAGCAGGCCGGCGACGGCGAGCGCGAGGACGCGGGCGGTGGGACGGTGCGGCAGCGTGGGCAGCGGCATGGACATGGCATCTCTCCTGCGACGGGGTCACCGGACCAACGAGCAGGCGGACGGCTGGCTACGCCGGGACGGTGCCAGTCGCTCCGCTCAGGCGTACGGGTCGGTGACCTCCCGCAGGCGGACCAGCCCCTCGCGCAGGCGGTCGGTGAGCTCGGGGCCGAGGTGCTCGGTCCACTCCCGCTCGACCCCGATGACGACCTCCATCGCCCGCTGCGCGGCCTCGCGTCCCCGCGCGGACAGCCGGATCAGGCGGGCGCGGCCGTCGTCGGGGTCCGGCACGCGCTCGACGAGGCCCTCGCGCTCGAGGGCGGCGACCAGGAGGCTGGCGGTCTGCTTGGTGACCTGCGCCCGGTCCGCCAGCTCGGTGAGCCGGGTCCCGTCCTCGGCGATCCGCTGCGCGAGGCGTGCCTGCGCGACCGTGACGTCGTACCCGGCGTCGCGCATCGCCTGCCGTACGCGCTCGTCCATGGCGCGGTAGGAGACGAACATCAGTGTGGCGAGGTCCATCGCTCCCCTTGACGTAGTCAGCCTCACTGACCATTATGGTCAGCATCCCTGACGATCATAGAGGGGCTGCCATGACCAGACTTCCTCCCGTCCCGGTCGCCCGCGCGGCCTCGACCGTCCGCACCGCGGTCCAGGGGCTCACCCGCCGGATGGTGCCGCCGCCCGTCGGGGTGCTCGAGCTGGTGTCCGGGCTGATCGAGGCCAACACGCTCTACACCGTCGCCAGGCTCGGGGTGGCCGACGTCCTCGCCGACGGGACCCGCACCGCCGCCGACGTCGCCGCCGAGCTGGGCACGCACCCCGACGCGACCTACCGGCTGCTGCGGGCGGCCGCCGGTTGTGGCCTGCTGCGCCAGGACGGCGACCGGTTCACGCTGACCGCGCTCGGGCGCACACTGCGGTCCGACGCCCCCGACTCGATGCGGGCGGTCGTGCTGATGATCGGCGACCCGCGCTACCAGTCGGTGTGGGGCCGGCTGCCCGAGTCCGTCACCACCGGGGAGGCGCAGGCCGAGGCCGTGCACGGGGTGTCGATGTGGGGGCTGCTCGAGCGCGACCCGGACTACGCCGCCACCTTCAACGAGGCGATGTCGCGGCTCACCGCGCTCGACTGGCCGACCGTTGCGGCGGCGTACGACTTCACCCCGTTCCGTCGCATCGTCGACGTCGGCGGCGGCCACGGCCAGCTGCTCGCGTCGATGCTCGAGGTCGCGCCGGGCGCCGAGGGCGTGCTGCTGGAGCAGGAGTCGCTGCTGCCGGACGCGACGGAGAGGCTGGGGCAGGCCGGGGTGCTGGCGCGGTGCCGCCTCGAGGCCGGGACGTTCTTCGAGCAGGTGCCGGGTGACGGCGACCTCTACGTGCTGCGCCGCGTCCTCCACGACTTCGACGACGACCAGGCCCTCGCGATCCTGGCCACCCTCCGTCGCGACATGCCCACCGGCGCGACCCTGCTGCTCCTGGAGAGCATCGTGCCCCCGGGCGGCGGGCCCCACTTCGCCAAGAGCCTCGACCTCGACATGCTGCTCTTCGTGGGTGGCCGCGAGCGCTCCGAGCAGGAGTACGCCGCCCTGCTCCGCCGCTCCGGCTTCGAGCTGACGCGCGTGGTGCCGACCATCTCACCGATCTCGCTCGTCGAGGCCAGGCCGGCGGCCTGAGATGGACGTCCTCGCGCAGGTCTGCACCGCCGTGGCCGCGGTCGTCCTGATCGTGGTGTTCCCGTTCGAGGCGTTCCTCGTCGACCGGCCGTGGGTGCAGCGCTTCCTGGGCATCGAGCCGCACGGCATCGCCCACGTCCACCTGTGGTCGTTCTGCATCGGCGTGCGCAACGCGCTCGCCGGCATCGGCGGCCTGGTCGGGCTGTGGATCGTCAACCGTGGTGACGAGACCGTCGGCACCGCCGTCGTGGTGACGGCGCTCGCCTACATGCTGCTGTCGTCGCTCGCCATGGGCGTCGCCGACCTGCTCGGCTACTGGCGTCCCCGCGGCGGCAGCGTGCGCGGCACCGTGGCGTCGTCCGTGCTCCCGGCCGTGGCGCTGGTGGCGCTGGCCGTGTAGCCCACGAGTGCGGTCAGGCCCTCAGCCCGTCCTTCAGCTCCTCGAGCGCGGTCGACAGGTCGACCTTCGGAGCCCAGCCCCAGCGCCGCGCGCGCTCGGCGACGATCTGCCCGGTCCACGCCGGGCCGTCGTCCCAGGTCGGCTCGACGTCGAGCGCCTCGCTGACCGCGCCCAGGTAGTCGCGCTGCGTGGCCGGGCCGCTGGCGACGTTGACCGGCGTGCAGCCGCCCGCGACAGGCCCGGCCTCCGGGTCGGCTGCGGTCGCGATGGCGCCCGTGGCGAGGTCGGCGGCGATGCTCGCGAGGTCGTCGACGTGCACCCACGCGAAGGTCTGCGCGGGGTTGGCGTGGCGCTCGGCCTCGTCGTCGCGGACCTGCGCGGGACGGACGGCGTTCCACACGGAGGTGTCGCCCGGGCCGAGGACGGCCGGCGGGCGCAGCAGCACCCGGGTCGTACCCTCCAGCCGTGCCAGGGCGGCGTCGACGTCGCGCTTGACCACGCCGTACGCCGACGAGTCGTCGGGAACGAGGGCCGCGGACTCGTCGACGTCGCCGACGCCCGGGCTGCGGTCGTAGACCCCGGCGGTCGAGACGTGCACGAGGAGGGGCACGCCGGCGTCGACCGCCGCCTCGGCGATGGCGAGCGTGCCGTCCAGGCCGACCCGGCGTTGGTCGTCGCGGCCGCTGCCGAGCGGGTGGACGGTGGTGACGAGGGCGTCGGCGCCGGCCACCACGGTCGCCGCGAAGGCCGGGTCGGCGAAGTCGCCGACGTGCTCCTCGACGCCGGGGTGCTGCGGCGCGGTGCCCACCCGGCGTACGACGGCGCGCACCGTCGCCCTGCGATCGGCCAGGGCCGCCACGACGTGGCTGCCCACGAGTCCGTTGGCACCGGTGACGACGACGATCGGGGAGGTCGGCAGGGAGGTCATGCCTCCACCATGACAGCGCGGCCCTGACGCTCCTCCCGCGCCTCCCCCGGCAGCAGCACGCGGGCCACCGCCACGAGCCACACGGTGGCGAGGACCAGGCTGGCCAGCACGTCGGTCGGGTGGTGCGCGCCCTGGTAGAGCCGCGACGGCGCGACGACCAGCGGGGCGAGCAGCAGCGGCCAGGTCCAGCGACGCCAGCGCGGCGCGACGGCGGCCACCCACAGCACGATCCCGCCGTAGACGACGATCGAGGTGGCCATGTGCCCGGACGGGTAGCTGTGGTCGGGGATGAGCCCGGGGTCGAGGATCCTGACGGGCGGTCGGTCCCTCGGGACCAGGTGGGTGACGATGACGTAGAGGGCGAGGTAGCCGCCGACGAGCACCGTGAAGTAGACGACGGGTCGCCAGGAGCGCTGCCACCACGAGCCCGCGATGCCCACGACCGCAGCGACGCCCACGCCGACGATCGTGTCGGCGATCGCGCTCCCGACGGCCGCGGCCGTGTCGAGGTCGGGCGTACGACGCTCCGCGAGCCAGCGCACGACGCCGTCGTCCCGGGGATCGACCGTCGACGCCAGCGGACCGGTGAGCAGCCAGCCGAGGCCCAGGGCCACCAGCACGAGGACGACCCAGACGAGGGCCAAGGTGCGCGCGGCGGCACGCCGCTCCGTGGACGAGCTCACGTCGCTGAGGATGCCCCACATCGTGGCCGACGTCGTCCACCCCCAGGGAGAGTCCCTGCAGCGCCGCTCGAACTGGTCTCGACCACCTGTGCGCGGTGCGCCCGCGGCAGTAGCGTCCGAGGACGGCAACCAACGGGAGGTGCCGATGGCGAAGCCCGCCATCCTCGCGGTCGACGACGACGCGGCCGTGGTGGCCGCCGTCGTGCGCGACCTCCGCCAGCGCTACGGCCAGGACTACCGCGTCCTCAGGGCGATGTCGGGGCCCGAGGCGCTCGAGATCCTTGCGGAGCAGCAGCTGAAGGACCGGCCGGTGGCGGCTGTCGTCTCCGACCAGCGGATGCCGGGGATGACGGGCATCGAGGTGCTGCAGGAGGTGCGCCGGCAGTCACCGGACTCCCGCCTGCTGCTCCTGACGGCGTACGCCGACACGGACGTCGCGATCCGCGCCATCAACGACATCGCGCTCGACTACTACCTGATGAAGCCGTGGGACCCGCCCGAGGAGCGGCTCTACCCGGTGCTCGACGAGCTGCTCCGCGACTGGGCGAACGGCCACCCGGACCGTGACTCGGAGGTGCGCGTCGTCGGTCACCGGTGGTCGGAGCGGACCGTGGACGTGAAGACCTTCCTCACCCACAACCACGTCCCCTACCGCTGGCTCGAGGTCGGCACCGACGAGGTGGCCGAGGAGGCCACCCGGCTGCTCGAGCTCGCCGGCGCGGGGGCGGACGACCTGCCCGTGGTCGCGCTGCCCGACGGGGCGGCGCTGCGCTCCCCCACGACGGTCGAGCTCGCCGACGCGCTCGGCCTGCGCACCCGCGCGGAGAAGCCGCTCTACGACCTCTGCATCGTCGGCGCCGGCCCGGCGGGCCTCGCCGCCGCGGTCTACGCCGCGAGCGAGGGGCTCGCGACCGTGGTGGTCGAGCGTGACGCGCCGGGCGGGCAGGCGGGGCAGAGCGCGTCCATCGAGAACTACCTCGGCTTCCCGAAGGGGCTCTCGGGCGCCGACCTGACGCACCGCGCGGTGGCGCAGGCCGCCCGCTTCGGCGCCGAGATGGTGCTCGCGCGCGACGTCGTGGGCTTCGAGACGCGTGGCCCGGTGCGCGCGGTGCTCCTCGACGGCTCGGCGGACATCGAGGCACGGGCGGTGCTGGTTGCCAGCGGCGTGTCCTACCGGCGCCTCGGCGCACCGGGGGCGGACGAGGTCGTCGGGCGCGGGCTCTACTACGGCGCCAGCGCGAGCGAGGCTGCGCAGACGGCCGGGGAGGACGTCTACGTGGTGGGCGCGGCCAACTCTGCCGGCCAGGCCGCGCTGAACTTCGCCCGCTACGCCAGCCGGGTCGTGCTCGTCGTCCGCGGCGACTCGCTCGAGGCGTCCATGTCGCAGTACCTCGTCGGCCGGATCCTGACCGCCCCCACCATCGAGGTGCGGCTGCAGACCGAGATCGTCGGCGCCCGCGGCGAGGGGCACCTCGAGTCGATCACGCTCTGCGACCGGGCGGCGGGCCGCGTCGAGGAGGTCGAGACCGGCTGGGTGTTCGTCTTCATCGGGGCTGCTCCGCGCACCGACTGGCTGGGCGAGGCCGTCTCCCGGGACGACCGCGGCTTCGTGCTGACCGGCCCGGACCTGCCCGCCGACGACGGCTGGCCGCTCGACCGCGGGCCGTTCGCCCTGGAGACCAGCGTGCCCGGGGTGTTCGCCGCCGGCGACGTGCGCCGAGACTCGATGAAGCGGGTTGCATCGGCCGTCGGCGAGGGCGCGATGTCGGTCTACCTCGTCCACCGCTACCTGGCGACGACGTGATGCTCGCCGACGAGCTGCGCGCGATCGCGATCCTGGACGGCTTCACCGAGGAGCAGGTGGCCGAGCTGGCCGCTGCCGGCGAGGAGGTGGCGTACGCCCCGGGCGAGCGCGTCTTCGAGGAGGGTCGCCCGGCCGAGCACTGGTGGGTGATGCTCGAGGGCCGCATCGACGTCGTGCGCCGCGTCGGCCACGAGGAAGCCGTCATGGTGACCATCGAGAACCCCGGGCAGTGGGCCGGGGGCTTCCGCGCGTGGGACGAGCACGGCGTCTACATGGGGTCGGCGCGCGTCATGGAGCCGAGCCGGGTCTTCCGGCTGCCTGCTGCTGAGCTGGCGCGCTTCGGCCAGGAGTGGTTCCCGTTCGCGGTCCACCTGCTGTGCGGCCTCATCGTCACCGCCCGGCGCATCGAGCAGAACGCCCGGCAGCGCGAGGCCCTCGTCGCCCTCGGCACCCTCGCCGCCGGCCTCGCCCACGAGATCAACAACCCCGCGTCCGCCGCCGTGCGGTCCGTCGGCGCCCTGCAGCAGAGCAGCGACGACGTGTTCGCGTCGTTGCAGCGGCTCGCCGGCCATGGCATCAGCGCGGAGCAGTTCGTCGCGCTCGACGGGCTGCGGCGGGCGATCGACCCGTCGGGGGCGCCGACCGGCGTCGAGCTCGCACAGCGGGAGGACGAGCTGACCGACTGGCTCACCGAGCACGACGTCGACCGTGACTGGGTGATCGCCCCGGCGCTGGCCGCGGCCGGAGCCTCGACGGCGTGGCTCGACGGCGCCGCAGCAGCCCTGTCCGGGGCGGAGCTGCAGGCCGGCCTCGAGTGGGTGGCCAGCGCGGTGACCACCACCGCGCTGATCGCCGAGGCCCAGGACGCGACGCGCCGCATCTCCGACCTCGTCTCGGCCGTGAAGTCCTACTCCCAGCTCGACCGCGCCGCGGTGCAGGACGTCCGCGTCGTCGACGGCCTGGAGAGCACCCTCATCATGCTCGGCCACAAGCTGCGCGACGGCATCACCGTCGTGCGCGACTACGACGACTCGGTGCCGGTCATCACCGCGAACCCCGGCGAGCTCAACCAGGTGTGGACCAACCTCGTGGACAACGCCGTCGACGCGATGGACGGCACGGGCACGCTGACCGTGCGGACCTCCGCGGACGAGCGTCACGTCGTCGTGGAGGTGTGCGACACCGGCGAGGGGATGACCGAGGAGGTCGCCGCCCATGCGTTCGAGCCGTTCTTCACCACCAAGGAGGTCGGCAAGGGCACCGGCCTCGGGCTCGACATCTCGCGGCGGATCGTCGTCGAGCGCCACGGCGGGGCCATCGACGTGCGGTCGGAGCCTGGCCGCACGGTCGTCGCGGTGCGGCTGCCGCGGAACGGTCAGGCCGGCTGAGGGCGACGCAGGCCCTTGCTGCCGGGCGCACGCACGTGCAGCCGCACGTGGGTGCCGGTGAGGTCGCTGCCCACGTCGACGGCCGCGACGAGCTGGCGCGCGAGCCACAGCCCGTAGCCGTGGTCCGACGGGTCGCCGGGAGGTACGACGCCCGCGAGGGGGTCGACCGGCAGGCCGCCGCCGTCGTGGACGTGGCACACCCACATGCCGGCCTCCTCGTAGAGGTGGACGAGGGCGGGCGGCGTGCCGTGCAGGAGGGCGTTGGTCAGCACCTCGGACACTGCCAGCTCGAGGTCGCCGACCGTCTCGGGGTCGAGCCCGTCCCGCGCACCCTGGGCGCGCACCGTGCGGCGCACGAGCGAGACGTCGGACTGGTCGGAGCAGTCGAGGGTCGTGGCGTGCGTGGGCGGATGGACCACCGCGGCCAGGTCGGCGAGCTCCTCCATCGGGTCGCGGAAGTCGGCGTTCGGCACCACCGACCCGCGCGAGCGCAGTCCGTCGTGGGCGCGCCGGGCGATGTCGAGGAGGCCTGACGGCAGCGCGCGGCCGTCGTACGGGCAGAGGAGGTCGACCGAACGCCCGGCGAAGACGATGTTGGCCGCCGACTCCAGCCGGCGGTAGTCGACCAGCTCGGCCGGTGCGCGTCGGGCGAGGGCCTGCTCGGCGACGACACGCGTGCGCGCCCCGGGTGTCGAGTCGAGGTGGTCGAGCAGGACGCGGTAGGCGTTCCACTGGGGCTCGTAGGCGACGGCCTCGTCGACGAAGTCGACCGCGTCGGCGTACGCGCCCAGCTCCCGCGCGACGAGCTCCATGCGGGACGGCGGCGCCATCACGAGCGCCCGGTGCCCCAGGTCGAGGCCCTCGCGCAGGAAGCCGCCGGCCTCGGTCGCGTAGGCCAGGTCGCCGTCGTAGACCAGGCTGGTGTGGGTCGGGGCCACGCTCACGACGGCGGCCTCACGGCTCCACCTTGAGTCGTGGGTGGTCGAGCCCGGTGAGCTCCAGGACCCGGCGTACGACGGCGGGCACCCGCGCCAGCACGAGGTGGCCGTCCTCCGGCAGGGCGGCCGCGATCGCGCGCAGGCGGGCGATCGTGCAGGCGTCGGCGAAGGTCACGCCCTCGAGGTCGAGCCGCAGGCGCGGCTTCACCGCGGCGCGCGAGAGCACCAGGCGGTGCAGGAGGTGCCGGTTGGACACGTCGACCTCACCCCGGACCTGCACGCCCCACGGCTCGTCGACCGCGAGGAAGGTGGCGATGGGCGCGACCTCGATGTCGGGGGCGAGCCCGTCGTGCTCGCGGGCCAGCGAGGCGCCCTCGCCCGGCTCGAGCCGTTGGGTGTCGTAGAGGCAGACCGAGCTCACGTGGAGCTCGCGCTGCAGGCCGGTGGCGACGTGCTCCCAGGCCACCACGTCGTCCATGGATCCCAGCAGCCCGGCGAGGTCGTCCATCCGGGCGGCCACGCGGAGGGCGGGGAAACCGCTCTTCAGCGTCTGCTGGGCCGCGAGCCGGAACCCGTCGGCGACGGTGGCGAGCTCGGGCCGCGACGAGCCGTAGGCGTCCTCGAACGAGCTGGTGAGGAGCTGTCCCGTGGCGAGGGCCTGCCGTGCGTCCAGGTGCTGGGTGAGGCTGCCAACGAGGTCGTGGACCTGACCCTCGGAGGCGATGTAGAGCAACTGGTCACCTGCGGCGAGGCCCTGCCCGACGAAGGTCGCCGCGACGCGGTCGAGCATGGTCGCGTCGCGTTCGAGAGCGCACAGGTGGGTCCCGGGCTCGAGCGAGCCCAGGTCGGCGGAGGCGCGGTGTGCCCCGAGAATCATCTGCCCAATCTAGGACGATGTGGCGTGGCGGGACCCACAGTTTCCGTCGAATTTTCTCGCTCCGGCGCTCATCTCCGCAGCAGCAGCGCCGAGTCGCCGAACTCGTGCCAGAGGTAGCCCTCAGCGACCGCGGCGTCGTACGCCGCCTGCGTGAGGCGAGCGCCCGCGACCGCCTCGACGAGCAGGAGGTGCGAGGCCATCGGGTCGTGCCAGCCGGTGACGAGACCGTCCACGATCCTGGGCGGGGCGGCCGGGGAGACGACCCGGTCGGTCCAGCCGCGGCTCGCCACGACGGACGACCCGCGCACGCTGGACTCGACGGCACGGGTCGCCGTGGTGCCGACGGCGACGACGCGACCGCCGTTGGCCCGCGCCTGGTTGACCACCCGAGCGCTGGTCGGCGTCACCTCGAACCACTCCGGCCCGGGCGCCTCGCCGGCCTCCTGCGACGACACCCCGGTGTGCAGCGTCACCGGTGCGAGCTGCACGCCCGCGGTGACGAGGCGGGTGACGAGCTCGTGGGTGAACGGTCGGCCTGCCGAGGCCATCTCCGCGCTGCCGGGACGCGTGCCGAACACGGTCTGGTAGTCCGCCAGCGGGTAGTGCCGGTCGAGGTAGCCGTAGGCGATGGGCCGGCCGTTCCAGTCCAGCTGGCGGTCCAGGTCGCCACGCACCGACGCACGCCAGAGCCGGTTGCCGCTGCCCGTCGGGGACGACGCGTCTCCCGGCCAGGGTCCGCGGAGGGCCAGGCGTACGTCGCCGACGCGCACGACCTCGCCGGCGGTGGCGGTCAGCAGCGCCCGCGCCGCGTCGGGCGCGGTCCGCAGCTCGACGACGGCGTCGCCGTCGTCGAGGCGGTGCGCGACGTGGAGCACCACCGGCGTCCCGCCGAGCTCGGCGTCGACCTCGGCGGCGACGGTCGCCGAGGTGTTGACCACCAGCACGTCGCCTGCGCGCAGGTGGTCGGGCAGGTCGCGGAAGCGGCCGTGCGACAGTCCGTCCGGTGTCGCGACCAGCAGGCGCACCTCGTCGCGCGCGAGGCCGCGCGCCTCGGCGGGCTGCGGGGCGAAGGACGAGGCGGCGAAGCGGGTGCGGGGCGTCTCGTGGAGCAGCGTCATGAGAAGTCCTCGGCCTGGTAGCGACCCGACTCCGGCCGTGCGTCGAGCAGCGCGAGGAGGCGCGGCACGACGGTCTCGGGAAGCGGACGGTCGGAGATGTCCTCCCCCGGGAAGGCGTCCTGGTGCATCGCCGTCCGCATGTCGCCGGGGTCGACGGCGTACGCCCGCAGGCCGGTCTCGGCGCCGTAGGTCAGCGTCACGTGGTCGAGCGCGGCCTTGCTGGCGGCGTACAGCCCCCACGTCTCGTAGTGGTGGACGGCCGCGTCCGAGCTGATCGACAGCAGCACGCCGTCCGCCGCGCGCAGCCACGGCAGGAGGGCGGAGGTGAGGACCAGCGGGCCGCCGATGTTGGTCCGCCAGACGTGCATGAGGTCCGGGACGTCGGCCTCCGCGAGCGGGCGCATCGGCAGCGGACCGAGCGTGCTCGCGTTGTGGACGAGGAGGTCGAGCCGGCCGTGACGCTCCACCTCCGCTCGCAGGCGGTCGCGGTGGTCGGCGTCGGTCAGGTCGCCGACCACCACCCTCACCACCTCGGGAAGCCCGGCCCCCTTGAACTTCGCCTCGCTGCGTCCGTCGGTGACCACCCGCCAACCCCGCCGGGCCAGCTCGCTGCTGAGCGCCAGCCCGAGGCCGGTCGATCCCCCGGTGACCAGTGCCACCCGTTCCGTCGTGTTCACAGTGTGTGTCTTGTCTGGCATGGCACCATGGTTCAAGTTGAAGTGAACTTGAGTTCAAGGGGACTGGTGTCGATGGATGGCCGTGACCTGCTACCGATGGGCGAGATCTCGCGGCGCAGCGGCTTCGCGGCGTCGGCGATCCGCTACTACGAGGCAGAGGGACTCATCGAGGCCCACCGCTCCGGCGGCGGCCAGCGCCGGTTCGAGCGGAGCGTGCTGCGACGCCTGGCCTTCATCCGCGCGGCGTCCAACGTCGGCCTCACCATCGAGGAGATCCGCGAGGAGCTCGGCCGGCTACCCGGCAACCGCACCCCGACCAAGGCCGACTGGCAGCGCATCTCCCGGCACTGGGGCCGCCGGCTCGACGAGCAGATCGCCGCGCTCCAGCGGCTCAAGAGCGGCCTCGACGGATGCATCGGCTGCGGCTGCCTGAGCCTGCGGTCGTGCGCCTTCTCCAACCCCGACGACGTCCACGGCGAGCGCGGGTCGGGCGCCCGGCTGCTCCCCGACTCCCTGCGGCGCCCGCACCCCACGCGGCGCTAGGCGAACGAGCGGACGAGCGGACGAGCGCATCCATGGTCGCGTTCCGCTCGCGCCGGGCGATGACCTTCAGCACCGGGAGCCCGAGCGCGCGGACGCCGTTGGCCCGCAGCGTCACGTCGTGGCGCACGAGCGTCTCCCGATCCCCCACCGCCTCGAGGGTGTAGCCGGGCCAGCCCTCCATCCTGGTCGTCCCCGACGAGCTGCGGTCCCACCAGTGGTAGACCAGCCGGTGGGGTGCGTCGAGCTCGGCCACGTGACCGGGCATGGTCCCCATGCGGGTGCGGTCCTCGTAGGTCGTGCCCACCACCACCGGGCCGGGCGACGTCTGCCGGGAACCGCGCAGGATGCTGCCGCGCCCGGGCACCCACCCGTTGTGCCCCTCGATGTCGGCGAGGCGCGCGAAGACCTCGCCGATCGGCGCCCCGACGGTGCGCTCGACCTCGAACTCGACGACGCCCATCCCGCCATGATCGGCCTGCGCCGAGCGCGGCTCAAGACCGGTCCAGCCCGATCGAGGAAGATGCTGGCGTGACCGACTACGCCATCCGCAGCGACCTCGCCGACATGGACCTCGACCTCGTCCACCACTGGCTCAGCACCGACGCGTACTGGTCACTGGGACGCAGCCGCGAGGCGGTCGGCACCGCTGCCGAGCACTCGCTCAACCTCGGCGCCTTCACCGGCGACGGCCGGCAGGTTGCGTACGCCCGCATCGTCACCGACCACGCCACCTTCGCCTGGCTCTGCGACGTGTACGTCGACCGCGACCACCGCGGCCTCGGGCTCGGCACGCGGCTGGTGGCCGCGGTCGCGCAGCGCGTCGACGACCTCGGCATCGGCCGCACCCTGCTCAAGACGAGGGACGCCCACGACGTCTACGCCGGCCACGGCTTCGACCCCGTGCCCGACCCGGACCTCTGGATGATCAGGACTCCCCCGGCGTGAACAGCGTCAGCTGCATGCCGTCGGGCGCGGCGACGCGGGCGTTGCGGTCGCCCCACGGGGTGTCGACGGCGGGGGCGACGGCGGTGGCGCCGGCGGCGACGAGGGTCGCGGCGGCGGTGTCGGCGTCGGGCACCTGGAGGGCGAACCGCACCGTGCCCGACACCCGCTCCCCCACCTCGAGGTCGTCGACCATCGCGGCCTGTGCCTCGTCGAAGAGCTCGAGCGTCGCGCGGCCGGCGTCGAGCAGGAGGACCCGCCCCTGCTCGCTGCTCCAGTCGGCCACCTCGGGCAGTCCGAGCGCGTCGCGGTAGAGGCGTACGGCGGCGTCGAAGTCGTCGACCGTCAGGGAGATCCGGAGCTCCTGGACGGTGATCTGTGCGTCGGTCATGGAGTCGATCGTGGGGCCTCGGGTGCACCTGAGGTCAAGCCCCGGCCCGGGCCGATGTGGAAGCTGCCGATGACGGTGACGCCGTCCTGCGCGTAGAGCGGGATGTCCCGGCCCTCCGGGTCGAGGTCGGCCATGTAGGCCAGTGCCTCCTCCGGGTCGGCCGGCACGGCCTGCTCCCGGTCGGAGGCGCGCACGAAGCCGCACCTGCCGTTGGTGCCGTACGCGGCGACGAGGTCGGGGCCCGGGTCGTCCTCGTCGATGTCGGCGCCCGAGCCGTAGGACATGCCGTTCTCGTTGACCGGGTAGGGCGGCGCCGTCGCCTGCGCGGGGCAGTCCTCGAAGACCACGTCATCGTCGCGATGGGCGCTCGGATCGATCGCGCGGACCACCGACCGCGGTTGGTCGGGCGACGCCACGACCTGGTGCAGCTGCATGCCACCGAGGAAGCCGACGAGGAGCGCGACCGCGCCGACCAGGACCCGTCTGCTCACCTGCACCCTCCTCCGGTACCCCCGTGGGACGCAGTCTCGCGCCGAGAAGTTGTCAGCCGACCGCGACCGGCGTCGGGCTGTCCTCGACCAAGCGGCGTACGACGTCCGCGCACCCGCCGCAGCCGGTCGTCGCGCGGGTCCGGTCGACGCAGTCCGGCACGGACACGCAGGCCCGGACCTCGCCCGCGGTCACACCGGCGCACGCGCACACCTCGGCCTCGTCGGGCAGCGGCGCCGGGGCGTCCGCCGCCTCGGGCAGGAGCAGCTGGCCGGGCTCGTCGGGCCCGAGCAGGGTGCCGCGGTCGTAGAGCTGGGTGATCAGCCCGACACGGGACAGGTCGCCGACGAGTGCCGCGGCGACGATCCGCCCTCCGCGCACGACGAGGCGACGGTGCGAGCCGGCGATCGGGTTGGTCACCTCCACCACCTCGCCCGCGGCGCGCTCGGGCTCGCCGAGCACGGCGACCTCGAGGCCGGTGGCACGCAGGCGGGCGACGCTGCGGCTGCCGTCGTACGACGCCTCCTCGCCGCGCAGCACGCGGGTGAGCACCTCGGCCTGCTCCCAGGCCGGTGGGACGAAGCCGGTCGTCCGACGGCGGTGCTCGGCGCAGTCGCCGATGGCGTGCACCCGGTCGTCGGTGACGCTGGTGAGCGTGTCGTCGACCACGACCCCGCGGCGGACCATCAGCCCCGCCCGCCGTGCGAGGGCGGTCGACGGGCGACCGCCGGCAGTGAGGACGACCAGGTCGCTGGGCAGGACGTAGCCGTTGTCGAGCTGCAGCCCGTCGTTGGTCAGCCGGACCGCGCGGGCGCCGGTGTAGACCTCGGTCCCGAGCCGCCGCAGGTCCCGGGCCAGGACGCCGCCCGCGCCGGGGCCGACCTGGCTGGCGAGGAGGTGGTCGGCTCCCTCGACCACCTCGGTCACCAGGCCGCGGACCGCGAGCGCGCGGGCGACCTGGAGGCCCAGGAGGCCGCCGCCGACGACGACGGCACGAGCAGACGGGTCCAGCGAGCGCGTGGCAGTGTCGAGCCGACCGCAGTCGGCGAGGCTGCGGAAGGCGTGGACCTTCGGGTGGAGGGTGCCGTCGCGCCGGACGAGCCCGCGGATCGGCGGGAGTGTGGGGATCGACCCGCAGGCCAGGACCAGCCGGTCGAAGGCGACGCGTTCCCCGTCGACGAGCACGACCTCGCGGGTGTCCCGGTCGATCTCGAGGACGCGGGCTCCGAGGCGCAGGTCGATGCCGTGGTTGGCGTACCACTCCGCGGACCGCAGGGTCAGCGCGGCGGCGGCGTGGGTCCCCTCGAGCACCGCCGACAGCAGGATCCGGTTGTACGGCGGCACGTCCTCGTCGGTAAGGACGGTGACGGCGAACCGCTCGTCCCCGGCGAGGTGCTCGCACAGCCGGACGGCGGCCATCCCGCCGCCGACCACGACGATGCGCTCAACCATGGGGAACCGGGTCTCGTGACGGTCGCTGCGCGACCTCCTCGACCAGCGGGGAGCCCGGTCGCTGCGCGACCTCCTCGACCGGCGAGAGGCGTGCGGCGCACACCTTGAACTCCGGCATCCGCGACGCCGGGTCGAGGGCGTCGTTGGTCAGCCGGTTGGCGCCCACCCAGTGGAAGGGCACGAAGACCGTGTCGGGCCGGATGGTCGTCACCACCCTCGCCGGGGCGGTCATCTCGCCGCGCCGGGTGGCGACGCGTACACCCTCTCCCGTCGCGATCCCGAGGCGTGCGGCCAGGAAGGGGTGCATCTCCACGAACGGGCCGTCGTCGGGCAGCGAGCGCACCCGCCGGGTCTGGGCGCCGGACTGGTACTGCGCGAGCACTCGCCCGGTGGTGAGGTGCACGGGGTAGTCGGCGCACGGCTGCTCGGCCGCTCCCCGGTGCTCGACGGCGTGCATCCGGGCCCGGCCGTCGGGGTGCGCGAAGGACTCGGCGAAGAGCCGCTCGCCGCCCCAGAAGACACCCTGCTCGTCGCGGATCCGGTCGTAGGTGATCGCCGAGTAGTCGGCCGGGCCGCCCGCCGAGGCGCGACCGAGCTCGGCGAAGACCTCCTCGGGGTCCGTCGCGAACGCCGCCACCGAGCCGAGCCGCTCGGCCAGTCCCGCGACCACCTCGAGGTCCGACCGCACGCCCGACGGCGGCGTGATCGCGCGCTGCCGCAGGACCACCCGGCCCTCGAGGTTGGTCATCGTCCCGGTCTCCTCGGCCCACTGCGTCACCGGCAGCACGACGTCGGCGAGAGCCGCGGTCTCCGACATCACGACGTCGCACACCACCAGCAGGTCGAGCGCCTCCAGCCGCTGAGTCACGTGGGTCGCCCGGGGCGCGCTGACCACGATGTTGGACCCGAGGACCAGCAGCGCCGACGGCCCGTCGGGCGTGCCGAGCGCGTCGAGCAGCTCGTACGCCGACCGGCCCGGCCCGGGCAGCGTGTCGGGGTCGACGCCCCACACGCCGGCGACGTGCGCGCGGGCGGCGGGGTCGTCGATGCGCCGGTAGCCGGGCAGCTGGTCGGCCTTCTGCCCGTGCTCGCGCCCGCCCTGGCCGTTGCCCTGGCCCGTCAGGCAGCCGTAGCCCGCACCGCGCCGGCCCACCATCCCCAGCGAGAGCGCCACGTTGATCCACGCCAGCACGGTGTCGGATCCGGTCGAGTGCTGCTCCGCGCCGCGCGCGGTGAGCACCATGACCTTGGGGGCCGCCAGCATCGCCGCCAGCGCCCGCACCTCGTGCGCGTCGATCCCGGTGACCCGCTCGACGCGCTCGGGCCACCAGGAGGCGACCGAGTCGCGCACCTCATCCCACCCCGTGGTCCGCCCGTCGAGGTACGACGTGTCGACTGCGCCGGCGGCGACGAGCAGGTGCAGCACCCCGAGCGCCAGGGCGAGGTCGGTGCCCGGCACCGGCTGGAGGTGCAGGTCGGCGCGGTCCGCAGTGGGCGTGCGCCGCGGGTCGATCACGACCACCTTCCCGCCGCGCTCGCGCAGCCGGTCGAGGTGGCGCGCTGCCGGCGGCATCGTCTCGGCGAGGTTGGAGCCGACCAGCACCAGCACGTCGGTCTCCTCGACGTCGGCCAGCGGGAACGGCAGCCCGCGGTCGAGGCCGAAGGCACGGATCCCGGCCGAGGCGGCCGAGCTCATGCACCAGCGGCCGTTGTAGTCGATCTGCGAGGTGCCGAGCGCGACCCGGGCGAACTTGCCGAGGGAGTAGGCCTTCTCGTTGGTGAGACCGCCGCCGCCGAAGACAGCGACCGCGTCCGGTCCCCCGGCCGCCTGGGCGGCGCGGATGCCGTCGGCGACCCGGTCGAGCGCGTCGTCCCACGAGACGGCCGACCACTCGCCGGTCTCCCGGTCGCGGACCAGCGGCGAGATCAGCCGGTCGCGACCGCCGTACAGCCCGGCCGCGGCCCAGCCCTTGCGGCACAGCGCCCCGCGGTTGACGGGGAACTCCTCCCAGGCGGACACCTCGGGGGTACGCCGTCCCGCCAGCCGCATCCCGCACTGCAGCGAGCAGTAGGGGCAGTGGGTCTCGGTCATGGGTCCTCCGCTCAGATCTCCGCGGTCGCGAGCCCGTGGGCCCGCACCGGCCGACGCAGGTAGAGCGCCCACGTGAGCGCTGCGCAGCCGACGTAGTAGGCGGTGAAGACCGTGAAGGCGGCGCGGGTCGCCGCCAGCGGGTCGCCCACCCACGGTGCGGCGAAGGCGAGCGGCACCAGGAAGCCGCCGACCGCGCCGACCGCGCCGATCACGCCGAGCGCGGAGGACGACTGACGGGTGGCCGAGGTGAGGGCGGCCGCGCGTTCCGGCGTGCCCGGCGCTGTCGCGCGCTCCGCCGACGCCTTCCAGAGGGCGGGGATCATCTTGTAGACCGAGCCGTTGCCGATGCCGGTGGCGGCGAAGATGCAGAGGAAGAACCCGAGGAACAACGGGAACCACGCGGCGTTCCCGCTCGCGACGGCAGGGTCGGCCCCCGGGTTGGGCGTGAGCTGGTTGACGGTCCAGAGCACGCCGAGGGTGAAGACGACCATCGCGACGAACGACGCCAGCGTGACCCGCGCGCCGCCCCAGCGGTCGGCCATCCACCCGCCGAGCGGACGGGTCAGCGAGCCGACGCCGGCGCCGAGGAAGGCGTAGAACGCGAAGTAGATGCCGGTGCCGAGCGGGGCGGGCTCCGGCACCCAGAAGTTCAGCCGGATCAGCAGCGGCATCGCCGCTGAGTAGCCGATGAACGACCCGAACGTGCCGATGTAGAGCAGCGACAGCAGCCACGTCTGCCGCTGCTTCACGACCTGCATCTGCTCCCGCGGCGACGACGTCACGGTGGCCAGGTTGTCCATCCAGAGCCACGCCGCGGCCGTCGCCAGCAGGGCCAGCCCCGCATAGGCGTACGCCGCCCGCTCGAGGTGGATGCCGCCGCCCGAGGCCTGCACGAGGCCGAAGATCCCGGCACCGCCGACCATGACGGGCAGCAGCAGCTGGATCAGCGAGACGCCGAGATTGCCGCCGGCGGCGTTGAGCCCGAGCGCCGCGCCCTTCTTGTCGGAGGGGTAGAAGAAGTTGATGTTGGCCATCGACGAGGCGAAGTTGCCGCCGCCCACGCCGGCGGTCGCGGCGATCAGGCAGAAGGCCCAGTAGGGCGTCGCCGGGTCCTGGACGGCGTACGCGAACAGCAGCGTCGGCACCAGCAGCATCGCGCCGCTGACGATCGTCCAGTTGCGCCCGCCGAACTTCGGCACCGCGAAGGTGTAGGGCAGCCGCAGCAGCGAGCCGACGAGGTTGGGCAGCGCGACCAGCAGGAACAGCTGCTGCGGGGTGAAGGCGAAGCCCTGGGCGAGCAGGAACGCCGACGAGACGCTCCAGATCAGCCAGACCGAGAAGCCGACGTGCTCGGCGAAGATCGACCAGACCAGGTTGCGGCGCGCGACGGCGCGGCCGCCTCCCTCCCAGAACTCGGCGTCCTCCGGGCGCCAGTCCTCGATCCAGCGGCGCGTACGGCGGGGGTGCGTGGCGGGGGTGCTCATGCCGACGAGCGTGGGCTCCCGGTGTGTCGCCCGGCCTGCCGGTCCGGTGGCGGAGCCGTCAACTTCTCCTCACGACCTCACGCCTCACCCCGTGCGAGCTCCGACCGTTCGTCGTACGACACCGACCGCTGGGCGACGGCCGACGCCCATCGACCGACGCGGCGACGCGCACCCCTCCCGCGGGGCGAGTGACCGGTGTCACGGTGACGGCGGTCACACCCGGTGGCCATCCCGCGCTCGGAAGGACCCATCCGTGACAGAGCAAGAGCAGGCCGCGCGCCACCACCCCATCTACGACCGGCTTCACGCGACACCCGAGTTCGCCGAGCTGCGGCGCCGCTACCGCGGCTTCGTCTTCCCGGCCACGGTCGCGTTCCTGGCCTGGTACCTGCTGTACGTCATCCTCTCCAACTGGGGCCACGACTTCATGTCGACGCAGCTCTGGGGCCACATCAACGTGGCGCTGGTCTTCGGCCTCCTCCAGTTCGTGACGACGTTCGGCCTCGCCTGGATGTACGCCCGCTTCTCCGCCGCCAAGCTCGACCCGCTGGCCCGCCAGCTCGAGGCGGACTACCGCAAGGGAGACGACGCCTGATGGACACCCAGGTCCTCACCACGTGCCTGTTCCTCGCCGTCGTCGCGCTGACGGTCGGCATCACCTTCTGGGCGAGCCGGCAGACCAAGACGGCCACCGACTTCTACTCCGGCGGTCGCTCGTTCTCCGGCTTCCAGAACGGTCTCGCCATCGGCGGCGACTACATGTCGGCGGCGTCGTTCCTCGGCATCTCCGGCGCCATCGCGCTCTACGGCTACGACGGCTTCCTCTACTCGATCGGCTTCCTCGTGGCGTGGCTCGTCGCGCTGCTGCTCGTCGCGGAGATGCTGCGCAACGCCGGTCGCTACACGATGGCCGACCAGCTCGCCTTCCGGATGCAGCAGCGCCCGGTGCGCACGGCGGCGTCGATCTCCACCGTCGTCGTCTCGATCTTCTACCTGCTGGCCCAGATGGTCGGTGCGGGCTCGCTGGTCGCCCTCCTGCTCGGCGTCGACAGCGAGGCGCTGAAGAACCTCACCATCGTCGGCGTCGGTGCGCTGATGATCTTCTACGTCGTCGTCGGCGGCATGAAGGGCACGACCTACGTGCAGATCGTCAAGGCCGTCCTGCTGATGCTCGGCTCGGCGCTGATCGTGGTGCTCGTGCTCGCGAAGTTCGACTTCAACCTGTCCGAGCTGCTCGGCTCGGCTGCCGAGAACTCCGGGCAGGGCGAGGCGTTCCTCCAGCCCGGCCTGCAGTACGGCGCCACGCTGACGTCGCAGATCGACTTCCTGTCCCTCGGTCTGGCACTCGTGCTCGGTACGGCCGGTCTGCCGCACATCCTGATCCGCTTCTACACCGTGCCGACCGCGCAGGACGCGCGGAAGTCGGTGCTGTGGGCCATCGGCCTCATCGGCGCGTTCTACCTGATGACGCTGGTCCTCGGCTTCGGCGCCGCGGCCCTGCTCGACCGCGACCAGGTCGACCCGGTCGCCGGCGGCAACCAGAACCTCGCCTCCCCGCTCCTGGCCGAGGCCGTGGGTGGCGGCGAGGGATCCACGGGCGGCGCGGTCCTGCTCGCGCTGATCGCCGCGGTCGCGTTCGCGACCATCCTCGCGGTGGTCGCCGGCCTCACCCTGGCCAGCTCCTCCTCGGTGGCGCACGACCTCTACAAGGGCGTCATCAAGAAGGACTCGTCGGTGACCGAGAAGGACGAGGTCAGGGTCGCCCGGATCGCCGCGTTCGTCATCGGCGCGGTGGCCATCGCCCTGTCGATCCCGGCGCAGCGCCTCAACATCGCGTTCCTGGTGGCGCTGGCGTTCGCGGTCGCCGCGTCGGCGAACCTGCCGGCGATCATCTACAACATGTTCTGGCGGCGCTTCAACACCCGCGGCGCCACCTGGAGCATCTACGGCGGCCTCATCGCGGCCGTCGGGCTGGTGTTCTTCTCGCCGGTGATGTCGGGCCTGCCGACGTCGCTGTTCCCCGACTCCGACTGGTCGATCTTCCCGCTCAACAACCCCGGCATCATCTCGATCCCGATCGGGTTCCTGCTGGGCTACCTCGGGACCATCACCTCCAGGGAGCCGGCCGCCGAGGACCGCTTCACCGAGCTCGAGGTCCGCGCCCTCACCGGCGCCGGCGCCGAGCAGGCCGTCCAGCACTGACGCCAGCTCGAGATCAGCAGCACCGGTGACCCCCTCGCCGAGCCGGAGTAGGTTCGGCGAGGGGGTCACCTCCTTCGTCCCCGTCCCTCGTTCCACCCCTCGTCCCACCCCTGAGCAGCACCCGACCCAGCACCCTGCCCCGCCCGAGGAGAGAGCCTTGTCCGAGCAGACCCTGTCGAACCTGATGCACGAGGACCGGCGCTTCGAGCCCCCGGCCGACCTGGCCGCCGACGCCAACGTCAAGGAGGAGGCCTACGCGCGCGCCGACGCGGACCGGGAGGCGTTCTGGGCCGAGGCCGCCGAGCGGCTCGAGTGGGGCCAGAAGTGGGACCAGGTCCTCGACTGGTCGAACCCGCCCTTCGCGAAGTGGTTCGTCGGCGGCACGATCAACGCCGCCGTCAACTGCGTCGACCGCCACGTCGCCGCCGGCAACGGCGACAAGGTCGCGCTGCACTGGGTCGGCGAGCCCGAGGACGACACCCGCGACATCACCTACTCCCAGCTCAAGGACGAGGTGTCGAGGGCCGCCAACGCGCTGACCGAGCTCGGGGTGAAGAAGGGCGACCGGGTCGCGATCTACATGCCGATGATCCCCGAGGTCGTCGTCGCGATGCTCGCCTGCGCCCGCCTCGGCGCCCCGCACACCGTGGTGTTCGGCGGGTTCTCCGCCGACGCCCTCGCCTCGCGCATCACCGACTGCGAGGCCCACGTCGTGATCACCTCCGACGGCGGCTACCGCCGCGGTGCGGCCAGTGCGCTCAAGCCCGCGGTCGACGAGGCGGTGGAGAAGACCGGCGACCTGGTGCGCAACGTGCTCGTCGTACGTCGTACGGGCCAGGACGTCGCGTGGCACGGCCGAGAAGAGGGTGGCCGCGACGTGTGGTGGCACGACGTCGTCGACTCCGCCTCCACCGAGCACGAGGCCGAGCTGCACGACTCCGAGCACCCCCTCTACGTCATGTACACCTCCGGCACCACCGGCAAGCCCAAGGGCATCCTGCACACCACCGGCGGCTACCTCACCGGGACGTCGTTCACGCACTGGGAGGTCTTCGACCTCAAGGCCGACACCGACGTCTACTGGTGCACCGCCGACGTCGGCTGGGTCACCGGGCACTCCTACATGGTCTACGGCCCGCTCGCCAACGGCGCGACGCAGGTGATGTACGAGGGCACGCCCGAGAAGGGCCGCTGGTGGCAGATCGTGCAGGACTACGAGGTGACGATCTTCTACACCGCGCCCACCGCGATCCGGACCTTCATGAAGCAGGGTCGCGAGATCCCCGACGGCTACGACATGTCGTCGCTGCGGCTGCTCGGGTCGGTCGGCGAGCCGATCAACCCGGAGGCCTACGTCTGGTACCGCGAGGTCATCGGCGGCGACCGCTGCCCGGTCGTCGACACCTGGTGGCAGACCGAGACCGGCCAGATCATGATCAGCCCGCTGCCCGGCGTCACCGCCGGCAAGCCCGGCTCGGCGATGAAGGCGCTGCCCGGCATCGCGGCCGACGTGGTCGACGACGATGCGAAGTCCGTCGGCAACGGCAACGGTGGCTACCTCGTGCTGAAGGAGCCGTGGCCCGCCATGCTCCGTACGCTCTGGGGCGACGACGAGCGGTTCAAGGAGACGTACTGGTCGCGCTGGAAGGGCCTCTACTTCGCCGGTGACGGCGCGAAGCTCGACGACGACGGCGACATCTGGCTGCTCGGCCGCGTCGACGACGTGATGAACGTGTCGGGCCACCGGCTCTCGACGACCGAGATCGAGTCCGCCCTCGTGTCGCACCCGAAGGTCGCCGAGGCGGCGGTCGTCGGTGCGACGGACGAGACCACCGGCCAGGCGGTCTGCGCCTTCGTCATCCTCCGCGACTCCGCCGGCGACGGCGGCGAGGACATCGTCGAGGAGCTGCGCAAGCACGTCGCGAAGGAGATCGGTGCGATCGCCAAGCCGCGCCAGATCATGGTCGTGCCCGAGCTGCCCAAGACCCGCTCCGGCAAGATCATGCGCCGCCTGCTCAAGGACGTCGCCGAGCACCGCGAGGTCGGCGACGTGACCACCCTCGCCGACTCGACGGTCATGGACCTGATCAAGTCGAAGGAGACCTCGGCGCCGGCGGAGGACTGACCTCCCCCGCCACCGCGTCCCTCCCTCGTCCCTCCCTCGTCCCTCGACTGCGTCATGCGAACCCGTACTTGTGGGTGCGGGTTCGCATGACGTCCGGGGGTCGACATCTGAGGACGCGGCGTACGGGAATCGGCTCCTCAGCCGTCCACGGCGTCCTCAGGTACGCGGTTGCGGGTGGCGGCGAGCAGGAGCACGATCCCGACCACCGCGGCGAGGAGGGACGCCAGCAGGATCGCGATCTTCGCCTCCTCGGTCAGCAGCTCCGCGCCCGGGAACGACAGCCCGGCGATGAAGATCGAGACCGTGAAGCCGATGCCGGCGACGGCGCCGAGGCCCACCATCATCGACCAGGGCGTGTGCTCGGGAAGCTTCGCGATGCCGAGGCGTACGGCGACGAAGGAGGTCACGACGATGCCGATCGGCTTGCCGAGCACCAGCCCGAGGACGATGCCGAGGCCCACCGGTTCAGTGAAGACCTCCCCGATGGCTCCCAGCTCGACGCCGGCGTTGGCGAGCGCGAAGACGGGCAGGACGACGTACGCCGACAGCGGGTGCAGCGCGCTGATGAGCCGCTCGACCACCGACACCGACTCCTGCAGCAGGAAGCGCAACCGGGCCAGCTCGTCGGCGTCGAGGTGGCGGTCCTCCAGGGCGCTCGTCGCGAACTCGCGGGCGACCTCCTCCTTGAGCAGCGGAGTCGCCGGGGCGAGCAGGCCGATCGCGACACCGGCGAGGGTGGCGTGCACGCCGGACTCGAGCAGGGCGAACCACACGCCCACGCCGAGGACCGCGTAGACCACCAGGCTCCAGATCCGCAGCACGCGCGCGACGACCATCAGGCCGAGGAGGCCGAGGGCGATCGCGAGCCAGGTCAACGACAGGTCGCTGGTGTAGAAGACCGCGATCACCAGGATCGCGCCGATGTCGTCCACGATCGCCAGCGTCAGCAGGAACAGCCGCGCGGCAGAGGGGATCCGGCGCCCCAGCACCCCCAGGACGCCGACCGCGAAGGCGATGTCGGTCGCCATCGGGATGCCCCAGCCGTCGCTGCCGGCGCTGCCGGGCGGGTTGAGCGCGAGGTAGATCCCGGCGGGCACCACCATCCCGCCGACCGCCGCGACGATCGGCAGGGCAGCCGTCCGCGGGTCACGCAGGTCTCCGTTGACCAGCTCGTACTTGATCTCGAGCCCGACGACGAAGAAGAAGATCACCATCAGGGCGTCGTTGACCCAGTGCTGGAGCGACTCGTCGAGGTGCAGCGGGCCGACGTCGAGGGTGAGGTGGGTGTGCCACAGGGTGTCGTACGACGACGCCCACGGGCTGTTGGCCCAGACCAGGGCCGCAGCCGCGGCCAGCAGGAGGAGGATCGAGCCGGCCGCCTCCACGCGTAGGAACTCGCGCACCGGCCGCGCGACCAGCCGGGCGAGCGGCCTGTCGCTGGCGCTGTAGACGGGGCCGGACCTCCACAGGTCGTCGAGGCGGGAGCGGTCGGGGGGCGTGGCCATCACGAGGTGGTCCTTCCGGGGGTGGTCGAAGCAGCATCACCGCGGACAGACTCGCCACGGGCCGACCAGACTTCCCGGCTCACCTGAGACCCCAGTGTAGACAGGCCCGTTGGTAGGGTCGCAGCACTCACCCCCGGCGTACACCGAAGGACAGCTCCGCATGGCAAACGAACCGGTCAAGGACACCGATCCGACGCTCGGCAAGCTCGTCATGGACGCGCAGCGCGACATCTCCTCGCTCATCTCCAAGGAGATCCAGCTCGCCAAGAGCGAGCTGAAGGTCAGCGTCAAGCGCGGCGGTGTCGGCATCGGCCTCTTCGCCGGGGCGGCGTTCCTCGTCCTGCTCGCGATCATCATGTTCTCGGTCGCGCTCGCCTACTTCATCCACTGGAACGGCGACGGCCTCGACCTGCAGTGGGCGTTCCTCGTCGTCTTCGGCCTCTACGTCCTCGTCGCCGCGCTCCTGGCCTTCATCGGCCTCCGGCAGGTCAAGAAGGTCAAGGCGCCCGAGCGCGCGATCGAGCAGGGCCGACAGATCCCGCAGGCGCTCAAGGGCAAGCCCTGATCCACGCCTGAGCGCCCTCCGGATCCGGGGGGGCGTACGACGGTCAGCGCACGCAGGTGCCGGTGTCGACCGGGGACGTCGCCGTGACGCCGGCGGCCGCCGACTCGGCCACCTGGTCCGCGGTGAGGGCGTAGCCGGTGTCGCGGTCGCTGACGGACGCGGCGAACACCATGCCCGCCACGTCGCCGGCGGACGTCACGATCGGGCCGCCGGAGTTGCCGGGCCGGATCAGCGCGCGCAGCGAGAAGACCTGGCGGATGACGGTGCCGTCGCCGTAGATGTCGGGCGAGCGCAGCCGCTGCTCGGAGCGGATGCGACCGGACTCGACGTCGTAGGGGCCGTCCTCGGGGTAGCCCAGCACGGCGACGGGGTCGCGGGGTTGCGCCTCGGTGTCGAAGGCGAGCGGGGCCGACCCGGTGTCGGGCAGCGACAGGACGGCGATGTCGAGGTCGGGGTCGTAGAGCACGACCGAGGCCGTGACCGTGGAGCCGCCGACCTCGACCTCGGGCCGCGTGACGCCGGCGACGACGTGGGCGTTGGTCATCAGCCGGCCCGGGGCGAAGAAGAAGCCGGTGCCCTCGACGCCGCCACCGCAGCCGTTGGTGCCGCGGACCTTGACGACGCTGGCCTCGGCCGCGAGCACGTCGGGGTCGGTCAGCATCCGCGGGTCGCCGGGGCGCACCGCGACGATCCGCTCGGGCGCGAAGGGCTCGAGGTAGCGCGGGAAGAACGTCGTGCCGACCACGTTGTTGAAGGCCTGCAGCACCTTGCCGGAGTCGGCCGGGAGCGTCTTGTCGACCTCGGCGAGGATCGTCGACTCGCGCACGAGCGGCGTGACCGCGCCGATGCGGGTGCCGGAGACGGCGACGCCGAGCGCCCAGGCCACGAGCAGCACGGCGACGGCGCTGAGGAGTGAGCCGCCGATGGCGTCGACCGCCCGGATCGGCTGCCAGGTGATGCGGTCGCGCAGCCGCGCGCCGACGTACTGGAAGAGCGCCTGGCCCAGCGACGCACAGATGATGACGATGAACAGCGCACCCAGCGAGACCCACAGCGACGGCGCGGCGTCACCCAGCGCGAGCGGCGCGACCCAGATGCCGACGAGGCCGCCGAGCAGCAGGCCTGCGGTGGCGCTGGCGCCGGTGATGAATCCCTGCCAGTAGCCCGAGAGGGCATAGATCCCCACGAGTGCGACGAGGCACCAGTCGAGGACGTTCATCGCTGGGCTACTCCTCGAGCCGGGTGTTCTGGGCGGGGTCGTGCGGGGTGTTGGGCGCGAGGTCGGTGCCTCTGGGGACACCCTGCAGCATGTGGTCGGGCAGGTCACGCACCCGCGCCCTGTCCCAGTCCTGCGCCCACCCGAGATAGCTGAACAGCCGCGCGATGATGCCGGCGGTGAAGCCCCACAGGATCACGTCGCGCCGCGGACCGATGAGGAAGCCGGGGCCGAGCCAGCCGCTCGGGTGGCGCACGGTGATGCGGTTGTCGGGGTCGAGGAGGTCGGCGATCGCGACGTGGTGGATCTCGTGGACCTCGTCGGGGCTCTCGATGCGCACCTCCCCCCGGTCGCGCCAGTAGCCCAGGACCGGCGTCACCGCGAAGTTGCTGGGCGGGAGCCACAGCTCGGGCAGCTCGCCGAACACCTCGACCTCGGCCGGCACCAGCCCGATCTCCTCGTGGGCCTCGCGCAGCGCCGCCTCGACCGGGGTCTCCCCCTCGTCGAGCGAGCCGCCCGGGAACGACACCTGGCCGGGGTGGGAGCGCATGTGGTGGTTGCGCTCGGTGAGCAGGAGCTCGCCGCGGTGGGCGAGGTCGTCGGGAGCGGCCGGGTCGGCGTCGCGGTCGGCGAAGACCATCAGCACGGCGCCGCGCCGGGGGTCGCTGCCCTCGGGCGGCATGAAGCGGGTCAGCTCGTGGACGGTGATCGTGGAGGCCGCCTCCACGACGGGCGCGAGCCAGCCCGGGAGAGAGGTGGTCACAGGTCGATGCCCAGGTGCTCGGAGACCAGCTCGCGGACCTCGTCCACCGACTCCACGCCGCCGGAGTCCTGCGCGACGACCTTGCCGGACTCGTCGACGAAGACGAACGCGGGCAGCCCGCGCCGGGCGATGGCGAAGGCGTCCTCGACCATCAGCTCACCGCCCGGGTCGGCGATGGAGGGGTAGGTGGCCCCGGTCTCCTCGGCCAGCGCGAGCGCGCCGTCGGGGTGGACGTCGTTGAAGTCGATGCCGACGAGCCGCACTCGGTCGCCGTACTGCTGGTGGAACTCCTCCAGCGCGGGCATCTCGAGGCGGCAGGGCTCGCAGCGTGCCTGCCACAGGTTGATCAGCATCGGACCGCGGAGCGAGGAGAGCTCGACGTCTGGGCCGCCCCCGAGGCACGGCAGCGTCATCTCGGGCAGCCCGCCGTCGACCGGCTCGCCGGTGCCGGGCGTGCAGTCCTCCATGCCGATGCGCGCCTTGGCCTCGCGCAGCGCCGGTGTGTCGACCTGCACGTCGGGAGGGCGTACGTCGATGGGGCCGGTGTCGCTCATCGAAGACCAGGCGACGGCGCCCACGGCGACGCACGCGACCAGCGCCAGCACCAGGAGGAGCTTCCTCATGCAGGTCCTTGCGTCGTGACGAGCTTCTCCGCCTCGACCGGGTCGGTCGGGCCCGCGCCGAACGACGGGCACAGGCGGGCAACCGGGCAGGCGCCGCACGCGGGCTTCTTGGCGTGGCAGCGGCGGCGGCCGTGCCAGATGAGGTGGTGGGACAGCATCGTCCAGTCGCGCTTGGGGAAGAGGGCGCCGACGGCGTGCTCGACCTTGACCGGGTCGGTCTCCTCGGTCCAGCCGAGGCGTCGCGCCAGCCGGCCGAAGTGGGTGTCGACGGTGATGCCGGGCTTGCCGAAGGCGTTGCCCAGCACGACGTTGGCCGTCTTGCGACCGACGCCCGGCAGGGTGACCAGGTCGTCGAGGCGCGCAGGCACCTCGCCGCCGAAGGTGTCAACGAGCGCCTGGCTCAGCTTGAGCAGCGCGTCGGTCTTCTGCCGGAAGAATCCGAGCGGGCCGAGGAGCTGCTCGAGGTGCTCGCGCGGCGCCGCCGCCATCGCCTCGGGGGTGGGGTAGGCCGCGAAGAGCGCGGGGCTGGCCGCGTTGACCCGGCGGTCGGTGGTCTGAGCGGAGACCACAGTGACGACCAGGCACTCGAACGGGTTGGTGAAGTCGAGCTCGGCGCGGGCGTCGGGATAGGTCTCCGCGAGGATCCGGTCGACCTTGCGCGCCCGTCGCACCAGCGACGTGTCGGGCTTCGGGATCTCGACGACCTTGCGGGCGGGGGCGGGCACGCGCTCAGCCTACGGTCCGCATCCGACACCGCCGAAGCCGGCGCAAACGGCGCCTCGCCCGCCCGGAGTCGCGGTTGTGAGCCGGACCACGGCTAGGATCGTCAGCGATCCCGGGCAGCACCCGTCGGGACGCACCCCACTTGGAGGATTGACGTGGACAACGACGTGCTTCGGCAGGCACCGCTGTTCAGCTCGCTCGACGACGAGGCAGCGACTGCACTGGGCGGTTCGATGGCCGAGACCAAGCTCCGTCGCGGCGACGTGCTCTTCCACGAGGGCGACTCGGGCGACAAGCTCTACATCGTCACCGAGGGCAAGGTGAAGCTCGGCCGCTCCTCCTCCGACGGCCGCGAGAACCTGCTCGCGATCATGGGCCCCGGCCAGATGTTCGGCGAGCTGTCCCTCTTCGACCCCGGTCCGCGCTCGGCGACGGTCACCGCGGTCACCGACGCCTCCTTCGGCTCGCTCTCCCACGACGACCTGCTGCGCTGGCTCGACGGCCGCCCGCAGGTCGCGCGCGGCCTGCTCTCCCAGCTCGCCTCGCGGCTGCGCAAGTCCAACGACGTCGTCGCCGACCTGGTCTTCTCCGACGTCCCGGGCCGCGTCGCCAAGGCGCTCCTCGACCTCGCCGACCGCTTCGGCCGCACCGCCGACGACGGCGTCCACGTCCACCACGACCTCACCCAGGAGGAGCTCGCCCAGCTGGTCGGCGCCTCCCGCGAGACGGTCAACAAGGCGCTCGCCGACTTCGCCTCACGCGGCTGGCTGCGCCTGGAGCCCCGCTCCGTGGTGATCATGGACCTCGAGCGCCTCTCCCGCCGCGCGCGCTGAAAATTCCTTCCGCCCGCTGACCCCCGCAGCGGCGCATCCGTGCGTCGTACGTGCTGAAGGGGGTGGCCGGTGACCGATCGATCCGGGTTCGACGAGTTCGTCCGCGCACGAGGCCCTGCCCTCGCGCGGACGGCGTACCTCCTCACGGGTGACCACCACCTCGCCGAGGACCTCGTGCAGGCCTCGCTGGTGCAGGCGGCGAAGCACTGGGAGCGCATCGAGACCTCGCCCGAGGCCTACGTGCGGCGCTCGATGTACCACCAGAACATCTCCTGGTGGCGTCGGCGCAAGGTCGCCGAGACGCCGCTCGAGTCGTACGACGCCCCGGTGCCCGCGGCCGACCCGACCGTGCGGCTCACCCTGGAGCAGGCGCTGCGCCGGCTGACGCCCCGCCAGCGCACGGTCCTCGTGCTGCGCTACTTCGAGGACCTGACCGAGGTCCAGACGGCCGCCGAGCTGGGGATCTCCAGCGGCGCGGTCAAGTCCATGTCGCGCGACGCCCTCCGGCGACTGCGCGCCCTGGCCCCCGAGCTCGCCGACCTGGTGGGAGCAGACGCATGAGCACCGACCTGCGCGAGGAGCTCACCGCCCTCGCCGAGACCCAGACCTTCTCCCCCGACCCGTCCGCCTGGGACCGCGGTCGGCGGGCACGCCGCCGGTCGCGTGTCGGCCGCGCAGCCGCCGCGCTGGCCGTGGTCGCGTTCGTCGTGGGGGTCGCGGCGTTCGACCTCGCACCGGACCCGGAGGCGCCCCAGCCCGCCGACGTGCCCGGCGGCGCTCTCCCGAGCCGCGTCGACCTGCGGAACGCCGACTTCGGTGCCGAGTTCGAGACGGACTACGCCATCGGGCGGGCATCGGTCGCGCTCGAGGGCAACAGCCTCGTGCTGGTCGGCGCGGAGGACGGGGCGTACCACCGGTTCGGGGTCCTCACCGACGTCGTCGCACTGTCGCCCGACGGCTACCGGGTCGCGTGGTGGTCGCGCGCCGGCCTCGACCCGGACCGCATCTCCATCGCCGACCTGCGCACCGGGGAGGTGACCGACTGGGCGTTCAACCAGGGCGCGGGCGGGAAGGTCACCGCCCTCTCCTGGTACGCCGACTCCGCGCAGCTGCTGTGGCAGGGCCGCACCGACGACGGCGCGAGGCGCGCGGCGCTGATCGACGTGCCGGGCTCGGCCGAGGAGTCCGACATCTACGGCCGCTACGGCGCACGCGGCATCCCGTCCCCGAGCCGCGACATCATCGCCCTGCCGTCGGAAGGCGAGGTCACCGCTGCGCCGTTCGAGAGGATGCCTGCACGCGGCAGCGGCCGGTTCACAGGCATCCCGTTCGACCGTGCGCTCCCTGCCGATCTCTACCCCGACGGCGCGGTGGTCACCCCGGTCGGCTGGGTCGACGAGGACCACGTCGTCGCGATCATCGACCCGCCACCCAGCGACGTCGTGGAGCGGCCCCGCCTCGCGGTCTTCACCTCGCCCGACCTCCCGGAGTCGGAGTGGACCTACCGCGAGTTCCTCCCCCGGCTGCCACCCGAGGCGACCAGCTTCGCGGTCGACCTCATCCCCGACCTCACCGGCGACCCCGACCAGGAGCTCACGCACGACTTCGACGCGGCCGAGGCCACACCGGCACCCCTCGGCATCGAGCTGTCGTTGTTCATCGGTCTTGCCGTCGCGGCAGCGATCGCCGTACTGATGGCGCTGCGGTGGCTCTGGCGGCGCTTCCTGTAGCCGTCGTCCGGACCCAACGGAGGTGGCCGGAGCGGCCGCACGCGTGGACCGTCGACGGACGGCGTCGTTCGGTCCGTACGACGGCTCAGCGCGGGTCGCGCCCCGCGAACGCCGCCAGCCGGTGGTAGGCCGGGGCGTCGTCGGGGACCTCGACCGCCGGCCCGAAGGCCTCGCCGCGGTTGTCGGGGGTCAGGCCCTGCTGCATGAAGGCGAGCCCGCGCTCGGCGACCTCGTCGTCGAGGCGCTGCGGGCGGCCGAGGGCCTGCACGAGGTCCCACGTGTGCACCCCGAGCTCGGCGCTCTGCCAGTCGGCCTGCGCCGCCTGGTCGTCGGGCTGCTCGTGCCAGTGGTGGAGCAGGTCGTCGCCGTGGTTGCGGAAGTGGCCGGCCCACTGGCCGTCGGGCACCTCAGGCTCGGCGACCCAGTCGACCTCCTCGCCGCGGGCCTGCTGGAGGAAGTGCTCCGGGGCGACGGCGAGGTGCGCGGCGAGCCGGCGCACGGACCAGTCGCCGCAGGGGGTCGGCCGCTCCCACTCGTCGGGGTGGATCGAGGCGAGCACGTCGCCGGCCTGGTCGATGGCGCGGGAGAGGACCACGACGGCCTGGTGCTGGTTGGTCACGTCCATGCCCCCACCTCACTCCTCGCGCGGAGCCCGCGCAAGGGTCAGTTGCCCTGGAGGTACGCCAGCTGGGCGCGCACCGACAGCTCCGCCGCACCCCAGAGCACCGGGTCGACGTCGGCGTAGACGACCTCGACGATCGCGCGCGGCAGTGTCTCGTGCGACAGTGTGGCACCGGATGGGGCCCCGCCCTCCCGCTCGACCGAGTGCAGGTCGCGCAGAGCCTGGCGCACCTGCGCGAGCCGCTGCTCGCGGTGGGCGAGGTAGAAGTCGAGGGCGCCGAGCGCGTCGTCGATCACCGGGCCGTGACCGGGCCACACCGTGGTGATGCCCTGCTCGCCGCAGAGCGCGTGGAGCCGCTGGAGCGAGGAGAGGTAGGCACCGAGCTGACCGTCGGGGTGCGCGACGACGGTCGTGCCGCGACCCAGGACGGTGTCGCCGGTCAGCACGGCGCGGTCCTGGGGCACGACGAACGACAGCGAGTCCGACGTGTGGCCGGGCGTCGCGACCACGTGCACCTCGAGACCACCGACCGCGACCACGTCGCCCTCACCGAGGCCCTCGGACCCGAGCCGGTAGGCCGGGTCGAGGGCGCGTACGCCGCACCCGTGCCGCTCGGCGTACTCGCGTGCCGCCTCGCTGTGGTCGGCGTGGTGGTGGGTCAGCAGGACCACGGACACGTCGCCGGCCACCTCGTCGACGGCGTCGAGGTGGGCCGCGATCGAGGGGCCTGGGTCTACGACGACCGAACGCGTGGAGTCGGGGTCGCGGAGCACCCAGGTGTTGGTGCCGTCGAGCGTCATCACGTCGGCGTTGGGTGCGAGCACGCAGGTGCCGGTGTCGCCGAAGGTGCCGCCGGACCAGCTCATCGGGCGGCCATCAGCGCGGCGTAGGCCGGTGGGGTGGAGAGGATGAAGTCGTCCCCGTCGGCCACGACCTCCGGCATGAACATCTCGACCGTCCGCCCGCCGGCCTCGGCGAGGACCGCGGCTGGGTCGGCGTACTGGCCCACCTCGAGGCAGGTCAGCCAGGTCGGGGGCAGCATGAGGATCTCCTGGTGCTCGACGAGCGACACCGCGTCCATCGCCCCGGCCCACATGACCGACGACGACTCGCTCGACACGTCGCGGGTCACCTGCCCCTCGGGCAGCCGGGCCACGAAGAACCAGGTGCGGTAGCGCCGGGGCTCGAAGACCGGCGTCAGCCAGCCCGACCAGGCACCGAGGAGGTCGGTCCGCAGCACGAGCGAGCGCTTCTCCAGGAAGGCGGTCAGCGACACCTCCCGCGACTCGAGCGCGACGCGGTCGGCCTCCCAGTCGTTGCCGGTGGTGTCGGCCACGACGGAGTCGGGACCCGCGCCGGCCAGCAGCACGCCGGACTCCTCGAAGGTCTCCCGCACGGCCGCGCAGACCAGGGCCCGCGCCTTCGGCTCGTCGCAACCGAGCCGAGCGGCCCAGTCGGCGGGCGAGGGCCCTGCCCACAGCCCGCGGTCGACCAGCTCGTCGTCGAAGTCGCGCGGGTCGACCCCGCCGCCGGGGAAGACGCACATGCCCCCGGCGAACGCCATCGAGGTCTGGCGGCGCAGGAGGTAGACGTCGGAGCCGTCCGCGCCCGGGCGCAGCAGCACGACCGTCGCGGCGTCGCGCGGCTCGGCGGGCGTCGCGCCGCCGTCGGCGTACGACCGCGCCTGCGCGACGAGCGCATCGGGCAGCGGGAGACGCTGCATGGTCAGACTTCTACGACGATCTCGACCTCGACGGGGACGTCGAGCGGCAGCACGGAGACGCCGACGGCCGAGCGCACGTGCTTGCCGGCGTCGCCGAAGACCTCGCCGAGCAGCTCGGACGCGCCGTTGGCGACCTTGGGCTGGCCGGTGAAGTCGGGGGTCGAGGCGACGAAGACGACGACCTTGACCACGCGTTTCACGTCGTCGAGCGATCCGATCTCGGCCTTGACCGCGGCGAGCGCGTTGAGCGCGCACTGGCGGGCGCACTCGTAGCCCTGCTCGTCGCTGACCTCGCCGCCGAGCTTGCCGACGGCCAGCATCTCGCCGTCGCGGGCGGGCAGCTGGCCGGCGGTGAAGACGAGGTTCCCGGTGCGCGCGGTCGGCTGGTAGGCCGCGACCGGCGGGACGACCTCGGGGACGGTGATGCCCAGCTCGGCGAGGCGAGCCTCTGCGCCCACGTCAGGCCTTCGGCTTCTTGAGGAAGGCCACCAGACCGCCCTGGGCGTTGGTGTGGATGGCCACCAGCTCCCAGCCGTCCTGGCCGAAGTTGTTGAGCATCAGGGCCTCGTTGTGGAGCGGAATCGGCGCCACCTGGTATTCCCACTGGGTCATGGATCGCACCCTACTCGGGCCCGACGCGACGCCGCGCGGCGTCCTCCCGTGGTCTGACGCCGCCGACGGCCACGGCGTCTAACGTCTGCACCATGCGCGATCAACGGGACCAGCACCCGTGGCGGCTGGGACCGCGCGGGCGGCGCTGGCTCGACCGGACGATCGTCGCGTTCGTCCTCGTCGTGGGCGGGCTCGGCCACGCCGCGGCCGGCCAACCGGTGGCGACCGTCTTCACCGTCGCCGAGGTGCTGCCGCTGCTGTGGCGACGGCGCCACCCCTGGCGGGTCTTCCTCGCGGTCGCCGCGGCGTCCGTCCTGCAGGCGGTGGCCTACGACCAGCCCGCCGTCGGGCAGCTCGCCTTCCCGGTCGCGGTCTACTCCGTCGCCCGGTGGTCGCCGCGCTGGCAGGGCGTGACGGCACTGCTCGTGGGGTACGCCGGCGCGCTTGTCGCCGCGACCCGCTGGCTCTTCGGCTTCGGTGCCGGCGACCTCACCGCGAGCAACCTCGCGCCCTACACGGTCACGATCGGCGCGATCGTCACCGCCGCGTGGGCGCTCGGCTGGGCGGCCCAGTCCCGCGAGCGGTACGTCGCCTCGCTGGTCGCGCGCGCCGAGCAGGCCGAGCGGATGGCCGAGCGCGAGGTGGAGCTGGCCGCGCGCGACGAGCGCTCGCGGATCGCCCGTGAGATGCACGACGTGGTCGCCCACGGCCTGTCGGTGATCGTCGTGCAGGCCGACGGTGCGAGGTACGCCGCCGCCAAGGACCCGGCCGTCGCGGTCGGCACCCTCGAGACGATCTCCACCGCGGGCCGCGAGGCGCTCACCGAGATGCGACGACTGCTGGGGCTGCTCCGCGAGGGCGACACCGGTGTCGCCCCGCAGCCGGGCCTGGACGACGTACGCCACCTCGTCGACGAGGCCCGCGCCACCGGAATGCGGGTCACCGCCGACCTGCCGGATCCCACCCCGGGCGTGCCCGACGGCGTCGGGCTGGCGGCGTACCGGATCGTGCAGGAGGCCCTGACCAACGTGCGCAAGCACGCCGGACCGGACGCGGCGGTCGACGTGCGCGTCGCCGTCGGCCGCGACGTCGCCATCGACGTGCGCGACGACGGGCGGGGCGCGGCCGTGCACGCGGACGGCCGAGGCCTCGGGCTCGTCGGCATGCACGAGCGCGCCGCCGTCCACGGCGGCACGCTCCAGGCCGGCCCCGCGCCGGGAGGCGGGTTCGCGGTGTCTGCGAGGCTGCCGCTGTGAGCGAGCCACCCATCCGCGTCTTCCTCGTCGACGACCAGCAGATGGTGCGCGCGGGGTTCCGGATGCTCGTCGAGAGCCAGGACGACATGGAGGTCGTCGGCGAGGCCGGCGACGGCGGCGAGGCGCTCGAGCTGCTCTCCGTCACCGCCGCCGACGTCGTCCTGATGGACGTCCGGATGCCACGCGTCGACGGCGTGGAGGCGACAAGCCGGCTGCTCGAGCGGACCGCCCCACCGCGGGTGATCGTGCTGACGACCTTCGACCTCGACGAGTACGCCTTCGCCGCGATCCGCGCGGGCGCGTCGGCCTTCCTCCTCAAGGACGCGGCCCCGCCCGACCTGCTCGGCGCGATCCGGGCCGTGATGGCCGGCGACGCCGTCGTCGCGCCCAGCACCACCCGGCGGCTGCTCGACCACTTCGCCGCGCTGCCCGACCCCGCCGCGCCGACGCCGTACGACGACCGGCTCGCCCAGCTGACCGAGCGCGAGGTCGAGGTGCTCACCCTCATCGCCCGCGGCCTGACCAACACCGAGATCGCCCAGCACCTCGTCGTCGCCGAGACGACCGTGAAGACGCACGTCGGCCGCGTGCTCGCCAAGACGGGCTCCCGCGACCGCGTCCAGCTCGTGGTGCTCGGCTACGAGACGGGCCTCGTCACGGCCTGACGCCCGCCTCGCTGGAGTCACCGGATATCCGGGGACTCCCCCGCTTGTCACACCAGGCTTGGGGGGCGAAGCGGGAGACTCGGGTGCAAAGCCCGGCGTCCTACCGGAGTCGTACGACGACCGCACGCCTCCGCCCGCGGGCCGAGCCGAGGAGTCTCCCGGAGGCCGACGACCCGGAGGCCGAGGACGACGAGCGTTGTCCCCATGACGACGACACTCGGAAGCACGACAGCCACCGCGGCGACCGCCCGCGGCCTCACCCGCACCTATGGCGCCGGCGACAACGCCGTCCACGCCCTGCGCGGCGTGGACCTCGACCTCCCGGCCGGCCGCTTCACCGCGATCATGGGCCCGAGCGGCTCCGGCAAGTCCACCCTCATGCACTGCCTGGCCGGTCTCGACGCCGCGACCTCCGGCGAGGTGACCGTGGCCGGGCGCGACCTCGCCGGCCTCGACGACACCGCGCTGACGATCTTCCGGCGCGAGCACATCGGCTTCGTCTTCCAGGCCTTCAACCTGCTGCCGATGCTCACCGCAGGCCAGAACATCGTCCTGCCGCTCGAGCTCGCCGGCCGTCCGGTCGACCGACAGCGCTACGACCAGGTCGTCGGCGTGCTCGGCCTCGCCGACCGCCTCGGCCACCTGCCCAGCCAGCTCTCCGGCGGCCAGCAGCAGCGGGTCGCGATCGCCCGCGCGCTGGTCACGCAGCCGGACATCGTCTTCGCCGACGAACCCACCGGCAACCTCGACAGCGAGGCCAGCGCCGAGGTGCTCGGCCACCTCCGCCGCTCGGTCCGCGAGCTCGGCATGACGGTGGTGATGGTGACCCACGAGCTCGACGCGGCGGCGTACGCCGACGACGTGGTGGTCATCCACGACGGTGCCGTCACGGCCCACCTCACCGACCCCGGCCAGGACGAGCTCGTCGCCGCGCTGCGTGGGCGGGGCGCCTGATGCGCACCGTGCTCGTGGCGTCGATGCGCCACCACACCCGGAGGTACGTCGCCGCGTCGGTGGCCGTCGTCATCGGCGTCGCCTTCATCGTCGTCATCGGCATGCTCACCGGGGCCACGCGGTCGGGACTGACCGCCGACGCCGGAGCGCCCGTCAGCGGTGTCGACCTGGTCGTCACGCCGGACGGCCCGCGCGACGTGGAGCGCCTCGTCGACGCGGCCGCCGAGGACGGCTTCCCCGCTCTGACGCTGGGCTACGCCATGGAACCGGTCTCGCGCGACGGCGTGCAGCTCGCGCAGTCGGTGGACGTCTCGGAGGCCGCCCTCGACCTGCGCCTGCAGTGGCAGGTCCTCGAGGCCGGTCGCTTCCCGTCGGCGGCGGGCGAGGCGCTCGCCGACGTCAACCGGGCGAAGAGCAGCGACGTGGCCATCGGCGACGTGGTCCGCATCGGCAGCGGGCCGACGGCCACCGACGTCGAGGTGGTCGGGCTCGTCGACAGCCCGGCGGCCATGGGCGCCGCGCTCTACGTGCCGTGGGACGACCTGCGCCGCTTCGACGACACCCTCTGGGTGGACGCCGTGGCGTGGGGCGGCACCGAGGCGCAGGCCCGCGACGCCGCCCGAGGCGCGACGGTCGAGACGGCCGACGACTGGGTGGCCGCGCGCCAGGCGGAGATCTCCCGCGGCGTGGACGTCATCGCGATCATGGCGCTGCTCTTCGTGGTCATCGCCCTCTTCGTGGGCGTGCTGGTCATCACCAACACGTTCTCCATCCTCTTCGCGCAGCGGATGCGCGACTTCGCGCTGCTGCGTTGCGTCGGCGTCACCCGCCGCCAGCTGCGTCGCGCGATCCGGCTCGAGGCCCTGGTCCTCGGGCTGGTGGCCGCGACCCTCGGTGTCGCCGTCGGAGCCCTCGCGGGGGCGGGTCTCGTCGCGCTCGTGCGGCGCTGGTTCACCGACATGGGGCCGGCCGCGCTCGACCCGATGTGGACCGGTACGGCGTTCGCGGTCGGCACGCTGGTCACGCTCGCCGCCGCGTGGCTGCCGACGCGCTCGGCGACGCGGGTCGCCCCGCTGGCCGCGCTCCGTCCGGACACCGGCGTGGACGTGCGGACGGCCGCCGGGCGCTGGCGCCTGGCCCTCGCGGCGCTGGCCCTCTCGTCCGGGATCGCGCTGCTCGTCCTGGCGGTCGCCGCGGGCTCGGTCGCAGCGATGCTCGCCGGCGGCATCGCCTCCTTCGTGGGCGTGCTGCTCCTGGGGCCGGTGCTGGTGCCCCGGCTGATCCGCCTGGTCGGTGGCCTGCCGGGAGCCGGCCCCGTCCGGCGGCTGGCCACCGGCAACGCCGTGCGCAACCCGCGTCGTACGGCGACCACAGCGGCGTCGCTGCTCGTGGGGGTCACCCTGACCACGGCCATCCTCACCGGGCTGGCGTCGTCGCGGACCGCGATCGACACCGACATGGACCGTTCCTACCCGCTCGACGCCACGATCACGGCCGGCGAGGCGCCGCTGGACGCCGCCGTCGTCGACCGGGTGGACGACGCCCCGGGCGTCGCGGAGGCGGTCGCGCTGGACGGGACCACGGCCACCATCGGCCGGGTCGACGTCACGCTCCTCGGGGCAGGTGCCGCGTCCGGCGTCGTGCGCGGACCCGCCGACCTCGCACCCGAGGACGGCGTGGTGCTCCTCCCGTACGACGTCGTCGACGAGCTGCCGGCGCGGCTGGCCGAGCGCGTGTGGGACCGCGGCGAGGTGTCCGTCACGGTCGGCGGCCGCGAGCACACCCTCGACGTCGAGACCGGCAGCGGGTGGGGCCGGGCGGGGCTGGTGTCGGCCGCGACCCTGGCCGCGCTCGACCCGGGACCGCGGCCGATGGCCGTGTGGGCGAGGGCGGGCGACGGCGCCGACGCCGAGGACCTGTCCGGCGACCTCGCGGCGCTGGCGGGGGCGGCCGGCGCCGAGCTCGACGGCGGGTACTCCAACCGGAGCTGGGTCTACCTCCAGGTCGACATCCTGACCGGGGCGGTCGTCGGCCTGCTGGCCGTGGCGATCGTGATCGCCCTCGTCGGCATCGCCAACACCCTCGGTCTCTCCGTGCTGGAGCGCGGCCGGGAGAACGCCCTCCTCCGCGCGATGGGGCTGACCCGCCGTCAGCTCCGCCGGGCGATGGCGGCCGAGGGCCTGCTCCTGTCGTCGGTGGCGACCCTGATGGGCACCGCCATCGGATTGGCCTTCGCCTGGGTCGGCGTGCAGGTGATGGTGGCCGCCGTGGTCGACGACGCCGCCTTCACGGTCCCGGTGTGGCAGGTCGGAGGAGTCGCGGCTGTCGCCGCGCTCGCCGGCCTCGCCGCGTGCGTCGTACCTGCTCGTCGTGCCGCCCGCGTCACGCCGGCCGCCGGGCTCGCGCTCGACTAGGACACACCTGTGGCCGCTCGACGCACGCAATGGCGGGCGTCGAGCGGCCCATGGTCCGCTCGAGAAGCGGGGTGTCAGTCGCGCTTGCGGCTGACGAGCACGCCGAGGACGGCGTAGCCGACGACGAGGTGCAGGCAGGCGACCACGTGGGCGGCGGAGTCGCCGAAGATGCCGAGGGTCGGGATCACGACGACGGCCCAGCTCTCGGCGACCATCGGCCAGAAGCGCGTGGCGCCCTTCCAGCGGCCGGCGATCGCGATCCGGATGCCGATGAGGAACATCCCGAGCATCGACAGCGGCCAGAAGGCGTCGAGGATCATCCAGCCCACCTTGTCCATGTCAGTGAGGCCGAGCCCGTCGCCCGTGGTGGAACCGATCGCGATGAGGACGGCGACCGCCTCCACTCGGAGGACGGCACGGGCGATGCGCCCGGTGCCCAGGGCCTGCGTGCGCCACAGCGTGCGGAGCAGGAACAGCAGGCCGACCTGGAAGAGGCCGGACGAGAGGGAGAACGCCAGCTCGCCGGAGTGGGTCTGCGGGTCGATGCCGACGAATGCCATCGTGCCGGCCCAGGCGAGGGCACCGGCGGTGAGCACCCGGCCGTGCACCAGGAACGGGCGGTCGGAGGCGGAGCCCTCACCGGCACGAGCGGTGACGTCGGAGCGGGCGGGAGCGGGAGAGTGCTGGATCGTCACGGTCGTGACTCCTGTCAGGTGTGGTGTGGGGCCGCGGTCTGCGGCACACCGGAAGACTCGCCGTCCCGACGACCCGGCCCACAGGGAGAGCGGTCCCGTCGCCGGTCCCCTCGTGGTGTCCCGTCGAGGGGGGACCGCAGTCCCCTGACGGCGGGACCTCCGCGCGGCGATACTCCTCGCGTGAGCAGAGTCCTCGAGCCCGTCGCCGTCGCCGTGGCATCCGTCGCCGCGGTCGGCACGTCGCTGTGGCTGGACCTGGTCACGACCGAGGCGCAGCGTGCGGCCGCCGCCACCGAGGCCGCGACCTCCACGGCTCTCCCCGGGCTGCTGCTCGCCTCGGCAGCGGTCGTCGTGCTGCTCGCGCGGCCCGGCCACCTCGTCGGCCGCCTGCTGGGGGTCGTCGCCGTCGCCTGGTCGCTCGACGGCGCCCTCTACGGCTGGGTCGCCTTCAGCCTCGCCCGCGACCTGCCCGGCACCGACCTCGCCTACTGGTTCGTCGCCCGCGTCGGCGCCTTCCTGCTGTCCGGCCTCGTCGCCCTGCTGCTCGTCTACCCGACCGGCGGCCTCCTGCCCGGCCGTGGGCGGCGGGTGGCTGTGGCTGTCATGGCCGCGTCCCTGGCCCTCCCGTTCGGGCTGCTGCTCGCGCCCGACAGCGTGGTGTTCGCCGCGGGCGAGCCCGTCGGGTCGACCGAGCTGGTGCACCTGCCGATCAGCGACGCAGCCGCCGAGGCGGTGCTCCGCGGCTGCCAGCTGCTCACCTTCGCGTCCATCGTCGCGGCGGTCGCGCTCGTGTGGGTGCGCCACCGGGGCGCCGACCCGCACGAGCGCACCCAGCTGCGCTGGCTGCTGTGGGCCGGGATCATGTGCGTGCTGATGGTCCTGGCCGCGGTGACGCTGTCCGTCGGCGGGATCGTCACGACGATCTTCCTCGACCTGGCCGTCGCCGCGCTCGCGGTCTCGGTGACCATCGGGCTGCTGCGCCCGGGGCTCGGCGACGTCGACGCCCTGGTCGCCTGGACCCTCACCACCGCCGTCGTCGCCGCGATCGTCGTCGCCGTCGACCTGGCCGTGCTCGCCGCCGGCACGGCGCTGCTCGGCGACCGGCTCGACCAGCGCGACGTCACCCTCGTCGTGCTGGTGCTGGCGGTCGTCGTCTACGGACCCCTCCGCGGCTGGCTCGGGGACCTCGTCCACCGCCTGCTGCTGGGCCGGCGCAGCGACCGGTACGGCGCGGTGTCCGCGCTCGCGGCCCGGCTGGAGACCACCGGGACGGTCGACGAGCAGCTCCCGGCCCTCGCGTCGGCCGTGGCGGACACCTTCAAGGTCGGCCACGTGCGGGTCGAGGTGCTCACCCCCGACGGCGGGCTGCTCTCCGCCTCGCACGGCACCCCACCCGCCGAGGTGCAGGAGATCGACATCGCCTACCAGGCCGAGCGCATCGGCCGGCTGGTGCTGCCCGCGCAGGGCTACCGCTCGATGCTGTCGCGCCGCGACCAGGGCCTGCTGGTCGACCTCGTGCGTCAGGCGGCGGTGGCGATCCGGGCCCGGCTGCTGGCCACCGAGCTGCAGGCCAGCCGTGAGCGCCTCGTGCTCGGCCGCGAGGACGACCGCCGCCGGATCCGCCGCGACCTGCACGACGGCCTGGGCCCGGTCCTCGGCGGGGTCGCGCTGCGTCTCCAGGCCGCCGGCAACGCCATCGACACCGAGCCCGCGCGCGCCCGCGAGCTCGTCGGGCTGGCCCGCACGGAGGTGAGCGACGCCCTCGACGACGTACGACGCCTCGTGCACGACCTGCGTCCGCCCGCGCTCGACGACCTGGGCCTCGAGGCCGCGGTGCGCCAGCAGGCCGACCGCGTGCGGTCGGAGGTCGACGTCGAGGTGGTGGCAGAGGGTGCGACCGGCCTGCCCGCGGCCGTCGAGGTCGCGGCCTACCGGATCGTGTCGGAGGCGCTGGCCAACGTGGTCAAGCACGCCGGGGCCCGCCACGTCGACGTACGACTCGAGGGCGGTGCGGCCGCGCTGGTCGTGACCGTCGCCGACGACGGCCGCGGCATCGGACCCGACGTCACCGCCGGCGTCGGCCTGCTGTCGCTGCGCGAGCGCGCCGAGGAGCTCGGCGGCCGGTGCGAGGTGACGTGCCCGGGGTCCGGCGGCACCACCGTGCACGCGGTCCTGCCGTTCGGCGCCGCCGCCCACGACAATGGAGCCATGGGGGACTGCCATGACTGACCCGATCCGGCTGCTGATCGCCGACGACCACCCGGTGTTCCGCGACGGCCTCGCCTCGCTGCTCGACCCGCTGCCCGGGATCGACGTCGTCGCCCGCGCGTCCGACGGCGCCGAGGCCGTCGCGCTCGTCGACGAGCACGGCCCGGACGTGGTGATCATGGACGTGCAGATGCCGGTGATGAACGGCATCGACGCCACCCGCGCCGTCGTGGCGGCGCACCCCGAGGTCGGGGTGCTCGTGCTGACGATGGGCGAGGACGACGGCACGGTGCTGTCGGCCCTCCGCGCCGGGGCCCGCGGCTACCTCCGCAAGGGCGCCGAGCAGGACGAGATCGTGCGAGCCGTGTCGACGGTCCACTCCGGGGGTGTCGTCTTCGGCGCCTCGCTCGCGGCACGCATCGCCGAGGTGCTCGCCCCCGCCGCCCGTCCCGAGCGGCCGTTCCCGGAGCTCACCGAGCGGGAGACCGAGGTGCTCGATCTCATCGCGGCCGGCCGCTCCAACGGCCAGATCGCGCAGGAGCTGTTCCTGTCGCCCAAGACGATCCGCAACAACATCACCAGCATCCTGGCCAAGCTGCAGGCCACCGACCGCGCGGACGTGATCATCCGCGCCCGCGACGCGGGGCTCGGCAGGCACTAGGTTCCGTCCATGGAACGCACCGACGCGGCGAAGAGCCGGGAGCAGCAGGACGGCCTGGACCCCTTCGAGCGGTTCGTCGAGCTGTCGACGAAGGTGATCAGCCGGGCGCCGTTCTTCGCTGTCGTCGTGGCCGTGCTGGTCATCTGGGCGGCGAGCTACCCGCTGTGGAAGTCCACCACCAAGTGGGAGCTGGCGATCCACACCTTCGGCGCGGTGCTGTCGCTGCTGCTGCTCGTGCTGCTCGAGAACGCCGGGCGCCGCAACACCGAGGCCATGCAGGAGAAGCTCAACGTCATCGCCGAGGCGCTCGCCGCGCTGATGGAGTCACGTGCGGCGGACGACCCCGAGCTCGCCGGCGCGGTCGACAAGCTGCGCGAGGCCGTCGGGCTCGAGGAACGCCACTGAGCGGTCAGCGAGCGAGCAGTCGCAGCGTCTCCTCGCGCGCGGGCGAGGTGCGTACGTCGGTCCCGGCCGCGGCACCCGCCACGGGGTGCACCATCACCTCGTCGACGCCGTGCTCGGCCGCGAGCTCCTCGATGCGGGACCGTGCCTGGTCGGGCGAGCCGACGATCCAGCGCTTCGCCATCGCGTCGCCGAAGGCGCGCTGGTCGGCGGTCATCTCGGCGGCCTCGGCCTCCTCGACGAGCCGCTGCGGGTGCAGCGGCGCACCCGTGCGCAGCGCGATCATCTGCTGCACGTTGGGCAGCGCGCGGCGCCTGGCCTCCTCCTCCGTCTCGGCCACGACCGCGTTGACGGTGAGGAAGGTCCGCGGCTCGGGGTACTCGGGCGAGGGGCGGTACGACGAGCGGTACAGGTCGAGCGCGACGCCCGTCCCCTCCCCCGAGAAGTGGTGGGCGAAGACGTACGGCAGCCCCTTCTCCGCGGCCAGGCGTGCCGAGTAGTCCGACGACCCGAGCAGCCACATGTCCGCGACGGTGCGGGCCGACGGCGTGGCCCGCAGCGGCTGCCGGCGCGGTCCGACCTGGAGCTCGACGCCGTCGGACGTCATCAGGGTGCGGATGTCCTCGACGTAGTCGGGGAACTTGGCGACCGCCTCGTCGGCGGACTCCGCGCTCCCGCCGCGCAGGACGAAGCGCGTCAGCGGGTCGGTGCCCGGAGCCCGGCCGATGCCGAGGTCGATCCGACCGGGGTAGGCGGCCTCGAGGAGCGCGAACTGCTCGGCCACGACGAGCGGGGCGTGGTTGGGCAGCATGACGCCGCCCGACCCGACCCTGATCCGCTCGGTCGCCGCAGCGAGCATGGCGATCAGGACGGGCGGGTTGGTGGCGGCCACGGCCGGCATGTTGTGGTGCTCCGCCACCCAGTAGCGGCGGTAGCCCAGCTCGTCGGCGACCTGCGCGAGGCTGCGAGAGGCGGCGAGGGCGTCACCGGTGGTCTGGTCGCTGCGGACCGGGACGAGGTCGAGGACGGACAGGTCGACGGAGGGAGCAGTCACTGTCGACCCAGCGCCCGCACCCGGTCGGTTATTCCGATTGACCTCAGGTGCACTGGAGGTCCTACCGTCTGACCAGTGACGACCAGCACGACCCCGAGCCCGCCGCGCGAGCGCATCCTCTCCCCGGCGTACGCCGCAACGACCGTCGCGATGTTCGGCCTGATCGCGTTCGTCGCGTTCGAGGCGATGGCCGTCGCGACCGTGATGCCGACCGTGGCCCGCGACCTCGACGGGCTCGACCTCTACGCGCTCGCCTTCGCGGCCCCGCTCGCCAGCGGCGTCGTCGGGATGGTCGCCGCGGGCATGTGGAGCGACCGCACCGGACCAGTGGTGCCGCTGCTGGCGTCGATGGCGCTCTTCTCCGCCGGGCTGCTCGTGTGCGGGCTGGCGCCGTCGATGGAGGTGCTGCTCGTCGGCCGCGTCCTCCAGGGCCTCGGCGGTGGCGCGCTGACGGTCGGGTTGTACGTGGTCGTCGGTCTCTGCTTCCCCGCGCACCTCCGGCCGGCGGTGTTCGCCTCGTTCGCGGCCGCGTGGGTGCTTCCCGCGCTCTTCGGCCCGGCGCTGGCTGCGTTCGTCGCGGACGTGTGGAGCTGGCGCTGGGTCTTCCTCGGCGCGGTGGTGCTCGTCGCGCTCGCGCTCGCCCTGCTGGCACCGGCGCTGCGCGGGCTCACGTCGCACGCCGAGGGGACGGACACGCCCGTCTCGCGGCTGTGGTGGGCCGCGCTCGGTGCCGTCGCGGTGCTGGTGCTGGAGCTCGTCGGCTCGGCCCGCGGTCTCGCCGCGCTCGGCGCCCTCGCCGCGCTCGCCGGCGTGTGGGTCTCGCTCGGGCGCCTGCTCCCGCCCGGCAGCCGCACCCTGCGCCGCGGGCTGCCGGCAGTGGTGGCGACCCGCGGCCTGCTCGCCGCGACGTTCTTCTGCGCCGAGGCCTACATCGTCTACGTCCTGCAGGACCACTGGGGCCTCTCCCCCGGCCGGGCCGGCATCGCGCTGACCTGCGTCGGCGTGGTGTGGGCGAGCGCCAGCCAGGTCCAGGCACGGCTCGGCGCCCGGGTGTCCCACACCCGGGCGATGGTCATCGGCACCTCGTTGGTCCTCGGCGGCCTGACCGCGCTGGCGGCCAACGTGCTGGCCCACGATGCCGGCGCCGAACCGTCCGCCGTCCTCCCCGCGGCGGCGTACGTCCTCGCCGGCGCCGGGATGGGCTTCGCCTACCCGCGCACCGGGGTGGCGATGCTCGAGGCGTCGACCGACCGGGACCGCGGCTTCAACTCCTCCGCCCTCACGGTGGCCGACTCCCTCGGCGCCGCACTCGCCCTGTCCGTCGCGGGCGCCGCCTTCGCGGCCGCCGAGCGGCAGGACCTCGACCCGTTCCTCACGGTCTTCACCTTCGCCGCCCTCGCCGCCGTGCTCGGCGTGGTGGCCGCCTCCCGCACCCGGGCGTAGTTCAGGACAAGATCGTCGGATTCGGGGTCTCCCGGCGACGATCTTGCCCTGAACTATCGCGTGCCACCGGGCCGGCTCACCCCACGCGAGCCGGGTCCCGACGAGCCGTCACCGACGCCGGAGCGCCGCCTCCACGAGGGCCGGCGGTGCGTAACCCCGGTCCGCCTCGTTGAGGGTGGTGCCGGGCGGCACGATCTCGTCGATCCGGTCGAGCACGTCGGCGGGGAGGACGACCTTCTCCACCCCGAGCTGGGACTCGAGCTGCTCGAGCGTGCGGGGACCGATGATCGCCGAGGACACCCCCGGGTGCGCGAGCACGAAGCCGAGCGCCAGGTGGATCAGCGACAGGCCGGCCTCGTCGGCGAGCTCCTGCAGCTGGAAGACCGCCTCGAGCTTCACCTTGTTCTCGGGCGAGGCCGGGTCGTGCCGGGCCGGCTGGCGCTTCAGCCGGCTCGACGTCACGGCCGGGTCCTCGCCGCGGCGGTAGCGGCCCGAGAGCCAGCCGCCCGCGAGCGGGCTCCACGGCAGCACGCCGAGGCCGTACTTCTGCGCCGTCGGCAGGATGTCGCGCTCGACCTCGCGGGCGAGGATGGAGTACGGCGGCTGCTCTGTGACCGGCCGCTCACGGCCTCGACGATCGGCGACCCACTGCGCCTCGACGACCTGCGAGGGGAGGAACGTCGACGTGCCGATGTAGCGGATCTTGCCCTGGCGGACGAGGTCGGTCAGCGCCCCGAGCGTCTCGTCGATGTCGACCTCCGGCCGCGGCCGGTGGACCTGGTAGAGGTCGATGTGGTCGACCTGCAGGCGGCGCAGCGAGTGCTCGACCTCGCGGACGATCCAGCGGCGGGAGTTGCCCGCCTGGTTGGGGTCCTCGTCGTGCATGTTGCCGTGGAACTTGGTGGCCAGGAAGACGTCGTCGCGGCTGCCCTTGCGGGCCTGCAGCGCCTTGCCGACGATCTCCTCGGACTCGCCGCGGGCGTAGACGTCGGCGGTGTCGATGACGTTGATGCCGGCGTCGAGCGCGCGGTGGATGATCGCGATCGACTCGTCGTGGTCGGGGTTGCCCCACGCGCCGAACATCATCGCGCCGAGGGTCAGCGGGCTGACCTGGACGCCGGTGCGGCCGAGAGAGCGGTAGTGCTCGAAGCTGGTCATGCGGTCTTCTCCTCGAGAGAGCGGGCGTACTGGCTGTCGGGACGCGCGAGGCCGAGGTGCTCGCGGAGCGTGCTTCCTGTGTACTCCGTGCGGAACAACCCGCGCTCGCGCAGGAGCGGCACGACCTCGTCGATGAAGACGTCGATCCCGCCGGGGAGCCACGGCGGCATCACGTTGAAGCCGTCCGCCGCGCCCTTCTCCGCCCACTCCTGGATGGTGTCGGCGACCTCGACCGGGGTGCCGGCGAACACCCGGTGGCCGCGCGCACCGGCGAGGCGGTGGCACAGCTGCCGGATCGTCGGGTTCTCCCGGGCCACGATGTCGAGCACCAGCTGCGACCGGCTGTGGAAGGCACGGTCGCCCACCGGCGCAACGACCTCGGTCGGGAACGGTCCGTCGAGGTCGTACGGCGTCAGGTCGACGCCGACGAGGTTGCTCAGCTGCCGCAGCGAGTACGCCGGCTGGGTGAGGTCGTTGAACTCCTCCTCCAGCGCACGGGCCTCCGCCGTCGTCGACCCGATGAACGGGCTGATGCCGGGCAGCACCTTGAGGCTGTTCGGGTCGCGACCCACCGACCGGGCCCGCGCCTTGATGTCGGCGTAGAACTCCTGCGCGTTCTCGAGGGTCTGGTGCGCGGTGAAGATCGCCTCGGCCCAGCGGGCCGCGAACGACCTGCCGTCCTCCGAGGACCCGGCCTGCACGTAGACCGGCCGCCCCTGCGGTGACCGGGGCGCGTTGAGGGGCCCGGCGACCGAGAAGTGCCGTCCCTCGTGGTCGATCCGGTGGATCTTGTCGGTGTCGGCGTAGATCCCGCTCTCGCGGTCGGCGAGGACCGCGTCGTCCTCCCAGCTGTCCCACAGCTTCGTGACGACGTCGAGGAACTCCTCGGCGCGCTCGTAGCGCTGGGCGTGGGCCGGGTGCGCGTCGAGGCCGAAGTTGTGCGCCGCGGCGGCCGAGGAGGTGGTGACGATGTTCCACCCGACCCGGCCGTTGCTCAGGTGGTCGAGCGAGGCGAACTGCCGTGCCAGGTTGTAGGGCTCGTTGTACGTCGTCGACGACGTCCCGATGACCCCGATCCGCTCGGTGGCGGCGGCGATCGCGGTCATCTTGGTGATCGGCTCGAGGCCGCCGCGGGCGGCGTACCGGATGTTGTCGGCCAGGGCCGGCCCGTCGGCGAAGAAGACCGCGTCGAACTTCGCGGCCTCGGCCCGCTGGGCCAGCTCCTGGTAGTAGGTGATGTCGGTGATCCGCTCCGGCTGAGACTCCGGGCGACGCCAGGCCGCCTCGTGGTGGCCGTCGGGGTAGATGAACAGGTTGAGGTGCAGCTGCTTGCCCGTCACGAGGCCGCCCTCTCCGACGCCCGGTCGAGCTGCCGGTCGAGGTGGCGGCCCGGCGCGTCGTGGTCGTCCTCGACGCCGAGCTCGGTGAGCAGGCGGGCCCGCAGCCGGGCGAACGCCGGGTCGGCCTGCGAGCGCCGGCCGTCGAGCTCGACCCGCGCGTCGTGGCGTACGACGCCTCCGTCGAGCACGATGACGCGGTCGGCCAGCACGATCGCCTCGTCGACGTCGTGGGTCACCAGCAGCACGGCCGGCTGGTGCACCTCGCAGAGCTTGCGCAGCAGCGTGTGCATCCGGATCCGGGTCAGCGCGTCGAGCGCGCCGAACGGCTCGTCGGCGAGCAGCAGCTGCGGGTCGCGCACCAGCGAGCGGGCCAGCGAGGCCCGCTGCTGCTCGCCGCCTGAGAGCTCGTGGGGCCAGGCCTTCTCCCGGCCGGCGAGGCCGACCTCGGCGAGGGCCTGGCGGCCCCGGTCGGCCGCGTCGCCGGCACGCAGGCCGAGCGTCACGTTGTCGAGCAGTCGCTTCCACGGCAGCAGCCGCGAGTCCTGGAAGACGACCGACACCTTCTCCGGCACCGCGATGACGCCGGTGCCCGCGACGCCTCGGTCCAGGCCGGCGAGGGACCGCAGCAGGGTGCTCTTGCCCGAGCCGCTGCGACCCAGCAGGGCCACGAACTCACCGGGTGCGATGTCGAGGTCGAGGCCGTTGAGCACGCCACCGGCCTTGTTGAAGCTGCGGTGCAGGGACCTCACCCGCACCGCGGGCTCCACGGGGGTGTTCAGCTCGCCAGGGTACGACGCCATGACAGTGCCTTTCTCTCGATCAGTCGGACGACCGCGTCGGCGGTGACGCCGAGCAGCGCGTAGACGACCAGGCCGACGACGATGATGTCGGTCTGCCCGTAGTTGGACGCGAGCGTGATCATGTGGCCGATCCCGCTCGTGGCGTTGATGACCTCGACCACGACCAGCGCGAGCAGCGACGACGTCACCGCGAAGCGCAGGCCGAGCAGGAAGCCGGGCATCGCGCCGGGGAGCACCACGTGCCGGACGAACTCGTGGCGGGTCACGCCGAGGGTCTCGGCGAGCTCGGCATAGCGGCCCTCGATCGTGCGCAGGCCGTTGTGGGTGTGGATGTAGATCGGCACGAAGACGGCCAGGGCGATGGTGATGACCTTCATCGGCTCACCGATGCCGAGCCACAGGATCAGCAGCGGGATGAGCGCGAGGGTCGGGATGGACCGCTTGACCTGGATGGGGCCGTCGATGAACGACTCACCGATGCGGGACAGCCCCGAGATCAGCGCCAGGACGGTGCCGACCAGGACGCCGAGGCCCAGGCCGAGGGCCGCGCGGATGCCCGAGGTCACCAGGCTCTCCTGGAGGCGGCCGTTCTCGATGAGGGTGCCGGCCGTCTGGAGCACCGTCCACGGCTCGGTGAGCGTGCGCGGGTCGAGCAGGCCGGTGGCTGACCCGACGACCCACGCGACCAGCAGGGTGACGATGCCGATGAGCCCGCCGAAGCGGATCGGCTCGCCCGGGCCGAGCCGGCGTCGGGTGGGACGTACGTCCTCCGCCTCGGCGAGCGGCCGGGAGCGCGTGGCCAGGGTGCCGGTGAGGGTCGTCATGAGCCCTCCACCGCCTCGGCGATGGCCTTCTCGTAGCGCCGGTCGTAGATCGTCTCGACGTCGAGCGGCTCCTGGTCCTGCGCCTCGACGAGCGTGTCCACGGTCTCCTGATGCCTGGCGATGAACTCGTCCCAGTTCGTCGGCACCGTGAACTGGCCGAGCGCCTCGACGACGTACTGCGCGTCCTCGGGCGAGAGGCCCTCGTGGTCGACGTAGTAGGCCTGGGCGAACTCGTCAGGGTTGTCGGAGATCCACTGCTGGGCCTTGGCCCACGCGGCGACGTACTCCTTGATGGCGGCCGCCTTGTCGGCGTCCTCCAGCACGGTGGTCGGCGTGTAGAGCGTCCAGGCGTCGTCGCGCACGCCGGGCGCGATGGTGCTGGCCCCGTCCTGCTCGTACTTGGCGAGGTAGGTCTTCACCAGGGTCTGGCCCAGTGGGGCGACGTCGACCTGCTTGCTGGCCAGGGCGACCGAGAAGGCGTCGTCGACGCTCTGCATCTCGACGAACTCGACGTCGTCCTGCGTCAGGCCGGCCTCGCGGAGCACGTTGAGCACGAGCGCCCCCTGCGCCTGGCCGGGGCTGTAGGCGATCTTCTTGCCCTCGAGGTCCTGGATGGACTTCACGTCGACGCCCGGCGCGACGCCGAGCTCGTAGGTCGGGTGCTCCATCGGGTCGACGGTCTCGCGGGCGGCGACGATCCGGACGTCGGTGCCGGTCCAGTGCGCGAAGAGCGGCGGGATGTCGGCGACCGACCCGATGTCGATCGCGTCGGCGCGGAAGGCCTCGAGCGTCTTGGGGCCGCCGGTGACGTTGGCCCACTCGACGTCGATGTCGAGGTCGTCGATCAGCCCGGAGGTCTCCAAAGCCACCTGCGTGGCCGGGTCGCCCACGCGCAGCACGGTGTCGTCGGACGGCGCGTCGGGAAGGGCAGCCGTGAGCTCGAGCCTGGGCCCGGCCTGCTCACCGCCGCAGGCGGACAGGGCCAGGAGGCCGGCGGTGGCCAGCAGGGCCGCTCGGGTCAGGGTGCGGGTGCGCCCTCGTCGTGGCATCAGGGGTTCTCCTTCTCGGAACAGCGGACTTCAAAACTAATGTAACTAACTAGACTTTAGCGACAATGACGTGAAAGGAGTTCCCGATCACGTCCCGACCCGCACGTCGGCAGGCCGGCCGGTTCAGCGCAGGAGCGGCAGGAGCGAGTCGCCGACGCGCACGATCTCGCGCTCGTACGGCGTGTCGCTGAGCACGAAGTGGGTGACGCCGAGGTCGGCGTACCGGCGCAGCGCCTTGGCCACGTCGTCCGGCGACCCGACGAGCCAGGTCGTGCCGGCCCCGCCGCCGCCCACGCGGCCGGGCGCCGTGTAGAGGCAGTCGTCGAGCACGTCGCCCTTCTCCGCGAGGTCGAGCAGCCGCTGCTGCCCGACGGCGACCCGGCGGCCGGGGTCCACGGCCCACTCGTGCTGCCCGTCGGCCATCGCGGCGACCTTCGCCTCGGCGTCGGCCCAGGCCTCCTCGGTCGTCTCGCGGACCAGCGTCGTGATCCGCAGGCCGAACTCGAGCGGCGGCAGGTCGCGGTCGAGCTCGGCGCTCAAGGTCCGGAGGTGGTCGATGCGAGCCGCGACGCCGTCGAGCGGCTCTCCCCAGAAGAGCTGGACGTCCGCCTCGGCGGCCGCGGTGCGCTGCGCAGCCTCGGACGCGCCGCCGAAGTAGAGCTGCGGGTGCGCCCGCCCGTCGCGCGCCACCGGCTTGTGCTCGAGCGTGGCACCCTCGGCCCGGTAGTGCTCGCCCTCGAAGGTGATGTCGTCCTCGGTCCAGTAGCGCCGCACGAGTCGCATGAACTCGCGCGTCCGGGCGTAGCGCTGGGCCTGGTCGCCCTCGTCGTCGCCGTACTGCGGCTGGTGGTCCGGGCCCGAGACGATGTTGACCTTGACCCGCCCGCCGCTGAGCTGGTCGAGCGTCGCGGCAGAGGAGGCGAAGTGCGCCGGCGTCCAGTAGCCGGGCCGGATCGCGATCAGCGGGTTGAAGGTCGTGGTCGCACCGGCCAGAGCGGTGGCGACCGTAAAGGTGTCCGGCCGCTTCCACCCGGTGCCGATGAGCGCGCCTCCCCACCCGTGGTCCTCGGTCAGGCGGGCGAGCGACGTCAGGCGTTGCAGGCTGTTGTGCCCGGTGACGGTGTCGTCGAGCCGGTGCCCCGCCGTCACCTGGTTGGGGATGTACCAGACGAACTCCATCGTGCGCCTTTCCGCTTAATCTCTACTGGGTTACTAGAGATAGCACACTCGCCGGCGCCGCTCGACGTCCCACGCCCACATCGCGGATACCTGAGGACGTGGTGGACGGAAAAGCGGGCCGATCACGACCGCGGCGTCCTCAGGTACGCCGGGTATTGCGGTCAGCCGATGGCCTGAAAGACACCTAGCCTCGGGTCATGGACATGAAGCTGGAGCTGGTGATGGTGCCCGTGACCGACGTCGACCGGGCCAAGGACTTCTACGAGAAGGTCGGCTTCGTCGTCGACCACGACCAGGTGGTGAGCGACGACGTGCGGTTCGTCCAGCTCACGCCACCCGGGTCCGCGTGCTCGATCGCGATCGGCAAGGGGCTCACGAAGATGGAGCCCGGGTCGCTCGACAACCTGCAGATGGTGATCGCCGACGCCGACGCGACCCACGCCGACCTCGTCGCGCGCGGCGTCGAGGTCAGCGAGGTCGACGAGCTGGCCTGGGGTCGCTTCGTCTTCTTCGCCGACCCCGACGGCAACGGCTGGGCGCTCCAGCAGCTGCCGGACTGGTCGACGAGCGCCGGCGGCGAGGGGTACGACGCGTCGTAGCCGGGCCTCGGGCTGGGGCCAGCAGGCGGGCTAGGAGTCGTCGCGCCTGTCGAGCTGCGCTTCGGCAGGCGCCGAGTCGAGTCGCTCGAGCATGTCGTTGAGGTGCTGCCGCAGGTGCTGCGCGTGGTCCGCCGCCACCTCCTGGAGACGGGCGACCTCCGACTCCCCCTCGGCGCGCCGCTTCTCCGACTCGGCCTGCACCCCGTCTGCGGTCGCTCGTGCATCGTCGACCGTCCGCGCGGCCTCGGCCCGGGCCGCGTCGACCATGCTCCCGGCCTCCCGCTGCGCCGTGCGCAGCAGCCTCTCCGCCTCGTCCCGGGCTGAGGCGACGATCTCCGCAGCCTCGGCGCGGGCGTCGGAGCGCCACTGGTCGGTGTCGCGGGCCGTCATCTCCAGCAGCCGCGCCGCCGAGGGCGAGCGCTGCCCGGGCACCACGACCTGCCCCGTGGAGTCGTCTCGGTGGTCGTCCGCTGCGGTGCGGGAATCTGCGTCGTTCTCCTGGCTCAGCACGTGCGTTCTCCTCCCTCTGCCCCCGCGGCCGATGTCATGGCAGCGTACGAGGTCGAGGCGTCCACGCGTCGACGGGGGACCGGATGACGGGCGCGGACGGGCTCCGTGCCACCCATCGGGGTGCACGTCGGTCGGCAATCCCGAGCACGTGCGGCAGCATGCCCCTGCAGGACGACGCCCGCGACGGAGAGGACCGCACATGCCCGCCCCCGACGTCTCGTCAGTCCGGCGCAGGCTGGAGCTCGGGCGGCTGCTGGCCGGCTCGCTGGCCGAGACCTTCATCAAGGCGTACGGCGCCGCGGCCGCGCTCAGCGTGGCGCTCAGCGACGGCGACACGGTCGGCGGCAAGGCCGACGACGCCGTCCGGGCGATCCCCCACCTGACGGAGAGGTACGACCAGGCGAGGTACGTCGTCGAGCACCGCGAGGAGGTCCAGGCCGCCGTCACCTACCTCAACGAGCACACCCTCCCGCAGGAGGAGCTCCAGCGGACGGCCGACGAGAGCATCCGCACGCTCGGGTCGATCGAGACGACGTACGACGAGGTCGGCCGGGCACGCAGCGTGCTCGAGATCGACGGTTTCCGCGGCACCTTCGACAACGTCCGCGATGCGATCGGGCACGTCGGCAACGCCTACGACGCCCGGCCCGACCTCGACTCGCTGCGCCAGCTGGCCGGCGTCGCCGAGCAGGTCCGACCGTTCACCGACCAGGTGGACGTGCTCATCCCTGTCTACTACGGCAACTTCTTCACGCTGACCGACAACTTCGCGAGCGACGAGATCGGCTCGACCCTGTTCGTCATGGCGATGGCCCTCGGCCTCGCCTTCGTCCTCGGCCGGACGGTCGGCTTCTGGGTCCGCCGCGGCCGACCCGGTCTGGTCGCGGTCGTCCTGCAGCGGCTGGGCACGCAGGTCTTCCCCCGGTGGTACGCCCGCAACCTGCCGTACGTCCTCGGGTCACCGCTGTACGCCGCCGCGCGCGAGCACGTCCAGCGCGAGATCGCGGCGGACCCGGAGCATGCGCTGGACCCCGAGGTGCTCCGCGAGCTCGAGCTGTACTTCGCGGGTCGGGCCGATCCCGACGGAGGTTTGCACCCGAGTTCCCCGCTTGGAGGCCGAGACCTCGGCACCCAAGCGGGAAAGTCACCGGATATCCGGTGACTCCCGGGACGAGAGGGGTTCAGACCAGCGGCGGCTGGGTCTTCTCCCGCACCTCGTCCTCGGTGACGCCGGGGGCGAGCTCGACGAGCTTGAGCGCCCGGTCGCCGAGGGTGCCCGACGGGGCGACCTCGCCGGTCGCCGGGTCGATCACGTCGATGACCGCGAGGTCGGTGATGATCCGCTGCACCACACGTTTGCCGGTGTAGGGCAGGTCGCACTCGTCGAGGATCTTCAGCGAGCCGTCCTTGGCGGTGTGCTCCATCAGCACGATCACCCGCTTGGCGCCGTGGACGAGGTCCATCGCGCCGCCCATGCCCTTGACCATCTTGCCGGGGATCATCCAGTTGGCGATGTCGCCCACCGCGGAGACCTGCATGGCGCCCAGGATCGCGGCGTCGATCTTGCCGCCGCGGATCATCCCGAACGACTGCGCGGAGTCGAAGAACGACGCCCCCTTGCGCAGCGTCACCGTCTCCTTGCCCGCGTTGATCAGGTCGGCGTCCTCCTCGCCGTCGAAGGGGTACGCCCCCACGCCGAGGATGCCGTTCTCGCTCTGCAGCACCAGCTCCACGTCGTCGCCGACGTAGTTGGGCACCAGCGTCGGCAGCCCGATGCCGAGGTTGACGTAGGAGCCGTCCTCCAGCTCGCTCGCGGCGCGCGCCGCCATCTCCTCACGCGTCCAGCCCTTGCCCTGTGCCATCCGGATCAGCCTCCCAGTCCGTGCGTCGCAGCGTCGTCGACCAGCGCGTCTCCCGACGAGTCTCGGCCGGCCTCAGGACGCGGTCGCGTGGTGACCTTCTCGATCTTCTTGTCCGCCGCCTGCTCCGGGGTCAGGGCGACCACCCGCTGCACGTAGACACCGGGGGTGTGGATGTCGTTCGGGTCGAGCTCGCCCGGCTCGACGAGCTCCTCGACCTCCGCGATCGTCACCCGCCCGCTCATCGCGGCGAGCGGGTTGAAGTTGCGCGCGGACTGCCGGTAGATCAGGTTGCCGTGCCGGTCGCCCTTCCAGGCCCGCACCAGGCCGAAGTCGGCGACGATGGCCTCCTCGAGGACGTACTCCTTGTCACCCTCGGCGGTGGCGAACACCTTGGTCTCCTTCGGCGGCGAGGAGACGATCACGTTGCCTTCAGTGTCGTACTTCCACGGCAGCCCGCCTTCGGCGACCTGGGTGCCGACACCGGTCGCGGTGTAGAAGCCCGGGATCCCGGAGCCGCCCGCGCGCATCCTCTCGGCGAGCGTGCCCTGCGGCGTCAGCTCGACCTCGAGCTCACCGGAGAGGTACTGCCGGGCGAACTCCTTGTTCTCCCCCACGTAGGAGGAGATCATCCGCCGGATCCGCTTGGCGAAGAGCAGGCGACCCAGTCCCCACTCGTCCACGCCGCAGTTGTTGGAGACCGCCTCGAGGTCGGTCGTGCCGGCCTCGAGGATCGCGTCGATGAGCACCGAGGGGATGCCGGAGAGGCCGAACCCGCCGACCGCGAGGGTCGCGCCGTCCGGGATGTCGGCGACCGCCTCGGCCGCAGAAGAGACCACTTTGTCCATGCCGAGACCCTAGCGGGGGTGTGACCGCCGCCACCGTGTGGGCGGGCACCACAGTCCGGCGCTCGAGGTGTGTGCCAAAGGGAGGACAGGCGAGGACGGACGCGGACGGACGAGGCGCCCGACGAGCATGGAACAGCCGGGCCCGGGGAAGAGGCACCCTCCCCGGGCCCGGCCAGTCTCAGTGCCGGACCTGCGAGCTCATCGCTCGCTCATCGCTTGGCCAGGCGCTCCCTCACCTGGGCGAGCAGGGCGGCGCGGAGCTCCCCCTCGACCTTGGTGCGGACCAGCTTGCGCAGCTGCTTCAGCTCCTTCTTCGCCGCCTTCCGGTTGCCCGACCGCTCGGCCTTGCGGGCGTCCTTGTCGGCCTGCAGCAGCTTGTTGGCGAGCTTGGGACCGATCTCGCCGTCGGACGCCACGGTCTTGACGACCTTCTTCAGCGACTTGCCGGTGGGCTGGACGGTGAAGACCACCGAGCGCGAGCTGGTGTTGCCGGCCACGTCCGTGGCCGTGACGGTGAGCACGTGGCGGCCCGCGGACAGCGTCCACATCTGCCAGGTGCCGACCTCGACGGTCTCGCCGTCGAGCACCGCCCGCACGTTGCGGACACCGGACGTCGCGTCCGTCGCCGTCCACGACACGTCCGTCGCCTTGTGGCTCGGGTAGGTGCGTGCCCGGACCCCGGAGATCGCGACCTCCGGCTCGCCGGAGTCGACCGCGACGTCCTTCGACTGCGCCGTCTCGACGTTGCCGGCCTTGTCGACCGACCGCACCTCGAGGACCTGGCGGCCCTGCGCGGTGATGGCGAACGGAGCGGTGTACGCCGTCCACGCGCCGTTGCCGATGCGGTACTCGGTGCGCGCCACGCCGGAGCCTGCGTCGGTCGCGGAGAGCGTCACCTTCGGGGCCGTGGTGAACCAGCCGGCGCTGCCGTCGGGCGAGGCCGGGTCGGTCCGCACGGTGGTCACCGGGGCGGTCGTGTCGGCGGGCGGACCGTCGACGGTGACCGTCAGGGACTGCTCCTCCTCCACGTTGCCGGCCTTGTCGGTCGAGCGGAAGCGGACCGTGTGCTCACCGGCACCGTCGACCATCACCGGGTCGGTGTAGGTCTTCCAGGCACCCTGGTCGACCTTGACCTCGGTGAGGGCGACGCCGGAGGTGGCGTCGGTGGCCTCGAGGGCCACGCGCACGCCGTTCCCGGCCCGCTCCTGGGTCGCGCCCGTCGCCGGGGTCACCGTGTCGACCTTCACCTGCGAGGACTGGACGTCCTCGACGTTGCCGGCCTCGTCGGTCGAGCGGTACTCGACCGTGTGCTCGCCGTCGCCGAGCTCGACCTCACCGGCGTACGTCGTCCAGGCGCCGCCGTCGATGCGGTAGCTGGTCGACGCCACCGAGCCGTCGTCCTCCGCGTCGAGCGTGAAGCTCGGCGCGGTGACGTACCAGCCCTGCTCACCGTCGGCCGTGGCGGGCGTCCAGGTGATGGTGGTGGTCGGCGCGTCCTCGTCGGCGGCCTCGACGACCACCTCGACGCTCTTGACGGCCTCCTCGTTGCCGGCCTTGTCGGTGGAGCGGTACTCCACCGTGTGGGTGCCGGGCTCGCTGATCACGAACGGCGCCGTGTAGTCGGTCCACTCGCCCTCGTCGATCCGGTACTCGGTCGACGCGACGCCCGAACCACCGGTCTCGTCGGTGGCCACCAGGGTGACCTGCACGCCGTCCTCGACCACGGCCTGGCTGGCGGTGGTGACCGGAGCGGTCGTGTCGGCCGGCGGCTCCTCCTCGGTGTCGAGGTGGAAGTAGTCGAACTCGACCGTGACCGGCTCCTCCTGCTCGGGACCGATCGCCATCAGGCCGATGGAGTTGAGCGGGCCGTCGTAGGTGATGCCGTCACCGATGGGCGTCCAGCTGGCACCCGCGGTGGCCTTGACCGACGCGGTGTACTTCGTGCCCTCCTTCTTCACCTGCACCCACCAGTAGCCACTCTCGGTCGTGTCGGGGATGTTGATCGCGTCCCCGCCGGCGACTCCGTTGCCACCCTTCTCGGCGGCGAGCTCGGCCCGGAGGTCGAGCGCGCTGCCGGGAGCGTTGTAGGCCACGACGTCGGCCTTGGCGTAGTTGTCGTCGTCGCCGTACATCAGCAGGCCGGCCAGCTGGTAGCGGTGCTTGAGCGGGGCCTTGAGCTTGGTCTCGGCCACCCAGTCACCCTCGGGCGCGTCCTGCAGGATGAAGTTGCGCGGCTTGATCGGGTTGCTGCCGTTGATGTCGCCCGGCTGCGTCGCGATCTTGAGGTGCCCGTCGGCCACCGACTCCGTGTGGGAGTTGTAGCGCACCGACTCCGCCCAGCGGCACCCGTTGAGGGCGGTGCCGTCGAACTCGTCGTTGGGCTCGAAGGCCTGCGCGGAGCCGTCCGGGGTGATGGTGAACGAGTCGACCTTGGCCGACACCGGGGTGGTGCCCAGGTCGCCTGCCGCCATCACGCCGATGCGGGTGCCGGCGCCGGTCTTGAGCGCCGTCGATCCGTTGACGTTGGTCCAGGCCGTCCCGTCCGCCGAGTACGCCGCGGTGAGCGTCCCGTTGGTGTTGGTCAGGCGCAGGTGGATCGTGGTGCCGAAGTCGGCCGGCAGGGCCGGGGCACCCGGGGTGTTGCGCGTCCCGTTGGTCTCGGACTGGAACTCCACGAACCGGTTGGCCGCGCCGTTCTGCCCGCGCACGAACCCGACCTTGTTGTACTCGTCGTCGGACTTGTGCACGACCAGACCCGCCCACTGCCAGTGCGAGGTGTGCGCCAGCTCGATCTTCGTGGTCGCGACCCAGTTGCCCGTGGGCAGGTCCTGCCCGATGAAGCTCACCGGACCGGTGGAGGCCTCGTTGATGTCACCGTTCGTGACGGGCAGGTTGACCGCGCCACCCGACTGGGTGATCGGCTTGGCCGGGTCGTTGCGCACGAACCACTTGGGCAGCAGCGACGGCGAGGTGAAGTCGTCGCTCAGCGGGCCACCCACGCAGCTCAGCGGCTCGCTCGGGAGGACCGGCTGCGGGGCCTGCGGGTCGGTGTCGACCGAGAACTCCGAGAAGTCGGCCGTCCGCACCGCGGACTCGTGGGCCATGATGAAGAAGCCCACGTCCTGTGTGGGCGCGATGCCCGCCAGGGTCGCGGCGGTGCCGACCTGGGTCCAGTCGGTGCCGTTGTTCGACCAGTAGGCCGACACCTGGTTGCCGCGGCGGCTCAGCTTGAGCCACTTCGGCACGGTGCTGGTGCCACCGGCGGTCGAGGCGTTGAGCTGTCCGTTGCCGTCGGGGTCGGTCAGGAACTCCATCCCGGAGGCGCGCCGCCAGGCGAGCATGGCGTAGCCGGGCGAGGTGCCGGGCTGCGTCATGTCGTTGCGAATGATGAGGCCCGCCTTGCCGGAGTTGTTGTTCAGCGTGCTCGCGTCGACCTTCACGACGGCGTCGTACGAGTCGTCGCCGGCGCCGGGCTGGTAGAGCGTCGTGTACTCGTCGGTGCCCTGCCAGGCGTTGGCGCCCGCACCGGAGATGCGGAACTTCCCGGCACCGAGCCGCTCGAACTCGCCGTTGACGTTGGTGAAGGGCACCAGGTCGCCGAAGAGCTCGCCGACCTGCACCTGCACGAGTCGCGAGGTCGTCTCGTTGCCGTCGTCGTCCGTCGCCCTGGCGGTGATCTCGTAGAGACCCTCCTCGGCCGGAGCCGTCCAGGTCACCGTGTACGGCGAGGTGGTGGCCTCGCCGATCTTGGTGTCACCGGCGAAGAACTCGACCTTGGCGATGGAGCCGTCGGCGTCGGTGGCCGCGGCCTCGATCTCGACCTCGGCACCCGGGTCGACCTTGTCGCCGTCGGTCGGGTCGGTGATCGCGACCAGCGGGGACGCCTGGGGCGAGATGCCCTGGCCCATGGCCTCCATGAAGTTGAGCTTGATGTCGTTCGACCCGGTGAAGACCAGGTAGAGGTCCATCGTCTCGCTGCCGACCTCGCTGACGTCGACCGCGACGTCGCGGAACTGCTGGCCGGTCGCCGGGACCTCGGCCGTGCCGACGACGTCACCGGTCGGGCTGCCGTTGCGCAGCTCGATGGTGCCGCCGGCCGTCGAGGCCTGGACGCGCAGGTTGTAGGTCTCGATCTGGTGGAAGCTCACCGGCTCGAAGTGGACCCACGCGCCGTCCTTGCCGACGACGACCTGGCCTCCGCCTGCCGCGTCACGACCCGGCGCCACGGTGGCCGTGGACGACTTGGAGTCGAACCACTCGGCCTGGCGCAGCTTCGGGAAGATCACGGCGGTGTCGGAGCCGCCCAGCGGGTTCTCGCCGTCGGCGCCGCCGGTGTCGGTGTAGCGGGCGTCGATGGCGTAGAAGATGTTCTCGTCGGCCGCGTGGCCGCCGATGCTCGTGACCGTGCTGCCCGTGAACCCGTTGGAGATGTTCAGCGGGTGGGCGTGGTCGTCGTGACCCAGCGCGGGCTGCACCTCGACCTTCTGCGGGTCGATGGTCTCGTCCTCGGGGTCGGTGACCTCGACGTTCCAGCTGATCTCGTCACCGAAGTCGAAGAACGCGCCGTTGGGCGGGGTCTCGAACTCCACGGTCGGGCGGGTGTTGCCGACGGTGATCGGGACGGTGGTCGTGCCGGTCTTGCCGGCCGGGTCGGTGACCGTCAGGCGGACGTTGTAGGCCCCCGCCTCGGTGAAGGTGTGCTCGGCGGTGACGCCGGTGGCGTCGGGCTCACCGTCGGCATCGAAGTCCCATGCGTAGGTGATGTCCTCGCCCTCGGGGTCGCTGGAGTCGCTGCCGTCGAACGACACCTCGAGCGGAGCCGGACCGGAGTCGGGCGTGGCCGAGATGCGGGCGATCGGCGAGCGCGAGCCGCTGATGTAGTCGATGCGGTAGAGACCCGAGCTCGGGTTGTCACGACCGAAGCCGCCGCCCCAGTCCAGGACGTACATCGAGCCGTCGGGACCGAACTTGGAGTCGATCGGCGCGAGGAACGGCACGTTGGGCAGGAACGGGTTGACCTTCTCCACCTCGGCACCGGCCTGGCCGGCGGCCGGGTCCTTGAGCTGGATCGTGTACATCTTGTTGCGCGCCCACTCGTAGAAGAAGGGCTTGCCGTCGAGCGACGCGGGGAACTTGGTGTCGGACTCGAGCTCCTCGTCGTAGCGGTAGATCGGGCCGCCCATCGGGGCCAGGCCGCCACCCTGCGGGATCGCGCCGACCGACGAGCGCTGGTAGCCGTAGTACATGTCGGCGGCGCGGGCCGGCGGCAGGTTCGTCAGGCCGGTGTTGCGGATCGAGTCGTTGACCGGGTTCGCGCAGTCGAAGAACGGGCCGACGGTGACCGGGTTGGTGCGGTAGTCGACGTCGCGGAACGGCTCACCGTTGGGGTTGTTGCCCTGGTGGTTGCCGCCCATGCACATCGGCCAGCCGTAGTTGCCGGGGCTCTTGATGAGGTTCCACTCGGCGATGCCGGCGGGGCCGCGGGTGGCGGGTGCGTCCGTGCCGTTGTCGGGCGAGTAGTCGGCCATGCTCAGCCAGCCGGTCTCGTCGTCGTAGGAGAACCGGAACGGGTTGCGGAAGCCCATGGCGTAGATCTCGGGCAGGGTCTTGTCCCGCCCGGCGTCCTCGGCCTCGGGGAACAGGTTGCCCTCGGGGATGGTGTAGCTGGAGTCCACACCGGGGGCACCCGGGTCGTCGGTCGGGGTGATGCGCAGGATCTTGCCGCGCAGGTCGTTGGTGTTGGCCGACGTCTCGCGGGCGTCGTGGAAGGTGCCGTCGCGCTCGGAGAGCGGGGCGTAGCCGCCCGACGGCTCGGAGTGCGGGTTGACGTCGTCACCCACGCCGATGAACAGGTTGCCCTGGGCGTCCATCTCGAGGCCGCCGCCGGTGTGGCCGGGCTCGTCGGGCTCACGGCGCGCGGGGATCCGGATGATCACCTTCTCCGTGGCGGGGTCGACCGATCCGTTATCGAACGTGAACCGGGAGACGGTGGACCAGAAGTTCGCCGGGTCGGAGTTGTTGGACGACTGCGGCGAGCGGTAGAGGTACAGGTGGCCGTTGGTCGTGAAGTCGGGGTCGAGCGCGACGCCGAGGAGGCCGTCCTCACCGTTGGAGTACACCGGCAGGGTCAGCACGGTGGTCACGTCCTGCGTCTTCGGGTCGTACATGCGCAGCTGGCCGCGGACGAGCTCGGTGTAGAAGACCTTGCCGTCGTCGGAGACGTCGATCGCGAACGGTGCGGAGGTGTTCTGGTCGAGCGGCACGCGCTCGTAGTTGCTCCACACGGTGCCGCCGCAGTCGCCCTCCTCGAGGCCGGCGACGTACTTCACGCCACCGACCAGCTGGGCCATGAAGTCGGGCTCGTCGTAGTGGGAGGGGAAGTGACCCAGGGCCGTGCCCCAGAAGCGACCGCCCTCGTAGGGCTTGCACCAGGTGATGGGGTGGTCGTAGCCCATGTTGCCGCCCGAGTAGGTCGACTCGTCCATCGTCTGGAGGACGTGGGCGGTGCCACGGACGTTGTTGCTGAAGTTGTACCACTCGTCGTTGCGCGTCCAGCGGGTCACGTCCTCGGTGCCGTGGAAGTGCTTGGTGGACGGGTGGGTGGTGTCCTCGTTGCGCACGACGCCGGACGGGCCGGGGTCCGTGCCGGTGGGCGCGTGGCCGGGCATCAGCGAGCCGACCATGTTGTCCCACCAGGGGTAGTTGCCGCGCATGTCGAGCGCGTTGTGCACCGCCGCGATGCCGTTGCCTGCCGCCTGCCAGCGCTCCATGGCCGCCTTCTCCGAGGCGTTCCATGGGTCACCGTTGGCCTGGAAGACCAGGATCGCGTCGAACGGAGCGAGGCCCTCGTCGGTGAACACGGCCTCCGAGCCGCCCGGCGTCTCCTTGTGCACGACCGTGACGGCCATGCCCTCCGCCTCGAGCGCCGCCTTCACCTTCGGCGTCGCCTGGGCGATGGCGGCGTCGTGCCAGTCGCCCGCGGCGTCCTCGGTGAAGATGAGCACGTGCCCGTGCCCGTCGTGGGCTTGTGCGGGCACGGCGGCGATGACGCCGAGCAGGACGCTGCCGACGAGCGCGAACACGGCAGTCAGCGCGGTGCCGACAGTGGATCGTCGAGCGATCCGTCGTCGAGGGGTGGTGGGTGACATCCCAGGGCCTCCAGAGGCGGGTGTGAGTACGGCGATGCGGACGGACACGAGCTGAAGCAGGAGGGACGCGCTTGTGACGTGAGTCACCGAGGTCCCTGTGCGGACCATCACAGACTTTTGTTTGTTGGTCAAGCAAAAGACGGACGCCATGGACACAAAGACGCTCGTCCACGCGTAGAAGCGGCCGGATCAGGCCATCCCGACGCGCTCTGCGGCTGGCTATCCTCGGCTGGTGACCGCCGGCGCCGATCGTCCCCACGACTGGGCGGAGGTGCGCCTGCACGTGGTCACCGGCAAGGGCGGCACCGGCAAGTCGACCGTCGCAGCAGCGCTCGCCCTGGCCCTGGCCACGTCCGGTCGCAACGTGCTGCTCTGCGAGGTCGAGGGCCGCCAGGGCATCGCCCGCATGTTCGACGTCGACCCGCTCCCCTACGAGGAGCGCCGCCTCGCCAAGGGCGCGCCCGACGCGGACGGGCGCGCGGGCCAGGTCCACGCGCTCCACATCGATCCCGAGTCGGCGCTGCTCGAGTACCTCGCGATGTACTACAAGCTCGGACGGGCCGGTAAGGCCCTCGACCGCTTCGGCGTCATCGACTTCGCCACGACCATCGCGCCCGGGGTGCGCGACGTCCTCCTCACCGGCAAGGTCTACGAGGCCGTCCAGCGGCCCCGCGGCGGCCGCCACAAGGCCCAGATCACCTACGACGCCGTGGTGCTCGACGCGCCGCCCACCGGCCGCATCTGCCAGTTCCTCGGGGTCAACTCCGAGCTGGCCGGCCTCGCCAAGGTGGGCCCGATCAAGACACAGGCCGACAAGGTGATGGACCTGCTCCGCTCGCCGCGCACGGCGGTCCACCTCGTCACGATCCTCGAGGAGATGCCGGTGCAGGAGACCTCGGACGGCATCCGCGAGCTCCGCGCGGCGGGCCTGCCCGTCGGTGGCGTCGTGGTCAACCTCGTCCGCCCCCAGGCCCTCAGCCCGAGCGCACTGGCCCAGGTGCGCGACGACGCGGTCGACCCCACCGCGGTCACCTCCGAGCTCGCCCGGGCCCGCGTCGACGTCGACGCCGAGCTGGTGGCGTCGCTGATCGCCGAGGCCCGCGACCACGCCGTACGCCGTCACCTCGAGGACGAGCAGCGCGAGCTCGTCGCGGCCGAGGACGTGCCCACCTACGAGCTGCCCCGCCTCGCGAGCGGGATCGACCAGGGTGCGCTCGTCGAGCTCGCGCAGCTGCTCCGCCACCAGGGGATGGCATGACAACCACCCCGCCCGTGCTGGACGTCGACGCGATGCTCGACGACCAGACCACCGAGATCATCGTGTGCTGCGGCGCCGGCGGCGTCGGCAAGACCACGACGTCCGCCGCCCTCGCGCTCCGCGCCGCCGAGCGGGGGCGCAAGGTCGTGGTGCTGACCATCGACCCGGCCCGCCGGCTCGCGCAGTCGATGGGCATCGAGCAGCTCGACAACACGCCGCGGCCGGTCGCGGGCGTGCGTCCGTTGGCCGGGGAGGGTGGCTCGCTCGACGCGATGATGCTCGACATGAAGCGCACCTTCGACGAGGTGGTTGAGTCGCAGGCCAGCGCGGAGAAGGCCAGGCAGATCCTGGAGAACCCGTTCTACGTCGCCCTGTCGAGCTCGTTCGCGGGCACGCAGGAGTACATGGCGATGGAGAAGCTCGGCCAGCTGCACCGGCAGGCGCTGGCCGACGGCAGCCACGACCTGATCGTGGTCGACACCCCGCCCTCGCGCTCTGCGCTCGACTTCCTCGACGCACCCGAACGGCTCTCGAGCTTCCTCGACGGCCGCTTCATCCGACTGCTGCTCGCCCCGGCCCGCGGGCCGGCCAGGCTGATGACGGCCGGCTTCTCGGTCGTGACCAACGCGCTGACCAAGGTGCTCGGCGCCCAGGTGCTGCGTGACATGCAGACCTTCGTCGCCGCCTTCGACACCCTCTTCGGCGGCTTCCGGCAGCGAGCGGAGCAGACCTTCGCGTTGCTCCAGGCCGACGGCACGGCCTTCGTCGTGGTCGCGTCACCAGAGCCCGACGCGCTGCGCGAGGCGGCGTACTTCGTCGACCGGCTCACCGACGACGACATGCCGCTGGCCGGCCTGGTCGTCAACCGGGTCAGCCCGTCTGCCCGCACCGAGCTGTCGGCCGAGGCGGCGATCACGGCCGCCGACCGGCTGCAGTCGGGCGACTCATCGTCGCTCACCGCCGGCCTGCTGCGACTGCACGCCGACCGCGTCCGCATCATCGAGCGCGAGCAGCACCTGCGCGAGCGCTTCGCCGCGTCCCACCCGCAGGTGGCGACGGCGGTCGTGCCCGCGATGGCGAGCGACGTCCACGACCTCGACGGCCTCCGCGTGATCGGCGAGAGCCTGGCGAAGCAGGACTGATGTCGACGCGTCTCAGACGGAGACGGAGGGCGACTCGACCTTGGTGCGGGCGGTCTCGAGGATGGTGCGCCACGACGAGCCGGGACGACGGCGCAGCAGCGCCCGGCGCTCACGCTCGGTCATGCCGCCCCAGACACCCCACTCGATCTGGTTGTCCAGCGCCTCGGCGAGGCACTCGGTCCGCACGGGGCACCCCGCGCAGACCTGCTTGGCCTTGTTCTGCTCCGCGCCACGCACGAACAGTGCGTCCGGCGTGTCGCCCTTGCATGCGGCGCGTGCTGCCCAGTCCTCGACCCACATAAGTCAATCCCCACGGTATTTTCGAGCCGGTCAGCCGCCCCCATAGCGGCCATCCCTGACTCCGAATGAAAAGTAAACGAATCACCCTCGGTCCAGACAGGGGCCGTGTGGCTCAATTCGTATAGTCCGATGTGACTATCCGGCTGCGCGCCTGGAATTCCGGGTGCTATGCGTCCAGCCCGTACTCTGGTGCGCATGTCCTCACGCTCGTCCTCGCCCTCCGGACGCCCGCCGGGCCGTCCCGCCGGTCGCGTGGCGTCCCACCTCGCGGTCATGGCTGCCGTCGCGGTCGTCATGGGAGTCCTCGTCGCCTGCCTCGCCATCCCGTTCGCGGGCCTGGTCGGCGTGGCGGCCAAGGACGTCAGCAAGGGCATGGTCAACCTCCCCGAGTCGCTCGAGGCGAAGGACCTGTCGCAGAAGACGCGCATCTACGACGTCAACGGCAACCTGATCGCCTCGCTCTACGACCAGAACCGGATCAACGTGCCGCTGGGCTCGATCTCGCGCCCCATGGTCAAGGCGATCGTCGCGATCGAGGACTACCGCTTCTACGACCACGGCGCGCTCGACCTCAAGGGCACGCTCCGCGCCTTCGTCACCAACCAGGCCAACGGCGGCTCGGTCCAGGGTGGCTCGTCGATCACCCAGCAGATGGTCAAGCAGACGCTCCTCTACCAGGCGGAGACCGACGAGGAGCGCAAGGCCGCGACCGAGGAGACCTACGCGCGCAAGATCCGCGAGCTCCGCTACGCGATCGCGTTCGAGAAGAACCACACCAAGGACTGGATCCTCGAGCGCTACCTCAACATCGCCTACTTCGGCGACGGCGCCTTCGGCGTCCAGTCCGCAGCGCGTCACTTCTTCTCCAAGAACGCCAAGGACCTCAACCTGCTGGAGTCGGCGACGCTGGCCGGCCTGGTGAAGAACCCCGTGGGCTACGACCCGGTGGACAACCCGGAGCGCGCCGAGGGCCGACGCAACGTCGTGCTCGACCGGATGGCCCAGCTCGGCATCCTGACCGAGAAGAAGGCCGAGCGCCTCAAGGGCAAGCCCCTGGAGAAGACGCTCAAGATCGAGACCTCGCCCAACGGCTGCCAGCAGTCGCGGGCGCCGTTCTTCTGCGACTACGTCGTCAACTGGCTGCTCAAGGACCCCGTGCTCGGCGACACGCCCAAGGAGCGTCGCCGCACCCTCAACAACGGCGGCCTGACGATCAACACCACGATCGACCTCGACATGCAGAAGGCCGCCGACGAGTCCGTCTCGTCCCACGTCTACCAGACCGACCAGGCCATCGGCGGCCTGGCGATGATGGAGCCCGGCACCGGCGACGTCCGGGCGCTCGCCCAGTCCCGCCCGATGGGCAAGGACAAGAAGGGCGGCGAGACCTACCTCAACTACACCGTCCCCAAGAAGTACGGCGACGCCAACGGCTTCCAGGCCGGCTCGACGTTCAAGCTCTTCGTGCTCGCGGCCGCCATCAACCAGGGCATCCCGCTGAGCACCAGCATCAACTCGCCGCAGACGATGCACTTCGACGACTGGGACTTCGAGACCTGCGACGGCCCGTACGCCGGCGACCAGAAGGGCTGGGACCCGGAGAACTCCACCGGCGCCGGCACGTTCGACCTCTACTCCGGCACCCAGCACTCGGTGAACACCTTCTTCGCCCAGCTCGAGACCCGCACCGGCATGTGCGAGCCGCTCGAGCTCGCCAAGAAGATGGGCGTCAAGGTGCCCCAGGCCCAGCAGGTCCCGTCGTGGATCCTCGGCGTCTCCGACGCCGACCCGCTGACCATGGCGCAGGCCTACGCCACCTTCGCCGCCCGCGGCCTGCACTGCGACCCGCGCCCCGTCACCCAGGTGCTCGACTCGTCCGGCGCGTCGCTCAAGGACTTCTCCAGCCAGTGCGAGCAGGTCATGCCCGGCGCGACCGCCGACGCCGTGAACGACATCCTGCGCGGCGTGATGGAGCCCGGTGGGTTCGGGCAGAACATCGCCATCGACAAGCCCTCGGCAGGCAAGACCGGCACCAACAACAGCAACATGGCCGTGTGGTTCGTCGGTTACACCCCGACGCTCGCCACGGCGGCGATGGTCGCCGGTGCGAACGAGTTCGGCGAGTGGATGACCCTCAACGGGCAGACCGTCGGCGGCAGCTACATCAGCAGCGCCTTCGGCTCCACCGTCGCCGGCCCGATCTGGGGCGACGCGATGTCAGCGGCGTCGGCCAAGCTGCCCTACGAGGACTTCCAGGCGCCGCCCGGCGACGAGATCGCCGGCGTGCTCAGCACGGTGCCCGACGTGTCGGGCCAGAGCGTCGAGGCGGCGACCGCGGCCCTGCAAGCCGCCGGGTTCACCGTCGCCGACGGCGGCCAGGTCAACTCCGAGACCGGCGCCGGGCTGGTCGCCTACTCCTCACCCGGGGGCGGCACCCAGCTGAGCAGCGGCGACACCGTGACGCTCTACACCTCGACCGGCTACGTGCCCCCGCCGCCGTCCGCGGGCAACGGCGGTGGCGACGGCAACAACGGCAACGGCAACGGCGGCCGGGGTCGCGGCAACGGCGGCGGGCGCCGCTGACCGAGCGCCTCCCGCTCGGCGGATCAGGCGAGCTGCTTGCGCACCTCGGCCGCCACGGCGCCGCCGTCGGCGCGGCCCTTGACCTGGGGCGTGACGACGCCCATCACCTTGCCCATCGCGCGCATGCCCTCGCCGGACGCGCCGGTCTGCTCGATCGCGGCCGTGACGAGCCCGGCGATCTCCGCCTCGCTGAGCTGGGCGGGGAGGTACTCGGCGATGACCTCGCCCTCGGCGGCCTCCTTGGCGGCCATCTCCGTGCGGCCGCCCTCCTCGAACGCGACGGCCGCCTCGCGACGGCGCTTGGCCTCGGTGGACAGCACGCCGATGATGTCGTCGTCGGAGAGCTCACGGGCCTCCTTGCCGGCGACCTCGGCGTTGGTGATCGCGGTGAGCACCATCCGGATGGTCGAGGAGCGCAGCTCGTCACGCGCCTTCATGGCGGTGGTCAGGTCGGCGCGGAGACGGTCCTTCAGGGTGCTCATGTGGACCATTGTGGCAGCCTTGGCGAATGCCTTTCCTCCCCGTCGTACGCCGCACGCTCGGGCTCGGGACCCTCGCCGGCGTGGGACTGGCGACGTACGCCGCGTGGGAGGCCCGGCAGTACACCCTCCGCCGCGTCACCGTGCCGCTGCTGCCAGCTGGCCACGCCCCGCTGAAGGTGCTCCATCTCAGTGACATCCACATGGCACCCGACCAGCGGGCCAAGCAGGAGTGGTTGCGCGAGCTGGGCGACCTCGAGCCCGACCTGGTCGTCGACACGGGCGACAACCTCGCCCACATGCGCGCCGTGCCGGTGGTCGCCGACGCGCTCGGCGGGCTGCTCGACGTGCCGGGCGTCTACGTGCTCGGCTCCAACGACTACTACGCCCCGGGCATGCGCAACCCGCTGCGCTACCTGCTGCCCGACGACGGCAAGCGCAACACCTCGACGCCGCAGCTGCCGTGGCCCCAGCTCAAGGAGCGCTTCGGCGAGGCCGGCTGGCTCGACCTCACCAACGGCTTCGGGTCGCTGACCGTGCGGGGCACCAGGATCGCGTTCGTCGGCGTCGACGACCCCCACCTGGCGTACGACGACCTCGACCGCGTCGCCGGACCGGCGGACCCGACGGCCGATGTGCGCCTGGCGGTCGCCCACGCGCCGTACCTGCGCGTGCTCGACCGGTTCGCCGCCGACGGCTACGACGCGATCATCGCGGGCCACACCCACGGCGGCCAGGTCTGCCTCCCGGGAGGGCGCGCCCTGACCACGAACTGCGACCTCGAGCCCGAGCGAGCCCGTGGCCTGCACCGCCACCCCGCCGACTCTGCACCCGGCGACGAGGGATCCTCCTGGCTGCACGTGTCGGCCGGGCTCGGCACGAACCCCTACGTCCGCTTCCGGGTCGCCTGCCGTCCCGAGGCGACGCTGCTGACCCTGGTGCCCGCCGGCTGACCTCTCCGCCGGGACTCTTCCCAGCCGCGCCGCGCTGTGGTGGTGTGGGACCACGGAGAAGGGAGTCCCACGTGCCCGAGCTGATGGTCGACCTCATCGTGTCCCTCGACGGCTGGGCCGCCGCGGACGGCTGGCCCGGCCTGTGGGGCATGGGCGGGCCGGACTACTTCGCCTTCCTCGGCGAGCAGGAGGAGCACACCACGCTCATGGGGGCGACCACCTACCGGCTGATGTCCGGGATGGCGGACGAGGAGCCGGAGGCGTTCGCCGAGCTGGAGGCCATGGACAAGGTGGTCTTCTCCTCCACCCTGGACGAGCCGCTGGCCTGGTCCAACACCCGCCTCGTCGCCACCGATCCCGTCGCGGCCGTCCGCGACCTCAAGCAGGACGGGCCGCTGCCACTGCGCACGCTCGGAAGCCTGACGCTCGCCCGCTCGCTGGTCGTCGCCGGGCTCGTCGACCGGCTCCGGCTGGTCGTCTTCCCGGTCGTCAACGGCGCCACCGGACGCGACCGGGTCTTCGACGGCTACCCCGACGTGCGCCTCGAGCTCGTCGAGAGCAGGACCTTCGACGGCCGCCTCCAGCTCCTCGACTACGTCCCCACCGTGCTCGACCACCCGCCCCTCTCCTGAAGGAGCCCCACGTGCCGCTCGTCCGGGTCCACAACTTCTCGATCTCGCTCGACGGCTACGGCTCCGGCGAGCCGCAGTCCCTGGAGTCACCGTTCGGCCATGCCGGCGAGCGGCTGCACGAGTGGATGTTCGCCACCAGCTTCTGGGACCGCGAGACCGGCCAGCACGGGGTCGACGCCGTCTTCGCGGCCCGCCACGAGGTGGGCTTCGGCGCCGAGATCATGGGCGCCAACAAGTTCGGCCCGCCCGGGTGGCAGGACGACCCCGACTGGCGGGGCTGGTGGGGCGAGGACCCGCCGTTCCACACGCCGACGTACGTCCTGACGCACCGTCCCCGGCCCCCGCTCGAGATGGCGGGCGGGACGACCTTCCACTTCCTCGACGCCTCCCCCGCCGAGGCGCTCGCCGTCGCCCGCGAGGCCGCCGGTGACCTCGACGTGCGACTCGGTGGCGGCGCGACAGTGGTGCGTGACTTCGTCGCCGCGGGTCTGGTCGACCACCTCCACCTCGTCGTGGTGCCGATCGTGCTCGGGCGTGGGGTCCGGCTGTGGGACGGCCTCGAGGCGCTCGAGGACACCTTCGACATCGAGTCGGTGTCCTCGCCCAGCGGGGTCACCCACCTCACCTTCACCAAGCGGCGCTGAGCCCGTCCCACTGGGCCGGGGCGATTTCGGCAGCCCCCGGCCGCTCCGGTATGCTCGCCCGCGTTGCCCGGACTCCGCATCATCGGTCCGGGCGGCGGGCTGTGGCGCAGCTTGGTAGCGCGCCTCGTTCGGGACGAGGAGGCCGCAGGTTCAAATCCTGTCAGCCCGACCACCGGAGCTCCCGGACCCATCGCGGGTCCGGGAGCTCCTGTCATGTGGCACTGTGCCCCTCATGGCAGACGACCGTCCCCCGCTCGAGATGCCCTCCTTCTCGCTGCGGCGCAGGAGGAAGGCTCCCGAGCCCGTCCGCGTCTCCCGCAGGGTGCCGACGGTGGCGGTGCGCGGGCTGCCCGCAGCGATCCTCACCGGCGTCGTGGTCGGCGCGCTCGCCCTTGTGCTCGGATGGCTCGCCGGGATGGGCTGCGAGGCCGTACGCGGCACCTCGGCGTGCGGCGGCGGCCCCGGGCTGCTGATCCTGCTGGTCGTGCTCGCCGCGCTGGCGTGGGCCGGCAGCCTCCTGCTGCGGGCGCTCGCCGTGCCGCACCCCGGCTCGACCGCCCTCCTCGCCGTGGGGATCTTGGCGGTCCTGGTGCTGGTCTTCCTGCTCGGCTCGCTCGACGAGGTCTGGGCTCTCGTCGCCGTGCCGGCCGTGTCGGGGCTCGCCCACGCCGCGTCGTGGTGGGTCACCACGACCGCGGCCGGTGACGACACGGCCGATACCCCCGCGCGCGCGTCGTCGTACGACGTCCGCTGACGGAGGGTTGTCAGGCTCTCCTCGAGGTTGTCAGGCCGTGCACGGGCCGACGACCTCAGCGCGCGGCGGCGATCAGCTCCGCGATCTGCACGGTGTTGAGGGCGGCGCCCTTGCGGAGGTTGTCGTTGCTGATGAAGAGGGCGAGGCCGCGGTCGTCCGGGACGCCGGGGTCCTGGCGGAGCCGGCCGACGTAGGACGGGTCCTTGCCGGCCGCCTTGAGCGGGGTCGGCACCTCGTCGAGCTCCACGCCGGCCGCCGATCCGAGGATCTCGCGGGCGCGGGCGGGCGTCATGGGCCGCTCGAACTCGGCGTTGACCGCGAGCGAGTGACCCGTGAAGACCGGCACGCGGACACACAGGCCGGAGACCAAGAGGTCGGGGAGGCCGAGGATCTTGCGCGACTCGTTGCGGAGCTTCTGCTCCTCGTCGGTCTCGTTGAGGCCGTCGTCGACGACGGAGCCCGCCATCGGCAGGACGTTGTAGGCGATCGGCTCGACGTACTTCACCGGGTCGGGGAAGGCGATGGCGGAGCCGTCGTAGGCCAGCTCGCGCGCCTTGTCGCCCGCGGCTGCCACCGCGTTGGCGAGCTCGTCGACGCCGGCGACGCCGGAGCCGGAGACCGCTTGGTAGGACGACACGATCAACCGGGTCAGGCCGGCCTCGTCGTGCAGCGGCTTGAGGACCGGCATCGCGGCCATCGTGGTGCAGTTGGGGTTGGCGATCACGCCGCGCCCGGCCTCGATGACGCCGGCCATCGCGTCGGGGTTCACCTCGGACACCACCAGCGGGACGTCGGGGTCCTTGCGGAAGGCCGAGGAGTTGTCGACGACGATCACGCCCGCCGCGACGAACCTCGGCACGAGCGCGCGGGAGGTCGTGGCGCCGGCGGAGAACAGGGCGATGTCGAGCTCTGCCGGGTCGGCGGTCTCGGCGTCCTCGACCGTGATCTCGCGGTCGCCGAACGGCAGCACCGTGCCGGCCGAGCGCGAGGAGGCGAAGAAGCGGACCTGGTCGGCGGGGAAGTCACGCTCGAGCAGGATCTGGCGCATGGCGACGCCGACCTGCCCCGTCGCCCCGACGATGCCGATGTTCACGCGCTTGGTCATCGTCCGGTGCCTCCGTAGACCACGGCCTCGACCTCGTCGGCGTCGAGGTCGAACGCCGTGTGCGTGGCGCGGACGGCGTCGTCGACGACGTTCTCGTCCACGACGACCGAGATCCGGATCTCGGAGGTCGAGATCATCCCGATGTTGACCCCGGCCGAGGCGAGGGCGGCGAAGAACTTCGAGGTGATGCCGGGGTGGGAGCGCATGCCCGCACCGATGAGCGACACCTTGCCGATCTTGTCGTCGTAGAGCAGCTTGTCGTAGCCGACCTCGGCCTGGATCCGCGCCAGCGCGGTCATCGCGGTCTGGCCGTCGGTGCGCGGCAGCGTGAAGGAGATGTCGGTCAGGCTCGTCGCGGCGGCCGAGACGTTCTGCACGATCATGTCGAGGTTGATCTGCGCGTCGGCGAGGGCCTCGAAGATCCGGGCGGCCTCGCCCACCTTGTCGGGCACGCCGACGACGGTGATCTTGGCCTCGCTGCGGTCGTGGGCGACTCCGGCGATGATGGGCTGTTCCATGGTGTCTTCCTCGGGTCCCTGGAGGGCGGGGTCGCTGACGACCCAGGTCCCCTCGAGCTGGCTGAACGACGAACGGACGTGGATCGGGATGCCGTAGCGGCGGCCGTACTCGACACAGCGCAGGTGCAGGATCTTCGCGCCGCACGCGGCGAGCTCGAGCATCTCCTCGTAGGAGACCTTGCCGAGCTTGCGGGCGCTGGGCACGATGCGCGGGTCGGCGGTGAAGACGCCGTCGACGTCGGTGTAGATCTCGCAGACGTCGGCCTCGAGCGCTGCGGCCAGCGCCACCGCGGTGGTGTCGGTGCCGCCGCGGCCGAGCGTGGTGATCTCCTTGGTGTCGGCCGACACTCCCTGGAAGCCCGCCACGATGACGATGTGGCCCTCGCCGATCGCCTGGGTGATGCGCCCCGGCGTGACGTCGATGATCTTGGCCTTGCCGTGGACCGAGTCGGTGATCACGCCGGCCTGGGAGCCGGTGAACGAGCGGGCCGTGTAGCCCAGGTCGCTGATCGCCATGGCGACCAGCGCCATCGAGATGCGCTCACCGGCGGTGAGCAACATGTCCATCTCACGCGCCGGCGGCAGCGGCGAGACCCCGTTGGCGAGGTCGAGCAGGTCGTCGGTCGTGTCGCCCATGGCGGACACGGCGACGACCACGTCGTGACCGGACTTCTTGACGTCCACGATGCGCCGGGCGACGCGCTTGATGGCGTCGGCGTCGGCGAGCGAGGAGCCGCCGTACTTCTGCACGACAATGCCCACGGTTGTTCCTCGGGATCGGGGTGCGGCCCTCAGCGGCCGCGGTGCTCTGGCGTGCCCGATGGCGCCGTTGCCGCCAGGCCACCACCGATTCTACGGGCGCACGGCAGGGGCGCTCCCGAGCATCTCATCCGCGACCGCCACGGCGTCGGCGTCGGCCTCGAAGTCGGTGTCGAACCGGTCGTGCGCGACGACGGTAAGCAGGGCGTTGAGTGCCGCGCCCGCGAGGTTGCCCCAGTTGTTGACGTAGGAGAACTGCCACCACCACAGCGCCTCGTCGACGTTGCCGGCGCGATAGTGGCGCAGGCCGTTCTCCAGGTCGATGGCGATCGAGGCCAGGTCGTCGGAGAGGCGACTGACGACCACCTCGGGCACGTAGGGGTCGAAGACGAAGGAGTAGTCGTCGATGCCCTCGAGCATCTCGGCCAGGCGCAGCCGCAGGTCCTCGATGTCGGCCTCGGGCCCCACGTCGGGCTGGAACTCCTCGCGCGGCGTGAAGTCGTTCTGGGCACCCATCCGGGCACCGGCCAGGAGGACCTGGCTGATCTCGAGGAGCAGCAGCGAGACCGCCTGGGCCCCGTTGCCCTCGCGGGCGATGGCGCGCAGGGCGAGCAGGAAGCTCTCCACGGAGTCGGCGATCTGCTCGCCGAACACCTTCTCGTCGGTCTCGGTCACGGGACTGGTCTCCTTCCGACATCTGCGCAGCCGTCGATCACTCTGCTGATCTCCTTCCGGCGAACGCACGTCCGAGCGTGACCTCGTCGGCGTACTCGAGGTCACCGCCCACCGGCAGTCCACTCGCCAAGCGGGTCACGCGCAACCCCATCGGCAGCAGCAGGCGCGTGAGATAGGTCGCGGTGGCCTCGCCCTCGAGGTTGGGGTCGGTGGCGAGGATGACCTCGGTGACCGTGCCATCGGCCAGGCGGGGCATGAGCTCCTTGACGTGGAGCTGGTCGGGGCCGATGCCGTCGATGGGCGAGATGGCGCCGCCGAGCACGTGGTAGCGCCCGCGGAACTCCCGCGTGCGCTCGATCGCCACGACGTCCTTGTACTCCTCCACCACGCACAGGACGCTGGGGTCGCGGCGCTCGTCGCGGCAGATGCGGCACCGCTCGTCCTCGCTCACGTTGAAGCAGACCGAGCAGAACTTCACCTTGGCCTTGACCTCGATCAGCACGTCGGCGAGGCGGCGTACGTCGGTGGGCTCGGCCTGGAGCAGGTGGAAGGCGATGCGCTGCGCGCTCTTGGGACCGACACCCGGCAGCCGGCCGAGCTCGTCGATCAGGTCCTGGACGACACCTTCGTACAACGAGGTCCCCTCAGCCGAGCCCGGGGAGGCCGGGCATGCCGCCGCCCCCGCCGAGGCCCTCGGTCAGCGGGCCCAGCGAGTCGCCCGCGAGCGCCTCGGACTTGGCGCGCGCGTCGCGGTAGGCGGCGACGATGAGGTCGGACAGGTCGGACAGGTCGTCGGGGTCGCTCCCGTCGAACTCGCCCGATCGGATCGTGAGGCCGACCAGCTCGCCGACGCCGTTGGCGGTGACCGTCACGGCGCCGCCGGCGACGGTGCCCTCGACCGTCTGCTGGGCGAGCTCGGCCTGGGCCTCCTCGAGCTGCTGCTGCATCTGCTGGGCCTGCTGGAGCAGGGCGTTCATGTCGAAGCCGCCGCCACCGAGGGCGTCGAAGGGGTTCTGGGTCATCGGGTCTCCCGCTGCGGGTCTGGGGTGGGGTTGGGGCCGGTCATCGTCTCAGTCGTTCCTGATCTCTTCGATCAGCTTGGCGCCGAGCGTCTGGCTGAGCAGCGACTCGGTGTCGATCGCCGCGGAGTCGGCGTCGGGGTCGTCGGGGTCCACGTCGTCGTCGGCGGAGCGCACGGGTGCGGCCGGCTCGGCCGGGCCGCCGGCGCGGGCCGCCTCCAGCGCCTCGCGGGCGGGCGCGGCCGAGACCGGCGGAGGCGCGGGAGCAGACGGCGGGGCCGCGTCGTCGGTCACCCAGGACGGCGGGCCGTCGGGCGCCTCCTGCGCGGGAGGGCCGGGCGGTGCGGCCGGGGCAGCGGCTGCTGCGGAGGAGTCGACGGCCGCCTGGCGGACCACCGGGGCCTCCGCGGCCGCGCCCGACGGGTCGACGATCGACTCGACGCGCCAGTCCATGCCGACCACGTCGATGGCCGCCTGGCGCAGGATCTCGTCGCACCCGCCGTTGACGAACGAGTCACGCGCGCCGGCGTTGGCGAAGCCCACCGTGAGGCGGACGCCGTCGACGTCGACGACGTGGGCGTGCTGGGACAGCACCATCCACGCCAGGCGGCGACGGTTCTTGGTCTGCTCGAGGATGTCGGGCCACAGCCGGCGTACGTCGACGAGGCTGAGGCCGCCGCGCGGACCGGCCGGCTGCTCGGCGACCGGCGCGTCCGGGCCGGCCGCGGCTGCGGCGGCCGGGGCGGGCTCGGCCACGACGGGTGGCGCCTGCGGCGTCGCGGGCTGCGGCGGCGCGGATCCCGGCATCGGTGGGGGCGGCGGCGGGCCGTCGTCGCGGGCCGGCGACGCGGGCGCACCCGTGGGCGCCAGCGGCATGGGCGGCGGCGGGGCCGGATCGTCGCCGCGCGGGGCGACCTGCGGAGCGGGCTGGGCCGCAGCCGCGTGCGCCGCCTGGGGCGCCGTCGGGGATGCGGACGGCGCCGGGGCCGCGGCGGCCGGCCGGGACGGAGCCGAGGCGGGCGCCGGGGCGCCCGTGACGTCCATCCGGCGCTCGAGCCGCTCGAGGCGCGCCATCACGCCCTCGGCCGTGTGGTCGGCGCCCGGGAGCAGGACGCGGGCGCACAGGAGCTCGAGCAGCAGGCGGGGCGCGGTCGCGCCGCGCATCTCGGTGAGGCCGGCGGCCACGATGTCGGCGGCCCGGCTGAGCTCGATCGCTCCGAAGCGCGCGGCCTGGGCCACCAGGCGCTCGCCGGCGTCCTCCGAGACGTCGATCAGGCCGGTCGCCGGGGCGTCGGGGACGGCGGTGACGATGACGAGGTCGCGCAGGCGGCGGAGCAGGTCCTCGGTGAAGCGGCGCGGGTCCTGCCCGGTCTCCACCACCTTGTCGACGACGGAGAACACGGCAGCGCCGTCGCGCGTGGCGAACGCCTCGACCACCTCGTCGAGGAGCGAGTCGGGGGTGAACCCCAGCAGGTCGGTCGCGAGCTTGTGGGTGACGCCCGCCGCTCCGGCCCCGCCGAGCAGCTGGTCGAGGACGGACAGCGTGTCGCGCGCCGACCCGGCACCGGCCCGCACGACGAGCGGCAGGGCGGCCGGCTCGATCGCCACGCCCTCCTCGCCGGCGAGCTGGGACAGGTAGTCGCTGAGCAGCCGCGGCGGGATCAGCCGGAAGGGGTAGTGGTGGGTGCGCGAGCGGATGGTCGGCAGCACCTTGTCGGGCTCGGTCGTGGCGAAGATGAACCGCAGGTGGGGAGGCGGCTCCTCGACCAGCTTGAGCAGGGCGTTGAAGCCCTGCGTGGTGACCATGTGGGCCTCGTCGATGATGTAGACCTTGTAGCGGTCGCGCACCGGCGCGAAGAACGCCTTCTCGCGCAGGTCGCGGGCATCGTCCACACCACCGTGGGACGCTGCGTCGATCTCGATGACGTCGATGGAGCCGGGGCCGCCGCGGGCGAGGTCGCGGCAGCTGTCGCACTCACCGCACGGGTCGGAGATCGGCGCCTGCGCGCAGTTGAGCGCGCGGGCGAGGATGCGGGCCGAGGTGGTCTTGCCGCAGCCGCGCGGGCCGGAGAAGAGGTAGGCGTGGTTGACCCGGTTGGCCGCCAGCGCCGCCCGCAACGGCTCGGTGACGTGGTCCTGCCCGATGACCTCCTGGAAGGTCTCGGGCCGGTAGCGGCGATAGAGCGCGAGCGGTGACTCCACGTCCTGAACCCTAACCGTGCCCACCCACACCGACCACCGCGGGAGACCCGCCGTCGGACCGGCCGGGTCCGGACATGAAGAGGCCCCCCACGCACCCGTCAGAGCTCACTTACCCTTGCTGCCTTCCGGCCCTGGGGGAATTGGGCGAGGTGACGCCGCGTGGGGGGTTGCCGGGGAGTCTAGGCGAGGCCCGGACGGCCACCCAAACCCAGGGCCCGGCAGGCGATTTCACCGGCCACCGGACCGACCGGTACTCTCCTCCGCGGAGGTATCGCCTAGTGGCCTATGGCGCTCGCTTGGAAAGCGGGTTGGGTTAACAGCCCTCGGGGGTTCGAATCCCCCTACCTCCGCCGACACGAGGGCCCCGCACCAGCAGGTGCGGGGCCCTCGTCGTTCTCCGGGCGGGCGTACGCCGGTCACCGCAGCCGGGCCTGGAGGCCGTAGCGCCACTCCTCGGAGATCAGCAGGCTCCCCTCGTCGAGGCGCCGCTCGACCGCGTCGACGAGCATCGCCGAGGCCTTCTCGGGGTAGACGCGGTCCCAGGACAGCTCGGCGCGGTGCTCGAAGACGTTGTGGATGACGCTCACCATGAGGCCCTTGTCCACGGGCGGGGCGAGGAAGTTGCTGCCGGCGAGGAACGTCTCCGAGCGGTCCGAGCCGAAGCGCAGGGTCACGCACGGGACCTCGAGGACGTTGGCCTCCTCGACGATGCTGCCGGAGTCGGTGACGATCACCGCGCACATCGACATCGCCGCCACGACGTCGAGGTAGCTGTCCCAGACCGGGGTCGAGATCAGCGCGTCGCCGTACCGCGCCTCGAGGTCCTCCAGCCACTGCCGTCGTCCGAAGTTGTCGATCGCGGCCTCGGTGCCGAGGAGGCGGATGAACAGCACGTGGTGGCCCTGTTCGAGCAGCGCCTCCATGGCGTCCATGAGCAGGTTGAACCGGTCGTGGTTGGTGGTGTTCTCGCGGCGGTGGACGCAGAAGCGCAGGAACGAGCCGTCGCCCATCTGAGGGAACTTCTGCAGCACTTGGTTCCTGTCGCTGCCGGCGATCGCCTGCTCCAGCGCGTCGACGACCGAGTTGCCGACGACGTCGACCGCGGCCGGAGCGAAGCCCTCCTCGAGGAGGAACTCGCGGTTGAGCTCGACGGGGGCGGCGTGCAGGTCGGAACCGGCGTCGGCGACCCTGGTGTTGAACTGCTCCGGCGAGGGCTCGCGGCTGCCCCTGGCCCAGCTGCTGCGGTCGACCGACTGCTCCCGGAACGACGCCCAGTCGAGGTCGGCACCCTGCTCGAGCCAGCCCTTCAGGACCTCCGGCTTCGGCGAGAGCGTGCGCAGCCCGGCCTCGACGTGGACCAGTGCCTGCCGCTCGCCGAAGGTGGCGAGGGCGCCGGCCATCGCCGTGGTGGTGTCGCCGTGGACGTAGGTGATCGGGAAGCCGCCGCGCTCGGCGAAGCCGCGGAGGTAGAGCGCCAGCTTGGCGGTGATGCCGGACACCAGGTCGTTGACGCCGCCGCGCACCTCGAGGTTGATGTCCTCGCGGACGCCGAACTCGTCGAGCATCGACTGGGAGAGGTTGTGGTCGTAGTGCTGGCCGGTGTGGCACAGGACCACGTCGTGGCCGCGGTCGCGCAGCTCGTGGTAGATCGGCGCCTGCTTGATGATGTCGGGCTTGGTGCCGACGACGACGATGTGCTGGCTGTTCTCGTGGGACATGGGTTCCTTCGTGGGGAGCGTGCGTGGTCCGGGGCCGGGAGGCGGACCGTCAGAGGAGGTCCTCGCGGCTGCTGGCCGCGAGGAGCGAGCGGAGCCGCTCGAGGATGCCGGCGTCGAGCGCCTTCTGGCGGTCGAGCACGTAGACCGCGTCCTCGTGGGTGACCACGATCAGCCCCCGCGCGCCGAGCGTGACGACCGGCCTGCCGTCCATGCTCGCCACGAGGGTGTTCTCCGCGTCGAGCTGGAGCGCGGGGCCGATGGAGGTCACCCGCTGGTCGTCGAGGACCCGCTCCAGGCGCGTCCAGGTGCCGACGTCGGTCCAGCCCAGCTGCCGCGGGACGACGAGGCACTCCATGCCGGCCCACATCAGCGGGTAGATCTCGTGGCCGCCGATCGACGCACCGCGGTAGCCCTGGTCGGAGGTCGCCCCGCGGGCGAACCGCTCGATCGACTCGAAGATGAGGGGCAGCGCGGTGCGGTAGGCGTTGCACGCCTGCCCGACGTGCACGCCGTAGCAGGCGGTGTTCCAGAACAGGTTGCCCGACTCCCCCAGCTCCTCGACGACGTCCTGGTCGGGCTTCTCGTGGAACGAGTCGATCACCTGGACGGCGTCGTCCCCGCCCTTGGTGTGGATGTAGCCCAGGCTCGGGTCGAAGCGCGTCGGCTCGGCCCCGAGCACCACCATCGACCCGGGCGTCCGCTCGAGCTGCGCCAGCATCTCGCGGGAGGCTGCGTTGAAGGCGTCCTCCTCGGTGATGAGGTGGTCGGACGGCGCGACGAGCGCCGGCGCGTCGCCGTACTTGTGGAACAGGGTCGCGACGCTCAGCGCGAACGCCGTCGCGGGACCGGCCGGGTCCTCCTCGAGGATCAGGTTCTCCGGCGGCACCGGGCCGAGGGTCGCCCGGGCGGCGTCGGCGAAGCGGGCGCGTGTCGAGACGTGGATGCGGCTGGGGTCCACGATCTCGCTGAGCCGCTCGATGGTGCCCCTGAGCAGCGGGCGGTCGCGGACGACCGGCTGGAACTGCTTGGGCGCGCGGTCCCTGCTGATCGGCCACAGGCGCGAGCCCTGGCCACCCGCGAGGATGACGGCGACGGGCTCGTCGGAGGTCTCAGGCATGCCCTGATTCCATCATGCGCCGCAGCGGACCGGCACGCCTCGACGGGCGTCGCGCGGGACGGCTCACCGTCGCAGCAACGGGCGCAGCATGAAGGCGAGCGCGAGGAGCGACCCGGCGACGAGGCCCGACCACAGCAGGATCGCGCGCGGCGTGCCGAACAGGTCGATGCGCTCGGGCGCCGGCGGCGCCTGGGCGTCGGCGCGGACCTCCTGCACGGTGGCCTCGACCTTGCCCTTGCGGCCCGGCTTGAGCTCCCGGGTGAGCGCGTCGTGCACCTGGACGACTCCCGCCCCGGTCCACGGGTTGGCCGACGTGCCGTCTGGTCCCTCGGGGGCGCCGGCGCCCTCGGTCGTCGCCTGCAGCCGGGCGACGAGCTGCTGCGGTGTCTCGCGGGGGAAGCGCTGCTTGAGCAGCGCCATGGCACCGCTGACCTCCGCGCTCGCCCACGAGGTCGCGACCTCGCCGACCACGCAGACCTGGCCGGTGGCGTTGGCCGAGATCGCGCCCAGGGTCGGTGCGGCGACGTCGGTGTCCAGGTTGGGTACGACGTAGGTGCTGGGGTTCTCGTCGCCGGGCGGGGTGGCGCTGACCGCGAGCACGCCGGGGTAGTCGGCCGGGAAGACGTCGGCGTCGTTGTCGGGCGTGCCCGCGAAGCCGGAGTCGGGGGTGCCGGGCGCGACGTTGCCGGCTGCGGCGACCACGACGACACCGAGGTCGACCAGGCGCGCGACGGCCGCCTCGAGCACCGGGTCGGGCTGGCGCACGGCGAGCGAGATGTTGACGATGTCGACCTGCTGCTGCGGCTGCGCGCGGATCAGTGCGTCGATGCCCGCCGCGATGCCCGCCGAGGTCAGCGGCCGCTCGCCCTGGGTGGTGTCGGCGTCCGCGGCGTCGTAGACCTTGACGTCGAAGACCTGGGCATCCGGGGCCATGCCGCGGGGTCCGGCGATGAGCCCCGCGACGATCGTGCCGTGGCCCGAGAGGCGGCTGTCGGGGTTGACGCCCGGGATGGCCGTCCGCCCGGCGACGTCGAGCCCCTCGATGTCCACCGTCCCGCTGTCGATCACGGCGATCTTCACGCCCCGACCGGTGGCGACGTCGTGCGCCTGGTCGACGTGCATCCGCTCGAAGGCGAGGTTGTCCTTCTCGTGGGTGTCTGCCAGCCGCTCGGAGTCCGGCACCTCGGTCTCGAGGCAGGGCGCGTCGTGGTCGGCGGCGGCCGGGGCGGCGCCCAGCGGCACGACCGACGCGGCGAGCAGACCTGCGGCGAGCGTCGTACGCACGAACGGGAGGCGCAGCCGGGGACGACCCGGAGACGGTGCGGCCATCAGCCGGCGTCCGCGGCCGCGTCGTCCGCCGGCGGCGCGTCCTCGGGGACCCGGCGCGCGCTGTTGGTCGACAGCTGCACGCCCGGCTGGAAGAACTCGAGCCACGCGCTCGGCACGAGCGGCGGGTCGACGTCGCCGTAGCCGAGGAAGTCGGGGACCTCGGAGCCCACCAGCTCGTACTTCTCACCCTTGGGGTCGATGACGTAGCGGGTGCCGGCGTCGGCGGCCTCGCCGGAGCCGGACAGGACGTAGGCACCGGCGCTCGGCTCGACGTCGACGGCGTGGCGGCCCGGGCGCACCTCGGCGCCGAACGGGTCGGCGGCCCCGGTCGGGTTGGTCGCAAGGCTGAAGGTGGCGTCGGCTCCGGTCGCGGGGTGGAGCACCGCGCACAACGCGCCGTTGGTGATCGGCTGCGGCACCTCGCTCGGCCACTCCGGCGGCGTGCTGGGCTCACCGAACGAGGCGGAGAGGTCACCCGAGAGCTCCTGCGCGGGCTCCTGCACGACGCCGTAGACCATGCCCGCGAAGTCGCTGAGGCGCTCGGGTGCCTCGTCGCCGAGCAGGTAGTAGGAGCCGCTGCTCGAGAGCAGCAGGTCGCCGATGCGGTAGCGCGAGAGGTCGGTGCCGGTGCTGCCGTAGGGGACGCGCTCACCGGGCCGGGTGACCCCGAACGACGCCTGCTCGAGCGGCTCGCCGAGCCGGAACAGGTTCAGCCAGTCGGGGTCGACCTCGGTCGCCGACGCCCCGAACCCGAGCCGGTCGCCCAGGGTCGAGGACTGCGTCTCGTCCTCGGGCATGGGGAAGCGGTAGGCGCTGCCCTGCTTGCTCCCGACCGGCGGTGCGGTGGCGATCAGCCAGGTCGTGCCCTCGCTGCGCACGAGGAAGGCAGATCCCGCCAGGTCCTCGACGGACGGGGTGCGCTGCACCGCGACCTTGATGCCGACCCCGTCGCCGGTGCAGGCGGTCCAGCCGTCGTCGACCAGCTCGCCCGCCGACGGGAGGCTGGCGGGCGCGGCGTCGATGCCGAGGTCCTCGCCGAGCTGCACGGTGCGGATGTACTTGTCACGCACGGTGAACGGCGTGAGCTCGGCCTGCCCGAGCAGCAGCTGGGCGGAGACGTAGTTGGGCACCCGCTGGAGCAGCGGGTCGTCGCCGCCACGCAGGACGACGTACTGCTCGCCGGTGTCCTTGGAGATCACGAAGCTGCCCTCGTCGAGCCACTGCGCGGGCGGGCGCCCGAGCAGGAAACCCGCGATCGCGGCACCGGCGAGGAGCAGCACGGACAGGGCGACGCCGCCGATCAGCACGCGGCCGGGACGGACCGGCTCCACCTCGCGGCCGCCCGGGGCGCCGGAGACGAAGGCGGTGACGAGGCGGCGCCGGCTGAAGGCGTGGGCCTCGACGAGGTCCTTCTTGGTGGCCATCTGTTCCAGCCCGCCTCAGCCAGCCACCGCGGAGACGAAGCCGGCCGCGAGGACCATCAGCGGGAGCAGCGCGAGCAGGGTCATCGTCTCGACGATGTCGCCGATGCGGCCGCGGCGCACCGACGGCGAGGCGGGCACGAGCGTCAGCGCGAGCAGGACGGCACCGATGCCGGCGAGACCGATAGCGGCGCCGGCGCGCCAGCCGGTGTGGATGAGCAGCATCGACAGGGCCACCGAGACCAGGCCGAGGATGCCTGAGGCGAGCCCGGCGAGCACCTCCGAGCCCGTGCGGTACTGGCGGGTGCGGAACATGACGGCCAGGCAGCACACGGCCGCGAGGACCGTGCCGTAGACGCCGCGCCCGACGGCGAACGGGGCGAGGAGGACGAGGAGGGTGCCGACCGTGGCGGAGACCGCGAGCAGGATCTCGTGGCCCACGCGGGCGTCGTCGGCGACCTCGTCCGGGTCGATCTCGTCGGGGTCGGCGGTGATGTCGTGCAGCGAGTAGAGCTGGTCGACCTTGGTGCCGGTCACCCCGAGGGCGAGCCACGGGAAGATGCTGCCTGCCAGGACGACCAGGGTGAGCAGGACGACGAAGACCACGGACGGCTCGAGCGAGAACACCTGGATGAGCACCGAGCCCGCGACGAGCACTGCACCGACCACGACGGCCGGGATGACGAGCGCCCGGCCCTCCTGCAGGCCGACCACCGCGACCAGCCCGACGGCGAGGACGCCGAGCCCGGCAAAGAGGAGCGGGTCGGCGAAGAACGCGTCGTCGAGGGGCCAGCTCCAGTCGGGCAGGTCACCGGGCGCGAGCAGGAGCCCGGCGACCGCGGCGTAGAGGGCGGCCAGCAGCGAGACGACGACACCCGCCTCGGGCTCGCCCTGGGCGCGGGTCAGGACGATGCCGCCCACCACGAGGAGCCCGGCGATCACGGCCGCGGCGACGCCGCCGAGGAGGCTCTCGCCCTGCAGCAGGAGGGCCAGCGCGCCGAGGCCGAGCAGGATGCTGCCCGCGCCCAGCGCCGTACGCCGTCCCGCGGCCGGCTCCCACGGCTTGAGCTCGTTCTCGACGACGTCGGCCATCGCCTCGACGACGTCGTCGTAGACACGCGGAGCCTTGTCGTCGACGCCGGCGGTGACGGTGAGGAGGCCGCCGTCCTCGATGCCCTGCATCGTCAGACCGGCGTTGTCGGCCAGGATCCGACCCTCCTGGGTCACCAGGCGGTAGCCGCCGTAGACGGTGGAGGCGTCCAGCAGGCCGACCGAGCGGGCGAGCTCGGGCACGAGCTCGGCGACCGGGATGGAGCCCGGCAGCACGAGATCGACCCGGCGAGATCCCGAGGCGATGGTCACCCGGACCAGGCCTGAGGCGACCGAGGACCCCTGACTCATTGGTGTTTCCCCCTGAATGTCCTTGCACCTGCGTCGGCCGGGCGGCCGGAGCACTGAACGGGGAGCAGCCTAGGCGAAAGCCGCTCGCGAAAATGCCACGAGGCCGGACGCCCCCGGAGGGACGACCGGCCTCGGACGGTGTGCGGTGCTCAGAAGCGGTTGGCGCCCCGGGCGTCGGCCGCCTTGTACTCGGCGTTGGACGCGTCGACACCCTGGCTGGCCTGCTGGAGGAGCAGCGTCATCTCGGACATCGCCTGGTCCCACTTGGCCTTGGCCTGGTCGTAGGCCATCTTGGCGTTACCGTTCCAGTCCGACTTGAGGGGGTTGAGCTCGTTCTCGAGCTGGTCGAGGCGGGCCTCGATGTCCTTGGCCGCCTTCATCACGTCGGCCGCACCGGCGTCGAGGCTGCCGTGCTGGACCTTGATTCCGTCGAAAGTCATGTCGATCTCCTAGATCTCAGAAGTCGGGTGCCGGCGTCAGCCGAGACGGCCCTGGAGGTTGGCGTGGTTGGCGGACTGCGACTCGTCGGTCGACACGTTGTCGCGCTCCGTCTCCTTCATCGAGGCCGAGAGCTGGTCGAGGGCCTTGAGGATGGTCTCCTGCTTCTGGTCCCACGCGATCATCAGGTTGTTGAACGCGGTGGCACCCTGGCCGCCCCATCCGCCCATCATCGTCTGGATGTTGCCGGAGAGGACGCCGCACTTGTTCTTCACGTCGCCGCGGGCCTGGTCGACGAAGTCGGCGCCCTTGGAGAGGGCCTTCTCTGTCTGGCCGTACATCTCGCTCATGAAAGATCCTTCTCCCTCGGTGGTCGAACCCGCCGAGTGTTGTGTGTTGATGACTCACTGGGTGGTGATCCGGTGCTCGGGGAGACGTCCCGGCCCCCCGCGCTGACGTGCATCTACCCGGCCGATCTGGGGCTAAACATCAGGAGGTCATTTCCCACAGGCGTCGGAAGACACCGGCCGCGACCACCAGCGCCGCGAAGGCGAAGCTGCCGCACAACGACTCGGCGACCTCGGCGCGCCGCGACCACCAGACCGACCGCCAGCCGCGGCCGGTGGCCACGGCCGCGGCGAGCGCGATCACACCCAGCGCGACGGTGACGTAGAAGAACGTGTCGACGTGGCCAGCACCGGCACCCGCGACGAGGTGGGCGGCGAGGGACACCAGGGCCCCGAGCCCGGCCAGCCGCAGCAGCACGCGCGCGGCCGCGTGGCGGTAGGACCGGGCAGCGAGGAGCAGCGAGAAGCCCGCGAACAGGACGAGGCAGCGGGCGCCGATGCGGTCGAGGTCGATGCTGGCCGCGTGCAGCAGCAGCGGGCTGGCGACCAGCACCGTCACCAGGATGGCGGCCGCCGCACCCGTGACGATCCGCGAGGCGCGGCGCACCAGGCGCTCCATCGCGTCGGCGGAGACCACGACACGGCCGCGGCGAGCCCGGCGCTGGTTGTCGCGGGCCGACCAGGCGGTGACGGCGAGCCGGTCGAGGTCGAGCAGCGCCTCGTCGGGCACGTTGACGGCGAGCGAGGGCGCGAACCGTGCCGCCATCATCGCGAGGAAGACCAGCAGCGACCAGGCGACCCGGGCGTCCCAGCCGAGCATCGCCGGGACGGCGCAGCACGCGAACACCGTGAGCCCGCTGACGATCCACACCGTGCCCACCTCGTCGGCGCCGACCGACAGGGCGCGGCCGATGCCGGCGACGACCGCCGCCGCGATGCCGGCGGCACCGAGGATCGCCGGCAGCAGGTGGACACCCGGTTCGTGGAGCGCGGCGAACGCCGCGGCGGCGGCGAAGGCCGGCGCGGCCGAGGCGCGCTGACGGGCGTGGCGACCGACCGGCAGCACGCCGACCAGCGCGCAGCCGAGCAGCACCCCGACGGTGACGGTGCGTACGACGTCGTCGCCCGCGCGGGCGGCGTACCACCCGGCGAGGACGGCCACCAGCGCGGCGACCCACGCGATCATCGCGGCCAGCGCCGGGCTCTCCGGTGCGTTCCTGGCGGTGTCGAGGAGGGTCACCCGGCGCGGTCGGTGCACGCTCGTCGTGGCGACGAGGACGTCACCGGGCTGGATGCCCGCCTCGCTCAGCGGCAGGGCGGCCTTGAGCCGCTCGCCGAGGGCGGTCTGCAGCAGCGGGATGCCGGGTACGTCGGCCTGCTTGGCGTACTCGCGCGCGACGTCGACCGCGGTCGCGCCGGCAGGCACGACGAGGTCGAGCACCCCGGCCGGGCCGTGGATGCTCAGCGCGATGGTCGCGCCAGCGCTGCTGGACATCGCGACGTCCGACACCGATTCCCCCTTCGCGTTGCCCACGGAACGGCCCCACTCCGCTGGAGAGTAGTCGCAGGTGCGGCTCACGTGGCAGCCCACCTATCATCGTCGCGACTTCATCGGGCACGGCACTGGGGGATGCGTTGAGCACGACACTGCGGGGCGGCCAGAGGCTCGACGAGCCGGAGATGCCGGGTGGCCAGATCGTGCTGCAGCCGCCGCCCGAGCTGCAGGAGGGAGAGGGCGCCGGCGGCGTGCTGATGAACGCCATCCCGATGCTCGGCAGCCTCGGGTCCATCGTGCTCGTCGCGACGATGGGCGGCGCCAACAAGAGCCGCAGCTTCCTCGCGGCCGGCATGTTCCTCTTCGCCACGCTCGGCTTCATCATCGTCCAGATCGACCGGCAGCGTAAGCAGCGGGCGCAGCAGGTCACCGGCTCGCGCACCGAGTACCTCCGCTACCTCGGCAACATCCGCAAGGTCGCGCGCGAGGCCGCCGACCAGCAGCGGCGCGCCCTCAACTGGCACCACCCCGAGCCCTCCGCGCTCCCCTCCCTCGCCGAGGACCGCACCCGGCTGTGGGAGCACACCGCCTCCGACGACAACTTCCTGCACGTGCGCTACGGCCTGTGCTCGCAGCCGCTGTCACTGGAGCTGGTGCCGCCGGAGAGCGCACCCGTGGACCAGGTCGACCCCGCGGCGGCGTCCGCGCTGCACCGGCTCCTCGTCGTGCACCGCCTCCAGCCCAACCTGCCGGCGTCGATCGACCTGCGCGCCTTCGACCGCATCGAGCTGTGCGGCGACGCCGAGGAGGTCCGCTCGACGGCGCGCGCGATGATCTGCTCCGCGACGGCGTTCCAGAACCCCGACCAGCTCATCGTCGCGGTGCTCAGCTCCGAGCAGAACCTCACCCACTGGGACTGGGTGAAGTGGCTGCCGCACGCCCAGAGCACCCGTGAGGCCGACGCGGTCGGGCCGATGCGCCTGGTCTCGACGTCCCTCGACGACCTCGGCAGCCTGCTCCCGCCCGACCTGAGCGACCGGCCCCGCTTCGGCGCCGACGAGCGCGCCGCCACGCCGCACATCCTGCTCGTCATCGACGGTGGCCACCTGCCCCCGGGCAACCACATCGTCCCGCCCGACGGCCTGCACGGCGTCACGCTGCTCGACCTGCCGAGCCGGTGGGACGAGCTCGAGGACTCCACCCGCCTGCGCCTGGAGTTCGCCGACGCCCCCGACGAGCTCGGCAAGCGCCCGGTGAGCGCGCTGCGCCTGCGCGGCGAGCCGGTCCGCGCCCTCGCCGACCAGTGCGACATCGCCACGGCGGAGGCCTTCGCCCGCCGGATCGCGCCGCTCAAGACCGCCAGCGCCGAGTCGTCCTCGGCCGGCGGCGCGGTCGACATCACCTCCACGACCCCCGACCACATGGACCTGCTGGGGCTCGGCGACATCTTCACCTACGACCCGGACACCGCGTGGCGCCCGCGTCCGGCGCGCGACCGCCTGCGGGTCCCGATCGGCATCGGCGACTCGGGTGGCTTGATCCACCTCGACATCAAGGAGTCCGCCCAGCAGGGCATGGGCCCCCACGGCCTGGTCATCGGCGCGACCGGCTCCGGCAAGTCGGAGTTCCTCCGCACGCTGGTGCTCGGCCTGGTGATGACGCACTCCTCCGAGCAGCTCAACCTCGTCCTCGTCGACTTCAAGGGTGGCGCGACCTTCGCCGGCATGGCCGACATGCCCCACGTCTCGGCCGTCATCACCAACCTCGCCAACGAGCTCACCCTCGTCGACCGCATGCAGGACGCCCTGTCCGGCGAGATGACGCGCCGCCAGGAGCTGCTGCGCGACGCCGGCAACTACGCGTCGGTGCGCGACTACGAGAAGGCACGCGCCAACGGCGAGCCCCTCGAGCCGATGCCGTCGCTGTTCATCGTCGTCGACGAGTTCTCCGAGATGCTCTCGGCCAAGCCGGAGTTCATCGACCTCTTCGTCGCCATCGGTCGCCTGGGCCGCTCGCTCGGCCTGCACCTGCTGCTCGCCTCGCAGCGCCTCGAGGAGGGGCGGCTGCGCGGCCTCGAGTCCCACCTGTCCTACCGCGTCGGCCTCCGCACCTTCTCGGCCGGCGAGTCCCGCGCCGTCCTCGGCGTGCCGGACGCCTACGAGCTGCCCGCCGTCCCGGGGCTGGGCTACCTCAAGCCCGACCAGTCCACGCTGCTGCGGTTCAAGGCGGCGTACGTCTCGGGGCCCCCGTCGAGCCGCACCCGCGTCGCCCGCGACGAGGGCGGCGTCATCCGCGGCATCCTGCCCTTCACGATCTCCGAGGTGCAGGCGCTCGAGCCGACCGAGGAGGTCACCGAGGTCGCCGCGCCCCAGCCGCAGCAGCAGGGCGAGCAGCCCTCGCTGCTCGACGTCGCCGTGACGCGCATGGTGGGCAGGGGTCCGGCGGCCCACCAGGTCTGGCTGCCTCCGCTCGACGTGCCCGACACGCTCGACGAGCTCATGCCCGACCTGGTCGAGAGCCCCGACCTGGGCCTGACGTCGCCGCAGTGGCGCAACGTGCCGGGCCTCGTCATCCCGCTCGGCACCGTCGACCGACCGCGCGAGCAGCGCCGCGACACGATGACGCTCAACCTCACCGGCGCGGCCGGCCACGTCGCCGTCGTCGGTGGGCCGCGCTCCGGCAAGAGCACCATGCTGCGCAGCATCGTCACGAGCATGGCGCTGGTGACGACGCCGCTGGAGTCGCAGTTCTTCGTGCTCGACTTCGGCGGCGGCACGTTCGCGCCGCTGGCCCGCCTCCCGCACATCAGCGGTGTCGCGACCCGCTCGGAGCCCGACGTCGTACGCCGTGTCATGGCGGAGGTCGAGGGCATCGTCGACCGTCGCGAGGCCTACTTCCGTGAGAACGGCATCGACTCCATCGAGACCTACCGCTCGCGTCGCACGCAGGGCCGCGCCGACGACGGCTGGGGCGACGTGTTCCTGGTCATCGACGGCTGGAGCACGCTGCGCGCCGAGTTCGACGACCTCGAGATGGAGATCCAGCAGCTGGCCGCGCGGGGCCTCACCTTCGGCCTCCACATCGTCACCGCCTCGACCCGGTGGGCCGACTACCGCGCCGCGATGCGCGACGTCTTCGGCTCCAAGCTCGAGCTGCGGCTCGGCGACCCGCTCGACTCCGAGATCGACCGCAAGGTCGCCGCGCTCGTCCCGGTCGGCCGTCCCGGCCGCGGTCTCGTGCCGTCGAAGCTGCACTTCCTCGGCGCGCTCCCCCGCATCGACGGGGACGGCAACGCCGACACCCTCGGCGACGGCGTCGACCACCTCATCGACCGGATGGTCGCGGCCTGGAAGGGCCCGCAGGGCCCCAAGCTCCGCCTGCTGCCGGAGAAGGTCACGCTCGAGGCGGTCCGCGAGGACGCCGTACGCCGGCAGCTGCCGCAGAAGCACATCCTGCTCGGCATCAACGAGAAGGAGCTCGCCCCGATCGGCCTCGACGTCGACGCCGAGCCGCACATGCTCATCTTCGGCGACGGCCAGTCGGGCAAGAGCGCACTGCTGCGGGCCTACGTCCACGAGATCATGCGCACCCGCACGCCGAAGGAGGCGCAGATCGTCCTCGTCGACTACCGGCGCTCGCTGCTCGGCGAGGTGCCCGACGAGTACCTCCTCAACTACCTCACCTCGGCCACCCAGGCGACGCCGACGCTCAAGGACATCGCGAGCTACCTCGAGGGCCGCATCCCCGGTCCTGACGTGACGCCCGACCAGCTCCGCAGCCGGTCGTGGTGGACGGGCGCCGAGGTGTTCGTGGTGGTCGACGACTACGACCTCGTGGCGACGGCGCAGTCCTCACCGGTGTCCTCGCTCCAGCCGCTGATGGCCCAGGCCCGCGACGTCGGCCTGCACGTCGTCGTCGCGCGCCGCACCGGTGGTGCCTCCCGCGCGCTCTACGAGCCCGTCATCCAGTCGCTGCGCGACCTCGCGATGCCCGGCGTCATGCTGTCCGGCCCCCGCGACGAGGGCGTCCTGATCGGCAACCTCCGCCCGCAGCCCGCCCCGGAGGGCCGCGCCCGCGTCGTCACCCGCGACGGCGGCACCCAGACCGCCCAGCTGGCCTGGCTCGACCCGACGATGTGAAATCTCGCTCAGCGGCGCCCGCTCTTGAACATCCCGCGGGCGATCTCGCGGGCGGCGGTGCTCATGAAGTCCTTGAACGCCCGGGACTTCACGACGCTCTCCATCATGCTGTCCTCCTCCTTCGGCGCCCGCTCGGCCTTCTTGGTCACGCGCGCGTTCTTCTGCTCGCGCGCCATCTCCTTGACCCGGGCGTCCTCCGCCGCCTTGCGGGCGCCCTCCTCGAGCTTCCTGGCCAGCAGCTCGCGGGCGGACTCGCGGTCGATGGCCTCGGCGTACCTCGCGGTGAGCGGCGAGGCCGTGACCGCGGCCTCCATGTCGGCGGCGGGAGCGGGATCCATGAGCGACTCGGGCGCCCGCAGGCGGGTCCAGGCCACGGGGGTCGGCGCGCCCCGCTCGTTCATCACCGTCACCACCGCCTCGCCGATCCCGAGCGACGTGATGACCTGGCCGAGGTCGTCGTACGCGCTGGTGGGGTAGGTGTTGACGGTCGCCTTGAGCGCCTTGGCGTCGTTGGGCGTGTGGGCGCGGAGCTGGTGCTGGATGCGTGAGCCGAGCTGGCCCAGCACCTCGTCGGGGACGTCGGTGGGCGACTGGGTCACGAAGAACACGCCCACTCCCTTGGAGCGGATCAGCCGCACGGTCTGGGCGATCTGGTCGAGGAAGGCGTCGGAGGCGTCGTTGAAGAGCAGGTGCGCCTCGTCGAAGAAGAAGACCAGCTTGGGCTTGTCGAGGTCGCCCTCCTCCGGCAGGTCGTGGAACAGGTCGGCGAGCAGCCACATGAGGAACGTCGAGAACAGCGCGGGCCGGTCCTGGAGGTTCGGCAGCTCCAGCAGGCTGACGATGCCGCGCCCGTCCTCGGCGGTGCGCAGGAACTCCTTGGTCTCGAACTCCGGCTCGCCGAAGAACACGTCCGCGCCCTGCGCCTCGAAGGCGACCAGCTCGCGCAGGATCACACCGGCGGTCTGGGGCGAGAGGCCGCCGATCGTCTTGAGCTCGGCCTTCCCGGCCGCGTCGCCCGTGAGGTACTGCAGGACCGCGCGCAGGTCGGCGAGGTCGAGGAGCGGCAGCCCCTGCTGGTCGCAGTAGTAGAAGACCAGCCCCAGCGAGGACTCCTGCGTCTCGTTGAGGCCGAGCACCTTGGCGAGCAGGGTGGGCCCGAACGCGCTCATCGTCACGCGGACGGGTACGCCGACGCCCTGGCCGCCGATCGCGTAGAACTCCGTCGGGAAGCCGGTCGCCGTCCACTCCTGGCCGACGCTGGCGGTGCGGGCGGTGAGCTTGTCGCTGGCCTCGCCCGGGACGCTGATGCCGGACAGGTCGCCCTTGATGTCGGCAGCGAAGACGGGGACGCCGTTCGCGCTGAGCTGCTCGGCGAGCAGCTGCAGGGTCTTCGTCTTGCCGGTGCCTGTGGCGCCCGCGACGAGGCCGTGGCGGTTGAGCATCGCGAGCGGGATCCGGATGCGTACGTCGCTGAGGTCGTCGGCGTCCAGCATCAGCCCGCCGAGCTCGAGGGCCGCGCCGTCGAAGCGGTAGCCGGGTGCGACGGCCGCCGAGATGGGGTCGCTCGCAGTGGTCTGCGGCGTGGTCTGCGGCGTGGACTCGGGCGTGGACTCGGTCGGCGTCGGCGCTGCCCCAGGGGTCTCCGTCATGTCGCGAGCCTAGTCAGGGCGACGGTCGGCGACGAGGGTCTCGCAGGGGCCGTCGATATAGTCACCGGCGTGATCTTCAAGCGGGTGGGCGTCGGCCGGCCCTACCCCGACCACGGGCTCGACTCGCGCGGCTGGGCCGACCTGCCCCCGCGCCAGGTGCGCCTCGACGAGCTGGTGACCACCAAGGACACCCTGCGGCTCGACACGCTCCTCGACGAGGACTCGACGTTCTACGGCGACCTGTTCGCCCACGTCGTGCAGTGGAAGGGCGACCTCTACCTCGAGGACGGCCTGCACCGCGCCCTCCGTGCCGCGCTGCAGCAGCGCAGCGTGCTGCACGCCCGCGTCCACCAGGCGGACAGCACGTGATCACCCCACGACGTTCTTCTCCGCCTCGACGCTCCCCCGAACAACGCCGCGGGGGCCCCGAATGAGCGGTGCGGCCCGGTCGGCGCTCACGCTGGCCGTGCTCGCCCTGCTCGTGCTGGTCGCCGCTGTCTGGGGGTGGGCCGCCTTCACCGAGCCGTTCCCCGAGGACGAGCCGGTCGCGATCTGCGAGGACGCGACCGTGCCCGCCGGGTCGGAGGTGCGCCGCGACCAGGTCGTGGTGAGCGTCTTCAACGGCAGCAAGCGCAGCGGGCTCGCCGGGGCGACCAGCGCGCAGCTCGCCGAGCGCGGCTTCGTCGAGGGCACCGTCGGCGACTCGCCGCTGCCCGCCGCGACCACCCAGATCTGGTCCTCCGACCCGACGAACCCGGCGGTCGTGCTCGTCCAGCGCCAGTTCAAGAAGGCGCAGGTCGTCGAGGGCGACGCGCTCGGCCCCGGCGTCGTCGTCGTGGTCGGCGAGAAGTTCCAGGCGCTGAAGAAGAAGCAGGTCGAGTCCGTGGTCGCCGAGTCCGACGCGACCTGGTGCAAGGCCACCGGCTCGGAGTGACCGCGGGGCCGGACGAGCCCCGCCCGGCCTAGTCCTTGTCGCGGCGCGGCGGGTCGCCGACCCACTGCGCGAGCCGGCCGTTGTCGGAGACCTGGCGCATCCGCGCCTCGGTCGCCTCGCGGAGCTTGCGCGGCGTGACGACCAGCAGGTCGTCGCCGTGCCGCAGGACCGTGCGGCGCTCCGGGACGAGCACCTCGCCCGACCGGATGACCAGCGATACCGAGGCCCCCTGCGGCAGGCGCAGCTCGCCGACCTCGACGCCGTGCATCTTCGAGGTGGGCGCGATCGTCACCTGGAGGAGGTCGGCGGCGACCCGGTCGAGCGGCGCCGCCTCCACCTCGAGGCCGCGCGGCTCCGAGCGGAGCGCGACGCCCAGGGTCCTGGCCACCCACGGCAGGGTCGGTCCCGTCAGCAGCGTGTAGACGACGACCATCACGAAGACGATGTGGAACAGGTCCTCCGCGCCCGTCACACCCTCCGAGAGGGGGATCGTGGCGAGCACGATGGGCACCGCTCCCCGCAGGCCGGCCCACGACAGGAACGCGAGGTCACGGCGCGCCATCGGCTGCACGACGCTGCTGACGACGACCGAGAGCGGCCGGGCCACCAGCGTGAGGACCAGGCCGGTGACCAGCGCCCGGACGACCGTGTCGAGGTCGATCTCGGAGGGCGAGAGGAGCAGCCCGAGCATCACGAACAGCCCGATCTGGGCCAGCCACGCCACGCCCTCGGAGAAGGAGCGGGTCGCCACCCGGTGCGGGAGCTCGCTGTTGCCGAGGATCAGCGCCGCGACGTAGATCGCGGCGAACCCGGAGGCGTGCACCGCCGACGCAGCGCCGTACGCCGCGAACGCCAGGCACAGGACCGCGAGCGGGTAGAGGCCGGAGGACGGCAGCGCCGCGCGCCGCATCACCCACGCGCCGCCCATGCCGATCGCCGCGCCGATCAGCCCGCCGGCGATCAGCTCGAAGACGATGAGGCCGCTCGTCTCGAGCAGCCCCGCCTCCCCGACGGCTCCCGTGGAGATGATCCCGACGAGCACGACGGTGGGGGCGTCGTTGAGCCCGGACTCCGCCTCGAGCGCTCCCGTGAGCCGTTTCGGGAGTGGCAGGGCGCGCAGGACGGAGAACACGGCGGCCGCGTCGGTGGGCGAGCAGATCGCCCCGAGCAGGACCGCCAGCTCCCACGGCAGGCCGAGGAGGTAGTGGGTGCCGACGGCGACCACGGCCACCGACACGGCCACGCCGAGCGTCGCGAGCGAGAGGCCCAGGGCGACGCTGGCGCGCATCTGCCGCCAGTCGGTGGTCAGACCACCCTCGGCCAGGATGACCGCCAGCGCTCCGAAACCGAGGGCGTGCGCGAGCTGGGCGTCGTCGAAGGGGATGCCGAAGGGGCCACCCTCGCCGAGCAGGACGCCGATGAAGAGGTAGATGAGCAGCGACGGCAGACCGGCGCGCGCGGAGACCCGCACCGCGAGGATCGCCGCGAGGGTCACGACGGCGCCGACCAGCACGAACTCGTCGAGCTGGTGGACGTCGAACGTCATGCACACCTCTGGGTGGCTCGGCGGCTTGCGGGGCGACTGGATCCTATCGGCCGTGCGCGCTGCCCCTGGCGGCCCGGACAGCGCCCGGACACGGGCCGGGACGGTCCGCGACGGCCCCGGGTGCGCGACTGCGGCACAATCGGATGCCGGAAGAGGACGTTTGAGGTCGCGCTGAGGGGGTAGGCGTCCCCGGACGAGAGGGAGTGATCGATGTACGGCGACACCGCCGCGGGCCGCCGACGGGTGGCGCAGCTCCGCGAGCAGGGTGGCGACATCCGGGCCCTGGCCGCCCGTCTCGTGTCCCAGGCGGAGGCCGTGCCGTGGCACGGCAAGGCCGCCGACGCGATGCGGGAGCGGATCAAGGAGCGCGCCTCGCACCTGCGCACCGCCGCCGCCCACCACGAGACCGCCGCCGACTCGCTCGCCCGGCACCTCGCCGAGGTCGACACGCTCAAGGAGGCGATCGACGTACGCGCCCACAAGGCGACCGCGCTCGTCGAGGACGCCCGCACCCGTGCCAGCCAGGCCTCCGGACCCGACGGGGTCCCGGCCGAGGCCGACGAGGCCGACGCCGCCCTCCTGGCGTTCGACCCTCCGCCCGCCGGTCATCGCGACTGGCTGACCGTCACGCTCCCGGGGCTCTGACATGGTGACCATCGACCTGACCACGCCGCCGCCACCGCCCACGAGCTTCATCGACGCGATGGCGCGCCGGCTCGCGCTCACGCTCCCCGAGCTCCGCCTCGTCGCCGAGCTGGCCGGCGGCGCTCCGCTGCCGTTCGACCTGCCCGGCAGTGCCGACCAGGCCGCCGACGCGGGCTCGCTGTCCGGGCGCCTGGGCCGGAGCCGCGGGTCGGTGGAGGACTCCGCCTACACCGACGCGCTCGGCACCCTGCACGACCCGGAGGACACCCTGCGCCGGCGCGGCCTGCTCACCGAAGCGGGCGCCGACCCCGGCATCGTCGGTGCCGTCGGGCTGCTCGCCACCCCCCGCCTGGCGCTCGACATCGACGTCGCCGCCGGCGCCACCCAGGTGAAGGCCTGGCACCGCCAGGCCGGCGGCGCTGTCGCCTGCCTGTCGACCTGCGACGGCATCGTCTTCGAGCTGGCCTGGCTGCCCGTGGCCCAGTGGACCACCGAGCTCGGCCGGGTCACCGCCCCGCCGGAGGACCTCCCGCTCGGCACCTCGCACGTGCCCGGCCACCTCGACGTCCCCTACGCCCTCGCCGACTCGGTCGGGGAGGCGTTGCGGGCCGGCCGCTCCGACCTGGTGCCGGTGCTGGTCGACCAGTCCGGCGGGGTCGTCCTCGCCGACGGCCACGCGATCAGCGGAGCGGAGGCCGCCGACGCCATGTCGGCCGTGCACACCGAGGGGCGGGGCCGCATGCGCATCCTCGCCGCCGAGGTGTCCGAGCGCGCCACGACGTCCGTCGGCGTCGTCTCCTGGGTGCTGCTGCGCGACGGCTGGCACTCGCTGACCCCACGCCACGACGAGGACGGCGCCCGGATCACGGTCGCCCGCGTCGACCCCGACGACCTGGCCACCGAGCTGGCACCCGTGCTCGCGCAGGTCACCGTCCCCGAGGAGCCCACAGCATGAGCGACCTCGACATCCCCCGCGCCCACGACGCCCCGTCGGAGGACTCCTCGGCGTCGGTCGCTGCCGACAAGTACGACCAGATGCTGGCGCTGGCCGACCTCTTCGACTCCTCCGGCAACGAGATGCGCACCCGCGCCCGCCTCGGCGCCGACATCCTCGCCGACGACGACGTCGTCGACTCCGGCGAGCTGTCCAAGGCGACCTGGGGGCAGGCCGAGGAGGACATCCGGGCCGCCACCACGGGCAAGAACGGGCTGCTGACCCGCTCGGTCGAGCTCGACGCCGACGCGCTCGTCGTACGCGCGACCGTGCTGACCTACCGCTGGATCGACGAGCTGCAGCAGGCGGCCTACAAGACCCTCGGCTCGATCGCCGGCCGCGCGATCGGCTACCTCGCGCCCGAGGTCGCGTTGGGTGGCGCGATCGTGAGCGCCGGGCTCATCGAGACCGACACCCTCGACCGCGACGACGTCACCGCCTACCTCAGCGAGCTCGCCGAGAACAACCCCGAGCTCATGGACCACCTCTCCGGTGGCGGCGGCCTGCTCGACGGGCTCCACATGCGCTCGCTCCTCACCGCCGGGGTCCTCGCCTCCGACCAGGGCGCCCACGCGGCGCGGGGCGGGCTGCGGGCCATCGGCGTGGACCCGTTCCCCACCGACGCGGTGTCGGCCTTCCGCGACTCCGCGGGGTCCTTCGTGGAGGCGGAGGTGCCGCAGGCCGAGGTCGACAGCAGCACCGGCACGGCGCCGCGGTCGCTCGAGGAGCTGATGGCCAACCTCCTCGCCGAGGACACGCGGATCAGCGTCCAGCGGGTCGGCGCGGGGCGCTACATCGCCTACCTCCCCGGCTCGCTCACCCACGACTCCGGCCGGCTGCGCCTCGTCGGCGCCGACCCGACCACGTCGGTCAACCAGGTCGTGCGGGCGATCGAGGCGTCGGTCACCGACGACGACGCCCGCGTCATGCTCGTGGGTTCGGCCGGCGGCGGCACCATCGCCGCCGAGATCGCCGCCACCGCCCGCTCCTCGCGCTTCGTGGTCGACCAGGTCGTGACCGCCGGTGCTCCGTCCGCCCAGGTCCCGCGGATCCCCGAGGCCACCCGGGTGCTGTCCCTCGAGGACCGCTCCGACCCGGTGGTCCTGCTCGGCTCGCTGATCAACGCCGCGACGACCAACCGGCTCACGGTCGTCTTCGACGCGGCCGGCGCCGAGGGCTCGCAGCTCTACGTCGCCGGCGCGCGGGCCGCCGACAGCGCCGAGCACCCGGAGCTGCGCGCCGAGATCAGCCGGATGCAGGACCTCGGCTTCCTCGCCGGCTGACCCGCGCGCCCGAGGGGGTGCTCGGGAAGGTCAGACGATCCCGTGCACGAACTCGCCCAGCTGGGCCAGGTTGCGGCACTCCACCATCGGCACGATCTCCCCGTAGCGGTCGGCTGCGCTGTCGCCCGTCCCCCAGTGGCGGGGGTGCTCGGGGTTGAGCCACCACGCGTGGCGCGCCCGGCCGGCGAGCTCGCCGAGCACCGGCAGCGCGAGGTCGCTGTAGTTGGAGCGTCCGTCGCCCAGCACCAGCAGCGACGAGCGCGGCCCGACGGCGTCGGGGTGCTCCTCGGCGAACCGGGTCAGCGCACGTCCGTAGTTGGTGCGCCCCCACAGCGCCGCCTGCGAGATCCGGCCGGCGAGCGACTCCATCACCTCGACCACGTCCGCGCCGGGCCGGAAGCTGTCGCTGACCTCGACGACGTCGTCGACGAACGTGAAGGCGCGCACCCCGCTGAACGCCTCCCGCAGCGCGAACACCAGCATCAGCGTGAACTGGGCGAAGTTGGCCACCGACCCGCTGACGTCGCAGAGGACGACCAGGTCGGTGCGGTGCGGGCGCTTCGGGCGGTGGTGGGTGGTCAGCGGCACCCCGCCGGTCGCGATCGACGCGCGCATGGTGCGGCGTACGTCGAGGGGGCCGCGTCGGCGCGCGTGCTGCTCCTTGGTGAGCCTCGCGGCGAGCCGACGGGCGAGCGGATAGATCTCGCGGCGCATCTCGTCGAGGTCGCTGCGACGGGCTGCGGTGAAGTCGAGGCGGTCGATGGTCGGCCGGACGGTGACGCCGGCGACGTGCTGTGGGCCCTTCTCCTCGGCGATGCGCCGACGGGCGTCACCCTCGACCAGGCGGGTGAACTCCCCGATCCGGCGACCGGCCGTCCGCTGGGCCTGCTCGTCGTCGAGCCCCTGGCCGAGCAGTCCCTGCACGAGCCGCTCCATCAGCTCACCGGGCGACACCCGCTGGAGCGAGGTGTAGGCCGACCAGCTGGACAGGCCGGGCCCGCGACCGGGCATCGCCCCGAAGCGGGCGACCGCCTCGACTGCAAGATCCTGCAACGCCTGCTGGTCCCCGGACGCCAGGGCGTCGGCCAGCGCCTCCCGGAAGCGCTCGAGGTCCGGCCCCGTGTCCTGGGGGCCCGCGGCGGGCTCGAGACCGTCCCCGGCCACACCGCTGCCGATGAGCCGGGGGAACCAGATGTCGAAGACCGCATCGAAGGTGACGCGCTGCGGCTGCCGCTTCACGAGGGTGGCCGCATAGGCGGCGCGGACGGTCTCGCGGTCGTGCCAGTGCACCTTCTCCAGCGCGCTGATCGCGTCGAGGCCCTCGGCCAGCGACACCGACAGGCCCGCGGAGCGCAGCGCCTCCACGAAGCCGATGTGGGTGTCGAGCAGGCTCATCGGGCGGCGGCCAGCTCCAGCTCCCTGGCCGCGCGCTGCTGGTCGGAGGCGTGCTTGAGCACGACCCCGAGGGTGCGGGCGACGGTGGCCTCGTCGAGGTCGCCGACCTGCAGCGCGACCAGCGTGCGCGCCCAGTCGACCGACTCCGCGATGGACGGGGCCTTCTTGAGCTCGAGCTCGCGCAGGCGTACGACGACGTCGACGAGCTGGGCGACGACCCGGTCGTCGAGCCGTGGGACCTGGCTCGTGACGATCGCGCGCTCCCGCTCGGCGTCGGGGTAGTCGAGGTGCAGGAACAGGCAGCGGCGCTTGACGGCCTCGGACAGCTCCCGGCTCGCGTTCGACGTCAGCACCACGAACGGGCGACGTGTGGCCGTGACCGTGCCCAGCTCGGGGATGGTGACCTGGAAGTCGCTGAGCACCTCCAGCAGCAGGCCCTCGACCTCGATGTCGGTCTTGTCGACCTCGTCGACCAGCAGCACCGTCGGCTCGTCGCGCCTGATCGCGCCGAGGAGCGGGCGGGTCAGCAGGAACTCCTCGGTGAAGATGTCGTCGTGGGTCTCGCTCCACGACTGGTCCCCGCCCGCGGCCTGGATGCGCAGCAGCTGCTTCTTGTAGTTCCACTCGTAGAGGGCGCGCGCCTCGTCGAGGCCCTCGTAGCACTGCAGCCGCACCAGCTCCGCGCCCGTGGCCCGGGCCACCGCCTTGGCGAGCTCGGTCTTGCCCACCCCCGCCGGCCCCTCGACGAGGAGCGGCTTCTCCAGCGCGCCCGCGAGGTACGCCGTCAGCGCCGTGGCGGCGTCGGTGAGGTAGCCGGTCGCGTGCAGGCGGGCGGCCGCGTCGTCCGGGGACTCGAACCAGGTCGTCACCGGGCGAGCCTAGCCTCAGCAGAGGGGGCGGGATTCGAACCCGCGGTAGGTCTCCCTACGACCGCTTTCAAGGCGGTTCCGATCGGCCGCTCCGGCACCCCTCCTCGTACGACGCCGGGGCGCCGTACACCGCGGGACTCTACCCAACGCCGCCGGAGCGGCAGTCCCGTGATGAAATCTTCGCCGTGACGACCGAGACCGCCACCGTGCACCGCCTCGCCCCCGCTGTCGCGGCGCGACTGCTGGGCGTGGTGCTGTGCCTGGTGGCCGTGCTCATCCTGGCGAGCACGCTGGCCATCGCCGTCCTCGACCTGCACACCGTCTTCCTGCTCGTCCCGGTCCTCCTGACGGTGGCCGTGCTGGTCGGGTGCTGGTGGGCGTGGCGCACCAGGGGCTGGGTCGTGCGGATGACGGCCGAGGGCTACCGCGTCCAGTGGGTGCGGGGCGTCGGAGCGGCGTCGGGACGCTGGCGCGACGTCGAGGACGCCGTCACCATGACGGTCGCCGACGCTCCGGTCCTCGTGCTGCGCCTGCGAGACGGGCGGACCACCACCATCCCCGTCGAGATGCTGGCCGTGGACCGCGAGGCCTTCGTCCGCGACGTCCAGGACCACCTGCAGCGCGGACACGGTCTCCGCAAACTGTGACCTGATTCGGCGCACACGCACCGAGCCTTGTAACCTTCTCTGCGCCCGGCAGTGCTCGGGCATGGAGGCGTCGCCTAGTCCGGTCTATGGCGCCCGCCTGCTAAGCGGGTTTGGGGCTAAAACCCCATCGAGGGTTCAAATCCCTCCGCCTCCGCCAGCGTCGGCCCCCTCGTCCCGAGGGGGCCGACCGGCCGACCGTGCATGGATTTGCAGGAACCTGCAATGCACAGAACTGCAGTCCGCCGGACGCGACGCGGCTGTGCACGGTGGGCGACAATGGAACGCGTCATCCCCTGTGACAGGACCAAGAGGTGGAAACCCCATGACCCCAGTACGTCGTATCGCCGCCGCCGCTCTCGTGGCAGTTCTCGGACTCGGAGTCGCCGCCATCGGCGCCACGCCGGCCCAGGCCGTCGACACGAGCTGGGGGCGCATCAACATCCGCAACTGAGACCAGTCGTGCCTAGAATGGGCACGCAACGAAGAGCTGGGACACGGACCCCTCAACCCCCCACGAGTTCTGGTCCGCTGGCCTCCCCCACAGGCCCGTCCCGGCATGAGGGCAGCACCTCCCCGGAGGTGCTGCCCTCCCCCTCATTTCAGGTGTCTCAGGCCGACGACTCGTCGGTCTCCCGGCCAGAGATGCCGCGCTTGCCCATCTCGTAGCCGAGCTGGAACCTCGTCTCCACCTCGAACTCGCTCTTCAGGTCCGCGACGTAGGCGGCATAGGTGCGTGGGCTGACACCGAGGCGCTTGGCGCCGACCGGGTCGGCCCGGCCCTCGAGGAGCATCCGGATCGTCATCGCCCGCTGCTCGGCGGCGATGTCGCGCACCAGCGACGTCTCGCTGCTGGTGAACGGGCGCGCCCGCTCCCAGTGGCGCTCGAACATGTCGACCAGGTAGCCGACCATCGACTTGTCGCTGATCACCATCGCCGAGTCGGTGCCCTCGTGACCCGGGATGAGCGCGACCCGCCGGTCGACGACGATGAGGCGGTTGAAGAACTCGTCGAGGGTGCGCACCTCCGCCCCGGCCGCGGTCACCGCGGCGACGTACTTGCGGGTGTCGGCCCCGCGGCGAGCAGCGTGCTGGTAGAGGGTGCGCATCTTCACGCCCCGCTTGAGGGCGGCGATGTCGCGCGCGCCGACCCCCGCGTCGAGCTGCTTGACACCACGGCGGTACTGCGGCTGGGCCGTCAGCAGCTCCTCCTCGGCGTCGCTGACGAGCGAGGCGAGGAAGTTGCCGATCGTGGCGAGCCCGCGGATCTCGGCGAAGGGGCCGCCGACGGCGCTCGGGGACCGGCGCCACACGTGGGACAGGGTGCTGAAGGCGGTGGCCCAGTGGGCGGACTCGGCGATCAGCTCGGCCCCCTGCTGGCCGAGTGGGGCGACCACCCTCGCCTGGACGGCGGCCGGGTCGACGGCGCTCCACGAGCGGCCGTCGTCGCTCCGGATCACCAGGCCGACGTCGACGAGGAGCTCGAAGGCGGCGCGCAGCTCGCCCTGGGCGGCGATGCGTGCATCGGAGGCGTCGATGCCGCCGGAGGTGACGATCTCCTCGTAGAGGGGCGTGGCGTGCTCCTCGAAGACGATCCGCTCATCTGGCCCCAAGGGCATGGCTCACTCCCGCTCGACCGACATCCCCGTGGGGAGGATGGTGCCACACCAGCCCCAGCAGGCACCCGGAGCAGCCGCTCGACGGTCCTGCCCGCGACGCGCAGCGACCCGCCGCCCCGGGGGTCCGGGTCGGCGGGTCGGCGAGGTGTCGCGCGGTCGTCGCGTCAGGCGTCGAGACGCGCCCTGAGCGTGTCGAGCTCGCTCCAGAGCACGGCGGGGAGGTCGTCGCCGAACTTCTCGAACCACTCCTGGATCTGCGGCAGCTCGGCCTTCCACTCCTCGGTGTCGACCGCGAGGGCCTGTGCGAGCTCGTCCTCGGTGAGGTCGAGGCCGTCGATGTCGAGCGAGCCGGGCGCCGGCACGTGGCCGATCGGCGTCTCGACCGCGGCGGCCTGGCCGTCGATGCGCTCGATGACCCACTTGAGGACCCGGCTGTTCTCGCCGAATCCGGGCCACAGGAAGCCGCCGTCGTCGCCGCGGCGGAACCAGTTGACGTAGAAGATCTTCGGCAGCTTGGCGGCGTCGTTGTCCTTGCCGATGCCGACCCAGTGACCGAAGTAGTCGCCGGCGTTGTAGCCGATGAACGGCAGCATCGCCATCGGGTCGCGGCGTACGACGCCCACGGCGCCGACCGCGGCCGCGGTGGTCTCCGAGGAGAGCGTGGCGCCCATGAACGTGCCGTGGTTCCAGTCGCGGGCCTCGGTCACCAGCGGGATCGTGGTCTTGCGACGACCGCCGAAGAGGATCGCGTCGATCGGCACGCCGCGCGGGTCGTCGTACTCGTCGGCGAGGATCGAGCACTGCTTGATGGGCGTGCAGTAGCGGCTGTTGGCGTGGCTGGACAGCTCGTCGGAGTCGGGCGTCCAGGGCTCGCCCTTCCAGCTGGTCGCCTCGGCCGGGGTGTTCTCCAGGCCCTCCCACCAGACGTTGCCGTCCGGGGTCAGCGCGACGTTGGTGAAGACCGAGTTGCCCTTGCGGATGGTCTCCATGGCGTGCGGGTTGGTGTGCTCGTTGGTGCCCGGCGCGACGCCGAAGAAGCCGAACTCGGGATTCACGGCCCACAGGCGGCCGTCCTCGCCGATCCGCATCCACGCGATGTCGTCGCCGATGGCCTCCACCGTCCAGCCGGGGATGGTCGGCTTGAGCATCGCCAGGTTGGTCTTGCCGCACGCGCTCGGGAAGGCCGCGGCGACGTACTTGGTGACCCCCTGCGGCGAGGTCAGCTTGAGGATCAGCATGTGCTCGGCGAGCCAGCCCTCGTCGCGTGCCATGACCGACGCGATGCGCAGGGCGTAGCACTTCTTGCCGAGCAGCGCGTTGCCGCCGTAGCCGGAGCCGAAGCTCCAGATCATCCGCTCCTCGGGGAACTGGACGATGTACTTGGTGTCGTTGCACGGCCACGCGACGTCGGCCTGGCCGGGCTCGAGCGGCATGCCGACGGAGTGGAGCGCCGGGACCCACTGCGGGGACTCGCCCGCGGCCTCGAGCTCCTCGATGCGGCGCAGCACGTCGGTGCCCATGCGGGCCATCACGCGCATGGAGACCGTGACGTAGGCCGAGTCGGTGACCTCGATGCCGAACATCGGGTGCTCGGCGTCGAGGTGGCCCATGACGAAGGGGATGACGTACATCGTGCGGCCCCGCATGCAGCCGGCGTAGAGCCCGCGCATGAGCTCCTTCATCTGCTCCGGGTCCATCCAGTTGTTGGTGGGGCCGGCGTCGCGCTCGTCGACCGAGCAGATGTAGGTGCGGTCCTCGACGCGGGCCACGTCGGTGGGGTCGGAGGCCGCGTGGAAGGAGTTGGGCATCACGTCGGGGTTGAGGCGGGTGAACGTGCCCGTCGCCTCGAGCGAGGCGGTGAGCTGTGCCCACTCCTCGTCCGAGCCGGTGCACCACTGGATGGCGTCGGGCTGGGTCAGCTCGGCCACCTCGGTGACCCAGGCGAGGATGCCTGCGTGCGTGGTCTGCGGAGTCGTGTCTGGCGTCGTCTGCGTGTCGATCGTTGCGGTCATGCCGGTTCCTCACAGCTTGCGTCGCGGGTGGTTCGCGCGGCCTCGTTGTCGGCGACTTGTCGCGGACGCTAGCGCTCGTGAATCGGCGCACATATTGGATCGATCACAGACCTGTGACCTGGGTCTCGCTACTCCCGCGTACGCCGGTGTGGCTGGGCGAGCCGGTCCTTCAGCGTTCCTCCGGTCGGTCCGCCGACGGCGGCGTCGGGGTGGATGCTGCGGGTCTCGGCACGCCGGTTGCTGGCCGCGAGCCAGTCGCGGAGGTAGAACTTGGGCAGGATCTTCGCCACCGCGAGCGTCACGTAGACGATCGTGTTGATGGCGACGAAGGCCGCCAGCACGGCGATGAAGTCGTTGCGCAGGATGCTGTCGGGGAGCAGGATGCCCATCGGCACGACGGCGGTCGGGATCGTCATCTCAGCCCTCCGCCCGCGAGCCGGCCCCGGAGTGGGAGCTGGAGCTGGTCTGGACGACGTGCTTCCAGTCCGCCTGCTTGGCCAGCGACAGGTCCCAGATGCCCTTGAGGTAGACCACGTTGAGGAACATCGCGTAGAAGAGCTCGGGGAACAGCGAGAGCCCCAGCAGGCGGGCCTTCCAGCCGCCGCGCCACACGGTCACGACGCGCTCGAGGGTGAAGACGAGGCCGATGCCGATCCAGAACGGGAACCACACCCAGTTCGAGGTGGCAAGCACCATCAGGATGATGAGCGCGAGGTAGGCGCCGAGGGCGATGACGCCGTAGCCGATGCCGAGCTGCTGCATCCAGTAGCGGAACGTCTGCGGGCGCAGGCCGTAGGCGCCGAGGTTCTCCAGGGCCCCGCGCTGCCAGCGCAGCCGCTGGGCCCAGAGGCCGCGCCAGTTAGGCATCACCTCGGTGACCACCGTGCACTCGCTCGGCGAGATCATCAGGGCGCCCAGCGTCTTGAGCGCGATCGTGAGCTCGTTGTCCTCGGTCAGCGCGACGGTGTCGTAGACGTCGCCGGGGACGCCGGGGAGGATCTTGCCGCGTTCCTCGGCGACCGCGCGCAGCGCGCGAGGCCGGAACACCGACGCGGTGCCGGTCAGCACGAACACGCGGCCCCGACGCCGGCGCAGGTCGCGCTGGTAGCGGGTGTACTCGTTGCGCTGGAACTGGCCGATCAGGCCGAAGCCGTCCTCCCCGTAGAACAGCCCGCCGACCGCCATCAGTGCGCGGTCGTTGGTGAGCCGCTGGGCGGCGCCCTCGAGGAAGCCGGCGTCGAGCGTGGTGTCGGCGTCCATGATCATCACGCAGTCGTTGTCGCCCTGACCGGGAAGGACCTCGGCGAGCGCCTGGTTGAGGCCGCCGGCCTTCTTGTGCTTGTTGTCGACGGTCTCGAAGACGTCGACGCCCGCGGCGCGGGCCAGCGGGATCGTCCCGTCGCTGCAGTTGTCCGCGACGACCACGATGCGGGCGGGGGGAAGCGACTGCGACTGCAGCGAGGCCAGGGTCTCGGCGATGCAGCCCTCCTCGTTGTGCGCCGGGATGAGGACGGTGATGGTCACCGGTCCGGCGTACTCACCGCGGGTCTCGGTCATCACGAGCTTGGGCGCGAGGGGCATGTGGTCGCCGTCCTCACTGCGACGCGCGCGCGTGAGGAGCCGCCGCTCGATGCCGGCGACAGCCGCAGCGAGCAACAGGGCGACGCCCACGGCGGCCAGCAGCACCCGCGGGGACGGCATCTCGGTGTCGTAGAAGACCTGCCAGATGCCGAAGAGCAGTCCTTCGTCGGGGGCGCGACCCGCCTCGGGGTCGCCCGACGCGACCGCCACCCAGAGGGCGGCCGCTCCCAGCGTCGCCGAGCCGATGATCGCCAGTCCCACCGACCGTTGCAGCCACTGCATCTGTCCGGGATCTCCTTCTCTCCGTCTCGCGGGCGCGCACGGCCCGCACCGTTCAGTCGTTCGGGGCCGATCCGATGGCGGATGGCATGAAGTCGCGGACGAACTGGTCGAAGGGCACAGGCTTCCCGATCAGGTAGCCCTGCGCGAAGTCGACGCCCTCCTCGCGGCACACCTCGAGGATCTCCGGCTCGGAGACGAACTCGGCGACCGTCCGCTTGCCCAGGTCACGCGCGATGCCGACGATCGAGCGCATGATCGTGCGGTCGACCGCCGACTCGTGCACGTGCGCCACGAACTCGCCGTCGATCTTCACGTAGTCGAAGAACAGGTGCTTGAGGTAGTAGAACGAGCCGAACCCGGCACCGAAGTCGTCGAGCGCGAAGGCGCAGCCGAGCTCGGTCATCCGCTCGGCGAAGGTCCTGGCCAGCGCCACATCGGCGACCGCCGCGGTCTCGGTGATCTCGAGGATGAGGGCCGACGGGTCGACCCCGTGGGTCGCGAGCGAACCCACGATCGCGCGCTCGATGTCGGGGTTGCCGATGGAGTGGCCCGACAGGTTGACCTCGAACTCGAACGACGGGTCGTGGTCGCGACGCATCCGGGCCAGCAGCTCCAGGCTCTTGTCGACGACCCAGGCGTCGACCTGCGGCATCAGGCCGACCCGCTCAGCGATGTAGACGAAGCGGGACGGCGGGACCAGCTCGCCCTCGTCGCGCAGCCGCAGCAGCACCTCGGCCGAGCTGATCCGCCCGGTCCCGATGTCCACGATGGGCTGCAGGTGCAGCTCGAAGCGGTCCTCGGCGAGCGCCGCCTCGATCCGGCTCTGCCACTGCAGGCGGGCGGCGGTGCGGGGGCCGCGCTCGTCACCCTCGGACAGCACGACCACCTGGTTGCGCCCGGCCTCCTTGGCGTCGTACATCGTCATGTCGGCGAGGGCGAGCACGTCCGCCGCGTGCTCGGCGGCCGCCCGGAAGGTCACTGCCCCGACGCTGGCGGTCACGCGGCGCGCGACCCCGTCGAGGGTCGCGGCGTGGGTGGCGATCCGGTCGACGACCAGACCGGCGACGCGGGCGGCGTCGGCCTGCTCGCAGTCGGTGAGCAGGATCGCGAACTCGTCGCCGCCGAGCCGGGCGACCACGTCGGTGCTGCGGATCGAGCGACGGAGCAGTCCGGCGATGGTGACGAGGAGCTGGTCGCCGGCGTTGTGGCCGAGGGTGTCGTTGACCTGCTTGAAGTTGTCGAGGTCGAGCAGCAGCAGCGCGCCGGTGGGACCGTGGCGCCGGCACCGGTCGAGGTGACGGTCGAGCTCGTTCTCGAAGCGGCGGCGGTTGGCGAGGCCGGTGAGGACGTCGTGGTCCGCCAGGTGGGCGAGGCGGTCGAGGTAGCGCCGCCGGTCGGAGATGTCGACGACGTTGACCATCACGATCTCGCCCATCTGCGCGTCGCCGACGACGGTGCTGCTCAGCGACACGTGGACGTCGTTGCCGCCGGAGTCACGGAAGTTGCACTCCGACTGGAGGGACTCGCCGCGGTAGAGCATCAGCCGCCCGAGGTGGTCCTCGATGCGGGTCTCGCCGGGGGTCTCGAAGTCGGCGAGGCGGTGGCCGACCATGTCGGGCGGATCGAGGCCGACCAGGACGGCCATCGAGATGTTGACGCGGATGATGGAGCCGGACGGGTCGAGGAGCGCCACCCCGTGCGGGGCGTCGTCGAAGAGCTTCTCCACCCGCTCGTTGGACACCCGCGCGCGCCGGCTCTGCCGCTCGAGGTCGCGCACGATCCGCTGCAGGACGGGCGCGATGACGACCGCGACGGCGCCCCACATGAGGGCCCGGCGCCAGTCACCGAGGGTGTACTCGGGCGGTCCGATCACCACCACTGGCACGACCAGGGTCGCGACCGCCAGCCCGCTGGCGAGCCAGAGCTGTCGCGGGGTGCCCGTGATCGCGATCCAGAGGATCGGGAGGAGGACGAGGACGGTCAGGCCCGACGACGAGCCGCCGCTCCCCGCCCCGGCTGCATCGTTGACGAGGGCGGCGTAGAGGAAGAGCAGGTACGCCGGCAGCGGCTCGAGCCAGGTGCGCTCCTGCTGGCGGCGGCTGACGACGAAGAGCGCGACGACCAGCGCCAGCACGACCGCTGCGAGGCCCGCCACCCACCAGGGCCGCTCGTAGGGCGGCAGCAGCACCGTGACGAGGCCGAGCGCTGCCACGATTCCGAAGGGCACGGCCAGGGCAGGGCCACCCCGCCTGAGGTCGGAGGACGACCCCGGCGCGGCGGTTCCCGAGACACGTCGTCGCACGGCACCACCCTAGTGGCGCGTGCGACGACGTGAGGCTCAGTCCGTGGAGTCGAGGTCTGCGGCGACCCGCCTGTGGGCCTCCCAGATCTCCTCGGGCATCCGGTCGAACTGGGACAGGTGCTCCTCGCGGAAGCCCATCTCCTGCTGCCACCGCTCCTTGTCGATCGACAGGATCCGCTCCAGGTCGGCGGCCGGGACGTCCATCCCGGCGAGGTCGAGCTCCTCCTGCGTCGGCAGGATGCCGACAGCCGTGCGCCGACCCTCTACCTCCCCGTTCCTGAGCTGCAGCAGCCACAGCAGCGGGCGCAGGTTGTCGCGGTAGCCGGGCCACAGGAAGTGGCCGTCGTCGGGGTCCTTCTGGAACCAGTTGACGTGGGCGAAGATCGGCTGGTCCTTCGCCGCACCCACGATGTCGAGGTAGTGGCGCGCGTAGTCGCCCTCGCCGTAGGCCATGAACGGGCGGTTGGACATCGGGTCGTAGCGCAGCTGGCCGTCGACGCCCTCGGCGGCGAAGGTGGCCTCGGCGCCCAGCGTCAGGCCGTCGTAGACGCCCTCGGCGAGGTCGGTGATCGCGCGGATCAGCGGCTCGCGGTCGCTGGTGCGACCGCCGAAGATGATCGCGTCGATCGGCACGCCCTCCGCGGCGTCGTAGTCGGGCGCGATGTTGGGCACGTTGGCCAGCGTGGTGGTGAAGCGGCTGTTGGGGTGGGCCCAGGCCGCGGTGTCGTTGTCCTTCCGGTCGGCCAGCGGCGAGCCCGTCCAGTCGAGCCAGCCGCGGACGTCGGCCGGCGGCTTCTTCGTCTTGCCCTCCCACCACACCTCTCCGGTGCCCGGGTTGTAGGCGACGTTGGTGAAGATCGCCCGCGAGCCCTCGCCGATCGAGTGGAGGGCGTTGGGGTTGGTCGTCTCGTTGGTGTCCTTGGCGACGCCGAAGACGCCGTACTCCGGGTTCATGCCCATGAGCCGACCCGACTCCTCGTCGACCCACAGCCACGCGATGTCGTCGCCGTAGAACGACACGTGGTAGCGGTCACCGAGGGCGTCGGGGGCGGCCATCATCGCGAGGTTGGTCTTGCCCGAGGCGCTCGGGAAGCCGCCGCAGACGTGGTAGGTCCGCCCGGTCTCCTTGTCGTGGATGCCGATGAGCATGTACTGCTCGGCGAGGAACTTCCGGCTGGCCCAGCCGTCGTACGCGCCCTGGCGCAGGCCGTGCGCGATCTTGCCGAGCAGCGCGTTGCCGCCGTACGACGACCCGAAGTGCAGGATGGTGCGCTCGTCGGCGACCGTGACGAAGTAGCGCTGGTCGTCGGCCGTGCCCTGGCCGAGGTGCTCGAGGTCGCCCGTGACGTGGACGGCCCGGACGAACGAGTCCGGGTCCTCGAGGTCGTTGACGAACTGCACGCCGACGCGCGCCATGCGGATCATGTGGAGGACGACGGTGCGCGTGTCGGTGAGCTCGACCCCGGCAGCCCACGGCGCGAGCTCGTTGCCGGGAGGCGCCATCAGGTAGGGGATGACGTACATCGTCTTGCCCTCGGACGCGCCGCGCATCCGGTCGTGGAGCATCGGCTTCATCTCCGAGGCCGGCCGCCAGTTGTTGTAGACGCCGCGGTCGGACTCGTTGCTCGTCGCGACGATGGTGCGCTCCTCGGAGCGCGCGGTGTCCTTGTAGTAGCTGCGGGAGTAGTAGCGGCCCTCTCCGGCCATCTGCAGCTCGCCGGCGGCGACGGACTCCTCGAGCAGGCGCGCGTCGTCGGAGGCGTTGACCACCTCGATGTGCTCGGCGCCGGTGAGCTCGGCGTACTCCTTCACGAACTCTCGGACCTTCGGGTTCGTCAGCCCGGCTTCGTCCATGACTGCCTCGAGATCTGCCATCGCGCTCCCTCTCGTCGTGCGGCGGTGCCTCGCCGCGGTGCGGGTGCTAGGCACCATAGGGCACGGTCCGGGTGCGCGACCGGGGCCGGAAGTCCCGACTGCGCGACGAAGGTCCCAGCCGGGTGACCGGTCCCTGATTTCGCCCACCCCCACGCCGTCGGCTATCCTCGTCAGGTCCTCGCGCCGCTGGTGCGAACGACGGGCGCCTGTAGCTCAACGGATAGAGCATCTGACTACGGATCAGAAGGTTTGGGGTTCGAATCCCTACAGGCGCGCAGATCGCAGAAGCCCCAGGTCAGCCCACTGACCCGGGGCTTCTGCCGTTCCTGCTACCGGCGGACCGGGTTCCCGTGGCCGCGCCACTTGTAGTCAGGACCAGCCTTGCCGGACCTGGCCGCAGCCTTGCGCGACTTGTGGACCTTCGCGCTGAAGGGGTCCTTCGACGCCGCGAAGTAGTAGACGGCGTAGCTGGCCGCGCCCGACAGCTCGGCGAGGCCCTTGGTGGCACCTCCCGCCATCGCCCGCTGGGCGGCAGCCTTGTCAGCATCGGTCCCACCGGGGGCCAGACCCTCAGCGTCGAGCGGCGGCACCCCGGTCAGCACGGTGATGAGGTCGTCGCACAGCTGGTGGTAGCACGGGTCGTACCACGAGCCTGCGGCGCCGCCGTAGACCGCGGCCTCGGCCGCCGTCTTCACGCCCTCGGCACCGGCGAAGACGCCGCCGGCCGGGATCCCGCGGTCGGTGAAGCCGACGTAGTCCGACCGGCCGTCGAACGGCACCCGGGCGCTCTCGAGCCCCTGCGCGGTGAACCAGTCGTCGAAGACCTGCTCGACCTTGCCCGAGCCCTCCGGGCCGGCGGGGTTGTCCGGAGCTGCGTTGCCGTCGCCGTCGTACACGAAGCGGACGTAGTTGGCCGAGGCGAGCATGTCGTAGTCGAGCATCACGTCGATCTTGTCGACCTCGGCCTGGCTGAGGTTGTGGGCGTAGTAGGTCGACCCGACGAGCCCGTTCTCCTCGGCGCCCCACCACGCGAACCGGATCTTGTTGCGGAGCTTGTAGTGGCCCGACGCCAGCTCCTCGGCCTGGGCGAGCAGCGTCGCCGTGCCGGAGCCGTCGTCGTTGATGCCCGGGCCTGCCTCGACCGAGTCGAGGTGCGCGCCGACCACGACGACGTGGTTCGGGTCGCCGCCCCGCGTCTCGGCGATCACCTGCGGCAGGAAGCGGTCGGTGAACGTCCCGTAGACCTTGAAGTCCACGGTCGGGTTCTGGCCCGACTTGTAGGCCTGCAGCAGCTCGTTGCCGAGGGTGTAGCTGGTGATCACCGCGGCGATGGTCGCCGGCGGGTCGGGCTGGTTGTCGACGAAGATCGGGTTCTGCCGGGCCGGGGTGTTGCCCTCGTTGTAGATGATCACGCCCGTGGCCCCGGCTGCCTGCGCGAGCGACCACTTCGTGACGAAGGCGCACGTGCCGCGCTGGACGAGCGCGACCTTGCCCGAGACGCCGGCGTAGTCAGCCTCCGCGCAGCCGCTGGCCGAGCCGCCCGTGGGCGGGTCGACGATGCCACCGACCGGGAACACGGGAGCGTTGGTCAGCTCCACGGTCGGCGAGTTCGCCATGGTGATGAAGTCCGCGGTGGGCTGGTCGCTGTCGGCCGCGTCGCCGGGGACGTACGTCTTGGGCGTCGGCGCGACCCTGTTGAGAACCGGCGGCTGCGTCTCCGTCCAGACCGGGTAGTTGAACTGGTTCACCTGCGGTCGGTAGCCGGCGGCGCGCAGCGTCGACACCACGTAGTCGAGCGACTCCTGGTAGCCGCTCGAGAACACCTCGCGCGTGTTGTCGTTGAGGGACGCGATGCGTTGCAGGGCGACCTGGTGCTGGGTGATCTCCGGGACGGAGACGCCCTTCACGAACTTCCTCGCCTGCGGGTTGCTCGGCGTGACACTGTGGGACGAGTGGCCCGGGTGTGCCCTGGTGGTGGCGGTCTGGACGGCGCCTGATCCGGACGAGGCGGCCGCGGTGGCGAGCAGGACAGAGGTCGTGCTCGCGATCAACAGCTTGGACGCAGTGTTCATCGCTCCCTCTCGGGCGGCCGGCGCACGTGTTCGACCCGATGCCGAAGCGGGTCGGCTGCCAAATCGAGAATCTAGTGACGGGCCGAGGACGCGCGGTATCCCCTCGATGAGGCAACTTGGGGCAACCGGAGGGCAACGCGTGGCAACGTCGCGGCCGTAGGCTCGCCCGCGTGCCGCCCATCGATGACGCCACCCGTCCACGGGTCGCGGGCTCGGTCGAGCTCGAGCCGCGCCAGCGCGCGGCCGGTGACCACCTGCGGATGATCCACGACCACTTCCGCCACCAGCTGGAGACCCTGACCCGGGCCGTCGACGCCCTCCACGAGGGCGCGGGTGACGTCGATGTCGCAGCCGTGCGCGCCGGCGTGCGAGAGCTGGCACCGTCGCTGACGGCGCAGCAGGTGGCCGGGCTGTGCGGGCAGGTGTGCCGCTTCCTGACGATGCACCACACCATCGAGGACCAGAACATGTTCCCGGCGGTCGCGACGATGGAGCGGTACGCGCCGGTCGCCGAGCGGCTGGCCCAGGAGCACGTCGTCGTCCATGCCCACCTGGAGCGGGTCGACGACCTGGCCGTCGCCGTGCGCTCCGACCCCGCTCGCGTCGGCGAGCTGGTCGCCGCGGTCGCGGACCTCCGGGCCGACCTGGAGTCGCACTTCGCCTACGAGGAGACCGAGATGTCCGAGCCGCTGGGGCTGCTCGGGCTCGGCACCTAGCCGGCGCGCTCCGGGTCGTAGAGGGCGGTCATCCGGCCGTCGGGGTCGAGCCGGGACAGGAGCGCGTCGCCGATCTCCCTGAGCTGATCGAGCTGCTCGCGGGTCAACGGGTCGAGGACGTGGCGCCGCACGGTGTCGACGTGGCCCGGCGCCGCCTCGACCACCGCGTCCCAGCCGGCGGCGGTGAGGCGGGCGTTGGTGGCACGGCCGTCCTCCGGGCAGGGGAACCGCTCGACGAGCCGGCGCTCCTCGAGGCGTCGTACGACGTGGGAGAGCCGCGGGAGCGTGGCGTTCGTGCGCTGCGCCAGGCCCGTCATCCGCAACGTCCGGTCGGGGGCCTCGGACAGCATCGCGAGCACCAGGTACTCGAAGTGGGTCATGTCCGACGACGTGCGCAGCTGGGTGTCGAGCACACCGGGGAGCAGCTCGACGACGGCGATCAGGCGCAGCCAGGCCTCGCGCTCGGCCTGGTCGAGCCACTGGGTGTCCATGCCCCAAGGATAGCGATTACTTGATGGGACAACCAATAACCTAGGCTGTTGCTTGCCGCAACAACCACGGATCTACGCGAGAGCAAGTACGAGGAAGTCCACCGATGACCGTCAATGCCGTCCGCCTCAACCACGCCGTCCTGTACGTGTCCGACCTCGAGCAGAGCATCTCGTTCTACTCGCAGGCGTTCGGCATGACCGTCATGGCGCGCGAGCCCCGGGCCGATGCCGCCTTCCTGCGCCTCCCCCGCTCGGGCAACCACCACGACCTCGGCCTCTTCGGGGTCGGCGCGCAGCCGCCGCGACCCCGCGGCGGCCTGGGGCTCTACCACCTCGCCTGGCAGGTCGACACCATCGAGGAGCTCGAGCAGGCCCGGCTGACGCTGGCCGAGCTCGACGCCTACACGGGCGAGTCGAGCCACGGCGCCACCAAGAGCATCTACGGCAAGGATCCGGACGGCAACGAGTTCGAGGTCATGTGGATGCTGCCGAAGGCCGAGTGGGGCGACTACGCGGACTCGGCGCCCGTCGAGCGCCTGGACCTCGCGGGGGACGTACGCCGGTGGGGTGGGGTCCGGACGGCAGGTGAGCTGGTCCCGCTGGCCGCGGAGGACGTGCGATGAGCTCGGCCGCCTTCGCGCCCCCGGCGGTCTCTCGTCGAGGGTCCACCGACCCCGCGGCGCCGTTGGTCGTGCTGCTGCACGGCCGCGGCTCGGACGAAGGACAGATCATCGGCCTCGCCGAGCACCTGCCGGCGGGACCGGCGTACGCCGCCGTGCGGGCGCCCATCGCCGAGGGCGACGGCTACGCCTGGTTCGCCAACCGCGGCATCGGGCGACCCGTCGCGGAGTCGCTGCGCAGCACCATGGACTGGTTCCGCGCCTGGCTCGACGAGGTCGCGCCCGCCGGGCGCCCCGTGCTCCTCGTCGGCTTCAGCGGGGGCGCGGCCTTCGCCGGCGGCCTCGTGCTGGACGACCCGGCCCGGTACGCCGGAGCCGCGATCCTCTACGGCACCCTCCCCTTCGACGCGGGCGTCGCGACCCACCCCGGGCGGCTGGCCCACCTGCCGGCCTTCGTCGCCCAGGGCGAGGCCGACCACGTCATCCCGCGCGAGCTGCTCGACCGCACGTGGCGCTACCTGCTGACCGAGTCCGGTGCCACGACCGTCGCGCACCGCGGGCAGGGCGGCCACCAGCTCACGGCCGACGCGGCCCGCCAGCTCGGCGACTGGATCGACACCGTCCTGGCCGGCTGAGCCGACTACGGTGGGCGCGTGAGACGGGCCGTCCTCGACGTGGACACCGGGATCGACGACGCGCTCGCCATCCTGTACACCGTCGCGAGCTCGGCCCTCGAGCTCTGCGGGGTGACGACGGTGGTGGGCAACGTCCCCGCCGACGTGGCCGCGCGCAACTCGGCGGCCGTCCTGGCGCACGCGGGCGTGGGCGACGTACCGGTAGCGGTCGGCGCCACCCGCACCCTCTCCGGGACCGGACCACGCGACGGGCCGACGAACCACGGCCCCGACGGGCTGGGCGGTGTGCGCCTGCCGGCCGGCGCCGATCCGTCGTACGGCGACCCGGCGGACGTGCTGCGCGCCGCGGCCGCCGGCGGGGCGATCACCCTCGTCGGGCTGGCGCCCCTGACCAACGTCGCCGGGCTGGCAGGGACGGCGTCCGACCTCGTCCTGGTCGGCGGCGAGCTGGCCACCGAGGAGCCGCCCGAGCTCAACGCCGGGCACGACCCGGCGGCCACCGCGGACGTCCTGGCCGGCGACCGGCCCACGACCCTCTACGTGGCCGACGTCCTCGAGCGGGTCTCGGTCCCGGCTGCGGACGTCACGCGCCTGCGGGGATCGGCGCGTCCCGCCGCCCGCCTCGCCGGTGAGCTGCTGACCGTGCGCCGGGCGCACCTGCTCGGCGACGCCGGAGCGCTCGTGCTGCTCACCCACCCCGACCTCTTCCGGGTCGAGCCGCGTCGCATGGGGCTGGCCGGCGGCCACCTCACCTCCACCGACGACGGCCGGCCGCTGGACGTCGTGGTCGATGTCGACGCAGGGGCCGTCACGGACGCGTTCGTCGAGACACTCCTGGCGTACTGACGGGTCAGTGCGGGAGCGGGTGGTGGCCGTCGCCGTGCGCGTGGCGGGCAGTGAAGCCCCGCTGCTCGCGGTTGGCGGCGAGCAGGAACAGGCCCATGCCGATCACGAACAGGACGGCCAGGGCGAGGAACAGGAGCGCGGCCATCGTGGGCGACCAGTCGTGCTGGGTGTACTGGGACATCGGGACCTCCTGGACTCGAGGGTTTCCTCCCAGCATCCGCGCCTCGAGGCGATGCCGCTAGGTCCAACGGCCTGTGTCCTTCGGGACGGCCGTGCCGCTCAGCGGTCGAGCAGCGGGCGGGCGGGGTCCCAGGTCGTGCCGTCGCGCTCGTCGCGCCGCTTGCGCGCGATCGCCGACAGTGCCTCGAGGACCACGCGGTTCGCGAGGGCCGCCGTGATGTCGGCGTGGTCGTAGGGCGGGCTGACCTCCACCACGTCGATCCCGACGACGGGCAGCTCGAGGCAGATCCGGCGCACGGAGTCGAGCAGCTCGCGCGCGGACAGCCCGCCGGGCTCCGGGGTGCCGGTCCCGGGCGCGTGGCCGGGGTCGCAGACGTCGATGTCGACGGACAGGAAGACCCCCTCGCACTCGTCGGCCGCGATGCCGAAGGCCTCGGTGAGGCACTCGGCGAGCCCGCGGTGCACGATCTCGGTCATCTCGTAGGACCGCATGCGCTCGGCCGCCATCCAGTCGAGGGTCTCGGGACCAGGCCAGTAGCCGCGGAGCCCGACCTGGAGGAAGCGGTCTCCGCGCAGGGCTCCCGACTCGATGAGCCGTCGCATCGGCTGGCCGTGCCCCCACAGCGAGCCGAACTCGATGTCGCCGGTGTCGGCGTGGGCGTCGAAGTGGATCATCGACACGCGGCCGTGGCCGAGCACGTTGGCCACCCCCTTGGCGTCGGGGTAGGCGATGGAGTGGTCGCCGCCGAGGACGACCGGGATCGCGCCGGCGCGGGCGACCTTCTCGACGGCCGCCTCGAGCCGGCCGAGGGTGGTCTCGATGTCGCCGGGCGGCAGCTCGACGTCGCCGGCGTCGACGACCTTCAGGTCCTGCAGCGCGTCGGTGCGCAGCGCGAGCGAGGGCCGCGAGCCGTCGTGGGGCAGGTAGTCGGTCATCCGGATGGCCTGCGGCCCGAAGCGCGTGCCCGGCCGGTGCGACGTACCCCCGTCGAAGGGTGCGCCGACGACCACCACGTCCGCGTCGGCGTACGTCGACTCGTCGTCGAGGTCGCACTCGGGGACGCCGAGGAAGGTGATGTCGGGGCCGAACTGAGCGCCGTAGCGAGCCATGCACCGACTCTAGGGGCGACACGGCGCGCATCCCACTGCGACGGCACCGTCCTTCCTACGCTGGAGCGAGCCCCGAGGAGAACGACGTGCCTCGTCCTGCCACCGCCCGTGTCGTGGTGGTGGTGTGCGCCCTGACCGCCGTGCTCGGCGCGGAGGCCGGCACGCTTCCCGCCACGCGGCCGTCCCTCCAGCCCGTCGCCTCTCGCGCCTCGACGTCCGAGCCGGCTCCGGAGCCAGCGGCGATGGCGACGCGGACGGCCGAGCGCGCCCCGGGTCGGGGCATCGTGACCGAGCAGCAGCTGCGCGCGGCCTGGTCCGACCCGATGCGCACCCGGATCACGCTCGGGGCCGACATCGTGCTGCGCGACTGCCTGACCGGCGACCCGGTCCGCGAGTCCCCGCACCCGCTCGTCCTGGACGGCCGGGGGCACACCATCCGCCAGGCGTGCTTCGAGAAACGCGTGCTGCGCCAGGACGGGACGGGGTGGCTCGACCTGCGTGACGTGACCCTCACCCGTGGCGGGTCGGACGGCCCCGGTGCCGCCCTCATGTCGCGGGGCGAGGTGATGCTCCGCGACTGCGCGATCGCGCAGAACCTCGCGGAGGAGCCGGGCGGCGGGGTCTTCTCCATGCGTCGCGTCACCGCCCACCGATGCCTCGTCTCCGGCAACCTCGCCAATGACGACGGCGGCGGCATCTACGCCCGGCGGGGCGGCGTGCAGGTCTACGACTCGGTGCTGTCGACGAACCTGGTGGACGGGTCGGGTGGCGCCATCGCGTCGACCGGGGACATCGTGGTGGTGCGCAGCAAGGTCGACGGCAACACCACCGACGGTGACGGTGGGGCGCTCTACGCCGACGAGGACGGCGACGTGGTGGTGGTGGAGTCCATCATCGACGGGAGCGACGCGGACGGCCCCGGTGGCGCGATCTTCACCCTCGACGGCGACGTCGCGGTCTACGACTCGACCCTGATCGGCAACCGCGCCGACGACCGCGGCGGAGCCATCTCGGGCGAGTCGGACGTGGTGGTGATCAGCTCCACCATCGCTCGCAACCTCGCCGTCGCCCACGCAGGCGGAGGCGTCTGGGCGCGGGGCCGGCTGGTGATGGTCAACGCCACCGTCACCAACAACTACGCGGAGGGCGAGGGCGGTGGCCTGCTGTCAGCGGGCCGGATGGACCTCTACTACACGACCCTGACGGACAACATCGCGCCCGTGGGCGGCGACCTCGGCACGGCGAAGGTGCTCACCAGCTTCGCCAGCATCATCGGGCCACCCCAGACCGAAGGGGTCACCGGAGACACCATCCCCACCCGGCGGGCCTGTCGCGTCTACCGGGGCCGGTCGCTCGGGCACAACTTCGGGAACGACGACACCTGCGGCCTCCTGCACCGCACCGACCGCACGGGTGACAGCCCGATGCTCGACCCGCTCGAGGACGACCCGCACGGGTTCGTGCTCGTGCCGCAGGCGGGCAGCCCCGTCCGTCGCCAGATCCCCGCGCGGGCCTGCCTGCCCCGGCTGCCGCGCCCGCTGCCGGCGGTGCGGCTCCTGGATGGCTGGGTCACGTGGAAGGACGTCCTGGCACACGACGCCGTGGGCCGACCGCGCGGCCGGGGTGGTCGGTGTGACATCGGCGCCATGCAGTCCCTCCGCGGTGCACGGCGACCGCCCGCCGCGCCGGCACAGACGGTGCCGTCCGGGCACGTGGGTCCGTACGACCACCCGTCCACGCACCACCGGCCGGCCGTCCGCCCGTCCCTCTGGCGTGAGGTCCCCCGCCGGCCTTCGGCCCCGGGAGGCGGTCCGGCCGCAGGGCTGGCCGAGATCGCGGCCCGCCTCGCCCCGATGGAGGGGAGCACCCGGCGGTTCGACGAGATGCGCGAGTGCATCGACCTCGTCGGCGTCTCCCAGGAGGGCGACCTCCGGCACCGCTGGGGCTACCTCTACGACGAGCGCGACGGGACCGGGCTCGACCAGCGGACCGCGTTGGCCCTCGAGAGGCGCGATCCGGCGTGGAAGCTGCTGCAGCTCGACACCAGTCGCCCCTGCCTGAGCCGGCCCGTGGACCCGAACGGCACCGGCGCGGACGCACGACCCGTCCTGTCCACCGTCACGGACGAGCAGCGCCGCGGCCGCACCGGCCGGCTCCGGCGGCTGCAGGCGAGGCTCGACCGGCTCCGCGACCGGACGCGGGTGGTCGAGGCCGGCGCCAGCCGGTTCGACCGATGGGTGTCGTGCCTGGAGTGGCTGCCGGTGACGGAGTCGGGTCACGACCAGTCGCGCCTCGGCTACCTGCGGACCGCCTCCCCGCGAGCCGGGGCGGCGATCGACCTCGACCGCGGCGAGTGGGACGACCCGGACTACCAGCTGCTGGCCTTCCGCGCCGGCGTCGGACCGGGATCCGCGGCATGCGCACCAGACCCCGGCGAGGCAGCCGATCGCGCGGCCCCGTCGCGGACCACGGCGCCTCGCGGCTGGGAGCAGCTGCGCCGCGACGTCGCCGAGCTGGCAGCCGACGTCGAGGACCTCCTGGAGCCCGTCGGCGAGATCACCCGGTTCGACCAGTGCGCGTACACCGTCGGCGCGACCTCACGGGCGGACTACCGGTTCCGCACCCGCGACGGACGCATGCGTCACCGCAGCGCGCTGGCGTTCGACATGCGCGGCGCCCGACTCCCCGCGCGGAGCTTCCTGGCCTTCCCGGGCGAGGAGCCGCCGGAGGTGGAGTGCAACGAGGACGCCGAGCTCGGCGACTCCGACGACGACTGAGCCGGCCGGTGCCCGTCGCGCAGGCCCTTGGGGTCTCGCGCGGGACCGCGTCCTTTGCCAGTCTGTGCGCACGCACCGAGAGCGGGAGGCCGACATGGGAGCCGACACCTTCTGGCAGGACGCCGAGCAGCACCTCATCCGGTACGGCGGAGGGTTCACGCCGCGGGTGATCGCCCGGGCAGCCGGGTGCTACGTCTACGACGAGCAGGACCGCGAGATCCTCGACTTCACCTCCGGCCAGATGAGCGCCGTCCTGGGCCACTCCCACCCCGAGGTGGTGCGCACGGTCGCCGAGTCGATCTCGACGCTCGACCACCTCTACTCCGGGATGCTGAGCCGCCCGGTGGTCGAGCTGGCGCGTCGTCTGGCCGCGAGCCTGCCGGAGCCGCTGAGCCGGATGCAGCTGCTGAGCACCGGCGGCGAGGCCAACGAGGCGGCGATCAAGATGGCCAAGCTGTCGACGGGCCGCTACGAGGTCGTCGCGCTCGACCGGTCCTGGCACGGCATGACGACCGGCGCCGCCGGTGCGACGTTCTCCGCCGGCCGCCACGGCTACGGCCCGCCTCCCGTCGGCAACCTCACGCTCCCCGCACCCGACGCCTACCGCTCCCCCTTCCGCCACCCCGACGGCAGCCACGACTGGGAGACCGAGCTCGACTACGGCTTCGCCACCCTCGACCGGCAGTCCTCCGGCAGCCTCGCCGCCTGCCTGGTCGAGCCGATCCTGTCCTCCGGCGGCATCCTGGAGCTGCCCGAGGGCTACCTCGCGCGGCTGCACGAGCGGTGCCGTGAGCGCGGGATGCTGCTGGTCGTCGACGAGGCGCAGACCGGGCTCGGCCGCACCGGCACGATGTACGCCGTCGAGCGCGACGGCGTGGTGCCCGACATCATCACCCTGTCCAAGACCCTCGGCGCCGGGCTGCCGGTCGCGGTGGTGGTGACGTCCGCGGAGATCGAGGAGCGCTGCCACGAGCGCGGGCACCTCTTCTTCACCACCCACTCCTCCGACCCGCTCGCAGCGGCCGTCGCCCTGACGGTGCTGGACGTGGTCGAGCGCGACGGGCTCGCGCACCGCGCGAAGGTGCTCGGCAAGGAGCTCGGTGACCGGCTCCTCGACCTGAGGGACCGCTACGAGGTGGTCGGCGACGTCCGGGGTCGCGGCCTGCTGCAGGGCGTCGAGCTGGTCACCGACAAGGAGACCAGGACCCCGGCGGACGCGCTCGGACGGGCGGTCACCGCGGCCGCGCTGGAGCTGGGACTCCACATCAACATCGTGCAGCTGCCCGGGCTGGGCGGGGTGATCCGGATGGCACCGCCGCTCACCATCTCGGAGGCCGAGCTGCACGACGGCGTCGACCGGCTCGAGCAGGCGATCGCCGGGGCCGTGGCGGGCTGAGGCGCACGACGGGCCCGGACGCACGCGTCCGGGCCCGCTTGTGAGCAGCCGCTACGGCCGGGGCAGCACGAACGGGACCTGCTGGCCCGGGGTGACGGTGATCGTCTCCCCGCGGCGTCGGGTCACGGTGCCGTTGGCGTAGGTCTCGCCGGTGACGTCCTCGATCACACGGGGCGGCTGGCCCTGCCGGAGCGTCGCGAGCGGCGCGTCGGTCTCGTCGAGCCAGGTGATCAGCTCCTGGCCGAGGCGGTGCGTGAGGCCCGGCTTGTCGGCCGCGAGGTCGGTCGTCTCACCGATGTCGGCCTTGAGGTCGTAGAGCTCGAAGGCGCCGTCGGTGTAGTCGTAGTAGAGCTTCCACCGGCTGTCCCGGACGCTGGAGAACGGTCGCGACTGCACCTGTCCCCCGAACCGGACGTATCCGGGCACGTGGTGGAAGTGGTCGCGGTTGATCCTCGTGCCCTTGCGGAAGGCCGGCTGCAGGTCGACGCCGTCGAGCGTCACGCCGGCGGGCAGCTCGGCCCGCGCGTAGGACGCGAGCGTCGTGTAGAGGTCGGTGCTGTTGACGATCGTCTCGTTGGTCCGCCCGCCGCCGCGGACGAGGTCGGAGCCACCGCTCCACACGATCCACGGGACGCGCACGCCGCCCTCGTACTTGAAGCCCTTGTCCTCGCGCAGCGGGCCGTTCCAGGCACCGGCGTCGACGGGGTCCTCCTCGCCGCCGTTGTCGGAGGTGAAGATGACGAGGGTGTTGTCGGCGAGCGGCTTGCCCCCGTTGCGCGGGTCGGGCGTGGTCTCGAGGTAGTCGACGATCCGCGCCACCGACTGGTCGACGCCCTCGGTCAGTGCGGCGTACGACGGCTTGGCGGGCGCCGTGCCCGGCGCCTTCGCGCGGTACTTCGTGAGCAGGTCGGGACGGGCCTGGGCGTCGTTGACGGGGAAGTGCGGCGCGAACTCGCTGACGAACGCGAAGAACGGCTCGTCCTTGGCGCGGTCGATGAAGTCGATCGCCGCATCGGTCTGTGCGTCGGTCACGTGCTTGTCGGTGCCGACCAGCGCGTCGAGCTGGGCGTCGCTCACGCCGTGGCTGTAGGGCGCGATGTTCCGGTCGACGTAGTCCTGGGTGTAGTCGGCCGCGAACTGGTCGAGGCTGGGCGACACCGAGTCGTTGAACTGGTCGTTCGTCGCGAAGTAGTAGGTCGCGTGCGAGTTCTGGCTGCCGCCCCAGTTCTCGTCGAAGCCGTGGCTGGCGACGATCTCGGCCGCGGATCCCGCTACGTGGAACTTGCCGGAGTAGCCGGTGGCGTAACCCGCACGCTGCAGGGTCTCGCCGATGGTGGTGTTGCCGACCGGGATCGCCGAGCGGCCGTCCTCGGCGCGACCGTGCGGGGCCCCGAGCAGCGGGTCGCCGGCCTGGCCGGCGATCCCGCTCACCGCGTAGGTGTTGTTGGTCGGCCGGACCGCGTACTGACCGGTGTGGAGCGCGGTGCGGGTCGGGCTGCACTGCACGGAGGCGTAGGCCTCCGTGAAGCTCTGGCCCTCCGCCGCGAGCCGGTCGAGCTGCGGAGTCTCGTTGTAGTCGTTGCCGTGGCCCCCGTTGACCAGCCCCGTGCCGAGGTCGGACCAGCCGAGGTCGTCGGCCATGACGAAGACGAGGTTGGGGCGCGGGGCCTGGGACGGTGCCGAGCTGCCGGGCGCGGCGGTGGCCGTGCCTGCCTGCGTGCCGCCGAGGACGGGGGCGACGCTGGCCAGGGTGAGGACGGCCGGCGCGGCGATGGCCGTGAACAGCTTCCGAGAGGGCATCGAGCGGTTCCTTCTGTCGAGGTCGGAGTAATACATGTTTCCCACTCAACTTAGTGCCTTTGACGAGCGCAGTCGCCAGTGGTCCGAGGGGTGAGTCGTCGAGCCGCCAGGTTCTCCGCTGCAACTCGACTGACCTACTGTGGTTTCGTGACCACCCCGAACGACCCCGGTGAGCGCCGCCCGCTCCTCCCCCTCGTCGACGGCGGGCACGAGCACCGACCGACGACCGGAGCTGCGTCCTGCTGCGCCCCGACGTCCGGGCGGTCCGAGACAGCGCAGGAGGCGAGCTTCCCGGCAGGCCAGCGCAGCACCCGCGGCCAGGTGCGGGTCCCGGGCGCGACGTTCTGGATGGGCGACAGCCACGGGGACGGCTACGTCGCCGACGGCGAGGGACCCGTGCACGCGGTCCGCGTGTCGCCGTACCTGATCGACACCAAGGCCGTGACCAACGCCCAGTTCGCCAGCTTCGTGAAGGCCACCGGCCACGTCACCGAGGCGGAGCGCGACGGCGTCTCAGCGGTCTTCCACCTCGCCGTGCAGGCCGCCCCGGCGGACGTCCTCCAGCGGGCAGCGGGTGTGCCGTGGTGGCTCGCCGTGCGCGGTGCGGACTGGCGCCACCCGGCCGGGCCACGCTCGGACATCGGCGACCTCCAGAACCACCCCGTCGTGCACGTCTCCTGGCGCGACGCCCAGGCCTACTGCCGCTGGGCCGGCAAGCGGCTGCCCACCGAGGCCGAGTGGGAGCACGCCGCCCGCGGCGGCCTCGACCGCGCCCGCTACCCGTGGGGCGACGAGCTCACCCACGGCGGTCGCTGGCGCTGCAACATCTGGCAGGGCGACTTCCCCCGGCACAACACGCTCGAGGACGGCCACCTCACCACGGCACCCGCGACGGCGTTCCAGCCCAACGGCTTCGGCCTCCACAACACGGTCGGCAACGTGTGGGAGTGGTGCCAGGACGCGTTCCGCCCGACGGAGTACGCCGACCGCGCCGGCGCCGAGCCCGTGGACGACCCGGTCGCGGCCGAACCGGGCGACACCCCCGACGGGCTCGTCAGCCGGGTCATGCGCGGCGGGTCCTACCTGTGCCACGACAGCTACTGCAACCGCTACCGCGTCGCGGCCCGCTCCTCGAACACCGCCGAGTCCTCCTCGGGCAACATCGGCTTCCGCTGCGCCAACGACGCCTGACCCGCTCGGCTCCCGCCTACCAGTCGCCGAGCGCCGCGAACCGCTCGCCGATGAGCCGGTGGGTCGCGGAGTCGGGGTGCAGGTTGTCGGGGAGTGGCAGCCGCGCGGCGTCCGCTGGGCTGTAGAGCCCGATCCCGTCGACGTACGCCAGGTGGGGGTCCTCGCGCCGCTGCACGACCTCGGCGAGGACCTCGCGCACCACCTCGAGGGTGAGCGCGCCGCGGGCGACCGCTTCTGGGTCACCGGTGGCGACGAAGGCGACGCGGCCCTCGGCGAGCGCCTGCATGTCGGGGCCGGTGGGACCGGGCACGCCCTCGTGGATGCCGCAGAAGACCGGCGAGACGAGGCGGATCGGCGTGTCCGGGTGGCCGTCACGGATCGTGTCGAGCCAGCCGTGGACCGCGGTGCCCAGGGCACGACGGCGCAGCAGGTCCTGGTTGACCAGGTTGATCCCGATCTTCAGGCTGATCAGGTCGGCGGGCGTGTCGCGGATCGTGCGGGCGACGAACGGGTCGAGGAGGGAGCTGCCGCCCAGGCCGAGGTTCACCAGGTCGAGCCCGGCGAGGCCGGCGGCGACGACCGGCCAGGGCTCGGTCGGGTGCACCGCGACCGAGCCGTGGCTGATGGAGCTGCCGTGGTGGACCCAGCGCCGGCGCTCGTCGGCGACCGCCGCCACCGGCGCGTCGGCCCGCAGCGCGACGAGCTCGGTCTGCTCGTCGTGGGGCAGCCACACCTCGACGTCCGTCTCGCCCTCGGGCAGCGCGATCGCGAGGGTCGTCGGCTCGCCGGCGGTGAAGGTGCTGGCGCCGGTCATCATGTCGACGTCGAGCACGTTGCCGCCCGGCGCCTGTTGCCGGTCGACGACCGCGCCGCCGACCACCACGTCGTACCAGCCGTCGGGTCGCGCCGGCGCGCCCACGTAGCGCCGCTTGGTGGGCAGCACGTCGAGCTCGAGGCGGGTGGCGGTCGTGCGCAGTGCGAGGCGTACGCCGGCGGGCTGGGCCTCCACGAGGTGGAGCTGCGGGTCATCGGACTGGCGTCGCGCCCAGCCGGGCAGCCGGTGGGGCAGCAGGCCGCCCGCGGGCGTGCGCTCGAGCTCGAGCGCACCGCGCACGAGGGCAGCGAGGTCGTCGAGTGACAGGTCGGTCATCGGGTCTCCCAGGATCGGAGCAGGGTGTCGAGGCCGTCGACCACCCGCTCCCACGTGTCGTCGGACGCGGGCACCGAGGGCCCGCCGTGGCTGAAGGCGCCGGCCGCGTCGAGCGCGGCGTAGCCGTGGAACGTCGCGCCGAGCAGGCGCACGGCGTGGGTCTCGTCATCGGCGGACAGCGCGTAGCCGCGCAGGGCCGCGCGCGAGAGCTCGGCGTGACGGGGACCGGCGCTGGCAGCGGCGGTCGCCGCGTCGAGGGGGAGCCGGGTGGCGGCGTAGCGACCCGGGTGCCGACGGGCGTAGCTGCGCCAGACACCGCCGACGGCCGCCAGCGCGGCGCGTCCGCTGACACCGGCGAGGGCGTCGGCCACGAGGCCGGCGGTCTCGTCCAGCGCCAGCAGCGCGACGCGGGTCCGGACGTCGGCGCCGCTGCGCACGTGGGTGTAGAGGCTCGGGGTCGCGACCCCGAAGTGCTGGGCGAGCGCGGTCAGCGTCACCCCCTCGAGCCCGACCTCGTCGGCGAGGTCGGCGGCCGCCTCCGCGACACGAGCGCTCGTGAGTCCTGCGCGGGGCACGGCGACTCCTTCCTGATGGCCTGAGGCTTGAACCTTAAGGCATTAGGAAGAGTGGACCAAGTTGTCAGTGGTGGGCGTCGTCGAGGGTGAGGTCGGCCGGCACCAGGCGCCAGACGGCGTACGCGGACAGCGCGGCGAGCACGGCCCCGACCGCCCCCACCGCGGCGAAGCCGGTGACGAACGCGTCGGCCGCCTGGGCGAACCACGGTCCGCCGACCGCACCCGCGACGGACTCGCGCACGTCGCCGTCGGCGCCGGCCGGCAGCCCGGCCCGGTAGACCATGCCCACCAGGCTCCCCAGGAAGGTGATGCCCAGGACGGCGCCGAGCTCGTAGGTGATCTCCTCGACGGCCGCGGCGGACCCGGCCTGGTCGTCGGTCGCCGCGCCCATGATCAGGGCGGAGCCCAGGCCGAGCGACGAGGTGCCGAGCCCGACGACGGCGAAGGCCACTGCGACCCACGCGTACGTCGCCGGCACGACGGCGAGCAGCCCGAGCCCGACGGCGAGCACGAGCAGGCCGCCCGACAGCACGATGCGCGGACTGGTGCGCTCCGCCAGCGCGGGGGCGAAGGGCGAGGCGACCATCGCACCGACCGCGAGCGGCAGCAGCGCGAGGCCCGCCTCGAGGGGGCCCCAGCCCTCGACGAGCTGGAGCCACTGACTGCCCACGAAGAGCACCGCGGCCATGGCGGCACTGCTGGCCAGCGCGGCCACGACCCCGGCCCGGAGCACAGGCTCGCCGAAGAGGCGCACGTCGAGCATCGGCCGGTCGGAGGTGAGCGCCCGCCGGGCGAAGGCGGCCAGCATCGCCACGCCGAGCAGGAGCAGCCCGAGGGTGGCGATCTCGGGGCCGTGCTTGCCCAGCTGCTTGGCGGCGTAGACGAAGGCGGTCATCCCGCCGGCAGACAGGACCACCCCGGCGAGGTCGATGCGGCCCGGGCGGGCCGACCGGTTCTCGCACAGCAGGCAGGCGGCGGCGACGATCGCGACCAGCATCAGCGGCACGTTGACGAGGAAGGCGGAGTGCCAGCTGAACCGCTCCAGCAGGGCGCCCCCGACCACGGGCCCGACGGCCGCTCCGAGCGCCGCCGTGGCGCCCCAGACACTGAGGGCGAGCGTGCGCTCCCGGGCGTCGGTGAACACGGCGCGGATCAGCGACAGCGTCGACGGCATCACCATCGCGCCCCCGATCCCGAGCAGCGCACGGATCGCGATGACGGCGGCGGCGCTGTCCGCCCACAGGATCGCGACCGAGCCGACGGCGAAGGCGGTGTATCCCGTCAGGAGCATCCGCTTGCGCCCCCACCGATCGCCCAGCGCCGTGACGGGGATGAGCAGGCCGGCCAGCGCGAGGGCGTACGCGTCGACCACCCAGAGCTGCGAGACCGAGGTGAGGTGCAGCTCGGCGGCCATCTCGGGCAGGGCGACGTTGAGGATGGTCATGTCCATCACCACCACCAGCAGGCTGGCGGCCAGGACGGCGAGCGCCCACCAGCGGCGGGGGTCCCGCCCGGCCTGCGGCGGGGCGGAGGACTGCTGCTGCGCGGTCATGGCGCGGCCACGCCGTCGAGCAGGGACGACAGCACGAGCCGACCGGCGTCGCGTGGGGCGATGTCGCCGATGCGGACCGCCTCACGCGCCGCGACCAGCAGGCCGTACGTCACGTGGCCGAACCAGCTCAGCGGCAGGTCGCGCCTCAGCACGCCGGCCTCCTGGGCTGCGGCGACCAGCACGGCCTCACGGTCGGCGAGGACCTGCGTCCGCTCGACCAGCGCCGCGTTGGCGAGGATGACGTGGTCGGTCAGCGCGAAGCCGAAGGCGTCGGAGTCGTCGACGTAGCCCAGGACCAGCACCTCGAGCGCCTCGCGCAGGCGCGCCGGGTCACCCTCGGCTGCCAGCGCCTCGACGTCCGCATCGTCGAGGCGCTGCTCCCACTGGTCGAGCGAGCGCGTGCCGAGCTCGACGAGCAGGGCCTCGCGCGAGTCGAAGTGACGGTGCAGCGTGGCGCGGCTGATGCCGACCGCCTCGGCGACGGCCGCCATCGATGCTGCGGGGTCGGCGTTCAGCATGCGCTGGGCGGCGCCCAGCACGTCGTCTCGGTTCGGCACGGCACTCTCCTCGGTTGAGACAGCAGTGTCTCACATGAGACATCAATGTCTCAACCCGACGAGGACCCATCCCTCACGACCGCCTGCGAGAAGCCTTCCGGGCCGCGCCGACCTCGTCCTCGGCACCGGTCGACACCAGCGCACCGCTCGTGCCCTGCAGGTGGGCCCGGACGAACCACTGGTACTGCTCGAGCTCGCCGGTCTGGCCGATGAGGACGTCCTCGGTGACGGGGTCGTCGCCGACCGCCTCGATCGCCGCGCGGTGGTCCTCGATCACGCCGCTGTAGACGAGGTCCAGGGCCGCCAGGTGGGCGGCGGTGTCGGCGCGGGCGAGGTCGTAGTCGTCCCAGGTGCGGGCCGCGACCAAGGCGCCGGGGAGGCCGTTGGGTGGCACGCCGAGGGTCGACATCCGCTCCGCGAGGACGTCGACCATCCCGCGGACCCCGTCGATCTGCGGGTCGAGCATCTCGTGGACACCGATGAAGTGCGGGCCCACGACGTTCCAGTGCGCGTGCTTCAGCGTCAGCGCGAGGTCGTTGAGGGCGTGCACCCGCATCTGCAGGGCGTCGGCGACGGCGTGACCCGTCGTGGTGTCGAGACCCGGGACCGTCAGGGGCGCGTCCGCGTCGCTGGTGACCGGGGTGCTGCTGCTGGAACCTCTCGTCTTCTTGGCCATGTCCCCAACCTAGGCACGCCCGCCAACGCCCCGCACCACCTCGTCAGCTGGTGCTGGCGACCCGCTTCGGCAGCACGAGCAGCAGGCCGGCGAGCACGACCACGGCACCGAGGGCCCCCGCCGCGGCGGCCTTCCGGTCGAAGACCATGTCCACGACGAGGAAGAAGATGCCGCCCATGAGGAGGGCGATCATCGCGAGGGCCACCATGGTGAGCCGGTGCCCGGCCTGCACCAGCTCCGGCTTGGCGTCGGTCTGGAACACACGCCGGTGGATGGCCACCGGAGCGAGCATCACGCTGACGGTGGCGAAGGCCAGTGCCAGCAGGCCGACGTACCACCCGCGCTGGAACGCGTCGAGGTCCTCGAAGCGCTCCTGGAAGGGCAGCGTGACCAGGAAGCCGGCCAGGACCTGGACCCCCGTCTGGCTCACCCGGAGCTCCTGCAGCAGCTCGTTCCAGTTGCGGTCCGCCCGCTCCTGCGGGGTCTCGTCGCGTGCGTTCTCGGCCATCATCGCGACGCTACTCGCGGCGCCGCCCGCGCCCACCCCCTGACGGGTGAGCAGGAGCCGGGGAGGCAAGTGGCACCGTGGAGGAATGGCCGAGAAGAAGAAGGACCCGGGCCCGTCGGTGAAGGACGCGGAGGTCTACGAGGCCCTGCGCGACGACGGCGCCAGCAAGGAGAAGGCGGCCCGCATCGCCAATGCATCGGCCGCCCAGGGCCGCTCGGAGGTGGGCGGCCGCGGCGGCCACGCCGAGGACTACGAGGACCGCACCGTCGACGAGCTGCGCGAGCGAGCGGCCGAGCTCGACATCGAGGGACGCTCGTCGATGACGAAGGACGAGCTGATCGACGCGCTCCGCAACCATTGACGCTCACCGACGCGCGCGTGGCACCCCTCCTCAGCGGGGGGCGAGCTCGGCGAGCGCCCGCAGCCAGGTGCGGTCGGCGTCGACCGCCGACGTCGCCGGCACCGGAGCGGTCGCGTCGAGGAGTCGCGCCGCCGCAGGGGGTACGTCGCCGCCCGCCGCGCGCACGACGCCGGCGAGGACGCGACCCGCGGCCGTCGCGGCACCGCGATGGGTGCTGATGACGGCTTCGTAGGTCGGCGGACCCTGCGCCGCCGGCACCTCCCACGCGGCCACGACGGCGGCGTACGACTCCCCGAGGCACACCACCGCCCACTCCCGCCGCAGCGGTGAGTCGCCCGGCAGCTGGCAGCGGATCGGTGCGGCCCCGAGGTCGGGCGCGAGGTCGGAGTCCCGGTCGAAGTCGGCGACGACCGCGGCCCACGACGCCGTGCGGCCGAGTTCCTCCCAGCGGTGGCGCGAGGACGCGTACCGGTGGCCGAGCTGGAAGGCCCCGAGCACGAGCGACCGGTCGCCACGCGCCAGGCACTCGTCCTCCACGGCGTGGGAGGCGGCGATCAGCGCGCGGCGGTGGAGGCGGAGCGGGCGTACGCCGGCCACGGCCTCAGCGGCGGCGAACGCCGACCGCTCCTCGCCCGCCTCCTGCGCCCGCACCACGGAGTCGATCGCCACCCGCAGGGGCAGGCCGGAGTCGCGCAGCTCCAGCACCTGTCGCACGAGTGCCACGTCGGCGTCGGCGAAGCGACGCTGCCCCGAGGCCGAACGCCGGCCGCGTGGGAAGCCGAACCGGTTCTCCCAGGTGCGCAGCACCCCCGGCGTCACTCCGGCTCGCGCCGCCAGCACGCCGATGCTGAAACCCTCTGCGACCGTGCCCCCCACCGCGTCCGCCACTGCGCCTCCTCGGAAATCCCGGTGCCCGGTCTTGTCACACTTGCTCGGATAACTTATACATGTGTGTAGAGGTTCTGTCGCACCACCACCGCCGGACGTCAGGAGACTCCCATGGTCAGCGTGATCCTCATCAGCACCGCCGCCATCCTGGTCGCGATCGTCGGGTGCGCCGTCATCTGGCGGATGGACGCGCAGCGGGCGGACGAGATCGAGCACACCCCGCCCCCTGAGCGCGCGCACCCCGAGCTCGACGCCGGTGACGACGCCTCCCCTGCGTCGCCGCGATCGTCCCTTCCCTTCCACGATCGCGGCTGACGGCCGCCGGGTGGGCCGGCGCACACCCCCGGCCCGGTCCACCCGCACGGGTGTGGTGTGCCACCACCCCCGTGGCAGGTTGGAAGCCGGGACCACCTGGTCCGCACCGACCTCACACCACCCCTCACCACAGGAGGAACGACGATGGGTCTGGACGACAAGTTCGACAACAAGACCGACGAGCTCAAGGGCAAGGCCAAGGAAGCCACCGGCAAGGCGACCGACGACGAGCAGCTCGAGGCCGAGGGCCGGGGCGACCAGGCCGGCGCCAACATCAAGCAGGCCGGCGAGAAGATCAAGGACGCCTTCAAGAGCTGACGGGCGACCCTGCCCACACGTGCCCGCCGTCGCCCGCATCGGCGACGACCAGCACCTCGCCGCCGGCGGCCACCATCAGTGCGTGGTCGCCGGCGGTCTGCGGTTCGAGAGGCACGTCCACCTGTTGCCAGTCGCGGCCGTCCTCCGTGCGCCACAGCTCGTAGTGGTCGCCGGTGCTCACGCTCGCCAGCGTGCCGAGCGACGTGGTGGCCAGCGAGGCGACGTACGGCGCTCCCCGCCACGAGTCCGCGATCCGGCCGAACGTCACCGGCTCCTGCCAGTCCTCGTCGTCGCGCACCCAGGAGGCGTACGCGCCGTCGCTGCGGCCCACGACCAGCACCCGCCCGTCGTCGAGCCGCGTCACGCGGTGCGCGTCCTGCGCCCCGTCGGCCGCCGGCATCTCCTCGGGCTTCCAGGACAGCCCGTCGGGGGAGGTCCAGGCGAGCGGGTCGGGCTCGAGGTGCCGGCCCGTGCGCGCGCCGCCGCCGACCACGAGCCACTCCTCCCCGGTCCAGCCCGCGCCCTGCGCCAGCGACTCCAGGTCGCCGTCGTCGGTCAGGCCGGGCTCCGCCTCGACCAGGGTGAACTCGCGCGGGTCGTCGGTGAACCACACCCCCGGCCCCGAGGTCCGGTTGCCGGTGATCAGCCAGCCCGTCGGGCCGCCGGCGACCGGGCCGACGTTGGTCGCGCTGACGCCGCCGTACTGCGTGAACACCGTGCGGACGTCGACCAGGGTGTCGCCGTCCAGCCAGAAGGTCGTGACCCGCGGGTTGCCGTGCGCCCCGCCGGACCGGGCGCCAACCACGGCGATCCGGTCACGTGAGCAGGCGATCGAGTTGAGGATCGCCCGGCGTCCCCAGTAGGTGTGCGCGTCGATCGGCACCGGCTCCCAGCGCTCCCGGTCTGAGGAGAACCACAGCGCCGGCCGGGTGTCGCGGGTCTCGGTCGGCCTGTCGAGGAACACCGCCCCGGCGACCCACCAGCCCTCGCCGCACTCCACGGCGTCGCGCACGACCGTACGACCGGGCGCGCCGGGGTGCGGGGGCAACGGGTGCTCGACCCACGTCATCTCGAGGCGCTCGGGCGGGGACGCTTCCTCCTCGCAGGCCGCGAGCGCGAGGGCGCCGAGCAGCGCCACTGCGACGAGGGCCAGGCTGCGCACCCCCCGATCATGGCGCATGTCGCGGCGCATGGGGTGCCCGTCGTTGGGTACGTGCGGAGCATGACCCACGACCCCGACCGGATCGACCCCTCGAAGCAGAGCGGTCGGCCCGTCATGGTGACCGGTGCGATCATCGGCATCATCCTGGCGGTCCTGCTGATGCTGGTCGTCTACCTCCTGGCTCGCTGACCGGTCCCGTCCACAGCTGACCGCGCCTGCCGCGCGGGTGTCGGTCGCCGCTCATAGGGTGGCGCCGTGACCCTGCACCTCCACGCCGCCGAGCGCACCGACGCGCTCGCCGACGGCCTCGCGGACCTGCTGGTCACCCCGCTCGCCGACCCCTTCGCGAGGGAGGTCGTCGTCGTGCCGGCGCGGGGCGTCGAGCGCTGGCTGACCCAGCGGCTCTCGCACCGGCTCGGCGTCGGACCGCGCGGGGGCGACGGCGTGTGCGCGGGCGTCGACTTCGTGACGCCCCACTCGCTGGTGTCGATGCTGCTCGACCGCGACGCCGAGGACCCGTGGAGCCCCGACCGGCTGGCGTGGCCACTGCTGGAGGTCGTCGACGAGGTCATGGGCGCGCCCGGGTTCGAGGACCTGACGAGGCATCTCGGGGGCGGCGACCCGGCCGACGACCGCTCGGCCAGGCGCTACGCCGTGGCCCGCCGACTGGCGGGCCTCTTCTCCTCCTACGCCGTCCAGCGCCCCCAGCTGGTCCGCGACTGGCGGGCCGGCGACGACACCGACGGTGCCGGCGGTCTGCTCGACCCCGACCTGCGCTGGCAGGCCGAGCTCTGGCGCCGGCTCGTCGCCCGCGTCGATGCGCCCGAGCCCGACCTGCGCCATGCCGCGACGCTGGCGCAGCTGCGCGACGGGGCCGACGGCCTCGACCTGCCCGGCCGGCTCTCCCTCTTCGGCCACACCCGCCTGCCGGTGACCGAGGTCGAGCTGCTGCGCGCCCTCGGCGAGCACCGTGACGTCCACCTGTGGCTGCCGCAGCCCTCCCCCACGCTCTGGGAGGCCCTGGCGCCGATGGCGGCGACGGGGCCGGTGCCGCGCGCCGACGACCGGTCCGCCGAGCTGGTCGGCCACCCACTCCTCGCCTCCCTCGGCCGTGACTCGCGCGAGCTCCGGCGCACGCTCGGTGAGCTGCCCGTCGAGCAGCACCCCGCGGGCCACGCAGACCCGTCCACCCTGCTGGGCTGGCTCCAGGCCGACCTGCGCGCCAACCGGGTGCCCCCGCCGGGCGAGCTCGCGACCCGGGCTCGCGAGCGCGGCGACCTCTCGATCCAGGTGCACGCGTGTCACGGGACCGCGCGCCAGGTCGACGTGCTGCGGGAGGTCCTGGTCGGGCTCCTCGAGGACGACCCGACGCTCGAGCCGCGCGACATCCTGGTGATGTGCCCCGACATCGAGACCTACGCGCCGCTCATCTCCGCCGGCTTCGGCCTCGCCGACGTGGCCCGTGAGGACGTCGGACATCCGGCCCACCGGCTCCGCGTCCGACTCGCCGACCGGTCGCCGAGCGCGACCAACCCCCTCCTCGGGGTCGCCGCCGACCTCGTCGAGCTGGCGGCGGGCCGGATGACGGCGACGTCCGTCCTCGACCTCGCGGGGACCGAGCCGGTGCGGGCCCGCTTCGGCTTCACCGACGACCACCTCGAGCGGATGGCGCGATGGGTCGACCAGGCGGCCATCCGCTGGGGCTACGACCGCGACCACCGCGCCGCCTTCGGCCTCGACCTCGACGCCAACACCTGGCTCTCCGGCCTGCAGCGCGTGCTCCTGGGTGCCGCGATGTCCGGCGAGGGACACCGGTTCGTGCGTGGCACGCTCCCCCTCGACGACGTCGGCGACGGCCACCTCGAGCTCGTCGGCAGCTTCGCCGAGATGGTCGACCGCCTCCACTCCTTCGTGAGGGCGGCGGCGTCGGCGGCGTCGGTCGCCGACTGGACGGCGGCCCTCGGTCGGGCGGTGCACGGGCTCACGCTCAGCGGGACCGACGACGCGTGGCGCGTCGCGCAGTTCGACCGCGAGCTGGCCCGCATCTCGGCGGGGGTCGGCGACCACGAGACCCGCCTGCGCCACGCCGACGTACGCGCCCTGCTGCGCCACCGGCTCCGCGGACGCCCGACCCGGAGCAACTTCCGCACCGGCACGCTCACCGTCTGCACGATGGTGCCGATGCGCTCGGTGCCCCACCGCGTGGTGTGCCTCGTCGGGCTCGACGACGGCGTCTTCCCACGCCTCGAGGCGGTCGACGGCGACGACGTCCTGGCCAGGCGGCCGATGACCGGTGAGCGCGACATCCGCTCAGAGGACCGGCAGCTGCTCCTCGACGCGATCGGCGCCGCCACCGAGACGCTCGTCGTCACCTACGCCGGACGGGGCGAGCACACCAACGACGACAAGCCGCCCGCCGTCCCGCTGGGCGAGCTCCTCGACGCGCTCGACCGCACCAGCAGTGCTCCGGTGCGCGACGACGTGCTGGTGCACCACCCGCTCCAGCCCTTCGACGAGGCCAACCTGACCGCCGGAGCACTCGTCGGCGCCCTCGACCGGCCGTTCTCCTTCGACCGCACCGCGCTCGCCGGCGCCCGCGCCGCGCGGGCCCCGGAGCCCGCCCCACGGGCGCTCGTCCCCGGCCCCCTCCCGCCGACGGAGCCCGCGCACGAGGTGACGCTCGCCGACCTGCACGACTTCTACGCCCACCCCGTGCGCGGCTTCCTGCGCCAGCAGCTGCGGGTCACCACCCCCTACGACGTCGACGAGACCAAGGACGCCATCCCGATCACCCTCGACGGGCTCGAGAAGTGGGACGTCGGCGACCGGCTCGTGCGCGACGTGCTCAGCGGGGGCGACCCGCAGGCGGCGATGGTCGCCGAGCAGCTGCGCGGGCTGCTGCCTCCCGAGGACCTCGGGTCCGCCATGCTCACCGAGATCGTGCAGCGCGTGCGCCCGCTCGTCGAGGCCGCGGTCCCCCTGCGCGCCGGTCCCGCCCGCACCCTCGACGTCGACATCGACCTCGGCGACCGCCGGCTGACCGGCACGGTCGGCAGCGTCTTCCGCAACAACCTCGTCTCGGTGAGCTACTCCAGCCTGGGGGCCAAGCACCGGCTGGCCGCGTGGCTCGACGCGCTCGCGCTCGCCGCCGGGCACCCGGACGAGAACTGGACCGCCCACACCATCGGTCGTTGGGGACGGTCTGCCGGTCGGCGCGCGCTCATCTCGCCGATGCCCGACGACGACGCCCGCACCCACCTGCGCCAGCTGGTCGACGTGATGGAGCGCGGCCAGCGCGAGCCGCTGCCGATGCCGGTGAAAACCAGCCTGGCGTTCGCCGAGGAGTTCCGGATCGGGGTGCAGGGGCACGCCGACCCCGACGCGAAGGCTCGCGCCGAGTGGGTCACGCCGCGCTTCAACGAGTCCGGCTTCCCCAAGGAGGACGCCGACCAGTGGCACGTCCGCGCGTGGGGCGAGCAGGCCCCCTACGACCTGCTCGCCGCGCCGCTGCTGGCCGACGAGGACGGACCGGCGCCCCACCGCCTGGGCCACTACGCGCTGCGCGTCTGGTCGCCGCTGCTCGCCACCGAGCTGGTCCGGGGGATCTGACGTGACCGACCTGCCCATCCACCTGCCCGCCGACCGGCCCACCCCCGCGCCCGGCATGGACACCTTCGACATCTGCGGTCCGCTGCCCACAGGGACGACCCTGCTGGAGGCGAGTGCCGGCACCGGCAAGACCTGGACCATCGCCGCGCTCGTGACGCGCTACCTCGTCGAGGGCGTCGCCACGCTGGAAGAGATGCTCGTCGTCACCTTCACCCGCGCGGCCAGCCAGGAGCTGCGCGACCGCGTCCGCCGCCAGCTCGACGACGCCGCGGCCGTGCTGGCCGACCCCGCCGCCGCCGACCCCGCCAACCGCCTGCACGACTGGCTCCTCGACGCCGACGAGGCCGAGCGAGCCGTCCGACTCGGTCGGCTCACCGATGCGCTCACGTCGTTCGACGCCGCCACGATCGCGACCATCCACCAGTTCTGCCAGCTCGTCCTGCGCAGCCTGGGTGTCGCCGGCGACACCGACACCGGCGCCGTCCTGGTCGAGGACCTCGAGCAGCTGACCACCGAGGTCACCGACGACCGCTACCTCCACCTCTTCGCCCGCGAGCAGCAGGCCGCGTGGAGCCGAGAGGACGCCCTCGGCATCGCCCGCGCGGTCGTCGGCGACCCGCGTGCGCGGGTGGCGCCGCAGGAGGCCCTCGCCGAGGACCCCGACGGCCAGGCCGCCGCCCGGGTCCGGTTCGCGTGCGGCGTGCTCGACGAGATCGACAGGCGCAAGAGGCGGCTCGGCGTGCTCTCCTACGACGACCTGCTCGGCCAGCTCGCGGACGCGCTCGCCGACGACGACGCCCCCGCCCGCACCCGGATGCGCCAGCGGTGGAAGGTCGCGCTCATCGACGAGTTCCAGGACACCGACCCGGTCCAGTGGCAGGTCTTCGAGCGCGCCTTCCACGGCGTCGCGACCCTGGTCCTCATCGGCGACCCCAAGCAGGCGATCTACGCCTTCCGCGGCGGCGACATCGTCACCTACCTCGAGGCGGCCGAGCAGGCGACGACCCGGCAGACGCTCGGCGTCAACTGGCGCGCCGACCAGCCGCTGCTCGACTCCCTGCAGGTGCTGGTCGAGGGTGCCGCCCTCGGCGACGAGCGCATCGCCGTCCACCCGGTGAGCGCCCACCACTCCGCGTCCCGGCTCCACGGAGCCGGCGCGCCGTTCCGGCTGCGGGTGGTGCGACACGAGGAGCTCGGCCGTCGTCGACCGCGCATCGCCGACTGGCGCGAGCACGTCCTCACCGACCTCGCCGCCGACGTCAAGCGCCTGCTGACCACCGGCGCGACCGTCGGGACTGGCGACGAGGCGCGCCCGGTCGAGCCCCGCGACGTCGCGGTGCTCGCCGCACGCCGGGCCGACCTGCTCGCCGCGCAGGAGGCCCTCGCCGCCGTCGGCGTGCCGGCCGTGCTCAATGCCGGCGGGTCCGTCTTCAAGACCGCAGCGGCCACCCAGTGGCTCACCCTGCTCGAGGCCCTCGAGCAGCCCCACCGCGCCGACCGGGTGCGCGCGGCCGCGCTGACCGACTTCTTCGGACGCACCGCCGAGGACCTCCAGGCCGAGCCCGACCCGACCGACGACCTGAGCGAGCACGTACGCCGCCTCGCCGACGTCTTCGCCGCCCGCGGGGTCGCGGCGGTGCTGGAGAGCGCCGTGCTCGACGGGCTCACCGCCCGGGTGCTCGGCCGGGTCGGCGGCGAGCGCACGCTGACCGACCTCCGCCACGTCGGCGAGGCGCTGCACAAGGTGACGGTGAGCGAGCGCTTCGGCGTCGTCGGCCTGCTCGGCTGGCTCCGCACCCAGGTGGCCGACGACAAGATCGAGGTGGCCTCGGAGCGCACCCGCCGGCTCGACTCCGACGCCGCCGCGGTGCAGCTGGTGACGATCCACGGCAGCAAGGGACTGGAGTACCCCGTCGTCTACCTCCCCACCCTGTGGGACCGGTGGGTGCGCGACGACGACGTCCCGCTCTTCCACGACGCCGACGGCGAGCGCTGCCGCGACGTGGGAGGCCCGAGCCGGTGGCGCGACGCCGCCGTCGCCGCGAGCCGCCACGAGGACGCCGGCGAGTCGCTGCGGCTGCTCTACGTCGCGCTCACCCGGGCCCAGTCGCAGGTCGTCGCGTGGTACTGCCCGACCGCCAACAACACCGCCAGCGCCCCGCTCCACCGCATGCTGTTCGGCCGTGCGCCGGGGCGCGCGCGCGTCAACGACGAGCAGCCGGTGGTCGGGGACGACGAGCTCGTCGACATCCTGGGCCGCTGGAAGGCGTCCGGCGGGCCGCAGCCCGAGGTGGCGGCGCTCGCGCCGGTCGACACCACACCCATCCGGCGCGACCTGCCGCCCCTGGCCGTGCGGACCTTCGACCGCGAGGTCGACACCGACTGGCGCCGCACCTCCTACTCCGCGCTCGCCGCCGCCGGCGCACCCCACGCCGGCGCACCCGACCGGGTGCTCTCCGAACCCGACGACGCGCCCGACCTCGACGACACCGACCTCGAGCCGCTCGACGACGCTCCGGCGCCCGACCCCGACCTCGAGCTGTCGGCGGTGCCCTCGCCGATGGCCGACCTGCCGGTGGGCGCCGAGTTCGGCTCGCTGGTCCACGAGGTCCTCGAGCACGCCGACCCGGCCGTTCCCGACCTGCGCGCCGAGCTGCTCGCGCAGGTCGAGGAGCACCGCGCCTGGTGGGCGGTCGAGGTCGACGCCGAGGAGCTGGCCGACGCCCTCGTCGCGGTCTGCGACTCCCCGCTCGGGCCGCTCGCGGGCGGGCTCACCCTGCGCGACATCCACGTCCCCGACCGGCTGCGGGAGCTGGACTTCGAGGTCCCGCTGGCCGGCGGCGACCTGGCGGCGGCGCGCGACGCGGCCTCCGTCGTGCTCGGCGACCTCGCTCCGCTGCTCCGCGCCCACCTGCCCGCCGGTGACCCGCTGCTGGCCTTCGCCGCCACCCTCGAGGGCGACCCCGCCCTCGCCGCCCAGCGCCTGCTCGGCTACCTCACGGGGTCGATCGACGTCGTGGTCCGGGTGACCGTCGACGGCCGCACCCGCTACCTCACCATCGACTACAAGACCAACTGGCTCGGCGACCGCACCGCGCCGGCGACGGCGTGGGACTACCGGCCCGCCGTCCTCGACGAGGCGATGGGCCACTCCGACTACCCGCTCCAGGCGCTCCTCTACACCGTCGTGCTCCACCGCTACCTGCGCTGGAGGCTGCCCGACTACGACCCGGGCGAGCACCTCGGCGGCGTGCTCTACCTCTACCTGCGCGGCATGTGCGGGCCCGCCACCCCGCTCGTCGACGGCAGGCCGTGCGGGGTGTTCTCGTGGAAGCCTCCGGTCGCCCTCGTGACCGCGCTCTCCGACCTGCTGGACGGAGTCGCGCCATGAGCGATCTCTTCGAGCCCGTCGACGCCACCGACGCACGCCTCGCGCTGGGCGCCACCGGGCTGCTCGGCGCCTTCAACTCGGCCGGGGTGCTGACGAGCGCCGACGTCCACGTCGCGAGCGCCCTCGGGCGGCTCGGTCAGGAGAGCGACGAGCGGGTGCTGCTCGCGGTCGCGCTGGCCGTGCGCGCGGTGCGCGGCGGCTCGGTGTGCGTGGACCTCGCGACCGTCGCCGACCCGGCCGACCTCCCCTGGCCCGACCCCGACGGATGGTCGGCCGCCGTCGCGGCCAGCCCCCTGGTGGCGGCGGGCCTGGTCCGCTGGGACAACGACCTGCTCTACCTCGACCGCTACCACGAGCAGGAGACCCAGGTCGTCGACGACCTGCTGTCGCGGGCCGCCACGGCGCCCGACCACGACCCCGACCTGGTGCGGTCCTCGCTCGACCGCGTGGTCACGGCCATGCAGGCGGCCGCCGTCGCCGCCGGCCGACCACGTCCGTCCTACGACGAGCAGGTCGCCGCCTGCCTCACCGCGGCCGGCCAGTGGACGACCGTGCTCACCGGCGGCCCGGGCACCGGCAAGACCACCGCCGTCGCCTCCCTCCTCGTCGGCCTGCTCGACCAGCACCCGGCCGGGCTCCGGATCGCGCTGGCCGCCCCGACCGGCAAGGCGGCCGCCCGCCTGCAGCAGGCGGTGCACCAGGAGGCGGAGGCGTTCGAGGAGGCCGACCGCGTCCGCCTCGCCGGGGTCACCGCCTCGACGCTCCACCGGCTGCTGCGTCCCGACCCCGGCAACTCCACCCGCTTCCGCCACCACCGCGGCAACCGGCTCCCGCACGACGTGGTCGTCGTCGACGAGTCGTCGATGGTGTCGCTGACCCAGATGGCCCGCCTGCTGGAGGCGGTGCGCCCCGACGCGCGGCTCGTGCTCGTCGGTGACCCCCACCAGCTGTCGTCGGTCGAGGCCGGTGCCGTGCTGAGCGACGTGGTCCGCGGCTTCCAGGGCCGTGCCGACTCGCCGGTCGCAGCCCTGCAGTCCACCCACCGCTTCGGGCCGGAGATCCGCGCACTCGCCGAGGCGTTGCGCACCGGTGACGCCGACGGCGCCATGGCGGTCCTCTCGGCGGGCCACGCCGAGGTGGAGTGGGTCGACGAGGCCGACCCCGCCTCCCGCATCCGCACGACCGCCCTCGACGCGGCCCTCGCCGTCCGTGACGCCGCCGAGCGCGGCGACGTCGCCGGCGCGCTCGCGGCCCTTGACCGCCACCGCCTGCTCTGCGCCCACCGCGACGGACCCTTCGGCGTGCGCCACTGGAACCGTCGCATCGAGCACTGGCTCACCTCCGTCACCGGCGACCCCCTCTTCGATCGCGCCTACGTCGGCCGGCCGCTGCTGGTCACCGCCAACGACCACCAGCTCGGCGTCTACAACGGCGACAGCGGCGTGGTCGTGCTGACGCCGGCCGGGCCGCGCGCGGTCATCGCCGCCAGCGACGGCCCGCGCGACCTCGCCCCCTCGCGGCTCGGCGACGTCGAGACGATGCACGCGATGACGATCCACAAGTCGCAGGGCTCGCAGGCCGACGTCGTCACCGTGCTGCTGCCCGACGAGGACTCCCGGCTGCTCTCGCGCGAGCTCTTCTACACCGCCGTCACGCGAGCGCGGTCGCAGGTGCGGGTCGTGGGGTCCGAGGCGGCCGTCCGGGCGGCGATCGCCCGTCGTGCGCAGCGCGCGAGCGGGCTCGCCGTACGCCTGGCAGGGGCTCCTCGGCCCGGTGCCGGCACCGTCCCGCCGACGCGCAGCCGAAACGCCGCCGACACAGATCCCCGCTAGCCTCCTCGCATGCCCTACCTGATGCGCGTGGAGCTCCCGGACGTCCCCGGGTCGCTGGGTCGCGTCGCGAGCGCGATCGGTGAGGCCGGGGGCGACATCGAGGCCATCGAGATCGTCGAGAAGCGGGACGGCTTCGCCGTCGACGACGTGCTCCTCGAGATGGCGCACGGCACGATGCCCGACTCCGTCGTCTCGGCCTGCAGCGTGCTCGACGGCGTCAGCGTGCTGTGGATCAACCGCTACGCCGCAGGCGGCAACCTGTTCCTCGACCTCGAGGTCGTCGAGGCGCTCACCGAGGACCCGGCCTCCGCGCGCGACCGCCTGGTCGACCTGCTGCCTGTCGCCTTCCGGGTCGACTGGGCCGCCCGCGTCACGCCCGGCGCCGACGGGGTCGGCGCGACGGTCGTCCACGCCACCGACGCCGCGCCGTCGGCGTACGACATCGAGCGCGTCCCCACACCGACCCGCCTGCCGGGAGACGAGGTCTACGTCGAGTGCGCCGCGCCCTTCGGTGACGACCTCGTGCTGATGGGCCGCCGCGGCGGTCCGGAGTTCCTCGACTCCGAGCTCGCCCGCCTCGAGCACCTCGTCGGGCTCGCGATGACCATCAGCCACTGACCCACCGGGTGGTGCGTCCGCGGCGCACACTGGACGGATGGACGACGACCTCGACTCGATGACGCGCGACCAGCTCGTGTCGGAGGTGCTACGCCTCCGCGCGGCCGTGCGCGCGCACCGCGACAGCTCCGGCCACGACCTCTGCTGGCACCACCCCGACCTGTGGGCGACCCTGCCGGAGCGGGTCGAACCGGACATCGCCGTCCCGCCCTGGCCGAGGTTCATGCGCGGCTGCGTGGCGTACCGCCAGTCGCTCGACGAGCAGGCGCCCGGCGCCCGGACCCACGACGCGGAGTACGACGCCCCGAGCGGTGAGTGAGACACGTTCTGCGGCCCGAAAAGATGTCTCACCCACCGCTCGACGGCGTCAGGCGACCGACCGGATGCGGGTGACGAAGACCGAGCCGAGGACGCAGAGGGCGAACCCGACGAGGTAGACGATCCCGTAGCCGAGCGACCAGCCCTCGCCGTGCGTGGCGACGGGGCCGCCGAGCTGGCGTACGACGACGAGGATGAGGCCGGCGATCGCCGGCGCCAGCACCTGCGGGAGCGCGGACGCAATGTTGATGACACCCAGGTCCTTGGCCCGGTCACCGGCGCCGGGCAGCACCTGGGTGATGAGCGCGAAGTCGACGGCCTGGTAGACGCCGAAGCCGGCGCCCAGCACGACGGCTGCCAGCAGGGCACCGGGCCAGTCCTGCCACAGGGCGAGCACGAGCGAGCTCGCCCCGATGAGCACGCCGGACCAGATCACGAAGACCTTGCGGCGCCCCACGCGGTCGCTCCAGTGGCCGACGACGACGGTGGTGGCGACGGTGCAGACGCCGTAGATCAGCACGAGCGTGCCGAGCTTCGCGGTGGCGTCGTCGCCGCCGAACCCGAGGCCGTCGGTGAGGAAGTAGTAGAGGTAGTTGAGCGCGATCCAGTTGCCGAGGTTGACCAGCAGCCGCGTCAGCCACGCCCACGCGAAGTCGGGGTGCTCGCGCGGCGAGACCCAGAACGAGCGGACCAGCCGCCTCCAGTCCATCGGCTCGAGCGGGTGGTCGGCCGGGAGGGCGATGTCACGGGAGCCGAGGAGGTACGGCACCGAGAGCAGCAGCATCACGACCGCGATCGTGAGGTAGCCCTGGGCGATCGAGCCGGTGACCTCCGCGATCTTGATGCCGAGGAGCACGCCGACGGTGCCGGCGATCGCGACGAGTCCGCCGATCAGTCCGCGGCGCTCGACCGGCACCTGGTCGGGCACCGCCGCGACGCCCCCGGCCCACGCGGCGTTGAGCGCGAGCTGCACCAGGCTCCAGGCGATCACCATCGTCGCGGCGCCCTCGGCTGCGGACAGCAGCAGGAGCGACACCGCGCCGAGCACGACCCCGCCGAGCACCCACGGCATGCGGCGGCCCAGCCGCGAGCGCGTCCGGTCGCTGAAGGCGCCCCACACGGGGTTGGCGACCAGCGACACGGCTGCCCCGCTGAAGAGGACGACGGCGAGCAGCGCCTCCTTGCCCATGCCGCCGGGCTCGGCGGCGGCGACCCGCTCGGCCTGCTGCGCGAGCAGCACCTGGATCGGCCCGAACCACCCGGCCATCACGCCGAGGTTGAGGAGCACCAGCGCGCCGACCCAGCGTGCCGGCGGGTTGTCGACGGGCTCGTCGAACGCCGAGCGGGTCGGCAGCGTGGTCGTCACGGCGTCATTGTGGGGCCAACCGGACGCGCGCGACAGCAGGTCCGGACCGGCGCATGGGCGCTCGGGGCGCCGGGTACGGGATCGCGACCGCGAGTGTCAGCAGAGAGGACGTACGCCATGACCCAGGACGACGCCCAGCCCGACATGCCCGGCGAGGCGGGGACCCCGCAGCCCTCGGACCCGTTCGAGCCCGAGGCCCCGGCGCACGTCGACCCCGACCCGGAGACGGCCGCCCATCGCGACGAGGACGACGAGGCCACGGTGGACGGGGCAGACCCGGCCCCTCCGCAGCCGAGCTGAGCAGGCCGGGTCAGTGCCCGTCGGTGTCGGCGTCGACCGCCAGGGCGCCGGCGTCGGGCACGGGCCCGGGCGACGGCTCGCTCGTCGGCACCGGGTCGGGCTCGGCCCAGAGCCACTCCGCGGCGGCCGAGAGCAGCGCCCAGCAGAGCCCGACGACGAGCAGGTAGCGGGTGAGTGCCACGTCCAGCGGCAGCGCGCCGTTCGCCGCGTCCACCAGGGCGGGCGAGGTGAGGAGCGCGGCGACCACGAGGGTCGGCCCGGAGACAGGCCTCATGCCGTCACCGCCAGGCGGTCGCCCGTGACGGTGCCGACCGAGCGCACCTGGCCGGCACCGACGAGCTCGGTGTAGGAGAGCACCGGCGTGCTGGGCAGCGCCGGGGCGACCATCCGACGGACGGCCGCCCGCAGCTGGGGCGCGCACACCACGACCGGTCGCAGGCCGCGCTCCTCGGCGGCGGTCCGCAGGTCGGCGAGCTCACCGAGCACGCTCTGTCCGGTGAGGGGTTCGAGGGACACGACAGGACCGTGGTCCCCCGGTCGCACCGCCTCGAGCATCCGCTGCTCGAGCATCGGCTCGAAGCTCATGACGTGGATGGCGCCCTCGGCAAGGTGGGGGGCGGCGATGGCCGGGCCGAGGGCGGCACGGGCGGCCTCGACGAGCGTGTCCGGGTCCTTGGTGACCTGTGCCTTGAGGGAGAGGGCCTCGAAGATCCGGACCAGGTCGCGGATCGCCACTCCCTCCGCGAGCAGGCCCTGCAGGACGCGCTGCACCTCCCCGAGGCTGAGCTGGGCGGGCGTGAGCTCCTCGATCACGACCGGGTGGCTGCGACGGACCAGGTCGGTCAACGTCTTCACGTCCTCGCGTCCCAGCAGCCGCGCCGCATGCTGCCCGACCACCTCGGCGAGGTGGGTGGTGATCACCGACGACCGGTCCACGACGGTGGCCCCGTTGAGCTCGGCCTGCACCCGCAGCTCCGCGGGGATCCAGGACGCGTCCAGCCCGAAGACGGGCTCGCGGGTGGGCTGGCCGGGCAGGGCGGCCAGGTTGTCGCCGATGGCGAGCACGGTGCCGCGGGGCGCCTCCCCGCGCGCCACCTCGATCCCGAAGAGCCGGATGGCGTAGGTGCTCGCCGGCAGGTCGATGCTGTCGCGGGTGCGCACCGGCGGCACGATGATGCCGAGCTCACCGGCGATCTTGCGCCGCAGGCCCTTGACCCGGTCGAGCAGGTCGCCGCCGCTGGCCGCGTCGACGAGGTCGATGATGTCGGGCGACAGCTCGAGCCCGAGCGGGTCCACCTGGATCTCGGCGGCGAGCAGCTCCGGGGTGTCGGGCGCGTTCCCGAGCACCTGCTCGGCCGAGACCACGTCGGGCTCGGCGGCGGGCGGGGCCGCGACCCTCGTGGAGGCGAGCAGCATGATCCCGCCGGCGACGATGAAGGGCAGCTTGGGCAGTCCGGGGATGAGGCAGATGGCGAGGGCCGCGAAGCCGGCGATCTGCAGGGGGAGCTTGTTGCTGGTGAGCTGGCGCAGGATGTCGGACCCCATGTCGGAGTCGCCGACGTTGCGGGTGACGATGAGGCCGGTGGCGGTCGAGAGCAGCAGCGCGGGGATCTGCGAGACCAGCCCGTCGCCGACCGAGAGCAGGCTGTAGGTCGTGATCGCGTCCCCGAAGGACATGCCCTTCTGCGCCATCCCGACCGCGAAGCCGCCGAGGAGGTTGACGAGGGTGATCACGATGGCGGCGATGGCGTCGCCCTTGACGAACTTCGACGCTCCGTCCATCGAGCCGTAGAAGTCGGCCTCTGCGTGCACCTCGTGGCGGCGGCGGCGCGCCTCGTCCTCGTCGATGAGGCCGGAGTTGAGGTCCGCGTCGATCGCCATCTGCTTGCCCGGCATGGCGTCGAGGGTGAAGCGGGCGCCCACCTCGGCCACCCGCTCGGCACCCTTGGTGATGACGACGAACTGGATGACCAGCAGGATCGCGAAGACGATGAGTCCCACGATCAACGACCCGCCGACGACGAAGTGGCCGAAGGTGTCGATGACCTTGCCGGCGTAGCCGTCGAGCAGCACGAGGCGGGTGGCGCTGACGTTGAGGGCGAGCCGGAAGAGCGTCAGGACGAGCACGACGGCCGGGAAGGCGGCGAACTCCAGCGGCTTGTGCACGAACATCGCCACGAGGAGCACGAGCAGCGCGCTGGTGATGTTGAGCGCGATCAGCATGTCGAGCACCACCGGCGGCAGCGGCACGACCAGCATCACGACGATGAGCACGATGCCGGCCGGCACGCCCAGCTGGAGCAGTCGCTTGGAGGCCACGGAGGGTGCCTTTCGGGGGAGGTCGTCGCAGGCGGGGTCCGCGCCGTCCGTGGCACCGGGAGCGACGCCGTCCTGGCGTCACCGGTCTCATCGGCCGGTGGCGGCGACTCCTGAGGGGTTCGCGTCCGGCGCGATGGATGAAGTGGACCGTCGCCGGCGACCGGCGACCGGCACCGATGGCAGCTCGCTCTCGCGTCGCGGACTGCGGTGCTCGCCCCCGCGGGCGCCTGCCGACCGTCGTGAGATGACGAACGCGAGGACCTGCGCCACGGCGGCGTACAGCTCTGCCGGGATCTCCTGGCCCACGGTGGTCGAACGGTGGAGGGCGCGGGCCAGAGGGACGTCGCGGACGAGGGGCACGTCGTGCTCGGCGGCCTGCTCGCGGATGCGCTGGGCGACCAGGCCGGTGCCGCGGGCCACCACCCGGGGAGCGCCGCGCTGGGCGTCGTACGACAACGCGACGGCGACGTGGGTCGGGTTGACCAGCACGACGTCGGCCGTCGGCACGTCGGCCATCATCCGGTTGCGTGACGCGGCGAGCTGCCGCGAGCGGATCGCGCCCTTGAGCAGCGGGTCACCCTCGGTCTGCTTGCTCTCCTGCTTGACCTCGTGCTTCGACATCCGGGTCTTCTTCCCCATCCGCCGGCGGACGATCACGTAGTCGGCGGCGGCCATCACGAGACCGGCGACGGCCACGGTCCGCAGCAGGCCGAGCACCTCGTCGCGGACCACCCCGAGCACCGCGCTGATCGGCACGAGGCCGCCGATCAGCGGCATGATGGCCGAGACGGCGCCGTAGGCAACGAAGCCCACCACGGCGCTCTTGAGCAGGATCTTGGCGCCCTCCCACAGCGCCTGCGGTCCGAAGACGCGCTTGAAGCCCTGGATCGGGTCGAGCTTCTTCAGCGACGGCTTCACCGACTTCGTCGCGACGAAGAAGCCGCCCTGCGCCAGCGCCGCGGAGACGCCCACCAGCATCACCGCGGTGCCCAGCACCACCAGCGTGACCATCACGTGCCGGGCGCCGCGCCCGAGCAGGGTCGTGGCGTCCGAGACCTCGACCGGGCCGCGGAGGCTGAAGCAGTCACGCATCAGCTCGGCGAGGGCGGTCAGCTCGCGGCCCAGCAGTGGTGGCAGCACGAGGGCCACGATCATGAGGGTCGCCCAGCCACCCAGCTCCTGCGTGCGGGGGACCTGGCCCTCCTTGCGCGACTCCTTGCGCCGGCGGGCGGTGGGCTGCTCGGTCTTCTCCTCCGACACCGCTCAGCCCCCCACGAGCGCGAACTGGGCCTCGTTCGCCAGGTCGACGAGACGGGCGACCGCCTCCGGCAGCACCGGGAAGGACATGCCGAGCAGCAGGAGGGTCAGGCCGATCTTGGCGGGGAACATCACGTTGATCGCGTTGAGGTGCGGCGCGACCTTGGTGAGGAGCGCCAGGCCGAGGTCGGCGACGAAGAGGACCGCCACGAGCGGGAGCGCGATCTGCACCGCGGTGACGAAGAACATCCCGAACGCCGTCACCAGGACGTGGGAGGCGCCCTCGACCTGCGGCGCGTCACCGAGCGGCAGGACGTCGAAGGTGCGCAGCAGCCCACCGAGGACCAGCAGGTGGCCGCCGGTGGCGAAGAGGATCATCACCGCGAGCATCTGGTGGAGCTTGCCGAAGACGGTGTTCATGTTCATCGACAGCGGGTCGAAGCCCTGCGCCAGCTGGAAGCCGCCGAAGGTGTCGACCAGAGAGCCGGCCGTCGCGACGGCGGCCAGCAGGACGTACGTCACCAGGCCGAGGGCCGAGCCGACCACGACCTGGGTGAGCGTCGTGACCAGCAGCTCGCCGGTCGCGGTGGGGATGCTGCCGCCCTCGATGGACGGGACCACCGCGAACGCCAGCCCGAGGGACAGCACGACCTTGGCCGCGACCGGGATCGCGCGACCCGCGAACGGCGGGACGAGGGCCAGCCAGGCGATGATGCGCACCGAGGCCAGCAGGTAGGCCAGCAACGGCTCACCCGCGACGGTCAGGGTCATGGATCAGCCCAGCAGCGTGGGGATCATCGCGAACAGGTCCCGGGTGAAGTCGACGAGGGTCTGCAGCATCCAGCCACCCGAGACCAGCAGCGCGATCCCCACGCCCACCAGCTTGGGCACGAAGGCGAGGGTGAACTCCTGGATCTGGGTCATCGACTGGAACAGCGAGATGGTGAAGCCGATGACGAGCGAGGTGACCAGGATCGGCGCGGACAGCTTGAGCGCGACCAGCATGGTCTGCAGGGCGATGTTGATGACGGTGGTGTCGGTCACGGGTGCCTACTCGTAGCTCGAGACGACGGAGGTGATGACCAGGCCCCACCCGTCGACCAGGACGAAGAGCAGCAGCTTGAACGGCAGCGACACCATCACCGGCGGCATCATCATCATGCCGAGGGCCATCAGCGCCCCGCTGATGACGATGTCGATCACGAGGAAGGGGATGAAGATGATGAAGCCGATGATGAACGCCTGCTTGAGCTCGCTGAGCACGAACGCCGGCACCAGGGTCGCCATCGACACCTCGTCACGGTTGGCCGGCAGGTCGCGTCCGGCCACGCTGGTCAGCAGCCGGAGCTCGTCGTCGCCGGTCTGGTCGAGCATGAAGTCGCGCAGCGGCTCGACGCCGTCCTCGTAGGCGACCGCGGTCGTCTTGTCGCCGTCGAGGTAGGGCTGCAGGCCGGTGTCGTTCATCTCGCTGAGCACCGGAGCCATGATGAAGAGCGACAGGAAGAGGGCGAGCCCGGCCAGCACCTGGTTGGGCGGGATCCCCTGAAGGCCGAGGGCGTTGCGGGTCAGTCCCAGCACGACGAGCACCTTGGTGAAGCTGGTGCAGGTCAGCAGGATCGCGGGGAGCAGCGACAGCAGGGTCAGCGCCAGGATGACCGTGACCGGGGTGCCGGGCTTGTCGGTGAGGCCGTCGAGGTCGATCGTCACCGAGCTGTCGGTGCCGGGGCCGTCCGGACCCTGGGGGGCGCGGGGCCCGTCGGGCGCCGTGGGGGTCATCGCCAGGGCGGGGGACGCCGCGGCGGGAGACGCCGGCGCGGCGCCGGCGGGGGTCGCGGTGAGCCCGAGGAGCACGCCGAGGAGGCCGAGGGTCGTGGCCAGGAGACCGGCGAGGGCGTGCGCGACCCGGACGCGCGCGGTCACGACGCCTTTCCCGTGGCGGCCGCGAGCGCCTCGCGCCAGGTCTGCGGGGAGAGCACCGACCCCGCCAGCGCGCCACCGTCGGAGCCGGTACGACGTGGGGCGGGCGCCGCGCGGTGCGAGCCGCCACGTGCGACGAGGGTGGGCACGACGGTCGGTGCGGGCGCCGGCGCCTCCTCCGGAGCCTCCGCGATCTCCCCCTCGGTGTGCGGCTCACCCAGCTCCTCCGGGTCGAGCTCGGTGAGGAGGCTGACCTGGTGGTCGGTGCTGCCGACCACGAGCACCCGGCCGGCGACGCTGATGACGGAGACGGACGCGCTGCGCGACAGGGGCTGGCGGTGCAGCACCTGCACGGGCGACCCGGCCCGGGTGCCGTACCGCTTGCCGACCACCCGGGCGAGCAGCAGCATCAGACCCACGACGACCGCCAGGGAGGCGATCAGCCGGACGGTGAGCTCGAGCACGTCAGCCTGCTGCGCTCTCGTCGACGATCTCGGTGATCCGCAGGCCGAAGTCCTCCTCCACGACGACGACCTCGCCGCGGGCGATGAGGCGCCCGTTGACGAGCAGGTCGGCGGGGCTCCCGGCGGCACGGTCCAGCTCGAGCACCTCGCCCGGCGACAGGGCGAGCAGCTCGCGCACCGTCATGCGGGTGCGGCCGAGCTCGACGGCCACCTCCAGGTCGATGCCGTGCAGCATCTCGATGCCGCGCGCGGCCGGGACGCTTCCCGGTCCGGCAGGCGACGGGACAACGGGCGGAACGGCGTCGACCGCTGCCGCTGCGACGACAGCGGCGTCCGCGACGAGCAGCGCGCCGCGGGCCACGCCGGCCCCCAGCAGCGGCACGAGGACGAACGGGCCGCCGAGGTCGGCGTCCACCAGGTCGACGGAGACCTCGCGTGCGGCCCCGCACCCGGTCCCGAGCGCCGCAGCGGCGGCCTCGAGGGCGGGCTGGGTGGCCGCCGCCAGGTCGAGCCCACCGAGCGGGCTGCTCGCGAGCACCTCCACCAGCTCGGCGCCGACGAGCACGGCGACCCGGGGTGCACCCGGCAGGTGCAGCTCGGTCACGACGGCACCGGCGAACCCGGCGTCCGCACCGACGGCACCGGGCACCGGGGTGCCCGCAACGAGGGGGGTCGCGGCGGGCAGGACGGCGGCGGCCGCAGCAGCGGCTCGCGCCACCGGGCCGGCGAGGATCTCGGTGTCGGTCAGCGTGCTCATGCGTTCTCCTTGGTGGTGCCGACGACGAGCGCGGCGAGGCGGGCACCATGGGTCCCGGCCGTGGCGTGGGCGAAGGTGGTCTCGCCGACGACGACGTCGAGCGGCGCGGTGGCGGGGTGCGCGAGGCGCACCACGTCGCCGACCGCGAGGGCGGTCAGCGCGTCAGGCGCCAGTCGGGTCGTGCGGAAACGGACGGCGGTCTCCACCGGCACGTCCTGGAAACGGCGGTCCACCAGCTCGGCCGCGCGGGAGCGCTGCTCGCGCTCGCGGTCGGTGACGGGCGCCGGCGCCGCGGCGCGGACGAGGTGGGGGTGGAGCCCGGCCAGCGGCAGGCACACGGTCACCCGGTGGCGGTGCTCCTCGACCACGAGGTCGAACGTGGCGACGACCACCGCGTCGCCGGGCGCGGCCGCCTGCACGAGGCGGGCGTCGTACTCCACCCCGACGAGCGCCGGCGTGGTCGCCACGATGCCGCTGAGGCTGTGACCCAGCTGCGCGAGCAGCTCCACCAGCAGGTCGTGCACGACCGCGGACTCGAGCTCGGTGAGGACACGTCGCGGCTGCTCGCCCGTGCCGGCGCCGCCGAGCATGTGGTCGATGGCGCTCATGACCGCCGCCAGGGGGAGGTCGAGCAGCAGGAGCTCCGGGAGGGGCTCGGCGGCGACGGCGACCGCGAAGGTCTGGTCGTCGAGCGTGGCGACGTGCTCGGCGTAGGTCTGCTGGCCCACGCCGACGAGCTGGGCCGTGCAGACCGTCCGGAGCGCCGAGGTCACGACGGTGGCCATCTGCCGCGCGAAGCCGTCGAGGCTCACCTCGAGCAGGCGGGTGTGCTCGCGGGAGAGCTGCATCGGCCGGCGGAAGTCGTACGGCGTCGGCGTCGCACCGCTGCGGGCGCGCCGACGGCCCCGGGCACCGAGGTGCGCGGGTGACAGGTCGTCGCGGGGCTGCAGGGGCGTCACGACTACCCGTATCGGCCCGTTCGGGCCCGACTTGAGGACTTCGGGACGACGTGTCCCGGCGGGTGCGGGCCGCTACTGGGTGACGAACTCGGTGAAGTACACCTCCAGCACGTCACCGTGGTAGTCGTCGTGGAGCTTCTGCTCGAGCCGGTGCTTGAGCTCCTGGCGCTGTCCCGCCTTGACGAGCGCGGCCTGCTCGGTGCCGCTGAACAGGTCGATCGCCGCGTCGAGGGCCTTGCTGCCGTCGGCCTCGTGGGCGTCGGCGGAGAGCTGGAGCGCGAGCCCGAGCCGGAGGTAGTGGCCGTCGGCGAGGTTGACCTGGATCGGCTCCAGCGTCATGACCTCGCCGGGCACCGGCTCGGTGGGGCCGCTGGGCCTGAGGAGGAACCACCAGCCGGCGGCCGCGCCGACGACCAGCACCAGACCGATCATGACGAGCTTCTTCCTCCCCTTCCCGGCCTCGGGTGCCGCGGCCTCCGCGGCAGCGGGGCGGTCGAGCGTGGCACTGGTCATGACGTTCCTCCGTCGTTGTGGTCGTCGGACGTGGGGCGGGTCGCGGTCGCAGCGACGTCGTCGAGCAGCGCTCGCGAGGCCTCCGGGAGCTCGGAGAGGACGACGATGTCGACCCTCTTGTTGATGCGCTGCGACCCCGGTCGGCTCGGGTCGACGAGCGGAACCTCGTGGCCGAAGGCCGCCGCGCTGAGGCGCTCGCCGGGGATGCCTCCCACCTCGTCGAGGTAGCGCAGCACGGTGATCGCGCGGGCTGAGGAGAGGTCCCAGTCGGTGGCGAAGAACCGCGGCTTCACCGGCACCTGGTTGGTGTGGCCGTCGATGCGGAGGTCCTCGGTCGCCCCGCGCAGCACCGGCGCGACGACGTCCAGGACCCGGCGGCCGCGCGGGCTCAGCTCGGCGCGGTCGGGCTCGAAGACCACGTGGCGCGAGGTCAGGCTGACCACGAGCCCGCGGCCGTCGATCCGGCGGGTGACGTCGTGCGCGAGGCCGGCCTCGCGCAGGGCATCGGCGAGCCGCTCGCCCAGCTCGTCGAGCCGCGCCCGCTCCGCCTGCGCCTCGGCGACGTCCTGGTCGTTCGTCTGCACGGCCGGCTTCGCGGCGGCGCCCATGAAGTTGTCCGGACGCACCGGTTCGATGGCCGCGACGCCGGGCTGCTCGAGGACCGACTCGGAACCGGTCATGACCGATGTCGAGTCGCCGAAGCCGGCGGCGAGTCCGTCCTTGAGCGCGTTGAACTTCCTCTGGTCCACCGAGCTCATCGCGAACATCACGATGAAGAGCACCATCAGCAGCGTCACCATGTCGGCGTACGTCACCAACCAGCGCTCGTGGTTCTCGTGCTCCTCCGGCTCCTCGCGGCGCTTCCGGCGACTCCCGCTCCTCATGTCAGGCGGCCTTGTCGAGCGACGCCGGCTGCTCGCCGGCGGGCAGGAGCGAGGACAGCTTCTGGGCGATGATGCGGGGGTTGGCCCCCGCCTGGATGGCCGCGACGCCCTCGATGACGAGCTCCATCCGGGCGGCCTCGAGCTCGGTCAGGCGCTTGAGCCGGTTGCCGATCGGCAGCCAGATCACGTTGGCCGACATGACGCCCCACAGGGTCGCGATGAAGGCGGCGGCGATCAGGTGGCCGAGCTCCTCCGGCTGGGCGAGGTTCTCCAGGACGTGCACCAGGCCCATGACCGTGCCGACGATGCCGATGGTCGGCGCGTAGGCACCCGCGTCGGCGAAGAACTTGGCGGAGTGCTTGCCCTGCGACTTGGTGGCGTGCACCTCGGCCTCGAGGATGTCGCGCACCTCCTCGGGGTCGGTGCCGTCGATCGCCAGGGTGACTCCCTTGACGAGGAACGGGTCGTCGACCGACTTGAGGTCCTCCTCGAGCGCGAGCAGGCCCTCGCGGCGGGCCTTCTCGGCGAGGGCGACGACCATCGGGACGACGTCGCCGGCCGGGCGCACCTTGGCGGTGAACGCCGTCTTGAGCGACGCCATCGCGTGCTTGGCGTCCGAGATCGTGCCGCCGGCCATGGTCACCATGAGGGTCGTGCCGAACACGAGCAGCATCGGCGGGACCAGGAGGAGGCTCGTGGGGTCGCCGCCCTCCATCACGTTGGCGATGACGATGATGACGAGGCCGGCGAAGACCCCGATCAGGGTTGCCGGATCCATCAGTCCTCCACCCCTCGCACGGCCGGAGCGGGGACCGCGGCCAGGTGGGTGCGCTGCACCCAGGCCTGGGCGTCCGGTCCGGCGCTGGCGGCGATGATGCCGCCGCGCCAGGCACGCACCTGGTCGACCACCTGGGTCAGCCCCTCCGCGACGACGTACTTCTTGCCGTCGACGAGCGTCACCACCGTGTCCGGCGTGCTGTCGAGTCGCTCGATCAGGTCGGCGTTCAGGACGAACGCGGAGCCCGAGAGTCGGGTCAACACAATCATGTCGGTGCACCATCCCTGTGCTGTCAACGCGAGGCCCGTCCGTGGGCCTCACGTCCTCCTTCGGCCGTCGGCGGGGGGACCTGAGGAGAACGCGGGCGGGAAGTGCGGGCCGCCGTCGCCGCCGACGGCAGACTGGCGGGATGAGGACGAGCCACCCACCGCTGGACTTCCCCGTGTACGGCCTGGCCGGCGGACCCGACGGCCCGCGCTGGCTGGACCACGTTGACGGACGGCTCGGCCATCGCGCCGATGGCGTGCGGCTCGGCCACGGCAGCACGCCGCGCGATGCCACGCGGCCGTGGGTGCACGTCGGGTCCTTCCGCAACGAGCTGGACTTCCACCCGGGGCCTGCCGTCGAGGACCGTGCCCGGTCCCGGGCCCTGCTGTCCGTCGTCGACGCGACCATGCCGGACCTGACCGGGAGGGACGCCGGCTACGGCCACCGGTTGCTGGACACCGCGACTGCCCGCGCCGGCGGTCCGGCGGGGTGGCGGCAGGTGACGTGGGCCGTGGACGGGAGAGCGGTCGCCGCCTCGGTGGTGGAGTGGGCCGGCGCCTGGGCGGCGTACACGACCGCCGTCCCGCTCGTCCACGTCGTCGCGCTCGGCTTCGGGGTGCGGCGCGACGGGCTCGCTCTGGCCACCGTGCGCGACGGCTCGGCGTACCACGTCGACCTCGCGGCGCCGATCACCTTTCCGGCCACGGTCGAGGCCTCCCGGGCTGCTGCAGGCGTCCGGACGGACGACGTCCGCTGGTGGCCCGAGCACCCGGACCACGACCTTGGCCAAGCAGGACGGCTGACGGGGCTCGCGTCGTGGGCGGACACCCCAGACGCAGCACGTCCGCACGGTCGGGCCCCGACCGTGCGGCGTACCTCAATCGAGCATCGGACCGAAGGAGGCACTGACTTCCGGACCGGGCTCGAGCGCGTGGTCGACCAGGACGCCCTCATCCCGCGCCAAGCCGCGCCACGACGCCGAGCCGCGTCACGACGCCGGCCCGCGGAGCAAACCGATGAGCCAGGTCCTCGGCGTGGAGCGGGCCCGATCGCGTGGCTGTCGAGGGTGATGTCGTCCTGCGCGACGCCGAGCGTCTCACCGATGGCCCCGCTGAGGTGCAGCTCGACGACCTGTGCGCCCCGTTGCCGGATCAGGGACCGGGGATCGACGGCCATGCGTGCCTGCGGCCCCGCCATCACTCGGGTGGCGGGGTGTGGGGCGGGGTCATCGTCGGCGTGGGTGCGGGATGCCGGGAGGGTCAGGTGGTTCGGCCTGGTGGATCGCAGTGGTGCCGGTGCGGTCTCGTCGGTAGTGGTGGCCGTGGGGTGAGGTCCACTCGAAGCAGCCGTTCGCCGTCATCCGGTAGCGCCAGGCGGTGTGGGTCTTGAGCCGGTGGTGAACCTGCACAGTGCGGCGAGGTTGCGGGTAGCGGTTGGCCCGGGTTGTGGTCGGCCTTCGGCTGCGGCGTCGTGGTCGAACTCGGTGACGTGGTCGATGTCGCAGCCCCGAGCCGGTCGGGTGCACCACGGGAACACGCAGGTCCGGTCCCGGAGAACAACTTGCTCGCGGATCCGGTCGGGGACCTCGTACCTCGGGGTCGACAGGTCGGCGTCGAGGTCGATGACGGGCTTGATGGTGACCCTGGTGCGGGAGTCGGCGCACCAGGATCGGATCTGGTCGAGCAGGATCAGCCGCTTGCCTTGCTCCATCCGACCGGTCGGACCGAAGACGGTCGTGTCTCCGGAGAAGGCGGCGTCGAAGTGGGCGTGGAGGACGACCTCCCGCGCGGCGGGCAGGTGCTCACGGTCGGCACCCGGGCCCGAGAGGTCGAGCGCGGTCTGCGTGCGGGCGAGGTCGCCCAGCGCAGCCGAGCGGCGCGCCCCGAGCGAGGCATCGGAGCCGAGGGCCTTCAAGGTGGCGGCGCCGTGGGCGAGCGCCCGGTCGAGGTCGAGGGCGTCGGCGATGTCGAGCTCCGCCTCCATCCGCATCGTGCCGGCGAAGTGCACGTCGTCGTCGTGGATGGTGACGTGGCGCGGGTCGACCGACAGGTAGCCGTCCTCCGGGTCCGCGGCCGGATCCACCTCGGCGAGGTCGTAGCGCTTGATCGCCTCCGCGACGAGCCGGTCCAGCTGCGCCGGACCGACCCGCCCGACCACCGCCGCGACCTGCGCGTCCACGAACGCCGCCGCGTCACGGGTCAGGGCCGGCGACGTGTGGATCGTCGTCTCGGCGACCGCACGGGCCTTCCAGGCCGGCACCCGGCCGGCCTGCACGAGGTCCCACAGCCGCGGGAGGCGGTGGCGCAGCTCGAGGGCATGGCCGACGAGCTTCTTCGCCGCGGTCGTCGACACCCCGAGGACGCCGCCGAGCTCGGCGAGGCAGAACTCCGCGACCAGCGGCGCGCCCTCACCCGCGATCGGCTCCTCGTGCTCCGAACCGGGCACGGTGAAGGCAGCCGCATCGTGGATCGACTCCGGCGGGTGCAGGTCAGCCCACCGGGCGGCCACGACCAACAGGTCAGCAGCGGCCCGGTCCTCGACGGACTTGCGGTCCCGTGCGAGCGCCAGCAGATCACGAGCGGTGAGGTCCTCGACCTCACCTGCTCCACGGCCTGCCAGCGTCTCGATCATGTGTTCGATTCTACCGACGACCACCGACAACGCCCCCGGCGCTGACTCGGCCCTGGACCCAGATGATCAGAGCCTCAGAACGCAGCATTCGGGATGACCTCTCGTCGGCTCACCCGAGCGCATGCCTGGCGCCACCGGCGCGGACCTGCGCTGCTGCTGGCTGGGAGCGCCTCGCCCACCACGCAGAGGGCGCCGGCAGCCCGCGAACCGCGGACCGCCGGCGCCACCCCTGGAGCGGGTGCGTCAGCGCTTGATGTTGACGAGCTCCTCGAGCACCTGGTCGGACGTGGTGATCACGCGCGAGCTCGCCTGGAAGCCACGCTGGGCGAGGATGAGGTTGGTGAACTCGGCGGAGAGGTCCACGTTGGACATCTCGAGCGTGCCGCCCATCAGGTCGCCGCGGCTGCCCTGACCGGCGACGCCGAGCTCGGGGGCGCCGGAGTTGGCGGTGGCGCGGAACGCCGTCTCGCCGACGCGCTCGAGGCCGGCGGGGTTGGTGAAGTCGGCGATGGCGACGACGGCGATGTCGCGCTGCACGTCGTCGGAGAAGGTGCCGCGCAGCACGCCGTCCGCGCCGATGGAGTACGACGTCATCTCGACGCCCGCGGGGAGGGTGGCCGCCAGCGAGTCGAGGTTGATGTCGACGAGGGCACCGCCGGCGCCGCCGGGGCCGTAGCCCTGGACCTTCTTGCCGCTGGAGGAGACGAGGTTGCCGTCCTCGTCCCAGGTGAAGGCGCCAGCGCGGGTGTAGATGCGCTCGTTGCCCGACCCGAGGACGAACATTCCGTCGCCCTGGATCATCAGGTCGGTGGCCGCGCCCGTCGTCTGGGCGGAGCCCTGGGTGAAGTTTCCGCGGGTGGCGGCGACCTGCACGCCGAGCCCGACCTGGATCGGGTTTGTCCCGCCGTTGCCCGCCCCGGCGGCGCCTGCGCCGCGCATGACCTGGCTGAGGGTGTCCTGGAAGACGGTCGTGGAGGCCTTGAAGCCGACCGTGTTGGCGTTGGCGATGTTGTTGCCGGTGACGTCGAGCATCGTCTGGTTCGCGCGGAGGCCGCTGATGCCGGAGAAGAGAGAGCGAAGCATGGTGGGTTCCTTTCGGACGGCTCAGGCCGTGGTGGTGTCGGTGGCGTCGGGCGCCGCGGGTGCGGTGGCGCCGACGGAGAGGAGCTGCGCGAGCGGGACCTGGCTGCCGTCGATGTCGAGGACGGGGCCCTGGGCGCCGAAGGTCACGCCGGCGACGACGCCGGAGTGGGTGGTGACGCCGTCGGCGTCGATCCAGGAGACCTGCTGGCCGACCATCGCGCCGGCGCCGAACGCCATCTGCGAGCCGAGCAGCGCACCGACGCGGTCGGAGACGTCCTGCATCTTCTCCAGCGCGGTGAACTGCGCCGACTGGGCGAGGAACTGGCCGGAGTCGGTCGGGTTGAGCGGGTCCTGGTAGCGCAGCTGCGCCACCATCAGCTCGAGGAACATCTGCTTGTCCTCGGAGGACGCCGTCGTTGTCGCCCCCGTCGGGAATGCGCTGGTCGTGGTGGTCGTCGCCTCGGTGGCGGAGATCGACACGATTCCTCCTCACATGGTCAGGTCGATGCCCTGCTGGGCACCGGTGACCGGGTCTGGACGGAGCGTCGACGCTCCGTCGGTGAGGCCGTCCGTGGCTGCTGCTCCACCGCGCGTCCGTGCGTGGTGGTCCTGCTGTCCGGTGCCTCCGCCGGGGGTGCCCGGGGAGGGGGTGTCGCCGTCGGCGCCGTACGACGACGCGTCGGTGCTCCCGCCTGCGGCGGGCTGGCCGTGGCCGGTCGGCTGGTTCCCGGCGAGGTCGCGCACGACGACCCGCGCGTCACCGGCACCGGCCAGCTCGAGCACGCGTCGCAGCTCGGGCGCGCCCTCGGCGAGCGCGCGTGCGGCGTCCTCGCCGCCGGAGAGGTGCACCTGCACCGCGCCGTCGCGCACCGTCAGGGTGACCCGCACCTCGCCGAGCGCCTCCGGCTGGAGGCGCATCGTCAGGCGGTGCACGCCGTCGCCGCGCGAGACCAGCCGCGTCACCTCGGGCACGACCTGCGCGATCGCGGGTGGCGCGGGTGGCGCGGATGCCAGTGCGGCACCGGTGGTCGACGCCGGTGTCACGACACCCGCCGGCGGCACCACAGGCGTCATCCCTGCGGCAGCGACCGGCGCCGGTGCCGCCTGGACGGCGGGCTGGACGGGCTGGGTGGGCGGTGGGGCGGCCTGCTGGGACGCGGTCTCGGAACCCGACCGGGTCGCGGAAGGGGCCGCCGGCACGACCGGGTCGCTCGTCGCGGCACCCGGCCCGTCCGCCGCGCCGTGGCGTCCTTCGCCCGGCACGAGCACCGGCGCCGTGTCCGGGGACCCGGCAGCCGCGAGCTCGGCGCCGACGTCCGTCACGGCAGCCGCGACACCGGGGGCAGCGCCCGTGTCGGTCACCGGCCCGACACCCACGGCGACAGGTACGACGACGGCCGACGGCACCGCCAGGAGCAGCGCGGTGGCCTCGAGAGCAGGGCCCGGCTCGCCGCCAGCCGGTGCCTCGGGCTCCGCGAGGTCGGTTGCGGCCGCCTCGGCCGCCCCGGCGTCCTCGGCGAGGCCTGCCGAGGGTGCGCCCGCGGCCACGAGCTGCGCGACGAGGGTGGCGAAGTCGGCCGCCGTGGCGGCGCCGCCCTGCACGGGCGCGGATCCGGGCTGGGCAGCCGGGCTCGCGGGCAGCGGGCCGGGTGCCGCGGGGCCTGGCGTGGTGATGGTCATGCGGCTCCCTGCCAGCTGGTCATGACGGACTGCACGTAGGCGCGCGTCTCCGGGTAGGGCGGGACCCCGTCGTAGCGCAGGACCGCCCCCGGGCCGGCGTTGTAGGCGGCCAGGGCCAGCTCGACGGATCCGAAGCGGGCCATCAGGTCGTCGAGGAGGCGGGCTGCGCCGTCGACGGCCTGGACCGGGTCGAAGGGGTCGGCGACACCGAGCCCGCGAGCGGTGCCGGGCATGAGCTGCATCAGCCCCTGCGCACCGGCCGGGCTCACCGCACGGGGGTCGTAGCCCGACTCCTGCCGCGCGACGGCGGCGAGCAGCGCCGGGTCCACGCCGTGGGTGGTGCCGGCGCGTTGGAAGAGGTCGGCGAAGGGCGTGCCCGCCGGGATCGTCGGTGCCGTCGCGGCTGCCGTACGGGTGAGGGGCGTGGTGCCCACCGGGGTGGTCGCGAACGGCGCCGGGTCGGCGAGGATGCGACGGATGAAGTCGGGCGGCGTCGTCACCGGCACCACCTGCACCTCGCCGCCGGGGCGGGGCGCCTCGATCATCATCCCGTTGCCGATGTAGATCGCGATGTGGTCGGCGCCGACGTTGCGGCTGGAGTTGTCCCACGCGATGAGGTCGCCCGGCAGCGCCTCGGACAGGCTCGCCACCGGCGTGCCGGCACGGGCCTGGTCCGCGGACAGCCGCGGCAGGTCGATCCCGAAGGTCGCGTAGGTCGCCTGCACCAGTCCCGAGCAGTCGACGCCGCGCTCGGGGTCGGTGCCGCCCCAGACGTAGGGGAGCCCGACCATCTCGAGGGCGCGGGACACCACGGCGTCGCCCCTGACGGACCCCTCGGGACCGAGCGCGGTGGACGTGCCCCCGGGGGCGTACGCCGCGGGGGTCGACCCCGTCCCGGACGTCCGGGACAGCACGTCCGTGAACCCGCCCGCGCCGGCGGTGCCTGTGGCGCGCGGCAGCATGGCCAGCTGCGCCTGGATCTGGGAGATCCGGGCGGTGACGTCGACGATGCTCATCCCAGCCCTTCCGCTTCGGCGAGGGACCGGGTGCGGAGCCAGCGCGCGGCGACGAGGTCGTCGACCTCGACCCGCTCCCGCCGCTCCCGCTCGGCCCGACGACGTTCCTCGCGCCGCTCGAGCAGCAGCTCGACGGCCGACAGCCGGGTGCGGTCCCGCTGCCAGTGCTCGCGGGCCACCGCGGTGAGGGTCGTCGCCGAGGTGAGCGCGGCCCGGGACGCCGTGACGTCGGCCGCGAGCGCGGCAGCGGCGTGGCGGGCCGCGCCGTAGGACGCCGGGTCGGCGTCGCCCGGGTCCGAGGTGGCGGCGAGGAGCGCGACGGCGGCGTCGAGGCGACGTACGACCTCGCGCTCGTCCGCGGCGGCCCGGGCGACGCCGAGCCGGCTGTCCTGCTCGCGGACGCCGCGCACGCGGGCGACGGCACGCATGCCGGCGTCCGGGTCCTGGGCGGGGGTGCGTGCCATCAGGCCACCAGCTCCCGCAGTCGCGCCCACGTCTCGGCCGTCGGGGTGCTGTCGTCCATGTCCTGTTGCAGGAAGGCGTCGATCGCGGGCATGCGGGCCAGCGCGACGTCCGCGTCGGGATCGGCGCCGGCGACGTACGCCCCGATCTCGACGAGCTCGCGCACCGAGCGGTGGGCGGCGAGCAGGCGGCGGAGGCGGGTCGCGTCGGCGCGCTGCTCGGGCCCGGTGACCGCGCCCGTGACGCGGGAGATCGACTCGAGCACGTCGATGCTGGGGAAGTGCCCGGACGTCGCGAGGCGGCGAGACAGCACGACGTGGCCGTCGAGGATCGACCGGGCGGTGTCGCCGATGGGGTCCTGCATGTCGTCGCCCTCCACGAGCACCGTGTAGAGCCCGGTGATGCTGCCGGCGGGTGAGGTGCCCGCGCGCTCGAGGAGCTGCGGGAGCAGGGTGAACACGCTCGGCGGGTAGCCGCGGGTGGCGGGCGGCTCGCCGGCCGACAGGCCTATCTCCCGCTGGGCCATCGCGACGCGGGTGAGGCTGTCCATCATCAGCACGACGTGCTTGCCGCTGTCGCGGAAGTGCTCGGCGATGCGCGTGGCGACGCTCGCCGCCCGGAGCCTCTCGACCGGCGGCGCGTCGCTCGTGGCGACGACCACCACGGAACGGGCGAGTCCCTCGGGGCCGAGGTCGTTCTCGATGAACTCGCGCACCTCGCGACCACGCTCCCCCACCAGCGCGATGACCGAGATCTCCGCGTCGGTGCCGCGCGCGACCATCGACAGCAGGCTCGACTTGCCGACGCCGGAGCCGGCCATGATGCCGATGCGCTGGCCCCGCCCGCAGGGTGTGAGGGCGTCGAGGGCACGCACGCCGAGGCCGACCTGGTGGTCGATGCGAGGGCGGCTCAGGGCCGCAGGCGCGACCTGGCCGACGCCGACCCGGGGGAGGTGGTCGAGCGAGGGGCCGCCGTCCACCGGACGGCCGAGCCCGTCCAGGACGCGACCGCGCAGCTCGTCACCCACGTTGACCAGGAGCGGGCCGCCCGTGTGGCGTACGACGTCGCCGACCTGCAGGCCGGCCGTGCTGCCGAGGGGCAGGCAGGTCAGCCCGCCGGGTCCGCTGGCGACCACCTCCGCGAGCACGTGGGAGCGGCCGTCGACGGACACGAGGTCGCCGACGGCGGCGGGCAGGCCGGTGACCCGGACCTGGAGGCCGAGGAGCTCGGCGACCCGTCCCAGCCGCAGCGGGGCGACGGCGCCGAGGGCGCGGGCCCGGAGGTCGGGCGTGAGGGCGGTCATCCCAACACCCGGGAGACTCGGGCCAGTGCCTCGTCGACGCGGAGGTCGACGACGTGGTCGTCGGCCTCGGCGACCGCATCCGCGTGACCCAGCGTGGGGTCCTCGACGACCGCGACCGACAGCTCCCGGAGGTCTCCGGCAAGGGCCGCGACGTCGGGGTGCAGCCGGACCGACACGATCGGGTGCTCCGGCATCAGTCCGGTCACGCGGTCGAGGACGTGCGTGGCGTCGGGGTGGGCCGTGCCGACCAGCGTGCGGGTCAGCTCGAGCGCCAGGGCGCCGGCCTGGTCGTCGACGCGCCGGCACGCGGCGACGAGCAGCGCATGGGCGGCACCGGCGGCCTCGTGCAGCGCGGCCACGGCGGCCGTGTGCTCGGCCTCGCGGCGCGCCTCCTGCTCGGCGTCGGCGGCGGCCCGCTCCTCGGCCTCGGCGCGGGCGGAGGCCTCGGCCTCGCGACGGCCCTGGGCCCACCCGACGGCGTAGCCCTGTGCCCGCGCGGCCTCGCGCGTGGTCTCGACCGGACGCAGCTCCGGCACCCGCAGCGACGAGACCGGTGGCAGCAGGCCCTCCGGCGGGCGCCGGGTCTCAGTCGACGAACTCATCGTCGCCTCCCCGCCGCACGACGACCTCGCCGCGCTCCTCCATCGTGCGGATGGTGGCGATGACCGCCTGCTGGGCCTCCTCGACCTGAGCGATCCGCACCGGGCCGAGGATCTCGACCTCCTCCAGCACGTTCTCCGCCGCTCGCTCGGAGAGGTTGCGGGTGATCTTGTCGCGCACCTGCACCGAGACGCCCTTGAGCGCCAGTGCGAGCTGGGCGGTGTCGACCTCGCGCAGCACCTGCTGCACGTCGCGGTCCGACAGCCCGACGACGTCCTCGAAGACGAACATGCGGCTGCGCACCTCCTCGGCGAGCCCCGCGTCGAGGGACTCCAGGCCCTCGACGATCTGGCGCTCGGTCGAGCGGTCGGCGCGGTTGATGATGTCGACCAGTGGACCGACGCCGCCGACGCGCGAGGTGGTGCTGGGCTGCAGCACGGAGGAGAGCCGGCGCTCCAGCACCGTCTCGACGACCCGCACCGCGGCCGGGTTGGCCCGGTCCATCGTGGCGATGCGGTGCGCGACCTCGGCCTGCAGGTCCGAGGAGAGCCCGGACAGCACCAGGGAGGCCCGCTCCGCCGTCATGTGGGCGAGCACGATCGCGATGACCTGCGGGTGCTCCTCCCGGATGAAGGAGCGCAGCTGCGCGGGGTCGGCGCGGGCCAGGAAGCGGAACGGCAGCTGGACGGCGCGTGCGTGGAGCCGCTGCACGGCCTCCTCGGCCCGGTCGTCGCCCAACGAGCGCTGGAGGAGGTCGCGGGCGAGGTCCATGCCGCCCTGCAGCATGTGCTGGCGCGCGGTCAGGAGGTCGGAGAACTCCCCCATCACCGACTGGGTCTCGGCCGGCTCGACCGAGGCGAGCTGGGCGATCTCGGCGGAGACCGCTTCGACCTCCTCCTCGCTCAGGTGGGCGAGGACCTGTGCGGCGCGCTCCTTGCCGAGGCGCACCAGCACGATCGCGGCCTTGCGGGCCCCCTGCCCGGTCATGACGCTCATCAGGGTCGCTCCACGAGCCAGCCGCGCAGCAGCGAGGCCACCTCGTCCGGCTGCCGCTCGACGAGCGCGACGAGCTCGTCGCGCATCCCGTCCACCGGTTCCACCACGGGCGCCAGCGCGAGCGCCGTCGGGGCCTCGGCCACGGCGGGTGCCGACTGCACGGCGGCACGGGCCGCCTGCTCCTGGCGGAGCTGCTCGACGACGTACGTCGTGGCGTCCTCACGCGCCTGTGCCCGTCGGCGGGCACGGAGCCAGGCCAGGCCGACCAGCAGCAGCACGCCGCCGCCGAGCGCGCCGTTGCGCAGCCAGGCGTTGCGCTTGGCGAGGGCCTCCGCGGCCTTGGCCTGCTCGAGCGCGGCGGCGTTGGCGTCCTTGGCCGTGGTGTCGAACGGGACGCTCGACGTCTCGATCGTGTCGCCCCGCTCCGGGATGATCCCGATCGCGGACGACACGAGCGCGTCGATCTCGCTGGCGTCGACCGCGACCGGCGAGTTGGTGTCGATGACGACGGCAGCGTGCAGCGACTCGACCGACCCCGGCGCGGTCTCCGACTGCTCGACGACCTTGTCGATGCCGTTCTCGCGGACGGTGGACGAGTTGTTGTAGCTCCCGTCCCCGCTCCCGGCGCCGGTCTCCATCTGGGTGTCGGGCCCGACCACGCCGCTCGCGGCGCCGGGCGCCCCCGACCCGGAATAGGTCTCGTTCTGCACCGACTCCGACAGCGTGGGCGCGTTCTTCGCACGCCCGTAGGTGGTGGTCTCGGTGACGACCTTGTCGAAGTCGAGCACGGCCGTGACCTGGACCGAGGAGTTGCCCGGCCCGAAGACCCGGTCGAGCATCGCCTGCGCCTTGGCGCCCAGCTGGTCCTGGTAGTCCTGCACCTGGCGGTTGCGGCCACTGCTGAGGCCGCTCGCGGAGTCACCGCTGTCGGAGAGGACCTGCCCCGTCGCGTCGGCGACGGTGACCTTGGCGGGGTCGAGCCCGTCCACGCTGGAGGCCACGAGGTGCACCACGGCCTGCACCTGGTCGGGCGCGAGCGCGTTGCCGCCGGTGTCGACCAGCACGGATGCGGTGGCCGGGTCCTGCTCCTCGGCGAAGACCTGCTTCGGCGGCAGGGCGAGGTGGACCACGGCGGTGTCGACGCCGTCGATCGCCTCTATCGTGGCTGCGAGCTCGCCCTCCATCGCCCGCTTGAAGTCGGTCTGCTCCTTGAACTGGGAGGTGGAGATGTCCTGGCCGTCGAGCAGCGCGTAGCCGGTGTCGCTGCTGCCGGACGGGATGCCCTCGCCGGAGAGGGCGATGCGGGTGGCGTAGACCTGGTCGCGGGGCACGGAGATGGTGCCGCCGCCCCCGCCGATCTCGTAGGCGACGCCGTCGGCCTCGAGCTGCTCGACGACGGCCGATGCGTCCTCGGCGGACAGGTTCGAGAACAGCGGTGCGTACGACGGCGCGGACGCCCAGCGGAAGACCATGACAGCCGCCAGCAGCAGCGCGCCCGTGCCGACGATCGCGACGACCTTCTGGCCGGGGCTGAAGAGCGCGAAGGAACGGCGGTAGCGGTCCAGCGCGCGGGTGATCCCGGTCCTCATCCGACCTGCATCCGCATGATCTCGGTGAACGACTCGATGGCCTTGTTGCGCACCGCGACGGTCAGCTTGGTCGCGACCTCCGCCTCGGTCGCGGCCAGCGTGTAGTCATGGATGTTGGGCAGGGTGCCGGACGCAGCCTGCACCGCCAGCGTGTCGGCGGTGTCCTGGACGCCCTCGAGGCGCTCGAGCCCGTCGAGGACCAGGTTGCCGAAGTCCACGCCGCGGGTCGGGGCGGACGCGGCCGACGGCGACGCGACCACGGGTGCGGCGAGCGGCGTGAAGCCGCTGATCGCCTCGATGCCACCGATGCTCATCAGCGCTGTCCGATCTGGAGCGCGGCGGTGTAGGCGTCCTGCGCCGTGCGGGTGACCTGGACCGACGCCTGGAAGCCGCGCTGGGCCTGCACGAGCGAGGTCATCTGCACGGACATGTCCATGCCCGGAGCGCGGACCATGCCGTCCGCGTCGGCGAGCGGGTGGTCGGGGGCGTGCTGGAGGATCCCCTCGGCGTCGCCGAGCTCGATGCCGCTGACGTCCACGCCGCCGTCGGGCCGCGCGGTGGCGACGACCAGCTGCTCCTGGAAGGCGTCGTCGGACGTCGCGCGCACGGTCGAGGCGTTGGCGATGTTGTGGGCGAGCGCGTCGAGCCAGGTCTGGTGCATGCCCAGGCTGCTGTTGGCGATGCGCAGCATGTCGAAGGCGCCCATCACATCGCCCCCGCCGCGATCGACACGAGCGAGGCGCGGTCCGACACGGCCCGGGTCATGACCTGGTACTGGAACTGCGACTGGACCGCGGCGAGCGACTCCTGACGCAGGTCGACGTTGTTGCCGTCCTGGCCGACGGGAGCGTTGGTCGGGCGGGTCGTGGGGGTCACGCCAGCGGCGGACATCTCTCCGCGCTGCAGGGCGGCCGTCAAGGACGCCTCGAAGTCGACGCTCGTGGCACGGAAGCCCGGGGTGTCGACGTTGGCGATGTTGTCGGCGATCACGCTCTGCCGGGTCGCGAGGCCGTCGAGGGCCGAGGCGAGCACTGACGAGACGGCGTCGGGCATGCCGAGGGACACGAATGCTCCTGCAGGAGAAGTCGGGTGCCGGTCCGTCGGCGGGGGGCGAGCCTTCCGTGCTCACCCCACGCATCGGCCCGGCAGCGCACTCGCTGAGGAAACCGGCCCGACTTCTTCACCTGGTGGGACAGGTCGGGACCTTGGTCCCGGCGCCCACCACCCGAGTGGGCCATGCCCGCACCACCCGGGCGGCGCCTCCCGGTGGCTCAGGCCGAGATGTCGAGGTACGCCGGCCCTGCCGCCCGCGCGGCGGTCGCGGGACGGCGTACCCGTCCGAGGTCGACGCGGGTCCGCTCGAGTGCACCCGCCAGCTGCCCGCGGGCGTCCGACTGGCGACGCAGCAGGTCGCGCGCCCGCTCGGCAAGGGTCGCCGGGACGGTCCCGTCCAGGCCCGTGGGCACCCACCCGCTCGGCAGCTCCAGGCCCTGGGCGAGCACGCCGGCGGGGTCGGCCGCGAGTCGCTCGGCCAGCAGCACGTCCCGCTCGAGCGCGTCGATCGCCGTCTTCCAGGCGTGGAACAGCTCCTCGCCGTCCTCGGGCACCCGGCCGATCACGCCGTCGCCGCGGTCTGCAGCGCGGCCTCGCGCCAGGCCTCGGCCAGCCCGTCGACGAGGTCGAGGCAGTGCCGGGTCCTGGTGACGTCGCGGTCGACGTTGGACCGCACGAGCTGGACGAGGAGGTGCGAGTAGAGGCTGTTGAGGGCCGGGCCACCGTCCCAGGCGTCGGGGCGCAGCGAGGACTGGAGCTCGGCGACGATGTCCTGGGCGTGCAGCAGCTGGGTGCGCGCCGTCTCGTGGTCGCCCGACTCCTGGGCGGCCACCGCGCGGCGGCAGTCCAGGGCGAGCCGGTCGTAGAGCATCACGAGCAGCCGGGCCGGGCTGGCGGTCTCGACGGACGCCTGCAGGTAGGCGGCGGGGGTGGGGTAGGCCATGAGGGTGCTGTCCTTAGCTTCCCGAGGTCGTGAGTGAGGAGAGTTGACCGGCCAGCCAGGAGGACTGGCTGTTCATCTGGTTGAGCGCGGTCTCCAGCGCGGTGAACTGCCGGGTGAGCGCGGTCCGTCGCAGCTCGAGCCGGAGGTCCCACGCCTCGATGCCGTCGTCGAGCCGGCTGATCGCGTCGTTGCGGCCGGTGATGGCCGTGGTGAGGGAGCCGTCGACCCGGTCACTGGCGGCCTTCGCCACCTCGCCGACGCGGGACACGAAGCCCGTGCCCGACGCTGTCAGACGGGTCTGGACGGCGGCGGGGTCGGCGGCGTACGCCTTCTTGAAGGCCGCCTCGTCGAGGACGAGCTTGCCGTAGCGGTCGGTCTGGAGACCGAGGTCGGCGAGGCTGCCACCGTCGCCGGCGAAGACCGACGACAGCAGCTGACCTCGTACGGCGAGCAGGGTGCTGTCGCCGGCCAGCGGCCCCTTGGTGCCGGTACCCGTCCGGGTCTGGGTGTCGATGTCGGACAGTGCCGCGTTGACCGCGTCGACGAGGCCCTTGAGCGCCGCCGACGCCGTGGCCGGGTCGCGGGTCATCGCCACCTGGGAGGTGGTGCCGGCCGCGGCGTCGGCCGCGAGCGTGATGCTCACCCCCGGCACGAGGTCGGCGAAGGTGTTGGTGGCCGAGGTGGCGACCACGGTGTCACCGATCGTGAGCTTGGCGTCGCGTCCGGCGCGGACGGTGGCCCCGCCCAACAGGTCGGAGCCGTCGCCGGCGGTGAGCGTGAAGTCGCCCGCGGCGCCGCTTGACGCGGACTCCACGACGAGGCGGTACTGGTCGGTGCCGACCTTGACGGCGGTGGCACGCAGGCCGGTGGCGTTGGCGGGGTCGTTGATCGAGCTGACGAGCCCGGCGAGCGTGCCGTCGGTGGTGAGGTCGACCGGGGTCGACCCGTCGAGCCGGTCCAGCCGCAGGGCGGTCGGCACCGCGTCGGCGGTGTCCAGCCCGACAGCGGTCGCGAGCTCGAGCCGGTGGCTGGCGGCGGTCTGGTCGACCCGCACCGAGAAGCCGCCCGCGTCCGCCGCGCCGGTGGCGGTGACGGCGACCTTGGTGTCCGAGCTGGTGGCGGTGACGGCGTCGAAGCCGCCCGGCTTGACCAGGTCGGCCGCCCTCGTCGCCAGTGCGGCGACCTTGGTGTTGAGCGCCTGGAGGAGCGAGACGACCGACTTCTCGGACGCCACCCGCGACTTGAGCCGCGTCTGTGGGGCCGCCTCGAGCTGCATGAACTGGTCGATGATCGCAGCGGTGTCGAGGCCGCTGCCGAGCCCGCTGATGCTGGCCGATCCCATCGCCGTCCCCTCTCGTCGGTCGGCCCCGGTGGGGCCGGTGGTGCCGGGCGGGTCGCGACGGCCGCGACCCGCCCGGCATCAGGTGGGTGAGAGCTCCCTCAGCCGATCAGCGGAGGAGGGACAGCACGCCCTGCGAGGCCTGGTTGGCCTGCGCCAGCATCGCCGTACCGGCCTGGGACAGGATCTGCGAGCGGGTGAAGCTCATCATCTCCTGGGCCATGTCGGTGTCGCGGATGCGCGACTCCGACGCCGACAGGTTCTCGATCGCGACGTTCACCGAGTTGATGGTGTGCTCGAACCGGTTCTGCACGGCACCGAGCTCGGCCCGCTGGGACGAGACCTTGGTGATCTCGGCCTGGACGTCCTCGGACTTCGAGGTCGCGATGTCCAGGGCCGCGATGCTGGTCTTGAAGCTGGCCGTCGCCGTGGTGGCGATGTCGATCTTGTCGGTGGACTCGAAGCCCACCTGGAAGGACATGGCCGTCGCGCCGCCGAACAGGGCGTTGCCGTTGAACTTCGTGTTGTCCTCGATGCGACCGATCTCGGTCTTCAGCTGGTCGAACTCGCTCTTGAGCGCGGTCTGCGAGTCCGTGTTCTGCGTGCCGTTGGCGTACTGCACGGAGAGGTCGTTCATGCGCTGCAGCATGGAGTGGACCTCGGTCAGGGCGCCTTCCGCGGTCTGGGTGACCGAGATGCCGTCCTGGGCGTTGCGGGCGCCCACCTTGAGGCCACCCACCTGCGAGCGCAGGCCCTCGGAGATGGCCAGGCCGGCCGCGTCGTCGGCGGCGCGGTTGATGCGGAAGCCGGAGGACAGCTTCTCGAGCGACTTCGACATCTGGCCCTGCGTGACCGACAGGTTGCGGTACGAGTTGGCGGCGTCGATGTTCTGGTTGATGCGAAGACCCATGATGGATTCCTTCCGTGGTTTCTGGATCACCTGCTGGAGTCCGTCCGTGGACTCCGTCGAGGTCCTCTTCGGTCGGCCGGGCGGCGACCTGAGGAATTGGGAGCAGGACTTTTCCTGCGGCCGGGATCAGGCGCTCGTCGCCACCTGCGGCACGAGCAACCCGACCGCGGCGTGCCGCTCGGCCACCGCGGCGAAGTAGGCCTCGCGCCGACGCGCGGCGACACCCTCGGGGCGGTCGTGGGCCGGCACCAGGTGCGGGTCCAGCTGGGAGTTGATGCCGTCGCGCAGCAGCACCATCGCCTCGGCGCGGAGCTGTGAGATGCGTGACTCGGTGACGCCGAGCTCGGCGGCCAGCTCGGCCATCGGCTGCTCCGCGAGGAAGTAGCCCTCGACGACGCGGCGCAGCCGCTCCGGCAGCTCGGCGACGGCGTGGGCGAGGTAGGCGAGGAGCTCGGCGTGCTGCACGGCCTGCTCCGGCGTGGGGGTCGTGGACACCAGCGTGGAGGCGTAGGACCCGTGGGCGTCGTCGGCCTCCAGCGACATCACCTGCGCCCGCGCGAGGTCCTCGCGGTTGGCCAGCACCTCCTCGACGGGGATGCCCTGCGCCGAGGCGACCTCCGCGTCGGTCGGGACCCGGCCGAGGCTCTGGGTCAGGCGCGCCCTCGTCTCGTCGAGGCCCCGTGCCGTACGTCGTACGGCGCGCGTCGCCCAGTCGATCCCGCGCAGCTCGTCGAGCAGCGCTCCGCGGACGCGGGTGGAGGCGTAGCGGGCGAACGGCACCCCGCGCTCGGCCTCGAACCCCTGCGCCGCCTGCACCAGGGCGGTCAGGCCGGCGGACGTCAGGTCGTCGCGGTCCACGTGGCCGGGGACCCGGGCCAGGACCTCACGCACGAGGTGTCCGACGAGCGGGATGTGCGACGTCACGAGCTCGTCGACCGTCGCGTGGACGATCGGAGGGTTTTCTGTTGCCGTGACGTGGGTCACAGCACCGTCGCGAGCGGGGAAGGAGAGGATCTGACTACCGAGCACGGGGTAGATCGTTGACGTGCCGTGGATCTTTTGTTGCCAAATCTGCAGAAGTGGGTGCCGCAACAGCCGGATGGAGGACGGTGGTCCCGCCACCCATGGCCCGAACGGGCCATGTGTCCCTGGTCCGGCCCGCCCCGCCGGCATGGCCCGACCCGCGCGGACGACCGTCCGGCGTCCGACCCGGAACTCCTCAGGTGGACCGGCTCGTGGCCGATGGAGGTGTCGTGAACACCACCGACACCAGGCCCGCGGCCGTGGAGAGGCTCTCCCTCGTCCTCTGGCGCGAGCGCGAGCTCCTCGAGGAGCTGCACTACCGGCTCGAGGTCGAGCAGCTCGTCCTCGCCAGCGGGCGCAGTCGCTGGCTCGCGCACGCGACCCGGGACATCGACCAGCTGCTGTCGACGATCCGCGAGACCGAGGTCCTGCGCTCGGTGGCCGCGGACGCCGCGGCCGCCGCGTTCGGGATGGAAGCGAACCTCAGCCTCGCCGCCCTGGCCGAGGCGGCCGACGACCCGTGGCGCACGATCCTCACCGAGCACCGCGACGCCTTCGTCCAGCTCACCCACGAGATCACCCGCCTCGCCGACTCCAACAAGCACCTGATCTCGGCCGGCTACCGGTCGGCCCGCGAGACGCTGCTCTCCCTCGGCGACTCGGTCGACGGCTACGCCGCCGACGGGTCCGCGACCGCTGACCCGCTCCGGAACCGCCTCGTGGACCGGAGCCTGTGACGTGGCGGGCACCTTCGGGTCGCTGACGACCTCGGCCGGCGCGCTGCGCTACCACCAGGCCGTGATGGAGGTGGCGAGCGGCAACATCGCCAACGTGGCGACCGACGGCTACGCCCGGCGCCGTGTGGTCGGGGTCTCCGTCGGTGCCCCGGTGCAGCCGGCCATGTGGAGCAGGTACGACGGCCACGGCGAAGGCGTGCGGGTCGGCTCCGTCGACCGGCTCGTGGACCCGCTGCTCGACGCGCGGGCCCGGCGGGAGCACGGCACCCAGTCCTACCTCGACACGCGAGCGGCCGCCCTGGCGCGCGTCGAGGCGTCGCTCGGCGAGCCGGCCGGGGACGGCATCTCGAGCGCGCTGGCAGACGTGCGCAAGGCGTGGCACGACCTGGCCAACAACCCCGGCTCCGACGCCGTACGCGCGCAGGTGCTGGCCACGTCGCAGGGTCTCGTCGACGCTGTCGCCGCGCAGCGCCGCAACGTCGAGGCCGAGGAGGGCGACCAGCGGATGTCACTGCTCGCGGACCTCGACGCGACCAACACGCTGGCTGCCGACCTCGCCGCGACCAACGAGGCCATCACCGCCGCGCGGCTCTCGGGCAACGACCCGTCGGGGCTGCTCGACGCCCGGGACCAGATGGCACTGCGCCTGGCGGAGCTGACCGGCGGCACCGCCGTGGAGAACGGCCGTGGCGGCCTCGACGTCACGGTGGGCGGCGTGGCCCTGGTGTACGGCAACCGGGCCGGCAGCCTGACGGTCTCGAGCGGGATCGCCCCCGACGGGACGACCGACGGCCTGCCCCTGGCCCTGGCGGTGACCCCGCCGGACGGTGCGCCCGTGGCCGTGGCCGGGCTGCGCGGCGAGATCGGCGGGGCCGTCGAGCTGCTCACCACCACGCTCCCCGGGCTCCGCGCCGGCATCGAGTCCGTCGCCCGGGACCTGGCCGACGCCGTCAACGCCGCGCACGGTGCCGGCCACGACGCCACGGGCGCACCGGGACAGCCCCTCTTCGCCGTCGATCCGACGGCCCCCGGCGGCCCGCTGGTCCTGCTCGTGACCGACCCCGCCGCGCTCGCCGCGTCCGGCGTCGCCGGTGGGCCCAGCCGCGACGGGTCCAACGCGACCGCCATCGCCGGCGCGCTCGCCGGGCCCGAGCAGGCCTACCAGCGCTTCGTCACCGGCCTCGGCACCGACGTCGCCTCGGTCCGGCGGCTCGCGGCGACCCAGGCCAACCTGACCGGTCAGGTCGACGGGGCGCGTGAGCAGCTGTCCGGGGTCAACCTCGACGAGGAGATGGTGACGATGATGCAGTCGCAGCGCGCCTACGAGGCCGCGGCCCGGGTGATGACGACCCTGGACTCGGTGCTCGACACGCTGATCAACCGGACCGGGCTGGTGCGCTGACGATGGCGACCATCACGCGGGTGACCCAGTCCATGCTCACCGACCGGTCGCTCGACCGGCTCAACGGGAGCCTGACGCGGCTCGCCAAGATCCAGGAGCACCTGTCCACGGGCCGCGTCCTCAACCGCGCCTCCGACAACCCGGGCGACGCCGCGACGGCGATGCGGTTGCGCGCCGGGATCGGCGCCCAGCAGCAGTACGTCCGCAACGCCGAGGACGGCACCGGCTGGCTCGACAGCCTCGACAGCACCCTGGGCGCGTCGAGCGACCTGGTACGTCGGGCCCGCGAGCTCGGCCTGCAGGCCGTCAGCGGTGCCGCCGGACAGCAGTCGCGCGAGGCCCTGGCGACCGAGGTCGACCAGCTCCGTGCCGCGCTGCTCGGCGCGGCCAACACGACGTACGTCGACCGGCCCGTGCTGGGCGGCACCACGGCCGGCTCCGCGGCGTTCACCGAGTCGGGTGGCGTCGTCACCTTCGCCGGGGACTCCCACCCGGTCGGCCGCACGGTCGCGGAGGGCGTGGTGGTCGACGTGTCGGTGCCCGGCCCGACCGCCTACGGACCCGACGGCGACAACGTGTTCGACCACCTCTCCGCGCTCTCCGCGGCGCTGCGCTCGGGCGACACCGCCGGCATCCGGGCGGGCGTCGACGCCCTGCAGACCGACGGCGAACGCCTCGTGGTCGCGCGCGCCGACGTGGGCGCACGCGCCGCGCGGGTCGAGCGGGCGGCCACGGCCGCGGCCGACGCGGAGCTGTCGCTGACCAGCTCGCTCGCAGAGATCGAGAACGCCGACCTCCCCCGCACCATGGTCGACCTGAAGATGCAGGAGGTCGCCTACCAGGCGGCCCTCGCTGCGACCGCCCGCGTCCTGCAGCCGAGCCTGGTGGACTTTCTGCGATGATCGCCACGATGGAGACCACGATGCCGACGAGCGCCCCCGAGATCCCGGTGATCCAGCTCGCCCAGCCCCTGCCGGGCTTCCCCGGCCGCGAACGCTTCGCGTTGGTGCAGGTCGACGACGACGGCGTCCTCTGCAGCCTCAGCTCGCTCGACGACCCGGGCCTGCGGTTCCTCGTCGTGCCCCCGGCACCGTTCTTCCCCGACTACTCCCCCGAGGTGGACGAGGGCGTCCTCACCGACCTCGGCACGAGCTCCGCGGACGACCTCGTCGTCCTGTGCGTCCTGACGGCCGGCGACTCGCTCGCCAGCACCACGGCCAACCTGGCAGCGCCCGTGGTGCTCGACGTCGCCACCCGTCGCGCCGTGCAGGTCGTGCTCGACGACCCGGGCCTCTCGGTGGCCACACCGCTGATCGCGTGAGGCGCCCACCCTCGCCTCGGGTAGCGTGACGGCATGCTGGTCGTGAGTCGTCGTGCGGGCGAGAGCGTCGTCATCGGCGACGACGTCACCGTCTCGGTCCTCGAGGTGCGCGGCGACGTCGTGCGCATCGGCATCGACGCGCCGAGGTCGGTCGCCGTCCACCGCGCCGAGCTGCTCGCCCAGCTGGAGAAGTCCAACCAGGAGGCGGCCTCGCCGCCGGCCGACGCGGTCGACTCGCTGCTCAGCGCGATCCGCGACCGGCCCAGGGACGCCTGAGCCGCACCGTCACCGGCGTCGTTCCGACGACCCGCCCCGCTTGCGCTTCGCGGCCATGACCGCCGCCTGCGTGCGCCGCTGGACGCCCAGCTTGGCGAGCAGTCCGGTGACCTGGTTCTTCACCGTCTTCTCGGCCAGGTGCAGCCGTTCACCGATCTGCCGGTTGGTCAGTCCCTCCGCGATGAGGTCGAGGACCCGCGACTCACCCTCGGTCAGCCGCGACAGCCCCTCGGGCACCTCGTCGTCGCGCATCCGCTCCACGACCCGCATCGCGACGGTGGGGTCGATGAGGGAGCGGCCGAGCCGGACCGCTCGGATCCCGTCGACGAGCTCGGGCGTGTCCACGTGCTTCATCACGTAGCCACCGGCGCCGGCCAGGACGGCGTCGACCTGTGCGTCGTCGTCGTGGTCGCCGGCCAGGATGAGGGCCCGGATCCGCGGATCGGCCGCCCGCACCTGCCGGCACACGTCGATCCCGGTGCCGTCGGGCAGCCGGCCGTCGAGCACCGCGACATCGGGCACCAGCGCGAGGATCTGCGGCACCGCCTCGGCGACCGTGCCCGACTCCCCCACGATCTCGAGGTCGTCCTCGACCTCGAGCACGGCCCGCAGGCCGCGTCGTACGACCACGTGGTCGTCGAGCAGGTACACCCTGATCGTGTCCCGCGCTGCCCCGCTGGCCATGCCGTCCCCTTCGTCCCGAGGGCACCAGCGTAGGTGGCCCCCGGTGACGACCTCAGGCGCGTTCGAGGAGGAAGAGCGGGATCTCGCGGTCGGTCTTCGTCTGGTAGGAGGCGTACGTCGGCCAGGTGGCGACGGCGTGCTCCCACCAGTCCGCGCGCTCCTCGCCCTCGAGGATGCGGGCCTTGTAGAGGTGCGGCTCCGGGCCGTCCTGCAGCTCGACCTCGGGATGGGCGACGAAGTTGTAGTACCACTCCGGGTTGTCCGGGGCCCCGCCCTTCGAGGCGACCGCGAGGTAGGCGCCGTCGCGCTCGACGCGCATCACGGGATTCTTGCGGAGGTTGCCCGACTTCGCGCCGACCGAGGTGATGACCACGATCGGGTACTTCGTGCCGGGCAGCGTGTTGGCCTCCTCGCCGCCGGTGGACTCGTAGGCCTCCACCTGGTTGCGTACCCACTCGGCCTTGCTCGGGACATAGGTTCCAGTCAGTGCCATGCCTGCCACAACACCACGGCCGGCGGTCCTCTTCCACACCCTCCTGCCGGGGTAGTTCAGGACAAGACCGTCGAACGTGGGTCCCGACGGCAGCCGTCTCGTCCTGAACTACCCTCACGCGCATGAGTGCGATCGAGGGCGTCAGCGAGATCTTCGACCCCGAGGACTGGGACGTCGTGCCCGGCTTCGACGACCTCACGGACCTGACCTACCACCGCGCCCGCGCGCACGGCACCGTCCGCATCGCCTTCGACCGGCCCGACGTGCTCAACGCCTTCCGTCCCCACACGGTCGACGAGCTGCTGCGCACGCTCGACCACGCGCGTACGTCGGCCGACGTGGGCTGCGTGATCCTCACCGGCAACGGCCCGAGCGCCAAGAACGGCAAGTGGGCCTTCTGCACCGGCGGTGACCAGCGCATCCGCGGTCGGGCCGGCTACCAGTACGAGGACACCTCCGCCGGCGCCGGCGACACCGGCGCCGAGGAGCCGAGCCCCATCGACCGGGCCAAGCTCGCCCGCCTGCACATCCTCGAGTGCCAGCGGCTGATCCGCTTCATGCCGAAGGTCGTCATCTGCGTCGTCCCCGGCTGGGCGGCCGGCGGCGGGCACAGCCTGCACGTCGTCGCCGACCTCACGCTCGCCAGCCGCGAGCACGCCCGCTTCAAGCAGACCGACGCCGACGTCGGCTCGTTCGACGGCGGCTACGGCTCGGCCTACCTCGCCCGCCAGGTGGGCCAGAAGTTCGCCCGCGAGATCTTCTTCCTCGCCGACGAGTACGACGCCGACGAGATGCACCGGATGGGCGCGGTCAACCGCGTCGTCGAGCACGCCGACCTCGAGAAGGTGGCCCTCGACTGGGGCCGCAAGATCAACGGCAAGTCGCCCACCGCCCAGCGGATGCTGAAGTACTCCTTCAACCTGCTCGACGACGGCCTCGTCGGCCAGCAGCTCTTCGCGGGCGAGGCGACCCGCCTGGCCTACATGACCGACGAGGCCCAGGAGGGACGCGACCAGTTCCTCGAGAAGCGCGCGCCCGACTGGTCGCCGTTCCCCTGGTACTACTGATCGAGAGGTCTCGTGACAGGCGCCAGGGCGCCTTCCTCGACCAGCGACCCAGGTGGCGTCAGCTGGTCGCGAGGGTGTGGTTGTCGATCTCCGGGTAGTGCTTGCGGATGTTCACCTTGCGCTCGAGCTCGGCGATGATCGCGGGCGCGAAGTTGACCTCGTAGAGGCTGTGCGCGCTGCCGAGGCCACCGGGGCTGAACACGTTGATCTCCATCAGCTTGTCGCCGACGATGTCGAGGCCCACGAGGAACATCCCGTCGGCGACCAGCTTCGGACGGACGACCTCGACCATCTGCAGCATGTCGTCGGTGACCTTGACCTTCTCGGCCTTGCCCCCGGCGGACATGTTCGAGCGGATGTCCTTCGTCGACGGCGTACGACGGAAGGCGGCGTAGGCGCCGTCGACGACCAGCGGCTGGCCGTTCATCACGAACATCCGGACGTCGCCCTTGGCCGCCTCGGGGAGGTACTCCTGCGCCACGACGTAGCCGTCGCGGGAGATCGCCTCGATGATCTGCTTGAGGTTCGGGGCCTCCTTGCGGTCCACCAGGAAGACACCCGCACCGCCGGAGCCCTGGAGCGGCTTGAGGACCGCCTTCCCCCCGAGGTCCTTGATGAACTCCTCGATCATCGCCTCGTCGCGCGAGATGAGCGTGCGGGGGCGGACGATCTCGGGGAAGTGCTGGAAGTAGGCCTTCGACAGGGCGTTGGCGAGGCTGGTCGGGTCGTTCACCACGAGCACGCCGCTGGAGGCGAACAGCTGGCCGAACGCGACGCCGGCGTTGTTGCGCCACGGGTCGGTGTCGGCGTCGTCGGCGGGGTCGTTGCGCAGCATCACCACGTCGAACTCGTCCATGCCGATGAGCTCCTCGACGTCGGGACGCTTGACGTCGGACATGTGGCGCTCGAGGGACCGGTACGTCTTGGCGTGGCCGGCGCGCGCCTTCGTGCTCAACGACCCGTCGGGCTCGTAGGCGAAGTCCCCGATGCCCATGTACCAGGCCTCGTGCCCCATCTCCTTCGCGGCCAGGGCGAGGCGGTTGGTGGTGTACTCCGCCTTCTCCGTCTCGATGTCGTTGACGACGAATCCGATCTTCATGCGTGTCCCTCCAGGAGTGTGCTGAGATCTTCGGTGCCCGCCGCCCGGGCGAGGTTGTCGTGGGCGGCCGGGTCGTGCAGGTAGCGGGGCAGGACGCGAGGCGGTCGCAGCAGGCCGCGGGACTCGAGGTCGCCGATCAGCGGCAGGTCGCGCAGGGAGAACTTGCCGAGCCACAGCTGGTCGAGCGCGCCGCCCGAGCCGAGGTGCTCGAGCAGCTCGACGAGGCCGCGGAGGTAGATCGCGTCCTTGGTCATCCCTCCCGAGCGGTAGACCCGCATCACGGTGGTCCACGCGCTCCCGCTCGGGAAGTCGTCGGCGACCAGCGCCTCGTGCGCCTCCGCGAAGGTCGCCCCCGCGACGAGGCGGTGGACGGTGACGACTCGGCTGGCGAGCTGCCGCAGGCGGAAGGCGGTGAGGCCGCCGCAGGCGATCTCGGCGAGGACGGCGAGGCCCTCCTGCGTCTCGTCGTAGCCGGCGAGGCCGACCCCGAGCACCTTGATCGGCTGGTGGCTGCCGTTGGCCTGCGTGACGAGGTGGGTGCCGACCTCGTGGTGGATCAGGGCCTGGGCACGCGCCTGCTGGACCTTGGTCTCCGGACCGATGAGCAGCACGTCGCCCGACACCATGACGCCGTTGACGTCGGGGCGGATCTCGGCGTGCATGTCGAGGTCGGGGTCCTCGTCGCGGTAGCGCGCGATCTCGGCCTCGGCGAGCGCCAGGAAGGACTCGGCGTCGAGGGGGTCGTCGCTCGGCTCGGTGCGGGTGATGCCGGCCAGGAGCGCCTCGGCCTGCGTGCGCAGCGACGGCGACACCCCGCCGTACAGCTCCACGCTGAGCGGCAGGAAGTCCTCGGTGTCGCGCGCCTCGAGCATGTCGAGCTGCAGCTCCATCTCCCGGTGCTTGGCGCGCAGCAGCTGGCCGAGGACGGGGTCCTCGACGGAGGTGAGGTCGATGCCGTCGAGCTCCGCGCGTACGACGGCGGGGTCGGTCTCGAGCTCGCGGTAGGTGAACGGCGGCTCGCTCACGCGGCCCGACAGGAAGTCGTCGCGGAGGTCGTCGGCGTCGACGGGCGTGACGTCGAGGAGGAAGCGGAAGCTCTGCGCCAGCAGCGAGATGTGGTGGTCGACGGCCAGGTCGGCGACGCTGAGCTCCGCTCCGGGCCGCGCTGGGTCGTCGCCCTCGGTCACCGCAGCTTCTCGAGCTCGATGTGCAGTCCGGGCAGCGCCGCGGCGAGGCCGACCTGCGCGCGGCGGAACCGGTCGGCGTGCAGCTCGCCGGTCCACTCGTCCATGAAGGTCTTCTTGAACTCCAGCGCCAGCACGCACCCGACCCGCGGGTAGCGGTCGTGGACCCACCAGGCGAGGTTGCGGCCCTCGAAGGCGACGTTCTCCCGCGCGTCGATCGGGCCGCAGCCCAGCGAGGCGTCACGCAGGTCGCCCACGAACCGCTCCACGAGCGGCCCGAAGAGGTCGTCGTCGACGCTGCCGGTGCCGACGTTGACCTCGGGGTTCTCCGACGCCGGAGCTGGCGGCTCGTCGGCACCGTCGCGCCGGTGGTTGTAGGAGTGCACGTCGAGCAGCACGAACGGGCCGCGCTCGGCCACGGCGTCGAGCCGCGGCGCGAGGGCGTCGTAGAAGGCGTCGTACGTCGCCAGGCTGCCGTGGAAGAGCTCGTCGGACAGCTCGCCGTCGCGCCACACCTCCAACCCCCAGCAGTCGTCGGGCTTGCGGTAGACCGCCTCGCGGCGCGGCCGGTTGAGGTCGGCCTCGAAGCGGGAGCGGTTGGTCACCACCCGGTCGGGGACGACGGCGGCGAGCCGGTCGGTGAAGGGGTCCTCCTCGCGGAAGCGCTCGGCCTCGTCGAGCACCATCGCCTCGGCGATCTCGGGGCGGAGCCCGTGCCCCGCGTGCACCGCGGTCGCCACGACCGGACCGTCCCACTCGCCGACGAACGCGACAGCGTCCGACGTCCCTCCCACGTCAGTCATGGCCGCCTGTCTACCCGAGCGACCCCGACACCTCCAGCCGACGCGCACCCCTACGGGTGGACGGCTGGCTGGACTGGGGTAGGACTGACGCATGCGGATCGTCGTCCTGACCGGTGCCGGCATCTCGGCGGAGAGCGGCCTGACCACGTTCCGCGACTCCGGCGGGCTCTGGGAGGGCCACGACCCGATGCAGGTCGCCACGCCCGAGGCGTTCGCCGACGACCCGGGCCTCGTCCAGCGGTTCTACGACGCGCGGCGGGCCGCGCTGTCAGGGGTCGAGCCCAACGCCGCGCACCACGCGCTCGCACGCCTGGAGGACGCGCTCGGCGACGACCTGCTGGTCGTGACCCAGAACGTCGACGACCTCCACGAGCGGGCCGGCTCCCGCCGGGTGCACCACATCCACGGCCGGCTGCAGTCGGCCTGGTGCACGCGCTGCGGCGAGCGCCACGCGTGGCACGGCCCGCTGGCCCACGGGCCCGCCTGTCCCGCCTGCGGCGCGGCCGGGCTGCGGCCCGACATCGTGTGGTTCGGCGAGATCCCCTACGGCATGGACCTCGTCGAGGAGGCGCTCGAGGCGTGCGACCTGTTCGTGTCGATCGGCACGTCCGGCGTCGTCTATCCCGCCGCGGCGTTCGTCCACTGGGCGCGCGGCGCCACCCTCGAGCTCAACCTCGAGCCGAGCGCCGGCGCCACCGACTTCGCGGAGTCGCGGCAGGGTCCGGCGACGCGCCTCGTCCCGGCGTGGGTCGACGAGCTGCTCTCCTGAGCTCCCCGATTCGCCTGCGCCGCGCGGCTGGGCGTGGTGTGATCGTCCGGCTCAGGACGAGGGGACACCCATGCGAACGATCCGTGGCGCGGCGACGGCCGTCATGCTGGCTGCTGCCGTCAGCGGCTGCAGCGTGTACGCCGACCTCACCACCAGCGACTTCGCCAAGCAGGACGGCGAGGCGATCGTCGCCGCCGCCGGCGAGGCGATGCAAGGCGTGTCGAGCCTGCGCCTGACCGGCCAGGTGCGCGACCAGGGCGAGCAGTACTTCGTCGACCTCAGCCTGGACCGCGAGGACCGGTGCACCGGGACCCTCCGGATCGGCGGCAGCCACCTCGACGTACGCCGCATCGGCGACCGCGCGTGGGTGCGGGGCGAGGCCAGTGCCTTCCACCGCCTCGGGGGCGGTGCGCTGCCCCGGACCGCGCTCCAGCGCCTCAGCCGTTCGTGGCTGCCGCTGAAGGGCAAGGAGGCCACGTCGCTCTGCGACTTCGATGCGCTGCTGCGGGCCTTCGAGGTCGTCGACCTCGACGAGAAGGGCGGAGAGAAGGGCGGAGAGAAGGGCGGCGACCGCGACGCCGTCCCGGCCACCGTCGGCGAGGAGAGCAGCCTCGACGGGCAGACCGTCGTCCAGCTCACCGCGTCACCGGGCGGTGCGCACGACGAGATGGTCTGGGTGCGCAGCGAGGCGCCGCACCACGTCGTGAGGATGGAGTCGACGTCCACCCAGGACGGCGGCACGCTGGCGTTCTCGGAGTTCGGCCGGGACGTGGAGGTCGAGGCGCCCTCCCCGAAGGACGTCCTGCGCTCCTGAGCAGCTCCTCAGGCACTCAGGCACTCAGGCCCTCGGGCCGGACCTCACGCCGGCCGGGGCACGAACGGCCGGAAGTGGAGGCGGACCCGCGTGCCGCGGCCCAGCGTCGACTCGACCTCGATGCTGCCGCCGTGGCGGTGCATGATCTCCCGGACGATGCCCAGGCCCAGGCCCGTGCCGGGCCGCACCAGCGCCGCCTCGTTGGTCGAGCGGAACAGCGGGGCGAAGAGGTTGGCCTGGTCGGCCTCGGAGATGCCGAGCCCCTCGTCGTCGCAGACGAAGGACAGCCCGCCGTCGGGCCGGCGCTCGACGCCGAGCCACACCTCGTGACCGGCGTCGGAGTACTTCACGGCGTTGTCGACGAGGTTGGAGACGGCGCTGGCAATCTCGCGCGGGTCGCCCTGGACGACGGCCTCGTCGACGTCGCCGACGAGGTGGAGCGTGATGCCCGAGCGCTCGGCGACCGCGGTCATCGCCGCGAGCGTCTCCTCGACGACCGGCACCAGGTCGACCTGCTGCATGGCCGGCGGCTGCTGCGGGTCGCTCACCTGCGACAGCATCGACAGGCCTTGGAGCAGGTCGCCCAGCCGCTCGCTGGCGCGCAGGATGGCCTGGGCCCGCCGCTGGTCGCGCTCGTCGATGGTCTCGCTGGACGCGAGGAACTCGGCGTTGGCCGCGATCACCGTCATCGGGTTGTTGATCTCGTGGGTGAGCTCGCGGAGGAACCAGTGCCGCGCCACCTCCAGCTCGCGCAGCTCCTCGAGCAGGTGGCGCTCGCGCTGCGTCGCGCGGGCGTTGGCGATCGCGCGGCCGAGGTCGTGGCCGAGCTCGAGCGCCGCGACCCCCTCGCCGTCGGTCCAGCGGCGCGAGCCCGTGCGTCGCGCGCACATCAGCATGCCGAGCACCTCGTCGTCGACACCGACGGGCGCGACGACGATCGCCTCGTAGCCGGCCTTGTCGAGCGCGGTGGTGAACCAGTCGGCGTACGTCGCGAGCCCGGGGTCGCCCCAGACGTGCCCGGGCTCGATGATGAGCACCCGCTGGTGGGCCCACGCGCGCGCGGCGGCCTCGTCGAGGGCGCGACGCACGTCGGGCGCCATCTTCAGGTCCAGGCTGTCAGGGGTGTCGACGCCCTCGTCGAGGAAGACCCGGATCTCCAGCTCGTCGAGGGACAGCGCCCCGAGCAGGGTCGTGCGGGCCTCCCGCAGCAGGTGGTTGACGTCGTGGCGGGCGGGGTTCGAGCGCGCGAGCCGCCGGGTCGCCCGGATGACCCGCATGTGGTCGGCGTACTCCTCGCGCTCCACGACCGTGAGGACCGAGCGCAGGATCGTGGCGAGCTCGTCGCCGATCTCGCGCAGCCGGGCGTCGTCGGGCCGGGACCGGTCGTCCGGCACGTCGAGGTAGAGGAGGGCGCGCAGGTCGCCGCGCTCGTCGGCGATCCGGGCGACGAGCATGTCCATCGGGTGCCACTCGCCCGGCGCCCCCGTGCCGGCGATCTCGGGGACGACGACGACGCCGTCGATGCGCTCGCGGATCTCCTCGGTGAGGTTCTCGTACGGGATCCAGAGGAAGTGTCCGTGGTCCTCGCCCTGGCCGAAGACGAGCTGCATGTCGGACAGGCGCGACGCGGTGCCGAGGCGCTCCTCGGCGCTGGTCGGGTCGCCGTGGATCGCGACGAACTCGAGCAGGCCCTTGGGCCGGACCACCTCGATGGCGCAGACGCGGAAGCCCGCACGGCTGGCGGCGTCGCGGGCGAGGGCGTGCATGAGCGCGCGCGCCCGCGCGTCGCCCCAGCTGAGGTCACGCGTCCTGCGCTCCCCTGTCCGCACCTGCTCCATGGCGTCCTCGCCCTCCCCACCGGCATCTGGATCGTAGGCGGGCATCAGGGACCGCCGGACCGTTTTCGGTGGTTGTGGCCCACGCTGTGGACGAACTGTTGCCGCTCGAGGCAGCGTCAGCGGGGTGCCTGCGGGCCCCCGACCGGCAGCCAGACCGTGAAGGTCGTGCCCTCACCGAGCCGCGAGTCGACGGCGACCGTCCCGTCGTGACCGGTCACCACCCGCTCGATGATCGCGAGGCCGAGGCCAGTGCCGGGGCGCTTGCGTGCCTCCGGGCTGCTCGAGCGGAAGAAGGGGGTGAACACCTTGTCGACCTCGCCGGCCGCGATCCCGATTCCGGTGTCGACGCAGGTGACCAGCACGCCGTCGACCCCGTCCACCGCCCGGCGCGAGACGTCCATCGCGACCCGGCCCCCCTCGGGGGTGTACTTCACGCCGTTGGCGAGCAGGTTGGAGACCATCCGCTGCAGCCCGGCCTCCTCACCCGTCACCACGAGGTCGTCGGCCACGACGATCTCCACCTCGACCCCGGCCCGTGCCGCGGTGGGGGCGAGGAAGTCGCTCGTCTCCCGCACCAGCGCGGTCAGGTCGACCTCGCCCATCGGGGCGCCGCGGTCGGGGTCGCTGACCGTGGCCAGAGTCATCAGGTCCGCCACCATGTCCTCGATGCGCCGCGCCGCCCGGTCGAGCGCCTCGAGCGACTGGCTCGACTCCTCGGAGTGCGTGTCCAGGCCCAGCAGCTCGAGGTGGGAGAACAGCACGCTGACGGGGTTGCGCAGCTCGTGGGCGAGTGTGAGGACCATGTCGCGGCGGTAGTCGCTGACGTCGCGGAGCTCGGCGTTGAGCGCCCGCTCGCGCTCGACCAGCCGGGCCTCCAGCAGCAGCCGCGCGAGGTCGGAGGCGACCGTCGTCGCGGCGTTGATCTCGGAGGCGTTCCAGCGCGGTGCGTCGGGGACCCGGCCCATCGACAGCGTGCCGAGGTACTCCTCGCCCGCGCCGATCGGCACCAGCAGCCCCGACCCGAGGCCGTACGTGTCGAGCAGGCGCGTGAGCGAGGGCGGGGTCTCGATGGAGTCCTCCTGCATGCTCCACGTCCGCTGGCGCTCGACGACGACGTGGCCGCGCCGAGACCACTGCGCCCGCATCAGCTCGGACACGTGGCGCCGGTCCTCCTCCAGGCCGGACACCTCCGACCCGACCGCGATGACGTCGACGGTCGCCACGTCCATCGCCTCGACCATCGCGCGCGACAGCCCGCTCAGGAGGTCCTGCACGCCCAGCCCCGGTCGTACGCTCTCGATCGCGCGCCGCGCCTGGGTGACCATCCGCACCTGCTCGCCGTAGAGCTCGCGCTCGACGATGCTGATGACGGCCTCGAACAGGACCCCGGCCTCGGCGTTGATGGCCGCCACGCTCTCCTGCGTCGGACGCAGCCCGGTCAGCGGCTCGTCGAGGTAGAGCAGCCCGCGCAGCTCGCCGTCCTCGTTGTGCAGCAGGCGCACCATCTGGTCGTCGGGGTCCCAACCGCCGGGCAGGCCCGACGCGGGCACGTCGGGGCGGTGGCCGAACTCGTCCAGCCAGGCGCGGGTCGCGTCGTCGAGCCGCTCGTTCGGGATGTGCCACCAGCCGGCCATCTCGAGGCCGAGCCGGTGGATGTGGTCGAGGTCGAGCGGCGAGGCCTGGCCGAGCATCTTGTCGCGCGCGGCCTCGTCACCGGCGATCGCCACGAACTCGAGGTATCCGTCGGGACGCAGCGCCTCGATCGCCACGACCTTGTGGTGCGTGCGCTTCGCGACGTCCTCCGCGATCGCGTGCAGCACCGCGCGCTGGGCCTCGTTGCCCCACGCACGTCCCCTCGGGCGTACCCACAGCCCGTCGTCGTTCATCACCGCTCCCGCCACCTGTCCCGAGCCCGACGACCGCGACGTTACTTCGAATCCGGTCGTCCCGGACCCTCTTCCGGGTGATGGGCGCGGCTTGGTGACTCGCGGGTAACATAGCCGTATGAAGCGTGAGATCTACGACGAGGACCACGAGGCCTTCCGCGCCTCGGTCAAGCAGTTCCTGGACCGTGAGGTCACCCCGCACCTCGAGACGTACGCCGACAACCACGGCCTCGACCGCGACTTCTGGCTCGCCGCCGGCAAGCAGGGCTTCCTCGGCCTCGAGATCCCGGAGGCGTTCGGCGGCTCCGAGGCCGGCGACTACCGCTTCAACGCCGTGCTCACCGAGGAGCTCGCCAAGGTCAACATGACCCTGCCGAGCTGCGTGGGCATCCACGCCGACATCACGGTGCCCTACCTCGTGCACCTGACGAACGACGACCAGAAGGCCCGCTGGCTCCCGCGGTGCGCGACCGGCGAGATCGTCACCGCGATCGGCATGACCGAGCCCGGCGGCGGCTCCGACCTCGCGAACCTCCGCACCACCGCGGTGCGCGACGGCGACGACTGGGTGATCAACGGCTCCAAGACCTTCATCACCAACGGCGGCTCTGCCGACATCGTGCTCGTCGCCGCCCGCACCAGCCCGGAGAAGAAGGCCAAGGGCATCTCGCTCTTCGCCGTCGACACCACCCTCGGGGGCTTCAGCGTCGGCCGCGTGCTCGACAAGGTCGGCCAGGACGACTCCGACACCGCCGAGCTCTCCTTCGAGGACGTGCGGGTCAGCAACGACGACCTCGTCGGCCCCCTCGACACCGGGTTCATCTCGATGATGCAGTTCCTCCCGCAGGAGCGCCTCGGCTCGGCGATCACCAACCTCGCCCACGCCACGCAGATCCTCGAGGAGACGGTGCAGTACGCCAAGGACCGTCAGGCGTTCGGCCAGCCCATCGGCTCGTTCCAGAACACCCAGTTCCTGCTCGCCGACCTCGTCACCCGCGTCGACGTCACCCAGGCGTTCGTCGACGCGTGCGTGGTCGCGCACACCAAGAGGGAGCTGACGCCGGTCGACGCCGCCAAGGCGAAGTGGTGGACCTCGCAGCTGCAGAACGACGTGCTCGACCACTGCGTGCAGGTGCACGGCGGCTACGGCTACATGAACGAGTACCGCGTCGCCCGCGCCTGGCGCGACGCCCGCGTGACCAAGATCTGGGCGGGCTCCAACGAGATCATGAAGATGCTGATCGGGCGCGACCTCGGTCTCTGACCATGACGCGGATGTTCGTGGCGGCGGTGCCGCCGGAGGAGGCCGTCGCCCACCTGGACGAGTTCCTGTCGGTCCGGCGCGAGGCCGCGGCGTACCGCTGGACGGTGCCGGAGCAGTGGCACCTCACCCTCGCGTTCGCGGAGGACGTGCCCGACCGGTCGCTCGACGACCTCGACGCGCGCCTCGAGCGCGCGGCGGGGAAGCGCCGGCCGGTCCGGCTGCGGCTGGCCGGCGGCGGCGCCTTCCCGCACCCCGACCGGGCGCGGGTGCTCTTCGCGCGGCTCGACACCGACGAGGCCGGCCGCACCGAGCTCGACCGGCTCGCGACCGGCTGTCGTACGGCGCTGGCGAAGGCCGGCGCCCGGGTCGACGGTCAGCGCTTCCGCGCGCACCTCACCCTCGCCCGACTCGGACACCCCGACAACGTGACGTCGTGGGCGCGGCTCCTCGACGGCTACGAGGGCCCCGGGTGGGACCTCGACGAGGTCGCGCTCGTGGCGTCGTACCTCGGCGAGGGTGCCCGCCGCCGACCACGCCACGAGGTCGTCGGGACGTACGCGCTGGGCTGACGTCGTAGGCCACGCAGCCAAGCCTCACCTTCGTTGCGCGCCCCCCGGCTGCGAGCGACGATCGAGGACGTGAGCAAGCGGAGCGAGCCATCCAACACAGCCTCCCCAGTGCCTCATGCGCGCACGGAGCGAAGCGAGTACGTGCATGAGTCTTGAGATCGGCACCGACGAGGACCCCAGGCACTTCCACGAGGACCTCGGGGACGACGTCGGCGCGCGGCTCAACTGGCTGCGGGCCGCGGTGCTCGGTGCCAACGACGGCATCGTCTCCACCGCGGGTGTCGTGATGGGCGTGGCCGGTGCCACCGACGACAGCGGCGCGATCGTGATCGCCGGCATCGCGGCACTCACCGCGGGCGCCCTGAGCATGGGCGCCGGCGAGTACGTCTCGGTCAGCACCCAGCGCGACTCCGAGAAGTCGATCCTCGACCTCGAGGCCGCGGAGCTGCGCCAGATGCCGCAGACAGAGGAGCGCGAGCTCGCCGCGATGTACGTCGAGAAGGGCCTCTCGCCGGAGACGGCCGAGAAGGTCGCCCGCGAGCTCACCGAGCACGACGCGCTGCGCGCCCACGCCGACATCGAGTTCGGCATCGACCCCGACAACCTGACCAACCCGTGGCACGCCGCGTGGGCGTCGATGCTCGCCTTCACCATCGGCGCGCTGCTGCCGTTGCTGGTCGTCGCGTTCGTCCCCGACGGCGTCCGGGTGCTGGTGACCGTCCTGAGCGTCGTCGCGGCACTGGCGCTCACCGGGTTCGTCAGTGCCCGCATCGGCTACAGCCCGCGCCTGCCGGCCGTCGTGCGCAACGTGTCCGGTGGCCTGCTCGCGATGGGCGTGACCTACCTGATCGGCATGCTCGCGGGCACGACGGTCGGCTGACCCGGGCGGCGCTGACCGCTTGGGGGCGTCCCCCTGACCTCGGTACGACGTCGTGGCGCCAATCCGGCGACGCCTGACCGGATCCCCGCTGGCCCGCCACCGCGGCCGACGGCACGCTGGAGCACGGATCGGTCGGGTCGAGCGAGTGAGCGGTGCCGTCGGGGAGCGGCGGTGCACGAGTCGCAGGAGGCGCGGATGGCTGTCGGATTCATCGGGCTCGGGAACATGGGCCTTCCCATGGCCCTCAACATGGCTCGCGCGGGCACGCCCCTGCTGGTCTGGAACCGGTCCCGCGACAAGGCCGAGCTGGTGGCCGAGGCCGGCGCCACGGTCGCCCGCAGTCCGGCCCACGTGCTGCACGACTCGCGCACCGTGTTCCTCATGCTGGCCAACGGCTCGGTGCTCGACGAGGTGCTCGAGCGCGGGACGCCGCGCTTCGCCGAGATGGTGGCCGGCCGCACGCTCGTCCACATGGGCACGACGGCGGCGTCGTACTCCGCAGGCCTGTCCGAGGAGACCGTGGCGGCGGGCGGTCGCTACGTCGAGGCGCCGGTGTCGGGCTCGCGCCGCCCCGCGGAGGCCGGTCAGCTCGTGGGGATGGTGGCGGGCCCGGACGCAGCCGCCGACGCGGTCCTCCCCCTGCTCGCGCCGGTGTGCGCCACCACTGTGAGGTGCGGTGAGGTCCCGAACGCGACCCGGATGAAGCTGGCCGTCAACCTCTTCCTCATCACGCAGGTCACCGGGCTGGCGGAGGCGTTCCACTTCGCCGAGAGCAACGGCCTGGACCTGGAGGTCTTCCGCTCGGTCCTGGACTCGGGACCGATGGCCAGCAGCGTCTCCCGGATCAAGCTGGACAAGCTGGTGGAGGGCGACTTCGGGGTGCAGGCATCGATCAGCGACGTGCACTACAACAGCCGGCTGATCGCCGAGGCCGCCAGTCGTGCCGGCGTCTCCTCGCCCGTCCTCGAGACGTGCCGCGACCTGTTCGCGGAGGCCGAGGAGCTGGGGCACGGCCGCGCCGACATGGTCGCCGTGCTGCGAGCGCTCGAGGCACGCACCGGAGCCGGGTGACTACCGTCGCGCGAGCTCCTCGGCGGAAAGGGCGGCGACGATCTCGTTGACCTTGTCCTTGGCGTCACCGAAGAGCATCTGGGTGTTGTCCTTGAAGAAGAGCGGGTTCTGCACGCCGGCGTAGCCGGTGGCCATCGACCGCTTGAAGACGATCACGTCGCGCGCGTTCCAGACCTCGAGCACGGGCATCCCGGCGATCGGTGAGCCCGGCTCCTCGAGCGCGGCCGGGTTGACCGTGTCGTTGGCGCCGATGACGAGGACGACGTCGGTGTCCGGGAAGTCGTCGTTGATCTCGTCCATCTCGAGCACGATGTCGTACGGCACCTTCGCCTCGGCGAGCAGCACGTTCATGTGGCCGGGCAGGCGACCCGCGACGGGGTGGATGCCGAAGCGGACGTCGACACCCCTCTCGCGCAGCTTCTTCGTCATCTCCGCGACGGGGTACTGCGCCTGCGCGACGGCCATGCCGTAGCCGGGGGTGATCACGACCGAGGACGCGTGCGCGAGCAGGTCGGCGACGTCGCCGGCCTGGATCTCGCGGTGCTCGCCGTAGTCGCGGGCCTCACCGGACACGGCGCCGTCGGAGCCGAAGCCGCCGGCGATGACGCTCACGAACGAGCGGTTCATCGCCTTGCACATGATGTAGCTGAGGATCGCACCCGACGAGCCGACGAGGGCGCCGGTGACGATCAGCAGGTCGTTGCCGAGCATGAAGCCCGCCGCGGCCGCGGCCCATCCCGAGTAGCTGTTGAGCATCGACACGACCACGGGCATGTCGCCGCCGCCGATGGCCGCGACGAGGTGGAAGCCGAGCACGAGCGCGAGGACGGTCATGATCGCCAGCGGCGCCATCCCGACCCAGCCGTCGGTCTGCATGAACCACACCATCAGCACGGCCGACACCACGAGGATGGCCAGGTTGAGCAGGTGGCGCCCGGGCAGCACCAGCGGTGCCGACCTCATCCGGGCGCTCAGCTTGAGGTTGGCCACGACGGAGCCGGTGAAGGTCACCGCGCCGATGAAGACGCCGAGGAAGACCTCGGCGTTGTGCACCGCGTCGGACTCCAGCCCCACCTCGCTGTGGGCGGAGGCGACCTCGATGAAGGTGTTGTAGCCGACGAGCACGGCCGCGAGGCCGACGAAGCTGTGCATCATCGCGATCAGCTCGGGCATGCCGGTCATCTCGACGCCACGGGCCAGCCGGATGCCGATCGTCGCGCCCACCGTGCCGGCGACGAGGATGATGACGAGCCCGACCACGATCGGCGTCTTGTCGACGATGAGGTCGTCGGTGAGGTAGTCGAGGACGAGCAGCAGCGTGGCGACGACGGCGAGGGCCATGCCGGCCATGCCGAACACGTTGCCTCGGCGAGCCGTCTCGTGCCTGGACAGGCCGGCGAGCGCGAGGATGAACAGGAGCGCGGCGAGGATGTAGGCGCCGGTGACGAAGGAGACCACGTTCGATTCCACCCGCTCAGCCCTTCTGGAACATGTTGAGCATCCGCCGGGTGACGAGGAAGCCACCGAAGACGTTGATGCTGGCGAGCAGGATGGCGACCCCCGCGATCACCTGGATCGCGACGTTGTCGATCGGGGCCTGGAGGATCGCCCCGACCACGATGATCCCGCTGATCGCGTTGGTCACGCTCATCAGCGGGGTGTGCAGCGCGTGGTGCACGTTGCCGATGACGTAGAAGCCGATCACCACCGCGAGCACGAAGACGGTCAGGCTGGGCAGGAAGCTCGCCGGCGCCGCCGTCGCGAGCGCGAGGAAGAGCACGGCCGCGAGCCCGGCGGCGTACAGCCTGCGGCGCGGGTCGGGCGGCACCTTCTCGGCCGCCGGCTCCTTCGCGACGGCCGCGGGCGCCGGGCTCGCCGGTGCGGCCGACACCTGCACCGGTGGCGGCGGCCACATCACCTGGCCGACGAGGGTGACCGCGATGCCGCGCTGGATGACGTCGTCGGTGTCGAGCGTGAGCACGCCGTCCTTCCCGGGCGTGAGCAGCGTGACCAGGTTGACGATGTTGGTGCCGTAGAGCTGGCTGGTCTGTGCGGCCAGCCGGCCGGCGAGGTCGGTCCAGCCCAGGACGGTGACGCCGTTGGCGGTGACGACCTTCTCGTCCTTGACGGTCGCGGCGACGTTGCCCCCGTTGGCGGCAGCCATGTCGACGACGACCGAGCCGGGCCTCATCGCGGCGACCGTCTCCGCGGTGATGAGCTGCGGCGCGGGACGGCCGGGGATCAGCGCGGTGGTGATGACGATGTCGGCGGCGCGCGCCTCCTCGTCGTACATCGCGGCAGTGGCCGCCTCCTGCTCGGCGGTCATCTCCTTGGCGTAGCCGTCGGAGGAGACCTCCTGCTCCATGTCGACGGTGACGAACTCGGCGCCCATCGACTCGACCTGCTCGGCGACCTCGGGCCGTACGTCGAAGGCCCGCACGACCGCGCCCAGCGAGCCCGCCGCACCGATCGCGGCCAGCCCGGCGACGCCGGCGCCGACGACGAAGACGCGGGCCGGCGGCACCTTGCCCGCAGCCGTGACCTGCCCGGTGAAGAGGCGCCCGAACTCGTGGGCCGCCTCGATCACCGCGCGGTAGCCCGCGACGTTGGCCATCGACGACAGCACGTCCATCGACTGCGCGCGGGAGATGCGCGGCACGGCGTCCATCGCCAGCGCCGTGACACCGGCCGCGCTGAGCCGCTCGACCAGCTCGGGGCTGCGGGCGGGCGCCATCAGCCCGATGACCGTGGCGCCGTGGCGCAGCCGGCCGATCTCGTCGTCGGTCGGTGCGTTGACCTTCACGACGACGTCGCTGGCCCACACCTCGTCCGCCGGGACCACCTCCACGCCCGCGTCGGTGAAGGCCACGTCGGGCTGGTCGGCCGCCTCGCCGGCACCCTGCTCCACCACGACGTCGTACCCGAGCGCGGCGAGCTGGGACGCCGTCTTCGCCGTGGCGGCGACCAGCGTCTCTCCGGGCCGGGACTCACGGGGGATGCCGATGCGCACTGCTGCCTCCTGATGTGGCCGGACGGGCGGCTGGAAGGTCGGGCCGCGCACAACGTACCGAATAGGCCGCGCCCACACCGTCGTCTCATGTGGCGTGGACCACATCGGGGCGCGGCTAGGCCGGAGGCACCACGTCGAGCCGCTCGAGCAGGAACAGCAGTGCCGCGGCGAACGGGCTGTCGGCGGTCTCCTCCCGCACCCGGCCGAAGTCGACCTGCTCGCGGAGGGCCCGCACGACCGGGATCATGGCGCCGAAGTCGCAGTAGTGCTCGTCGAGCGCCAGCATCTTCTGCACGAGCACCTCCGTCGCGGAGAGCACCGGCATCTCCACGGACAGCACCTCGAGGACGTCGGCGTCCTCCACGAGCGCGCGCTGCGCGGGACCGCCCGAGTGGCGGTGGATGAGGTCGACCATGGCTCCGTCGCTGAACGCCTTGAACAACCAGTCCTCGGGAGGGTGCACCACCTCCACGCCGCCGGCCTCGAGGACCTCGGCGGCACGGTCGGCGTCCTCGGCCGCGACCAGGAAGTCCACGTCGTGGACCGACTCGGGACCGCCCCGCGCCCACACGGCGTACCCGCCGGTCAGGGCGAACGGGACGCCGCCCTCCTTGAGCACGACGGCGACGCGCTTCAGAGCCTCCCGCAGGGAGTCCTGCGACTCGGGCGACGGAGCAACCGGCATGACACGAAGTACCCAACGCGCATGACTTCACCCGCCACGGGCACCGGGACCCCGTGCGCCTGGCCACCTTCAACATCCTGCACGGCCGGTCGCAGGCCGACGACCGGGTCGACCTCGACCGCTTCTCCGCCGCGATCGCCTCGCTCGACGCCGACGTGCTCGCGCTGCAGGAGGTGGACCGCTACCAGGCCCGCTCGTCCGACGCCGACCTCACCGCGCTCGCCGCCGAGGCGATGGGTGCGCCCGAGCACCGGTTCGTGGCGGCGCTCAGCGGCGTTCCCGGCGCCACCTGGATGGCGGCAGTGGGAGACGAGCAGCCCGACAGCGCGGCGTACGGCATCGCGCTGCTGTCGCGGTACCCCGTCCGCGCCTGGCACACGGTCCGGCTCGGCCCGGTGCCGGTGCGGTTCCCGATGAAGTTCCGGGGATCGCGACGGCCCGAGCTCGTCCGCGACGAGCCCCGGGTGGCCGTCGCCGCCACGGTGGAGACGCCGCACGGCGTCGTCACGGTGGCCAACGTGCACCTGACGTTCGTCGAGTGGTGGAACGGGCGCCAGCTCGCGCGGGTGCGTGACTCGCTGTCGGGCGCCGACCGGCCGTTCGTGCTGATGGGCGACCTCAACATGGGGCCTGACCGCGCGTCACGCATCGCGCGGATGCGTCCGCTCGTGTCGGGCCTGACGTTTCCTGCCCACACTCCTCGCGCGCAGCTCGACCACGTCCTGGCCGACGGCGACCTTCCGCCTGCCGCGGGCAGGGTGGTGGAGCTGCCGCTCTCCGACCACCGGGCGCTGGTGGTCGACCTCTGAGGACCGGTGTCGGTCAGTGAGCGACGCCGTAGAGGCGGTCGCCGGCGTCGCCGAGGCCGGGGACGATGTAGCCCTTGTCGTTGAGCTTCTCGTCGAGCGCGGCGGTGACCACCGTGACCGGCACGTCGAGGCCGGCGAGGCCCTTCTCGAGGTTGTCGACACCCTCGGGCGCTGCGAGCAGGCAGATGGCGGTGATGTCGTCGGCGCCCCGGTCGGTGAGGAAGCGGACCGCCGCGGCGAGCGTGCCGCCGGTCGCGAGCATCGGGTCCAGCACGTAGCACTGGCGGCCCGAGAGGTCCTCGGGGAGCCGCTCGGCGTAGGTCGAGGCCTCGAGGGTCTCCTCGTTGCGGACCATCCCGAGGAAGCCCACCTCCGCGGTCGGCAGCAGGCGCATCATCCCGTCGAGCATGCCGAGCCCGGCGCGAAGGATCGGGACGACCATCGGCTTCGGCTGGGCGAGGTAGACCCCGGTCGTCGGACCGACGGGCGTGGTGATCGGCCGCGGGTCGACGCGCACCTCGCGGGTCGCCTCGTAGGCGAGGAGGGTCACCAGCTCGTCGGTCAGCCGACGGAACGTCGGCGAGTCCGTGTACTCGTCGCGCAGGACGGTGAGCTTGTGGGAGACGAGCGGGTGGTTCACCACGTGCAGGCGCATGGGGCTCACCCTAGTGGGGAGCCCGCTGGCCGATCGAGGTGCCGGAGAGGGTTGGCGGTCCCCATCCTTTCTGCGACATTGGATGAGGGAGGTACTGGGGATGTCCGAGCAGACCGGCGAGGTCGACTTCGCGCTGGCCGCGTTCCGCGACGACGGGACGTGGCAGGTGCAGGAGATCGCCGCGCCCGCCTTCGACTCCGTCGACTCCCTCAGCCACGCCCTGCGCCAGGTCGCGCGCGGTGACGGCGCGGTGGGGATGGTCGCCGTCGACGAGGACTTCTTCGTGGTCGTGCGGGTCTCCGGCCCCAGCACGCGCGTGCTGCTCTCCGACGTCACCGCCGCCGACGAGTGGGAGCTGGCCCAGTCGGTCATCGACTTCCTCGGCCTGCCGCCGCCGGAGGACGACGACGTCGAGGTGCCGGCCGGCGACCTCGGCCTGCTCGACGACCTCGGGCTCCACGCCATCGATCTCGGCGCCCTCCTCGACGACGTCGAGCTCTACCCTGACGAGATGCTCTCCGAGATCGCCCGCCGTCTCGGGTTCGGCGAGCTCTTCGACGACGCGGTCGGCCTCACCTCGGCATGAGCACCCCCTCATGACCGCCCCGGGACCCTGGGACGGCGCGATGCGCCTGGCCCTGACCGAGGCGCGGGCTGCGCTGGAGGCGGACGACGTACCGGTCGGCGCCGTCGTCCTCGACGCGTCCGGCGCGGTCGTCGCCACGGGACACAACACCCGCGAGTCCCACCACGACCCCACCGGCCACGCCGAGGTCGTCGCGATCCGCGCCGCCGCGGCCGCCCGCGGCGAGTGGCGCCTCACCGGGTGCACCCTCGTCGTCACGCTCGAGCCCTGCACGATGTGTGCCGGCGCGGTGGTGCTCTCCCGGGTCGACCGCCTCGTCTTCGGGGCGTACGACGACAAGCTGGGCGCCGTCGGCTCGCTGTGGGACGTCGTGCGCGACCGTCGGCTCAACCACCGTCCCGAGGTCGTCGCCGGGGTGCTGGCCGCCGAGTCCACCACGCTCCTCGACGGCTTCTTCGCCGGCCACCGCTCGGCCGGGCTCCGGTGACCACCGTCCGCCGCGCCACCCCCGGGGACGCGGCCGTGCTGGGCCGGATGCTCTGGGACTTCAACACCGAGTTCGAGACCGAGACCGACGACGCCGACGTCCTGACCGCGCGGTTCGGCCGGCTCCTGGTGCTGCCCGAGATCGTCGCGGTGCTCGCCGAGGACGAGAACGAGGCGGTGGGGTTCGCCCTGGTGAGCCTGCGCCCGGCCATCTGGTTCGACGGCCCGGTCGCGCAGCTCGAGGAGCTCTACGTCGTACCCCGGCTCCGCTCCGGCGGGATCGGCACCCAGGTCCTCGCCCTGTGCCGGCGCCTCGTGCGCGACCTCGGGGCCCCCGAGATGCACATCAACGTCGACGAGGTCGACGTCGACACCCGCCGCTTCTACGAGCGGCACGGCTTCGTCAACATCGAGGACGGGGTCGACTACCGGATGCTCTGCTACGTCGGTCCGACCGACTGATGTGTCGCCGAGCGGTGTCCCAGCCACATTCCGCGGCGCCCGAATGTGGCTCACGGACCGCCCAACCCGCTCAACCCGTGAAGGCCGCGACCTCCTCGGCGAGGCAGTCGGCCAGCCCCGCCAGGTCGGCGACCGCGCTCGCGTCGACGTTGACGCCGATGCAGGCGGTGTCGCCGCAGGTCACCAGGCAGACGGTCAGCGCGGCGCCGGGCAGCGGCCCGAGGACGTACATCCCCTGGACCTCGGCGCCGGCCATGTAGCGCCGGCGCGGGGGTCCCGGCAGGGTGAGGACGAAGGCGTCGGGGGCCTCGGCCGTGCGGAGGGCGGACGCCCCGACGAACGACGGCATCCGGTTGAGCAGGGGCGCCGCGGCGTCGAGCACCTCGAGGGCGCGCTCGGTGTGGAGCGACAGGACCTCCCCGCGCACGGCGGCGACCCGGTCGACCGGGTCCTCGATGGACATCGGCCCGGAGATCAACGCCCCGGCGAACCGGTTGCCGAGGTCGTCGGCCCGGTCGAGCGAGACGCGCACCCCGACGGGGAGCTCGCCGACCGTGCTGCCGCGGCGGGCGTGGTAGCGGCGCAACCCGCCGAGCACCAGCGCCACGGCGGCGTCGTCGAGCGTGCCGCCGCCGAGCCGGGCGACCGTGCGCACCTGCTCGAGGGGCGCGTCCAGCGTGAGGAACGACCACATGCGACCGGTGCGCGGCGACAGCTCCGGGGACGGTCGTGCGGCCTGCGTGAGCAGCCGACGCACGGACGCGCCGTAGCGCAGGGTCGAGCCGGCGACCACCTGCGGCCGCACGACCGCGCGCCCGACGCGGCGCACGGTCGCCACCGCCACCTCGGGCAACGAGGCGACGCCGGTGCGCAGCCCGCTGACGGCGAGGTCGACCGGGTCGGGCTCCACCGGTGCCTCGGCCTCCTCGCCCAGCGGCTTGCGCGGGGTGTGGGCGCGCCGTCCGGACTGGAGCATCGACAGCAGCTGCACCGTGCCGAGGGGGTCGGCGAGCGCGTGGTGGATCTTGAGGACGTACGCCGCCCCGTCCGGCATGCCCTCGAAGAGCACCCCCTCCCAGAGCGGGCGGGTGCGGTCGAAGGGTCGCAGCGCGATCTGGGCGGCGTGGACGAGCATCTCCTCGCGGTCGGCGACCCGTTCGCGGCGGAGGTGGTAGCCGAGGTCGAAGGTCGGGTCGTCGGCCCACGTCGGCGCGGCCGTCGGCACGACCGGCTCGACGACGCGCTGGCGCAGGCGGCGTACGAGCCGGGTGCCCCACTCGGTCGCGGCGACGAAGCGGTCCCAGTCCGGCGCCTGGTCGAGGTCGATCACGACGGTCGAGGTCGAGGACTGCACCGGGTGGCGCTCCGCGCGCCACAGCAGCGTCTGCATCGGCGTCAGGTCAGGTGCGGACGACCACCCCGCCGCACCGACCCAGCGCTCGACGTCCTCCTCGGTGCTCACTGGGGCCACCTCGCGAGGGTCTCCTCGAACTTCGTGCGCAGCGCCGCGATGCGCTCGCTCATGTCGTCCACGCTCCAGTCAGTCTCGGGCTCCAGCACGCACACGTCCACGACGCCGGGGTTGAGCACCAGCGAGCTGCGTCGCATCAGCTCACCGGTGTTGCGCAGCACGACCGGCACCACGGGAACACCGGCCTGCGCCGCGAGGTGGAAGGCGCCCTTGCGGAACGGCCCGAGCACCGGCGTCGCCGAGCGGGTGCCCTCCGGGAAGATCATCAGCGACGTCCCGGAGCGGATCCGGTCGACGACGCCGTCGAGCGTCGCGCGGGCGGACTCCGAGTCGGAGCGGTCGATCCACGCCGGGTCGATCACGACCGAGCCGACCACGGCGCGCGGGTCCCAGCGCGCCTCCTTCTTGGCGACGATGGTGAAGTCGCGCTCGAGCAGCCGGCCGAGGACGGGGATGTCGAGCGAGCTCTGGTGGTTGGCGACGAAGATCGCGGGGCGGTGGGTCCAGAGCCGCTCCTGGTGGAGCACGTCCATCGAGACCCCCGCCAGGGCCATCGGCAGGTGGGTGGCGAGGCGGATCGCGGTGTTGCGGCCCTCGCGCAGGTCGCCGCGCGCCAGACCGTAGGCCAGGCCGAGGCCGACGCCGGCGTTCATGCCGGCGAGCGCGGCCGCCGTACGACCGGCGGCTAGCAGCGAGCCTCCGACCGGGTCGCTGAGGTCGAGCACCGGCCAGCCGAGGCGCGCGGCCGCGGCGCGCAGGTCGCGGTGCGGGTTGAGGGCGGTGGGGTTGCCGACCGACGACAGGAAGGCGACGTCCTCGTAGCCGTTGCCGTAGGCGTAGGACCGGGAGAGGTCGATCCCGTGCTCGCGCGCGAAGGCGCGGACGCCGCTGGCCTTGTGGCGCCCCCACAGCATCGGGCCGTCGGTGGCGCCGGTGAACTGTCCGTCCTCGACGACCAGCCGGGTGCACACCAGGTGCTCGACGCCGAGGTCGCGGGCGACGGGGGCGATCTGGTACTTCGTGGCGGCCGAGGCGACCGCGACGGTGTGGCCGGCCCGCTGGTGGGCCATCACGAGCGCGCGGGACTCGCGGCGGATGGTGCCGGCGATCTTGGACCGGAAGAGCCGCTCGCCGAGGTCGGCGAAGGCCTCCTCCGACTCGCCGCGCATCGCCGCGAACGCGACGTGGGCGATGCGGGTCGGGTCGCCGCCGAGCTCGCCGTCCACCGCGGTGACGACCGTGCGGAGGAACTCAGCGGGCGAGACGTCGCGGCCCTTGAGGCGGTCGCCGTAGAACGTGGCGGCGGTGTAACCGGCGACGAGGGTGCCGTCGAGGTCGAAGAACGCGGCGACCGACGGCCCCTGCGGTCCGGCCTCGATCGCCGTGATGGCGTCGGTGACCGCGGTGGACAGCCCGTTCACACGCGCTCCTGGTCGGACACTGAGCTGGGCTGGGGCGCGGGGTGGCCCACCGTCGTGGTGTCGCCCGCGATCTCGCCGATGATGTTGACCCGCCGCACGGAGTCGCGCAGCTCGGCGGCGAACGCCTCGCGCGCGGACCCGACGCCCTCGCCGCCCTCGAGCAGGCCCTTGTGGCGGGCGAGCGCCAGCGCGGTGCGGAACAGCTCGAGCGAGACGGACTCCTCGCTGGCGACCCGCCGCTGCAGCGCCCACTGCTGGCCGACGGCCAGCGAGTCGGCGAGCAGGTCGGCCTCGTCGACCGGGCCGTCACCGCGGTCGGCCAGCCGGTCGGCGACCACGAGGTAGGCGTCGAGGAACGGCCGCAGCACCAGGTGCGCGAGGTGCGGGCGCGCGCCGACGAGCAGCTCGCGGGCCTTGGTCGGCGTCATCTCGCTGATGCCCTCGCCGACCAGCAGCCGCAGCTCGGTGCGCAGGTCGTCCTCGAAGCCGGCGCGCGAGGGGAAGAAGAACTCGAACTTCAGCAGGTCGCGCATCCGCTTCGCCTCCTCCCAGCCCACCTGCAGCTCGCCACCGGGCGGCAGCTCCGCGCCCGGCTCGAGCTCGCTGACGGTGAGCAGCGCGAGCTCGCCGATGGCGCGCTCGACGAGGATGTGGATGACGGTGTTGCGGTAGAACGCGGCGACCAGGTGCTGGTCGTCGCCGATCTTCCAGACCGGCTCGGTGCCCCGGTCGTACGCCGTCAGCACGCCGCTGCGGGTCAGGTCGGCCAGCGCCCGACGGATCGTCGAGCGGTCCCGGAGGTCGGCAGCACCTGCGACGGGCCACTGGCGGGCGTCGATGTAGGCGGCGAGCGGCTCGACCGTGTCGAGGACCTCCTCGACGGTCAACGCGCGGTCGGCGCCGAGGAGGGCGAGCGAGACGATCGCGGTGGTGGTGACGGGCGTGGCCCGGTTGAGCCGGTGGGAGATGTCGAGCGCGACCCGCTCGACCGCCTGGTGGCCGGTGACGCCCTCAGCGGCGAGCTCGGCCATCCGCTCGCGCAGGGAGAACGGCTCGCCGACGGTCAGGTAGGCCCGGCCGAGCCGGTTGCGCTGCAGCCGGGCGAAGCGCACCAGCCAGCGCCAGTCCTCGGGCGTCTTCTTGGCCCCGCGCGCCTCCTCGGTCATCAGCGACACCTCGTGCAGCTGGTCGTAGACCACCGACAGCGGCACCACCTGCACGTCGGGCGCCTCCCCGCCCTCGTCCTCGCCCTCCACCGTGTCGGCGAGGTACTTGAGGATGCCGTGGACCGGCGGGCGCAGCTTGCCGGTGCGGGTGCGGCCGCCCTCGATCGACCACGCGAGGTTGCGCTTGTTCGTGACCATCTGCCGGATGTAGGAGCGCAGTGCGAGCCGGTAGACCGGGATCTCCTGCGTGGCCCGGCGGATGAAGATGAGGCCGGTGCGACTGGCCACCGTGCCGATCACCGGCAGGTTGAGGTTGGCGCCGCCGAAGGTGTAGGTCGGCGAGAAGCGCCGCGACGACAGGGCGTTCGGGATGACCATCCCGTCGAGGTAGGACCGGTGGCTGAACGCGAGGGCCAGGCTGTGGGAGCGGTCGAGGCGCCGCAGCGCCTGCATGTCGTCCTCGTCGACCAGGACGTCGTACGCCCTCAGGAACCAGTCGCCCAGACGCGCCCACCCCTGGGCGGTGCGGTCGTCGTGAGCGGCGGCCATCTCGTGGAGGTAGCCCGTGACCTCCGACCAGACCTCCCCCTCGTCGCGGCCCTGCTCGTCGGCCGCCGCGGCGACCGCGCGCTGGAAGCGCGTGTCGTGGAGCAGCTGGGTGACCTCCTCCGGCGGCGCGGCCGGGAGGCGCTCCCCCACGCTGCGGGGCAGGGCGGCACGGGCAAGGTCTCGTACTCGACGGACGGCGGCCACGGTCGCTCCTTCCCGCCCGGGCTCGGCACGAGCACGGGCGTGCGCCGAAAGTTACCGCCGTACGCCGCCGGTGGCCATGGCTGCGGCGTGACTGGTGGCCGACGGCTGGACCACCGCCGGTTTCCGGCTCGCGACCGCCCTCTAGTAACGTTCGGCGCGGTGACGTGTCCGAGCGGCCTAAGGAGAACGCCTCGAAAGCGTTTGTGGGCGCAAGTCCACCGAGGGTTCAAATCCCTCCGTCACCGCCACCCGATCGGGCCGGTCCTCCGCGGACCGGCCCGATCGTCGTTCCGCGGCTGTCCGGCCCGTCGTACGCTCGCCGGGTGGACGACGACAACCCCGCGCTCCGAGCCCTGGCCGCGTCGGGCATCGCGCACCGGGTGACCCGTCACGGGCGGGTGGGCTCGCTCGCCGAGGCGGCCGCCGCGCGCGGCGTCGAGCCGTCGGCGATCGTGAAGACGATGGTCGTGCGCCGCGGGGAGGGCGACCACCTCCTCGTCCTCGTGCCGGGCGACCGCGAGATCTCGTGGCCCAAGCTCCGCGCGCTCCTCGGCGTCAACCGGATCTCGATGCCGTCGGCGGACGCGGCGCGGGAGGTCACGGGCTACGAGCGCGGCACGATCACGCCGTTCGGGTCGCGGACCGAGCTGCCCGTCGTCGCCGACGAACGCATCGCCGGTCGGACGATCTCCATCGGCGCGGGGGCGCACGGGGTCGCCGCGGCCCTCGCCGCGGACGACCTCGTCACGCACCTCGGCGCGCAGGTCGCGGACGTCACCGACCCGGCCTGAGGACCGCGATCGTCCCCTTGAACGACGGGCACCCGGTTGTGCAGGATTCGACCATGCACCGGTCGGCAGGGGACGGCTTCAGGGCCTCCGGCGCTGCCCTGGTCGGTCGCTACACCTACCGGCCCGACAGCGACGAGTGGACGTGGTCGGACACGATGTTCGCGATCCACGGCTTCGAGCCCGGCGCCGTGGTGCCCACGACGGAGCTCGTGATGCGGCACATCCACCCCGACGACGTCGCGGCGGCGTGGGAGTCGCGCGAGGCGCTGCTGGGGCGCGACCAACCCTTCTCCTTCCTCCACCGCATCCGCACCGCACGGAACGACCTGCGGGTCGTCCTCGCGGCCGGCCACCTCGAGCGCGAGGACGGTACGCCGGTCGTGCACGGCCACCTCGTCGACATCACCGACCTGCGGCAGGACGCCGTGCACTCCGAGGTGGACTCCGCGGTCGGCGACTTCCTGGAGCACCGCGCCGTGATCGAGCAGGCGAAGGGCGTGCTCATGCAGCTCTACAGCGTCGACGCCGACACGGCATGGGCGTTGCTGCAGGTCTTCTCCGTGGACACCAACCGCAAGGTCCGCGACATCGCCCGGGTGCTGCTGGAGGCGGCGACCAGCGACCGCACGCCCACCAAGCGCCGACCGGTCTCGGCCCACCTGATGCTCGAGCGCCTCTACGGCGAGGCGCGTCACGGGGGACCCGCCCCCGGCTGACCCCGCGCCACGGGTGCTGCCGTCCCACCTGACGGCATTTCACCGTTCTGTGGGTGTGCCGTGTATTTCGCTTGTACCGTAGGTGCGTGCCCACCGTGCTGATCGTCGAGGACGAGCCCGACCTCGCACAGGTGATGGCCCTCGCGATCGGACGGGCCGGCTTCGAGGTCCTCACCGTCGACACCGGTGCCGACGCTCGCGCCACGATCGGTCGCAACGACGTCGCCGTCGTCGTGATGGACCGGGGCCTGCCCGACATGGACGGCCTCGAGGCGACCGCATCGCTGCGCGAGGACGGCTTCCTCGGCGCGATCGTGGTGACCTCCGGCCACGCCGGGCCCGAGCACGTCGCCGCCTGCCTGGGCGCCGGTGCCGACGACGTCCTCGGCAAGCCGTTCGCGCTCGCCGAGCTCGTCGACCGCGTGCGCAGCGCGACGCGCCCCGCCACCGTCGCCGAGGCCGGCTGACCGCTCGGCAGAAAATTCTGTCCGACTTCGCGTCATGGGGCTCGGGTGGGCCCGTCCCATCACTGGTTGGGCACGGCGGTCGCGTTCCGTCGCGCTCGTCCACCGTCCCCGGACGTCGTCCTCCCGCCGACATCCGGTCCCCCCAGCGGCGGTGGAACCGCGCATCACCAACGCGACTGCGGCACGGCCCTCGCAGGGGCCGTGCCGTGTGTCATTTCACAGGCCCGACGCCGATGTGGATCTATTTGCACTGAGTGCAACAATGGGGTGCGTGACCACCGCCCCGCCCACCGACGGCCGCAGCGCGCTGCGCGCTGAGCGGCGGCACGCCATCCTGGACGCCGCCCGGGCCCTCGCGACCGAGCACGGCCCCGACGGCTTCACCGTCGAGCAGGTGGCCGCACGCGCCGGGGTGTCCCGGCGGACGGTCTTCAACCACGTCGCCGGCCTCGACCAGCTCCTCGTGGCGGTCTGCGAGCAGATCCTCGCCGAGGCGACGGTGGACCTGCTCGGTGAGGTCGATCGGCGTACGGCCGACCTCCCGCCGGGCGCCGCGGGAGGCCGGGCCGCGCTCGACGCGGTGGCAGAGGCCACCCGTGGCGTCGACCTGCCCACGGCCATCGCGACGATCCACCGCGTCCTCGGCTGCCCGGAGATCGGGGACGAGCGGGCGCAGGGCATCTCCCGGACCGCCTTCGACCACGTCGGCGGCCGCCTGCGCGAGCAGCTCGTCGACCGCGCACCCGGCCTCGACCCCGTCGACCTGGAGCTCGACCTCGCACTCCTCTTCACCGGGATCGTGACCATCGCCGGCCTCTGGCTGGAGGGGCACCCCGACCTCGCACCTGACGTGCCTGCCGAGGCGCGAGCCGACTGGGACGCGCTCCTCGACCGCGTCCTGGTCCGCCTCCGCACCGGCGACGCCGGCTGACCCACCCGACTCCCACACCGCAACGAAAGGCACGCCGCCACCATGGCTGAGCTCCTCTACCGCATCGGTCGCTTCGCGGCCCGCCGCCACTGGGCCGTCATCGGCGCCTGGCTGGCGGTCCTGGCCGTCACCGTGGTGACCTACCTGTCCTTCGCCGGCGCGCTGTCGTCGAACATCACGCTTCCCGACACGCCCACGACGCGCGTGTCCCAGCAGCTGGAGGAGGACTTCGAGGGCACGGGCGGGGGCAACGGCTCGATCGTCGCCGAGACCACCGACGGGAGCGCCTTCACCTCCGACCAGCAGCGCGAGCTGAACGCGCTCTTCGACCGGCTCGAGGAGGTCGACTCCGTCGCGGATGTGTCCGACCCCTTCGCCACCCAGGACGACCTGGACTCGTCGGCGGAGCAGGTCGCCGACGGTCGCCGGCAGCTCAACGACGGCCTCGGCCAGCTCCGCGCGGCGCAGGCGCAGATCGACGCCGGCCGCCAGCTGCTGGACGAGCAGCGGGCGCAGGCACGTGAGGACGGGACGATCGCCGCCATCCGCCCGCAGCTCGAGGACGCCGAGAAGCAGCTCGACGACGGGCAGGCCGAGCTGGACCGCCAGCAGGCGAAGGTCGACGAGCAGGCACCCCGGCTGGAGCAGGGCGCCACCCTGTCCGAGCTCTCGTCCGGCTTCCGCACCGTGTCGGAGGACGGCAGCGCGGCAGTCGCCAACGTCACCTTCGACGTCTCGACCAACGAGGTCACCACCGAGGTGAAGACCGAGATCGAGGACCTCGTCGCCGACGCCGGCATCGACGGGGTCGACCTCTACCCCTCCCAGGACATCGCGCAGACCGTTCCGTCCATCCTCGGCCCGGGCGAGGTCGCCGGTGTCGTCATCGCCGCGATCGTCCTGTTCGTCATGCTCGGGACCGTGCTCGGCGCGGCACTGCCGCTGCTCACCGCGCTGCTCGGGGTCGGCGTCGCGTCGCTCGCCTCCCTGTCCTTCTCGGGGATGGTCGAGTTCGTGTCCGTCACGCCCGTGCTCGGCGTGATGCTCGGCCTCGCGGTCGGCATCGACTACTCGCTCTTCATCATCAACCGGCACCGCCGCCAGCTCCAGCAGGGCGCCGACCTGCACGAGTCGATCGGGCTGGCCAACGGCACCTCCGGCAACGCGGTCGTCTTCGCCGGTGTGACCGTCATCGTCGCGCTGCTCGCCCTCAACGTCACCGGGGTCGGGTTCCTCGGCCTCATGGGCACCGTCGGCGCCGTCGCCGTGCTGGTCGCGATCCTGATGGCCGTCACCCTCACCCCCGCGATCCTCTCCCTCGCCGGCATGCGCATCCTGCGTCGTCGCGAGCGGGAGCGGCTGGCCGCGGGCGAGCGCACCCGCGACGCGGAGATCACCGAGCGCGACCGGCCGATGAGCACCCCCCGGGCCTGGACCGTCCTCGCCCTGGGCGTGGTCGCCCTGCTCGTCGTGGCCGCTCCCGCGACCCAGATGCGCCTCGGCCTCCCCGACGGCTCGACCCAGCCGCCGGACTCCGCCGCGTTCAAGGCGTACGACGTCCAGGCCGAGAAGTTCGGCGACGGGTCCAACGGACCGCTGCTGGTCGTCGCCGACCTGCCCGGGGCCGTCGCCGAGGACGACGTGGTCGCCGAGCAGGCCGCCGTGGGCGAGCAGCTCGGGCAGGTCTGGAACGTCGAGGCGGTCGTGCCGATCGGCGCGTCGGAGGACCGGTCCGCACTGGCCTTCCAGGTCATCCCCGAGGGATCGCCGTCGAGCGAGTCGACCGCGGAGCTCGTCCAGAACCTCCGGACGCTGACCCCGCAGACGGCCTCGGGGGGCGAGGCCACCCTCGGCGTGGCCGGGAACGCCAGCGCGGGGATCGACATCTCCGACAAGCTCGCCGACGTGCTGCCGACCTACCTGGTCCTCGTGGTCGGGCTGTCCCTGCTCATCCTGGTGCTGGTGTTCCGCTCGATCCTGGTGCCGATCACCGCGACGCTCGGGTTCGTGCTGTCGCTGCTGGCGGCCTTCGGCGGCATCACGGCGATCTTCCAGATCGGCTTCCTCTCCGACCTGTTCGGCGTCCACGCGCCCGGGCCGGTGCTGAGCTTCCTGCCGATCATCGCCACCGGCATCCTCTTCGGGCTGGCGATGGACTACCAGCTCTTCCTGGTGTCCGGGATGCGCGAGGCCTACGCCCACGGCGCGCCCGCCCGGGTCGCGGTGCAGCACGGCCTGCACGCCGGACGCTCGGTGGTCACCGCGGCGGCGATCATCATGATCTCGGTGTTCGCCGGCTTCATCTTCAGCCACGACGCCACGATCAAGCCGATCGGCTTCGGCCTGGCCTTCGGCGTGCTCCTCGACGCCTTCGTCGTCCGGATGCTGCTCATCCCGGCCGCGATGCACCTGCTCGGCGAGTCGGCGTGGTGGCTGCCCCGCTGGCTGGACCGGATCCTGCCCGACGTCGACGTCGAGGGCGCCCGGCTCGAGCGCAGCCACCCGGTGGAGGACGAGCCGGTCGAGGGCCACGTCGACGCACCCGCCGGGGCCCACTCCGCGCGATGACGCGGACGTCATGGGGACCCCGGTCCGGGCCGGAGGTTCCCATGACGTCGCGCTGGTGCACCACAATGGTCCGGTGACCGAACCCCGCGCCGTCCACACCTGGCTCACCGACATGGACGGCGTCCTCGTGCGCGAGGAGGACCCGATCCCGGGCGCGAAGGAGTTCATCGCCGCGCTGCGCGAGCAGGGGGTGCCGTTCCTGGTGCTCACCAACAACTCGATCTTCACCCCGCGCGACCTGCGGGTGCGCCTGCTCCGCAGCAGCGGGATCGACGTGCCGGAGCAGTCGATCTGGACGTCGGCACTCGCGACCGCGCAGTTCCTCGACGACCAGCGCCCGGGCGGGTCGGCGTACGTCGTGGGCGAGACGGGGCTGACCGCGGCCGTCCACGACATCGGCTACGTCATGACCGACCAGGACCCCGACTACGTCGTGCTCGGCGAGACGCGCACCTACTCGTTCGAGGCGATCACCCGCGCGATCCGGCTGATCAACGACGGTGCGCGCTTCATCGCCACCAACCCCGACCCCAGCGGCCCGAGCGCCCAGGGCATGCTGCCGGCGACCGGGTCGGTCGCGGCCCTCATCAGCACGGCCACGGGCCGCCAGCCCTACTTCATCGGCAAGCCGAACCCGCTGATGATGCGCAGCGCCCTCAACCGCATCGACGCCCACTCCGAGACGACCGTGATGATCGGCGACCGGATGGACACCGACATCATCAGCGGCCTCGAGGCAGGCATGCGCACCGTCCTGGTGGCGACCGGGGCGACCGAGCGCCACCAGGTGCAGGACTTCCCCTACCGGCCGACGAAGGTCGTGGACTCGATCGCCGACGTCGTGCCCTACGTCGCCGAGAAGTGCCTGCCCGAGGACACGTAGGCCCTGCTCAGGCGGGCGGGCCGTACGGCGTCAGCAGCTGGTCGACCGGCGCGAAGTCGTCGGTGAGGACCGGGGCGTCGCCCACCCAGGCGTCCAGGTCTGCGCCGGTGAGCGCCTCCCACCCGAGGCCGCGCTCGGCGAGCCCCGCCGCGACGGCGGCGAGGTCGAGCGGCTCGCGGGAGGCGACCACCACCAGGTTGCCGCCGTCGTCGCCGGCGAGCACGTCCGGGGCGGAGAGCACTGCCACCTCCTCGAAGACCACGCCGCTCGTCCGCACGTAGGCGCGGGCGAACTCGAGGTCACCGTGGTCGATGACGTTGGCGAGGTAGACCCCGTCCTGGCCCAGGCTCGCTGCCAGTCCCGCCAGCGCCTCCCGCGTCGCAAGGTGCCACGGCACGCTGACCCCGCCGAACGCGTCTCCCACGACGAGGTCGAGGCCGGCGGGGTCGAGGTCGTCGATGGCCAGGCGACCGTCCTGCACCACGACCTCGACGCCGGCGGGGAGCCCGCCGCCGAGCAGCCGGTGGTCCGCATCGACGACGCCCGCGTCGATCTCGGAGACCCGGCTCGTCGTGCCGGGCCGGGTGGCCGCCAGCCAGCGCGGCAGGGTCAGTCCTCCCGCGCCGAGGTGGTACGCCGCCAGGGACTGGCCGACCGGGAAGGACGCGTCGATCGCGGCAGCCATCGCCCGGACGTAGGCGAAGTCGAGGTGGGTCGGATCCTCGAGGTCGACGTAGGAGTGCCGCAGCCCGTCGAGCACCAGCACGCGGCCGTCCGGCCGGTCGGGGTCCGTCGAGACGGACAGGCAGTGGTAGGTCGTCTCGACGTCGCAGCCGCTCGGCGCCGCCGCCGCTCCCACCCCGCCGAGCGCCACCACGACGCCGAGCACGGCGTCGCCGCGTCCTCGACGACCGGCAACCTGCACCAGGACCGAGGCCACCAGGAGCACGACCCCGAGGCCCACGAGGATCCCGCTGACCGGCACGCGTGAGACGAGCACGAAGCCGGTGACGACGGTGCCCACGATGGCGCCCACCGTGCCGATGCCCGACAGGTGACCCACGACGGTGCCGGTCTCGGCGAGGCTGGTGAGGCGGAGCTTGATCACGACCGGACTGACCGCCGACAGGAGCACGCCGGGGACGAGGATCGACAGCGTGGCCGCGAGGAGGAGCAGCCCGGGGTCGCCGGCGGCTGCGGCGCCGCGGACCACCGCGGGCGTCAGTGCGACCGCGGCCCCCGACACGCCCAGCAGCGGCCCGAGGAGCGGGCGAGGTGCGGTTCGGTCGGCGGTCCACCCGCCGGCCCACGTGCCGGCAGCGATGGCCGTCAGCGCCAGACCGATGACGAGGGTGTTGGTCTCGAGGGTCAGCCCGTAGTGGGGTGCGAGCAACCGCAGCGCGACGAGCTCGACCACGAGCACCGCCGCCGACGATCCGAAGACGAGTGCCACCGCCGCCCATGCCGACAGGTCCTGCCGGGTGGTGCGCTCGGGAGGCATGCCGCCGATCCTGTCAGCCCGGTCCACGCAGGCTCGTCGGCCGTGGGTGTCCGGGCGTCCTCAGAGCGTCGCGAGCCCGATCACCACGCCGGCGAGCGCGCAGGCGCCGAGGGTGCGGAGCACCGACCACCTCCGCCAGAAGACGAGGCCGAAGCCGAGGCCGGTGATGGCGAGCGCTGCGACGTCGAGGGAGCCGAGGACGGGGTACTCGACGTCGAGCGGGCCGGCGGTGAGCCGTGCGGTCTCGTCGAACAGCGTGTGCAGGGCGAAGAACACCGCGAGGCTCGCGATGACGCCGACGACCGCGGCGGTGATCCCGGCGAGTGCAGCGGCGAGGTCGCGGTTGCCGCGGAGGCGCTCGACGTACGGCGCCCCGAGGAGGATGAAGAGGAAGCAGGGGACGAACGTCACCCACGTCGTCAGGAGCGCGGCGAGGACGGCGGCGACCCACGGGTCGAGGTCTCCCGGAGCCCGGTAGGCACCGACGAAGGCGACGAACTGGACGACCATGATCAGCGGTCCGGGGGTGGTCTCGGCGAGCGCGAGGCCGCGGACCATCTCGCCCGGCAGCAGCCAGTGGTAGACCTCCACGGCCTGCTGGGCGACGTAGGCCAGGACGGCGTAGGCACCACCGAACGTGACGATCGCCGCCCCGGAGAAGAACAGGCCCTGGTCGACGAACGTGCTCTGCCGGCCGAACAGCAGCGCCGCACCGGCGACCGGGGCGAACCACACGACCAGGCCGACGACGAGCGTGAGGGCCGCCCGGCGACCGGACGGCCTCTCGGCGTGGAGCTGGTCGTCGCTGATGAGGGGCGGCGGCCCGTCGTCGACGGCCGACCTCGGCGGTCGGGTGAGGCCGGGGATGCGGCGACCGAGCACCCAGCCGACGACCGCCGCGACGAGCACGACGGCCGGGAACGGTGCGCCGAGGAAGGTCAGGGCGACGAACGACGCCACGGCCAGTGCGACCAGGGCGGGATGGCCCAGCCCCTTCCGTCCCACTCGGACGACCGCCTGGACGACGATGGCGATGACCGCGGGGGCCAGGCCCAGGAACAGCGCCTCGACGAGCGTGGTGTCGCCGTACGCGACGTAGACGGCCGAGAGCGTGAGGAGCGCCGCGACGCCGGGCAGGACGAACAGGATGCCCGCGACGAGTGCGCCCTTGACGCCGTTGAGCAGCCAGCCGACGTAGGTCGCGAGCTGCTGGGCCTCGGGCCCCGGCAGCAGGGTGCAGTAGGACAGCGCGAACAGGAAGCGCTGCTGGCCGATCCAGCGCTTCTCCTCCACGAGGGTGCGCTGCATGACCGCGATCTGGCCCGCCGGTCCGCCGAAGGTCTGCAGCGAGATGGCGAACCAGGCCCTGGCGGCCTCGCGGAGCGGGATCACGTCACGCGTGGGCCCGGTGGAGGCGGGCATGCTCAGGCCAGCGGGCGCGGATGCACCAGGTGCCCGCGCCGCCACGTGCGGTGGAGGACGACGGCCGCGACCACGGCTCCGGCGGTGCCGAGCGACAGGTCGCCCAGCGTGTCGGCGTACGCGAACTCGCGCTCCGTCGAGCGGCTGATGAAGGCGAAGAACTCAGCCACCTCCCACGCGATCGCGGCGGTCGCGCCGAAGGCGAGCGCACGCTCGAGGACGCGTCCGAAGCCGACGTCGCGCGGCAGGGTGAGGAGGATGAACGCCGCCGCGAGGAGGCCGGTGTTCATGAAGTGCATCCAGTCGTCGAACCACACGACCGTGTCGTAGAGGTCCATCCGGTTGCCGAGGATGTCGGTGAAGCAGGTGAGGGTGATGAGCAGGTCCGGCAGCCACGGGAACGAGATGCGGTCGCGCCACAGCGCCCACCACAGGACCGGCACGGTGAAGGAGATCAGCGGGTAGCCGATGGCCCGCATGCCGGCAGCCTTGTCGCGCAGGTTGGCCTGGTCGGGGTAGAGGACCGCGAAGAGCAGCATCAGGACCAGCGCACCCTTGGCGAGGACGTTGGCCGTCTTCGCCAGGGTGGGTGTCGCGGGGTGCTCGATCGTCGTCGCTGCCGCCTCGGTCACCCGGTCCCCCTTCTCGGCGCCACGACGGTCGGGCGGCCGGGCCCCAGTGTGTCAGGAGCGCTCGGAGCGCTCACCAGGTGGCTGCGTGGCACTCCTGCGCGGGGAGCGCCTCGACCTGGAGCGTCGCGTGCTCGATGCCGTGGCCCTCCCGCAGCGCGGCACCGGCCGAGGCAAGCACCACCTGGGCGTCGGCGCCGACGCGCAGGACGAGGTGGGCGGTGGCGACGTTCATGCCCGAGGTCAGCGTCCAGGCGTGCAGGTCGTGGACCTCGGCCACGCCGGACACGGCCTCCAGGTCGCGGACGACGGCCTCGAGGTCGACGTCGTGGGGTGCGTGCTGGCCGAGGACCGCCAGCACCTCGCGACCGAGCACCGCGGCGCGGACCGAGACGAAGACGCCGATCGCCACGGCGACGACGGTGTCCCACCACCCGTCGCCCGTCACCTCGACGAGGAGACCGGCCGCGAGGACGCCGACGCTCCCCGCCGCGTCGGCCACCACCTCGAGGTAGGCGCCCTTGACGTTGATCGACTCCGACGCCCCGCCACGCAGGAGCACCAGGCAGACGAGGTTGACGACCAGCCCGACGGCGCCGACCACCAGCAGCGGGCCCGACGCGACCTCGACGTCCTCGCCGATGCGGCGTACGGCCTCGACGACCACGTAGGCCGAGACCCCCAGCATGATCAGGACGGTCAGACCAGAGGCGAAGACCTCCGCGCGGTAGGAGCCGTAGGTGCGCCGGCCGGTGCCGTCGGGGCGGGTGGCGATCTTCGTGGCGACCAGCGCGGCGCCCAGTGCGACGACGTCGGCCGCCATGTGGCCGGCGTCGGAGATCAGCGCGAGGGAACCGGTCGCCAGACCGACCGTCAGCTCGACGCCGAAGAAGCTCGCGACGAGGCCGAACGCCAGGGCTAGCCGCCACCGGTGCCGGGCACCGGCGTGGCCGTGCCCGTGTCCTGCGCCCATCGCCGTACCTCCATCGTCGTCTGTCTACATCATCGCCAGATGGCGATGCCGCGTCAAACCCCGTCGGGCTGCGTGTTGGGCGATGCCGGAGGATGGGGGCGACCCGCACCGCACCGTTGCCCAGGAGACCGGCTCACCATGACCACCCCCTCCTCCGTCGACGACCTCGTCGACGTCCACGAGCCGCAGGAGCGCCCGCTCGCGATCGGACTGCTGGTCGGTGGGCTCATCGGCCTCCTCGCCTCGGCGGTGCTGCTGATCGAGCGGATCCGGCTGGCCGAGGACAGCAGCTACGTGCCGTCCTGCAGCATCAACCCGGTCCTCAGCTGCGGCAACGTGATGGAGTCGGCGCAGGCCGCGCTGCTCGGCTTCCCCAACCCGATCATCGGGGTCGCCGCCTTCCCTGTCGTCATCGCGACGGGAGCGGCACTGCTCGCGGGCGGCCGGCTGGCGCGGTGGTACTGGCTCGGCCTGCAGGCAGGGGTCACCGCGGCCTTCGCGCTCATCTGCTGGCTCGCCTTCCAGAGCCTCTACCGCATCGGCGCGCTGTGCCCCTACTGCATGGTGGTGTGGGCGGTCGTGATCCCGCTCTTCTGGTACGTCACGGCGCGCAACGTCGCCGCGGGTGCGCTCGGGGCCGACCCGGGCGGGCGGCTCGCGGAGGTGCTGCGCGACTGGCGCGGACCGCTGGTCTTCGGCACCTTCCTGGTGGTCGTGCTGCTGATCCTCGAGCGCTTCTGGTCCTACTGGTCGTCGCTGCTCTGAGGACCGCCCGTCACGAGTGCCGCTCCTCGTAGTGGTGCTCCGGGCCGACCCCCGTGAGCGCGAGCAGCCGCTCGGCCGTCGCGACCACCTCGAGCAGCTCCTCGCGGCGCGTCAGCGACCACACGGAGGCGCGCCCCTCGGGGCGCGAGGCCACCAGCCCGCAGTCCCTGAGGCAGGCCAGGTGCTTCGACACCGTGCTCTGCGCGAGGCCGAGGTGGGCGGTGAGGTCGACCACGCGGTGCTCGCCGAGCGACAGGTGGCGCACGATCAGCAACCGCGACGGGTCCGACAGGGCGTGGAACAGGGCCGCCTCGGCCGCCAGCCCGGTCGCCTCCGATCTCATCGCCACCCGACGATGCTAGCGGGACGAGGTCCCCGAGCGGCTACGGTCGCCGGGTGGGGAACGACGTCCTGGACTACGCCCGGTTCGGCGCCGGCCTGCTGGTCGTCGTCCTGGCGACGGTCCTGCTCGCGTGGCGCTCCGGCGTGGGGCTCGGCTGGACGCCGTTGACGTCGCTCGCCCGCGCGGTGCTGCAGCTCAGCATCGTCGCCCTCCTGCTGCGCGGGATCCTGGCGGTCCCCTGGACCGTGGTCGCCTTCCTGGCCCTGATGCTCGCGACGGCGTCGTTCACCGCGTCCGGGCGGCTCCACGAGCTCTGGCACGGCCGACGGGCCGCGGTCGTCGGCGTGGTGGTGGGCGCCGGGGTCTCCCTGTCGCTGGTGTTCGCCCTGCGGCTCGTCGACCTCGAGCCGCGCTACCTCGTCGCGGTGGCGGGCATCATCATCGGCAACGCCATGAGCGCGGCGACGCTGTCCGGCCGCAACTTCCTGCGGGGTGTCCGGCACCGCCGCGACGAGGTCGAGGCCTGGCTGTCGCTCGGCGCGACTCCGCGTCGGGCGCACCTCGAGATCGGCCAGGAGGCCGTGCGGGAGTCGCTGCTCCCCACCCTCGACCAGACCCGGTCCACCGGCCTCGTCACGCTGCCCGGCGCCTTCGTGGGCGCCCTCTTCGGGGGCGCGAGTCCCGCGGTGGCGGCGCAGTTCCAGCTCGTCGTGCTGGCCGGCATCGCCCTGGCGATGACCGTGACCGGCGTGATCGTCACGCGGCTCCTCGGCCGGTCGCCGTACCTGCCCCCGGTCCCGACCTGACCCGGCGTCGTCGAGCCCCTCCACCTGACCTAGCCTGCGCTGGTGGAGAGGCGACTGCTGGCGGACACCCGCCCCCTCGCCAACCCGCACTTCAGGCGGCTGTGGCGGGCCAACATCGTCACGGTCGTCGGCGCGCAGCTGACCGTCGTGGCGGTCCCGGCGCAGATCTACGCGATGACCGGGTCGTCGGCGTACGTCGGACTGACCGGCATCTTCGGCCTCGTCCCGCTGGTGGTCTTCGGGCTGTGGGGCGGCGCGCTGGCCGACGTCTTCGACCGCCGGACCCTGCTGCTCATCACCACGACGGGCCTGATCGCCACGAGCGCCGGCTTCTGGCTCCAGGCCGCGTTCGGCGCCGAGGACGTGTGGCTGCTGCTGTCCCTCTTCGCGGCCCAGCAGGCGTTCTTCGCGGTGAACCAGCCCACGCGCTCGGCCCTGCTGCCCCGGATCGTCGAGCCCGACCTGCTACCGGCGGCCAACACGCTCAACACCACCGTCATGCAGGCCGGCGGCATCGCGGGCCCGCTCGTCGGCGGCGCGCTCATCCCGCTGATCGGCTTCTCGTGGCTCTACCTGCTCGACACGATCACCCTCTTCGCGACGCTCGGTGCCGTCGTACGCCTGCCGCCGATCCCCGTCATCGGGGCGAGCGTCACCCCGGGCATCCGCGCGGTGGTCGACGGCTTCCGCTACCTGCGGACCCAGCCGGTGCTGATGATGTCCTTCGTCGTCGACCTGATCGCGATGGTGTTCGGCATGCCGCGGGCGCTGTTCCCGGAGATGGCGCACGTCTACTTCGACGGACCGGACGAGGGCGGCCTCGCCTTCGCGCTCCTCTTCGCCGCGATCCCGGCAGGTGCCGTCGTCGGCGGCGTGCTGTCCGGCTGGGTGTCGCGCGTCGAGCGTCAGGGCCTCGCGGTCGTCGTGTCGATCCTCGTCTGGGGCGCCGCCATGGTCGGCTTCGGCGTCGCCGCGCTCCTCACGCCGCTCGCCCCGGCACTGTTCCTCGCGATCGCGGTGCTGATGCTCGCCGTCGGCGGCGCGGCCGACATGGCCTCCGCAGCGTTCCGCATGTCGATGCTCCAGGCCGCCGCCGACGACGCCGTCCGCGGTCGGCTGCAGGGGATCTTCATCGTCGTGGTCGCCGGCGGACCACGCGTCGCCGACGTCCTCCACGGCGCGACCGCTGCCGTGACCGGCGCCGCCGTCGCGGCGGCCGGCGGCGGGGTGCTCGTGATCATCGGCACGGTCGTCGCCGCCCTCGCCGTGCCTGCCTTCGTCCGCTACCGGGTGACCCGGGTCGTCGTCTGACGCTCCGCTCGGACACGTGTCCGAGAAACGGCCCCTGAACACGGGGCACGAGGGCGACATCTCGGACACGTGTGCGCACGTGCGGCGGATGCGGCCCTCGAACCACCGATTCCGGGGCCACATCCGCCGCACGTGCGGTGGTCCACGGTCACCCCGTGGACGAGCCGAGGACGGTGCTGGTCGTCACCGTGGGAGACGTACGACGCACCCGCGACGCCGGCGCCGCCTGGGCCGAGGCTCACGTCCCCTGACAGGGATCGTGGAGGTTCGGTGCCACCAGGTGGCTCGAGACTTTCACGATCCGCCCGGAGTCACCGGGTATCCGGTGACTCCAGGCGACGATCCGGACAGACCTCAGACGGCGCGCGTCTTGGGCGTCCCCTCGGCGGTCTTGCCCGGGTCGCGTACGACGACGGAGCCGAGGGCGTCGTCGATGCGGGACATCACGTCCGCGTCGAGCTTCACGCCCGCGGCCTTGACGTTGTCGGCGACCTGCTCGGGGCGGGAGGCGCCGACGAGGGCGGCGGCGACGTTGTCGTTCTGCAGCACCCAGGCGATGGCGAGCTGGGCCATCGACAGGCCGCAGTCCTTCGCGACCGGCTCGAGGTCCTGGACGGCGGTGAGCACCTCGTCACGCATGAAGCGCGAGATCATGTCGGCGCCGCCCTTGGTGTCGGTGGCGCGCGAGCCCTCGGGCGGGGCCTGGCCGGGCTTGTACTTGCCGGTCAGCACGCCCTGCGCGATCGGGCTCCACACGATCTGCGAGACACCGAGCTCCTTCGACGTCGGCACGACCTCGTCCTCGATGACGCGCCAGAGCATGGAGTACTGCGGCTGGCTGGAGATCAGCTGGAAGCCGAGCTCCTTCGACAGCTCGACGCCGGCGCGGATCTGGTCGGCGGTCCACTCGCTGACGCCGATGTAGAGCGCCTTGCCCTGCCGGACGATGTCGGCGAACGCCTGCATCGTCTCCTCGAGCGGGGTCTCCACGTCGTAGCGGTGCGCCTGGTAGAGGTCGACGTAGTCGGTCTGCAGACGCTGCAGCGAGCCGTTGATCGACTCCATGATGTGCTTGCGCGACAGGCCGGTGTCGTTCTTGCCCTTCGGGCCGGTCGGCCAGTAGACCTTCGTGAAGATCTCCAGCGACTCGCGCCGCTCACCCTTCAGCGCCTCGCCCAGCACGGTCTCCGCCGCGGTGTTGGCGTAGACGTCGGCGGTGTCGAACGTCGAGATGCCCTCGTCGAGCGCCGCGCGCACGCACTTCTTGGCGACGTCGTTCGCGACCTGGGAGCCGTGGGTGAGCCAGTTGCCGTAGGTGATCTCGGAGATCTTGAGTCCGCTGTTGCCGAGGTATCGGAATTCCATTCCTCCGACACTAGCCACGCGCGCCAGCGCGCGATCGGGTGCCTCAGTCGAGCACGACGAGGATGTCGCCGTCCTGCACGACGTCGCCCTCGGTCACCTTGACGGCGGTGACGGTGCCCGCGCGCTCGGCGAGCATCGGGATCTCCATCTTCATCGACTCCAGCAGCACGACGGTGTCACCGGCCTCCACGCGGTCGCCCTCCGCGACCTCGATGGTGAGGACGTTGGCGACCAGCTCGGAGACGATCTCGAGGGAGGTGGGGCGGGCCATGGACCCGACGCTAGCGGTTACCCGGGCGTAGCCGCTGATCGCGGCACCGGCCCGCAGCAGGCCGTGGGCGGACTCAGAGCTCGGCGAAGCGGCGCGGCTCGGGACGGTGCGGCCCGGCCTCCTCGGCGCGGCGTCCGCCGCGTCCCTTCGGCCCGGTGAGGGCGAGGTCCGCGCGGATCACGAGCCAGCCGATCAGCAGTCCGAGGGCGAGGGAGTACGCCGCTCGCAGGCCCGCCTCGAGGTAGGAGGTGTCCGGGTTGACCAGCCCCGTCGCCAGCGGCACGGTCGCAGCCACGCCAAAGGCGCAGAACCACCACCCCTGGCGCCGCCGGGCACGGACGTGCGTGCCCCACACGAGCGCCGGGATGCCGAGCAGGACCACGAGCGGCCGCGGGAACGCGCCGATGCGGGCCGCGGTCCAGTCGGCGAAGTCGAGGACCGACGACACAAAGCTCTGCGCGCCGTAGCGCCGCAGCAGCTCGGCGTACGCCAGCGTCGCGAAGAGGACGCCGAGACCGATGGCGACGACGATCATCCCCCGACGACCGAGGCCGTGCAGGCCCGCGCCGAGGCGGTAGACGATCGCGAGCACCAGGACGAGCGCCAGCAGCAGGGAGACGATCTCGAAGCGCTCGATCGCGACGGTGGGCTCGAAGCCGACCGCGGCGAAGGCGGCGACCGCGGCCACCAGTGAGGCGATCAACGCCTCGCGCATCGCCTTCCAGCCGGTGATCGCCGGCACCGTCACCATGACGGCGTACACGCTGCCCACCACGCACGTCATCACCGCGGCCCCCGTCGGGAGCACCTTGCCGCCCACCAGGAGGCTGGCCACGGCCAGCACCAGTGCGAGGCCGGCGGAGACGAGCGCGCGACCGGCGGTGCGGGTGGCCAGCAGCCAGGAGAGCGCGGTGACGACGGCGGTGGCGCCCGCGCCGTCGAGCCACCCGGGCGCGGTGCCGGTGTCACCGAGGGCCGGGACGTCGCTCAACGTGCCGCTCAGGGCCGACCAGCCCAGGGCGACCGCGCCGAGGAGCAGGACGGCGAACCAGAAGGCCAGCAGCGACCGACGGGGTCCGTCGGGGCCGGTCTCGTCCGTCTGGGCCGGCTCGGCCGGCGCGGTGGGACGAACGGGTGTCACGGGTACGGCGCGGGGCTCGGGGGCCGGCTCCTCGACCGGCTCCGCGACCGGGGCGGGCACCGGCTCCGCACGAGGCGCAGGCGCGGGCGGCGCTGCTGTCTCGTCCCGGACAACCCGCGTGGGCTCGGGCGCGGGTGCCTTCCGCTTCAGCCGCAGCCGCGAGGGCGGGCGCTCGGCAGCCCGCTTGCCGCGGGAGGACCCGCGGGGGCTGTCGGAGGACGGGGAAGGCACGACGGAGGAGGTTACAGCCGTCGGTTGGCCAGCGACGGATTGGTGCGGCGGGCCTCGTCGAGGTCGGCGCGGTCCAGGACCGCCTCGATGACCTGATCGGCGCCGTCGGCCTCGGCGAGGACGTCACCCAGCGGGCCGATGACCGCGGAGTGACCGACGTAGCGCGGCTCGGGCTGCCCGGCGCCGACGACGAAGCAGGTGTTCTCGATGGCGCGGGCCGCGAGCAGGGTCCGCCAGTGCGCGACCTTGCGGTCGCCCGGGAGCCACGCCGCGGGGACGACGAGGACCTCCGCACCGGCGTCGACGAGGCGTCGCGCCAGCTCGGGGAAGCGGAGGTCGTAGCAGGTCATCAGGCCGACCTGCCAGCCACCGACCTCGACGACCACCGGCTCGACCGCGCCGCCGGTGAGGCGGTCGGACTCGCGGTAGCCGAAGGAGTCGTAGAGGTGGATCTTGCGGTACGTCGCCGGGCTGGGCCCGCCGGCGACGAGGGTGTTGAACGGTCGGGCGGGGTCGTCCGCGACCTCGAACATCCCGGCCACCACGGTGGAGGAGGTCGCGTCGGCCACGCGCGCCACCTCGCGGGCGAACGGGCCGTCGGCCGGCTCCGCGAACGGGCTGACGTCGGACCCGGCCTGGCCGAAGTCACGGGCAAAGGCCTCCGGGAGGACGACGAGGTCGGCCCCCGGCGACACCTCGGCGAGGCGCGCGCGGTTGGCGTCCGGGTCGAGCCCGCTCGCCCACTGGTGGACGCGCACGCGCAGCTGGTCGGCCAGCCCTGGGGTGGGGTCCATGACCCCAGCGTAGAGCGGCCACCCTGCGGGCGGCGTCGGGCGCACGTGCGGCTGGGAGGATGCCGCCATGGACCTCGACCTCACCGCCGGCGGCTTCTGCGGCGTGGTCCTCGCAGGCGGCACGGCCGCGCGGATGGACGGGGTCGACAAGGCGTCCGTCGAGCTGGCCGGCCGGTCGCTCCTGGAGTACGCCGTCGACGCGTTCCTCGACGCCGACGAGGTCGTCGTCGTCGGACCGGACACCGTGCGGACCGCGCGGCCGGTGACATGCGTCGTGGAGGACCCGCCCCGCGGCGGGCCGGTGGCCGGTCTGCTCACCGGGGTCGACGCGCTGCTGCGCGAGCCCCGCCTCGTCGGTGTGCTCGCAGTGGACATGCCTCGGGTCACCGCCGCGACGATGCGTCGCCTGCGCGAGGCGGCGGCCGGCCGGGACGGGGCGTTCCTGGTCGGCGGCGACGGCCGTCGGCAGCTGGCCGGTGTGCTCGACGCGGCCCGCCTGGCCGTCGTACGCCCCGACCGGGAGGGGCAGCACGGGATGGCGCTGCACCGCCTGCTCGCACCCCTCGACCTCGCCGCGGTGCCGGCCACCGGTGAGGAGGCCGTGGACGTCGACTCGTGGGCCGACCTGAGGGACCTGCGGCGCTGACGGGGCTCCCTTGCCGCACCCGGGTGGGGTGCGAGAGATTGGACCCGTGAACCTCCACGACTGGATCGACGAGCTCGCCGACGTGCTCGACGTCGAGACCGAGGTCGACGAGGGGCTGGTCCTCGACCTCGCCCGCGTTGCCGCGCAGAACGTGCAGAAGACCGCGGCGCCCATCACCGCCTACCTCTTGGGCGTGGCGGTCGGGGCGGGCGACGCGGACCCGGAGGAGGTCGAGCGGCTCGCCGCCCGCGCCCAGCAGCTCGCCGAGAGCTGGGACCGACCGGCCGACGCCAAGGACCCCGACGACATCGACGACGAGGTGCCCGACGACTCCTCGGTCGACCACTCCAGCGACCTCTACGAGGACTGATCACGTGCGTGCTGCCGTCTCCACCGGGTCCGGCGGACCCGACGTCCTGTCCGTCGGCGAGGTCGACGACCCGCGCCCGGCCGCCGGGGAGGTGCTGCTCGACGTCGTCGCCACTGCCGTCAACCGCGCCGACACCCTGCAGCGGCAGGGCTTCTACCCGCCGCCGCCCGGCGCCTCCGACATCCTGGGCCTCGAGTGCAGCGGCCGGATCGCAGAGCTCGGCGAGGGCGTCGAGGGCTGGAAGGTCGGCGACGAGGTCTGCGCGCTGCTGGCCGGCGGGGGGTACGCCGCCCGCGTGGCCGTGCCGGTCGGCCAGGTCATGCCGGTGCCGTCCGGCGTCTCCCTGGTCGAGGCGGCGTGCCTGCCCGAGGTCGCAGCGACCGTCTGGTCCAACGTCTTCATGACCGCCCACCTCGAGAAGGGTGAGCGTTTCCTCGTGCACGGCGGTGGGGGCGGCATCGGCACGATGGCGATCCAGCTCGCAGCGGCCCGCGGCGCGGAGGTCTACACGACCGCCGGCTCCCCCGAGACCCTCGAGCTGTGCCGCTCGCTCGGCGCGGAGCGGGCGATCAGCTACCGCGACGAGGACTTCGTCGAGGTGCTCGACGAGGCCGGCGGCGCCGACGTCATCCTCGACAACATGGGAGCCAAGTACCTCGGCCGCAACGTCACCGCCCTCGCCACCGGGGGCCGCCTGGTCATCATCGGGATGCAGGGCGGTGCCAAGGGCGAGCTCGACATCAACGCGCTCCTGCGCAAGCGGGCCTCGGTGACCGCGACGTCGCTGCGCGCCCGGCCGCTCGCCGAGAAGGCCCAGATCTGCTGCGGGGTCGTCGAGAACGTCTGGCCGCTCGTCGCCTCCGGGCAGGTGCGCCCGATCGTCGAGACCACGCTCCCGCTCGAGGACGTCGCCCGCGCGCACCAGCTGATGGACGACGGCGGCCGCGCAGGGAAGATCGTCCTGACCCTCTGAGGCTTCCGCGGGCGGTGAGTGACCCACATTCGGCTTGCTCGGGATGTGGTTCACGCACCGCTCGTACGGCGAGTCGGAGGACGACACGCCGCGGGCGGTGTCCCACCCACATTCCCCTCCTCCGGAATGTGGCTCACGCACCGCGCCCGAGGCGGCGACCACCGGGCGGGTCATAGGGTTGGGCCATGACCGACCAGCAGCAGCCCGAGTCCACCGGCGGCCCCAGCGGCCAGGAGGAGGACCAGGTCGTGGTCGTCGGTCCCGACGGCCAGCCCATCGGCACCATCCCGGCGAGCGCTCTCCCGGCGATGACGCAGGTGGCGGACGACGGTGACGACGAGGACGGCGACGGCGAGCGGCACATCACCGAGCTGGTCGAGCAGCCGGCGAAGGTCATGCGGATCGGCAGCATGATCCGCCAGCTCCTCGAGGAGGTGAAGGCCGCGCCCCTCGACGAGGCCAGCCGCAACCGCCTCAAGGACATCCACGCCGCCTCCATCAAGGAGCTGGAGAGCGGCCTCGCCCCGGAGCTGGTCGAGGAGCTCGAGCGGCTGTCGCTGCCGTTCACCGAGGACGGCACCCCGTCGGAGGGCGAGCTGCGGATCGCGCAGGCCCAGCTCGTGGGCTGGCTCGAGGGCCTCTTCCACGGCATCCAGACGGCGATCTACGCCCAGCAGATGGCCTCGCGCGCCCAGCTCGAGCAGATGCGCCGCGCCCTTCCGGCCGGCCACGGCGGCCACGCACCGCAGCCGCCGACCGGCATGCCCAACATGCCCACCGGTGGCGACGACGACTCCGCCGGCAACCGCGGCGGCATGTACCTCTGACGCCTCAGCGCACGAGACGACGTACGACGACCATCCCGAGCGCGCCGACGACCCCGACCGCGGCGGCGGACCAGAGCAGTTCCTGACCGCTCGCCTCGTCGAGGGCGACCATCGATCGTCCCGGCAGCGGGTCGCGGGGGTCGCCCAGCGCCTGCAGCGTGGCGTCGTACGCAGCGTCGGTGGTGAGCACCGAGCCGCTGCACCGGTCGGACGCGAGGCGGCCGTCCTCGTCCACGTGGGCGAGCACGACCATCCTGGTCCCGGTCGCCCAGTCCACACCGCAGGATGCCTCTCCCGCGTCGGGCGTCACGACGTCCTGGCTTCGGCGCACGTCGCCGGTGCGGACGTCCTCGACCGTGAAGAGGTGGGCGACGACGTCGCCGTCCGCGCGCTCGCTGGCCAGGACGCCGACGAAGGCGACGTCTGCCCTGTGCGCGAGGTCGACCGGATCACCGCCCACGCAGCTGCAGGCCACGGCCGGACCCGCGGAGCCGAGCACCAGCCCGCCCGCCAGCACCGCCAGGGCGGCGAGGACGCGGGCGAGCACGACGTCAGCGCGCGAGGCGTCGTACGACGACGAGGCCGAGGAGGCCGATGATCGCGGCCGCAGCGCCGGGGGCCGCAGCGCGGGCGAAGCCGGCGGGCGGGGAGTCCTCGACCAGCGTGCGTTGGGCGGTCGGCGGCGGAGGCGGCTCGACGGAGGTGCCCTCACCGAGGAGGGCCTCGACCTTGGCGACCTTGGTCGGGTTGGCCTCGCTGGTGCCACCGCAGCTGTCGGCCTCGAAGGGCGCCTCGGTGCCGGTGGCGAGGAAGAGGTAGGAGGTGCCGACGGCCAGCTCGCCGAGGCCGCAGGCGTTCGTGCCGCCGGCCGAGAAGACCTGCGTCGAGCGCTCGGGCGAGCCCTTGTAGGCACGCGACGCCGTCACGTCGTAGGTGTGGTCCTTGCTGGCCACCTCGACGTTGTCGACCGTGCCGATGAAGACCGCGTCGGCGCGCTCCACCTGCTGATCGAGCTTGCCGCTCTGCCTGCAGGTGCAGTCGGCCGCCGAGGCGGGGGCCTGGACCGTCACCACGAGGCCGAGGCACGCGAGGAGCAGTGCAGAGGCGAGTCGGACGGCACGGATCATGGCGGGAAGCCTAGCGAGGGAGCTCGTAGAGCTCGGCGAGCACCGTGGCGACACCGTCCTCGTCGTGGTGGGGCGCGAGGTGGTCGGCGAGCTCGCGCACGGTCGGGTGGGCGTTGGCCATCGCGTAGGACGTGCCGGCCCACTCGAGCATCGGCAGGTCGTTGGGCATGTCGCCGAACGCCACGACGTCGTCCGGACCGAGCCCCATCTCCGCGGCCACGGTGGCCAGCGTCGACGCCTTGGTGACGCCGGCCGCGCTGATCTCCACCAGCGTGCCGACCGACGACCACGTGGTGACGACCTGCTCGCCGAGCAGCCCGGCGACGAGCTCCCAGTAGGGCTCGGGCTCGTGGTCCTCGTGGCGGGCGAGCAGCTTGACGACGGTGTCGTCGACCAGGTCCTCGAGCGGGCCGGTCGGCACGTCGGGGGCGAGGTTGACCGCCAGGCGCGGCATGAAGTCGGGCTCTTTGGCGAAGCCGGTGGTCTTCTCCAGCGCGAATACGGTGCCGGGAAGGTCCGCGCGCAGCCGCGCGGCCACCTCGAGGAGCACCTCGGCCGGGATGGTCCGTGCGGTGCGCACCTCGCGGCGCGCGACGTCGTACACGATCCCGCCGTTGCTGCAGATCGCGAGACCGTGCCCGCCGACCGCCGCCCACAGCTCCTCCATCCAGCGGATGGGACGGCCGGTGGTGAAGACGACGGGTACGCCGGCCGCGTCGAGCTGGTCGAGCACCGCGCGGGTGCGTGCCGAGACCTGTCCCTCCGAGTCGAGCAGCGTGCCGTCGAGGTCGGTCGCCACCAGCCGGGGCGCGCTCACGCGCCGTCCCGGACGGACAGCGTGATCGTCAGCAGGTCACCCTCGGCGACGCCTGCGGCCGTGCGGACCGACTTCTTCACCGGGAGCGCGAAGCTCCCGGAGGCGGCATCGGGGAAGACGCTGGTGTCCCAGGTGGTCGTGCCGACCCGCACCCGCACCCTCACGGACCCGAAGCCGCGCGGCTCACCCGCCCGCTCGCGCACCTCGTCGGCGAGGTCGAGGGGCAAGGTCACGAAGCACCAGGCGCCCGCGTCGGCCGACTCCTCGCGCGCCGTCCAGCGCCACAGCTCCGCGGTGAAGGTGACGCCCTCGTCCACGGTCAGGAGTCCTGCGGGAACCAGCGCGAGATCTCGACGGCAGCGCCCTCGTCGTGGACGGTCGCGGTCACGTCGTCCGCGGCGGCGATGACCTCCTCGACAGCCTGGCCCATCGCCACGCCGCGGCCGGCCCAGCGGAGCATCTCGATGTCGTTGCGGCCGTCGCCGATCGCGAGCACGTCGGCGGCGGTGAGGCCCAGCTCGTCGCAGACGTGCTGGAGCCCCGACGCCTTCGACACCCCCACCGGGGACAGGTCGAGCCACGCCGTCCAGCCGACGACGTAGTCGGTGCCGTGCAGGCCGAGGTTGGCCGCGAGCTCGATGAAGTCGTCGGCGGTCGCCTCGGGGTCGCGGACGATCACGCGGCTCACCGGCTCGCCGACGATGTCGTCGACGTGGGTGATCAGCTGCTCGCCGGAGAGCTCGCCCTCGGGGAAGACGCGGTTGACGCGGTAGCCGCCGACCTCACGCTCCTCGACGGCGACCAGCGCGCGCGGGTGGTGCTCCAGCACCGCTGCGACCGCCGGGGCGGCGTCGAAGGTCTCCTCGTGGACGACCTCCATCGGCGGGTAGCGGAAGACGACCGCCCCGTTGGACGCGACGACCCAGAGCCGGTCGGCCTCCTCACGCGGGAGGTGGAGGAGGTCGGCGATGGTCGTCATGCCGTGGGGCGAGCGGCCGCTCGCCAGCACGATGTGCGCGCCGGCGTCGAGCGCGCGGTGCACGGCGTCGTGCACCGGCTCGCTGATGGTCTCGTAGTCCTCGGTCTGCCCGTCGACCCACTTGAGCAGGGTGCCGTCGATGTCCAGCGCGACGACCTTGGGCTCCCAGTCAGCCAAGGGGCTTCAGCACTTCCAGGCCGCCGAGGTAGGGGCGGAGCGCCTGCGGCACCGTGACCGAGCCGTCCTCGTTCTGGTGGGTCTCGAGCACCGCGACGATGGCGCGCGGGATCGCCGTGAGCGTCCCGTTGAGGGTCGCGACCGGCACGGTCTGGCCCTTGTCGTCGCGGGTGCGGATGTCGAGGCGGCGCGCCTGGAAGTCGGTGCAGTTGGAGGTCGAGGTGAGCTCGCGGTACTTGCCCTGCGTGGGGATCCACGCCTCGCAGTCGAACTTGCGCTGCGCGCTGAGCCCCAGGTCACCCGCAGCCGTGTCGATGACGCGGTAGGCGAGCTCGAGCTTGTCGAGGAACTCCTTCTCCCACGCCAGCAGCCGCTGGTGCTCGGCGTACGACTCCTCGACGGTCGTGTGGACGAACATCTCCACCTTGTCGAACCAGTGGACGCGGATGATGCCCTTGGTGTCCTTGCCGTGCGAGCCGGCCTCCTTGCGGAAGCACGGGCTGAAGGCGGCGTAGCGGCGCGGCAGCGAGCCGGCGTCGAGGATCTCGTCGGAGTGGTAGGCCGCCATCGCGACCTCCGACGTGCCGACGAGGTAGAGGTCCTCTCCCTCGATCCGGTAGACGTCGTCGGCGGCCTGGCCGAGGAAGCCGGTGCCCTCCATCGCGCGGGGCTTGACCAGCGACGGCGCGATCACCTGCGTGAAGCCGGCGTTGCGGGCCTGGTCCATCGCCATGTTGACCAGCGCGAGCTCGAGCTGCGCGCCGACACCGGTGAGGAAGTAGAAGCGCGACCCGCTGACCTTGGCGCCACGCTCGAGGTCGATCGCCCCGAGCATCCGGCCGAGCTCGATGTGGTCACGCGGCTCGAAGTCGAACTCACGCGGGGTGCCGACGTGCTCGAGGGTGACGAAGTCGTCCTCGCCGCCCGCCGGGGCCTCGTCGGCGGCGATGTTGGGGATGGCCTTGATCGCCTCGTCCCACTCGGTCTCGGCGGTGTTGCGGGCGGCCTCGGCCGCCTTCACGCTCGCGGCCAGCTCCTTGACCTGCGCGAGCAGGGCCTGCTTCTCCTCGCCCTGCGCCTTGGCCACGAGCGCGCCGCTGGCCTTCTGCTCCGAGCGCTTGGCCTCGAAGTCGGCGATCGCCTGCCGCCGGGCGGAGTCCGCCGCCAGCGCCCGGTCCACCACGTCATCGGACAGGCCGCGCTTGGCCTGGGCGGCGCGCACGCGGTCGGGGTCGTCACGGAGCAGGCGCGGATCGATCACAAGCGCAAGGCTATCCGGAGGGGCGTGGGGCGCACGATCGGGTTTGGGCATACTTCGCGGGTGACTCCCGCCTCCCGCAGCCGTGCTCTCGGCGGGGCAGCCCTCGCGGCCGCCCTGTTCGCGGTGCTCGCCTTCCTCGTGACCCGCGACCGGGCCCCGCTCGACGCGTTCGACGTGGAGGGCCGGCAGCTCGAGGACTGGGCCGACGACCACGCGCTGCTGGTGGACGGCCTCCGCGTGGTGGAGGTCGCGTTCGGGACGATCGGGATGACCGTCCTCACCATCGTGCTCGCGCTCGTCCTGCTCCTGCGCCGCCACCGGTGGGCGGCCCTGCTGGTCGTCGTCGTGATGACGGTGACCTCGGTCGCCACGACCGTGCTGAAGCGCCTGCTGGGGCGCGACCGCCCGGACTGGCAGGACGCCCTGGGGCTTCACGCCAACTTCAGCTTCCCGTCGGGACACGCGTCCTCGACGGCGGCCTTCGCCGCGCTGCTCGTCATGCTCCTCGTCCTGTTCGTACGTCGTACGAGCCTGCGCCGCGCCGGCATCGCGGTCGTCGTCGCGTGGTGGCTGCTCGTCTGCGTGGACCGCGTGCTCCTCGGTCGGCACTTCCCGACCGACGTGATCGGCGGCTCGCTCATGGCCCTCGCGGTCTTCTTCCTGGCGCTCGCGTTCATCGACCCGCGGCCACGCTCGATCGCGGCGAGGTCGGAGCCGCTCCCGGAGGTGTACGCCTCGGAGAAGCGGCTCGCCGTGATCCTCAACCCGATCAAGGTCGAGGACGTCGGCCAGTTCCGGTCGCTCGTCTCGGCGATGGCGAAGGAGGCGGGCTGGTCCGAGCCGACGTGGCAGTACACGACCGTCGAGGACCCCGGCACCGGCATGGCCGAGAAGGCCGCCGTCGCCGGTGCCGACCTGGTCATGGTCTGCGGCGGCGACGGCACCGTGCGCGAGGTGTGCGCCGAGCTCGCCGGCACCGGCATCCCGGTCGGCATCATCCCGGCGGGCACGGGCAACCTCCTCGCGCGCAACCTCGGGGTGCCGCTCTACATCCGCTCCGCGATCGACATCGCCCTCAACGGCCAGGACCGGGCCATCGACATGGTGGAGGTCGGCGGCGACGGCATCGAGGACACCCACTTCATGGTGATGGCAGGGATGGGCTTCGACGCCGCGATCATGGAGGGCGTCAACGAGGACATCAAGAAGAAGATCGGCTGGGTCGCGTACGTCGTCTCCGGGCTGCGGTCGCTGATGTTCCCCGCCGTCAAGGTCGAGATCCAGATCGACGACGAGGAGCCCACGGTCCACCGCGCCCGCACGGTCGTCGTCGGCAACGTCGGGTTCCTCCAGGCCGGCATGCCGCTGCTGCCCGACGCCACCCTCGACGACGGCATCCTCGACGTGGTGATCATCCACCCGCGCCAGTTCCTGTCATGGATCACGGTCGCGATGCGCGTGCTCCGCAAGAGCTCCGTCGTCGACGAGACCCTCGACCGACGCACCGGCTCGCGGGTGCGGATCAAGGCGTCGGCCGACACCCCGCGCCAGCTCGACGGCGACTCCATCGGCGAGGGCCGCGAGCTCTGGATGGAGTGCATCCACGGGCGGCTGCTGGTCCGCGTTCCCCGCTGAGCGCAGGTCGTCCCTCAGGGACGGGCGTGCTCGATCGCCTCCTCCTCCTCGGGCGAGAGCTGCTGCTCGCACGACCAGGAGGAGATGGACTTGGCGTAGGTGCGGGCCTCGCTCCGACCGTGGATCGACGTCAGGACGACCCCGTGACCGGAGTCGTCGAGCACCGCGAGGCTCCAGCTGAGGTGCCCGCCGACGTCGCCGAACGCGTCGTAGCGCACGACCGAGAGGTGCCGCAGCGCGTCGGAGCTCTCCGCCTTGAGGGCCGCGACCTCCTGCCGCAGGCCGTGCACGTCCTCGGGCAGGGCGTCGACGCCCTCGCCGCCGGAGCGTGTCGTCGTACGACGGAGGGCGAGCGCGGCGAGCGCGCAGGCGACGGCGGCGAGGACGACGGCGACCACATCGAGCATGCGGGGAAGCCTATGTTCGGCGACTGGTCACGGCCGGTCGGACACGGCCGGAGGTGACACACTCGCCGACGTGACCCGACGCATCGCCTACCAGGGGGAGCCCGGCGCCAACTCCCACCTGGTGTGCCAGCAGGCCTACCCCGACTGGGAGCCGCTGCCGTGCGCGTCGTTCGAGGACGCCTTCGCGGCCGTCGAGAGCGGCGAGGCCGACCTGGCGATGATCCCGATCGACAACTCTATCGCCGGCCGGGTGGCCGACATCCACCACTTCCTGCCGACCTCCGACCTGCACATCGTGGGCGAGCGGTTCCTGCGCATCCAGTTCTCCCTGATGGCCCTGCCGGAGGCGAGCACCGAGTCGCTGCGCACCGTGCACAGCCACGTCCACGCCCTCGGCCAGTGCCGCGGCGTGATCCGCGAGCTCGGCCTGACGCCCGTCGTCGCGGGTGACACCGCCGGCGCCGCCCGCGAGGTCGCGGAGTCCGGCGACCCCACCCAGGCCGCGATCGCGCCGCCGCTGGCCGCCGAGATCTACGGCCTGCAGGTGCTGCGCGAGGAGATCGAGGACGAGGACCACAACACCACCCGCTTCGTCGTCCTGTCCCGCGACTTCGAGCAGGCGCCGGCCGGCAACGGCCCGGTCGTGACGACGTTCATCTTCAACGTGCGCAACCTCCCCGCCGCGCTCTACAAGGCGCTCGGCGGCTTCGCCACCAACGGCGTCAACATGACCAAGCTGGAGAGCTACATGGTCGGCGGGCACTTCACCGCCACCCAGTTCCTCGCCGAGGTCGACGGCCACCCCGACGACCCGGGCGTGCGCAACGCGCTGGAGGAGCTGGCGTTCTTCACCACCGAGGTCAAGGTGCTCGGCGTCTACCCCGCCGACTCCTTCCGGGCCGACTGATCAGGCGCGACGCACGACTGGCACACTCGCTCGGTGATCGATCCCCTCGTCGTGGCCCTGGCCTTCGGCGCCATCTTCGTCGTCGAGCTCCCCGACAAGACGTTCATCGCCACCCTGGTGATGTCCACGAAGATGCGACCGCTCTTCGTCTGGATCGGCGTCGGGCTCGCCTTCCTCGTCCAGACGGCCGTCGCGGTCGGCATCGGCAAGGCCGCCTCGTTCCTGCCCGAGCAGCTCATCCACACCGTCGCCGCGCTGATGTTCGCGATCGGCGCGGTCATCCTCTTCCGCGCCGCGCGCACCGCCGACGCCGACGAGGAGGCACAGGAGGACGAGTACGCCGCCAGGGCCGACTCCGCGGCCCACGGCCTCAAGGTCGTGGCGACCTCGTTCGTCGTCCTGTTCGCGGCCGAGTGGGGCGACCTGTCGCAGCTGCTGACGATCTCGCTCGTGGCCAAGTACGACGACCCGGTCTCGGTGTTCCTCGGCGCCTGGGGCGCGCTGCTCGCGGTCTCCGGGCTGGCGGTCATCGTCGGCCGGCTGCTGCTGCAGCGGGTGAGGCTCTCGGTGCTGCACTACGTGGGTGCGGCCGTCTGCGTCTTCATGGCAGCCTTGACGGTGTGGGAGATGACGCGATGAGCGGCGACCCGGTCGCCGCCGTCCGGGACCGCTTCGTCGCCGTGAACGGCGACCATCCGATGACCGACCAGGACGACGCCTACGTCCGCGACCACTTCGTCGAGGCGACCCCCGAGGCGATCGAGCAGATGCTGGCCGGCCGCCTGCCGCTGCCGTCGTACGTCCTCTCCGACGGCACGCCGATGGTCCCCGCCGCGCACGGCGAGCTCGCCGAGGTCGCCGGTGGGGTCGAGCGGCTGCACGACTGGTTCGTCGCCTTCTGGGAGGACGAGCCCGAGGTCGGCGAGCTGGAGTGGAAGGCCTACCTCTCCGGGCAGTACGTGTGCCTGAAGGACGTGTCGCCGGTGCGGATCCGGCAGAAGACCGAGCGCATCGCCGAGGTGTCAGCGGCGGTCGAGGTCCTGCGACGGGACCCGCACGACCCCGTCGGCCGCGGCACGCTCGGGCAGGCGGTCGACGGCGTCCTCGCGGTGCCGGGCCTCGACTCCATCCTGCTGCCCATGACGGCGTACGACCGGCTGCGCTTCGGCGGCCCGACGTCGCGCGAGCAGTGGGTGGACGGTCCGCGCGCGGAGTTCCTCACCCCGGTGCCGCCGGTCTGGCCGCTGCGCACCGAGCGGCTGGTGCTGCGTCCCTTCGAGGCCCGCGACGGCGAGGCCTTCGTCGGCGCCTGGGCCGACGAGGCCTACGCGAGCCTCCTGCTCACCCGCACGATGAACGCGGCCGAGGTGCGCGAGATGGTGCGGCGCCGCGCCCAGCCCGGTGACGGGCTCTTCGTCGGCCTGGTCGTCGAGCACGACGGCGAGGTCGTCGGCGACTCGGTCCTGATCCTCCAGGGCACCGGGCTCAGCGAGGGCGAGATCGGCTGGACCGTCCTCCCGCAGCACGCCGGCCGCGGCTACGCCACCGAGGCCGCGCGCGCCGTGCTGCGCCTCGGCTTCGAGCACTACGGCCTGCGGCGCATCGTCGCCAACCTCGACGCCCGCAACGAGCGCTCCGCCGCCCTCTGCGAGCGCCTCGGCATGCGCCGCGAGGTGCACCGGATCGGTGACTTCTGGTCCAAGGGCCGCTGGACCGACTCCTACGAGTACGCCCTCCTCCGCGAGGAGTGGCGCGGGGAGTCCTGACCAGCCGGAGGCCGACTGTCCGCCGCTGCACATGTGTCCGAGATGTTCCCCTCGGATTCTCGTCTGAGGGGCGACAACTCGGACACGTGTGCGCGTGGCGGGTGGGCTGTGGAGGACGACCGACGCGCTGGCGCCGGATCGCCGACGCTGGGGCATGACCTTCGACCCCAGCCTGCCGTTCCTTCGCGCCGATGGTCTCGAGAACGGGCTCACCGACAGGGTGCTGCGCGGCCCTGGCTACCGACGTCTGTTCCGCAACGTGTTCGTCTCCTCGACGACACCGCCGACGGCCCTCCAGCGTGTCCGGGGAGCGCTCGTGCTGCAGTGCGAAGATGCCTGGGCTAGCCATGTGTCCGCGGCCCGGGTGAAGGGCGCTCCGGTCCCGACGATCGCCGACGAGCACGTGAGCGTGTGGCACCAGAAGCTCCGGCGCCACCACCGTGGCTTGCGCTGCCACGTCGGGGACCCGACCGGTGTCGTGGTCGAGCGGGGTCTGCGGGTCTCCGGTGACGTAGCGATGTTCATCGAGCTCGGGGGACAGCTCGGGCTCGTCGACCTGGTCGTCGTGGGCGACTGGCTCGTACGTCGCCGGGGTGTGACACCGGAGGGCTTGGTCCGCGCCTGCGAGCACAGCAGGCACCGGGATTCCCGCAAGGCGCTGGCGGCAGCGCGCTTCGTCCGGCGCGACGTCGACTCTCCCATGGAGACACGGTTGCGCATGCTGCTCGTGCTCGCCGGCCTGCCCGAACCGGTCGTGAACCTCGTGGTCCGCGACGACCTCGGGGCGGTCGTACGTAGGTACGACCTCTGCTACCCACTCGCCCGGCTCGCGGTCGAGTACGACGGGCGCCACCACGTCGAGGTCCTGGACACCTGGGAGGACGACCTCGAGCGGAAGGCCGACATCGACGACGCAGAGTGGCGCCTCGTCGTCGTGGTCGCATCCGGCATCTACAAGGACCCACTGCGCACCCTGCGACGGGTGCACCGGGTGCTGCTGTCGCGAGGCATGCCGGGGGTCCCCCTGCGGCTGGGCGACGACTGGCGACCGCACTTCCCCGGCCACGCCGAGGCCGCGTGACGCCGTACCCACACGTGTCCGGGATGTTGCCCCTGCAGCCCCGGATCGGGGGCAGCTTTTCGGACACGTGTCGAGCCGAGGGCGAGCGCTAGAGTCCCGCCTATGGTCACCACCCCGCACGGAGCAGACAGCGAGGTCGGCCGCCTGGCCACCGTCATGCTCCACCGCCCCGGCAACGAGCTGAAGCGGCTCACGCCCCGCAACAACGACCGCCTGCTCTTCGACGGCATCCCGTGGGTGAGCCGGGCGCAGGAGGAGCACGACGCGTTCGCGGAGACGCTGCGCAACCGCGGCGTGGAGGTGCTCTACCTGACCGAGCTGCTCACCGAGACGCTCGACAGCGAGATGGCCCGCAACCACGCGATCACGAGCGCGCTGTCGGGGCTGCACCTCGGCGACACGATGCGGCGCTACCTCGCGCAGGCGCTGCGCGACCTCTCCCCCGCCGAGCTGACCGACGTGCTGACCGCCGGCATCCGCAACGACGAGGTCAAGGGCGGGCACGGCCTCGTGACCAGCCTGCTCGACCCGCACGACTTCCTCATCGACCCGCTGCCGAACCTGCTCTTCACCCGCGACTCCAGCGTGTGGGTGCGCGACCGCGTGGCCGTCACCAGCCTCGCGATGCCCGCCCGCAAGCGCGAGACCCAGCTGACCGAGCTGATCTACACCGAGCACCCGCGCTTCGCCGGCACCCGCAAGATCCATGGCTGGCACAACGAGCACGTCGAGGGCGGCGACGTCCTGCTCCTGGCCCCGGGCGTCATCGCCGTCGGTGTCGGCGAGCGTACGACGCCCGCCGGCGTCGAGCGGCTCGCCCGCCAGGTCTTCCACGCCGACCTCGCCCACACGGTGCTGGCAGTGCCGATCGCGCAGGAGCGCGCCACGATGCACCTCGACACCGTCTGCACGATGGTCGACGTCGACAAGGTCGTGATGTACCCCAACGTCGCCGACAACCTCCGCGCGGTGACGGTCACGCTCGACGACCCGGGCTCGGGCGAGTCCGACCTCACCCTGAGCGTCAGCGACTCCGAGCCCTTCCTCGTCGCGGCGGCCAAGGCGATGCAGATCGACACGCTCCACCAGATCGACACCGGCCTCGACCCGGTCACCGCCGAGCGCGAGCAGTGGGACGACGGCAACAACACCCTGGCCCTCGCGCCGCGGGTGGCGGTGGCCTACGAGCGCAACGACGAGACGAACGACCGGCTCGAGGACGCGGGCATCGAGGTCGTCCGGATCGCCGGGTCGGAGCTCGGCTCGGGTCGCGGCGGGCCCCGCTGCATGAGCTGCCCGATCGCGCGGGAGCCGCTGCACGCCGACTGACCCGGGGTGCCTCGACGCAATGGTGAACACCTGTTGACCGAATTCCGCTCGAGGGCATCACGTCCGGCCCCGTGGATCGTTGAGGGGGCATGACCGAATCGATCCTGGACGCGCTCGACCCCGCCGACGCCCGGCGCGTGCTCGCAGCGGGTCGCACGCTGACGCTCCCGCAGGGCTGGTCGCCGATCGCCGAGCGCACCCCCGCCGACAAGGCGTACCTCATCACCGAGGGCGAGGTGTCGGTCCGCAAGGGCGGCGTGGAGGTCGCCACCCTCGGCCCCGGCTCCGTCGTGGGCGAGGGCGCGATCGTCAACCGCACCCTCCGCTCGGCCACGGTCGTGGCGCTGACACCGCTGAAGGTCGTCCACTTCACCCGCGACACGATCGAGGAGCTCGTCGAGCAGGTCCCGTCGTTCGGCGCCGCTATCCGCGCCGCGGCGGCGGGCCGCCTCGAGGGGAGCTGACCCGGTGGAGGGCGGGCCGGACGTCGGGCCGGACGCGGCCCGCGCCCTGGGCGCGCTCGTCCTCGGCGAGGAGCCGACCCTGACCCGCGTGCAGGTCGCCGAGCGCGCCGGCGTGCCGCTCGACCTCGCGGTCACGCTCTGGCACCAGCTCGGCTTCCCGCACCGCGCCGACGACGACGTCGCCTTCGTCGAGGGCGACGTCGAGGCGCTGCGGCTCGCCGCCGACCTGGTCCGCATCGGGATCCTGCCCCCGGATTCGCAGGCCGCCCTCGTCCGGACCTGGGGCCGCAGCTACGCCAGGCTCGCGGAGTGGCAGACCAGCCTCCTCGCGGGACTCGCGGGCGAGGACGGCGAGGACGGCGACCCGGTCGCCGGGCTGGCAGACCTCACCGGGCTCGCGAGCGACGTGCTGCCCCGCGTCGAGGCGCTGCAGAGCTACGTCTGGCGCCGCCACCTGGCGAGCGCGGCCGAGCACCTGCTCGACGACGCCAGCACCCTCACCACGACCGAGTCACAGCTGGCTGTCTGCTTCGTCGACATCGTTGGCTACACCACGCAGAGCCGCAGCCTGGACGGACCTGCGCTCGTGCAGTGGGTCGACGGCTTCGAGCAGGAGACGACCGCGCTCGTGGTCGACCACGGCGGCCAGGTGATCAAGACGATCGGGGACGAGGTGCTGTTCACCGTCGCCGACCCCGCCGCCGCTGTCGACGTCGCGCTGGAGCTGACCGCCCGCGGGGCCGACGAGGACGACCCGTTCCCGGCCGTGCGGGCCGGCGTCGCCCACGGGTCCGTCGTACGACGCCTCGGCGACGTGTTCGGGTCCACGGTCAACGCCGCCTCCCGTCTGACCTCGGCCGCCCGGCCCGGCAGCGTGCTGGTCGACGCCGGCGTCCACGAGGCGCTCGGCAGCGACGACGGCGAGACGCCCTGGCGGTTCCGCCGGGCCCGACGGGTCTCGGCCAAGGGGTTCGACAACCTAGAGGCGTGGCGCGTGAGAGCGCCGCGCGAGGACGGCTGAGGCCTAGCCTCGCCCCATGAGTCTCGGGGGTGTCGATCCGCGCGCCGCGGCCGGCGGCCGCCTGTGGGTGGTGACTGCCCTCGCCGTGCTCGCCCTCGGGGTGGTCGTCCTGCTCCTGGCCGACATCCGGACGTCGGTGGCGGAGGCGCGCGTGCTCCGTGCCGGGGCGGTCTGCGCGGCGGCGACCGGGACCGACTGCCTGGCGCAGGAGCCGGTCGTCCTGGGTCCGTACAACGACTCACGCCGCACGCGGATGGTGGACGCCTACGTCAGGAACGTCGATGCCGAGCCCGGTGACAGCGACATCGTCCACCTCCTTCCCGCCGACGTCGACGAGGCCGTCGACCTCGGTGGACGAGCCGTCGCGCACCGCGTGGACGGACGGGTCGTGGCGCTCTCCGGGACCGCTGGCGGCGAGCGCATCCCCCTGGGCCTGGCCGGCGTCCACGGCGCGCTGGTCGACGTGTCCTTCGTGCTCGTGCTCGGCGGGCTGGTGCTCCGTGCGTACGGCACGGTGCGGGCCAGCCGTCGGTCCGGCCTCGGCTGGTCGGACCGCCAGCCGTACAACCTGGCCGTCAGGCGGAGGAAGAGCGACGTGGTGATGCTCGCGGGCTGCGTCCTCGGGGCGGTCACGTTCTACGTGGCGACGTACGACGTCAGGGTCTGGGTGGCCGCCGCAGTCATCGTCCTGGCCTACTGGTGGTGGTCACCGTTGGAACGACGACTCCGCGGGGTCGGCCGCCACGCCGCCTGAGGACGAACCCCGGAGAAATAGGACGCCCGGTCGTTGTTGACGGGGGAAACAACAACGACCGGGCAGAGACGAATCTACTCCGCCCGGAAGGGCGGGCACAACCGTTGAATCCGTTGTGTTCGAGCCGTGGTCAGATGGTGGAGCGGGACTTACCGGATCGTCACCTGACGGTTGGCGAGTCCTGCTCGTGCAGACCGCTCGGGTGCGCTCAGCTCCCCGCCCTGCAGCGCCTCCTCGAGGTCCTTGGCGAACTGCGCCGCGGGCTCCTCGAGCACCTCTGCCCCCGTGCCGACCGGAAGGTCCCAGACCGGCGCGAGCAGCCCGTGCGCGCGGAACATGCCGACGAACCGGGAGTCCTCCGCCACGGAATCCTTGCCGGCGGCGTGGAGCCGGGCGAGCGCGTCGAGGAGCTCCTCCTCGGGGTGCGGCATGACCCAGCGCAGGTGCTCCTTGGTGCCGACGTTGGTCCAGTACGCCGCCTCGACCGAGGTCAGCCGACTGGTGGGCATCACGCCGCCGTTGGCCTGCTCGAGGGCCGCCTCCATCGTCGCGTCGCGCTCGGGGATGTCGTCGATCCAGTACTCGAAGCCGTCGTGCACGGTGATGTCGAGGCTCGAGTCGCTGATCAGGTCCTGGATGCTCGGCCCCTCGCCGGGCGCCGTCATCAGGCCGACGATGCCGGGCTCCTCGGTGGCCAGCGCGGCCTCGAGGACGGCGCCGAGGTCACGGGCCGGGTTGCCGTACGAGTGCTGGACCTGGAGGCCGAGCCAGATGTCGCCCGACTCGCGCACCATCGCCGGGGCGGCGCCGGGCAGCAGGGTCGCCAGGCGGACCTTCCGGTCCCCGTCCTTCAGCGTCAGCGGGGCCGTGGCGGCCGGGACGAGCTCGCGCAGCGCGATGACGTCGCACTCGCTCGGCATCCCCTCGAACGGACGCGCGACGAAGGTGGGCGCCGCGCCGCCGGCCGCGCCGTGGCAGGCCTTGTAGCGCTTGCCCGAGCCGCACGGGCACGGCTGGCGGGGGCCGACCTCGCCGGCGGCGGGGGCGGACTGGGTGCGGTTGCGGGACTTCTTGGCCATACCGCGAACCCTAGTTGTCCGCTCCGCCTCCCGCGGAGGGCGGCTGGGCCCCCAGCAGCTCCAGCATGTAGGCCGGCCGGTCGCTGATGACGGCGGTGACCCCGAGGTCGAGGCAGACGTCCAGCTCGTCGGCGGTGTTGACCGTCCAGACGTGGATCTCGCGCCCCTCCTTGACGAGGTGGCGTCCGAGCCCCGGGTGGTCGCGGAGCTCCTTGACCCCGGGACCGATGATCCAGTCGTCCCCGACGACCGGCCGCAGCACGGGCCAGTGGTGCGCCTTCTCCACCAGCATCACGACGTCGAGCCCGGGCGCGAGCCGGCGCACCCGGTTCACGGCGTTGAGGGAGAAGCTCATCACCCGCGCCGGCGAGCCGGCCCGGTCCCACCCGAAGTCGCCGAGGACCTCGACGAGGCGGCGCTCCACCAGCCCGCCGTAGCGGGTGGGGTGCTTGGTCTCGATGGCGAGCTCGACGTGGCGGTCGTAGTCGGCCGCCGTCTCCAGCAGCTTGCGCAGCGTGAGCACCTTGCCGGCGTCCGGGTCCCGCTCCGGGGCGTCGTCGTCGAGGTCGCCCCACGGGTTCTTCCACGAGGCGAAGTCGAGCTCGTCGAGCTCGGCGAGGTTCATCGTCGACACGATCCCGGGCATGGCCGCCGTACGCCGCAGGTTGCGGTCGTGCACGCACACCAGGTGTCCGTCAGCCGTCAGCCGGACGTCACACTCCAGGCCCTCGGCTCCCTCGTCGAGCGCCTTCACGTAGGCGGCGAGCGTGTGCTCCGCCTGCTCGTGGCTGCTGCCGCGGTGGGCCACCACCTGCGGCCGGTCCACGGCCGGCCGGTCGCGGCGGGCGCGCGGCGTACGTCGCATGGGTTCACCATGGCACGCGCAGGACGCGCGACACGGCACCCCGGCGGGCGGGACCGGCCTCAGTGCACGTGGTCGCGCCAGTCGTCCGGCACCCGGTCGGCCGGGCCGGGGACGGTCTGCTCGCCGGGACGGCTCTGCGGGTCGGCCAGCCGGGGGCCGGACACGCCCTCGGAGCGGCTGTAGTCCCAGAACCAGTCCTCGCCGGGCTCGAAGCTCTGCACGACCGGGTGCCCGGTGGCCTCGTGGTGCGCGGTCGCGTGCTGGGCGGGGCTCGAGTCGCAGCACCCGATGTGCCCGCACTGGGCGCACCGTCGCAGGTGCACCCACCAGCCGCCGCCGTCCTCGCACTCCTTGCACCCGGTGCCGGAGGGGGTTGCCGAGGGATCGATGCCTGCCGTCATGCGCCCAGCCTGCCGCGTCACCGCTCGCGGGGGAAGGACCCGGAGAGGAACGCCGGGAGCCAGTGGGACTCCCAGGCCGGGATCTCCTGCCGCTCGACCGCCGAGCGGGTCGGCGCCTGCGCGGCTGTCCGGTAGCGCCCGTCCGCGCGCTCGAGGTAGTGGTAGTTCACCAGCTCGCGGCGCAGGTAGGCGAAGTCCTCGTGCACCCCGAGCAACACCCCGTTGACCTCGGGCTCGGAGTAGTCGCGGCCGGGCTCGAAGCGGCGGAGCACCTCGAGCAGCACGGCCGCGCGCACCTTGCGCTTGGCCGGCACGCGCTCGATGCGCCCGTCGGTGAAGAGCCGTCCGACGAGGCGCTCCTGCTCGGTGCGCGCGGCGTCGTACGCCTCCTGCTCGAGGGCCGCCCGGGCGGCGGTGTAGCCCTCGCCGGTCGCGGCCATGCGGGCGCGGACGACCTGCTTGAAGTCACTGTTCCTGGTCATGGTCGATCACCTTCGACTGCGCTGCGCCCCCAGTACGCCGCTGCAGCGGGCGTCGACGAACCTGACTCACGGATGCGTCCGAGGATCTGCTCCCCTTCGCCGTGTGCGCGGACTGGGGCCGGCGCGTCGGGCTGGGCGGCGGACTGCGCCCTGGACCCTGAGTCTCCCAGAGACTCAGCGGCCACGGCAAAACAGTTTCGCGTCACACCGGCGCGGGCCGCACACTGTGGCCATGCCGTCGTCGAGCCAGTGGGTCGCCTTCCTCGTTGCCTCGATCCTCTTCATCCAGGTGCCGGGCCCGAGCCTGCTCTTCACCATCGGCCGCGCGCTCACCGTGGGCCGGCGCGAGGCGCTGCTCTCGGTCGTGGGCAACGCGCTCGGCCTCGTGACCCAGGTCGCCCTCGTCGCGGTCGGCCTGGGCGCGGTCGTGGCCGCGAGCGCGACGGCGTACACCGCGGTGAAGGTCCTGGGTGCGGCGTACGTCGTGTGGCTCGGCGTGCAGGCCATCCGCCACCGCAGCGACGCGCGGCTGGCGATGGACGCCTCGGCGCCGGTCCGGCGCGGGCACCCGGTGCGGATCGGCTTCACCGTCGGGGCGACCAACCCCAAGACGATCGTGTTCTTCGTGGCCTTCCTCCCGCAGTTCACCGACCCGGGTGGCCCGGTGGCGCTGCAGACGATGCTGCTCGGGCTCGTCTTCGGCGTCCTGGCCGCAGCGTCCGACAGCACCTGGGCGATCGCTGCGGGGACGGCGCGCACGTGGTTCGCACGCCGCCCCGCGCGGCTCGACGCCCTCAGCGCCACCGGCGGCACGATGATGATCGGCCTCGGGGCGACGATGCTGACGGTCGACTGACCCCGTCAGCGGGTGCCGACGACCTCCGGCTCGTCGTCGGTGGTGTCGGCGTCGCGCCTGTTGGCCCACAGGCTCGTCGCGATGGTGACACCGAGGATGCCGAGGATCACGAACAGCGAGGTCAGCGTCGGCACGTCGGGGACCGACGGCCAGACCAGGTGCGCCCAGTGGAGCACCAGCTTGGCGCCGATGAAGCCGAGGATCGCGGCGAGGCCGTAGCTGAGGTGGCGCAGCGCGCCGAGCGCACCCTCGAGCACGAAGTAGAGCGCGCGGAGGCCCAGCAGGGCGAAGGCGTTCGTCACGAAGACCAGGTAGGGGTCGCCGGTGATGCCGTAGACCGCCGGCACCGAGTCGACGGCGAAGACGATGTCCGTGGCGAACACCGCGGCGGTCACGAGCGCGAAGGGCGTGAGCATCCGCACGCCCTTGCGGACCACGGTGAGCTTCGCACCGTCGTACTCGTCGCTGACCGGCATGAAGCGGCGCAGCACCTTCACGATGCGCATCTCGGCCACGTCGACCTCGTGCTCCTGGCCGCGGATCGCGTCGCGCAGCAGCTTGACGCCGGTGAGGAGCAGGATCGCGCCGAAGACCAGGAAGACCCAGTCGAAGCGGGACAACGCGGCCGCGCCGAGGGCGATGAAGATGCCGCGGAGCACGAGCGCGCCGACGATGCCGTAGAGCAGCACCCGCTGCTTGAGCACCTCGGGCACCGCGAAGGCGGCGAGCAGCAGCATGAAGACGAACAGGTTGTCGACGCTCAACGTCTTCTCGACGAGGTAGCCGGTGTAGTACTCCAGCCCCCTGTCGCCACCGTGGACGTTCCAGACGTAGAGGCCGAAGGTCAGCGGCAGCGCGACGTAGAACGCCGACCAGCCGATGGCCTCCTTCATCGAGACCTCGTGCGGGCGGCGGGTGGCGATGAAGTCGACGACGAGCAGGGCGAGCACCACACCGATGGTGACGAACCACAGGGTGGGGGACGCGATGGACGACATGGGTCTCCTCAGGTGTCAGTTCCTGAGGTCTCTCCCGCCGGCTCGTGCTGGTGCCGGTCCCCGCCGGGGCGCCTGCTGAGGCGCCGTAGTGACCGACGGAGGTTGGTGGGGTACTCCCCTCGGCGCAAATGTTAGTTGAACGGGCAAGCGGACCTCGAATCCGCGCGGAGCACCCGTAGGGTCCCAGCATGGAGACAGTCGAGTACGACGTCGTGGTCATCGGTGCCGGTCCCGCCGGGGAGAACGCCGCGCAGTACGCCGTCGAGGGCACCGGCATGACCGCCGTCCTCATCGAGCGCGAGCTGCTCGGCGGCGAGTGCAGCTACTGGGCGTGCATCCCCAGCAAGGCGCTGCTGCGCCCGGTCGCGGTGGCCGACGTGACGGCCGACCTGCCGGGCGTCTCGACGGCCCACGTCGCGCCCAAGGCGCTGCTCGAGCGCCGCGACACCTGGGTCTCCCACTACGACGACTCCGGCCAGGTCGACTGGGCGAAGGGCGCCGGCCTCGCGGTGCTGCGCGGCGACGCGCGCCTGACAGGCGAGCGGACGGTGCACGTCTCCTCGGCCGACGGCGACGTGGTCGTCCGGGCGCGCCGGGCCGTGGTGATCGCCACCGGCAGCGGGGCACACGTCCCGCAGGAGTACGCCGACGCGCTCCCCTGGGACTCCCGCGACGCGACCGGCGTCATGGACGTGCCCGAGCGGCTGGTCATCGTCGGTGGCGGCGTGGTCGCCTGCGAGGCCGCGACCTGGATGGCCGCACTGGGGTCGTCGGTGACCCTGGTCGTCCGCGGCCGGCAGCTGCTGAGCCGCACCGAGCCCTTCGCCGGCGAGGCGGTGCTCGCCGGCCTGCGCGAGCGCGGCGTGAGCGTCCTCCTCGGCACGACCGTCGAGGCCGTGCATCGTGCGGACCCCGAGGCCACCGGCACCGGGCGGGTCCACGGCGGCACCGTCACCCTGACGACCACGCACGGCGAGCTCGAGGCCGACGAGGTCCTGCTCGCGATCGGCCGCAGCCCGCGCCTCGACGACCTCGGCCTGTCGTCGGTGGACCTGACCGCCGACCACGTCACCGGCGGCCGGATGCCCGAGTGGCTGTACGCCGTCGGCGACGCCACCGGCGGTCCGCCGCTCACCCACTGGGGCAAGCACCAGGCCCGCGTCGTCGGCGCCCGCATCGCGGCCCGCACCGCCGGCGAGGTCGCGTGGGAGCCCGACCGCGAGGCGCCGGTCCCGCAGGTGGTGTTCACCGAGCCCGAGGTCGCCAGCGTCGGGCTCACCGAGGCGCAGGCCCGCGACGCCGGCCACGAGGTGGTGGTCACCCGGGTGCCGACCTCCTCGGCCGCCGGCACCAGCCTCCAGCGCGACCACGTCGCCGGCGACTCGCAGCTCGTCGTCGACGCCCACACCCGGCTGCTGCTGGGCGCCACCTTCGTCGGCCCCGAGGCCGGCGAGATGCTCCACGCGGCGACCGTGGCGATCACCGGCGGCGTGCCCGTCCACGTGCTGCGCCACGCCGTGCCGTCGTACCCCACCGCCTCGGAGCTCTGGCTCCGGCTCCTCGAGGAGCTGCCGCCGTCCTTCCGGACACCGCCTCCCACACCCGCCTAGCTGGTCGAGGAGGGACGAGAACCGGTGGTGCGCGCCGGGCGGTGAGTGAGACATGTTTCCGGGCCTCAGAACGTGCCTCACTCACCGCTCAGCCGCGGGCCACCGCTCAGCCGCGCTCGCGGAGGTAGCGCCCGAAGTGCGGGACGGTGAAGGCGATGCGGCCGCGCTCGCCGGAGTAGACGAGGCCCTTCTTGAGCAGCGAGTCGCGCGCCGGGGAGAGCGACTGCGGCTTCTTGCCGAGCGCCGCAGCGACGTCGGAGCTCGGGACGGAGTCCTCGTCCCCGCCCGCCCCGGCCTGGCCCAGCGCGACGTCGGCCATCGCCATCAGGTAGTCGCGCTCCCCCGGGGTCGCGCGCTCGTAGCGTGAGCCGAAGAAGCCGACGGCGAGCTCGGACTCCGCCTCGGGGGCGGCGACGGCGACGTCGGCGGCGGTGATCGGCGAGCGGGGCGCGAGGTCCCACACGGCCTTGCCGTAGGCCTGGATGAAGTAGGGGTAGCCGCCGGTGGCGTCGTACATCGCCGCGAGCGCGCCGGGCTCGTAGGCCGCGTCCTCGTCGGCCGCCGGAGCCTCGAGCGCGCGGTCGGCGGCCTCGCGGGAGAGCCGGTCGATGCGCTGGTAGCGGAAGAGCCGCTCGCTGTAAGACTTGCTCGCGCTCAGCACGGCGGGCAGGTGCGGCAGGCCGGCGCCGACGACGATGACCGGGAGGCCCGACTGGCTGAGCTCGTGGCAGGCGGCGCACAGCGCGGACACGTCGTCGGCCCCGAGGTCCTGCATCTCGTCGATGAAGATGCCGATGCCCTTGCCGACGTCGGCGGCCAGTCCGCCGAGGTCGGTGAAGAGCTCGACGAGGTCGATCTCGATGTCGCCGGAGTCGGCGCGCCCGCGCACGGCGGCGGCATCGATGCCCGGGCTCCACTGGTCCTTGAGCTTCGCGCCCGCGCCGGCGTCACGGTGCGCGAAGGACTTGATGACGCCGAGGACGTGGTCGACCGAGTCCTCGTCGCGGTGCCCGAGCTCGCGCACGGCCTGATGGAGCGCGCTGCTCAGCGGTCGGCGGAGGCCCTGGCCGGGCCGCGCCTCGAGCTTGCCGGTGCCCCAGCCCTTGCGCACGGCAGCGCCGCGCAGCGCGTTGAGGAGGACGGTCTTGCCCACGCCGCGGAGCCCGGTGAGCACGAGGCTGCGCTCGGGCCGGCCGTTGGCGACGCGCTCGAGGACGACGCCGAACGCGGCGAGCTGCTCGTCGCGGCCGGCGAGCTCGGGCGGGCGCTGCCCGGCACCGGGGGCGTAGGGGTTCCGGATCGGGTCCACGATCCGACCATATTCGTCAATCTAGGCAGGTCCCTAGATTGCCGGATAGTCGGCGAGTCAGCCCGCCTCGCTGGGCCGGTCGAGTCGTTGCACCCGCGCGCGGGCGGCGTCGTACGCCTCGTCGAGCCCACGCCGCAGCAGCGCGATCAGGTCGGGCACCTCGTCGGCGGAGAGCCGGAAGGTGCCGGCGCAGACGTTGTCGCGCCACAGCGACAGCACGACGAGCTGCTGCTCCTGGTGCCACGTCACGCGCAGCGAGCGGTCCTCGCCGCGAGGGTCGAAGAAGACCGCTCCGGTGCGAGGAAGCTGCTGACGGGCCATGTTCCATTGTGACTCGGCCCACAAGTCCCTGCCTAGACTCATGCACGTGCCCGAGCTCCCCGAGGTCGAAGCCCTCACCCAGGACCTGCGCGGTCGGTTGGTCGGCCGCGCCATCAGCCGCATCGACCTGGCCGCCTTCAGCGCGCTCAAGACCTTCGACCCGCCGCTGCACGCGCTGCACGGCACGCTCGTCGACGACGTCACCCGGCACGGCAAGTTCCTCGACATCGACGCGAGCGGGGTGCACCTCGTCATCCACCTCGCGCGGGCCGGCTGGATCCGGTGGCGCGACGAGGTGCCCGCGCTGCCGGCCAAGCCCAGCTCGAAGAACCCGCTCGCCGCCCGCATCGTGATCGACGACCCCGACCTCGAGACCCGCCCCGGCCTCGACATCACCGAGGCCGGCACCCGCAAGGGCCTCGCGATCTACGTCGTCCGCGACCCCCAGGAGGTCGAGGGCGTCGCCCGGCTCGGACCCGACCCGCTCTCCGACGACTTCACGCGTGAGGTGCTCCAGCAGATCCTCGAGCGCGAGGGGCGCAAGCAGCTCAAGGGGGTGCTGCGCATGCAGTCGATCGTCGCCGGCATCGGCAACGCCTACTCCGACGAGATCCTGCACGCCGCGCGGATGTCGCCGTTCAAGCCGGCCAACAGCCTCGACGAGGCCGAGCTGCAGACGCTGTACGACGCCGTCCGCACGACGCTGGGCGACGCGGTGCAGCGCTCGAGCGGGCTCGCCGCCAGCGAGCTCAAGGGCGAGAAGAAGAGCAACCTCGCCGTCCACGGGCGGACCGGCCAGAAGTGCCCGGTGTGCGGCGACATCGTGCGCGAGGTGTCGTTCGCCGACTCGAGCCTGCAGTACTGCGCGACGTGCCAGACGGGCGGCAAGCCCCTCGCCGACCGGCGGATGTCCAAGCTGCTCAAGTAGGTCTCGCGCATTCGCTCGGACGCTGCTCGGACGTCGCGTCACCTGCCCGGGACGTGGTCGAGGCGCCGGCTGGGCCCACCCCCGTGACAGCCCGACCGACGCCTCGTGCGTCAAGCCTACCCTGACGACGCTGGTGATTTCACGCTGTGGCGCCCTTGTCGCCCGTCCGGCGCGAGAATCGTTCCCACGCCGCCTGGCGCGAGACCCCGAGAGCCCGGCCGATCTCCGCCCAGGAGATGTTGCGGCTGCGGAGCAGGTCGACCCACTCGTGCGCGAACGCGGTGTTCTGCTCGGCCGACGCGAGGATCTGCGGCAGCGTCGCCAGCAGCTCGGCGTCGTCCATCCGCTCCCACGGGAACGGCCCGCGGGCACTGGTCCACTGCGCCTCGTCGTGGAGGATGCCGTGGAAGTCGTCGACACAGCGCTCGCAGACCTGGGCACCCAGCCCGCCGACCAGTCGCAGGTCGGTCCCCGGGCCTCCGGGCTCGCCGCAGAAGGAGCAGATCCTGCCCTCGCGCGTGATCGCCATCCGCATCCTCCCTCCGCAACCCCGCCCGCCATCGTACGTCGCCCGCGGCTGCTGCGCCGGTGAGGCGCGAGCAACGTCACTCGGTGGAGTCGGGGACCTCCGGGAGCTCCGGCATCTCGATGTCGTCCATCGGGTTGCCGCATGTGTCGGTGAGGTAGTTGCCGAAGGCCTCGGCCTGCTCCTTCTCCTCCGCCGAGGCGTCGGCGCCACCCATCTCGAGCTCCTCGAGGTTGTCCATCGAGAAGTCGTCGGCGTCGGTGTCCTTGGCCTGGTCGACGACCGCCTCGAATCCCTTGCGCGCCTCGTCGGAGATGCCCTCGGGGGTGCCGACCTCCTCCATCCGCGACCCCCAGTCCTTGACCGCCTGGGCCATGTCCTCGTCGCTGGGCAGATCAGGCGTGTTGGTGTCCTCGGGCACCAGGTCGGACATCAGGCTGTTGGCCGCCTCGCAGAACCCGTCCTTGCTCGCGTCGCTCGGAGCGCCGCCGCCCCCTCCGCAGGCCGAGGTGACGGTGCCGACCAGCAGCACGGCGCTGGTCAGGGTCAGGCGGGCACGGATGGTCATGGTTTCCCCCTCTGGTGGGACGCGTCCCCCGTCGGGACCACGTCACGATCGGGCCTACCCTCCCGTGGCGGTCGCTAATCGTCCACCCGGAAGGGATCCGGCAGCGGCGCCTCGAGGGCCCGGCCGAGCGCGGCGAGGTAGTCCGCGCGCGGACGTCGTACGACACCCAGCGACGCGAGATGCGGTGTCTGCCACTGCACGTCGAGCACCCTCCGGTCGGCGTGCCGGTCACGCAGCAGCTCGACCAGCGACAGCAGTGCCACCTTCGAGGCGTCGCGCTCGCGGTGGAACATCGACTCGCCGGCGAAGAGTCCACCCACGCTCACCCCGTAGAGCCCGCCCACCAGCCGGTCGTCGCGCCAGGCCTCGACGGAGTGCGCCCATCCGAGGCGGTGCAGACGGCCGTAGGCGTGCCGGAAGTCCGGGGTGATCCAGCCGTCGGCCCGGTCCGGGCTCCCGCACGCGGAGACCACCTCGTCGAAGGCGGTGTCGATGCGGATCTCGACGTCGCGCGCCGACCGGCGCAGAGACCGGGACACGCGCAGCCCGTCGAGCGGCAGCACGCCCCGCTCCACCGGCGAGAACCAGCCGAGGTGCTCCTCGCCGTCCAGGGTGACCGGCATCGGGAAGAGGCCCAGGCCGTAGGCGGTGACGAGCGTGCCCGGCTCGAGGTCCGCGCCCAGCGCGACGAGGTCGTCGTCGGGGTCCCACGTCGAGCACGGCGGGAAGGCCCACGGCGTCGGAGCGGGGACGATGGGCACCCTTCGCACGCTAGCGAACAACCCAACCGACCGGGACGCCCGTTGGTGTCCCTCGTGCGCACGCAGGGCGCTCCGCCGGCTGGGCGAGCGACCGTACGATCGGGGGCATGGGCCTGAAGGAGACCGTCGAGCGACAGCTCGCACCCCGGATGCACGACATCGCGCCGGGGCTGACCGGCGCGTTCGTGCGCGAGGCGCTGAACCGGGCGATCGACGGCGTCGGCCCGCTCGCCCCGGCCGCGATCGCTGCCGACAAGCAGCTGCGCGAGCAGCGCGGCAACGTCGAGCGCGCGATCCACGAGGTGATCGAGAACAACGTCCGGCTTGCCGGCGCGCAGGGGTTCGCCACCAACGTCGGCGGCATGATCACCATGGCGATCACCATCCCCGCCAACGTCACCGGCCTCGCGGTCCTGCAGTGCCGGATGGTGGCCGGCATCGCCCACCTGCGCGGTCACGACCTCGCCGACCCACGCGTGCGCAACGCCATCCTCACCCTCCTGCTGGGCGAGGAGCAGGTGGACGAACTCGTGAGGAAGCGCAAGCTGCCCAGCACGCCGATGGCGATCGCCACGGCGCCGGTCCACGACCCGACCATCGACGGCTCCATCTCGGCCGTCGTCGCGACCGACATCGTCACCCGGATCGCCGGCAAGCGACTGGCGACCACCCTGGGCCGCAAGATCCCGCTGGTCGGCGGGGTCGTCGGGATGGGCGCCGACGGCTACGCCACCTGGCGGATCGGTCGCTACGCCGACCGCGAGATGCTGCCGCGCCGGCGCTGAGCCCTGGACGTGGTCGCCAGGCGCCCGTCAGCCCTTGCGCCCGCGCAGCCTCCGGTAGGCGTCGAGCGAGCCCCGGCCGGCGGGGCTGCCCTCGAGCGTGGTGACCACCTTGCGCCTCGCGCGGTAGGCGGTGGTCGCCCGGGCGCGCTCGAGCTCCTCGCGGGCGTCGCGCAGCTCGCCGTGCAGCCGCTCCTCGACCGCCCGCAGCCGCGCGCCCTCCACCAGCAGCGCGCTGATCGCATCGAGCGCCGGCGGGAGCAGCTGGTCGGCGGTCGCGGAGTCGGGGTCGGCGAAGGCACCCGCGTCGGGCCCGAGCAGGTCGTCGAGCGATCCGACGACGTCGTACCCCCGCTCGGCGAGCACCTCGATCCAGCGCGCCGACAGCCCGCGCGCCCACGCGTGGTCCTCGGGCGCGAGGCCGAGCCGCGCCGAGGCCACGCTGCGCGACAACGTCTGGTGGGCCAGCGTCTCGCGCACCAGGGGGCGGTAGTCGGGCGGCGCGATGATCGAGGTGACGCGCTCGTTGATGGTGCGCAGGAGCGAGGTCTCCGGGACGCCGAGGGACGGGTTCTCGCGCTCGGCGGTGAGGTCGAGCGGCAGCCCGTCGAGCCCGAAGGTCCGGGAGAACCGGCGCCACAGCTCGCCGCGGTCCGCGCCCGGAGGGGGCAGCGTCACCAGGTGCACGCGCTCGGGCGGCAGCGAGGAGCCCCACCGCTCGAGGATGTCGGGGATCTCCTGCACGGCCCAGAACCACGAGCCGATGCGGGAGTCGCGGTCGGGGTCGCGGATGGTGCGCAGGAACCTGGCGTACGTGATGTGGCTGCGGTGCTTGACGTTCTCCTGCCACTCGGCCGGGACCTGGCGCACCAGGTCGCGCACCGACAGCACGAGGTGGACCTCGGCGTCGCCCAGGGAGGCGAGCGCCCGCTCCACCTGGGTCGGGGTGGCGCGGGCGAAGATCTCGTGGCTGATGATCGAGGTGCCGTGCCACTCCCGGACCTCGGCGGCCAGCCGGTCCCAGGCGCCGACGGCCTCGGTCTCGATGCCGCCCCACGGAAGGGTCATCAGGTCGAGGGCGGCGAGGAAGTGGGCGTCGAACCGGTCGGCGGGGTAGAGGATGTCGTGCTCGCGCAGCACGGGCTGGTTGCGGAAGAGGACGTCCTGGAGGTAGGACGTGCCGGTCTTCGGGCAGCCCACGTGCAGCAGCACCCGCCTGCTCACCGCTCCACGCTCCTCTCCGTGCTGCTCTGCCCCGCGCGCCAGCCGGGGTCGACGATCATCCTGATCGCCAGGTCCAGCACCTGCCGGCCGTCCACCCCGGCAGGCCCGGACGGGCCGGGTCGGTCCGCCGCGGCGCGCGGCGCGAGGTCGGCGAGGTCGCCGACGACAGGGTAGCCAGCGCGGGTCAGCCGCCGTGTCATGCGGGCCGCGGACGACGCGACCCAGTCCTGCTCCGCATCGGGTACGACGACGGGGGCGACGCCGTTGTCGGGCATCCGTCGCTGCAGCGTCCGCATCAGCGCCGGCCGCTCGGCGACGGGCACCCGGATGCCGACGACGGCCGAGATGCGACGGGCGAGCTCGGCCTGGTCGGCGCCCGGCACGCGGACCGGGGGCAGCCGGCGCACGCCGACGTGGCCCGGGAGCCGGTCGAGGTCGGTGACGACGCGGACCAACGGTCGGCGCCCGCCCCAGCGTCGTACGGAGTCGTCGAGGTCCACGCGCGCGGGCAGCTGGTCGCGCTCGCGCCAGAATCGCAGCCAGTCGCCCCACGGCCTGCTGCCGTGCTCGAAGCAGCGCTGGGTCCACGTGTGGGCCAGCAGGTCGTCGAGGGGGCCGCCGACCGCGACCACGAACGGCCGGGGACCGCCCTCGGGCCGGCCGCGGCCGAGCAGATGCTCGCGCGCGGCGGCGACGACCACCGGGTCGCCGACCAGCCGGAAGCGGCGGCGCCACGGTCTCGGCACGCCGCGCCTCACCGGGTCGGGGCCCAGCGCGACGAGGTCGTCGGCGAGCAGGGTGCTCGCCACCCGCAGCAGCTCGTGGGCGCCCACGGTCGCGGGGTCGACCGGCCGAGCGCCGAAGCCGGTCGCGGGGGCGCCGACCAGAGGCAGGTCGGCCTTGCCGCGCCCCGCGGCGGGGGCGGCCAGCACGCGGTCCGCGAGCCGCTCGTCGCTGCCGGCGTGGCGGCCGCGGGCCAGGTTGACCAGGCGCAGGAGCTCGAGCTGCTGGGCGCCGGGCAGCGCGCGGGCGTGCTGCTCGCCGGCATCGCCGGGGCCGGTCCACTCCAGCCACGGCGTCGTTCCTCCGGCACGCAGGTGGGCGACCCACCCGTGCACGGACCCCGCCGGTCGGGTGGCGCTGGCGGTCACCGGTCCCGCAGCCGACGCGCGGCGTCGCGGAGCCGGCCGCCGACCGTCTCGGCCGTCGCGCGGTTGGCCGCCTCCTGAGTCATCACGGTCAGGGCGTCGAGGGCGGCGCCGAGCTCGAGCTTGGCGCGCACCTGGTCGGGGTCCTTCCACTTCTCGGTCTCGGCCGGACGGCGCGGGCGCAGGTCCTCCACGTCGCCGACCACGTCGACGCCGCTGCCCTTGATCCACTCGATCCAGGCGTCGGCCTGCTGCTCCGCGAAGTCGTAGCGGTCGGGCGGCAGCCGGACCGGGATCGCCTCGCGGGAGACCAGCACCTGCTGGGCGAGCAGCTCGCGGATGAGGGCGTCGTACGCGGGGTCGCGCCACACGCCGAGCTCCAGGCGCCGGTTGAGCTTGCGCAGCAACGAGGTCTCGGCGATGCCGAGCGAGCGGTTGTCGCGCTCGGAGTCGAGCGGTGCCCACGCCGGGTCGATGCCGAACGCCCGGCAGAAGCGCAGCCACAGCTCGTCGCCGTTGGGACCACGGTCGTGCGGGACGGTGACCACGTGGACGCGCTCGGGCGGCAGCTTGGCCCCCCAGCGCGCGAGCACGGTCGGGAGGTCCATCGCGTTGAAGAACCAGGTTTGGCCGCGCTCGACCTTGGTGAGGAACCGCTTGAACGGCCACTTGCGGCCCTGCTTGATGGACTCCTGCCACGCCGCGGGCAGCTGGCGGCCGAGGTCGCGCGCCGAGTAGACGACGTGCACCTCGTGGCCGGCGAGGTCGTTGAGGGCCTTGGCCACCTTGTCGGGCTTGGCGCCGGCGAGGATCTCGTGGCTGATCACGACGTTGCCCTCGGCACGCTGCACCTTGCGCATCATCGCGGCCCACGCGCCCTCGGCGTGCCCGGGCGCCCCGCCCCAGTCCTGGTCGAGCAGGTCGAGCGCCGCCCGGAAGTGGAACATGTCGGACCGGCCCCCGCGCGGGCCGGGGATGGTCACGCCGTGACGCGCGAGCGAGGCGGTGTTGAGCAGCAGCCGGTCCTGCAGGTAGGTCGTGCCGGTCTTGGGGGCGCCGATGTGGAGGTGGACGACGCGGCTCATGGCGCTGATTGTGCCCGAGCCCGGTGGTCCACCGGGAAATGGCTGCCCCGCGACCCGCCGGACGACAGGATCCCGGTGGACTACCCGGGGGTCCCGAGGGCGCGTACGACGGCGCTGGGGCTGGGCCGGCCGAGCTGGGCGGCCATCCAGGTGCTGGTGGACACGACGGCGTCGAGGTCGACGCCGTGCTCGATCCCGAGACCGGTCAGCATCCACACCAGGTCCTCGGTGGCGAGGTTGCCGGTGGCCGACTTGGCGTAGGGGCAGCCGCCGAGGCCGCCGGCGCTCGCGTCGAAGGTGGTGATGCCCGCCTGGAGCGCGGAGAACGTGTTGGCCAGCGCCTGGCCGTAGGTGTCGTGGAAGTGCATCGCGAGCCGGTCGGTGCCGACGCCGGCCTCGGCGAACGCCGCGACGAGCGCGGTGACGTGGCCGGCGGTCGCGACGCCGATGGTGTCGCCGATGCTGAGCTGGCTCGCCCCGAGGTCGAGCAGCCGGGTGCCGGCCGAGACGACCTGGTCGATCGGGACCGCGCCCTCCCAGGGGTCGCCGAAGCACATCGAGACGTAGGCCCGCACGTCGAGACCGGCCTCGCGGGCCCGGGCCACGGTCGGCTCGAACATCGTGAACTGCTCGTCGAAGGTGCGGTTGAGGTTCTTGCTCGCGAAGGTCTCCGTCGCGCTGCCGAAGATCGCCACGTGCCGCAGCCCGAGCTCGAGGGCCCGGTCGAGCCCGCGCTCGTTGGGCACGAGCACCGGGAGGTCACGACCCTCGTCGCCCAGCTCGGTCATCAGCTCGGCTGCGTCGGCGAGCTGTGGGACCCACGTGGGGTGCACGAAGCTGGTCGCCTCCACGGTCGGCAGGCCGGCCGCCACGAGGCGTCGTACGAACTCGGCCTTGACCGCCACCGGGACGATCGCCTGCTCGTTCTGCAGGCCGTCGCGGGGACCGACCTCGTAGATCGTCACCCGCTCCGGCATCCCCTCGGCCCGGACGGTCATCGGCAGGGTGCTCACGACAGCTCCTCCACGGTGAACAGGACCGCGCCCAGCTTCACGAGGTCGCCGGTGGTGGCGCCGACGGTGGTGACCGTGCCGGCGAAGGGCGCCTTGAGCGCGAGCTCCATCTTCATCGCCTCCATCACGCCCAGCGTCTCACCCTCCTCCACGGCCTGGCCCTCGGCGACGTTGACCGCCAGGACCGTGCCGGGCATGGGCGCGAGGAGGGTGCCGTCGCCCGCGGCCGCGGCCGTGTCGGCGAACGGGTCGTGACGGTCGAAGACGAAGCGCTGTCCGCGGTCAATCACCTCCACGGCGTTCGACGTGACCCGGACGAACGCGGCCGGTGCGGACGCCGTCGGGCGTACGTCGACCAGCTCGGTGCCGACGACGACCCGGACCGGCGCGGCGTCGCCGCCCAGCCGCCAGCCGTCGGACTGCCACGGCCCGGACCCTCTGGGCGGGGCGAGCGCGGCCGCGGCCAGCTGCACGGCCACCGCGTCGTCGGGAGCCGGGACCTCGTTGCGGTCGAGCCACGCGGTGTCGATCGTGGCGTCGCGGAACTCGTCGGACTCGGCCAGCACCCGCAGGAACCCGGCGTTGGTGGTCAGACCCGCGATCTCGGTGCGGTCCAGCGCGCGGACCAGGCGCCCGCGCGCCTCCTCGCGATCGGCGCCGACGGCGATGACCTTGCCGAGCATCGGGTCGTAGGACGTGCTGACCTCCTGGCCCGGCTCGAGCGCGTGGTCGACCCGGACGCCGTCACCGCGTGCCCAGGCCACGTGCGTCGCGACACCGGCCTGCGGGAGGAAGCCGTTGAAGGAGTCCTCGGCGTAGACGCGGGCCTCGATCGCGTGGCCCTCGAGGGTGACGTCGTCCTGGTCGATGCCGAGCGGCTCACCGGTGGCGACGAGGAGCTGGAGCTCGACGAGGTCGACCCGCTGGCCGCCTTGGTCGGTCCGGACGCGCACGACCTCCTCCGTCACCGGGTGCTCCACCTGGAGGCGGGTGTTCATCTCGAGGAAGTAGAACTCGCCGGTCGCGTTGTCGAGGAGGAACTCGACCGTGCCGGCGCCGGTGTAGCCGCACTGCTGCGCCAGTGCCACCGCGGAGCCGGTGATCGCGGCGCGCTGCTCCTCGCTGATGGTCGGAGCGGGAGCCTCCTCCAGCACCTTCTGGTGCCGACGCTGGGTGGAGCAGTCGCGCTCGAAGAAGTGCAGCACCGTGCCGTGGGTGTCGCCCATGACCTGCACCTCGATGTGCCGGCCGGACTCGACGTACTTCTCGACCAGGATCGTGTCGTCGCCGAACGACGAGCGCGCCTCGCGCTGTGCCGCGGCGTACGCCTCCTCGTAGTCACTCGTGCTCCGCACGACGCGCATCCCCTTGCCGCCACCGCCGGCGGCCGCCTTGACGAGCACGGGGTAGGAGAACGACGCCGGGTCGGCTGCGTCGGGTCCGGTGAGCGAGTACGACGGCACGACCGGCACCCCGGCCGCCACCGCGACGTCGCGCGCGGCGTCCTTGCGGCCCATCGCGTCCATCACCTCGGCCGACGGGCCGACCAGCGTGATGCCGGCCTCGGCCAGCGCCCGCGCGAACGGTGCCCGCTCGGACAGGAACCCGTAGCCGGGGTGCACGTAGCCCGCACCCGACTCCTTCGCGGCCGCGACCACGGCATCGACGTCGAGGTAGGACTCCACCCGCACCACCCGGTCCGCGCCACGCGTGTGCGGCGCGTCGACGTCGAGGTCGGTGTGGATCGCGACCGTCTCCCACCCCAGTCGGCGGGCGGTGCGCATGACCCGCAGGGCGATCTCGCCGCGGTTGGCGATCAGCAGTCTGTTCACGTCGTCAGTCCCATCACATGCGGAAGATGCCGTAGGACGGCTCGGGGATCGGGGTGTACGACGTCGCGGCCAGCGCCATGCCCAGGACCCGGCGGGTGTCGGCGGGGTCGATGACGCCGTCGTCCCACAGCCGGGCGGAGGCGTAGTAGGGCGAGCCCTGGGTCTCGTACTGCTCGCGGATCGGGGCCTTGAAGGCCTCGACCTGCTCGTCGGTCTCGAGGTCGGTGCGCACGGTGGCGAGCACGGACGCGGCCTGCTCACCGCCCATCACCGAGATCCGCGCGTTGGGCCACATCCACAGGAACCGCGGGTCGTAGGCGCGCCCGCACATGCCGTAGTTGCCCGCACCGAACGAGCCGCCGATGACCACGGTGAACTTCGGCACCACCGAGCACGCGACCGCGGTGACGAGCTTCGCGCCGTCACGGGCGATGCCCTTGTTCTCGTACTCGCGGCCGACCATGAAGCCGGTGATGTTCTGCAGGAACACCAGCGGGATGCCGCGCTGGTTGCACAGCTCGATGAAGTGGGCACCCTTGAGCGCCGACTCGCTGAACAGGATGCCGTTGTTCGCCACGATCCCGACCTCGTAGCCGTCGATGCGCGCGAAGCCGCACACCAGCGTGTCGCCGTAGAGCTTCTTGAACTCGTGGAAGCGGCTGCCGTCGACCAGCCGGCGGATCACCTCGCGCACGTCGTACGGCGTGCGGGTGTCGGTCGGCACCACGTCGTAGAGAGACTCCGGCGGCTCGTGCGGCTCCTCGACCTCCGCGCGCGGCGCCCGGACCGGGGTCACGGCGGGCAGCGTGTCGACGATCGACCGCACGATCGCCAGCGCGTGGGCGTCGTCCTCGGCGAGGTGGTCCACCACCCCCGAGGTGCGCGCGTGCACGTCGCCTCCGCCCAGGTCCTCGGCCGAGACGACCTCGCCCGTGGCGGCCTTCACCAGCGGCGGGCCGCCGAGGAAGATCGTGCCCTGGTTGCGCACGATCACCGTCTCGTCCGACATCGCCGGCACGTAGGCGCCACCTGCGGTGCACGAGCCCATCACGCTCGCGACCTGCGGGATCCCGGCCGCGGACAGGTTGGCCTGGTTGAAGAAGATCCGGCCGAAGTGCTCGCGATCGGGGAACACCTCGTCCTGCATCGGCAGGAACGCGCCGCCCGAGTCGACGAGGTAGAGGCACGGCAGGTGGTTCTCCGCCGCGATCGTCTGCGCCCGCAGGTGCTTCTTCACCGTCATCGGGTAGTAGGTGCCGCCCTTGACCGTCGCGTCGTTCGCCACCACCACGCACTCGCGGCCCGAGACGCGTCCGATGCCGGCCACGACGCCGGCGGACGGGACGGCGTAGTCGTCCCCGTCACCCCCGGAACCACTGCCGTACATGCCGTACGCCGCCAGCGGCGCCAGCTCCAGGAACGGGCTCCCCGGGTCGAGCAGCCGGTCCACCCGGTCGCGCACCAGCAGCTTGCCGCGGTCCGTGTGCTTCTTCCGCGCGGCCTCGGACCCGCCCTGCCGGACCCGGGCCAGCCGGGAACGCAGGTCGTCGACGAGCTCGCGCATGGTGGGGGTCGCCCCTGCCGCCGGGGTCTGTTGCTCGGACACCCGGTCAGGTTAGCGATCGTTAACCTGTGGTGTCCATCGACCACTGCTCGGCGCGGCCTGATACACCCCCGGCTGACGAATCCGTGGCCAGGACACGCCGCGACCACTCATTCTTTGCCCATATTGGGGGATTGACCTCTCCCACCCCAAGGGGGGTAGCGCCTACAATTTACGATGCATGTCGGGTGCACGGATCGGGGGATCAGTGGGCCGCTGCGGGGGTGCGGCCCACTGCCGCACAACTTGTTGGGGAGGCACATGTGATTCCGCTGGCCGTTTCGGAGGCGTCCGAGCGCCTGATGCCACTCCCCACACCCCGGGCACCGCGAGGGTTAGCAGGCACTAACCTCGCCGACGTGACTCCCCGCCGCCAGCAGATCCTCGACATCGCGGCCGACCTCTTCGCGTCGAGGGGTTTCCACGGCGTCTCGGTCGCCGAGCTCGGCGCGGCCTGCGGCGTCTCCGGCCCCGCCCTCTACAAGCACTTCCAGTCCAAGGACGCGATGCTCGCCGAGATGCTGGTGACCATCAGCGAGACGCTGCTGTCCGAGGGACGCTCGCGGGTCGCGTCCGCCGGTGACCCGCGCGAGGCGCTCGAGGCGCTGGTGGAGTGGCACATCGAGTTCGCCCTCGAGCACCGGGCGCTGATCGTGGTGCAGGACCGCGACTGGAGCAGCCTGCCCGACGAGGCCCGCGAGCGCGTGCGCGCCCTGCAGCGCGCCTACGTCGACGAGTGGGCCGCGCAGATCCGCCGCCACGACGCCACCCTGAGCCCGGAGGCATCCCGCACCCGCGCCCACGTGCTCTTCGGCCTGCTCAACTCCACGCCCCACAGCGGCCGGTTGCCCGACCCGCAGATGCACGACGTGCTGCGCGACATGGCCCACGGCGCCCTCGGACTCGCCTGAGCCGACCGCTCCCTCGTCTGCCGCCGTCGCCCGCCTCCTGTCACCAGGCGTCGAACGGGCTCTCCAGCTGGAGGAGCCGGGCGGCACGGACGGCTGCGTCCTCGGCGACGACCAGGTCGTCGACGTCGGCCGGCGCGTCGGGTGTCGAGCCCGCGTGGGGGTCGACAGCCGGTGCGGCTCCGGACGCCGGCCGGCCCAGCTGGTGGAGGTCGCGCAGCACCCGCTCGCGGGACAGCCCGCGCAGGTGGGTGAGGACGAAGGGATCAGCCTGGATCAGCCAGGCCAGCTGGGTGAGCACCGCGAGCGCGTGCGGGCACGGGTCGAGCCACGCGTCGCACGAGCAGGCCGAGCCCAGCTCGCCGCCGTACGGCAGCAGCTCGACGCCCGCCTCGTCCACCGCCTCGACGAAGGAGTGCGGCAGCTGGCCGGCGAGGAGCGCGCCGATGCGCCCCGACTCGGCCGCCACGAGCTCGACGAAGGCCGCGGCGTCGTCCGCGTCGAGCACCGGCACGGTGACCTCGACCGTGAACGCGTCGTGACCCTCGGTCACCGCCGCGACCGCGCCGCCCTCGTCGACGGTGATGGCGCCGACGGCGCCCGAGCGGGCGAGCGACCGGCCGGCGCGCAGCTCCTTCTCGCCGAAGGCGGCCTCCTCGACCGCGCGGAGCACCGCCTTGCTCCACCAAGTGCCGCCCCCGCCGCCCCGCCGCGGCGCCAGCCGGGGGTGGGTCGTCCCGGTCATCTACGTAGCTCCACCAGGTCGCGGAGCTCGGCGTCGGAGAGCTCGGTGAGCGCCGTCTCCCCGCGCGAGAGCACGGAGTCGGCCAGGGACCGCTTGCGGGCGAGGAGCTCGGCGATCTTCTCCTCGATGGTCCCCTGGGTGATGAACCGGTGCACCTGCACCGGACGGGTCTGGCCGATCCGGTAGGCGCGGTCGGTCGCCTGGTCCTCGACGGCAGGGTTCCACCAGCGGTCGAGGTGGATGACGTGGTCGGCGCGGGTGAGGTTGAGGCCCGTGCCCCCGGCCTTGAGCGAGAGCAGGAACACCGGCGTCTCGCCCGCCTGGAAGCGCGCGACCATGGCGTCGCGCTCGCGCACCGGGGTGCCGCCGTGGAGGAGCTGGTGCGGCACGCCGGCGGCGGCGAGGTGGCGCTCGAGGAGGCGGGCCATGGCGACGTACTGGGTGAAGACGAGCACCGCCCCGTCCTCGGCCATCACCGTGCCGACGAGCTCGTCGAGCAGCTCGACCTTCTCCGAGCGCCCGCGGAGCTTGGGGTTGGGCTGGCGGAGGAAGTGGGCGGGGTGGTTGCAGATCTGCTTGAGGCCGGTGAGCAGCTTGAGCACCAGGCCGCGGCGGGTCTCCTCGTCGGCCTCCTCGATGCGGCGCATCGACTCGCGCACGAGCGTCTCGTAGAGGACGACCTGCTCGCGGGTCAGGCCGAGCAGGTGGTCGGTCTCGGTCTTGGGCGGCAGCTCGGGCGCCACACCGGGGTCGGACTTGCGCCGCCGCAGCAGGAACGGGCCGATGAGGTCGGCGAACTGCCGGGCCTTCGTGGGCTCGAGGCCCGACTCGATGGGGCCGGCCCACACCTTGCGGAAGGCGTTGCGGCTGCCGAGCAGACCGGGGACGGCCCAGTCGAGGATCGACCACAGCTCGGTGAGGTCGTTCTCCACCGGGGTGCCGGTCAGCGCCACCCGCGCGGTGCCCGGGATGGTGCGCATCGCCCGGGCGGCCGCCGACCGGGAGTTCTTGATGTGCTGCGCCTCGTCGGCGACGACCAGGTCCCACGCGACCTCGGCGAGGAGCGCGGCGTCGTTGCGCATCGTGCCGTAGGTCGTGAGCACGAAGCCGCCGGTGACCCCGTCGAGGTCACGCGTGCTGCCGTGGTGGCGGCGTACGGCAACTCCCGGCGCGAAGCGACGGATCTCGGCCTCCCAGTTGCCGAGCAGCGACGCCGGGCAGACGACGAGCGTGGGGCCGCCGCCACCGTCCTCCTGACGGTGCAGGTGGAGGGCGATCAGGGTGATCGTCTTGCCGAGTCCCATGTCGTCGGCCAGGCAGGCACCGAGCCCGAGCCCGGTGAGCTCGGCCAGCCACGACAGCCCTCGGCGCTGGTAGTCGCGGAGGTCGGCCCGCAGCGCCGCGGGCACTGCGACGAGCTCGCCCGTGACGGCGTCGCGGACCCGGTCGCGGACGGCGAGCAGGCTCGCGCCGACGACCGCCTCGTAGGGAGAGTCCTCGATGTCGACGACGCCGGTGAGCGTCGCCGCCAGCGCCTGGACCGGGGTCACGGTGCGGATCAGTCGCTTGCGGGCGCGCTTGATCACCGCGGAGTCGACCGCGACCCAGTTGTCCCGCAGCTTGATGATGGGGCTGGTGGTGCGGGCCAGCTCGTCCATCTCGTCGTCGCTCAGCTCCTCGCCGTGGAGCGAGAGCTGCCACTCGAACCCGAACAGCGCCCGCGGCCCGAACAAGCCGTCCTGCAGCGGCTCCTCGCTTGCGCCGGCCGGCGAGCGACGGCCCAGCTCGACCCGCTGCGTCACCTCGCGGTCGAGGTACTTCGGCCACATCACCGGGTGGCCGGCCTCCGTCAGCGCCACGGCCCCGCCGTCGAGGAGCGAGAGGATCTCGTCGGAGTCGAGGGTGATCTCGTCCGGGACCCGCAGGTCGAGCAGCCGGTCGAGCACCGGCCAGGCGTCAGCGGCGGAGCGCAGCGCGATCGCGGCGTGGGTGCGGGCGCGGTCGCCGAACCCGTGGGCGGCCTCCGGACCGGACTCGGCCCACAGCTCGGAGGCGTCGGCGAGGTGGGCGGGGTTGTCGACCGCGTGGACCTGCAGCACCAGGCGCACGGCTCCGGCGACCAGCTCCTCCTCGTCGGCCTCAACCCGGAACGAGATGGAGACCAGGTGCGGCCGGTCGTCACGGCCGCGTGCCCGGATGCGTGCGATCCGGTGCTGGAGCTCGTCGCTGAACGCGTCGGGGGTGCGCGGCTCCGACGTCGTACGACCAACGGGCGACGGGCCGCGGTGGCGCGAGCGCCCCGGGGTGGTGCGGGGCATGGTGTCCACCACGGCGTCGAGCAGGCCGCGCACCATGCCCTCGGCCGTCGCCTCGTCGAAGCCGTCCCAGGCCCGGGAGCGAGCCAGCTCGGCGATGCGGCGCTCGTCGGCGGCGTCGAGCCCGGCGACCTGCCAGTGCCGACCCTCCGGGTCGGGGGCGAAGCGCCCGGACGCGACCAGCTGGAGCCCCATCAGCGCGGCGCCGGCGAGCAGCGCGACCGACGGGTGCACGTCGGCCTGGTCGCGGACCTTGCCCAGCACGGGCAGCGCACCGCGGATCGGCATCACGATCGTGCGGCGCTCGTCGGTGAACTCGACCGAGCCCTCCCGGGGCGGCTCCCCCGCCAGCAACCTGGCAGGACCGGTGACCGGGACGAAGCTCATGCGCACCCTTCCTGGCTCGCTCGGCAGCGGGCACAGGGACGGTAACGCCTCGGACCGACAGGGAGTTCCCGGCGCCATGACCGGGTCGGCGTACCCCTCTCGGACGGCGGCCCACCCGTGAGGGTGACGCAGGCCACCGCGAAAACGATTACTCGTTGTCAGACGCAACCAATACCGTTGTCGGGTGACCGACACCCAGACCCAGACCGGCGCCGCGCCGGAGCACTCCGACAAGCTCGACAAGAGCGTCCTGATGGTGGCCGGCGTGGTCGTCCTGGGCGCCATCATGTCGATCCTCGACATCACCGTCGTCTCCGTCGCGCTCAACACCTTCCAGCAGGAGTTCGACGCCACCGCGGCCGAGGTCGCGTGGACGATGACCGGCTACACCCTCGCCCTGGCGAGCGTGATCCCGCTGACCGGTTGGGCGGCCGACCGCTTCGGCACCAAGCGCCTCTACCTGCTGGCCGTCGCGCTGTTCACGATCGGCTCGGTCCTCTGCGCGGCCGCCACGTCGCTGGAGGTGCTCGTGCTCTTCCGCGTGCTGCAGGGCCTCGGCGGCGGCATGCTGATGCCGCTCGGCATGACGATCCTGACCCGGGCCGCCGGTCCCGAGCGGGTCGGCCGGGTGATGGCCGTGCTCGGCATCCCGATGCTCCTGGGCCCGATCTTCGGTCCCATCCTCGGTGGCGCCCTGATCGAGAGCGCCTCGTGGCACTGGATCTTCCTGATCAACCTGCCCATCGGCATCGCCGCGATCGTCTACGCGTGGATCGTGCTGCCCAAGGACCACGTCGAGCCGTCGGAGACCTTCGACTGGCTGGGCATGGTGCTGCTCTCGCCCGGCCTCGCCGCGTTCCTCTACGGCGTCAGCTCCATCCCCGAGGAGGGCACCGCGATGGCAGCGCGTGTCCTCGTGCCGATGATCCTCGGCCTCGTGCTGATCTGCGCCTTCGTCCCGTGGGCGCTCAACCGCAAGAACATCCACCCGCTGGTCGACCTGCGCCTGTTCGGCAACCGCAACCTCACCGTCGCGGTGATCGCCATGACCCTGTTCGCGATCGCGTTCTTCGGTGCCTCGCTGCTGTTCCCGCTCTACTTCATCCAGGTCCGCGGCGAGGGCACCCTCGCCACCGGGTGGCTGCTGGCCCCGCAGGGCGTGGGCGCGATGATCACCATGCCGATCGCCGGCATCCTGGCCGACAAGATCGGCCCCGGGAAGATCGTCCTCGTCGGCATCACGGTGATCACCGTCGGGATGGCGATGTTCACCCAGATCGGTGCGGACACCTCCTACGTCTACATCCTGAGCGCGCTCTTCATCATGGGTCTCGGCATGGGCGGCACGATGATGCCGATCATGACCGCGGCGCTCGCGACGCTCACCGCGCACAACGTGGCCCGGGGCTCGACGCTGCTCAACATCACCCAGCAGGTGGCGGCCTCCATCGGCACCGCCCTCTTCTCGGTGATCCTCACCAACGAGCTGAAGGACTCGCGCTTCGTCTCGGCCGGCGCCGCGCTCGCCGAGGCCGGGGACGACCAGACCCAGGTCGCCGCCATCCTCGAGCGCTTCGGCATCTCGCCCGACCAGCTCGGCAACCTCCAGCAGCTGATCACCAGCGACATGGCCGACGCCTTCGCGACCGTGTTCATCGTCGCGACGGTCCTGGTGGCCTGCTGCCTGATCCCGGCGGCGTTCCTGCCCCGCAAGAAGGTCGCGCCCGTCGACCCCACCGCGGTGATGGGTCACTGACCCGGGCTCCGCACCTCGGCCGCGGCCCGTCCTCCTGCACGGAGGGCGGGCCGCTGTCGTACCCCGCTCAACCCGCATATCTGAGGACGTCCCGGTCGTGGGTCCGGTCTCGATCCGTCCACGGCGTCCTCAGATATCGGAGCCCCGCAGTGACGTACGAATCGGGACCCATGGGTGCGGGTTCGGATGACGCCGCGGCGGTCGCGGAGGAGGATGCGAGAAAGTTCGCGCGAGCTGTCGATCGCCGGGCAGCAGCGGCGACGAGGTGGTGAGCGAGCCCCGAGAGGCGGGGCCGAGACAGAGAGGCACGACCATGAAGTACGTCCTGATGTACACCTCCCGCCCCGACCTCGCCGGGGAGACCGACCCCGAGGCCGCGCAGGCGATCTACAAGCGGGTCTACGAGTGGTTCGGCGAGAACGCCGGCGTGATGGCCGACTCGGGCGCCGAGCTGCTCGGCGTCGAGACCGCCACCACCGTCAAGCACGGCACCGACGGCGCGGTCGTCGTCGACGGCCCGTTCAACGAGGCCAAGGAGGTCATCGGCGGGTTCAGCGTGATCGACGTGGCCGACATGGACGCCGCGATCGCCGTGGTGAAGAGCTGGCCGATGCTCGACCTGCCAGGTGTCGCGGTGGAGATCCGGCCGATGGTCGAGGACTACTCGCAGTTCGAGTGACCCACCGGACCTGACGGATCCCGCGATGGCGACCACGGACGACCTCCTCGCGCGCACGCTGCGCGAGGAGGCCGGCCCGCTGGTCGCCCGGCTGTCGCGTCGGTTCGGGGACTTCGACCTCGCCGAGGAGGCAGTCCAGGGCGCCGTCGTCGAGGCGCTCACGTCCTGGCGGCGCGACGGTCCGCCCGACCGGCCGGGTGCGTGGCTCCAGGTCGCCGCGACCCGGAACGCGATGGACGGCATGCGACACCGCGACCGACAGCGGGCGCTCGCCGCGCGCGCGGGCGCGCCGCACGAGGCGTACGCCCGTGCGGACGGCACCGACGACCGGCTCGCGCTGCTCTTCGCCTGCTGCCACCCGGCACTCGCCCCGGACGCGCGGCTGGCGCTGACGCTGCGCGCCGTCGTCGGCCTGACCACCCCGCAGATCGCGCGCGCCTTCCTGGTCCACGAGTCGACGCTCGCCCAGCGCATCGTCCGTGCGAAGCGCAAGATCGTGTCTGCCGGTATCTCGCTCACCGTTCCTCCGCCGGCGGACCTCACGGCGCGGCTCGACGACGTGCTGGCGGTCGTCTACGTCATGTTCAACGAGGGGTTCGTCTCCTCGACCGGGCCGACCCAGGACCGCGACCTCGCGGCCGACGCGGTGTGGCTCGCCGGAGTCATCGCCACGTCGCTGCCCCGGGAGGCGGAGGCCTGGGGGCTCGCCGCGCTGCTCACCATCCAGCACGCGCGGAGCCGGGCGCGGTTCGCCGACGGCGACCTCGTGCTGCTCCGCGACCAGGACCGCAGCCTGTGGGACCACGACGCGATCGCCGAGGGCGAGCGGCTCATCGAGCGCGCCGCCTCGCTCCATCGACCCGGCCGCTACCAGCTCCAGGCCGCGATCGCCGCCGTGCACGCGACCGGAGCCAGCTGGGCGGAGACCGACTGGCTGCAGATCTCGCTGCTCTACGAGGAGCTGGCCCGCCACGACCCCTCGCCCGTCGTACGGCTCAACCACGTCGTGGCCCACGCCCAGGTCGTCGGCCCCGTCGACGCCCTCGCACGGCTCGAGACGCTGGCCGGTCCGCTCGCGGAGTACCACCTGTTCCACGCCACCCGCGCCGAGCTGCTCTCCGCCGTCGGCCGCGACGACGAGGCTGCGCTGGCCAACCGTCGCGCGCTCGAGCTCACCGGGAACGACGCCGAGCGGAGGCTGCTCGCCACGCGTCTCCACCGGCGCCCGATGTCCGACGGCTCCTGACGCTTCCGGAAGCGGGGCGGCCGGGACGTGGTCGGCTCAGCCCTGGGCGGCCAGGGCGAGGGGCAGCACGGCCGAGGCGCCGGCCGCGCGGATCGCGGTCGCCGCGACGGTGAGGGTCCAGCCGGTCGCCACCTGGTCGTCGACGAGGAGGACGGTCGCCCCGGGGGGTACGTCGGCGTCGAGCCCGCCGCGGCGGCGTACGGCGGCGACGCGCTGCGCGGAGTTCGACTGTCCGGCGCGCGGCGGGACGGAGGGGTCGCGGATCGCCCACGTGCCGACGACCGGCACCTGCATGACGCGGGACAGCCCGTCGGCCAGGTCGCGGACGAGGGTGGGGCGGGTGGCCGACTCGACGACGACGATCGCGTCGGGACGCGACGTCCACTCCGGCGACCAGTCCTTCATGACGTCCATGACGGCCCGGGCGAGGCCCGGGGGCACGGGCCCGTCGGGGGTGTCCTCCCGGAACAGCGCGCGCAGCGCCTGGCCGTGGCCGAGGTCCGTGAGGCGGGCGACCGTGCGGCCTGGCTCGGCGCCGTCGGCGATCTTGCCCTTGAGGTCGAGGCCGAGGTTGGCCAGCGCCGTCGGCCACATGCGCCGCGGCTCGAGCACCACGCCGGGGCGCGACAGCCGCTGACCGGCCTCGGCGACGGCCGCCTCGCTGACCGACGCCGACAGGGTCAGGCCGCCGCAGTTGTCGCAGCGACCGCAGTCGGTCGCTTCGGGGTCGTCGAGCTGCTCGCGCAGGTAGCGCATCCGGCACTCCGTGGTGCGGAGGTAGCCGAGCATCGCCTGCTGCTCGCGCTCGCGCGCCTCGGCGACACGGGCGTAGCGCTCGGCGTCGTAGGTCCACGGGCGCCCGGTGGCGACCCACCCACCCTGCACGCGCTGGACGGCGCCGTCGACGTCGAGGACCTTGAGCATCGACTCGAGCCGGTTGCGCCCGAGCTCGACCCGGGTCTCCAGGGTCGCGGTCGAGAGGGGGCGGTCGGAGTCGGCCAGCGCGGCGAGGGTCTCGCGGACCTGCTCCTCGCGGGGGAAGCCGAGCGAGGCGAAGTAGGCCCAGATGTCGCGGTCCTCGACCTGGGGCAGCAGCACGACCGTGGCGTCGTCGGTGCCGCGGCCCGCACGGCCCACCTGCTGGTAGTAGGCGACGGGGGACGACGGTGCACCGAGGTTGATGACGAAACCCAGGCTCGCGTCGAAGCCCATGCCCAGGGCGCTCGTGGCGATCAGCGCCTTGACCCGGCCGTCGACGAGCGCCTGCTCCAGCGCGTGGCGCTCGTCGGCCTCGGTCTGGCCGGAGTAGGCGGCGACCTCGAGGCCACGGTCGCGGAGGTAGCCGGCGACCTCCTGCGTCGCGGCGACGGTGAGGCAGTAGACGATGCCGGACCCGGGCTGCTCGGCGAGGTGGTCGGCCAGCCAGGCCAGCCGTTGCTCGGGCGTCTTCAGCTGGACGACACCGAGCCGGAGCGACTCGCGGTCGAGGGTGCCGCGCTGGACGAGGACGCCGTCGTCGGTCGAGGGGTCCTGTGACGGGCGCTGACCGCCTTCGTCGACCAACGACCCGTGCACACCCAGCTGCTCGGCGACGTCGTCGGTGACCCGGGCGTTGGCGGTCGCGGTGGTCGCGAGGACCGGGATGCCCGACGGCAGCTCGGCGAGCAGCGTGCGGAGCCGGCGGTAGTCGGGGCGGAAGTCGTGTCCCCAGTCGGAGATGCAGTGGGCCTCGTCGACGACGAGCAGGCCGCAGGTGGCCGCCAGCCGCGGGAGCACCTCGTCGCGGAAGCCGGGGTTGTTGAGCCGCTCGGGGCTGACCAGCAGGACGTCGACCTCACCGGCGTGGATCTGGTCGTGGATCGGCTGCCACTGGTCGATGTTGGTGGAGTTGATCGTGACCGCCCGGATGCCGGCACGCTCTGCGGCGGCGATCTGGTTGCGCATCAGGGCGAGCAGGGGGCTCACGATCACCGTCGGGCCGGCGCCGGCCTCGCGCAGCAGCTTGGTGGCCACGAAGTAGACGGCCGACTTGCCCCACCCGGTGCGCTGCACGACCAGGGCGCGCCGGTGGTCGACGGCCAGCGCCTCGATCGCCGCCCACTGGTCCTCCCGCAGCCGCGCGTCGTCGCGGCCGACCAGCGCGCGCAGGTGCCGTTCCGCGGCCTCCCGGGCGGAGAGGCGTACGTCGTCGGTCGCGGTGCTCATGGCTCCTGTCTACCAACCGCCACCGACGGCCGCACCGCCGCATCCACAGGTGCCCACGAGACCCGGCCGGCTTGGGCGACCGGGTCTCGTGACAGGACTCCGTCCTTCCTCGACCAGCGGAGCGATCCCTCGCCCAACGGTCGGGGGACGACTGTCAGCGGGTGCTGCGGGCGACGAAGCGGTCGATGTCGACCCCGGCCCGGCGGGCTGCCCTGCGAGCCGCGGGGGTGGTGAGGTCGGGGGCCACGAAGGTCTCCGGCTCGATCGCGCGGTCGGCGTCGGCGTACTGCTGCTGCAGGGCGGCCTGCTCGTCGGCGCTCGCCGCGGAGGTGGCGGCGACCTGGGCGGTGACGGTCACGGCCGCGCCGGTCAGCAGCGGGCTCACGGTCGGGGTGTAGCCGCCCGCGTGCCCGGTGGCCTTGGGGTGGTAGCTCTCGCTGATCGGGTTGGAGAGGCCGTTGATCCACTCGTCTGCGTCGCAGACGGCGTGGCCGACGAAGCGGCTCGTCGGGTTGGCGAAGGAGAAGCCAGCGGCCGACGCGGCGGTGGCGAGCCGCGAGTTGAGCAGGTCGGCGGTCTGGTTGAGCCGCGACTCCTCGGCCGGCGAGAACCAGGTGAACGCGTTGCAGTCCTCGCCGTTGAAGTTGCGGGGGTAGCCGACGACGACGACCTTGGCGTAGGGCGCGCGGCTGCGGATGCCGGAGTACAGGGTGGTGAGCCGGGAGGGCAGCGTGCCGTTGATGAACGCCTGGGCAGTGTTGATCGCGCCGTCGCAGTTGCTCATCCAACCGGGCTGCGCGCACTCGGTGAGCACGTCGGCGAACCCGGCGTCGTTGCCGCCGACCGAGATGGAGACGTACGACGTCGCGGAGGTCAGCACGGACAGCTGGGTGTTGGTGACGTCGGCGACGGTCGCGCCGGAGCAGGCGCGGAGGTTCAGCGCGTAGCCCCGAGCCGCGGCGATGAGGCTCGGGTAGGCCGCGGTCGAGCGCTGGCAGCTGGTGCCGTCGGCGATGTAGGAGCGGGTGCCGGTGCCCGAGGAGTAGGAGTCACCGAGGGCGACGTAGCCCGGGGCGGCGGCCTGGGCCGGCTGCAGCAGCAGCGGGGTGAGGAGGCCGGCGAGTGCCGTGCCGAGCACGGCGAGGCGGGACGAGCGATTCATCTGGTCGGTCCTGTCCGAGAAGGGGCCACCCGAGTGTGGCCCCGATCACAGTAGGGACAGGACGACCGGCTCCACCAGACCGATCGGTCGGTTCTTGCCGGGGTCAGTCACCCACGCGGCGCAGCCGCGCGCCCGCCGGAGGGAGGGAGGCCGCGTCGCGGAAGGACTCCCCCACCAGCACCGGCACGACCTCGCTCACGTCGTGCTGCGCCGCGATCTCCACGTCGGCGACGAAACCGGCCTCGGCCAGCTCCCGGCCGCCGGCACAGTGGAGCAGGTCGTGGGGCAGCACCGCCGCGTGCCAGGCTGCGATCGCCATCCGCGCCTCGGGACTGGCGCTCGCCTCGGCCTCGTCGTCGATCGCAGCGAGGACGGCGCCGGCACCCCAGAGGTCCTCGGCGGCCGGGCGGAGGCTGTCGTCGTACCACCGCTCCCCCGCGGGTACGACGACGACGCTGGCGCCGTCGGCGACGCGTGGCCCCAGCCAGCGGGCGACCGCGCCTGCGTTGCGCAGGCACGCGCCGACGACCTGGGCGCCGGACTCGGCGAGCGCGAACGCGATGGTCGACCCGTTGGGCGACGGCAGGACGAGCCGCTGGACGCCCTCGACCTCCGCGAGGCTGGCGGGCGAGAGGGAGACGTGGCGCGCGTCGCCGCGCGAGATCGCCTCGAACCGGCCGACGGCGAGCGTCGCGCCGTGGCGCATGGCGTGCTCGGCGGCGCGGGAGTCCTTCCAGCGGAAAGGGAACACCTCGATCCCGCGCTCGAGCGCGACGCTGAGCGTCGTGGTGAAGGACAGCACGTCGACCACCACCGCGTAGTCGGCCGGCACCGCCTGCGCGCCGGTCGGCCCCCACTCCATGCGGAGCCGGTAGGTCGACTGGTCGTGTCCGGGCAGCGTCACGCGAGCCATTCAACAGCCCCGGCCGGGCGGTCGCGCAAAAACCGCGGAGGGTCAGTCCGGGATGTTGGGCACCACGAGCACCGGGACGGACGCGTGCCGGACGACCTGGGTGGCCGTCGAACCGAAGCGCAGGCCGCGGAAGCCGCCGGCGCCGCGCGTGCCGACGACGAGCATCTCGGCGTGCGCGGCCGCGTCCACGAGGCACTCGGCGGTCTGGCCGCGCAGGGCGTAGAGCTGGAGGTCGAGGTCGTCACCCAGCCCGGCCGCCGCGCAGTCGGACTTGAGGTCGGCGATGACCGCCAGCTCGAACTCGGCGAACGGCGGGACGTAGCCGCCGACCATCGAGTCGGGTCGGGGCGCGGTGGCGAGGTTCCACACGCGCACCACGTGGAGGGTCACCCCGAGGCGTCGTGCGAGGTCGCCGGCTCGGCGTACGACCGCGCCCGACGCGCGCGAGCCGTCGTGCCCGACGACGATCCCCCCGGTGATGTGGGCTTCTTTCCTGACCATGCTCCATCGTAGGAAGCCGCCGGGCCGTGCGACAGGGGTCGAAGGTCCCTACCGTCGCCCCTGCCGGGCGCCGTCACCAGATCCGGACGCGACCCTCGGGCTCGAGCCACAGGCCGTCGCCCGGCTGCGTCTCGAAGACCTCGTGGAACTCGTCGAGGTTGCGCACGATGTTGGCGCGGAACTCGGCCGGGCTGTGCGGGTCGATCGTGAGGTACTGGAGCTCCTGCTCCTTGCGGCGCTTGGTGCGCCAGACGTGGCTCCAGTTGAGGAACAGCGTGCGGCGGTCCTCGACGGAGGCCTCCCCGCCCCGGCTGATGACGAACGCCTTGTGGGCGATGGTCAGCCCGCCGAGGTCGCCGATGTTCTCACCGACGGTGAGGCTGCCGTTGACGTGCTCGCCCGGCAGGTTGCGCGGCTCGAAGGCGTCGTACTGCGCGATGAGGGCCTGCGACTTGGCCTCGAACGCGGTCTTGTCGTCGGCGGTCCACCAGTCCTGGAGGTTGCCGTCGCCGTCGTACTGCGCGCCCTGGTCGTCGAAGCCGTGGCCGATCTCGTGCCCGATGACCGCGCCGATGCCGCCGTAGTTCTCGGCGTCCTCGGCGTCGGGGCTGAAGAACGGCGGCTGGAGGATGGCGGCCGGGAAGCAGATCTCGTTGGTGCCCGGGTGGTAGTAGGCGTTGACGGTCTGCGGGAGCATCAGCCACTCGTCGCGGTCGACCGGCTGGCCGACCTTCTCGAGCTGGCGGTCGGTCTCGAACGCCGACGCGGATGCGACGTTGCCCATCAGGTCGCCGGCGGAGACGGTGAGCGAGGAGTAGTCGCGAAACTCCGTCGGGTAGCCGATCTTCGGGTAGAAGCGGTCGAGCTTGTCGTACGCCTTCTGCTTGGTGTCGTCGCCCATCCAGTCGAGCGCCTCCATCGAGCGCCGGTAGGCGGTCACGAGGTTGGCGACCAGCTCGTCCATCATCTGCTTGGACGTGGGCGGGAAGTGCCGGTCGACGTAGACCTTGCCGACGGCCTCGCCGATGCAGCCCTCGACGAAGTCGACGCCGCGCTTCCAGCGGGCCCGCAGCTCCGGGGTGCCGTTGAGGGTGCGGCCGTAGAAGTCGAAGTTGGCCTCGACGAACGCGTCGGGCAGGTAGGGCGCGGAGCTCCGGACGACGCGGACGTGCAGGATGTCGTGCCACGTCTCGATCGGCGTCTCCTCGAGCACCGTCGACAGGTGCGAGAAGAAGTCGGGCTGCATGACGATCGAGCGCCGCAGCGTCTCCTCGGTGCCGCCGAGGCCGGTGACGTAGGTGACCCAGTCGAACGCCGGGCAGAGCTCGCGCAGCTCCTCGAGGCTCCGGTGGTTGGTCGTCTTCTGGACGTCGCGGGTCTCCGCGGCCTCCCAGTGCCCCTCGGCCAGGCGGGTCTCGTAGGCGAGCACCCGCGCCGCAGCACCCTCCGGGTCGGCGTGCTCGCTGAGGGTGAGCAGCGTGGTCAGGTACTCCGCGTACGTCGAGCGGATCTCGGCGAACTTGTCCTCGCGGTAGTAGGACTCGTCGGGCAGGCCGAGGCCGCCCTGCGCGAGGTAGACGATGTTCTTGGACGCGTCGCCGCGGTCGGGCGTGATGTAGGAGCCGAACAGGCCGGGCCCGCCGATGCGCTCGAAAGCACCGAGGAACGCCGCCAGCTCGGTGAGGTCGGCGACGCGGTGCGCGCGGTCCAGCAGACCCTTGATCGGGCGCAGGCCCTTGGCGGCGATGGTCTCGGTGTCCATGAAGGAGGCGTAGAGGTCGCCGATCTTGCGCTCGTCCTCGTCGAGCTCGTCGGCCGGGCGGTCGGCCAGCTCGGTGATGATGTCGCGCACCTGCTGCTCGGCCGCGTCGGCGAGGGCGATGAAGGCACCCCAGCTCGACTTGTCGGACGGGATCTCCGTCTCGTCGAGCCAGCGGCCGTTGACGTGGCCGAAGAGGTCGTCCTGCGGTCGGATGTCGGGGTTCATGCCGTCGCGAGCGGCGTCGAGGATCGTCACGCGGTCGACCCTAACGCCGAGGGCCCAGCCTCAGCGCACGTGCACGATCGACTTCCCGAGGGTCCGGCGCTCGTCCATGTCGACCAGCGCCTGCCCGAAGCCGGCCAGGTCGTGCGTCGCCCCGACCGGCGGCCGCACGACGCCCGACTCGATCATCGGCACCAGGCGGTGCCACTGCTGCTGCATGTAGCCGGGTCGCGTCATGGCGTACGCCCCCCAGCCGACGCCGCGGACGTCGGTGTTGCCGAGCAGCAACCGGTTGACCTTGACCTCCGGGATGCCCTGGCCGGCGGCGAAGCCGACGACGAGGATCCGGCCCTGCTCGGCGAGGCAGCGCAGGGAGTCGGTGAAGGCGTCGCCGCCCACCACGTCGAGGACGACGTCGACCCCCCGGCCGCCGGTGAGCTCCTTGACGGCGTCCTTGAAGTCGGGGCCGACCACGGCCTCGTCGGCGCCCGCGGCCCGCGCGAAGGCGGCCTTCTCCTCGGTGCTCACCACGGCGATCGTCCGCGCGCCGAGGCCCTTCGCGACCTGCAGGGTGGCCGTGCCGACGCCACCGGCGGCGCCGTGGACCAGGACCGCCTCACCCTCGCGCAGGCCCCCGCGCTCCTCGAGCGCGAAGAGGGCGGTGAGGTAGTTCATCGGCAGCGCCGCCCCCTCGTCGTACGACATCGCGTCGGGCAGCGCGAACGTGAAGATCGCGGGGTTGGCGACCTGCTCGGCCGCGCCGCCGTTGAGGTTGACCCCCGCCACCCGCTGCCCGACGGTGAACGCGCTCGACTCAGGCGAGCCGGGGTCCAGGACGACGCCGGCGAAGTCGACGCCCAGGGTGAAGGGCGGCTCGGGCTTGAACTGGTACTCACCGCGGCTCAGCAGCAGGTCGGGGAAGGAGACACCGACACTGTGGACCTCCACCAGGACGTCGTCGTGCCCCTGGGTCGGCGGGTCGACCTCGCGCACCTCGACGTCGGCGGGACCGGTGAGCGTGACGACCTGGACTGCGCGCATGCGCCGACCCTAGCCAGCCACCCCGCTGGTCGAGGCGGGCGCCCAGCGCCCGTCACGAGACCCGGTCCGGTCTCGTGACAGGACTTCGTCCTTCCTCGACCAACGGTCGGTTCAGCCGACCCGCTTCACCTCGGCGAGCTCGAAGTGCATCGGGTCGCTCCAGCGCCAGTCGCCGCCCCAGGCGAAGCCCCAGGTCTTGAAGATCGCCACCACGTCGCGGTCAATGTCGCCGACGGTCCCGCGCTGGTTGCCGCGGGTGTTGAGGTCGAGGGCCAGGCCGAAGGAGTGGTTGGAGAGCGTGGTCGTGTCGGCGATGAAGCGCGGGTAGTAGCAGCCGGCGTACTGGCCGGGGTCGATCGCGTCGGCCAGCCCGCGCTGCTGCACCTCGAGCAGCGCCGCGCGCAGCTGGGGGAAGAGGTCCTTGTGGCAGGTGACGCTGCCCAGGATCGGCACGACCTCGGTGCGGATGTTGGCCGACACCCACGCGGGGTCGGGGGCGATGCGACCGCCGCCGAGGACGCGGTAGCGGAAGGTCCCGACGACGCTGCCGAGGGTGCCGCCGGTGGGGACCGCGGTGAGCTTCGCGTCGGGGTCGAGGCCGATGCGCGAGGCGACGTCGAGCATCTGCACCGACGCGTCCTTGCCGACGAGGCGCTCGAGCGGCTTGCGGATGCTCGCCGGGGTCTTGCGGTCGGTCGAGATCAGCAGGCCGTTGTCGGTCGCCATCCCGATGTCGTCGGACCAGGCCGTGTTCACGACCATGTCGATCGTGGGGAGCTGAGGCGTGTAGGCGCCCACGTGCAGCTCCGGGGCGTCGTCGTCGACGCCGAGCCGGATCATCCCCGCCTTGTCGGCCAGCCGCCGGGCGACCTTCCGGTCGATGGCGAGCTCGCCGCCGGCGACCCGGTCCCATGCCTCCTGGAAGTCGGCGACCTGCGCCTGGGTGAAGTTGCGGTAGCGGCCCGGGTCGACCGAGGCCACCGTCAGCACGCGGTTCTCGAGGCTGACCTGGCCCAGGCCGATGCGCTCGGTGTGGGCCACGCCCTTCAGGTCCTCGACCTTCTCGAGCAGCTCGTCGTCGATCGCCTTGTCCCACTGCACGAGGATGTCGGCGCTCCACAGCCGGCCGTCGCGCTTGCCGGGCGGGTCGACCGCGTGGGCGGGGTCGGCCACGGGGACCGTCGTGGGCTTCTCGGTCGGCTCCGCGGACGAGCTCGACGGCGGGTCCGGCTCCTCTCGCGCGGCCGGCTCGCTGCAGGCGGCGAGCAGCACCAGCAGGGCGGCTGTCGCCGCCGCACCCACCCCTCGTCGTACGCCCACACCCCGACCCTAGGCAGTCGGTGTCTGCACGCGGCGCGGGATCGTCACCCACGAGATCAGCCCACCGAGGACGAGGAGCGCGGCGCAGACGATCATCGCGGTGCCGTACGCCGCGTCGAACAGCGCCGGGTCGCGGTAGTCGTCACCGGCCAGACCCACCGCGGTGGGCAGCGCGGCGACCGCGAGCAGCGAGCCGGCGCGGGCGATCGCGTTGTTGATGCCGCTGGCGATGCCGGCGCTGTCGTCCGGGGCGGCGTTGAGGACGGTCGCCGTCAGCGGCGCCACCATGAGGGCCAGGCCCAGCCCGAAGACGGTCAGCCCCGGTGCGACGTCGCGCCACCAGACCACGTCCTCGCCGACCCCCAGCAGCAGGACGGTGCCGACCGCCATCACCAGCGGGCCGAGGGTCATCGGGATCCGGGGGCCGATCCGCTGGCCGAGCGCGCCGCCCTTCGAGGCGAGCAGCAGCATGCAGGCGGTGATCGGGAGGGTCGCGAGACCGGCCTCGAGGGCGGAGTAGCCGCCGACCGTCTGGAGCTGCAGCACGAGGAAGAACAGGATCGCGCCGAGGGCGGCGTAGACCAGGAGCGTCATGCCGTTGGCCGCGCTGAACGTCCGGTCCGCGAACAGCTCCAGCCGCACCATCGGGTCGCGCAGCCGATGCTCGACCACGAGGAAGCCGACCGCGGCCAGGACCCCCACGGCGACGGCGTACGGCGTCGCAGTCCCGCCCGCGTCGGTCAGGGCCCACGTGGTCCCGGCGAGGGCCAGCGCAGCGAGGGTCGCCCCCGCCACGTCGAAACGCCCGTGGGCCTGCTCGTCGCGGCTCTCGGGCACCCACCGCAGCGCCAGCCACACCGTCAGGGCGGAGAGGGGGAGGTTGATCAGGAAGATCCACCGCCAGGACGCGTGGTCGATCAGCAACCCGCCGACCAGGGGGCCGACCGCCGCGGCGATGCCGCCGAGCCCGGACCACGCACCGATCGCACGGCCCCGGTCGTTGGCCCGGAACGACGCCTGGATCATCGCCAGGCTGCCCGGTGTGAGGAGGGCCCCGCCGATGCCCTGCAGCACACGTGCCGCGATCAGGACCTCGGCGGTCGGCGCCAGCCCGCACATGAGGGACGCCAGGGCGAACCAGATCGTGCCGATGACGAAGACCCGCCGCCGGCCGAGCCGGTCACCGAGGGCCCCGCCGATCAGGATGAGCGAGGCCAGGGAGAGGAAGTAGCCGTTGGTGATCCACTGCAGCTGCGCCAGCGACGCGTCGAGGTCGGCGCCGATCGACCGCAGCGCCACGTTGACCACCGTGCCGTCGAGCAGCGTCAGGCCCGAGCCGAGGGTGGCCGCGGCCACGACCCCCCGTGCGGTCGGCGTACCCCAGACGACTCCGCTCACGCTGCACAGGTTAGGTCACCCCATCCGACCCGGCGTCCGCGACGAAGGACCGGTCGTGACGCACCCCCGGCCTGGCCCTAGCCTCACCTGCGTGAAGCGTGTGCACCCCCGGTCGGCGTCGATGCGAGGCACGGACGAGCAGCGGCTGGTCGAGCACGTCGAGCGGCTGGGCGAGGAGCACCCGCCCATCGACATCGCCACCGTCGACTTCACCGTCCACGACCCTGGTGCGCTGGCCGGACGCTTCGGCCACGTCCTCGACTACATGGCGCGCGTCGAGCTCGAGGTCGACCGCAACGTCCTCGAGCTGCTGACGCTCCTGCCCGACCCGCCGGAGGTGGACCGGCTGTTCTACGCCGAGGTCTGGCAACCGCAGGAAGTCCGGCACGGGCAGATCCTCGACGAGCTGCAGACCCGCATTGGCCGCCCGGCGGCCACACCCGATCGCGACACGGTCTCGGCGAAGCTGAAGGTCCTCGGCGCGCTGGGGCACCTCGCACCGGTGCAGGACGTGAGCCGGATGCTCTACTACCTGACCGGTCTGTCGACCGAGCGCTCCGCCGTGCTCGCCTACAACCTGCTCCACGACGGCGTCATGGAGCTCGGCGAGACGGCCGTCGCGCAGACCGTCGTGGCACCGATCCGCCGCCAGGAACCGGGGCACTACGCCTTCTATACGATGTCGGCCCGTGCCCTGTCCAGGGAGCTTGCCGGCTGGCAGCGCTGGCTGGTCAAGCGCCTGCGGCGGCTGAGCTACGGACCGGTCGGCGTCAACGACGACGAGCAGCGTGCCGACTTCGGGGAGGTGATGCTCGCCCTCGGCATCGACGGCGACATCGAGGGTTTCACCGACTCCATCGGGCGGGTCGAGCGTGACCTGCTCTGGGAGCGCGAGCAAGGGATGGCCGTGCCGGACTACGTCGTGCGCGCGTTCCGCGAGGCGGTCGAAGCCGCCCATGCACGTCGTCAGGCGCTGGAGTAGCCGCCCGGTCTACCCCCGGAGCACCTGGCCGGAGAGCCAGGCGATGTCGGCGCCCGTCCGCTCGGGCGAGCCGGACGGTTGCATCACGTGGCTCAGCACGACGCGCACGACCATGTCGATGGCCGGGTCGAGGTGCTGGGCGTCGATGCCGGGGGCGTACGGCGCCACGCGCGCGCTGATGACGTCCTTGGCCGCGCCGAGCAGCGAGCCGGCGTTGGTCGTCAGCAGCGGCAGCAGCTCGGTGTCGGCTCCATGGGTCGCGCTCACGACGGCATGCAGCAGCTTGTTGGCGCTGGCGTAGGTCAGGACGTCGGTGACCGCGCGCTCGATGGCGCGGGTGAGGTCGTCGGGCTCGGCGTCGAAGGCCCGCTCGACGACCTGCAGGAAGCGCGCGAGCTCCTCCAGGATCATCGTCTCGGCCAGCGCCGGCTTGGAGCCGACCTCGTTGTAGACGGTCTGCCGGCTCACCCCGGCCGCCTCGGCGAGCCGGGCCATCGTCACTGCCGCCCACCCCGACGAGGTGGTCAGCTCCACGGCCGCGGCGACGATGCGCTCGCGGGTCGTGGTCGGCATGCAGGAAGTCTCGCAGGTCAGGTGCGGTCGACGTCCCGGTCGGTCGGCACCTTGGTGATGAAGGTGAGGAGCACGGAGACGAGGGCGATGACACCGATCGTGGTGTAGGCGACGGTGTAGGCCTTCTCCTCGCCGATCAGCGCGGACGCGACGAGCGGGCCGATGACGCCGCCGAGGCTCCAGCCGATGAGCATCAGGCCGTAGATCGCGCCGGCGTTGCGCACGCCGAAGAAGTCGCCCGCCGTGGCCGGCATCGTGCCGAAGGTGCCGCCGTAGCAGAGGTAGACGATCGCGGCGAGCACCGCGAAGAGCACCATGTTGGAGGCGTGCGGAAGCGCGATCAGGCAGATGCCCTGCAGCACCAGGATCAGCGCGAACGTGCGCATGCGTCCGATGTAGTCGGACACGGCCGCCCACACGATCCGGCCACCGCCGTTGAAGATCGCCAGCACGCCGACGAGGGTGGCGGCCCCGCCCACGGTGTAGCCGGAGATGTCGGTGGCGCTCGCCTTGGCCTGCGAGATGAGCGAGATGCCGGCGGCGACGCTGAGGGTGAGGATCGCGGTGAGGAGGTACCACTGCTTCGTGCGCAGCGCCTCGCCCTGCGTGTAGTCCCTGCCGGCACCCGAGCCGCCGCCGGCGTCGGTCACCGGCTCGTAGCCGGGCACGACGTAGCCCTGCGGCGGGTTGCGGAACACCGACGCGCCGGCGAGCGACATCACGAGGTAGGCGATGCCGAGCGGCAGGAAGGCGCTGGTCGGGTCGTCCGGCGCCCGGTCGATGAGCCACTGGGCGACGGGCGAGGTGAGCACGGCGCCGAAGCCGAAGCCGCCGACCGCCAGGCCCGTGATGAGCCCCTTGCGGTCGGGGAACCACTTCTGCAGCATCGCGATCGGCACGATGTAGGCGACGCCGAGGCCGAAGCCGGAGATCACCCCGTAGCCGAGGATGAGCAGCCAGTAGTCGTCCCTGCCGTTGGTGAACGACGCGAGCAGGATGCCGACGGCGTAGAGGACCCCACCGGCCAGGGCGACGATCCGGGGACCGCGCGCGTCCTGGATGCGCCCACCGACGTAGCTGCCGATGAAGATCATGCCGATCGTCACCTCGAAGGGCAGCGCCGCCTGCACCTTGCTCAGCTGCCACGGCTCGGCCGACTCCAGGGCGCCGCCGAAGACGGACCAGGCGTAGACCGCGCCGATGGAGAACTGGAGCAGCAGGCCGGCCGCGACCAGCAGCCAGCGGAAGCCGCCCGGGGAGGCGCCGCCCGTCGTGTCGCGGTCCTGCGCGCGCGTCGGTGTCGTGTCCATGCCTGTCTCCTTCGTCCGGCCCGGCCGTCCGTAGGCCCGAGATGACCTGCGTTCAGCCCTGGTAGCGCACCTGTTGGCCGCGCTCGACCCGTTCGCGCTGCGGCACCACGGTGTACTTCGGGTCCTTGGCCGAGGCCATCCCGGCCTCGTAGACACCGAGTCGGGTGCAGAGCGAACCGGCCATCAGGGCAGTACCCGAAACGACGGAGATCAGACGGCTGCGGCCCCCGAGCAGTGCTCCGGCGGCACCGGCCACGGTGAGCACCTTGCTGGCCCGCATCAGCGTGCCGGCCTTCCCGGTGTGGAGGGTCTCGGCCGACAGGCCCATCGACGACTCCATCCGGTGGGCCATCAGCAGCTCGACGGCAGCGCCACCGAATGCGAAGGTGCGGGCCGGTCCGGCCTCGGCGACGGGGGCGGTGACCATCGCCCACCCGCCCGACGCCGCGGCGGCGGAGCCGCAGAAGACGAAGGGGAGCTCCTCGTAGGCCGAGTGCCACGCGGGCGTGGCGGTGTCGGCCAGCAGCACCGCGGTGTAGGCGGCCACGGGCGGGGCGGTCACGGCCCCGACCAGGCCGGCCGGTCGACCGAGCCGCAGCAGCAGGCGCACCGGGCCCCCCTGCCAGCGGGTGGGCAGCATGCCGACCAGCTCGGCGGCCGCCGCCAGGCCGGCGAACGGCCCGTGCAGCGAGAGGATCCAGGTGCCGACCGACATCGGCGAGGTCAGCTTGACCACGCGCAGCATGTTGAGGAAGCGACTGGGCTTGCCGAGGTCGTGGACCAGGGCCACGACGCTGAGCGCCAGCGCGACGAGGGAGCCGATCCGGCCCGCCCGACGCAGGCCCGGCCGGTCGGTGAGGTCGGCTCCGCCGGCGAGGAGCGACGACCCGGCGGCGACGCCGCCGGTGAAGAGGTAGTAGGCGATGTCGTTCTCCCACGGGGCGGGCTTGACGATCGGCCGTCCGTAGTAGGAGGTGAAGTCGGCGTCGGGGACCATCACCCGGTCGCCGCCTCGGGAGCTGCCCCGGGACCGCCCGGGGCTGCCACCGTGCCGCGCCTGGGTCTCCGGGCCGCGGCCCCCGGTCGTGGACTCGCTCATGACCGTCGCCTGACGAAGGACAGCGCTGCGCCGATCAGCAGGGCGGTGCCCGCCATCCCGGCGCGCGTGAACATGTGCGGCAGGTCCTTCGTCGTCACGACGGGGTCGGGCGGCAGGCCGTAGACCTCCGGCTCGTCGAGCAGCAGGAAGAAGGCCCCGGTGCCGCCGACGCCGTCCTCGGGGTCGTTGCCGTAGAGCCTTGCGTCCATCACGCCCTGCTCGTGCAGCGCGGCCACCCGCTCGTTGGCCTGCTGCCGCAGCTCGTCGACGTCGCCGTAGACGATCGACTCGGTCGGGCACGCCGCCGCGCACGCGGGTCGCTGGCCGTCGGTGAGCCGGTCGTAGCAGAGGGTGCACTTCTGCGCGATCCCCACGCGCGGGTCGCCCTCGGGACCCTTGCGCCGGTCGATGACGCCGTAGGGGCAGGCCGCGACGCAGTAGCCGCAGCCGTTGCAGATGTCGTCCTGGACCACGACCGTGCCGAACTCGGAGCGGAACAGCGAGCCGGTCGGGCACACGTCGAGGCACGCGGCGTGCGTGCAGTGCTTGCAGACGTCGGACGACATCAGCCACTGGAAGTCCGGCTTCGCCTCGTCCGGTACGTCGCTGGGCGGGGCGCCGACGGTCGGCATCCCGATGTCGACGGGCGGGGTCGCGGGGTCGGCCACCCGGTCCGGCTGGTCGGGTGCGGTCGACCGCCCGGGCCGCTCGATGAAGGCGACGTGCCGCCACTGGTTGGCGTTCAGCGAGTGGCTGTTGTCGTAGGAGGTGCCGAGCATCTGGAAGAGGTTCTCGGGGACGTCGTTCCACTCCTTGCACGCCACCTCGCACGCCTTGCAGCCGATGCAGACCGAGGTGTCGGTGAAGAACCCCTTGCGCGGTGGCGGTGCCTCGTAGCCGGCGTCGGGTGCCGGGTCGAGCGGCCCGAACAGGCTGTTGCGGCCGATCACTGGTCCTCCTCCTGGTGGGGGGCGTGCTCGTCCTCGTGGTCCTGCGCCTCGGCGGAGCGGCGTACGGCGTCGGGCGCGGCGGTCACGATGGGCTCGGACACCTCGTCGACCGCGCCCGAGCGGGCGGCGTAGCCCTCGACGTAGTCCCGCAGTGCCTGACCAGTGGGGCGACGACCCGGCTGCACGTCGCAGGTGCCGACCTTGCTCTCCTGGATCAGGACGTTGGGGTCGAGCGAGATGCCGAACAGGTCGTTGGCGGAGTCGCCGCTGACCAGGCCGCCCTGGCCCCAGTGGTAGGGCATCCAGACCTGGTGGACGGTGCGGCCCTCGACACGCAGCGGCCGCAGCCGCTCGGTCACCATGACGCGTCCCTCGATCGCCGATCGTGCGGTGATCACGTGGCACCAGCCCATGTGCTCGAGGCCGCGCTCGGCGGCGAGCGCCGGCGAGACCTCGACGAACATCTCAGGCTGGAGCTCGGCGAGGTGCTCGAGGTAGCGGCTCATGCCGCCCGCGGTGTGGTGCTCGGTGAGCCGGCTGGTGGTGAAGACGAAGGGGAAGACGTCGGGGCGGCCGTCGTCGGGCACCGGGTTGAGCGGGTTGTCGTCGCGCCGGTACTCCTTGCGCGTCGGGTTGCCCTGCTGGCCGTGGAGGAGGTTGCGGAACGGCGACTCCACCGGCTCGTAGTGGGTCGGCATCGGCCCGTCGACGAGGCCCTGCGGCGCGTAGAGCGCACCCTTCCCGTCGCCCTGCATGATGAACGGGTCGATGCCCTCGATGGCCGCCACACCCTCCGAGCCCTCCGGCGCCCGGTAGGACGGCGGCTTGGTCTTCTCGAAGTCGGGCACGTCGTCGCCGACCCACTCGCCGGCCTCGCCCTGCTCCGGGTCCCACCAGACGTAGGCCTTGCGCTCGCTCCACGGCCGTCCCTCCGGGTCGGCGGACGCGCGGTTGTAGAGGATGCGACGGTTGAGCGGCCACGCCCAGCCCCACTCGGGGGCGACGGGCGACTGGTCGTGGCGCGACGTGCGGCGCGCGGCCTGGTTGACGCCGTCCTTGTAGACGCCGGTGTAGATCCAGCAGCCGCCGAGCGTCGAGCCGTCGTCCTTCATCTCGGTGAACGTCGACAGCGGGCGTCCGGTCGCCACCTCGTAGCCGTTGATCTCCTTGAGCACCGCCTCCGCGCTGGGCTCGCCCCAGCCGGCGGCCACCTGCTCGGGGTCGCCGCCCAGCGTGTAGTCCCACGCGAGGTCGAGGACCGGCCGGTCGCGGTCGTCGCCGGAGTCCGCCAGCCGCTCCTTGACCATCCGGCCGAGGTGGTAGAAGAACCACAGCTCGGAGGTCGCGTCGCCCGGCGGCTCGACGGCCTTCTCGCGCCACTGGAGCATCCGCTGCGTCTGGGTGAAGGTGCCCTCCTTCTCCACGTGGGAGGCGGCGGGGAACAGGAAGACCTCGGTGCGGCACTCCTCCGGCACGATCTCGCCGGTCTCGACCTCGGGCGAGTCCTTCCAGAAGGTGGCGCTCTCGATCTCGAAGAGGTCGCGCACCACCAACCAGTCGAGGTTGGCCATGCCGAGGCGCTGGGCGCGGCCGTGCGCCGATCCGACCGCGGGGTTCTGGCCGAGCAGGAAGTAGCCCTTGACCTTGCCGTCGATCATGTCGAGCACGGTGCGGTAGGTGCCGTGGTCGCCGGTGATGCGCGGCATGTAGTCGAAGCAGAAGTCGTTGTCCGGCGTCGCGGCGTCGCCCCAGTAGGCCTTGAGCAGGTTGATGCCGTAGGCGCCGGCGTTGGCCCAGAAGCCCTTCGCGCCGGGGTTGCGGACGCTGTCGATCCAGTCGGTCAGCGTCTGGTGCTTCTCCGCGTTGGGCATCGGGAGGTAGCCCGGGAGGATGTTGAACAGCGTCGGGATGTCGGTCGACCCCTGGATGCTCGCGTGGCCCCGCAGCGCCATGATGCCGCCGCCGGGACGGCCCATGTTGCCGAGCAGGAGCTGGAGGATCGCCCCCGCGCGGATGTACTGCACGCCGACGCTGTGCTGGGTCCAGCCGACGCTGTAGACCAGTGCCGTCGTCCGCTCGCGGTTGGAGTTCTCCGTCCACGCCCGGCACACCGCGAGGAAGTCGTCCTGCGAGACGCCGCAGACCTGCTCGACGACCTCGGGGGTGTAGCGGGCGTAGTGGCGCTTGAGGACCTGGTAGACGCAGCGCGGGTGCTGGAGCGTCTCGTCGCGCATCGGGTGCGCGCTCATCGAGGCACCGTGCGACTCGTGCTGGAGGCCGGCGGCGGTGTCGCGGTGCTCGACGTGGTCGCCCGAGCTGTCGGCCTGCGAGCGGTGCAGGTCGCTGTCGGTGTCCTCCGACTCGTACTGCCAGCTGGTGGGGTCGTACGTCCGGGTGTCGGGGTCGAAGCCGGAGAACAGGCCGTCGAGGTCGTCGGTGTCCTGGAACTTGTCGCTGACGATCGTCGCGGCGTTGGTGTAGTTGACGACGTAGTCACGGAAGTCGAGCTCGTTCTCGAGCACGTAGTTGATGATCCCGCCGAGGAACGCGATGTCGCTGCCGACGCGGATCGGCACGTGCTGGTGCGCGAGCGCGCTGGTGCGGGTGAACCGCGGGTCGACGTGGATGACACGCGCGCCGCGCTTCTTCGCCTCCACGACCCACTGGAAGCCCACCGGGTGGGCCTCGGCCATGTTGGATCCCTGGATGACGATGCAGTCAGCGTTGGCCAGGTCGGCCGTGTAGCCGGTGGCACCGCCGCGCCCGAAGCTGGTCCCCAGACCGGGGACGGTGGCGGAGTGTCAAATGCGGGCCTGGTTCTCGATCTGGATGGCGCCCATCGCGGTGAACAGCTTCTTGATGAGGTAGTTCTCCTCGTTGTCCAGCGTCGCGCCACCGAGGCTGGCGATGCCCATCGTGCGCCGGACCTTGCGGTCGTGCTCGTCGAGGTCCTGCCAGGAGTCGCGCCGTGCCCTGACCACGCGGTCGGCGACCATGTCCATGGCCGTGTGGAGGTCGAGCTCCTCCCACTCGGTGGAGAAGGGCCGGCGGTACTTCACCGCCGTCTGGCGCAGCGGACTGGTCACGAGGTTCTTGCTGGCCGAGCCCTTGGGGCACAGCCGACCCCGGTTGACCGGGCTGTCGGGGTCGCCCTCGACCTGGACGACCGTCTCGTCCTTGACGAAGACCTTCTGACCGCACCCGACGGCGCAGTAGGGGCACACGCTGCGGGCGACGCGGTCGGCGGTCGCGGTGCGCGGCTCGACCTCGTCGGTCTTGCGGGATCGCACCGAGCGCCCGCGGCCCAGGACGTCACCGTCGACGAGCTGGCGCAGGACCGGCCAGGGCAGGAGGGAGCGCTTGGTCCGCGCCGGCGTCTCCGTCACCCCGAGCCTCCTTGGTCACCGTGTCCTCACTCGAACCTAACGACCCGTGCACCACGGGTCCACCGCCCGAGGGGTGGGCGTGTCAGCGGACGACGACCGCGTGGTCCCCTGCCGCCACCACCTCGCCGACGACCGGGTGTCCGGGCAGCTCCCCGACCACCAGCAGCCCGCCGGACGTCTGGGCATCCGCGAGCAGCACGAGCTCGTCCTCGTCGACGGAGGCGTCGAGGTGCGGCCGCACCCAGTCGAGGTTGCGGCGGCTCCCGCCCGGCACGAACCCCGCGGCGAGCGAGGCGCGCGCCCCGTCGACGTACGGCACCGCGGCGGCGTCGAGGACCGCGGTCGTCCCGCTGGCGCGCATCATCTTCATCAGGTGGCCGAGCAGCCCGAAGCCCGTGACGTCGGTGGCAGCCCGCAGACCGGCCTCGACGGCCGCGCGGCTCGCGTCGCGGTTGAGCCCGGTCATCACGGCGACCGCCTCATCGAACCACTCGCCGGTCGCCTTGTGCCGGTTGTTGAGCACGCCGAGGCCGAGGGGCTTGGTCAGCGTCAGCGGCATCCCCGGCTGCGCGGCGTCGTTGCGCAGCAGCCGGTCGGGGTCGGCGATCCCGGTGACGGCCAGGCCGTACTTCGGCTCGGGGTCGTCGATGCTGTGCCCCCCGGCGAGGAACGCCCCCGCCTCGGTGCACGCGTCGTCGCCGCCGCGCAGCACCTCGGCCGCCACGTCGAAGGGGATCCGGTCGCGCGGCCACCCGAGCAGGTTCACGGCGACCACCGGCGTGCCGCCCATCGCCCACACGTCCGACATCGCGTTGGTCGCGGCGATGCGTCCGAAGGTGTAGGCGTCGTCGACGACCGGGGTGAAGAAGTCGGCCGTCGCGATGACGGCCCGGCCGGTGCCGTCGGGGGCCGGCTCGATGCGTACGGCGGCCGCGTCGTCGCCGTGGTCGAGGCCGACCAGCAGGTCGCCGGACGCCCGGCCGCGGCCGAGCCCGCTGAGCACGCGCTCGAGCTCGCCCGGCGGCACCTTGCACGCGCACCCACCGCCGGCGGCGTACTGGGTGAGGCGGATCGCCCCGTCGGACGTCGGCTCGGCCGTGCTCGCGCGCTGGGTCACCCGGCCAATCTAGGACGACGGCGACACCTTCTTCCCACCCCGTTGCTCGTGGCGGGTCCCACGACGGACTCCTACAGTCGGTGGATGGACACCGACGGCTCTGCGATCGCTCGACTGCTCGAGGAGTGCCAGCAGGCGCTCGACCGGGTCGAGCCCGCGGACCTCGCGGCCGTCGCAGCGGCCGGGGCGCTGGTGGTCGACATGCGTCCGGTGCAGCAACGGCTCCGCGACGGCGAGCTCCCGGGCGCAGTCGTCGTCGACCGCAACGTCCTCGAGTGGCGCCTGGACCCGACCAGCCCGTACCGGCTCGCGATCGCCGACGACCCGGACAGGAGGATCGTGCTGGTCTGCAGCGAGGGCTACGGCTCGAGCCTCGCTGCCCGCACGCTGCAGCAGCTCGGCCTGACCCGGGCGACCGACCTGGCGGGGGGCTTCACCGCGTGGTCCGCGTACGTCGCGGAGGTGCAGGCGGACGTGGTGGCGAGCCATCCGGGCGCAGCCACGCACTAGGGTGGCTCGCGGAGGCGGTTCTCGTCTGGTGACGGACGCGGTCCTCAAAACCGTTGCGACCCAGCAGCTGGGTCGGGCGGGTTCGATTCCCGTCCGCCTCCGCCAGTCGTGGGCAGTCGTGGGGCAGTCGTGAGGCAGTCGTGGGGCAGTCGTGAGTCGGGGCGTCGGACGAGGAGGGCGGGTGCCAGATCCGCGCCGGGCCACGCCCCGCACCGACCACGTGCTCGCCGACGAGCGCCTCCGGGCGGCCGCCACCCGGTTGGGCCCGGTGCTCGTCAAGCAGGCGGTGGCGGGGGCGCTGGAGCGGTGCCGCTCCGGCGAGCTCGACCCGGCCTCGGTCGCCGACGCCGCGGTCGCCGCCCTGCCCGCGTCGGCCACCACGCTGCGCCGGGTGGTCAACGCGACCGGGGTGGTCGTCCACACCAACCTGGGCCGCGCGCCCCTGTCCGGCGCCGCGGTGGAGGCGGTGCGCACGGCTGCCGGGGCCACCGACGTCGAGCTGGACCTGGGGACCGGGCAGCGCGGACGACGGGGCCGCGGCGCGCTGGAGGCCCTGGCCGCAGCCGTGCCCGACGCCGGCGGGGTCCACGTCGTCAACAACGGTGCGGCCGCGCTCGCCCTCGTCACGCGGGTGCTCGCGCGCGGCACCGACGGGCGCGACACGGTGGTGATCGCCCGCGGGGAGCTCGTCGAGATCGGTGACGGCTTCCGCATCCCCGAGCTGATGGAGTCCGTCGGCGCCCGGCTGCGCGAGGTCGGCACGACCAACCGGGTCCGCCGCGACGACTACGCCTCGGCGGTCGACGACTCGACGGCCTTCGTGCTCAAGGTGCATCCCTCCAACTTCGCCGTCACCGGCTTCACCTCCTCGGTGCCGGCCCGCGACCTCGCGGGCCTCGAGCACGCCGGACGCCGGGTCCCGCTGGTGGTCGACATCGGCTCCGGCCTGCTCGCCCAGCACTCCCGCCTGCCCGACGAGCCCGACGCGGCGCGCGCCCTCCGTGAGGGAGCCGACCTCGTCACCGCCTCCGGCGACAAGCTCCTCGGAGGGCCGCAGGCCGGACTGCTGCTCGGCGAGGCCGGGCTGGTCGAGCGGCTGCGACGCGACCCCTTCGCCCGCGCCCTGCGCGTCGACAAGCTCACCCTCGCTGCGCTCGAGGCGTCCCTCGTCGGACCCGTGCCCCCGGTCCGTGCGGCGCTCGACCGGTCGGTCGACGACCTCCGAGCGCGGGCGCGTGCCGTCGTCGCGGCCTGGCCCGACGACCTCGTCGCGGCCCTCGGGGCCGAGGTCGTCGACTCGGCCGGCGCGGTGGGCGGCGGCGGCGCACCCGGCGTGGAGCTGGCCAGTGTCGCCGTCTCGCTGCCCGAGCAGCTCGCCGCACCGCTGCGGACCGGCGAGCCGCCGGTGCTCGGTCGCACCGCGCGCGGCCGGTTGCTGCTCGACCTGCTGGCGGTCGACCCCGCCGAGGACGACGTGCTGGTCGACGCCGTACGTCGCGCCGCGGGGGCGGGCCGGGCCTGATGCACGTCGTCGCGACCGCGGGTCACGTCGACCACGGCAAGTCCACCCTGGTGCGTGCCCTCACCGGCACCGACCCCGACCGGCTCGAGGAGGAGCGGCGGCGCGGGCTGACGATCGAGCTCGGCTACGCCTGGACGTCGTGGCCCGGCCTGGGCGAGGTGGCGTTCGTCGACGTCCCGGGCCACGAGCGGTTCCTCACCACGATGCTCGCCGGCATCGGACCGGTGCCGGCCGCGCTGCTGGTCGTCGCGGCCGACGACCCGTGGATGCCGCAGGCGGCCGAGCACCTCGCCGCGCTCGACGCCCTCGGCGTGGCCCACGGGGTCGTCGCGGTCACCCGCAGCGACCTCGCCGACCCCGCGCCGGCGGCGGCGCGGGCGGCGGCCGAGGTGGCCCGCACCAGCCTGGCCGGTGCACCTGTCGTGGCCGTCAGCGGCCGCACGGGGGCCGGTCTCGACGACCTCCGCGCCGCCCTCGCCGGGATGCTCGCCGCGCTCACGCCCCCCGACCCGGACGCCGACGTGCGCCTCTGGGTGGACCGGCGCTTCACGGTGCGCGGGGCGGGCACGGTGGTCACCGCCACCCTGCCCGCCGGCACCGTCCGGGTCGGCGACTCCCTCGCCGACGGTGATCGGCTGGTGCGCGTCCGGGGGCTCCAGGCGCTCGGCCAGGACGCCGACACGGTCAGAGGCACCGCCCGCGTCGCCCTCAACCTCACCGGCGACGTCGACGCGATCCGGCGCGAGACGGTCCTCACCACGCCCGACGCGTGGCACCACACCGAGGTGGTCGACGTACGCCTCCGGCCGGGTGGCGCTGCTGGTGACGCGGGACCACCGCTCGCGCCGCAGCTGCACGTGGGCGCGGCCGATGTCTCTGTGCGCCACCGTCCGCTCGGCGACCCGCGCGACGGCATCGCCCGGCTCACGCTCGAGCGCGCGCTACCGCTGCGGGTGGGCGACCGGATGCTGCTGCGCGATCCCGGCGACCGGCGGCTCTGGCGCGTCGACGTCCTCGACCCCGACCCGCCGCGGCTGCGTCGCCGGGGTGCGGCGCAGCGACGTGCCGACCAGCTCGCCGGTGCCGACGGGACATCGCGCCTGGCCGACGAGCTCGCCCGTCGCGGTCTCGCGCACCGCGACCGGCTGCGCCGCATCGGCGTCCCCGTCACGCCCGGCGACCACCTCGAGGCAGGTCCCTGGCTGGTCAGCCGCGGGCTCGCCAGCGCGCTCGTCGAGCGGTTGGCGCCCCTGGTCGAGGAGCACGCCCGCACCCACCCCCTCGACCCCGACGTGCCGCTCACCGTCCTCGCGGACCGGCTGCGGCTCCCGAGCCCCGACCTCGTCCCACCCCTGGTCCGCCCACCGCTGCAGGTCGTCGGCGGGCGGGTGCGTGCGCCGGGGTCCGGGCTGCCGCCGGCGGTGCTGGCCGCCGTCGACGTCGTACGTCGTGAGCTGGAGGCCGCGCCGTTCGCCGCCCCGACGGCCGACCGGCTGCGGGAGCTCGGCCTCGACGACCGCGCGCTCGGGGCAGCCGAGCGAGCCGGCCTGCTCTGGCGCGTGGCGCCCGGGCTCGCCCTGCTGCCGGGGGCGGCGGAGGACGCGGCCGCACGCCTGGCGCGGCTCCCCCAGCCCTTCACCACGAGCGCGGCCCGGCAGGAGCTCGGCACGTCGCGCCGGGTGGTCCTGCCGCTGCTCGACCGGCTCGACCGGCTCGGGCTCAGCAGGCGCCTCCCCGACGACCGGCGCGAGGTCGTGGGCTGAGGCTGCCGCCCGGCGGCGACGTCAGCGGGCCGCGGGCTCGACGGGGACGAAGTCGACCTTCTCGCGCACCCCGCAGTCGGGGCAGCACCAGTCGTCGGGGACGTCCGCCCAGGCCGTGCCCGCCGCGAAGCCTTCGTGCTCGTCACCCGCCGCGACCTCGTAGACGTACTCGCACCCGGGACACCGTGCGGCCAGCACCTCCGGCGCACGCTGACTCGGCGCTTCTGCCTCGGAGGAGCGAAGCGGAGGAGAGGCCGGAGCGCCGCGTCGGCTGGTGCGCTCGGCGTAGCGCTCGACGTACTTCTCCCGCTTGCGGGGGCTGATGTTCGCCAGCGCCACGTCGCCGCCGAAGTGGTCGACGACGCGCTGGTCCATCACCCGCCGCCAGACCGGCGGCACGATGGCGAGCACGATCATGCCGGCGTAGCCCGTCGGCAGCACCGGGCTCTCCTCGAAGTCGCGCAGGGTCTGGTAGCGCCGGGTCGGGTTGGCGTGGTGGTCGCTGTGGCGCTGCAGGTGGTAGAGCAGCACGTTGGTCGCGATGTTGTTGGAGTTCCAGCTGTGGCTGGGCAGGACCCGCTCGTAGCGCTGGCGATCACCCTCGCCGACCTTCTGGCGCAGCATCCCGTAGTGCTCCATGTAGTTGACGACCTCGAGCAGCGAGAAGCCCACGACCGCCTGGACGAGCAGGAACGGCAGCACCTCGGGGCCGAAGGCGACGAGCACGCCCGCCCAGAGGACCAGCGTCATCAGCCACGCATTGAGCACGTCGTTGTCGAGGCGCCACGGCGACTGCTTGCGCCGGGCGAGGCGTCGCTTCTCCAGTCGCCACGCGGACCTCAGCGACCCGCCGACCGTGCGCGGCCAGAACGCGTAGAAGCTCTCGCCGAGCCGCGCGCTCGCCGGGTCCTCGGGGGTCGCGACCCGGACGTGGTGGCCGCGGTTGTGCTCGATGTAGAAGTGGCCGTAGCAGACCTGGGCGAGCGCGATCTTGGACAGCCAGCGCTCGTTGGCCTCCTTCTTGTGGCCCAGCTCGTGGGCGGTGTTGATCCCGATGCCGCCGATGCAGCCGATCGAGATCGCCAGGCCCACCTCGTCGATCGTGGACAGGGGCCTGTCGGCCAGCACGCCGAAGACGTCCCAGCCGCCGACGATCGCCATCGCGCCGAGGAAGCCGGCGTACTGGATGGGCAGGAAGAGGTAGGTGATCCACCGGTAGTAGCGGTCCTGCTCGAGGGCCTCGATCACGTCGTCCGGGGGGTTCGAACGGTCCAGCCCGGCGACCAGGTCGATCGCGGGCACGATCCCCAGGATGACGATGGGTCCCACCCAGAACCACACGCTCCACCCGGTGGCGACGTAGCCGCCGAAGGCGACGAACGCCAGGCTCGGCACGACGAGCCCGATGAGCCAGAGGTGGCGCTTGCCGTCGGTCCAGAGTGCGGTGGTGCCCTCGGGCACGGTTCCGCTGGGGGCGAGTCGGGTGGGGTATCCGGCCATCTGCCTGACCTCCTGGCGTGGGTTTACACGACCATATGATCTGTAAAGGCGGTTGACAACCCCCTCGCAACTGTCAAGTCGCGTCTCGCCGGGTGTTGCCCCCGTCACACCGGTGAGCGGCTGGCGATAGGTTGGGCGCCATGGAACACCCCTTCGGCATCGACTTCGGCGGCACCGGCATCAAGGGCGCCCCCGTCGACCTCGAGGTCGGCGACTTCGCGCACGACCGGATCCGGATCGACACCCCGCGGCCCGCGACCCCGCAGGCGGTCGCCGAGGTCTTCGGCACGATCATCGACAGCTTCCCGGCCTCGACGCTGCCGGTCGGCGTGACGGTGCCCGGCATCGTGCGCCACGGGGTCGTGCACTCGGCGGCCAACATCGACAAGTCATGGATCGGAGAGGACGCCGACGCCATCTTCACTGCCGCCCTCGGGCGTGAGGTGCACGTGGTCAACGACGCCGACGCCGCGGGGCTCGCGGAGGCGGAGTACGGCGCCGCGAAGGGCCGCGGCGGCCTGGTCATGGTCATCACGCTCGGCACCGGCATCGGCTCGGCGATGATCTGGGACGGCCAGCTCGTCCCCAACTCCGAGATGGGCCACCTCGAGCTCGACGGCGCCGTCGCGGAGGCGACCACGGCCACGAGCGCGCGGGAGCGCGAGGGGCTGACCTGGGAGGCGTGGTCGGAGCGGCTGACGGCCTACTTCCGCCACCTCGAGCGGCTCTTCTCCCCCGACCTGTTCGTCATCGGCGGCGGGGTCAGCAAGTCGTGGGACAAGTTCGGCCACCTGATCCAGGCCGAGACCGAGATGGTCCCCGCGATGCTGCAGAACCGCGCCGGCATCGTCGGCGCCGCGCTCGTCGCCCACCGCATGGCCGGCATCGAGGACTGAACCCGGGCTGCTGACCGCCGCCGGGCGGTGTCCCAGCCACATTCACGGAGCGCCGGATGTGGGTGGCGCACCTCCCACGGGCGCGGCGTACGACGACGCGCGCCCCGAGCGGTGAGTGACGCATCTTCTGACGCCCGAAAAACCCGTCCTACTCACCGCTCGAGGCGGGCCTCAGCCCCCCAGCACCCGCTCGAACGCCTCGGTGGCACCGCGGAGGTAGCGCTGCACGACGGCCTTCTCCTCCTCGGAGAACGTCGCGTCGTGCCGGTCGAGGGCGGCGAACATCGGCATCAGGTGGCCGATGATCTCGGCGCGCCCGGAGGCGGTGATGTGCAGGTCGGTGCGCCGGCGGTCGAGCTCGTGGGGGCGGCGCTCCACGTGACCGCGTGCGACCAGGCGGTCGACGATGCCCGTCGCTGCGGCCGTCGACACCTCGAGCCGTCGCGCGACCTCCGCCGGACCGATCTGCTCCCGGCTGAGGTGCTCGAGGGTGACCAGCTCCGACTCGCTGAGACCCGCGCGGCGCGACACCACGTGGTTGACCCGGCTGCCGGCCGACACGAGGTCCCGCAGCGCGAGGAGGGTCGGCGGCTGGGCCTGGTCCCGGTCCCGGCCGTTGCCCTGACCGACCCACGCCGGGGGCGCATCAGCGTGCTGGTCGTCGGTCACGGCGCTCCTCCTCCGGTCGTCGTACTGCCTCGCCTTGCCTCACCACGATACTACCGCTAACTTGATAAGTAACTTACTTAGCAATTATGCTCGCTAACTATCTCCTCGAGGAGACGACGTGCCTTCCCACCCCACCCCCGCGCCGGCTCGCGCCATCACCGGGCGCCGACTGGTCTGGTTCTTCGCCCTCGTCCCGATCCTCCTGGCGTTGTCCGTGATCGCGTTCGTGCCGGAGGGCGATCGTGAGGCCTCAGCCCTCGACACGCTGCCGGCCGGGGCCGACAGCACCCTCGCGGTCGAGCTCGAGGAGCAGCTGCCCGACGACGAGGGACAGGTCGCGATCGTGCTCTGGACCGCCGAGTCGGGGGAGCTCGACCAGGCGACGCAGGACGAGCTGACCGAGCAGGGGACCGCCCTGCTGTCCGAGGCCGGCGCGCAGGCAGGCGGCGCGTCCAGTGAGCAGGCAGGACCGCCCAGCGGGTCCGAGGGCGGCTCGCAGGGGGGACCACCCGGTGGTGGCGAGGGGCAGCAGTCCCCGGTGGTGGTCTCCGAGGACGGGACCGCCGCGTTCGTCGCCGTACCGGTCGTCTCCTCCTCCGCCACCGACAACATCGACAAGGTCGAGGAGCTCCGGACCCAGCTGCGCGCCGACGCTCCCGACGGCGTCGAGGTCCAGGTGACCGGTCCGGCGGGCATCCAGGCCGACATCGGTCAGGTCTTCGACGGCGCCGACATCCGGCTCCTCGCCGCGACCGCCGCGGTCGTGGCGATCCTGCTGATCATCACCTACCGCAGCCCCGTTCTCTGGCTGGTCCCCCTGACGGTCGTCGGCATCGCCGACCGGCTCGCCGCCATCGTGTCGACCAACGTGCTCGAGGTGGCCGGCGTCGCATGGGACGAGTCGACCGTCGGCATCCTGAGCGTGCTCGTCTTCGGCGCCGGCACCGACTACGCCCTGTTGCTGATCTCGCGCTACCGCGACGAGCTCAAGACCACCGAGTCTCGCCACGAGGCGATGGCGCACGCCCTCAGCCGGACGTTCGAGGCTGTGCTCTCGAGCTCCACGACGGTCGTGCTCGGCCTGCTCACCCTGCTGCTCTCGGCCATCCCGACCACCCGCGGGCTCGGCCTGGCATGTGCCGTCGGCGTGGTGATCGCGGCGACGTTCGCCCTGGTCGTGCTGCCGGCTGCGCTGGTGCTGTTCGGCCGGTGGGTGTTCTGGCCGCGCGTCCCCCACGTCGGCGACGCCGTCCTCGTGGACTCCCGCGGCGTGTGGCGCCGGGTCGGCGACACCGTCTCCCGTCGTCCGCGCACCTTCGTCGCGGGGACGATCGCCGGGCTGGCGATCCTGTCCATCGGCACCCTGTCCATCCAGACGGGCCTCGACCCGGCCGACCAGTTCCTGCAGCAGCCCGAGGCAATCTCGGCCGCCGAGCGGCTGGGCGAGTCGTTCCCGGCAGGCACCAGCGACCCCGTCCAGGTCCTCACCGAGGACGACCCGCAGGCGGTCCTCGGCGCGGTGGAGGAGGTGGACGGCGTCGACTCGGCGCGCATCACCAGCACCGGTGACGGCATCGCGCGCATCGACGCTGTCCCCGACGCGGCCCCGGGCAGCGACGGGGCGCAGCAGGTGGTGCTCGACGTCCGGGCGGCGGTCGCCGACTTCGACGACACCCACGTCGGTGGCGGTGACGCCGAGGCCCTCGACGCGGAGGAGTACGCCGCCAGCGACCGGCAGCTGATCCTGCCGCTCATCCTGCTGCTCGTGCTCGGCGCGCTGCTCCTGCTGCTGCGCTCGATCGTCGCGCCGCTGCTGCTCGTGGCCACCGTCGTGGCGACGTACGCCGCCAGCATGGGCGCATCGTGGTGGCTCTTCCAGACGGTGTTCGGCTTCGAGGCGATGGACACCGGGGTGCCGCTGCTCGCGTTCCTGTTCCTCGTCGCGCTCGGCGTCGACTACAACATCTTCCTCGTCACCCGGGCCCGTGAGGAGGCCCGCGACCACGGCACCCGCACCGGCATGCTCCGGGCGCTCACGGCCACCGGCGGCGTGATCACCAGCGCCGGCATCCTGCTCGCCGCGGTGTTCGCGGTGCTCGGCGTGCTGCCGCTCGTCGTGCTCGCCCAGCTCGGCGCGATCATCTTCGTCGGGGTGCTGCTCGACACCCTCGTCGTCCGCACCGTCCTTGTCCCGGCCCTCGCCCTCACACTCGGCGAGAAGTTCTGGTGGCCGCGGAGGGTGTCGGCGGGGTAGCGGGGTCCGCCGTCGTCTCCTCCTGTCGGTCGTCGGTTTCCCCGCTCGAGCGGGGAAACCGTCACTTGGAGGCCTTTGCAAAGGCCTCCAAGTGCAAGAACACCCCTACAAGTACGGCGTCGTGTCAGCCCTCGCGGCCGCTGATCGCCGAGGCCACCCGCTTGGTGACGTCCGGGTGGAACACGCTGGGGATGATGAAGGCCGCGTGCAGCTCCTCGGCGCTCACCGTGTCGGCGATCGCCTGGGCCGCCCGGAGCAGCATGTCGGCGGTCACCTCGGAGGCGCCGGCGTCGAGGAGGCCGCGGAAGACGCCGGGGAAGGCCAGCACGTTGTTGATCTGGTTGGGGTAGTCGGAGCGGCCCGAGGCCACCACGGCGGCGTACTTGTCGGCCTCGGCCGGGTCGACCTCCGGGTCGGGGTTGGCGAGCGCGAAGACGACCGGCTTGGGCGCCATCGTCGGGATCCACTCCGGGTCGAGGATTCCCGGGGCGGAGACGCCGACGAAGACGTCGGCGTCGACGAGCACCTCGCGCAGCGAGCCGGTGGCGCGACGCGGGTTGGTGGCGGCGGCGAGCTCGGCGTGGGCGGCGGACAGCGACTCGTCACCCGCCGCGAGGGCGCCCTCGCGGTCCACGACCACGACGTCCTTCGCGCCGGCGGCGAGGAGCAGCGTGACGATCGCGGTGCCGGCGGCACCGGCGCCGGAGACCACGATCCGCACGTCGGCGAGCTGCTTCTCCACGCAGCGCAGGGCGTTGGTGAGCGCGGCGAGCACGACGATCGCGGTGCCGTGCTGGTCGTCGTGGAAGACCGGGATGTCGAGCGACTCGCGCAACCGCGCCTCGATCTCGAAGCAGCGCGGGGCGGCGATGTCCTCGAGGTTGATGCCGCCGAAGCCGGGCGCGATCATCTCGACGGCCTTGACGATCTCGTCGGTGTCCTGGGTCGCCAGGCAGATCGGCCAGGCGTCGATGTCGGCGAAGCGCTTGAACAGCGCGGCCTTGCCCTCCATCACCGGCATCGCCGCACCCGGGCCGATGTTGCCGAGACCGAGGACGGCCGAGCCGTCGGTGACGACGGCGACCGAGTTGCCCTTGATGGTGAGCTTGCGGACGTCCTCGGGGTTGTCGTGGATCGCCATCGACACGCGGCCGACGCCGGGCGTGTAGGCCATCGAGAGGTCGTCGCGGGTGCGCAGCGGCACCTTGGACTGCACGCCGATCTTGCCGCCGAGGTGGAGCAGGAAGGTGCGGTCGCTGACCTTGTGGACGCGCACGCCCTCGACGTCCGACACCGCAGCGACGAGCTCCTGCGAGTGGGTCGCGTCGGCGGCCGAGCAGGTCACGTCGACGGTCAGCCGGTCGTGGCGCGACTCGGCGACGTCGATCGCGGTGACGACGCCCCCGTTCTTCGCGATGGTGGTCGCGACGGCGCCGACGACGCTGTGGTCGGCCGCGGTGTACAACCGCATGGTGATCGAGTACGACGATGCGGTTGCTGCCATGACCCGAACCCTCTCCCCCGCGCGGGGTTACGGGCAAGTCACCTCCGACTAGGCTCAGGTTGTGGACACAGAGTTCATCGACGCCTCCGAGCAGCACCGCTACGAGCTGCGGTCCGGCGACCAGCTCGTCGGCACCATCGTCTACCGGCTCAACGGTGACGTGATCCGCCTGATCCACACCGAGGTGCCGGAGGCCTTCAGCGGCCAGGGCCACGCCTCGACGCTGGCCCGCTCGGCGCTCGACGACGCCCGCGCGCGCGGGCTGAAGGTCAGGCCCGACTGCCCCTACGTGAGGTCGTACATCCACAAGCACCCCGAGTACGCCGACCTCGTCGCGTCGTAGCCGCCCGCGAACCTCGACGAGACCCACAGGACCCTCCCGGAGGACCCGATGACCACGCCCGCGCGTCGCCGCATGCGCTCGACCAGCATCTCGCTGGGCATCACCGCGCTGATGGCCAGCAGCCTGACCGGGTGCGCCTCGAGCGCCGACTACGCCGCCGTGTGCGTCGACCCGGACACCCAGGAGCGCGTCGACGACGACCAGTGCGACGACGACTCCGACTACAACGGCACCGGTGCCGGGTTCTTCTGGTACTACCTCGCCGCGCGGTCGGTCGTGCCGGCCGTCGGCCAGACCGCCACCGGCGGGACCTACAGCGGCCGCACCCTCAACGGCACGGTGCAGCGCGGCGGCCTGCCCACCACCGGCGGCTCGACCGTGAAGTCCGCGACCACCAAGGGCGGCTTCGGCGGCAGCTCGCGCGGCTTCGGCTGAGCCCGGCCACTCCCGTCGTCACCCACCTCGACCACACCGCTCCCAGGAGACTCCACGTGACCGACCTGATCGACGCCCTCCTCCACGCCGTCGCGTACGCCCTCGTCGGCGGCGCGATGCTCGTGGTGGCCTACTACGTGCTCGACCTCGCCACGCCCGGCCACCTCGGCACCCACCTCCGCGGCGTCGACGAGAACGGCAACGAGTCGGTGCACGCCCACTCCAAGGGCGCCGGCCTGGTCACCTCGGCGTGGCTGGTCTCCAACGCGGCGGTGCTCTTCACGGCCATCTGGACCAACGGCGAGACGTCGCTCGGCACCGCGCTGGCGTGGACCGTCGCCTTCGGCGCGGTCGGCATCGTCCTCAACACCCTCATGTTCTTCGCGGTCGAGGCGATCACCCCGGGCGACCTGCGGCAGATCGTCACCGCGCCCGGGCCCGTGCGCCCGCTCGCCCAGGTCGCCGCGGCGGTCGCCCTCTCGGTCGGCGCCATCGTGTGCGCCAGCATCGCCTGAGCGGGCGGGCCGGCAATGTGGCGGCACCGGTCGCGGGCGCGTGAGGGCTGGCGCGACACCGTCGTCGAGCAGGGACTGGTCTTCCCGACGACGAAGATGCCCGACGGCTCCGAGCTGCCGTACTGGAACGAGGACGCCTGGTACGAGGTGACCATGGAGGAGGTGGAGGCGCTCGAGGCGGCCACCGAGGAGCTGTGGGCGATGTGCCTGCAGGCGGTCACCCACATGGCGACCACGATGACCGACGAGCGGCTCGGCCTGCCGCCCGGGTCGCTCGGCGTCGTACGACGCTCGATCGAGGCCGGCGACCCGGCGCTCTACGCCCGCTTCGACCTGGCGTACGGAGCCGACGGGTCGATCAAGATGCTCGAGATCAACGGCGACACCCCCACCGGCCTCGTGGAGACCGGGATCGTCCAGTGGAACTGGATGGAGGACGTGATGCCGGAGATGGACCAGTGGAACTCCGTCCACGACCGGCTGGTCGCAGGGTGGCGCACGCTGCGGCGGTCCGGGCACTTCGACGGCGACCGGATGCACTTCCTCTACGACCTCGGCGAGGAGGACTCCTACGACGGCGGCGAGATGGAGATGACCGTCCACTACCTGATGGACACCGCCGTTCAGGCCGGCTGGATCACGATGGCGCACCCGATGGCCGAGGTGGGCTGGAACCCCGACACCCGCGACTACCGCGACGTCCACGACGAGCCGCTGCGCAACGCCTTCAAGCTCTACGCCTGGGAGGAGATGCTGGCCGAGCCGTTCGGGCGCCACGTCGTCGAGCAGCAGGAGTCGCGGCCGACGCGGTGGGTCGAGCCGGCGTGGAAGCTGCTGCTCAGCACCAAGGCGCTGCTGCCCGTGCTGTGGGAGCTCTTCCCGCGCCACCGGCTGCTGCTGCCGGCGTACTTCGACGAGCCGCGCGACCTCGAGCGCTGGGTCGCCAAGCCCCTGCACGGCCGCGAGGGCGACAACATCCGCATCCACCTCGACGACGGGCTCGACGACGTCGTGATGCCCGGCGGGTACGGCGCCGAGGGCTGGGTCTACCAGGCCTACACCGAGCTGCCGAGCTTCGAGGGCAACCGCGTGGTGCTCGGCTCGTGGATCGTCGGCGGGGAGGCCGCCGGGATGCTCGTGCGCGAGTCGGACGACCTCGTCACCGACTACTTCTCCCGCGTCGCACCCCACGTGATCAGCGACGGCCTCGCGCCCTCCGAGGAGCAGGTCGCCCAGTGGCTGGCCGAGCGCGTCGGGCCCGACGCGCCTGCGCTCGGTTAGTCGTACCCGAGAGTTTTCTCCGGCCCGGATGTCGAATCCGGGGGTCCCCGTTCGTGGAGTGGGTGAGACGTCCTCCACCCACGACCGAAGGACCACCGATGACCACCGCGTCCGACCCCACCTCGACATCCACCGCCGCATCCACCGCCGCACCCCAGACCGCCACCCGCCGCGACTGGATGGGGCTGGCCGTGCTCACCCTCCCGACGCTGCTCATCTCGATCGACGTGAGCGTGCTGTACGTCGCACTGCCCTCGCTGAGCCGCGACCTGCACGCCGGCGCCACCGCGCAGCTGTGGATCCTCGACATCTACTCGTTCATGCTGGCCGGTCTGCTGATCACCATGGGCGGGCTGGCCGACCGGCTCGGCCCCCGTCGGCTCCTCCTCGCCGGCGGGGCGGCCTTCGGCGTCGTGTCGGTGCTGGCGGCGTTCTCGCAGAGCGCGGAGATGCTGATCGTCTCCCGGGCGCTGCTCGGCGTCGCCGGGGCGACGATCATGCCGTGCACGATGGCGATGATCCGCCACATGTTCCGCGACCCCGCCCAGATGGCGCGGGCGATCAGCATCTGGCTGGCCTGCTTCATGGGCGGCATGACCGTGGGGCCGGTGCTCGGCGGCGCGCTGCTCGAGCGCTTCTGGTGGGGGGCGGCCTTCCTCATGGGCGTGCCCGTCATGGTGCTTCTGGTCGTCCTGGTCCCGCGCCTGCTCCCCGACGTCCGGCCGGTCGAGGGCAGCCACGCGCTGCCCGACGGCCCGTCCGTCGTGCTCTCGATGGTGACGCTGCTCCCCGGTGTCTACGGCCTCAAGGAGGTCGCCCGCGGCGAGCACCTCGTCCCGGCGCTGGTCGGGCTCGTGGTCGCCGCCGCGGCGGGAACCGTGTTCGTACGCCGGCAGCGCCGGCTGGCCGACCCGCTGGTCGACCTCCGGCTGTTCGCCGACCGCCGGTTCACCGTCGGCCTGGCCACCTTCCTCGTCACCGGCGTCGTGATGGCCGGCGTCTCGTTCACCGCCGCGCTCTACCTCCAGGGCGTGCTGGGGCTGTCGCCGACCACCGTTGGCGCCTGGATGGTCCCCCAGAGCCTGGTCATGCTGGGCGGGACGCTGCTGGCGCCCCACCTCGACCAGCGCTTCGACACCGTCGCCCTCGTGGCCGGCGGCCTGGCCGTCGCCGGTGCGGGACTGCTCCTGCTCGGCCTGCTCGACCGCGACGACCTGGTCCTGCACCTGGTCGCGATGGTGGTCGCCGCGGCCGGGGTGAGCGTCCCGATGTCCCTCGTCGTCAACCTGGTCATGGGATCGACCCCGCCCGAGCGAGCCGGCTCCGCAGGCTCGCTCATGGAGATGTGCGGGGAGCTCGGCATCGCCCTCGGCGTCGCGACGCTCGGCTCGCTGCTCGCCGCGCTCTACCGCCTCGAGCTGCCCGGCCTGCTGCCCGGCGGCCTCCCCAGCGGGAGCAGCGAGGCGGTGCGCGAGGGCATCGCCTCGGCCCCGGCCGCGGCGGCCACGGTGCCGGACCTCGCCTCCCAGGTCCTCGGCGCCGCGCAGACCGCGTTCACCGACGCCTACAACCTGGTGGGCGTCGTCGGCGGGATCGCCCTGCTGGCGACCGCGGTCGTCGCCCGCCGGGTCCTCGGCGCGAGCGCGCCCGAGGCCCCGCAGGACGACCCGGCGGGCACCGACCTCCTGACCACCGCGGCCTGACCCCGCACCACCCCTGGACCAAGCCGGTTGCGGGGTGGGTGCGTGGTTCACCACCATGAGCCCGTGCCAGCCGCCGACTCCAGCCCGCTCACCGTCGGACTGCTGGGCCTCGGGGTCATCGGGCAGGTGCACCTCCGCACGCTCGCGGCCCGCACGGACGTGAGCGTCGTCCTCGCCGCCGACCCCTCGCCCCCTGCCCGCGAGGCGTCCGGCGTGACGGCGTACGACGGGCTGGACGCCGTGCTGGCCGACCTGCGGGCCGGTCGCGTCCAGGAGCCGGACCTGTTCGTGCTGGCCACCCCGACCAGCACCCACCTCGACCTGGCGGAGCAGCTGCTCGACCACACCGGCGCGGACGTGCTGTCGGAGAAGCCGCTGACCGAGGACCCGGTGGCGCTCGACGCCCTCGCGGCACGGAGCGACGCCGCCGCACGGGTCCGGGTGGTCAACCACTTCGCCTTCTCCCCCGAGGTCGGGTGGGGCGTCGGGCTCGTGGCGGCCCGCGGGTGGGGCGAGCCCGAGGTCGTCGTGTCGACGTTCAACGACCCGTACGTCACGATGCCGCCGAGCCGGCGCGCGAGCTACGTCTCGACCTGGGTCGACTCCGGTCCCAACCAGCTCGGCCTGCTCGAGCGGTTCGTGACCGGGTGCGAGGTGCGCGCGCACAGCGCGGCGCCCGACGGCTCCCGCTCGGTCACCGAGATCGGCTTCGCCTCGGGCTCCGGCGCGCTGAGCGCCAACTGGCACACCGGCGACAGCAGCAAGCAGACCTCACTGCGGTGGGGCGGCGGCCGCGAGCTGCTGCTCGACCACACCGCCATGACCGGGCTGGCCCTCGACGACGGCACGCCGGTGGAGCACCTCGGCCACGACGGCACGGTCGACCGCAAGACCGCCCACTACCGCGCGATGTACGACACCTACCTCCGCGAGCGCGACCACCCGCTCCTCTCACTCGCGCACGCGCGGTCCGCGGCGGCGCTGCTCCGGCAGGCGGCCGGTGCGCCGCCCGTGGCCTCGCTGGAGTGGCGGTGACCGCGCGTCCGAGGACGCCTTCGACTACCGCACCACTGAGTCGGTGATCGTCCGGCTCGCACCGAGGAAGAAGATGCCCGGGATCGTCTCGAAGCCGTCACTGGGGTTGTCGGTGAGCCGTGAGCCGTCGATCCGCAGCGTGCCGGTGCGGTCGTTGGAGACGAAGAAGATCGCACCACCGCCCTCGCGGGCTCGGTTGCCGGTGATCGTGGAGTCCTCGACGCCCAGGTGGATGTCGTCGCCGTCCAGGTAGATCGCGCCGCCCGAGCCCCCACCAGGGGTGCCTGGTCGCGCCGGGTTCGCGCCGCGCCCGATCGCGCGGTTGCCCGTGAACGTCGAGTCGGTGATGCGCCACGAGACGCCGATGCTGCTCAGCGCCGAACCGTTGCTGCACCGACCGCCGGTGAAGGTGGAGCGGCGTACGACGACGGGGCGGTCGCGGTGCTGGTCGAGCACCCGCACGGCGGCTCCGCCCACGTCGGGCCCCGTGCGGTCGCAGCGGTTGTCGGCGAAGGTCGAGTCGACGATCCGTAGCCGGCCGCCGCGCACGAAGACCGCGCCACCCCCGCCGCCGTCGGTGCTGTCGCCGGTGCTGTTGCCGTCGACGAAACGCATCCGCTTCAGCACGAGGCGGGGCTCGGCCTGGTCGTTGCAGTGCGCCGTCGTCCAGACCTGGGCCTTGTCGCACGTGTTCAGGTAGAGGATGCGGCGCTGGCCCTGGCCGCTCAGCGTGACCTTGCCTCCACCGTCGAGCACCACGCGGGCGGAGGTGTTGACCACCTTGGCCGTCTGCTTCATCGCGATGGTGACGGGGTCGGGACCGCAGTCGAAGCCGATCACGCCTCCCCTCGCCACGGCACGGACGACCGCGCGCGAGGTGCACGAGGCGGGCGTGCCGGTGCCGACGACCACGTCGGCCGTTCGGCTGAAAGGTCTCGTGACAGGCGCCTGGGCGCCTTCCTCGACCAGCGAACCCGGTGCGGCGGCCACCGGGGTTGCCGACGCCACCACCGCGGCGACGACCGCCGCGGCGAGGACGCCGGCGCGCATCAGAGCGCCTTCTCGATGTCGTCGGACAGCTTCTCCGGCTCCGTCTGCGGGGCGTAGCGGTCGATGACCTGACCGTCGCGCCCGACGAGGAACTTGGTGAAGTTCCACTTGATCTTGCTGCCGAGCATCCCGCCCTTGGAGTCCTTGAGCCACTCGAACAGCGGGTGCGCCTCGTCGCCGTTGACGTCGACCTTGGAGAACAGCGGGAACGTCACGCCGAAGTTGCGCTCGCAGAACTCCGAGATCTCGGCCTCGTCGCCGGGCTCCTGGCCGCCGAACTGGTCGCACGGGAAGCCGAGGACGACGAGGCCCTGGTCGGCGTAGGTGTCCTGGAGCTGCTGCAGGCCCTTGTACTGGCCGGTGAAGCCGCACTGCGAGGCGGTGTTGACGACGAGGACGACCTTGCCGTCGTACTGCGCGAGGTCGGCCTCGGAGCCGTCGATCGCGGTGGCCGAGAAGTCGGAGAGAGAGGTCATGACCCAGAGTCTGCCAGCGGCGCTGTCACGAAGGGCTCACCGAACCGCTCGCCGAACACCCACTCCTCCAGCGGCCTGCGCGCCCGGTCACGCTGGTCGCGTGCCGCGGTGCGCTCGTCCACGTCGGCGGGGTCGCCCGGCACCCCGACCGCGATGCCCGTGAGCACGCGATGGGTGCTCGGGACGCCGAGCGCCTCGGCGAGCGCGTCGTGGTCGAAGCCCGCGAACTGGTGGGCGTGCAGGCCCATGGCCCGGGCCTGCAGGGTGAGGTGGGCCGCGGCCTGGCCGACGTCGTAGAGCGCGTGGTCGCCGTACGTCGCCGCGCCCGGCTCCTCGCCCTCCCGCACGCGGGCGGTGGTGACGAAGACGACTGAGGCGCGCGGCACCCAGCCGGCGTTGCCGCGGCTCAGGGTCGCGACGAGGTGGTCGTGCTGCGCCGTGCCGCGGACGCAGACGAAGAACGCCCACGGCTGGGTGTTGCCCCTGCTCGGTGCCCACTGGGCCGCGCGCAGGAGGGTCTCGACCTCCGCGCTGCTCAACCGGTGTGCGTCGTCGTACACGCTCGGGCTCCAGCGGGACCGAAGGGGCTCGGCCAGCCCGGCGGCGGTGGGGTGGGGCGCTCGGTCGGTCACGCGGGCGAGTATGCCGACCGCGCGGGGCGGGTCAGTCGTCGAGTGCGTCGAGCTCGGCCAGCGCCGACTCCCAGCGCTCGCGCCGCTCGGCGTCGGTCTGCTCCCACCACGGCGTGCCCCGCTCCCCGAGCCCGACCTTGGCGAGCTGCGTGCGGTGGCGGGTGGCCGCGAGCTCGGCGTCGTCCCGGGCCGCGCGGACGCCGGACCGTCCCCGCCCGAGGTGGGACTTCAGGCGCGCCAGCTCGGCGGCCGGGACGGCCGGGTCCGTACGACGCCAGCGCCGCCCGTCGACCACGAGCCACCGCTCGTCGTCCTCGTCCGTTGCCACGGGACCAGCGTCGCACGGGCACCCGCCCCCGCGACGGTGGTTGCCTCACGCCCGGGCGGGGGTCGCCTGTGGGATCGGGAGGACGTCGAACGCCGGCTGGCGACGCCGGCCGATGATCTTGATCAGCTCGTCGACCACGACGAGGGAGGCGGCGAGCCCGATGCAGATGCACCACTGGGCGAAGGTCAGGCTGGTGGTGCTGAAGAGCCGCTGCAGGAAGTCGAGGCTGGTGACCAGGATGATCGCCAGGAGGGCGATCCCGTAGCGCCGCAGCTGTGCCACGGCCGGCAGGGCGTCCCGGTCGAAGATGGTGTTCTCCTGGTCGCGGCACAGCAGCGCCGCGGCGAGGTGGAACAGCGATAGCGTCGTGAGCAGCATGGTCCCCGCGACGAGGGCTCCGTCCTGGGCCTCCCCGACCTGGTAGGCCACCAGCGTCCCGATGGTCATCACGGCTCCCTGCACGCAGAGCCGGATCCAGTTGCTGCGGGAGAGGACGGGGGCTCCGACGGGCCGTGGCGGGCGGGCCATGAGGCCGCGTGCCGGCTGGTCGAACCCGAGCGCGATCGCGAGGGGGATGTCCACGACCATGTTGAGCCACAGGATCTGCAACGGGTTCAGGGGTGTGCCGTCGGCGATGTCGAGGACACCGGCGACCAGGAAGACCGCGATGTAGGCCACGAGGGTCGACATCTGGAAGCGCAGGTACTTCAGCAGGTTGTCGTACAACGTCCGGCCGTAGGACACCGCGCCGACGATCGTCGCGAAGTTGTCGTCGGTCAGGATCATCACGGCGGCCTGCTTGGAGACCTCGGTGCCGGTGATGCCCATGGCCACGCCGATGTCCGCGGTCTTGAGCGCGGGTGCGTCGTTGACTCCGTCACCGGTCATCGCGACCACGTTGTCCATGCGCTTGAGCAGGGTCACCAGGCGGACCTTGTCCTCGGGCGCCACCCGGGCGATGACCCCGATGTCGTCCAGCTGGCCGAGGAGCTCCTCGTCGGTCATCGCGGCGAACTCGTTGCCGGTCACCGCCCGGCCGGGGATGCCCAGCTCGGTCGCGATCGCGGCAGCGGTGCTGGCGTGGTCGCCGGTGATCATCCGGACGCGGATGCCGGCGCTGCGGCACTCTGCGATCGCGGCCTTCGCCTCGGCGCGCGGCGGGTCCACGATGCCGACCATCGCAAGGAGGGTGAGGTCGTGGACGTGGTCGATGAGCGCACCCCCGGCCCGGAGGACCTGCGGGTCGAGGTCACGCTGCGCGACGACCATCACGCGCTCGCCCGCGTTGGCGATCTTGTCATTGGCCTCGAGCGCCAGGTGCTGGTTGTCCGGGGTGATCGGCACCAGGGTCCCGTCGGGGCTGCGGAACGTGGTCGCCCGGGCGATCAGCACGTCGGGCGCGCCCTTGACGTAGCACCGGACGACGGGGCGACCGTCGTCCGCCGTCATCTCGTGGAACGTCGCCATGAACTTGTAGTCGGAGTCGAACGGCACCTCGGCGACGCGGGGCAGCGAGGCCCGGGTCTCGGTGATGTCCAGCCCGCCCTTGGCGCCCAGCACGATCAGGGCACCCTCGGTCGGGTCGCCGATGAGGGCCTCGCCGTCGAGCACCGCGTCCGCGCACAGGACCATCGGCAGGAGGTAGGGGTCGAGGTCGTGGTTCTGCCCGCCCGCGTGCGAGAGCTCGCCGACCGTGCTGTAGCCCTCGCCCGAGACCGTGTAGCGGTTCTGACCGGGGATGAGCAGCTGTCGGGCGGTCATCTTGTTGAGGGTCAGGGTGCCGGTCTTGTCCGAGCAGATGGCGGACGTCGAGCCCAGCGTCTCCACCGCCGGCAGGCGCTTGACGATCGCGTGACGGTCGGCGATCTCCCGGGTGCCCATCGACAGCAGGGCGGTCACCACGGCTGGGAGCCCGGTCGGGATGGCGGCCACGGCGAGCGCGACGCCGGTGACGAAGAGGGTGTCGAACGACTCGCCGCGGGCGAGGCCCAGCATGAGGACCAGGAGCAGCGCCACACCGGCGATGGCCGCGATGATCTTGGACAGCGAGTCGAGCTGCTTCTGCAAGGGCGTCTTGCTGGTCTCCGCGCTGGCGAGCATGTTGGCGATGTGGCCGATCTCGGTCTTCATGCCCGTGGCGGTCACGATCATCTCGCCGCGGCCCCGGGTCACGGACGTGTTCATGTACGCCATGCAGGTCCGGTCGCCGAGCGGCACGTCCTGGCCCGGGACGGGCTCGACCGACTTGCCGACCGGCAGGCTCTCGCCGGTGAGCGCGGCCTCCTCGATCTCGAGCGTGGCGGCGAGGTGGACCCGGCCGTCGGCCGGGATCAGGTTGCCGGCCTCGACGAGCACCACGTCACCGGGCACCAGCTCCTGGGCGTCGATCTCCACGGCCTGGCCGTCGCGTCGTACGCGCGCGATGGTCTTCATCATCTGGGCCAGGGCCTTGACGCTCTCCTCCGCCTTCGACTCCTGCCGGAGCCCGATCACGGCGTTGAACACCGTCAGGCCGGCGAGCACGACGGTCGTCCCGGTCTCCTGCGTCACGACCTGGTTGACGACCGCCGCCACCAGCAGGATGACCTGCATGAAGTCCTGGTATTGCCGCAGGAACGCGCGGAAGCCCGACTCCTTGGCGGTCTCGGCGAGCTGGTTGGGACCCATGGACTCGAGCCGCGACCGGGCCTCCTCGGCGGACAGGCCCCGGTCGGGATCCACGCCGAAGGCCGCGGCGACCTGCGCCGCGTCGGCGCTCACCGGGTCGATGGTCGGGCTCGCAGCACCGGCCGTTGCATGCTCCGTCGTCATCAGCGACTCTCCTGTCGTCTCCGCCGGACGTTGCCGCGAGTCGGTTCCGTGGCCCGAAAGTAGGCGTCGAGGAGTCACAGCGCCTCACCCACAGCGGAGTAGTTGTGGCGGGACGCACGAAGGCCCCCGACCGTCTGGTCGGGGGCCTTCGTCACTGTGCGCGAGGGGGGAGTTGAACCCCCACGTCCTTTCGGACACACGGACCTGAACCGTGCGCGTCTGCCTATTCCGCCACTCGCGCGAGAAGCGGGCTCAGGCTACCCCACCCCCGACGGGGGCTCCCAATCGGCCGCACCCCGGGGCGCCACCGTGGCACGGCAGCGCCCGGCCGGTACGCTCGGCGGCACCGGTCGGGCGGTCGTTGATGCCTGCCCACCACGACGGTTCGACGAGAGGAGGCCTGAGGATGAACCCGTTGCAGCGCTTCGAGCAGCGGCTCGAGACCGTGATCTCCGGTGTCTTCGCGCGGGCCTTCCGCAGCGCCGTGCAGCCCGTCGAGATCGCCGCGGCGCTCCAGCGCGAGTGCGACAACAACGCCCAGGTGCTGAGCCGCCAGCGCCGGCTGGTGCCCAACGACTTCCACGTCGAGCTGTCCACGACCGACCTCGACCGCATCGTCGGCCTCGGCCGCGCGCTCGAGCAGGACCTCGTCGACCAGCTGCAGGACCACGCCGACGCCCAGGGCTACGTCTTCACCGGGCCCATCAGCATCGCCTTCGAGTCCGCGGACGACCTCACCACCGGCCGCTTCCGGATCCGGTCCAAGGCCCAGGCGAGCGTCACCGACAACGACCAGCGCACCCGCACCCGGTCCTCCCACGCCACCCTCGAGGTCAACGGCACCCGTCACCCGCTGCGCCCGCCGGGCCTCGTCGTCGGCCGCGGCACCGAGGCCGACCTGCGGATCAACGACCCCGGCGTCAGTCGGCGCCACCTCGAGCTCGAGGTCAGCATCGACGGTGTCGAGGCGGTCGACCTCGGATCGACCAACGGGATCCTCGTCGACGGCTCCCGGGTGGCGCGCGCCCGCCTGCGCGACGGCTCGACGATCCGCATCGGCCACACCGAGATGACGGTCCGCATCGACGGCGGACGCGACGAGGCCGGGGGCTGGAATGTCTGAGCTGACCCTCTTCCTCATCCGGATGGCGTTCCTGGCCATCCTCTGGATCTTCGTCCTGTCCGCGATCTCGGTGATCCGCTCCGACATGTTCGGCGCCCGGGTCCCGGAGACGGCGCGCAACGGCGCACCCGCGCCCGGCCGCAAGGGCAAGGCCGCCACGAAGGCCGCCCGGAAGCCACGTCGCGGCGCTCCCACGCACCTGCTGGTGGTCGAGGGCGAGAACCCCGGCACCCGCGCGGAGCTCGCCGACGCTCCCCTGCTGATCGGTCGCGGCAGCGACGCGGCGATCAAGCTCGACGACGACTACGTCTCCACCCGGCACGCCCGCGTCGCGGCGAGCGGCGACGAGTGGTTCGTCGAGGACCTCGGCTCGACCAACGGCACCTACGTCGGTCCCGTCCGCATCACCCAGCCCACCACGATCGGTCTCGGCGTCCAGGTGCGCGTCGGGAAGACGATCCTGGAGCTGCGGAAGTGATGTACCTCCACTACTCCGCGATCTCCGACGTCGGCCGCGTGCGCCGCGAGAACCAGGACAGCGGGTACGCCGGTCCCTGGCTGCTCACGGTGTGCGACGGCGTCGGCGGCGCGGTCCGTGGCGACCTCGCCTCGAGCACCGCCGTGCAGGCGCTGCGCAAGCTCGACCAGGAGCCGGACGACGACATCCTCGGCCAGGTGGCCGGCGCCGTGCACCGCGCCGACGACCGAATCGCCGAGCTGGTCGAGGAGGACCCCGCCCTCAACGGCACCTCCACCACCGCCACCGTCGCGCTCTTCGACGGCTCCCGCTTCGGCGTCGGCCACATCGGCGACAGCCGCGCCTACCTCTACCGCCGCGGCGAGCTGCGCCAGCTCACCCACGACCACACCTTCGTCCAGTCGCTCATCGACGAGGGCCGCATCACCGAGGAGCAGTCGCGGACCCACCCGCACCGCAACCTCATCCTCAAGGCGCTCGACGGCATCCGCCACGAGGAACCCGACCTCTTCGAGTTCCCGGCCGAGCCCGGCGACCGCCTCTTCGTCTGCAGCGACGGTGCCTGCGGCACGCTCACCCACGACCGGATGGCCGAGATCCTCGGCACCGGCACCCCCGACTTCGCCGCGGTGGAGCTCGTCCGGGCGAGCCTCGAGGCCGGCAGCACCGACAACGTCACCTGCATCGTCGCCGACGTCTCCGAGGAGCCGCCGCCCGAGGACCTGACTCCCCTGCTCGTCGGCGCGGCGGCCGACCTGCCGCGGCGCCTGCCGCTCGGTGGTGCGGTCGGCGGTCTGTTCCGCGGACACCGCTCGGGTGACACCGGCGAGATCCCGCCCGTCCCGGACGACGTGCCCGAGGGTGCCTACGTCGCCGACCCGATCGACCCCGAGACCGCGCGCTACGCGCCCCGCGACCCCGGGCGCCACGCCTGGCTGCGCCGGCTGCTGCTCGCCGCCGTCCTGCTCGGCCTGGGCTGGGTCGTGCTCGCCGCCGGCTGGTCGTGGAGCCAGCAGCAGTTCTACGTCGCCGAGGACGACGGCAAGGTCGCGATCTTCCGCGGCATCGACGCCAGCCTGCCCGGTTTCTCGCTCTCCCATCCCTACGAGGTCACCGACGTCGAGCTGACCCGGCTCAGCGACATCGACGCCGAGCAGGTCCGCGAGGGCATCGAGGCCGACGACCTGGAGGACGCTCGGCTCACCGCCGACAACTACGCCGCGCGCCAGGAAGTCGAGTGACGGGCGGGCTGCGATGAGTCAGACCGGGACCCTCATGGGCTTCGTGCACCGGCGCCGCCGGGGTGCGGAGCTGTTCCTGCTCGTCCTCGCCCTCATGGTCGGCATCGGCGCCTACGCCGCCGTCGGCCTCGGCGTGGAGGGCGTCGTCCCTGCCGACCTCGTCGGCTACGGCGGCTGGCTCACCGCGCTGATCGTCGCCGCCCACATCACCGTGCGCATCGTCGCGCCCTACGCCGACCCGGTGCTGCTGCCCCTCGTCGCCGCGCTCAACGGCCTCGGGCTCGCCGTGATCCGCCGCCTCGACCTGACCTACGAGGCCAACGGGCTCGACCAGCACACGTTCGCCCGCCAGCAGCTCACCTGGATGACGCTCGGCGTCATCCTCTTCATCGCCACGCTGGTGCTGCTGCGCGACCACCGGGTGCTGCAGCGGTTCACCTACACCGCGGGGCTGCTCGGCATCGTGCTGCTGATCCTGCCCTTCCTGCCCCTGGTCGGGCGCGAGATCAACGGCGCCCGCATCTGGATCAACGTCGCCGGCTTCAGCTTCCAGCCCGGTGAGGTCGCGAAGGTCCTGCTGGTGATCGCGTTCGCCGGCTACCTCGTCCTGCACCGCGACGCCCTCGCGCTCGCCGGGCGCCGCGTCGTGTTCATCGACCTGCCCCGCGGCCGCGACCTCGGCCCGATCCTGGCGATGTTCGGCGTCTCGATGATGATCCTGGTCCTGCAGAACGACCTGGGCTCCTCGCTGCTGTTCTTCGGCCTGTTCCTCGCCATGCTCTACGTCGCCACCGAGCGGCCCGGCTGGCTCGTGGTCGGCGGCCTCCTGTTCGGCGCCGGCGCGCTGGCGGCGTACACCTTCGTCGGCAACGTGCAGAACCGCTTCAACTTCTGGCTGCACCCGATGGACCACTACGAGGACACGCCCGGCAGCTACCAGCTCGTCGAGGCGCTGTTCGGGCAGGGCTGGGGCGGCCTGATCGGCCGCGGCTTCGGCAACGGCTTCCCCGAGCGGGTGCCGTTCGCCTACTCCGACTTCATCATCTCCACCGTCGGCGAGGAGCTCGGGCTGGCCGCGATCATGGCGGTGATCCTCTGCTACGGCCTGATCGTGGAGCGCGCGCTGCGCATCGCGCTCATCTCGCGCGACGGGTTCGGCAAGCTGCTGGCCGTCGGCCTCGGCGCCATCGTCGCCCTCCAGGTCTTCGTCGTCATCGGCGGCGTCACCGGACTGATCCCGCTGACCGGCCTGACCACGCCGTTCCTGTCCTACGGCGGCTCCTCGCTCGTGGCCAACTGGGTGATCATCGCGCTGCTGCTGCGCGTCTCCGACCAGGCCCGCCGGCCCGCACCGCGTCTCGACCCCGTCGACGACTCCGGAGCCGACAGCGAGAGCACCCAGGTGGTGAAGCTGCGATGAACAAGCCCATCCGTGTCGTCTCGGTCTTCTGCCTCGTGCTGTTCCTGGCGCTGCTCGTCAACGCGACCTACCTGATGTACGTCCGGGCGGACTCGCTGTCCGACGACCCCCGCAACCGACGCATCATCACCGCGACGTTCTCCCGCGAGCGGGGCGCGATCCTCGTCGGCAAGGAGGCGATCGCCCGCAGCGTGCCGTCCGACGACAAGTACAAGTTCCAGCGCACGTACTCCCAGCCCTACAAGTACGCCCCGATCACCGGCTACTTCTCCTGGTACGGCCAGACCGGCGTGGAGAGCTCGCAGAACGCCGTGCTCGCCGGGGACGACTCGCGGCTGTTCGTCACCCGGCTCGTCGACCTGCTCAGCAACAGCGACCCGAAGGGTGGCAACGTCCAGCTGACGGCGAACGCGGCCGCGCAGGACGCCGCGTGGGACGGCCTCGAGGGCCTGCCGGGCAACGCGCAGGGAGCCGTCGTGGCGCTCGAGCCGACGACCGGCCGGGTGCTGGCGATGGCCTCGACGCCGACCTTCGACCCCAACAAGCTCGCCTCGCACGACTTCGGTGCGGTCGCCGACCTCAGCAAGGAGCTGAACGCCGACCCCAGCGACCCGCTCATCAACCGCGGGATCGGCACCACGCTGCCCCCGGGATCGACGTTCAAGCTCGTCACCGCGGCGGCCGCGATCGAGTCCGGCAACTACGACGCCGACTCGCAGGTCCCCGGCGGCTACCGCTTCAAGCTGCCCCAGTCGACGACGACGGTCGGCAACTACGACGGCGGCAACTGTGGCGGTCGGCGGATCACCCTGACCCAGGCGCTGCAGGTCTCGTGCAACGTCACCTTCATGACCCTCGCCAACGAGCTCGGCGTCGACGCGATGGCCGACCAGGCGGAGGCCTTCGGCTTCAACGACACCTCGCTGGAGGACCTCGGCGGGCAGGCCGAGTCGCTCTACCCGCGCGACCTCGACCCGCCGCAGACGGCGCTCTCGGGCATCGGGCAGTCGAGCGTCACCGCAACGCCCCTGCAGATGGCGATGGTCGCGGCCGCGATCGCCAACGACGGCGACGTGATGCGCCCCTACGTCGTCGACGAGGTGCGCGCCGCCAACCTGTCGGTGCTCGACCGCACCGACCCGCAGAGCATCAGCAAGGCGATCTCGAGCACCACCGCCGACGAGCTCACGAAGATGATGGTCGCGACCGTCGACTCCGGCACCGCGACCCCCGCGCAGATCCCCGGCGTGCAGGTCGCCGGCAAGACCGGCACCGCGCAGTCCACGGCCGACCGGCCGCCCTACGCGTGGTTCGTGTCCTTCGCCCCGGCCGACAACCCCCAGGTCGCCGTCGCCGTGCTGGTGCAGTCGAGCGACACCTCGCGCTCGGAGATCGGCGGCGGACGCCTCGGCGGCCCGATCGCCAAGGCCGTCATGGAGGCGGTGATCAACCAGTGACCGCGCTGACACCGGGCGGCCACGTCGACGACGCGCAGCGCTACGTCCTGGAGGCCCGCATCGCCACCGGCGGCATGGGCGAGGTGTGGTCCGCGCGCGACACCGTCCTGGACCGGCCCGTGGCGGTCAAGGTGCTCAAGACGGAGTACGCCGACGACGCGCTCTTCCGCACCCGGTTCGAGACCGAGGCGAGGCACGCCGCCGCCCTGCACCACCCCGGCATCGCCGCGGTCTTCGACTACGGGCAGGGTGCGCCCGACGACGGCTCGGCGACCCCACGCCCCTACCTCGTCATGGAGCTCGTCGACGGCCAGCCGCTGTCGGCCCTGCTGCGACCGGGCGCCCCGCTCGACCCGGCCGCGACCCAGGACCTGCTCGCCCAGGCAGCGGACGCCCTCGGCGTCGCGCACGCAGCCGGGATCGTGCACCGCGACGTCAAGCCGGCCAACCTGCTCGTGACCCCCGACCGCCGGATCAAGGTGACCGACTTCGGCATCGCCCGCGCCGCCGAGGGCATGGCGCTGACGCAGACCGGCGAGGTCATGGGCACGCCCGCCTACATCTCGCCCGAGCAGGCTGAGGGTTCCGCCGCCACCGCTGCCTCCGACGTCTACTCCCTCGCCGTCGTGGCCTTCGAGTGCCTCGCAGGTCGCAAGCCGTTCGAGGCCGACACCCCGGTCGCCACCGCGATCGCCCACCTGCGCAGCCCCGTGCCCGACCTGCCCGACACGGTGCCCGCCGACCTCGCGGCGGTCGTGCGGCGCGCGATGGCCAAGTCGCCCGCGGAGCGCTTCCCCGACGGCGCCGCCTTCGCCCGGGCACTGCGCTCCCCCGCCTCGGTGGCCGGCGCCGGTGCCGCCACCGTCGTGGCACCCGCCGCCGCGCCCCAGGGCAGCACGACCCAGGTGATGCCGGCGGTCGCGCCGGTCCCCGCTCCCGCGCCGACGCCCGCCCCGGACCCGGCGTCCGACGAGCCGCGGCGACGTTCGCCGGTGCCGTTGGTGCTCGCGCTCGTCGCGCTGGTCGCAGCCGTGGCCCTGGCCGCGGTGTGGCTCGGCTCCCGCGGGGACGGCGAGCCGGCCGACGACACCCCCAGCGAGTCGCCCAGCGAGACCCGCGGGCCGGCGGACGAGTCCGAGCCGCCCACCGACGAGCCGACCGAGACACCGACCAGGACGCCGACCGAGACGCCCACGGAGACACCGACGGACACCCCGACCGAGACGCCGACCGAGACGCCCACGGAGACACCGACGGACACCCCGACGGACACCCCGACCGAGACGCCCACCGAAGCCCCGACGGAGACCCCGACGGAGGGCACCACGCCGGTCGAGCCGCCCACGACGGCGCCCCGCCCGGCCACCCCCGAGGGAGAGGACCAGGACGCATGACCCAGCCGGAGCCGACGCTCATCGGCGGCCGCTACGAGCTCGGCGAGCTCCTGGGCCGAGGTGGCATGGCCGAGGTCCGCAAGGGCAAGGACCAGCGCCTCGGGCGCACGGTGGCGGTCAAGCGGCTGCGCACCGACCTCGCGAGCGACGCGACCTTCCAGGCGCGGTTCCGCCGCGAGGCGCAGTCGTCCGCGTCGCTCAACCACCCCGCGATCGTGTCGACGTACGACACCGGCGAGGAGATGGCCACCGACGGCTCCGGCGTCGCCCAGCCCTACATCGTGATGGAGTGCGTCGAGGGGCGCACGCTGCGCGACATCCTGCGCGAGGGACGCAAGATCCTCCCCGAGCGGGCGCTCGAGATCACCGCCGGCGTCCTGTCGGCCCTCGACTACAGCCACCGCGCGGGGATCATCCACCGCGACATCAAGCCCGGCAACGTGATGCTGACGCCGTCGGGCGACGTGAAGGTGATGGACTTCGGCATCGCCCGCGCGATCTCCGACGCCTCCTCCACGATGACGCAGACCGCGGCCGTCGTCGGCACCGCGCAGTACCTCTCTCCCGAGCAGGCGCGCGGCGAGACCGTCGACTCCCGCTCCGACGTCTACTCGACCGGGTGCCTGCTCTACGAGCTCCTCACCGGCCGCCCGCCGTTCGTGGGCGACAGCCCCGTCGCAGTCGCCTACCAGCACGTGCGCGAGCCGGCCGCCCCTCCGTCCGACCTCGACGACCAGCTCGACCCCGAGATCGACGCGATCGTGATGAAGTCGCTGGCCAAGCGGGTCGAGGACCGCTACCAGAGCGCGGCCGCGATGAAGGCCGACATCGAGCGCTACCTCGCCGGCCACCCGATCCAGGCGCCCGCCGTGCCGCCTCCGGCGGAGACGCAGTACGTCCCCCCGGTCCCGCCGGGCGAGGCGACCTCGACGATGGCCGCCGCGTCGCCGCCGCCGGGCGACGAGCCCTCGCGCAGCCGCGCCGGCTGGTGGGTGCTCGCCGGGATCTTGCTCGTGGCCCTGCTCGCCGGCGGCGCCTACGTGCTCAACGGGATGCTCTTCGACGACGCCCCCGAGCGCAAGGCGGTGCCCAACGTCGTCGGCCTCACCGAGGACGAGGCGCGCCTCGCGATCGCCGACGCGGGCTTCCGGGTCGGCCGGATCACCCGGGAGACCTCGGAGACCGTCGCGCCCGACACGGTCATCGAGCAGGACCCCAACCGTGACGTCTACGCCGACCCCGGCTCCTCGGTCGACTTCGTGCTCTCGCTGGGCAAGCCGGAGGTCGAGGTCCCCTTCGTCGTCGGCACGCTGCGCAAGGAGGCGCGGGCGGCGATGCTGGCCCAGGACCTCAAGGTGCGCTTCCAGGAGGAGGACTCCGACGAGCCGCGCTTCCAGGTCCTCAGCACCGACCCGCCCGCCGGCACGTCGGTCGAGGAGGGCACGACGGTGACGATCGTGTTCTCCGACGGACCCGAGAAGATCCCGGACGTCCGCGGGATGAAGCAGGGCCAGGCCGAGCGCGCCATCCGCGAGGCGGGCTTCACGCCGGACGTGCGCACCGACGCCGCCTCGACCGAGCCCAAGGGCACGGTGGTCGACCAGATCCCGGCCGGCGGCACCGCCGACCAGGGCAGCACGGTGACGATCTTCGTCTCCGCCTACGAGGAGCCGGTCGAGACGCCCACGGAGACGCCGACCGAGACACCCACCGAGACACCCACCGAGACACCGACCATCCCTCCCACGGAGCCGACGGAGCCCCCTCCGACGCCGCAGTGACCCTCGCCGGCTCGGCGCGGGAGTCACCGGATATCCGGTGACTTTCCTGCTTCGAGGCCGAGATCTGGGTGGCAAAGCAGGAGACTCGGGTGCAGAGCTCGCCGAGGGCCGGCCAGCGACTACCCCTCGATCGGCGTCGCGTAGGTGAGGTCGAGGAGGCCTTCGTACGGCGGCGCGACCGCCGAGTCGAGCCGGGCCATGTCCCACGAGACGCCGCCTCCGGGCACGTAGGTGTAGTCGCGGTAGGTCGCCAGGATCGGGTCGGTGGTGAGCTCGGCCTCCAGCGCGGCCGGGTCACCGATGCCGACGATCACGTAGGGCGGCGAGTAGGGGATGCCGTGGAGGGTGACCTGGTTGCCCTCGCACTTGATGCCGGTGGTGGAGATCAGCCGCTGACCCTGGATGGTCACCGCGACCGCGCCGGCGTTCCACATGGCGTTGGCGACGGCCTGGATGTCCTGCTGGTGCACGACCAGGTCGTTCGGGTCGCCCTCGTAGGCCAGCCGCGCCTCCTCGGACGCGTCGTCGAGCGTCACCTTGACGGCGGAGCCGGTCTTCTCGGTCAGGCCGGCGGGGTCGACCAGGGTCGCGATCTCGTCCTGCGCCCGCTTCACCGAGCGGTCGCCGAGCCGCGTGCTGAGCGCCTCCACCTCCGCGTTGAGCGAGCCTGCCTGAGCGGTGAGCTGGGCCGCCTCGTCGCGCTCGGCGCGGACCACGGAGGCGAGGTCGGTGAGTCGGCCGCCCCGCAGGTCGAAGCCGTCGCTCTGCTCCGCGCTGACCGCGAAGAGCGCTCCGATGAGCAGCACGATCGCCGGAGTCGCCACACGCCAGGCACGACGACGCCTGGGGGACGAGTGGGACGGTGACCGCATGACGACTACGCTAACCCCCCGTCGGGCACCGTACTGCCCGTGACCGGTGCCGCGAGCGCTCCGGGACCCTGACAGACCGGCCACAGGAGCAGCAGTGTCGAAGTCCCCCACGATCACCTCACCGGAGAAGACCTCGCTCTTCACCCCGAGGTCTGTGATCGCCCTGGTGCTCGTCCTCGCCGGCATCGGCTGGCTCGTCTTCTACTACGTCGGCCCCCGGGGCAACCCCCTGGCGTTCCCGCCGGTCGAGGGCACCCCCAAGGCCATCGCCGACCTCGGCGACTGGAACTACCTGATCGGCTTCGGCCTCCTGATGATCGGCCTCATGGTCGCCGCCCACCCGTCCACGCCTCTCGGCCGGGGCCGCGGCGTCGTGGTCGCGATGCTGGGCTGCTTCCTCGTCGGCCTGCTGTGGATCTGCACCTTCTACGTCTTCTCCGACGACCTGTCCAAGCTGCCGATCTTCAACGACCTCGGCCAGTGGAACCTCGTCGTCGGCATCGCCTTCATGGCGGTCGGCTTCAGCTTCGCGACCAAGTGGGAGTAGGTTCTCCCTCGGCCCGGTGACCCGGGCCACACGGCACTCTCGCCTCGAGCGGTGAGTGAGGCGCCTTCCTGGGGAAGGGGAGGCGTCTCTCTCACCGCTCGAGTCGATTTCGGGGCATGGCCCCGGCCCGGCGATATCCCCACTGTGGACAACGCCTGTGGAGAATTACACGCCTGTAGTTATCCACACCTGTGTGCACACCTGTGGGAAATCAGGCGCCCCGCTGAGAGCCCACGAGGAACGACAGCGGCCCCCGCCTCTCCGTCGTACGACGAGGGGGCGGGGGCCGCGTCAGGCGCGCCGGGCAGGCGTCAGGAGAGGGCGAGGTCGCGCGCGAGCGCGAGTCCGAGGAGGACGGCCAGCACGAGGCCCAGCCCGACCCACTGGACGACCGAGCGCCGGGACTTCGGCGCGTAGGCGATGATCGCCGCCGCCAGCGCTCCGCCGATGAGGCCGCCGAGGTGGCCCTGCCAGGAGATGTAGCGCAGGCCCACCACGGTGACGACCACGCCGAGGACGAGGTTCTGCACGAGCCACTGCGACTGCAGCCGCGCCTTGCGGGCCACGACGAGCAGCGCGCCCAGCAAGCCGAAGATGGCCCCGGAGGCACCGACGGTGCTCGACTCGGTGCCGGCCAGGTAGACCACGAACACCGACGACGCCAGCCCGCTGATCAGGTAGACGGCGAGAAAGCGTGCGCGCCCGATGATCCCCTCCAGAATGGGCCCGAAGATGAACAGGGCGAACATGTTCATCGCGAGGTGCCAGATCTCGACGTGCGTGAACACGCTCGTCAGCAGCTGCCACCACGCGCCGTCGGAGAAGCCCACCTTCCAGAAGCCGTCACCGTTGGGAAGGCTCTCGCACAACGTCGACGAGCTGATGGCCGGGTAGTACTGGCTCGGGTTCGACCTCGACCCGCAGCTCCCGGTCGGAGCCAGCGCGAACAGGTCGGCGATCCAGGAGAGCCGCCCGCCGGTGATGGTGATCGCCAGCCAGACCACGGCGTTGATGCCGATCAGGACGAACGTCGTCAGCCGTGGGTCGGCGCTGCGCTCCCCGCCGTACATGGCGCGGTTCTGGCGCGAGCCCTTGCTGGCCTCCTTGACGCAGTCGGGGCACTGGAAGCCCACCGCGGCGTCGCGCATGCAGTCGGGGCAGATCGGCTTCTCGCAGCGCTGGCAGCGGATCCAGGTCTCGCGGTCGGGGTGCCGGTAGCAGGTGGGCACCCCGGCCGCGGTGTGGTCCGCGGCCGCCCCGTCAGGCGGCTGGGTCATGGCTGGGTCGTGGCTGGTTCAACGGCGGGTCGAGGCTCGGTGCGGACCGGGGTGGGTCAGCGCTCGATCGTGACCGACTCGATGACGACCGGCTCCTGCGGGCGGTCCATCGCGCCGGTGGGGGTGGTGGCGATCGCGTCGACCACGTCGCGGCTGGACTGGTCGGCCACCTCGCCGAAGATCGTGTGCTTGCGGTTGAGCCACGGGGTGGCGCCGACCGTGATGAAGAACTGCGAGCCGTTGGTGCCGGGACCGGCGTTGGCCATCGCGAGCAGGTAGGGCTTGTCGAAGACGAGCTCGGGGTGGATCTCGTCCTTGAAGGTGTAGCCAGGGCCGCCGGTGCCGGTGCCGAGGGGGCAGCCGCCCTGGATCATGAAGCCGTCGATGACGCGGTGGAAGCCGAGGCCGTCGTAGTACTTCTCGCCCGAGCGGCCGGCGTCGTCACGGTAGTCCTTGGTGCCCTCCGCGAGGCCGACGAAGTTGTCGACGGTCTCGGGGGCGTGGTGGGGGAACAGGTTGACGACGATGTCGCCCCGGTTGGTCTTGAAGGTCGCCTTGGGGTCGGCCATGGGATGTGCCTCTCAGCTGTCGGTCTGTCGAACGTCGATGTGGCGCGGCACGGCTGCCGTGCGCCTCGATCCTGCCACGCCGCGCCCATGCCCGAGCCAGGCAGGGCGCGCCGCGTGACGTCGTCCGTCTCGCCCACCCGGTCGGGGCTGGTCGCGTCAGGGTGCCCGTGGTGAGATGGAGCCACACTGACAGAGGAGGTCACGCATGCCTTTCGGCCGCAAGAAGTCCCTGATGGATCGTGCGCACGACTACGTGGAGCAGCTCTCGGAGACCGTCACCGACACCGTCGTCCCCCAGCTGGAGTCAGCGTGGGAGCAGGCCGTGGAGAAGGCCGGACCCGCGCTGACCGACGCACGTGACAAGGCCCAGCCACTGATCGAGGAGGGGCGCACCCGTGCGGCCGAGGCGGCCACCGCCGGAGCAGCGCTCGCAGCGGTCAAGACCGCGGAGGCGCGTGAGAAGGCCGCCCCGCTGCTGGCCGAGGCCCGCGCCAACGCCGCCGACAAGGCGGCCGTCGCCGCCGCCCTCGCGTCCGAGCGGGCCGCCGAGGGCCGTGACATCGCGGTGGCCAAGGTCAACGAGCTGCGCGGCGTCGAGCCCGAGCCCAAGGGCGGCAAGCTCAAGAAGCTCCTGCTCGTCACCGGTCTGCTCGCCATCGGTGGCTTCGTGTTCAGCAAGCTCAAGGGCAAGCAGGACGCCGAGGCCAACTGGCAGTCGACCTACGTGCCGCCCGCACCGCCGAGGCCGGCCACGACCACGTCGACCACCCCGCCGCCCACGCCCGCCTCCCCGGCGACGACGTCGGCCGCACCCGGTGGCGACCCGCTCACCGACCCGCTGCCCGGCGAGGTCACGGCCGACGACGTCGTCACCGTCGACCCGCCGGCCACCGACGACACGGGCGGCGGTGCCCCGGGCGAGGCGATCAGCGACTCGGTCGAGGAGGCCCACCCGCCGACCGACCCCGACGCGCCCGCCGACGTCATCGACATCGACGACGTGCCCAAGAAGAAGTAGCAGCCACCGCAGCACCGCTCCGGGCGGTGTCCCACCCACGTTCGACTCACTCGGGACGTGGGTGGGGCACCGCCCGTCGCTATCCCAGCGTGTCCACCGGACGGTTCGCCTCGATCCAGTCGTCGATGTGCTCCCACCAGGTGAAGAGCCACTCGATGCGCTGCTCGCGGTCGGCCGGGATCTCCTCGTGGGCCACCCGCCACCAGCGCATGGTGATCTGCTTGTCCATCGGCAGCTCGCGCCACAGGTCGCCGACGGTCAGGAGGTGGTCGAGCCCGGTGTGGGCCACCATCAGCACGTCGGCCTCGGGCGCGGCCTCGAGCGCAGCCAGTACGCCGCCGGGGCGCGGCGCCAGGACGTGGACCATCTCCTCCGCCCGCGTCGCCATCCGCTCGAGGCCGAGCCGCCGGAGCCGGGCGATCGCGCGGTCGCGGCGCGCCGCGGTGAAGTTGCCGCCCTCCGGGAAGATCACGAAGGCGTCGTTGTGGTCGAGACCCGTCGCGAGCGACGCGATCTGGGACTCGAGGTCCTCACCGGCCGCCGGGTTGGGGGAGATGAAGCGGGCGGGCACGCGGTTGAGGATGACGTCGATCGCCGGGTCCCAGGCCAGCGTGTTCTTGAGGACGACCCGCGGCTCGCGGTGGTACCAGTGCAGCAGCGCGTACATCAGCACGAACGAGTCGCCCGGCCCCGCGTGACGGCACATCACCAGCACCGGGCCGTCGGGCACCCGCGGCGGGTGCGGCCCGTCCGTGCGGATCCGGAGCGCCAGCACCCTCCTGGCCTCCCGGAAGAACACGATCAGGGTGCCCTGCACGAGGTCGTAGTGGATGCCCGCGAAGTAGGGCGAGCGGATCCGCCAGCCGAAGCCGCTGGCCAGCCACAGGCCCAGCAGCACCGCGAGCATCAGCGTCTCGAAGGTCGCGTAGAGCAGGACCAGCCACAGCACGCGCAGCGCGCGCCACCGGCCGGGCAGCACCGGGGCGAGCGCCGCGGCCACCAGCAGCCAGCCCGGGAGCGTCACCCACATCAGCACCGTCAGGGCCACGACCGCCGGGGCCACCACCCATCGACGGAGGACCCACACGAGCGGGTGCCTCATGGCCGGCCGAGCTCCGCGTCGAGGTAGTCCCGCGAGGCGGCGTACGTCGCGTCGATGCGGCCCTGCACGCTGGAGAAGTCGCGATGGGCGAGGAGCGAGTCGTCGCGCGACGACGTGCCGGCGGCGGGCAGCACGTGGGCCTCCACCCCCTCGGGGATGGTCGCCATGTCGCGGGTGAAGCGGTGGCGGCGGGCCACCTCGAAGCTCACCCGGGCGACCTCCCAGGGCCGGGTGGGCGGCCGCAACGGACGGTCGATGCGGCCGACGTGGAGCACGAAGACCCGGGTGGCCCCGAGCTCGACGGCGCGGCCCACCGGGATCGAGTTCACCAGGCCCCCGTCGAGGAAGTGCTCGCCGTCGACCTCGGCCGGCGGGAGGAGGCCGGGAACGGCGGCGCTGGCGAGGATCGCCGGGACGATCGGCCCCTGGGTGAACCAGTGCTCGGCCGCCCGCTCGATGCTCGCCGCGCACACCTCCAGCCGCACCGGCAGGTCCTCGAAGCGCGCGTCGCCGAGCTCCTCCTCCAGCCGGGTGCGCAGCGGCTGGGACGAGTAGATGTGGGTGCCCGTCGAGACCGCGCGCCGGACCGTGCGCAGCGGCCGGTCGCCGTACACGTCCCGGCCCTGCGCCGTGGCGGCCCAGAGGTCGGTGAGCCGGTCGACCACCGCGAGCTCGGGCTGGCGGGCGACCATCGCGCCGTTGAGGGCGCCGACGCTCGTGCCCAGCACGAGGTCGGGCACGATGCCGCGCTCGAGCAGCGCCCGCAGCATGCCGACCTCGACGGCACCCAGGACGCCGCCCCCGCCGAGGACGAACGCGGTCACCATGGGTCGACCCTAGTGAGGATCAGGCGAGCTCGGGGTGCTCCGCACGAACGCGCTGCGTGGCGCGGTGCTCGGCCCAGAAGGAGACCAGCGGGATCGTGCCGCAGACGAGGGTCACCAAGGTGAACGGGAAGTCCCACCGCGCCCGGCGCGAGAGCAGGAAGGCGCTGAACAGGAAGATCATGTAGAGCCACCCGTGCGCGACGCCGAGGTAGGTCGTGATCGCCTCGCCGAGCTGCTGGGCGTCGGAGCCGGGGGTCACCCAGGACGGGGTGCTGTCGAAGACGCCCCACATCGGGGAGCCGTCGAAGTTGGCCAGCGGGACGCCGATCAGGCAGAGCACCACGAGCAGGACCCCCACGATGGTGGCCATGACGCGGTAGGCGGTGAGGTTGCGGGACACGGCGGCCAACCTATCCGGCGCTCGGTGAGGTCAGGTCGGGTGCCGGGTCGGGGTTGGTGGCGTCCCGGCGCCAGCGCCACCAGATGAAGGCCGCGAAGGCGCCGAAGACCCACCACTCGACGGCGTAGAGCAGGTTGCGGATGCCGGTGGAGCGGCTCGGCTCGGGCAGCGCCGCCAGCTCAGCCTCCTCGAGCCCGGGGCCCGGTGCGTCGCTGATGACGTAGGCCGACCAGAGGTCCACGTCGACGCGCTGGACCGCGTCGGCGACGCGGATCTCGGGGAAGACGTCGTCGGTCGGGTCGTCGTCGACGACCAGGGTGCCCTCGGGAGGCTGCAGCCAGCCGGTCACGTCGGCCTCGCCCGAGACGGCGAGCAGGTCGGCGTCCGGCTCGGGCGCCCAGCCGCGTACGACGAGCACCGCGGCGTCACCGGTCTGCAGCGGGGTCACCGCCCAGTAGCCCGGCTCGTCACCGCGCGCGCGGTCGGCGACCCAGAAGCCGCCGTCGAGCCACGAGCCCGTCACCTCGACCGGCCGGCCGAGGTCGGGGGCCGGGAACGGGTCGTCGTTGCCCATCACCTCGTCCAGCGGCACCGGCGCGATCCCGGTCAGGTCGCGCGCCTCGGCGTCGCGGTGCGCCTGCCAGGCGTCGTACTGCCACGTGCCGAGCATCCCGGCGATCCCCACGAGCACGAGCGCGAGGGCCGCCGCCCCGAGGTCGGTCAGCAGGCCGGGTCGGCGGGGGGCGGTCACGGCCTCGATTGTCCCAGCCGCCCGGTCACCGACCTCCGGCGGATGCGAGCTCGTCCCGTCGCCGAGTGAGGTACGCCATCTCGGCGGCGTTGCCGGCCAGCTCGATCGCCCGGTCGTAGGCCTCCCGCGCCTCCGGGCTGCGGCCGAGCCGGCGCAGCAGGTCGGCCCGGGTGGCGTGGAAGGCGTGGTAGCCGGCGAGGGGCCCGGCCAGCGCGTCCACCTGGGCGAGGGCCACCTGCGGGCCGTCGAGCTCGGCGACGGCGACCGCCCGGTTGAGCGTCACGACCGGGGACGGATCGAGCCGGGTGAGCTGGTCGTAGAGCGCCACCACCTGCGACCAGTCGGTGCCGCGAGCATCGGCGGCGTCGGTGTGGACGGCGTTGATCGCGGCAAGCACCTGGTAGCGGCCGGGTGGCCGGCCCGAGGCCAGGCGCTCGCGGACGAGGGCGTGGCCCTCGGCGACGAGCGAGCGGTCCCACGCGCCGCGATCCTGCTGGTCGAGCGTGACGAGCTCCCCGCGCGACGAGACCCGCGCCGTGCGCCGGGCCTCGGTGAGCAGCATCAGGGCGAGCAGGCCGGCGACCTCTCCGTCGTCGGGCAGCAGCTCGCGCGCGAGGCGGGTGAGCCGGATCGCCTCGCCCGTCAGCTCGGCGCGCACCGGGTCGGCCTCGGGACCGCTGGCCAGGTATCCCTCGTTGAAGACGAGGTAGAGCACGGTGAGCACGCCGTCGATGCGGACCGGGAGGTCCGCCGCGGCCGGCACCCGCCACGGGATGCGCGCGGCCTTGATCTTCGCCTTGGCGCGGGTGATCCGCTGCGCCATCGTCGTCTCCTGCACCAGGAAGGCGTGCGCGATCTCGGCCACGGTGAGGCCGCCGACCATCCGCAGGGTGAGTGCGACGCGCGCCTCCACTGCGAGGGCCGGGTGGGCACAGGTGAAGAGCAGCCGGAGCCGTTCGTCCTCGACGGCGCCAGTGGGTTCCGAAGGGTCGGAGAGCTGGTCGGTGAGCATGTGGGCCTGCCTCTGCTTGGCGTCGCGCCGGCTCTCGCGACGCAGGCGGTCGAGCGCCTTGTTGCCGGCCGTGGTGGTCAGCCAGGCACCCGGGTTGGGGGGTAAGCCGTCGGCGCGCCACCGCTCGACAGCGGTGGCGAAGGCCTCGGCGGCAGCGTCCTCGGCGACGTCGAGGTCGCCGAAGCGCCGAGCGACGGCGGCCACCACCCGGGCCCACTCGTCGTGGTGGACCCGGGCCAGGACCTCGTCGAGCCCTGCGGTGGGGTCGGGCACGGTCAGGCCACGCCGCCGAAGGGCCGGATCTCGACCTTGCGGTGGCAGGCGCGTGAGGCGTCGGCGGACAGGGCGAGCGCGACGTCGAGGTCGTCGGCGGTGATCACCCAGAAGCCGGCGAGGAACTCCTTGGACTCGACGAACGGGCCGTCGGTGAACACGGGCTCGCCGCCGCGGCTGTCGGCGACGGTGGCGTCCTGCGGGTCGGTGAGGCCGCCGGCGAAGACCCAGCGGCCCTCGTCCTTGAGCCGGTCGTTGAACGCGTCGATCGCGCCGGGCGCGGAGTCGTCGGCGGGGTTGTCGGTGTCTCCGATGACGGTGAGGAGGTAGTGCATGTCGATCATCTCCAGTGGTCGGCGGCGGCCCCTGTCGGGCGGCCTCTCACCCCTACCACGAACGGGACCTCGCGGATACGACAGCCTCGACAGGAGGATTTCGCGCCCTATCGTGGGTCCATGCGGGGGCCGACGGGCGAGGACGGGGACACGGAGCACACCGAGACCTACCGCTCGTCGGAGCGGCTGACCTTCTTCACCGACGCGGTCGTGGCGATCGCGATGACGCTGCTGATCCTGCCGCTGACGGAGGGCGTCACCGATGCGCGCTACGAGGGGCTCACGACCTCGGAGTACCTCCGTGAGCACTCCGACCAGCTCTTCGCCTTCGCGCTGAGCTTCGTCATCATCGCCAGCTTCTGGCGGGCGCACCATGCGCTGTTCGAGCACGTTGCCGCCTACTCCTAGCCGCTTCTCTGGCTGAACATCCTCTGGATGTTCACCGTGGTCTGGCTACCGGTGCCGACCGCGCTTGCGGGTTCCTTGGAGACCGACGGGTCCGAGCTCCTGCTCTACATCGGGAGCCTGCTCGCGAACGGCCTGGTCAGTGTCGCGCTCCACCTGGTCCTGCGTTGGAATCCTGCGCTGTGGGAGCCCAGCAACCCGCCCACCGCGGAAGGCCTCCGCGGCGCCGTCACCTTCGCAGCGCTCCTCGTGGTCGCGCTCGTGATCGCGCTGGCGGTGCCGTCGGTGGGCTATCTGGCGCTGCTCGTGCTCCTCCTGAGCGGTCCGGTCGAGAAGGTCCTCGCCCGGTCGAGCTGATCCTCTGCGTCCGCGTCAGGCCGACGCGAGGGCGAGCTTCACCGCGAAGCCGACGAAGACCGCACCGACCGCTGACGTCGCGCCCGCCGACAGGGCCTTGCGGCGACGGAACGCGGCCGCGAGGTGGGTGCCGCTGAAGATCAGCACGCTGAGGTACGCCGCGCTGGCGAGGGTCGCGAGCGTGCCCAGCACCAGGAACGAGACGGCCGGGTGGGCGTAGGCCGGGTCGACGAACTGCACGAAGAACGCGACGAAGAAGAGGATCGCCTTGGGATTGAGCAGGCTGATCACGAGTGCGCGGCGGTAGGGCCGCTCGCCGCGGGCCTTGGCCTCGACGCCCGCCTCGACCGTCGCGTCGGCGATCTGCTCGGCGACCGTGAGCCGCGAGCGCCACATCCCCCAGGCCGCGCGCAGCATCGCGATCGCGAGCCACAGCAGGTACGACGCCCCCGCCCACTTCACGACGGCGAACGCCGCGGGGTTGGCCTGCAGCAGCGACGCGACGCCTGCCGCGGACAGCGTCATCAGCACCGCGTCGCCGGTCCACACGCCCGCCGCGCCGGCGTACCCGCTCCGCACCCCCCGCCGCGCCGCGACGGAGAGGACGTAGAGCGAGTTCGGGCCCGGCAGCAGGATGATCAGGACGAGGCCGACGAGGTAGGTCGGGAGGTCGGTGATGCCCAGCACGGATCCAAGTGTGGGGCCGCGCGCAGCGCGTAGATCACCGATCTCGTGGGATGGGCGCGAGGTCACACGCGACCGTGGAGGATCCGAGTCGCCAGGCGACCTCCATCCTCCACGATGTGCTCGAAAGAGAGGTGGTGGAGCCTAGGGGGCTCGAACCCCTAACCCCCTGCTTGCAAAGCATCGATGGTGGAGCCGCTACCAATTGCGCCCGGCGCTGTCCAACAGGAGAGAGGTGGTGGAGCCTAGGGGACTCGAACCCCTAACCCCCTGCTTGCAAAGCAGGTGCGCTACCAATTGCGCCAAGGCCCCGTGGCGCGGTGCGCCGGGAGGTGAGCGTCAGGCCTTCTCGACGGTGTCGGTGGCCTCCGCCCAGAGGGCCTGCTCGTTCTTTCCCTCGTCCATCTTCTTCTTCGCGACGACCGCGCCGGCGGCGGCGAGGGCGACCAGCAGGAGCTTCTTCATGGACTCTCCTCGGGAGCGGAGCGAAGGGGTGGTGCGAGGGGATGGAGTGGGCCTAACAGGACTTGAACCTGTGACCTCTTCCTTATCAGGGAAGCGCTCTAACCGTCTGAGCTATAGGCCCGTGCACGCCGCAAGCGGCGACGCCGAAGGTTACCTGACCGCGGTCAGGCGGTGCCAATCGAGGTGCTCCTCGACCGACGAGAGGTGATCAGCTCACTTCTCGTCCTCGGCAAGGGTGACCTCGATGCCGCCGAGGAGCGCGGCCGCGAGGTTGTAGAGGAACGCCGTCAGGGTGGCGATGGCCGTGATCAGGATGACGTCGACGACCGACACGAGGAGCGTGAAGCCGAGCACCCGCGACATGCCGACGTAGTCGGTGACGTCGAAGGTGGAGTTGCCGCTGTCGCCCTCGACGATGCTCGCCACGGCGGAGTTGATCGAGTCCCACACGCCGGCAGCGCCGAGCACCGACCACACCATGAAGATGGCGACGAAGGTGACGACGCCGAAGGCGACGGACAGCAGGAACGACGTCTTCATCACCGACCAGGGGTCGATCCGGGTCAGCCGCAGCCGGGCCCGGCGCGGCTGGCGGCCGGGCGTACGACGCACGCGGCTGCCGCGCGCCGCGGCCGGTCCGGCGTTGGCGCGGTGCTCCTCAGCGGCGTTGGAGAGCGTGTCCTGGAGCCGTTCGGTCAGGGACCGCTTGGCGGGCTCGCCCCCGGAGGTACGGCGGGGAGTCGCGGTGCGCTCCGACATGGGTCACTCACTCCTCGGTGTCGTCGGCGGGGGCATCGGCAGGTGCTTCCACAGCATCCTGACCATCGATTGTTGCATCGTCGACCACGTCGGGCGATTCGGCGGCAGCCTCACGGGCGCCGACCTCGACCTCGGAGGCGGCCTCGGCGGCCTGCTCCTCGACCTCCTCGTCCTCCCGCGCCTCGACCGAGCGGGCCACGACGGCGACGGTGTCGCCCTTCTTGGGCGTCACGAACTTCACGCCCTGGCTGTCGCGCCCGGTGGGACGGAAGTTGGCGTCGATCGGGCTGCGGACGACCTGCCCGCCACTGGTGATCGAGAGCACCTCGTCACCCTCCTCCACGATGAACGCGCCGACGAGGCCGCCGCGGTCCTCGTTGGTGAGCTTGACCGCACGGATGCCGACGCCGCCACGGTTGGTGGTGCGGTAGTCGGTGATGCGGGAGCGCTTGGCGTAGCCGCCGTCGGTGATGGTGAAGACGTACTGCTCCTTCACCTCGCTCTCCTCGACGGACTCGCCGGCCTCCTCGGCCGCCTCCTCAGCCGCCACCTGCGCGGCGCGGATGACCGAGAGGGAGAGCACCGAGTCGTCGTCGTGCTTGAACTTCATGCCGCGCACGCCGCCCGTGGCGCGACCCATCGGACGCAGCTGGTCGTCGTCGGCGGTGAAGCGGATCGCCTGGCCCTTGCGCGAGACGAGCAGGATCTCGTCGTCGCCGTTGACCAGCTCGGCGCCGATGAGCTCGTCGTCCTCCTCGCGGAAGTTGATCGCGATGACGCCGGCCTGGCGGGGGCTGTTGTAGTCGCCGAGCTTGGTCTTCTTGACCAGGCCCGTGCGGGTGGCGAGCACGAGGTAGGGGGCCTGCTCGTAGTCGCGGATCGCCAGCACCTGGGCGATGTCCTCGTCGGGCTGGAAGCTCAGCAGGCCGGCGACGTGGCCGCCCTTCGCGTCGCGGGCGGCCTCGGGGAGGTTGTAGGCCTTGGTGCGGTAGACCCGTCCGGCGGTGGTGAAGAACAGCAGCCAGTGGTGGTTGGTGGTGGCGATGAAGTGCTGCACGACGTCGTCGCCGCGCAGCGTCGCACCCCGCACGCCCTTGCCGCCGCGCTTCTGCAGGCGGTACTGGTCGGCGCGGGTGCGCTTGGCGTAGCCGCCACGGGTGATGGAGACGACGAGGTCCTCGTCGGGGATGAGGTCCTCCATCGACAGGTCGCCGTCGGCCGCGATGATCTGGGTACGGCGCTCGTTGCCGTACTTGTCGACGATCTCGGTGAGCTCGTCGGAGACGATCTGCCGCTGCCGCGCCTCGTTGGCGAGGATGTCCTCGAGGTCGGCGATCACGCGCTCGAGCTCGGCGAGGCGGTCGAGGATCTTCTGGCGCTCGAGGGCGGCGAGGCGGCGCAGCTGCATCTCGAGGATGGCGTTGGCCTGGATCTCGTCGATCTCGAGGAGGTCCATCAGGCCGGTGCGGGCCTGGTCGACGTCGGGGCTGTTGCGGATGAGCGCGATGACCTCGTCGAGCGCGTCGAGGGCCTTGACCAGGCCGCGGTAGACGTGGGCCTGCCGCTCGGCCTCGGCGAGGCGGAAGCGCGTACGCCGCTGGATGACCTCGATCTGGTGGGTGACCCAGTTGCTGATGAACGCGTCGACGCTGAGCGTGCGGGGCACGCCGTCGACGAGCGCGAGCATGTTGGCCGAGAAGTTGGTCTGCAGCTCGGTGTGCTTGAACAGGTTGTTGAGCACGACGCGGGCCACGGCGTCGCGCTTGAGGACGACGACGAGGCGCTGGCCGGTGCGCGACGAGGTGTCGTCGCGCACGTCGGAGATGCCCTGGATGCGGCCGGAGTCGGCCAGCTCGGCGATCTTGAGCGCGAGGTTGTCGGGGTTGACGAGGTAGGGGAGCTCGCTGATGACGAGCATCGTGCGGCCCTTGCTGTCCTCGTCGATCTCCACGACCGCACGCTGCGTGATCGACCCGCGACCGGTGCGGTAGGCCTGCTCGATGCCCTGGCGGCCCACGATGAGCGCGCCGTTGGGGAAGTCGGGGCCCTTGATCCGCTCGAGGAGCGCGTCCTGCAGCTCCTCCTTCGTCGCGTCGGGGTGCTCGAGCGCCCACTTCGCGCCGTCGGCGACCTCGATGAGGTTGTGCGGCGGGATGTTGGTCGCCATGCCGACCGCGATGCCGGCCGAGCCGTTGACGAGCAGGTTCGGGAACCGGCTCGGGAGGATCGTCGGCTCCTGCGAGCGGCCGTCGTAGTTGGGCTGGAAGTCGACGGTGTCCTCGTCGATGTCGCGGACCATCTCCATGGCCAGCGGCGCCATCCGGCACTCGGTGTATCGCATGGCGGCGGCCGAGTCGTTGCCCGGGGAGCCGAAGTTGCCCTGGCCGTTGATCAGCGGCGCGCGCAGCACCCACGGCTGCGCGAGGCGGACCATGGTGTCGTAGATCGCCGAGTCGCCGTGGGGGTGGTACTGACCCATCACGTCGCCGACGACGCGCGAGCACTTCGAGAAGCCGCGGTCGGGGCGGTAGCCGCCGTCGTACATCGCGTAGAGGATCCGGCGGTGCACCGGCTTGAGCCCGTCACGCACGTCGGGCAGCGCACGTCCGACGATGACGGTCATCGCGTAGTCGATGTAGGACTGCTGCATCACCTGCTGCAGCTCGACCTGCTGGACGCGGTCGTCGCCGCCGCCGTCGCCGGGGCCGTCGGTGATGTCGGTGGGGATCTCGGTCATTCTCGGCTTCTCTCCTGCGTTCTATCGATGTCTAGGTCTGGTCGTAGATGCGACTAGCGGCCTAGATATCGAGGAATCGAACGTCCTTGGCGTTGCGCTGGATGAAGGAACGGCGCTGCTCGACGTCCTCGCCCATGAGGATCGAGAAGATCTCGTCGGCGTGGGCGGCGTCCTCCAGCGTGACCTGCTTCATCAGGCGGGCCTCGGGGTCCATCGTGGTCTCCCACAGCTCGTCGGCGTTCATCTCGCCGAGACCCTTGTAGCGCTGGACCGGGTTCTCCTTGGGGAGCTTCTTGCCCTGCGCGAGCCCGTCGCGCATGAGCGCGTCGCGCTCGGCGTCGGAGAACACGAACTCGTGGTCGGCCGGCTTGTTCCAGCGCAGCCGGTAGAGCGGCGGCTGGGCCATGAAGACGTAGCCGTGCTCGATCAGCGGCTTCATGAAGCGGAACAGCAGGGTGAGCAGGAGCGTGTTGATGTGGTGGCCGTCGACATCGGCGTCGGCCATCAGCACGATCTTGTGGTAGCGCAGCTTCTCGAGGTTGAACTCCTCGTGGATGCCGGTGCCGAGGGCGGAGATGATCGCCTGGACCTCGGTGTTGGCCAGCACCTTGTCGATGCGCGCCTTCTCGACGTTGAGGATCTTGCCGCGGATCGGGAGGATCGCCTGGATGCGCGGGTCGCGGCCCTGCCGGGCGGAGCCGCCGGCGGAGTCGCCCTCGACGATGAAGACCTCGCACTCGGCGGGGTTGGTCGACTGGCAGTCGCTCAGCTTGCCGGGCAGGCCGCCGCCGCCGAGCAGGCCCTTGCGGTTGCGGGCCAGCTCGCGCGCCTTGCGCGCCGCGATGCGGGCGGTCGCCGCGGCCTGCGCCTTGCGGATGATGTCGCGGCCCTCGTTGGGGTTCTGCTCGAGCCAGGCACCGAGCTGGTCGTTGACGATGCGCTGGGTGAAGCCCTTGGCCTCGGTGTTGCCGAGCTTGGTCTTGGTCTGGCCCTCGAACTGCGGCTCGCTGAGCTTGATCGAGATGATCGCGGTCAGGCCCTCGCGGATGTCGTCGCCCGAGACGCGGTCCTCGCGCTTCTTGATCAGGCCCCACTCCTCGCCCCAGTTGTTGACCAGGGACGTCAGGGCTGCGCGGAAGCCCTCCTCGTGGGTGCCGCCCTCGTGGGTGTTGATGTTGTTGGCGAAGGTGTGGACCGACTCCGTGTAGCTGGTGTTCCACTGCATCGCGAGCTCGAGGCTCATGTGCTGGCCGGTGGCGCCCTCGGCGGTCTCGGCCTCGAAGGAGATGACGGTCGGGTTGGCCTTGTCCTTGCGACGGTTGAGGTGCTCGACGTAGTCGACGAGGCCCCGGTCGTACTTGAAGACCTGCTCGAGCCCACCCGCCTCGCCGCGCTTCATCGCGTCGTGGCCGGCGCTGTCGATCTCGTGGGCGATGGTGTCGTCCTCGACCGCGTCGATGATCGCGTCGGCCTGGGGGCGCTCGTCGCGCACCACGAACTCGACGCCCTTGTTGAGGAACGCCATCTCGCGCAGGCGTGAGGTGATCGTCTCGAGGCTGTAGTTGGTGTGCTCGAAGATGTCGGAGGAGGCGTACCAGGTGACGGTGGTGCCGGTGCCCTCCCCGTCCTCGAGCGGGCGCACCTGCTCGAGGTCGGCGTCGGGGACGCCGAGCTGGAAGGACTGGCGCCACAGGTGGCCGCGGTTCTTCACCTCGGCGACCAGGCGCGTGGAGAGCGCGTTGACCACCGAGACGCCGACGCCGTGGAGACCACCGGAGACCTTGTAGCCGCCGCCGCCGAACTTGCCGCCGGCGTGGAGCATCGTCAGCGCCATCGTCAGCGCGGGCATGTCCTGGCCCGGCGCGGTGTCGGTCGGGATGCCGCGGCCGTTGTCCTCGACCCGGACGCCGCCGTCGTCCTGCAGGGTCAGGCAGATCCGGGTCGCGAAGCCGGCCAGGGCCTCGTCGACGCCGTTGTCCACGATCTCCCAGATCAGGTGGTGCAGGCCGCGCTCGCCGGTCGAGCCGATGTACATGCCGGGGCGCTTGCGCACGGCCTCGAGGCCCTCGAGCACCTGGATCGCGGAGGCGTCGTACTCGACGGTGCCGTCGACGGCGGTCGTGGAGCGCTTCTCCTCGACGGCCTCGGCGGCGTCCTCCACCGCGGCGGCCAGCGCCTCGGCGCGCTCGGACTCGGTGGGAGCGTCGGCGGGGGTGTCGGTGGACTGCTGTGGATCGGGAGCGGAACCGGGAGTGGCGTCGGAGGTGGCCGGGGTGGACTCGGGGTTCTGTTCGCTCAAGGCACAGCCTTCTGCTCTTCGCCCCGGACGCGGTCCGGGGGCGCTCGACATGAGTCGAGTCGCGGCGGTTGCGGTGGCAACACGACGTGCGACTCGTGCCTGCGATATTACCCGCCAGAGCGCCTGAACCGAAGCACCAACCCCCGGTTGGGGATGGATCCGCGCGAAAGTGTGCCCGTAGCGGGCCCGTGGAGGCCTGTCAGCCGGTCGAACAGGGGGGTCGGTGGGGCCCCATGTGGTCCAACGGCTCCCAGATCGGCAGAACGCGGCTCCGGCGGTTCAGCCGTAGGTGTCGCGCGGGCCGCGGCCGTCGCGGCTCGACAGCCGGCCCTTGGTCCAGGTCGGCAAGTGGGGCCCGAGCACGTCGATCACGGTCACGGTGCCGTGCCCGAGCTCCTCGTTGAGGCGTCGTACGACGGTGGGCGCGAGCAGCTTGAGCTGGGTGGCCCACGCGGTGGAGTCGGTGCGCACCACCAGCCGGCCGTCGTCGAACGTCTCCGGTGTGCAGTGGGCGGCGACCTCGTCGCCGACGAGCTCGGCCCACCGCCCGAACACCCCCTGGACCTTGAGGTCGAGCTCCCAGCCGTGGTTGGCGATGAGCCGGCCCATCGCCTGCTCGAGCAGCTGCGGGTCGCGGTCGTCGGGCCGCGCCCCGGAGGACTTCGTGGACGTGCGGCGACGGAAGGTCGAGGACGTCTTCCGTGGCTTGCCGCCCGGCGTGGCCGCGGCTGCCCGGGCCGCCGAGCGCGCCAGGTCGAGCCCGTCGGGCCGGTGCTCCGCCGCGGGGTCGGGCGGCGTGGGCTCGTCGGGGGACTGGTCGGGGGACTGGTCGTCACTCGTCACGGGTCACGGTCCCGTCGGCCACGAGGAAGCGGGCTCCCTGCAGGGAGGCGGGCACGTCCGCCGCGACCGCGGCGGTGACCAGCACCTGCTCGGCCCCGGCCACGAGCTCCGCCAGCTGCTGGCGCCGCTCGGCGTCGAGCTCGGCGAAGACGTCGTCGAGCACCAGGATCGGGTCGTCGCCGTCGGCGCGCAGCAGGTCGTACGACGCCAGGCGCAGCGCGAGCGCGAACGACCACGACTCCCCGTGGGAGGCGTAGCCCTTGACCGGCAGGCGCAGCTGCGGGTCGCCGAGGGAGAGCAGCAGCTCGTCGCGGTGCGGGCCGACCAGCGAGATGCCCCGGTCGAGCTCCTCCTTGCGCCGCGCCGCGATCGCGTCGAGCAGCACGGCCTGGAGGGGGTCTCGTGACGGTTGCTGCGCAACCTCCTCGACCACCGCACCGAGGTCGATGCTCGCCCTGTAGTCCAGGTCGGCGTCGTCGCGGCTCGCGCCGCGGGCGACCGCCTCGTAGGCCTTGCCGAGGTAGGGGCGCAGGTCCTCCACGAGCCTCAGCCGGGCGCCGAGGATCTCCGCTCCCACGCGGGCCAGGTTGTCGTCCCAGATCTCGAGCGTCGACATCGCGGCGTCGCGCGACGACCCGCGGGCGACGCCGGCCGTCTTGAGGAGGCTGTTGCGCTGCTTGAGCACCCGGTCGTAGTCGGCTCGCACGCCGGCCAGCCGCGGCGAGCGCAGGATCAGCAGGTCGTCGAGGAACTTCCGCCTGTCGGACGGGTCGCCCTTCACGAGCGTCAGGTCGTCGGGGGAGAAGACCACCGTGCGGACGAGCCCCACGATCTCGCGGGGTCGCGGCAGCGGGGAGCGGTTGATCCGCGCGCGGTTGGCCCGGCCCGGGTTGAGCTCGACCTCGAGCAGCGCCGGTCGCCCCTCCTTCACGACCGACGCCCGGACGATCGCCTGGTCGGCACCGGCCCGCACCAGCGGTGCGTCGGTGGCGACCCGGTGAGACGACAACCGTGACAGGTAGTCGATCGCCTCGACCAGGTTGGTCTTGCCCTGGCCGTTGCGGCCGATGAACGCCGTCGCCCCCGGCTCCAGCGCCACGTCGATGTCGGCGTAGGAGCGGAAGTCGTGCAGGGTCAGGTGCGCGACGTGCACAGGGTCATCAGCTCTCGCCGGGCTCCTGGCCGCTGCCGGCACCGGCCTTCTTGGACGTCTCGGACTGCTCGGCCCCGGCGGAGCCCTCGGCGTCGCCGCCCTTGGGTGCCGCCGAGCGGACCGCGTGGCCGCCGAACTGGTTGCGCATCGCGGCGACGGCCTTCATCGTCGGCGAGTCGTCCTGGCGGGAGACGAACCGGGCGTAGAGCGCAGCCGTGATGGCCGGGGTCGCGACGGCGTGCTCGATGCCGGCCTCGACCGTCCAGCGTCCCTCGCCGGAGTCCTCGGCGTATCCGGAGATCTTCGACAGGCCCGGGTCGTCGTCGAGCGCGGCGACCATCAGGTCGAGCAGCCACGAGCGGATGACCGTGCCCTCACGCCAGGAGCGGAAGACCTCGGTCACGTTGTCGGTGAGGTCGGCCGCGTCGAGCAGCTCCCACCCCTCGGCGTACGCCTGCATGATGGCGTACTCGATGCCGTTGTGGACCATCTTGGAGAAGTGCCCGGCACCGACCTTGCCGGCGTGGACGGACCCGAACTCTCCCTCGGGCTTGAGCGCGTCGAAGGCCGGCTGCACCTTGGCGATGTCGTCGGGATCACCGCCGTACATCAGGGCGTAGCCGTTCTCGAGGCCCCACACGCCGCCGGAGACGCCGCAGTCGACGTAGCCGATCTTCTTCTCGGCGAGCAGCTCGGCGTTGGCGATGTCGTCGGTCCAGCGGGAGTTGCCGCCGTCGACCACCACGTCGCCCTCGTCGAGCAGGGCGCCGAGGTCCTTGATCGTCGCGCGCGTCGGCTCGCCCGCCGGCACCATCACCCACACGACCTTCGGGCTCGGCAGCGCCTCGACCAGCGCCTCGAGCGAGTCGACGTCGCTGACGTCGGGGTTGCGGTCGTAGCCCACGACCGTGATTCCCGCGCGGCGCATGCGCTCGCGCATGTTGCCGCCCATCTTGCCGAGTCCGACGAGTCCGATGTCCATGTCCGGAGCCTAGCCGTGCACGAGGAACGAGTGCATGGCGTGGTGGAGGAGGTCGAGTGGCACCGCGAGCGAGCCTGCGAGCTCGCGACGTGTCGTACCGAGACCGCCGCCTACGACAGCAGCCGCCGCGGCATCAGCAGGTAGCGGAAGGACCCGGTGGCGTCGTCGGCGTCGGTGCCGGAGATGACCACTGGCTTCGTCGCCTGGGTGAAGGCGAGGTCGACCATCTCCCCGTCGATGGCGGTGAGGCCGTCGAGGAGGAACTGCGGGTTGAAGCCGGTGGTCAGGTCGTCGCCGGTGATGTCGGCGTCGACGGCCTCGGTCGCCATCGCTTCGTCGCCGGAGCCGGCGTCGAGCACGATCTGGTCGTCGCCGAACTTCATCTGGACCGCGGTGTTGCGCTCGGCCACCAGCGCGACGCGCTTGACGGTCTCGATGAGCTCGGCCTTGCTGACCTTGGCCACGGTGAGGTGCTCGGCCGGGAAGAGCGAGCGCACCTTGGGGAACTCGCCGTCGAGCAGGCGGGTGGTGGTGCGTCGTACGCCGCCCAGGCCGGTGCCCTCGAAGCCGATCAGGCCCTCGCCGGTGCCGCCCGAGCTGAGGGCGATCGTCACCTCGGCGCCGGAGGTGAGCGACTTGGCGGTGTCGCCCAGCACCTTGGCCGGCACGAGCGCGGCGACCGACTCGTCGGGGGACTGGGGGTTCCAGGTGAGCTCACGGTGGGAGAGGCGGAAGCGGTCGGTGGCCAGGAGGGCCATGGTCGAGCCGTCGATCTCGATCCGTACGCCGGTGAGCACGGGAAGCATGTCGTCGCGACCGGCCGCTGTCACGGCCTGCGCCACGGCGTGGGCGAAGTCGGCGCTGGAGACGGTGCCGGTGGCCGACGGCATCTCGGGCAGCGTGGGGTAGTCGGAGACCGGCATGGTCTGCAGGCTGAAGCGCGCGGAGCCGCAGGTCAGCGAGACGCGCGGACCGTCGAGGGTCAGCTCGACCGGCTTGGCCGGGAGGCTGCGACAGATGTCGGCGAGGAGGCGGCCGCTCACCAGCGCCTTGCCCTCGTCGTTGACCTCGGCGGAGAGGGTGGCGCGCGCCGAGGTCTCGTAGTCGAACGTCGAGAGCACCAGCCCCGCATCGCTCGCCTCGATCAGCAGGCCGGCCAGGACGGGCGAGCTGGGGCGGACCGGCAGGCTGCGGGCAGCCCAGGCAACGGCATCGGCGAAGACGTCGCGTTCGACGCGGAACTTCACAAGGGTCTCCTCGGCGAGAGGGTGGTTGCTGTGCAACGAGCGGCTGCACGCAGGCGGGAACCACACGCGTGCACGTGGGAAGTGCATCCTGCCACGCGCAGTCGAGCCGGCGGCAGGGTTCTCCCCAGAGGGAGCGTGGTGAGGTGTTGGTGGGAGATCGGACCAGTGGTGAGGTTCATAGTCGTCATAGGGTCCGTGGAAAGTGTGGACAGGGAACGTTTGCGCTGGTCAGCGGGCTGAAACCCTGTGGATGAGGGGTGTGGACGGTCTCGGACGGACCCGGCGGCCGGTGTGGAGGGCGCCGCGGTCCGTGTCGTTTGTCCCGAGGAGTCCACAGGGGCTGGGGACGACGCGGCGGACCGAACCACAACTTCTCCACACGTGAGCGCTGCATCCACGACCCAGTCGGGAGCGACGCTGCGGGTCAGGCCTGACGTGCCTGCATCTTGACCCGGTTGGTGAGCTCGCTGACCTGGTTGAAGACGGCGCGGCGCTCGGCGAGGAGCTGGCGGATCTTGCGGTCGGCGTACATCACCGTCGTGTGGTCGCGGCCGCCGAACTCACGTCCGATCTGCGGCAGGGACATCGAGGTGAGCTCGCGGCACAGGTACATGCCGATCTGGCGGGCCATCACCAGGTGGCGCCCGCGGGAGGGCCCGGTGAGGTCCTCGAGCGAGACGCCGAAGTAGGCGGCGGTCTGGGCGATGATCAGCGCGTGCGTGATCTCGGGCTCGCCGCCCTCGGGGATCAGGTCCTTGAGCACGATCTCGGCCAGGGTCATGTCGACCTCCTGGCGATTGAGGTTCGCGAACGCCGTGACCCGGATCAGCGCGCCCTCGAGCTCGCGGATGTTGGTCTGGATCTTGGAGGCGATGAACTCGAGCACGTCCGGCGGCGCCGTGAGCCGGTCCATCGCGGCCTTCTTGCGGAGGATCGCGATGCGGGTCTCGAGGTCCGGCGGCTGGACGTCGGTGATGAGCCCCCACTCGAACCGGTTGCGCAGCCGGTCCTCCAGGGCCTCGAGCCGCTTGGGTGCGCGGTCGGAGGTCAGCACGATCTGCTTGTTGGCGTTGTGGAGCGTGTTGAAGGTGTGGAAGAACTCCTCCTGGGTCTGCGTCTTGCCCTCGAGGAACTGGATGTCGTCGATCAGCAGGACGTCGACATCGCGGTAGCGCCGCTTGAACCGGTCCTGCCGGTCGTCGCGGATCGCGTTGATGAACTCGTTGGTGAACTCCTCGCTGGAGACGTAGCGCACCTTGGCGTTGCTGTACAGGCTGCGCACGTAGTGGCCGATGGCGTGGAGGAGGTGGGTCTTGCCCAGGCCGGACTCGCCGTAGACCAGCAGCGGGTTGTAGGCCTTGCCCGGCGCCTCGGCGACGGCGACCGCGGCCGCGTGGGGAAAGCGGTTCGACGAGCCGATGACGAACGTCTCGAAGGTGTACTTGGGGTTGAGGCGCGTCTCGAGCGCCGACGGCCGGCGTTCACCACCGGTGCCCACCGGGTCGTGCGTCTCGACCGCGACCGGCGCGGGCGGCTCGTACGTCGAGGCGGCGTTTGTCGACAAAGCGACAGATCCATCTGTCGATTCGTCGATCTGCGGCTGGGCCTCGGCCTCGAGCGCCGGGTTGACCGTCACGAGCATCCGGATCTCGCGTCCGAAGCCCTCGGTGAGGGCGTCCTCGATGTGGTTGCGCAGCCGGCCCTCGAGCTGGTTGCGGGTGAAGTCGTTGGGCACGGCGATGATCGCGGTGTTCTCGTGGAGCGTCATCGGCACGCTCGGGCGCAGCCAGGCCCGCTGGTTGGGCTGGAGGTCCTCGACGATCTGCTGCCATGCCGTCCCGAGATCTACCTGCTGGTCGTCCACCCGGACCGCCTTCGCTTCCACCATGTCGTCGTGCGCGTGTGCTGCTCTGGATCCGGCCTCGCGCGGTCTGCGCCACCGTTGCGGCCGGTGAGGCTTCCACAGAGTTGTCCACAAGCTGTGAACTGCCGGGACCGATCAGGAGGATCGGAGCTCCACGACCGTTCCGGCTGGGGATCCTCCCAGCGTTTCCGCAGGTCAGAGACCGTTTCGGGCGGTCTGTGACCTGGATCACATGGCATGCTGGACCCTGGTCGGACCGAGGTCGGGACGGACCGCGGAGGTCCCGAACGTAACAACCGCGCGCGGCGCGGAGCAAGACGTCATCCACAGGCAGAGCCGGAGGGGTGGTTCGTGGGTTTGACCCTCACTTCGCCCGCCGCGTACCGTTGGCCGGTCGCTCCCTGTCGACGGGTGCCGCATGTCCACGATCCGCCACCAGGCGGCCGCGCGGACGGGCGGTGCCGGCCGAAAGTACCTGAACGTCGGGCCAGCACAGACGCCGTGTGGAGTGGACATCCCTCGAAACCTTCGGAGAAATAGCCGTGAGCAAGCGTACGTACCAGCCGAACAACCGTCGCCGTCACAAGGTGCACGGCTTCCGCCTGCGCATGCGGACCCGTGCCGGTCGCGCCATCCTGTCGAGCCGTCGCCGCAAGGGCCGCAAGAGCCTGGCCGTCTGACGGCCAGAGCCCACGGCACGAGCCGTGCTCTCCGCTGTCCACCGCCTCACCACCTCTGACGGCTTCCGCCGTACGGTGCGTCAGGGGCGACGTGCCGGCTCGGCGACCCTCGTGGTCCACCTCTGGGTGGATCCCGACGCCGCGCCGGCGCCTGCGCAGGTCGGGTTCACGGTCGGCAAGGCCGTCGGCAACGCTGCCACGCGCAACCGTGTGAAGAGACGACTCAGGCACCTGACCCGGGAGCACCTCGCAGCGCTGGAGGAGCTCCCGGGTCGTGCTGCGCTCGTGGTCCGTGCCCTGCCGGCCGCAGCGGACGCGTCGTACGCCTCCCTCGGTGCGGACCTCGCCCGTACCCTCAGCAGGGTGAGCTCGCCATGAAGCACCTCCTCATCGGCTTCATCCGTGCGTGGCGCTTCGCCATCAGCCCGCTCTACGGCCAGGTGTGCCGCTACCACCCGAGCTGCTCGGCGTACGCCCTGGAGGCCGTCACCGAGCACGGCGCCATCCGCGGCACCTGGCTCGCCGGACGCCGCCTCACCCGCTGCCACCCGTGGGCAGCCGGCGGCTACGACCCCGTTCCCCCTCGTGCCGGCAAGGCCGACCAGTCCTCTCCCACGTCCACCGCAACTCGAGGAGCTTGAGTGCTCGACTTCTTCAGCACCATCGGCGGCGCCATCATGGCCCCGCTCTACTACGTCATCTCCGCGGTGCTGGTGGGCTGGCACAAGCTGTGGGGCAGCGTGTTCGGACCGGAGACCGGCATCGCGTGGGTGCTGTCGATCATCGGGCTGACCCTCGTCATCCGGATGGCGCTGATCCCGCTCTTCGTGAAGCAGATCAAGTCCAGCCGCAACATGCAGCTGATCCAGCCCCGGGTGCGCGAGCTGCAGAAGAAGTACGGGCACGACCGGGAGCGTCTCGCCCAGGAGACGATGAAGCTCTACAAGGACTCGGGCACCAACCCGTTCGCGTCCTGCCTGCCGATCCTGCTGCAGATGCCGATCTTCCTGGCGCTGTTCCGCCTCATCGACCAGGCGGTGAAGAACCCTGACGACCCCAAGGGTCTGATGACGGTCACCCTCAACGAGCAGTTCCGGGACGCGACGTTCCTCGGCGCGAAGATCTCCGACACCTTCCTCAACACCGACGACATCGGCGTCCGGGTGCTCGCCGCGTTCCTCGTGCTCGCCATGACGGCGACGACCTTCCTCACCCAGCGCCAGCTGATGAGCAAGAACATGCCGGCCGACGCGCTCTCGGGCCCCTACGCCCAGCAGCAGAAGATGCTGCTCTACGTCCTCCCCGTGGTGTTCGCCGTCGGTGGTATCGCCTTCCCGATCGGCGTCCTCTTCTACTGGACCACGTCGAACCTCTGGACCATGGGCCAGCAGTTCTACGTCATCCGCAACAACCCCGCTCCCGGCACCCCCGCGGCCTCGGCCAAGGAGGAGCGTGATCGCGCGAAGGCTGCGCGCAAGGGGCAGAAGACCCCCGCCCAGATCGAGGAGGAGCGGCTCGCGGCTGAGGCCGAGGCCCGCCGGGCGGAGAAGTCCCAGAGCCGGCAGCAGCCACAGCGCCAGAGCAAGTCCCAGCGCAGCAAGAAGAAGCGCTGACCCAGAACTCCCCTGACGGCGCTCGCGAGGGTGTCGTCGTACCTGATCGAGAAGCAGGAGACACACGTGAGTGAGCAGTTGACCGACGGCGAGGCCGCCGCCGAGACGACCGATGTGGACGAGTCCGCCGGAGCGGGCGCAGGCCGTCCCTCCAAGGTGCAGCGCCTCGAGCACGAGGGCGACATCGCAGCCGACTACCTCGAGGAGCTGCTCGACATCGCGGACCTCGACGGTGACCTGGACATGGATGTCGAGGGCGACCGGGCGAGCGTGCAGATCGGCGGCGCCGACCTGAGCCAGCTCGTCGGGCGCAACGGAGAAGTCCTCGAGGCGCTCCAGGAGCTCACCCGCCTGGCGGTCTACCGGGAGACCGGCGAGCGCTCGCGACTGATGCTGGACATCGACGGCCACCGCGCGCAGCAGCGCGAGCGCCTCGTCGCCCTCGCCGAGACCTCGATCGCCGAGGTGAAGGAGTCCGGTGAGTCCGTGTCGCTGGAGCCGATGAGCGCCTTCGAGCGCAAGGTGGTCCATGACGCTGTGGCAGCCGCCGGTCTGACGTCGGAGTCCGAGGGCGCGGAGCCCAAGCGTCACGTGGTGATCCTCCCGGCGTGAGCGACGACGTTTCACGTGAAACACCCTCCGTGCCCTCGGTGGCGCGGAGGGTGTTCGCGTCCGACCGCCTCGAGCTGGTCGAGCGCTACACCGAGCTGCTCGCCACCGAGGGCGTGCTCCGCGGTCTGATCGGGCCGCGGGAGGCACCCCGGTTGTGGGAGCGCCACGTCCTCAACTCAGCGGTGCTGGCCGAGGCCGTTCCCCAGCAGGCCTCCGTCTGCGACATCGGCACCGGTGCCGGTCTCCCTGGTCTGGTGCTGGCCATCGCCCGTCCTGACCTCGCGGTGACGCTCGTCGAGCCCTTGCTGCGACGTACGACGTTCCTCGACGAGGTGGTCGCCGAGCTGGGGCTCGACCACGTGACGGTGGTGCGCGGCCGCGCGGAGGACCTGCACGGGACGTCGACGTTCGACGTGGTCACCTCCCGCGCCGTGGCCCCCCTCGAGCGACTGCTCGGGTGGTCCATGCCGCTCGTCGCACCCACCGGCGCGACGGTCGCCATGAAGGGCCGATCCATCCATGACGAGATCGCCGAGGCGGGGTCGTTCCTGTCCACCTGGCGGTGCGGCGAGCCGGAGGTCTCTGAGCTGGGCGTCGGCCTGGTGGATCCGCCCACCACGGTGGTGCGGGTGCCGTGGGCCGATCCGTCCCGGATAGGTTGGCCCCTTGCCCGTGAACCGAAGCGACGCACGAAGCGTCGGGACCGACCAGCGGTCGAGCGAGAGGTGAGCTGAGTTGAGCCAGGGCCCCAGCAACGACATGGGTTGGCGTGCCACGGGCGACGACCCGTACCCGTTTTCCACCGGTCCGGACGACTCGGCTGAGCGGGACTATCCACAGGATGGGGTAGTTCCTCCACAGGGACCGGTCACCCCGCCCGTTTCACGTGAAACACCGTCGGACGACGTTTCACGTGAAACACGACCCGCCTGGCAGGTGCGCACGGCAGGCGAGCTGGCCGGTCAGGACACCGACTTCGCCGACCACGGCACCCCGCTCGCGCAGGCCGCGCAGCACTCGGTGCTCGCGCGGACCGGCGGCCTGCGCCGTCAGGGCGTGCCGCGTCCCGACGCCACGCGGGTGCTCGTCGTCGCCAACCAGAAGGGCGGCGTCGGCAAGACCACCTCCACGGTCAACGTGGCGGCCGGACTGGCGCAGCTCGGCCAGAAGGTGCTCGTCATCGACCTGGACCCCCAGGGCAACGCGTCGACGGCTCTCGGGATCGAGCACCACCGCGGCGTGCCGTCGACGTACGACATGCTCGTCGAGGGCGCCCCCCTCGCTGACGTCATGACCGAGTCCAGCGACCTCCCCGGCCTCTGGGTGGTGCCGGCGACGATCGACCTGGCCGGTGCCGAGATCGAGCTGGTGAGCGTGGTCGCCCGCGAGCAGCGGCTCGACCGCGCGATCACGGGCCATCCCCTCGTCGGCAGCGCCGCCGAGGTCGGCGAGGACCGGTTCGACTACGTCTTCGTCGACTGTCCCCCCTCGCTCGGGCTCCTCACGTTGAACGCCCTGGTCGCCGGCCGCGAGATGTTCATCCCGATCCAGGCGGAGTACTACGCCCTCGAGGGCCTGGGGATGCTCCTCGAGACGGTCGAGATGGTGCGCCAGCACCTCAACCCGCGGCTGAACATCTCCACGATCCTGCTCACGATGTACGACGCCCGCACCCGCCTCGCCGCGGGCGTGGCCGACGAGGTGCGCGGTCACTTCGGGGACCAGGTCCTCAAGACCGCGGTCCCGCGATCGGTCCGCGTGTCCGAGGCGCCGTCCTACGGCCAGACCGTGATGACCTACGATCCGGCGTCGGCGGGAGCGCTCTCCTACCTGGAGGCCGCCCGCGAGATCGCCAGCAAGGGAGCACCCGCATGAACGAGGTCACGGCATGAGCAGCAACGCACCCCGGCGCGGCCTGGGGCGCGGCCTCGGGTCGCTGATCCCGACCGCTCCCAGCCAGCCCCTCCCGCCTCCGGCGTCCGTCGGCACTCCCGCGCCCCCGCGCCAGCCGAGCGAGCCGACAGACGCCACTGCCACCGACACGGCCGAGCCTCCCATCGCGGGTGGCACCGTGGCCGGTGCCTACTTCGCCGAGCTCCCGCTCACGCAGGTCCGTCCCAACGCACGTCAGCCCCGGCAGGTCTTCGAGGAGGAGGCACTCGCCGAGCTCGTGCACTCGATCCGCGAGGTCGGCCTGCTCCAGCCCGTCGTCGTACGTCGAACAGGCGAGGACTCCTACGAGCTGATCATGGGCGAGCGCCGCTGGCGCGCCTCCCAGCAGGCAGGCCGCGACACGATCCCCGCGATCGTGCGCGAGACCGACGACGACGACATGCTCCGCGACGCGCTCCTGGAGAACCTCCACCGCTCGCAGCTCAACCCGCTCGAGGAGGCGGCCGCCTACGGCCAGCTGCTCGAGGACTTCGGCTGCACCCACGAGGAGCTCGCCCAGCGCATCGGCCGCTCGCGTCCGCAGATCTCCAACACGCTCCGCCTGCTGAAGCTGTCACCCGCGGTGCAGCGTCGCGTCGCGGCCGGCGTGCTCTCGGCCGGGCACGCTCGCGCGCTCCTGTCCGTCGACGACGCCGGTCTCCAGGACAAGCTCGCCGCCAGGGTCACGGCCGAGGGCATCTCTGTCCGGGGCCTCGAGGAGATCGTGTCGGTGGGCGCGGAGGAGGACTCGGCTCCCCGCGTCCTGCGCCGGAAGCCGGTCGCGCCCGGGCTCGACGAGCTCGCCGACCGCCTCTCCGACCGCCTCGAGACGCGGGTCAAGGTCGACCTCGGCAAGGCCAAGGGCAAGATCACGGTGGAGTTCGCCAGTCTCGACGACCTGCGCCGCATCGTCGACATCATGGACCCCCGCAACCGCAACGACCGACCCATCTGACGTTCCGGACCAGCGCACCCCGCGGCGTCGTACGGACTTGTGGGGGGAGTCTGACGCCTGGAGGGGGTTGCAAAGGCCTCGAAGTGACAGATTCCCCGCTCGAGCGGGGAATCTGCCGCTCGGACCAGCAAATGTCGACAAAGCGACAGATCGACCTGTCGACGAAGCGACGAGTCGATCTAGCGTTTCGTCTTCTTCGCGCGCTTCTCGGCACGCTTGCGAGCCCGCTCACGCTTCTCCTCGCCGTCGAGCCGGGCCGCCTCCTCGAGGGTCGGGGCGGAGCCGCCCATCGAGGCAGGCACCCACCACGCTCCGGGCGGCTGCTCGTCGGCGGGATACGACGCGACCGTCTCACGGAGCATCTGCGACATCTGGGCGTGGAGGCGCGCGGTGTCGCCCACGGGGTCGTCCCCGGTCGGGTGCATCGGCTCGCCGACGGTGATGGCGATGGTCTTCCCGCGCGAGAAGTCCCGCGGGTGGTCCTTGGTCATCATCCGCTGCGTCCCCCACAGGATGACGGGGACGAGGGGTACGCCGGCCTCCGCCGCGAGGCGTACGGCACCGGTCTTGAACTCCTTGAGCTCCATGGCGCGGGAGATCGTCGCCTCCGGGAAGATGCCCACCGCCTCGCCCTGACGCAGGAGCTCCACGGCAGCGTGGAAGCTCGCGACGCCCTCGCCGCGGTCGACCTCGATGTGGTGCAGCGACCGCATCAGTGGACCGACCCACCGGTGGTCGAAGAGCTCGCGCTTCGCCATGAAGCGGACGAGCCGACCCGATGGGTTGGCCGCGAGGCCGCCGTAGACGAAGTCGACGTAGCCGATGTGGTTGTAGGCCAGGAGCACGCCGCCCTGGCGCGGGACGTGCTCGGTGCCACTCATCCGGAAGCGCTGACCGAGGACCTTGAAGGCCGCCTTGGCGGTGACGATGATCGGCGGGTAGGTCACATCGCGCATGGCGAGGAGCCTAGGGTCAGCCGACGGGTGGCCGCGACCCTTCGTGATCAGCGTCGCGTGGCGAGGAAGTCGGCGATGCGGCCGATGGCTTCCTCGAGGACTGACGCCTCGGGGAGCGTGACGAGCCGGAAGTGGTCGGTCTCGGGCCAGTTGAAGCCGGTGCCGTGCGTGACCAGGATCTTCTTCGCACGGAGCAGGTCGATGACGAACTCCTGGTCGTCGTCGATGGGGTAGACCTCGGGATCGAGGCGCGGGAAGCAGTAGAGCGCGCCGCGCGGCTTCACGTTGCTGACACCGGGGATCTCGTTGAGCAACCGGTGGGCGAGCATCGACTGCTCGTAGAAGCGCCCACCCGGGCCGATGAGCTCCTCGATGGACTGGTAGCCGCCGAGCGCGGTCTGGATGGCGTGCTGGGCAGGGACGTTGGCGCACATCCGCATGTTGGCGATGAGCGTGAGGCCCTCGAGGAAGTCGGTCGCGATCTCCTTCGGCCCGGAGATCATCACCCAGCCGGCGCGGTAGCCGCAGACCCGGTAGGCCTTCGACAACCCCGAGAACGTCAGGCACAGCACGTCGTTGCCGGCGTACGTCGCTGCGTGGTGGTGCTGCGCGTCCTCGAAGAGGATCTTCTCGTAGATCTCGTCGGCCATCACGACGAGGTGGTGACGCCGGGCGATGTCGACGAGCGCCTTCACCGTCTCCTCGCTGTAGACGGCACCCGTGGGGTTGTTGGGGTTGATGATGACGATGGCGTGGGTGTTCTCGGTGATCTTCGACTCGATGTCGGCGAGGTCGGGGTTCCAGTCCGACTCCTCGTCGCACCGGTAGTGCACCGGGATGCCGCCGGCCAACGTCACGGCGCCCGTCCAGAGCGGGTAGTCGGGCGCCGGCACCAGGATCTCGTTGCCGTCGTCGACGAAGGCCTGCAGCACCATCGAGATCAGCTCGGAGACGCCGTTGCCGATGAAGACGTCCTCGACGCCGACGTCGCGCAGGCCACGCGACTGGTAGTAGTGCATGACCGCGGTGCGGGCCGACCAGATGCCCTGGCTGTCGGCGTACCCCTGCGACTGGGGCAGGTGGTGGATCATGTCGGCGAGGATCTGCTCGGGGGCCTCGAAACCGAACGGCGCCGTGTTGCCGATGTTGAGCTTGAGGATGCGGTGGCCCTCGGCCTCGAGCCGCTGCGCCTCGACCAGGATCGGTCCGCGTACGTCGTAGCGGACTCCTTGCAGCTTCTTGCTCTGTCGGATCGGGCGCACGCTCCATCCTCTCAGGCGCTCCGGACGACTAACATCGGGAGCGTGTCCCGCAAGACCGCGCGCCTGGCGGTCGACCACCTCGCGGAGCTGGCCGACCCGGTCCGCTCGTGCCTGTTCTGGGAGCTCTCGCCCGTCGACCGGGCCCGGCTCGACCACGACGAGCGGATCGCGGAGAAGGAGAGCTGGCTCTCGACCGTGCTGCGCGACTGGGGATCGTGCGGGCGCGTCGTACGCCTCGACGGCCGCACCGTCGGGCACATCGTCTACGCCCCCGCGGCGCGGCTGCCCGGTGCGGCGACCCTGCCGACGGCGCCCGGCTCGCCCGACGCGATCATCGCGGCGACCGCGTGGGTCGATCCGTCCCTGCGGCGCGGCGGCCTCGGCCGGCTGCTCGTGCAGGCGATGGCCGCCGACCTGGTCGAGCGCGGCCACTCCGCGATCGAGGCGTACGGCGACACGCGCGGCACGACGGTCGGGTGCGTGCTGCCGGCGGAGTTCCTCGGCAGCGTGGGCTTCAAGACCCAGCGGGCGCACCCCACCACCCCGCGCATGCGCATGGAGCTGCGCACCGCACTCAGCTGGAAGGACGAGGTCGAGCTCGCCCTGGAGAAGGTCTGGGGGGTCGTGCGCCCCACGCACAAGGCGACCCGCCCGATCGGATCGGTACGGGTCGCCTCTCGCGACTAGCTGCTCGCGGGTCTCGACACGCCCTCGTCGCGACTTCGTTCCTCAGTCGCGGGGCTACTCGACCTGGCCGAGCCCACGCGGACGCTCGTTCCTCGCGGCCGACTGCTCGTCGCATCAGATGATGCCGTCGAGCTCCTTGAGGAGCGCGGCCTTGGGCTTGGCGCCCACGATGGACTTCACGACCTCGCCGCCCTGGTAGACGTTGATGGTCGGGATGCCGGTGACCCGGTAGGACGAGGGGGTCACGGGGTTCTCGTCGACGTTCATCTTGAGGAAGGTGAGCTTGTCACCGTGCTCGGCGTTGAGCTCGTCGAGGATCGGGGCGACCTGGCGGCACGGGCCGCACCACTCCGCCCAGAAGTCCACCAGGACGGGCTTGTCGGACTTGAGGACCTGCGCCTCGAACTCGGCGTCGGTCACGGCGGCGATGTTGGCCACTGAATGCCCCTTTCAGGAGGTCTGGGTTGTGGTGCGGAGATGTCTACTGAACACCACGCCACCGACAGATGTTCCCGTCCGCGCGTGGCGCGAGGGCGTCAGGCGCCGGCTGTCTGCACCTGCTCCTCGATGGCCTCGACGGTCGCGGCGGCGTCCCCGGCCGTGGACGCCTCGTGGTCGAGGGCGGCGATGAAGCGCTCCGCGTCGAGGGCGGCGGCGCAGCCCGTGCCGGCCGCCGTGATGGCCTGACGGTAGTGGTGGTCGACGAGGTCGCCGGCGGCGAACACGCCGGGGAGGTTGGTCTTCGTCGAGGGGTGGTCGACGAGGACGTAGCCGTCGTCGTCGAGGTCGACCTGGCCGGTCAGCAGCTCCGAGCGCGGGTCGTGGCCGATGGCGATGAAGAGGCCGGTGACCGGCAGGTCGCGCTCCTCACCGGTCTGGGTGTCGCGGAGCGTGATCGACTCGAGCTTGTCGGCGCCGTTGATCGCGGCGACCTCGGAGTTCCACACCATCTCGAGCTTGGGGTCGGCGAAGGCGCGCTCCTGCATGATCTTCGACGCGCGCAGCTCCTCACGGCGGTGGATCAGGTAGACCTTGGAGCCGAAGCGGGTGAGGAAGGTGGCCTCCTCGACGGCGGAGTCGCCCCCGCCCACGACGGCGATCGCCTGCTCGCGGAAGAAGAACCCGTCACAGGTCGCACACCACGACACGCCGCGGCCGGACAGCTCCTCCTCGCGCGGCAGGCCGAGCTTGCGGTAGCCGGAGCCGGTGGCGAGGATCACCGAGCGCGCGGTGTAGGTGTCGGTGGCGGTCTTGACGACCTTCACGTCACCGGTCAGGTCGACCTCGACGATGTCGTCGGAGACCAGCTCGGCGCCGAACCGCTCGGCCTGGGCGCGCATCTCGTCCATCAGGGCCGGGCCCATGATGCCGTCGCGGAAGCCGGGGAAGTTCTCCACCTCGGTGGTGTTCATCAGCGCACCACCGGCAGTGACCGAGCCCTCGAAGACGAGCGGGTTGAGCGAGGCGCGAGCCGCGTAGACGGCGGCCGTGTAGCCCGAGGGCCCCGAGCCGATGATGATGACGTTGCGCGTCTCGGTGCTGGTGCTCATGTGTGGTCAGTGACTCCTGCTGGCTGGCTGAACGGTCTGGTGCGGTACGTCGTCCTCAACCGATCGTAGGCGACCGTTGTTCCACACCCCGCCCGGGCGCTCAGGGCGCGGGCAGCGTGATCGTACGCACCGGCTCGGCCTGTCCACACACGAAGAGCTCGACGCCCTGCGCCTGCCCGACCGGGCGCCGGAACACCACCACGCCGGCCTGGCCGTCGACCTCGGCGGCCACGAGCGCGGTGGCCCGCCCCTGGCGGGGGACGTCGCACCCGCGGAGGGCGTCCAGCGCGGCGAGCTGCTGCCGCCGGTCGGTGGCGTCCGGACGCAGGGCCAGGACCCGGTCGCCGAGGTCGGCGTCAGCGGTGGACAGGCTCGGCACGCCCGCGAAGGGCGTGGCCGGGGAGCTCTTCAGCGACTCCGGTGCGGGCTCGGACGCAGCACCGGCACCCTCGTCGGCACCAGAGCCGGTGCTCGAGTCGGCGCTCGAGCCCCCGGACTCGGGTGACTCGGCGAGCGAGCTGTCGGACGCCGAACCAGCGCTGCTGGCATCGTCGCCACCCCCGCGCGGGAGGGCCTGGCCGATCGCGACCCCGGCGACGACGACGGACGCGGCGGCCAGCAGGCCGATGCTCGCCACGCGGCGACGGCGCGACCCGAGGTCGACGACCCGTCCCGGCGAGCGGTCGTCCTGCGCGGTCACTGCCTCGGGGCTGCCGTCGGAGGAGCGCTCGGCCACCAGCGAGGCGAGGGTCTCGTCGAGGCGGGTGACGACCTCCGGAGGCGGCGGGCCGTCGTGGCGCGCGTCCGCGAGCAGGCGGCGTACGGCCTCCTGCTCGGGCGGGAGCCCGGAGGACTCGGGCATCGGCGGGTCACCTCCTCGGGTGGCGCGGTGAACGGGGGTGGGCATGCGGGACTGAGGCGATCAGGGCGCGGGGGGACCTCGCGGACGCCCGGTGGGTTGGACGGGACCGTCGGGGGGCGGGTTCCCGTGAGGCAGGTCACCGGCAGGGTGGTGGAGGTCGGCGAGCAGCGCGGCGAGCTTCGTGCGGCCACGCGAGCAGCGCGACTTCACGGTTCCCTCGGCGCAGCCGAGCATCTCGGCCACCTCGGCGACCGGGTAGCCCTCCATGTCGACGAGCACGAGGGCCGCCCGCTGCTCGACCGGCAGGGTGGCCAGGGCGTCGAGCACCCGTCGGCGGCGCTCGGCGTCCTCCGCGACCGCCTCGGGCTGGTCGTCGTGGACGGCGGTCGCCACCACGGTGCCGCGGTCCTCGACGTCGTCCGGCATGGCCTCGAGGCGGCGGATCTTCGCGGCCCGGAGGCGGTCGAGGCAGGCGTTGACCACCACCCGGTGCAACCACGTCGTCACGGCCGCGTCGCCGCGGAACGAGCCTGCCCGCCGGAAGGCGGCGATCATGCCGTCCTGGAGGCCGTCGGCCGCGTCCTCGGGGTTGCCCATCGTGCGCAGCGCGACCGCCCAGAGCCGGTCGCGGTGTCGGGCGAACAGCACACCGAAGGCGTCGCTGTCGCCGACGACGTGGGCCTGCAGGAGGTCCCGGTCGGACCTCTCGTCGCCGTTCGGGCTGGAGCTCACCCGAGAACCTGCACGTCGGTGATCGTGCCCCGGTAGCCGTCGCTGACCTGCGGCAGCAGCGTCAACCAGACGGTGACGAACTGGCCGGACACCGGCTCCGTCAGGTCGATCGTCAGCTCGCCGTCACCGGACGCGGTCCCGACCGGGGTCAGCTCGGCGACGCCGTTGGGACGCTCCGAGGTGACGTAGGCCGCCAGCGAGGTCTGCCCACCCGAGGTGGTGACGAGCACCTGGCGCACGGCCTTGGTCGCGCCGAGGTCGATGACGAGGCCGACGCCCGTCTTCAGCCCACCGGGGCCGAAGTTCTGCTGGTAGGTCGAGGTGGACCACGAGGTCGCGGGGTCACCGTCGAGGACGTTGGGCACCGAGTCCGGGTTCTCCTCCTGCGGGGCCGCCCCCTGCGGGTCGAAATCGTCGGCGGTCAGGTCGGTGAACGGCGTCGGAGCGGCCACGCTGGGGGTGGTGGTCGTCGTGGGCTCCTCGCTGGAGCCGGGCGTGGGCGGCTTGAGGCCGAGCTGGTAGGCCGCGACGGCCGCCACGCCGACGAGCAGGCAGATGGCGACGATCATCGCCAGCCGGATCCAGCTGCGTCCGGGCACCTGGTCGCCGGTGTCGTCGAACCCGTCGCCGGTGTCCCAGCGGTCCTCCGACCACGACCCGGAGGACCACGACCCGGTGTCGCGGCCGACGGGGCGGACGCCCGAGTCGCGGTTCGCGTCGCCCCCGGAGTCGTGGCTGGAGTCCCAGGGCCAGTACGCCGGACTGGTGGCGGCGCGGCTGCCCGGTCGGGGACGGCGTACGGGCTCGCCCTCCGGCGGGTCGGGCGCGAACAGCGGCTTGGGCGTCGGGTCGGCGAACGGCGGCGGCGGCGCGGGCTTGTCGGTGCGCGCCCGGAGCCAGTCGACCTCGTCGTCGTCGTGGAACACCGGCATCCCGGCCTGCGTGGGCAGGTCGGTGCTCGACGGTGCCGGCTCTCCCGGAGTGGGGTCGTCGGGCGTCGGGTCGTGGGTGGGCGGCGGCTCCTCGGCGCTCACCTCGGTCGTCACCTCGGGCTCCGGCTCGCCCGCCGGCGTGTCCGTGGCCGGCGCCTCGGTGGCCGGGTCGGGGTCCGGCTCCGGCTCGAGGTCGGCGGCCGGCACGACCGGCACGACCGTGGTGGGGGCGGCGGCCGAGGTCGGCGGCGGGGTGGTCAGCGGGGAGGACTGCTGGGGCGTCGCCCGCGCACCCGGCACGGCGACGTGGGTGCCCGTCATCTCCCCGACGTGCTCGTGGAGGAGGTCGCGGATGCTGCGTGCCGTGGGGTGCGGGCGGTCGGACTCACGGTGCGGGTTGAGCACCTGGTCGCACAGTGCATCGAGCACGCGGGGGATGCCGGCCCGGACGCGGCGTGGCCGCAGCACCTCGCCGTGCACCTCGGGCGCGGGCGGCACCGAGGAGGGCGAGACCCCGGCCCACTTGCCGGTGAGGGCGCAGTAGAGGAGTCCGGCGAGGTCGATCTCGTCGACGTTGACCCGCCCCCCGGGCAGGCCGCGGAGGGCGGCCTCGACGCCGAAGCCGATGATCCGCACCTGCCCGTGCAGGTCGATGAGCACGTGCTCGGGTGTCAGGCAGCCGTGCGCGAGACCGGCCTCGTGGGCGCCGACGAGGCTGTCGGCGACCTCGGCCACCAGCCAGGCCGCGCGGCGCGGCGCGATGGGACCCTCACGGGTGAGCAGGATGTCGAGGGAGTCGCCCTGGCCCCACTCGTTGACGACGAAGCAGCGCCCGTCGGCGGCCTCGGCGTCGAGGACGCGCAGCAGCCGCCGGTCGATGACGGGACCGGTGCGGCGCGCGGCCTCCAGGAGCGGCTGGGCCCGGGGGTCGTCCTCGGCGAGGATGTGGACCGCCACCGGCCGGTGGAGGACGAGGTCGTGCGCGCGCCAGAACCGCCCGGCCCCGGACTCGGCGAGCAGGTCGTCGAGGCGGTAGCGCCCGGCGAGCACGTCACCGGCCTGCATCGACGTCGACACCACTCACCCCACCTCCCTCGCGCGTCACACTGCTGGGCCCACTCTAAGGAGTCTCACCCGCGTCGCAGGCGCGCCGCGACGGTGTCGACCAGGCTGGTGACCTCCTGCACCCGCAGCAGGCGGGATCCGACGAGGACGACGAGCAGCCCGGCCGCCGCGCTCAGGCCACCGCGCAGCAGCGACGGGAACGGCCCCGGGTACTCGCCGAGCCCGGCGAGCGCGAGCTCCACCCCCCAGGCGGCAGCGGCGGTGCCCACCAGCACGATCGCCATCCGGGCCAGGAACCGGAACAGCTGCCGGGTCTCCAGCCCCCCGACCGTGCGCAGCAGGAGGACGTAGCTCACGACGGCGCCGACGGCGTACGACGCCAGGTACGCGACGACGAGCATGGGTGCCGTCTGCTCCGGTGGCCGGGAGGGCACCAGCAGGGTGGCGACGACGACGTTGGTGGTCGACACGGCGACCTGGATGAAGAAGACGAGTCGCGTCATCTCCATCGCGTAGAAGCCACGGAGCATGAAGTAGTGGACGGTGAAGACGACCAGCGCGGGTCCGAAGACCGCCAGCGTCGGGGCGAAGGCGGCCGCCTCCTCGGGGTTGTCCCAGCCGAAGGCGAAGCCGGCGACGTCGCCCGCAGTGATCGGCAGCAGGACCGCGAACGGCAGGACCAGCGCGAGCGCCGTACGCAGGGTCGACCCGACGGTGGCGCCCAGCTCCGGCAGCCGGTCCTCGTGGGCGTACAGCGAGAGCCGCGGCAGGATCGCGGTGGCCAGGGAGACGGTGACGATGGCGTGCGGCACCATCATGATCAGCAGGCTGTTGGCGTAGACGAGGTAGCCCGTGCCGTTGCCGCCGTCGACGGTGCCGCCCGAGGCGAGCTTGACCACGACGAGGTACGCCGCCTGCGTGACGACCACGAACAGCACCGTCCACACGCCCAGGGACAGCGTCTTGCGCAGCTCGGGGTCGCGGAAGTCGAAGCGGGGCCGGTAGGTGAAGCCCGAGGCGCGCAGGTAGGGCAGGAGGACGAGGAACTGGACCACGATCCCCAGCGTCGAGCCGAGGCCGAGCAGGACCTCCTGGCCCTGGGTGAGCGCCTCGGAGCGGGCCGCGCCGTCGCCGGTGGGCCCGAAGAAGACCAGGTAGGCGACCAGCATCAGGATCGACAGCAGGTTGTTGGCGATCGGCGCCCACATCATCGGTCCGAAGCGCCCGCGGGCGTTGAGCACCTGCCCGACGAGGACGTACATGCCGTAGAAGAAGACCTGCGGCAGGCACCACCGGGTCAGGTTGACGATCGACTCCAGCTGGGTGACCCGGTCGGGGTCGAGGTAGCGATCGTCGAGGTAGAGGCGCAGCAGCAACGGTGCGGCGATGACGAGGACGATCGTCACGACGCCCAGGAACAGTGCCGAGAGGGTGATCACCCGGCTGGCGTAGGCGTCGCCCCCGTCGGGGTCCTCCTTGATGCGTCGCACCAGCTGCGGCACGAGCACCGCGTTGAAGATGCCGCCGGCCAGCAGGATGTAGACCATGTTGGGCAGCGTGTTGGCGATCGCGAAGAGGTCGCCGCGCAGTCCGGAGCCGAGGGCGACGACCAGCAGCGCGGCGCGCACGTATCCCGACGCGCGGGACAGCACGGTGCCCGCCGCCATCACCGCGGACGAGGCCAGGACCTTCTGGTCGGTCACGAGCGCTCCACCACCGGGTCGCCTGACGACGGCTCGTCCGCCTGCTCCGGAGCCGGCTCGGTCCCGGGGCCCGGGTCGGGCTCGGGGTCCGGCTCGCGGTCGGCGGCGGCGAGCTCGGCTCGACGGGCCCGGATCTGGCCGGGCAGGCGGTAGCCGATCATCCCGAAGAGCACGAGCGCACCGATGGCCATCACGATCCAGATCAGCGCGCTCACCCGGGCGGCCCGGATGGGCAGCGAGTCCGACGACCCGAGCGGCACGCCGTCGAGGCTGGTGACCGCGAGGCGGACGTTGTGCACGCCCGCCCGGCTGGTGGTGGCCTCGAAGCGCACGACGCTGCGCGCGCCGGGGCCGAGCCGTCGGGTGCCGCCCCCGCTGAGCGTCAGCTCGCCGTCGGTGCGCACCTGCACCTTCACCTCGACGGGCTGGTCGAGGCCGTTGACCAGGGTCACGCCCAGGGGGCCGGAGTCGCTGGACAGGGTGACCGCGGGAGGTGCCTCGATCTCGACCTTGGCGAGGTCGTCCCGCATCGCGTCCTCGACCCGCTCGGCCGCGGCGACGGCCAGCCGCGGCCGCTCGCGGTGCTGCTCCGACAGGGTCACCAGCAGCTCGTCACGCACCTGGGCCTCGATGGTCGTCACCGGGATGACCACCTGCTCCAGGAGCGTGGCGGCCTCGCCGGCGCGGTTGACGGCGGAGAAGGCCTCGGGGCCGAGCTCGTCGTCGACGTCGTCCTCGGTGTAGGTCAGGTTCGCGGCGGGGACTCCCTTGGGGGTGCGGGACGCGACGTCCCCGAAGGGGACCAGGTCGAGCCAGGACTGCTCGAGGTCGGTGAAGAACGACGCGGCGTCCTCGCCGCGCCACACCGTCGGCAGGGTGACGACCAGCGGCGCGGTGTCGTCGGCCTCGAGGCGGAGCGCCGCCTCGCTGAGCAGCCGCTGCCGCAGGGCGAGCGGGTCGTTCGACGCGGTCGGGCCGGGGCCTCCCGACTCGGCGCCGGTGCTCGTGACCACGACCTCGTGACCGAGCAGCTTGACGACCGACGTCGGGCTGGACGGCGGGATGGCGAAGGCGGCGGTGTCCCCCAGCAGGATCGTCGTCCCCTGCGGCACGGCGGAGACCGCCTCGGGGCTCAGCACGTCACTCTCCGGGGCGACGGCCGGCTGGGAGGGGAGCGCGAGGGCGGCCATCACCTCGGCGCTGCGCGCGACCGCCTGGTCGAACCGGGTGCGGTCGTTGCGGATCGCTGCGGAGACGTCGAGGTCGCCGTAGGGCAGCGCCAGGACCGGCGTCACTCCCACGAGGAGCCTGAAGCGCTCCAGCCACGCCGCCGCGGAGGCGGCCAGCTCGGCCTCCTCCTCCGTCGGCTCCTCGGTGGGCACCGGCTGGGTCGGGGTGAGCGTCTCCTCCGGCGTCGGCGTCTCCTCACCCTCCTCGCCCTCGTCGGACGGCTCGGCCGGCGCGGGTTCCTGGCCGGGCACGGTGGGGTCCGGCGCGAGGGTGCGCGGCGGGTTGCCCTGCGCCAGGCGCGCGAGCGCGTGGAGCACAGCGGGGTCGACCAGCCAGCTGTACGGCGCCGAGCCGGCCGAGTCGGCCATGTCGAGCACGCCGTCGAGGCTGCCCCCGTCGGCGAGCCGCTTGGCCCAGCGCTCGGTCCCGCCCACCGACCCGTCCTGGTCGAACCACACGCGGCTGCGGATCGGGAGGATCACCGAGGCCTCGCGCGCCTGGGCGCCCCCGGACGCCACCCGGGGGATGAAGGTGCGCGCCCGTCCGTCGGCGACGAGGTCGCGCGGGACAGAGCTGTCGCCGAGCGCGTGGATGCCGATCCAGTAGACGCCCGGCTCACCCGAGGTGGCCAGCAGCTCGACGGGCACGGAGTCGGAGAAGGTGGCGGACGCACCCGGCTCCAGCTCGTCGATCGTGTCGAAGGTGCCCGGCACGGTCACCCGCTCGCCGACGAAGATGGTGGGGTCGACCGTGGCGGCCTGGGAGAGCGTGAGCGGGTCGCGGATGGGCGTCTCGGAGGAGAAGGCGTGCAGGTTGACCCGCGTGAAGGTCTCGTCGCTCACGTTGGTGACGGTCCCGCCGATCTCCACGTCGCCGTCCTCCGGCAGGACGGGGCTGATCGTGTCGATGTGGACGAGGAGCGGGTCGGCGTCCTTCGCGGGGGGCGCGGGCGGTGCGGCCGCAGCGGGTGCCGCGAGCCCCGCGCAGGCGACGCCTGCCGTCAGGAGCCCCGCCAGGGCAGCACGGAACGACGACGGGCGGGGCACGCACCGATGCTAGTTGTTCAGCCCCACCTCACCGGCACGTAGACTGGCTCGTCGTGTCCGACGCCGCACTGCAACCTCTCACGATCGTCGAGATCCAGCGCCGGGTCGGCGAGGAGCTGGACCGCATCGGGTCGGTCATCGACGAGCTCGGGACCCTGTTCACCGACGCCGGCGAGGAGCTGGCGCTCGTCGGCGGCCCGGTCCGCGACGCGATGATCGGCCGGCTGCAGAACGACCTCGACTTCACGACCTCTGCCCACCCCGACGTCACCGAGCGTCTCGTCTCCGGCTGGGCCGACGCCGTGTGGGACATGGGGCGCGACTTCGGCACGATCGGCTGCCGCAAGGGGCCGTGGCAGGTGGAGATCACCACCTACCGCTCCGAGAGCTACGACCCCTCCTCCCGCAAGCCCGAGGTCAACTTCGGCGACTCCCTCGAGGGCGACCTCGGCCGCCGCGACTTCAGCGTGAACTCGATGGCGGTGCGGGTGCCGGGCCGTGAGTTCGTCGACCCGTTCGGCGGGATCGTCGACCTCGCCGAGCGGGTGCTGCGCACCCCCGGCGCCCCCGAGGACTCCTTCTCCGACGACCCGCTGCGGATGATGCGCGCCGCGCGCTTCTCGGCCCAGCTGGGGTTCACCGTCGCCCCTGAGGTCGTCGAGGCGATGACCGCGATGGCGGGGCGCATCGAGATCATCTCGGCCGAGCGGGTCCGCGACGAGCTGGTGAAGCTGGTGTGCGCGCCGTACCCCCGGCTCGGGCTCACGCTGCTCGTCGAGACCGGCCTGGCGTCGTACGTCCTGCCCGAGCTCCCCGCCCTCGCCCTCGAGCGCGACGAGCACCACCGCCACAAGGACGTCTACGAGCACACCCTCACCGTCCTCGAGCAGTCGATCGACCTCGAGCACCGCCTCGGCGGTGGACCCGACTTCGTCTCCCGCTTCGCGGCGCTGATGCACGACGTCGGCAAGCCGCGGACGCGGCGCTTCGAGACCGGCGGGGTCGTGACGTTCCACCACCACGACGTCGTCGGCGCCAAGCTGACCCGCAAGCGGATGAAGGCGCTGCGCTTCTCCAACCACGACATCGAGGCCGTGTCGCGCCTCGTCGAGCTGCACCTGCGCTTCCACGGCTACGGGTCGGGGGAGTGGACCGACAGCGCCGTACGCCGCTACGTCCGCGACGCCGGCGACCAGCTCGAGCGGCTGCACATCCTCACCCGTGCCGACTGCACCACCCGCAACCAGCGCAAGGCCGACCGCCTCCGCCGGACCTACGACTCGCTCGAGGAGCGGATCGCCCGGCTCTCGGAGGAGGAGGAGCTGGCCGCGATCCGGCCCGACCTCGACGGCAACCAGATCATGCAGGTGCTCGGCATCGGCCCCGGCCGCGAGGTCGGCCAGGCGTACGCCTTCCTCCTCGAGCTCCGGATGGACGAGGGTCCGCAGACCCCCGAGCAGGCCGAGGCCGTCCTCCGCGCCTGGTGGGCCGCCCGCTCCTGAGGCTGACTCCCGCCGCCCGCCGGCGGCCGCCCGTCACCCGCCCGTGAAGAACTGCGGCCGGGGGACACCGGGTGGGCCGGCGAACGGTCGCGCGGCCGCAGTTCTTCGGACTCCGGACCCACTGGGGGACCTCATACCTTCCACAGCCGGTCACGGGCAGCCGATGTCCACAGGTCGCGCACGCGCGGGGTGCCAGTGCGAGCCGGTCGCGGCACCTTCGCAGACATGGAGATGCGCGGCGAGGAGTCCGACCACGACCAGGACGTGGTGGTCGGGCGACGCCGCGGTCGATCCTGGGTACGCGTCACGCGGGGGCTGCACCGTCGCGCCGACGTCACGGATCCGCAGCTCGCCGATCTGCGGGCCTGGCAGCTGCTGCTCCCGGCAGAGGCGGTGTTCTCGGCGTTGACCGCGGCCTCCGTCCGGGGATGGGACCTCCCACCCCTGCCGGAGGACCTGCCGGCGTGCGCGGCGATGCCCTACGGCGTGACCGCACCCGTGCGGCCCGGACGGCTCCGGGTGACCCGCCACCGCTCGCCCCCGCCACACGACGTACGTCGCGGGGTCCGGGTGGCGACCGCGGCCGAGACCCTGCTGACCTGCGCGCCGCTGCTCAGCCTGCTCGACCTCGTGGTGCTGGTGGACAGCGCGCTGCGGGCCCGCGACATCGAGCTGCTCGAGCTCCACCTCATCTGCCGCCAGCACCGCCGGGGAGTCGGGCGGCTGCGACGGGCCGTGGCCCTCGCCGACGCGCAGGCCGACTCGGTGATGGAGACGCTGCTGCGGGTCCTCTACGTCGTGTGCGACCTGGACGTGGAGACCCAGCACATCGTGCGCGACAACGACGGCACGTTCGCGGCTCGTGGCGACGTGTGGCTGCGCGGCACGCGCACGCTGGCGGACTACGACGGCGCGGTGCATGCCGACCGGCGCCACCAGCGGGTCGACCGTCGGCGTGACCGCCGGATCGTCGACGCGGACTGGGTCAGGCGGGCCTACACCGACGACGACCTGCTCCGCCGACCGGTCACGATCCTGCGTGAGGCGGATGCGGCGGTCGGACGCCCGCACGACCCGCAGCGGATCCGGGCGTGGACGACGCTGTTCCGCGAGTCGTGCTGGACCGCGGCTGGGCGGTCCGACCTGAGCCGACGTCAGGCCGGGCGGCCTCGGGCTGCGTGACGGCCACCTGATCCGGTGCGGGCGGGCCGGGTCGAGCGCCGGTTGCCGGCTCCGTCGCAAAGAACTGCGGCCGTACGACGACTCGCGGCCCTTCGCACTGTCCCGCCGCCGCAGTTCTTCGAGCCGGGCGGGAGGAGGTCAGCCCTTCGTGCCCGTGGTGGCGACGCCCTGGATGATCTGCTTCTGGCCGAGGAAGAAGACGATGATCATCGGCACGGTGGTGATGACGCTGGCGGTCACGATCAGCTCCCAGTGCCACTCGCCGCCGAAGCCGAACTGGTCGAGCATCGACTTCAGGCCGCGGGGGACGGTGAAGTCCTCGCGGTCGCGCAGGTAGATCAGGCCGCGCATCAGGTCGGTCCACGCGGCCTGGAACTCGAACAGCGCGACCACCACCAGGGCGGGCCGTGTCAGCGGGAGCGCGACGTGCCAGAAGACCTTCCAGTGCCCGGCGCCGTCCATCTCGGCGGCGTCGAACAGCTCGGTCGGGAGGCCGAGGAAGAACTGGCGGAGCAGGAAGATGTAGAAGGCCGTGCCGAACAGGTTGCCGGCCCACAGCGGCGTCAGCGTCCCGACCATGCCGAGCGAGTTCCAGATCAGGTAGGTCGGGATCATCGTCGCCGCGCCGGGGATCATCATCGAGGCCAGCACCAGGCCGAAGAGCAGGTTGCGCCCCCGGAACTGGTAGCGCGCGAACCCCCACGCCACCAGCGCGCTCGAGGCGGTGACGGTGATCGTCGCCATCACGGTGACGAACGCCGTGTTGAGCAGCCACGCGCCCATGGGTGCGGCGTTCCAGACCTCGATGTAGTTGTCGAAGGTCAGGGTCTCGGGGATGAGCCGGTTGTCGAAGACGTCGCTGCGCGGCTTGAGCGAGGCGCTCACCAGCCACACGAACGGGTAGACGAACGCGATCGTGACGGCGACGAGCAGCGCACCCACGACGATGCGGGTGGCCAGGCCGCGGGGGCGGGGCGCGTCAGGGCGGAGTGGCGCCGGCTCGAGACCCCCGGTGGCGGGGCCGGTGGCGGTGGGGTCCGGCCGGTCGGAAGGTGCGGCCGTGCGGTCGAGGGTGCTCATCTCCGGGTCACCTCGCTCCGCCGGTGTAGTGGACGTAGCGCCGGCTGAGCCAGACCTGCACCGCGGTGACCACCATGACGATGACGAAGAGCAGCATCGCGAGCGCGGACGCGTAGCCCATGTGCAGGAACTCGAACGCCTGCTGGAAGAGGTAGATCGCGTAGAACAGGGCCGCGTCGTTGCTGTACGTCGTGTTGCCGGCGCCGAAGAAGGCCGTGTACGCCTCGGTGAAGGACTGCAGCGACGCAATGGTGTCGACGACGACGATGAAGTAGATCGCCGGACTGATGATCGGCAGCGTCACGTGCCACAGCCGCTGCCACCAGCCCGCGCCGTCGACGCGGGCGGCGTCGAGCAGCTCCTCGGGCACCTGCTGCAGCGCCGCGAGCAGGATGATCACCGAGGCGCCCACGGTCCACAGCGACATGACCACCAGGCCCGGCTTCACCCAGGCCGGGTCGGTGGTCCAGTTGGGTCCGTTGATGCCGAACCAGCCGAGGAACTCGTTGACCAGGCCATTCTGCCCGTTGAGGAGCAGCAGCAGGAGCACGCCGATGGCGACGGGCGGCGTCATCTTGGGCAGGAAGAACGCGGTGCGGAAGAAGCCGGCTGCGCGCCCGGCGCGCTGCAGCAGCAGCGCGAGGCCGAGCGAGAACACCAGCTGGGTCGGCACCGACATCGCCGTGAAGACGAACGTGTTGCGCAGCGCCAGCGTGACCTTCTCGTCCGCCACCAGCTCGCGGTAGTTGTCCAGGCCCACGAAGGACGGGTCGTTGATGACGTCGTAGTCGGTCAGCGAGAGGTAGCCGGTGTAGAGGACCGGGTAGGCCATGAAGACGGCGAACCCGATGAGCCACGGGCTGATGAACAGCAGCGCGACACGGCCCTGGTGGCGCCCCCGCGCCCGCGGCCGCCGGGGGCGGGCCGCAGGGCTGCCGACCGGGGTGCCGGCGGGCGCGGCGACGGTCACTTCTCGTCCCAGGTAGCCCATGCCTCGTCGAGCGCGTCCTGGGCTGCCTGCTGGGCGTCGGCCAGGGCGTCGGCAGGCTCCTTGTCGCCGGTCAGCACCTTGTTGACCTCGTCCTGCCAGGCCTGCTCGAACTCGTCACCGGCCGGGTTGGCCGGCATGGCGAAGGTGTGGTCGTTGGACTCGTACATCGCCGCGACCGCCTGCGACCAGGCCGAGTCGCCGTCGGTGGGCGCCATCTCGCGGATCTGCTCGTCCGCGTCCTCGTTGGCGGTGAGGATCCCGGTGAACAGGCCGCCGTCCTCCTCCCGCATCGACGCGCGCTCCTCGGCCGCGGCCATCCAGGAGTCGGTCTCGGTCATCACCCGTGCCATGCGGCACGCGGCCTCGGGGTCGGGGCTGCCCTTGGGGATGGCCCACGCCGAGCCGGACGCCCAGGCGATGGGCTCGCCCTGGCGGTCGCGCACGGTGTCGAAGGCCATCGGCGCGTCGGGCGAGACGTCGTTGAGCACGTTGACGTACCACTGCTCCATCGGCATCGCGCCGAGCGTCCCGCTGGCGAACTGGTTGCCGTCGCCGAAGAAGTCGGCCGAGTCGCGCAGGGCCTTGACCTCGCCGAACCCGCCCTGGGCGTCGTACACGGAGACGGCGAACTCCAACGCCTCGACGACCGCGGGGTCGTCGAGCTGGGCGGTGCGACCGTCCTCGGAGATCAGGTCGGCGCCGTTGGCCTTGGCCCACAGCGGCAGGAACTCCGGGAGCTTGCTGTCGTAGCCGATGGTGGCGAGGTTGCCGCCCTGCATCTTCATCAGGTCCTTGTTGGCGGCGAGGATCGCGTCCCAGTCGGACCCGTTGACGTCCTCGACCGTGTGCCCGGACTGCTCGAGCAGGTCGGCATTGGCCTGGGTGAGCTGGACGACGTTGAACTCGGGGATGCCGTAGACCTCGTCGTCGAAGGTCACCTCGTCGAGGGCCGACTCGCGGAAGACGGAGGTGTCGATTCCCTCGCCCTCGATGCAGTCGGTGAGGGGTACGACGGCACCGCGCGAGGCGAACGTGCCGATCTGGCTCCGCTCGGCGTAGACCAGCGACGGCGGCTCGCCGGAGGCGACCGAGGACAGGAACTGCTGGATGTCGAGGTCGCCCTCGACCAGCTTGACCTGGGCGTCGCCCAGCGCCTCCTTGGCCCGGTCGAGGCGGACGGTGGCGATCTCGTCGCCGGCGCCGAACCCCATCACCTGCACGGTGCCCGAGAGGTCCGCGTCGGAGTCGAAGGAGGCGTCGGACGTCTCCTCGGAGTCGCCGGTCCCCTGGGCACAGGCGGCGAGCAGGCAGGCCGCAGCCAGCAGTCCCGTCGTACGCGCGAGTCGCATCGTGGTCCCTCCTCCCGGCCGGACTGTTCCGGCCCCCTCAAGCCGTACCCCGGAGAAGCGCTTCTACTCATCACCCCGTCGGGTGAAGGGACACACGCAGCGGCCCCGCAGTCCGGATGGACTGCGGGGCCGCTGCTTCGTGCTGGGTCTTGCCGGCGTCGTCGGACGCCCGGGCTCACTCGCCCTTGATGAACTTCTCGAGCTCGGCGCGACCGACCTCGTCGGCCATCTGCACCGGCGGGGACTTCATCAGGTAGGCCGAGGCCGGCAGGATCGGGCCGCCGATGCCGCGGTCCTTGGCGATCTTGGCCGCGCGGACGGCGTCGATGATGATGCCGGCCGAGTTGGGGGAGTCCCAGACCTCGAGCTTGTACTCCAGGTTGAGCGGGGCGTCGCCGAACGCACGGCCCTCGAGGCGGACGTAGGCCCACTTGCGGTCGTCGAGCCACGCCACGTAGTCGGACGGACCGATGTGGACGTTGCGGTCGCTGACCTTGTCGGCGAGCTCGCCCTTGAGGTTGGACGTCACGGCCTGGGTCTTCGAGACCTTCTTGGACTCCAGGCGCTCACGCTCGAGCATGTTCTTGAAGTCCATGTTGCCGCCGACGTTGAGCTGGTAGGTGCGGTCCAGCGCGACGCCGCGGTCCTCGAACAGCTTGGCCATCACGCGGTGGGTGATGGTGGCGCCGACCTGGCTCTTGATGTCGTCGCCGACGATCGGGACCCCGGCGTCCTCGAACTTCTTGGCCCACTCGGGGTCGGAGGCGATGAAGACCGGGAGGGCGTTCACGAAGGCCACGCCCGCGTCGATCGCGCACTGGGCGTAGAACTTGTCGGCCTCCTCCGAGCCCACCGGGAGGTAGGACACTAGGACGTCGACCTCGGCGTCCTTGAGCGCCTGGACGACGTCGACCGGCTCGGCGGCCGACTCCTCGATGGTCTGGCGGTAGTACTTGCCGAGGCCGTCGAGCGTCGGGCCGCGCTTGACCTCGACGCCCAGGGTGGGGACGTCGCTGATCTTGATGGTGTTGTTCTCGGAGGCGTCGATGGCCTCGGACAGGTCCTTGCCGACCTTCTTGTCGTCGACGTCGAAGGCGACCACGAACTCCACGTCCTTGACGTGGTAGTCACCGAAGACGACGTGCATGAGCCCCGGGACGGTGCCTGCGGGGTCCGCGTCCTTGTAGTACTCGACGCCCTGGATGAGGGAGGTGGCGCAGTTGCCCACTCCCACGATCCCTACTCGTACCGAACCCATGGGGCTCTCCTTCTCTGTGCTGGGTCTTCTGGCTGCTGGACGGTGGTGCTGGTCAGATCGGGTGCTCGGTGCCGGTGCGGTCGACCGGCTGGTCGGCGGCGCCGGCGCGCTCGTCGCCGCGCTCGGCCCGGATGAGGTCGGAGAGCCAGCGGACCTCGCGCTCCACGGACTCGACGCCGTGGCGCTGGAGCTCCCCGGCGTAGCGGTCGACCTCGGCCTGGGTGCGGGCCAGCTCGGCCTGGACCCGGGCGAGGCGCTCCTGGAGCCGCGAGCGGCGCCCCTCCAGGACGCGCAGGCGGATCTCCATGTCGGTGGAGGAGAAGAACGCGAACCGGATGTCGAAGTTGTCGTCCTCCCACGCGGTCGGGCCCACCTCCGACATCAGCCGCTGGAACTGCTCGTTGCCCGCCGGCGTGACCTCGTAGACGATGCGCGGCCGGCGGCTCGTCGGCGTGGTGGTCGCGCTGACCTCGGTGATGAGGTTGGCGCGCAGCATCTTCTTCAGGGCGGGGTAGAGCGAGCCGTAGGACAGCACGCGACCCCAGCCGAGCATCAGGTTGAGCCGTTTGCGCAGCTCGTAGCCGTGCATGGGTCCCTCGTGCAGCAGTCCGAGGACTGCGAGCTCGATGGTGTCACCACGGCGTGCCATGTGACCTATCGTACTGATATATCCGCCAGCGACGAATCGGGGTTGTCGTACCCCTGCCCGTACCCTGTTGCCCTGTGAGTGCTAAGAAGCGGCGGGCCGACGGCAAGGCCCAGACCCGGAAGCCGAAGAAGCGGCGCACCGGCAAGCAGCGGGCGGCCGGAGTCGCCAAGATCCTGCTGGTCATCGGCATCGTCGGTGCCATCGTCCTCGGCGGGACTGTCGTCGTCCTCTACCAGGCGATCAGCATCCCGGAGCCCAACGAGGACTTCGAGGCGCAGACCACCTTCGTCTACTACCGCGACGGCGAGCAGCAGCTCGGCACCTACTACGAGGACCAGAACCGCGTCTCGATCCCGCTGTCCGAGATGCCCGAGACCATGCAGGACGCGGTGGTCGCGGCGGAGAACCAGACGTTCTGGACCGACAAGGGCATCGACCCCAAGGGCATCCTGCGTGCCCTCTTCTCCAACGCTCGCGGCAACGCCCGCCAGGGTGCGTCCACGATCACGCAGCAGTACGTCAAGATCCTCTACCTGACCAGCGAGCAGAGCTACAAGCGCAAGATCAAGGAAGCGGTCGTCTCGCTCAAGATCCAGCAGGAGCTGAGCAAGGAAGAGGTGCTCGAGGGCTACCTCAACACCATCTACTTCGGCCGTGGGGCCTACGGCGTCGAGGCCGCCTCCGAGGCCTACTTCGACCACCCGGCCAAGGACCTCAACCTGCGCGAGTCCGCGGTGCTCGCCACCGTGCTCAACAACCCGTCGAAGTACGACCCGGCCAACGGCAAGGAGGCCAAGGCCGACCTCAAGGGTCGCTACGCCTACGTGCTCGACAGCATGGCCGACATGGAGACCATCACGCCCGAGCAGCGTGACAAGGCGCTCAAGAAGCTCCCGAAGTTCCCCAAGATCGCGGCGCAGAGCCAGTTCGGCGGTCAGAAGGGCCACATGCTCGCGCTCGTCAAGCAGGAGATCCTCTCCCGGGGCATCGCCACCGAGGACGAGGTCGACGGCGGTGGCCTGCGCATCACCACCACGTTCGACCCGCAGGTGATGAGCGACGTCGAGGAGGCCGTCACCGAGCAGCGGCCCGACGCCGGCATGCCCGGGCCGGCCGGCAACGAGGACCTGCACGTCGGCGCAGCCACCGTCGACACCTCGACGGGCGAGCTGCTCGGCTTCTACGGCGGCCAGGACTACCTCGACTCCCAGATCAACTGGGCGGTCTCGGGCGGCATGGCCGGCTCGACGATGAAGGCGGCGACCGATGTCGCTGCCATCCGCGACGGCTTCTCCCTCAACGACACGTTCGAGGGCAACAGCCCCATCGACATCGCGGGCACCGAGTTCGGCAACCAGGGCGACACCGACTACGGCTCGGCCGTGTCGATGCTGTCCGCCACCGAGAACTCGGTCAACACCGCCTTCGTCGACATGGTCGACTCGATGGACGACGGGCCGCAGAAGGTCATCCAGGCCGCCGAGGACCTCGGCATCCCGGGCAACGAGACGCAGCGGTGGGGCATCCCGCGCCGCTCGATCGACTTCCAGGAGAACGTCGGCGTCACGCTCGGCACGGCGCAGGTGAGCCCGATCAACATGGCCAACGCCTACGCCACGCTCGCCAACAACGGCGTCCGCAACGAGGTCCACGTCCTGCAGAAGGTGGTCGACCGGAGCGGCAAGGTCCTCTACGAGGCCAAGAAGCGCAGCAAGGAGACCGTCGACCCCGACATCGCGGCCGACGTCACCTACGCCCTGCAGCAGGTCGTGCAGTCCGGGTCGGGCACCGAGGCGCTCGCACTTGGCCGCCCCGCGGCGGGCAAGACCGGGACGGCGACCAACGACGACGACGAGGTCTCGTCCTCGTGGTTCGTCGGCATGACACCGCAGGTCTCCACCGCGGTGATGTACGTCCGCGGCAAGGGGCGCGAGGGTCTCGACGTCCCGCGCCCCGACGGTGCCGACCTGTGGTTGCCCACCAGCTCCGACGGCAAGTCCGGCTACTTCGGCGGCAACTACCCCGCCAAGACCTGGACCTCGATCATGCAGCGGGTGATGGAGGGCAAGGAGGTCGAGGACTTCCCCGAGCCCGTCTACGTCGACGGCGACGCGCCGGAGGAGGGCCACGACTACACGCCGCCTCCGCCGCCCCCGTCCCCCACCTCGCAGGCGCCGCAGCCCACCAAGACGCCGACCGAGACGGCCGGACCGCCGACCGAGACGCCCACGGAGACGCCGACGGAGACGCCGGTCCCGACCGAGACGCCGGTCCCGACCGAGACGCCGGTGCCGACCGAGACCCCGGTCCCGACGACCCCGCCCCCGCCGCCGGCGCCGACCGAGCCGCCGACGACCCCGCCGCCCACCCAGCGCTTCCAGCCGCGCCAGCCGCTCGCCGACGTACGTCCCTGAGCAGCTCCGTGGACCGCCCCGCTCGCCCCGCGCCCGAGGTCGTCCCCGGTCACCGCGACGCGCCCACCCGCACCGACCCGGTCGCCGCGGCGATGTCGGAGGTCGTCGGTGGCCCGCTGGGCGACCACGCGGGCGGGCACCCGTGGTGGGGCCCCGCGCGGGTGCTCACTGGCGCGACGGCCCTGACGCTGGCCGCCGGCATGGTGGGCAAGACGGCCTGCGTGCCGAGCGGCTGGGCCAAGCAGCACCAGCCCTTCACGGAGCTGTGCTGGACCGACCTCGCCGGCACCTCGGTCGACGCCGGGTCGCCGCCGCGGGTCGCCACCTGGGTGCACCGCGCTGCCGAGTGGTCGCCCGGCGCCGGCACGGTGGCGACGACGGCCGCACTGGCCGTCGTCCTCGCCGCCCTCGCACTGCTGGTCACTGCGCTGCTGGTGCGTGTCGACGCACGCCGGCCGTGGGCGGCCGCCGGGTGGGCGCTGTCGCCGGTGCTCCTCGTCCACTGGTTGTCGTGGGAGCTGGTGGCGGCCGTGGGGGTCGCCGTCCTGCTGTGGGGGTGGACCTCGGGCCGATCCTGGCTCGCCGGTGTCGGAGCCGGTGTCGGTGCCGCGTTCGCCCTGCCGGTGGCGGTCGCCTTCGTGGGCGTCGTCGCCGTGGGCGGTCGTCTGCGTGACCGCGTCGACGCCCTGCTGGCCGCTGCCGCGGCCTACGTCGTCGTCACCCTGCCCGGCCGCGCGAGCGCCGAGACGCCCGACATCGGGTCGATCTGGTTCCTCCTCGGCCGCACCGGCCCCGGCACGTCCACCACCACGCGCACCGCCGTCCAGGTGCTCGTCCTGGCGCTGGCCGCCGGCGCGGCGTGGTGGCTGGTCCGTCGAGCCGGCCGGGCCACCCCGCTCACCACCGCCCGCGCGGGCCTCGTGCTGCTCGCCGCCGCGCTCGTCGTCGCACCCTCGGCGCCCCCCGAGACCGCGCTGCTGGTGCTCCCGCTCGCCGCGATCGCCGTACGCCGCTGGCGCGACCTGCTGGTGTGGCAGGCGCTGCACCTGCTCAGCTGGGTGCTCACGGGCTGGTACGTCGGCGAGGCCCTGGTGCCGACCGTGGCGGACGACTCGCGCGCCTACTGGCTGGCGGTCCTGCTGCGGGTGGCCGGGCTGGTCTGGCTGGTCGCCGCGGTGCTGCGCGACGCCGACGACTCAGGCGATGACGACCCGGTCGAAGTCGGTCGCGGTGAAACGGACCCGGACCTCGATGTCCTCGCCGACGCACGGGACCCGCGCCCCTGACGGGACGAAGAGCATCGATGCCTGCATGTGGGGCGGCTCGGCGAAGAGCCGCTGCTTGCCGTCGATGGAGAACGGCGAGCGCACGAAGCCGACGGCGTCGAGGCCGCCTCGGGCCAGGGTCGCGGCACGCGCCTTGAGGGACTGGTCGCCGGTCGGCGCCTCCAGGCCGATGCCGTGGGCGGTGCCGCCGCTGACCACGACGATGTGGCCGTGCTTGGGGGCGCTGCGGCCGCGGTAGCCGAAGGTGTCGCCCCGCTCGACCTCGTGCACGTCGAGGACCGTCGCGGTCACCGCCAGGGCGCCGCGGTCGCCGAGCCAGAGGTCGGTGCCGATGCGGGGTCGGACCGTGAAGTCCGGGTAGGTGGTGGCCAGCCGCGCCAGCTCGGCCTCGGTCAGGTGGGAGACGAAGACGGTGCGCGTCGGCAGGCCGGAGGCCACGATGTCGTTGATCAGCCGGCTCACCTCGCCGAGGTGCGAGGTGGTGTTGAGCGGGAGGTGCATCGCGACGCCGCGCAGGCCGCTGCGCCCGGGACCGAGCATCGCGGCCGCAGCGGCGAGGTCGCGACGGGACATCCCGTGCCGGAGCATCGAGGTCAGCTGCTCCAGCACGAACCGGGCGTCGGGGTCGTGCTCCCGGAGCGCAGCCAGGTCGTCCGGGCGGCTGACCGTGTGCACCACCCGCGAGGAGACCCGGGGGTCGAGCTCGAGTGCCGCCCCGAACGGTCGCCACGGGGTGAGCACGAGGAGGTCGCCCGAGTAGCGGCTGGCGGCGTCCTCCACCTCGTCGTACGTCCCGACGGCGATCGTGTCGACCGGTGCGCCCGTGTCGTCGGCGTGGTCGGCGAGCCACTGCGCGCGCCGCGCGAGGCGGGCGACGGACAGTCCGTAGCCGTTGCCCTTGGCCACCGGCACGATCCCCGGGTGCGTGCGGACCGTCCGCAGCAGGTGCGAGCGCCAGCGCTCGCCGTCGACGGTCAGGGTGAGGCTCATGTCCGGATCACCCGCGCCGGGACAGGTAGAGCTGGAAGGCCTTGTAGATGGCGCGGTTGACCGGCAGGTCCCACTCGCCGGCGTACTCGACCGCGCGGCCGCCGGTGCCGACCTTGAACTGGATCAGCCCGACGTGGGGGTCGTCGGCGTCGAGCGTCTCGGTGATGCCGCGCAGGTCGTAGACGTGGGCCCCGGCGTCGAGGGCGTGGCGCATCATCGCCCACTGCACCGCGTTGGAGCCGCGGACCTCGCGCTTCTCGGTGGAGGACGCGCCGTAGGAGTACCAGGCGTGCGTGCCGACGCGGATCCCGATCGTCGCCGCGACGAGGTCGCCGTCGTGGCGGGCGAGCCACACCTGGATGCGGCCGGGGTCCTCCGCGGCGAGGGCGTCGTGCATCGTCTCGAAGTAGGACAGCGGGCGCGGGGTGAAGCCGTCGCGCTCGGCGGTGTGGACGTAGAGGTCGTGGAAGGCCTTGAGGTCGGTCCGCTCGCCGAGCGTCACCTCGACGCCGGCCTTGTCGGCCTTCTTGATGTTGCGGCGCCAGAGCTGGTTCATCCCGGCGAGGACGTCGGCCTCCGAGCGCGGCTGCCCGTCGTCGTCGACCAGCGGGACCTGGAAGTTGAACTGCGGCTGGCCGGCGGTGAAGCCGCCCTCGGCCGACTGCAGCTGCCACCCGAGCTCGTGCAGCTGCGCGATCACGCGGGCGCCGTCCTGGGTCCGCTCCAGCGGGGGTACGTCACCCAGCCGCCGCACCGACGCGTCGGCGATGCCGGCCTTGACCTGCTCGGCCGACCAGCGGCGGGTGACCACGGGCGGGCCCATCCGCACCGCGAAGGCGCCCTGCTTCTTGAGGTGGGCGACCATCGGAGCCAGCCACGCGTCGAGGTCGTCGCCGGACCAGTCGATGACCGGACCCTCGGGGAGGTAGGCGAGGTAGCGCCGGATCTTGGGCAGCTGGCGGTAGAGCACCAGGGCTGCGCCGACGAGGTCGTCGCCCCGGAACCAGCCGATCGACTCGGCACGCCACTCCGCCTTCACGCTCGCCCAGGCGGGGGTCTGGAGGAAGCTGGCGGACGACCGGGACGCGACCAGGTCGCGGTGCTGCTGGGCGGAGATGGGTCGCAGCGTCAGGGGGGTCGTCACCCCGGCAAGGCTAAGGCATGTTGCCCAGACCCCGTGACCTGCTGCGCGCCGTCCGGCACGCCCGCTGGCTTCGTTGTCGTCAGTCGCCATGACTCCGTCATGTCTCCCTCCTCCGCCTTGCCATCGCACGCGCCAGATGGCGCTCGCGACGGCCCCGGGACAGGGCGACATGCCAAGGGACCAGACACGACCCCCGTACGTGTCTGGTCCCTCCACCGGTAGAGACGTGGGCCACACGGTTTTGGTTGCGCCGACGTCAGAACTTTCCTGACAACGTCGGTCCTCGCGCTCGTCCACCCGTGGCCCACCCCTAGGGGCAGGGCGTGACCACAGGGATGTCGAAGAACGTCAGGACCCGATCAAGACGGGGACAAGGTTGGCGCGAAAGTGCTATCGGGCCGTACCAGTCGGGTCGTGGGTGACGTTCCACAAGTGGGGGTCGGGGCGGTCTGTGGGAGACCGGAAGCCCCGATCCCCGGCCAACGACGGCGCACCCGGCGCCGCACCGACCCTGGGGGCATCCAGCCATGAGCACCATCGATCGAACCCGCCTCGCTCCACGCCTGGGCCTCGCCGCCCTTGTCTGCCTCGGAGCCGTCACCGGCTCCCCGCTCGCCACCGCTGCCGGCCCGCAGGGCAACAACGGCACCGTCAAGGTCGCCCCGCACGGCGACATCGACAGCATCCCCAACAACACCCCGCACGTCGGCTGCACCTTCCAGCTCGAGTGGTACGGCTTCGACGCGGGCGTGGTCTCGACCGTGCTCTTCGAGGAGCAGCCGCCCACGACCGGTGTCGGCATGACCGTCGCCGGCGACACGACCGTCCAGCTCGACAACGACCCGGGGGCGGGCGCGGGCAACGACGGCCTCGACGGGTCGCAGGTCTACACCCTGTCCTTCACCGGCGCCCCGCACCCGCAGCAGGGCTACCACGTTAAGTTGACCATCAACACGCCCGAGTCCAACGGCGCGACCGTGAAGCACAAGGTGTTCTGGGTCGAGGGCTGCGGCACCCCGCCGCCGACGACTCCGCCGACGACTCCGCCGACCACTCCGCCGACCACTCCGCCGACGACCCCGCCGACGACCCCGCCGACGACCCCGCCGACGACCCCGCCGACGACCCCGCCGACCACTCCGCCGACCACGCCGCCGACGACCCCGCCGACGACTGCGCCCACCACCACGGCGACGCCGCCGGCCACGCAGCAGCCCCAGCAGGGTGAGGACACCGAGTCGCCCGAGGTGCTGGGGGTCCAGGCCTCCGGCGGGAACAACAGCTCGGGCGGCGCCAACCAGGGCGGGACCGGTCCGGCCTCGTCGGCCCCGCAGCAGCAGCTCCCGACGGCGGTCAACGCGGGCGAGGAGGGCGGTTCTCCCGTCGGGCCGAGTCCCGTCCAGGTCATGCTCGGCCTGCTGATGGTGCTGATCGGTGGGGCGGCTGCCCGACTGGGGTGGCACCGCATCCGTGGGTGAGCCCCGACGCCGTCTGCTGACGACGCTCCTGCTGGGAGCAGCCGCACCCGCACTGGTCGCGGGTGGGCTGTTCCTGGCGGGGCACGGGCTCGAGACGTCGGCACCGACGCCGGACGCGGGCGCGTCGCAGGTCGACCCCCCTCCGGCGATCAGGGTGGCCGGCCCCTCCCAGGGGTCGGCGCCCGCGTCGACCGCACCGGCGAGGCGCGCGACCGGCGTACGACCCGAGGTGCTCGTGGTGCCTGCGCTCGGGGTGCAGGTGCCGGTGGTGCCGATCAGCACCGAGGACGGAGCCCTCACCCCGCCGTCGGACCCGCAGCAGGTCGGCTGGTGGTCGGGCGGCGCCCGACCCGGGGCGGGCGGGGGTGCCGCAGTGGTCACCGGTCACACCGTGCACACCGGGGGCGGTGCCTTCGACGACCTCGAGTCGCTCGCGCCCGGCGACCGTGTCGTGGTGCGCTCGGGCGATGCTGGGCTCGCCTACCGGGTCGGGTCGGTCGAGGTGCTGAGCCGCGACGAGCTGGCCCGACGCAGTGTCGACGTCTTCGGCCGGACCGGTCCACCGCGGCTGGTCCTGATCACCTGCGAGGACTGGGACGGCACCGACTACCGCAGCAACGTGGTGGTCACGGCGCAGCCGGTCGACTGATCAACCGGTCAGAGGTGCTCGCGGAGCCACGCGAAGTCGGCCTGGTGCTCGCTCGCCCCGCCCGGGGTCTCGCAGATCACGGGGGCGCCTGCCTCGCGCACCACACCGGCGAACTCGTCGGGAGGCAGGTGTCCCTGCCCGAAGTTGGTGTGGCGGTCGGCGCCGGACCCGAACGTGTCGCGCGAGTCGTTGGCGTGGACCAGGTCGATGCGGCCGGTGATGGCGCGCACCTTCTCGACCGCGTCGCCGAGCTCGATGCCCCCGGCCCAGGCATGGCAGGTGTCGAGGCAGAACCCGACGTCGTCGGCCCCTTCGGCCGCGGAGATCGCGTCCCAGACGCCGGCGATGCGGTCGAGGTGGCGGGCCATCGCGTTGTCGCCGCCGGCGGTGTTCTCGATCAGCAGCGGGACCTTGATGTCGGTCGCCTCCACGGCCTTGCGCCAGTTGTCGAAGCCGACGGTCGGGTCGTCGCTCTTGTTGACGTGGCCGCCGTGCACGATCAGCCCCTTGGCGCCGATCTCGGCGGCTGCGTCCATGTGCTGCTGGAGCAGCTTGCGGCTCGGGATGCGGATCCGGTTGTTCGTCGTGGCGACGTTGACGATGTAGGGAGCGTGGACGTAGAGGTCGACGCCCGCCTCCTCGGCCGCGGCGCGCAGCGCCGCCGCGCCGCCCTCGAAGCGGATCTCCGGCCCGTTGTAGCCCTGCGGGTCACCGAGGAAGAACTGCACGAGCGAGGTCTCCCGCGCCAGCGCCTCGGCGATCGGGTCGGTCTGCTCGACGTGGGCGCCGATCGAGAGGGAGGTGGAGGGGGAGGTGCTCATGCCGTCCAGCCTAGGAGCACCCACAGACACCCGACGACCACGCCGGCCAGGCCGGCCACCGCGGCCCAGCCGAGCCAGTCGACCGTTGCGGGCCGCCCCGGCGTCGTACGTCGTCCGCGTGGCGGCGGGCCGAGCCGGTCGGGCACCGGTGGCCCGGCGGGCGGCGGCACCGGCAGCCGTCGGAGCAGCCGCAGCGCCGCCTCGGCGGTCGCGACGCGCTGCCCGGGGTCGGCCACCAACAGCCGCTCGAGCAGCGGGCGCAGCGGGTGGGACGGGACGGTGCCCTGGCGTGCGGGTGGCTCCCCGGTGACGAGCTCGAGGGCCACGCGCCCGACGGCGTAGAGGTCCTGGGTCGGCTCCGGCGGCGCTCCCCGCGCCTGCTCGGGCGCCATGTAGCCGTCGGTCCCGATCGCACCGGGCACCGTCGTGAGGCGTCGGTCCGCGAGCGGCGCGGCGACCCCGAAGTCGCCGAGCCGCAGGTGCGGTGGACCGTCGCCCGTCGCCTCGAGGAGGAGGTTGGCCGGCTTGACGTCGCGGTGCACCAGACCGGCCGCGTGGACGGCGGCGAGGCCCATGAGCAGCTGGTCGACGAGCACGGCACACGTGCCCGCGTCGAGCGGTCCGTGCTCGCGGAGGAGGTCGGCCACCGACCCGCCGGTCACGAGCTCCATGGCGAGCACGACGAGGTCGTCCTCCGCCGCCCATCCGTGCGGTGCCACCACGTGCGGGTGGCGCACCCGCACGGCCTGCTCGCGCACGAACCGGGCGAGCAGCGCCGAGCTGTGCCGGCCGAGCACCTTGAGGGCGACGTCCTGCCCGGTGCGCAGGTCGTGCGCACGCCACACCGATCCCATCCCTCCGGATCCCACCTGGTCGAGCAGCCGGTAGCGGCCCGCCACGACCGTGGCCGCCGCGCGGCTGGCGGTCCGGTGGGCGCGCGAAGAAGGGGTCGCCGGCACCCCTCGACGCTAGACCGGGCCGGCGGTCGCGGGACGGTCCTCCACAGGCGGACCACGACGATTCCAGCCGCCGGGGCCGCCGCTGATAATCTTCTGCGGTTGCCTTCGGGCGACCGCGGCGCACGACCCACGTCGTACCCCCGCCGCGAACGCACAGTCCTCCTGCCACGGAGAGCCCGTGGCCGCTCTAGCCCAGAGGAGGTGGAGACCGCTATGCGTGCCTATGAAGTGATGGTCATCCTCGACCCGAGTCTCGACGAGCGCACCATCGAGCCGTCGCTCGACAAGTACCTCAACGTGATCCGCAAGGACGGCGGCTCGGTCGAGTCCGTCGACGTGTGGGGTCGTCGCCGGATGGCCTACGAGATCAAGAAGAACGCCGAGGGCATCTACGCCGTCGTCACGCTGACGGCCGAGCCCGCGACGGTCAAGGAGTTCGACCGCCAGCTCACGCTGAACGAGTCGATCCTGCGCACGAAGGTCATGCGTCCCGACGCCCACTGATCGCCCTCCCGGGCATCTGTGGAAACACCCTTCCCGCTGTCGGTGAGTGCCTGTTTGATGGGCGCATCACCGGGAGCACCCGGATCAACCGGCACAGCAGCAGGACTTTCTGAGGAGACCTCATGGCAGGCGAGACCACCATCACCGTGATCGGCAACCTCGTCGACGACCCGGAGCTGCGGTTCACCCCCTCGGGTGCCCCCGTGGCCAACTTCCGGATCGCGTCGACGCCGCGCACCTTCGACCGCCAGAGCAACGAGTGGAAGGACGGCGACACGCTGTTCCTCTCCTGCGCTGTGTGGCGCCAGGCCGCGGAGAACGTCGCCGAGTCCCTCCAGCGGGGCATGCGCGTGATCGTCCAGGGTCGCCTCAAGTCCCGCCAGTACGAGACCCGCGAGGGTGAGAAGCGCACCGTCTTCGAGATCGACGTCGAGGAGGTCGGCCCGTCGCTGCGCAGCGCATCGGCCAAGGTCACCAAGACGACGCGACAGGGCGGCGGTGGCGGCTACTCCGGTGGCGGCGGTTACTCGGGCGGCGGTGGCGGCGGGCAGCAGTCCGCGCCGGTCGACGACCCGTGGGCCAGCCCGGCTCCCTCGCAGCAGGGTGGCGGCGGCTGGGGCGGACAGTCCCAGGGCCAGCAGGGTGGCGGCCAGTCCGCCCCGCCCAACGACCCGTGGGCCACGCCCGGGGTCAACGGCGGCAACGACGAGCCCCCGTTCTGATCCGGGAGCACATCCCAAGAAAACACATTCCATTCCGTCCCTGATTGCCTTCAGGGCCGGGCTCACTGAAAGGGAGCACCACAATGGCCAAGGCAATTCTGCGCAAGCCCAAGAAGAAGGTTTGCCAGTTCTGCAAGGAGAAGGCGACCGGTGTCGACTACAAGGACACCACCCTGCTCCGCAAGTTCATCTCCGACCGCGGCAAGATCCGCGCCCGCCGCGTGACCGGCAACTGCGTCCAGCACCAGCGCGACGTGGCCATCGCCGTCAAGAACGCGCGCGAGCTGGCCCTGCTGCCCTACACGTCCACCGGTCGCTGAGAGGAGCACGGGACATGAAGCTCATCCTGACCCAGGAGGTCGACGGCCTCGGTGCCCCCGGTGACGTGGTCGAGGTCAAGGACGGCTACGGCCGCAACTACCTCGTCCCCCGCGGCCTCGGCATCCGCTGGACCCGTGGCGGCGAGAAGACGATCGAGTCGATCAAGGCCGCTCGCACCGCTCGCGCGGTGCGCGACGAGGACCACGCCAAGGACGTCAAGGCGAAGCTCGAGGCCAACGCGGTCAACGTGAAGGTCCGCGCCGGTGAGGGCGGCCGCCTGTTCGGCGCCGTCACCACCACCGAGATCGCCGACGCCATCACCGCCGTCTCCGGCGAGAAGGTCGACCGCCGCACCATCGTGGTGGCCAACCCGATCAAGTCGCTCGGCGCCCACGAGGTGGCCGTCAAGCTGCACGACGAGGTGTCCGCCACGGTGGCCCTCAACGTCGTCCCCGCCTGACGCGACCGACACGCACGACATCACGGCCCGCCGCCCCTGAGGGGTGGCGGGCCGTGCTGCGTCCACCGGGGTCCATCGGGGTCTACTGGGTCGGCTTGTCGCAGCGGGTCGGCGGCCGGCTCCCGCCGGAGTGGTACTCGTAGGTCCGACCACCGGCGCGGAGCGTGATCCGCGAGCCGTCGATGAGTGCCTGGGTGTAGGCCATCCCGGGCTCGGCGCAGCCGCGGCTGCCGTCGCGCCAGGTGACCTCCTCGACCGACACCACCTCGACCTCGCCGGCGTCCACGCCGAGGCTGGCGGCCAGGTCGTCGACGGCGCGTACGACGTCGCGCGGTGCTGGGCTGTCGGGCGGACTGCCCGACGGACTGGGGGTGGGGTCCACGGTGGTCTCCTCGGCGACGGGCGGGTCGGTCGTCGGCTGGTCGGCACCCTCCTCCGTGCCGCACGAGGCGAGCACGGCGCTCGCGGCGAGCAGGAGGGCGAGGCGCCGGATCGTGACCATCATGGCAGTGCGACGGCGCGACGGGCCGAGGCGTTCCGGAGACGACGAAGGGGCCGGCGGTGTCGCCACCGCCGGCCCCGCGTCATGTGGAGAGGTGAGGATCAGCAGGTCACTTCTTGGTGACCTTGATCTTCAGCCGGTCCTTGGACCCGAGCACCGCGGCGTCGCCGAGGTACTCGACCTTGACCTTGATGGTGCCGACCTTCCGGGCCTTCGGCAGCACGAGCTGCGCCTTGCCGAACCGGTTGAGCGTCACCGTCCAGGTCTTCTTCTTCATCGCGCCCTTGACGGTGACCTCCACCGTGCCGGTGGGCGTCACCTTCGGAGCGGACACGGCGATCTTGAGCTTGGCCTTCTTGCCCTGCTTGATCGTCTTCGGTGCGTCCACGTCGAGCCGCGACTTCACCTGGGGAGCAGGCGCCTGGGGCGACTTCACCACGAGGTTGACCGGGGCCGAGGTGGCGGCGGCGCTGGTGCCGTCGCCGAGGTACTTCGCCGTGACCGGCACGGTGCCGGCCGTGGCGAACCCGGTGAGCGAGGCCGAGGCCTTGCCCGTCGCGTCGAGCTGCGCGCTGGTGACGCGTCGGTCACCCGCCCAGAACTCGACGGTGCCGGCCGGAGTGACCGGCCCCGTGCTGAAGACCTGCGCCGAGGCGGTGGTCGAGCCACCGGTCTCGATCGTGGTCGGGTCGAGCGACAGCGCAACGTTGGTGCTGACGGCCGAGCCCTTGATCTTCACGGTGTGGGTCGCCGACACCGGCTTGGCGCCGGGGTCGTCCGTCGTGTGGACGACCTTGTTCGTCAGCGCCTTGTCGCCCACGGTCGGGTCGACCGTGACCTGGTAGCTGAAGGTCGCACCCTCGGCCTCCGGCTCGGAGTACGTCGCGCAGACGTTGAGCCCGTCCTCGATCACCGTGCTGGCGTCACCAGCGTTGACGAGGGACGCACCGACCGAGCCGTCGGCGTTCTCGGTGCCGATCGTGACGTCCTCGAGGAGGGAGCCCGCCTCGACGTTGTCGTAGGCGAACACGAGGTCGTTGCTACCGGTGAAGGCGAAGACCTCCATGTCGAGCGAGCCTGCCTCGCCGTCGTCGTCGCCGAAGAGGCGCATGTCGTCGTACTCGACGACCGCGACGTCAGCGCCCGCGGTGGCGAGGGAGATGCCGGCGTTGCTCTCCTCGTCGTACCGGATCTGCATGTCCTGCCACAGCAGGGCGGCGAGGTTGTTCGGCGCCAGCGCGTTGGGCACCGACTGCGGGTTCCACGGCTGGCCGGCGTAGCCGGAGCCGTAGACCAGGAACCCGTCGTCGCTGAACCGCAGACCGTTGTAGGCCTCGCCGTAGAAGCCGTACGGGCGGCTGGCGAACGCCGAGTAGGTGACCGTGTCGCCGGTCTCCTCGTCGAACCCGATCTCCGGGTCCGTCGTGATGGCGCCGCCGCTCACGGCGAGCAGGTCGACGTAACCGGGGCCGAACGGCGTCTGGCACGAGGGGTCCTGCTTGCTGGTGGTCAGCGTGTAGTTGCCCTCCTCGCCGTAGGTGGACTCCAGGTCGCCGCTCCACGACACCACGCCGTCGGCGAAGGTCGCGCCGTTGGTGGCCGAGCCGTCGACGTAGGTGGTGCCCTCGGGCAGCGCGTCGGTGATGGAGTACGTCAGGTCCTCCTGCGAGACGTTTGGCGCGACGTCGACGGTGTAGGTGATCGTGTCACCGGGAGCCGCCTCCTCCACGTCCGCGGACTTGGTGACGTCGTCGTCCACACGAGCGACGGTCACCGGGACCACGCCGATGTCGCCCTTGGTGGACGGCGAGGTGCCCAGGGTGAGCGTGCCGTGCCAGACCTCGCCGGCGTCCATCTCGCTCTCGTCCCAGAAGGTGCGGAGGTCGAACGGGGTGGCCGCGGGAAGCGGGCCGTCCGGACCCTCCGCCCGCAGGTTGCCCTGGTCGCCGGCGACGACCGCGGTCACCAGGTCGGTGGTGTCGGCACCACCCGCGGTGCTCGCCTCCCAGTTCTGGACGAGCACCCAGTAGGTCCCCGGCTCGGGGTTGGCGATCTCGACCGACTCGTTCGAGCCCGCGCTGGCGCTCATGGCGACCTCGTTGGCCGCGGACACCGCGCCCCTGCCGACGTAGACGTCGAAGTCGGGTGCGGTCGGGTTCTGCAGCTTGGCGATGAGGCTCGTGGCGCCCGCGGGCACCTCGATCTCCTCGACGTGCGTGCCGTTGCCGTCGTACGGGTCGGTGTTGGTGGTGTCCTCGACGATCGACAGCTCGGTGCGGTCCTCGGGAACCAGTCCGCTGGCCTCGACCTGGAGGTCGCTGATCGCGATGGCCTCGAGGCCCTCGGTCACCTGCGAGCCGGCGTCACGACGGGTCGTGATGTCGATGGCGGACGGGAGCACACCGGCCGACGGCAGCACGCCGACCGGCAGGTGGGCCACCGGCGCCTGCGAACCGGCGGGCGGCGTCAGCACCAGGGTGCCGAAGAGCCACTCGTCGGTCGGAACGCCGGCGTCGAGGGTGGCGGTGACGGTGACGTCGGCGGTGCCGCCGTTCGTCAGCGAGATCGAGTCCACGTCGGTGTCGAGGGTGATGCCGTCGGAGATGTCCTCGACCGAGACGGTCCACGTACCGGCGCCGGTGGCGGTGCCGGTGAAGGTGCGCGTCCAGTCACAGGTCTGCAGGCACTCGTCATCGGCCATGCTGGCCGTGTTGAGGCTGCGGACGTCGCCACCCTTGGCCGGGTCGGCAGCCTGGTAGCCCGCGAGGTCCTCGTCGAGGACCAGGCCGGCCTTGGCAGCGCGACGCAGCTCGATGCGGCCCGAACCCATGTCGAACCAGTCAGCCGCCGTGCCGTCGGAGTCGGTGATGTCGCGCTCCGCGGTCGTCATGAGGGCGGACTGGGCCTCGGCCGGGGTCCACTGCTGGGCCGCCGGGACGTCGAGCTGCATGCCCTTCAGGAGGGCGAGCGCGCCCGCGGTGTGCGGGCTGGCCATCGAGGTGCCGGAGATGAAGTGCCACTCGACGCTGTTGTCGGTGCCGGCGGCGGCGAGGATGTCCACGCCCGGAGCCGAGACGGACGGGCTGATGGACGACACCGCACGGTTCGGTCCGCGGCTGGAGAACGCGGCCATGATGTCGCCGTTGGCGTCCTTGACGTCGGCCACGGAGCCGGACAGGGCGGCCTTCGTGCCGGGGTGGGCGGCGATGAACGCCTTGAGCGCCTGGCCGTCGGCGTAGGTGATGTGCGCGGCCGGGAGGGCGTGCGCGTCACCGTTGAGCGAGGTGCCGCTGGCCTGGTCGTTGGCGAGGATCATGCCCTCGGCGCCCAGCGCCTCGACGTTGACACCCTTCTCGACCCGGCCGTTGCCGCCGCGGTCGCAGATGACGATCTTGCCCTCGAAGGTCGTTCCGGCTGGGAACGTGGTGCCGGTGCCCGGCGGCTCGTCGCTGGGCGCGCCGCACTGAGCGTTGTTGTAGGGGGCGGAGCCGGCGTAGACGACCGGGAACGCGCCGTCGGTCGCACCAGCGAGGCCCGCACCGGCGATGTCGGGCAGGGTGGCGGCGTCGGTCGCGGTGATGTCGGTGACCGAGGAGACGTACTTGCGGTCGTGGGTCGTGGCACCGACCGTCGTCATCCACGGCACGTCACCGGGGCTGCCGAGCGTGGCGGCACCGGGGCCGTCGTTGCCCGCCGAGGTGGCGACGTGGATGCCGGCGGCGCGGGCGTTCAGGAAGCCCACGGCGTCGGCATCGGTCCACGGGCTGGAGGCGGCGCTCGAGCCGATCGAGTAGTTGATGACGTCGACGCCGTCGAGGATCGCCTGGTTGATGGAGGCGAGGATCGAGTAGCCCTGGCAGCCGCCGTCGCAGACGTCGTAGCCGATGATGTTGGCGTGGGGCGCGACACCCTTGATGGTGGAGGTCACGGAGAACTCGTGCTCGGTGCCCTTGGCGGAGTACGCCGTCGCCTCGACCTGGTTGCCGGCCGTCGTGCTGCCGGTGTGGCTGCCGTGGCCGTCGTCGTCGTACGGGTCGTCCTTGGGGTTGCCGCCCGTGGCCGGGTTCTCGAAGTTGTAGTAGCCGATGAGCTTGTCGTTGCAGCCCCAGTCGGGGACGTACTGCGCGGTGTTGGCCGGGTCGCACATGCCGAGGTACTTGCCGGCGCCGAGCGGGTTGGTGTGGTCGTAGCCGTCACCGCCGTCCTCGACCGGCACCACGTCCGCGAACGACGGGTTCTCCGGGTTGAGGCCCGAGTCCAGGATGCCGACGATGACGCCCTCTCCCTTGTTGCCCTCGAAGCCGGCGGGGACGTTCGAGCCGTCCCAGACGGTCGGCGCACCGATCCACTCGGGACCCTTGTCGGTGGTGAGCTCGCGCTCGAAGTCGACCTGGACGGCGGCGACGCCGTCGATCCGCGCCACCTTCTGGGCCTGCGCGCGCGTCAGCTGCACGGCGACGCCGTTGATGGCCTCGGTGTAGCGGTAGAGGACCTCGGCGTCACCGCCGGTCACCCGGGAGATCGAGGAGACGAGGTCGGCCTGCTCGGCCTTCAGCTCCTTGCGGTAGGCGGACTCGGAGCCGGCCGCGGCCGTGAGGCCCCGGTCCTGCGCCTGGTCGCGCGTGGGAACGGCCGGGGCCTCGAGCTGCACGATGTAGGTCTCGGCCTTGCTGCCGGTGCCCAGCTCGAGCACCGTGCCCTTCTGGAGTGCCTGGGCCGGCGACGCCTTGGCCGGCTTCAGCTGGCCCGGGTCGAGATCGGCTGCGTTGGCAGCCGTCCCCCACGGCACGAGTAGTGCGGCAGCGACGCTGGTGGCAGCGCCGGCCGCGATGGTACGACGGATCACACGGATCTCCCGTTCGAGATGAAGTGACCCCGATGGCATGGCGACGCGCCCCCAAAGCGAATGCGTACGACGTGCGACCGGAGAGTGAACAGGTGTATCTGAAGTCACAGGAGTCGCACCTGTCAACGAAAAGATCTGACGAAGCTTCTTCGTTAACCGACTCGTAACGCGGGAGGGTGTGCGGCGGCGGTCAGCGACGGCCGCTGCGGCTCGCGGCCGGGAACCGGTTGGGGCGCGCGACGACGGCGTCGAGGACGACCGGCTCGGCGCTGAGCGTCTCGATGACGATGCGGCCGGCGCGGATGCCGGAGTAGCGGTCGATGACCACGAGCTGCTGCATCGACGTCCTGCGGCCGGCGAGGTCGACGACGTGCCAGGCGCGCTTGCCGACGCGCACCCGCACCTTGCCGTGGCCGCGGCCGCTGCCGGCGAGGAGCCGGAGCTCGCCGACCGTGGTGCGGGGGAGCACGACGCGCGCCCCGCGGCGGGTCGCCCGGATCGCGTCGCCGCGGAAGTACCCCCGGCCGGTCACCTTCGTCCACCCGCGCTGGCGGGTGAGGTTGCGGGGCACGAAGAACTCGATCGGCTCGGACCAGGCGCTGGCGTTGCCGGCGGCGTCGATGGTGCGAGCGGAGAAGCGGTGTCGACCGGAGGCGGGGTCGGACAGCTCCCACCGACCGCCCGTGCAGGGGATCGCCCGGTCGTTGTCGGTGCACTCGAACCGCGAGCCGGTCTCGCTGCTGTTGAGCCTGATCGGCACGCCCGCTGCGGTGACGACCGGCTGGGTGGGGGTGATCTCGTCGTAGGAGGTGCCGGTGACGAAGACGAACGGCGCGCGGGTGTCCTGTCCCCACGTGAACGTCGCCGGGGTGGGGTCCTCGTCGGGGGTGTCGGCGACGGCGGGCGGGAGCAGCGGCGCGACGTCAGGGTTCCGGGACCGGTCGCCGAGGTCGACGGCGCGCGCCTGGAGGACGTAGGTGCCGGCCGCGGCGTCCGGCAGGTCGGCGTACGTCACCGGGCTGGTGCAGGCGCGCCAGTCGTGGGCCTGGGGTCCACCCGTGAGCCGGCACTCGAGACCGAAGGGTCCCTGGTCCCCGTCGGAGACCTGCCAGCCGAGCGTGAAGGTCATCGAGGACACCGTCACCAGACCGGCGGCGTTGGGTGCGGTGGAGGCGGTCAGCGTGGTCTCGGGCGGTGTGCTGTCGTCGCAGCCGTTCTGCAGGACGCTCGGAGTGGTCTCGTCCACGCAGCCCGGCGTGGCGACGGCCGGCGCCGCGGCCAGCGGCACCAGGCCGCCGGCCAGCAGCCCGAGCACGGCCAGCCGGCCCGCGGTGCGGTGTCGAAGCATGGCTCCTCCCTCAGATGGGCCTCGTGTCCGGCGCGCTCCCGTGCGCCCTCACGGGGTCAACGAGCGGACGCGGCTCCGGTCACGAGCCAGCGGTCGCTGCGCGCCCGCCAGGACAGCAGCACGCCGCGGGCGCCCATGAAGACGAAGGTCATCGCGACCCAGACCGCGACCAGGCCGTGGGGGAGGGCCGCCGCCCAGAGCGCGGCGGGTGCGTAGGCCACCAGCACGACGATGCCGGCCCACGCGAGGTAGGCACCGTCGCCGGCGCCGATGAGCACCCCGTCGAGGACGAAGACCAGCCCGGCGACCGGTTGTCCGACCGCGGCGACGAGCAGCACCGGCACGAGCAGGTCGCGCACCGCGGGGTCGGTGGTGAAGAGCGCGCCGATGAACGGGGACACCGCCGCCAGCGCGAGCCCGGCGACGATGCCGCTGCCCCAGCCCCACTGGACCATCCGGCGGGTGAGCCGGCGCGTTCCCTCGACGTCGCCGCTGCCCAGTGCCCGGCCGGTGAGGGCCTGGGCGGCGATCGCGATCGCGTCGAGGGCGAAGGCGAGGAAGCTCCAGAGCGTGATCGCGATCTGGTGGGTGGCCACGTTGACGTCGGTGGCCCCTGTGCCCACGCGGGTGACGGCGTACGTCCCGACGAGCAGGCAGGCCCGCAGGGCCAGGGTGCGGACGACGAGCGCGACGGCGGCGTGCGCGGCGGCGGTGATGCCGGCACGGTCGGGGCTCAGCGGGGCGTCGTGCTCGCGGGCGGCCCGGACGACCACGACGAGGAACCACAGCGCGCTGATCACCTGCGCGAGGACCGACCCGATGGCGGACCCGGCGATCCCGAGGTCAAGGCCGTAGACGAGGACGACGTTGAAGAGGATGTTGAGTCCGTTGCCCACGACCGCGACCAGCAGCGGAGTACGCGTGTCCTGCAGGCCGCGCAGCACGCCCGTCGCGGCCAGCATGACCAGCAGCGGGGTGGTGCCGAGGAACGCGATGCCGAGGTAGGTCTCGGCGTGGCCGGCGACCTCGGCGCCGGTGTCGAACGCGCCGACCAGTGCCGGGGTGAGTGCGATGCCGCCGACGGTGGCGATCACGCCGATGATGACCGCGAGCCAGACCCCGTCGACGCCTTGGGCGAGGGCGGCCCGGAGGTCCCCCGCGCCGAGGTGGCGGGCGACGCTGGCGGTGGTGCCGTAGGCGAGGAACACGCACAGCCCGACCACGGTCTGGAGCACGACGGCGGCGACGCCGAGGCCGGCGAGCTCGGGGGTGCCGAGGTGGCCGACGATCGCGGCGTCGGAGAGCAGGAAGAGCGGTTCGGCGACGAGGGCGAGGAAGGCCGGGACGGCCAGGCGCAGGATCTCGCGGTCTGTCTCCCGGTGGGTGGCCGTCACAGGTTCACCCTAGGAACCCCGCAGACTTCGTCGATTGCCGGGCGACATAGCGACGGGTGTGCACCGACGTACATAGCCCGTTGGGACTACCTGTGCATGGCCGTGTGGATGACGCGCGTCCAACGCTCGTCGAGGCACCGGGCGTGACCGAGCAACGGGCATCCGCCAGATGGCGGACAGGTGAACGCGCCGCGAGGCCGAGAATTTTCCGTCCACAGGGTGTGGGACGCGTTTTCGCAGGTCAGACGCGTGGAGCGGCTTGAACCCCCGGCTGGTTCCACAGGGTCTTCCACGGTGTGTGCACCTGCACCCGCGTGTCGTCCACGTGTGTGCCCAACTTGTCCACAGTGCCTGTGGAAAACTCGCCGTCGTCGACTTCCCACGAGGCGCCGCGAGCACGTACGGTCCTGCGCGAACCAGTGATCGGAACAGCTGGTGGACTCGGGTGCGAGCGGAGCCGGCAGCGATGTCGGCTCGATGTCGGCGTGATGTCGGTGGTCGTCCCTAACGTCGTGGTCAGTGGACCCGAGCGAGATGGAGGACAGCAGCGGTGAGCGTCACCTTCGAGGGGGACACCGACGAGGCCTGGGGCGACGGACCGGCGGCCTACGAGCCCGGCGAGTCCCCGCGCTCCCCGGGTGACCGGACGCCCCCGCAGGACAACGCGGCCGAGCAGAGCGTGCTCGGCTCGATGCTGCTGTCGAAGGACGCGATCGCCGACGTCGTCGACGTCATCAAGGGCGTCGACTACTACCGCCCGGCCCACGAGGTCATCCACGACGCGATCATCGACCTCTACGGCCGCGGCGAGCCGGCCGACCCGATCACGGTGGCCGCTGAGCTGCAGAAGCGCGGCGAGCTGGTGCGCATCGGTGGCGCCCCCTACCTCCACACCCTCTCCGCCAACGTCCCGATCGCGGCCAACGCCGGCTACTACGCCGAGATCGTGCGCGACAAGGCGATCCTGCGCCGCCTGGTGGAGGCCGGCACCCGCATCGCGGCCCTCGGCTATGCCGGTGAGGGCGAGATCGACGACGTCGTCGACAACGCGCAGGCCGAGGTCTACAAGGTCACCGACCGGCGCGCGGCCGTCGACTACGCCCCGCTGAGCGACATCATGAGCGGCGTCCTCGACGAGATCGAGGCCATCGGCAACCGTGAGGCCGGGCTCTACGGCGTGCCGACCGGCTTCGCCGACCTCGACGACCTCACCAACGGTCTCCACTCCGGCCAGATGATCATCGTCGCGGCGCGTCCCGCCATGGGAAAGTCGACGCTCGCCCTCGACTTCTGTCGTGCGGCGTCGATCCACAACAACCTCACCAGCGTCTTCTTCAGCCTCGAGATGACGCGCTCGGAGATCATGATGCGTCTGCTCTCCGCGGAGGCGAAGGTGCCGCTCAACCACATCCGCAACGGCACGATGCGCGACGACGACTGGGAGAAGCTCGCCCGCAAGATGGGTCAGGTCTCGGGCGCGCCGATGTTCATCGACGACAGCCCCAACATGACGATGATGGAGATCCGCGCCAAGGCCCGGCGGCTCAAGCAGCGCCACGACCTCAAGCTCATCGTCATCGACTACATGCAGCTGATGAGCTCGGGCAAGAAGGTCGAGTCCCGCCAGCTCGAGGTCTCGGAGTTCTCCCGCAACATCAAGCTCCTCGCCAAGGAGCTCGAGTGCCCGATCATCGCGCTCTCCCAGCTCAACCGTGGTCCCGAGCAGCGCGGCGACAAGCGCCCGATGATGAGCGACCTGCGTGAGTCCGGCTCGCTCGAGCAGGACGCCGACATGGTGATCCTGCTCCACCGCGACGACGTCTACGAGAAGGAGTCGACGCGCCCCGGCGAGGCCGACCTGATCGTCGCCAAGCACCGCAACGGCCCCACCCGCGACCTCACCGTCGCCTTCCAGGGCCACTACTCCCGCTTCGTGGACATGGCCCAGGGCTGATCGCCTGCTCGCGTCGAGGAGGAACCGGAGAAGGAGACGGACTGCCGGAACTTCAAGGACTCTCGGAGCTATGCAGCGCCGCGTGTGACTCTGGCTTGGACCGCGAAGCGATCAGCGGCCCCGGGTCGCCTCGTTTGTCTCGGGGTTCCCAGCTCGTGGCTTGCGTCCGAGTGGTCGCGGTGGGTACTCAGGACTCGCCGACAGTGCCGAGCCATCTCGGCTTCTGCCCCGCGCCCGCGTGCAGGCAGATGTGCATGCGCTCCAAGCCGGCGAGACCGGCGGTGCTGAAGGCTTCACAGCGCACCTCGTTGACTAGCCACTCCGGGTCGGAGTCGCCGTAGTACAGAAGCACTCCGATGGCGTAGTGCTTGCCCTGCGGCGCGTTCAAGAACTCGGACAGGGTCTGCAGGTCACCCCTGATCCCCTCTCGGCTCGGGGTCTTGTGTCTCGTGGTCCCGACCAGGCGGGCGACCTTGACCTCGACGACGGCCGCATTGAGGTCCGTTCCCGGCACGTGCCAGACGAGATCGGGTTTGCGTCTGCCCAGCGCCGGGTGGAGTCCAGCCTTGTCAATCTCTCCCGAGACGGTGTACTCGGGTGCGCCCGCCCGTTCGCCTTGGTCGCTCAGGACACGCAGTTGGTGGTAGAGCTCATAGCAGTAGACACGTTCACGGTAGGCAGTCGTCTCGCCCGCCTCGTTATCGACGGGCAAGAGGAACCACGGACTGCCGACCTGTTCACACGCTCGGGTAAGCAGCTCGAGGAACGCCACCGCCGCGCGCTGACGACCCACGAGATTCACGAGGCGGGTCCTCGTTGGTCGTGCTGGAGCCTCACTGTGAGGCCCTCGTCCAGAGCGGTTCGTCGTCCCAACCGGCTGGGAAGCCCATGTCTTGGTAAACGCTGATGCCCGTCAACTTCGGGAATTTCTTGAGGTGCGTGCGCAGGGTCAGCGGCCAGTTCGCCTTCGGATCGAGGCTCTTGACGAGGTAAGCGAGGATCGCGAGTACGACGTAGACCTTGTCGCGTGCCTCGCTCGCGGCGACGTGGGTCAGGTCGGGGCCTGCTTGTCTAGGGTTGAACTTCTTCGCTTGCAGAGTGAGCGTGCGGTTCCACAACCGCGAATGGTGAGCGCACAAGTTGCGCAGGTAGTTGATCTGTCGCAGCCACGCGTGCAGCAGCGGACCCCCCGAGACGCCGACCTCCTTGGCGATTGCGTTCTGATCCCGCTTGTCCAGGAGTGAGAAGAGTCGGACGAGGGCGCCGAGGTCGAGGATCTCGACGGCCACCCAAACGGGCAGCGGGTCACCGTACTTGTACAGGTTGTGGCGGACGAAGTCCTCGGACTTGGCGCGGTCCTGAAGGCTCGCGTACCGGTTGACCCAGTCGTCGTAGGCGTCAAGTGCCCCGCCTTTGCCCACTCCGATGGCCGCGGAGCACGCCTGTTCGTCGAGCGACGCGCGGGTGACATGCCCGAAGGTGTCTCGTGCTCCGAGCACGTGCGCGACCTTCGTTCGCAGACCAATCTCGACTGTCTCCAAAGCGTCGAGGACGATCAGCCGCAGCTTGCGGTCGAATCGCCACAGAGCCTCGACCTCAGCCAGCTTCGTTCCCGTCCGTATCTCGCCGGAGCGGTAGTGCGCGGGGCTGTCGACCTGACGCTTGTCGACAGGCAGCAGAACACGGAACGGATACACGTAGGCCGAGAGCCGGTAGTACCCGACAGACTTCAGGAGGGCAACGACCTCATCGTGGTCAAGGTCGTTGAGACCTCGATTGACGAGCAGTTGGGCTTGGTCGTCATAGGAAAGGTGAGGCTTCGTGTACACGTGGAGTCTCCGGCCCGGACATGAAAACCGACCCTTGATGGCAGCCAGGGCCAACAGCGGGGTCGGTGTTTATGGGGAAACCATAGAGGAACCTTCCGACAGTTTCCAGAAACCGACGAAGCGTGTGACGCAAACCGTCTCGGCGGGAAGGCCGCACCCAGGTCCGCCTTCGGAGCGGAGGGCACTCCGCGGAGCCTTGCGTCCGGCGAGGCCCATCCGACGGCCTGCTCGCGACCTGCTCCCGGCCTCCCGACTTCCTGGTCACGGGTAGCGCGCGAGCTCCTGCCGAAGCCGCTCGGTGATGTCGGGCGTCCAGCCCTCCGGCTGGAGGACGTTGACCCAGCCGGCGGCGTGCTCGCCCGAGAAGTTGTGCCCGTGGGCCGGCTGCGTGGAGAAGGCGGCGGCGAGGTCCGCCGACACCTGCAGGAAGGTGATGTACGGCATCCACCGCATGGCGCCGGGCACGTCGTCGCCGTGGGTCTCCTCGAGCCAGTCGGGCCGGGTGAGCAGCAGGTCCGGGCTCCACCAGGTCACCGGGTCGGAGGCGTGCTGGAGGTAGAGCACCCGGCTGTTCTGCCACGGCTCGCCCTCCGGCGGGGGTCGCTCGGCCTTCGTCGTGAAGCGGATGATCCGTCCCTCGCGGTAGACCGGTTCGACCTCGCGTGAGCCGGGGTCGCGGTCCTCGATGAAGCTGCGGTAGAGCGGGTTGAAGTTGGGAGGTCCCACCAGGAGCGCCCCCGACGTCCGGTTGTCCAGGTCGAACTCGCCGCTGAAGGCCGCCTCGGCACCGAACGACCCGAGGCTCTCGCCGAAGACGTAGAGCTCCGGACGCTCGTCGAACGGGAGCGTGGACCAGCGCGCGTAGACCGCGTCGAACAGCGCCCTGCCGGCGTCGCGGGCGCGTGCGGAGTCGACGACGAAGGACAGCCAGGAGGGCAGGTGGGAGTACTGCATGCCGACGATCGCGGAGTCCCCACCGGTGACGTACTCGAAGCCGCTCGCGGCGCTCGGCTCGACCCAGCCCGTCCCGGTGGTGGTGACGACCAGGAGGTGCTGCCGCTCGAAGCCACCGGCCCGCTCGAGGTCGGCCACCGCGAGCGCAGCCTGCTGCTCCGTGCCGTCAGCGTTGGCGAGCCCCGTGAAGACGCGGATCGGGTCGATCGCCGGACGGTCCGTCAGCTCCGTGATCTGCTCGGCCGTCGGACCCCGGCCCACGAAGGTCCGCCCCTCCACGCCCATGCCGTCCCAGTCGACCAGCGACTCGCCGCTGCCCGAGCGGAGCGGCGTCGACGGCCGCCGGACGTCGTCCGGTGTCTCGAGGTCGCCGAGGGCGAAGGACGAGTCGAGCGCGCGCAGCCCCGCGTCGGCGGCCACGCCGCTGAGCAGCGCCCACGCCACGAACACCACGGACACGACTCCCAGGACCCGCGCGACCGAGGGCTTGAGGTGCCGCTCCAGCAGCCGGGTCACCCGTCGGGTGGCGGATCGGGCGCCACGCGCCAGGGCGAGGAGGAGCGCGAGCACGACCAGCGTCACCGGTGGGACGAGGAGCACGAACGCGACGGGCGTCGCCTCCGTCCCGGCCAGCTCGTGGGCCTCGCCCTGCCACCGGACACCGACCGCGAGGCTGGTGGCCAGGGCCGCGACCCCACCGACGAGGAGGACCGACCGGGCCACGTCCGGCCACGGCTCGCGTGGTCGGTCGCGGAGTCCCCGCCAGCACCAGGCCACGAAGACGCCGAAGCCGTAGCCCGAGGCCGCAGCGACGCCGGTGACGGCTCCCTGGGCCAGTGGCGACCGCGGCAGCAGCGACGGGGTCAGCGAGAGGCAGGCGAAGCCGATCGCGAACGCGACCCCGGCCGGGAGCAGGTGCGAGCGACGGATGAGCTCCAGCAGTCGCACGAGCCATCCGGGCACCGCGCCCGCCTCTCCGGGGGTCAGTAGTCGACCGGGTCGCGGGCGATGGGGCAGGTCATGCAGTGCCCGCCACCGCGGCCCCGGCCGAGCTCGGCGCCGACGATCGGGATCACCTCGACGCCGGCGTCGCGCAGCAGCGCGTTGGTGTAGGTGTTGCGATCGTAGGTGAACACGACGCCCGGCTCCACCGCGACGGCGTTGTTGCCGCTGTCCCACTGCTGGCGCTCGGACGCGTACACGTCACCACCTGTCTCCAGCGCCCGGAGCTCGGAGAGGCCGAGGGACTCGGCCACGACGTCGACGAACGCCCGGTCGCCCTCGTCGGTGACCTCGATCCCGTGCGCGTTGTCGCCGGGGCGCAGGGAGAAGGAGTGGATGCCGTCCACGATCCCCGGGAAGTAGGTGACGACGTCGCGGTCGGCGAAGGTGAACACCGTGTCGAGGTGCATCGCCGCGCGCAGCTTCGGCATGCCGGCGACGACCACCCGCTCGGCGGCTCCCTGCTCGAACAGCGCCTTCGCGACCTGGCTGATGGCCTGGCGCGAGGTCCGCTCGCTCATCCCGACCAGGACGGTGGCGTTGCCGATCGGCATCACGTCGCCGCCCTCGATGGTGGCCAGGCCCCAGTCGAGCTCGGGGTCGCCCCACCACACGGTCGACCCGGCGAAGTCGGGGTGGAACTCGTAGATCGCCTTGTAGAGCAGCGTCTCGTCGTGGCGTGCCGGCCAGTACAGCGGGTTCATGGTGAGCCCGCCGTAGAGCCAGCACGTGGTGTCACGGGTGTAGAGCGTGTTCGGCAGCGGCTGCATCAGGTACTCCCGCGCGCCGGTGGACTCGCGGGCCAGGGCCACGAAGCCCGACCGGAAGTCGTCGGGCAGGTCGCTGGTCGCCAGGCCGCCGATCAGCAGCTCGGCGAGCCTGGCCTCCTCCAGGCTCGACAGGTAGGCGCGCGTCTCGTCGACGAGGCCGTGCCCCACCTGGTTGGCGGTGATCTTCCGCTCGAGGAGCCACTCCCTCGCGCCCGGCACCGCCATCGTCTGCGCGAGGAGGTCGTGGAGCTCGACCACCTCCACCCCGCGCTCCTCGAGCGCCGTCACGAAGTCCGCATGGTCCTTCTCGGCGTTGTCGACCCACATCACGTCGTCGAACAGCAGCGAGTCGGAGTTGGTCGGCGTGAGCCGGCGGTGCGCGAGGCCGGGCGAGCACACGAGGACCTTGCGCAGCCGGCCGACCTCCGAGTGCACGCCGTGCTCGACGGCGGCTCCGGTGCCGCCCGTGCCGGACGTCTGTGCTGTGGTCATTGCGCGGTTCCTTCCGTAGTGGCGGGGAGCGTTCAGAGGGTGATCCGGCCGGTCCAGAGGCCGGCGACGCCGACCGCGCCGGCGGCCAGGATGATGACGAAGAGCCCGATCTCGGCCGGGGAGAAGATCCGCCGGCCGCGCTCGCTGCGCGCCTTGACGTACAGGAGCGACGCCGGTGCCAGCAGCACCGCGGAGAGGAGCAGAAACTCGAGGCCGGCGGCGTCGAAGAGGAAGAGCGTGTAGACCGTGGCCGCTCCCGCGACGACCCCCTCCCGGCGCTTGATGCGGGGTTCCTCTCCCTCGTACGACTCGCCGGTGAGGGCGAGCTTGAGGGAGTACGCCGCTGCCAGGAAGTACGGCAGCAGCGCCAGGCTCGTGGACAGGTCGAGGAGGAAGTTCAGCGCGTCCGTCACCACCAGCGTCAGCAGCAGCACCGACTGGACGGCGATCGAGGTGACGACGAGGGCCGTGATCGGCGTCCCGACCTCGTTCTCGCGTCCGAGGAACGCGGGGAAGTCGTCCTGCCGCGCCGGGATGTACATCACCTCGGCCGCCATCAACGTCCAGGCGAGGTAGGCGCCGAGGACGGAGACGATCACCGCGACGCTGATGAAGACCTCGCCCCAGTCACCGACGACGGACTGGAAGAGGCCGACCATCGACGGCTGCCGCGTGTCGGCGATCTCGGGCTGCGGCAGGACGGCGTAGCTCGAGAGCGTGACGAGCGAGAAGATCGACAGCACGCTGAGGAAGCCCATGACCGTGGCCCGGCCGACGTCCTCGCGCTTCTGGGCGTAGCGCGAGTAGACGCTGGCCCCCTCGATCCCGATGAACACGAAGGTCGTGATGATCATCGTGTTGCGCACCTGCTCGTCCAGCGAGCCGAGGTCGCCGTAGCCGTAGGCGGTCCAGTTGTCGGCGAAGACGCCGGCGTCGAGGTTCACCAGCAGGACCACGATGAAGACCAGGATGGGGATGATCTTGAAGATCGTCACGATGCGGTTGATCACCGCCGCGTCCCGCACCCCGCGCGCGATGAGGACGTGGAAGAACCAGACGCCCGCTGTCGACAGGACGAGCGCCAGCACCGTGTCGCCGTCGCCGAAGCTGTCGAAGAAGGCCCCCAGCGTCGCGGTGATGAAGACCCAGTAGAACGCGTTGCCCGCAACGGTGCTCGCCCAGAAGCCGATGGCGGAGTTGAAGCCGGCGTAGTCGCCGAAGCCGGCCTTGGCGTAGATGAAGACACCGGAGTCGAGGTCGGGCTTGCGGAGGGCGAGGTTCTGGAAGACGAAGGCCAGCATCAGCATGCCGGTGCCGGCGATCGCCCACGCGATCAGCGAACCCAGGATCCCGGTGGCGACGCCGAACCGTGCGGGGAGGGAGAACACGCCGGCCCCGACCATGCCGCCGATGACCATCGCGGTCAGGGTCGGCAGCGTCATCTTCTGGACGGGGCTGCTCTCGGCCGGGACGGCCTCGGTCCCGGGCGCGGTCATGACGTCCCCCGGACGGTGGCGGCCGGTCGGACGGGTGTGTTCGCCGAGTCGCGCATGGAGCCGATCCTGCGGCGCCGCGGCCGTGAGCGGGTCCCCCGCGGCGGGGGAGGCCACATCATGGCGGGTGTGCGCAGACTCGGCGGCGAAGCAGGCGTGGCGAGGGAGAGGAACCGGGGGACGTGCTCAACCAGGGCTGGCGATCGGTCGCGTGCGGGGGTGCGACGTTGCTCCTCGCCGGCGTGCTGACGGCGTGTGGGTCCGACGACGGCTCCGACGACCCGTCCGACTCCCCGTCCACGTCGACGCCCACGGCTGCCGCGACGGTCGACGCCGCCTCGCTGGACGGGACGTCGTACGCCTCGACCTCCGTCGAGGGGGCCGAGCTGGTGGAGGGGACGACCGTCGAGGTCGGGTTCGAGGGCGGGACCATGTCGGTCAACGCCGGGTGCAACACCATGTTCGGGCCGTACGAGGTCGACGGCACGACCATCGCGTGGACGTCCGAACCGGCCGCCACGATGATGATGTGCGACCCGGACCTGGTCGAGCAGGACCGTTGGATCGGCGACTTCTTCGGGGCCGGCGTGGACGCCACCGGCGAGGGCGACGCGCTGACGCTGCAGGCAGGTGGGGTCACGATCGAGCTCGAGACGGACGCCCCCGACGACCTGTCGACCCTGCTCGGGCGCACCTGGACCGCCATCGGCACCGTGTCCGACGGCGAGGTCTCCCGCCTGCCGGTCGACACCCGCCGCCCGCGGCTCGACGTCGGCGCGGACGGACTGTCCCGCCTCTTCACCGGCTGCCGGAGCGGTCGCGTCACCGTGCAGGTCGACGGGACGACCCTGGTCTTCTCCAACGCCACGGTCCAGGGCGGGCGCTGCACCGGCCCGGCAGGGAAGACCGAGCGCGCCGTGCTGGCGCTGCTCGACGGCCCGAGTGACAACGCCGAGCTCCACGACCACCTGCTGGTCGTCACCCAGGGCGGCGAGGGGCTCGTCTTCGAGGTCCGCTGACCCCGGTCATGCGGTGCCCCCGGGCGCCTCGCCCAACCGTCGTCGGAGCGCGAGGACGACGACCCCACCGAGCAGGACCGGGCCGAGGATCGTCACCGCTCGCCACACCGTGAGAGCTGCCACCAGCTCGGGCTCCAGTGCGGCGCCACCGACCTCCATGAGTACACCGAGCAGGACGACGTCGTAGATGCCGAGGCCCATCATCGGCGGCAAGGTCAGGGGGTAGGCCAGGAAGAAGATGCCGATCACCTCGTACGCCGGCACCGCCCCCGCGGGGACGCCCACGAACCGGATGGCCAGCAGGAGGATGCACGCATCGGTGAGCACCATCGCGCTCAGCGCGAGCAGCGACCGCGGGAACGCACGGGGGTAGTCGGTGACGATGTGCTGCTGGAACCCGGTCGACGAACGGACCCATGCATCGGGGTCCACCGAGGAGCGCACCCGCCGCACGATGGTCGCGGCCCGTCTCCCGAGTCGGGCGGCGTACTGCTCCCGCCGGACGGCGAGGGAGACGACGACGGTCAGCGCCACCGCGATGGCGACGCTGACGACGGCACCGGCCACCGGTGGCGTGCCGCTGCCCAGGACCGCGAGGACCGTGAGGCCGATGAGCGGGGCCGCGAACCGGTTGACGTAGAAGGCGACCATGTTCATCGTGGCCCCGGCGAGGCCGCGTACGGGGTCGATGCCCCAGGCGCGGAACATCGCCACGCGTGCGACCAGGTCTCCCGGTGGTGGGGCGACGACCGCCGTCAGGGACGCCACGAGGTCGTTGAGCAACGCGCGCGGCGCGCTGAGTCCGCGGATGAACAACGCGAGCGGGAGCGCGTTGAGCGTCTGGCGGACGAGCAGCACCACCAGCAGCACCACCACCTGCCACGCGGTCAGCCGTGCGAGCGCATCCGCGACCGATGGCCAGTCGATGGCACCCAGGAACGTCGTGGCCAGCCACCCGCACACCAGGACGATGAGCAGGATGACCACCGGTCGGAGCCATGGTGGACGCTGGCGCTCGGCCGTGGTGGCGCGTTCCTCGTCAGGTGGGCCGCCGGTCGTGGACCCGTCCGCCGTCACGACGACCCGCCGCGGCGTGACCCGCCGACCCTTCTCTGGACGACGCGGGCCAGGACCGTGAGCACGACCCAGGCACCGATGGCGATCGCCTGCTCGCCGGAGTCCCCTGGATCGCCGAGGACCTGTACCCCGATGTCGGCGCGACCCAGGCCGGCGAGGACGAGGGCGGAGCCGCCGATGGCGGTGACCCACCCGACCAACCGCTCGCGCCAGCGCTCGAGGGCAACCCCCCCGACGACGGCGACGGCGGGCACGAAGACGACCGCCAGCAGGACGCTGGCGTCACCGGTGTCGAGGATGGTGAAGAGACGTGCTCCGACGACCGCGCCCACCACGAGCCCCACGACGAAGAAGAGCACGCGCGACGCGAGCACCCCGACGAGCAGGGCGAGCAGGCCGCTGGCGGCCGCGATCAGCGCCGCTGTGCCCAGGCTCGCCCCGAAGGCGTCGGCCACCAGCCACGCGGCCCCGGCGCCCGCGCAGACCAGCACCAGGCGGACCGACCAGATCCCTCCGACCGCCAGCAGCACACCCACGACGACCAGCACCAGTGCTTCCATCGGGCGATCGTCGCGGCCGGGAGCGTCACGAGGATCACCCGGACCGGGCGACATGACGCCGCTGCGATGCACGAGGGGCCGCCGGTGTCGCCACCGACGGCCCCTCGCTCGAGCTGTGCTGCGTCAGCGGGTGCGGCCGCGGTCGACCACCGCGAACGTCACCTTCTTCTTGTGGGCCTCGACCTTGTCGTCACCGCGGTAGCGGACGACGACCTTGGCCTTGCCGGTGCGGGCGTAGCGCGGCAGCAGCACGCTGGTCCGCCCCCGGACGCTGAGCGTCCTGGTCCAGGACCTCGACTTCCCGGCGCCCTTCACGACGACCTTGACCTTGCCGGACGGTACGACGTCCTTGGCCCGCACGGTGACCCGCAGCCTGACGCGGGTCCTGACCTCGACCGGCTTGACCATCTTGGTCGAGATCCGCGGCACGACCTTGTCGGCCGGCGGGGTGGTCGGCGTCGGCGTGGTCGGCGGGGTGGTCGGGGTGGTCGGGGTGGGGCCGGGGGTGCTTCCGTCGTTGTCGGACAGGATCGTGATGTCGGCGTCGTTCACGTCGAAGAAGTAGTTCTCGACCGCCTCGACCTTGATCCGCGCCTTGGTGGTGGCGACGTCGGGCCAGGTGACCTGCGCGTTGCCGTCGTTGGGCGTGCTCTCGGCGAGCACCGTCGGGAAGGTCTGGCCGCCGTCCATCGACAGGCTGATCTTCACGTTGGGCGAGAGCGCGCTCGTGTTGTTCGTCCAGTAGATCGTCTCCGTGCGACCGCCCACCGCCGCGGCCGTGGTGGCGGCCTTCGACGTCACGCGGAACGGACCGCTGGTCTTGTCGAGCAGCAGCTTGACGTCGCCGTAGGAGTAGCCGCCGCCCTCGGGCGCTAGGTCACGCGCGGTGAACCGGAAGTTGAGGGAGGGCTCGGTGTTGCCGGCCCACCCGACGGCCGGGTTCGCGGCCGATCCGACGTAGTCGGCGGTCGGCAGCCACTCGGCGAAGCACTCGGTGACGGGCACTGCGGGCAGCGGGACCGGGGTGCCGGGGGTGGTGGGCTTCGGCGGCATCGCCGGGCAGGTGCCGTCGATCGCGTTGGTGTTGTTGGCCAGGATCTGCGCCATGTCCGGGAACACCCGGGTCGGGCTGGACGTGGCGAGGTTCTCGCCAGGCGAGTTGATCTGCAGCGCGCCGGCCGGGGTCACCGGGGCGTGCACCCCGAAGATCCGGAAGAGCGGGCCGTCGATCTTCGTCTGGTTGCCGAGTGCCGTGCCGGCGGCGCCGCCGCGGTCGTTCTGCTCCCAGATGTGCACGAGCGGGTCGCCGTCGGGGTCGGTGGCCTCGCCGGTCAGGGCGAACGGCGTCCGGATCGGGATCGTCTTCGTCTCCGGAGCCGTCACCACGGGGGCGTGGTTGCCGGTGGGCGTGACGGTGAAGCCTCCGTTGCGCTGCGGACCACCCTGGGCGGTCTCGCCGACGAAGCCGGTGACGTCACCCGAGACCGGCGCGAAGCCGAGGGCGGCGACGTCGGTGCCGGCGTACGGCGCACCGGTGAAGCGGACCTCGAAGCCGGTGTCGTCGATCACCGTGGTGCTCGTGCTGCCGAAGTTGCGGATGTCGACGGTGCCGACTCCGGTGACGGCCTCGATCGCGGCGTCGATTCCGGCGACGGTGTAGTTCGTGCCGCGCACGATCGGCGCGGTCTCGGTGCCGTCGAGGCTCAGCGTGAACGACTCACCGTCGGTGTCGAAGCCACGCAGCGACACCGTCTGGATGTCGTTGATCGGCGCCCGGGTGGCGGTGACGGTGTTGCTGATGTCGGTGATGCTCCGCTGCGAGAAGTACGGGTCGCTGTGCGGCTGGAGGTTGTCCTGCTGGCAGATGCCGGCGTAGGCCATGATCGAGCTGCCCGAGCCCGGCTCGTACGGCGAGCCGCCGCGGTTGCCGGAGCAGTTGAGCTCGGTGCCGTTGAACGTGTGCGGTCCGCCGAACTGGTGGCCGATCTCGTGCGCGACGTAGTCGACCGCGAAGTAGTCGCCCTCGGGAGCAGGCAGGCCGGTGCAGCCGCGGGCCTTGCCGTCGCCACCGATCACGCCGAGGCCGGCGACGCCGCCGCCGTTGACGCCGAGCGCGATGTGGCCGACGTCGTAGCTCGAGGCACCGACCAGCTGGCCGAGCGCGATCCGGTTGCGGTTGAGCAGCCCGCCGGTGCAGCCGCCGGCGAGCGTGGCGGGCGGGAAGCACGGCGCGGAGCCGCAGGGGCCGTCGGCCCCGGTCGCCTTGGCGTCCGTGTCGAGGTTGAGCTTGTCGGTCTCGTCGATGAGCAGCATCCGGACCGCGAGGTCGTCGTTGTAGATCTGGTTCACCCGGTTCATCAGGGTGACCTTCTCGGCGAGGACGTTCTCGGTGCCGAAGTAGGTGGCGTAGGACGGGTCGGTGAGCAGCGCCAGGCGGTAGGTCCGCAGCGAGACCTCGGTGCCGGGGTCCTCGGCCAGGCTGGTGCCGAGCTTCTTGACCGTGTCGTGGTCCAGCTCCGGCTCGACCAGGCCGCGGTCGCTGCGCGGCAGGTCGCCGTGGCGGTAGGAGAGGTAGAGGCTGTCGTCACCGTTCCAGGCCGGGTCGACGTACCAGGCGGCCCGGTTGCCGTCGCCGCGCACGGAGGCGTGGAACCCCATCGGCGTGAGGTCGAGGCGGATGGTGGCGGTCGGGTCGCCGACTGCGCGACCGGCGTAGGTGGTCAGCTCGGGGTGGCGGGCAGCGAGGCCGTCCTCCATCACGGCGACCTGCTGGACCCGGAAGTCGACGAGCTCGCCGTTGGGGGCCGGGACGGTGACGACGGCACCCACGCCGTCGGCGCGGGCGGCGTCCTCGGCGGGCGCGCGGTCGAGCGCGGTGCGGAGGCCGGCGCGGTCGAGGGTGAAGGCGGCGTACCGCTTCGGCTCGACGCGCCTGGTGGCGCCGCCCCGGTCGCCGCCAGGTCGCTGGTCGGTCGCCGACCAGTAGCCGTCGTCGGGTGGGGCGGCGCTGCCGGAGAGGGCCAGGGCCTGCAGGCCCGCGAGGGCGATGACGGCGGAGATGAACAGGGACAGGTAACGCAGCGGACGTGGCATGCAGATCCTCGGATCTCACGGCGGGACGGGGGCTTGAGAGTAGGCCGTCCGGGGGAGGGGTGGCTGCACCCTCACGGGGGTGGACACCACCCCCTGCCGCTGGCGGTTCTCCGGTTGTGACGGAAATTTCAGTCCAAGTGATGAGTTCGCGCGGCTACCTCCGTCACACCCGGTGACAGGACACGACGGACGGAAGGATGAACGATGAGCATCGAGACGGTCACGGAACGGACGGGGGAGGGCGTCATGGGCACGCTCGAGGACATGGACGAGGGCGCGTTCGCCGACCTGGCCGAGCGTCACCGCCGCGAGCTGCACGTCCACTGCTACCGGATGCTGGGCTCGTTCCAGGACGCCGAGGACGCGGTGCAGGAGACGTTCCTCAAGGCATGGCGCGCCCGGGCGACGTACGAGGGACGGTCGACGGTGCGTGCGTGGCTCTACCGCATCGCCACCAACACCTGTCTCGACCTGCTCGAGCGGCGCCGCCCCCAGCCGGCGCGCGGCGGTGAGGCGATGTGGCTGCAGCCCTACCCCGACAGACTGCTCGACGAGCTGCCGACCGACGGCGACGACGGCCCGGAGAGCAGGGCGCTCGCGCGCGAGACCATCGAGCTGGCGTACGTCGTCGCGGTGCAGCACCTCGCGCCGCGCCCGCGCGCCGCGCTCATCCTGCGCGACGTGATGGGCTGGCCGGCCAAGGAGGTCGCCGCCCTGCTCGGCGACTCGGTGAACTCCGTCAACAGCGCGCTCCAACGGGCCCGCGCGGGGATGCGCGAGCACCTGCCCAGCGAACGGCAGGAGTGGACCGGCGACGAGGCCGACGTCGGGAACCGCGAGCTCGTGCGCCGCTTCACCGACGCCAGCGTGGCCGCCGACATCGACACCGTGGCCACCATGCTGCGCCACGATGTCCGCTACTCGATGCCGCCGTGGGAGGGGCTGCTCGTCGGCCGCGACGAAGTCGTCGCGGACTGGACCGCCAACGGGTACCCGGAGATGAGCGGCCTGCGAGCGGTCCCGACGGCGGTGAACCGGCAGCCCGCCGTCGCCTACTACCTCTGGGACGAGCAGCAGGCGGCGCACCTCCCGCTCACGATCGACGTGCTGCGCGTCTCCGGCGGCACGGTCACCGAGGTCACCATCTTCGGCGCGGAGCGGTTCGACTCGCTCGGACTCCCCGAACGCCTGCCGGCCGAGGGAGGCGACCGATGAGCCGCGGCCGGCGGGTCGCCGTCGTCGGGCTCGGTGCCGCGGTAGCGGCCGCGGCGCTCAACGCCGTCGTCGCCGCCCTCGCCAGGGCCGCAGGCGTCGACCTCGAGGTGACCGGCGGTCAGGCGATCCCGGTGTCGGGCATCGCCTTCGTCACCGTCCTCCTCTCGGTCCTCGGTGTCCTCGTCGCCGCGGCCCTGGCGCGGTGGAGCGACGACCCCGTCCAGTGGTGGGTGCGCACGACAGTGGTGCTGACGGCGGTGTCGTTGGTGCCGCCCTTCCTGGCCGCCGCCGACGCGGCCACCGCGGTGACGCTCGTCGTGCTCCACCTGCTGGCCGCAGTGATCGTCATCCCGGCCGTGGCCCGGACCCTTCGCGTCCCGGCCTGACGTGGGTCAGCGCCCGCCGTTCCCGTCGCCCTTGCCGCCCGTGCCGCCCTCGGCCGGCGGGAGCAGGCCGAGGGCACGGCCCAGCGGCGTGGCCAGCGAGCGGGCGTACGTCGTCGTCACGTGGCCCTCGTCGCGCTGCGCCACCATGTCGGCGACCACTGCCGGGCACCGCCCGTCGTCGCAGAACCACTGCCGCGTCGGCACCACCTCGACGCCGGCGCGGTCGGCGGCCTCGATGCTCCTCTGTGTGACCCGGTCGGCCCGCTCGGCGGTGCCGCTGAGGCAGTCGCCGAGGTGGGCGTCCTTCTCGGCCAGGCAGCGCTCGGGCGAGATCGTGCGCCGCGGGACGTCCTCGAGCAGCACGAGGCGGTCGGTCAGCGGCAGCAGGTCGGCGAAGAGCCGGTCGAAGCCCTTCTCCAGCTCCGCCACGACACCGTCGGTGCTGCGGACCACCTCGCCGTCCACCTCGACGTTGGGCGCACCCGACGTCGAGACGACGACGAGCTCGGGGTCGAGGTCGCGGATCCGGTCCTCCGCCCACGCGTTGAAGTCGAGGCAGCCCTGCCACGGCTTCACCCGTCCGCCGCCGCGCACCATCTGCACGCGCGCCGGGGTGCACTGCGACTTCACCAGGTAGTAGGTCCGCCAGCCCGCCTGCTCGGCGATCCGGTCGAAGGCAGGGATCCAGTGCCGCCCGTGCGAGTTGCCGAGCACCACCATCGTGCGGTCGGCGTCGAGGTCGCCCGCGGGGCACAGGTCCGTCGGCGTCCCGATGTACTCGCAGTCACCGAGGTCGGCCCGGTCGTCCTTGAGGTCGCGCAGCTCCGGCCGGATGTCGCGCGGGACCCGCCGCCCGGCCACCGCGGCCCGGACCGATGCCTGCACCAGCCCGACCCACGGGTCGTCCGAGATCCGGGAGCCGTCGACGGTCCGCTGGTAGTCGTCGGCCGAGATCGGGGCGTCCTGGCCTGCGAGCTGGCGGTCGATCACGGTCGTGGCGACCAGGCAGCAGGCCACAGCGACCGACACGGCCGCCGGGTAGAGCAGCATGCCGCGGGGGCGCTTCGCCGTACGCACCGTGCGGAACGGCGTCTCCACGAGCCGGTACGACGCCCACGTCATCAGCACGGTCACGGCCAGCGCCACCAGCAGCTCGACGGGCCGGAGGTCACGGCCGACACGCTGCTCGGCCACCACGAGCACCGGCCAGTGCCACAGGTAGAGGGAGTAGGACGCGTCCCCGACGACCCGCATCGGTCGCACCCCGAGGGCGCGCTGCGCGAACGGCAGCGGTCCGTCGTCGAGACCGGTGCCCGCGAGGATCACCGCGCTGGTCCCGAGGACCGGGAGCAGCGCGAGCCAGCCCGGGAACGGCGACGACTGGGTCACGGTGAACATCGCGAGGACGATCAGGCCGAGGCCGGCGGCGGCGACGAGGTTGCGGGCCGCGTGACCGAGCCCGCGCGCGAGGCGGGGCGCGAAGACCGCGAGCAGCCCGCCGGCGGCGAACTCCCACACGCGGGTGAAGGTGGAGAAGTAGGCGCTCTCCGGCGACGCCGTCGACGCGTGCACCGACCACGCCAGGCTGACCGCGGTCGCCAGGGCGAGGACGGTGACGATGCCTGCCCGGTGGGCGCTCACGTCACGGCGCCGCAGCACGAGCGCGGCCACGAGGATCGACACGAGCAGCGCGAGCGGCATGACGAGGTAGAACTGCTCCTCCACCGACAGCGACCAGAAGTGCTGGAGGGGCGACGGCGGGTCGGTCGCGGTGAAGTAGTCGGTCTCCTCGACGGCGAAGCGGATGTTGGCGCCGAAGAGCGCCGCCCACACGCCGTCGACGGAGGCGTCACGCGCGTCGAGCGGGTTGAGCCACAGCCACGACGCGACGACGGTGCCGATGATCGCGACGGTGGCGGCCGGGAGGATCCGGCGTGCCCGGCGCACGTAGAAGGCGACGAGGTCGATGGTCCCGGTCCTCGCCACCTCCCGCAGCAGGAGCGTGGTGATGAGGAAGCCGGAGAGCACGAAGAAGACGTCGAGGGTGACGAACCCGCCCGGGTAGGGGGCGAGGCCGGCGTGGAAGACCAGGATGCCGAGGACGGCCAGCGCGCGCATGCCCTGGATGTCGTCGCGGAAGCCGCGGCGTACGGCCTGCGTGCTCACGGCCCGGTCGGGAGGTGCGGGGGTCACGAGGATCCTCACGGACGAGGGCAGGTCCCCGTCACGCTAGCCGCGCAGGCCGGGGCGTCCGATGGGGTCCGGACCCCAGATCGCCCCCCGGGGGCAGTGCTCAGGCGGGGGCGAACGTGAGGCAGTCGGCGCGGTCCTCGCCCACGCCCACCTCGACCCCGGACGCGGTGCACTCCAGGTGGTCGTTGTGCCGGCAGTCGGACCGGTGGCAGGCGCCTACGTGGCCGCTGGCGTCCACGCCGCCCTTGTCGTCGGTGTGGACGTAGGTCCCGCACGCGGCGCCCGCCGCGTCGGTCACCGTGATGGCGCCGGCGTGGCAGTCGTGGTCGTGGTTGTAGGAGCAGCCGTCCACGCTGCACGAGCTGATGATCGGGAGGTCGATGGTGGTCATCTGACGACGATCCTCCCGTGAGCGGCGTACGTCCAGACCGGAACCGAGCGGGAGTACGTCCTCGACGACCGCCATCTCGCCAGTATCGGCCCCGTCGTCGGGGTGAGCCGCCGGCCAGCGGACGTGCCTAGCGTCGGGGCATGGGACACCAGCCACCGAAGGCCGTGCAGGAAGCCGCGCAGCGAGCGGTCCGATGGATCGAGGAGGGCAAGGCGGGCAAGGGCTTCACCGACGTCGGGCGCCACCGAGCCCACCAGCTCGCGGCCGGCGACGACGTGAGCGACGGCGAGGTGAAGAAGATGCAGGCCTACTTCGCGCGGCACACCGTCGACAAGGACGCCGAGGGCTTCACCCAGGGCGGGGACGGCTTCCCGTCGCCGGGGCGCGTCGCGTGGGACGCCTGGGGCGGCGACGCCGGCGAGCGCTGGGTCGGCACGATCGACCTCGACTGACGCCGGGGCGGCGGCCTCCCGGGAGGGTCGCTCCCGCGAGGGGTGCGTCACACCGACCCCTGGGGGTGAGCCGACCACCCTCTCGCGGTGCCTAGGTTGGTGACCGACCATGCGCAGCGACGACCCCAGCGGCGATCCCCGGATCCTTACGCTGACCTACACGAGCTCCACCACCGACCTGATGTCGGTCACCCAGCTCGTCGAGCTGATCGAGCAGATCCGCCCGAAGAACGAGCGCCTCGGGGTCACCGGCCTCCTGCTCTACAGCGGCGGCAACGTGATCCAGACGCTCGAGGGCTCGTCCGACGCGGTCTACCGGGTGTTCGACGCGATCCGCGTCGACACCCGCCACGGCGACGTACGCATCGTCGACCGGCGCTACGTGGGTAGCCGGTCCTTCGCCACCTGGTCGATGGGCTTCCGCAACGTCTCCGCACGCGAGGTCTCCGACCTGCAGGACTTCAACGAGTTCGCCCGGGAGTCGGTGGGCCACGACCTCGTCGAGCACGCCGCCTCGGCGTTCGAGCTGCTCGGGACGTTCCGCCTCAACACCGCCTGACCCGCCCGGCCACGAGCCTGACCGTGGCCAGGATCACCCGCTCCCGATGAGACCGCGCGCCGCCGCACCGCCTAGGGTGGTCGGCGAAAGGGAGTAGTCCCCAACAGGCGTGTCGACACACTGACCTCTCCGGTCCGGCGCGCAGGGCCACATCACGGTGGCGGACGAGACTTTCGACCAGATTCACACGACCCCACCCGGACGTGCCTGGTCGAAGGCGCGTCCCGGCTCCCGGGGTCACCTCCGGCCGGGCCGGAGAGGAACCCGCCCCATGGAAGCGCTGCTCATCAGCACCGCCGTCATCTTCGTCGCCGAGCTCGGCGACAAGTCGCAGCTCATGGCGATGACCTTCGCCACCCGCTACCGCGCCCGCGACGTGATCATCGGCATCACCGCCGCCACCGCGATCGTCCACCTCGCCTCGGTCGGCATCGGCGCCGCGATCGGTGAGGCGTTCAGCGACTACCAGCCCTCGATCAACATCGCGGCCGGCCTCGCGTTCCTCTTCTTCGCCGCCTGGACGATGCGCGGGGACGAGCTGACCGAGGAGGAGGCCGACAAGGCCCGCACCAGCCAGGGCGCGGCGATCCTCGCCGTCGGCGTCGCCTTCTTCCTCGCCGAGCTCGGCGACAAGACCATGCTCGCCACCATCACCCTCGCCACCCACGAGGGCTGGTTCGGCACCTGGATCGGGTCGACCGTCGGCATGGTGGCCGCCGACGCGCTGGCGATCGCCGCCGGTGCGCTCCTGGGACGCCAGCTGCCCGAGAAGGCGATCACGTACGGCGCCGCCGCGGCATTCGTCGTCTTCGGCCTGCTGCTCGTCTGGCAGGGCTGGACGGCGCTCTGACCTGGATCAGCCCTCGACCATGCTGAGCACGTTGCCGGCGGGGTCGGTGAACCACGCGATCAGCGGTCCGCCGCCGCGGAAGACACCGTCCTCGTCGGTGGCCACGGGCGTCCCCTCGTAGCGCTCGAACCGCACGCCGCGCTCGGTCAGCGCCACGACGGCGTGGGGGACGTCCTCGACGGAGAAGTTGAGGACCGTGAAGGTGGCCGGCTGGTGATCGGGCTTCTCGTAGACGAGCACCCGGTGCCCTCCGGCGAGCTCGAGGTCGAGCATCCCGCCGTCACGGTCGAGGACCACGAGTCCGAGGACCTCGCGGTAGAACTCGCGGGCAGCCGCGACGTCGTCGACCGAGATGCCGCTGAATGCAGGTGCGTCTCCGAGCATGGCCCCATCGTGACGGCACCGCGGCAGCCCGCGCAACGGGTCGGTCCGTACGCCAGACTGGCGGCGTGCAGCTCCCCGACCCGGCCCTGGTGGTGCTGGTCGGCGCCTCGGGGGCCGGGAAGTCGACCTGGGCCGCGGCCCGCTACCGCGCCGAGGAGGTCGTCTCCTCCGACGCCCTCCGCGGGGTGCTGGGCAGCGGCCCGCACGACCTCGACGCCTCGACCGACGCGTTCACCGTCCTCGAGACGATCGTCGCCGCGCGTCTGGGCCGCGGACTGACCACCGTCGTCGACACCCTCGGGCTCGACGCGACGAAGCGGACGGCGTGGCTCGGCTCGGCCCGCGCGTACGGCCTGCCGGCCGTCGCCGTCCTCGTCGACACCCCGGACGCCGAGTGCCGCCGACGCAACGGCGCCCGCGACCGACCGGTCCCGGCCCCGGTGCTCGCCGGCCAGCTGCGCTCGGTGCGGGACGTACGACCGCTCCTGCACGCCGAGGGGTGGGACCTCGTGGTCGAGGTCGGTGCGGACGACGTCACGCCGGCGCCGGTCGCCGCGGTCGAGAGCCGGCCGCGCGAGGACCGGACGTCCAGCCTCGGGCTGCGGTCGGTGCTGCAGGTGTCGCGCTTCCCGTGGGGCGAGGACCCGCTCGCGTGGCTGACCGACGTCGCGCGCGCCGCCGACGAGGCCGGCTTCGCCGGACTGGCCCTGATGGACCACCTCATCCAGGTGCCCCAGGTCGGGCGGGCCTGGGAGCCGATCCCGGAGCCGTGGGTGACGCTCGGCGCCATCGCCGCCGCGGGCACCGCCCTGGAGCTCGGCACCCTCTGCACGCCCGTCACCTTCCGGCCGGCGGGCGTCACGGCGAAGGCCGCCGCCACGCTGTCGGCGCTGACCGGCGGCCGGGCGTTCGTCGGCGTCGGCGCCGGGTGGTTCGAGCGCGAGCACGCGGCGTACGGCATCCCCTTCCCACCGGCCCGCGAGCGCCTCGACGACCTCGAGCGCGCCGTCGTGACGATGAAGGCCCTGTGGGCGGCGGGCACGAAGGCCTACGACGACCACGGCGTCGTGCTGCCGGAGACGACCTCCTACCCCCGTCCGGCCGGGCCGGTCCCGGTCGTGGTCGGCGGGTCGGGGGAGCGCCGCACCCTCCGGATCGCGGCCCGGCACGGCGACGCCTGCAACCTCCGCACCACCGACGAGGCCGAGCTCGAGCGGCTGGTCGGGGTCCTGCACGCCCACTGCGACGACGTCGGCCGCGACCGCGCCGAGGTGGCCGTGACCGTGCTGGACCTGCCCGTCGTGGGCGCCGACCGCGACGACGTCTGGGCGCGCGTCGAGACGCTCCGCGGGCGCACGCCGGCAGCGACGTACGCCGCCCGCACCCACGCCGCGACCGTCGCCGGCCACCGCGACCGCTGGGCCCGGCTCGCGGGCCTGGGGGTGTCGACCATCTTCGTCACCACCCCCGGCCTCGGAGGTCCCGATGACGTCCTCGCCCTTCGGGGGCTGAACGCCTGACACCGGCACCCGTAGGTTGGGGGAATGCAGACTCGCACCCTCGGAACCCAGCAGGTCGGCGCCATCGGGCTCGGCCTCATGACCTTCGACCAGACCGGGACCCAGCCCCGGCAGCAGCTCCTCGACACCGTCTCGGCGGCGCTCGACGCGGGCGTCACGCTGCTCGACACCGCCGACGCCTACGGCCCCGGCGACGAGAAGGGCGCCGGCGCGCAGGGCGAGAACGAGCTGCTCATCGCCTCGATCCTCGACGAGCTCGGCGCGCGCGACCGGGTCGTGCTGGCCACCAAGGGTGGCCACGTCCGCACCGACGGCGGTGGCTGGGACACCGACAGCTCCGCTGCCCACCTCCGCGAGGCCGTCGACGCCAGCCTGCAGCGCCTCGGCGTCGAGCAGATCGCGCTGTGGCAGCACCACCGGCCCGACCCGAAGGTGCCCTACGACGAGGTCATCGGCACGCTGAAGGAGATCGCTGACAGCGGCAAGGTCGCCCACGTCGGGCTCTCCAACGCCGACCCCCAGCAGATCCGCGACGCCCACGCGGTCCTCGGCGACGCGCTCGTCAGCGTGCAGAACCAGTTCAGCCCCAAGTTCCGCTCGAGCCGCCCCGAGATCGACGTGTGCGAGGAGCTCGGCCTGGCCTTCCTGCCGTGGAGCCCGCTCGGTGGCCTCTCCGACGCCAAGGAGCTCGCAGACAAGCACCCCGCCTTCGCCGAGATCGCCCAGGAACGCGGTGTCAGCGCGCAGCAGGTGGCCCTCGCGTGGGAGCTCGCCCAGTCCCCGGTCGTCATCCCGATCCCGGGCGCCAAGCGGCCCACCTCCATCACCGACTCGGCCGCGGCGGCGGAGATCGATCTCACCGCCGACGAGCTGGAGCGGCTCGACGCCAGCTGAGCCGGCGTACGCCACAGCCCCCTAGGGTGTCGCGGGTGCTGAGCCTCCAGATCGACGACGCCCGCCTGTCCGACCTCGAGCCCTGGCACGCCGACCAGCTCGCCGGCCTGTTCCGCGCGCACGGGGCGGACTTCTACGACTGGCTGCCCTGGGAGGGCTTCGAGGACGTCGAGGGAGCCCGTGGCTTCCTCGAGTCGTTCGCCAGGGGGCGTGGCGAGGGCAGCCGCCGGCTCTACGGCATCTGGGTCGACGACGAGCTCGTCGGCGGCACGCTCTTCCCCTCGATCAACGCCCGGTCGAAGGTCGCCGAGGCCGGCGTCTTCCTCGCGGCCTCCGCCCGCGGGCGCGGAATCGTCACGCGGGCCGTCGCCGCGATGCTCGACTGGGCGTTCGTCGAGCGTGGCCTGCACCGGGTCGAGTGGCGCTGCGCCCCGGGCAACCACGCCAGCCGGCGCGTCGCCGAGCGGCTCGGCTTCACCCACGAGGGCACGCTGCGCGAGGTCTTCCCGGTCCGCGAGGAGCGTCAGGACCTCGAGGTCTGGGCGCTGCTCGCCCGGGAGTGGAAGGGTCTCCCGACGCGGTCCTGACCAGTGCCCCGAAAAACTTGACTCGTTCAAGAAAAGGGGGCAGGGTGGTCCGTGATGGAGGACCAGATGGAGCAGGAAGACTTCGAGCACCTGCTGCGCAGCGCTGACCTGCGGGTCACCCGGCCGCGACTCGCCGTGCTGCGGGCCGTGCGCCGCCAGCCACACGCCGACACCGGCAGCGTCCTCGCCGCAGTGCGCGCCGAGGAGCCGACCGTCTCGCACCAGGCGGTGTACGACGTCCTCGGGGCGCTCACGGACTCCGGGCTGGTCCGCCGGATCCAGCCCGCCGGGTCCGTCGCGCGCTACGAGCTGCGCGTCGGCGACAACCACCACCACGTGGTCTGCCGCTCGTGCGGCGTCGTCGCCGACGTCGACTGCGCCGTCGGCGTACGTCCGTGCCTCCACGCCTCCGACACCCACGGCTTCGTCATCGACGAGGCCGAGGTCACCTACTGGGGCCTGTGCCCCGCATGCTCCACCAGCTCCGCCGTCACCACGTGACATCCCACCCACACCTCGTCCGCATCTCGTGAGACCGACCGCACCGATGAAAGGTTCGCCATGACCGACAGCCAGGACACCACCCCCGAGAGCCCGCAGGGGGTCGACCGCAAGGCCGAGGCCGGTTGCCCGGTCATGCACGGCTCCGCCACCGCGCAGGGCAGCGAGAGCGAGAACCCGGTCATCGACTCGCCGCAGCCGGCGACCAACCTCCGCCCGCGCACCAACCAGGACTGGTGGCCCAACAGCCTCGACCTCTCCCCCCTGCGCACGCACGGCAACAAGAGCAACCCGCTCGCGCCGGACTTCGACTACTCCGAAGAGTTCAAGAAGCTCGACCTCGGCGAGCTGCGCCGCGACGTCGTCGAGGTGCTCAACACCTCGCAGGACTGGTGGCCTGCCGACTTCGGCCACTACGGCGGCCTCTTCATCCGGATGAGCTGGCACGCGGCCGGCACCTACCGCATCTACGACGGCCGCGGCGGCGCCGGCGAGGGCTCGCAGCGCTTCGCCCCGCTCAACAGCTGGCCCGACAACGCCAACCTCGACAAGGCCCGGCGCCTGCTCTGGCCGGTGAAGCAGAAGCACGGCCAGAAGATCTCGTGGGCCGACCTGCTGGTCTACGCCGGCACCGTGGCGATGGAGGACATGGGCTTCCAGACCTTCGGCTTCGGCTTCGGCCGCGAGGACATCTGGGAGCCGGAGGAGATCATCTGGGGCCCGGAGGACACCTGGCTCGGTGACGAGCGCTACTCCGGCGACCGTGAGCTCGAGGAGCGCCTCGGCGCGGTCCAGATGGGTCTCATCTACGTCAACCCCGAGGGCCCGAACGGCAACCCCGACCCGGTCGCCTCGGCGCGCGACATCCGCGACACCTTCGCCCGGATGGCGATGAACGACGAGGAGACGGTGGCCCTCATCGCCGGCGGCCACACCTTCGGCAAGACGCACGGCGCCGGCGACGCCGACCTCGTCGGCCCCGAGCCGGAGGCCGCTCCGCTGGAGGAGCAGGGCCTGGGCTGGAAGAGCTCGTTCGGCTCCGGCAAGGGCAAGGACGCCATCACCTCGGGCCTCGAGGTCACCTGGACCTCCACGCCGACCCGGTGGAGCAACGACTACTTCAAGTTCCTCTTCGCGTACGAGTGGGAGCTGGAGAAGAGCCCGGCGGGCGCCCACCAGTGGGTGGCCAAGGACGCCGAGGCGATCATCCCCGGGCCGACGCCGGACTCGCCGCGCCGTCGTCCCACGATGCTGACCTCCGACCTCGCGCTGCGCTTCGACCCGGAGTACGAGAAGATCTCGCGCCGCTTTCTGGAGAACCCCAACGAGTTCGCCAAGGCCTTCGCCAAGGCCTGGTACAAGCTGCTGCACCGCGACATGGGCCCCGTCGCCCGCTACCTCGGCCCGTGGGTGCCGGAGACCCAGATCTGGCAGGACCCGGTGCCGGCGCACGAGGGCGACCTCATCGGCGACGCCGACGTGGCTGCCCTCAAGGCCGCCGTGCTCGAGTCCGGCCTCAGCACCGCCGAGCTCGTCTCCACGGCGTGGGCGTCCGCAGCGTCGTTCCGCCACACCGACAAGCGCGGTGGCGCCAACGGTGCGCGCATCCGCCTCGAGCCGCAGCGCAGCTGGGCGGTCAACCAGCCCGAGCAGCTCGCCACCGTGCTCGACAAGCTCGAGGCGGTCCGGAGCGACTTCAACGCCAAGGGCGGCGCGCAGGTGTCGCTGGCCGACCTCATCGTCCTGGCCGGCTCGGCCGCGGTCGAGAAGGCCGCCCGCGACGCCGGTGTCGAGGTGACCGTGCCGTTCCACGCCGGTCGCACCGACGCCACTGAGGAGCAGACCGACGTCGACTCCTTCCGCGTCCTCGAGCCGCGGGCCGACGGGTTCCGCAACTACCTGCGCCCCGGCGAGAAGCTCCAGCCGGAGACCCTGCTCGTCGAGCGCTCCTACCTGCTCGGGCTCACCGCCCCGGAGATGACCGTCCTCGTCGGCGGCCTGCGGGCGCTCGGCGGCAACGTCGGCGGCACGCAGCACGGCGTCCTCACCGACCGCCCGGGCGTGCTGACCAACGACTTCTTCGCCAACCTGCTGGCCCCGGGCACGCAGTGGAAGGCCTCGGAGTCGGAGGAGAACGTCTACGACATCCGCGACGCCGCGACCGGCGACGTGAAGTGGACGGCCACCGCGGTCGACCTGATCTTCGGCTCGAACTCGCAGCTGCGGGCCCTCGCCGAGGTCTACGCGAGCGACGACGCCCGCGAGAAGTTCGTCGGCGACTTCGTCGACGCGTGGGTGAAGGTCATGGACAACGACCGGTTCGACCTGCGCTGACCCTGCTCGACCCAGCGGCCCGGGCTCCCCTCGTGGGGCCCGGGCCGCTGCTCGTCGGCGCTAGGGTGGGCCGGTCGTGAGCGAGGAGAACAGCAGGCTGGTCGCGTGGGGCCGGGAGATGCGCGAGGTCCACGACCGCTTGCGCGCCGCCCACCGGGTCGCGCTGGACGAGGTGGCAGCAGGACGTACGCTGTCCGCGAGCCAGGACCTCCTGCTCTTCTGCCACGGCTTCTGCACCGCGCTCGACGGCCACCACCGTGGCGAGGACGCGGTCCTGTTCCCCGCGGTGGAGGCCGAGCACCCCGACCTCGCCGAGCCGCTGCGCAAGCTCGTGCAGGACCACGCGATGATCGGCCACCTCGTCGGCTCGTTGCAGGCCGACGTCGACGCCTCCGCCGACCCGGACGTGCTCGGGCGGCACCTCGACGGCATCGGCGCGATCATGGAGTCGCACTTCCGCTACGAGGAGCGGACCCTCCTCGGCATCCTCGACCGGCTCGACCTGCGCGCCGAGGTGACCGACGTGTTCGGTCCGCTCTGACCCGTCCAGGGGCGACGCCGGCGCTAGCGTGGAGCGCATGGTCGACCGCGCCACGCCCAACCTCCCGTCCCGCGACCTCGAGGCGACGGCCGGGTTCTACGCCGCGCTCGGGTTCGCGACGACGTACCACGACCCGGGCTGGCTGATCCTCGAGCGCGGGAGCGTCATGCTGGAGTTCTTCCGCGACCCCGGCACCGACCCGGCGTCCACCGCCTCGAGCTGCTGCCTGCGGGTCGACGACGTCGACGCGCTGTACGACGTCTGCGTGGCGGCGGGGCTGCCGGAGACGCACGTCGGGTGGCCGCGGCTCCACCCGCCGCAGGTCGAGGAGTCGGGGATGCGGATCGGCTACCTCGTGGACGCCGACGGCAACCTGCTGCGGCTCGTGCAGAACCCCTAGTCCGGGGCCGTCTCCGCTACCGCCTCGTCACCCACGCGGATCGTCCCGGAGCCGAGCAGCCGGAACACCGTGCCGCCGCGCGGCGAGCGCAGCGCCTCCATCGCGCCGGGCCCGAGCCAGTCGTCGAGGAGCCGGCAGGGTGCGGCGATGCGCACCACCTCGAGCTCGACTCCGGCGATCCGCATCCGCTCGCCCGGGCGAGTGGGGATCGGGCCCGTCGTCAGGGTGATGTTGCGGCGCGTGAGCCCCGGGTCGACCGGACGTCCGAGCACCTCCTCCGCCGCTGCCAGGTCGTCGAGGGCCTGCACGGTCACGTGGCGGTGCTTCGCCCCGTGGTAGCGGTCGCCGACCAGCCCGACGCCCGCCTCCGCGTCGACGGAGTCGACCGACTTCGTCGGGATCTTCCGCCCGGGGGCGATGTGGATGGCGTGCACGCGGGAGGTCACGGGTGCGACCGTACTTGGCACCCGAGTTACCTGCTTGGGAGCCCAGATCTCGGGTGCCAAGCAGGAAAGTCACCGGATATCCGGTGACTCCAGGAGTGGGGCGCGCGGCATGATCAGGTGCCATGGCCGACCTCCGCGACCCCGCGACAGCCCTCCAGCACTACCTCCAGGACGCGCGCGATGCGCTGCTGTGGAAGCTCGAGGGGCTGGGGGAGCGGGACCTGCGGTGGCCGCGCACGCCCACCGGCACCAACCTGCTCGGGATCGTCCGGCACGTCGCCAACGTCGAGATCGGCTACTTCGGACCGACCTTCGGCCGTGAGTGGCCAGACCCCGACCACCCCCTCGTCGTCTCGGACGCCGACTACGACGTCGACCCCCAGGCCGACTGGTGGGTGCCCGCCTCGGTCCCGGCTGCGGAGGTCGTCGCCTTCTACCGGGCCGTGTGGGCGTTCAGCGACGCGACCGTCGCAGAGCTCCCGCTCGACGCGATGGGCGTCGTCCCGTGGTGGTCGCCCGCGAGCCGAGACGTGACGCTCCAGCGGGTGCTGGTCCACGTCATCGCCGACACGACCCGCCACGCCGGTCACGCCGACGTCCTCCGCGAGTCCGTCGACGGGGCGGTCGGTCTCCGGTCCGCCGTCTCCAACCTGCCCGACGGCGTCGACTGGCCGTCGTACGTCGACCGCCTGCGCAGCGTCGCCGAGGAGTTCCCGGCCTGACGAGCCCTCGCCGACGACGCGTGGGTCTGCTATACCGGATCAGCTGGTCTGCTACTCGCGGGAGGCGCGCATGACCTCGACCTGGCAGCTGCCGGAGACCGCACGAGGATGGGTCACCGACGGTGGGCTCGAGACCGACCTGATCTTCCACCGCGGGCTCGACCTCCCCGACTTCGCGTCCTTCCCGCTCCTCGACGACCCGCAGGGCCGGGAGGTCCTCGAGGACTACTACCGCGGCTACGCCGTCGTGGCGGCGCGCGCCGGGGCCGGCCTGCTGCTCGAGACGCCGACCTGGCGGGCCAACGGCGACTGGGGTGCCCGGCTCGGGTACGACGCCGCGGCGCTCGCGCGCGTCAACCGGGACGCTGTCGCCCACCTGCGTGCGCTGGCGGACGACGTGTCGGGCGAGGCCGACGGCGTCCTCGTCGTCGGTGCGATCGGCCCGCGTGGCGACGGCTACCAGGCCGGCGACCTCGACGCCGACCGCTACGCCGACTACCACCGCGCGCAGCTCGAGGCCTTCGCCGAGGCCGGGGCTGACCTCGCGACGGCGTACACCCTGACGACAGTCGCCGAGGCGACCGGGATCGTCCGTGCTGCCCGCGACGTCGGCCTTCCCGTCGCGATCTCGTTCACCGTCGAGACCGACGGCCGGTTGCCGGACGGCACGGGCCTGGGGTCCGCCGTGGAGCAGCTCGACGCGGCGACCGACGAGGGAGCAGCCCACCTGCTCGTGAACTGCGCCCATCCCGACCACGTGCGCCAGGGCCTCCACGCCGGCGCCGACGCCGACGCCGACGCCGACTGGACGCGCCGGGTCGCCGGGCTCCGGGTGAACTCCTCGCGGCTCAGCCACGCCGAGCTCGACGAGGCCGAGGAGCTCGACGAGGGCGACCTGCCCGACCTCGCGACCACCACCCGCGACCTGGCGGCGGCTCTGCCGGCGGTCCGCATCGTCGGCGGGTGCTGCGGCACCGACGCGCGCCACGTGGCGGCGATGTGGGAGGGATGGACCCCGACATAAGTCGGAGGCGGACTGTCGGTGGTCGTGCCTAGGGTCGTCGGGTGCCCATGGACGAGCTCGACCCGGTGCCGGCAGACCCCGCTGCGCCGCAGGTCGAGGCCCACCTGCCGCCGGGGGTGACCCGCGGCCCGGAGACCGTGCGCGCCTTCCGGCAGGTCCTCGCCAACACGCTGGTCGCCAACGTGACCGCGAGCTACCTGTGGTTCGCGCTCACGTTCTGGGCCTACCTCGAGACGCGGTCGGTGATGGCCACCGCGATCATCGGGGGCGGCTACATGCTCTTCACGGCGGCGTTCGGCACGTTCTTCGGCACCCTCGTCGACCGCCACCGCAAGAAGCAGGTGATGGTCATCTCCTCGACCGTCACCCTGGTCGCCTACGCCGCCTCGGCCGGGCTGTGGCTGCTGCTCGGCGAGGAGCGGCTGGCCGACTGGGGCAGCGCGTGGTTCTGGCTGTTCACCGGCGTGATCCTGGTCGGCGGTGTCGTCGAGAGCCTGCGCAACATCGCGCTCTCCACGACCGTGACCCTGCTCGTGCCCGAGGACGGCCGCGACAAGGCCAACGGCCTGGTCGGCACCGTCCAGGGCATCTCGTTCATGATCACGAGCGTCTTCAGCGGCCTGAGCGTCGGCCTGCTCGGCATGGGGTGGACCCTCGCGATCGCGCTTGCGCTGACCGGCGTCGCGCTGCTCCACCTGCTGCCGATCACCGTCCCCGAGGTCGACCCCGACCCGGAGGAGGGCGGGCCGCACTTCGACTTCCGCGGCGCGATCTCCGCGATCACGGCAGTCCCCGGACTGGTCGCGCTGATCCTCTTCACCACCTTCAACAACCTGGTCTCCGGCGTCTACATCGCGCTGATGGACCCCTATGGCCTGGAGCTGTTCAGCGTCGAGGCGTGGGGCCTCGTCCTCGGCGTCACCGGTCTCGGGTTCGTCGTCGGCGGCGGGCTGGTCGCGCGGTTCGGCCTCGGCGCCAACCCGGTCCGCACCCTTCTGCTGGTGAATCTCGGCATCGCCCTGCTCGGCATGACGTTCACCGCGCGTGAGTGGGCGTGGCTCTACGTCCTCGGCATCTTCGTCTTCATGGCGGTGATGCCTGCCGCCGAGGCGGCCGAGCAGACCATCCTCCAGCGGGTCGTCCCGTTCCGCACGCAGGGACGGGTCTTCGGGTTCGCCCAGAGCGTCGAGCTCGCGGCCAGCCCGATCTCGGCGTTCCTCATCGGGCCGATCGCCGAGTTCGCGCTCATCCCCTACATGGAGTCCGAGGAGGGCCGCGACACCTGGCGGTGGTTGCTCGGCGACGGCGACGCGCGGGGCATCGCGCTGGTCTTCATGATCGCGGGCGCGATCATGTTCGTCACCGTGCTGTGCGCGCTGGTGTCCGCCCCCTACCGTCGGCTCTCCGCGGCCTACGCCGACGCGCCGCCGCAGCAGCTCGAGGGCGCGCCGACCGACTGACCGGGAAGGACTTTTCCCCCACCTGGGGCCTTCCCACCGCCCGGCGGGTGTGCCTAGGGTCCCCCACAGCAGGGAGTCGTCCCGGCCGATCGGCCGGCCTCCTTGCATCTCGGGAAAGGAACAACTCGTGAGATCCACGACCCTGGGGCTCTCTCTTGCCCTCATCACCGGTGCGGGGGCGTTGACCGTCGTCTCCACCGCCGCACAGGCCGCGCCCGCCGAGCAGCGCTCCGCGGGCGAGGCGCACGCCGCCAACGGCGAGCACGTCCTCCCCAACCCGGAGGCGGAGAAGCAGGCGGCCCTGCGCCAGCAGGCGTGGGCCGACGTGCTCAGCGGCGACGCCACCCCGCAGACCATCAACGGCAACACCGTGCTCAAGACCGGCGAGGAGCCGGCTCCGGCCCGCGGGTCGGCCAAGGGCAAGGCCAACCGCACGACCACGGCCGCTGCGGCCACACAGGACCAGTACGTCGAGCTGAGCAACGAACGCACCGACAAGGTGTTCGTCTTCCTCGTCGACTTCGGCACCCAGCGCCACCCCAGCTACCCCGACCGCGACACCGACCCGAACACGCCCGGGCCGGTCACCTACGACGGGCCCGGCTTCAACGAGATCCCCGAGCCCGGCCCGGACGACAACTCGACCCAGTGGCGCCCCAACTTCAACAAGCGCTACTACAAGGACCTCTACTTCGGTGACGGCGAGCTCGCCGACTCGCTGAAGAGCTACTACGAGCGCCAGTCCTCCGGTCGCTACAGCGTGGAGGGCATGGTCACCGACGTCACGACCGTCCCCTACAACCAGGCCCGCTACGGCCGCAGCAACGGCTACCCGTGCGCCAGCAACAACTGCACCAACACCTGGAACATCGTCTCGGACGGCATGACCCAGTGGGTGGCGGACCAGAAGGCGGCCGGCAAGACCGACGCCCAGATCAAGCGCACCGTGTCGCAGTACGACATCCGCGACCGCTACGACTTCGACGGCGACGGCAACTTCGACGAGCCCGACGGCTACATCGACCGGTTCCAGATCATCCACTCCGGTGGCGACCAGGCCGACGGCGACCCGATCTACGGTGAGGACGCCATCTGGAGCCACCGCTGGAAGGCCTTCCAGGGCACCGGCCAGGGACCGACGGTCGGCGGGGTGGCCAACCCCGACGGCGGCACGCAGATCGGCAACACCGGCATCTGGGTCGCCGACTACACGGTGCAGCCGGAGAACGGTGGCATCTCGGTGGTCGCCCACGAGTACGGCCACGACCTCGGCCTGCCCGACCACTACGACACCGCCGCCTCGGGTGACAACCCGGTCAGCTGGTGGACGCTGATGGCCCAGAGCCGCGTCTCCGCCGCCGGCGACCAGGGCATCGGCACCCGTGCGGCCGACCTCGGTGTCTGGGACAAGCTGCAGCTCGGCTGGCTCGACTACGAGACCGTCGTCGCCGGCCAGGACCGCACCATCGACCTCGGCCCGCACGAGTACAACTCGGCCAAGGCCCAGGGCGTCGCGGTCGTGCTGCCGGACAAGCAGATCACCACGACCCTGCCGACGCCCCCCGAGGGAACCAAGCAGTGGTTCTCCGGCTCGGGTGACGACTACCGCGCGTCGATGTCCCGCACGCTTGCGGTGCCTGCCGGCACCACCACGCTGTCGCTCAAGGCCGCGTGGAACATCGAGGAGGACTACGACTACGGCTACATCGAGGTCGAGTCCCCCGCCGGCAGCGGCAGCTGGGTGCCCCTCCCGACGTCGGCGATCGACCCCGACACCGACGCCGACACCAACCCGAACAACGACCCGGCGAAGGAAGCAGGCATCGACGGCGTGAGCACGTCGTACGTCCCCGCGACCTTCGACCTGTCGGCCTACGCCGGTCAGACGATCGGGCTGCGTGCCAGCTACGTCACCGACGGTGCCGTGCAGGGACAGGACCCGGCGCTGGGCTGGTCGGGCCTGCTGGTCGACGACATCAAGGTGACCAACGGCTCGACCACGGTGCTCGCGGACGGTGCCGAGACCTCGCCCAACGGCTGGACCCTCGACGGGTTCCGGTCGGTCGGGGCCAGCTACGACACGGCCTACGACCGGTTCTACCTCGCGAGCAACCGCACCTACACGTCGTACGACAAGTACCTCCAGACCGGTCCGTACAACTTCAGCTTCCCGGACCGGCCGGACTTCGTGGAGAAGTTCCCCTACCAGGACGGCCTCCTGGTCAACTACTGGGACTCCTCCTTCACGGACAACAACACCAGCCAGCACCCCGGCGGCGGCTTGGTGCTTCCGGTCGACGCCAACCCGGAGGCGCACTACAACCTGCAGGGCGCGGCGTGGCGTGGGCGCATCCAGACCTACGACGCACCCTTCGGCCTGCAGAAGTCCGACTCCTTCTACCTGACGGCCGGCGGACGGAAGAGCTACGTGCGTGGACGGGCGGCCAACCCGCTCTTCGACGACAGCGACCCGAACCGCTACTTCCAGCCGTTCGTCGACGCGGGGCTGCCCCGTGTCGGGGTCAAGGTCGCGGGTGCAGGCGTCAAGATCCAGGTGCTCTCGCAGAGCGGCACCGGCATGCAGATCCGGGTGCGGTGATCACCCAGCAGTGAGCACGTGCTGCCCCCGACCGGTCACCCGGTCGGGGGCAGCACGCCGACGCGGGTGGCCTCGACGACCGGGCCCCCACATCCCGTCGCCGCGATGTTCGGGGTGCCGGTGACCTGGACCCGGTCGCCCCGCACGAGCTCGGCCGCGAGAGGGCCGGTGATCGTCCACGTGATCTGGTCGTCGTCGCGGACGACGACGCAGTCCCCGATCCCGGTCACCTCGCCGACGACCCGGACCTTCTCCAGCTGTTCGCTCGGTGGCGTGCTCGGGGGCCGGGTCGGTGTGCCGGTCGAGGTCCGGCTCGGTGACGGGCCGCCCGGTTCCGTGCCGGGGTCGCGGCCCGAGGCGTCCTGCCCGCCACAGGCGGTGAGCACGACCGTGGCCAGGACGGCGGCAACCAGGGCTGCGTGGGTGCGCTGCATGTGGATGGGACGTACGGGGCGCGGGTCCGGGTCCCTCAGGCGGGCATCCGCGCGTCGAGGAAGCGGACGGTGCGGTCCATCGCCGCGATGAAGGCCGGCCCGAACGCGTGCCCGTCGTCGTACCACTCCAGGGTGGCGTCGACGCCGGCCTTCGTCATCGCCCGCTGGGTGGCGCGCGCCCACGGCGGCGGGCAGGTGTCGTCGAAGCGGCCGTGGACCATGAGGACCGGTTCGGTGATCTCCTCGAAGTCCGGGCGCGGGGAGACCCCTCGCCAGAACTCCGGGTCCTCGGCCGGGAGCCCGTGCCGGCCCCGGAAGCCGGCCTTCAGCTCCGCGAGGGGCGCGTCGGGTCGCTGGAACTGGGCGAAGTTCTCGGCCTCGAGGCTCGAGACCGACGCCCAGCCCACGCCCGCGGCGAAGAGGCCGGACTCCGCGGCCAGCGCCTTCATCATCACGCCGCCGCCCATCGAGCGGCCGAACAGCGCGATCCGGTCGGGGTCGACCCGGACGTCGTCGGAGTCCCGGAGTGCGTGCAGCGCGGCGATCGCGTCGGCGGCGTAGCCGAGCCGGACCGCCTGCTCGATGCGCGGGTCGTCGGTCGACTCGGCATGGTTGCGGTAGTCGACGTGCAGCGCGACGTAGCCGCGCTGGGCGAGGAAGCCGCGCTCGCGCGTCATGCCCTGGCCACGGACGTAGTAGGCCGGGTCGATGTAGCCGTGGGCCAGCACCACGGCCGGCCATCCCTGACCACCCCGGGGCCCGGGCCCGGTGGGCACGTTGAGCACGCCGCTGATCCGTAGCGGCTCGGTACCCCGGCCCATCGTGGTCGAGGCGAAGGTGACGTCGTACGACGTGTAGGCGGGGGTCCGCTCGCGCACGGCACCGAGCCGCAGGTCGCCGCCGGTCAGGTCGGCCTCGGCGAGGGCGGCCATCGAGATCGGGTGCGCCGGCTCGGGCTCCTCGGTGGGCTCCTCGGTCGGTTCCTCCGAGGGCTCCTCGGTCGGCTCGCTGGTGGCCTCGTTGGTCGGGGTGGCGCTCGGGGTGTCCTGCGGGTCGGGTGGGGTGGGCTCGTCGACCCCGCTCGAGCACCCGGCGAGCAGCACGAGCGCCGCGACGACGGTCGCGACCGGGCCGGCGGCACGGGGCCGGAGGGCGGGCATGTCGACCAGTGTGCGGCACGGCTGGTCACGTCTCCGGGCTGCGGGACGTCGACTGGTCGAGACGACGTGATCGCGGAAGGGTGGACCCATGGACCGGACGGAGACCTTCGAGGCCGAGCGGCCCCGACTGCTCGGCATCGCGACCCGCGTGCTGGGCGACCACGCCGAGGCGGAGGACGTGGTGCAGCAGGCGTGGTTGCGGCTCGACCGCGCGGTGACGCGCGACGGCATCGAGATCGACAACCTCCCCGCCTGGCTGACCACCGTCACCACCCGGCTCTGCCTCGACCGGTTGCGGGCCCGCACGCCCGTGCCGATGGAGGACCCGCACCTCGAGGACGCGGTGCACGACCCGTGGACGGAGCCTGTGACCGACCCCGCCGACGACGTCGCCCTGGCCGACACGGTGGGCATCGCGCTGCAAGCGGTCATCGACCGGTTGTCCCCCCGCGAGCGCGTGGCGTTCGTTCTCCACGACAGCTTCGCCTTCGACTTCGCGACCATCGGGGCGGTCCTCGACACCTCGCCCGTCGCGGCGCGCAAGCTCGCGTCACGGGCCCGGGCCAAGGTCGCGCAGCCCGCCCCCGAGGACGCGCTGGCGGACTGGGAGGTCGTCGACGCGTTCATGGCGGCTGCCCGCGGTGGCGACTTCGAGCGGCTGCTCCAGCTGCTCGCACCCGATGCGGTCGTCGGCGCCGACGAGGCAGCCGTCCTGGCCGGCACGCCCGCGTCCATCGAGGGCCGCGACGAGGTCGCCGCGTTCTTCAACGGCAGCGCCCAGGCGGCGATGGCGGTCTTCGTGGGCGAGCGGCCGGCGTCCGCGTGGTTCCACCGTGGCGCCGCGGCGGTGGTCTTCGACTTCGAGGTCGCCGACGGGCAGGTCCGCTCGATCACCTTCCGCGCCGAGCCGGCCGTGCTCGAGCAGGTCGTGCGCCGCGAGGGGCCATCAGCGAAGTGACCCACCATGTGCCGCGACCCGCGGGCGAGATCGTGCGGACATGACACGGCTCGTGCCACCTCCCGGTCCAGGTGCCGTGCGGATGTGGCACACCCCGGCGCACAACAGAGATGACCTGCGCCCGGGAACCGTCGCCCCCCGTGTCACAACACCGTCCGTCCGATCGTCGACTCCATGAAGCCACCCTGAACTCACAAGGAGATAGCGAGATGAAGACCATGACCTGCCGCCAGCTGGGCGGCCCGTGCGACCTCGCCCACCGCGGCGAGACCCACGACGACGTGATCAACGCGCAGGACCAGCACCTCAAGCAGGCCGAGAAGGAGGGCGACGCCGCCCACCTGCCGGCGCGCAAGGAGATGAAGGGCCGCTGGCGCCACCCCAAGAAGTCGCTCGGGTGGTACCGCCAGATGCAGGCCGACTTCGCTGCGCTGCCGGAGGACTGACCTCCGTACGAAGGAGGAGGGTCAGCGGCGGCGGTCCGCCAGGACCCACGCCGCGCCCGCGGCAGCGGCGGTGACGCCCAGGACCGACGGCCAGGTGCCGACCTTCTTCGCGAGCGGGTGCGAGACGCCCATTGCGGCCCAGTAGGCCGCGGTCAGGCCGGCGGCCAGCGGCGCGCCGCCGACGGCGTACCACTGCCGGGCGGCGGCGACGTTGGCGGCGAGCATCGCGGCTCCGCCAAGGGGTCGTACGCCGGTCTGCTGGGCGAGGGCGAAGCCGCCGACGAGGCCGCCGGCGAGCAGGGGAGCGGTGGGGACGCGGGCGAGGTCGGGCACGGGTCGAGACTAGCCAGTGCGGACCAGCCCTCAGTTGTGGCCGACGCGGCCCTTGCTGCCGGCGGCCCAGCAGACCGTCCTCACGCAGTCGATGGCGTGGTAGCCCTTCTTGCTCGCGCGCTTCCACGTGCGCCCGCCGTCGGTGGTGATGCTCGACCCGATCGAACCGTCGTAGTCACCGGTCGCCACGGCGTACCGCGTGCCGCGCAGGAAGGTGACGTCCTCGCCGACGTGGGTGAGGTCGCCGCCGCCGGTCCAGGTGCGGCCGTCGCGGGTCCAGGCCGTGGTGTCCTCGGTGTCGTCGGCCTCCGCGAAGTCGCCGCCGACCGCGATGCCGACGCTGGGCGAGGCGAAGGCACCGGCGAAGCCGCCGGCCGACTCACCGGCCGGGATCCCCGAGGGCGTCGCCGTCCACGTGCGGCCCCGGTCGTCGGAGCGGAGCACCCGTGACTTCTTGCCCCCGGTGATGAGGAACGCGGACCGGCCGGACGTCACGAGGCAGTCGCCGCTGGCCGCGAAGCCGAACTCGTCCTTCGAGCGGGGCATGCCCTTGCTCGGCAGCACCGACCACGAGCGGCCGCGGTCGTGGGTGGCGAGGATGCGCAGCTTGCCGTCGACCGGGTCGCTCACCGCGAGGCCGTGCCGGCCCGTGCCGTAGAACGCCATGCAGTCGTAGAACGCCTTCTCGTCGGTGTTGCGGAACGCCTCGGTCCAGCTCGCACCGCCGTCGGTGGAGCGGTAGATCCGCGACGCCTCGCCGGGGCCGATGGACAGGACGTGGGCGACCGAGCCGTGCACCTCCACGTCGCGGAACGACAGGCCGGCGGTGTCGTCCGGGCTGACGTCGGTCCACGTGCGGCCGCGGTCGGTCGTGCGGAAGACGCGGGCCGGCCCGTCGTCGGTGAGGCTCTCGCCGGTGACCCAGGCCTCGCGCTTGCTCACGGCATCGAGGCCGCGGAAGTTCTGGTCGGCGTCGAGCACCGTCTCGCCCCAGCCGTCACGGAAGGGGTTCGGGCCGGCGGCCTCCGGCTGGGCCGCCGAGCTCGCCGAGACAGTGAGGGCGAGGGCGGGGATCGCCAGGAGGGCAGGGACAAGGGCAGGGACTCCGAGTCGTCGCATCCGGTCACCATGGCGCGCGGCACAGGTCCTGTCCAGACCCCCGAGGTGGGATGTTCCGGCAGCCGTCCGTCCGGAACCGGGTCTACGGTCGGTGGCATGAGCACACCCGAGGACGACGTCTGGGTCCCACCGCCGTGGGAGCCGCCGATCGACGGCACCGAGGCCGAGCACCTGACCGGTGCGCTCGGCCGGATGCGCGCCACCCTGCGCTGGAAGGCCGACGGCCTCGACGAGGCCGGCCTCCGGCACCGCCTGCCGTCGTCGTCGCTCTCCCTCGGCGGGCTGCTGCGGCACCTCGCGCTGGCCGAGGACTACTACCTGACGACCAAGCTGCGCGGCGAGGAGCTCGTCGAGCCGTGGCGCTCGCTCGGCCACGACGACACCGACGAGTGGGAGTTCGAGGCCGACCACCTCACCGCCGCCGAGACGTACGCCGTCTTCGACGAGGCGGTCGTCCGCAACACGGCCCGCATCGACGCTGCGCTGGCCGAGGGCGGCCTCGACCTGGTCGCCCACATCGACGACGGCAACGGCAACCACCCGCGCCTGCGTCGCCTCCTCGTCGACCTGCTCGAGGAGTACGCCCGGCACACCGGGCACGCCGACCTGCTCCGCGAGGCCGTCGACGGCCGCGTCGGCGAGGACCCGTCGGAGGACTGGACGCCTCCCTGGCTCGACGCGTCGAAGGCGGGGGAGTAACGGTGCCGGGACCGGAGCCGGACCCGGCTACTTGCTGGGCTCCGGGACGTCCACGTCGGCGCACTTCACCTTGGGGTTGACCCCGAGGTAGTTGAGCGGCCCGGCGACGACGGTGAGCGCGATGTCGCCCGCCTCGGAGCAGTTGGTCCTGGTGTCGTCGAAGTAGCCGCGCTGGAAGGCGGCGAGAGCGCCGATGACGAGCCAGACCACGAGCAGGATGCCGATCAGTCGTCCCACGGGGGACCTCCTCGATCCACACGGCGGGGTAGCCGTTCGATCGCGAGTGTGCGCCGACCGGCGTACGGCCTGCCACCTTCCCAGGGGTAGGCGGGCCTAGGGTGGCCCCCATGACCATCCTCGCTGGGGTGCTCGCGGTCCTGGCCGCGCTGCTGCACGTCTACATCTGGGTGCTCGAGGCGTTCCGGTGGACCGAGCCCGCGACCCGCAGGACGTTCGGCATCTCCGAGGCGGACGCCCCGGTCCTGGCGCCGATGGCCTACAACCAGGGCTTCTACAACCTCTTCCTCGCGATCATCACGCTCGTCGGCGTCGCCCTGCTCGGCCAGCAGGAGGAGGTCGGTCGGGCGCTCGCGCTCGCCGGCACGGGATCGATGCTCGGCGTCGCCCTGGTGCTGGTGACGCACGACCGGTCGATGGCGCGCGCCGCGATCACCCAGGGCACCCTGCCCGCGCTGGCCGTGCTCTTCCTGCTGCTGTCGATCTAGGCCACGGCCGGGGGCTACTGGCCGAGCCAGGCGTGGACCGAGGACACCACCGAGGCGCCCTCGCCGGTCGCGGAGGCGACCCGCTTCATCGACCCGGCTCGGATGTCGCCGCCGGCGAAGATGCCCGGGACCGTGGTGGCGAGGTCCTCGGGCGGCACGCCGTCGAGCCAGTGCTCGGTCGGCACGTCGCGCCCGGTGAGGACGAAGCCGCGCTCGTCGCGGAGCACGGTGTCGGGCAGCCACCCGCACTCGGGGGCAGCGCCCAGCAGCAGGAACAGGCCACGCGCCTCGACCCGCTCGTGCGCACCGGTGTCGACGTCCTCCATGTCGAGCCAGGCGAGCTGGCCGACGTCGTCGGGGCCGCCGTCGACCACGCGGGTGCAGGGGCGGACGGTGATGCGCGGGTTCCACTCGATCTCGTTGATGAGGTACGACGACATGGTGGCGGTGAGGTCCGGCCGGCGGACCACGAGCGTGACCGAGGAGGCGAAGCGGGCGGCGTGGATCGCCGCCTGCCCGGCGGAGTTGCCGCCACCGACGACCACGACGTGGTCACCCGCGAGCTCACGGGCGGCCGCCATGGCAGCGCCGTAGTAGACCCCGCGCCCGACCAGCTCCTCGAGCGACTCGACACCGAGCCGGCGGTAGTCGACGCCGGTCGAGACGAGGATGGAGCGGGCGTGCACGTCGCCACCGTCGGTGTGGACGACGTGGTGGTCGCCGTCCGCGCACCGCGAGATGCCGGTGGCCGGCCAGCCGGTGAAGAAGCGGGTGCCGAAGCGCAGCGCCTGCCCGCGGGCGCGCTGCGCCAGCCGCATGCCGGAGATGCCGCGCGGGAACCCGAGGTAGTTGCGGATCATCGAGCTGGTGCCGGCCTGGCCGCCGATGGCCTCCGCCTCGAGGCAGACGGTCGACAGGCCCTCGCTCGAGGCGTACACGCTGGCGGCGAGGCCGGCCGGTCCCGCGCCGACCACGACGAGGTCGACCACCTCGTCGACGTCGATGTCGTCGGGTCGGCCGTAGAGCTGGTTGGCCAGCGACCGCACGTCGGGGCAGTGGCCGCACCACCCGGCGAGCGAGGACACGATCGGCCACCGGCCCTCGTCGTCGGGGCAGGCCGCCATCACCTCGCGACCCACCTCGCTGTCGGGGTGGTGCACCCCGGCGGGCATGCCGACCCGCGCGAGGTAGTCGAGCAGGTCACGCGTCAGCCCGTCCTTCTCCGGCGAGATGATCCGGACGTTCTCGACGACCGGCGCGGCGACGGTCGCGTTCCACTCGTTGAGCAGCTCGCCCACGGCGAGGTGGAACTCCTCGTCGCGCGGTCCCTGCGGCATGAGCAGCAGGGCGTCGACCTTGCCCGCGGCGACCGCGTGGCGGAAGGTCTGGTTGTCCTCGCGGAACCGGCTGACGTGCGTGACGATCAGCCGGCGGGCGGTCGGCACTGCCTGGCGGGTACCGCCGATGAGCTTGTAGAGCTGGTCCTGCTCCTGATCGGTGTCGACGACGAAGAGCGCCACCTGGTGCCCGGTCGTGAGCAGGTCCTTCGCGCAGACCTTGGCCGAGGCCTCGTCCGTCGCGATGCGGACGTCGTACTCGCGCTCGTAGCGGGCGAACGCCTCGCCCAGCTCCTTCGCGTGGTGGATCGAGGCGATGACGATCGCGGGCGCTCCCATTCCACCAGCCTAGTGGCCCATATCTGAGGACGTCGTGGACGGAAATACGGCCGATCCACGTCCACGGCGTCCTCAGATATCGGTCAGCCGGTGAGGTTGTGCACGTAGCACCACCGCCACGACTCGTCCGGCTGGGCGGACTCCACGACGGGGTGGAGGCTCTCGTGGAAGTGGGCGGTGGCGTGCTTGCCGACGGAGGAGTCGCAGCAGCCCACGTTGCCGCAGGTGAGGCACTGCCGCAGCGACACCCAGCGAGTGCCGTCGCGCAGGCAGGTGGCGCAGGCCGGGTCCTCGACGGTGTCGACCGGGGGGTGCTCGTCGAGGTCGTCGCAGGTGCGGCCGCCCCGGAAGGCGAGGCTGCCGGAGCGTACGCCGGCGCGCGCGTCCGAGCCGGCGTCGAGCATCGACTCCTCGATGTCGAGCATGCCCAGCACCTGGCTGACCACCTCCGACGGCACCTTGCCCTTGCCCCGGACGAGCAGCACCTTGGCGCGCTCGGCCTCGATCATCTCGCCGCGGATCTGGGCGTAGAGCTCGGAGGGCGTCTCCTCGCCGTCGGTGGTGGCGAGCTGCTCCCAGGCCGCGAACGTGCGCTGGTCGACGCGGGCCCGGACCTGCTCGGCCACGCCGTGCTGATCGTCGTACTCCAGCTCGTCGAGGCGCTTGAAGCCGGCGTCCGCGGCCTGCTGGAGCAGCGCGGCGCGGGCGAGGGCGTCCTCGGCGGGGTCGGGGGCCGGGACGTCGAGGACGCGGGTCAGGAACGGCAGGGACAGTCCCTGCACGAGCAGGGTGCCGGCCACGACGGTGAAGGCGACCAGGAGCAGCACCTCGCGGTGGGGCGCGTCCTCGGGGATGACGAAGGCGGCGGCGAGGGTGACGACGCCCCGCATCCCCGCCCAGCCGATGAGGAAGCTCCAGGAGGCGGGGATCGGGTCGCGACGCCGGAGGAAGCCGGTGGCCTGCATGTAGACGAGGCGTACGACGACGACGGTCACGAGGGTGGCGAGGCAGACGAGGGCGATGCGGGTGTTCGGGAGGCTCGACTCGTGGACGTCCTGCAGGATCCAGTCGAGCTGGAGGCCGATGAGGAGGAAGACGGTGTTCTCCAGCACGAAGGCGACCGTGCGCCAGGTGATCCGCTCGGTGATCCGCGACTGCGCGGTCTGGATGATCGGCGCCTTGTGCCCGAGCAGCAGGCCGGCGACGACGACCGAGATGACGCCGGAGGCGTGGATCTCCTCCGCCGCCACGAACGCCGCGAACGGCGTCAGGAACGAGATCGCGGTGTCCATCAGCGGGTCGCTGATCCGGTGGCGCAGCTTGGCGACGAGGAGGAAGAAGCCGACGCCGATGAGGACGCCACCGCCGGCTGCGACCAGGAAGTCGAGCCCGACATGGGCGGCTGTCACGCTTCCGGCGGCGAGTGCCACGGTCGCGGTCCGCAGGATGACGAGGGCGGTCGCGTCGTTGAGCAGCGACTCGCCCTCGAGGATCGTCACGACCCGCCGGGGCAGCCCGATCCGTCGGGCCACCGCGGTGGCCGCGACGGCGTCCGGGGGTGCGACGACCGCGCCGATCGCGATCGCCGCCGCCCAGCCCAGGTCCGGCACGAGCCACTCCACGACCACCGCGACGGCCAGTGCGGTGACGACGACGAGCAGGATCGAGAGCCGGAGGATCGTGCCGCGGTTGGCGTTGAAGTCGACCAGCGAGGTCTGGATCGCCGCCGCGTAGAGCAGTGGTGGCAGCAGCCCCAGCAGGACGACCTCGGACTCGAGGTGGATCGTCGGGACGCCGGGGACGTACGCCGCCGCGGCGCCGACGACGACCAGCAGGAGCGGCGCCGGGATGCGCAGCCGCTCGCTGACGGCGGTGGCGGCCAGGACGACGGCTGCCATGGAGACGAGCAGCAGGGCGAGTTCCACCGGGTGATTCTTGCCCCTCGACCGAGGGTTGGTCGAGGAGCGCCCAGCTGGCGGAGCCTCAGTGCACGACGTCGTAGCGTTGGAGCGTGATGCCGTTGCCGTAGGCCGCGTGCTCGACGAGCTCGAGCTTGGTCTTGTCGCTCTCGCCGAAGAGCTTCTTGCCGCTGCCGAGGAGGAGCGGGAAGACGAGGAGGGTGTAGCGGTCCACCAGGCCGGCGGCCGCGAGCGACTGGGCCAGGCGGGCGCTGCCGTGGACGTGGATCTCGCCGCCCTCGCTCTCCCTCAGCGCGGCGACGTCGTCGAGCGACGACAGCACCGTGACCTCGCCGGCACCCCACGGCGCGGTGTCGCCGTCGAGGGTCGTGGAGACGACGTACTTGGGCATGGCGTTGTAGGTGGCGAACTCCTCCATCGAGGGCCACACGGGGGCGAACTCGTCGTAGGACTGCCGGCCGAACATCAGCGCGCTCGCCTCGCCCATCTCCCGGCCCTTGATCTCGTAGGCCGCCTCGTCGAACGGGACGTCCTTGAAGGTCCAGCCGCCGTGGACGTAGTCGCCCCCTCCGGGGGAGTCCATGACGCCGTCGAGGGAGATGAACGTGGTGATGACGATGGGTCGCATGGGCTGGGGCCTTTCGGAAGTTGGTGGAGGAGAGGTCAGGAGGCGGCGAGCAGGTCGTCGATCTGGTTGATGGCGAGGGTCGATCCCTCGACGACGCCCATGTCGAGCACCTTCTGGAGGGCCTCGGCGGTGGCGTACGTCGAGACGAAGGTCGCCTCGGTGCCCGTGTCCGTGCCGGCGAAGGTGTACTCCGCGGACGACTCCGGCATGTCGGTGTTGCGGGCGAAGGTCTCGTCGACGGCGAAGCCGTCGCGGAAGGTGAAGCGCTCGGGCTCCTGTACGCCGGTGACGTCCCAGTAGGCGTAGTACTTCTCGCCGTCGGGGCTGGTCATGTAGTAATTCATCCGGCCGCCCGGGACGAGGTCGTGGTCGACGAAGGTGGCGGGGTAGCCGGGCGGCCCCCACACCCGCTCGAGCTGGCGCGGGTCGGCGTACACCTCCCAGACGCGCTCCACGGGAGCGGCGAAGTCGGCGGTGATGGTCAGCGTGAGGGCGTCGAGGTCGTGCTGGACGTCGGTGACAGGCATGGGTCGGTCCGTTCTCTCAGGTCGGGTCGGGTCGGTCGTCGTGCTCGTGCTGGTCCTGCGTGAACAGCTCGTCCATCCGGGAGATCCGGCCGCGCCAGAGGCCCTCGAGCTCGCCGAGCATCGCGCCCACCGAGCGCACGGCCTCCACGTCGCCGCTGGCCAGGGCCTCGCGACCCTGCCGACGCTTGGTCAGCAGGCCCGCGCGCTCGAGCACCGCGACGTGCTTCTGGACGGCGGCGAAGCTCATGTCGTAGCTGCGCGCCAGCGAGGAGACCGAGTGCTCGCCAGCCAGCACGCGCCGCAGGATGTCGCGGCGGGTGCGGTCGGAGAGCGCGTGGAACCAGGCGTCCGCCCGGTCCTCGTCGGTCTCGTTCACAGGACCAACATACAACCGATCGGTTGTACGTTGTCAAGAGGTTCACCCACGCGGGTGGGCCTCGTCGCGGAAAAGGCTGGATCGCGCGGAAGTCGGAGTAACCTCGGCCGCTGGTGCGCTGCTGCGCACCTGTTTCGAGAGAAGTGGGGCAACGCCCGATGCACAGGCTCGTGGAAGGACTCCGTCTCGGGGACCGCTACGTCCTGCAGGACCGCATCGCGTCCGGCGGCATGGCCGACGTGTGGCGGGCCCTCGACGACGTGCTCAAGCGCGAGGTCGCGGTCAAGGTCATGCGCGCCGACCCCGACAACGAGGAGATCTTCGCGGAGCGCTTCCGCGACGAGGCCCTGCACTCGGCGGCCCTCCTGCACGCCAACATCACCACCGTCTTCGACTACGGCGAGGACGACCACCTCACCTACCTCGTGATGGAGCTCGTCCAGGGGCTGCCCCTGTCGGCGATCATCCGCGAGCAGGGGGCCATGCAGCCCGAGGCCGTGCGCTCGATCCTGGGCCAGGCCGCGCTGGCGCTCGGCACCGCCCACGAGGCCGGCGTCGTCCACCGCGACGTGAAGCCCGCCAACATCCTCGTCCGCGAGGACGGGCTGGTGAAGCTCACCGACTTCGGCATCGCCCGCGCGATCGACACCATCGGCCACACCCGGGTCGGCGAGATGCTCGGCACGCCCAACTACATCAGCCCCGAGCAGGCCATCGGGCAGCCCGCCACCGGCGCCAGTGACCTCTACGCCCTCGGCGTGGTCGCCCACGAGATGCTCACCGGCAAGCGGCCCTTCGACCGCGGCACCCCGATCGCGACGGCGATGTGCCACGTCAACGAGCCCCCGCCGCCGCTGGACGACGAGGTGCCCGAGGACCTCCGCGACGTCGTCGCGAGCCTGCTGGAGAAGGATCCCGGGGCCCGCCCCGAGAACGCCCTGGCCGTCGCCGTGCTGCTCGGCGTGGCCCCGGCCGAGCTCGCGGGCCTCGACGTCGACCTCGCCTCCGGCGTGCCCAGCGGCTACGTCGTCCTGCCGGTCACGCCGCTGACGCCGTCGACGCCGCTCGAGGCCGTCAAGCCGGCCGACCGCGCGCCCGCCGAGATCCCGACCATGGCGGCCGCGCCCGAGGAGCTCCTCGACTGAGGACCCCCGGGCTCAGCGCTTCGTCGCCGCGTCGAGCAGCTCGGCGAGCGCGGCCGGCTGGGTGAACATCGGCCAGTGTCCGGACTCGATGTCCACGAGCTCCAGCGCCGTGGCGTCGGCCAGCTCGGGCACGTCGCCGGAGTCGATCCACTCCTGCGCCTGGGCGGGGCTGAACTCCGGGCACACCAGCGTGAGAGGTACGCCGTGGCGACGCTCGTCGGTCCACTGCACCGTCCCCTTGGTGACCCCGACCGGCACCGAATGGGTGGACGCGGCCACCTCGGCCTTCAGCTCGGGCGACATGTCGTCGGAGTCCGGGCCGGCGAACGGCTCCCAGCCGGGGAACGGCACGCCCTCGCCGTCGGCCTCGAAGAAGTCGGCGTACGCGTTGCCGCCCGTGGTCGGGAAGCCGCCGATCAGCACGACCCCGGTCACGGCGTCCGGGCGCCGGTCGGCCGCGACCCACGCGAGCGTCGACGCGGCGGAGTGGCCGACGACGAGCGGCGACCCGTCGGCCGCGTCGACGGCGGCGACGACCGCGGCGGCCTGGTCGTCGTACGTCGCCGAGGTGGCGCCGTCGCCCTGGCCGGGCAGCGTCACCGGGATGCCGCGGTGGCCGAGCCGCTCGAGCTCGGGCAGCACGTCGTCCCAGGCCGATCCGTCGAGCCAGAGTCCGGCGATGAGCACGATGTCCATGAGTTCTCCTTGATCTCGGTTGCGTTCGACCCTCACCGACCAACGCTAGGGGCCATTCCGGACGCTCTACGTCCGGAACCGGTGGGACCATGTCCGGATGAGTGAGATCAGCCCGACCGCGCGGGCCCTGCGGGCGCTGGACGTCCTGCAGGCGCGCCCCGGGGTCACCGCTGCCGAGCTGGCCGAGCGCCTGGGCGTCACCGAGCGCGCGGCCCGGCGCTACGTCGCGATCCTGCGCGAGGCCGACATCCCGGTCGAGTCGACGCGCGGGCCCTACGGCGGCTACACGCTCGGGCGGGGCCTCCGGCTCCCGCCCCTGGTCTTCTCGGCGACCGAGGCGCTCGGCCTGGTGATGGCCGCGCTCGACTCGCACCACGCGGTCGCCGACCCCGCCGACCCGGTGGGCTCCGCGCTCGGCAAGATCCTCCGGGTGCTGCCGACCAACGTCGCGCGGCAGGCGTCCGCGGTGCGGGAGACCGCGCGCACCGTGCCCGAGCGCTCGTCGGTACGCCCCGACCCCGACGTCACGAGCGGGCTCGTCGCCGCGGTCGCCGCCCAGCAGCAGGTGCGCATCGGCTACCGCACGGCAGCCGGCAACGCGCGGACGTTCGAGGTCGACCCGTGGTCGGTGGTGGTGCGCTACGGCCGCTGGTACCTGCTGTGCCACTCGCACCACGCCGACGCGCTGCGGACGTTCCGCATCGACCGGATCACCGGGGTCGAGCAGCTCGACGGCACCTTCGACGTGCCCGCCGACCTCGACCCGGCCGCTGCCCTCGAGGCCAACCTCGGCAAGGGGTGGGAGCACGAGACCCACCTCGTCTTCGACGTCCCGCTCGCCGAGGTGCGGCCGTGGATCCGGCCCACGCTGGGTGACCTGCGCGAGCTGCCCGACGGCCGGTGCGAGCTGGTGGGCAGCACCAGCAACCCCGAGGCGTACGCCGGCGAGTGGCTCGCCCACGTGCCTTTCCCGTTCACGGTGGTGGGCGGCCCGGAGCTCCGGGCGGCGGTGGCGGTGGTGGCCGAGCGGCTGGCGCGGTCGGTCAGCGACTGACCGCCACCTCCTTGCCGAGCGTCCAGCCCGGCGAGATCGGCAGGTAGTCGCCGCTCCAGAACTTGCCCGGGTCGTACCAGGTCGCGCGCCGGTCGTCGCGCAGGATGCCCATCTCGATGTAGCAGGACGCCACGATCTCGGCGCAGAACGCCGCCTCCGGGGTGACGCGCTGGCCGCGCTTGCGCCGCGGCACGTAGGCGTCGCGACCACGGAGCCACCTGGCGCCCAACCGGGTCAGGCTGGGGAAGGAGACGCCGTCGAGCCGCGCGATCGTGCGGAGCATCCCGTCCTCCTCGGGCTGGCCGATCTGCGGGTCGAGCTGGCGGACCCAGGCGTCCTGGTCGTACTCGCCCTGCCACCGCCCGACCGCCTCGCGGAGGTCGTGCAGCTGCACGCCGCGGTGGTGGCCGCCGGTCCACATGTCCATCTGCTTCTTGCCGAGCTCGGCGTGGAAGATCAGCGGCGGCAGGTCGTCGACGACCACCGCCATGCCGACGTGGTTGACCGGTGAGTTGGTGACCGCGCGGATCGCCCGGTCCGGTGCCCGACGACCGCGGAACAACCAGATGTCGCCGCTGCGGGTGAGGTCCACCGCCTGGTCGAGGCTCAGGGTCATGCGCGCAGTCTGCACGATCGGCCCGCTCCGGCCCGACTCCGTCGGCGCCCGGCTAGGCTCGGGCCATGCGCGTGTGGAAGTGGATCGGCCTCGCCGGGATCCTGGCCGGCGTGGCCACCGGCGCCGCGGTCGCCCGCGACGAGCGGGTGCGTCGCGACTACGAGCCGTCCGAGGTCCGCGACCGCCTCCTCGCCCGCCACGACGAGGCCGTCGCCCGCGAGGCGGCCGAGATGAACCGGGCTCCCCAGGACTCCTGACCCGCGCACCTACCCCGGCCGGTGGTTCTCCCGCCAGGCCCGGTCGATCATCTCGGTGAGGACCGCGCGGTCGAGGTCGCCGACGCGCTTGACGTACACGCACCCCTTGCCGGTCGTGTGCGGTCCCAGCCGCTCGAGCAGGTCCTCGTTGGAGCCGTAGAAGGTCAGGCCGTAGAGCGTGAGCGCGGCCTTGCGCGGCGCGAGGCCGACGGCGAACCACTCGTGCTCCTTGCCGTCGGCGGTCGTGTAGGGCTGGCGACCGAACCCGATCATCGACGGCCCCCACACGACCGGCTCGGCGCCCGTCACCTCCTGCATCAGGTCGAGCACCTCCCGCGCGTCGTCGCGCCGGCGCTCGTCGGCCGCGCGATCGATGACCTCCTCGACCGAGGTGTCGTTCGGCTTGGTCTTGCGGTCGCTCATGCCACCAGTGTCGTCCCCCGCCGCCTCGCCCGGTAGTCCACCGGGAAACGGTCGTCCGGGGGTCCTTGTGACAGCCACTTCCCGGTGAACTACCCCGGCAGGGGGGCGTACGACGTTCAGGCCCCGATCGCGAGGCGGAGGGCGATCGACAGCATCACCAGGCCGACGAGCACGTCGAGCACCTGCCACGCGCGAGGGCTGGCCAGGCGCGGGGCGACCAGCCGGGCGCCGTACCCGAGACCGGCGAACCACGCGATGCTCGCCACGCACGCGCCGACCGCGAACCACCACCGCCCGGGCGTCCCGTGCGTCCCGGCGACCGACCCGAGCAGCAGCACGGTGTCGAGGTAGACGTGCGGGTTGAGCCAGGTGAGGGCGACCGCGCGGGCGACCACCCCGCGGCGCGCCTCGACCGCCCCGCCCTCGGCGTCCAGCGCCTGCGGGTGCCGGGCCCGCAGCAGCGACATCACGCCGTAGACGGTCAGGAACGCGACGCCGAGCCACCGGACGACCTCGACCGCCCACGGCGCGCGGTCGACCAGGACCCCGATGCCGGCGACGCCGGCCAGTATGAGGACGACGTCGGACAGCGCGCAGATCGCGACGACCGTCCCGACGTGGCTGCGGCGCAGGCCCTGCCGGAGCACGAACGCGTTCTGGGCGCCGATCGCCACGATCAGGGACCAGCCGGTGAGCAGGCCCGCGACGACGTCTCCCACGCGTGACAACCTAGGGCCACCGGTGCCGACCCCGGTCCACCCCTGACAAGTGTCAGGGTCGCCTGCGGGTGTTATCCCATGGCAGGCCGTCCGAGCCCCCTGCCAGACTTCAGCCATGACTGAGCAGCCCACGGGAGGGGCGCCGGACGGCGTCGCGGCAAGTGCACACGACCTGGTGAAGGTCTACGGCTCGGAGGAGGCCGAGGTCCGGGCCCTCGACGGTGTCACCGTGGACCTGATGAAGGGGGAGTTCACCGCCATCATGGGGCCCTCGGGGTCCGGCAAGTCCACGCTGATGCACTGCCTGGCGGCTCTCGACACCCCGACCTCGGGCGAGGCGGTCGTCGACGGCACCTCGCTCGGCAGGCTCAAGGACAAGGCGCTGACCAACCTGCGCCGCGACCGCATCGGCTTCGTCTTCCAGGCGTTCAACCTGGTGCCCACGCTGACGGCGAAGGAGAACATCCTGCTGCCGCTCGACCTGGCCGGGAAGAAGGCCGACCAGGGGTGGTTCGACCAGGTCATCGACGCCGTCGGCCTGCGACCCCGCCTGGGCCACCGCCCCAGCGAGATGTCGGGCGGCCAGCAGCAGCGCGTCGCGTGCGCCCGGGCGCTCGTCAGCCGGCCGTCGATCGTCTTCGCCGACGAGCCCACCGGCAACCTCGACTCCACCAGCTCGGCGGAGGTGCTGGGCTTCCTGCGCCGCAGCGTCGACGAGTTCGGCCAGACGGTCGTCATGGTCACCCATGACCCCGTCGCCGCGTCCTACAGCGACCGGGTGCTGTTCCTCGCCGACGGCAAGGTCGTCGACGAGCTGCGCAAGCCCGACCGCGACGCGATCCTCGAGCGGATGGGCGCCCTCTCGGACGCCGCTGCGCGCAAGGCGGGCTGAGCGGTGCTCCGACTCACCTGGCGCAACCTGGTGGCCCGCAAGGTCCGCCTGGTGATGAGCACGCTGGCCATCGTGCTCGGCATCGGCTTCCTCGCCGGTGTCCTCACTTTCAGCCACGGCCTCGGCGCGACCTTCGACAACATCATCGAGGGGTCCACCTCCGACGCGCTCGTCCGCACCGAGGGTGAGGTGTCCTTCCAGGCCTCCGGCGCCGGCACGACCAAGCTGGTGAAGCCGGCGGTGGTCGAGCGGCTCAGTGAGCTGCCCGAGGTCGCCGCGGCCGACGGCTCGGTCGACGGCGTGGGTGCCTACCTCCTCGGCGAGGACGGCAAGCTCGTCGGCGGGACCGGCGCCCCCACCCTGGTGTTCAACTACTACGACAGCGTCAACGTCGCCGGTGACCCGATCCTGCTCCTGGAGTCGGGCAGGTGGCCCGACGCACCCGGCCAGATCAACCTCGACGTCTCGTCCGCGGAGCGCGGCGGCTACGAGCTGGGCGACCAGGTCACCCTGCTGATGCCGACCGGCGAGCTGCGCAAGAAGTTCGAGCTCGTCGGCACCTCCAACTTCAACGGCGGCGGCACCGCCGGCGCGACGCTGGCGCTGCTCGAGACGAGCCAGGCGCAGGACGTCTTCCTCGACGGCCAGGACGCCTTCACGACCGTGACCCTCACGGCGGCCGACGGCGTCAGCCAGACCGAGCTCGCCGACGCCGCCAAGACCGTCCTGCCCGACGGCTTCACCGCCGTCACCGGCCAGGAGGTGATCGACGAGTCCGACGAGCAGATCGGCCAGTTCCTCGACGTCATCGGCTACTTCCTGATCGCCTTCGCGGTGATCGCGATCGTCGTGGGCGCCTTCATCATCTTCAACACCTTCTCGATCCTCGTCTCGCAGCGGGTGCGCGAGTCGGCGCTGCTGCGGGCCCTCGGCGCGAGCCGTCGCCAGGTGACCCGGTCGGTGCTGGTCGAGGCCTTCCTCATGGCCCTGCTGGGCTCGACCCTGGGCCTGCTGCTCGGCCTCGGCCTGTCGCGCGGCCTCGCCGCGATCTTCCGCTCGCAGGGGCTCGACATCGCCGGTGACGTGCTGGTGCTGACGCCGGCGACCGTCATCGCGGCCTACGCCGTGGGCATCGGCGTGACCATGGTCGCGGCCTTCGTGCCGGCCCGGCGGGCGGCCAAGGTGCCGCCGGTTGCCGCGCTCCGCGACGACCTGACGGTGCAGGAGAAGGCGCTCGGTCGTCGCCGGCTCGTGCTCGGCACGATCGCGCTGCTCGTCGGCGCCGCGCTCATGGGTGCCGGCCTGGTCGGCGCGCCCGGTGCCGACCCGGCGTGGATCGGCGCGGGCGCGGTCATCTGGGTGATCACCGTGGCCGTCATGGCGCCGGTGCTAGGACGCCCGGTGCTGCTGGCCTGCCGGACCGTCTTCGGCAAGATCTTCGGCACCACCGGCAAGCTCGCCGGCGAGAACGCGCTGCGCAACCCGCGCCGCACGGGCGCCACCGCGTCCGCCCTGATGATCGGCCTGGCCGTCGTCTCGGCCGTCGGTGTGCTGGCCTCCTCGCTCAGCGCCACCAACGACGAGCTCGTCGACCGGGAGTTCCGCAGCGACTTCCTGGTCCAGTCCCCGAGCTTCCAGGGCTTCCCCACCAAGGTGGGCGACGAGATGGCCCAGGTCGACGGCGTCGGCACGGTCTCGCGGATGCAGGGCTCGGTGGCGCTGGTCAAGCAGGACCAGAGCTTCGTCGCGGGCGTCGACGACTCCTTCGCCGACATCTACCAGCTCGACATGCGACGCGGCACCCAGCAGATGAGCGGCGACCAGGTCATCCTCAGCGAGTCGACGGCGGGTGACCTCGACGCCGACGTCGGTACGACGCTGCCGGTGGCGTTCCCGGGTGGGCAGACCGTCGACCTCGAGGTCGTCGGCATCTTCGAGGACACCCCGATCACCAACGGCGTCACGATGCCGATCAGCGTGCTCGAGGACGCCGGTCTGCGCCGCAACGACAGCATGCTGAGCATCAACGTCGCGCAGGGTGCCGACGTCGACCAGGTCCACGACGCGCTGGACGAGGTCGTGGAGGACCTCCCGATCGTGACGGTGCAGGACAAGGAGGGCTTCTCCGAGCTGATCAAGCAGCAGGTCAACCAGCTGCTGTTCATGATCTACGGCCTGCTCGCGCTGGCGGTGATCATCGCGGTCATCGGCATCGTCAACACCTTGGGCCTCAGCGTCATCGAGCGGACCCGTGAGGTGGGCCTGCTGCGGGCGGTCGGCCTCTCGCGGCGACGCCTGCGCCGGATGATCACCCTCGAGTCGATCGCCATCGCGGTGCTCGGCGCGGTCCTCGGCCTCGCGGTCGGGCTCCTCATCGGGATCGCGCTGCGCCAGTCCCTGTCCGAGGACCTCACGGTGCTGTCGCTGCCCCTCGGGTCGCTGGTGGTCTTCCTGGTCATCGCCGTCGTGTTCGGCGTACTGGCCGCGATCGTCCCCGCCGTGCGGGCGTCGCGGATGAAGGTGCTCGACGCGATCGCCACGGAGTAGCCGCTGCTGGTGAGCCGGCTCACCCCTCCGGACCCCGGGTGCTGACACGCCCGGGGAACGGTGGCACCGTGGAGAGGTGAGTGACCTACAACAGAACACGCAGGGGAGCGGCGCGCAGAGCCGCTCCGACACCGGCTTCTTCGGGCAGCCCCGGGTCCTGGCCAACCTGTTCGGGGTGGAGCTGTGGGAGCGGTTCAGCTTCTACGGCATGCAGGGCATCCTGCTGATCTACCTGTACTACTCAGCCGCGGAGGGCGGCCTCGGCATCGACGAGGCCGTCGCGACCGGCATCGTCGGCGCCTACGGCGGTGCGGTCTACCTCTCCACGATCCTCGGTGCCTGGCTCGCCGACCGGCTGATCGGCCCCGAGCGCACCCTGTTCTACGCCGCGATCTGCGTGATGGCGGGCCACATCGCCCTCGCGGTCGTGCCCGACCTCGCCGGCGTCGGTCTCGGCCTGGTGCTGATCGCGCTCGGCTCCGGCGGCGTGAAGGCCAACGCCACGTCGCTGGTCGGGTCGTTGTACGACGAGCACGACCCGCGCCGCGACGCGGGCTTCTCGCTGTTCTACATGGGCATCAACATCGGCGCCCTGCTCGGCCCGCTGCTGACCGGCCTGCTGCAGAAGGAGGCCGGCTTCCACTGGGGCTTCGCCGCCGCGGCGATCGGCATGGCGATCGGCCTCACCCAGTACGCCCTCACGCGCAAGAACCTCCCCGAGGAGACCCACCACGTCGCCAACCCGTTGCCGGCCGACCGGCGCGTGGCGTACGTCGTCGGCGCCGTCGTGGCGCTGGCGCTGGTCGGCGTCCTGGTCTGGGTCGAGGTCATCACCGCCGACCGGCTGTCGGACATCGTCATCGGCATCAGCCTGCTCGCCGCGATCGCGTACTTCGCCCGGATCCTCTCCGACAGGGACGTGCACGGCGTCGAGCGCAGCCGGATCCTGGCGTTCATCCCGCTCTTCGTCTGCAACGTCGTGTTCTGGTCGCTCTACCAGCAGCAGTTCACCGTCGTGACCCTCTACGCCGACAAGCGGCTCGACCGCGACCTGTTCGGCTGGGAGATGCCGATCCCGTGGGTCAACAGCATCAACCCGGTCTTCATCATCGTGCTGGCAGGTGTCTTCGCCGCGCTGTGGACCAAGCTGGGCGACCGCCAGCCGATCACGCCGATCAAGTTCGGCGCCGGCACGGCGCTGATGGGCGTGGCGTTCTTCGCCTTCCTGCTGATGCCGCCCGGCGAGAACGCCGCCCCGCTGATCGGCCTGGTCGGCATCCTCTTCCTCTTCACCGTGGCCGAGCTGCTGATCTCCCCGGTCGGCCTGAGCGCCACGACCAAGCTGGGACCGAAGAAGTACCTGACGCAGATGGTCGCGCTCTACTTCCTCTCCATCGCGCTGGGCACGGCCCTGGCGGGCACCCTGGCCGGCTACTACGACCCGAACGACGAGGCGCCGTTCTTCATCTGGATCGGCCTCGCATCGGTCGTCACCGGCGTCATCGTGATGCTCGCGTCGAAGCCGATCCACCGGCTCATGGCCGGCGTCGACTGAGCGCTGGCATGCTGCTCGGATGATCGAGGCGCTCGGGTGGGGAGCACTGGCCGCCAGCTCGCTGGTGCTCGGTGCCCTCCTCGCGCTCGTCCGCCCGTGGCCGGCGACCGTCGTCGGGCTGGTGCTCGGCTTCGGCGCCGGCGCGCTCATCGCCAGCGTCTCCTTCGAGCTGGCCGAGGAGGGCCTGCGGATCGGCAGCGGGTACGCCGTCGCCGCAGGGCTGGCGCTGGGCGGGCTGACCTACTTCGTCGCCGACCGGCTCGTCGAGAGGTGGGGCGGCCGGAGGGGTGGGTCGTCCGCGGGAGCCCCGCTGGCCGTGGGTGCGTTCCTCGACGGCATCCCGGAGCAGGCGGTGCTGGGCATCGGCATCGCGTCGGGAGAGGGCGTCAGCGCCGCGCTCGTGGTCGCGATCTTCGCCTCCAACCTGCCCGAGGCGATCGGATCGGCCGCCGACATGCGGTCCGCCGGCCGCTCGCGGCGCTCGGTCGTCGTCCTGTGGACGGCGGTCGCCGCCTGCTGCGCCCTCGCGACCGTCGGCGGCACCGCGCTCGCCGACACGGTGACGAGCGACGGTCAGGCGTTCGTCGACGGCTTCGCCGCCGGTGCGCTGCTCACCATGCTGATCGACTCGATGGTGCCCGAGGCCAAGGAGAAGGCGAGGGACTGGGCGGGTCTGGCCACGGTCGTCGGCTTCGCGCTCGCCGCAGGGCTGTCGCTGCTCGGTGGCTAGTAGCCGCCCTCCGGCGGGACCATCTCGCCGCGCACCCCGAGCAGGCGGACCGGCCGGTCGTCGTCGAGGGCGAGGTAGAGGTCGAACGCCGTCTGCGTGATCACGTCGACGTCGTAGGTCGGCTCGGCGAGCTTGCGGATGCGGGTGAAGGTGAAGAACGGCGCGAAGCGGATCTTGAGGTGCACCCGCTGCACGGCCCGCCGCTCCTTGCGGACGTCGTCGACGACGCGGAGGGCGAGCTCGCGCAGCGCAGCACGTACGTCGTCGTGGGTGAGCAGGTCGGCCTGGTAGGTCGTCTCGCGGCCGTGGGCGCGCGCCACCCACGGGGTGTCGTCGGGACGGGAGCGGCCGCCGCCGCGGCCGAGCCGGCCGAGGTGCGGGCCGTTGGTGGGGCCGAACGCCGCGACGAGCGCCTCCTCGTCGGCGCCCGCGAGGTCGGCGACGGTGCGGATGCCGATCGTCTCGAGCCGCTTCGAGATCTTCGTGCCGACGCCCCACAGCGCGGTCGTCGGCCGCTCGCCCATGACCTCCATCCAGTTGTCGCGGGTGAGCTCGAAGACGCCGTGGGGCTTGCCGAAGTCGGTCGCGATCTTGGCCCTGACCAGCGTGTCACCGATGCCGACCGAGCAGTGGAGGGCGGTCGCCTCGAGCACCGCGGCCTGCACCTGCCGGGCGGTGGCGACCGGGTCGTCGGTCTCGACGCCGACGAACGCCTCGTCCCACCCCAGCACCTCGACGACCGCGCCCGGCGTCGCGCGCAGCGTCTCCATCACCCGCGCCGACGCCTCCTCGTAGACCGGGAAGTCGACCGGCAGGAACACCGCGTCGGGCGAGCGCCGCTTGGCCAGCTTGAGCGCCAGCCCGCTGCGTACGCCGTGCGCGCGGGCCTCGTAGGACGCCGTCGACACGACGGCCCGCTCGGTCGGGTCGCCCCGCCCGCCGACCACCACCGGCAGCCCGACCAGCTCCGGACGGCGCAGCAGCTCGACGGCGACGAGGAACTGGTCCATGTCGACGTGGAGCACCCAGTGCGGCATCCGCCCATTCTGGCCGGGTGCTCCGACAGCGGCTCGGGCCCGGCGGAAAACCGGGTGCGGTGCGGGTGCGCCGGCGCCTACCCTCGTCCACGGCGAGATCAGCGGCGAGGCCGGCGTTCCGGGCCCCGTTCCGCGCGTCGTACCTCGCCAGACTGCCCTCCACGGCAATGGCATCGGAGCTGTTCACTCCTGTGAGTTCGACTCTCACTTCCCACAGGTGGTGGCCGGTGACGACGCTCAGTAGTGAGCCCTGAGGCGGATCCGGTCAGCACGACGGGTCCTGTCCCCGCTCGCCGCTGTGGTCGCCGGCCACCATCTCCCCCGATGCCCCACCCACACCCACCCATCCACCTACCGCTCTCCGCGAAGGAGGTCCGCCATGTCCCTGAAGTCCCTCTTCTTCCCCACCCACACGGTCCAGCCCTGGGAGGCGTGCCTCGTGCGCGTCGACGGGGAGCCCACCGAGGTGCTGCGGTCCGGTCGTCACGTCGTACGACGCCGGGCCGAGCTCCAGGTGGTCGACCTGCGTGAGCGCATCGACCTCGTCCCGACGCAGGAGGTGCTCACCGCCGACGGCGTGACGGCGAAGGTCTCGGCCGTCTTCCGCTGGACGGTGGCCGACCCGGTCGCGTTCACCGAGCTCGTCCGCGACCCCGTCGGCGCGGTCTACCTCGCCGTCCAGCTCGGCCTGCGCGACGTGCTGGCCGCGCAGGAGGCCGAGGCGCTCGTCCGGGCGCCCCGCACCCGGCTCGCCGACGGCGTCCGCGACCAGGCGGCGACCGCCGCGGCCGAGGTCGGCATCCGGCTCGTCGACGTCGTCGTCAAGGACGTCGTGCTGCCGGGTGACCTGCGGGCGGCGTACGCCGAGCTCGTCGTCGGCCGTCACCGCGCGCAGGCGCAGCTCGAGGCGGCGCGTGCGGAGACCGCGGCGCTCCGGTCGCTGGCCAACGGCGCGAAGCTGCTCGACGACCACCCGTCGCTCGCGCAGCTGCGGCTGGTCCAGGCGCTGCCGCCCGGCTCGCGCGTCGAGCTGGTGCAGTCCGGGCGGCCGGCTGCCCGCGAGGACTGACGCCCGCCGCCCGGGGGCGGCCGGGGGTGGCGGCAGATTGCACGGTGCGGACAGTTCCGCGTGCGATCTGCCGCCACCCCTGGGGAGGGACGCTGCGGTACGCCGGCGGCGTACCGTCGAGGGCATGACGAGCGACGAGCAGGCCGGGCCCGACCCCTACGCCGAGCACCCGGAGGAGTCGGCGTTCCCCGGTGCGGGCGAGCGCGTCAGCGACGCCGACCGGCAGCGCGCGCTCGATGCCGAGCCCGCCGGCAACGCGACGGTCGGAGACACCGTGGACACCGACGACGTCGACTCACGAGCCCACGAGGCAGGCGCCGGCTCGGATGAGTTCTCCGAGCAGGTCGACGGTGGTCACCGGGCCGACTGAGTCCCGGCTCCTCGGCGCTCCCGGTGCTTCCGGTACGTGCGGTACTCCCGCCAGGTCATCCACGCGAGGAGCAGGACGGCCGCGCTGCCGGTCCATGACCACCCGTCCAGCTGGAGCGCCACGTTGAGACCGATCAGGAGCGCCAGCAAGGCGATCGTCAACCGGCTGCGGCGGGCTCGGTCCATGCCGAACTGGCTGGCGTAGTGCTCGGGCGTGCCGAACTCCTCCGTGAGCGTGCGACCGGTCTCCGCCGCGTGGCTCCGAGCCTCGGCCACGATCTCGCGCACCCGGGCGTCGGGCGTCCACCCGGGTCCACGGAGGATGCCCGAGAAGCGTTCCACCCACTGCTCGTCATCCAGCCCGTCGCGCGCCGCGACCACCGCCTCCGCCGTGGCCAGGACCGTGAAGCAGCGACCCAGGAACCACAGCACGACGGCCTCGCCGACGAGGATCCACGGCATGGCCGAGCCGAGCGAGGCATCCGTGGACTGCAGGACGCTGGCCATGACGAGGGCGAACACGAGCGTGGCGGCCGTCATCACGGCCACCGCGACCGGCGTCGCCCAGCGCCGTGAGGCGCGCTCCCAGAGTGCGAGACCCCCGACCGCGGCGAACCCCAGCCCGACCGGAAGAGCGAGGAAGGTCGCCGGCAGGTCGTCACCGTCGACCAGCTCCAGGAGCGCCAGCGCGAGCGCGAGCCACGCGCCGGCGTGCAGGCCGGACGCCGGGATGCTGCGAGCGGCGACGATCTTCTCGCCGTGCGTCAGCCGCAGCCGCCCCTCGGACTTCCAGCGTCGATAGAGCTCGGAGGCGTGCTCCTTCGGGTCGCCGAACAGGTCCTCGGGAGACTCCTGCGTCTCGCGCACGAGCGCGAGCGCCTCCTCGAGGCCTTCGCGGACCTGCTCCACCTCGACGTCGTTCATCATCAGCTTCCACGACACCGAGAACGCCCAGAGATGGTCCATCTCCTCGCCGCGCGCGGCGCTGAACGCGTCGTAGGTGCTCACCAGCGTCTGGTCGGTCTCAGCCATTCCTGATCTCCCCCGTGCTCATCGTCGTCAACGTGTCGCCGAGCGCCCGCCACGAAGCGAGCTCGCTCTCCCGCCGCTCGCGCCCGCGCGCGGTCAGCTCGTACTCCTTGCGCCCCGGGCCGCCCTGCCCCTCCACCCAGGAGGCGGCGACGTCGCCGGCCTCCTCCAGTCGGTTGAGCACCGGGTAGAGGGAGCCGCCCTTGAGCAGTCCGAAGCCGTGTGCCGCCAGCGCCTGGGCGATGGCGTACCCGTGGAGCGGACCCGCGGTGAGGCTCGCCAGCACGGCGAGATCAAGCGCGGCACGGACCCAGGGCGCGGGCCACTGGGCTGCATCGGTCATGTATCTAAGTACAGCACATATCTAGGTACGTTGGCGTGCGACCGGCTCACTTGTCGCACGCCGTGGACGCTCGACGCACGCCATGGCGTGCGTCGAGCGGACGATGGTCCGCTCGAGTCGCCCGCTGGCCGGTGAGACCCCCGGCGAAACCTGCGCCGTCAGAGAATCTCCGTCAGCCCCTCGAGCAGCCGGTCCACGTCGCTGTCGTCGTTGTAGGCCGCGAGCCCGATCCGGAGCCCCGAGTCGACGGTGAGGCCGAGGGCGCGGAAGGTCTCGTGGGCGTAGAACGTGCCGGCCGGCACGAGCACGTCGCGCTTGGCGAGGTGCTCGAAGACGTCGGCCGGCGAGTGGCCGCGAAGTGTGAGGAAGAGCGTCGAGGTCCGGTCGGCCGCGCGCGAGTGGAGGGTGAGCCGGTCGCCGAGGTCCGCGAGCCCGGACTCGATGCGCGTCCTCAGCCGCAGCTCGTGGTCGGCGATCGCCGCCGCCGCCGAGACCAGCCGCGCGCGCCGCGAGTCGCCCGACCCGACCGAGGCGATGAGGTCGATCGCCGCGGTGACGCCGGCGAGCAGCTCGTACGGCAGCGTGCCGAGCTCGAACCGCTCGGGCACCACGTCGGTCGAGGGCAGCAGCTTGTCGGGCCGCAGCGTCTCGAGCAGCGCGGGGTCCGCGACGAGCGAGCCGCAGTGGGGGCCGAAGAACTTGTAGGCCGAGCAGACCAGGAAGTCGGCGCCCATGGCGGTGATGTCCGGCGCCGCGTGCGCGGTGTGGTGGACGGCGTCGACGTAGACCAGCGCTCCGACCTCGTGCGCCCGCGCCGCGACGGTGGCGACCGGCGGCCGGGTGCCGAGGAGGTTGGAGGCCGCGGTGAGCGCCACGAGGCGGGCGCGCAAGGTGATCTCGTCGAGCGAGGACAGGTCGAGCTCGCCCGTCGCCGGGTCGAGCCGCAGCCACCGCACCGTCACGCCGGCCCGCTCGGCGGCCTGGATCCACGGCCGGACGTTGGAGTCGTGGTCGAGCTCGCAGAGGACGATCTCGTCGCCGGGCGACCACGTGCGTGCCAGCGTGCGGGAGACGTCGTACGTCAGCGCGGTGGCGCTGCGGCCGTGGACCACGCCTCGCGGGTCACCGCCGACGAGGTCGGCGACGGCTGAGCGGTAGCCGGCCACCGCGTCCTCGGCGTTGCGCTGGCTGACGAGGGCGGAGCCGCGCTGGGACAGCGGGCCGGTCAGCGTCCGGACGATGGCGTCACCGACGACGCGCGGAGTCTGGGTCCCGCCGGGGTTGTCGAAGTGGGCGATCCCCGAGTCGAGCGAGGGGAACCCGGCGCGGAAGGCGGCGACGTCGAAGGCAGCAGTGTCGGGGGCGGGCACCCCCGCACTCAACCAGACGCTCAGCCGGCGATGTGCACCACGGCGTCCCCGGAGTTGACCAGCGGGGCCTCGGTCCGGCCGATCACGATGCCGTCGCGGTTGGAGTAGACGGCGCGCAGCGTCTTGCCGAAGGAGTCGAAGAGCGTGCCGAGCCGCTCGCCGTCGCTGACCTTCTGGCCGAGGTGCGCGTCGAGGTGCAGGATGCCGGTGCGGCGGGCGCGGACCCAGCCGCTGGAGCGGCACTCCAGGCTCGGCTCGACCGGGGCCTCGTCGACCGGCTCGGTCATCCCGAGCGCGGCCAGCACGCGGCGTACGCCGACCACGCCGGCCTCGACGGCGTACCCGTCGAAGCGCAGCGGCTCGCCCGCCTCGTAGAGCAGCACCTTGGCGCCGTGCTCACCGGCGGCGTGGCGCAGCGACCCGTCGCGGATCCGGGCGTGCAGCATCACCGGCGCACCGAAGGCCGCGGCCAGCTCGCGCGTGCGCGGGTCGTCGAGGTCGGCGCGCACCTGTGGCAGGTTGCTGCGGCGGTCGGAGCCGGTGTGCAGGTCGATGCCGACCTCGCAGCCGGCGACGATCTCGCGCATGAGGAGGTGGGCGATCCGGCTGGCGAGCGAGCCGCGCGCCGAGCCGGGGAAGGAGCGGTTGAGGTCGCGGCGGTCGGGGAGGTAGCGGTCGCCGTTCATGAAGCCGAGGACGTTGACGATCGGGACCGCGACGAGGGTGCCGCGGAACGTCTTGGGGTCGAGCCCGGCCATCACCTGGCGGACGACCTCGACGCCGGCCACCTCGTCGCCGTGGATGGCGGCGTCGATCCAGATGCGGGGGCCGTCCTCGCGGCCGTGGACCACCCGCACCGGCAGCGTCACGTCGGCGCCGGTCACGAGCCGGGTGATCGGCAGCTCCAGAGCGCGCACGGATCCGGCGCGGATCCGCACGCCGCCGATGGCGAACGATTCGCGGGGCACCAGGCCAGCCTAGTGGCGGACGTACGGCTGCAGGCTCGCCCCGACCACCTCCCGGGGGAGCCGGAGGGGCCGGGGCGAGCGGATCGTGGGTCAGCTGTTCAGCGCCGAGCCGGTGGTGGAGTCCGACGACCCGCTGTCCGTGTCGGGCTGGCCGTCGCCGTCGAAGTCGGGCGCCTGGCCGGTCGTGCCGCCCTGTCCGTCGGTCGTGCCGCCGCCGGGCATGCCGCCCATCTGGCCGCCCATCTGGCCTCCATCGGGCATCTCGCCCTGGGGTCCGCGCCCGTCGCCCGGCATCCCGCGGTCCCCCCAGCCGGAGCCGGTCTGGGTGGTGGCGGTGTCGCCCGACCCGTCGTCCCCGACGGCGTACCCGGCCCCGAACCCGGCACCGCCGATCACGAGGCCCGCGACCACGGCACCCGCGGCCACTGCCTTCCGGCCGGACGGGAGGCGGCTGGGGAGCCGGTCGCGCCAGGTGCGGCGGGCGGGAGCGGGAGGGGTGTCGTACGCCGGTGCGGGCTCGTCGCCGGCGGCGGGCGGGGTGGGGAGGGAGTTCTCGGTCATGTGGGTTCCTTCGTGTCGGAGTGGAGAGGTCGGGGCGGGCGTCAGCCCATGGGCCCGCCGTGCCCGCCGGCGGGCGCCTCGCCCGCGGTGACGGTCGTGGCGGTGCCGTCGACGGTGACCGTGTAGGTCTCGCCGGAGGTGATGTCGGCGGACGAGAGGACGGCGGAGGCGAAGTCCTTCCGGGGCGTGTACGTCGCGACCTCGGCGCCGTCGGCGTCGGTGATGACGACCTCCGAGCCGGCCGCGGCGGTGGTGTCGAGCGCGGTCGCGATCCAGCCCTGGGTTGAGTCGGTCGACGGGGCGACCATCATCCCGGCGCTGCCGGTGGCGACGAGGGTGCCGCCGCTGACGTCGAAGGTGCCGTTGACGTCGAGTGCGCCGTTGCCGTCGGTGGTCGGGCCGTAGACGGTGACCTCGCCGCCGGTGATCGTGGCGTCGCCGTTGGAGTCGAGGCCGTCGCCGCTGGCCCACACCTCGAGCGTTCCGCCGTTGACGTACAGGTTCACCGAGTCGTCGGCCGCCATCCCGCCGCCCATCTGGCCGGGCTGGCCATCGGCCGACGCGCTGTCCTCGGAGGAGGCGGCGTTGACGCCGTCGTCGGCGGCGTGCAGCTCGACCTCCCCGTCGTCGACGACGATCAGCGAGCCCTCGAGCGCCTCGTTCGAGCCGGTCACGTCGACGGTGCCGCCGCTGATGAGCACCTGCACGCCCTTGATGCCGTCGTCCTGCGAGGTGACGGTGAGCTCGCCGCCGGCGATGTGCACGAACCCCGCGCCGGCGTCCTCGGTGTTGTCGGACTTGAAGGTGTCGCCGGTGGCGTCGACGGTGACGGTGCCGTCGGTGAGGACGAGGTAGTCCTTGCCGAGGATGCCGTCGTCGACCGACGTGACGTCGATGGTGCCGCCGGTGATGACCAGGCCGTCCTTGCCGACGATCGCGTTGTTGCTGTTGCCGGCGACCTCGAGCGAGCCGGTGCCGCCGATGGTCAGGTCGGCCGTGGAGTAGAGGGTGCCGGTGGGCGCGTCCTCCGACGTGTCGTCGTACGTCGCCGCGTCGGCGAGGGCGTTGGTGCTGCCGTCGGCCAGGACGACCACGACGGACTGCGCGTCGACGACGTTGATCGCAGCGCCGGTCTCGGAGGTGATCGTCGCGTCGTCGAGCACGAGGCGTACGACGCCGTTGCCGGCGCTGTCGACGACCACCTGACCGGTCAGCTCGCCGCTGAGGACGTAGGTCCCGGCGGCCGAGATGGTGACGGTGCCGTCCGCGACGCTGACGGCGTCGCTGTCGGCCGTGGCCGTCGTGCCGGACAGGGTGATCGTGGTCGCGTCGGCCTCGTCGTAGTCGGTCTCGCCGGTCTCGACGGCGATGTCCTCGTCGAGCACGTCCTCGACGGTCGTGCCGGAGACGGCCGACACAGCCGAGCCGGTCGTGCCGCTCGAGGTGGACGAGGCGGTGTCGCTCGTGACGGACGTGCCGCATCCGGCGAGGAGGACGGCGGCCAGGGTCCCGGCCGCGGCCCGGCGGAGGGGGAGGAGTCGCATGGAGGTGCGGCCTTTCGGTCGAGGTCGGATGCCCCGATCGTGTGCGCCTCACCTGTCCGCCCCGTGGGCTGACCTTGTGCGTCGGCTGTGAGCCGACGGGCTACTTGCCCCAGTTCTTCCGGCGGACGGCCCGGCGCGGTCGCCCGCCGGCGTACGACAGCGACGAGTCGACCAGGAAGCCGCGCTCGAGCGCCTCGCGGCCGATGAGCATCCGGAAGCCCATCTCGTCGCGGTTGCTGAGCGTCATCACGGTCGTGATGGTGCGGCCGGCGAGCGTCACGTCGAGCGCGATGGCGTACCTCTTCTCGACCTGGCCGTTGCTGGAGCGCACCTCGCGCATGTCGAGCACGGGCAGGCTCAGCTCGACGTGGTCCTCGTCGGAGCGCTGCCACGGGTGGATCGAGAAGCGCACCCACTCGTGGCCATCCTGCTCGACCACCTCGAGGTCGAAGGCGTGGATCGACGACGACCGCGCGCCGGTGTCGATCTTGGCCTTGACCCACGCCACCTCGGCCTGCGGCAGCGCCACCCACTCGCGCCAGCCGACGACGACCTTCTCGGGATCGGTCGGCTCGGCGGCAGGGTCCACGGGCCCATCTTGGCAGGTGGCGCGCTCCAGGCAGGTGGTTGGATGACTGACCATGAAGCTCGCCATCCTGTCCCGGGCCCCGCGGTCCTACAGCACGCAGCGGCTGCGCACGGCCGCCCTGGACCGTGGCCACGACGTGAAGGTGCTCAACACGCTCCGCTTCGGCATCGACCTCTCGAGCGACGAGCCCGACCTGCTCTTCCGCGGCAAGCAGCTGTCGACGTACGACGCCGTGCTGCCGCGCATCGGCAACTCGATCACCTACTTCGGCACCGCCGTCGTGCGGCAGTTCGAGCAGATGGACGTCTACACGCCCAACACCAGCTACGGCATCGCCAACAGCCGCGACAAGCTGCGCGCGACGCAGATCCTGTCGCGCCACGAGATCCCGATGCCGGCGACGACCTTCGTCCGCGACCGCGCCGACGTGATCCCGGCGATCGAGCGCGTCGGCGGCGCACCGGTGGTGATCAAGCTGCTCGAGGGCACCCAGGGGATCGGCGTGATCCTCGCACCGACGATCAAGGTCGCCGAGGCGATCATCGAGACGCTGCAGAGCACCCGGCAGAACGTGCTCATCCAGCGCTTCGTCAAGGAGAGCAAGGGCCGCGACATCCGCGCCCTCGTCGTCGGAGACCGCGTCGTGGCGGCGATGCGGCGGGTCGCGCAGGGCGACGAGTTCCGCTCCAACGTGCACCGCGGCGGCAGCGTCGAGGCGGTCGAGCTCGACGAGGAGTTCGAGCGGGTGGCCGTCCGGTCGGCGCAGATCATGGGCCTGCGGGTGGCCGGTGTCGACATGCTCGAGGGTCGCCGCGGCCCACAGGTGATGGAGGTGAACTCCTCGCCCGGCCTGGAGGGCATCGAGAGCGCGACCAAGCTCGACGTCGCCGGCGCGATTATCGACTACATCGACAACCAGGTCGCCTTCCCCGACATCGACGTACGCCAGAGGCTGACCGTCTCGACCGGCTACGGCGTCGCCGAGATCGTCGTCCACACCGGCTCCGACATGGTCGGCAAGAAGCTCGGCGACTCCGGCCTCGACGAGCGCGACATCACCGTCCTCACGCTCCACCGAGGCCCGCACGTCATCCCCAACCCGCGCAACAAGACCGTGCTCGAGGGCGAGGACCGGCTGCTCTGCTTCGGCAAGCTCGAGGAGATGCGGTCGATGATCCCGGACCGCAAGCAGAAGCGCGTCCGGCGCCTGATGAAGAAGCACCTGCCGCCCGAGAGCGCGTAGCCCACGGTCCTTCGCTGCGGGTGATGCCGGGGGCGCGAGCCCGCTCCACCATGGGTGCCTCTGAACCCCCGGCGATGCTCGGACGTCGCCACGGCACCGACGGCGTGGTGATCCCATGGCTCCTGCTGAAGAAACCGACGACACGGGTGGCACCCCGGTCCAGGGCATCCTCCTGGCGGCGGCCATGTTCGTCTTCGTGATCGACACGTCGTTCATGAACGTCTCGATCTCGGCCGTGGTGGAGGACCTCGACACGACGGTGAGCGGCGTCCAGTCGGCCGTGGCGATCGAGGCGCTGGTCTCGGCGGCGTTCATCCTGATCAGCAGCAAGGTCGGCGACCTGTTCGGGCGCAAGCGCGCGTTCGTCCTCGGCATGGTGTTCTACGCCGTCGGGGCACTCGCAATGGTCTTCGCGCAGGGCCTCACCGCGATCATCGTCTTCTGGGCGGTGCTCGGCGGGCTCGGTGCGTCGCTCTACCTCCCGGCGATGCAGTCGCTGATCCACGGGAACTTCGAGGGGAAGACCCGCGCCAAGGTGTTCGCCCTCGTCGGTGCGTCCGGCGCGATCGCCGCCGCGATCGGCCCGTTGATCGGCGGCTTCGTCACGACCCTGCTGTCGTGGCGCGTCGGCTTCCTGCTGGAGGCGCTCATCATCGGGGCGGTGCTCCTGGGCAGCCGCGGCATCCGCGACGTGCCGTACACCGGGGACCGGTCAGTCGACCTCACCGGCGCGTTCCTCTCGGTGATCGGCATGGGCGGCCTCGTGGTCGGCGTCCTCGCGTGGCAGGAGGGCGGCGAGTACGTCCTGCTGCTCCTCGGGATCGGCACCGTCGCGATGGGTGCCCTCGTGACCTGGCTGCGCCGGCGCAAGCGCGACGGCAAGCCCGCGCTGCTCGACCCGGGCCTCTTCTCGTCCAAGCTGTTCAGCACCGGCGTCACGCAGATCTTCCTCCAGCAGGTCGCGCTCGGCGGCCTGCTCATCGCGCTGCCGATCTTCCTGCAGCTCGTCTGGGGCTACAACGCGCTGCAGGCGGGCATCACGCTCGCGCCGCTGTCGCTCACGATGTTCGTCGTCGCGCTGCTCGCCGGGAAGCGGGCGGGGCGGCGCAGGGCCAGCAGCATCGTCCGCGCGGGCTTCGTCCTCCTCTCCGCGTCGATCATCGGCCTGATCCTCCTGGTGCCCCGGGCGGACTCCGGCTGGCACCTGGTGGTGCCGCTCATGCTCGCCGGCGCCGGCCTCGGCCTCCTCGCCTCGCAGCTGAACAACTACGCCCTCGCCCCGCTCTCGGAGGACCGGGTCGGCGAGGCCGCGGGCGTCACGTCCGCGACCGGCTCGTTTGGCCTGTCCTTCGGCCTCGCCTTCGCCGGCGCGATCATGCTCGCCACCCTGTCGATCTCCTTCACGGACATGGCCGAGTCGAGCAGCGTGCTGCCTCCGGACGACCAGGAGCGCGTCGCCACGGTCCTCGAGGACGACGCGCAGGTGATGAGCGACGCGCAGCTCACGGAGCTGCTTGTCGGGCAACCCCAAGACATCCAGGACGAGGTGCTCGGGATCAACGACGACGCCCGGGATCTTGCGCTCCAGGTGGCGCTGCTCGTCGCGCTGCTTGCTGCACTTGCTGGGGTTGGCGTCGCGTTCCGGATGATGCGGCTGCCGGATCCTACGCCGTCGACGAATATTGAGGACGTAGGGCTCGGCTGAAGCGATGTCACAACCGCCCACTATGGGCTACCTGTTCGACGCTACGCCTCCGTCGAGGTGCACCTCAATGAGAGGCGGCACGGACCTCGTCGTGGTGGCGCTCTGAGCGCGGCCCGTGATGGATCCAGACGGACATTTTGCAGCGCCAGTCCGTCGTGGCCGCCGCCAGACGCCCCCGGAAATCTTATAGTTCGCCGGCGGGCGGCCCCGGCGCGCTGGCGAACCGACGGTGTCTCACGGTTGCACTGCGACTGCCAAGCGTAAAATGTGTAAACGGATGGCTTGCCAAGACTGAGTGACGTTCGGCGATGGCACGCGGAGAGCACGACGAATTGGTGCGACCGCTCCAACTTCCATCTGTATGGCTAGCATTCACTGCCATGGAGCGTCGGTACCAAGTGTTCATCAGCTCAACCTTTACGGACCTCATCGACGAGCGCCGCGAGGTCATGCAGGCGCTTCTTGAGATGGACTGCCTCCCGGCTGGTATGGAGCTTTTCCCCGCAGGTGACACGGACCAGTGGACTCTTATTAGGGGCGTCATTGAGCAAAGCGACTACTACTTGGTGATCCTCGGCGGCCGGTATGGGTCGGTTACTGAGGAAGGGGTCAGTTATACCGAGAAAGAGTACGACTACGCGGTGGAACTCGGCATTCCCGTCATGGGGTTTGTGCCAGGAGATCCCGAAGCGATCCCGGTCGGAAAGACGGATAAGGACGACCGCGCGGCGGAACGTCTCAAGGCGTTTCGCGACAAGGTCCAGCGCAAGATGACGCGCGATTGGACGAATGCTGAAGACTTAGGGTCAAAGGTGACCCGAGGTCTGATCCATTTGATCAAGAACAATCCTCGCCCAGGATGGGTGCGCGGTGACCAGGCCATGACTCCCGAGGTGCGGGCTGAGATCGCAGAACTTCACGCGACCATCGCGCAATTCGAGAAGAGAGCAGTAGAGAGTTCAGCAACCGCGGCCGCCACGCTCGACAAGTCACTCGCGCACGGCGACGAAACCATCGAACTCGATCTGGTGCACACGGGGTACTCCAACCGGCTCGGCACTTTTCGCGAGGATGGGGATTTGGCCTATACATGGGACGAGATCGTCGAGGTCCTCGGCCCCTTCATGCTCGACGAGGCCCCTGAACCATCGCTACGGGCGACCTTCAACAAGCACATGATGATCGACATCAGAAACGACACCGACGGCGGATGGCAGGAAGCCTCATCCAACGAAGCCGCCGCTATCTCAGACAGGTCGTGGGGCGCGATCATCGTCCAGTTGAGGGCTCTCGGCCTAATCGCTACTGGCACTAAGAAGCGCACGGTGAGCGACAAGGCCGTCTACTGGAAACTCACCCCAGCGGGAGACGAGTACCTCGTGAGTCTTCGCGCCATACCCAGCAGCACAACCAACGTGAGCACCTAGCGGGGGCGCACCACGCTCACGTCTCGACGGCGCATCCGCGGACCGCCCCGGAGACACGTTCGCGTGCCCGAAGACGCGCCCAGTGACTGGCACGGGCCGTGATACACACTGCGTATGCGTGTTCTCAGTGTCGAGACGTCAAATATCGGCGGAGTCGCCGATGGACGTGTTGAGCTCCCGGCCGGTCCTATCTCAGCTTTTGCTGGAGGAAATGGCACAGGAAAGAGCAAGTTGTTAGCTTGCCTTCTGTCCCCCTGGTCGCAGACTATCCCAGCAGCAAGGGAAGGGCAGGAGGGGCGAGTTTCTATCACTCTTCGACTGACGCCCGAGGAACGGGATGCTATCGCTCAGTTCGGGCTCGACGTGGGCTGGGGGCCTGCGCAAATCCCCGAGGAAGTGAGCGTGCACACCTCCTTTCATCCGACCGTCGGCATACAGCGCACGACTTCACCCGACCTCACCGTCCTCCGTGAAGTGTGGGCGCACCAGGTGTTCGCTCCGGCACATCCAAGCATCAATGTTCTTTTCCTACCCGCGGAACGTCGGCTGTTCGCGCCGAACTCTCAAGGCATAGATCTGAACCAACTAAGCGACGCTCTTGCAGCCCAATCAATCGCGCAGCCGCGCAGCGCAGTGCAGAACTTCGGGCGCCTCGACGATCAAGAATTCGAGAACTTCGCCAAGGCGCTTTGCGTAGCCGCGTCCTTGCCTAGCGAGGGCACGGGCGAAGTCAGCGCGAGTGCCGCCAGTCGGTGGGCGGACTTCAAAAGCACGGTCAACTCGCTAATCGCACCGAAGGCTCTCCTCGATCTGACCCAGGAACATCCGGAGCGCTTGCGGATCCAGACGCCTGACGGTTCCATCCACCCGGTTGAGGCCCTCTCCAGCGGAGAGCGGCAGGCGCTCATCATCATAAGTAGGGTCCTTCGGGCCGGAGCCGGCCACTCGCTTGTCCTGATCGACGAGCCGGACGCGTACCTTCATCCCAGCTTGAGTCAGCGCCTCGTTCAGGCTCTCGAAGCCGGCGTCGGTGCCACGGGCCAGCTCGTCCTGGCCACGCATAGCCCCTCGATTCTGGATCGCATACCACCGACGTCGATCTTGCGCCTGAGTCATGAGCAATCGCCCAAGCCGGTCGCTGACGAGAACGACAGGCTCGATCTGTATCGCGCGGCGGGGTTCCGCGCCAGCGCCCTCACACAGTCGGATCTCCTCCTAATAGTCGAGGGTCAGAGCGATTCACCACTGCTCGGGCTTTTGTTCCCCCAGTTGGGGAGGGCAGCGATCCGTGAAGCGGGCGGGCGTTCCCGGGTCGTTCGTCAAGTTGAGGAACTGCTTCCTTTCGAGCTTCCGGTCCTCGGCGTTGTTGACAGGGACGTCCTGGCGCCAGAGGTACCTGCAACGGTCTCTGATCGGGTAACGATGTGGCCGCAGGCCGACTTCGAGGGCGTCTTCTTGGCGGACCCGGTCGCTCGACAACTCATGATTGATCGAGGGCTCGTGAAGCCAGAATTCGCCACCCACGAAGCTATGGATGCACTGATGAACGGCTTGCTGGAAGACCAGAAGGAGAACGTAATTGCTGAGCTAGCGCAACGGATGCTGCGCACCAAGACCTTGCGATGGCCCAGCCCGAAGGGGCAAACGCCCATTGATCGGTTGCGGGATGCCGTTGCGGGCATGGAGGCACCTAGTGAGGCGGAGTTGGAATCAACGCTTGTAGACGCTCACGGCATTTGGGATAGCCACGCGGGCACAGCGCGATGGTCCCTTGTGCGAGGCAAATCTGTGCTGCCCTCATTTGTTGACCAAGCGACCCACTTGCGCTCGGGGCGTGCCCTACTGGAGATCGTTGCTCGCGAGCAGCCTGCACTCGCGGGACTTGATGGCTTTCGCCGCACATTGAGGGCTGCACTTCCCGAGTAGAACAGCGCAATCGGCATGACCGTCCGGCCCCAGTGCGGGCCCGTCGCTGCACTCAGACCCTCACTGTCAGTGCGCCGCGGACCGTCCGGGGGCGCGGCATCGTGCCGCGATTCGCCGACCGCGATCCGGTTGGTCGGGCCGACACGCTATGGAGCGAAGTTCATGATCTCTTGCACCTCGTCTGTCGGGCGAAGGTCGAACTCCTGAACGATGCGGCGCACTCGCTGGCCAAAGACTTCTCGAAGGATCTGAAGGTGATATTGGAAGAGCGCATCGTCTTCCTCGAACGCACGCGACTTCGGCCCCGCAGCGCTGACAAAGTTGGTGCAGGCGCGTCTGAGATCTCGGAGGGCGTCAAGCAGGAAGCCGCCATCCTGCACGTTCAGCATCTCGTTCTCGATCACCTTGCGTAGTGCCGCAGCCGACTTCCGGCAATAGACCTGGTCCTCGTTCCCCATGCGATCCCGGAGCAGGCGTCTGTCCTCCAGGAAGATCAGTAGTCGCTCGGCGATGTGGCGGTTGTTCTGTAGGTACCCTACGTCCGATCCGGACATCGAACTCACTCCTCGATTCGTCGCTGTATGGCGGCATCTACCTCGACCGTCGCCTCCGCCAACCATCTAGAGAAACGGTCACCGGGTCCATCCGACTCAGCGAGCTCGTCGCGACGGCGGGTCCCCTTTGGACCGCTCTTGACGCCGATAGCGGCACGGAGCAGCGGAATGTCGGTCTCATCGCGGGGATCGACGATGAGGGCACCCACGAACCCCGATAGGTGCTGGAGTTGAGTGATGGACATCTGGCGGCGAATTTCGGCGAGGAGCCCCAGTTCGAACTCCAGGCGGCGTTCGCGTATGAGGTCTCGTTTGGACTGAGCTGCCTGCCACGCGGCGTACCCGATCGCCGCGGCGGCTAGCAGCGCTCCCACCAGCCCCGAGAACGCACCGACGTAGTCCAGCCAATCGCGGGTAGCGCTCGGAGACTCCTGTGCTACCGCGACGAGAAGTCGATCAGAGTGCACGGATGATTCCTGTCTGTCTTCTGACGTGTAGTGACTTGTCAGTCATCAGAGGCCAATAGCCCTCCGCTGATACGCGGTGCGACACACCTGATGTCACGCTGCCTCGACATTGCGCCGCGAAGGCAGGCGCTATCCCGCTTGCGCCCCGTCGTACTTGAAGATTACGACCCAACCGGGGCCATCCTGCTTCTGGATCTGGTTGACCTCGCGAAGCCCAACGCTCGCCGCCCACGAAATCGCGTCATCGGCGTTCTCTGATTCGTGGCGTCCGATCTCAACGCCTTCTTTGTTAAGTGCCCTGTAGGTCGTCATGATCAGTACTCTGTCATCCCGGCTGATTCGTGGCCAACGGCGCGCACGTGCGGCAATTTGAGCCCAACCGTGCTGGACCAAGCTGGGATGGACTTCGGTCCATGCTGGGCGTGCCATGCGACCCAGCGTCGCAGCAGAAGAGACGGTCTGACGGGCCCTGGCACACCGGTCAAGCGACTAGTGTCGAGCCATTGATAGGGCTGGCACAGCGGCCGAGGCCCGAACTTCACTGGAGGTTCCGTACGTGGCAGAGCCAACTGGCCGTCGTGATGCATACCTACTCCGCGGTCGTCGCGTCCTCATCCTGGATCTGATGAAGGCGTCGCTGATCAGCGCCGGCACAGATCTTGTTTTCTACCGACCCCGCCTGGGTGCGACCTACGGGGCAACTGTCACCGACGACGGCAAGCTGCTCCTTCCTGATGGCCGAGCGTTCGCGTCCCCCTCTCGAGCGGCCAGTGCGGCAGCAGGCGGGTCTCTAGACGGGTGGCATGCCTGGCAGATTGCTCCCGATGGCGAATTTCTAGACGCCCTTCGGCAGCGCCTCCTAGACCAAGTTGCAGGTCGTGAGATGGCTCAGCTTGGTATCGACGACGAGTCGAGGAACGCGCAGTCTCATCATGAATTTCTTCGCCACGCGCGCTCTCAAGCAAGTGGGGGCATGCCCATAGTCGTGCGCGTCAGGGAACTTCTTGCTCAGTGGGGTGCCGTTGGCCGTACGCCGGCAGCGAGCGAGCAATTGGCCGCTGATCTTGAGAATCACGGGCTCACCACCGAACCAAATTTCCTCAAGACAGGCATCGATTCTGAGGTCTCGATCGTGGAACGCCAGATCGAGGAGAGCGACCCGCAGCCCGGCAGTCAGACCGCGAACGAGGGCCTCCCCGCCGACGGCGACGTCGGGCTCACGCTCGGCAATATTCCATCTGCGAATCTTGGGGTTGAATCGATCACGCCGCAGGCTTCGTACGAGGAAGCGATCACGCGGATGCTTCTTAACGATTACTCGCAGCTGGCTGTCATGACGGGTCCGAGATCAGTTCCGCGGGCCGTCACTTGGCAGTCCATCGCTCGAGAGCGCCACGCAAATCCGACCGGAGGTTTGTCTGGGGCGATCGTTGAAGCTTCGACGAGGCCGTTCGACACCGAATTGATCGACGTCCTTCCCCTCTTGGAATCAGACGACTTTATCTTCGTGAAGGACAGCACGAATCTGATTACTGGGATCGTGACGACCGCCGACGTTGTGCGCGCCTACGGAGAGTTGGCGACGCCGTTCTTCTTGATTGGGGAGTTGGACCGTCTCCTACGTCAGATAGTCAGCGACAACTTTACGATGACCGAGGTCTGCGCCACGTGTGACGAAACCGGAGACAGAGACCTCCAGTCCTACGATGACCTGACGATGGGCGACTACGAACGACTGCTGCAAAACGCTGCCCACTGGCAGTCTCTGGGGTGGCCGCTCGATCGCGTCACGTTCGCAGTCCGTCTTTCAGAACTACGAGTGGTTCGGAACGATCTCGTCCACTTCAATCCCGACCCCATTCCCGATCAGACCGTCAGTCGGATACGGCAGATGCTTCAAGTGCTTCGCAAATACACATCCGCCTGACAGGCGCGCAGAAGGCGACTGCGCGGCTCAATCCCTCGGGGTCTGCGCTTGGAGCTGCCGCACGCATCGGTGACATTGCGACGCTCCTATGCTTCGTCAAGCCGCGGCGGGCCGTTTTCGAGTAGGCGGTAGAGGTCTCGGGCGACGTAGCCTGCCAGGCAGCGTTTGATCTCCCGACCGGTCTTGCCTTCAGCGGTGCGGCGGGCGACGTAGTCGCGGGTGGCTTGCTGGTACTGGATCCGGCTCTGCACCACGGTGTGGAGTGCATTGTTGAGCTGGCGGTCGCCGTAACGGTTGAGCCGGTACCGCGTGGTGACCTGGCCGCTGTTGGCTGGGATGGGTGCCACGCCGGCGAGCATCGCGAAAGCGGCCTCGGAGTGGATGCGGCCGGGGTGGGACCAGGCGCACAGCACCGTCGCGGCGACGATCGGTCCGACCCCGAACTCCTCGAGCAGGTCAGGACGCCAGCTACGGATGATGGCCACGATCTGCTTCTGCAGCTCGCGTGCCTCTTTCAGCATCGCGTGCGCGCGGCGGGCCAGGGTCCGCAGCGCCACGACCGTGCTGGTCGTTTCCACATCCCACGACGAGCGCAGGCGCAGGGCCGCGGCGGTGTTGAGCATCGCGGCGAGCTTCTGGCCGCGGAACCTGGCCCGGATCGGTTCGGGTGCAGCGATAACCAGGCTGAAGACCTGCTGCTGGGCCTCCGTGGAGGCGTTGATCGCGGAACGGCGCGCGGCCAGGAGCACCGACAGGCCGGTGCGGGGGGTTCCCAACCGCGATCGGGACATCACTTCCCGTGCCGCGCGGATCGCGTCGAGCGGGTCGGACTTCGCGCCGTTGCGACGCGCGGCCCGCTTCGGGCGGTCCAGCTCAATGACGATCTCCGAGGACTCCAGTAGGTGCCGGCTCAGGCCGGCGCCGTGGCCACCGGTACCTTCGATTGCCCACGCGCGCAAGACCGCGTGGTTGTTGGCGAACTCCACCAGTTCTGCATAGCCCTGGGGTGTGGCGTCGACGGTGATCTCGTCGAGGACGCCGCCGGTGGCGGTGTCGACCACGGCTGCGGAGTGGGTGTGGACGTGGGTGTCGACGCCGATGACGACATCGACCACCTCGCGTAGATCGGTCAGACTGTTCATGCGTTCTCTCCTTCGCCGGACGGGACGTGGTTCCGGTCCGGGATGGAGGCTCGGCAGGACTGTGATGAGACACGCCAGGCGCCGTTAACGCCGGGTGGTCAGGCTCCTGATCAGGCCAGCTCCTCCAACCGGGCCGGGGTCAGCAACCGCAAGCGGACAGGTCGCAGCAAGGCACGAAGCCAGTCATTCCGGGGGTCACACTCGCGATCACCAACCCACAGCCCAGCACCATCAGGCTGCGTTGGCGATCCTCACAGTCATTGCGCCGCGTACCGTCCGGGGCGCGACATTGCGGCTCCCTTCTGTTGTCAACCGGTCCGGCGTAGCGTCTTCCCTGCGGGTCCGGGAAGTGGCTGATCCGAAGTGTCGATGAGCAGGGGAAGGTCGACCGCGCTGGATTCTTGAGACGCCCTGCAGTGCCCTCCCGGACCCGTGCCAACGGCGTCGATGGCCGCGCGTTGGGCGTCCTCCACGAGCTGGCGATAGATCGCGTCGGAGATCCTGCGCTTGAGACATCGGATGGCCTCGAGAGGCTTTTTGCCCTCGGCCAACTTCCGTCGGTAGTAGGCACGGCCGTCGGTGTCGAGGCGGATCTGGCTGATCGCGGCGATGTGGATCATGTGGTTCATCCGCCGGTTCCCGGCCCGTGAGAGACGGTGCCGGTTCTGCTCACCAGACGATGCGTCGAGTGGTGCGGTGCCGGTCCAGGACGCGAACCGGTTTCGGTCAGCGAACCGGGTCACGTCCCCGACGTCGGCCAGCACCCGGGCGGCGACGACGGGACCGACGCCATGGATGTCCATCAGCCGTGAGCCGCGGGCCAGCACGATGGCCTTGAGTTCGGCGGTGGACTTCCTGATCTTTGTCTCGACCGCGATCAGCTCGGCAAGCTCTTCGGCGGCGATCCGTCGTCGGGTCTTGCCGGCGATGTCGCGGGGACGGACCGAGGCGAGCATGGCCTTGGCCTGAGCGGTGGTGAGGTCGCGTTTCGCCTGTCCTGGCAGGAGTTCTGCGAGCAACGCCTGGAGTCGGTCGATGGTCTGGACCCGTCGCCGGGTGAGTGCTTCGCGGCGGTCGGTGAGCATCCGAAGTGCCTCGAGCTCGCCGTCGAGCTTCAGTACCCGCAGGTTCTTGGTGCGTACGGCGACGGCCGCGACTGCATGGGCGTCGTGGGCGTCGGTCTTGCGGTTGTGGCCGGTGTCGAAGAGCCGGGCCCGGGCGGCGAGCTTCGCAGGGACGTCGACCACCTGCTCGCCGTCCTCGAGCAGTCGTTGCGCGAGCGGGCGGCCGGCACCGTTGCTTCCCTCGACCGCCCACACCCGGTCTGCCCAGGCCGACGCGTACTTGCGCATGGCCGCGTAGCCGGCACGGTCGGTGGTGAACCGGCCCGAGCCGAGGAGCTCCTCGTGCTGGTCGACGACCTCGATCGTGGCCGACAGCTTGTGGGGATCGACCCCGATGATCACGTGCTGCATGTGCTGCTCCCGCCTGTTCGATCCGATGTGGACGGCGAGGTGGGCATTGCTACTACGAGCAGGGCAGTCCCTTCTTGAGCCACGCCTCGTCACGGTGACCGGCGGGCCGCAGACCGCAAGAGAGCCACACCAAAGCAGCCGGTGGGCAGCCGCATGGAGAGCTGCCCGCCGATCACCTGAACCGAGTCTGGCCAGACGCCGGTCCTACCGGAATCGTCTAGTAGCCGCGTGAGTGCGCCTCCGAACCTGCCGCGTCCGGGATAGGCACCCGCTATGCCTGAAGGGTTGCGACCGTGTCGATGCCTGCTTCCGCGCGGGCTCGGCCAGTATGAGGGCATGGAATTCGTGACCATGGTCCTGAGCACATTCCTCGGAGCGGCCGTTGCACTCGCGACCGACCGCTTGACTAGGAGACGCGACGCGCGGCTCGTCGAAGAGAAGGCCATCAACAACCTCGTCCTTGACCTAGCGGCTAAACGTGCGTTCCTGGTTGGTGACGATTGGGTTTGGGCTGAAGGCGAGGTTGGACGTGTCGTGGACTCCGTTCATCACACTCGGTCACTCGTGCGTGACACCCGCCTCGCACTCAGGCCGCGCTCAAGGTTCCTTACCCCTATTCGCGAGATGAGCCGTGCTTGCAACGGATTCCTGGAACTGAGCGAACGTGCAGACGACGAGCGCCTGAAGGGCGCTTTGGTGCAGCTTTCGCGTGATCTGAGACGGGAGATTGAGGCCCTCCACGCGGTGGATCCCAAACGGGTCCTCGATGACTATCCGGGCAGTTTTGCCCTGCGACCCTCGAAGTGACAGGAAGAAGCACCCCACCGCTCAGGGCATCGACCCTTTACGCGACCCGCGGATTCCGCCTCCAACGGCGTCCGCATGTCGGTGACCCGGCATAGCCTGTCCGGCCATGAGGCGGTACGTGGACGAGGACATGGAGGGCGCGGAGTTCCGCGAGTGCAACCTGACGAACACCCGCCTGATCGGCGTGGTCATGCAGGACGCCGTGATCGACGGGCTGGTGACCAACCTCGTCGTGAACGGCGTCGAAGTCACGCAGTATGTTGAGGCCGAGCTCGACCGGCGTCATCCGGTCCGTCGGTTGATCCGCTCGGACGATCGGACCGATCTGCGCCGAGGATGGCGGCAGCTGCGCACCGACTGGTCGGCGACCGTGGCGCGGATGCGGCGGTCGCCCGGCATCGAGCACGAGAGCGTGAACGACGAGTGGTCGGCTGTGCAGACGCTCCGGCACCTCGTCTTCGTCCATGACTCGTGGTTTCGGCGCTCCTGCCTGGGATCGACCGACCTGTTCACCCCGATGGGTCTCGGCATCGAGTCCGTGCCCGATCGCGAGGCCTAGGGGCTCGACCCGTCCGCGGACCCGACCCTCGACGAGGTGCTGGCGATCAGGGACGAACAGGCCGCCGAGCTGGAGCGTTGGCTGGACTCCGTCACCCCCGAGCAGCTCCAAGCGCCGGCGCCGATCCCCAGCAACGACATGTGGCCGCCGTACGCACGCGGACGATCTGTGCGGCGCTGCCTGGGCACCGTGCTCGGCGAGGAGTTCGAGCACCATCAGTTCTGCGTACGCGATCTCGACCTCATCGAGGGGTCATCGCATCAGGCGCATCGACAGTCGTCCGGCTGAGCCTGACCAGGCTCGACGTCACCCGATCTCCATCCGCTGGTAGACGGGCGTGAGCTCCTCCCAGCGACCCCTCCACCGTGGCGCGCCGGCCTCGGAGCTCCAGCCCTCCGGGTGCACCGGGCCGTCGACCTCCAGTGACCGGCCGAGGTCCTCGAGGTGTGCCCGCCAGCCGGATGCGTGGAACGGCAGGTGGTCCAGCGGCAGGCCGCGCTCCTCGACCACCAGGCGGGCCTTGGAGCCCTCTTCGGTCAGCCATGCCTCGATCTGCCCCTCGTCCTCTGTGCCCGGCTCGGTCGTCAGCAGCAGGTGGCGGGGCGGGTCGCACACCTCGACGCGTGCCGGACCGGTCCAGCTGCTCGTGAAGACCAGCTGGATCGTGCCGCCGACCTGCAGGTCGCCCTCAACCCGGGCGATCCAGCGGGCCATCCGCTCCGGCGTCGTACAGGCCTGCCAGAGGTCGTCGATGTCGGTGTCGTAGACGTCCTCGACCCGGACTGCCCCACGGGTCTCGTCGAGTGCTCGCATGGTCGCGATGGTGGTCATCGTCGCTCCTTCTTTCCTCGTGCGATCTCGGTGTGGAGGGCGTCGAGCCGGTTCTCCCAGAGCGTGCGGTACGCCGCCAGCCACTCGTCGACCTCGATGAGCGCCTCCGGGCGGAGGCTGTAGATGCGGCGCTGCGCCTCCTGGCGTACGTCGACCAGGCCCGCCTCCCGCAACACCCGGAGGTGCCGGGACACGCCCGGACGAGCGATGGGGAGGGCGGCGGCCAGCTCGCCTGCACTCGCCGAGTGGTCGCGAAGCATGCCGAGGACCGTGCGCCGGCTCTCGTCCGCCAGGGCGTGCAATACAGCATCCATGTCGGGCAACGTACCCGTATCGTTACGTACCCGCAAGGGTACAAATGGCGCGGGACCCGCCTCGTCCGCGACAATCGAGCCGTGCTTCGTCATCTCTGGTGGGTCGTCGGCCTCGTCCTGGTGTGCGGCGGCCTCGCGGTCGCGCTGTCCGCCCAGGCTGGGCCGGACGACTTCGGTTGGTTCGCCTACTCGCCCGGCAGCGCCGACTCCGACTGGCAGATGAGCTGGAGCGACCCCATGAGCAACGGGTCGGCGCTGATCGTGTCGCGATGGCAGCTGGCCGGCTCCGTGGCCGTGGCCTGTGGGCTGATGGTCATCGCGGCGGGCGTGGGCTTCCGACTGGGCCAGCGCCGCACCAACTCCTGAGCAGATTCTCGGCCTTCTGGGGAGGGCGCAGCGGCGCCATACTCAGGCATGTTCGACACCCTGCGAGATCGACTGCTCCCCGACACCCAGCGCCGTACCGCTGACGAGCTCGACGACGACCTGAACCTCCGGTCTGGGGACGCCCGGGGCAAGCAGTCGGCGTTCTGGGCGATGCTCGTGCTCTCCGCGGTCATCGCGAGCGCCGGCGTCATCACGGACTCCACCGCCACCGTCATCGGCGCGATGATCATCGCCCCGCTGTCCACGCCGATCATGGGGATCGCGCTCGGCCTCGCGCTCGGCCGCCGCAACGGCTCGCTCGTCTACGTGACCCTCGGGGCCGTCACCGTGGTGGTCATCGGCATCGTGTTCTCGCTCGTCGTGCCGCAGGACATCGACCTGCTCAACGACAGCCAGATCGCCAGCCGCACGTCCCCGGGGCTCGCGGACCTCGTCGCCGCGATCGCCACCGGCTTCGCAGGCGCCATCGCGCTGTGCCGCCGCGACGTCGCCGCGGTCCTCCCCGGCGTCGCGATCGCGATCTCCCTCGTCCCACCCCTCGCCGTCGTCGGCGTCTGTCTCGGCCAGGGTGCCCCCGGCCTCGCCGCCGGCGCCTTCCTGCTCTTCTTCTCCAACCTGATTGCGATGGTCGCCGCCGGCCTCCTCACGTTCGCCGCGCTCGACCCGCTGGTCGAGCGCCGCGCACGCCGCCGCCCGGGCCTCGTCATCGCCGGCCTCGCCGTCGTGATCGCCGTACCGCTCGGCGCGAACACGGCCGCCGTCTACGCGGCCGACCGTTACAGCGCCGAGGTGCGGAGCACGGCCGCGCAGTGGCTCGCCTCGACCCCCGACGCCGCCGTCACCAGCGTCGAGATCACGTCCCCCACGGACGTCCGGATCAACGTCCGGCACACGGGTGACCTGCCGTCGTACGCCGACCTGCTCGAGCGCCTGCACGGCGTCATCCCCAACGGCATCGCCGTCCACGTCGACGCGTCGGTCGGCTCTGAGAAGGAGGTCGGAGAGGTGGGGGGCGGCTGACCGGGGAGCCGATCCGACGTTCCCAGGGCACGGAAACGCACCGACCGAAACTCTCAGGCTGCGCGTGGTGAATCCTTCATCGCGCGCTCAGGGGCGCTTGGTGTAGTTCTCTCCGGCGGTGGTCCGACGGAACCCCCGAAAACGTCGGGCCACTGTCCTCGCAGCCGAAGCGCGTAGCCCATCCGGCCGGGACGAGCTGCGCCCGACGCCATGCTGGACCGGGGCCGGCGAGCCTCCCGCGCTGCCATAACGTTGCGGCCATGAAGGCTTTGGTCCTGGAGAACATCCACCCGACCGCCGTGGACCTCCTGCGGTCCCGCGGCTACGAGGTGGAGCTGCGCTCCGGCGCGCTGCCCGAGGACGAGCTGATCGCGTCGCTCGACGGCGTGCAGCTGCTCGGAATCCGGTCCAACACGACGGTGACCGAGAAGGTCCTGGAGTCGGCTCCCGGCCTCGAGGCGATCGGCTGCTTCTGCATCGGCACGAACCAGGTCGACCTGACCGCGGCCGCCGAGCGGGGCGTCGGCGTGTTCAACGCGCCGTACTCCAACACGCGGAGCGTGGTCGAGCTCGTGATCGGCGAGATCATCGCGCTCGCCCGGCGCCTGCCGGAGAAGACCCAGCGGATGCACGACGGCGTGTGGGACAAGTCGGCGCGGGGGAGCCACGAGGTGCGCGGCCGGACGATCGGGATCGTCGGCTACGGCAACATCGGCACCCAGCTGTCCAACGTCGCCGAGGCGCTCGGGATGCGGGTCGTCTTCTACGACAAGGCGGACCGTCCCGCCCACGGCAACGCCCGCCGCATGGCGTCGCTCGGCGAGCTGCTCGAGACCGCCGACGTGGTGAGCCTCCACGTCGACGGCCGACCCGGCAACGCCGGCCTCTTCGGCGCCGCCGAGTTCGCGGCGATGAAGCCGCGCGCCCTGTTCATCAACGCCTCGCGCGGCATGGTCGTCGACTACGACTCGCTGCGCAGCCACGTCCTGTCCGGGCACATCGCGGGCGCGGCGGTCGACGTGTTCCCGGTCGAGCCGAAGGCCCAGGGCGACGCGTTCGAGTCCGTGCTGCGCGGCCTCGACAACGTCATCCTCACCCCCCACGTCGGCGGGTCGACGCAGGAGGCCCAGGAGGAGATCGGGCGGTTCGTCGCGGAGAAGCTCGCCGGGTTCGCGCTGCAAGGCAGCACGGCGCTGTCGGTCAACCTGCCGCAGGTCCTCACGCCGACGCTCGAGGGCGAGCACCGGCTGGGCTTCCTCCACCACAACGTCCCCGGCGTCCTCGCCAAGCTCAACGCGGTGTTCGCCGAGGCCGGCGACAACGTCATCGGCCAGCACCTCTCGACCAGGGACCACCTCGGCTACGTCGTCACCGACGCGTCGAAGCCCCTGTCCGCCGAGGCCGTCGAGGAGCTGCGCGCCTCGGAGCACTGTGTGTGGGTCCGCACCTGGTGATGGCTCAGTCGCGCGCCCGCGTGTGCCAGAGCCACGCGATGCCCACGAACGGCAGCACCAACGGCAGCCACCCGTAGCCGGCGCCGTAGTCGGACCACACGGTCGCGTCGGGGAACAGCTCGGGGTCGAGCACGGTCAGCGTGCCGACGGTGAGCACGCCGACGAGCTCGAAGCCGACGGCCGCCCAGGCCAGCCGGCGCGGGTTGGGGCCGACCTCGGCGAGGCCGAGGGTGGCGGCGACGTAGACCAGCGCGGCGACGGCCGAGAGGGCGTACGCCAGTGGCGCCTCGCCCGCCTTGGTGGCCAGCTGCACGAGCGAGCGCGCGGTCGCGGCGAGCGCGAAGACGCCGTACACCGCGACGAGGGCGCGGCCGAGGCCCGAGGAGGTGGAGGTGGCGGCGCGGCTCATCACGGCCACACCTGCAGGACGCGTACGACGACGAAGGCCTGCGCCAGCCCCGCGACCATCAGCACCGCCGTGGCGCCGCGGCTGCGCTCCGCGAGCGACCACACGAAGCCGATCGGCAGCAGGACGAGCCCCGCGATCAGGTAGCCGAACAGCGTGACGAGGCCGCCACCGTGCAGGTCGACGTCGCCGACCTGGAACGCCGCGACGACCAGCAGGACGAGGGTGAGTGCCTCGATGACGGCGGCGAAGCCCAGCAGTCCCCAGTCTGGCGTGCGGTCGAGCACGACGTAGACCAGCACCACCGCTGCGAAGAGCAGCGAGGCGACGAGCAGCACGAGGGGCAGGGGTCCGTCCACGAGGGTCGATTGTCGCAGGGCGCACCTGGTCTCGTGACAGGCGCTGCGCGCCTTCCTCGACCGACGGGAAACTCATCGGCGCGGCACAGGTGGCGGACAGGTGGGCGGGCGAACGTCCTCTTCCATGAACCCCACCTACCTGCTCGCCGCCGTCGACCTCGTCGCCGTGCTGGTGCTCGCCCTGGCCGTCTACTACCCGCGCCACCGCCGCGCCGACCTGGTCACCGCGTTCGTCGCGGTCAACGTCGGCGTGCTCGCGGTGACGATCGTCCTGGCCAGCAGCGCCGCGACGGTCGGGCTCGGCCTCGGGCTCTTCGGGGTCCTGTCGATCATCCGGCTGCGCTCCGACGAGCTCGGCCAGCACGAGATCGCCTACTACTTCGCCGCCCTCGCCATCGGCCTGCTCGGCGGCCTCGGCACCGGCGACGTCGCGCTCTCCGTCTCCCTGATGACCGGGCTGGTCCTCGTCCTCGCGCTCGCCGACAGCCGGCTGCTGCACGCCACCGGGCTGCGGCAGGTCGTCGTGCTGGACAGCGCCGTCACCGACGAGCGCGACCTCGTCGCCCGCCTCGAGATGCTCCTCGACGCCCGGGTCACCCGCGTCACGCCCATCCGCGTGGACCTCGTCAACGACACCACGACAGTGGAGGTGCACTACGCCGCCGCACCCCGCCCGGCCGTCCCGGCGGCCGAGCGCCACGAGGTCGCGGCGGTCACCCGGTGAGCCTCCGGACCAGCGCCGTCGACCGCCTCCCCGCCGTCTCCCTCGACGAGCTCAACGACGTCGCGCAGCTGCTGACCCGCACCGACCGCAAGTACGTCGTCCCGGCGGGCGAGCTCGACGCAGTGGTCACGGGCATCGCTGGATTGCGCGTGCTGGAGGTCGACGGCCGCCGCACCTCGCGCTACGAGTCGACGTACCTCGACACCGTCGACCTCGACAGCTGGACCGGCGCGGCGACCCGGCGGCGACGTCGCTGGAAGGTCCGCACCCGGGTGTACACCGACACCGGCGAGCGGTGGCTCGAGGTGAAGACGCGCGGCCTGCGCGGCACGACCGTCAAGGAGCGGCTGCCGCACGACGGGCACGACGTCTCCGGCGACGCCGACGCGTGGGTGCGCGACCGGCTCGGCGCCGCACGCGTCCACGGCGTCGACCCGTCGGGCCTCGTCGCGACGCTGCACACCGGCTACCGGCGTACGACGCTGCTCCTCCCCGATGGCGCCGGCCGCGCCACCGTCGACCGCGACCTGCGCTGGGTGTCGGGGCACGGCACCGCCGAGCTCGGCGACGTGCTGGTCGTCGAGACCAAGTCCGGCAGCCCGCGACCGGGCCCGCTCGACCGGCGGCTGTGGGAGCTCGGCCACCGGCCGGTCCGGATCAGCAAGTACGGCACCGGGCTGGCGCTGCTCACCCCCGACCTCCCCGGCAACCGCTGGCACCGCGTGACCAGCCGGCACCTGGCAGGCCACCTCACCCTCCACCAAGGAGCCCTCGCATGAAGCACCCCGTACGGCGCCGGCTGGCGGCCGTCGCCGTCGCCGCGTCCCTCGCCCTCGGCGGCTGCGCGTTCCACGACACCGAGGAGCGGGCCGCCGCGACCACGGCCACGCGCGAGGTCGCCGACGGCACGGGCGTCTGGGACGCGACCGAGGTGCACGAGATCGAGGTGGAGGTGGACGACGCCGCGGTCGCCGCGATGGTCGACACCTACCAGGACTCGGGTGAGAAGGAGTGGCTCGAGGCGACCGTCACGATCGACGGGGAGGTCTTCGAGCGCGCGGGCCTCCGGCTCAAGGGCAACTCGTCGCTGCGCAGCGTCAGCGACGACTCCGACCCCACCGACCTGCCGTGGCTGGTCCGGCTCGACAAGTTCGTCGACGGCCAGTCGATCGACGGGTGGAGCGAGCTCATCGTGCGCTCGAACAGCTCGGAGACCGCGCTCAACGAGGCGGTCGCGCTCGACCTGCTCGCCGAAGCCGGTCTCACGAGCGAGCACGCGGTCGCGTCGTCGTTCAGCGTCAACGGCGCGGACGCCCGGCTGCGGCTGGTCGTGCAGAACCTCGACGAGGAGTGGGAGGCCGAGAACTTCTCCACCGACGGCCTGCTCTACAAGTCCGAGGCCGAGGGGGACTGGTCGTGGCGCGGTGACGACCCCGACTCCTACACCGACGTCTTCGACCAGGAGACCGGCGACGACGACCTGACGCCGCTCATCGACCTGCTGGACTTCCTCAACAACAGCAGCGACGAGGACTTCGAGGCCGGGCTGCCGGGGCGGCTCGACGTGCAGGCGTTCGCCCGCTACCTCGCCTTCGAGGAGGTCGTCGACAACTTCGACGACATCGACGGGCCCGGCAACAACTCGTACCTGCGCTGGGACGCCGAGTCCGACTCCTTCACCGTCGTGGCGTGGGACCACAACCTCGCCTTCGGCGGGTCACCCGGTGGTGGCGGCTTCCCCGGCGGGGACGGCGAGCGGCCCGAGCGACCCGAGGGCATGCCGACGGACATGCCCACCGACCTGCCTTCGGAGATGCCGTCCGGGATGCCGACCGATCGGCCCGAGGGTGGACCCGCTGGCAGGCCGGGAGGCGGGATGGGCGGTCCGGGCGGACGCGAGAACGTCCTCGTCGAGCGCTTCACCGCGGTGGAGGAGTGGGCCGACCTCGTCGAGCAGGCGAAGGCCGACCTGACCGAGGAGCTCTACGCCAGCGGCTACGCGGAGGAGGTCCTCGACCAGTGGGTCGACGTGCTCACCGAGCAGGCCGGCGACCTCGTCGACGCCGACACCGTGCAGCAGGAGGCCGACGCGATCCGGAAGAAGATCGCCGGCTGACCGGCGGAGGACGTCATGGCGGGTGGTCGTGCTGGCAGCCGCCTGCCATGACGTCGTACGCCGATGTCATGGCACCCGGTCGACCAGCGAGCGCGGCGGATAGCCTGAGGCGGTGGCGTCGCCGCCCGGGAGACAACTCGTGGCCTCCGTCGCGGCGGTCGTCGTCGTGGCGGCGGTCGTGGGCGTCCTGGCCGGCGGGTTCCCGGACCTGCACGTCTACCGGTACGCCGGTCGTTCGGTGCTCGACCAGTGGCCGGCCTACCGGTACGACGACCCGGTCACCGGCTACCCGCTGACCTACCCGCCCTTCGCGGCGCTGCTGATGGTGCCCGTGGCGCTGCTGCCGGGCTGGGCTGCTGCCGGGCTGTGGACGGGTCTCTCCGCGGGCTGCCTGGCAGTGGTCGTCGTCCTCGTGCGGCGTGAGCTCGGACATCCCGTCCCGTGGGTGTGGGTGCCCGCCGCGTCGCTCGCGGCGCTCGCCTTGGAGCCGGTGTGGCAGAACTACGCCTTCGGGCAGGTCAACGCGATCCTGATGCTCCTCGTCCTCGTCGACGTGCTGCGCCCGGAGCGCCGATGGTCGGGGGTCCTCGTCGGCGTCGCCGCCGGGGTGAAGCTGACGCCGCTGGTGATCGTCGTGCTCCTGCTGGTGGTCGGGCAGCGGGCCGCCGCCGCCCGCGCCGTCGCAGCGTTCGCGGTCACCGTCGCGGTCGGGGTGCTCGCCTTCCCGGGCGCGGCGTGGTACTGGACCGACGGGCTGCTCGACCCCGGCCGCGTCGGCCCGCCGGCCCTCGCCCACAACCAGTCGGTGTCCGGCGCGCTGACCCGGCTCCTCGGCGAGCCGCCGCCGACCGCCCTGTGGCTGGCCGTCGCCGTCCCGCTCGCGGCGGGCGTCCTGCTGGTCGCGACGCAGTGGTGGCACCGCGGGGACCGCGTGATCGCCGCCTGCCTCGGAGCGCTGGCGATGCTGCTCGTCTCGCCGGTGTCGTGGTCGCACCACTGGGTCTGGTCCGTGCCGGTGGCGCTGGCACTGTGGCAGCGCAACAGGGTCGTTGCGCTGATCTGGACGGCGGTGTTCGTCGCCCGGCCGATGCTGTGGTTGCCGTGGGGCAACGGCAGGGAGCTCGACTGGCTCCGGTGGGAACACGTCCCGGGAAACGCCTACGTCCTCGCCGCGCTCGGGGTCGTGACGTGGCTGGCGATCACGGGGCCTTCGGGAGCTCCTTCATCGCGTGGTCGGCGATCTTCTTCATCATGTAGCCGTCGAGCCCGCCACCGATGAGTCCGCCGGCGAGGGGGATCCCGCGGCCGAGGCCGGCGAGCCCCTTCTCGGAGACCCCGCGCATGAGGCGGAAGCCGACGGCCTTGTTGACCATCATCAGGGCCGCGGGCGGCAGGCCGCCGAGGGCGAACGTCGTCGCGCGACCGGTGACGCTCGACATGCCGACCTTCTTGAGCACCTCGTCGGCCTCGGCGCCGACCAGCGTCAGCAGGATCGCGCTGCGGACCTGCGGGTCGTCGACGTCGTACCCGCGCAGCACCGCGACGGCGCCGACCATCCTCGTGGCCTGGAGGTAGAACTCCGCGACGTTGACCGGCAGCGCGACCGGCATGGTGACGTAGCCGCCGAGACCGGTGACGAACCCGCCGGCGGCGCCGCCGAGCGTGGCCCGGCGGGCCAGTGCGGCGATCGCCTTCTCGCGGTCGCCGCCGGCCTTGCGCAGCGCCTCGTCGGCGACCTCCCGGACGGAGTCGAGCGGGCCGCGCCCGTCGAGGCCGACGTCGAGCAGCATGGTGACCAGCCGGTCGATGGCCCCGGGGTCGTGCTGCGGGGCGCGCGCCGCCTCGAGGGCCGACCTCGTGGTCGGGTCGGAGCGGTCGCGGGTGACGAGGTCCTTGAGTCCCATGTGGCAAACACTACGAACACAACGGTGAGACGCACGTCACACGCTCCTAGCGTCAGGGGACCGGACGCACTCGGTCGTCCGCCCCCCACCCCGGAGGCTCGTCATGCCCCATCGATCCGCCCTCGCCCGGGCCACCACCGCGGCCGGCTCGGCCCTGCTGGCCGGCGCCCTGCTCGCCCCCGTCCCCGCCACGGCCGCCACCGGCCCGACGCCGTCCGCCTGCCCGGCAGGGGTCGCCGACGTCGCCGACTGCTGGACCGGCCAGGACGACAACGGCGCCTGGTACGCCATCGCCGTCCCGCACGACTGGAACGGCGACCTCGTCGTCCACGCCCACGGCGGTCCCGACCTCGGCGACGCGTCCGACCCGGCCCGCAGCGTCGAGGACCTCGACCGCTGGGCGGTGATGGCCCGCGAGGGCTACGCCTGGGTCGGCTCGTCCTACCGCCGCGGCGGCTACGGCACCCGGATGGCTGTGGCCGACACCGAGAGCGCCCGGCAGGTCTTCGAGGACACCTTCGGCGTGCCCGGCACGACGCTCGCCCACGGGCAGTCGTGGGGCGGCGACGTCGCCGCCAAGCTCGTCGAGGTGCACCCGACGTCGTACGACGGCGTGCTGCTGACCAACGGCGTGCTGGCCGGCGCGTCCCGCGGCTACGACTACCGCGTCGACCTGCGCGTGGTCTACCAGTACTACTGCGGCAACCACCCGCGCCCGACCGAGCCGCAGTACCCGCTCTGGATGGGGCTCCGCGAGGACTCGACGATGACGTCCGCCGGGCTGCGCTCGCGGCTCCAGGAGTGCACCGGCTACCAGTCGGCGCCGGCCGACCGCACCGCGCTGCAGCAGCGCAACCTCGACGACATCCTCGCGGTGACCCAGGTGCCCGAGCGGACGCTCGAGTCGCACCTGCGCTTCGCCACCTTCACCTTCCGCGACATCGTCCACCACCGCCTCGACGGACGGAACCCCTTCAGCAACCGGGGCGTCCACTACTCCGGCAGCCACGACGACAAGGCGCTCAACCAGGGCGTCGAGCGGTTCTCCGCCGACCCGGACGCGAAGCGCGACCTCACCTGGGACAGCGACCTCACCGGCGCGGTGACCATCCCCACCGTCACCCTCCACGCGATCGACGACCCGACCGCCTTCGTCGAGCACGAGTCGGCCTACCGGGCGACGCGCGAGGGCGCCGGCACCGCCGACATGCTCGTGCAGGTCTTCAGCCGCGAGTCCGAGCACAGCTCGCTGAGCAACAGCGGGTACGCCGCGGTGCTGGACGCGCTGGACACGTGGGTCGACATCGGCGTGAAGCCCACGCCCGCCGGGGTCTCGGCCGCGTGCGGCGGGTTCGACGCGACCTACGGCTCCGGCTGCTTCGTCGACCCGTCGTTCGAGCCGGCGTCGTACGACAGCCGGGTCGAGGCGCGCCCCGGTGGCCACCGCTGGCCGACGATGAGCGCCGCCCAGGAGCGGGCCTGGTCGCGGACCCCCGGCATCGGGGTCGAGCCCTGACGAGCGCGGTGACGACCTGCGTGCAGCACCCTAGGATGTGCCGATGCTGAAGCGCTCCCGGCGGGAACGCTCCGTCGCGCGCCAGGTGCTGGTCCTCCAGCTGATCGTGGTGCTGGTGCTGGTCGTCACCGCCCTCGCCCTCGCGACGTACGACGCCCGCTCGGACATCCGGGCGGGCGCCCGCGACGAGGCGGTCTCGATCGCGCAGGCCGTCGCCCGCGCGCCGCTGGTCCACGAGGCGATCCGCACCGGCGACCCCGCGGACCTGCTCCAGCCCTACGCCGAGGCGGTGCGCGTCGACACCGGCGTCGACTTCGTCGTCGTGATGGCCACCGACCGCACCCGCTGGTCGCACCCGAACCCCGAGCTGCTCGGCCAGCCCTTCATCGGCAACATCGCCACCGCGATCAACGGCAACGTCTTCACCGAGGAGTACGTCGGCACGCTCGGCCCGTCGATCCGGGCGATCGTGCCGGTCTTCGGGCGTGCCTCCGCCTCCGACACCGGCAGTGGCGCGCCCGTGGTGGCGCTGGTCTCGGTGGGCATCACGCTGACCCAGCTCGACGACCTGCTGCGTGACGAGTTCGTCGACATCGTCGTCGCCGCGGTCGTCGTGCTCATCGTCGGCGTCGTCGGGGCGTGGCTGATCGCGCGGCGGCTGCGACGCCAGACCCACGGCATGGGCGAGCGGGAGATCACCCGGATGTACGAGTACTACAGCGCCGTGCTGCACGCCGTCCGCGAGGGACTGCTGCTGATCGACCTCGAGGGCCGCGTCCAGCTCGTCAACGACGAGGCGCGCCGGCTGCTCCACCTGCCCGACGACGTCGTCGGCCGCTCGCTCGACGACCTCGGCCTGCCGCCGGCGCTTGTCGAGGCGGCGTCCGGCGAGCGCGGCGCCGACGAGGTCTACGTGACCGGTGACCACGTCCTGGTCGCCAGCTCCAGCGCGGCCTTCTGGGACGGCAAGGAGGTCGGCGCCGTGGTCACGCTGCGGGACCACACCGAGCTGCAGGCCGTCACCGGCGAGCTCGACACCGTCCGCGGGCTCACCGAGTCGCTGCGGGCGCAGACCCACGAGGCCGCCAACCGGCTGCACACCGTGGTCTCCCTCATCGAGATCGGGCGCACCGACGAGGCGATCGACTTCGTCACCGACGAGCTCAAGGTGGCGCAGATGCTCACCGACCGCGTCGTCGGGGCGGTCGGCGACCCGGTCGTCGCGGCGCTGCTCCTCGGCAAGTCGGCGGAGGCCGCGGAGCGGGGCATCTCCCTCACCGTCACCGGCGAGCTCCCGGCGTCGTTCGCCGTCGGCTCGCCGCGCGACCTCGTCACCGTCCTCGGCAACCTCGTCGACAACGCGATCGAGGCCGTCGCCGGCAGCGCCGAGCGGCGCATCGTGGTGCACCTCGAGGGATCGGCCGACCAGGCCCGGATCGCCGTCGGCGACAGCGGGCCCGGGCTCACCCCCGAGGAGGCCGCCCACGCCCTCGAGCGCGGCTGGACCACCAAGGTGGACGCCGGCGGCGCGCACGGCGTCGGGCTGGCGCTGGTCTCGCAGGTCGCCCGGCGCCTCGGCGGCGGGGTGCAGATCGGCCGGTCCGAGCTCGGTGGCGCCGAGCTCGTCGTCGTACTCGGTCAGGTGTCCGAGCCGGTCAGCACGGGGGTCACGTCGTGAGCGTCAGGGTCCTGGTCGTCGAGGACGAGCCGCTCGTCGCGGAGGCGCATGCGGAGTACACCCGCCGCGTCGCGGGCTTCGACGTCGTCGGCTTGGCGAACTCCGCCACCGAGGCCGCCCGCATGCTCGGCGACCGCGAGGTCGACCTGGTGCTGCTCGACATGTACCTCCCCGACGGCCACGGGCTCGGCCTGCTCCGCAACCTCCGCGCCGGCGGCACCATGTGCGACGTCATCGCGGTCACGTCTGCGCGCGACGCCGAGATGGTGCGCCGCGCGGTGGCCCACGGGGTCGTGCTCTACCTGATCAAGCCGTTCACGTTCCCGATGTTCCGCGCCAAGCTCGAGCAGTACGCCGACTACCGCCGGCAGCTCGGCGACGCCCCCGAGCAGGTGATGCAGGACGAGGTCGACCGGATGCTCGGCTCGCTCCGCGTCGCGACCTCCGACGGCGCCCTGCCCAAGGGGCTGACCGCCGAGCGGCTGCACGAGGCGATGGAGCACCTCCGCACCCCGCCCAGCGTGCTGTCGGCCCGCGAGCTCGCGGAGAAGCTGGCGAGCTCGCGCGTCACCGCCCGCCGCTACCTCGAGCACCTCGCCGACGTCGGCGTCGTCGCCCGGTCGCTCCGCTACGGCGGCAGCGGGCGGCCGGAGGTGGAGTACAAGTGGGTCACGCGATGAGCTTGAGTCCTCGAGCGGTGCGCCAGCCACATTCTCGGCATCTGGAAGGTGGTTCAGGCACCGCTCGTCGGCGCGGCGTACGCCGACACGCAGGGGCGGTGCGTGAGCCACCTCCGCCATGCGCGGAATGTGGCTGACGCACCGCCCCGGCGATCGTCAGTCGTCCTCGCCCTGGAAGACGACCTCGCGCTTGCGACGTACGGACGGCAGCACCGCGACGATGATGATCACCGCGGCGAGCAGCAGCAGCGACGCGGAGATCGGCCGGGTCAGGAAGACCGACGGGTCGCCCCGGCTGATGATCATCGAGCGGCGCAGGTTCTCCTCCAGCAGCGGCCCGAGCACGAAGCCGAGCAGCAGCGGTGCGGCCTCGCAGCCCCACCGGATGAGGAAGTAGCCCACGACGCCGGCGACGGCGATGGCGAAGACGTCCCACGAGTTGAGGCCGAGGGAGTAGCAGCCGATCGAGGCGAAGGCGATGATCGCCGGGAACATCACCTCGTAGGGGACCGACAGCATCTTCACCCAGATGCCGATGAGCGGCAGGTTGAGCGCCACCAGCAGCAGGTTGCCGACCCACATCGACGCGATCAGGCCCCACACCAGCTCGGGCTCGTCGTTGATGACGTTGGGGCCCGGGGTGATGCCCTGGATGATGAAGGCGCCGACGAGCAGCGCCATCACCGGGTGCGCCGGCAGGCCGAGCGACAGCAGCGGGATGAACGACGTCTGCGCCGCCGCGTTGTTGGCCGACTCGGGCGCCGCGACGCCCTCGATCACGCCGGTGCCGAACTTCTTCGGCTCCTTCGAGATCCGCTTCTCCACCGAGTACGACGTGAAGCTGGCCAGCACGTGCCCGCCACCGGGCAGCACGCCGAGCACCGACCCGAGGGCCGTGCCGCGCAGGACGGGGTTGCGGATGCGGCGGACGTCGTCCTTCTTCAGCCAGAGGCCCTCGACCTTCTTCGTCACGATCGAGGACGACTGCCGCGACTCGAGGTTGCGGATGATCTCGGCGACACCGAAGAGGCCGACCGCGAGCGAGACGAAGTCGAGGCCGCCGTAGAGCTCGCGCACCCCGAAGGTGAAGCGCGGGACGCCGGTGAACTGGTCCTGCCCGATCGTGCCGAGCAGCAGGCCCAGCACGATCATCGCGAGCGCCTTGACCGCCGACCCGCTCGCGAGCGCGATGCTCGCGATGAGCCCGAGGACGACGATGGCGAAGTAGTCCGCCGGCCCGAACTTCAGTGCCAGCTGCGCCAGCGGTGGGGCGAACGCGGCGAGCACGAAGGTGCCGACGGTGCCGGCGAAGAACGACCCGAGGGCTGCCGTCGCGAGGGCCGGTCCGGCCCGCCCCTGTCGGGCCATCTGGTGGCCGTCGAGGGCCGTCACCACCGATGACGACTCGCCCGGCAGGTTGAGCAGGATGGCCGTCGTCGAGCCGCCGTACTGTGCGCCGTAGTAGATGCCGGCGAGCATGATCAGCGACGCCACCGGGTCGAACTCGAAGGTAATCGGCAGCAGCAGCGCCACCGTCGCCGTCGGGCCGATGCCGGGCAGCACGCCGACCGCGGTGCCGAGCGTGACGCCCAGCAGGCAGATCAGGATGTTGGTCGGCTGGAGCGCGGTCTCGAGGCCGAGGAGGATGCCGTCCACGTCAGCCCCCCAGCCAGTCGCCGAGCAGCGGCAGCCGCAGCTGCAGCAGCGCCACGAAGACCACCAGGCACAGCGCCGTGATGCCCGCGGCCGTCAGCGCGGCCTTGCGCACGCTGGTGCCGTGACCGGCCAGGGCGGCGATGAACGTCGTCACGAAGAGCGTCGGGCCGAGGCCGAGGCCGTCGACGAAGAGCCCGAAGAACACGATCGCCCCGACGAGCATGCCGCCGCGCCGCCACGGGATCGGCTCCCGCTCGACGTCGCGGATCGCCGGGTCGCCGCCGCGGAACGCCATCGCGACCACGAGCAGCCCGAGCACGACCAGCAGGCCGCCGAGCACCAGCGGGACGTACCCCGAGCCCATCCGCAGCGCCGAGCCGACGTCGTACCGCGAGCCGCCGACGGCGAACGCGAGGCCGAAGACGACGAAGGCGGCACCGGCGTAGAGGTCCGGCCGGAACGGCGCCGGGCGGGGGCCGGCGCCGTTCGCGAGGGTGTGGTCGGTGCTCATCCGCCGGTGACTCCGGACTCCTCGATGATCGGCGTCCAGAGGTCGATCTGCTCCTGCAGCTTGGCCGTGTGGGCGTCCGGCGTGACGTCCTCGGCCGGGGACGGCGTGGTGCCGAGGTCGGCCATCTTGTCGATGACCCCCTGGTCCTGCAGGGCCACCTCGAGGGCGGCGGTCAGCTTCTCGACGATCTCGTCGGGCGTCTCGGACGGGACGTAGAGCCCGTGCCAGACGCCGACCTCGACGTCGGTCCAGCCCTCGTCGGCGGTCGTCGGGAGGTCCGGCAGCGCCTCGATCGGCTCCGGCGTGGTGACGGCGTACGCCTTGATGTCGCCGGACTGGATCTGCGCGGCCGTGTTGGTGGTCTGGTCGCACATGAAGTCGACCTGGCCGCCGACGAGGTCGGTCAGCGCGGGACCCGTGCCGTCGTACGGCACCTCGGTGAGGTCGACGCCGAGCTGCTGCTCGATGAGGAGGCCGCACAGCTGCGAGGCAGCGCCGACGCCGGCGTTGGCGAGGGTGACCGTGTCGGCGTTCTCCTCGACGTAGGTCGCGAGCTCGTCGAGCGTCTCGGGCTCGAAGTCCTTGCGCGCGACGATCGTCATCGGCACGTCGGTGACGAGGCCGACGGTCTTGAAGTCCTCCAGCGGGTCGTAGGCCAGGTCGGGGTAGAGGCCCGGGGCCGTCGACATGCCGATGTGGTGGATGAGCACCTCGTAGCCGTCGGGGTCGGCGTCGGCGACCTGGCCCGCCGCGACCGTGCCGCCCGCGCCCTCGACGTTCTGCACGATGATCTCGGCGCCGAGCTCCTCCGCCATCGGCTCGGCGATCAGGCGGGTCACGGTGTCGGTCGGGCCGCCGGCGGCGAACGGCACCACCAGGGTGATGTCGTCGTCCGGGTAGTCGGCCGGGTCGGCCTCGCCGCCGCACGCGGCGAGCGTCAACAGCGACAGACAGGCGAGGGTGGCCAGGGGGGTGCGCCGGTGCATGGGTGCTCCTAGGTCGGGAAGTGTGTCGTCGGTCACACTCCCCATCCCTCGGCCCCGGGTCACCGTTGTGCACCTTGTGTTCACGGCCCGGCCGCTGGTCGAGGAGGGACGAAGTCCCGTCACGAGACCCGGGTCTCGTGACAGGCGCCAGGGCGTCTTCCTCGACCAGCGAGTGGGCGGCGCCTTCCTCGACCAGCGAGTGGGCGGGGTCAGCCGATGGCCGAGCGGAACCCCCGCAGCCGCAGGCTGTTGGTCACGACGAAGACGCTGGAGAACGCCATCGCGGCACCGGCGAGCATCGGGTTGAGCAGGCCGGCGGCGGCGAGGGGAAGGGCGGCGACGTTGTAGGCGAAGGCCCAGAACAGGTTGCCCTTGATCGTGCCGAGCGTGCGGCGGGAGAGCCGGATCGCGTCGACGGCGACGAGCAGGTCGCCGCGCACGAGCGTCAGGTCGCCGGCCTCGATGGCCACGTCGGTGCCGGTGCCCATCGAGAGCCCGAGGTCGGCCTGGGCGAGGGCGGCGGCGTCGTTCACGCCGTCGCCGACCATCGCCACGACCTTGCCGGCGGCCTGGAGCCGCTGCACCTCGGCGACCTTGTCGGCCGGCAGCACGTCGGCGACGACCGTCTCGATGCCCACCTGGTCGGCGACGTGGCGGGCGGCGGCCCCGTTGTCACCGGTCAGCAGGATCGGCGTGAGCCCGAGGTCGCGCAGCCCGGCGACGGCCTGCGCCGAGGTCGGCTTCACGGTGTCGCCGACGACGATGACGCCCCGCGCCCGGCCGTCCCAGCCGACGGCGACCGCGGTCCGGCCCTCGCCCTGCGCGTGCTCGACGGCGGCGACCAGCGACGGCGGCAGGTGCTGCGCCCAGTCGGCCAGCAGGCTCGGGCGGCCGACGACGACCGCGTGGCCCTCGACGACGCCCTGGACACCGAGCCCCTCGCGGCTGGCGAACTCCTCGACCGCCGGTAGCTGAGGACGTGGTGGACGGATCCCGGCCCCCATCACGTCCACGGCGTCCTCAGACAGGCCGGCGGACAAGCCGGCGGCGGCGATGGCCCGGCCGATCGGGTGCTCGGACGCCGACTCGAGCGCGGCGGCGAGACGTCGTACGTCGTCGACGGACTCGCCCTCGGCGACCACCACGTCGTGGACGGTCATCTCGCCGGTGGTCACGGTGCCGGTCTTGTCGAGCACGATCGTGTCCACGCGCCGGGTCGACTCGAGTACCTCGGGGCCCTTGATCAGGATGCCGAGCTGGGCGCCGCGGCCGGTGCCGACCATCAGCGCGGTCGGCGTGGCCAGGCCGAGGGCGCACGGGCAGGCGATGATCAGGACGGCGACGGCCGCGGTGAAGGCGGCCGTGGCCCCCTCCCCGGCGCCGAGCCAGAAGCCCAGCGTCGCGACGGACAGCCCGATCACGATCGGCACGAAGACGCCGGACACGCGGTCGGCGAGACGCTGCACGTCGGCCTTGCCGTTCTGCGCGTCCTCCACCAGCCGCGCCATCTGCGCGAGCTGGGTGTCCGCGCCGACGCGGGTGGCGCGGACTATGAGCCGCCCGCCGGCGTTGACCGTTGCGCCCACGACGGCGTCGCCGGGCGTCACCTCCACCGGCACGGACTCGCCGGTCAGCATCGACGCGTCGACCGCCGAGCTGCCCTCGACGACCTCGCCGTCGGTCGCGACCTTCTCCCCGGGGCGTACGACGAACAGGTCGCCCACGACCAGCTGGTCGACGGGGATCCGGGTCTCGCTGCGCCCACCGGAAGCGTCGTCGCGCAGCACCGCCACGTCGCGCACGCCGAGCTCCAGCAGCGCCCGCAGCGCAGCGCCCGCGCGCCGCTTGGACCGGTGCTCGAGCCAGCGGCCGGCGAGGAGGAACGTCGTCACACCGGCGGCGGCCTCGAGGTAGATGTTGCCCGCGCCGTCGGTGCGGTCGATCGAGATCCGGAACGGGTGGGTCATGCCCGGCTCGCCGGCGGTGCCGAGGAAGAGCGCCCACAGCGACCAGCCGAAGGCGGCCAGCACGCCGACCGAGACGAGGGTGTCCATCGTCGTCGCGCCGTGGCGCAGGTTGGTCCACGCGGCGCGGTGGAAGGGCCACGCGCCCCACACGACGACGGGGGCGGCGAGCGTCAGCGACGCCCACTGCCAGTAGGTGAACTGCCAGGCCGGGACCATCGCCATCGCGACGACCGGGACGCTCAGCACGGCGCTGATGACCAGGCGCTGCAGCAGCGGGTCGCGCTCCGGCTCGGCCGGGGCGACCTGGTCGGGCGGCGTCGGCAGCGCGGCGGCGTAGCCCGCGGCCTCGACGGTCTTCAGCAGGTCGTCGGTGGAGACGCTGACGGGGAAGGACACCTTGGCCTTCTCGGTCGCGTAGTTGACGGTCGCCGTGACGCCGTCGAGCTTGTTGAGCTTGCGCTCGATGCGGTTGGCGCACGACGCGCAGGTCATGCCGGTGATCGCCAGCTCGACGTCGCTCAGTGGCTGGGGTGCGGTGCTCGACTCAGTGGCCATGGTCGCCTCCCTCGTCGTGTCCGGAGTCGTGACCGTCACCCGCCGGCGCGCCGGCGGACTCGACGGTGAAGGCCGCGGTGTGCACCTCACCGCGGTGCTGGAAGTCCAGGAAGAGGCGGTACGTCGCCGGCTCGGGGAAGGCCGTCGCGAAGTCGATGCCCGGGCCGGCGGGGCCGTCCTCCGGGTGGACGTGCAGGTAGCCCAGGTCGCCCGCACGCATGGCGACGAGGTGGCCGTAGGCGCCGAGGTAGGGCTCGAGGTCGGTGACGGGCTCACCGTCGAGCTCGACGCGCGTCGTGAGGACGGTCGAGGCGCCCGGGGCCGTGTCGCCCTCGAGGGTGACGGTGTAGGTGCCGGCGTCGGTGACGACCTCGGCGGTGCGGTCGTCGCCGGGCAGCGCGGCGGGCGTGAAGTCGCCGGCGACCGACACGTCGTCGGCCAGCGTGATGCCCTCCCAGCCCTCGGGCACGAGGTCGGCCACGACGCGCCACACGCCGGGCGTCAGCCGGACGTCGACCGACCAGGTGCCGGTGCTGCGGTCGAGCCGCGGGTGCACGTGCTGGAACCCCGTCAGGTCACGGCGTACGACGATCAGGTGCAGGTCCTTCTCGTGCTCGCGCTCGTAGTCGAGCAGGGGACGCCCGCTGGAGGTGAGCACCTGGAAGTCGAGGCGGGTGCGCCCGGCCTCCGGCGTACGGTCCGCGAGCGCGAGCGTGAAGCCGTCGGCACGCGCGGTGAGGCCGGTCGCCTCGGCGACGCCGGAGGAGTGGTCGCCGTGCGACCCGGCGTCGGAGCCGTGGTCCTCGCTCATGCCCTCGTGGGCGGCGACGGGCTCGGTGTCGAGCGGGCCGACGAGGCGGCCGCCTGCCCATGCCAGCGCGAACGCGGCGGCCAGGGCCGACACGAAGGCGACGACGCGCAGCGGCGTGCTCATGGACGTACTCCTGGGACTGGTGGCGTGGATGTTCAGACCAGCGCGTAGCCGGCCTCCTCGACGGCGGCGCGGACGGCCGACTCGTCGAGGGGGGTGGCGCTGGTGACGGTGACGGCTCCGGTCTCGACGACGACGTCGACGCCCTCGACTCCGGTGATCTCGGAGATCTCCTCGGTGACCGACGCGGCGCAGTGGCCGCAGGTCATGCCGGTGACGGTGTAGGTGGTGGTCTCGCTCATGGGGTGCTCCTGTGGGTCTGGGATGTCGCGGGTGGAGGTCAGGACTTCACGAGGCGGGCGATGGCCTCGGAGGCCTCCTTGAGCTTCTGCTCCTGCTCGGCCCCGCCCTGGCGGGCGGCGTCGACGAGGCAGTGCGCCATGTGGTCGTCGAGCAGGTTGAGCGCGAGCGCCTGGAGCGCCTTCGTCGCTGCGGAGACCTGGGTCAGGATGTCGATGCAGTACTTCTCCTCCTCGACCATGCGCTGGATCCCGCGGACCTGCCCCTCGATCCGGCGCAGGCGCTTGAGGTGGGCCTGGACGGTCTCGTCGTTGCCCTCGAGGTGGCCGTGCTGCTCGCTCATAACGCCGAAGATACCCCTAGGGGGTATCTGATTCAAGGTGAGGCCCACCCCAGGGGGTGTAAATCGTCGTGCTGACGCCCGCGGAGGGGATGTATGCGACCGCCCCGGGCTACTGTCCCCAGTGACGGTCGGGGGGTCGTCGAGGGATGGATGTTCCGTCCCTCCGAGACGATCTCTAGGACCCCACCATGGACATCCGTGTGGCGCTGCTCGGCGGCGACGAGCTCGTGAGGCGAGGCCTCGACAGCATGCTGAAGACGCTCGGCGGCTTCGAGCTCGGGACGATCAAGGACCGCGCTCGGCTGCCCGTGGACATCGCGCTGGTCGAGACGTTCGGGACGGCGCGCGGCGACACCACGCTGCAGCGCGCGGTCACCGACCCGCACATCCGCCGGGTCGCGGTCTACACGTGGAACCACCAGCCCGGGCTCGCCCACGAGGCCCTCGGCGACGGTGTCAGCGGCTACCTGGCCAAGAGCCTCAACGCCCAGCAGCTCGGCCGCGCCCTGCGCTCGATCCACCTCGGCGAGACCGTCGTCGCTCCGCTGCTGCCGGTGCTGCCGACCAAGGACCTGCGCTCGACGACCCAGATCGACTTCCTCACCGCCCGCGAGCGCGAGACCCTCGCCCACATCGCGACCGGCAAGAGCAACGACGAGATCGCCCGGCAGATGCAGATCTCGCTCAACTCCGTGAAGTCCTACATCCGCAGCGCCTACCGCAAGACCGGCGTGCAGAGCCGCAGCCAGGCGGTGCTCTGGGCCGTCTCGCACGGCCTGGCGGCGGAGGCCCTCGAGCGCGTCTGAGGCCGCGGGTCAGCCGGCGCTCGCCGGTGCCGGTGCAGGCGTCGCCGGTCGTACGACGGACGGGCGGGCCCACTCGCCGCGGCCGATCAGCACCTCGCGGAGCACGTCGGGGCGGTCGGTGATGATCCCGTCGACGCCCATGTCGAGCAGCGCGTGCATCGTGGCGGGGTCGTCGACGGTCCACACCACCACTCGGATGCCGAGCTCGTGGGCGCGCCGGATCACCCGCTCGGAGTGCACCGGCAGCCGGCCGAGCCGGATAGGCACGTGTGCGAATGCCCCGCCCGCGAGCACGTCGGTCCGCAGCCCGGGAGGGCGTACGCCGCCGCGCGAGCAGGCGATGAGGGTGGTGAGCGAGCGCCAGCCGAGCGCCGTCGTCACCCCCGGCGCCTCGGCGCGGAGCCGGTCCAGCCAGCGGCACCAGGCGCCGGCGACGAGGACCCGCTCCGCCCAGCCCGGGTTGGCCCGCAGCAGCCGCGCCATCGCGCCGATCGACCCCTCGTCCTTGAGGTCGATCGCGAACCTCGCCTGCGGGAAGGACGCCATCGCCTCGGTCAGCGTCGGGATCCGGTCGGTGCCAGCGACGCGCAGCCGGCGCAGGTCGGCCAGGTCGAGGTCCGACACGCGACCGGGATGGCCGGTGACCCGGCGCAGCGTCGGGTCGTGGAAGCACACGACGTGGCCGTCGCGGGTCGTGCGGACGTCGGTCTCGAGGTGGGTCAGGCCCAGTGAGGTCGCCCGCCCGAAGGCGGCCAGGGTGTTCTCGGGAGCCAGGGCCATGCCGCCCCGGTGGGCGATGGCGAGCGGTCCGGTGTGGTCGCCGTAGCTGGTCACGCGTCCAGCATGTGCCGCTCCGGACGCCCCTGTCGCGCCGGTGAGCGGCCTCCGGGTGAGTGTTCACCTTAGGTTCGGACCAGGACACCCCCGTGGTCGCTAGACGCACGTCATGGCGGGGGTCGAGCGGTCATTGGTCCGCCCAACCCCCGCCGTGGACCAGGGCTGACGATCAGCTGCGGTAGCCCCCGAGGAGCTCGGCGAGCCGCAGGTGCGGCTGCGCCTCGTCCCTGCGGCCCTTGCGCTGCAGGGCGCGGCCGAGCAGCAGGTGGGCGTAGGGCTCGTTGGGGTCGTGCTCCAGCAGCTCGGTGGCGACCCGGATGGTGCCGTCGAGCTGGGCCGAGTGGAAGAGCGAGCGCGCCAGCAGCAGGCGTACGTCGGTCAGCTCGTGCCCGACGTCGCCGGGATCGTCGAGCAACTCGGTCAGCATGACCGCGGCCTCGCGGTAGGCGCGCTCCTCGAAGAGGGCCTGGGCGCGCAGCCAGCGATCGTGGGTGGTGTCCTCGAGCAGGCCCGCGTGTCCGCGCAGCAGGTCCTCGAAGGGGGTGAAGTCGGTCATCGTCGCTCCTCTCGCAGAGCATCTCCCCGGGTGTCCGGAGGACAGGTCGCCGGGGGCCTTGGTCCGAGCGTGCGCCCGGACGCCGTTCCAACGCCGCAGGTGCCCCGGCGATTCCATGCCCGATCGCACGGAATACTGGGCAGGGCAGTCCCGTTGAAGGTGGTACAAACTTCAACCACTGGGTTGGACCTAGGCAGGAGGACACCATGCAGTTCGGCATCTTCAGCGTCGGTGACGTCACGACGGACCCGACCGACGGACGGACCCCGTCCGAGGCCGAGCGCATCTCGGCGATGACGCAGTACGCCCTCAAGGCCGAGGAGGTCGGCCTCGACGTCTTCGCGACCGGCGAGCACCACAACCCGCCGTTCGTGGTGTCGTCCCCGACCACCCACCTCGGCTTCATCGCGGCCCAGACCGAGAAGCTGCTGCTCTCGACGAGCACGACTCTGATCACCACCAACGACCCGGTGAAGATCGCCGAGGACTACGCGTTCCTGCAGCACCTCTCCGGCGGCCGCGTCGACCTGATGATGGGTCGCGGCAACACCGGACCCGTCTACCCCTGGTTCGGCAAGGACATCCGCGACGGCATCAAGCTCGCGGTCGAGAACTACCACCTGCTGCGCAAGCTGTGGCGCGAGCCGGTCGTCAACTGGCAGGGCCAGTTCCGCACTCCGCTTCAGGGCTACACCTCCACGCCCGCCCCGCTCGACGGCACCCCGCCGTTCGTGTGGCACGGGTCGATCCGCAGCACCGAGATCGCCGAGCAGGCGGCCTACTACGGTGACGGCTTCTTCCACAACCACATCTTCTGGAACAAGGAGCACACCGAGCAGATGGTGAAGCTCTACCGCCGGCGCTTCGAGCACTACGGCCACGGTGCCGCCGACCAGGCCTACGTCGGCCTGGGCGGGCAGGCCTTCATGGCCTCCACCGAGGCCGAGGCCAAGCGCGTCTTCCGGCCCTACTTCGACAACGCCCCGGTCTACGGCCACGGCCCGTCGCTGGAGGACTTCTCGGAGATGACGCCGCTGACCGTCGGCACCCCCGAGCAGGTCATCGAGCGCACCCTCGGCTTCGCCGACTACGTGGGCGACTACCAGCGCCAGCTGTTCCTCATGGACCACGCCGGCCTGCCCACCTCGCTGGTGCTCGAGCAGATCGAGATGCTCGGCACCGAGGTCGTGCCGGTGCTGCGCACCGAGTTCGAGCGCCGTCGCCCGGCCCACGTGCCCAGCGATCCGCCCACCCATGCCTCCCTGGTCGCGGCCGGACCCGACGCCCCGCACCACCTCGTCGAGCCCGCCCGGGCCCGCGCCGAGGAGCTCGCGAAGCAGGCCGAGAATGACTCGCAGGTGACCGCATGAGCGAGCGGAGCGAGCGAGTCATCCAACACAGCGCCCCTTGTGCCTCATGCGCGCACGGAGCGAAGCGAGTACGCGCATGAGCAGTCGCATCGTCGCGGTGACGGCGGGACTGACCGTCCCGTCGTCCACCCGGCTGCTGGCCGACCAGCTCGCCGAGGCCACCACCGCGCAGGTCACCGCGCGCGGTGAGGCCGTGGACATCGAGTTCATCGAGCTCCGCGAGGTCGCCGGCGAGCTGGCGACCTTCATGGTCACCGGCGGCATCCCCACGCCCCGGCTGACGGAGCTGCGCGAGCAGGTCGCCGCCGCCGACGGTCTCATCGTCGTGACGCCGGTCTTCAACGGCAGCTACAGCGGGCTGTTCAAGATGTTCTTCGACGCCCTCGACAAGGACTCGCTCGCCGGTACGCCGGTGCTGATCGCCGCGGCCGCGGGCAGTGCTCGCCACTCGCTGGTCCTCGACCACGCGCTGCGGCCGCTGTTCGCCTACCTGCGTGCGGTCGTCGTACCCACCGGGATCTTCGCGGCGACGGAGGACTTCGGCAGCCACGGACTGTCCGACCGGATCACCCGCGCGGCGGCGGAGCTCGCCACGCTGGTGCTGAGCCAGGGCGGCTACGGGGTCGGCGGGTTCGCCCCTGACCTCGCAGCCCGTCCGCGGCGTACGTCCGGCACGCAGGTCGAGGCCGACGTGACGCCGTTCGGTGACCTGCTCAAGGGGCACGCCGGCGAGGCCTGAGCCCCGCCGGCGCACCCCGCCCGCCAGCGCTCAACGCACCGCTGCGAGCTCCGGCTCGGCGGCGGCCGCGTCGACGACGTCGCCGCGGGGCGCTGCCGGGCGTCGCGGCCACCACACCCGCTCGCCCAGCAGCACGAGCGCGGCCGGCAGCATCACCAGCCGGATGAGGGTGGCGTCGACGAGGATCGCGGTCGCCAGGGCGACGCCCATCATCTTCATCTCGAGCATGCTCAGCGTCGCGAAGATGGCGAAGACCGACACCATCACCGCAGCCGCGCTGGTCACCACGGACGCGCTGTCGCGGATGCCCTGCTCGACGGCGAGGCGGGTCGGCAGACCGCGCCCGACGAGCTCGCGGATGCGGCTCATCACGAACACGTGGTAGTCCATGGACAGCCCGACCAGCACCACCAGCACGAAGAGCGGGATCCAGTCGATGACGAACCCCGGGCTGGTGAAGTCGAGCAGCCCCTCGAGCCAGCCGTGCTGGAACACCAGCGTGAGGACGCCGAAGGCGACGCCGACCGAGACCAGGTTGAGGAAGGTCGACAGCAACGCGACCGGCACGCTGCGGAACGCCGTCCCCATCATCACCAGGGTCAGCAGGAGCACGAAACCGATCACCCCCGGCATCCATGCCCGCAGGTGGTCGTCGAAGTCGAGGTTGGACGCCGCGTCCCCGCCCACCGCCCACTCCGTGCCCGAGCCGGCGAACGCCGCCGGGGCGAGGTCGTCGCGCAACTCGTTGATCGCGGCGGCGCTGCGGTCGTCGGACTCCTGCCAGGGCAGCGACATCGTCAGCGCGGACGTGGCGCCGTCCTCGGCGTCGACGAGGCCGCCGGGCACCTGCTCGAAGTCGGCGCGTCCAGCAGCCGACTCCAGGGTGGCGAGCGCGCTGCGGGCGTCGTCGCCGTGGGCGACGACGGTGACGGTCGTGCCCTCGCTGGGGAACTCGTCGGCCACGGCGCGGAGCGTGTCGGCGGCGGGGATCCCGCGGGGAAGCGTCTCGAGGCTCGAGGCGTGCATGGTCATGCCCAGCGCGGGCACGGCGAGGACACCGACGACCGCGACCGACGCGGCCAGCGCGGCCGCCGGGTGGCGTACGACCGGGGCGAGGATGCGGCTGCTGATCCCGCCGGCGCCGATGCGCCGGTTGAGCCGCCAGAGCAGGGGCACCCGCGGTCGGTCGACCCAGCGGCCGAGCGCCACCAGCAGCGCGGGCAGCACCGTGATCGACCCGACGACCGCCACCGCGACCACGACGATCGCGCCGAGGGCGAGCGAGTTGAAGGTGACGGAGCCGACCAGGAAGAGGCCCGCCATCGATGCCGCGACCGCCAGGCCGGAGACCACGATCGAGTGCCCCGAGGTCCGGGCGGCGATCTCGACGGCGTCGAGCGTGGTGCGGCCGCGGGCGCGTTCCTCGCGCTCGCGCTTGAGGTAGAACAGCGAGTAGTCGACCCCGACGGCCATCCCGATCAGCACGATCATCGAGCTCACGGTGGGCTCGGCCGGTACGACGTGGGAGGCCGCCGCCGCGATGCCCATCGTCGCCGCCACGCTGCCGATCGCCAGGAGGACCGGGATGCCGGCCGCGATGAGGGCACCGAAGGCGAGCAGCATGAGCAGGAGGGTCACCGGCAGGCTGATCCCCTCCGCGGAGGACAGGTCCTCGGCGACCTGGTCGTTGATGTCCCGGTCCGTGGTGAGGTCGCCCGCCTGCCGGACGGTGAGGTCAGGGTGGTCCGCGCCGACGGTGGCGGTGACGGCCTCGAGAGGTGCGGGGTCCTCGGCGCCCTCCTCGAGCGACACCGCGACGAGCATCGCGGTCCGGGCCTCGTTCCACACCGGGGCGTCGACCTCGGCCACCCCGGCGGCGTCCGCCATCCCGCTGGCGACCTCCTTCGCGGCCTGCGGCAGCTCGGCCCGGTCGGCTCCGTCTGCCTTGAGGAGCACCACCTCGCCCGGTGGCGCCGACAGGCCCGCCTGCTCGGCCATCGCGTCGGCGCGCCCGGACTGCCCGATGCGGTAGTCGGCCTCCTCCGCCTCATGGGTGGGGACGAGGACGGCGAGGCTCGTGGCGGCCACCACGAGGACCAGCCAGGTGAGGATCGCGCGCCAGGGGTGCTCGGCGCTCCAGCGCGCAGCCCGCTGCGGGATCCGGGTGATCAGGTCGGCGGCCATGGCCGTGCTCCGTTCGGTGGGTGGTGGGTCGTCCTCCAACCTCGCGTCGCTCGGCGTACGGCGCAGCGGGGGCACCTCCCGAGCCGGAGTGGGGTCAACCCCACCGTGCGGGGCCCGCGGATCGGTGAGGATGGGGACATGGCAAGCACGGCGGGACCCGCGCGGCTGACGCGCAATGCACTGCTCCAGGTGCTGCTCGCCGTCCCCACGCTGCTGGCCCTCGTGCTCACGGTGGTCGGCGGGGCGACGGCCCTCCTGGTCGTGGGGATCCCGATCGTGCTCGTGGGGCTGCCGATGCTGCGCTGGATCGCCGATCGCCATCGCACGATGGCCGCCGAGGCCCTCGGCCACCCCGTCCCGGCCGAGCGCCGGTCGGTGGATGGGCAGCCCGTGCTGCGTCGCCTGCGGACCTGGGCCGCCGACCCGATGTCGTGGCGGGAGCTCGCCTGGGGCCTCGTCTCGACGACCGTCGGACTGGCGATCTCGCTCACCGTGGTGCTGCTGGCGGTGCTCGTCGTGACGCTCGTGCTGTGGTGGTTCGCGACGCCGCAGCTGATGACGCTGCGCAGCCGGCTCGACGCGCGCCTGCTGAGCCGGGGCAGCCACCAGCTGCTCGAGGAGCGGGTCGCGGTGCTGACCGAGACCCGGGCCGAGCGGGTCGAGGACTCGGCCGCCGAGCTGCGGCGCATCGAGCGAGACCTCCACGACGGTGCCCAGGCCCGGTTGGTGGCCCTGCGGATGAACCTCGGCCTCGCCCAGGAGCTGGTGGAGACGGACCCGACGGCCGCGCGGACGCTGCTCGCGGAGGCGGCGGCCACCACGGGTGCCGCGCTCGGCGACATCCGCGATGTCGTCCGCGGCATCCACCCGCCGGTGCTGGCCGACCGTGGGCTCGGCGGCGCCGTGGAGGCGGTCGCCCTGGACCTCGCGGTGCCCGTCCCGGTCACCACGGACCTCCCGGCCCGCCTGCCGGCACCGGTGGAGTCGGCGGTCTACTTCGCGGTCGTGGAGTGCCTCGCCAACGTCGGCAAGCACGCCGCCGCCGAGCACGCCTGGGTGGAGCTCCGTCACGTCGACGGCCTGCTGACCGTGGTCGTCGGCGACGACGGCCGGGGCGGCGCCGACCCGGCTGCCGGGACGGGCCTGCGCGGGGTCGCGCGGCGGCTGGCGGCGCTCGACGGCACCGTGAGAGTCTCGAGCCCGTCGGGTGGCCCGACGCTCGTGACGCTGGAGGTGCCGTGCAGCTCGTCCTCGCCGAGGACAACGCCCTCCTCCGGGACGGACTGACCCGGATCCTCGAGGCGCACGACCTCACCATCCGGCACTCCGTCGCCAACGCGCCCGAGCTCGAGGTCGCGCTGGCCGACCCGCAGGTCGACGCCGCCGTCCTCGACGTACGCCTGCCTCCGACGCTGACCGACGAGGGCCTGCGCGCTGCCATCGCCGTGCGCGCCGCGCGACCGGGCTTCCCCGTCCTGGTGCTCTCCCAGTGGGTCGAGCACCTGTACGCACGCGAGCTGCTGGCCAGCGGCGAGGGCGGGGTGGGCTATCTCCTGAAGGACCGGGTCGGCGACATCCGCGACTTCGTCGACGCCGTACGACGCGTCGCCGGTGGGGGCACCGTCCTGGACCCCGAGGTGGTCGCCGCGCTCATGGCCCGACCGCGGGCGCGAGCGGTCGACCGCCTGTCACCGCGCGAGCGGGAGGTGCTCGCGCTGATGGCCGAGGGCCGGTCCAACGCCGCCATCGCGGCGCGGCTGGTGATCACCGAGAAGTCCGTCGACAAGCACGCCAGCGGGATCTTCACCAAGCTCGACCTTCCGCTTGCACCCGACGACAACCGTCGGGTGCTCGCCGTGCTGGCCTGGCTGGACTGACCCGCCGGTCGAGGGCTGCGCCCTCGGCGTCGTACCCCTGCGGACGTACCCATAAGGCGGTGAACGACTGTGACACCGCCCCACGGGGGTGTCCGCCTCCCAGGACTGGTGGTTGCGTCGATGGTTCGGCACAACCACCGATCCCTTGGGAGGGAACCATGAGTGACACCGTGTGGAGCTACCGCGACACCACGTGGAGCCAGGACAGCGACCTCGTCGGCTACGACGTCGAGGCGAGCGACGGGTCGATCGGCAAGATCGACGAGGCCAGCAACGAGGCCAGTGGCCAGTGGCTCGTGGTGGACACGGGCTTCTGGATCTTCGGCAAGAAGCGGCTCATCCCCGCCGGCGCCGTCACCGGCATCGACCACGACGGGAAGACCGTGATGGTCAACCTCTCCAAGGACCAGATCAAGTCCGCCCCGGACTACGACAAGGACGACTGGAACGACGACTCCCGCGGTCGTCACACGGACTACTACACGCCGTACTCCAGCCGCTGAAACCCCGGCGCACCCCCGCGCCGGCGCCCCGGACGACACGTTCGTCCGGGGCGCCGTGCGTCCGGGCGCCTTCCCCGGCCCGCGCCACGTCACTACGTTGGAGTCACCCCAGATCCGAAGGAGCGCGTGATGGCCACCCTCAATCCCTACCTCAACTTCGCCGACGGGAAGGCCCGCGAGGCGCTGGAGCTCTACCAGTCGGTGCTCGGCGGCGAGCTCAACGTCATGACCTTCGGCGACATGGGCACCGAGGGTCCGACCGCAACCCAGGTCATGCACGGGCAGCTCGAGACGCCGTCCGGCTTCACGCTGATGGGCGCGGACGCGCCGCCGGAGATGGTGCAGGTGACCTTCGGCGACAACGTGTCGGTGAGCATCTCGGGGCCGCACGACGAGGCCGATCAGCTGCGCGGATGGTTCGCCGCGCTGGGCGAGGGCGGCGAGGTGCGCCAGCCGCTCGAGGCGGCTCCGTGGGGCGACGAGTTCGGCATGCTCGTCGACCGCTACGGCATCAGCTGGCTGTTCAACATCGCCGGCGCCGCGTCCTGACGCGTGACCGACCTCGTCCCGTGGCGCGCGGCGCCCGCTGAGCGGCCGCGCGTCCACGCGGGCACGGTGCGCGCCGACCGGCTGCGGGTCCGGGCCGACTACCCGATCACGGGCGTCGCGATCGTGCTGCTCGTCCTGCAGGTGGTCTTCCTCCTCCCGCTGTTCTGGGAGCTCGACGCCACCGCGGTCGCCGTGCCGCTGCTCCTCGCCGTCGATGCCGTGGGCTTCGCCGGGCTGTGGGTGCTGCGCGAGCGGGCCCGCCGCGACGTCGGCCGGCTGGAGGCGTCGTACGGCGACACCGACCGGGACGGTGTCACCCGCGACCCGTCCCTCGTCGGCCTCCTCGCCGTCTCCCGCGAGCGGCACGAGGCCATCCGCGAGGAGTGGACCCGCGCCGTGACCGACCCCCTCGCTCCGCTCACCTCGGCCGGCTCGACCGACGTCTCCGACCCCGACACCGCGGCGTTCCTCGAGTCGTACGCCGCCCTCGAGGACCTCCTCGCCGCGCACCCCGACGGGCTCCCGCCCGAGCTCGTCGCGGTCTACGGCCAGGACGTCCGCGAGTGCCGTCGGCTCTGGGACGCCGCCCGGGCGCGGACCGGGTAGCTCGTTGCGGTCCTGGTCGGCGGCGCGCCGGCGGCGCGCCCCTGGCTGGGGCGCGCCGCCGAACCTGTGCTGCGGTCAGTCCTGCTCGGTGATGTCCTCGGAGTCGAGGTCACCGGCGGGGTGGCCGGAGAGACCGTCGAACCCGAAGGTCTGGGCGATCTCGTCGTGCGTGTGCTGCGCGTCCTGCGATGTACGGGTGCCGTCCTCGTCGGTCACGGTGGTGGTGTCCTTGGACCGGTCGTCGGTCACCTGGGAGAAGAACGCCGCGAAGCCGTCGTAGTCGAACGGGATCGCGTACGCCGCCTGCTGGCGGCTGGTCGAGTCACGGTCCGTGTCGTCGCCGACCCGTTCGGACTCGTCGCTGCCCTCCTGGGCGAACGCCAGCGACGGGTCGCCGGTGAAGGCGCCCGTCACGCCGCCGAGCTGGCGGTCGGCGTACGACGACTCGGTCGAGGAGGACGACCGGGTGCCGTCCTCGTCGGTCACCGTCGAGGAGGTGGCGTCCTCGCTCGAGGTCTCCTGGCCGAGGAAGCCACCGGCACCCTCGAAGGAGAACGGGCCGCTCAGCGAACCGGCGCTGCTGCTGGAGCTGTCGCTGCTGTCGATGCCGTCACCGACCTGGTCGGAGGACGAGCTGTTCGACTGGGCGAGCGCTCCGGACGGGTTGCCGGCGATCTCGCCGAGGACGAGGCCGCCTTCGGTGGAGGTGGCGTCGGCGTGCGACTCCTCGGACGACCGGGTGCCGTCCTCGTCGGTCACGCTGGAGGACGAGGAGCCCTGCGAGGCCTGGTCGTCGTGGACGCCGACGGTGGCACCGTCGATGCTGAAGGGCACCGCGCCGCTCACCGAGCCGGTCGACTGCGACTCGTCCGAGGACGTGTTCCCGGCCTCGTCGGACTCCGAGGAGCTCGACTGGCCGAACGCACCCTGCGGGTCGATGGCCACGTCACCGGTTCCGATCGCGCCGCCGGTGGAGTGGGTCTCGTGCGACTCCGAGGAGGACGACCGGGTGCCGTCGTCGTCGGTCGTCGTCGCCGACTGCGCCTCGTGCGTGGCCTGGTCCTGCTGGCCGGTGACGGTGACCCCGCCGACCGTGATCGGCGCCTGGGCGCTGCCGGTCGCCTGCGAGGACTGCTCGGACGACTCGACGTCGCGGATGTCGTCCGACGCCGACTGCTGGGTGTTGCCCAGCGCAGCACCCGGGTCGACGGTCGTCGGGTTGGTCTGCAGGCCGAGGGACCGGTCGGTGTCGGTCGAGCCGGCCTCCGACGTGGTGGTCGTACCGTCCTCGTCGGTCTGCGTCGTGGTGGAGCTGTCGGTCGACGACTGGGACTGGTCCAGCCCCAGGTCCAGGCCACCGACCTCGATCGGGGCGGAGATGTTCGAGTCGCTGGTGGAGCTCGACTCGGTGTCGTCGGCGTTGGCGGCGGTGGCGCCGGCGAGCATCAGCCCGCCTGCCACGGCCGTGACTGCCAGGGATCGCTTGATCCAGGTGTTCATGTGGGTTCCTTCGTGTCAGTGGTGTGCGCGTCGGCAGGAGGCCGGACGGCTGCGCCTGCGCTGCTCCCGAGGTGGGTGCGCGGACGCGGATGACCAGGCGAAGGAGGGTCAGTCGGGGGAGAAGCCGGGACGGTACGTCGCCGAGCGGGGCAGGGCGTGGTCGCGGGGGATCACACGCATCGACCACGTGGCGTGCCAGAGGTCGGCACGCGAGTCGGGGAGGACGGCGGCTGCGCCGCCGACGGGGTTGTCGCCCTGGCCACCCGACTGCGACGAGGACGACCACGAGGTCGTCAGGACCGTCTCGCCCTGCGGCGGGGCCGGGGTCGGCTGCCGGTCGTCGCCGGGCGGGTCCGCGCGGTCGGCCTCGCCCTCGCCCGCAGCGTCGGTGGCCGACGTGTCGGCGAAGGTGTCCGGGGTGGAGTCGGCGCTGACAGTGGTCTTTTCGCCCGTCACGAGCTCCGGCGCGGAGGCGGCATCCTTTCGGCCCGTGCCCGCCTCGTCCGCAGGCCGGTCCGTGCTGGTGACGGGCTCCGGGTTCGCCGAGGCGGCCTGCTCGACGGCTTCCGCCGCGGGCTGGGTGGGTGCTGCCGGCTGCTGCGCGGAGGGCTGGACGACCGGGTCGGTGGCTGGCTCGACCGCGTCGTGCCGCACCGGGTCGACGACCGGCTCCACGGCCTCGCGGACCGGCTTCACGACCGGCTCGGTCGCGTCCCGGACGGGCTGCGTCACTGGCTCGACGACGGGCTCCACGGTCTTGCGGACCGGCTCGACCACGGGCTCGACCAACGGCTCGACCGCCTGCTGGACGGGCTGGACGACGGGCTGGACGACGGGCTCGACGACCTCGGTGCGCACCGCATCGGTCACCGGAGCGGTCTGCTCGGACACGGCGCCGGTCACTCCGGCGCCCGCCTCACCCACGGTCGCGAGCAGGCCTTCCGTGGGCGGCTCGCCCGGATCTGTCTCGGCGCTGGCCGAACCGGTCCCGAGGAGCAGGAAGGCGGCCACGACTCCCAGGCCGGAGACCAACCAGACGGCGAGGCGACGACGCGAGCCCGCAGGCATCGGGACGGAGCCGTCCCCGGCGGGGAGGCCGGAGCGTCGTCGGAGAAGCATCACAGGTGCTTCGGGGCGACTGGTGGGACGGATGGGACCCGATCGGAAGATTCTCGATCTCGCACCCGGAGGGGTGACGTGGCGGGCACGGTGCGCCCACCCCTTCTGGGGTGTTCCGGGCGTGGATGCCGGGGCAGTGTCGACGGCATGAGCGACAACAAGATCACCGTGCAGCGCACCATCCAGGCGTCGAGCGCCGACGTGTTCGACGTGCTCAGCAACCCCGAGCGCCACGTGCAGCTCGACGGGTCCGGCTTCGTCGTCAGCGACGAGAAGACCGACCGGATCCAGGGCACCGGCGACGTGTTCACCATGAACATGACCGGGGACCACATGGGCGGCGACTACCAGACCGAGAACCACGTCACCGGGTTCTCGCAGAACCAGTTGCTGGCGTGGCAGACCGCGCCGGCCGGCCAGGAGCCTCCCGGGTGGCAGTGGGTGTGGGAGCTGGAGTCGGAGGGATCCGACTCGACGCTCGTGCGCCACACCTACGACTGGAGCAACGTCACCGACGAGGAGCTGCTGCAGAAGGTCGGCTTCCCGCTGGTGACCGAGGCCCAGCTCGAGGAGACCCTCGACAACCTGAGTCAGGCCGTCACCGGGTCCTGACCCGCCGCACCTGTCCGGGAAGTGGCCCCTGAGCAGGCTCAGGCCTCCCAGGCCGGGCCCTCCCCGCCGAGTCGCTCGACGAGCCGGCGGCCGACGTGGCCGGCGTTGGCGTGGCGTACGGCCTCGGGCACCGGCGGGAGGTTCTCCTCCCAGTCGAGCAGGCACGAGCCGCGGAGCTGGGGCATGCGTGCCGGACGGCCGAAGAAGAACGGGTGGGCGTGCGCGCCGCCGTCGCCGTACCGCCCGACGTGGCAGCGGCCGACGCTCGGCAGCTCCTCGACAGCCGCGGTGATCCGCACGATCAGCAGCCCCATCTCGGCGGCCATGTCGTCAGGCAGGTCCGCGATGTCGACGTGCTCGACCGGGCGGAGGATGAACGAGACCGGCAGCTTCATGTCGAGGGCGACGAGCAGCCAGCGTTCGTTGCGCCAGGCAACCTGGGCGGCTCGTTCGGGAGGCAACGGCTGCTGGCAGAAGCAGTCGGCCGGGTCCTCGCCCTCGCGGGGCGGCTCGGCGTCCTGCAGCGGCTCGAGCGGCTTGATCCGCAGGCCCTCGAGCTCGAACGGGAAGATGTCCCACCCCGGCATCGCCTCGATCGCGACGGCCAGCCGGCCCTCGTCGTCGGTCGCCGCGGCGACGCGGGCGTGGAAGTCCTCGGCGGTCTCGAGTCGGCTCATGGCGCCGAGTCAACCACTCGTCGGAGGCGACGCTCAGGCAGCCGGCGGGAGCGTGCCGCTGTCGTTGCTCCGGAAGTCCCGGACGACGAGGCGGACGCCGTCGAGGGCAAGGCGCTGCTTCTTGCGCGCCAGCGCCAGCTCGGCCCTCCGCGCGTCACGGGCCTCCTGCGTCTTCCACGCCTTCCACCCGACCGAGCGGCGGCTCTTCTCGATCGTCGCGACCCGCTCGGCGAAGGTGCGCTGGGCTCGCGCGACGTGTCTGGCGTACGCAGCCCGCGCGGCGCGGTCGGTCGCGCGCGAGCGGTCGAACTCGCGTCGCACGGCGGTGGTGCCGGTGATCGCGACCGTCCACGTCGAGCCGGTGTGGTCGCTGGTCAGGGTCTTCCCGACCCAGCCGGGAGGTGTGTTTCGCCCGGCCTTGATGACCTCCGAGTAGTGAGCCCGGAAGGCCATCACGGTGAGCACCATCGTGTCCTCCGGGGCAGCTGTCGCGCTGTCGGAGTAGAGCGACGACCCGTTGTCGTACGAGCACATCCCCCCTCTACCCTCCTCCTTGCCGTCGAGCGCACGGTCGAACTTTGCGCACCAGGAGCTCTTCGAGACCTCGAGCACGGCGTCGCGCGGCAGGACGCCGTCGACGTAGAGGACCTCGCAGGTGACGCCCGAGAAGTCGAGCCGGTCGACGCCGACCCGCACACCGGGCAGGCCGTCGACCGCGACCCGGTCGCTCGCCACCAAGGTGGACGCACCCGACGCCACTGCCTGCTCCGGCGGGCCCGGCACGTTCCACCGGCTCTGGTCGATGCACGCCGTGGCGCGCCAGTCCTCGGTCGGCTCGGCAGCTGACGCGGCGACAGGGGACAGCATCGTGGCGGCGACGACGGCCGCGAGGGTCAGGGTGCGCACCGGCGGAGTCTAGGTAGCGATGCGCGTCCGCGCGGGGCTTTGCCGGAGGTCACCAGGGTGCGGGCTGGTAGTCCTTCAGGAAGCAGCCGTAGACGTCCTCGCCCTGCTCGCCGAGCACGATCGGGTCGTAGACCCGGGCCGCTCCGTCGACGAGGTCGAGGGGGGCGTGCCAGCCCTCGGCGGCGATCCGCAGCTTCTCGTGGTGCGGGCGCTCGTCGGTGATCCAGCCGGTGTCGACGGCGGTCATCAGGATCCTGTCGGACTCGAACAGCTCACCGGACGACGTGCGGGTCATCATGTTGAGCGCGGCCTTGGCCATGTTGGTGTGCGGGTGCCCGGCGCCCTTGTAGCGCCGGCCGCCGAACTGTCCCTCCATCGCCGAGACGTTGACGATGTAGGCGCGGCGGGCGCCGTTCTGCACGGCGGCCCGCATCGAGGGCCGCAGCCGGGAGTTGATCAGGAACGGCGCGATCGAGTTGCAGAACTGCACCTCGAGGAGCTCGAGCGGGTCGACCTCGTCGAGGACCTGCGTCCACGAGTTGTTGTCCTGGATGTCGGGGATGAGGCCACCGGCGTCGATCGCCGTGCCGGCCAGGTGCGCCTCCAGCGAGGCGCCTCCAGCCTTGAGGGCGAGTGCGGTCAGCGACGCGGCGTTGTGCGCGGCCAGTGCGTGCTCGGCGGACTCGCCGTCGTGGTGGGCGACCGCGGTCGCGGACAGCGCACCGGCGATCGCGGCGGGGTGCGCCTCGGAGATCCGGTCGAAGGTGACCATCTCCGGCAGCGCCCGCACGCCCAGCGACTCGGCGGTCGGCAGCGGTGCGGCCTCGCCGTCGATGAGGTGGGAGTACGCGCCCGGGAGTCGTCGTACGGTCTGGCAGGCGTTGTTGATGATGATGTCGAGCGGCCCGTCCGCCGCGACGTCGTCGGTCAGGGAGATCACCTGGGTCGGGTCGCGCAGGTCGATCCCGACGACCTTGAGCCGGTGCAACCAGTCGGCCGAGTCCTCCATCGCAGCGAAGCGACGTACGGCGTCCTTGGGGAAGCGGGTCGTGATCGTGGTGTGCGCGCCGTCGCGGAGCAGCCGCAGCGCGATGTACATCCCGATCTTCGCCCGACCGCCGGTGAGCAGCGCGCGCTTGCCGGTGAGGTCGGTGCGCTGGTCGCGCTTGGCGTGGCTCATCGCCGCGCACGACGGGCAGAGCCAGTGGTAGAACGCGTCGACCAGCGTGAAGTCCTGTTTGCAGATGTAGCAGCCGCGCGCGGTGATGAGCTCGCCGGCGAAGGCGCCGACCGTGGTCGAGACCAGCGGGATGCCGGCGGTCTCGTCGTCGATCCGCATCGGCGAGCCGGTCGCCGTCCTCGCGATGATGTCGAGGTCGTGCTGGAGCCGCTCCTGGCGGATCTCGGCACGCCGCTGCTTCTTGATCAGCTTGTACATGGAGGACGCCGCGCGCTTCATGGTGCGTACGTCATCGTGGTCCGGTGGCAGCGCCGAGACCTCCTGCAGGACCTCGAGGGCGATGGCCAGCCTCTCGGGGTCGATGCCGGTGGCGACGGGGGCGTCCTGCTGCTGTGTCACGCGGAGGAGGGTACGGCGACTTCAGCGATCCCCGGATATCCGGAGACCTTCACGCTCCGCACCCGAGACCTCGGGTGCCAAGCGGGGGACTCACCGGATATCCGGTGACTCCATCAGTCGCGAGCGGGCGACCCGTTGATGCGCACCCGGTCGGCGCGCATGCCGTGCTCGACACCCCAGAGCACCGCCCGCGAGCGCGAGTCGACGTCGATCTTGCGGTAGGCCGAGCGGATGTAGGACTTGATCGAGTTGAGCGACAGCAGGGTGCGCTCGGCGATCTCCTGGTTGCTCAGGCCCATGGTGATGAGCGAGAGCACCTCGGCCTCGCGCGCGGTGAGGCCCTCCTCGCGCCCCGGCCAGTCGCCGCCGACGAGCGGCGAGCGACCTCGCGACGGCGAGACGACGAGCTGCCCGGACGAGATGGCGCCGAGGGCGTCGACGAGGCGGGCCGCCGGCAGGCTCTTGGAGAGGTAGCCGCGCACTCCCTGGCTGAGCGTGTCGCGGGTCAGCCAGGGCTGGAAGTTCCACGTGTAGACCGCGACCGCGCGGACCTGCGTGCTCTCGACGAGGTGGCGTACGGCGGGACCGTTGCCCTGGCCCATCCCGAAAGTGTCGTAGAGGGCGACGTCGACCGGCTGGGCGACGGGCTTGCCCGCGACGAGCTCGACCACCTCGACGCGGTGGCCGTAGCTGCGCATCATCGCGTCGAGGCCGCGGACGACGACCTCGTCGTCGTTGACCAGCGCGACTCGAATGACCATGGGCTCAAGGTACTGCTCTTTGCCGTCGTTGAACCCTCGGACCGGGCGAGTCGGACGATCCCACGCTCAGCGCCCGCGGGGATCCCACCCCTACGGCCGGTGGCCCGGACGGGGCGGCGTCAGGGGCAGCAGGGGTCGAAGCGGAACCCGACGCCGCGGATCGTGCGGATCCACTGGTTGCCGTCGGCGGCACCGCGCAGCTTGCGGCGCAGGTTGGCGAGGTGGACGTCGACGACGTGGGTGCTGTCGGGGACGAAGTCACTGGCCCAGACCGCGCGCATGAGCTCGTCGCGCGGGACCACCACGCCCGGGTGGCGGACGAGGTGGGCCAGCAGGTCGAACTCGGTGCGGGTCAGGTCGATCTCCCGCCCCGACACGAGCACCTCGCGCGCCCCGCGGTTGAGGGTGAGGTCGCTGCAGCCCTCAAAGCTGGTCGGGTCGGCCTGGGGACCGGGGGCGGCCGCGGGCTGCGCCCCGGCGGCCTCCGTGACGAGGTCGCCGCTGCGTGGACGACGGAAGAGTGCGGCCACCCGCGCCTGCAGCTCGCGCATCGAGAAGGGCTTGACCAGGTAGTCGTCGGCGCCGACCTCGAGTCCGACCAACCGGTCGACCTCGGCCGCGCGTCCGCTCACGACGATCACGTAGCAGTCGGTGACCGTGCGGATCTGCCGGCAGACCTCGACCCCGTCGATGTCGGGCAGGGTCAGGTCCAGCGTCACCAGGTCGGGACGGCCGGTGCGCACGAGCGAGATGGCCTCGGCGCCGGTCCGGGCGACGGTGACGTCGAAGCCGGCCTGGTCGAGCAGCTTGGAGATGGCGTCGCCGACGTCGTGGTCGTCCTCGACGACCACGGCTGTCCGTGCGTTCACCATCCGTCAGCTCCCCGGTTGACCATTCACCTACCCAGTGACACCCGGCTGAAACCGGGTCGGGCACGGGCGGCGCCCCCCGCCCGCTGTCGATGCTAGGCGGCAGCAGGTGGGGAGCGTGGTCGAACGGGGGCGCAGCACCCCCTCAGAGGGGAGCCCGGCTCAGAAGTCCAGGCCCCGGGCCCAGTCCTCCGAGTCGATCCGGGCCACGAGGTAGGGGCCGCCGCCGGCGCGGCGGTCCTGCTCGTCGCCCTCGCGGTCCATCCGGTAGCCGATGCCGCGGATGGTGTGGATCCAGGTGGCGTCGGAGTGGCGGCGCAGCTTGCCGCGCAGGTTGGCGACGTGGACGTCGACGAGGTGGTGGTCGTGCGTCAGCGCGCTGCTCCAGATCGCCAGCACCATCTCCTCCCGGGTGCACACGCGCGACAGGTGCGTCGCGAGGTACTCCAGGACGTCGTACTCGATGCGGGTCAGGTCGACGATCGTGCCGTTGACCTGCACCTCACGGCGAGCGGAGTTGATGACGAGACCCGCCCCCGCGGAGATCGTCGTCGGCTCGTCGACCGGCTGCGCCGGGCTCGGGACCTGCGGGCTGCGGCCGTTGGCCGGCTCCTCGACGCCCGTCGCGGTCCGCGGCCGCCGGAACAGCGCTGCGACCCGGGCCCGCAGCTCGCGCGGCGAGAACGGCTTCAGGACGAAGTCGTCCGCCCCGACCTCGAGACCGATCAGCTTGTCGACCTCGTCGGAGCGTGCCGACACGATGACGATGTAGCAGTCGCTGGTCTCACGGATGCGGCGGCACACCTCGATGCCGTCCATGTGCGGCAGCGTCAGGTCGAGCGTGACCAGGTCGGGCGGGTCGGCTGCTGCCGCGCTGACCGCCTGTCGTCCGTCGGGCGCCGAGGTGACGCGGAAGCCCGCCCCCTCGAGGGTCTCCACCAGCGCTGACGAGATGTCCGGATCGTCCTCGACGACCAATGCATGTAGCTCTTGCACGTCAAACCCCCACATTTGCGAAGGCAAGGGCCCCACGCCCTCGCCGTGACAACCCCCGAGCGGTGTCGCTCGATGCTAATGCCATGAACCGCCCAGACATAGGGAAGGTCTGACGAGTGAACAGATGTCTAGACCGGCCTGGTTTGAAGGAATCTGTGGTGGATAGGTCGTACTTCTGCGCTTTCCGTGGTCTAGGCGAGGTTGATCGCGCGATTGACCCATACGTGGTCCACGACCATGCCCACGCGCTCGTACATCGGCAGCGCCCCGGTGCGGGAGTCCGTGCTCAGCTCGGAGGTCCGCGTGCCGTGCTCGCGACCCCGGGCGAAGGAGTCGACGAGCAGCGCCTGGGCGATCCCGCGGTTGCGCTGGTCGCGCCGCACCGCGAGCCGGTCGACGTACGCCGTCGCGCCGTCGTCGGACACCAGGACCAGCGAGACGCCGACCACGGCGCCCGCGGGGTCCACGGCCACGCGCAGGTTCCACGGCTCGAAGCCTGGTCGGCCGCTCGTCGCGGCGGCGAAGTCCTCGAACGGCTCCCGGTCGCGCACCGACCACTCGAGGAAGGCGTCCTCCAGGACGTCGTGGGCCGCTCGCAGCTCGTCGGGCTGCGCGGTGCGGACGACGTAGCCCGCGGGCAGCGTGCGCTCGGGGATGGTCGCCCCCTCGGGCAGCTTGAGCACCCAGCTCGTCCAGCGGACCCGGAAGCCGAGCTCGTCGAGCAGCCGGTCGCCCGGTGAGCCCTCCGGGACCGGCATCCCGACGACGGACGAGCCGAGGCTGCGGCCGAGGTCGACGAGCCAGTGGGCCAGCCACGTGCCGATGCCGCGACCGCGGTGGGACGGGAGCACCGAGGTGTCGGCGCGGTCGGCACCCATCAGCTCGGCGTAGCCGACGAGGGTGTCGCCGTCGAGGACGCCGACCGAGCGCGCGGCGAGGTCGTGGCTCGGCTTCGCCCAGTCGCTGACGATGTCGGCCTCCTCGATCGCGACCTGCCCGATGTCCTCCTTCTCCTGCGCCGCCATGAGCACGAACACGTCGTGGGCGTCGGACCTCTGCAACGGCCGCGTGGTGAGCCCGTCGGGCAGGTCCGGCATCGCTTCTCGCATGGAGGGAGTGTGCTTGCTCACGTGGCGCGTTGTCGCGCCCTTATCGGGGCTCGGGGAATGTCGACTTCCCGCGCGAGGCCCTACCGTTGGGGGGTGAGTGACGAGCAGCCCGACGTGCCCGAGCAGACCTTCTCCGACCTCGGCCTCGCGCCGGAGGTCCTCAAGGCGCTGGCGGACGTCGGCTACGAGACTCCCTCGCAGATCCAGGCCCTGACGATCCCGCCGCTCCTCGAGGGCCGGCACGTCGTCGGCCTTGCCCAGACCGGCACCGGCAAGACGGCCGCCTTCGCCCTGCCGATCCTGTCTCAGCTCGACTTCTCGCAGAAGACGCCGCAGGCCCTCGTCCTCGCACCCACCCGTGAGCTCGCGCTCCAGGTGTCGGAGGCCTTCGAGAAGTACGCCGCGCACATGAAGGGCGTGCGCGTGCTGCCGATCTACGGCGGCCAGGGGTACGGCGTCCAGCTGTCCGCGCTGCGACGCGGCGTGCACGTCGTCGTCGGCACGCCGGGCCGCATCATGGACCACCTCGAGAAGGGCACGCTCGACCTGAGCGAGCTGCGCTTCCTCGTCCTCGACGAGGCGGACGAGATGCTGAAGATGGGCTTTGCCGAGGACGTCGAGACGATCCTCGCCGACACCCCGGACGACAAGCACGTCGCGCTGTTCTCCGCGACGATGCCGGCGCAGATCCGCCGGATCTCGAAGAAGTACCTCGAGGACCCGGTCGAGATCACCGTCAAGAACAAGACGACCACCTCGTCGACCATCACCCAGCGCTACCTCATCGTGAGCTACCCGCAGAAGGTCGACGCCCTCACGCGCATCCTCGAGGTCGAGAACTTCGAGGGCATGATCGTCTTCGTCCGCACCAAGAACGAGACCGAGATGCTCGCCGAGAAGCTGCGGGCCCGCGGCTACTCCGCGATGGCGATCAACGGCGACGTCGCGCAGGTCCAGCGCGAGCGGACGGTCAACCAGCTCAAGGCCGGCAAGCTCGACATCCTCGTCGCCACCGACGTCGCGGCCCGCGGCCTCGACGTCGAGCGGATCAGCCACGTCGTCAACTACGACATCCCGACCGACACCGAGTCCTACGTCCACCGCATCGGCCGCACCGGCCGTGCGGGCCGCTCGGGCGACTCGATCGCCTTCGTCACCCCGCGCGAGCGCCACCTGCTCCGCGCGATCGAGAAGGCGACCCGCCAGCCGCTGACCCAGATGCAGCTGCCGACCGTCGACGACGTCAACGCCACGCGGCTCTCCCGCTTCGACGACCAGATCACGCAGGCGCTGACCCAGCCCGAGCGGATCGACTTCTTCCGCGACGTCGTCTCCCACTACGTCAGCGAGCACGACGTGGCCGAGGTCGACGTCGCCGCCGCCCTCGCCGCGGTGATGCACGGCGAACAGCCGCTCCTGCTCGACCCGGAGCCCGAGCCGCGCGCCCGGTCCTTCGAGGAGCGCTCGACCCACGGCGGCAAGGCCGGCCGCGCGCCCCGCGACTCGCGCAGCGGCCAGCCGATGGCGGCGTACCGCATCGAGGTGGGCAAGCGGCACAAGGTCGAGCCGCGGCAGATCGTCGGCGCCCTGGCCAACGAGGGCGGGCTCTCGCGCGGCGACTTCGGCTACATCTCCATCAAGCCGGACTTCTCCGTCGTCGAGCTCCCCGCCGACCTCCCGGCCGGGACCCTCGACCGCCTCGCCGGCACGCGCATCTCCGGCAAGCTCATCGAGATCAAGCCCGACAACGGCCCGTTCCGTGGTCGTACCGGCGGTGGTCACGGTGGCCACGGCGGCGGGCACCGCAGGGGCGGCGGCTACAAGGGCAAGAACCCCCGCTGAGCGGGCACTTCCTCGCGCTACGACGCGTCGACCGGGCGGTTCCTCGCGCTACAACGCGCTGATCGGGCGGTTCCTCGCGCTACACCGCGTCGACCGGGCATCTCCTCCCGCACACATGCGACGACCGGGCGCATCCTCTGGTGAGGACGCGCCCGGTCGGCGGTGTCTAGCGCGAGGAAGTGCCCGCTCGGCTGTTCCTAGCGCGAGGAAGTGCCCGATCAGGCGTTGCGGATCGCCGAGACGTCGAACTCGAGCTTGATCTTCTCGGAGACGAGGACGCCGCCGGTCTCGAGCGCGGCGTTCCAGGTGAGGCCCCAGTCCTTGCGGTTGATGGTGGTCTCGCCCTCGAAGCCGACGCGGGTGTTGCCGAACGGGTCGACGGCGGAGCCGGTCTGCTCGAACTCGATGGCGACGGGCTTGGTGACGTCCTTGATGGTCAGGTCGCCGGTGATGACCCAGTCGCTGCCGTCGCGCTTCACGTCGGTGGAGGTGAAGGTGATGGTCGGGTAGGTCTCGGCGTCGAAGAAGTCGCCGGACTTGAGGTGGCCGTCGCGGTCCGCGCTGCCGGTGTCGACGGAGGCGACCTGGATGGTGAGGTCGACCTTGGACGCGGACGGGTTCGCCTCGTCGATGCGCGCGGTGCCTTCGAAGGCGCCGAACTGGCCGCGGACCTTGGTCACCATGGCGTGACGGGCGACGAAGCCGAGGCGGCTGTGGCTGGTGTCGATGGTGTAGTCGCCGGTGGTGTCGTCGATGGCGGTGGTGGGGGCGTCGAAACCGGTGGTCATGGGTGCTCCTGGGAGAAGGCGGTGGTTGGTAGAACTTTCAACCACCATAACGGGTGACCGCCCGGCTTCATTCCCGACCCTCGCCAGGAATTCCCGATGAGGGTGGAGATGACGACGAGCCACGCTCCGAGGGGAGCGTGGCTCGTGCGTGTGAGCTGGGTCAGGCGGCCCGGGTCGCGACCGTCGGTGCGGTCGACCAGCGTGCCTCCATGCGGGTGCGACCCGACGCGTCCGTGACGGCGACCCAGGTGCAGACCGGCGCTCCGGTCATCGGCTGCTTGCTCATGTGACACCTCCCGTTCACCTTGTGTTCACCTAGAGTAGCATGTCCCCACCTGCGCACCACGGTTTCGCTCAACCGGGCCCCGGCTCCTCCACCTGAGACTTCTGCGAGCGCTTTCCGGGAGCGGGCCGCCCCACTTGTGACGCGAGTGATGCCCCGCAAAGCCTCACTGGCTAGACCGCCGGCGAGTTCTTGCCCGATTTCGGGCAGGAAGTTGTCAGTCAGCCGCACACCGGCGCATCATCGTCCGGTGCCGGACCCCGCCCTCGTCGCCCACGTCGTCGCCACCACGTCGCTGACGCCGGGGGAGGCAGCGCGGGTGGTCGAGGACGTCATCGCCTTCCACGCCCAGCCGGTGGAGGACTACGTCCGGGCCCGCCACGCGAGCCTGAGGACGTACGGCGCCAAGAACCCCGAGATCTTCGCGCGGATCGCCGAGGAGCTCGCCCAGCGCGTCGTCGCGCCCCCGGACCTGTCCGAGCGGCAGCTGCGACGCATCGTCTACGGATAGGACACGAACGCATGTGTGGAATCGTCGGCTACATCGGCCGCCAGGAGGCCGCTCCGGTCGTCCTCGAGGGCCTGACCCGGCTCGAGCACCGCGGCTACGACTCGGCCGGTGTCGCGGTGCTGGGCGGCCGGGGCATCCGGGTCGCCAAGCAGGCCGGCCGGGTGCGCGACCTGGGTGACGCCCTGCCCAAGCGCTTCGCCGGGGCCACCGGCATCGGGCACACCCGCTGGGCCACGCACGGCCCCGCGACCGACGCCAACGCCCATCCGCACACCGACGAGGCGGGCCGGGTCGCGGTCGTGCACAACGGGATCATCGACAACTCCGCCGCGCTGCGGGCCGAGCTGACGGACGCGGGCGTCGAGCTGACCAGCGACACCGACACCGAGGTGCTCGCCCACCTCGTCGCGCGCAGCGACGCGGACACCCTCGAGGGCAAGGTCCGCGACGCGCTCGGCGCGGTGGTCGGGACGTACGGCCTCGCGGTGGTCCACGCCGACTTCCCCGACCGCATCGTCGTGGCCCGCAACGGCAGCCCGCTGGTGGTGGGCGTGGGCAACAAGGAGATGTACGTCGCCTCCGACCTGGCCGCGATCGTGCGGCACACGACGACCGTCGCCGTCCTCGACGACGGCGAGATGGCCACCGTCACCGCCGACGGGTTCAGCACGATGCGCCACAGCGACCTCGTCGCCACGGGCAAGACCGCAGCGGAGGTCGACGTCGACGCGGCGGCGTACGAGGCCGGCGAGCACGAGTCGTTCATGCGCAAGGAGATCCTCGAGCAGCCGACGACGGCGCAGGCCGTGCTGCGCGGTCGCCTCGACGAGCGCTTCGGCACCGCGCACCTCGGCGGGCTCCACATGGACGCCCGCGAGCTGCGCGCCGTGCGCCGTGTGAAGATCCTCGGCTGCGGCTCGGCCTACTACGTCGGCCAGATGGGCGCAGCGCTCATCGAGGAGCTGGCCCGCATCCCCGCGGATGCCGAGGCCGCCAGCGAGTTCCGCTACCGCGACCCGGTCATCGAGCCCGACACCCTCTACGTCGCGGTCAGCCAGTCCGGCGAGACCATCGACACCCTGCTGGCCGTCCAGGAGGTACGACGCAAGGGCGGGCGCTGCGTGGGCCTGGTCAACGTCGTCGGGTCGGCGATCGCCCGCGAGTGCGACGGCGGGATCTACCTGCACGCCGGCCCCGAGGTCGCCGTCGCCAGCACCAAGGCGCTGACCAACATGTTCCTCGCCTTCGCGCTGCTCGCGCTCCAGCTCGGCCGGGTGCGCGACCTGTCCATCGCCGACGGCAAGCGGCTGGTCGCCGGGCTCGAGAAGCTGCCCGCGCAGATCGAGGAGGTCCTGGCCGGCGAGCCCGACCTGGTCGAGGTGGCGAAGGACCTCGCCGAGGCTCGCAGCCTGTTCTTCATCGGCCGCGTTCGCGGGTTCCCGGTGGCGCGCGAGGGCGCGCAGAAGTTCAAGGAGATCAGCTACCGCCACGCCGAGGCCTACCAGACCTCCGAGCTCAAGCACGGCCCGCTCGCCCTCATCGACCCCGAGGTGCCGACCGTCGCCCTGGTCCCGCAGGACGAGCTGGCCGAGCGCAACGTCGGTGCGCTGCACGAGATCGAGGCGCGCAAGGGACCGCTCGTCGTCATCACGCACGAGGGGGTCGACCTCGGGGAGGTCACCGCCCGCCGCATCGTCGTACCCCGCAACGAGCCCGAGCTCGACCCGATCCTGCTCAACGTGCCGCTCCAGCTGCTCGCCTACCACGCGGCCCTGCACCTCGGTCATGACATCGACAAGCCGCGCAACCTCGCGAAGTCGGTCACCGTCGAGTGAGGGGTAGTTCAGGACAAGTCGGCTGTCCGAGCGCCACCGGGACAACCAGGTCGGCCTGAACTACCGGGGCATCCGGTCCGGAAATGGACTGGGCGCCCCTTGCCGCATGGGGTCGGCAAGGGGCGCGCCGTGGAGAACCTTCCCATCGGGCCTGCGTCCTGTCCGGGCTTCGCTGGAACTACCGACGGATTTTGCTGTCGCCTACGTCACTGGCTGGTGAGCCGCACCTCGAGGGACCCCTTCACGCCCGGCGGGACCGCGAGGACGGCCATCGACGGACCGGCGTTCCCGTCCATCGGGGCGAGCTGTCGGGGCTTGTCCGGGGTGAGGGTCACGTGCCAGTAGTCGGGGCACCCGTTGGACGTGTCGCGGGGGCCGCACTGGTTGGGGAAGCCGCTCGCCAGGGACATGCGCCAGTCCGTCAGGTCGGTGGAGGCGTTGCTCGCCGTGACGACGGGGCCGTTGCCGGGCAGGCGCTCGGTGTAGGGGCCGACGACCCACTGGCCCGGGGTCGTGGAGGTGTACGTCACGGCCGGACCGTCGAGCGCCAGGGCCGGCGCCTCCGCAGCGGCGCGGACGCGGAGGGTGAACGTGGCGTCGGCTGCGGACGCCCTGACCGCCGCGGACATGCGGTAGGTGCCGTCGGCGGGCACCTGCCAGGGACCCGCGGCCAGGTAGCTGCACGGCTGCGTCGTCGGCCTGCCCGGGCAGCTGGTCATGACGGGCCTGCTCGCGGCGCCGAGGACACCGACGACGGCGCTGCCCTCCGGCACGAGCGAGCCGGTGCTGTCGAGGAGCTCGGGGTAGACCCACTGGCCGGCCCGCGCGGTGAAGGTGACGTCGTGCTCACGGAAGGGCACGCCCTGGTTGGCGAGCGTGACGGGCGGTCCGTCGAGGGCCCCCTGGTGCTGGAGCGCGCGGCTCGCCAGCAGCGTGCTGTCCGGTCGCGCGGCGACGTAGTAGCGGCCCACGCCGGACGAGGCGTCGAGTGCCGTCCGGCCGTAGGGCAGGTCCTCGTCGATGCTGCCGTCGGGCCGGACCACGTGGCGCGGCGTCGCGCTCGGCCCCAGCAGCAGGCGCTCGCCTGCAGCCAGCCTGACGCGGACCAGGTGGGTCTTGTCGGGGTCGGCGCCGACCGCAGTGGCCGGCCCGTCGACGGTCGAGTCGCGCACGGCGACGCGCCTCACCTGGACCCGCATGGTGTCCACGAGCCGCTCGCAGGGACGCAGCACCGCGGTGTACGTGCCGGTGCGCGGCAGCTTCCAGTAGCCCTCCGCCCAGGGCGCGACCCTGCCGCCACCCTCGCGGCGCAGCGTCTTGCGCACGCACGGGTTGTCCGGCCACGCCGACCAGTCCGCGAGCTCCACCAGCCGGCCCTTGCGGGCGTGGAAGGTGAGGCGGACGGCCGGACGGGTTCCGTCGTACCGGACGGGTCGGTGGCCGAGGCGTACGTCCCGGGAGACCGGCTCGGCGCCGCGCTCCGCCACGGGGGCGGCGCTGGCGGCCTCGGTCGTGGCGGCGTGAGCGGGGACGAGCAGCGCGAGGGCGACGGCGCAGCCCGCGAGTCGACGAAGCACGGGAGTTCCCCCAGATCTGGCGGCGCACCCTGCGCCTGGCGGGGAGACGCTACGCCGGGCCGGTTGGTTGCGACGCATCGGCCACGAGCGCCAGTGCACGCCGGGCCGACGGTTCCGCGGAGGCCCGGTCGGCGGACACGAGCCCGACCCGCGTACGCCGGTCGAGCAGGTCGTCGAGGTCGTGTGCGCCCTCGTGGGTGACGGCGAAGACGAGCTCGGCGAGCGTCACCGGGACCTGGTCGGAGACCGGCGCGAGCAGCTCGTCGTCCGGCAGCCGGGTCACCTCGCGGGCGGTGGCGAGGACGAGGTCGGCGTCGGTGCCGAAGCGGCGTACGAGCCGGGCGGGCGCGGTGCTGCGGCGCAGCTCCTCGCGGGGTGCGGCGCCCAGCAGCGGCAGCGCGGCGGTCCGGCACGGGCCGGCCGTCAGGCGCCCGTCGGCGACCAGCGCGTCGAGGGCGTCCTGGGCCATCCGGCGGTAGGTCGTGAGCTTGCCGCCGACCACCGTCGTCACTCCCGTGGACGACGTGAGGATGGCGTGGCGGCGCGAGAGGTCGGACGTCTCGCCGGCGCCCGCGACCTCGAGCAGCGGGCGCAGGCCGGCGAAGGCACCGACCACGTCGGCCCTGGTGGGCGGGGCGGAAAACGCGGACGCGACCGCGTCGAGGAGGAAGTCGATCTCCGCCTCGCTGGGGGTGGGCACGTCGGGGACGGGTCCGCTCACGGGCTCCTCGGTGAGGCCGACGTAGATCGTGCCGTCGGGCTGCGGGAGGACCATCGCGAACCTCGCGCGTGAGCCCGCGATCGGCACCATCACCGCGATCCGGGTCTCCGGGAGGGCGGTGGCCCGCAGGACCAGGTGGGTGCCGCGGCTGGGCCTGAGTCGTACCTGGTCGTCCAGGCCGCCGGCCCACACCCCGGTCGCGTTGACGACTGCCCTCGCCGAGACCGTGCACGTCCGGCCGGTCAGCTCGTCGCGGAGCTCGACGCCGGTGCCGGTCGCCGAGGTGGCGCGGGCGCGGGTGCGGACGTGGGCGCCGTACGACGCCGCGGTGCGCGCCACGGTGACGACGAGACGGGCGTCGTCCTCGAGCTGGCCGTCCCAGGCGAGGTAGCCGCCACGGAGGGTCTCGGCGCGCAGCGCGGGCGCGAGGTCGAGCGCCTCGGTCGCGTTGAGCCGACGGGGCCGGGGGAGGGTGCGCGCGGGGGTGCGGGCGGTGCGCCGGAGCACGTCGCCGCCGTGCAGCCCGGCCCACGTCAGCGCCGTACGACTGCGGGGCATCGCGTCGTTGACGGGGGTGAGCATCGGCAGCGGGTGGACCAGGTGCGGGGCGGTGACGTCCATCAGGATGCCGCGCTCGACGGCGCTCTCGTGGGCGATGGCGAGCTGCCCCTGGGCGAGGTAGCGCAGCCCGCCGTGGACGAGCTTGGACGACCAGCGCGAGGTGCCGAAGGCGAGGTCGTGGGCGTCGACCGCGAGGACGGACAGGCCGCGGGTGACGGCGTCGAGGGCGACACCCGCGCCGGTGATGCCGAGACCGACCACGACGACGTCCACCTCGTCGGGCACGTCGACGAGGCCGGGGACGATGCGGCGAGCAGGCTGCATCAGGGCTCCAGCGTGCGGGTGACGGCGCGGGTGTACTCCGCGTCCAGGTCGTCGAGGCCGATCCGGTCGTCGGTCATCGTCAGCGCCGAGAAGACGAACCCGTGGCCCGCCAGGGTCAGCGACCGCGCCATCAGCACCGGGTCGCCGGGACGGATGGCGCCGGCGGCCTGCCCGCCGGCGATCTCGGCGGCGAGGATCTCCACGAGCGCCTCCTGCGAGCGGCCGCGGCGGTGGAGGAGGTAGGGGAGCATCAGGTCGGGGTCGAGCTCGACGATCCGGACGAACAGCTCGTTGTCGCGGAGGGCGCGCACGGTGGCGAGCGCGGCCGCGGCGATCCCGTCGGGGGTCGTCGTGTCCGCCGCGGCCGCCTGCGTCGCAGCGGCGATGCCGACCCACTCGCGGGTCATCAGGTCGCCGAGGAGCGAGCCCATGTCGGGCCACGCGCGGTAGATCGTCATCCGGGACACCCCGGCGCGCTTCGCGACCTCGGTGAGGGTCGTACGTCGCCAGCCGACGTCGAGGATGCAGGCGCGAGCGGCGTCGAGGTAGCCGTCGAGCCGCGGCTCGGTGTTCGACGGACCCGTGTGACGAAGTGACGACATGTGTCACACTGTAACGCATGTCGACCGAGCCCATGTCTCCCGAGATGCACCCCCAGCGCTGGGGCGACCCCGCCGCCGCCGGCGTCCTGCCCGGCTCCGCGCTCGGGCTCGTCGAGCTCGCCTTCGGTCTGCAGGACCGCTCGGCGGTCAGTGGAGCAACGCCGCCCGCGTCCGCGCTGGGCGACGCTGTGCTCGACGCCCTGCGTGCGGTCGTCGGCGCGGAGCACGTGCTGACCGACGACGCGACCCGCACCCTCCGCACGCGCGGGAAGTCCACCCCCGACCTGTTGCGCGCCCGCGCCGGCGACCTCGACGACGCTCCCGACGCCGTCGTGCGGCCCGACGGGCACGACGAGGTGGCGGCCGTGCTGGCGTGGGCGGTGGAGCACCGGGTGGCGGTCGTCCCGTTCGGCGGCGGCACCTCGGTCACCGGAGGGCTGGCCGCGCGCCGCGACGGGTTCGCCGGTGTGGTCAGCCTGGACCTGGTGCGGATGAAGCGGCTGGTCGCCGTCGACGACGTCTCGATGACCGCCACCCTCGAGCCGGGGCTGCGCGGCCCCGAGGCGGATGCCCTCCTGGGCGAGCACGGCATGACGCTCGGTCACTACCCGCAGTCCTTCCGGCACGCGTCGATCGGCGGCTTCGCCGCCACGCGCTCGAGCGGGCAGTCGAGCGCGGGCTACGGACGCTTCGACGCGATGGTCGTGGGCCTCACCGCCGCGACGCCGACCGGGACGCTGCACCTCGGCTCGTCGCCGGCCAACGCCGCGGGGCCCGACCTCCGCCAGCTGCTGCTGGGCTCGGAGGGCGCTTTCGGCGTCATCACCTCCGTCACGGTCCGCGTCCGGCGAGCGCCCGCCGTGACGTCGTACGAGGGCTGGCGGTGGCCGTCCTTCGGTGCCGGCTCCGACGCGATGCGCACCCTGGCGCAGGCTGGTCTGCTCCCGACCGTGCTGCGGCTGTCGGACGAGTCCGAGACGGCGATCAACCTCGCCGACCCCTCGTCCATCGGCGGCGCCGAGGACCCCGGGTGCCTGATGGTCACCGGCTACGAGGGCACCGAGGAGCAGGTCGCCGCCCGCCGCGCCGCTGTCACGGCCGTCCTGACCGGACTCGGGGGGACCGCGCTCGGGGGCGAGCCGGGGGAGAAGTGGGTGCACGGCCGCTTCGAGGGGCCCTACCTCCGCGATGCGCTCCTCGACCACGGCGTGCTCGTCGAGACCCTCGAGACCGCGACGTTCTGGTCGAACCGCGAGCGGCTGCACGCCGACGTGAGGGCCGCGCTCACCGCCTCGCTCGGCGAGGGGTCGCTCGTGCTGTGCCACGTCTCGCACGTGTACGAGACCGGCTGCTCGCTCTACTTCACCGTCGCCGCGCGGCAGGGCGACGACCCGATCGCCCAGTGGCAGGCGGCGAAGTCCGCGGCCAGCGACGCGATCCTCGCGGCCGGCGCGACGATCACCCACCACCACGCCGTCGGCACCGACCACAAGCCGTGGTTCGCGCAGGAGGTCGGGGACGTCGGGGTGCGCGTGCTCCGCGCCGTCAAGGCCGAGCTCGACCCGGCGGGGATCCTCAACCCGGGTGTCCTGATCCCCTGACCATCCTCAACCAGCGACTTCCGCAAAGGACCAGACGAGCAGCTCGGTCTCCTCGGCGGCCGTCACGAGGCGACCGGGCTCGTCGGTGAGGCGTACGGCGTCACCGGAGCGCAGGTCGAGGCCGTCGAGGGAAGCGGCCCCGGTCGCGGCGAAGACGTGCTGGCGCGGGTCGTCGGGCAGCTCGACCGACTGACCGGGGGACAGGCGCGCCACGAGGAGCCGGGCGCCGGACGTCCCGATCGGCAGGCCGTCGCCGCCGGCAACGGGCACCAGCCCGGACGACGACGGCGGCGCCTCGCCCAGGGCGTACGACGGCACCGCGCCCGGCACGGACGGGGTGAGCCAGGCCTGGACGAACCGGCAGCGACCCGACCCCGGGTCGGCGACCTCGCTGTGGCGGACACCGGTGCCGGCGGAGAGCACCTGGGCGCGGCCGGCCTCGACGACGTGCCGGTGGGCTGATGAGTCGGTGTGCACGAGCGCCCCCTCGAGCACCCACGTCACGATCTCGAGCTCGGTGTGCGGGTGCTCGGGGTAGCCCGCCACCGCCGACGCCGCCGGGTCGAGCAGGTCGTCGTTGTGGCAGACCAGCGGTCCGAAGCCGAGGTTGGTGGGGTCGTAGTGGGGCCCGAAGGAGAAGGAGTGCCTGGTCAAGCGGCCCTTGACGGCGTCGGACGACCTGTCCGAACCGGCGTACAGGGCGCTGCTCATGCCGATATCTTCGCGGGTGTGGCTTCCCCGCACGACTTCCCCCTGCTTCCTCCCGGCTTCCGCTTCGGCACGAGCACGGCGAGCTACCAGATCGAGGGCGCTGCTGCGGAGGATGGCCGGGGCCCGAGCATCTGGGACACCTTCGCCGCCGAGCCGGGGCGCGTGGCCGGCGGCGCCACGGGAGAGGTCGCGTGCGACCACTACCACCGCGTCGACGAGGACGTCGCGCTGATGAAGGAGCTCGGGACGGGCGGCTACCGCTTCTCGATCGCCTGGCCCCGCATCCAGCCCACGGGGCGCGGCCCGGCCAACGAGAAGGGCCTGGCGTTCTACGACCGGCTCCTCGACACGCTGCTCGCCAACGGCCAGGAGCCGATGGCCACGCTCTACCACTGGGACCTCCCGCAGTCGCTCGAGGACGACGGCGGCTGGCTCAACCGCGACACCGTGGAGCGCTTCGCCGAGTACGCCGCGATCGTGGGCGAGCGGTTCGCCGACCGCGTCGCCCACTGGATCCCCGTCAACGAGCCGAACGTCGCCTCGATCCTCGGCTACGGCCTCGGCACGCACGCCCCAGGCAAGGCGATGCTGTTCGACTGCCTGCCCGCCGCCCACCACCTGCTCCTGGCCCACGGCCGGGCGGCCATCGAGCTCCGCAACGCCGGTGCGACGTCGATCGGGTGCGCCAACAACCACGCCCCGATCTGGCCCGCCAGCGACGACGACGCCGACGTCGGGATGAGCAAGATCTTCGACGCCCTGTGGAACGGCACGTTCCTCGAGCCGATGCTGCTCGGGCGCTACCCGGTCGACCTGATGCCGCTCTTCGAGGACGTCATGTCCGACGGCGACCTCGCCACGATCCGGCAGCCGCTCGACTTCTACGGCGTCAACTACTACAACCCGATGAAGGTCGCCGCGGCCGACGAGGACTCCGAGATCCCCTTCGACCTGCGCGAGGTCGTCGGCTACCCGACCACCGACTTCGGCTGGCCGATCGTGCCCGACGCGCTGCGCGAGTGGCTGGTCATGTTCCGCGCCCGCTTCCGCGCCGCGCTCCCGCCGATCGTGATCACCGAGTCCGGCTGCAGCTACAACGTCGGACCCGACGAGTTCGGCGTCGTCGACGACCAGGCGCGCATCGACTACCTCCGCGCCCACGTCAACGCCGTCTCCGAGGCCATCCAGCGCGGTGTCGACGTCCGCGGCTACTACTGCTGGTCGCTGATGGACAACTTCGAGTGGGCCGAGGGCTACACCCAGCGCTTCGGCCTCGTGCACGTCGACTACGAGACGCTGAAGCGGACGCGCAAGAAGTCGTTCCACTGGTACGCCGACCTGATCGCGGCCCAGCCCCAGCACCTCTGACCGCCCGGCGTCGCCGTACGCGGTCAGCTGATATCTGAGGACGCCACGTACGTGCAGAGGGCCTCGACCCGTCCGCCACGTCCTCAGATATCGGGTGGTTGACTTCCGGCATGGCCGACGAGCGACCCGTCCCCGACCGTCCCGTCCCCGGCAGGCCGGGAGGGCCGGACGAGGGGTTCTCCTCGGGCGCAGCGCGGAACAGCTACGGGATGACGTGGGTGGCGCTCGCGCTGCTGGTCTTCATGATCCTCATCTGCGGCTGGCGGCTCTTCGAGTTCTGGGACAGCCGCCAGCCGCCGTCGGACGTGCGGACCCAGGAGGCGACCGTGCTCGGCTTCGAGGAGCTGGGCCGCAGCCGTCCGGGCGACGGGTCGCCGGAGTACGCCTCGATCCACTTCCGGCTCGAGGACGGCGCGGAGGAGTCCGCGCTCTACCAGCTCCGGCGGTTCGGCGAGGCCGAGAAGGGCGACACCATCACCGTCTACCGGAGCAGCGGCGAGTGGCGCACGACGTCCGAGAAGTCCGTCGGCGGGGTCGTCCTCTGGGGCGTCGGGATGGGGCTCCTGCTCCTCATGACGTTCGGCTGGTTCCGGGTGAGGTCGAGGGCGAAGAAGCACGAATCGCCCACCTGACGCGGGTTTCCGGGTTTGGCGGTGACGTCGCCGGGTAGGACTGGGGTCGACCCCGACCGCCCGCGACGAGACCGACGGAGGACGTGCCCGTGAGCTTCCAGGTGGACCCCGACGCGCTGACCGCGGCGTCGCGACTCGCGACCCGGCAGCACGACCACATCGGCACCATCGACGACTACATCAGCTCGTCGTGCAGCAACTTCGGGGCGTTCTCGGGGGTGCTCAACCTCTTCCAGGGCAGCTACGAGTCGGCCGTGTCGACGGCGCACGACGGGCTGCGCGACTCGAAGGCCGTGGCCGACAAGGTGCGCGACGCCTTCATCGACTCGCGCGACGACTACCTCGACACCGACGAGGCGACCTACGGCCGCTTCCGCGCCCTCTCGCCCGACCCGGCCGGCTTCCCGCCCTACGACCCGGCCGGCAGCGGCAACGACGCCCCGGGCGCCCCGCTCTCCAACGCGCCCGCCGACGGCACGAAGCTGCCCGACCTCGAGGACAAGGGCCCCGGCGTCGACGACGTCGCCAGGAAGGCCGTCGACCAGGTCAAGCCCGGCAACGACGTCGACAAGCCGCCCTCGTGGATGGACCCGAAGAAGGCCGCCGAGGACGCGATCAAGGACGCCGTGGAGCGCCGCACGGACGAGTACCAGTACTACCGCTCGCTCGGCTACTCCGACCAGGAGGCGCTCGAGTTCGCGAAGACCGACAACGCGGACGGCATCGCCGACACCCTCAACCACGACCGGATCAACCGCACCGCCGAGACCGCCTACAACACCGAGTACCACCGGGCGATCGCGGACGGTGCCTCGCCGGATGACGCCCGCGAGCGCGCCAACGACGCCTACGCCGACTCGCGCTCGCGCGACTCCGCCGACCACGACCGGCGTCGCGACATCGGCAGCACGGCGAGCACCTACAACGACCTCTACAACGAGGGCAAGAAGACCATCGACGGGGTCAACGACCTCGTCGACACCGTCGGCGAGATCGGCGACAACGCCGACGACCTCGACCGCTACGACGACTACCAGTCCCAGGACGAGGACGAGAGCGCACAGGAGTGGGCCGGACGATGACGACCATCACCGAGCACGTGAACCCGGTGTCGGCGGTGGCCGGCGGCACGCCCCCCGGCACCCAGGGCCAGTACATCGAGGACAAGAAGGGCGAGTGCGGCCTGATCATCCCGGCGATCGACAGCATCGTCGACAAGATCACGGGGTGGAGCCTCCTCGAGGCGCTCTTCAAGCCGGTCGCCGGCGACTTCAACGCGGTCTCCTCGATGCAGCTCGCCTGGGGCAACGTCGGCAACGCCTGCGGGTCCGTGGGCCAGAACTACACCTCGCTCGGCCAGCAGCTCCCGTCCGTCTGGCAGGGCCCGGCCGGCAGCGCCGCGGCCTCGCGGATGGCCGACGTGGGCCAGATGCATGCCGACCAGCAGGAGGCTTCCGGCTACATCGCCGAGCAGCTCGGGCACGTCATCGAGGTGGGCAAGGCGACCCTCGACGTGCTGGTCATCGCCATCGACTTCATCGACGGTGTCATCCAGGAGCTCATCATCTCCGGCCTCGCGGGGCCCATCGGTTGGGTCAAGGCAGGGGTCACCGCGCCCGGAAAGGCCCGCCGCATCGTCGAGCTGATCCACGACGGCCTGCGGGCCATCGAGAAGCTCACCCAGGCGGCGCAGGCCCTGCTCAAGGTGCTGCGCTACGTCAACGCCGGCCTCGGCGGTGCCAACTCGGTCCTGTCCTCGATCAGCACCGCCCAGCACGCCACCGCCGGCAACCGCACCGACGACTCCGCCGAGCGAGGATTCTGATGGCCCTCTCCGACGACCCCGGCCTGCAGGCCGCCCTCCAGGACTCGCGCCGCCAGGCCAACGAGGCCACGGCGTCGCTGCGCCGGCTCGCCGCGCACCTCGGCGCCGAGCGCGACAAGTTCCGCGCCGAGTCGGCCCGCCGCATCCAGGACCTGCAGGCGCAGGCGCGCCGCGGCGAGCTCGGTCCCGACCAGGAGCGCCTGCAGCGACGCGTCGACGCGGGCGAGACCTCGTGGCGCGACATCGCCTCCGGGGCCGACGCCGATCCGACGGCGGAGGCGGCCCGCGCCCACCTCGGCACCAGCCTGGCCGCGCTGCGCGAGGAGCTCGAGCACGACGAGGCCTTCCAGGAGGCCGACGCCGCCGCCCGGGCCCAGCAGGAGCGAGCCACCCCCGAGCGCTGATCGGTGCCCGACGCCCCCGATAGGCTCCGAGCATGACCGAGCCCACCCGCCGCCGCGTCGTGTTCGTCGTCGGCTCGGGCCGCAGCGGCACGAGCACGATGGCCGGGACCCTGCGCACCCTGGGCCTGCACGTCCCGCAGCCGGAGGTGGTCGCGGACGCGACCAACCCCAAGGGCTTCGGCGAGCCGCGCTGGGTCGTCGACCTCCACACCCAGCTGCTCGCCCGCAGCAACGTGCAGGTCTCCGACGCCCGGCCACGGGCGTGGCTCGACACCGGCACCACCAGCGGCGACCACGCCACCCGGGCGCGGGTGGCCGAGTGGCTCGAGGGGCAGTTCTCCTCCGGCGACGAGCTCGTCGTCAAGGACCCCCGCGCCGCCTGGTTCCTCGGCCTGTGGCGCGCCGCGGCCGACCGCTGCGGTGCCACGTCGTCGTACGTCACCATGCTGCGCCCGGTGACCGAGGTCGTCGGCTCGAAGCAGACCTACTACGGCCGGATGGGTGCCGGCTCCGACCAGGGCGCCGTCACCCGCACCGCCGCGTGGGTCAACATGATGCTCCACACCGAGCGGGCCACGCGCGGCCAGCAGCGGGCTTTCGTCCACTACGGCGACCTGCTCGACGACTGGACGCAACCGGTGTTCGCCCTCGGGGAGGCCTTCGACCTGGCGGCGGTCAAGACTGCGATGGCCGTCGACATCGCCGAGGTGCACCGCTTCATCGACCCGTCGCTGCGCCGGGTGACGATGACGTGGGACGACATCGGCGTGCCCACGCGGCTCCGCGAGCTCGCCGACGAGACCTGGCAGGCGCTGGACGCGATCGCGGGGGACGACTCCGCCGAGAACCAGGAACGCTGCGACCAGCTGCGGGCTGCCTACTCCGAGCAGTACGCCGAGGCGGAGGCGTTCGCCCACTCGACCGTCGTCGCCCAGCGGCGCGCGGCCGCCGCGGAGGCGCGCCGCGAGGCGGGGCAGCCCGCCCGCAGCGGCGTCGAGCGCGTGCCCCACGCCGTCCGCGCGATGGTGCCGGCCGGGGCCCGGCAGAAGCTGCGCAAGGTGATCGGCCGGGAGCGGCCGCAGGAACAGGCCTGATGCCCGACATCGCCTCCCTCGAGGGGGACCCGGCGTACGACGTCACGTGGCCCTGGACGTCCGGCGAGCCGCTGGTCCCCGGGCTGACGTGCGTCTTCCGGGTCCGCAACGAGGCGCGCAACCTGCCGTGGGTGCTGCCGCCGGTCTTCGCGGCCGTCCAGCACGTGCTGCTCGTCGACAACGGCTCCGACGACGGCACCGCCGACGTCGCCCGCACCGTGGCCGAGCAGTGCGGCGCCGCCGACCGGCTGACCGTCCTCGACTACCCCCACCGCGTCTCGCGCGCCGGCGGCGAGCACCTCGCCACGCCCGCGACGAGCGTCCACTCGCTCACGCACTTCTACAACTGGTGCTTCTCCCACGTCCGCACGACCTACTCGATGAAGTGGGACGGCGACATGGTGCTGACCCCCGAGGGCTCCGGGATCCTGCGCGACCTGTCGTGGCAGCTGCAGTCGACCCGCGCCATCGTCGCGATGCCCCGCCACCCGCTGACCGTCGTCGACGAGTCGACGGGGTGGCTCGACCTGTCGCTGCGCTTCCTCGAACCGTGGATCTATCCCATGGGCCCGGACTTCACGTTCGTGAAGGCCTTCGACTGGGAGCTGCGCGAGTTCCCGCCGGGCGTCGAGCGGATCGTGCTGCAGCAGGGCCTGGTGCTCGAGGTGAAGTGGCTCGACGCCGACGAGTACGCCCACTGGCGGCGCGACGGCGTCGACTTCACCAACACCCGGCTCTACCGCAAGCTGCGGGAGTTCGAGGTCGACGAGGCCATCCGCAACGGCGACCCCGAGGCGCTCGGCGGGCTGGTCCGGGTGACCGCCCCCGAGGGCGTCCACATCGTCGACCACGTCAGCCGCGACTGGCTCTGGCGACAGCCCCGACCGCTCGTGCAGCACTCGCTGCCCTCCTCGCTCAAGGAGCGCGTACGACCGTGACGCATCCGCCCCACCAACATGCACTGCACGACGTCCGGCTGCCCGGCCCCACGCTGGTGCTGGTCGACGACTCCGACAGCCTCGCGCTCGAGGCGCTGCACGGCATCGAGGACCTGCCGGGCATCGAGCCGACCATCGTGCCGCTGTCCACGCTCGACGGCCCCCGCAAGGGCTGGGGCTCGGTGCTCGTCGTGGCCGCCGACCGCGCCCGGCTGCGGCGGATGGCCAGCGCCGTACCCCTCCTCGGCCAGTGCAAGGCCATCGCCTGCTGGCTCACCGACGCCCCCACACCGTGGGTGCTGGTGCCGCGGCCGGAGTGGCCGCGGCTGGTCCACCTCGCCGCCCGTGAGGCCGGCGACCGCGGCGTGCTCACCGTCGTCCGGTTCGCCTCCGGCGCGCGCGCCCAGCTTGTCGTGATGGAGATGGCCCGCCAGGCCGCCGGTCCCGGCGACACCACCCACGGCGGCGTCGTCGTGGCCTACGCCGGTCGCCCGGCCGCCCCCGGCCTCGACGCCCGGGCGGTGCTGCTGCCCGACGTCTCGGGCGCCGGCGACCCCGAGCGGGACGTGCCGCCCGACGTGGTGGTCGCCCGCCGGGGAACCCCTTCCCAGCAGGGCGTCGCGGAGCACCACGTGATCGACCGCGCGCCGACCGTCGTCACCGACCCGGGGCCCGAGCCGGTCGACGAGCGCGTCTTCAACCCCATCGGCTTCCGCAAGGACTGGGACCACCCGCTGGTCGACCTCGACCGGTTGGTCAGCCGGTCGGGTCGCGGCCCGGTGACCGAGGACGTCGTCGCCGCGGCTCGCGCCTTCCAGGGCGTGCGGCTGCCGGCCGACACCCGCACCGCCGACCTGCTCGCGCTGGCGATCTCCGGCGTGCCGGTGGTCACCGAGGGCGTGCTCGACGTCGCCCCTCCGCTGGCCGCCGCGCTCGACGCCGACGTCGACCTCGACGACCCGCTGCGCCGCGAGGAGCACAGCCTCGCCGTGCGGCGCGCCGCCTTCGACCACCACTCGACGCTGGCCTGGCGCTCGGCGCTCGCCAGCCGGGCGGGCGTCCGCCACGTCGGGCTGCCGCCGGTCAGCGCGCTGCTGTCGACCAAGCGGCCCGAGATGCTCGACTTCGCGCTGCGGCAGGTCGCCCGGCAGCGGGGCGCGGAGGTCGAGCTGGTGCTGGCCGCGCACGGCTTCGAGCCCGACCGCGACGTCGTACGCCGTGCGCTCGGCGACCGGCCGCACCAGGTGCTGACCTTCGACGAGTCGACGTTCTTCGGCGACGTCCTCACCGCCGCGGCGCGGGCCGCGTCGAGCGAGGTGCTGCTGAAGGTCGACGACGACGACTGGTACTCACCCGACGCGGTCCACGACCTGCTGATGGCGCGCCGCTTCTCCGGCGCCGACGTGGTCGGGATGCCGTCGGAGTTCGTCTACCTCCACGCCAACGACGACCGCGACGACCTCACCGTCCGGCGCAACCACCCCTCGGAGATCTTCGCCCGCTTCGTCGCCGGCGGCACGCTGCTGCTCGACCGCGGCCTGCTCCGCTCGCTCGGCGACTTCCGCCGCGTGCGGAGGTACGTCGACGCCCAGCTGCTCGCCGGCGTCGAGGCGTCCGGCGGGCGGATCTACCGCACCCACGGCCTCGGCTACGTCCTGCGTCGCACGGGCGCGGGACACACCTGGCAGCGTGACGACGAGGAGTTCCGCCGACCTGACATCGTGGCCTCGGAGTGGGCCGGCTTCCAGCCGAGCCGCGCGCTCGAGGTCGACCCGGTCGACCGACCTGACGGGGGGAGGTAGGACATGGCACGGCAGCCGGTGGTGCGTCACAACGACTGGGGATCGCTCAGCCCGCCGACGCTCGGGGACTGGGAGCCGACGTTGTCGGTGACGGTCGTCGTGCCGACGTTCAACTACCAGCGCACCCTGCCCTACGTCCTCGCCGCGCTGGCCGGGCAGTCCTACCCCTCGCACCTGCTCGAGGTGCTGGTCGTCGACGACCAGAGCTCGCCGCCGCAGGAGCTGCCCGAGGTGCGCCCCGACAACACGCGGCTGATCCGCGTCGAGGAGGGCTGGGGCCGCGCCAACGCGTGCCACCTCGGTGCGCTCGCGGCCGACGGCGACGTCCTGCACTGGTACGACGCCGACATGCTCGCCCACCGCGAGGAGGTCGAGGCCCACGCGCGCTGGCACCACCTCGTCGACTACGCCGTCCCGGGCGGGCACAAGCTGTTCGTCGACCCGACCTCCCTGCTGGAGGTCGATCCCGCCGTCGTGCGCGACCGCGTGGCCGCGGGCGAGGCGGGCGAGCTGTTCCCCGGCCAGGAGCACGAGGCGCACCAGTGGGTCGAGGACTACTGGGCCAAGACCCACGACCTGCGCGAGGCGGGGCCGCGCGCCCAGCGCTTCCACATCGGCATGACCGGTTCGGTGACCAAGGCGCTCTACGACGACTCCGACGGCTTCGACCGCAGCCTGCGCCTCGGCGAGGACATGCACCTCGGCCACTCGCTCGCGCAGGCCGGCGGCGTCTTCGTGGTCGACCGGGAGGCGCGCAGCTGGCACCTCGGACGCTCGCAGGTGCTGCGCCGGGCCGAGCAGGTCAACCGCTTCAACGACCCCTACCTCGCCGACCTCGTGCCGACGATGCGCCCCAAGCGCAACCGCCACGGCCGCGCCTACCAGGTGCCCTACCTCGAGGTCGTGCTCGAGGCCGGTCCTGCCGACGAGACGATCCACCTCGTCGATTCGCTGCTCGACGGCGACGTCCCCGACCTCCGGGTGACGGTCGTGGGGCCGTGGTCGAGCGTCCACGACGACCGTGTCCAGCCGGTCGAGGACCCCGTGCTCGAGACCCGCCTGGTGCACCGGTCGTTCCTCCACGAGCCGCGGGTGCGGTTGGTCGAGGAGGCGCCGTCGCGCACCGACGCGGAGTTCGTGCTGACGCTGCCCGACGTGTCGCTCGCCCCGCAGCCCGTTGCTGTCGCCGCCCTCCTCGACGACCTCGAGCGCACCCACCACGGCGCGCGCGTGCTGTCGTACGACTCGGGCGCGACCGCGCGGCTCGAGCGCACCTCGGCCCTGGCCCGCGTCGGCCGCATCGCCGGCCCCGGCGACGACCGCGAGGCGCTGCTCGACGAGTCGTTCGGCGTGAAGACCTATCCCGCCACGGCGGTCGGCTGGGTGCCCGTGGCCGAGCGCGAGGTCGAGCGCTTCGTCCTCGGCGCCCGCCCCCCGATGGACCCCGACAAGTCGGAGAACCGCCTGCGCAAGGCCCTCGACAAGGGACGCGACGGCGCCGCCGGGCGGCCGGTCGACGGTCCCGCCCCGACGGCCGTGCCTGCCGAGGAGGAGCACCGGCGCGGGCTCTTCGGCCGCAGGCGGTGAAAGTGGTCGCTGGTCGAGGAAGGCGCCCTGGCGCCTGTCACGAGACCTTGATCCGGTCGGGCGGACTTGGCTGGGGGTTTCGTGACGGTCGCTGCGCGACCTCCTCAACCACCGCAGCGGAGGGGGCGAAGCGACGAGCTCAGTCGGCGCCGAAGAGGTCGCGCGTGTAGACCTTGTCGGCCACGTCGCGCAGCTCGTCGACCATCCGGTTGGCGACGATCAGGTCGGCGCGCTGCTTGAAGCCGGCGAGGTCGTCGGTGACCTCGGACCCGAACCAGGAGTCGACGTCGAGCTCGGGCTCGTAGACGACGACCTCCACGCCCTTGCCCTTGAGCCGCTTCATGATCCCCTGCACCGACGACTCGCGGAAGTTGTCCGAGCCGGCCTTCATGATCAGCCGGTGGATGCCGACCACCTGCGGCGCGCGGTCGAGGATGTCGAAGGCGATGAAGTCCTTGCGCGTCGTGTTGGCGTCGACGATCGCGGAGATCAGCGTCTGTGGGACGTCGGAGTAGTTGGCCAGCAGCTGCTTGGTGTCCTTGGGCAGGCAGTAGCCGCCGTAGCCGAACGACGGGTTGTTGTAGTGGGTGCCGATGCGCGGGTCGAGCCCGACGCCGTCGATGATCTGCCGGCTGTCGAGGCCGCGGGAGATGGCGAAGGAGTCGAGCTCGTTGAAGTAGGCGACCCGCATGGCGAGGTAGGTGTTGGCGAAGAGCTTGATCGCCTCGGCCTCGGTCGGCTCGGTGAAGAGCACCGGTACGTCGTCGGCGTCGGCGCCCTTGACGAGCAGCTCGGCGAACGCGCGGGCCCGCTCGGAGTCCTCGCCGACGACGATGCGGGCGGGGTGGAGGTTGTCGTGCAGCGCCCGCCCCTCGCGCAGGAACTCGGGGGAGAAGATCACGTCCGGGATGCCCAGGCGCTCGCGCACGTCCTCGATGTAGCCCACCGGCACCGTCGACTTCACGACCATGGTGGCGTCGGGCGCGATGCGGCGCACGTCGCGCATGACGGCCTCGATCGAGCTGGTGTCGAAGTAGTTGGTGACCGGGTCGTAGTTGGTCGGCGTCGCGATGATCACGAAGTCGGCACCCGTGTGCGACTCCTCCGCGTCGGTGGTGAAGGTGAGGTCCAGCTCCTCCTCGGAGAGGAAGCGCGAGATGTCGTCGTCGTGGATCGGGCTCTCGCCCCGCCGGAGGGTGTCGATGCGTGGGGCGTCGAGGTCGAGGCCGACGACGGTGTTGTGCCGGGCGAGCAGCACGGCCATGGACAGGCCTACGTAGCCGAGGCCCGCGACGGAGATCTTCGTGGTCACGCCGTCAGTGTGCCGTACGTCCGGCCGGCAGGACCGCGAACCACGGCACGGACCAGCCCGCGACCCGGAGGCTGCCGCGGACGAAGGCGTCCCGCGTGATCGCCACCGGCCTCCCGCTCGCGGGGTCGTACGCCGTCAGCGCCGCGCGGTCCCCGCTGACGACCAGGACGACGTGGCGGGGCAGCAGCCGGTTGCCGACGTAGAGCGGCACCGCCTGGCCACGGGCGACCGCGCGCGCCACGTCGTCGTACGTCTCGCCGCGGCGCCGCGGCCAGGCCACCCGCACGCGGTGGCGGGTGCCCGGGGCCGAGGTGCCGCCGGTGACGGTCAGCTCGTGCGCCAGGGACCACGGGGCGGTGCCGAGCGCCCGGGGCCACGCGACCTGCAGCGCCCCGGAGGCGCCGTACCAGCGGCTCGTGCGCACGTGCGTGGCGAGGACCTCGTCGGCGAACCGCCGCCGGCGCGGTCTCGGGTCACGCGTGCGCCCGGTGACCTCGCCGGTCTCCAGCCAGCGGGAGTAGTCGCGGTCGCCCAGCATCCGGGCCACGACCAGGCACGCGGATCCGCAGGTGGTGCGGTCGGGCTGGACGAGCCCGGCGGGGAGGTCGCTCATGACCCATGTCTACCGCGCCCCGCCGGGCTGGTGGGGTCAGCCGCGTTCGGAGGAGTCGCCGGTGACGACGACGTAGAACCGCTTGCGGGTGCCGTCGGAGGTGACGCTGCCGTCGCTGTTGCGCGGGCTGACCACGAGGTGGTTGGTGTTGCCGGTGCCGGGAGGCGCGCAGTTCACGACGCCGGGCTGGCACATCGCCGCAGAGATCTCGCCGGAGAACTCCGGGTTGGCGTCGGCGCCCGGGGCGCGGCCGTTGGTGACGGCGTCGCCGTTCTGGTCGACGGTGTTCTGCAGGGCGACGACCGCGAGGACGCCGTTGTTCGTGAGGTTCTCGCCGGCGTCGATGTAGACGTTGCCGTTGGCGCGCAGCCCGGCGGTGTCGGCTCCCATCGGCGCGAGCGTCGGGTAGGCGGCGGTGACCGAGAAGCCACCGGACTGCGCCACGATGGCGCCGGTCGCGTCGACGAGCGCCCAGCGCCCGACCCCGGCGGGGCCCTGCTTGCCGGCGGGCAGCTGGCCCGCCTTGAAGTCGCGGGCGCGCAGCGACCCGTCCTTGACCTGCTTGGCGCCGATGGTGCCCGTCTTGATGTCCTTGCCCTGGATGGTCCTGTTCTTGATGTCCTTGGACTGGATCGAGTTGTTGCGGATGTCGTCGGAGCCGATCAGCCCCGCGGCGTACGACGTGCCGGTGGAGGCCACGACCAGGGCCATGACGGAGACGGCCATCGAGGGGGACGGACGGCGGAGAGCAGGGAGGCGCATGACGGAACCCTTCATCGGTGGGGCCGCCGGGACCGACGGCTCGCACGGGGTTCGGAGTGACCCGGGTCACGGATTGATGAGAGTTCTCTCATCGGCGGCGCGCATGGGAGTTGGCCGCCAGTGGCACTGTGACGGCATGGGTATGGCAAAGAAGATCGCGGCCTTCGGCATCGCCAAGAAGGTCTACGACGAGGCACGCAAGCCCCACAACCAGGCCAAGATCAGGCAGGCCGTGCAGAAGGTGCAGGAACGCCGCGGCGGCAAGCGCTACTGAGCGCGGGCGGCCGCGTCCTGGGGGCCTCGCGGGCGCAGGACGGCGTCCCAGGCGTACGCCGCCAGCCCGAGGAGCACGGGCCACAGCGCGGCCCGCTCGAGCGCTCCGGACGCCCGCCCATCGCCGGCGACCACGAACCCCACCGCGGCCGCAGCCGTCAGGGCACCGGTGGCCGTCAGCACGCGGCCCAGCCCGGGCCGCTCCGGGCGGACGCGTCGCCCGAGCAGCAGCAGCGCCAGCGGCTGGGCGACGAAGAGCGGCGTCGCGGCGACCGCGTGCAGCGTGGCGTCCTGGTCGAGCGGCGCCAGCCCGGTGGCGTACGAGCTCAGTCCCGACACCACGAGCAGCCCGGTCACCCACGGCCCGAGCGGCCTCGCGAGCAGCAGCGCGCCGACGGCCAGCGCGACGCCGTAGGCCACGAACGCGCCGTTCATCACCTCGTGGCGCGGTGAGCAGTACGCCGCCGTGCACCCCACCTCGCCGAGCCGGCTCACCGAGTCGGAGACGAAGCTGTAGCCACCGATCGTCGCCGCGGCAGTGACGACCTCGGCCGCGACGTAGGTGGGCCGCAGCAGGAGGACGAGCGCACCGAGCCGGGCGGCGCGCGACCGGGTGGCAGGCACCCGGCCAACCTACGGGCGCGGTCCCACCGATCCCATCACTCGGGGTGGGGAGGCGTTGCCACTCCCCGGTCGTCGGCGTAGGACTGGAGGATGACCACCACACCAGCCGAGCCCGACCCCGAGCCCGAGATCGTGCCGTCGGGAGAGCCCGGCCTCGACCCGATCGACCCGGGCGAGGTACCCGACTCGCCCATCCCCGAGACGCAGCCCGCCGGCGACAGGTAACACGTCCGGCTGCCGTGCCTATGCTCGCCCCATGACCATCCAGCAGCCCACCGAGCTCACCCACGCCGCGATGCTGGGGCTCGGTGTCCACCGGCCCGAGCGGGTCGTGACCAACGACGAGATCTGCGAGGTCCTCGACTCCTCCGACGAGTGGATCCAGACCCGGTCGGGCATCCGGACCCGCCGCTTCGCGGGCGAGGGCGAGACCCTCGTCGGCATGTCCATCTCGGCCGCGGAGAAGGCGCTGCAGGCGGCCGGCGTGCGCGCCGAGCAGGTGGGCTGTGTCATCGTCGCGACCTCGACCCACCCCGAGCACACCCCCGCCTCGGCGCCGCAGGTGGCTTCCGCGCTCGGCGTCACGGCCGCGGCGTTCGACATCTCCGCCGGGTGCGCGGGCTTCTGCCACGCGCTCAACCTGGCCGCGTCGATGGTGCGCTCCGGCGCCGAGAGCCACGTGCTGGTCATCGGCGTCGAGCAGCTGAGCCGCTTCATGGACCCCACCGACCGGGGCACTGCGTTCATCTTCGCCGACGGTGCCGGCGCGGTCGTGGTCGGTCCGTCCGAGACGCCGGGCATCGGCCCCACGGCCTGGGGCTCCGACGGGTCGCAGGCCCATGTCATCACGCAGACCCCGAGCTGCCTGGGCGGACACTCGGCGGGTGAGGGCTTCGACCACCCCGTGGTCCAGATGGAGGGCACCGCGGTCTTCCGCTGGGCGCCGTTCGCGATGGCGAAGGTCGCCCACGAGGCGCTCGACCTCGCCGGCGTCTCGGTCGACGACCTCGACGCCTTCATCCCGCACCAGGCCAACCTGCGCATCACCCAGACCCTCGCCAAGAACATCCAGCTCCCGGAGTCCGTGGCCATCGCCACCGACGTGGTCGACTCCGGCAACACCTCGGCAGCGTCCGTGCCGCTCGCGATGGAGGCGATGCTGCGCAAGGACGAGGCGGCCGCCGGCGACACCGCGCTCCTGATCGCCTTCGGCGCCGGCCTGAGCTATGCCGGCCAGGTCGTCACGATCCCGCCGCTGGGCTAAGAACCCGGCTCGCTCGCGCTGCGGGCCAGCCGGTCGGCCACGACCGTCCACACGTCCGGGTCGGACCCCATCCCGAGGTGCGTCGACGACACCTCTACGTGCTCGGCGGACGCGGTCGCGCGGTCGATGCACGCCTGCCACGCGACGACACCGTCGCGGCGCGAGAACAGGACGGTGAGCGGCACCCGGATCGGCGAATCGGCGTCGAGCCGGCGGGTGACTCGGTCGACGTCGGCGTCGACCGACGCCCGGGACGCCCGGGCGACGCTGGTGTGGCGGGCGCCGCCGCGCACGGGCGTGCCGTAGGTGATGACGCGACGTACGGCGTCGGGGTGGCGGCGGGCGACCTCGCGGGCGATGACACCCCCGAGGCTCCAGCCCACCAGCGAGGCCGGCGCGCCCCGCTCGTCGACGAGCTCGAGGACCCGGCCCGCCAGGCGCTCGACGTCGCGGCGCGGGTCGCCGGTGTTGGTGCCGAAGCCCCAGCCGCGGGCGTCGTACCCGAGTCGCGAGAGGTAGGCGCGCAGCGGCGCACCCGTGAGCTCGGGCGCCCTCCAGCCGGGGATGTCCACCACGAGGTGGCCGTCGCCGCGGGGCGCCGCGGCCAGCCGGGGGGCTGCAGCGACCAGACGGGCCGCGTCGAGCGGCGAGGTGACCTCGCCGAGCGTCGTCCACGGCGTCGGTGGGCCGTCGGGGCGGGCGAGGTCGCGGACGTCGTCGCGGGCTCGGGCACGGGACCTGAGGCCGGTCGCTGCGAGGACGGCCTCGCTCGCGGGCCGGGTGCGGGGGAGCATGCGCGCGACTGTACGGCGGCGGCGCCCCGTGCCCCGCGCGCCCCGGTCAGGGGACGAGCGGGCGCCGGAGCAGGCGAGCCACGGACAGGAACAGCGCCACGACCAGCAGCCCGACGTAGACGTCGTTCTCGAACCAGCCGAAGGTGGTCTGCTTCTCCACCGTGAAGGTGGTGGGGTAGTAGAAGACGGAGATCGCCAGGACGGCGACCAGGAAGGCCAGGACGACCCCCTGGGCGAGGACGGACGTCCGGCGCGCGAGCGCCGCCATCGCGAAGGCGACGCCGTAGAAGAGCCACGTCAGTGGGGTGTCGACGGTGAAGTCCGGGTCCTCCAGCCCGGTGCGCCACGCGTAGACCGTGTGCACGACCGACAGCGTGAAGGCAGCGACCAGTGTCCACCCCACGGCGTCGCCGTAGCGGATGGAGCGGTGGAGGTCGGCGGGGCGGGCGGTGTCCAGCGGGTGCGGAGCAGTCGAGGAAGTCATGGCCCGAGCCTCGTCGCGGGTCGCGTGACAGCCCACCCACAACGACCCCCACACCACTCCCACAGTGGATGACCGGAGGACGAAGCGCGGCTAGCGTTCGACCGTGAGCTCCTTCGCCGACGTCCTCCGGGAGCTCCGGACGGCCCGGTCCCTGACCCAGGAGGAGCTCGCCGAGCGCGCCGGGATCACGGCCAAGGCCGTCAGCGCCTTGGAGCGGGGCGATCGCCGACGTCCCTACCCGCACACGGTGCGGGCGCTCGCCGACGCGCTCGGGCTCGACGACGCCGAGCGTGACCGGCTCGTCGGCTCCGTGCCGGGTCGCACCACGAGCGGGCGGGCCGTGGCGGCGCTCCCCGTGCCGCAGGGCCCGGTGCTCGGCCGGGACGCCGACGTCGACGCCGTCGCCGGGCTGCTGGTGGACCGGGTACGCCGACTCGTGACGCTCACCGGCCCCGGCGGGGTCGGCAAGACCACCCTCGCGCTGACGGTGGCCGGCCGCGTGGCAGCCGAGTTCTCCGGCGGGGTGGCCCTGGTCGACGTGGCTGCTCTCCGCGACCCCGACGCCGTGCTGCCGGCGGTGGCCACCTCCCTGGGCGTGCCCGACGGCGGGTACGCCGGGACGGCCGCCAGCCTCGCGCCGTACCTGGAGCACCGCCACGTGCTCGTCGTCCTGGACAACCTGGAGCAGGTGCTCGACTGCGCCCCGCAGGTCGCCGAGCTCGTCACCGTGTGCCCCGACCTCGTCGTGCTCGCCACCAGCCGCGCTCCGTTGCGGGTCCGGCCCGAGCGGGAGTACCGGGTGCCGCCGCTGGATCCCCGCGACGCCCTGCGCCTGTTCCTCGAGCGGGCCGACGCCGCCGGGGCGGACCTGGGTGCGCCCGACCAGGCGAGGACGGTCGCAGCGCTGTGCCAGGAGGCCGAGGGCCTGCCGCTGGCCATCGAGCTCGCCGCCTCGGCTGCCTCCTCGCTCGGGCCCGCCGCCCTCCTCGAGCGGCTGGGGTCCCTGGTGACCGAGGGGCCGCGTGACCTGCCGGCGCGCCAGCGGTCGATCGAGGCCACGCTCGACTGGAGCGTCGCGCTGCTGCCGGCAGCCGCCCAGGAGCTGCTGGGCCGGCTCGCCGTCCTGCCGGCGAGCTTCACGCCCGCGGCGACGGAGGCGGTGGGTGGGGAAGGTGCCCTGTCGGGCGTGCACACCCTCCTCGAGCACTCGTTGCTGACCCGCGTCGACGACGTGGACGGCGTTCCCCGCTACCGCCTGCTGGAGCCGGTGCGCCAGTACGCCGGGCGCAGGTGGCCCCAGGACGGGGCTGCCGCCGCTCGCCGGGGCCTCGGTGCGCACGCGTGGCAGACGGCGCTGGTCCGGGGCCAGCAGCTGCGCGCCGACGGCCAGGCCGGCGCCCTCGACTTCCTGGACGCCGAGCTGGCGAACCAGGCGGCCGGTCTCGCGAGCCTGGTCGAGCAGGGCCGCCACGACGACGCCGCCGACGTCCTGCGGCACAGCTGGCTGCACCTGGCGCTGCGCGGGCACGCGCGCCACGGCCAGGCCTGGCTCGCGCAGGTGCGCAGCCTGCCGATGTCCGACCGCGGCCGGGCGAGCTGGATGGTGGCGCACGCCGGCCTCTGCCACCTGGCCGGCGACACCGACGACCTGCGCCGGACCACGGAGGCGGCCCGTGCGCTGGCCCGTCTCGCGGGGGACGACCTCCTGCTCCTCGAGGCGGCCGTGCTCGGGGGCTTCGGTGCCGTCTTCGCCGGTGACCACGCCGCGGCCGCCGCCCTCGTCCGCGACCACGCCGACCTCCTCGTCACGAGCGGCGACGGCTACGTCCGTACGCACTTCGGCATCGTCGACGGGCAGCTCGCCCTCCTCGGCGGAGACCTCGCCGAGGCCGAGCGCAGGCTGCTCGAGGCGGAGTCGATGGCGCGACGGCTCGGCAACCCGTTCAGCCTCGCGGTCGCGCTCAACGTCCTGGCCACCGTCTCCGAGCTGAGGGAGGACCACGCGACGTCGGCCCTCCGCCTGGGCGAGGCAACGGAGCTGTCCGCCGACGCGTCGCTGAGCTGGTCGCTGGCCTACGCGCTGCCGGCGCTGGCCGGGGTCGCCGTGAAAGTCGGGGAGGTCGCCGCCGGCGCGCGGCTGTTCGGCGCCTCGGCGTCGTACGCCGCCCAGCACGGGATCGCCACGACGTTCCAGGCGAGCCGGGACCTGGCCGCGCGCGACCTCGCCGACGCCCGGGGCAGGCTCGGCGAGACCGCGTTCCGGGAAGAGTGGGACGCCGGCCGCGCGGCGACCATCGCCGACCTCGGCGAGCTCGCGCGCGACGTCACTCGCCGCGCACGCGCCTGATGTAGCGGTCGTAGCGGCGGGCTCCCCACGTGCGCATGAGCAGGCGCACGGGTGCGGGCAGCGGGCCGAGCATCATCGCCCGCTCCTGCGGGTCGGCGTCCTCGAGGAGGCTGCCGAACAGCAGCGGCAGCTGCGAGAACGAGATCGAGTCCCGCCCGTGCTCGCCCAGCAGGTTCCACTCGGCGGCGGTGACGTGCTGGGAGATGAGGGGCAGGATCTCGCGCTCCTCGAGGTCGAGGTGCTCGAGGAGCGACTCGCGGAGCTCGTCGGTGACGCGGGCGACCTGCTCACCGCGCAGGACCGAGGCGCTCCGCATCCACTGCCCGAGCAGCGGGCCGAGGCGGTCGAGGTGCTTGTCGACCACGTCGTGCTGGGCCTGCATCGTCTCGACGAGCTCCGCCGACGGAGCGGCACGCTCGAGCAGGCGCGGCCAGAGGACCTCGTCCTCGCCGGTGTGGTGCATGTGCAGGCCGTCGAGGACGAGCCGGAGGTGGCCACCCACCAGGGCGGCGCGGTCCGTGTCGCCCTCGCCCACGGCGCGGACGAGGCGGGGCAGCAGCGCGAGCTCGCGGCGGAACACGCGGTGCACGACGTACATCTCCTCGATGGCGGGTCGGGCGGTGGTCGGGTCGGTGGTGGTGGTCATCGGGTCCTCCTGGAGTGGCTGGTCGGCTGTCACCAGCGTCGCCACGGGCCCGGGCCCGGCACACTCACACGACTCCCACGCCACCCCCACGCTCGCGGAACCCGGGTGCGCCCGGCGGCCGTCGCGGGCTAGCCTCGAACCCTCGCCTCACCCCTGGGGCGGACGGGCTCCGCAGGCTCGACCTGCGCGGCGACCGTGATCCGTGAACAGTGGTCCGACCACATCGGCAGGGGTTGCCCGGCGGCCGGGTCCTCGGACCCGGCCGCCGGTGCCGGGCGCCCACACGTGTGGCGGTTGTGGCCCTCGATCGGGTCGCCCAGGGGCAACTTCTCGGACACGTGTGGCGGCTGTGGCCTCGGGCGTCCGCCCGCCCGCCTCAGCCGCGCAGGCGCACGGACAGGCAGGTCACGCATCCCTCGAGCTTCTCGTACTCCGTGACGTCGACGGCGACCACCCGCAGCCCTCGCTCCTCGTAGAGCGCGCGGGTCCGGGGCGCGGCGGACGACATCAGCACCGTGGCCTCGTCGAGCAGCACCACGTGCGACCCCGGCTCCTCCGGGACGGGGAGGTACGACGTCCAGACCTGCGGGTCGTCGACCACCTCGTCCCACCCGACGACCGTGCCGTCGGGCAGGGCGGTCACCGCCGACTTGAGGTGCAGCGCCTTCGTCAGCGGTACGGCGACCACGGTGGCGCCGAGCGGCGCGAGGTGTGCGGCGAGCTGGTCGATGCCGGCCTGGTTGGTGCGTCCGCCGAGGCCGACCCACACGGTGTCGTCGTGCTTGAGGACGTCGCCGCCGTCGAGGGTGCCGGGCGCCTCGATGCGGGCGATCCGGTAGCCGAGGTCGCGCAGCACGTGCTCGGTGCCCTCGACCTCGGGCTTGCGCTCGTCGGCGCCGGGGCGGGTGATCACCGCGAGGTCGTCGTACATCACCACGGTGTCCTCGACGAAGACCGAGTCGGGGCAGTCCGGCGCCGGTGGGACCTCGATGGTCTCCCAGCCCTCGGCCTGCAGCGCGGCGACGTACGCCTCCCACTGCCGCTCGGCGAGGTCGAGGTCGACCGGGAGGCGGTCGATGTGGGTCAGCAGACCGTCGGCGAGGCGAGGGCTGGGGCGGCGGACGAGGGCGCGACGGTTCACCCGCCGATCCTCCCAGCCCCGGCTCGGGCCCCGGTCCGCTGTCCGTCAGAGCGCCGCGACGACCTCGGTGCCCTGCTTGATCGCCCGCTTGGCGTCGAGCTCCGCGGCGACGTCGGCCCCGCCGATCAGGTGCGCGTCGCGGCCGAGGTCGTCGTACACCCCGCGCACGGAGTCCTGGCCGGCGCACACCACGACGGTGTCCACCTCGATGACGCGGGGGACGCCGTCGACGGTGACGTGCAGGCCCTCGTCGTCGATGCGGTCGTACGTCGCCCCGCTGACCTGCGTGACCCTCGACTGCTTGAGCACGGCGCGGTGCGCCCAGCCGGACGTCTTGCCGAGCCCGATGCCGATGGGCGTGGTCTTGCGCTGCACGAGCGTCACCTCACGGGCGGGTGTGCGCGGCTTCGCCTCCGTCAGGCCGCCCGGGCTGAGCGCCGGGTCGCCGACGCCCCAGTGGGCCATCCAGTCGTCGAGGTCCTCCTCCTCGTGGGTGAGGAAGACGCTCACGTCGACGCCGATGCCGCCGGCGCCGATCACCGCGACCCGCCTGCCCGGCACGACCGCGCCGCTGAGCACGTCGGCGTACGACGCCACGCTCGGGTGGTCGATGCCCGGGATCTCCGGGATGCGGGGCTGCACGCCCGTCGCGACGACCACCTGGTCGAAGCCGGCGAGGTCGGCGGGGGTCGCCGCGGTCGAGAGGCGTACGTCGACGCCGAGGACCTCGAGCCGGCGGGTGAAGTAGCGCAGCGTGTCGGCGAAGTCCTCCTTGCCCGGGACCGCCATCGCGAGGCGGAACTGGCCGCCGAGCTCGGGCGACTTCTCGAAGAGGGTCACCGCGAAGCCGCGCTCGGCCGCGGACGTGGCGGCGGCGAGGCCGGCCGGGCCGGCGCCGACCACCGCGACGGTCTGCTTGCGCAGCGTCGGCATGAGGACGAGCTCGGTCTCGTGGCAGGCGCGCGGGTTGACCAGGCACGAGGCGCGCTCGTTGCTGAAGACGTGGTCGAGGCAGGCCTGGTTGCAGGCGATGCAGGTGTTGATCTCGTCGGCGCGCTCGTCCATCGCCTTGGCGACGAAGGCCGGGTCGGCCAGCAGCGGCCGCGCCATCGAGACGAGGTCGGCCTCGCCGGCGGCGAGGATCTCCTCGGCCAGCTCGGGGGTGTTGATCCGGTTGGACGCGCAGACCGGGACGTCGACGACCTCCTTCAGGCGCGCGGTGTGCGAGCGCCAGGCCCCGCGCGGCACCTGCGTGATGATCGTCGGCACCCGCGCCTCGTGCCAGCCGATGCCGGTGTTGAAGACGGTGACGCCGGCCGCCTGCAGGTGCAGGGCCAGCTCGGCGGTCTCCTCCCAGGTCTGCCCGCCCTCGACGAGGTCGAGCAGGGAGATCCGGTAGACGATCGGGAAGTCGGGGCCGACCAGCTCACGCGAGCGCCGTACGACCTCGACGGCGAAGTGCATCCGGCGCGCAGCCGAGCCGCCCCACTGGTCGTCGCGGTCGTTGGTGCGGGCGGCGAGGAACTGGTTGATGAGGTAGCCCTCGGAGCCCATGATCTCGACTGCGTCGTAGCCGGCCTTGCGGGCGAGGGCGACGCTCTTCGCGAAGGCGGTCGCGGTGTGGTCGACCTCCTTGCTGGACATCGCGCTCGGCTTGAAGGGCGTGATCGGCGACTTCTTGTCCGACGCGCTCTGCGACAGCGGATGGTAGCCGTAGCGGCCGGCGTGCAGGACCTGGAGCGCGATCGCGCCGCCGGCGTCGTGGACGGCCCCGGTGACCCGCTCGTGCCGCATCGCGTGGAGGCGGTTGGTCATCTCGGAGGCGAACGGCTTGAGCCAGCCGCGCTTCGTCGGCGCGTAGCCGCCGGTGATGATGAGGCCGACGCCGCCGCGCGCCCGCTCCTCGAAGAACGCCGCGAGCTTGTCGATGTCCCACGGGTGGTCCTCGAGACCGGTGTGCATCGAGCCCATGACCACGCGGTTGCGCAGCGTCAGCGCGTCCGGTCCGGTGCCGAGGGTGATCGGCTCGAGCAGGTGGGGGTAGCGGGGGTGCGTCATGTCAGTCCTTCGCGTGAGCGTGCAGGTAGTCGGTGATCCAGTCGATCCAGAAGCGCTCGAGCCGGATGCCGCCGCGCAGCACCAGCCACTGGTCGAGGCCGGCCCCGTCGAGGCCGTCGGTGTCGGGGAACTGCTCGCGCTCGAGCTGCTCGTAGTGCGCGAGCCGGGCGGCGTGGTCGGCCCGGGCGTCGCGGAGGTGGGCGGTCAGCGCCGCGCGGTCGCCGTACGACGCCCCGCGCAGCTTGACGGCCAGCTCGCTGCGGAAGGTCTCCATCGGCATCGGGGTGGCCAGCCACTCGGCGAGCACCCGCCGCCCCTCGGCCGACGGCGTGTGGACCCGCTTGTCGGGCCGGCCCTCCTGCTCGACGACCTCGACGTCCACCCACCCGTCGGCCTCCATCCGCCCCAGCACCCGGTAGATCTGCTGGTGGGTGGCGTGCCAGAAGAACCCCAGCGACTTCTCGAACCGCCTGGTCAGCTCGAGCCCGCTCGCCGGGCGCTCGCTCAGCGCGACGAGGAGGGCGTGCTCGAGGGCCATGCCGGCCATGGTGCCCGACCTATGCAACGAGTTGCAAGCCCGGACCCTCGCTGGGCTTGTTGGCCCTTTCTGACTCCTGGAGGGGGTTGCAAAGGCCTCCAGGAGTCGGAATCCCCGCTCGAGCGGGGAATCCGACGACGAGACGACGCCGCCACGAGACGACCGTCGCAACCCTGACAGCGCCGGTGTCATGATCGGCGCATGACGTACGAGCTGGGGCAGGGGACCGGGCCGCTGCGGGGCGTGCGGGTGGTGGAGATCGCCGGCATCGGGCCGGGGCCGCACGCGTGCATGCTGCTGGCCGACCTCGGCGCCGACGTCATCCGCGTCGACCGTCCGGGCGGCGGGCTGTTCGGCATGGGGGACAAGGACCTGCTCAACCGCGGCCGCCCGAGCGTCGCGCTGGACCTCAAGCGGCCGGAGGCGATCGAGGCCGTGCTCGACCTCGTCGAGCGGGCCGACGTGCTCGTCGAGGGGATGCGCCCGGGGGCGATGGAGAGGCTGGGGCTCGGGCCGGACGCCTGCCACGCCCGCAACGAACTGCTGGTCATCGGCCGGATGACCGGGTGGGGGCAGGAGGGGCCGTGGAGCCAGGCGGCGGGCCACGACATGAACTACATCGCGATCACCGGCGCCCTCCACGGGCTCGGCCAGGACCGCGACCGACCGCACTTCCCGAGCAACCTCCTCGGCGACTTCGGCGGCGGCTCGACGTACCTCGTGATCGGCATCCTCGCCGCGCTCCTCGAGGCGCGCACGAGCGGCCGCGGCCAGGTGGTCGACGCCGCCATCGTCGACGGCACGGCCCACCTCAACACGATGGCCTCGACCTTCGCCGCCCTCGGCCTCGACACCGGCGAGCGCCGCTCGGGGCTGCTCGACGGCGGCACCCCCTGGTACGACGTCTACGAGACCGCGGACGGCCGGCACGTGAGCGTCGGCGCGCTCGAGCCGCAGTTCTGGGCCGCGCTCGTCGAGCGCATCGGCGTCGAGCTGCCCGACCGCGACGACCCGGCCAGCTCGCGTGCGATCAGGGAGGCGCTCACACGGCGCTTCAAGGAGCGGACGCAGGCCGAGTGGGCCGAGGTCTTCGACGGCACGGACGCCTGCGTCGCGCCCGTCGTACCCCTCGCCGACGCGCCTGCCCACTCGCACCTCGCCGCACGCGGCACGTTCGTGGAGCACGACGGCGTCACCCAGCCGGCGCCCGCGCCGCGCTTCTCTCGGACCGCGTCCACCATCCGCAGCGCGCCCGCGCTCCCCGGTGAGCACACCCGCGAGGCGCTCACCGCGTGGGGCCTCGCGGACGTCGACGACCTGATCGACAGCGGGGCGGCCACGCAGGCATGAAGCCCTTCCTCTTCCTCGGCACCCGCGCGGAGGACGACGTCGCGCAGCAGGAGTACGACGCCGTGCTCGCCGGCTGCGGCCTGCGACCCGACGAGCTGGTGCGGGTCCGCCTCGAGGCAGGCCCGCTCGGGGAGGTCGACCTCGACGACTGGTCCGGCATCATCCTGGGCGGCGGGCCCTACAACATGTCCGACCCCGAGGACGTGAAGTCGCCGGCCCAGCGCCGGGCCGAGGCCGAGCTGCGGACCCTCGCCGCGCGGGTCGTGGAGGCGGACGTCCCCTTCCTCGGCGCCTGCTACGGCATCGGCGTGCTCGGCACCCTGCCCGGCGGTGTCGTCGACCGGACCCACGGCGAGCCCATCGGCGCCCTCTCGGTGCGGCTCACCGACGAGGGCCGGGCCGACCCGCTGTTCGGCAGCCTGCCGCCCACGTTCACGGCCTACCTCGGCCACAAGGAGGCCGTCTCGCGGCTGCCCGACGGCGCGGTGCTGCTCGCCTCCACCGCCACCTGCCCGGTCCACGCGTTCCGCATCGGCCGCAACGTCTACGCCACGCAGTTCCACCCCGAGCTCGACGCCGTCGCCATCTGCGACCGGATCGACGCCTACAGCGCCCACGGCTACTACGAGCCGCACGAGCAGGAGCACCTCAAGGCGGCCGCTCGCGAGGCGATGGTGACCGAGCCGGTGCGGCTGCTCGGCCGCTTCGTGGAGCTGCACGCGCGCGGGTGACGCCTGTAACTCGCAGTTACGATTTCGCCGGGGCTGACCTAGGCTCGGAGCGTGACAAGTGTCGAGCACGTGGACGTGCTGATCATCGGCGCGGGCCTGTCGGGCATCGGCGCGGCGGCCCACCTCGCCAAGGACCTGCCCGCGACGTCGTACGCCGTCCTCGAGCGGCGCGAGGTCAGCGGCGGCACCTGGGACCTGTTCCGCTACCCGGGCGTGCGCTCCGACTCCGACATGCACACCCTCGGGTACCGGTTCCGGCCGTGGCGCGGTGACACCGCGCTGGCCGACGGGGCCTCGATCCTCGACTACCTGCGCGACACCGCCCGGGAGTACGGGGTCGACCGCCACGTCCGCTACGGCCACCGCGTCGTGGCGGCCGCGTGGGACTCGCCCACCGCGCGGTGGACGGTGACGGCGGAGGTCGACGGGGAGACGCGCACGATGACCGCGGGCTTCCTGTGGGCGTGCAGTGGCTACTACGACTACGACGCCGGCTACACCCCGCACTTCGAGGGGCAGGAGCGCTTCGGCGGCCGGCTCGTCCACCCGCAGCACTGGCCCGAGGACCTCGACCACACGGGCAAGCGGGTCGTCGTCATCGGCTCGGGCGCGACCGCGGTCACCCTCGTGCCAGCGCTCGCCGAGAGCGGCGCCGCTCACGTCACGATGCTGCAGCGCTCACCGACGTACATCCTCTCGGTGCCGGCCAGGGACGCGGTCAAGGGCCGGCTGACCAAGCTCGTCGGGGAGGACCGGTCGTTCGTCGCCACGCGGTGGAAGAACATCGCGCTGCAGTCCGCCCTCTACCGCGTCAGCCGCAGCCGTCCCGACCTCGTGCGCCGCTTCGTCCGCAAGACCAACGTCGCCCAGCTCCCGCCCGGCTATGCCGTCGACACCCACTTCAAGCCGACCTACGACCCGTGGGACCAGCGGATGTGCCTGGTGCCCGACGGTGACCTGTTCCGGGCGATCAAGGCCGGCCGGGCCGACGTGGTCACCGGCCGCATCGCCACCTTCACCGAGACCGGCCTCGAGCTCGAGTCGGGCGAGCGGCTCGAGGCCGATGTCGTCGTCACCGCGACCGGGCTCAACCTGCAGGTGTTCGGCGGCGCCGAGCTGTCCGTGGACGGCGAGACCGTCGAGCCGAGCAGGACCATGGCCTACCGCGCCATGATGCTCTCGGGCGTGCCCAACTTCGCCTTCACGATCGGCTACACCAACGCCTCCTGGACGCTCAAGGCCGACCTCGTCGGGGAGTACGTCGTCCGGCTGCTGGAGCGGCTGCGGTCGACCGGCACCAGGTCGGTCGTCCCGGTGCGCGACCCGGAGGTGGAGGAGGTCCCGCTGATGGACTTCGACGCCGGCTACGTGCAGCGGGTCGTGCACACGCTTCCGCGCCAGGGGACGCGGGCGCCGTGGTCGCTGAAGCAGAACTACCTGCACGACGCCCGGACCATCCGCCGCGCCCGGCTCGACGACGGCGTGCTGCGCTGGTCGTGACACCCGGGGGAGTGGAAGCGCTCCCACATTTCGGGGACAACACTTGGCGCGAGCGTTGACAGCGCCATGTGACCGGCGTCATAGTGACTGCCGGACGGAAGTGGAAGCGCTCTCACACCCCGCTCACGTCCACCTCCCGGCCGGGCAGTCAGCCCGGCGCCCCAGGACGGCAGGAGTGCAGTGGTGCAGACACCTAGGACCCGGCGATTCAGACTCGCCTCGAGCGCGATCCTCGCGCTCACCCTCGCGACGACGGCGGCCGCGTGCGGCGGCGGTGACGACGACGGCGCGAGCGCGGACGGCACGACCACGATCAGCGTGGCGACCTTCAACGAGTTCGGCTACGAGGACCTCATCGACGAGTGGAACGACTCGCACGACGACATCAAGATCAAGCAGGTGAAGGTCGGCACCTGGGACGACGCCAAGGCCAACCTCTACACCAAGCTCGCGGCCGGCTCGGGCCTGTCCGACATCGAGGCCATCGAGGGTGACGCGATGCCGGCGATCCTGGCCGAGAGCGATGCGTTCGTCGACCTCTCCGACAGCGAGCTCGAGGGCCGCTGGCTGGACTGGGTGTCCACGAAGGCCACCAACGCCGATGGCCAGATGATCGGGTACGCCACCGACATCGGGCCCGAGGGCATCTGCTACCGCTCCGACCTGTTCAAGAAGGCGGGCCTCCCGACCGACCGCGAGGACGTCGCCGAGCTGATGGGCACCTGGGACGACTACTTCGCCACCGGCGAGCAGTTCGTGAAGAAGATGCCGGACACCGCCTGGTACGACTCCTCGGGCGGCCTCGCCCAGGCGATGCTCAACCAGGTCGCGAACCCCTTCGAGGCCGACGACAACACCGTCGACGTCGAGAACCCCGAGCTCGAGGCCGTCTACGGCGCCGTCACCGGCAACATCGCGAAGGGCCTGTCCACGAAGCTCCCCCAGTGGGGTGACGACTGGACCGCGTCCTTCCAGAACGACGGCTTCGCCACGATGGCCTGCCCGGGCTGGATGCTCGGCGTGGTCGAGGGCAACGCCGAGGGCGTCGAGGGCTGGGACTTCGCCAACGTGTTCCCCGGAGGCGGCGGCAACTGGGGCGGCTCGTTCCTGACCGTCCCCGCGCAGGGCGAGAACACCGAGGAGGCCAAGGAGGTCGCCGCGTGGCTCACCGCGCCGGAGCAGCAGGTCAAGGCGTTCGCTGCCAAGGGAACCTTCCCCAGCCAGGTCGACGCGCTGGAGTCCCCCGAGGTCACCGGGGCCACCAACGCGTTCTTCAACGACGCGCCCACCGGTGAGATCCTCGCCGAGCGGGCCAAGGCGGTCACCGTCCAGCCCTACAAGGGTCCCAAGTACTCCGACATCCTGCAGGCCTTCCAGGCGGCGATCCTCCGCGTGGACGACGGCTCGCAGGACCCCGAGCAGTCGTGGGACCAATTCCTGACCGACGTCGAGTCACTGGGCTGACGGGCCCGGGCTCCCCACGACCGAACGGCGCGACGTGACCACTCACCTCCCCACGCGGGGTGGCGACACCGAGCAGGTGTCGCCACCCCGGCCGGCCACCCCACCAGGCCGACGGGAAGCACCGCAGTGGCGGCAGCGGCTGAGCCGGATGGACCACCGGTTCTCGCCCTACCTCTACGTCGCGCCGTTCTTCGTCCTGTTCCTCGTGGTCGGCATGTTCCCGCTGGCCTACACCGCCTGGGTGTCGGTCCACGACTGGAGCCTGCTCGGCGGGAAGGGCGACTACGTCGGCCTCGACAACTTCCGCGAGGTCCTGGAGAACCCGTACTTCACCAAGCAGCTGGTCAACACGATCAGCATCTTCCTCATCTCCTCGGTGCCGCAGGTCCTCATCGCCCTCGTCGTCGCCGCGCTGCTCGACAACCAGCTCCGGGCACGCACGGCGTGGCGGATGAGCGTCCTGCTGCCGTTCGTGGTCTCGCCGGTCGCCGTCGCGATCATCTTCGGCAGCCTGTACGGCGACCGCTACGGCCTCGTCAACGAGGTCCTCGGCATGGTGGGCATCGACCCGATCGCCTGGCACACCGACCGGTGGGCCAGCCACGTCGCGATCGCCACGATGGTCAACTGGCGCTGGACGGGCTACAACGCGTTGATCTTCCTCGCCGCGATGCAGGCGGTCCCGCGCGAGGTCTACGAATCGGCGTCCATCGACGGCGCCGGCCGGATCCGCCAGCTCGTCTCCATCACGGTGCCGATGATCCGTCCCACGATGATCTTCGTCATCGTCACCTCGACCATCGGTGGCCTGCAGATCTTCGCCGAGCCGCGCCTCTTCGACCAGACCAACGCGCGCAACGGCGGCAGTGACCGCCAGTTCGGGACGATCACCATGCTGATCTACGACTTCGGCTGGCAGCTGCGAGACCTCGGCCGTGCCTCCGCCACGGCCTGGCTGCTCTTCCTGGTGATCTGCGCCTTCGCCGTCCTCAACTTCGTGCTCCTGCGGCGCGTCGGCGTGCTCGGGGGGAAGCGATGAGCCGCCGGCCGGGGTTCCTCGTCTACGGCCTGCTGCTCGCCTTCGCCTTCGGCTCGGCCGCCCCCCTCTACTGGTCCTTCCTGCTCGGGTCGCAGACCAAGGAGGTCGCGGCCCAGGGCATCCCGCCGCTCCTGCCGGGCGGCCACTTCGCGGCCAACGCCCAGCGCGCGCTGGACTCGATCCCCTTCTGGAAGGCCCTGGGCAACAGCCTCCTCGTCTCGACGGTGACCGCCTGCTCGGTGGTGTTCTTCTGCACCCTGGCCGGCTACGCGTTCGCCAAGCTGAGGTTCCGCGGCCGGGGGCCGCTGCTGGTCTTCGTCATCGCCACGATGGCGGTGCCCACCCAGCTGGGCGTGGTCCCGCTCTTCATCCTCATGTCCAAGCTGGGCTGGGCGGGCAGCACCTTCTCGGTCATGATCCCGTGGCTGGTGACGGCGTTCGGCGTCTTCTTCATGCGGCAGTACCTCGTCGACGCCGTGCCGGACGAGCTCATCGAGGCCGCGCGGATGGACGGGTGCTCGCAGATCCGTGTCTTCTGGACGGTTGCCGTCCCGGCCGCTCGGCCCGCGGCGGCGATCCTGTGGCTGTTCACCTTCATGCAGGTGTGGACCGACTTCTTCTGGCCGCTCATCGCGCTGCCGCCCGACAACCCCACCATCCAGGTGGCGCTCAACCAGCTGCAGAGCGGGTACTTCAAGGACTTCAGCCTGGTCCTCGCCGGGACCACCCTGGCCACCATCCCGCTCCTGATCCTGTTCGTCGTCGCCGGCCGCCAGCTCGTGTCCGGCATCATGCAAGGAGCCGTCAAGGGATGACCGTCCAGACCAGCACGACCCGGACCAGCCCGGCGTCCGTCCAGTTCCCGCACGACTTCGTCTGGGGGATGGCGACCGCGTCCTACCAGATCGAGGGCGCCGTCGCGGAGGACGGACGTACGCCCTCGATCTGGGACACCTTCTCCCACCTCCCCGGCGCCGTGCTGAACGACGACACCGGCGACGTGGCCTGCGAGCACTACCACCGGATGCCCTCCGACGTGGCCCTGCTCGCCGACCTCGGCGCGACGTCGTACCGCTTCTCCGTGGCGTGGCCGCGCGTGCGCCCCGACGCCGGACCGGTCAACGCGGCCGGGCTCGCGTTCTACGACCGGCTCGTCGACGAGCTGCTCTCCCGCGGCATCGCGCCGTGGCTGACGCTCTACCACTGGGACCTGCCGCAGGTGCTCGAGGACGCGGGAGGCTGGACCAACCGCGACACCGCCCACCGGTTCGTGGAGTACGCCGTCTCGGTGCACGAGGCGCTCGGCGACCGGGTGCCGACGTGGACGACCCTCAACGAGCCCTGGTGCTCGGCGTTCCTCGGCTACACCGCCGGCCACCACGCGCCGGGTCGCCAGGAGGGCGCGGCCGGCCTCGTCGCCGGGCACCACCTGCTGCTCGCGCACGGCCTGGCCACGCAGGAGCTGCGCAGCCGCGGCGCCGACCGGCTCGGGCTGAGCCTCAACCTGACGGTGCCCGACCCCAGCGACCCGGGCGACCCGGTCGACGTCGACGCCGCGCGCCGGGTCGACGGGCTGCACAACCGCTTCTTCCTCGACCCGATCTTCCGCGGCTCCTACCCCGCGGACGTGCTCGCCGACACCGCCGAGCGGACGTGGCAGGACCGGCCGTGGCTCGACGTGGTCCGCGACGGCGACCTCGACGTCATCTCGACCCCGATCGACGTGCTGGGCGTGAACTACTACCACGGCAACGAGGTCTCGGGTCACCCGCGCACCGACGTCGTCGGGGTCGGCGCCGACCACCCCGCCCGGGTCGCGCTCTCGCCGTTCCCGGGCTCCGAGCACGTCACCTTCCCCAGCCGCGGGCTGCCGCTGACCGCCATGGGGTGGGAGATCCAGCCCGAGGGCCTCCACCGGCTGCTCCGCCGCCTCCACGACGACTACCCGCACCTGCCGATCCACCTCACCGAGACCGGCGCGGCCTTCGACGACCGGCTCGACGAGGACGGGCGGGTGCACGACCCCGACCGCATCGCGTTCCTCGACTCCTACCTGCGCGCGGTGCACCGGGCGATCGAGGAGGGCGTGGACGTGCGCGGGTTCTTCCAGTGGTCGTTCGTCGACAACTTCGAGTGGGCCTTCGGCTACGCCAAGCGTTTCGGGCTGGTCCACGTCGACTACGCGACGCAGCGTCGTACGCCGAAGTCGAGTGCCCACTGGTACGCCGAGCTCGCCCGCACCGGGACCCTGCCCACGCCACCGCCCGCGGACGACTAGCGTGGCGCGAGTGACGACCCCGCGCACCCCAGCCAGCGCGGGGCAACCCACCCTCGACGAGGTGGCCCGGGTCGCGGGCGTCTCTCGCGCCACGGCGTCGCGTGCGATCAACGGCGGCCAGCGCGTCAGTGCGCGCGCCCAGTCGGCCGTCGACACTGCGGTCCGCACGCTGGGCTACGTCCCGAACCCCGCCGCCCGCAGCCTGGTGACACGGCGTACGGACTCGATCGCCGTGGTCGTGCCCGAGCCCGACGACCGGGTCTTCTCCGACCCGTTCTTCGCCGGCACGCTGCGCGGCGTGACCCGGGTGCTCGGCGAGCGGGACATCCAGCTCGTGCTGCTGCTGGCCCGGCCCGGCGCGTCGACCGCGCGGACCCTGCGCTACCTCACCAACCGGCACGTCGACGGTGCGCTGGTGGTCTCCCACCACCGTGACGACCGGCTCGCCGAGCACCTCGCCGACATCGGCCTGCCGTGCGTGTTCGGCGGTCGGCCCTGGACCGGCGGCGACCGGGTGGCGTACGTCGACATCGACAACGTGGCTGGTGAGCGCGAGGCGACCGAGGCCCTCGTCGCCCGCGGCTGCACGCGCATCGGCACCATCGCCGGCCCCGCGGACATGACGGCTGCCGAGGACCGGCTTGCCGGCTGGCGCCAGGCGATGTCGGGCGCCGGCCTGGCCGACGACGCGGTCGAGCACGGAGACTTCACCGAGGCCAGCGGCGAGGCCGCGGCCCGGGCGCTGATGGAGCGCCACCCCGACCTCGACGGCCTCGTCGTCGCCTCCGACCTGATGGCCGCCGGCGCGCTCCGCGTGCTGGCCGAGCTCGGCCGCCGGGTGCCCGACGACATCGCCGTCGTCGGCTTCGACGACCTCGGCGTCGCCGAGCGCACCTCGCCGGCACTGACCACCGTCCGGCAGCCGGTCGACGAGATGGCCGAGCGCGCCACCCGGCTGCTCCTCGAGCGCGTCGACGAGCCCGACTCGAGCCGGCCGATGCGGGTGATCATCCCGCCGACCCTGGTCCGGCGTGCCAGCGCCTGATCTCGATACGCCCTCGTCCCTCGGGCTCGATCACCGTGGCGCGAGCGACGCGAGGAGCTCCTCGACGCGCACCTTGATCTCGTCGCGGATCGGGCGCACCGCCTCGATCCCCTGGCCTGCGGGGTCGTCGAGCTTCCAGTCCTCGTAGCGCGTGCCCGGGTAGAACGGGCACGCGTCGCCGCAGCCCATCGTGATGACGACGTCGGACGACTGCACGGCCGTGTCGCTGAGCAGCTTCGGTTGCTGGCCGGCGATGTCGATCCCGACCTCGGCCATCGCCTCGACGGCGACATGGTTGATCGTCCCGGCCGGGGCGGAACCGGCCGACAGCACCTCCACCCGGTCGCCGGCGAGGTGCCGGAGCCAGCCGGCCGCCATCTGCGATCGGCCGGCGTTGTGGACGCAGACGAAGAGGACGGTGGGGGTGTCAGTCACGGACGGTCTCCAGGGGTGAGGGGCAGCGTCGTGCTCACGCGCCACCGATGAGGACGGCGAGGTCGGACAGCACCTCGCGGCGTACGGCGTAGTAGACCCAGACGCCGCGCTTGGTGCGGTCGAGCAGGCCCGCCTCGTGCAGCACCTTGAGGTGGTGGCTGATGGTGGGCTGCGAGAGGTCGAAGGCGTCGTTCAGGTCGCAGACGCAGGCCTCGCCGCCCTCGCTGGCCGCGACGATCGAGACCAGGCGCAGGCGGACCGGGTCGGCGAGCGCCTTGAGCAGCGGCGCCACGCTCTCGGCCTGGTCGGCCGACAGCGGCTCGCGGACGAGGGGCGAGCAGCAGGCGACGGTCTCGACGGGGGTGAGGGTCAGCTCAGACTTCGACACCAATCAATATTGACAGACATCGATCTCTGGGGCAATCTCCATACATCGACATCCATCAATATCTGAGGAGAACCTCATGTCCCGCCTGCAGCTCGCCCTCAATGTCGACGACCTCGAGACGTCGATCGGCTTCTACTCCGCGCTCTTCGGCACCGAGCCCCACAAGGTGCGTCCGGGCTACGCGAACTTCGCGGTCGCGCAGCCGCCGCTCAAGCTCGTCCTGATCGAGAACGCCGGCCAGGGCGGGAGCATCAACCACCTGGGCGTCGAGGTCGAGGACGTCGACACGGTCGACGCCGAGCTCACCCGGCTCGCCGCCGCCGGGTTCGCGACCACGGAGGAGCGCGACACCACCTGCTGCTACGCCAAGCAGGACAAGTTCTGGGTGCAGGGAGCTCCCAACGGTGAGCAGTGGGAGGTCTACGCGATCACCGACGACGCGCCCGCGACGAACGAGTCGGGGGACGCCCCTGGCGCCGTGTGCTGCGCCTGACATCCCGAGGGACGGTGGTGTTCCGGCGCGTGAGTCCGGACTCACACGGCAATCGATTCGCGGGAACACCACCAGCCCCACTAGCGTTGTGAGCACAGACGTCCGGCCGGTCTTGCCCCGGACGCAGGCTCGCTCCGCACGTCGGTTCGGGACCTTCCCTCACTTCTGAGGCACGTACGCCGCACTGCGTCTCCGGACCCGCGGCTCACGGTGGCGAGACGCCAACCGAAAGCAGTCACATGATCTTCGCCGACCTCGGCGTTCCGTCCTCGCTCGTCCAGATCCTCGAGCAGCAGGGCATCACCACTCCTACTCCCATCCAGGCCGCGACGCTGCCCGACAGCCTCGCCGGCCGCGACGTCCTCGGCCGCGGCCGCACCGGCTCCGGCAAGACGTACGGCTTCCTGCTCCCGCTGGTCGCCCGCCTCGACGCGTCCAAGCTGCCGGCGATGCCGCGCAAGCCGCGCGCCCTCATCCTCGCCCCGACGCGCGAGCTCGTCGGCCAGATCGAGGCCTCCCTCGCGCCGCTCGCCAAGGCCACCGGCCTGACGACCCGCACCGTGTTCGGCGGCGTGGGCCAGAACCCACAGGTCACCGCGCTCAAGAAGGGCGTCGACATCGTCATCGCCTGCCCGGGTCGCCTCGAGGACCTCATGGGCCAGGGCCACGCCGACCTGTCCGCGGTCGAGATCACCGTCCTCGACGAGGCCGACCACATGGCCGACCTCGGCTTCCTGCCGGGCGTACGCCGGATCATGGACAAGACCCCGCAGTCGGGCCAGCGCCTGCTCTTCTCGGCGACCCTCGACAAGGCGATCGACGTCCTGGTCAAGCGGTTCCTGAGCAACCCGGTCACCCACGAGGCCGACTCGGCCCAGTCGCCGGTCGCCACGATGCACCACCACGTGCTGCACCTCTCGCGCGAGCAGCGGGTGCCGGTCCTGGTCGACCTCGCCAGCGCGCCCGGTCGTACGGTCGTCTTCACCCGCACGAAGTACGGCGCCAAGGCGCTCGCCCGCCAGCTCAACAAGTCGGGCGTGCCCAGCGTGGAGCTGCACGGCAACCTGTCGCAGAACGCCCGCACCCGCAACATGGAGGCCTTCCACTCCGGCACGGCCACCACGCTCGTCGCGACGGACATCGCCGCCCGCGGCATCCACGTCGACGACGTCGCGCTCGTCGTCCACGCCGACCCGCCGGTCGAGCACAAGGCCTACCTGCACCGCTCAGGCCGTACGGCACGCGCCGGCAACGAGGGCACCGTCATCACCCTGATGACCGACGAGCAGGTCCGCGACGTGCGCGACCTGACCCGTCAGGCCGGCATCAAGCCGGTCACCACCAAGGTCAACGGCCCCGACCACCCGGTCCTGGTCCAGCTCGCCCCCGGCGAGCGGACCCTCGTCCCGGGCGGCCTCGTCGTCGAGACCCCCACCGGCGCCGGTGCCCAGGGTGCCCGCGCCGGCGGTGGCGGACGCAACCGGTCGCGCCGTCGCGGCAAGAGCACCGGGCAGGGCGGCGGTCAGTCGCGCGGCCAGGGCCAGTCCCGCGGCCAGTCCCGTGGCGAGGGCGGCGGCGGTCAGCGCTCGGGCGCCAAGGCCTCGGGCGGCCAGTCCACGCAGGGCCAGCCGTCGGGCGGCGGCCAGCGTCGTCGTCGTTCGGGGGGCGGCCAGGGCGGCGGTCAGGGCGGTCAGCGCGGCGGCGGCCACAGCGCCGCGTCGTTCAGCCGCGGCCGCTGACCTGCACCTTTGCCGCTGGGTCTCCTGGAGACTCACCGTCCATCGGCCACCCCGATCCACCCGTGCTGGCCCTTGAGTCGCTAGGAGACTCAAGGGCCAGTACGGCGTCCGGGCCCCCGCCGCACCGCGGAATGCCGGACGCCCCCTGGTCGTTCACCCTTCAACCAACCAGGAGGGCGACACCGATGCCTGACTTCGACTTCTCCGTGCTCGGCACGCGCGAGCACCCCACGCTCGGCCTCGACACCTTCGGCGACGCACCGATTGACGACGCCCCGGCGAACCACGCCGAGACGCTGCGCGAGGTCGTCGCGGAGGCGGCGCTCGCGGACAGCGTCGGCGTCGACTACATCGGCCTCGGCGAGCACCACCGGCCCGACTACGCGATCTCGGCGCCCGACGTCGTGCTCGCCGCGATCGCCGGGCAGACCGAGCGGATCCGGCTCGGCACCGGCGTCACCGTGCTGTCCTCCGACGACCCGATCCGGGTCTACCAGCGCTTCGCCACCCTCGACGCGGTGAGCAACGGCCGCGCCGAGGTGCAGCTCGGTCGTGGGTCGTTCATCGAGTCCTTCGGCCTCTTCGGCCTCGAGCTGTCCGACTACGACCGGCTGTTCGCCGAGAAGCTCGACCTCTTCGCAGCGCTCCAGGCCGAGGGTCCCGTCTCGTGGGAGGGCACCGTCCGCCCGCCGCTCGTCGACCAGCGGGTCTACCCGACCACCGCCGCCGGCCGGCTCCCGGCCTGGATCGGCGTCGGCGGCACCCCGCAGTCGGTGGTGCGCGCCGCGCAGTACGGCATGCCGCTGATGCTGGCGGTCATCGGCGGCTCGCCGGCCGGCTTCGTCCAGCTCGCCGACCTCTACCGCGAGGCGCTCGGCCGGATGGAGCTGCCGGAGCTGCCGATCGGGATGCACTCCCCGGGCCACGTCGCGGCCACGGACGAGGAGGCCCGCGAGCAGCTCTACCCGAACCAGGCCGAGCTCTACACGCGGATCGGTCGCGAGCGCGGCTGGCCGCCGTACTCCCGCATCCAGTTCGAGCAGGCAGCCTCCCCGCAGGGCGCGCTCTTCGTCGGCTCCCCGGAGACGGTCGCGCAGAAGATCGCCTGGGCGGCCCGCACGCTCGGCCTGAGTCGCTTTCAGCTGAAGTACTCGGTCGGCTCGCTGCCGCACGAGCAGCGGATGGAGTCGGTGCGCCTCTACGGCGAGCAGGTCATCCCGCGCGTGCGCGAGCTGCTGCGGGCGGACTCCTAGGAGAGGACGGCTGGCGCCGTCCTCCTAGGCTGACCCGCATGCGCGCCTGGATCCAGCGATCGCTGTGGGACGTCGTCCCGCGCGACCAACGCGACACCGATGCCGCCTTCCGCCGCCGCCAGGTCGTGGCGGCGGTCGTCGTCCTCGTCGGCGCCGTCGTCCTCGGCTGGTCGCTGCGCCTCGAGCCGGGCGGCAACACCTTCTACGTCGCGGCGGTCGTGCTGGCCGGGGTCTGGGCGGCCGGCGCCTTCCTGTCCGGTCGCCTCCACCTCGGTCGCATCGCCGGTGAGGGCGAGGTGTTCGTCCGGCCGATCCTCGCGCCGATCCTGCTGGGGCTGCTGATGGTCGGGGTCTTCGTCCTCGGTGCGCTCGTCGTGCGCGAGATCGACCCGCTCGCGACCTACGTCAGCAGTGTCCTGGAGTACGCCGACCAGGGCTCGCTGGCGCTGCTCGCCGCCATCACCTTCGTCAACGGCATCGCGGAGGAGCTGTTCTTCCGCGGCGCGATGTACGCCGCGATCCCACGCCACCCGGTGCTGTGGACGACCGTCGCGTACGTCGTCGCGACGCTCGCGACCGGCAACGTCATGCTCGCCTTCGCCGCCATCCTGCTCGGCACGGTCTGCGGCCTCGAGCGGCGGGCCAGCGGTGGCATCCTCGCGCCGATCCTGACCCACATCACGTGGTCGCTGTCGATGCTGTTCCTGCTACCGCTGCTCTTCTGACGCGCGCCCCTCGGCGGCCCGCTCGTCCAGCGCGCGCCGCACCGACTCGCGGTAGGACAGCGGCTCGCCGGGGACCACCTCGCGGATCGAGGTGTCGCGCACGACCACCTCGGTCGACATCGAGTCGATGAGGTTGCGCCCGGTCGTGACGTCGACGTCGGTGACCAGCGCCAACCAGTACGACGACAGCCGCGGCGTCAGCAGCGGGACCACCACGATCGGGATCTGGCGTCCGTCGCTCTCCTCGTTGGCGACCAGCAGCATCTCCTTGTAGGTGAGCTGGTCGGGCCCGCCGATCTCGAAGACCCGGCCGATCGCGTCGGGGTGGTCGACGACCCCGGCGAGGTAGCGCACCACGTCGTGGATCGAGATGGGCTGGGTGCGGGTGCCGACCCACCGGGGCACGACCATGGCCGGCAGGTTCTTGACCAGCTGCCGGGTGAGCTCCCACGAGATGCCGCCGTGGCCCACGACGATCGCCGCCCGCAGCACGGTCACCGGCACGCCGTCGCCGCCGAGCAGCTGCTCCACCTCGCGGCGCGACCGCAGGTGGGCCGACAGCTCCTGGCCCTCGTCGCCCAGGCCGCCCATGTAGACGATCTGCTTCACCCCGGCTGCGGCCGCGGCGGCGCTGAAGTTGCGCGCGGCGTCGGCGTCCTTGCGCTCGAAGTCGGGGTCGTCGAGCGAGTGCACGAGGTAGATCGCCACGTCGACGTCGCGCAGCGCCTCGTCGAGCGAGGCGCGGTCGGACACGTCGGCGCCGACCGGCTCGCCCGGTCCGTCGTACGACTCCGGCCGCCGGGTCATCGCCCGGACGTCGTGCCCGGCGTCGAGCAGGGCGGGGACGAGGCGGCGGCCGATGAACCCGGTGGCGCCGGTGACGAGGACGGTGCTCATGACGCCCATGCTGTCAGCCCGGTCGCGATGCGGGGCTCACCCGGCGGGCTGTCGGTCGCCGCGGGCCGCGCGGCGTGCGTCGAGCCGCGCCATCGCGGGTGTCGCGGTGATGCCGTGGAGGAGCACCGACACGATGACCGTGAAGGCCACCGTCGACCACAGCCACGGCTCGCCCGGGACGTGCTCGTGGCTGACGGCGTAGCCGAGGTAGAACAGCGAGCCCACGCCACGGACGCCGAAGAACGCCACGGCCGCCATCTCGCCGCGGTCGAGCCCGCCGTCGAGGTGCTCGTCCCGGGGCAGGGCGCCCACCGCGACCCAGCCGGCGACGGGGCGTACGACGAGCACGAGCGCCAGCGCCACGACCACCCCGCGCAGGTCGAGGTGCTCGAGCAGCCCCTCGGTCATCGCCATGCCGAGCACCAGCAGCACGAGCAGCGTCATCAGCCGCTCGAGCCGCTCGACGACAGCGTGCATCGCGCGCTGGTAGGCGTGGCCCCGGTGGGAGGCGCGCAGGCTCATCGCGCACACGAAGACCGCCAGGAAGCCGTAGCCGCCCACGACCTCGGCGGCGCCGTACGCCGACAGCAGGGCGGCGAGCGCCAGCATCGGCTCGCCGTGGTCGGCCAGCCGGAGCTTGTCGCTGCGGGAGCGGAAGGCCTGGCGGCCGAGGAGCCAGCCGGCGGCGAGCCCGACCGCCACGCCGACGGCGATCTTGCCGACGACGTACCAGCCCAGCCACGCGCCGGCGTCCGCGAGGCCGAAGCCGCCGGCGAGGAGGAGCAGCGCCAGGTGCACGAACGGGAACGCGAGCCCGTCGTTGAGCCCGGCCTCGGCGGTCAGCGAGAACCGGATGTCGTCGTCCTCGTCGCGGGGACCCGCGTCGTCCGCGTCCTCGCGGTCGTCGACGTCCTCGGTGAGCGGCTCGCCGACCTGCACGTCGGAGGCGAGCACCGGGTCGGTCGGGGCGAGCGCGGCGCCCAGCAGGAGCGCGACCGCCGGCGCCAGTCCGGCCACCCACCAGCCGAGGACTGCGACGCCGAGGATGGTCAGCGGCATCGTGACCAGCAGCAGCCGCCACACCGGCGACCACGAGTGCCACGACCGCCACGACCGCGGGTCGAGCCGCCGGTCGATCGCGAGCCCGACGCCCATCAGCGAGACCAGCACGGTGAACTCGGTGACGTGGGTGATCAGGGTGTGGTGGTCGAGGGGGTCGAGGCTGACCGAGTCGTCGAGGGGCAGCAGGCCGATGGCCATGCCGAGGGCGACGAGCACCATCGGGGGCGACACCGGGAAGCGGTGCACGAGCTGGGGCAGGACGATCGCGAGGAGCAGCGAGAGGCCGAGGAGGAGGTAGACCGCACCGGCGGTCATCGACGTCTGCCGTCGTACGACGCCTGGCTGTCATCGATCGCCTGCTCGTAGGCCGTGACGAGGCCCGCGATGGTGAGCGGCTTGAGGCGGTGGATGAACTCGCGCAGCTGCTCGGCCGTGTAGCCGGCCTCGCGGAACTGCGGCCACACCTTGGTGCGGACGATCTCCGAGAGCTCCTCGGCGACCTGGCGGCCGTGCTCGGCGTAGACCTCCGCGACCGCCTCGGCGGCCTCGGGGGAGATGCCCATGCCCGACAGGCCGCCCGGCACGTCGACCTCGCGGTCGCCGGTGACGGGCGCGAGCAGGGAGAGGTGGCGGGCGATGTCGGACGGCGTGGCGGTGTCGGGGATCTGCTCGACGTACTTCTCGATCGCCGACAGCGTGAAGCCGTGGCCCTGCAGCTCGCGCACCAGCTCGAGGCGGGCGACGTGGTCGGGCCCGTAGTAGCCCGAGCGGCCGCGTCGTACGGGCGAGGGCACCAGGCCGCGCGAGGCGTAGAACCGCACGTTGCGGGCGCTGACCCCGGTGCGCTCGGTGAGCTCGTCCAGGGTCAGCAGCTCGGCGTCCTGCCTGTTCGGCAGGTCGGCATGCAGCTCGGTCTCCACCGGACCATCCTCTCCTCACCAGCCCGCTCCGCTGGAGACCCCGTCGGGTGGGTGACCCGCGCCACACCTGTTGGACTGTGACAGTAATGGTGTCACAATCAGCCACATGGCAGAAGCATTCGTCTACGACCACATCCGCACACCCCGCGGCCGCGGCAGGGCCGTCGGCTCGCTGCACGAGGTGAAGCCGGTGGACCTGGTCGTCGGACTCCTCGACGAGCTCAAGACCCGCAACCCCACGCTCGACCCGGCGCGCGTCGACGACGTCGTGCTCGGTGTCGTGACCCCCATCGGCGACCAGGGCGGCGACATCGCCAAGACCGCCGCGCTCAAGGCCGGCTACCCCGAGACCGTCGCCGGCGTGCAGCTCAACCGCTTCTGCGCCTCGGGCCTCGAGGCCGTCAACCAGGCCGCCCAGCGAGTGCGCTCGGGCTTCGAGGACCTCGTCATCGCCGGCGGCGTCGAGTCGATGAGCCGGGTGCCCATGGGCAGCGACGGCGGCGCCTGGGCGATGGACCCGGCGACCGCGCTCCAGACCGGCTTCGTGCCGCAAGGCATCGGTGCCGACCTGATCGCCACGATCGAGGGCTGGAACCGCGAGGACGTCGACGCCTACGCCGCCGAGTCGCACCACCGCGCCGCCAAGGCGTGGGCCAACGGCTACTTCGACGACGCCGTCATCCCGGTGAAGGACCTCAGCGGCGTGACCGTGCTCGACCGCGACGAGACCGTCCGCCCCGACACCTCCGTCGAGGGCCTCGCCGGCCTCAAGCCGTCGTTCGCGCAGATCGGCCGCGACGCCGGCTTCGACGACGTCGCGCTCGAGAAGTACCACTGGATCCCGGCGATCGACCACGTCCACCACGCCGGCAACTCCTCCGGCATCGTCGACGGCGCGGCCGTGATGGCGATCGGCACCGAGGAGGTCGGTGCGTCGCTGGGCCTCACGCCGCGGGCGAGGATCATCTCGACCGCCGTCTCGGGCGCCGACCCGACGATCATGCTCACCGGCCCCGCCCCCGCCGCGCGCAAGGCCCTCGCCCGCGCCGGCCTCGAGGTCGACGACATCGACCTGTGGGAGATCAACGAGGCGTTCGCGGCCGTCGCGATGCGCTTCATGCGCGACATGGGCATCAGCCACGACGTCACCAACGTCAACGGCGGCGCCATCGCCATGGGCCACCCGCTCGGCGCCACCGGGGCGATGATCCTCGGCACCCTCGTCGACGAGCTCGCCCGCCGCGACCAGAAGCGCGGCCTCGCCACGCTCTGCGTCGGCGGCGGAATGGGCATCGCCACGATCGTCGAGCTGGTCTGAGCGAGGGACGAGCTCAGGCCAGCTGATGGTGGTCGAGTGGCGCGCACGGCCGAGGAACGAGGTCGTGACCGCGCTGTATCGAGACCCGATCAGACGACAGACAACCCCAGCCGAGAGCCAGGTCTCGATACGGACCTCGTTCCTCGGCCCTACTCGACCAGCGAGTGAGAGAACCCCACATGACTTCCACTGACACCGCAACGCAGACCGCCGTCCGCTACGACCGCGACGCCGACGGCATCGTCACGCTGACCCTCGACGACCCGACGGCCAGCGCCAACACGATGAACGAGCTCTACCAGTCGTCCATGGAGGCCGCCGTCCAGCGGCTGCACGACGAGGTCGACGACGTCACCGGCGTCGTCATCGCCAGCGCGAAGAAGACCTTCTTCGCCGGCGGCAACCTCAAGAGCATGATGAAGGCGACGCCCGACGACGCCGACGAGATCTTCGCGATGGGCGAGGCCGTGAAGTCCAGCCTCCGCCGCCTGGAGACGTTCCCGCGCCCCGTCGTGGCCGCCATCAACGGCGCCGCGCTGGGCGGTGGCCTGGAGATCGCGCTGGCCGCCAACCGCCGGATCGCCGTCGACGACCGTTCGGTCAAGATCGGACTGCCCGAGGCCACGCTCGGCCTGCTGCCCGGCGGCGGCGGGGTCACCCGCGTCGTACGCATGCTCGGGCTCCAGTCCGCCCTGATGGACGTCCTCATGCCCGGCACCCAGTTCGACCCGCAGGGCGCGCTCGCCAAGGGCCTGGTCGACGCCGTCGTACCGACTCGCGAGGAGCTCGTGCCGGCCGCCAAGGCCTGGATCCTCGAGCACCGGGACGACGAGGACGCGGCGAAGAACCCGTGGGACCGCGCCGGCTACAAGATGCCGGGCGGCACCCCGAGGACCCCGGCGCTCGCCCAGTTCCTGCCGGCGTTCCCGGCGCTGCTGCGCAAGCAGACCAAGGGCGCCGTCTACCCCGCGCCGCGCGCGATCATGAGCGCCGCGGTCGAGGGCGCGCAGGTCGACTTCGACACCGCGTCGCGCATCGAGAGCCGCTACTTCACCAACCTGGTCGTCAACCAGCAGGCGAAGAACATGATCCAGGCCTTCTTCTTCGACCTCCAGGCCATCAACTCCGGCTCGCTGCGCCCGCAGGGCGTCGAGCGCTGGCAGGCGACGAAGGTCGCCGTCCTCGGCGCCGGGATGATGGGCGCCGGCATCGCCTACTCGTGTGCCCGCGCCGGCATGCAGGTCGTGCTCAAGGACGTGTCGCTCGAGGCGGCCGAGAAGGGCAAGGCGTACACCGCGAAGCTCAACGCCAAGGGCGTCGAGCGCGGCAAGGTCACGCAGGAGAAGGCCGACGAGCTCCTGGGTCGCATCACGCCCACCGCTTCCGCGGAGGACCTCGCCGGGTGCGACCTGGTGATCGAGGCGGTCTTCGAGGACCCGTCCCTCAAGGCCAAGGTGTTCGCCGAGGTGGCGCCGTACGTCGACGACGACGCGCTGCTGTGCTCCAACACCTCGACGCTGCCGATCACCGAGCTCGCGACCGGCGTCGACCGCCCGGCCGACTTCATCGGGCTGCACTTCTTCAGCCCGGTCGACAAGATGCCGCTGGTCGAGATCATCCGCGGCAAGGAGACCTCCGACGTCGCGCTGGCCAAGGCCTACGACGTCGTGCAGCAGATCCGCAAGACGCCGATCGTCGTCAACGACTCGCGTGGCTTCTACACCTCGCGCGTCATCGGCACCCAGATCAACGAGGGCCTGGCGATGCTCGCCGAGGGCGTCCACCCGGTCTCGCTGGAGCGCGCCGCGACGTCGGCCGGCTTCCCGGTGGGCCCGCTGCAGATCAGCGACGAGCTCAACATGGAGCTGATGGCCAAGATCCGCAAGGCGACCGCCGACGCGGCCGAGCGCGAGGGCATCGACCTCGGCCCCGACCCGGCGGGCGACGTCATCGCGACGATGATCGGCCTCGGCCGCCCGTCGCGGTTGAAGGGTGCGGGGTTCTACGACTACGACGAGTCCGGACGTCGTACGACGCTGTGGTCCGGGCTCGCCGAGCACTTCCCGGTCGCGGAGCAGCAGGTGCCGATCCGCGACGTGCGGGACCGCATGCTCTTCATCGAGGCGCTCGAGACCGCGAAGTGCTTCGAGGAGGGCGTCATCACCTCGGCCGCGGCGGCCAACATCGGCTCGATCATGGGTATCGGCTTCCCGGCCCTCACCGGCGGCGCGGCCCAGTTCATGACCGGCTGGCAGGCGCTCGACGAGACCGGCCACGGCGTCGGACCGGTCGGCCTGCAGGCCTTCTGCGACCGTGCGGACGAGCTGGCCGAGGCCTACGGCGAGCGCTTCCGGCCCACGGCACGCCTGCGCGAGATGGCGGCGGCGGGGGAGACCTTCCCCGCCTGACCGTCGAGCAGGCGCATCTGCACGCCGAACGAAGGCCGACTCGACGCGTTTCCGGGGCGAGGATGCGCCGACTCGGCGAGGATGGGGGGGTGAGCCAGACCCCCGCCGTCGTCGTCCGCGACCTGCACGTCCGCTTCGGTGACGTCGAGGCCGTCTCGGGCGTCGACCTGACCGCCGACAGCGGCCGGGCCACGGCGCTGCTCGGCCGCAACGGCGCCGGCAAGTCGACGACCATGAAGGTCCTCGCCGGCGTCGTACCACCCACCGCCGGGCAGGTCACCGTCGCCGGGCACGACGCGGCCACCGACGCCCTCGGCGTGAAGCGCGTGGTCGGCTACTGCCCCGACGTCGGCGGACTCGTCCCCCGGGCCACTCCGTGGGAGCACCTGCAGCTCAGCGCGCGCCTGCGCCGGATGGGCGTCTGGGAGGAGCGCGGGCGCGACCTGCTCGAGCGCTTCGAGCTCGGCGACGTCGCGCACCGGGTGGTCGGCGGCTTCAGCCACGGCATGAGCCGCCGCCTCAGCGTCGTGCTGGCGGCGCTGCACGAGCCGGCGGTGCTGCTGCTCGACGAGCCCTTCGACGGCGTCGACCCGCTCGGCGTCGAGGCGACCCTCGAGGTCGTCGCCGACGCCCGCGCCCGAGGCGCCTGCGTGCTGCTCTCCACGCACCTGCGCGACCTCGCGCTGGAGGCCTGCGGCGAGGCGGTCGTGCTGCGCGGCGGCAACCGCGTCGCCGCGATGCAGGCAGCCGACCTCACCGGCGAGGCCTACCGTGCGCTCCTCGACTGACGTCGACCGCGCGCCCGGCTGGGCTGACGCGCTGCGCGACGCCGGGCACCTGATCGTGTTCCGCGCCCGGACCGTACGGCGTCGTGGTGCCGCGGCGGCCGGCGCCGGCCTCGTGCTGCTGCTGACGGTGCTCTTCGCCGTCGGCCCCGCCGACGTCGAGGCCGGCGGCACGCTGGGCGACGTCCTCGACACCCTGGTCGACGCCCTGAGCGGCAACGTCGGCGCGGCGCTCGCGGGGACGCTGCTGCTGTCCATCGTGTCGGCGACGAGCTCGGGCGGCGGCCGTGAGCTGCTCTCCCGCAGCGAGGCCTCCATCCACCCGCTGAGCCCGCGCACGGAGCACCTCGGCGCCCTCGCCCTCGCCCCGCTCAACCTCGCCTGGCTGATCCAGGTCTGGGGGTTGTTGGCGATCGTCGCGCTCGTGACGCCCGGCGGCGCACGCCTCGGCGCGCAGGTCGTCGTCGTGACCTGGGTGCTCGCAGCGACCGCGCTGGGCCAGGTCGTCGGCTGGGCCGTCGAGGGCGTACGACGGACCCCGCACGGCGTCCTCGCCGTCCGGGCCGCGGGCATCGCGATCGCCCTCGTCGTCGGTGCGCTGCACCTGACCGGACACCTGGGCGCGGTCGTCGACGGGCTGCCGACGACCTGGGTCGCAGAGGCCATGCAGGACGACCGGTGGCCGCTCGCAGCGCTCGGCCTGCTCGTGCTCGCCGTGCTCGCCGTCGCCGTCGGCGGCGTCCCCGCCGCCTGGGCGCTCGGACTGCCGCCGCGCGAGGAGCTGCGGGTGCAGTCCGGCGTGCACGAGGCGCGCCCCCTGCCCGAACCGCGCTGGGGATCTGCGGACCGCGCCCTCCTCCGTCGCCTGGACCGCGGGTCGGTGTGGCGGTCGGTCGGGATGCGGCGCGGCCTGATGGTCCTCGGGATCGGTCCCGGCCTGGTCGCACTGGTCGCGGGGCTGGAGTGGGGGACCGTGCTGCTGCTCCCCGGCCTGGCCGCGAGCGGCGCGGCGCTGCTCTTCGGGGTGAACGCCTGGTGCCTCGACGGCAAGGGCATGGTCTGGCGCGAGACCCTGCCGGTCTCCGCGGCCGACGTGTTCGACGTACGCGCCCTGGTGGTCGCCGAGTGCATGGCTGCGGTCTCGGGGGTGACGGTCGTGCTCGCGCTGCTGCGCAACGGCCTGCCGCCGCTCGTGACCGGTGCCGCCGTGGCGTCGTGCTGGCTGGTCGTCGTGGTGCAGGTCCTCGCGATCGCGATGACCTGGTCGATCCGTTCGCCGTACTCCGTCGACCTGTCCTCGCCCCGCGCCACTCCTGCACCGCACGCGGCGATGGCCGGTTACGCCGGGCGGCTCTCGCTCGTCACCACCCTCACCGCGATGGTCTTCACCGCCCTCGCAGCGCTGCCGTGGGCCTGGGCGCCCCCTGTGGTGGCCCTGCCCTTCCTCGCCTGGTCGACCCGCCGCCTCCTCCGCGCCCGCCGCCGCTGGCTGGTCGGCGAGCAGCGGGCACGCGTGGTGCTGACCGTCGCCGCCGTCTGATTCCCTCCCCCGATATCTGAGGACGTCCTGGACGGGATCCGGTCGTTCGGACGACCACTGCGTCCTCAGATAGGAAGGCGCGCGACGGCCGGAGACCTATGCATACGTGGTATACATACCCGGTATCCATCGTCCGACGGGGGCGGTGGGCGGATCACGGAGGCGCGGATGTCGATCCGGCAGGCGATGCTGGCGATCCTGGAGCAGGGGCCGATGTACGGCTACCAGCTGCGGGCGGAGTTCGAGCAGCGGACGGGGGAGACCTGGCCGCTCAACATCGGGCAGGTCTACACGACCCTGACCCGGCTCGAGCGCGACGGACTGGTCGAGGTCGTCGGACACGGGGGTGCCGACGAGGGCGACGGGACCGACGCCGGCAGCGACCGTCAGCACGTCAGCTACCGCGCCACCGAGGCGGGACGGGGCGAGGTGTCGGAGTGGTTCGCCACTCCGGTGCCTCGCACCCAGCCCCCGCGCGACGAGCTCGCGATCAAGCTCGCCATCGCAGTGACCCTGCCCGGCGTGGACGTCGGCACGATCATCCAGCGGCAGCGCAGCGCCACCATGGCCTCGCTGCAGGACTACACCCGGCTCAAGCGCACCGGCCGTGCCGCCCGGCCGGAGGAGCCCGCCGACCTCGCCTGGAGCCTGGTCCTCGACTCGCTCGTCTTCGACGCCGAGGCGGAGGTGCGCTGGCTCGACCATTGCGAGGCGAGGCTGCGGCGCGCGGCGGCAGAACGTGGGGCCGTACGACGTGGTGCGCCCGTCGCGACGCGCACCGAGGAGGCGGCCCGGTGAACGCCGTCCTCCACCTCACCGCGGTCTCACGCGTCCACGGCGAGGGCGCTGCGGAGGTCCACGCGCTGCGCGGGGTGACCTTCCGCGCCCACCCCGGTGAGCTCGTCGCCGTGATGGGGCCGTCCGGCTCGGGCAAGTCGACCCTCCTGACCCTGGCGGGCGGGCTCGACGCGCCGACGTCCGGCTCGGTCTGGATCGAGGGCACCGACCTGGCCTCGCTCGACAACGCCGGCCGCGCCCGGATGCGGCGTACGTCCGTGGGCTACGTCTTCCAGGACTTCAACCTCATCCCCGCGCTCACCGCCGCCGAGAACGTCGCCCTCCCGCGCGAGCTCGACGGGGAGAAGGGCCGCGTCGCGCGCCGGCTGGCGCTCGCCGCCCTGGAGGAGGTCGGCATCGTCGACCTCGCGGACCGGTTCCCCGACGAGATGTCCGGTGGCCAGCAGCAGCGCGTGGCCATCGCCCGCGCCATCGTCGGTGACCGCCGGCTGATCCTCGCCGACGAGCCCACCGGCGCCCTCGACACCGACACCGGCGAGGAGATCCTCCGGCTGCTGCGGGCTCGCTGCGACGCCGGCGCGGCCGGGGTGATGGTGACCCACGAGGCGCGCCATGCCGCGTGGGCCGACCGCGTGGTCTTCCTGCGCGACGGCGTCGTGGTCGACGAGACCGGCTCCGACGAGCCCGAGTCGCTGCTCGCCGACGAGGCAACGAGGTGAGCACCCCACGATGTTCTTCTCCTCCGCTCCGCTCCCCCGAACAACACCGCGGGGACCCCGCATGACCGGCTGGCGCCCCGCCCTCCTCATCGCCTGGCGCGACGCCGTGCGCCACAAGGGCCGCAGCATCCTCGTGCTGGTGATGATCAGCCTGCCGGTGCTGGCGGTGAGCGCTGCCGCGATCGTCATCAAGACCTCCGACGTGAGCGGGATCGAGGGGATCGATCGCATCCTCGGTGCAGCGGACGCCCGGGTACGCAGCGAAGGCAGCGGCCGGATCCTCCAGGCCCCCGATCCCAGCGACGGCATGTGGTCGCAGCTCGGAGAACTCGACACCGACGACCCGCTGACCGAGGACGAGGTCACGGCCGTCCTCGGCGGTGACACCCGCTTCGTGCCGATCACGACGTCCTGGTCGCGCACGCGGCTCGGCGAGCGGGTCATCGACTTCTCCACAACGGGCGTCGACCTGTCCGATCCGCTGGCCCAAGGTCTGTTCGACCTCGAGAGCGGCCACCTGCCGGAGGCGCCCGGTCAGGTCGTGGTCAACGACGCGATGATCGACAAGGGGTTCGCGGTCGGGGACGAGCTCGACGTCAACGGCACGACTCTGACGATCGTCGGCCTCGGACGCGACGCCACCGCGCGCACCAACCCGGTCGTCCTCGGCGCGGCCGAGGACCTCGGGGTGGATGGCGACAACGTGCGGGAGTGGCTGGTCGAGACCGGCCCGGTGACGTGGGGCGCGGTGCTCGAGGCCAACAAGATAGGCGCCATCGTCACCTCGCGTGCAGTCCTGGAGGACCCGCCCGACGTCGCGTCCATGGCGGAGCAGATGGGCTACGACACCGGCCGTGACGAGCTGCTCGCCGTGGCCACGTTGATCGTCGTGATGGCCCTCATCGAGGTCGTGCTGCTGGCGGGACCTGCGTTCGCCGTCGGCGCGCGCCGGCACGCCCGCACGCTCGCCCTGATCGCCGCCTCCGGGGGCACGCCCGCACAGGCGAGGAGGGTCATCCTCGGGAGCGGGCTGGTGCTGGGGCTGGTGGCGGCCGCCGTCGGCCTGGTGCTCGGCATCGTCACCGGGTGGGCCCTCCTTCCGCTGGTGCAGCGATTCGACGACGAGTGGTTCGGCCCGATCGAGCTGCCGTGGCCGTACCTCGCGGCCATCACTGCCTTCGGCATCGTCTCGGCCGTCCTCGCCTCGGTCGTGCCGGCCTGGCTGGCGAGCAGGCAGGACGTCGTCGCCGTGCTGGCCGGGCGCCGCGGCGACCGCAAGCCGCGCGCGTCCACGCCGGTGGTGGGGCTGGTGATGCTCGGTGCCGGGACGGCGTCGTCCCTCTACGGCGCGGCGACCTCGGACGACAGCAGCGCGGGCGCCTACTGGATCGCGGTGTCTGCGGTCGTGTCGGTGCTCGGCATGATCCTGGTCGTGCCGGTCGTGGTGTCGACGGTCGCGCGGCTCGCCCGCCGGCTGCCGCTCACCGGGAGGTACGCCGCCCGCGACGCCGCGCGGCACCGCACCCGGACCGTGCCTGCCGTGGCCGCCGTCGCGGCGACGGTCGCCGGTGTGGTCGCGCTCGGCATCGCCAACGCCAGCGACGAGCTGAAGAACGAGGAGACGTACCAGCCGCAGGCCCGGATGGGCAGCGGCTACGTGCAGTGGGGCCTCGACCTCCTGCCGGGCGAGGTGGCTCCCGATCCCGTCGCCACCTGGAACCGGATCGAGGCGGCCGTGCACGACGCCGCCCCCGAGGTCGAGGTCACGGCACTGCGAGGCCCGAACGACACGTGGGACCCCGACGGCTACACCAACACCTGGGCCGAGGGGCCGCGCGGCGTCGAGTCCGACGAGTGCTGCCTCGACGTCTACGGGCCGGTGGTCGCGGTCGCTGACACCGCGGCCGAGCTCGGCATCGACGACGAGCCGGCGGCCGCGATCGACGAGGCACTGGCGGCGGGTCGTTCGGTCATGTTCACCGTCCGCACCGACCGCGACGCTGACATCACGGTCCGCCAGGAGACCTGGCGCGAGGGGCTGGACCAGGCCGAGACGACGAAGGAGGACTCGCTTCCGGCGACCCTCATGGCCTGGGACGACGAGGCCTGGGGGCCGGCGCCGGCCCTGACGCTGGTGCCGACCCCGGCCGCCGAGTCGGCCGGGATCGACGTCATCACCACCAGCCTGCGCCTGACCGGTGACCTCGACAGCGCGACCGAGACCCGCATCAAGGAGGCCGTGCAGGGGGCGGCTGATGGAGCCGGGATCTACGTCGAGCGCGGCTACCAGCGCCCTCCCGAGGCGTTCATCGTGCTGCTCGTGCTGGGTGCGCTCGGCGGCGTGCTGATGCTGGGCGGCACCCTGACCGCGACGTTCCTCGCCCTCTCCGACGCGCGGCCCGACCTGGCGACCTTGGCCGCGGTCGGGGCGGCGCCGCGCACCCGCCGCCGGGTCGCAGCGGCGTACGCCCTCGTCATCGGCTTCGTCGGCGCGGTCCTCGGTGCCGTGGTCGGTTTCATCCCCGGAATCGCGATCTCGCGGCCGCTGACATCCTTCGGGGACGAGGGGCCGTTCCTGGCGGTCCCGTGGCTCCTCATCAGCGTGATCGTGCTCGCCCTGCCGCTGCTGACCGCAGCGGTCGTCGGCCTGACCGCCCGCTCGCGCCTGCCGCTGGTCGCGCGCCTCGACTGACTCCCCAGAGACATCTGAGGACGTCGTGGACGGAATCGTGGCCGATCGACGACCGCCACGTCCTCAGACATCTCTCGGTCAGCGGGTGACGGCCACCCGGGCGGAGCGGGCGCGGGCGTCGAGGGCGCGTACGACGACCCGGCGGAGGTCGCCGAGCGAACGGGTCGCCGACCGCTCGGCCCGGCGCGGTGCGGGCGGGGCGAGCGCCGCGGCGCGGAGGGCGGCAGCCTGCGCCTCGAACCACGCCGTGACCTCGGCCAGGGCCGCGTCGGGGAGCCGCCCCACCGTGTCCACCTGCGCGACGACCTGGAAGGCCGCGGTCGCGGTGACGCACGTGGCGCACGCGCCGCCGGCGGACAGCGCCCGGTTGGTCGGCCGGGCCCGCGTGCCCGGTCCGACCACGATCACCTGCACGGAGAGCGCCGTCGCCCGGCAGTCCCAGCAGTCCTGGGTCCAGGCGGAGGCCACGTTGTCGAAGCGTGCCGCGGCCGGCGCGGCCACGTAGACCACCTGCAGCAGGGCGCTCTCGCCGCGACACCCGTGGCACGCGGTCACGCTCGTCGAGACCGCGTCCGCCTTCACGTCGCCGTCGCGGACCACGACCTCGTCGACGACGACGTCGCTGTCGTCGCGACGCTGGTCGCTGGGCTGCGCGCTCGCGACGAGGTCGACGGAGCGACGTTCGTCGGAAGGCCCGCGCGAGGTCGCCTGGGCCGCTCCGGCCAGCAGCAGGGTCGCCACCACCGCGTGGGCCACCACTCCGCGCCCGGTCACGCCTTGTCCTCGACGACGAAGTTGTCGGCGACCGCTGCCGCGATGTCGACCAGCGCGTCACGCGTACGACGGTGCAGCGCGGACATGTCGGTCAGCGCGCCCGGCTCGAGGGCGTCGTCCCACGGGACGGTCACGACGCGGGCGCACCGCTTCTCGAAGTGGCGCCGCATCGGCTCCGGCGGCTCGCTGCCGCGCCGTTCCGCGTTGACCACCACGACCGTCCGGGCGACGAGGTCGTCGAACCCGTGCTGGTCCATCCAGTCGAGGGTCAGCGCGCCGGCCCGCCCGCCGTCCAGCCCGGCCCGCACCACCAGCACGACCTGGTCGGCCTCGGTGAGCAGTCCCTGGTTGGCGCTGTCGAGGATGCCGGTGCCGGTGTCGAGGAGGATCAGGTTGTAGAAGCGGTCGAGCAGGCCGATCAGCCGGTGGTAGTCGTCGCGCGCCAGTGCCATCCCGATGCCGGGGTCGTCGTCGGAGGCGAGCACCTCGAGCCGCGACTCGGTGGCCTGAGAGGTGTAGCGGCGCAGCGCGGCGTAGGTCGTGATCCGGTCGAGTTCGCGCAGGACGTCGGTGACGGTGCGGTCGTGCGGCGGTGCGACCCGGTGGGCGAGGTTGCCCGCGTCGGGGTTGGCGTCCACCGCGATCACGCGGTCGCCGCGCAGCAGCGCGAAGGTGCTGCCGAGGGCGAGCGTGATCGTGGTCTTGCCGACGCCGCCCTTGCGGCTCATCACCACCACGCGCCGCGAGCCGTCGATGGGCGTCCGCAGCCGGCGCTCGAGCTCGCGGCGGCGCTGCTCGGGGAGGCTCGGCCCGGGATTCACCACGTGGCCGGTGCCGCGGTAGACCGCGCCGCGCCAGCCCTGCGTCGGGACCGGCGCCGGGGCGGCGTACATCACCTCGTCGGTGAAGTCGGAGGCCGAGACGACCCGCGGCGGGTCGGGCACGACGCTCGGCTCGTACGACGTCGGGGTGCCCTCCGCGAGCTTGGCCCGGGCCAGGAGGAACAGGTTCGCCGCGACCCGCCACAGGGCGAGGAACGCGCCCAGGATCGGCAGCAGCAGCAGGGCGATCGAGACCACCGCCAGTGCCATGGCCGCCCAGTCGCGGCGCTCCCAGGCGAGGTCGAAGACCAGCTGCTGCAGCTGGACGCCGGCGCGGCCCCGCGCGACGAACTCCGGCAGGTACCAGATCGCCCAGGCCAGGGCGCCGACCAGCAGCGGCACCACGACCACCACCCAACCCGTCACGAACCTTCGCGAGCGGGGCCGCAGCTCGGTGACGCGCGGGTCGACCGGGTGCCCGGGGCGCAGGCTCCGCAGCACCGGTCCGACGCGGGCGAACAGGTCGGGCACGCCAGCCAGGTCGGAGAGCACGTAGTACCCGTCGAAGCGGACCACCGGGATGAGCTGCTGGAGCATCTGGACCTGGAGGACCAGCGCGGTCAGGAGCAGCACGCCGCTGCCGGTCGAGACGTACGCCGCCGCCAGCGCGACCACGGTGAGCGCGTTGAAGTGCAGCCCGCCGAGGTCGGTCCGCACCCGACCGGACCGGCCGAGGCGGTAGGAGTCGGTGACGTCGGTGTAGAAGGCGGGGAAGACGAGGTAGAGCCCGAAGCCGATCTCGCCCGGGTGCGCGCCGCCGTAGCGGCAGGCGGCCGCGTGGCCGAGCTCGTGGACGAGGGCGGCGGCCGTGAGGAGGCCGTAGATGAGCAGGGCGATGGTCGGGGTCACGAAGAGCTCGTTGACCGCCGCCCACAGGTCGCCCTGCGTCAGGAGCACGACGTCCGCGACGACGAACGCGGCGAGCGCGAGGGCCACCAGCGGCGGCCAGAAGACGGGCGCCAGGACGCGGGCCAGCCGGTCGACGACCCGGGCCGGGACCAGCGTGCCCTTCGCGGTCAGCACCAGGAGCGGACGCGCGCGGGCGGACCGTGTCGGCTCGGGCGACTCGTCGGGGACCACCAGCCCGAGCGGCTCGAGCCGGGTGGTCACCAGGTGGGTCAGGCCGTCCACGCTCAACGTCCGGCCGTAGGCGGCGCTCACGTCGGCGGCGACCTGCTCCGCGGGCCGTGGCGGCTCGACGGCGCGCACCACCAGGTGCAGGAGCTCCGAGAGCTGCACCACCTGGTCGTCCACGCGTCTGACCAGGAACGCCGGGTCCTTGAGGCCCGAGCCCTGCACCGGGCCCAGGAAGTCGAGGCCGCGCGCCTGTCGCCACCGCTGTCCGGAGGCGGGTGGTGGGGTGGTGATCGGGTGTTCTGCAGTCGTCAGGTCCATCGCTCTGGGTGCTCTGTCTGCTCTGTGCTCTGGAGGGTGTGGAACGGGTGACAGCGGCGGGTGCGCCAGAGCTAACGCACCCGCCGCCGGGTCTCACGGCATGTGCATCTGCACCGAGGCGAGGTACTGCAACGCCAGTGCATTGGCCTGGGAACCGATCGTGGCCGCGTTGACGGCGAGCGCGAGGTTCACGCCCACGACGTTCGTCACGTTGACGCAGCCGACGTAGCAGCTCAGCGTCTCGCGCCGGGGCAGCGGCGTGGCCGTCTCGGCCTCGAGGTCGGCCATGGCGAGCTCGGGTCGGACCATGCCGGTTCACCTCCTCTCGTGCTGGGGTCGTGCTGGTCGGGACGGAGGGCGATGACCCTGCGTGGCCTCCCCCTCCGCAGGGAGGCCACGCGAGGTCGTCAGCCCTGGTTGACGAGGATCGTCTGCTGGGCGGCGCTGTTCGCGACGGCGAAGTAGGACGCAGCGTTGAGGGCCATGGACGAGTTGGTCGCCACGATGTTGGCCCAGTTGAAGTTGCCGTAGGTCAGCGTCTCCCGGGTCGGAAGAAGCTCGGTGCGCTCGGTGTCGAGCTCGGCGAATGACAGTTCCCGCATGATGTTCACCTCCCCCCCTCGGTGCGGTTTCTCTGGCGGGCACATCGGACACGACCGTGCGTGACTCCTGCGTGACTGCGCCGCTCCACCGGCGTACGGCCGGGTCCTGCACCGTGACCGGTCCAGACGTCGACCCCAATCGTGGGTATGACCCGTCGGTCACCTGCCCCTACGGGTGGGCTCCGCGTCACGCTGCTGAGCATGGGATGACCGCGCCTCGGACCGTGAGGAGCGGTGTGGGAGAGGGATGTCTCGGTGATCGACCATGCGGGAGACCAGTCGCACCACCAGTCGTGACCTGGCCCTCCTCGGCGGGTGGCAGCTCGTCGTGGACGGCGACGTCGTCGCGCTCGGCGGACGCGAGCAGCGCCTGTGCGCCCTGCTCGCGCTCACCGGCACGCGCGCCCGCGCCCAGGTCGCCGGCACGCTGTGGCCCGACAGCACCGACGCTCGTGCGCTGGCCAGCCTCCGGCGAGCCGTGGCGCAGACCCACCAGCGGTGTCCCGGCCTCCTCGCCGCCGACCGGACGAGCATCGGGCTCGCGGCCGACGTGGGGGTCGACGTGCACGCGCTCCGGGCCGCCGTGACGGACAGGGCCGTCGACCGGTCGCTCCTCGACACGCTGTCGGGTGGCCAGCTGCTCCCGGGCTGGTACGACGAGTGGGTCGAGGACCAGCGCGACGACCTCGAGCGGCAGCGGATCGGCGCCCTCGAACGCCTCGCCGCCGGGGCGCTCGAGCACGGCGACACCGTGCTGGCCGAGGACGCCGCCCGCGCCGTCGCGCGCCTCGAGCCCCTGCGCGAGTCGGCGAGCGAGCTGGTCGTCCGCGCCCTCCTCGGTCGCGACGACCGCGCCGGGGCGGTGCGCGAGCTCGAGCGCTACCGCGAGGTCGTCGGCACCGAGCTCGGGGTGGTGCCGTCGCCCGCCCTCGTCGCGCTCGTCGAGGCCGCGCCAACCGCTCCACCAGCACCCGGTCCGGTCGCCGAGCCGGTCGCCGAGCCGGTCGCCGAGCCGGGTCCCGCCCCGGTCCCGGCCGCCGTGTCCGTCCCCGCCCCGCGGCGCACGCCCCGTCGCACGCCCCGCGCGTCTGTGCCCACCGAACCGCCGCCCCCACCGATCCCCCTGGCCCCCACAGGGCCGGCCGGCTTGTCCTGGCGGGCGACCGCCGCCCGGCTGGCGGTGGGGGCGGCCCTCGTCCTGGCGGTCTCCGTGTCGATCGCCAACCTCGGTCCCGACCGCGAACAGCCGGACCCGGCTCCCGCCGGCGACGCGACGTCGGACCAGCCCGCCGGGTCGCCCGCCGCCGACCGCGGCCGCGACCTGCCGCCCGCCGCCCGCGAGGTGCTGGTCCGTCCCGTCGCCGCCGTCGACGGAGCCGCGGCGTTCATGGTCCGTGCCACGCAGCGGCCGGCCCGGGTGCGGCTGGAGATGGCGGGCCCGTCCGGCAGCAGCGTCGTACGCAGCGTGGTGGTCCGCAGCCGGGACGGCAACCGGCTCGTGCTCGACGGCCTCGACGGCGGCACCTACGAGTGGTCGGCGACCTCACCCACGGCGGCGCCGGTCGCCGGCGAGGTCCGGGTCGCCGAGGTCGAGGCCCCCGCCCTCGCCGCGGCCGCGGCGCCGACCGGTGGTCCGAGCACCCCGTCCAGCGCGTCCACCTCGAACCCGACGCCCATCTCGACCACCCCGACCACCTCGAACCCGACGCCCACCTCGACGCCGACCCACCAGCCGAGCCCTGCCCCCAACCCCACCCCCAACCCCACCCCGACTCCCAATACGACTCCCAGTCCGACCCCCAGCCAGAACCCCCAGCCCAGCCCGACGCGGCACCCGAGCCCGTCGAGCGAACCGACCGACCCCGGGACGCAGGACCCCGGCCCCCTCGGGTGAGGAGCCAGCGCGATGTCGACCACCACACGAACACCGACCGCACCCGACCCACGACGACGTGCGACCGCCGCGCTGCTCGCCGTCCTGCTGGCGACCACCGCCGCCCTGGTGGCGCTGCCGGCCTCCCGGGCGGCCGGCGCGAACGACCGGGCGAAGCACTGGGCCGGGTTCCACATCCCACGGACCGGTCACGCGGCGGGGGGCTGGATCGGCGGCTACCGCGTCGGTGACACCCCGGTCTTCGTGATCACGCCGGGGCGACGTCCCAACCGCGCCGGCTTCCGGCGCGCGAAGGCCGTCTCGGACCTCCGCGGCCCCAAGGGCCCGTCGGGCGCCGCCACCGAGCGCGCCGCCTGGATCCTGTCGAAGTACGGCGGCCACAAGGACGCCGTCCAGGCCGCCGCGGTCGACGCCGCCGTGCTGCACCTGCTCGGCGGACGCGCGTGGCGGTACGGCGCACGACGCGGCGCCGCCCGGATCCGGGCGTCCGGCGACCCGGCCACGGTGCGTCGATACGTCCGACTGATGCTGCGCGGGTCGCGCGCGAGCGCAGGGCCCTACGAGGTGGCGCTCGCCCCCACCACGGCGGACGCGGGCGGGGTGACGGGCGTGACCGTCCGCGTGACCGACGGTCACGGAGGACCCGTCTCCGGCCTGCCGGTGCGCGTGACGTCGCCCGACAGCGGCCCGTCCCAGCCCGTCGCCGGACCGGTCGACACGGTGACCGGCGACGACGGCCGGGCACTGGTCCGGCTGGCTGCTCCGTCCGCCGGCTGGCGGACGGTCGTGGCCGAGGTGAAGCAGGTTCCCCTGCACTGGTTGCGGGTCCGTCGGCCGGACCGCAAGCGCCAGGCCACCACGGCGGAGGGCGGCGTCCGCCGCACGATCGTGGCGAGCGCGCGGGTCGCCGTACGAGGGCCGCAGTCGCTGTCGCTGGCGCCGGTGCCCAGCTCGCTCGTCCTGGGGGGCCAGGCCGCCGTGTCCGTCACGGCCCAGGGCGACGCGACGCCCCGCGGTGCCAGGGCTGCGCTGCACGGACCGTTCCAGACCGCCGCCGCGGCCGCGTGCACGGGACCGGCCGTCGCGACCACGGCGGCCACCGTCCCGAGCGACGCGGCGTACACGCTCCCCGGCGTGCATCCGGCAGCCGGCGGCTACTACGCCTGGCAGGTCGACGTCGACGGGACCGGGACGGTCATTCCGGCCGCCGCGTGCGGTGCCGTGGTCAAGGTGCGGGGCAGGCCGACCGTCTCCGCGTCGGCGCCGTCGACCGCCGCCCTCGGCAGCAGCGTCCAGGTCCCCGTGACCATCAGCGGGATGCCGTTCCCGATGCGGGTGGACGTCCGGCTCAAGCTCTACGGGCCCGGCGACACGACCTGCACCAACGCGATCAGCACATCGACGATGAGCCGGCTCGGCAACGGCCAGGTCGTCTCGGGCTCGGTGCTGCTGGACACCGCGGGCGTCTATTCCTGGAAGGTGGAGGCCGACCCCGGTGACCTGTGGCAGGGCGCCGAGTCGGTGTGCGGGGCGCCGGGGTCGCGGACCTCGGTCCAATAAAAAGGCAGGCTTGACTGTTTGTTTGTACGACGGCAGGCTGGCGCCGTGACCTCCCCCTCCACGCCGGCAGCGACTGCCCCGCGCGTGCCGCAGGCCGACCGGACCCGGGCGATGCGGGCACGTCTGCTGGAGGCCACGGTCGACCTGCTGGTGGAGCGAGGCTTCGCCGGCACCTCGACGACCCTCGTCTCCGAGCGGGCCGGCGTGAGCCGTGGGGCACAGCTCCACCACTTCCCGACCAAGAACGACCTCGTCGTCGCCGCCGTCGAGCACCTCACCGAGCGCCGCGGTGCCGAGCTGGCCGAGGCGGTGGCGCACCTGCCGACGGGTGGACGTCGTACGCGCGCGGTCGTCGAGATGCTCGGCGACCACTTCGCCTCCCCGGTCTTCGCCGCCGCGCTGGAGCTGTGGGTGGCCGCCCGCACCGACGAGGCGCTGCTCGCCGCCGTCGGCCCGCTCGAGCAGCGGGTCGGTCGCGAGGCGCACCGGATGACCGTCGCCGCGCTCGGCGTCGACGAGTCGCGGCCGGGCGTGCGCGAGCTGGTGCAGGCGACCCTCGACCTCGTCCGGGGGCTCGGCCTCGCCTCCACCATCACCGACGACTCGGCGCGCCGCCGCCGGATCCTGCGGGAGTGGGCCGACGTGCTCGACCGCGAGCTGGGACGACAGGAGACGACATGACCGACGTGCTCAGGCAGGTGCTCGCCGACCTCGAGGCGGAGGGCGACCGGTTGGAGCAGCTGGTGGCCGGCCTCGACGACGCCGGCTGGCGCACTCCCACGCCCGCCCCCGGCTGGGACGTCGCGACCCAGGTCGCCCACCTCGCGTGGACCGACGAGGTCGCGGTCAAGGCCGCGACCGACAAGGACGCGTGGGACGCGGTCGTCCTCGGCGCCATCGCCGACCCGACGGGCTACGTCGACGCGGAGGCGCTCGCGATCGCGCGCGAGCCCGGCCTCCTCGAGCGCTGGCGTCGGGCGCGGGCCGACCTCCGCGCGACCCTCGTCGCGATGCCGAAGGGCGAGAAGATGTCGTGGTTCGGCCCGCCGATGTCGCCGACCTCGATGGCGACCGCGCGACTGATGGAGACCTGGGCCCACAGCCTCGACGTCCACGAGGGCCTCGGAGCGCGGGTCGACGACACCGACCGCATCCGCCACGTCGCCCACCTCGGCGTCCGCACGCGCGACTTCGCCTACGCCGTGCACGGCCTCGACGCACCTGCCGAGGAGTTCCGCATCGACCTGGTCGCGCCGTCGGGCGCCGTCTGGTCGTGGGGGCCGGAGGACGCCGCGCAGACGCTCACCGGCAGCGCGGGCGACTTCTGCCGCCTGGTCACGCAGCGCCTCCACCGCGCCGACACCGGCCTCGTCGCCAGCGGCGCCGACGTCGACCGGTGGCTCGACATCGCCCAGGCCTTCGCGGGCCAGCCGGGCGAGGGACGGGCGCCGCGATGAGCCGGGCCGTCCGGATCGGCAACTGCTCCGGCTTCTACGGCGACCGGCTCAGCGCGATGCGCGAGATGCTGGAGGGCGGTGAGCTGGACGTGCTGACCGGCGACTACCTCGCCGAGCTGACGATGCTCATCCTCGGCAAGGACCAGCTCAAGGACCCCTCGCTCGGCTACGCCCGCACCTTCGTCCGCCAGCTCGAGGACTGCCTCGGCCTGGCGCTCGAGCGCGGGGTGAGGATCGTCGCCAACGCCGGCGGCCTCAACCCCGTCGGCCTGGCCGACAGGGTCCGCGAGGTCGCCAACGCCCTCGGCCTCGACCCGCGGGTCGCCCACGTCGAGGGCGACAACGTCCGCCACCTCTCCGGCCGGAACGGGTGGGAGGGCGCCCTCACCGCCAACGCCTACCTCGGCGGCTTCGGCATCGCGGCGGCGCTGAACTCGGGCGCCGACGTCGTCGTCACCGGCCGGGTCACCGACGCCTCGCTCGTGGTCGGCCCGGCCGTCGCGCACCACGGCTGGACGCCGACGTCGTACGACGAGCTGGCGGGCGCGGTCGTCGCCGGCCACGTCATCGAGTGCGGCACCCAGGCGACGGGCGGCAACTTCAGCGGCTTCCTCGACCTGCCCCACCGCGACCGGCCGCTGGGCTTCCCCGTCGCCGAGGTCGCCGCCGACGGGTCGAGCGTCATCACCAAGCACGCCGGCACCGGCGGCGCCGTCACCGTCGACACCGTCACCGCGCAGCTCGTCTACGAGATCCAGTCCACGCGCTACCTCGGCCCCGACGTGACCGTCCACCTCGACTCGGTCCGGCTCGAGCAGCAGGCCGAGGACCGGGTCGCGATCCTCGGCGTCACCGGCGAGGCGCCGCCCGAGCGTCTCAAGGTCTGCGTCAACGAGCTCGGCGGCTGGCGCAACCAGGTCGAGCTCGTCCTCACCGGCCTCGACGTCGACGCCAAGGCCGCCTGGGTGCGGGAGCAGCTCGCGCCGCGCCTCACCGCAGCCGAGGTGACGTGGTCGGAGGCCAGCCCGCCCACCGCCGACGCCAGCTCCCAGGAGGCCGCCTCCACCCTGCTGCGCTGCACGGTGAAGGACCCCTCGCCCGACCCGGTCGGCCGCGCCTTCACCGCCGCCGCCGTCGAGCTCGCCCTCGGCTCCTACCCGGGCTTCACGATGACGGCCCCTCCCGCGCCGGCCACGCCGTTCGGTGTCTACCGCCCCGAGTACGTCGACCGCGCCGACGTCACGCACACCGTGGTCCACGCCGACGGCCGACGGGAGGTCGTCGCCGACCCGACCGCGTACACGCCCGAGGTCGAGGCCCCGGGTCGGCGTCCCTCGCCCTACCCGGCGAGCCCGGACACGCTCACCCGCCGGCTGCCACTGGGCACGTTCGTCCACGCGCGCTCGGGCGACAAGGGCGGCGACGCCAACGTCGGCCTCTGGGTCGCGCACGACGGCGCCGACCCGGCGACGTACGACGCCCGGGTGCAGTGGCTCTTCAAGCTGATGTCGCCGCGCGGCATCCCCACCCTGCTGCCGGAGGCGGCCGACCTCGACGTCGACGTCTGGCTCCTGCCCCACCTGGGTGCGGTCAACGTCGTCGTCCACGGCCTGCTCGGGCAGGGCGTCGCAGCGTCCACCCGCTTCGACCCGCAGGCCAAGGCGCTGGGCGAGTGGCTGCGCTCGCGGCTGGTCTCGATCGAGGACTCGCTGCTGTGACCCCAGACGAGCACGAGGCACTGCGGGCCACGGCGGCGGAGTTCACCCGCCGCGAGGTCGTGCCGCACCTCCAGGAGTGGGAGGACGCCGGGGAGATCCCGCGCGCGCTGCACCGCACGGCGGGAGACCTCGGCCTGATCGGCGTCTCCTTCCCGAAGGAGGTGGGCGGTGGCGGCGGTGACCTGGTGGACAGCGTCGTGCTGCAGGAGGCGATGTTCGACGCGGGCGCGTCGAGCGGCCTGATGGCCGGGCTCTTCACCGCCGGCATCGCGCTGCCCCACATCGCCGCCAGCGGCAACGGCGACCTCGTCGACCGGTTCGTCCGGCCCACCCTGGCCGGAGACACCATCGGCTCGCTCGCCATCACCGAGCCCGGCGGGGGGTCCGACGTCGCGCGCATCACCACCACCGCGGTGCGCGACGGCGACCACTACGTCGTCAACGGCGCCAAGACCTTCATCACCTCCGGCGTCCGCGCCGACTTCGTGACCACCGCCGTCCGCACGGGCGGCCCCGGCCACGGCGGCATCTCGCTGCTGGTCGTCGAGAAGGGGACACCTGGCTTCACGGTCTCCCGGTCGCTGCGGAAGATGGGGTGGCACTGCTCCGACACCGCCGAGCTGGCGTTCGTCGACGCGAGGGTGCCGGCCGCCAACCTGGTCGGCGCGGAGGGCTCCGGGTTCGGCCAGATCGCGGACCAGTTCGTCGTCGAGCGGATCGCCCTGGCGGTCCACGGCTACGGCATCGCGGCCCGCTCGCTCGACCTCGCCGCGGCCTGGGCCCGCGAGCGCGAGACGTTCGGGCGGCCCCTGTCGGCCAACCAGTCCGTCCAGCACACGCTGGTCGAGATGCGGCGCCAGGTCGAGGTCGCGCGCACCTACACCCGCGACGTGGCCGCTCGGCACGCCGCCGGGGAGCTCGTGGTGGCGGAGGCGTGCCTGGCCAAGCAGACCGCGGTGGACTGCGCGGCGTACGTCTGCGACCGCGCGGTGCAGCTCTTCGGCGGCACCGGCTACATGCACGGCACCGAGGTGGAGCGGCACTACCGCGACGCCCGGGTCCTGCCGATCGGGGGTGGCGCCGACGAGGTGCTGCGTGACCTGACGGCCAAGCTGATGGGTTACGCGTGATGAGAGGACAACGATGATCAAGCTCCCGTCCCTGGGCGACGAGGTGTCGCTCTGGATGGACGCCCCGCCCGCCGACGTCTGGGACCTCGTCAGCGACGTGACGCGGATCGGGGAGTTCAGTCCCGAGACGTTCGAGGCGAAGTGGACCCGCGGCTCGACCGGGCCCGAGGTGGGCGCCTTCTTCGCCGGCCACGTGAAGCGCAACGGCGTGGGACCGACGTACTGGTCGCCGTGCCGCGTCACCGCGTGCGAGCCCGAGCGCGTCTTCGAGTTCTCCGTCGGCACCGACGCGATCACCGTCAACAACTGGGGCTACCGCCTGGAGGCGCAGGACGGCGGGACGCTGGTCACGGAGTACTTCCGGCTCGACCCCAACCTGCCGACCCGCCTCTACTGGCTGGTGCTCGGCCCGCTGCGCCGGAGGACCAACCGCCACGGCATGCGGACGACGCTCGAGCGGATGAAGGCGGTGGTCGAAGCGTGACCACCAACCGGGAGGCGATGCTCGAGAAGCTCGCCGATCTCGACGCGCAGCACGCGGTCGCGGTGGCCGGTGGCGGCGAGAAGTACGTCGACCGCCACCACGCCCGCGGCAAGCTGACCGCGCGCGAGCGGATCGAGCTGCTGCTCGACCCCGGGTCGGCGTTCCTCGAGCTGTCGCCGCTGGCCGGGTGGGGCTCGGACTTCACCGTCGGCGCGTCCGTCGTCACCGGCATCGGCGTCGTCGAGGGCGTGGAGTGCCTGATCAGCGCCAACGACCCCACCGTCAAGGGCGGCGCGTCGAACCCGTGGACGGTGAAGAAGATCTTCCGCGCCTCGCAGATCGCAGAGGAGAACAACCTCCCGACGATCTCCCTCGTCGAGTCGGGCGGCGCGGACCTGCCGACGCAGAAGGAGATCTTCATCCCCGGCGGCAAGCTCTTCCGCGACCTGACGCGGGCCTCCGCGCGGCGCCAGCCGACGATCGCGCTGGTCTTCGGCAACTCGACCGCCGGCGGGGCGTACGTCCCGGGCATGAGCGACTACACCGTCTTCGTGCGCGGCGGCGCCAAGGTCTTCCTCGGCGGCCCGCCGCTGGTGAAGATGGCGACCGGCGAGGAGTCCGACGACGAGTCTCTCGGCGGCGCCGAGATGCATGCCCGGGTCTCCGGCCTGGCTGACTACCTCGCCGAGGACGAGCACGACGCCATCCGCATCGGGCGCCGGATCGTCGCCCGGCTCAACCGCCGCCACGGCGCGGGTCGAGCGGACCATCGTCCGCTCGACGCACGCCATGGCGTGCGTCCAGCGGCAACGGGGGTGTCCCAGTCCGCGTTCGCCGAGCCCGACGCCGACCCCGAGGGCCTCCTCGACCTGGTGCCGGCGGACCTCAAGGAGCCGTTCGACCCGCGTGAGGTGATCGCCCGCATCGTCGACGGCACGAGCGAGCGCAACGGTCGGCCCTTCGACGAGTTCAAGCCGCTCTACGGCACCTCGCTCGTCACCGGGTGGGCGCAGCTGCACGGGCACCCGATCGGCATCCTCGCCAACGCCCAGGGCGTGCTGTTCTCCGAGGAGGCGCAGAAGGCGACCCAGTTCATCCAGCTCGCCAACCAGGCCGACACCCCGCTGCTGTTCCTCCACAACACGACCGGCTACATGGTCGGCAAGGACTACGAGCAGGGCGGCATCATCAAGCACGGCGCGATGATGATCAACGCCGTCTCCAACAGCACCGTCCCGCACCTCTCGGTGATCATGGGCGCGTCCTACGGAGCCGGCAACTACGGCATGAACGGCCGCGCCTACGACCCGCGCTTCCTCTTCACCTGGCCCAGCGCCAAGTCGGCCGTCATGGGCCCGGCCCAGCTCGCCGGCGTGCTCTCGATCGTCTCCCGCGCGGCGGCCGAGGCGAAGGGACAGGCGTACGACGAGGAGGGCGACGCCGGCATGCGCGCGATGGTCGAGCAGATGGTCGAGGAGCAGTCGCTGCCCTACGTGCTGTCCGGGATGCTCTACGACGACGGCGTCATCGACCCCCGGGACACCCGCACCGTGCTGGCCATCTGCCTGTCCGTCATCGAGAACGCACCGATCAAGGGTGCCGAGGGATTCGGGGTGTTCCGCCCATGATCGATCGACTCCTCGTCGCCAACCGCGGCGAGATCGCCCGCCGGGTGTTCGCCACCTGCCGCCGGCTCGGCATCGAGACCGTCGCCGTGCACTCGGACGCGGACGCCGGGCTGCCGTTCGTCGCCGAGGCCGACCGGGCCGTGCGCCTGCCCGGCAACGCTCCCGCCGACACCTACCTCCGCGCCGACGTCGTCATCGAGGCGGCGCGCCGGTCCGGCGCCGACGCGATCCACCCCGGCTACGGCTTCCTGTCCGAGAACGCCGACTTCGCCCGCGCCGTCATCGCCGCGGGCCTGACCTGGGTCGGCCCGCCGCCGGAGGCGATCGAGGCCATGGGCGACAAGGTCCGCGCCAAGGCGATCGCCGAGAAGGCGGGCGTCCCGGTCCTGTCGGCTCCCTCGTCACCCACCGAGGCCGACCTCCCGCTGCTGGTGAAGGCGTCGGCCGGTGGCGGTGGTCGTGGCATGCGCGTCGTACGCGCCCTCGACCGGCTCGACGCCGAGATCGAGGCGGCGCGGGCCGAGGCCGAGTCGGCCTTCGGCGACGGCACGGTCTTCGTCGAGCCCTATGTCGAGGCCGGCCGCCACGTCGAGGTGCAGGTCGTGTCGAGCGCTCTGCGCACCATCGCGATCGGCACCCGGGACTGCTCGGTCCAGCGTCGGCACCAGAAGGTGGTCGAGGAGGCACCGGCACCCGGGCTGCCGGCGGCCACGGAAGCGGCCATGTGCGAGGCGGCCGAGCGACTCGCGAGCGACATCGACTACCGCGGCGCGGGCACGGTCGAGTTCCTCTACGACCCGGCCACCGACCGCTACTTCTTCCTCGAGATGAACACGCGCCTCCAGGTCGAGCACCCGGTGACCGAGCTGGTCCGCGGGCTGGACCTCGTCGAGCAGCAGATCGCGGTGGCCGAGGGTCGTGGCCTGCCGCAGGACGTCCCGTTCCGCGGTGGTCACGCGATCGAGGTCCGGCTCTACGCCGAGGACGCGGCGTACGTCCCGCAGAGCGGGCGGCTGGTCACCTTCGACCTGCCGTCGGACGACGAGTTCCTGCCGATGGCCGACTTCGGTGTCCGGGTCGACAGCGGCTTCGCGTCGGGCGACGAGGTGTCGACGTTCTACGACGCCATGCTGGCCAAGGTGATGGCGTGGGCGCCGACCCGCGAGGGGGCGATCCGGATGCTCGTCGCGGCCCTCCGCCGGGCACGCATCCACGGCGTCACCACCAACCGCGACCAGCTCGTCGCGATCCTCACCGACCCGGTCTTCGTGGCCGGCGAGATGACGACCACCTGGCTGGAGTCAGGTCCGATTCCCGCTGAGTCTCCCAGCGACTCACTGGCCAGCGACCGCACCGCGCTCGTCGCGGGAGCCCTCATGCTCGCGGCCGACGACGCCGCCCGGCGCACGGTCCAGTTGGGCGTCCCCGCCGCCTGGCGCAACGTCGTCAGCCAGCCTCAGCGCACGACGTTCGAGGGTCACGACCCGGTCGAGTGGTGGGGTGCGCGCGACGGGTTCGCGGTCGACGGCGTGACGGTGCTCGAGGTCTCGCCGACCCACGCCCGGCTCGAGGTCGACGGCGTGGAGCAGCGGTGGGACGGACTGATCCAGGTCGACCGGCGCTCCGGCACGCGTGAGGTGTACGTCGACGGGGCCGTTCGGTCCGTCCGGCTGCGCGAGCTGCCGCGCTTCACCGACCCCGCCGACGCGGTGGCGAGCGGCTCGCTGCTCGCGCCGATGCCAGGGACGGTGGTCGCGGTCAAGGTCGCGGCCGGCGAGGAGGTGGCCGCGGGCGACGCCGTCCTGGTGCTCGAGGCGATGAAGATGCAGCACACCGTGACCGCGCCGCACGACGGCACCGTCACCGAGATCAACGTCGAGCCCGGGTCGCAGGTCGCGTCCGGGGAGGTCCTGGCAGTAGTCGAGGAGAACGCATGACCAACTTCACGGAGTCCGAGGAGCGCGTGGAGCTGCGCACGCAGGTCGCGAGGCTCGCCGGCAAGTACGGGCGCGACTGGTTCGTCGAGCGCGCACGCTCCGGCGAGAAGACCACCGAGCTGTGGCTCGAGATCGCCAGGGCGGGCTACCTCGGCATCAACATCCCGGAGGAGTACGGCGGCGGGGGCGGCGGCATCGGCGACGTGGCCGCGGTCTGCGAGGAGCTCGCCGCGCAGGGCTGCCCGCTCCTGATGATGGTCGTCAGCCCGGCGATCTGCGGCACGGTCATCGCCCGCTACGGGACCGAGGCGCAGAAGCAGCAGTGGCTGCCCGGGATCTGCGACGGCACCGCGACCATGGCGTTCGCGATCACCGAGCCCGACGCCGGCACCAACTCGCACAACATCACCACCACCGCCCGCCGCGACGGCGACGAGTGGGTGCTCAGGGGCCAGAAGATCTACATCTCCGGCGTCGACGAGGCGGCCAACGTGCTCGTCGTCGCGCGCACCGAGGACGCGAGGACCGGCAAGCTCAAGCCGTGCCTCTTCGTCGTCCCGACCGACGCCGCCGGCTTCGAGTACACCGCCATCCCGATGGAGATCGTCAGTCCGGAGAAGCAGTTCCAGGTCTTCATCGACGACGTACGCCTGCCCCTCGACGCGCTCGTCGGCGACGAGGACGGCGGGTTGGTCCAGCTCTTCGCCGGGCTCAACCCCGAGCGGATCATGGCTGCCTCCTTCTCCACCGGTCTCGCCCGCCACGCCCTCGCCAGGGCGTCGTCGTACGCCCAGGAGCGCACGGTCTTCAAGGCGCCGATCGGCTCCCACCAGGCGATCGCCCACCCGCTGGCCACGGCCCACATCGAGAACGAGCTCGCCCGGCTGATGACGCAGAAGGCCGCCGCGCTCGTCGACGCCGGCGACGACATGGCAGCCGGTGAGGCGGCCAACATGGCCAAGTACGCGGCCGCCGAGGCCGCCGTGCACGCCGTCGACGCGGCCGTGCAGACCCACGGCGGCAACGGCATCACGCAGGAGTACGGCATGGCGGGCCTGCTGGTCGCCGCCCGCGCCGGCCGGATCGCCCCGGTGAGCCGGGAGATGATCCTCAACTTCGTCGCGATGCACAGCCTCGGCCTGCCGAAGTCCTACTGAAAAACGCTGCGAGGGCGCCGGTCGGTGCGCTTCACTCCACCCATGCCGAAGCCGAGCCTGGTACCCACCCGCCTGATCCACGCCCTGGCCGGAGCCCTCGTCGTCCTGGGGAGCAGCTCCGTGGCCGCGGTGGCCGCGGGACCGGCGCACGCGCGCGCCGCGGACCGACCGGGTGCGTGCGCTGCCGTCAGCACCGATCCGGCGGACTTCCCACGGGCGGTGCCGCTGCCCCAGGGACCGTTCACGGTGCGCGGCTACATCCGGGCCGACTGCACCCAGTACCTGGATCTGGCGATGGAGACCGACGACCTCGCGCCGGAGCGGCGCCACCTGGTGCGCCAGCTGCGGGCGAAGGGGTTCCAGGGCGTCGCCTCGGTCAGTCGCACGGTCGAGGTGGAGACCGGACCCGAGACCGAGCCCGAGCTGCGCGAGGAGTTCGTGGTCCGCGCGCACGGGCGCGGCCTCCGCGTGAAGGTCGAGCTCGGCTTCGTCGGCGCCGCGCCCCGGTGGGGCGGGACCGCCCTGGTCCGGTACGTGCTGCGTCCTCTCGGCTGACGCCAATCGCTGGTCGACCCCCACACCCCGATATCTGAGGACGTCACGTGCAGATCGGGCCGCTGAATCCGTTCGCCGCGTCCTCAGATATCGGGGCCTGGCGCGTGCACCATGCAGGCAGTTCGCGTGTGATGGCCCGCGCTCGAGCGTAACCACGCGACGGGCCGGCCCCGAACTGCCTCCATGGTGTCGGTGCGCGGTGGCAGGATCACGACCGTGGCCCTCGCCGACCGTCCCCTCGTGCCCGAGGAGTGGGTGCTGCGCATCGACGCGGTGCTCGGCGCGCTGCCGCGCTGCCGGCAGGAGTCGGCGTGGACCGGCACGCGGTGGCGCGTCGGCAGTGCGACCGTCGCCCACGTCTTCGGCGGGGAGGACCAGCTCTTCCGGATCACCTTCCGCGGTGAGCCCGACGAGGTGGCGGCCTTCGAGCACATGGGTGACCCGTACTTCCGTGCCGGCTGGGGCGGCAACTACATCGGGATGCTCCTCGACGACGACACCGACTGGGACGAGCTCGCCGAGCTGTTGACCGACTCCTACTGCATCCAGGCGCCGGCGCACCTCGCCGAGCAGGTCGCCCGGCCCAGGGCCTGAGGGGCGTCAGCCGTCGCGGGCCGCCCGGCAGGATGGGCGCCATGACCGGGACGTCGCGCGACCGCCTCGTCGGGCTGGACGTCGCCCGGTGCCTCGCACTGCTGGGCATGGTCGCCACCCACGTGCTCGACGAGCGCACACCCGCCGGCGACCTCACCACCGCCCAGTGGCTGGCCGGCGGCCGGGCCTCAGCGCTCTTCGCCGTGCTGGCCGGGGTGAGCCTGGCGCTGATGACGCGCGAGCCGCTGCGGGGCCGCCCGCTCGCGCTGCACACGCTCGGCATCGCCGTCCGGGCACTGCTGATCGGGGCGCTCGGCCTCGTGCTCGGCGGCCTCGACACCGGCATCGCGGTGATCCTCACCTACTACGGCGTGCTGTTCGTCCTGGGCCTGCCCTTCACGCTGCTGCGCGTCCGCTCGCTCCTGCCGCTCACCGTCGCGTGGGTGGCCCTCGCGCCGGTCGCCTCGCACCTGGTGCGGCCGCACCTGCCCGAGCGGGGCTTCGACAGCCCGACCTTCGAGCAGCTCGCCGACCCCGGGCAGCTGGCGAGCGAGCTGCTCCTCACCGGCTACTACCCGGTGGTGCCGTGGCTGGCCTACCTCCTCGCCGGCCTCGTGCTCGGTCGTCTCGACCTGCGCGACACCTCGCTGCTCGGCGGCCTGGCCCTCGGTGGGTTGTCGCTGGCAGTGCTCGCGACGCAGGTGTCGCGGACGCTGGTCGATCCCGCGGTCGCCTCCGACAACGCGACCGGGATGTACGGCACGACGCCCGCCGACGGCGACTGGGACTGGTTGCTGCTCGTCGCACCCCACTCCGCGACGCCGTTCGACCTCGCGCAGACCATCGGCAGTGCGGTCCTGGTGATCGCGCTGTGCCTGCTCGTCGCACAGCTCCTGCCCCGGCCGGCGACCGCCGTGCTCGCCGTCCTGCTCGGTGCGGGTGCGGCGACGCTCACGCTCTACTCACTCCACGTCGTGATGCGCACCGAGGCGGTGTGGCCCGAGGAGGATCCCTCGACCTACCTCGCGCACGTCGTCGTGCTGCTGGCGATCGGGGCGCTGCTCCGCCTGCTCCGGCTGCGCGGTCCGCTGGAGGCCGCGGCCAGCCTGCCCGTGCGGCTCGCCCGCCGGTCGACCGGCCGGGAGGCTCAGCGCAGCGGCACGAACCGGTAGCGCCCGTGCGCGGTGACGACCGCGCCGGGGTTGGTCACGCGCAGCATCGTCCCGTCCACCGGCACCACCAGGATCCCGCCGTCGGTGAGCTGCTCGACCAGGGCGACGGGCAGCGCGTCGGCCATCGCGGAGACGAGGATGCGGTCGTACGGCGCCCCGGCGGGGTCGCCGAGCACGCCGGCGTCGGCCTGCCGGATGCTCGCCCACGGCCGGTCGGCGCGGGCGAGGTTGGCCGACCCGAACGACACCAGCTCCGGCTCGAGCTCGACGCCGAGCACCGACCCCTCCGGGCCGACGAGGTGCGCGAGCAGCGCGGTCGTCCACCCGCTCCCGGACCCGACGTCGAGCACCCGCTGCCCGGTGCGGACGTCGAGCAGCCGCAGCATGTCGTCGACGGTGCGGGGCTGGGAGTTGGTCTGGCCCGCGGCGATCCCCAGCGGGCCGTCGTACGACGCTCGACGCCGCACCGCGCGCGGCAGGAAGTCCTGGCGCGGGGTGGCGTCGAACGCCGCGGCGACGCGGTCCATCAGGGCTCGCTCAGACCCATGTGTTGTCGTGCTCCTGCATGAAGCGGTCGTAGGCGTCGCCGTCGAGGTTGCCCATGCCGGCGGCAAGGCCCTCGAAGTAGGCCTCGCGCGGAGCGCCCGGCGCGAAGTGGAGGAGCATCCTGGCGGCGCCGTCCTCGTTGCGGAACCCGTGGATCCCCCCGGCGGGGACGTGGGCGAAGTCGCCGGCGTGGCACTTCACCCAGTCGGTGCCGTCGAAGATGGTGACGGTGCCCTCGAGGACGTAGAACGACTCGGTGATCGTGCGGTGGAAATGGGCACCGGGGCCGCTCTCGGGGCCCGCGAACTCCCACCGGTAGAGCCCGAACGTGCCTTGGGTGGCAGTGCCCTGGGCGAGGTAGAAGACCTTGTTGCCGTTGGGGTAGACGACCGCGGGCTCGATGCCCGCCGGCACGACGTGGGCCGACACCTCGCCGGAGTCGCCGTGGTAGATCGGAGGGGGATAGCTCATGGAGCGATCATGCTCCTGCCGCGTCGTAGGACGCCTGGACGTCCTCGGGCGAGACCGTCTTGAACTGGTTGATGCGGATCTGGTTGCCGAACGGGTCGCGGATGCCGAAGTCGGTGCCGTAGGGCTGCTCGACCGGCTCCTGGGTGATCTCGACGCCGGCGTCGCGGAGCGCGGCGTAGGTCGCGTGCACGTCGTCGCTCAGCAGGAAGACCCCGCCGAGGGCGCCCTTGGCCACGAGCTCGCGCACCTGGGAGGCGGTCGCCTCGTCGTGCTGCGGCCCACCGACGAGCTCGAGCAGGATCGAGGTGTCCTGTCCCGGCACCCCGACGGTGAGCCAGCGCATGAAGCCGAGGTCGATGTCGTCGCGGACCTCGAAGCCCAGGTGCGTGGTGTAGAAGTCGAGCGCCTCGTCCTGGTCGAGGACGGGCACGCTGCGGATGTGGAGGCTGGTGATGTGGTTGGTGTTCATGGAAGACGACGCTAGTCAGCGACGACCTCCTCCCGCTTCTCCGAAAGCACTGTCCTGGGGGCGGCTGTCCCGGGGCCGGATGTCGTCGCGTCCGGGACGGTCTGCGCCCTCTCGCGCGGACGGGTCCACGCGGCGATGAAGCACGACGGCACGGCGACCGGCGCGTGGCGGGCGCGGAACTCCGAGGGCGAGCAGCCGACGACGTTGCTGAAGGTGCGGCTGAAGGTGCCGAGACTGGCGAACCCGACGTCCCAGGCGATGTCGGTCACCGGGCGGTCGGTCTGCCGCAGGAGCGTCATCGCTCGCTCCACGCGGCGCCGCTGGAGGTAGCGGTGGGGCGTCTCGCCGTAGACCTCCTTGAACACCCGGCCGAACTGCGAGACCGACAGGTGGGCGATCGCGGCGAGGGTGGGCACGTCGAGCGGCTCGGCGTAGCGCCGGTCCATCTCGTCGCGGGCGCGGAGCATCCGTCGGTTGGTGTCTTCCTGCGCGGAGAGCGTGCGGCCCATGCCGAGGAACCTAACGCGTGCCGGGGACCGGGCGACCCCGCTCCGGACGCGACGACGGCACGGCCCCGGGGGAGGGCCATGCCGCCGTCTGTGCGTTGGTAGGACGTGGATCTCGTGGTTCTGGGGGGATCCCGGACGTCGGCGGGAGGTCGACGTACGGGCACGAGAGCCGGGTCCTGCGGAACGCGGCCGCCGCCGGAATCACCCGGACGTCTGTGTGCCACCCTTCTCGCCCGGGTCGCGCGAGCTCCCCGTGCTGGTCGGACTGGCGGGGCTCGCCAGGCTGCTGGGCGTTGGTGCGGTGGTGGGCACCGGAGCCGGGGTCGAGGGGTTGCCGGACTTCCCCGGCCCGTTGCCATTGCCGTTGCCGCTGTTGGTCTGGCTGTTCGGGTTCGGCTGGTTGGTCGATCCGGTGCTCGGGCTGCCGGGGCTCTGGTTGCCGTTGCTGGAGCTGTTCTGGTTGCCCTGGTTGCCGTTGCCAGGGTTCTGGTTGCCGTTGCCCTGGTTGCCCTGGTTGCCCTGGTTGCCCTGATTCCCCTGGTTGCCCTTCGTCGGCTGGTCGGTGGGCTTGCCGGGGGACGGAGTGGGCTTGCTGGTCTGCTTCGGCGGACCGATGAGGTCGATGCAGTAGGTCGCGATGCGGTCGGCGCCGCCGGCCTCGGCGGCGAGCGCGAGGAACGCGGTGCTGTCGAGCGACGTGCCGGCGTCGGTGCGGTCGGTGGCCTGGAAGGCCCGGCACAGGCCCTCGAAGCTGGGGGACTGCGTGGTGGGCGAGTCGGTGGGGGTCTCGGACGGAGAGCGCGACGGGGCGGTGGACGACGGTCCGGGTGCGTCGGTCGTGGTGGAGGAACCGGCCGATCCGGATGTCGCGGGCGAGCGGGTGCCGCTGCCGGAGGAGTGGCCACCGCTGCTGTCCCCGCTCGGGGCGCTCGTGCCGGCCGGACCGTCGGCCACGGACTCGCTGGCCCGGTCGGACGCCTGGCCGGGGATCCCGGGCAGGTCGGGGAGCCCCGGCAGCCCGGGCAGGCCGGGGAGATCGGTGGAGCTGGCGAGCGCGAAGCCGCCCGAGGTGAGGGCCACGACGGCGCCGGTGGCGACCACGGCGCGGACGGCGGCGCGGCTGCCGAGGCGCGATGGTGAGACGAAGCCGCTCCGGGTTGCCGGAGGGGGCGAGAGCCGCGCGGCCTGGAAGGCTGCCGCCGCGGCGTCCTCACCGCGCAGCTCGGTGGGGTGCGCAGGGGCGCTGGCGGCAGTGAGGGCCCAGCCGAGGACGCTGTCGTGCTCCGCCGGAGCGTCGAGCAGGCGCTCGGCGTCACGGCGGGACAGGCGGGGGTCCGGCGTGCTCATCTCACTCCCTTCAGCGTCACGGCAGTCACAGGTGTTACGGCTCCTCGGAGATTCGCCTGGCCAGCTGCTTGAGGCCACGGTGGGCCGCAGCGCGCACGGCGCCGGGGCGCTTGCCGAGGATGCGGGCCGCGGTCGGGGCGTCGAAGCCGAGCACCGTCCGCAGCATGATGGCCTCGGCCTGGTCCCGGGGCAGGCTGCCGATCAGCCGGATCACGGCCTCGGAGTCGACCCGGCCGATGGTGTCGGCCTCGACGTCGACGTCGTCCGGCAGGTCCACGAGGTCGTCGATCGACTCGTCGGCGACCGGGCGGCGACGGGCGTGGCGCAGGTGGTCGAGGGCGCGGTTGCGGCCGATGGTGGTGATCCAGCCCCGGAAGCCGTCGGCGTCGCCGCTGAACCGGTCGAGGTCCCGGAAGGCCTGCGCCCAGGCCTCGCTGGCGACGTCCTCGGCCTCGGCGGGACCGACGAGGACGGTGAGGTAGCGCAGGAGGGGTGGCTGGACGTGGCGGTAGACGACGCGGAACGCCGCCTCGTCCCCCGCCTGCATCGCCTCGACGGCGCAGTCGAGCCCCTCCTGCTCACCCACCGGCGCATTGTCACCCGAGGACGGTCGTCAGGCGTACAGAACCCCCGGGCGGATGCGCGGAGATCACCAGTGCGTCAGTGGCGCGGGGGGCGCGGGACGAACATCGGCACGCGGGCGGCGTACGCGTCCCACCCCTCGCGCTGCGACATCGTCCGCTCCAGCAGCCTGGCCCCGGTCACGTTGCGCACGAAGTACGTCATCGCGGCGGGCGCCCACACGGTGAGCAGCCCCGGGAGCCAGCCCAGGGCAAGCGCGCCGGCGATCCACAGGCCCCACCAGACGCACGCGTCACCGAAGTAGTTGGGGTGCCGGCTCCAGGCCCACAGGCCGGTGTCGAGGATCTTCGGGCGCGACTCGCGCGGCTGCGCCTTGTAGGCCTCGAGCTGCGCGTCGCCGACCACCTCGAAGAACACGCCCACCGCCCAGACCGCGACGCCGACCCAGACCACCGGCCACCAGTGGACGTCGTACGCCGCCGCGACCTGGAGGGGCGCCGAGACGAGGAACGCGACGACGGCCTGGGTCAGGAAGACCTTCGTGATCACGCGGCCCGCGCCGGCGGACCAGCCGGGTCCGCCGAGCATCCTCTCGTAGCGAGGGTCCTCGCCGTGGCCGCGGGAGCGGCGTGCGATGTGCCACGCCAGGCGACCGCCCCACACGACGACGAGCGCCGCGAGCAGCCACGAGTGGGGGTCGGGCCACACGAGCGCCAGGGCGAGGGCGATCGCGACGAAGGCCAGCCCCCAGGCCACGTCGACCACGGCCACCCTGTCCAGGCGGCGGCTCACCGCCGCCGTCGACCCCATGACGACGGCGGCGGCGAGGAGCGCGACGAGCGCGGCGCTCACCACGTGCGCACCGCCGGCAGGGTGTGGGGAGCGCCCGGGCGGACGGCCAGGACCTGGTCGACGCCCATCCGGCCGTCGCGGAAGGCGAGCGCGCCGCCGACGAGGTAGAGCCGCCACACGCGCACGACCTCCTCTCCGACCAGCTCGCGGAGCCGGGGGAGGTTGGCCTCGAAGTTGGCCGTCCAGCCTGCGACCGTGAGGACGTAGTGCTCGCGCATCGCGTGCACGTCGCGCACCTCGAGCCCTCCCGCCTCGATGAGGCCGACGGTCTCGCCGACAGGCCGCATCGTCATGTCGGGCGCGATGAACGACTCGATGAACGGTCCTCCGCCCGGGTGCTTGCCGCCACCGGCTCCCTGGCGCGACATCTGCTGCACCAGGACGCGCCCGCCGGGCCGGACCGAGCGGCGCAGCACCTCGACGTACGTCGGGTAGTTGCGGGCGCCGACGTGCTCGCCCATCTCCAGCGAGCCGACCGCGTCGAAGTGGTCGCGCTCGGGGACCTCGCGGTAGTCCTGCAGCCGGATCTCGACCCGGTCCTGCAGCCCGCGCTCGGCGATCCGGGCGTCGATGAACGCCTTCTGCTCGTGCGAGATGGTCACCCCGGTGACCCGCGCGCCGAAGTGCTCGGCCGCGTGGAGGGAGAGGGAGCCCCAGCCGCACCCGACATCCAGCAGCCGCATGTCCGGCTCGAGGCCGAGCTTGGTGCAGACCAGGTCGAGCTTGGCGCGCTGCGCCTCCTCGAGGGAGACGTCGGGGGTCGCGTGGTAGCCGCAGCTGTAGGCCATCTGCGGCTCGAGGACGAGGGAGTAGAACTCGTTGGAGAGGTCGTAGTGGTGGCTGATGGACGACCGGTCCCGGGCGAGGCTGTGCAGCCTGCCCCTGACCTGCGCCTGCGAGGCGGGCGGCGCCGGCGGCCGGCCGAGCGCGCCCAGGCCGGCGGCCGTGCGGACCGCGTCGACCATGGCGCGGGGGGAGAGGCGTACGCCGGACAGGCCGCGCTCGGCGCCCACCGCGAACGCGTGGGTGAGGGCGGAGCCGAGGTCCCAGCCGTCCTGCTCGGGGACGTCGAGCTCGCCCGTCACGTAGGCCTGCGCGGCGCCGAGCTCGCCCGGGTGCCACAGCAGCCGGCGCAGCGCGTCGGGGGACCGCAGCACCACGAGCGGGGCGCCGTCGGGTCCGGCGACCGATCCGTCCCAGGCCTGCAGGCGCACCGGCAGGTCGCCCCCGATGAAGGGCCGGACCGCCGTGGCGAGGCGGTCGGCCACCCCGGGCGTCGTGAGCCGGGTGTCGCTGGGAGCGGTCTGGGTCACGGGGTCGTTCCGTCCTCTCGGCTGAAGGTGAGCTGCGAGACGTCGAGGTAGCCGCTGGCGAAGCCGGCCTGCGAGTAGGCGAGGTAGAAGTGCCACACGCGCACGAAGAGGTCGTCGAACCCGAGCCCCAGGACGGCGTCGCGCTGGGCGAGGAACCGGCGGTCCCAGCGCCGAAGCGTCTCGGCGTAGTGGCTGCCCATCGCGAGCTGTCCGGTGAGCCGGAGGCTCGTCCCGTCGCGCGTGACCTGGTCGATGGCCTCCACGCTGGGCAGGAAGCCGCCCGGGAAGATGTACTTGTTGATCCAGGTGTGGCCGTCGCGCGTGGCGAGCATCCGGTCGTGCGGCATCGTGATCGCCTGGATCGCGACGCGGCCTCCGGGCGCCAGCACGCGGTCGATGGTGCCGAAGTAGGTGCCCCAGAACTCGTGGCCGACGGCCTCGATCATCTCCACCGACAGCACGGCGTCGTACGTCGCCCCGGTGGCCGCGAGCGCCCGGTAGTCCATCAGCTCGACGCGGACGCGGTCGGCGAACCCGGCCGCGGCGATGCGCTTCTCGGCGAGCTCGAGCTGCTCGACCGACAGCGTGATGGTGTGGACGCTCGCGCCGCGGCGGGCGGCGCGGATGGCCAGCTCACCCCACCCGGTGCCGATCTCGAGGACCCGGGAGCCGGCGGTGACGCCGGCCTCGTCGAGGAGCCGCTCGACCTTGCGGCCCTGGGCCTCGGCGAGGTCGTGGTGGTGGCGCGTCGGGTCGGCGTCGTCGGTGGGCTCCGGTGGAGTGGCGACGAGGTGGTCGGCGACGGACCCGGGCCCGTCGCCGGTGGCGAGGACGGAGGTGTCGAAGAGCGCGGAGGAGTAGCTCAGCGTCTCGTCGAGGAAGAGCGCGAAGAGGTCGTTGGACAGGTCGTAGTGGTGCGAGACGTTGGCCTGGCTGTTGGCCTCGGTGCTGCGCTGGTGGCTGGGCAGCCGGTGGGTGACGAGGGCGCGGAGCCGCTGCAGCGGCTCCGGGACCAGGGTCGCCATCCGGGCCGCCGGCACGGTGAGGAAGCCGGCCAGGTCGTCGGCGTCCCACGCCCCGGTGAGGTAGGCCTCGCCGAAGCCGATCAGGCCGTCACGGCCGACCCGGGCGTAGAACTCCTCGGGCCGGTGCAGGCGCATCAGCGGTCCGCCCCGCCCGTAGGTGCGACCCGTCGGCTCCTCGACGACGGTGACGTCGAGGCGGGCGACGGCGGCCCGGAAGAGCCGGCGCGCGACCGCGGCCGAGACGGCGGTGCGCGGTCCGGACGGCAGCTGCTCGAGGGCGGGCATCCCCCGCGTGCGCCCGGGCTGGTCGTGGTTCTTCTCGAGGGTCACGAGACTCCCTCCTGTCGATGGATGGGTCGGGGACGGACCGGCAGCCGGCGGGCCCACAGCCAGGTGCCGTGTGCCCGGATCAGCGCGCTGCCGCGCAGTGCAGCGCCGAGGGTCCTGCGGACGGGTACGTCGCTGCGGGTGCCGGTCAGGCTGGCGCTGAAGGGCGCCGAGCCACCGTCGTCCTGACCACGGAGGGTCACCGCGACGTGGAGTCGGTCGGTCGGGATCGGTACGGCGACGTCGTAGGTGCCGTCGACACCGTGGAAGGGGGACACGTACATCGCCTTGTCGGTCGTCGCGCGACCCTGCTCGTCGGGGTGGACGAGGTAGGCGTGCCGGTCGCCGTAGGTGTTGTGCACCTCGACCACGACGCCCGCCTGGCGGCCCTCGTCGTCGAAGCACCAGAACACGCTGATCGGGTTGAAGGCGTAGCCCAGCGAGCGAGGCTGTGCGGCCATCAGGATCGTGCCGCCGCCGGTGCCCAGGCGCACGCCGTGGAGGCCGAGGAAGTCCTCGACGTTCTGCCGGAGGGTCCGCTCGGGCGACCCGAGGTGGTCGCGCGCCTCGAACCGGGCGAGCACGCCGTGGTCGGGCAGGTCGTCGAGGTCGACGAGCCAGAAGGTCGAGCGGTGCTCGAAGGTCCGCTTGAAGGGCGTACGACGGGTGTGCCGGACGGTGGTCTCGAAGCGGCCCGGCCGCGGGAGCGCAGGCGTCGTCCGCACCCAGGGCAGGCCCAGGTGGGTGGCGGCCGCGAGGCCCGAGCGGGCGCCGTCCTCGTGGAAGCCCCAGCCGTGGTAGGCCCCGGCGAAGGCGATGTGCGGGGTGTTGATCTCCGGCAGGCGCCGCGACGCGGCCACCGACGCCGGCGTGTAGATCGGGTGCTCGTACTCCATCCGGTCGATGACGCTCGCCGGGTCGACGAGGTCCTCGCCGCCCAGGGTGACGAGGTAGTGGGTGTCGGTCGGCAGGCGCTGCAGGCGGGTGAGGTCGTAGGTGACCGTCACTCCCTGCGGCGTCTCAGGCTCGGACGCCGGGCGGTGAAAGTTCCAGGAGGCCCGGGCGCCGGGGGCGGTGGGAAGCAGTGAGGTGTCGGTGTGGAGGAGGGCCGGGTTGCTGCTGTAGGGCAGCGCGGAGAGGACCTCGCGCTGGAGGTCGGTCGGCGCCTCGAGCATCGCGAGCGCGTGGGAGGGGTGCGTCGCGACCACGACCGCGTCGAAGCGCGTCGTCGCTCCGCTGCCGTCGGTGACCTCGACGCCGTCGGCGAGCTCGCGCACGGACGTCACCTTGGTCTCGAGCCGGACCTCCTGCAGGCCGGCCGCCACCGCGGCGACGTACGTCGCTGAGCCGCCCGCAACGGTGCGCCACTCCGGCGAGCCGAAGACGCCGAGCATCCCGTGGTGCTCGAGGAAGGTGAAGAGGTAGCGGGCGGGGTAGTCCAGCGCCGTCGCCGGGTCGCACGACCAGACGGCCGCCACGAGCGGCTCCATGAAGTGCCGGACGAAGCCGGGGGAGAAGCCGCCCTCGCTGAGGAAGTCCCGCAGTGTCTCGTCGGCCCCGGCATCGGACGCGAGCAGGGCGCGCGCCCGGCGGTGGAAGCGCGGGATCTCCAGCAGCATCCGCCAGTGCCCGGGCGAGCGGAGCGACGACCGCTGGGCGAACAGGCCGCGCGGCCCGAGCGCGCCGGCGTACTCGACCCCGGTGCCGGCGTCGCTGACCGACAGCGACATCTCCGAGGGCTGGGTCTCCACGCCGAGCTCGGCGAAGAGCCGCAGCAGCGTGGGGTAGGTCCGGCGGTTGTGCACGATGAAGCCGGTGTCGATCGCCAGCTCGCCGTCGGGGGTCGTGACGCGGTGGGTGTCGGCGTGGCCGCCGAGCCGGTCGTCGGCCTCGTAGAGGGTCACGTGGGCGGTGCGCGACGCGACCCAGGCCGCGGTGAGCCCCGCCACGCCGGAGCCGACGACGGCGATCCGCCGGGGCTCCGGGGTGCTCATGTCGCCTCGGACAGGTCGAAGACGGCGATCGGGTCGCTGGTCGGCTGCTCGGATCCTCCGTCCGGCTCGACCGTGATGCCGACGGCCGCGGCCGCCGCTGCGGAACCGTCGAGGACGACGGTCTGGTCGGGCTCGTCGGGCATCAGCCCGGCGGAGACGAACGAGTCGCCGTCGATGAACCACAGCTCGTAGTCCTTGCCCGTGGGCGCGGAGGTCATGTCCTCGGTGGTGATCACCGCGCGGTCCTGGGACTTCGACCGGGTGACGGTGGCACGTCCCGCCTCGCCGAGGTCGACGGACACCTCCTGCGCGTCCGGGGCCTGGAGGACCTGCTCGGCCGCGGTGAGGCGCTTCACGTCGTCGGAGGGCGCCCAGGGCTGCGTCACCAGGGCGCCGACGCCGACGATGAGCGCGAGTGCCGCCGCGACCAGAAAGGGCATCCAGCCCCGCCTCCGAGCTGCCGGACCGTCGACGTGTCGCGACGGGGCCGTGGGCACCTCCGGCGGGAGCGGGCGGACCTGGGAGATGCCGGCGAGCACCGACTCGCGCAGTGAGTCCGGCGGCGGGACCGCGACGGTCTCGGCGAGCAGGGCTGCCGTCTCGCGGAGCTCGGCGACCTCGGCCCGGCAGTCCTCGCAGGTGGCGAGGTGCTGCTCGAACCGCGCACGCTCGAGCTCCTCGAGCGCGTCCATGGCATAGGCGCCCGTGAGCTTGTGGATGTCCATCTCACTCATGACGCCACTCCCATCAGGTCTCGCAGGCGGATCAGGCCGTCGCGTATTCGTGTCTTGGCCGTCCCGAGCGGGACGTCCAGCAAGGTAGCCACCTCGGTGTGCGTGTAGCCGCCGAAGTAGGTGAGCTCGACCGCCTGCCGCTGCACGTCCGTCAGCGTGGCGACCGCACTGCGGACCCGGGCCGCGTCGAGCGACGCGTGCGCGGCCTCCGAGGTCTGGTCGTGGTCGGTCGGTGCGGTCTCGCGGTTCCAGGTCTCGTCGCGGGACGTGGCCGCCTCGACCGAGCGGACCCGGTCGACGGACTTGCGGTGGACGATGGTGAGCAGCCACCCGACGGCGCTGCCGCGCCCGGCGTCGTACCTCGTGCTGGACCGCCAGGCGTCGAGGTAGGCCTCCTGGGTGACCTCCTCGGCGTGCGCCGGGTTGCGTACGACGCGCAGGGCCAGGCCGTAGGCCCGGGCCGAGGTCGCGTCGTAGAAGGCGGCGAAGGCCGCTTCGTCACCTCGCGCCGCCTGCCGCAGCAGGTCGGCCAGCCGGGCTGGGTCGCCCCCGGACGGGACGCCCTCGGGCGTCCCGTCCGGAACGGGCCTCACGTGGTCCACGTCAGCATCCTTACGTAGTGGTCGTCAGGCGACGACTCACATCTCCGGCATCAGGACCTGGTCGACGACGTACACGGTGGCGTTGGCGGTCTGCACGTTGCCGCAGACGACGCTGGCGTCACCGATGGTGAAGTCCTCGCCCTCGCCCTCGACGGTGAGCATGTCGCCGGCCAGGGTCTCGTGCTCACCCGCGACGTCCTCCGGGCTGAGCCGCTCGCCGACCACGTGGTGCGTCAGGACGGTGGTCAGCATCTCCTTGTCCTTGAGGAGGGCGTTGAGCTGCTTCTTCGGGATCGCGGCGAACGCGTCGTCGGTCGGCGCGAAGACGGTGAGGTTCTCGGCCGAGTTGAGCGTGTCGACCAGGTCGGCCTCGGTCACGGCGGAGACCAGCGTCTTGAGGAGCGGGTTGTTGGAGGCCGCGGTGGCGACCGGGTCGTCGGCCATGCCCTCGACGGAGCCCTCACCGCTGGTAGGGACGCCCGCGCAGCCGGGACCGAACGGCGCGTCGGCGGCCATCGGCTCCTCGGACTCCATCGGCGACTCGGACTCCGAGCTCTCGGACTCCATGGGGGCCTCGGACGTGGTGGACTCGGTGGCGTTGCCGTCGTCGCTCTCGTTGCCACAGGCGGCCAGGCCCATCGACGCGGTCAGGGCGAGGGCGGCGAGGCCCATCGAGCGGGTGCGGAGCTTGGTGTTCATGACACTGCCTTTCGGTTGGAAGCCTTCAGGGGGGCCGTGGGGCCCGCTGTCAGGAGGTGTTCGGGGCCGGCCGGGGGGCGGATGGGTCATCCGGCGAAAAAGTTTGGACAATCCTTGGACAAGTCTCCAAGCGCGCCGTCGAGCGGTGAGTGAGGCAGGTTCCGGAGGCGCGGAACCTGCCTCACTCACCGCCCGACGACGCGTGGGGGGTGGGCAGGAGGTCAGCGGTCAGGCGATGAGGACCGAGATCTCCTGCAGGCCGCTCGAGCCCTCCGGGAAGGGCCGCATCCGGACGTCGGTCTGCACGTCGCCGTCCTTGTTGGTCGCGCGCGAGGCGATCAGGTGCCGCCCCGGCTCGGCGTCCCACTCGAGGTACCACTGGCGCCAGTAGTCGTCGTTGACCGCTGGCCCGAGCTTCGCGCGTTGCCACGGGCCGCCGTCGATCCGCACCTCGACCTTGTCGATGCCGACGCCCTGGGCCCAGGCGATACCTCCGACGACGACCGTCCCGGCGTCGGTCTCGGAGAGCGGCTTGGGGGTGTCGATGCGGCTCGAGATCTTGATCGGCGCGTCCACCACCCAGTCGCGCTCGGTCCAGTACGCCTGCTCGGCGTCGTACGTCGTCAGCGTCATCCGGGTGATCCACTTGCACGCGCTGACGAAGCCGTAGAGGCCGGGCACGACCATCCGCGCCGGGAAGCCGTGCGTGCGCGGCAACGGTCCGCCGTTCATGCCGATGGCGATCATCGCGTCGCGCCCGTCGAGGGCGACGTCGAGGGGCGTGGAGATCGTCATCCCGTCGACGTCCGTGGACAGGATCTGGTCGGCCTTCGTCGCGTCGATGCCGGCCCTGGCCAGCACGGCCTCGAGCGGCACGCCGAGCCAACGGGCGCCGCCGACGTAGGGCCCGCCGACCTCGTTGGAGACACAGGTGAGCGTGATGTCGCGCTCGATGGTGTCCATCGCGGCGAGGTCGTCGAAGGTGAGCGTGACCTCGCGGTCGACGTCGCCGTCGATGGTGAGGGTCCACGAGTCGACGTCGACGGTGGGCAGCGTCAGCCGGGTGTCGACGCGGTAGAAGTCGCCGGTGGGGGTGCGCAGCGGCGTGATGCCGTCGTACTTCGCCTCCAGGCCGGTGGGGAAGGACGACGCGGGGTCGGTGGCGACCGGCAGGGCGACGTCGGTACCGCCGAGGCGGTACGACGTCACCCAGCGCCCGGCGGCCCCCATGGCAGCCGCGGCCACCGCCAGTCCACCGGTGGCCAGCACGACCCCGCGTCGTGTCGGACCGTCGACCCCCGGCGACGGGTCCAGGACGCCCCGGCCGTCCACCCGGTGCAGCCACCACAGCGAGGTGGCGGCGACCGCGGCGGCGACCAGGGCAGGCAGCAGGTCCAGCGGCCCGGACCCCGGGCGCAGGACGGCCAGCACTCCGGCGACGCCCGCCAGCCCCACGAGGACGAGCAGGCCCGCCGTCTCGCGGCGGGCGGTGACGACGCCCGCGACCGCGGCCAGCAGCAGCACGACGAGCGTCACGGAGCTGACCAGGACCAGCTTGTCGGCGTTGCCGAACTCGCGGATCGCCCACTCCTTGAGCGGCGTGGGCGTGAGGTCGATGACGGTCGAGCCGACGGCGAGCACCGGCGACGCCGCCGGCACGGTCAGTGCCGCGACCAGGTGGGCGGCGGCGAGACCGACGACGGTGGCGAGCACGCCGTACGCCGCGTGGCGCAGGGTGCGCGGCCGGGACCGCTGGTCGAGGGGGTGCATGGGTGGTGTTCGGAGCGGCCGGGCTTCCGGATGTGTCAGGTGCGGCAGGATGCTCGCCATGACCGCCCCGACCGACCAGGCCCCCGCAGAGCTGGTGCACTACGACGTGGCGGACTCCGTCGCCACCATCACCCTCGACAGCCCCGCCAACCGCAACGCGCTGAGCCGCCAGCTGGTGACCGAGCTCTTCGCCCACCTCCAGCGTGCCGGCGACGAGCCGGATGTACGGGCCGTGCTGATCGAGAGCTCCGGCAAGGTCTTCTGCTCCGGCGCCGACCTCAGCGAGGCGTCGACGGAGGGCATGGAGGCCGGCACCCGCCGGATCGTCGACCTGCAACGCCTGATCGCCACCCTCGACAAGCCGGTCGTGACCAAGAACCTCGGTGCCGTCCGCGCCGGCGGCATCGGCATCGTCGCCGCGGCCGACATCGCCATCAGCGCCGAGGACGCCACCTTCGCGCTGACCGAGGTGAAGCTCGGGCTGGCGGCGGCGATCATCAGCCTCACCGTCCACCACCGGATGACCCCGCGGGCCGCTGCCCTCACCACGCTCGGCGGCGAGGTGTTCACCGGCGCCGAGGCGGCGGCGTACGGACTGGTGACGAAGGCCGTGCCCGCCGACGACCTCGACGCCGAGGTCGCGGCCGTGTGCGCCAGCCTGGCGACCGGGGCGGCCCAGGGCCTCCGCGAGTCCAAGCGCATCCTCAACCGCGACCTCGTGGCGCGCATCGACGCACTCGGCGAGGAGATGGCGCAGACCAGCACGCGGCTGTTCGCCTCCGACGAGGCGCGCGAGGCGATGACCGCCTTCCTCTCCCGCAAGAAGTAGCGCCCGCGCTGCATCCACGGGCGGTCCCCGGCCGGAGAAGTGGGAGGACCACTTCGAGGAGGCTGTGGAGATGATCCTCACCGACCCGAGCAGCTGGCTGCTGCTCGTCGCCGCGGCGCACCTCGGCTTCCAGCTGACGGTGTCGCTGGTGGTCTACCCCGCGCTGCGGGAGGTCGACGACGGGGCGTGGCCGGCGGCGCTCGAGCGCCACTCGCGCCGGATCGCCCCGCTCGTCGGTGTGCTCTACGTCCCGCTCGTCATCGTCCTGGTCTCGACCGCCGTGGCGGAGCCGGAGGCGTCGGGCACCTGGCTCGCCCTCGTCGGCGGGGCGGTGTCGGTGGTCACCACCGCAGCGATCGCCGCGCCGCTGCACGGCCGGCTGGGCACCACCGCGGAGCGTCCCGAGCTGCTGCGAGCCCTCGGCCAGGCGGACCTGATCCGCACGATCGGTGCGGCGGTGTGCGTGGCGGGCGCCGTCCTGCTCGTCGGGTGACGTCCCGCTGGTGCGGTCCAGGATCCACGGGAAGTCGGTGGTCGTCGGTGCTCGCCGGTACCCTTGTCCGCCTGCCCGGGACCGTTGGGCAGTGGTTCATGGGGGATGAGGAGCGGGAGTGAGCGAGGAGCTCGAGGCGCGGGAGATCGCGGCGGAGCAGGCGTACGTCGACGAGGTCTACGTGCAGCTGGAGGCGTCGACGCGCAGTGCGCGGGCGCTGGCCGCAGAGGGGCACAGCCGCGGCAAGCTGGAGCACGAGGGCGGTCTCGTCGAGCGCGACGCCATGGTCTTCCAGGCCGCCAAGCGCATCGCCCAGCTCGACGCCGCCCACGAGGGGCTGGTCTTCGGCCGCCTCGACCTCGACCCGGAGATCGACCGCGAGCCGCGCTACATCGGCCGCATCGGCGTGCGCAACGAGGACCGTGACGTGCTGCTCATCGACTGGCGCGCCCCGGCCGCCGGCGTGTTCTACCAGGCCACGGCCGCCACCCCGTCCGGCGTCGTACGCCGCCGGGTGCTGCGCTCGCTGCACCGCACCGTCATCGGCGTCGAGGACGAGCTGCTCGACGACCAGGTCGAGACCGACCTGCCGATCGTCGGCGAGGGCGCCCTCATGGCACAGCTCTCGCGGGCCCGCGACCGGTCGATGCACTCGATCGTGGCCACCATCCAGGCCGAGCAGGACAAGGCGATCCGCGCGCCGGGCAAGGGCGTCGTGTCGATCTCGGGCGGCCCCGGCACGGGCAAGACGGTCGTCGCCCTGCACCGCGCGGCGTTCCTGCTCTACTCCGACCGCCGCCGCTACGAGGGTGGCGGCGTGCTGGTCGTCGGCCCCAGCGGCGTGTTCATGCGCTACATCGAGCGCGTGCTGCCGAGCCTCGGCGAGACGGCGGTCGCCCTGCGCTCGCTCGGCGAGGTCGTCGGCGGCATCCGCGCGACGCGCCACGACGAGCCCGCGGTCGCCGACGTCAAGGGCGCGACCCGGATGGCCGAGCTGCTGCGGCGCGCGGCCCGCCAGCACGCGCCCGGTGCGCCGACCAGCTTCCGGATCTACTGGCGCGACGAGACGATCGTCCTCGACCCGGGCCTGCTGGGAAGGCTGCGACGCCAGCTGATGTCGCAGGGGCGTCGCAACCGCCAGCTCCCGCGGGTGGCCAAGACGCTTCTCGACGCCATGTGGCGCCAGGTCACCGGCGAGCGCGGCAAGGAGCGCGGCCGGGAGGCGTTCGAGGACGACATGCTCGGCCACGAGGGCTTCGTCGAGTTCGCGTCGGCCTGGTGGCCGCCGCTCGACGCGCCCACGGTCTTCGGCTGGCTCCGCGAGCCCGACTTCCTGGCCCGCGTGGGCGAGGGCGTGATCAGTCGCGAGGAGCAGCTGCTGCTCCTGAAGTCGTGGGCGTCCGGCGACCTCTCGATCGAGGACGTCCCGCTCGTCGACGAGCTCCGCTACGCCCTCGGCGACGTCCCGCAGCGCACCGACGACGAGCGCGACCTCGACGAGACGGGCCTGCTCGAGGGCGGCGTCGACCTGCAGGAGCTCACCACCATCTCCGAGCGCGACTACGCCCCCGGCGGCCGGCAGTGGGCGCCGCCGACCCACCGCATCGAGGACGACGGCTACGCCCACGTCCTCATCGACGAGGCGCAGGACCTCACCCCGATGCAGTGGCGGATGGTCGGCCGTCGCGGCCGCGCCGCGAGCTGGACGATAGTCGGCGACCCGGCGCAGTCGTCGTGGCCCGACGCCCCGGAGGCCGCCGCCGCGCGCGCCGAGGCGCTCGAGGGCAAGGAGCTCCACGAGTTCCACCTCTCGACGAACTACCGCAACTCCGCCGAGATCTACGCCTTCGCCGCCGACTACGCGCGCCGGGTGGGGCTCGACGCCGACCTCCCCGACGCCGTACGCCGCACGGGCGAGGAGCCGCAGGTCGTCGGCCCGGTCGACGACCTCGAGGCCGCCGTGCGCGACGCCGTCACCACGATCGCCGGTCGTGTCGAGGGCACCGTCGGCATCGTCGTGCCGGTCGCCCGTCGATCCGAGGTCAACGCCTGGCTGGCGTCGTGGCCCGAGCTGGCCGACGACGCCGCCGGCGCCCGGGCAGCCGTCGACTCGAGGGTCACGCCGAGCGGCGAGGACCGGGTGGTCGTGCTGACCGGACTCGACACGAAGGGACTGGAGTTCGACGGCATCGTCGTGGTCTCGCCGCAGGAGATCGAGGACGAGTCGGCCACGGGCCGGGCCACCCTCTACGTCGTGCTCACCCGCGCGACGCAGCTGCTGACGACCGTCGGCTGAGAGTCGCTCCACGCGCCGTTGGCGCGAGCACGTATCGTCGGCTGCTCATCACGGGCCGGCACGGACCACCAGCACGAGACGGCCAGGCCGTCACCACATCGGGAGGCTCATGCACCGGCTCAGGCACCGGCTCAGGCACCGGCTCGGGCAGGGCCACGCGCGGCGAGGCGACCGCCGGTCCGCCGGGGTCCTCGCAGCGGCCGTGCTGGTGGGAGTGACCGCGTGCACCGGCAACCCGGTGTCGGACTCCCTCGTCCCGGACGTCCCGGAGCCCGACGCGACCGCCCCCGCGGCCGACGTACCGCAGGCCGCGGTGACCGCGCCGGTCGCGGCCGACCCGACAGCGCCGGCGGTGACCGCCCCTGCCGTCGGCACGCCGCCGCCCGCGGCCGAGCCGGCGCCTGCGCCCGCGCCCACCTCGGAGTGGGAGGTGGTCTTCGACGACGAGTTCGACGGCCCCGCCGGCACCGCGCCCAGCCAGTGGCACCCGCTGGCCGGGTGGAACGGTGCGTCCCTCGACGGCCAGGGCAGGCTCGAGGTGGACCGCCTCGCGCAGCTGCGCTCGAACTCCGGCTGGTCCCTGCCGGCCGGCACCCGCGTGCGCACCACGGTGAGCCTGGTGATGCCCGACACCGGCAGCAACTACGCCGCCTTCTGGGTCCAGCACCCCAGCCCCCTCGACCCTCGTGAGATCGACGTGATCGAGAGCTACGGGCCCTCGAAGCCCGCGGGCGCCCAGGTGGGGTCGCACATCTGCTACGACGACTCGCCCGAGACGGCGGCCAACGCCTGTGCGGCGACCGGCCGCGCACCCGAGCTCTGGCCGGTCGCGGACTCCTTCCCCCAGGGCGCCGGGCCGTGGGACACCTCGTGGGAGTACGCCGCCGAGTTCACCATCGGCGGTGACACCGTGAGGTTCTCGGCAGCCGACGGCGCGGGCAACGAGCTCTACAGCGTCACCACGCTGCCCGACCCCCGCCGGGTCCCCAGCAACACGATCCCGCTCCACCTCAGGCTCTCCAACAAGGACGTCGTCCCGCGCTACGCCGTGAAGGGTGGCAAGCAGCACAGCATGTTCGTCGACTGGGTCCGGGTCGAGGTGGACTACCCGTAGGCTCCTGCGCATGCGCGACACGAGAGGCGAGGACTACGCCCGGCGCCTGCAGGCGAAGGAGCAGGTCCTGTGGAAGCGGGTGCTCAACGTCCAGGCGCCCTACCAGCGCAACATCCGCCGACAGGGCCTCGGTCGCACCCTCGAGGTGGGGTGCGGCATCGGTCGCAACCTCGCCACCCTGGCGGCGGGGTCGGTCGGCGTCGACCACAACGCCGCATCCATCGAGATCGCCCGCTCACGCGGCATGGTGGCCCTCACGACGGCGGAGTGGGCCGAGTCGGACCTCCGGGTCCCCGAGTCGTTCGACGGGATCCTGGTGGCCCACGTGATCGAGCACATGCCGGCCGAGGAGGGCGAGCAGGTCATGCGGTCGTACCTGCCCTACCTGCGGCCGGGCGGCAAGGTGTTCTTCATCTGTCCGCAGGAGCGCGGCTACGCCTCCGACCCCACCCACGTCCGGTGGACCACGGGCCAGGACCTCGAGGACCTGTCCCGCGCGTTGGGCCTGCAGCCCGAGCCGTGGCGCAGCTTCCCGTTCCCCCGATGGGCCGGCAAGCCGTTCGTCTACAACGAGTTCCACGTCCTGGCGACCAAGCCGGCCTGAGATGCCCGCCGACCGCTGACCGCCCCGCCGTAGGGTTTCGGCCATGACCGAGACCCCTGCCGTCCGAGACCTCCTGGAGCAGATCCAGGGGTACGGCGCGTGGGCGGTCATTCGGCGCAAGGCCTCGCCCACGGCGGGCCTGGTGGGCGGCACGCCGCACGAGGTCGCGAGCCTGCTCGACATCCCGCTCGAGACCGGCGCCCCGGAGCCGGGTCGGAGCGCGGACCGGCTGGTCGCCGTGCCGTTCCGCCAGGTGCGCGAGCGCGGCTTCGCCGCCATCGACGACGGCACGCCTTTGACGGTCGTCGACATCGAGGCCGAGCACGAGGTGCCGGTCGACGACCTGCTCGAGGCGCTGCCCGACGTGCCGGTCGAGTTCGCCGACCGCGGTGGCTTCGCGACGAGCGACGAGGACTACGGCGAGGTCGTCGAGGCGATCATCCGCGACGAGATCGGCCAGGGCGAGGGCGCCAACCTCGTCATCGGTCGCCACTACCGCGCCGTCGTCGCCGACTGGGACGCCGCGAAGGCGCTGACCGTGCTGCGGCGGCTGATGGAGCGCGAGCGCGGCGCCTACTGGACCTTCTGCTTCTTCACCGGCGAGCGCTTCCTCATCGGCGCCAGCCCGGAGCGGCACGTCTCGGTGCGCCAGGGCGACGTCCGGATGAACCCGATCTCCGGGACGTTCCGGGTGGCGGGCCACGGTGACGCGCTCAAGGACCGGCTGCTCGACTTCCTCGCCGACGAGAAGGAGGTCTTCGAGCTCTTCATGGTGGTCGACGAGGAGCTCAAGATGATGTGCGACATCTGCCACGAGGGTGGCCAGGTGCTCGGGCCCTTCCTCAAGCCGATGACGCACCTGATCCACACCGAGTACCTCCTCGCCGGCCGCTCCGATCGCGACCACCGCGAGATCCTGCGCGACACCATGTACGCCGCGACGGTGACCGGCGCGCCCGTCGAGAACGCCTGCCGGCTGATCGCCGACTACGAGCCCGAGGGTCGTGGCTACTACGGCGCCGCGCTCGCCCTCTTCGGTCGCTCGCCCGACGGCACCCCGACGATGGACAGCCCGATCCTCATCCGCACGGCCGACGTGTCGCCGGCGGGGGAGCTCAAGGTGACCGCCGGCGCGACCTTGGTGCGCGACTCCGACGCGGCCGACGAGGTGGCCGAGACCCGCGCCAAGGCGGGCGGCATCCTCAGTGCCTTCGGCCTGGCGCCGGCGGCGACCTCCGACGGCACCGACATCGCCGAGCTCGCGCGCGACGAGGACGTCGTACTGGCGCTCGGCAGCCGCAACCAGCGGCTCTCCCGCTTCTGGCTGACCGACCAGGCCGGGGAGCCGGCAGACCCGGGGCTGGCCGGGAGGTCGGCGGTGATCCTCCACGGCGAGGACGACTTCGTGAACATGCTCGTCCACGTGCTCGGTGTCTTCGGCATGACCGCACGCGTGGTCCGGCACGAGGACTACGCCGCCGGCGCCTTCGACGGCGCCGACCTGGTCATCGTCGGACCGGGGCCCGGCGACCCGCGCGAGGGCGACCACCCCAAGATCGCGTCGTTCCGTCGCGCCGTCGACGACCTGCTCGCCTCGCAGCAGCCGTTCCTCGCCGTGTGCCTGGGGCACCAGACGCTGTGCCAGCGCCTCGGCCTCGACCTCGGCTACAAGGACGTCGTCTTCCAGGGAACCCAGTCGCCGGTCCGGCTCGACGGCCGCACCGAGCGGGTGGGCTTCTACAACACCTTCGTCGGGCGCGTGCCCGACGGCGTCGAGCTCCCGTCCGGGGTCACCGTGGAGGCCGACGAGGCCACCGGCGACATCCACGCCGTCGTGGGGCCGCACTTCCGCGGCATCCAGTTCCACGCCGAGTCGATCCTCACCGAGAACGGCTACGACCTGCTCCACACGGCGGTGCGCGACCTCCTCGCCTGACCCGTCGGCTAAAGTCGACCGAACCTATACACATTGATTCGGCGTGGCAGGCAACGAATCGGGGACTCACGACGTCACCCTTGGTAGCCGGCTCGGGACACGACGGGGGAGCAGTGGGGACGTTCAAGGGAGCGTGGGCAGGCGTGTGCCTGCTCGCACTGATGGCATGCGGGGCGACCGGCGGACAGGTCGACGGACCGGGCACGCCCGACGACGTCGCGCCGCCGCGCGTGACGCGGGAGGCGGACGCGGTCGCCGGGCTCGAGCCGGCGGCGGCACGGGTGACGCCGCCCAGCATCGTGGTCGTGATGCTCGACGACTTCTCGATGGACCTCGTCCAGACGATGCGCTCGGTGCAGCGGATGCGGAAGGCCGGCGCGAGCTACCCGCACTCGTTCGTCACCGACTCGCTGTGCTGCGTGTCGCGCTCGAGCTTCTTCACCGGGCAGTACCCACACCAGACCGGCGTCCGCACCAACACGTCCAACAAGGGCACGTCGAAGCTCGGCGGCTGGCCGGCCTACGACGTCCACGGCAACCCCGAGCGCGCGTTCAACGTGCGGCTGCAGGAGGCCGGCTACCAGACGGGCTTCGTCGGCAAGTTCCTCAACGAGTACGAGTGGTCCCCCGGCCGCGCGCTGCCGCCGGTCGTGCCGGGCTGGACGACGTTCAACACCGTCTTCGGCTCCGCCTACGACGGCTGGGATTTCGCGAGCACCTCCATCGTCGACGACCGGCTGCGGCTGGTGCACCACCCGGCGCCGCCGGCCAGCGCGAGCAACGCGGCCAAGGACAAGGCGTACGCCGGTGCGGTGATCGGTGGCATGGCGATGGACTTCGTCCGCACCAACGAGGCCGCGGGAGCGCCGTACTTCCTCGAGGTCGCGCTCTACGCGCCGCACAACCGGACGAACCCACAGGGCCACTACGCCGGTGACCCGCTCTTCCCGCCGATGTTCCGCGACCGCACCGGCAAGCGCAGCTGCGGGCGCGTCGCCTGCGGCAAGCTGACCGTCGACGACCTCCCCGGCTTCGCCGACCCACGCAAGGACAACCGCCCGCGCCTGGCCAACGGCAAGCAGGCCCGCGCGTGGAACACCGTCCGCACGCTCCCCGCAGCCGCTGCCGTCCGCGACCTCCGCGACCGCGCGCGGATGGCCCAGTCGGCCGACCGGCTGGTGAAGCGCATCCTCGAGGCGGTGGGACCGAACACCTACGTCGTGCTCACCTCCGACAACGGCTTCCACCTCGGCCAGAACGGCATGGGCCGCGGCAAGGGGACGCCGTACGACACCGACGTCCGCGTGCCGCTCCTGGTCACCGGCCCGGGCGTCGTGCCCGGCACGCGCCGCGAGGTCACCAGCAACATCGACCTCGCCCCGACGTTCGAGGAGCTGGCCGGGCTCGCGCCCGCGCCCTACCGCAGCGGGCTCTCGCTCGTCCCGACCCTCGCCGACCCGAAGCTGGTGCGGCAGTCCCACGCCTTCCTCGAGCACACCCAGCAGACGCTGACCGGCAACGACCCGGACGCCGCCTTCAGCGGCTCGGAGCTCGACCGGATCCCGTCCTACACGGCCGTGCGGAGCCGCACCGGGCTGCTGGCGCGGTTCGACCTCGACCCGCGGCCCGGCAAGGTCACCTGGGGCTACGAGTACTACAGCTACAAGCGCCAGAAGTTCGAGAAGCGCAACACCTTCGCGAGCAAGAGGCATGCCCCCGAGGTCGCCGCGCTGATGGCGAAGCTCGCGGCGTTCGACGGCTGCCAGGAGGTCGGCGACCAGCCGGTCTCGGACGCGTGCCGCGTCGTGCGCCAGTAGGCGCCGCGCCCACTACTGTCGCTGCGTGCAGCCGGACGTGATCGTGGTCGACCACCACGACTCCTACACGTGGAACCTGGTGCACCTGGTGGCCCGGGTGACCGGCGTCCTGCCGCGCGTCGTGCAGCACGACGAGGTCTCCGCCGCGGAGGTTCTCGCCCACTCGCACGTCGTCCTGTCGCCCGGACCCGGCCACCCGTCGTCCCCCGCGGACTTCGCGGTGGGCCCGGCGGTGCTGCGGTCCGGCACCCGCCCCGTGCTCGGCGTGTGCCTGGGCATGCAGGGACTGGTGACGGCGTACGGCGGCACGGTGCGACGCCTGGCCCCAGCCCACGGGGAGGTGGCGACGATCGAGCACGACGGCGCGGGAGTCTTCGCCGGCGTGCCGCAGGGTTTCGCCGCCGTCCGCTACCACTCGCTCGGTGCTGTCTCGCTGCCGTCGTCGCTGGTGGCCACGGCGTGGAGCGAGGACGGCGTGGTGATGGGCGTCCGCCACGCGTCGCTGCCGATCGAGGGCGTGCAGTTCCACCCCGAGTCGGTCCTGTCCTCGCACGGTGAGGACCTCGTCAGGAACTTTCTCCGTACCACCCCACGACCTTCTTCTCCCCCGCTCCGCTCCTCCGAACAACGCCGCGGGGACCCCGGATGATGAGCGACCCCGTCGCCTTCTTCCGGTCCGTGGCCGCTCGGCACCCGCGCTGCTTCTGGCTCGACGGCGGCGGCGCGCGCGAGTGGTCGGGCCGCCGCTCGATCATCGGCTGGCTCGAGGAGGACGACCCGTCCTTGTCGTGGTCGGCGGCCCGACGCGAGGTCACCCTCCACGCCGACGGCACCTCGAGGGTCGTCGGTGACGACGTCTTCGCCGTGCTCGAGCAGCGCATCGCGGCAGGGGAGCAGTGGTTCGGCTACCTCGGCTACGCCTCGCGCACCGACCTCCCCGCGGCCGCGGACCCCGCCCTCCCCGACGCGCTCTGGATGCGGCCGGCCGCGGTGCGGGTGTTCGAGCATGCGGCGGGGGTTGCTGGGGAGCGGGGCGTGCGCTTCGCAGATTCCCCGCTCGAGCGGGGAAACTGGCACTCGGAGGGGGTTGCAAAGGCCTCGAGGAGTCAGGTTCCCCCTACAAGTCCCCCTCCCAGCTCGTACGCCGCCGCCTTCGCCCGCGTCCAGGAGCACCTGCACGCCGGCAACTCGTACGAGGTCAACCTCACCCACCGGCTGTCCCGCACCTCCGACCTCGACCCGGTGACGGCGTACCTCCGCCTCCGCGAGCTCAACCCGGCGCCGTACAGCGGCTTCCTCCAGCACGACGTCGACGGGGCGCGCGGCTGGCTGCTGTCGAGCTCGCCGGAGAGGTACGCCCTCGTCACCCCCGACCGCCACCTCGAGACCAAGCCGATCAAGGGCACCACCCCGCGCGGCGCGACGCCCGAGGAGGACGAGCACCACCGCGAGCGGCTCGCGCGCGACCCGAAGACCCGCGCCGAGAACCTGATGATCGTCGACCTGCTCCGCAACGACCTGTCGATGGTGTGCGAGGTCGGGTCGGTCGAGGTGCCGGAGCTGATGCAGGTCGAGTCCTACGAGTCGGTCCACCAGCTGGTGTCGACGGTCCGCGGACGGCTGCGCGACGACGTCTCGACGGTCGCCGCGCTGCGCGCGCTGTTCCCCGCCGGCTCCATGACGGGCGCGCCCAAGCTGCGCACGATGGAGATCGTCGAGGAGGTCGAGTCGACCCCGCGCGGGGTGTACGCCGGCGCGTTCGGCTGGATCAGCGGCGACGGCCCGGCCGACCTCGGCGTCGTCATCCGCTCGCTGATGACCGACGGCACCGGCACGTGGACCCTCGGCACGGGCGGCGGCATCACCGTGAAGTCCGACGTCGCGGAGGAGTGGGCGGAGTCGGAGTGGAAGGCCGAGCGGCTGCTGCGTGTCTTCGACTGAGGCTTGGCACCCGAGCTTCCCGGTTGGTGACCGAGATGTCGGCCCCCAAGCGGGAGACTCACCGGATATCCGGTGACTCCGCGACCGCGGCGACGCCGGGCAGCCAGAGGGCGAAGCGCGCGCCGCCGCCGGGAGCCTCGGTCACCTGGACCTGGCCGCCGTGGCGGTCGATCACCTGGCGCACGATGGCCAGACCGAGGCCGGAGCCGGGCATGGCGCGGGACTCCTCGGCGCGGTAGAAGCGCTCGAAGACGTGCGGCCGGTCGGCCTCGGCCACGCCCGATCCCTGGTCGTCGACGGTGAGCACCCCGTCGGCCAGCCGCACGGTGACGGTGCCGTCCGGCGGGCTCCACTTGGCGGCGTTGTCGAGCAGGTTGGTGACGGCCCGCTCCAGGCTGTTGGAGTCACCGACGACCCGCCACGGGTCGAGCGCGACGTCGAAGGACACGCCCTGGGCACGACGGCGTACGCGTGTGACCGCCCGCTCGACGACGTCGGCGAGGTCCACCTCGGTGACCACCCGGGTCGCGGGCTCGTCGCGCGCCAGCTCGACCAGGTCGCCGACGAGCGCACTGAGCTCCTCGATCTGGCCGCGGACGTCGTCGAGCAGCTCGAGCCGAGCCTCCGGCGGCAGCGCGTTGTTGCCCTCGGCCTGGCGGAGCAGGTCGAGGTTGGTGCGCAGGGAGGTGAGCGGCGTACGCAGCTCGTGGCTGGCGTCGGCGACGAGGCGGCGCTGGCGGTCGCGGGAGGCGCTGAGGGCGAGCAGCATCTGGTTGAACGCGGTGGCGAGGCGCGCGACCTCGTCGTCCCCCTCCACGCTCAGCGGTCGCAGGTCCTCCGTCATCGCGATGTGCTCGACCCGCGAGGTGAGCCGGCGCAGCGGCCGCAGCCCGTTGCGGGCCACCAGCCAGCCGGCGAGCAGCGCGGCCAGCACGCCGAGGGCGCCGAAGACGAACAGCACCCCGCCGAGCTTCTCCAGCGTCCGGTCGTTCGCTGCCAACGGCTGGGCGAGGATGAGGGCCTCATCCCTCCCTGCCTGGACGGTCGCGACCCGGAACCGCTCGCCCTCCCGGGTCACCAGCGTGCGCACGGCAGACTCGCGCTGGCCGGTCACGACGTCGTACTCCGGCTGGCCGAGGGTGAAGTGCGGGATGTCGGACCCTGACATGCCACGGCCGTCGGCGCTGATGAAGATGATGCGGACGTCGGCCGCGCCCAGCATCCACGACGGGACGCCGCCCGAGGTGACGCGCGACAGGGTGGTGTTGGCGGTCGCCTTGTGCGCGCGGTTGAGCAGCGACTGGTCGAGCGAGCTCATCATCTGCTGGCGCATCACCACGAACGCGGTGAAGGCCATGACGGCGATCGAGAGGCCGAGCGCGACCGTGGTCAGCACGGCGACGCGCGACGCGAGCGACCTGCGGTAGTGCCAGCGCCCGTCGGGCCAGGCGGTGGCGGTGCTCATCTCGTGCTCACGGGGCGCTCATGCTTCCTTCAGCACGTAGCCGACGCCACGCACGGTCTGGATCAACCGGGACTCGCCCTCGGCCTCGGTCTTGCGGCGCAGGTAGCCGACGTAGACCTCGAGCGAGTTGGCGCTGGTCGGGAAGTCGTAGCCCCAGACCTCCTCGAGGATGAACGAGCGGTCGAGCACCCGTCGCGGCCGGCGCAGGAACATCTCCAGCAGGGTGAACTCGGTGCGGGTCAGCTCGATCGGGCGGCCGCCGCGCGACACGTCACGGCTGCCGACGTCCATGGTGAGGTCGGAGAAGGACAGCACCTCGGACTCGCCGTCGCCGTCGGGGACGACGCGGCGCAGCAGCGCGCGCAGCCGGGCCAGCAGCTCCTCCAGCGCGAAGGGCTTGGTGAGGTAGTCGTCGGCCCCGGCGTCGAGCCCCTCCACCCGGTCGCCCACCGCGTCGCGCGCGGTCAGGACCAGGACGGGTACGTCGTTGCCCGCCGCCCGCAGCGCGCGCGTCGTCTCGATCCCGTCGAGCCGCGGCATCATCACGTCGACGACCACGACGTCGGGGTGCTGGGCCCCGACCGCCACGAGGCCCTCGGCGCCGTCGGCGGCCAGCACGACCTCGTAGCCGTTGAACTCCAGCGACCGGCGCAGCGAGTCGCGCACGGCACGGTCGTCGTCGACGACCAGCACGCGGGGCCTGGACTCACTCACAGGCCAAGGATGCCATCGGCTCCTGAGGCGATCCTGAACGTTCGCTGGTACTCAGGTGTACGGCGCCGCCAGCCGCAGGTCGGACACGAGGCCGGCGAAGGCCTCGTCGTAGCCGCCCCGCCCGCGGAGACGGAGGACGGCCGACGGGTGGGTGGTGACGACGACGGGCCGGTCCGGCTCCTCGAGCACGTGCCCGCGGAGCTCGCCGATCCTGGCCGTCCGGCCGAGCACGGCCCGGGCGGCCGTCGCGCCGAGCGCGACCACCACCCGCGGATCGACGGCCTCCAGCTCGGCGTCGAGCCACGGGTGGCACGCCGTCACGTGGCGCACGTCGGGCTTCTGGTGGATCCGGCGCTTGCCGCGTGGCTCGAAGCGGAAGTGCTTGACCGCATTGGTGAGGTAGGCCGTCGAGCGGTCGATGCCGGCCTCGGCGAGCGCCTCGTCGAGCACGCGGCCCGCCGGACCGACGAACGGCTCGCCCTGCCGGTCCTCCTGGTCGCCGGGCTGCTCGCCGACGAGGACGACCGCGGCAGCGGTCCCTCCGGAGCCGAACACCACCCGGGTCGCCGGCTGCCACAGCTCGCACCCGCGGCACTCGTGCGCCGCCGACTCGAGCTCGCCGAGGTCGCGCGACCCCGGGACCCACGGGGTCGCGTCGGCTGCGTCGGTCATCCCTCCACGGTGCCCGACCCGGACGTACGACGGACCAGCCCGACGGGTGGGTCAGGCGTAGCGGGCCGCGACCGTCCCGGCGCGGGCGCCGTAGCCGCCGCCGAACATGCACGCGTGGACGAGCAGCGGGAAGAGCTGGTGGATCCCGAGCCGGTCCTCCCAGCCCTCGGCGAGCGGCTGCGCCTCGTCGTAGGCCGCCATCACCCGCGGCAGGTGCGTGAGGCCGAAGAGGTGCAGCATCGCCAGGTCGAGCTCGCGGTGACCGCCGTGCGCGGCGGGGTCGATGACGTGGATGGCGAGGTCCTGGCCCCAGAGGCAGTTGCCGTTCCAGAGGTCGCCGTGGAGCCGCGCGGGCGTCTCGTCGGGGAGCAGTCCGGTCAGCCTGCCGACCACCGCCTCGACCGCGGTCGCATCGGTGTCGGAGATCGCGCCGCGGTCGCGGGCCAGCTTGAGGTAGGGCAGGACGCGACGCACGGCATAGAACTCCGGCCACGAGTCGGCGGTCTTGTTGGGCAGCGGAAGCCGCCCGATGAAGCCGTCGTGGTCGAGTCCCCACCCGTCGGCTCCGGCGGCATGGGTCGTGGCCAGCTGCTGGCCGAACGCGACGGCCGCCTCGACCGGGGTCTTCGGGCTCTGCTCGACCCACTCCAGCACGACGCAGTCGCTCGCGGCGGCGAGCACCTCGGGCACCGGGACGCCGCCCTCGACCTCGGCGAGCCAGCGCAGGCCGGTGGCCTCCGACTCGAAGAAGCCCTCCGGCGCATGGGGCAACGTCTTCATCAGCGCGGTCTGCCCGCTGGACAGCCGCAGCCGGGTGGCCGTGGCGATGTCGCCACCGGCCACCGGTGAGGTCGCGACCACGGCCGTGCCGAGGAGCTCCTCGGCGCGCCTGGCGACCAGCGGCTGGCGAGCCATCAGGCCCGGCCCCCGCCCGCCCGGTCGCTCGTGCGGTCTCCCGCGTGGCCCTCCAGCGCCGCCGCCAGGGCCGCCACGATCGCGTCGCTCGTGCGCTCGACCATCGTCAGCACCTCCTCGAAGCCGTCGTCCCCACCGTAGTACGGGTCGGGAACCGCCCCACCCGGATCCACCGGATCGAAGTCGCGGAACATCCCCACGCGATCGGTGCGACCGCCGACGTCGGCGAGGTTGGCCTCGTCCATGACGAGCACCAGGTCGTACGACGCGGGCCAGGTCGCGTCGTACTGCTGGGCGCGGTGCCGGCTCGCGTCGTAGCCGGCGGCGGTCAGCGCGGCCGCGGCGCGCGGGTCCATCGGGTTGCCGACGTGCCAGCCGCCGGTGCCGGACGACGCCACCTCGACGCGGTCGGCGAGGTCGGCGTCGGCGAGCCGGCCCTCCAGGACGACGTGGGCCATCGGCGAGCGGCAGATGTTGCCCAGGCAGACGAGTGCGATCCGGTAGCGACCCGGGGTGTGCTGCGCGGGGACGTCCCGCATCAGTCGTCGTAGGGGATGGCGACGCGGACGCCCCAGCCCACGATCGTCACGATGATCGAGCCCAGCAGCGCGTTCCAGAAGCCGTCGACGTGGAAGCCGAGCCCGAACGCGTCCGCCAGCCGTGCGGTGAGCAGCAGCATCAGCGCGTTGATCACCAGCAGCAGGAAGCCCAGCGTGAGGATGATGAAGGGAAGGGAGATCAGCTTGATCACCGGCTCGATGAAGGTGGAGACCAGGCCCAGGATGAGCGCGACGACCAGCAGCGGCACGATCTTGTCCTGCAGCTCGGCCTGCCCGTTCTTCGCCCCCTCGAACCAGATCCCGTCCAGGAGCCAGGCCGCGACGGCCAGGCCGGCGGCATAGGTCAGCAGCCACATCAGGAACCTCATGTCGCGACACTAGCGGGGAGCGAGGAACGAGCTCGCCGCGTGTGTCGCGAGGTCGAGTGCCCCCGCGACCGAGCCTGCGAGGTCGTGGCGGCGTGTACCGAGGCCCGGTCTCCGGCGGCGCTGTCTCGTGACGGGACTTCGTCCCTCCTCGACCAGCGGGGCGAGGCGGTTACGGTGTGCCGCGTGGTGACGATCGGCGGCACGGGCGTGATGGTGCTCGGCGCCCTCGTGGCGGCCGCCGTCGCGGCGCTGCTCGCGACGGTGCTGCGGCCTCGGCTCGGCACTGCGTCCGCAGTGTCGGTCGCGGGCCTGCTCTGGTCGCTCGCCGCGATCGCGCTCGTGACGCTCGTGCCCACGCGGGCGGACGTCGGGATCGTGCCGGCGGAGGGTCGCAGCGAGGCGTGCTCCTGGGACTACGGCGGCCCCTCGGGTGCGGCGTTCGAGGTGCTCGGCTTCGACCAGCGGACCCTCAACGTGCTCCTCTTCGTGCCGGCCGGCATGTTCCTCGTGCTCGCGGTCGGACGCTGGTGGTCGGGTGTCGTGCTCGCGCCCCTCGGCCTCCTCGGCCTGGCGGCGTACAGCCTCGCGATCGAGCTCACGCAGCTGCAGCTCGCCCGTCTCGACCGGGCGTGCGACGTCACCGACATGGTCGACAACATCCTGGGTGCCGGGATCGGCTTCGCGATCGGGGTCGTCCTGCTCCCGGTCGTGCGGCCGTGGCGGGGCAGGCGGAGGCCGGAGCAGCTCGTCGCTCACTAGGGTGCGGGTCATGTCCTCCACCCCTGCGTCCCCGCAGCCCCGGCCCAACGTGCTCGCCATCCCTGCGTACGTCGCCGGCAAGCCGCCCGTCGCCCGACCCGGGCTGACGTCGTACAAGCTCTCCTCCAACGAGAACCCCTACCCGCCGCTGCCGGGCGTGCTCGACGCCGCGCGCGAGGCCGCCGCCGAGATGAACCGCTACCCCGACATGGGCAGCGCCGCGCTCTACGCCGCGCTCGCCGACGCGATGGGCGTGCCGGCCGAGGACCTCGCCGCCGCGACGGGGTCGGTCGCGCTGATCTACCAGCTCGTCAACGCCTTCTGCGAGCCGGACGACGAGGTCGTCTACGCGTGGCGCTCCTTCGAGGCCTACCCGATCGCGGTCACCGCGGGCGGCGCGCGCAGCGTGCAGGTCCCGGTCACGGCGGACGGCCGCCACGACCTCGACGCGATGGCCGCGGCGATCACCGACCGCACCAAGGTGGTCATCGTCTGCACGCCCAACAACCCGACCGGCCCCGCCGTCACGCAGTCCGAGCTCGACGCCTTCATCGCGAAGGTCCCCTCGCACGTCGTGGTCGTGGTCGACGAGGCCTACCTCGAGTTCGTGCGGATGGACGACGCCATCGACGGGATCGCCACCTACCGGCGCCACGACAACGTGGTGCTCACGCGCACCTTCTCCAAGGCCTACGGCCTCGCCGGCTTCCGCGTGGGGTACGCCGTCGCTCCTGCACCCCTCGCGGCCGCCCTCCGCGCGGTCTCGCTGCCGTTCGGCGTCAGCCACGTCGCGCAGGCCGCGGCGATCGCGTCCCTCGAGGCGCAGGCCGAGCTGTTCGTGCGGGTCGAGGACCTCGTCGCCCGCCGCGCCGACCTGGTCGCGCGGCTGCGCGAGGTCGGCTGGGACCTTCCCGACGCGCAGGGCAACTTCGTCTGGTTCCCGCTGGGCGAGCGCGCCCTCGACTTCGCCGCCGCCTGCGGGGAGGTGGGGATCTCGGTCCGCCCCTTCGCCGGCGACGGCGTACGCGTCAGCATCGGCGAGGCCGAGGCCTTCGACCGCGTCGTCGAGGTGGCCGCCCGCTTCGCCCCCTGACGTACTCCCGTCGAGCGGTGAGTGAGGCAGGTTTCCGCACCCGGGAACATGTCTCACTCACCGCTCCTCGGACCATCAATGCCCCAGCGGTGAGTAGGACACGTTCTCGAGCCCCAGAACGTGTCTCACTCACCGCCCGGGGGGACGGGTGCGAACGGCGGCCCGCCTACCCGGACAGCCGGGCGACCAGGCACGGTCCGCCCTCGTAGATCCCGCCGTCGATGTCGAGCGCGAGGCCGTCGGCGTAGAGCCGCGGCTCGGAGTAGGAGTCGACGGGCACGTCGAAGAGGTCGGCGATGATGCTGTGGCCGTGGACGACGCGCTGCCCGCCGAGCGCGTCGAGGAGGGTCCGCGCGGCCGCGGGGCCGGACGGCCCGGCGTAGTCGTGGCGCCGGCCGAGGGCGAGGAGCAGGTCGAACCAGGCCACCGGGTCGTCCCCGGTGAGGACCTCGCGCACGGCCCGGTTGACGTCGTCGACGGTGCCGCCCCACTCGAGGTAGGCGAGCGTGTCGGAGTGCATGAGGAGGTGGTCGCCGTCGAGGCCGACCGCCGGCAGCGCGGCCAGCCAGGCGAAGAGCTCGGCGTCGATGCCGTCCTGGTCGGAGGCGAGTCCGCCGTTGCGGGCCCAGACCGACTCGAACGTCCGCACCACCCCGCGGTGGACCACCTCGGTGTCGCCGAACAGCCGCATGCCCAGGGCGATGACCTCGTGGTTGCCGAGCAGCGGGTCAACCGAACCGCCGGCCGCCGCGGCCTCGTCGACGAGCCGGCGTACGAGCGCGATCACGCCGAGCCCGTCCGGTCCCCGGTCGAGCAGGTCGCCGAGGACCCACAGTCTCGAGGTGCCGCCGCTCCAGTGGGACTCCTCGTCGAGGAGGCCGGCCCCCTGCAGCGCGGCGGTCAGCTCGGTCAGGTGGCCGTGGGAGTCGCTGGTGGCGAAGGTGGCACTCACGGTCACGAAGGTATGCCGTACCGCGTCCGCGGGTATGGTTGAAGTGTGAACGACACGGCGACGTACACGACCAAGGGCAAGCCCTTCGAGCGCGACATGTCCTACCTCCCGGACCGCGTCCTCGCGGGGGTGCGGTCCGCGGACCCGCTCGACGACCGGTTCCCGAGCGGGTCGAAGGACAGTCCGCGCGACGTGCCGGTCTGGAAGGCCGAGCCCGGCCGCTACCGCCTGGTGGCGGCCCGTGCCTGCCCGTGGGCGCACCGCTCGATCATCGTCCGGACGCTGCTCGGCCTCGAGGACGTCATCTCCTGGGGCGCGCCCGGTCCCACCCACGACGCGCGCAGCTGGACCTTCGACCTCGACGAGGGCGGCCGTGACCCGGTGCTCGGCATCGAGCGCCTGCAGGAGGCGTACTTCGCCCGCCAGCCCGACTACCCGCGCGGCATCACGGTGCCGGCGATCGTCGAGGTGGAGTCGGGCAAGGTCGTGACCAACGACTTCCCGCAGATCACCCACGACCTCTCCTTCGAGTGGCGCGAGCACCAGCGCCCCGACGCCCCCGACCTGTGGCCGGCCGACCTCCGCGAGGAGATGGAGTCGGTGATGAAGCGCGTCTTCACCGAGGTCAACAACGGCGTCTACCGCTGCGGCTTCGCCGGGTCGCAGGAGGCCTACGAGGACGCCTACGACCGGCTGTTCACGACGCTCGACTGGCTGGAGGAGCGGCTCGCCGACCGCCGCTACCTGATGGGCGACGCGATCACCGAGGCCGACGTCAGGCTGTTCACCACGCTCGTGCGCTTCGACGCGGTCTACCACGGGCACTTCAAGTGCAACCGCAACAAGCTCACCGAGATGCCGAACCTCTGGGGCTACGCCCGCGACCTCTTCCAGACCCCGGGCTTCGCCGACGAGGTGGACTTCGAGCAGATCAAGAAGCACTACTACGTCGTCCACACCGACATCAACCCGACGCAGATCGTCCCCGTCGGGCCCGACGAGTCGGGCTGGCGGACGCCGCACGGTCGCGGCTGACACCGACGACGTACGACGCCGAGCCGGCGCCGACGGGTCCCCGCGGGTCCTGTCGGCGCCGGTTCGTCGTCTCCCGACCTCTCCCGACGTGGGTACGTGGTCTGGTCCGGGAAGCCCCCTATCCGGGCCGCTTTACCAACGTTGGGTCAAGCCCCTCCGCAGGAAGTCTGGTGCCTCCTCGCGGTGGATTCCCGTCGTGGTCCCCTGACGCCAGTCTTCTGCCCTGAACACAGACGCCGTGCCACTTGGGGGTGCGCGGCGACCACGGTCGGCAGCGCTGGGGGGCGTCGGTCACCAAGGACTTCAGTGGGGACTACTCGCGCCAGGGGGCGGCAATGCAACGCGCTCGAATGATGACGACACGGTGGGGACGGCGGGCCGGAGGGGCCCGTGCCGGTGAACGACACAGAGACTCCGGACGGTTGAGGGCGTCGATCGCGCTCCTCCTGCTCGTCCCGACCGTCGCGGTCCAGGCCGCGACCACCTCGTCCGCGGGGGCGGGCGTGACCGCCGGCTTCGAGATCGACGGCAACACGTCCGTCGAGGGCGGCGGGATCGACTGGACGAGCCCGGGGATCCCGGCGCCGACGCCCGACCCGGTGAAGACCGCCGACGACAGCAACTTCACCGGCGGCTCCAAGGAGTTCCAGAACCCGAGCGACTGGTCGGAGGGCACCGGGACCAGCACCGACCAGGGCGACATCTCCGACGTCTACTCCCACTTCATCACCGGGTCCTCGACCTGGGCGTTCCTCGGCTTCAGGCGCATCGCCCAGAGCGGGACGATGACGTTCATGGTGGAGCTCAACCAGAAGGCCAACCTCCCCAAGGAGGCCGGCGACTCGGTGCAGTTCCGCCCGGACCGGAGCGTCGACGACCTCCTCCTGCGCTTCGAGCAGGACGGCAACGGGAACTTCGCCCTCACCCACGCCTACAAGTGGACCCGGTCGGCGAGCGGAACCTTCGCCACCGGGTGCTTCCAGGTCCCCGGCTACGCGACGCCGTCGGCGTACTGCCCCACCCCGACCGCCGGCGCCGGATTCGACGGCGCGACCGGCGAGGGCAAGCTCTTCGCCGAGGGCGCGGTCAACCTCAGCTCCTTCGACGACGTCGGCGACTGCCGCGGCGCCTACGGCGTCATGAACGTCCGCTCGTTCGCCGGCGACTCCGAGAAGTCGTCGCTGCTGGACTTCGTGGGCGGCATCGGCATCTCCGTGCCGCCGACCTGCGGCAAGCTCGTCATCGAGAAGCGCGACCAGTTCCAGCGGCTCGTCCCCGGCGCCACCTTCCGGGTTACCGAGAACCCGGTCCCGGGAGCGACGGGAGCCGCGGCCGACCGGCTCGTCGTCAAGGACGGCGCCACCCCCGGGATCGACACCGTCGCCGACGGAGTCGTGACCATCGACCCCGCCAAGCCCGGCACGTACACGGTCGAGGAGACCGCCACGCCCGCCGGCTACGCGCCGGACACGACCGTCCACACGGGGGTCGTCGTCGGGAGCTCCGGGACGAGCGTCGCCACGGTGGAGTTCACCAACAGGTTGTTCTTCAAGCCGCTGGCCGTCGCCAACCAGGCGTCCGGGTCCTACGGCGTCGCCTACGACTGGCGCGTCCACAAGACCGTGGTCGGGGACGCGTCGAAGACGATCGACGAGGGCGCGACCACGACGTTCGGCTACCAGGTCGAGCTCGAGGCCCTGCCCGAGGGAACGCCCACGGGCAAGGAGGTGCACGGGAAGGTGACGGTCACGAACCCCAACCCCTCCGCCACCCACCCGAGCATGCGCGCCACGGTCGGCATCGCCGGCGACCTCGCGTGCCACTTCCTGCCGAGCAACGCCGACGTCGACGTCGATCCGGGCACCACGGGGGTCCAGGTCGACGTCGCCGCCGGCGCCACGTCGTACGACTACGCGTGCGACCCGGGCGCGGGGGCGCTCACCGGTGGCCAGACGACCGCGACGGTGAGCTGGGACCAGTCGACGTACCCGCAGCAGGACGCGCACCCCGGCAGCGTGCAGGCCGGGGCGACGTACGCCATCACGGTGCAGCCGAAGATCGACGAGCACGCCACCGTGACCGACTCGTTCGACGGCGGCACCCCGGTCCGGATCGGTCTGCCGGAGTACGCGTGGACCGACGTCTGGAACGCACCCGGCCACCGCGTCGTGGTGGCGACGTACGCCGGCCCCGCTGTGGGCGGCACGCCCGGCGCGTGCCGCGACTACGACAACGTGGCGCGGGTCGACGAGAGCGACACCGACGACTTCGACACCTCCGGCCAGACGGTGGAGGTGTGCGTCGACCTCGACGACCTGGTCGTGACCAAGACGGCGAAGCCGGCGTTCGCACGGGACTACGACTGGACGATCGAGAAGTCGGTCAAGGGCTCGTCGACGCAGACGGTGCCCGACGGAACGCCGGCGTCGTTCGAGTACGACGTGGTCGTCACCCCGTCCGCCGCCAAGGACACGGTGTTCGTGGTGACGGGCACGATCTCGGTGACCAACCCGAACCAGACGACGATCTCCGGGGTGCAGCTGGCCGACTCGTTGCCGGGTGGCACGTGCACGATCGACAAGCCGGGTGGTCCGGTGTCGGTCCCGAAGGGGACGTCGACGTTCGACTACTCGTGCGTCCTGGCGAACGCGACCGCGACCACGACGGGCACGAACACCGCCACGGCGACGTGGGACAAGAGCGCCTACTTCGGCACCAGCGGCACCGCCTCGGGCACGGCCGGGTTCGACTTCGCCGACGCGAGGCCGACGGTGACGGACGCGACCGCGACGGTGACCGACAGCCAGGTCGTCCTGCCGGGAGGCGCCGCCGACGGCGTGGTCGTCAAGGCTTCCGACGGCCCGCGGACCTTCACCTACACGAAGGCCTTCGACGGCGTCCCCGGTGGGTGCACGACGTACGACAACACCGCGAAGGTCGTGGCGACGGACTCCCAGGACTCCGACTCCGACACCGAGACGGTGAAGGTGTGCGTGGAGAAGCCGCTCCAGCTGGTGCCCACGGGCAGGGCCGACCTCGCCGTCGACCACGGTTGGTCGATCAGCAAGGTCGCCGACGCCACCCAGCGCACCGCCGACGCCAACGGCAACGCGACCTTCACCTACACGGTGACGGCCCGGGCCGGCGCGAGGACGGAGTCCGGTTGGCGGCTGCAGGGCGAGGTGGCGATCACCAACCCCAACCAGTACGCCGCGGGTGACGTGGTCGCCGACGTCACGGCGTCCACCGACCTCGGGGGCGGGGCGGTGTGCACCGTCACCGGCGGCACGGACGTCGCGGTCGCGGAGGACAGCACGACCACCCTGCCGGTGGCCTGCACGTTCAGCTCCAGGCCGGCCGCGTCGGGCACGCTCAGGGTGACCGCGACGTGGGACCCGGCGGGTGCGGCGACCTCGACGTCGGTGACCGCGACGACACAGCCGATCACCTTCGGCGTCCGGTCGGAGACCAACAAGACGGTCCAGGTCGTCGACGACAAGACGGTGGCCGGCCAGCGGGTCGTCCTCGACCCGGCGCTGACCTGGGCAGCCGGACTCGTCAGGAGCTACACCTACTCGCTCACGCTGGCGGGCGGGGCTCCCGGTGCCTGCCGCGGCTGGACCAACACGGCGACGGTCGACCAGCCGGTCGGGACGGACCCGACGGCCAGTGCTGCCGTCCTGGTCTGCACCCCGGCGACCCCGCCGCCGCCCCTCGTCCCGCCGGTCGCGCCGCCCGAGGTGCTGCCCACGCAGGCCTTCGGCAAGGCGGTCGGCTCGGTGCGGGCCAGCTGCCAGGGCACGGTGCGCGCCCGGCTCGCCAACCGGACCGGCGAGAAGGTCGTCTACACGCTCCGCGTGGGCCCGGAGGTCCACCGGATCCCGGTGAAGTCCCAGACCGGCCGGAAGTTCGTCACCCACGGACGTCCCCGGGCGAAGGTCACGTTGAGGGTCGGATCCACCCGGCTCGACAAGCTCCGCATCCCGGCGTTGTGCGCGGCCCCCGAGGTCCTGCCCGACACCGGACTGCGGGCCACGAGCCGGTGATGGCCGCCTTCATCACGGGGTAGCAGCTGCTGCCCGCGCCTCCAGCCCCCATGGAGGCGGGCCGGCGTCGACAGGTCACCCACGAGCCTGTCGGCGCCGGCCCATCTACGCGCTCCCCGGACGGCGTACGACCGGGACCAGGAGAGCCTGCCCAGATTGGTGCTGGCAGGCTCCGGCCAGTACGTTGAGCCCATCCTGTGGTCGGGGTCACACACGCCGACGACCACGTGTGCAAGCGTCGGCGTCCGGCGATCCCGTGACTGCCGCTGCCTGATTGTGAGGAGTAGTGCGTTGTCCGATCCTGTGAGTTTCGGCCCCGACCTGGCGGACGTCTTCGGACCGTCCCAGTCCGACGGTGGACCCGACCTCGTCCAGCTGCTCACGCCCGAGGGCGAGCGCGTCCACCACCCCGAGTTCGACCACGACTTCTCGGCAGAGGAGCTCCGCGGGCTCTACCGCGACATGGTCCTCACCCGGCGCATCGACGTCGAGGCCACCGCGCTCCAGCGCCACGGCGAGCTCGGCATCTGGGCCCAGCTGCTCGGCCAGGAGGCCGCGCAGATCGGCGCCGGCCGCGCCCTGCGTCCACAGGACTACGTCTTCCCGACCTACCGCGAGCACGGCGTCGCCTACTGCAAGGGCGTCGACCCCCTGCGGCTGCTCGGCCTGTTCCGCGGCGTCGACCAGGGCGGCTGGGACCCCAACGAGAACAACTTCGGCCTCTACACGATCGTGATCGGCGCGCAGACCCTCCACGCCACCGGCTACGCCATGGGCATGCAGCGCGACGGCGTCGTCGGCACGGGTGACCCGGAGCGCGACGCGGCCGTGATCGCCCACTTCGGCGACGGTGCGTCCTCGCAGGGCGACGTCAACGAGGCGTTCATCTTCGCCGCCTCCTACAACGCCCCCGTCGTGTTCTTCTGCCAGAACAACCAGTGGGCCATCTCGGAGCCGATCGAGCGCCAGACCCGCATCCCGCTCTACCAGCGCGCGCTGGGCTTCGGCTTCCCGGGCATCCGCGTCGACGGCAACGACGTGCTGGCGACGTACGCCGTCACGAAGGCCGCGCTGCAGCGTGCGCGCGAGGGCAACGGCCCGTCGTTCGTCGAGGCCTACACCTACCGGATGGGCGCGCACACCACGACCGACGACCCGACCCGCTACCGCCTCAACGACGAGCTCGAGCACTGGAAGCTCAAGGACCCGATCGAGCGGCTCAAGGTCTACCTGCGCCGCAACGGCCTGGTCGACCAGCAGTTCTTCGACGACCTCGACGCCGAGGCCAAGGAGCTGGGCCACCACCTCCGCGAGGGCTGCAAGGCACTGCCCGACCCCAAGCCGCTCGACCAGTTCGGCTACGTCTTCAGCGAGATGACCGACGAGATCGCCGCCCAGCGCGACGGCTTCGCCGCCTACCTCGAGTCGTTCGAAGGAGCCCACTGAGATGAGCGCCAACCAGAAGATCACCCTGGCCAAGGGCCTCAACATGGGCCTGCGCAAGGCCATGGAGGACGACGACAAGGTCCTGCTCATGGGCGAGGACGTCGGCAAGCTCGGCGGCGTCTTCCGCATCACCGACGGCCTGCAGAAGGACTTCGGCGAGGACCGCGTCATCGACAGCCCGCTCGCGGAGTCCGGCATCGTCGGCACCGCGGTCGGCATGGCGCTGCGCGGCTACCGCCCGGTCGTGGAGATCCAGTTCGACGGCTTCGTCTACCCCGCCTACGACCAGATCGTGTGCCAGGTCGCGAAGTACACCTACCGCTCGCAGGGCAAGGTGAAGATGCCGATCGTCATCCGCATCCCCTTCGGCGGTGGCATCGGCGCGGTCGAGCACCACTCCGAGAGCCCCGAGGCGCAGTTCGCGCACACGCCGGGCCTCAAGGTCGTGGCCTGCTCCAACCCGGTCGACGGCTACTGGATGATCCAGCAGGCGATCGCCCACGACGACCCGGTCATCTTCCTCGAGCCCAAGCGGCAGTACCACGCCGACAAGGCCGAGCTCGACGAGACGGCGACGCCCGAGCCGCTCTTCACCTCGCGCGTCGTCCGCCCCGGCTCCGACGCGACGGTGCTCGCGTACGGCCCGACGGTGAAGACGGCGCTCAAGTGCGCCGAGGCCGCCGAGTCCGAGGGCCGCAGCCTCGAGGTCATCGACCTCCGCACTCTCTCGCCGCTCGACATGGCGCCGGTCTACGAGTCCGTACGCCGCACCGGCCGCTGCGTCGTGACCCACGAGGCACACGTCAACCTCGGCATGGGCGCCGAGCTCGCCGCCCGGGTCACCGAGGAGTGCTTCTACTCCCTCGAGGCCCCGGTCCTGCGCGTCGGCGCGTTCGACACCCCCTACCCGCCGTCGCGGATCGAGGAGGAGTACCTCCCCGACCTCGACCGGGTCCTCGACGCCGTCGACCGCGCGTTCGCCTACTGAGCCCCGCCGGTGGTCGAGGAGGTCGCCCCGCGACCGTCACGAGACCCGGCTCCGAAAGGTTTCTGATGTCTGAGTTCCTCCTCCCCGACGTCGGGGAAGGCCTCACCGAGGCCGAGATCGTCGCCTGGAAGGTCAAGGTCGGCGACACCGTCGAGATCAACGACGTGATCGTCGAGATCGAGACTGCCAAGTCGCTGGTCGAGCTGCCCTCGCCGTTCGAGGGCACCGTGCAGGCGCTGCTTGTCGCCGAGGGCGAGACCGTCCCCGTCGGGACGCCGATCATCGCGATCGGCGCCCCCGGCGAGGCGCCCGCCCCGGCCGCCGTGGCGCCGACCGAGCAGACCGAGTCCGACCCCTACCTGGGCATGGCCGAGAAGGCGGGTGCTGCCGAGGCGCAGGTCGACCCGGCCGACATCGACCTGTCCAACCCGGCAGCGTCCGGCTCGATGGAGGGTGCGTCCCTCGTCGGCCGGATCAAGGCCGACCGGGGTCCGATGCGTCGCGCCCGTCGCGGCTCGGCCTCGCCGAGCACCGTCGCCGGCGGCCAGACGCAGATGCAGGTGCAGGGCGCGTTCTCGCCCGGCGGCGCCCAGTCCGACGAGGTCATGCCGGCCGACGAGTCACCGGTGCCCGCGACCGACCAGCGGGCGGCGCAAGCCGCCCCCGCCGAGGCCCTCGTCCCGGCCGCGGCGCAGGAGCCGGGCGTCGTACGCGCCCTGGCGAAGCCGCCGGTGCGCAAGCTCGCCAAGGACCTCGGCGTCGACCTCTCGACGCTGACCGGCTCCGGCCCGTCGGGCTCGATCACCCGTGACGACGTGCAGGGCGCCGCCAACGGCTCGGCTGCCGCCCGTACGCCGCTGGTCGAGGAGGGCGCCCAGCGCCCGTCACGACACCAGGCGTCCGGCGAGCGCGAGACCCGCGAGCCGATCAAGGGCGTGCGCAAGATGATGGCGACGGCGATGAGCCAGTCGGCCTTCACCAGCCCGCACGTCACCGAGTGGATCACCGTCGACGTCACCGCCGCGATGCAGCTCGTCGCGCGATTGAAGAAGCGCCCGGAGTTCCGTGACACCCGGGTCAGCCCGCTGCTCGTCCTCGCCCGCGCCGTCATCCTCGCGATGAAGCGCACCCCGGAGATCAACTCCTACTGGGACGAGCAGGCCCAGGAGGTCGTCTACAAGCACTACGTCAACCTCGGCATCGCGGCCGCCACCCCGCGCGGCCTGGTGGTGCCCAACGTCAAAGACGCCGACTCGCTCTCGATGACCGAGCTCGCGCAGGCCCTCGGCGAGCTGACCGCCACCGCCCGCGACGGCAAGACGCAGCCGGCGGAGATGGCCGGCGGCACCTTCACGATCACCAACGTCGGCGTCTTCGGGGTCGACGCCGGTACGCCGATCATCAACCCGGGCGAGTCCGCGATCCTCTGCTTCGGCGCGATCAACAAGCGTCCGTGGGTCGACGAGGAGACCGGCGAGATCGTGGTCCGCGACGTCACCACGCTGGCGCTGTCCTTCGACCACCGCCACATCGACGGCGAGAAGGGCTCGCGCTTCCTCGCCGACGTCGCCGGGATGCTGCAGGACCCGGGCACGGCGCTGCTCTTCTGATCGAGCGGGCGCATCCTGACGCCTGCCAGACATCGAGTCGGCGCATCCTGACGCAGGATGCGCCGACTCGACTGCATTTCGAGGTCAGGATGCGCCGACTCGAGCCGTTCTTCCGGGGGCAGTTGCGCAAAGTGCGCAACAAAGCACGGCCGAGTGGTTGATCTGCGCAGGTAGCTCTGGCAAGGTGACGGCGGTCACCTTCAGGAGGAACACATGGACCTGCAGCTGCTGCTCGCCCTGGTCGTGGGCATCGCCACCATCGTGGTGCTGGTGCTGCGCACCCGCCTCGACGCCTTCGCGGCGTTGCTGATCGCCGCCCTCGTCACCGGCTCCATCGCGGGATCCGCGCCGGCCGACACAATCGCCTCGATCACCGCCGGCTTCGGCACCACGCTCGGCAACATCGGCATCGTCATCGGCCTCGGCGTCGCCGTGGGCAAGATCCTCGAGGTCTCGGGAGCCGCGGACACGCTGGCCCGGGCGTTCCTCAAGGCGTTCGGCAAGGGCCGCGAGCCCTGGGCCATGGGCTCCACGGGCGCGCTGGTGTCGATCCCGGTGTTCTGCGACTCGGGCTACGTCATCATGAACCCCCTCGCCCGCTCGATCGCGCGGGTCAAGCAAGGTGGCTACGTCACCCTCGCCCTGGCCCTCGGCTGCGGCATGACGCTGACCCACCACCTCGTCCCGCCGACGCCCGGTCCGCTCGGGGTCGCCGGCATCCTGGGCGCCAACCTCGGTGGCCTCATCCTGGTCGGCCTGCTCTTCTCCGTGCTCCTCCTGCCCGTCGTGGTCCTGTACGCCAGCTGGATGGGCCCGCAGCTGGAGTCCGAGGTCGACGAGGAGGTCCGCCGGGCGGTCTACGCGACCGCTGCGGTGGGCGGCGGCTCCGGCGCGACCGGGGGCACGGCCGTGGCCGACGGCGGTGATGCGACGTCGTACGACGCGGGTGACGGGGACGGCGAGCTGCCTGAGCGCAAGCAGCTCGGTGCCGTCGTCGCCTCGCTGCCGCTGCTCGTGCCGCTCCTGCTGATCGTGCTCAACACCGGCGCGACCGCCCTCGACCGCAACAACCAGGGCGTGCTCGGTCCGGAGGACGACTACACCCCCTCGTCGTGGGCCTCCGCCCTGGCCTTCGTCGGCCACCCGGTCGTCGCGCTGCTGATCGGGCTGCTGCTCGCGGTCTACGTCCTGCTGCCGCGGTGGACCCCGCGCCACAAGGTGAGCGGCTGGCTGGCCGACGCCGCAGCATCCGCGGGCCTGATCCTGCTCATCACCGGCGCCGGCGGCGCGCTGGGCCAGGTGCTCCGTGACTCCGGGGTGGGCGACGCCCTCGCCGAGGCCATCGCCGGCACCGGCCTGCCGGGCGTGCTCGTCCCATTCCTCGTCGCCAGCCTGGTGCGCATCGCCCAGGGATCGGGCACCGTCGCGATGATCACTGCCGCCTCGGTCTCCGCGCCGCTCGTCGTCGGTCTCGACCTGTCGCCCCTGGCCGCCGCGCTGGCCTGCTGTGCCGGGTCGATGGTGTTCAGCTACTTCAACGACTCCTACTTCTGGGTCGTCACCCGCTTCACCGGGCTCGACGGCATCGCGGCGATCAAGGGCTGGTCCGGCATCACCACGGCCGCCTGGCTCGGGTCGATCCCGCTCGTGCTCCTCGCCGGCTGGGTGCTGTGACCGCTGACGAACGCCCGCGCCGGGTGCTGGTCGTCGCCGACGACCTCACCGGTGCGAACGCGACCGCGGCCGGCCTCGCCCGGGCCGGCCTGCGGTCGGTGACCGTGGCGGACGCCGAGCACCCCGAGCTGGTCGCCGAGTTCGCCGGTCGCTTCGACGCCGTGGTCGTGTCGGCCGACAACCGGCACGCCGAGCCGGCCGCGGCCGCCGAGGACGTACGACGTGCGCTGCGCGCCGGCTGGCCCGCGGCCGTGGTGGCCAACCGGATCGACTCCACGATGCGCGGCAACGTCGGAGCGACCACCGAGGCGATGCTCGCGGAGCTGTCCGAGCTCACCGGTGGGCCGGTGGTCGCCCTGTGCGTCCCGGCGCACCCCGAGGCGCACCGCCAGACCGTGGGCGGGGTGCAGCTGCTGGGCGGCCGCCGCCTGGAGGAGACCGAGCTGGCCGAGGACCCGCGCTCGCCCGTGACCCGGTCCGAGGTCGCCGAGCTGCTCGGCCGGCAGACCGACCTCCCGATCCGTGCCATCGCGCTGGAGACGGTGACCGGGCCGCTCGATGAGCTGGTCCACGCCGTCACCGAGGCCGCGGCCGCCGGTACGGGGATCGTGGTCGCCGACGCCCTCACCCTCGACCACGTCGAGCGGGTGGCGAGCGCCGCGGCGGCGGTGGAGGGCGTCACCTGGCTCTGCGTCGACCCGGGCCCCGGCACGGTCGCGATGGCCCGCGCGCTCGGGCTCGGCGGTGGCGCCGACGCAGCGCCGTACCTCGCGGTCAGTGGCAGTGCCACCGCGCTCACGCGGCGCCAGCTCGGCCAGCTCTGCTCGACCCGGCAGGTCCGGGTCGTGCGGCTCGCGCTGGACGCCGACGGACGACCGGACGTCGACGCCACCACTGCGGCGCTCCACGAGGCCCTCGGCACGGCTGCCCCGGGCGAGCTCGTGCTGGTCGCGTCCTCGCTCGAGGAGGGCGACCTGCTCGACACCGTGGCGCGTACGTCGGTCCCGTCCGTGCTGGCCCGGGCGACCCGGCGCGCACTGGAGTCGGAGCGCGTCGACGGCCTCTACCTCACCGGCGGCGACATCGCCGCCGCCTGCCTCGCCGAGCTCGCCGCCGACGGGCTCGACGTCGCCGACGAGGTGGTGCCGCTGGCCGTCGCCGGCAGCCTCGTCGGCGGTCCCTGGTCCGGCCTGCCGGTCGTCACCAAGGGCGGCCTCGTCGGCGACGACGACACCGCCGTCGCGTGCGTTGCGTTCCTCGAGCAGTCCGCCCGAGCCCGTCGCCGGCACGTCCCACCCGCACGCACCCGCGTCCACTGACCACTCACGACCACTGCCAACCAACCCTGTTCCAGCGCCCTGATCCACCACCCTGGGAGGAACCCCATGACCACCCCCACCCGCAGCACCCCCGTCCTCGCCCTCACCGTCGGCGACCCGGTCGGCATCGGCCCGGAGATCACCGTCCGCACGCTCGCCGAGCAGGCCGGCGAGACCGGCCACCACGGCGTGGCCGTCGGTGACGCGGTCGCGGTGCGCCGGGCAGTCGCCGCGACCGGGCTCGACGTCGAGGTGCGGGAGGTCGCCGACTTCGACACCGAGCCCGCGGGCGAGGGAGTCATCGACGTGCTCGACATCGGCGTGCTCGACGGCGAGGAGCTGCCGTGGGGCGAGGTGGACGAGCGGGCCGGGCGCGCCGCCGTGGCGGCGATCGAGGTCGCGACGAAGGCCGCGATGGACGGGCGCGTCGACGGCGTCGTCACCGGCCCGATCAACAAGGAGGCGATCTGGGCCAGCGGCAGCCAGCACCTCGGCCACACCGAGATGCTCGGGGAGCTCACGGGCGTCACCCAGCAGGACACGATGTTCGTGGTCCGCTCGCGCCACCAGCCCGACCACCACCTGCGGATCTTCTTCGCCACCCGCCACGTCTCGCTCCGCGAGGCCCTGGACCAGCTGACGCAGGACAAGCAGGTCGACTCCATCCGCCGCGCCCTGCAGGCCCTCGAGGTGTACGGCGTCGACGACCCGAGCCTCGCCGTCGCGGCGGTCAACCCGCACGGTGGCGAGAACGGCGCGTTCGGCCGCGAGGAGCTCGACGAGATCATCCCCGCGTGCGAGGCGCTCCGCGCCGAGGGGCTGGCCGTCCACGGACCGATCCCCGCGGACTCGGTGTTCCACCAGGGGCTGGAGGGCAGGTTCGAGGGCGTCCTGTCGCAGTACCACGACCAGGGCCACATCGCCGCGAAGACCTACGACTTCGACGGCACCATCTCCGTCACGGTCGGCCTGCCGATCCTCCGGACCTCGGTCGACCACGGCACCGCCTTCGACATCGCCGGCACCGGGAAGGCCGACCACGGCACCATGCGGTCCGCCTACCTCGCTGCCGTCGACTACGCGCCCTTCGTGCCCCGGATGCGTGCGGCGTACGGCCGCTGAGCCGTACGGTTCGTCGCATGAGCGAGCCCCCGACCACCCGCTCCGCCACCCGAGCCCGGCACGCTGCGCTGCTGCAGCTGGTCCGGGAGGGCGTCACCTCGGTCGAGGACCTCTCCAGCCGGACCGGGGTGTCGGCCTCGACGGTGCGCCGCGACCTCGCCCGGCTGCGGGAGGAGGGAGCGGTCGCCCGGACGTACGGGGGTGCCCTTCCCGCCGCGCCCTTCCACGAGCGCTCGATCGGCGACAGCGCCCGGGTCCACGTGGAGGCCAAGCAGCGGATCGCGAGGGCCGCCCTGCCGATGGTCCCGTCGGGTGGGCGGATCTTCCTCGACGCGGGCACCACCTGCGGGGCGCTCGCGCGGCTGGTCGCCGCTGACGCGACGATGGGTCCGCTGACGGTCGTGACCCGCGGGCTGGAGACGGCTGCGGTCCTCGCGGACGCGGAGCACGTCGACCTGGAGCTCCTGGGCGGTCGGCTTCGGCGGCTCAGCCACGGCCTGGTCGGTCCGCTCGCCACGCTGGCGCTCGACCGGATGTCGTTCGACGTGGCGTTCCTCGGCGCCGACGCGGTCGACGTACGACGCGGGGTCGGTGAACCGACCGTCGAGGAGACCTCCCTCAAGGAGCAGGTCGCCGGGATCGCCCGGCGCACGGTCGTCCTTGCCGACGCCACCAAGCTCGGCGCCGCCGCCCCCGCCTGGACCCGGATGCCCGGCCCGTGGACGCTCGTGACCGACGAGCCGACGCCGGACGTCGAGGCCGCCTGTCATGACGTGGGTGTCGCCCTCCTCTCCTGACCGGTCGGGGCCTCGTAGCGCGAGGAAGTGCCCGCTCAGCGGGCGTGCCAGGCCGCCAGCACCTCGGCCTCCCGCTCGGGGGTGAGGGCGATGACGGGGGAGTCGAGGCAGCCCGGGGCGGTCTCCGCCAGCGGCCGGAGCCGCAGCCCGGCGGCGACGGCCGGGCCGGGGTCGTGGGCCAGCATGCCGTCGTACTCCGGGCGCGGGAGCCACAGCGGCAGCGAGTCCTCACCGGCCCACGGCGCGACCCCCTGACCCTCGAGGAAGGCGCTGTCGACCCACGTGAGCCGCGGGTCGGTCTCGCCCACGCCGGCCGCCACCTGCGCCAGCAGGTCGCCGAGCGGCACGGGCTCGCCCACGGCGTCGTACGTCCCCGTCGTCCGCGACTCGGCCAGCACGAGCAGCCACGCGGCAAGGTCTCGCACGTCGATCACCTGCACGACGTCCTCGGGCCGACCCGGTGCCAGCACCTCGCCGCCTCGCGCCAGGCGCTGCGGCCAGTGGGCGAAGCGCCCGGTCGGGTCGCCGGGACCGACGATGAGGCCCGGGCGCGCGACCACCGACGAGGCTGCCTCCGCCTGGACCGCCTGCTCGCACGCCACCTTCATCCCGCCGTAGGCCTCCGGGTTCACCGCGAGGTCCACGTCCTCCGTGATGGGCTCGAGCAGCGGCTCCATCGCCGACGACGAGTTGTCGGCGTACACGCTCACCGTGGAGACGAACACCCAGTGGGCGTACGACGTCGCGGCGGCCGCGCTGCGGGCCTGGGACGGCAGCCGCGTCACGTCGACCACCGCGTCCCACCCGCCATCGGTCATCGCGTCCGGCGGCGCGTCGGAGCGGTTCCAGGGAAGGTGGGTGGCGCCCTCCGGCACGGGCCCGGACGCGCCACGGCACGCGCAGGTGACGTCCCAGCCGCGCGCGACCGCCTGGGTCGCGACCTCGCGGGACAGGAACCGGGTGCCGCCGAGCACGAGGAGCTTCATGGCTGCACTCCACCGCCTCGTGGCAGCGGGCGGCAAGGGCGGTTCGCTGTGGGCGCAAACCGGCCTCTCCCTTTGGCACCGACGCCGCCGTGCTGCGACACTGGACCCTCCGTACGGGTGAGAAGAGGAGTGTGCGGATGGCTCAGGACGCCGCCACGGCTGCTTCCGGCGAGCCGCCCACCACTGCGGCCCTGCTGGCACGCGCGCAGCAGGTGGCCGACCAGCTGGTCCGGGAGGCGCGCGAGGAGGCCGAGCGACTGACGGGCGACCTCGCCACCCAGCGCGAGCAGGCCCGCCTGCTGAAGGTCGAGGCCGAGCGCGACCGCGCCGAGGCCGGCCGCGCCCGCAAGCAGGCCGAGGAGGTGCTCGCCGGCGCCTCCCAGGAGGCCGCCACCATCGTCGTGGACGCCAACGAGCAGTCCGCGCTCCTCATGCGCTCGGCCGAGGGCGCCCGTGACCAGCAGGTCGAGGCCGCCCGCACCGAGAGCGACAAGCTGCGTGCCCAGGCCAGGGACGACGCGGCCGCCATGCGCGCCGAGTCGCAGGAGCTCCGCGACACCGCGGCCAGCGAGAAGGCCGAGCTCCTGGAGGCCGCGCGGACCGAGGCCGAGGTCATGGTCGCCGGCGCCCAGGAAGCCGCGGCCCGCCTGGTCGAGGAGGCCCGCACGACCGGCCAGCAGCACCTCGACTCGGCCATCGCCGAGGCCGAGTCGCTGCGGGCCAGCGCCTCCACCGAGTCCGCCCGGATGCGCGACGAGGCGGCGCTCCACGTCGAGGAGCTGCGCCGTACGACCGGCGCGGAGGTCGATCGGATGCGCCTGGCTGCCGAGGAGACGCTGGCGGCGGCGCGGACCGAGAGCGAGGACAAGCTGCGCCACGCGGCCGAGCAGACCGCGTGGGCGACGCAGACCGTGGAGTCGGTGCTCGCGGGCGCGGCCACCGAGGCCGACTCGATCCGGAAGGCCGCCCACGCCGATGCGGGTGACCACGCGCGGCTCGCCCGCCAGCGCGCCCACGGCATCATCGCCGCGGTCAACGGCCGGATGGCGCTCGAGCTCGCCGAGGCCAAGCAGCGGGCCGACGAGATCACCCAGGACGCGACCACCACGGCGGCCGAGCGGAAGGCCGAGGCGCGGGCCGCCCTCGAGCAGGCCGAGGCCGAGGCCGCCCGGATCGTCGCGGACGCGACCGACGAGTCCGAGCGGGCGGTCGAGCGGCTCGAGCGCCGCCGGGCCGAGGCGGAGAGCGGCGCCGCCAGCCTGCGCGCGCTCGTCGCCGAGGAGGTCACCCGCAGCCGCGCCGACGCCGCCGAGGACCGCCGCCGGGCGCGCGAGGAGGCCGTCGCGCTCGTCGCCGAGGGCCGCGCCGAGGCGGACCAGCTCCGCGACAGTGCCCGCCGCGCGCTGGAGCGGGCACGGGCCGAGATCGCGCAGCTGCAGGAGCAGCGCGACACCATCGCGACCGAGCTCGGCCAGCTGTCCGGCGTCATCGCGGCGCTCTCCGTGCCCGAGCGCGAGCAGCCCGGTGCCGACCCCACCGGCACCGCCACCCCTGACGACGACCCGCCACCCCACTCACCCCCGCCCAGCCAGGAGAACCCCGATGCCTGAAGAGATGTTCACGACCGTTCGCCGCGGCTACGACCCCGCCGAGGTCGAGCGCGCCGTGGGCCAGGCGCAGGCTGAGGTCGCCGACCTCCGCAGCCGGCTCGAGGCCGCCGAGGCGGCTGCCGAGACCGCGCGCGGCGAGGCGTCGGCATCCCGCGAGGCGCTCGTGGCTCGTGAGTCGCAGCAGCCCGAGGCGCCGTCGTACGAGCACCTCGGTGAGCGCGTCGGGCAGATCCTCTCGCTCGCCGAGGCCGAGGCCGCCGAGATCCGCGACCGGGTGCTCGGGGAGGTGGAGACCATGCGCAAGGAGGCGGAGCAGGAGGTCGGCGCGCTGCGCGCCGATGCCGACCGCTACGCCGAGGACACGCGACGCGATGCCGACGCCGAGGGCGCCCGCGTCCTCGCCGACGCCCGCAAGGCCGCCGACAGCGAGCGCGACGCCGCCGAGCGCGATTCGTCCGCGCGCCGTGCCGAGGCCGAGGCCCTCCACGAGGAGCAGCGCGCCAAGGCCGCCCAGGCCGCGGCCGACTTCGAGACGACGCTGGCCGAGCGCCGCCAGAAGGCGACGGCCGAGTTCCAGGCGCAGCAGGCCGCGATCCAGGCCGAGCTCGACGCGATGGCCGCGCGCAACAAGGACACCGAGGCCACCTTGGAGCGCAACCGGGTCGAGGCCGAGGAGCGCATCGCCCGGATGCTGGCCGACGCCGAGGAGCGGTCGACCACGATGGTCTCGGAGGCGCGCAGCTCCGCCGACCGCGTGCGGGCCGAGTCCGAGCGCGAGCTCGCCGCCGCGGCCCAGCGCCGCGACAGCATCAACGCGCAGCTGTCCAACGTCCGGCAGATGCTGGCCACCCTCACCGGCACGGTGCCGGGCGTCGTCGGCCTGTCGGAGGCTCCCGACACCTCGGCCACCGCCCCCCACGGCGACCCCGTCGCCGACGCTGCGCGCGAGGAGTCGGACGCCCCGGCCGAGGCCGACGCGGGCGACGAGGCCGACACGCCGGAGGACTCCGAGGAGCGGTGAGCCACGCAGGTTCTGCAGCCCCAGAACCTGCCTCACTCACCGCTCGAGCAGCGAACCGTCAGGCGTAGCGCCGCGCCCGGTCCTCCGCCGACCCCGGCCCGGAGGCCAGGAGCGCGCCGAGCTCGTGCTCGAGCACGGCGCCGACGCGGCGGCAGAAGTCCTCGGGCTCGTCGGCGGCGTCGGGGTGCTCGGTGACGATCCGGTCGACCACGCCCCGGCGGTGGAGGTCGATCGCCCGTACCTCTTGGGTCCGCGCCATCTCGGCGGCGTGGTCGAGGTCGCGGTGGACGATCGCGGAGGCGCCCTCCGGGGGCAGCGGTGACAGCCACGCGTGCTGCGCCGCCACGACCCGGTCCGCGGGCAGCAGCGCGAGCGCGCCGCCGCCGTTGCCCTCGCCCAGCATCAGGCACAGGGTGGGCGCGTCGAGCGTGACGAGGTCGGCCAGCGAGCGGGCGATCTCACCGGCCAGGCCGCCGTTCTCGGCGTCGGCGGAGAGGGCCGCTCCCTGGGTGTCGATGACCGTCACCAGCGGCAGCCCGAGCTCGGAGGCGAGCCGCATGCCGCGCCTGGCCTCCCGCAGCGCCTCGGGCCCCATCGGGTGGTCGGTGGTCTGGCCGCGGCGGTCCTGGCCGAGGAAGACGCACGGCGCGTCGCCGAAGCGCGCGAGGGCGATGAGCAGCCCCGGGTCACGCTCGCCCTGCCCGGTCCCGTTGAGGGGTACGACGTCGCTGGCGGCGTAGCGCAGCAGCCGTCGTACGCCCGGCCGGTCCGGGCGCCGCGACCGGGTCACGCAGTCCCACGTGTCGACGTCCGGCACGTCCTCCTGGCCGGGGTCGGCGACCGGGGCAACGCCCTCACGGGCGGCCATGAGGATGCTGAGCGCGCGGTCGAGGATCTCCTTGATCTCCTCGGGCGGCAGGACGGCGTCGATGATGCCGCGGGCGTAGAGGTTCTCCGAGGTCTGCACGCCCTCGGGAAAGGGGCGGTCGTACAGCGCCTCGTAGACCCGTGGGCCGAGGAACCCGACGAGCGCGCCCGGCTCGGCGACCGTGACGTGGCCGAGGGATCCCCACGACGCCATCACCCCGCCGGTGGTGGGGTGGCGCAGGTAGACGAGGTACGGCAGACCCGCCGTGCGGTGCGCGGCCACGGCGGCGGAGATCCGGACCATCTGGACGAAGGCCGGCGTCCCCTCCTGCATCCGGGTGCCGCCGCTGACGGGCGCGGCCACGAGCGGCAGTCCCTCGCGGGTCGCGCGCTCGATGCCGGCCACGATGCGGTCGGCGGCGGCCCGCCCGATCGACCCCGCCAGGAAGCCGAACTCGCCCACCAGCACGGCGATCCGCCGCCCGTTCATCCGCGCCTCGCCGGTCAGCACGGACTCGTCGACGCCCGACTTCCCGGCCGCCGCGGCCAGCTCGGCGGCGTACGCCTCGCCGACGCCGTCGCGCGTCGGCGCGGTGTCCCACGAGGACCACGAGCCCTCGTCGAGGACCAGGTCGATGAGGTCGCGCGCGCTCAGTCGTTCGCCCATTGCGAGAGGTTAGGCCATGCCTTGGCAGCTGCGAGGTGTTTGCCCGTTCACCCGAGGGGAGGGGCGGCGTACACCAGCGTGGGTATCTGCCGTCAAGGGGTTCCCGACGCGAACGGGCGTGGATCTACGTTGCAGCACGCTGTCCATCGGGCTCGGGCCACGCCTGTACGGAGATCGCTGTGGTCACTGGAGAAGCCCGTCGCGTCGCAGGCCCCATCGGCCTGTTCCTCCTCGTCCTGGCCGTGGTGCTGGCGCCTCTTGCGCCGGCGTCCGCAGCGCCGTTCGATCCCGGCACCATCGGGGGCACGGTGTACGACCCCGACTTCGTGGAGGCCTCGGGCGCGACGGTGACGCTCTACGACGCATCCAGGGTCCCGGTCGGCAGCCCCCAGGTGACGGGTGCCGACGGGACGTTCGAGTTCGGTGGGCTGGACGGCACGTACTACGTCGGTGCCACCAAGGCCGGTGTCGGCACCGTCTTCTACGACAGCGCCGGCACCATCGCCAACGCCACCCAGATCGCGGTCGACCCCGACTTCGGCGAGTTCGTCGACCTGCAGCTGATCCCACCGCCTGTCATCGCCGGCACCGTGAGCAACGCCGGTGGCCCGATCGCCGGTGCCGACGTCACCGCCTACGAGCTCGACGGGTTCTGGAGCGAGGTGGCGTATGCGACCACCGACGCGTCCGGTCACTACGAGCTCGCCGGCCTGCCGCCCGGGGCCTACCGGCTGCAGTTCAGTGCCCTCAACCAGATCACCGAGTACTGGAACGACAAGACGTCGCTGTCCGCGGCGGACGACGTCACGGTGGTGGCCGGTGCGGTCCAGCAGGCCAACGCGGTGCTGGCCAGCCGCACCCCCGTCTCCGGCCGGGTCACCGGCACGGGCGGGGCCAACCTCGCCAACGCGAGCGTGACCGCCGAGCAGCAGGTCACCGACCAGTTCGGGGACACCTACTGGGACGAGGTCGACTTCGCTTCCACGGCGGCGGACGGGACGTACACCCTCCGCGTGCCGGCCGGCCCCACGCGTGTCCGCTTCGACGCCGGCTCCTACCTGTCGGAGTTCTACGACGACGCCCTCGACGCCGAGAACGCGCAGCTGCTCCAGGTGGCGCAGTCCCCGATCACCAACGTCAACGCCGCGCTCACGACGGGCGGCACGATCTCCGGGGTCGTGCGCAACGCCGGCAGCACCGGAATCGCGAGCGTGTCGGTGACGGCGTACCGCCTGGTCGGTGGCACGTGGCAGACGGCCGGCGACGCCTTCACCGACGGCACCGGTGCGTACGCCGTCGGGGGGCTGCGCACCGGCACCTACCGGCTGCGGTTCTCGACCTTCGGCAGCGGGGGCTACCTCCCCGAGTACTACCAGGACAAGGACACCCTCGAGACCGCGACCGACATCGCCGTCACCCAGGGAGCGACGGCCACCGCCAACGCGACCCTCGACCTCGGCGGCACGGTCTCGGGCACCGTGACCGGCCCCTCCGGCGCGGTGACCGGCGCCACCGTCGTGCTCTACACGCCCAGCCGCTTCTCGTCCTCGGGCTGGAGCTGGAGCGACTCGGCGACCACCACGGCCGGTGGCGCCTACACCTTCGACGGCCTGGCACCCGGCCCCTACCGCGTGTGCGTCGACTCCGCCGCCGGCCTGGCCCCGGAGTGCTGGAACGACAAGCCCGAGGTGTTCCTGGCCGACACGATCACGGCCGCCAAGAACAGCACCGCCACGGCGAGCTTCGTGCTCGCCGCGGCACGCAGGATCACCGGCACGGTCACGTCACGCGCCGGTGGCACGCTCGCCAACCCGTCGGTGTCGGTCCAGCGCAAGCTCACCGGTCCGGAAGGCACCTACTGGGCCTTCGACGCCTCCGCGACCCCCGCCGCAGCAGGCGGCTACTCCGTGGACGTCGCACCCGGCACCTACCGCGTCTCCGCGTCGGCCACCGAGCACAGGTCCGCCTCCTTCAGCGACCCGGCCACCCCGACGCGGCCTGCACGCATCGTCGTCGCCGCCGGTGCCGACCAGACGGGCAAGGACATCGCACTCGACCGGCTCGGCCGGGTCAGCGGCACCGCGAGCGGACCCTCGGGCGCCCTCACCGGGGCGACCGTGCGGGTCTACCGGTGGTCCAACCCGAGCTTCGTGCCGGCGGGCACGGCGCAGACGACCGCCGGCGGGGCGTACACGATCACCGGTCTCAACCCCGGCAACTACCGCGTCGGGTTCACGGCTACCGGGATGACGCCCGAGTTCAACCTCGACAAGGCCGACGTCGAGCTCGCCGACGACGTCCCGGTCGCCCTCAACGGCACCGCGACCGTCAACGCGACCCTCACCTCCAACCTGCGCACGATGTCCGGCACGGTCACCGCCGCGGCCGGTGGTGCGGCGCTCGCGGACGTCGACGTCGAGGTCGAGCGCCGGGTGCAGACGCAGGACGACGTCAGGTGGCGTTCCGTGGCCGACCTGACCACGCCGACCGACGGCACGTGGAGCACCACCGTGCCCGACGGCACCTACCGCATCCGCTTCTCCCGGAGCGGATACCTGGGCCAGTGGTACTCCGGCGCCACGACCGAGGCCGCTGCCACCCCCGTGGTCGTCAACGGCGGCAACCGCACCGGGCTGAACGCCGCACTGGCACGTGCCGGGACGATCAGCGGCACCGTCACCGGTCCGAGCGGACCGGTGACCGACGCGGACATCACGATCTACCGCGAGGTGGCGCCGGGCGACTTCGAGGACGAGGACTACGCCTCGACGAGCCCGACCGGCACCTGGTCCGTCGACTCGCTCACCCCGGGCACCTACGTCGTGGAGATCGGGGCCGACCGGTTCGTCACCGAGTACTGGAACGACAAGCCGACCCTGGCGACCGCGGACCGCATCGTCATCGGCGTGGGCAGCACCGTCACCGCCAACGCCACGCTGGCGGCGGCTCGCGCGGTCTCCGGCACGGTCACCGGGCCCACCGGCTCGCCGCTCGCCGGCGCGGACGTCACGGTCGAGGCGAGGTACGACGACGGCGACGGCGGCTTCTACTGGGACTACGTCACCGACGCGACGACGTCGGCGACGGGCACGTGGGCGGCGTACGTCCGACCCGGCACCTACCGGGTCGAGTTCCGGCGGAGCGGTCACGTCGCGGAGTGGTGGAACGACGCGTCCAGCGCCGCAGCGGCCCAGCCCGTGGTGGTCTCCACCTCCGACGTCGGGTCGATCAACGCCCAGCTGGCCGCCGCGGCGGTCATCAGGGGCCGGGTGTCCGGACCGGACGGGCCCGTGTCCGCCCAGGTGAGGGTCTACCCGGCGAGCGCGACCGACCTCGCGACGGCCCCGGTCCTGGCCAGTGACTTCACCGGCTCCGACGGCGACTACCTCGTCGACACCCTGCCTGCGGGCAGCTACAAGGTCCGCTTCGAGTCGTATCGGCTCATCCCGGAGTTCCACCTCGACAAGCCGGACCTGGCGTCCGCCACGCCGGTCGCGCTCTCGACGGCTGCACCCCTGACGGTGGACGCGACCCTGGCGAGGGGCCGGGCGATCACGGGCGCCGTCACCGGGGTGGGCGGGGCCGTCGAGACCGCGAGCGTTTCCTTCTACCAGCTCCAGCCGGGTGGGGGCTACGCGTTCGTGGACTCCGACGGCACGGACGCCGACGGTGTCTACCGGGCCCACCTTCCCTCCGGCACCTACAAGGTGAACATCTCGGCGTACGACAACCGGGTCTCGGAGTGGTGGAACAACGCGGCCACCCAGGCCGCAGCCGGCACGGTCGTCCTCGGCACGGCCACCGACGTGAGCGGGATCGACGCCGTCCTCGACGACGGAGCCTCCGTCACGGGCACAGTGACCTTCCCGCAGCGGCTCTCCGGCTGGGACAGCCGGGTCGTCCTCCGCGACGCCACGACCGGCGCGTTCGCGACCAGCGCCGCGGTGAACGCGCACACCAATGCCTACCGGGTCGAGGGCCTGGTCCCCGGCACGTACCGCGCCGAGTTCGCCCGCGATACAGGGTACGACGTCGCGGAGGCGCAGTTCTGGAACGGCAGGGCGGAGCACCTCGGCGTCGCGTCGTCGCAGACGTTCACCCTCGCGGCCGCCGCCACCCAGACCGGGGTCAGCGCGGTCCTGGTCGAGGGCGGCCGCCTGACCGGTCGCGTGCGGGACACCTCGTCGAACCCCGTCGCCGGCTGCGTCGTGACCGCCTACTCCGGCGACGGGTCGCGGGTCACGCGCCAGTCGCGTCCCTCAGGCGCGGACGGCGCGTTCGTCGTCCCCGGGCTCACCACCGGCGACTACCTGCTCCGGGTGGTCGGAGGCGGCTGCGGCGACACCACGTCGTGGTACGACGGCGCAGGCACGCTCTCGCCGTCGGCGGGCAGCGCCGTCACCGTCCCGGCGACCCGGGCGAGCAGCACGCCCGTGCCGAACGACCTGGTCGTCGGTCCGCCCGATGCGCCGCCGATGGTCAACACCGCGCTGCCGACGATCAGCGACACCACCCCCGAGGTGGGCCAGGCTCTCACGGCGACCGCGGGCACGTGGACACCCTCAGACGGCACGTACGCCTACCAATGGCTCGCCGGCGGCACGCCGATCGCGGGGGCGACGACCAGCAGCTACACGGTGGCGTCCGCCGACGTCGGGAAGACGCTCGCCGTCCGGGTGACCGCGAGCAAGGCGGGGTTCACCAGCGTGAGCGCCACGTCCGCGGCCACCACGGCCGTCCCGACACCGCCGACGATGAGCAACACGGCGCCTCCGACCATCAGTGACTCGACGCCCGCGGTGGCCCAGTCGCTCACCGCGACGCCCGGCACCTGGACGCCGTCCGACGGCACGTACGCCTACCAGTGGCTGGCCGGCGGCACGCCCATCGCGGGTGCCACCACGGCGGCGTACACGGTGGCGGCGGGCGACCTGGGCAAGGTGCTGTCCGTGAGGGTGACGGCGTCGAGGGCCGGCTTCGTGACCGCGAGCGCCACGTCGGCCGCCACCACCGCGGTCGCGCCGCAGCCCCAGGTGACCAACACCGCGCTGCCGACCGTCAGCGACACCACCCCGGAGGTCGGCCAGGTGCTGACGGTCGGCGACGGCACGTGGACTCCGGACGGCGTCTCGTTCGCCTACCAGTGGCGCTCGGACGGCACCGACATCGCCGGGGCCACCTCGAAGACCTTCCAGGTCCCGGCGGGGCAGCTCGGCAAGAAGCTGTCCGTCCGGGTCACCGGGACGAGGGCCGAGCACCTGCCCGGCTCGGCCACCTCGGCCGAGACCGCCGCGGTGGTGGAGACCACGACCGCCTACAACACCGTCGCGCCAGCGATCAGCGACAGCACGCCGACGGTCGGCGAGGCCCTGGCGGCCACGCCCGGCACCTGGACGCCGGCCGATGCCACGTTCGCCTACCAGTGGCTGGCCGACGGCACCGCGATCGCGGGGGCGACGTCCAGTGGCTACACGCCGGTAACGGGTGACGTCGGGAGGAGGCTGTCGGTGCGGGTGACGGCGTCGAAGGCCGGGTGGACGAGTGCCAGCGCGACATCGGCGCAGACGTCCGCTGTCGCAGCGGTGGTGGTCACGCCGCCGCCCCCGCCGCCCCCGCCGCCCCCGCCGGCTCCGATCCCGACGCCGGTCCCACCGCCTCCGCCCGCCCCCGCGCCGGCCGTCATCACGTGCCCGACGCCGAAGGTGAGCGGGACCTACAAGGTGGGCAGGACGGTAAAGGCCGTCGTCGGGACCGTCTCCCCCGCAGGGGTCACGGTGAAGTACCAGTGGCTGCGCAACGGCAAGGCCATCAAGAAGGCCACGAAGGCCTCCTACAAGCTGACCTCGAAGGACAAGGGGACGAAGGTGAGCGTGCGGGTGACCTACGCCAAGGCCGGCCTCGCGACGGTCGTAAAGACCTCGGCGGCCAAGAAGGTGAAGTAGCGGAGGCGCCGCTCCGCACGACCGGGGCGGCGCCCACCTGCTCAGTCCTCCGGCACGCCGGGCGCCGGCGTCCGCCGGCCCATGATCCAGCGGTCGAAGAACGCCGACAGCTCGCGGCCGGTCTCCTCCTCCCAGTGGTCGTAGACCTGCTCGCGCGACACGGAGGTGTTGTCGTTGTCGGCCAGCCAGGAGCGCGCGATGGCGTAGAACTCGTCGTCACCGAGCTCCTCGCGCAGCTCGTTCCACATCAGCGCAGGCGTGTAGTAGATGTTGGTGCTGCCGAACTGGGTCGGGTCGTAGGCGCCGGGCAGGCCGTACGCGTCACGCAGCTCCTGGTCGGCGGCCCGGGCGGTGCGCAGGTTCTGGCGCAGCGGCCGGATGTCGTGCTCGTCCTCGTAGACCCACTGCAGCAGCATCGTCATGCCCTCGTTGAGCCACACGTCACGCCAGTCCGACGGCGAGACCTGGTCGCCGTACCACTGGTGCACGATCTCGTGCGCGACCACCTGGGGCGAGAGGACGTAGTCGTTGGTGCCCAGGGTGACCATCGTCTGGGTCTCCATCGCGCTCTGCGAGGCGGTCACCACGAGCCCGAGGGAGTCGAAGGGGTAGTCGCCGAGCCGGGACTCGACCCAGTCGACCGTGTCGGCCGCCGTCCGGATCGAGTCGAGGGATCGCGTCATCCGGCTCGGCGTCCAGTAGTCCACCCGCAGGCCACCGTCCGTGGTGTTGCTGCTGTGGGCGTAGCGGCCGATCGCGAGCGTGACGAGGTACGACGACGCCGGCTCGTCGAGCTGCCACGAGGTCGTCGTGCCCTGCGCGTCGCGGGTCAGCCCGGTGAGCTCGCCGTTGGAGATGCCGGTCCACCGCGGCGGGGCGTGGACGGTGACGTCGTAGAGCGCCTTGTCCGCCGGCTGGTCGTTGACGGGGTACCAGGTGTAGGCGCCGTAGGGCTCCTGCATCGTCCACACCTCGCCGGTGCGGGTCACCGTGAAGCCGGTCGTGCTGAAGTCGCTGCGGGTGGTCGGGGCGGGTGCGGGCTCGGGCGTGCCGACGTAGTCGAGGCTGAGCTCGTAGCGCTGGTCCTTGCGGATCGGCGCCTTCAGCACGAGGTCCTTGCCGCGTCGGGCGAAGCCGATCGGCTCCCCGTCGAGCTCGACGCGTCCGACGGTGAGGGGCGCCCCGAGGTCGAGCTGGAAGCGTCGTGCGGTGCGGGCGGCGCGGAAGGTGACGACCGCCGCGCCCTTCAGGTGCTTCGCGTCGGGGTCCCAGGTGAGGTCGAGCGCGTAGTGGAGCGCGTCCACCCGGGGGTCGCCGACCGCGGGGTAGACGCTGTCCTCGCGAGGCGACGAGACGGCGAGGTCGAGGTCGGGCTCCACCGGCTCGCTCACCACCGGCCCGGAGCCGGGGTCGGACGCGGCGGGCGCCTCGCTGCCGGACGCCTCACCGTCCGACGGCGCAGCCGACGGTGTGTCGGCCCGGTCCTCGGGAGCGTCGGCCCCGCCCGAGCAGCCGGCCAGTCCGGCCAGGAAGGTCAGCGACAGGGTCGTCGCCAGCACCGCGCGAAGGCGGAGGTGCGTCACCGCTCACCGCGCAGCAGCGGCCGGGCGAGCTTGCGGCCGTGGTGGATCTGCGCCTTGACGGTGCCCAGCGGCGCGTCGACCAGCGTGGCGATCTCGTCGTAGGGCAGCCCGTAGACGTCGCGCAGCAGCAGCGGCTCGACGTACTGCGGGTGGTCCTTCTCGATCGTGTCCATGGCCTCGAGCAGGTCGAGCCGGGTGCCGGCGATGACGCTGGTGGTGCGGGGGTCGGGACGGTCGTGGGCGCCGTCCTCGAAGTCGGTCGGCGTGGCGAGGTTCTTCAGCCGGCGGTACGTCGTGCGCGCGCTGTTGACCGACACGATGTGCAGCCACGTGGTGAACCGCCCGCGGCCGCCCCACGAGGCGATCTTGGTGGCGGCGTTGAGCATCGCCTCCTGGCACGCGTCCTCCGCGTCGCCGGAGTAGGGGAGCACCCCGCGGCAGATGTTGAGCACCCGGGGGCGCACCGCCGCGAGCAGCAGCTCGAGCGCCTCACGGTCGCCGTCCTGGGCGCGCCGCGCCAGCTCGTCGATGTCGTCCGGCGCCAACGCGTCGCCCGGGTCCCCCGAATAGTCCACGCCTGCACGATAATGCCCGGGTGTCCGCTCCCTCTCGTCTCGGTCGTTACCCGGTGCGCCGTCGCATCGGGTCGGGAGCGTTCGCGACCGTCTGGCTGGCCTACGACGAGCACCTCGACAGCGCGGTCGCCATCAAGGTCCTCGCCGACAACTGGGCCGGCGACCACCACATCCGCCAGCGCTTCCTCGAGGAGGGCCGCTTCCTCCGCAAGGTGGAGTCGCCCCACGTCGTGACGGTCTACGACGCCGGTGAGCTGGAGGACGAACGCCCGTACCTCGTGATGGCGTACGCCGACCAGGGCACGCTGGCCGACCTCGTCGAGCTCTCGCCGCTGACGCGGTCGCAGGCGGTGTCGGTGATCACCCAGGTCGGTCGCGGGCTCACCGCCCTCCACGACCGCGGCGTGCTGCACCGGGACGTGAAGCCGGCCAACGTGCTGTTCCGCACCGTGGAGAACGGCCGCGGCGCGCACATCGTGGCGATGCTCGGCGACCTCGGCCTCGGCAAGGCGATGGACATGTCCTCGCGGCTCACGATGGCCGGCGGCACGCCCTCCTACGTCGCGCCCGAGCAGGCCCTGGGTGAAGGGCTCGACCCACGGGCCGACCAGTTCTCGCTCGCCGCGCTGAGCTACCACCTGCTGACCGGTCGCCAGCCCTACTCCCACAACAGCCTCACGGCCGCCGAGAACCCGGCGCCGCCTCCGCCGATGGGGATCGACGAGCCCGCCGTGGAGGCGGTGGTCCTCCGCGGGCTGGCCAAGGACCGTGAGGACCGTTTCCCCGACGTCGCGGCGTTCACCGCCGCGCTGGTGGAGGCCGTCGGCGAGCCCGTCGACGAGGCACCGCCGGCCTGGACCCCGCCCGACCCCGACCTCACCCGCGCGTCCGCCAGCACCGAGACGGCCGGCCCGGCGACCGGCACGAGGACGGGTCCGGCGAGCGACCCGCCGGCGACCAGGTCGTCGGGGCGGCGCCACCGGCGCTGGCCGTGGGTCGCCGCCGCCGTCCTGGCCCTGGTGACGGGGACCGGCGCCGGGTGGGCGCTCGAGCGCAGCGGGCCCTCCGAGCGCACGGTCGAGGACGTGACCGGCACGATCTTCGTGACCGTGCCCGAGTCCTGGACCAAGCAGGTCGATCCCGAGCAGTGGGTCCCCTTCGACGACCGGCCCGAGCAGGCATCCGTCGCGGCCGGCGCCCGGTCGGGGTGGAACTCCGACGACGAGCCCGGCGAGGGCGTGTTCGTCGCCCTCCTCCCGGGCGACAAGCTGCCCTCCCGCGTGCCGGGCCACGCCGCGTGCCCGGTCCAGCGCGGCCCCTACTTCGACGAGAAGGAGGGTGACCAGCTCATGACCGTCTTCTTCAGCGGTTGTCCCGGCGTCGACCTCATGGTCGAGCGCATCGTCCGCGTCAACCAGAACCAGCTGCTCTGGATCCAGATCCGCGCCGACGACCGGGCCACTGCCAACCGGGTGCTCGACTCCGTGCGGGCGTCGGGCGTCTGACGCGCCGGTCAGCCGAGCCGGATGCCCGACCCGACCCGCGCGACCAGGCTGGCCATGCCGGGGTCGTCGACCTCGCGGCCGGTGACGGCGATCTCCACCTGGGCGTTGTCGGAGCCGGTCAGGTCGAGCCACCGCAGGTAGCCGTGCCGCAGGTGGTTCGAGGTGATGAACGAGAAGTGCAGGCTGTCCCTGGTCTGGCCGAGCACCTCGACGTTGCTCTCGTCCTCGCGCAGCTCGTCGACCCGTCGGTCGAGGGTCCACTCGATCGACCGCCGGTTGCTCAGCACCTGCTCGACCCGCAGGACGTAGCCGAAGTCCGGTTGGTCGGGCGGGCGCCACTGCCACTCGTTGAGCGAGTTCTCGGAGAACGACCAGCCCTTCGGCACCGGCAGCGTCATCCGGAAGTCGCCGGCACCGACGGACTGGGGCACCAGCGGGATCCCCTCCTCCAGCGGTGGCGTCGGAGGGTCCGGCAGCAGCTCGGGGACGGGGTCGACCGGCAGGCTGGGGGAGGCGGGCACCGGTGCTGCGGTGCCCTCGCCCGACGGGTTCTCGCCGAGCACCCAGGACGCGCCGAACCCCGCCGCGACCCCGATGGCGAGCAGCAGCGCGAGCACTGCCGTCCCCCGCCAGTTCACGGCGCCAACCTAGCCCGTGGGGGTGGGCTCACCCGACAGGCCCACCGCCGGCGCCCTCCATGCCGTCGGCCACCCGGCGGATGAGGTCGCGGGTGCCGGCGACGTCCCGCTCGCGACCGTGGACGACGATCTCGACGTCGGCCTGGCCGCTCGCGTCGAGGTCGAGCCAGCGCATGAAGCTGTGCCGGGCGTTGCCCTCGTTGCTGCGATAGGTGTACTCCAGCGTCTCCGCACCGCGGTCCACGATGACCACGTCGTCCTGCTCCGCGCGCAGCCGCTCGATCCGGATGTTGATGGCGTCCTCGATCGTGATGTCCTGGCTGTTGATCTGCTCGATCCGCATCACGTAGGTGTTGTTGGACGTGCCGGGCTGCTTCCACTTCCACTCGTTGCTGGCGTTGGCGTTGGTGCTCCACCCGACGGGTGCGGGGAACGTGATCTCGAACTTCCCCGTGCCGACCTTCTGCGGCGCCAGCGCGATGCCGGGCTGCAGCGGCGGGTCGGTCGGGTCCGGGACGGGGGGCTGGGGTGCCTCGACCGGCATCTCCGGTGCCCGCGCGGGCACGGGCGTCGGCACGCCCGAGCCGATGGAGCCGTCCCGGCTCTGTGCAGACGCGGCGTAGCCGCCCCCGGCCCCGATCGCCAGGAGCGCGACCAGTACCGCAGGCCCCCGCCACTCCACGCCCTCATCATGTCAGCCGGGTGGTCTGGTCCAGAAAGCCGCGCCGGTGCGCCAGCGGCCCGCCGGGAGCACCATCGGGAGATGGCCACTCGGTGGGCGGTGCGGGCAGGGCGTGCGTTCGACGGGGAGCGGTTCGTGCCCGGCGGCGCGACGGTGCTCGTCGAGGGTGATCGGGTCGTCGGGGTGGAGCCCGCCGCCCTCCGCGTGCCGGACGACGTACCGGTCACCGACGTCGAGGGCACGCTCCTGCCCGGGCTGGTCGACTGCCACGTCCACCTCGTCGCATCGGGTGCCTTCCCCGGGACACCGGGGAGCCTCGAGTGGGCCGGCGCGGCCGCGCCCGAGGCGGTGGACGAGGTGGTGACTGCCTCCCTGCGTGCGCAGGTCGCGGCAGGAGTGACCAGCGTCCGCGACCTCGGCGACGTCGGCTACCTCGCCCTCGCGCACCGCGGCCGCGAGGGCGAGGGGCTGCCGCGGGTGGTGGCCGCCGGCCCGCCGATCACGATCCCGCTCGGGCACTGCCACTTCCTCGGTGGCGAGGTGGACCCCGACGATCCCCGGACGCTCGACAGCGCGGTCGCGGAACGCGTCGAGCGGGGCGTCGACGTGGTGAAGGTGATGGCGAGCGGCGGCTTCCTGACGCCCGGCAGCGACCAGCTGGGCGCCCAGTTCGAGGTGGGGCCGCTGCGGCACATGGTGCGCGCCGCCCACGAGGCGGGCCTCCGGGTCCTGGCCCACACCCACTCGGTCGCCGGGGCCGAGGTCGCGGTCGACGCCGGGGTCGACGGTCTCGAGCACTTCACGTGCCTGGGCGAGGCCGGTGCGACACCTCCGTCCGAGCTGCTGGCCCGGGTCGCGGCCGCCGGGACCACGGTGTGCCCGACCCTGGGCAACGACCCCTCCCGCTTCCTGCCCGTGTCGGCGATGCCGCCGCACATCCTCGAGATGCTCGAGCGCATCGGGATCACCGACCGCGACGAGCACTTCGCCCGGGTCGCCGCCAACTCGGTCCGCCTGCGCGAGCACGGCATCCGCGTGGTCTCCGGTCTCGACGCCGGGGCGATGCCCGCCAAGCCGCACGGCCACCTGTGGAGCTCGGTCGCCGAGCTGGTCCGGGGCGGGTGGCCGGTGGACGAGGCGCTCGCGACCGCGACCTCGGTGGCCGCCGACGACTGCGGCATCGAGGCCGGCCGCCTCGCGCCCGGCCGCCTCGCCGACCTGCTGGTCGTCGACGGCGACGTCGCGGCCGACGTGGGCGCACTGTCGCGACCCGTCGCGGTGTGGGTGGGCGGGGTCGCGGTCGAGCGGTGAGCGCGACCTCCTACGGTGGCCCCGTGCTGATCCGCAACGCCCGCCTCGTCGCCGTCACCGAGGCCGTCCCGGGACCCGTCGACGTACGCCTCGACGGCGCCCGCGTGGTGGAGGTCGGACCGTCGCTGGGCGGGGACGAGACGTCGTACGACGCCGGCGGGCGATGGCTGATGCCGGGCCTCTGGGACCAGCACGTCCACCTCGGCCAGTGGACGCTCGCGTCCGCGCGGCTCGACCTCGGTCCCGCCCGCTCCAGCGCCGAGGCCGTCGCGCTCGTGCGGCGGCGGATCGAGGAGTGGCCCGACCTGCCCGTCATCGGGTGGGGGCACCGCCCGACCGCGTGGCCCGACAACCCCACGGTCTCCGACCTCGACGCCATCGTCACCGACCAGCCGATCGTGCTGATCGCCGGCGACGGCCACCACGGCTGGCTCAACACGATCGCGCTCCACGCACTCGCCCTGCCGATCCGCGACAGCGTGGTCAGCGAGGCCGAGTGGTTCATGGCCTACGGCCGGCTGGCGTCGGTGCTCGGCCAGGACGGCACCGGTCCCGACGCCTACCGCCGCTCCATGGAGGCCGCGGCCGCGCAGGGCGTGGTGGGGCTGGTGGACCTGGAGTTCAGCGGCGGGGTCGCCGACTGGGTCGAGCGGTGGGGCGGCGGCGCCGACCTGCTGCGGATCCGCCACGCCTGCTACGCCGACGGGCTCGACGACGTCCTCGCCCGCGGCCTGCGCTCGGGCGACCCGCTCGCCGACGACCCCCGCCTGACGATGGGGCCGCTCAAGATCATCAGCGACGGCTCGCTCAACACCCGCACCGCGTGGTGCTGCGAGCCCTACGCGGAGAAGGCCGTCCCCGGCTTCGAGGAGGGCCAGCCCAACCAGAGCCCCGACGAGCTCCGGGCCCTGCTGGCCCGGGCCGCGGCCGGCGGGCTCGAGGTCGCCGTGCACGCCATCGGCGACCGTGCGGTTACCGAGGCGCTCGCCGCCTTCGAGGACACCGGTGCCCGCGGCGGCATCGAGCACGTGCAGCTCACGACGCGCGACGACGTACGCCGCATGGCTCGCCTCGGCGTCCGCGCGAGCGTGCAGCCCGCCCACCTCCTCGACGACCGCGACGTCACCGAGCGGCTGTGGCCCGGCCGGGCGGAGCGCTGCTTCCCGCTGCGGTGGATGCTCGACGACGGCGTCGACGTCGTCCTCGGCTCCGACGCCCCGGTCTCCCCGCTCGATCCGTGGCTGGCCATCGCCAGCGCGGTCCACCGCTCGGGCGACGACCGCGAGCCGTGGCACCCCGAGCAGTCGATCACCGCCCGCGAGGCGCTCGCCGCATCGACCGACGGCTGGGGCACGGTCGCGGCCGGGCACCCGGCCGACCTGGTGCTCCTCGACGCCGACCCGCTCGACGGGGCATCGGACCGCGAGCACGCCCGGCGGCTGCGGTCCTTCGCCGACCAGGTCGTCGGGACCTGGGTCGCCGGCGCGGCGGCGTACACCCATCCCTGAGCCTGCCCCGGGTCGTCCAGCGGTGGTCAGGCCAGCGCGAGCGTCGCGTCGAGGACGAAGGCCGGGTCCTCGAGGCGGTCGCCGTAGATCTCCCTGAGCTGGCCGACGCGGTAGCGGACGGTCTGGGCGTGGACGAAGAGCTCCTCCGCGACGGCGTCGCGCCGGCCGTGGTGGAGCAGCCAGCTGCGGAGGGTGTCGGTGAGCTTCTCGGCCGTCGAGGGGCGCAGGTCGGCGAGCGGCGCGAGCACCCGTGCCCGCAGGTCGTCGCGGGCAGCGGGGTCGGCTGCGAGCACGAGCGCGGCGAGGTGCTCCTCGGAGTCGACGAGGCCCTCGATGTCGAGCGCCGCGCACCGCAGGGCCCGGCGGTACGACGCCGACGCCTCGAGCCAGGTCACACCCGGGCCGACGACGGCGTCCGTGCCCCGCAGCGACTGCAGCAGGGTGCGCCGGGCCGTCGCCGACCCGGTGCTCGGCACGAGCAGGAGGGCGTGTCCCTCGGGCAGCCCGACCACGTCGTCGGTGGGCTGGAGCGTGCGCGGGTCGAGCGCGGTCAGCGCGTGGGAGACCTGCGACTCCGGCAGCACCACGGCCGTCAGCGCGCCGGGCGGCTCCCAGTCGGCGCGCTCGGCGGCGGTGCCGACAGCGTCGGCAGGTGCGCCGGTGAGCAGGGCGCGCGCGAGGCGCTCGAGGTTGCGCTGCCGGACGCGGCCGCTGCTCTCGAGCTCGTCGGTGTGCCCGGCGACCGACGCGGCGGACAGCTCGTCGATGTAGGCGAAGACCAGCTCCGCGAAGCGCGCGAGCTGCTCGGCGCCGATCCCGGCCTCGACCGCGGCGTCGGCCATGTCGCGCCACGACGTGCGGGCGCCGACCCGGTAGGCCGCGAGCAGCGCCTCGACGGTCCGACCGCTCCGGGCCTCGCCACGCCCCAGCTGGTAGGCCCCCTCGATCGCCGGCGCCTTCGGGGGCGCCTTGCCGTCCTGCCGGGTCGCCAGGGTGAGGAAGCCGCCGAGCGCGAGCTGGACGGCGTTGCGGATCACCTCGCCCATCCGCCCGCTGAACGCGCCGGCATAGCTGGGCACCTCGTCGATGATGGTGAGGACGACCCGGTCCGCGACGTCGGCGAGCCGCGCCCGCAGCGCCTCGGCCACGGCCGGGTCCAGGCTGACGACGGTCTTCATTTGTGTGGCGGGGCGCACGTCACGCGTGGCCATCGTGACTCCTGAGGTCCGTTTTGTTCGCGACGAACAAGAGTCTAGTCCCGATTCACGTGCGGGGAGCAGGAAGAACGCCGCCGGATCGGCGAGATTTGATGTCATGAGCACGACTCTCGAGCCGCCGGCACGCGGCGCCACGCGCGGCAGGCGACTGGGCGACCAGCTCGTCCGCGTCGCCGAGGCCGCCACCACGCCCTACCTGCCGGCCGACTTCATGGACCTCTTCGCGCCCCTGCGCTCCGGCGCCGACCTGCGCGGACGCATCGAGTCGGTGCACCCCGAGACCGCCGACGCCGCGACCATCGTCATCCGTCCCGGCGCCGACTGGGCGGGCCACGTGCCCGGTCAGTACCTCCGCATCGGCATCGACGTCGACGGCGTACGCCAGTGGCGCGCGTACTCGCTCACCCACGGCCCCCGCCGCGACGGCCGCATCTCCATCACCGTCAAGGCCGTCCCCGACGGCCTGGTCAGCAACCACCTCGTGCACGAGGCGCGACCCGGCACCCTCGTCCACCTCGAGCAGGCGGCAGGCGAGTTCGTGCTCCCGCCCGACGGCGGCAAGTTCCTCATGGTCACCGCCGGGTCGGGCATCACGCCGGTGATCGGCATGCTGCGCAACCTCTTCCCCAGCACCGACGAGGGAGTGCTCCGGCCCACGCGCAGCGCCGACCACGACATCGTGGTCGTCCACGTCGCACCGAGCCACCCCGACTCCATCTTCATCCGCGACCTCGAGGCGCTCGACGCCGCGGGCGCGATCCGCCTCGTCGCGCGCTACGACGACGAGCACGGCGTCCTCGACGTCGACCACCTCGCCGCGCTCGTCCCCGACCTCGCCGAGCGCCAGACCCTCGCCTGCGGGCCGGCGGGTCTCCTCGACGCGCTCGCCGCGCACCACGACGACGCCGGCCTGAGCCTCACCACCGAGCAGTTCCGCACCGCCCGCGTCGAGCCCGGCGACGGCGGCACCGTCACCTTCAGCTCGGGCACCACGCTCGACCTCGACGGCGCGACGCCCATCCTCGACGCCGCCGAGGACGCCGGGATGCTGATGCCGAGCGGCTGCCGGATGGGCATCTGCATGGGCTGCGTCATCCCGCTGCGCGAGGGCAGCGTGCGCGACCTCCGCAACGGCGCCATCACCACCGCCGTGCCCGGCGAGACCGGCGACATCAAGGTGCAGACCTGCATCAACGCCGCCGCCGGCCCGTGCCACATCGACCACTGAACGCCTGACCTCCACGACACCCCCAGGAGATCGACATGACCACGATCCAGAAGAAGGCCGTCCTCGGCCAGACCAACCCGATCGCCCACCTCACCGAGGCCGACATCGAGCAGATCGGCATCGAGCTCGACGCCATCCGCCAGGACGTCCTCGACGACCGCGGCGCCAGCGACGCGGCGTACATCCGGCGGGTCATCGACACCCAGCGCAAGATCGAGCTCGGCTCGCGCGCGGTGCTCCTGTTCAGCGCGTTCCCGCCGGCCTGGATCCTCGGCACTGCCGGCCTGAGCATCTCCAAGATCCTCGACAACATGGAGATCGGCCACAACATCCTCCACGGCCAGTGGGACTGGATGCGCGACCCCAAGATCCACTCCTCGACCTGGGAGTGGGACATGGCCTCGCCCGCCGAGCAGTGGAAGCACAGCCACAACGAGCTCCACCACACCTACACCAACGTCATCGGCAAGGACAACGACCTCGGCTACGGGATCATGCGCGTCGACGAGGACCAGACCTGGACCCCGGCCTCGCTCGCCCAGCCGCTGTTCTGCTTCATCAACGCGCTCTTCTTCGAGTACGGCATCGCCGCCTACGACCTCGAGCTCGGCGCGGTGATCAAGAAGAAGCAGACCAAGGACCCCGAGTTCCGCCGCCGCGCCAAGGCCGTGCTCGGCAAGATCCGCAAGCAGGCCACCAAGGACTACGTCGTCCACCCGGCGCTGTCGATCCCGACCGGCTCCTTCCTGCCGACCCTCGCGGCCAACTTCACCGCCAACGTCGTGCGCAACCTGTGGTCCAACTCGGTCATCCTCTGCGGCCACTTCCCCGAGGGCGTCGAGACCTTCGAGAAGCGCTCGATCGAGGGCGAGACCAAGGGCGAGTGGTACGTCCGGCAGATGCTCGGCAGCGCGAACATCTCCGGCTCGAAGTTCCTCCACCTGATGACCGGCAACCTGTCCCACCAGATCGAGCACCACCTCTTCCCGGACCTGCCGTCCAACCGCTACGCCGAGATCGCGCCCAAGGTGAAGGCCCTCTTCGACAAGTACGACCTCACCTACTGCGCGCGGCCGATGGTCCCGCAGGTCGCCTCCGCCTGGCACAAGGTCATCCGCCTGTCCCTGCCCAACGGCTGGCTCGCGACCACGAGCACGAAGAACGCGCCCCAGCAGCTCGCCATCCTCTACAAGATGGCCACCGGCGACCGCCGCACCCGCCGCCTGCTCGGGCGCAAGCTCGAGAGCGAGGCCCGGGCCATGACGAAGGCCGCGTGACACGTCCCATGGGGACCGATGTGATCGTTCCTGTCACGGAGTCCTTGACGGCGACCTAGGATCCGGGCCAACGCCCCTGCGTCGGCAGGGCACTCGGAAAGGTCGTCATGCATCGCCTGCGCTCAGCCCTGCTCCTCCTGCTGGGGCTCGTCCTCGCCCTCGTGGGCACCGTCGTACCCGCCTCCACCGGCACCGCCGCTGCCGCCCTTGGCAGCATCAGCGGCCAGATGCTGGTCACCGGCGGTGCCCCCATCCCGGGGGCCGAGGTCACTCTCTACGCCGAGGACTTCGGGGACTGGTACGACGTCGACACCACCGAGACCGACGCGACTGGCAGCTACCAGTTCACCGACGTCGAAGCTGGTGCCTACCGCCTCCGCTTCGTGGACCCCGCGGGCGACCACGTCACCGAGTACTGGTCCAACGGAGGCACGATGGACACCGCGAGCACCCTGGTCCTTGCTCCCGGGGAGAACCGCACCGGCGTCTCGGTCATGGTGACGCGAGCCGGCCACGTCACTGGCACCGTGACCGGCGACGGCGGTCAGCCGCTCGCCGACGCCGCAGTCACGGCGTACCGCCATGCCTACCCGTGGACCACCACCAGCTACGACGTCCTGGCTGAGACCTGGACCGCTGCCGACGGGACCTACGACCTCGGCGGCCTGTCCGCCGGCACCTACCGCATCGGCTTCGCCGACAATGGCAGCACCTACCTCCCCGAGTTCTGGGACGGCGCCGCGACCGTCGCGACCGCCCAGGACGTCGTCGTCCGGGAGGACCAGGTCACCGCCGGCAAGGACGCCCAGCTCGAGCGCGGCGGCGAGATCACCGGCACGGTGACGGGCGCGGACGGCGCGCTCGCCGGTGTCCGTGTGGCGGCCTACGCCGCTGACGCAGAGGACAGCTGGGACTGGTTCGCCTCCGCGACCACGGACGAGCACGGCAACTACTCCGTCGGCGGGCTGCCCACCGGCAGCTTCCGGCTGCGCTTCCGCGATCTCGAGTCGGGCCACCTCACCGAGTTCTACGACGACGTCGCGACGCTGTCGGCCGCCACACAGATCCCGGTGCAGGCCGGGACGACCGTGTCCGGCAAGGACGCCGAGCTGGCCCCGGGTGGCCGCGTGAGCGGCGTCGTGACCGGATCGACCGGCCCGTTGCAGGACGTCTGGGTGTTCGCCCAGAGCACGACGGACGAGGACGCCTACGCCGAGGCCGACACCGACGCCAACGGTTCTTACGAGCTCGTGGGACTTCCCGCCGGCCAGTACGTCATCGGGTTCTACGACTTCTCCGGCGAGCACGTCCCCGAGTTCTGGGACGACGCCGTGAGGTTCCAGGACGCCACGCCGGTCACCGTGACGGCCGGGCAGGTCGTCACCGGGCGCGACGCCGAGCTCGCCCTTGCCGCCGAGATCACCGGCACCGTCTCCGGGCCCACCGCGGTCGACTGGGTGTGGGTCTCGGCCCTCGAGAAGGTCGACGGCCAGTGGGAGTACGCCGGCGGTTCCTACGTCGAGACGGACGGCACCTACTCCATCCGCGGCCTCGCCGGCGGCACCTACCGCCTCGCGTTCGAGGACGACTACGGCCGCCTGGTGACCGAGTTCTGGAACGACAAGCCCACCCTCGCCCTGGCCGACGACATCACCGTCGCCGCCGGCGCCACGTCGACGGGCCACAACGCCGCGCTCGCCCTCCCGCAGTCCCAGACGCCTCCGCCGCCCGCCGCGCCTGTCCCGGCGCCGACCGCGCCGGTCCCGGCGCCGACCGTCCCGGCGACGCCCGCCCTTCCCGAGCAGCTCGCCGCCCTCGCGAAGGGGCTCAAGGTCAAGGGCAAGCCGGTCGTGGGCAAGACGGTCAAGGTGACCAACACCGTGACCGAGCTGCGGACCCGCGTGCGCTACTCGTTCCAGTGGTACGCCGGCTCGAAGAAGATCAAGAAGGCCACCAAGTCCAACCTGAAGGTCACCCGCAAGCTGAAGGGCAAGGCGCTCAAGGTCAAGGTCAAGCTCGCCGCCGGCGGCGCCACCAAGGTGGTGACCTTCAAGCTCGGGAAGGTGCGCTGACCCCACGATCCCCACTGGTCTGGACCTCGGTAGAAACACTGATGTATCAGGACGGCCGCAGGAGCATCCTTCTTGTCGTGAGCACTCGACATGGGGAGAACGAGATGACCACGAGCACCACCAGGGTGACCAGCACGTCGGGCGTGGCCCGATGATCCGCATCGGCTCCGTGGGGGAGCCGGGGTCCGACGTCAGCGCTGAGGCGCGGCCGTCGGTGCCGAGGCCGCGAGCCGCCGTGGACGGGGGGTCCACGGTGCGCACGCCGGTCGCCTGAACAACGCGAGACCGACAGCACAGGGGATTGCCGGTCAGGGCCGGAGGTCGTCCGACGAGAGTCGGGCCCTCCGGCCCTCGTGCGTCCCGGACCCACCGGCCCGAACACCATGCAGGCAGTTCGCGGCCCGCGGCGTGCGGCTGGGCGTGGCGGTCGCGGGCGGATGCGCGAACTGCCTGCACAGTGCCTCGGACGCATCCGCTCCCGGAGCGCCGGTCAAGGTTCCGAGGGTCTCGGGACCTCTGGTCTGGACCGTCTACCGAAGGCTTCTCCCAGACTTCCATGAGTAAAGGAAGTCCGGTCACGCCGCTCCTAGTGTCCTCGACAGGCGGTCCGTGGGGGGCCGTCAGGTGGAGACAGAAGGAGTCCGCCGATGAAGCACCGAGACGCCCAGGGGATCGATCTCACCGGCCGCATCAAGTCGCTCGAGCAGTTCACCGGCTCGCTGGTCGCCAGGCCCGACGCCGGGATGGGCGACGGCCCCGACGCCGACGTCATCCCGATCCACGAGGCCCCGCGCTCCCGCGTGCCGGCGCCGCGGCGCTCGCGCGTCTTCCTGCGCAGCGGGGGCGGGCACGGGTCGTTCGCCGAGATCACCGTGACCGCGCCGCTGCCGCGCCCGTCCGTCGACTGACGATGTGACCGACGCATCGGGGTCACCTCGATGCGCCTCCCGGTGTCACGGGTGGGACTCACCTAGAGTCGCCCGGTGGTCTGGCTGGTCGGCGCGCTCCTGCTGCTGTGGATCGCCCAGGGACCTGTGGTCCTGGTCCTCGCTGCCGCGCTGCTCGCCGTGCCGCGGGTCCGGTGGTGGGTCCGGGACCGTGCCCACGTCAGCCGTCGCGTGGTGACCTGGGCGGCCGCGACGGCCGCGGTCGCCGGGCTCCTGGTGGTGGTCGTCCCGGACGGCTGGCTGCCGATCCCGCCCGCGCCGGGAGCCTGGGCCGGTCCGTCGTACGTCGGTCGGCCGGCCTCGCCGCACCAGGTGCCGGCCGAGGAGGTCCCGCCCAACCCCCACCGCTCCACCGGCGACGCGGCCGACCGCCCGGGACCGCTCGGGCACCAGCCGGAGGTCGACACGGCGTGGTTCGGCCTCCAGCGGTGCGGTCGGATCGACCAGACGGCGATCGGTCTCCTCGTCGCGCTCTGCGCCGCCGGCGACAGCCGCGTCCTGCGGGTCATCGAACCCCAGACCCTGCGCCCGGGGGCGTCGCAGGACCTCCCCGACCTGGCGGAGGACTCACCGTGCGACGGCGAGTCCTTCTACCTCGACGACGCCGAACGGGCCGTGGTCGGCACGGGTGATCGCCGGGTGCTGGCCGTACGGACGTCCCTGGAGGGCGAGCCCGACCTCGAGACCGACGACAGCTGGGACCTCAAGCCCTACGTCCCCTACCGCGACTGCCTCGTCTCCGTCGCGCCCGACTGGTCGGGCCGCATCTGGTGGGTCTCGGCAGGCGGTCTCGTCGGAACGGTGGACCCCGCGAGCGGCCACGTGGGTGTGGTCGACCTGGGCGAGGAGGTCCGGCAGGACGTGGCCGTCGACGCAGGAGCCGCGTACGTCGTCACCGACGACGCCGTGCACCGCCTCGTCGTGGGCCCCGACGGCACCCCGCAGTCGACGTGGCGCAGCGAGTACGACGGCGTCAGCGGTTCCGCGCCGGTGCTCCTCGACCGGGGGACGCTCGCCGTCACGGACGAGGTCGACGACCGGCTGGGGGTGCGGTTCCTCGCGCGGGACGACGGCCGCACGGTCTGCCGGCAGTCCGTCTTCGAGAAGGGGGAGGGGGCGACCCGCAGCACCCTCGCCGACCTCGGCGCCGGGGTGGTGGTGGCGAACGACGCCGGCTACGCGTCGTCGCGCCACGCGCTGCTGGGCTTCACGGCCGGCGCGGGGGTGGCGCGCGTGGACCTGACCGACGACGGGTGCGCGGTGACCTGGACCAACGAGGCGGTCTCGCCGTCCTCGGGTGTCGTCGTGAGCCGCCCGAACGGACTTCTCTACACGTGGGCGAAGCGTCCTTCGCTGGCCGGGGTCAGCGCCTGGTACCTCACCGCGATCGACGCCGACTCCGGTCGCCGACGCTGGGAGGTGCGCACCGGCACCGGGCTGCTCGCCGCGAGCGGCGGGTCGAGCGTCGTGCTCGGCCGCGACGGCGCGGCCTACCTCGGGACGAGGTCCGGGCTGGTCCGGGTGCGCGACCGCCGCTAGCCGCCCGTGGCCGGCGCCGACGGCCAGGCGAGCCCGACCGTCGCCTCGCTGGTCTCCCAGAGCCGTCGCTGCGCCACCTCGTCGCGCGCCAGCCGCGAGGTGCCGACGACCTGCGGCGCACCGGACGCCTCGCCGGGACCGCTCGGCCCGACGTAGGTCGACCCGGGCAGGTCGGCGGTCGCCGCCATCAGCGTCGGCCGGGCACCGGCCTCGGCGGACTGCGAGACCAGCTTGACCGCCCCGTCGAGGATCGCCGCCCGTCGGCCCCGCGTCGTGCCGAGCTGGCCGTTGACGGCGAGGTGGGTGCCCGCGAGCCCCGGGTGCGCGGCGAGCGCGCGCACCGGCGTGCCGGCCCGTCGCAGCCTGCGGTCGAGCTCGAAGGTGAACAGCAGGTTGGCGAGCTTGGTCTGGCCGTAGACGTGCCACCTGCTGTGGCGACGGTGGACCCGTGGGTCGCCGAGCGGGGCCGACCGGGCGACGCGGTGCATCTGCGACGACAGCGTCACGACGCGACCGTCGCCGGACGCGGCGAGCTGGTCGAGCAGCAGCCCGGTGAGCAGGAACGGGCCGAAGTGATTGGTCGCCATCTGCGACTCCAGCCCGTCAGCCGTGCGGCGGAGGGGCGGTGCCATGACGCCGGCGTTGTTGACGAGCAGGTGGATCGGTCCGAACCCCGTGGCCGCCTCACCGGCCGCTCGAACCGACCCCAGGTCGGACAGGTCGACGACCAGGACCTCGGTCGAGGCGGCGGGCACCTCGGCCGTGATCGCCTCGGCCGCGGCGCCGAGCTTGTCGGGAGTGCGCCCGGCGAGCACCACCCGGGCACCGTGGCGGGCGAGGTCGAGCGCGGTGTGGAAGCCGAGCCCGCCGAGGGTCGGCCCGGTGACGACCGCGGTGCGCCCGGTCAGGTCGCCGATGTCGGCGGTCGTCCAGGTGGCGGTCACGGGGTGACGCCGAGAGAGGCGACCACGCGCTCGCCGAGCGCCGTGTCGCCGGTGAGGCGCACGCCGTCGGCAGCGGCCGCACGGCGACCACCGGCCAGCACCACGAAGGTCTCCCGGTCCATGGCCAGCGTGACGGTCGGCCCGCCGTCGTCGGGCGTGGCGCTGCGGCCGCGCCCGTCCTCACCGACGGCGACGGTCACGGGCGCGTGCCCGGCCACCTCGAGCCGTACGACGGATCCGACGGGCGCCTGGGCCCGTTTGCCGACGACGTAGGGCAGGCTCTCCATCAGGTAGTCGGCGGTGTGGATGGCCGCCGCACAGTCGAGGTTGCCCGGCATCGCGAGCGCGCGGCGCACGTCCTGCTCGTGCATCCAGACGTCGAGCGGCCGGTTGCGCAGCAGCAGCCCGGTCGTCCAGCCGATCGCGCCGAAGACCCCGGGCGCGGGCGCCGAGGCGTCGGTGGGCGGATCGACCAGCAGCTGGGTGTGGCGCGCGGTCGTCGACTCGCGGATCTCGGTGATGAGGTCGTCCGGGGTCTCGTCCCGGCGGGCCTGCACGCCCTGCTCGGTGAAGAGGCCCATCATGCCGCGCGCGTGCGGCGCGTCGCCGATCTCGACCTCCTCGTGCGGGCGCCCGGCCAGCAGCGCCTCGAGGTGGGCGGTGTGGGCCGCCACCGCCCGGACGTCCCAGCCGGGCAGGTCGGTCGGGGTCGACCACTGGTCGTCGGCAACGTGCTCCAGCACCCGGGTGAAGGAGTCGACGGCGCCCCACCAGAGCGCGACGAGGGCGGTGAGCCTGTCCTGGTCGGTGGCCGCGGGATCGGTCATGGAGGGAAGGGTAGGGGACCGGTCTGACTCACCCCTGCGGGGCAGGGTCCCCGCCTGCGACGCCGTGCCGCCCTACGCTGCGGGGACACCCGTCGACCTCGGCGGCCGCATCCCCCACACGAAGGAGTCGTCATGGGAATCGGACTCGGCATCCTCCTGCTCGTCCTCGGCCTGATCCTGCTCTTCGCGGTCAAGGAGTTCCCCGACTCGCTGCAGGAGGTCGTCGACCCGACCACGGTGGGCTGGATCCTGGTGATCGCCGGCGTCCTCGCGCTCGTGCTCGGCCTCGTGATGAACAACCAGCGGTCGAGGACCACCCACGTGGAGGAGCGCCGCGACCTATAGCCAGCCGCGCTCCTGAGCGATGCGGGCCGCCTCGCTGCGCGTGGTGGCGCCGGTCTTGCCGATCGCGGCCGAGAGGTGGTTGCGCACCGTTCCCTCCGAGAGGTGCACGCGCGCGGCGATGGCGGACACCGGTGAGCCGTCGAGCGCGTGGGTCAGCAGCTCGCGCTCGCGGCCGGTGAGCGGGCTCGGCCCGTCGACCAGCGACTCCGCGGCGAGGTCTGGGTCGATGACGCGCAGGCCGGCATGGACGCGTCGTACGGCGTCGGCGAGCTGGCGTGCCGGGGTGTCCTTGACGACGAAGCCCGAGGCGCCCGCCTCGATCGCGCGGCGGACGTAGCCGGGCCGGCCGAAGGTCGTGACGACCAGCGACCGCACCCCCGGCAGCTCACGGCGCACGGCCGCGGCGGCGTCGATGCCGTTCATCCCGGGCATCTCGATGTCGAGCAGGCAGACCTCGGCCCCCGAGGCGCGGGCGGCGTCGACCACCTCGTCGCCACGGCCGACCTGCGCCACGACCTCGAGGTCGGACTCGAGGTCGAGCAGGGCGGCGAGGGCACCGCGCACGAGGGCCTGGTCGTCGGCGAGCAGCAGCCTGATCACGGCAGTGCCACCTCCACCCGGGTGCCGGGTGTCGCCGGACCGACGCTGAGGGTGCCTCCGGCGCCGGTGACCCGCTCGCGCATCCCGCGCAGGCCGTTGCCCTCCACCCCGTCGCAGCCCCCGCCGTCGTCGGTCACGACGATGCCGCCGGGGCCGAGCTCGATGAGCACCGACCGCGCCTGCGCGTGGCGTACGACGTTGGTGACCGACTCGCGCAGCACCCAGGCCAGCAGCGCCCGGTGGCGTGGGTCGGTGTCGGCGACGGACCCCTCGACGGTCGTGGTGATGCCGGCGTCCGCCAGCACCCGCGGCGCGGCGGCCAGCTCGGCCTCCAGGTTGCCGGCGCGGAGCCCGCCGACCGTCGCCCGCACCTCGGCGAGCGCCTGGCGGGCGGTCGCCTGGATCGACTCGAGCTCCTGCTTGGCACGCTCGGGGTCGATGTCGATGAGCCGCGCGGCCAGCTCGGCCTTGACCGACAGGGCGGTGAGCGAGTGCCCGAGCACGTCGTGCACGTCGCGCGCCACGCGCTCGCGCTCGATGACGACGGCGTGCTCGCGGAGCGCGGTGTTGGCGACGTGCTCGCGCTCCCCGAAGAGCCGCAGCATGACGCCACCGATCATCACCGGCCACAGCATGAGGAAGAAGAAGGTCGGGAAGCCGTCGATGTCCAGCAGCGACAGCAGGGGAAAGGCCGCCCAGAGCCCGACGGCCCACTTCCACCACGGCGCCGGCAGCTCGAGCGCCGAGAGGATCGCGAGGTAGGGCGTGAAGGAGATGATCCCGATCCCGATCACCGGAGCCGTTGCGAGCGCCAGCACGACCATCAGGCCCAGGGCCCACCACGGGCTGAGCCGGGAGGAGTAGCCCAGCACGTTGGCCACCGCGAACCCGGCGATGCAGAGCAGGGCGACCACCTTCGCCGGCGTCCCGGCGTCCGAGTCGACGACCGCGATGACCGGGAAGGCGAGGAAGACCAGCCAGATGGCGGCGAAGGCCCACCCCCACTTCTCCCAGGGGTTGTCGGGCAGCGGCTGCCTGCCGCCGACGGCGGTCACGTGCGCGCCCGGCTCCGGCGTACGCCCCACAGCGCCACCAGGCCGAAGATCACCGTCCACGCGAGCACGTTAGCGACCGGCAGCCACAACGGGTCGCGACCACCCACCGGCAGCCACCCGTCGGTGAGCGGGAAGCGGGCCAGCGCGACGTAGCCGTAGAGCGGCGTGAAGCGGCCCAGGTCGAGCATGAAGCCGCTCATCGGCGTGAAGACGTTGCCGAGGAAGGCGAGCACCACGATCATCCCCGACGCGATGCCGGCCGCGTTGCTGCCGCGGAAGACCAGGCAGACCGCCAGGCCGTAGACCGCGAAGGAGGCCGAGCACAGCCAGACCAGGGCGCCGGACAGCACCCAGTCCGACCAGTCGCCCCGCGCGCCGGTGGCCGCGCCGATCGCGAAGATCGCCACCACCGGCACCGCCGCCACCGCCATCGCGACGGCCGCCTTGGCGGCCACGAAGGCGATCGGCCGCATGGGGGTGAGCCCGAGCTGGCGACCCCAGCCCATCACCTGCTCGGTCGCGGCGCTGCCGGCGACGCTGGTCGTCGCGGTGACGGCGCCGTAGGCGGCCATCGAGATCATCACGTACATCCCGACGTTGCCGCTGCCGACGGGGTCGTCGGACCCGATCCCGAAGACGAGGTACATGAAGGTCGGCAGGCCGACGACGAAGAACATGCCGATGCGGTCGCGCAGCTGGCGCCGCAGGTCGAGGCGCGCGTAGGTGAGCACGTCCGGCCGGGGAGTGGTGCGCACGCCGTCCGCGGTGCGCGTCGTGCCGGCGGTCGTCCGGGCGGTCAGGGCGGTCATCGTGCGGCTCCGATCGGTTCGGTGTCTGCGGTGAGGGCGAGGAAGGCGGCCTCGAGGCTCGCGGCGGAGACCTCGACGTCGGTGACGCCCAGGGGCTCGAGGGCGCCACGCACCCGGGCGAGCCAGTCGGCGTCGATGCCGTCCGTGCCGACGACGGCGGCAGGCGGCCGGAAGGTGAGGGTCCGACCGCCGTACGCCGCCCGCACGTCGGTGGTCGCGGCGTCGTGGACGATGCGGCCGTGGTTCATCAGGACGGTGCGCTCGGCGAACTCGTCGGCCTCGGCGAGGTAGTGGGTGGCGAAGACGATCGTGCGGCCGAGGGCGGCGTCCTCGCGCATCGCGCGCCAGAACTCCTGCCGGGCGCCGACGTCCATGCCGGTGGTCGGCTCGTCGAGGACGACCAGGTCGGGGTCGGACAGCAGGGCGAGCGCGAACTTCAGCCGCTGCTGCTCGCCGCCCGAGCAGGCCTCGACGCGGCGTCCGGCGAGGTCGGTGAGGTGCGCCCGGTCGAGCACCACCTCGACCCGGTCGGACCGGCCGTGCAGCGCAGCGATCGCGCGCACGGTCTCACCGACGGTGAAGTCGTTGAGCAGGCCACCCGTCTGCATGACCGCGGACACCCGCCCCTGCCGTACGGCGTCGGCGGGTGAGGTGCCGTAGACCTCGATGGTCCCTGCATCGGGCGTCGTGAGGCCGAGCAGCATGTCGACCGTCGTGGTCTTGCCGGCTCCGTTCGGCCCCAGGAACGCCACGATCTCACCCGGCTGGACTGTCAGGTCGACGTCGTCGACCGCGACCACGGGGGTGCCGTCGGTCGAGCGGAAGGCCTTGCGCAGCCCGGTCGCGTGGATGGCGGGAATCGTCATGCGACCAGCGTGTCGTCGTACCGACCCAGGTCCCTCGCCGAAGTGTCACGACCTCCCCGTGACACCTGTCATCGAGTCGGCGCATCTGCCCGCCAGAAACAGGTCGAGTCGGCGCATCTGCACGCGAAGAACGTGCAGACGCGCCGACTCGGCGCTGATGGCGCGTGCAGACGCGCCGACTCGACTAGAAGGACGACTCGTCGAGGTCCATCAGGTCGAGGGTGGTGGCCTCGGCGATGGCGCGCTCGGCGCCGATCTTCGGCAGGTTGGTCTGGGCGAAGAACTGGGCGGCGAGGACCTTGCCCTCGTAGAACGCCTTGTCCTTGTCCGACACCTCGCCGGCCAGCTTCTGCAGCGCCACCTCGGCCTGGCGCAGGAGCAGCCAGGCGCAGACGACGTCGCCGAGCACCATCAGCAGGCGGGAGGTGTTGAGGCCCACCTTGTAGATGTTGCGCAGCTCGTCTGCCGACGACATGAGGTCGTTGATCATGTGGCCGACGACGGCGTTGGCGTCCTCGAGGGCGGTCGCGAGCAGCGCCCGCTCGTTCTTCAGCCGACCGTTCCCGGCCTCGGAGGCGATGAAGCCCTCGATCTCCTTGGCGAGGTGACCGAGCGCGCGGCCCTGGTCCTTGACGATCTTGCGGAAGAAGAAGTCCTGGCCCTGGATCGCGGTCGTGCCCTCGTAGAGGGTGTCGATCTTGGCGTCGCGGACGTACTGCTCGATCGGGTACTCCTGCAGGAAGCCGGAGCCGCCGAAGGTCTGCAGCGACTCGGTGCCGAGCAGGACCCACGAGCGCTCCGAGCCGTAGCCCTTCACGATCGGGAGCAGAAGGTCGTTGACCGCGGCGGCGAGGCGGGCCTCGTCGGAGTCGGCGGTGCCCTCGTGCTCGGCGATCATCACCTGGTCCTGCCACGTCGCGGTGTAGAGCACCAGCGCGCGCATCGCCTCGGCGAACGACTTCTGGGTCATCAGCGAGCGACGGACGTCGGGGTGGTGGGTGATCGTCACACGCGGCGCCGTCTTGTCGGCCGCCTGGGTGAGGTCGGCGCCCTGGACCCGCTCCTTGGCGTAGTCGAGGGCGTTGAGGTAGCCGGTCGAGAGGGTGGCGATCGCCTTGGTGCCGACCATCATCCGGGCGTTCTCGATGACCTGGAACATCTGGGCGATGCCGTTGTGCACCTCGCCGAGCAGCCAGCCCTTGGCCGGCTCGCCGCCGCCGACCTGCGGGTCGCCGAAGGTGACCTCGCAGGTGTTGGAGACCTTGATGCCCATCTTGTGCTCGACGTTGGTGACGTAGACGCCGTTGCGCTCGCCGGTCAGCTCGCCGGTCTCGAGGTCGAAGTGGTGCTCCGGCATCCAGAACAGCGAGAGCCCCTTGGTGCCGGGGCCACCGGCGCCCTCGACGCCCTCGGGGCGCGCGAGGACGAGGTGCATGATGTTCTCGCTCATGTCGTGGGTGGCGCTGGTGATGAAGCGCTTGACGCCGGTGATGTTCCACGAACCGTCCTCGTTGGGAACGGCCTTCGCGCGGCCCGCGCCGACGTCGGAGCCGGCGTCGGGCTCGGTGAGGACCATGGTGCAGCCCCACTGGCGGTCGACCATGTGCTGCGCGACCGCCTTGTCGCGCTCGTTGCCGTTGCGGTGGACGACGTTGGCGAACGCCGGGCCGGCGGCGTACATCCACACCGGGGCGTTGGCGCCGAGGACCATCTCGCCGAGCGCCCAGATGAGCGACGACGGGGCGGGGGTGCCGCCCATCTCCTCGAAGACCTGGAGGCGCCAGAACTCGGAGTCCATCCAGGCCTGGTAGCTCTGCTTGAACGACTCCGGAACCGGAGCGGTGTGCGTGGCCGGGTCGAAGACGGGCGGGTTGCGGTCGCTGTCCTCGTAGGAGGCGGCCAGGTCCTCGCGGGAGAGGCGCTCGACCTCGCGGAGGATCTCGCGCGCGCTCTCGCCGTCGACCTCGCCGAAGGGCCCGGTGCCGAGCACGGCGTCGCGGCCGAGCACCTCGAAGAGGTTGAACTCGATGTCGCGGAGGTTGGTCTTGTAGTGGCTCACAGCTTCCACCTGTTCCGTGTGCGGTCTGCGGTCTGCGGTCTCGGGGCGAGCACTACTGAGTAGTTCTACTCGCCGGTAACTAAAGGATGCCTCGCAACTCCGCTCCGCGCAACACGAACGCCGGAAAGACGTGCCTGCCGGGGGATTCGCGTACGTCGGCGCCGGGTGATCGCGCGAAAGGACACGCCGTGGGCTAGATCGGTTTTGTCTATCACTCAATGTATGTCTACTCTTTCACCTGACATACGTCAGTCGCATGACTACTCGCTCGCAGCTCAGTCCCGGAAGGACCCCGCAACATGCGCAAGCTCATCGTTCTCGGTGTGGTGGGACTCATCGCCCAGCTCATCGACGGCTCCCTGGGCATGGCCTATGGCGTGACCTCCTCGACGCTGCTGCTGGCAGCCGGGGTCGCTCCCGCCGCCGCCTCGGCAGCCGTCCACTTCTCCGAGCTCGGCACCTCGCTGGTCTCCGGCGCCTCGCACCACAAGTTCGGCAACGTCGACTGGCGCACCGTCTCGATCCTCGCGGTGCCGGGGTTCGTCGGCGCCTTCGTCGGCGCGACCCTGCTGTCCAACATGGACGCCGCGGTCGCCAAGCCGGTCGTCGCCGTGATCCTGCTCAGCCTCGGCTTCTACGTCGTCTACCGCTTCCTCCGCCTCGGTGGCCAGCGCCCGACCTTCAAGGGCCACCCCTCCGCGATGTTCCTCGCCCCGATGGGCCTCGTCGCGGGCACGCTCGACGCCGTCGGTGGCGGCGGCTGGGGTCCCGTCGGCACCACGTCGCTGCTCTCCAGCGGTCGGCTCGAGCCGCGCAAGGTCGTCGGCTCGATCGACACCTCCGAGTTCGTCGTGGCCGTCGGCGCCTCGCTCGGCTTCCTCTTCGGACTCGGCTCCGCAGGCATCAACTGGGGCTACGCCGGCGCCCTGCTGGCCGGTGGCGTCATCGCCGCTCCGATCGCTGCCTGGCTCGTCAAGCACCTCGCTGCCCGCGTCCTCGGTGTGGCCGCAGGCGGCCTGATCATCCTGACCAACTCCAAGACGCTGCTCGAGGCCGTCGGCGCCCCGGGTGTCGGCGTCGCCGTCGCCGCCGCGGTGATCTTCGTGCTCTGGGTCTCCGGCATCGTCTGGGCCGTCAAGCAGGAGCGACTGTCGAAGGCCTCGCGCACCGACGAGCCGGAGCTGGAGCCGGTCACCGCCTGACCCACCCGCATCCCTGTCGGCGTACGCCGGCGCACCGCACCTGCGGGCGCCGGCGTACGGTCGCGCGGGCTCGTGTCGACCAAGGGCACTGACTCTGCCGACATATCTGACAAACTGGCCATATGCGCGTCTCCGCCAAAGCCGACTACGCCCTGCGGGCCCTCATCGAGATCGCAGTGCGCACCGACGGGACCGCGGTCAGCGCCGAGCAGCTCGGCAAGGCGCAGGGGATCCCGCACGGGTTCCTCCAGGCGATCCTCGCCGACCTCCGCCGCGCCGACATCGTCGTGTCGCAGCGCGGTCAGTCGGGCGGCTGGCGCTTCGCGCGCAAGCCGGAGTCGGTGACGGTGGCCGACGTGATCCGCGCGGTCGACGGGCCGCTCGTGTCGGTCTACGGCCTGCGTCCCGAGGCGGTGGAGTACGACGACAGCGCCCAGGTCCTGCAGCACGTCTGGATCGCGGCCCGCCACTCGCTCCGGATGGTCTTCGAGCAGGTGACCATCCAGCAGCTGGCCGACGGCACGCTGCCGCAGGCCGTCGCGGCCCTCACCGAGGACGACGACGCCTGGCAGCCGCACTGACGCCAGGCGTCAGGCGTCAGGCGTCAGGCGGCCGACCTCCGGTCGAGCATCCGGCGTCGCCGGGACACCTTGGCGAGGCGCCTGTCGAGGCGGGCCTCCTCCTCCATCAGGGCGATGCGCGCGACCTGCGCGGCGAGCTCCTCGTCGCCGAGGTGGGCGGGCAGCACGTGCGAGCGCGCCTCCTTCACCTGGGACAGCCAGGTGCGGGGCGGCGCAGCGAACCCGCTGGTCGCCACGACCACGACACGGAAGTCGCTGAGCCCGTCGATCGCCAGTGCCGCCTGCTCCGACGTCGCGTCGAACCACCCCGGCATGCTGAGGAAGCAGTCCGCGCCGGACTTCCTGGCGCGACGGCACACCCGGGCCCACGAGCCCTCGACGTCCTTGCGGCGGAGCCCGGCGGCGCGGTGCGAGCGGAGGATCTCGACCCCGGCGCGGGCGACCACGTCGGCGTCGGCGTCGGGCACCCGGACGCCACCGACCGCCAAGGCGTCGGACATCGCCGACACGTCCACCGCGTCGGGCCCGACGTGGAGCAGGAACAGTCTCTTGGCCATGGCGCCAGCGTGGTCGGGACACCTGACGCCGGCGTGAACACCGCGTCACGGGCGGTCGAACTCCGCGCGCCCGCAGCCGGTGCCGCGGCAGCGGCTCAGTCGGCCGGGACGGCGCGCAGCCAGCTGACGAGCGGCCGGAGTGACTTCCAGTCGGCCCGCACCCGGTCGGCGAGGCCGGCGTCGATCGCGTCGGCCTCGAAGCCGTAGGACCGGCCGACGAAGAGCTGCTTGCGGCGCAGCAGGTGGATGCGCGGGTGGTCGGTGTCGTAGCCGCGGGGCGACGTCTTCAGCTGCTCACCGCCGACCTCGAAGCCGTCCTTCTCGAGGCGCCCGAGGAGCCGGTCGAGGGCGGCGCCGGTCTTGTCGTCGGCCATCGCGTCGCGGATCGCGGCGAGGGTGGGGCCGTCGGCGTCGTAGAAGCCGGCGCCGACGCGGGTGCCGCGCGGCGAGATCTCGAAGTACCAGCCGGTCCGCGGACCGGCGGCGACGAATGCGCCCTGGTGCGTCTTGTAGGGCGTCTTGTCCTTGGCGAAGCGGACGTCGCGGTAGGGGCGGAACACCTTGGCCGGGCCGAACTCCGGCTCGAGCTCGGCCATCAACGCCTTCATCGGCGCCTCGACCGACTCCTTCCAGACGTGCTTGTGGGCCTCCCAGAAGGACTTGGTGTTGTCCATCTCGAGGTCGTCGTAGAAGTCGAGCGCGGCGACGGGGAATCCGGTGAAGCTCACGTCAGGAGACGCTAGCCCAGACGTGCTCGTCGCCCTTCTCCCCGTACGACGCCAGGGTGAGGGTGCCTCCGCCGCAGGCCGGCTCGCCGAGGAAGGCGTTGCCGGTGGACGCGGACTCGTAGGCGACCTCGAGCGTGCGCTCGGGCGTCCAGCGCATGAGCCGTGCGGGCTCGTCGGGGCCCTGCGGGTCGCGGACGAAGAAGACGGAGTCGCCGCAGGGGACGGCGGTGCCGGTGGTGCCCGGCCCGAGGTCGAAGTAGGTGCCGTCGGCGGAGGCGTGGAATCTCGCCTGCTCCTGCTTCCGAGGCTTGGGCACCTCGGACCACAGTGCCCCGTCGGCGGTCGCCGCGACGTCCCACGCCGCGCAGTCCGCCGGGCCCTCGATCGGCTGGGGCACACCGCTGTCGTCGAGGAGGTTGGCGGTGCGGCAGGCCACCGGACGGGCGTCGTCGAAGGTCATCATCCCGACGCCGTGCTCGCTGGCCGTGAGGCCGGAGAAGCCGCTGCGCCCGGGGGCGCACCAGCCGTCCTCGCCGTTGCTGTCCGCCAGGGCGGCGGTGGCCAGGCAGTAGTCGCCGCCGTCGCCGTACGTCGGGAAGTAGAGGTCGCCGCTGGTGAGGGCCCACGAGCCGCCACTCGCCGCCGGTGGTGTGGCGACCTCGCCGGTCTCGCCGCTCGCGAGGTCGACGACCGCCACCTCGCTCGGCTCGGTCTCGGTCTTGTCCTGCTTGACGACGACGGCCCACGACTCGCTCATCAGGACCTCCGAGATCGTCCGGCCGCGTCCCGCCGCGACCGTGACGGCCTTCCCGTCGCGCGCGAGCTCGACCGTCGTGTCGGCCGCGTCGCCGAGGGCCTCCCACTCCGGTCCTCGGACGTACCGGCTGTCGGCCTCCACGCCGGTGTCCTGCCAGTCCAGCTCCGCGGTCGCGGGCTCGACCACGACCGGGTCGTCGACAGGCCCACCGCTCGGGACGTCGGCTGCGGGCTCGTCGGTCGACGCCTCCGAAGTCGTCTCCGCGCTGCTCGGACCGTCGCCCGGGGCGGTCTCGTCGGTCCCGGCGCAGGCGGTGAGCGCGAGCAGCAGCGCCAGCGTGGCCGTCGTACGCCTGAGCACGTCAGACCCCGATGTTGTGCTGGAAGTGGGCGAGGTTGGCGCGGTAGGAGCGGTAGGCGTTGCGCCACTGCACGCGGCCGATCGCCGGCTCGCTGGGGTCGAACTTCGACTGGTCCCACGGCTCGAACCAGCCGAGCTGCGGGTTGCCGCCCGGGTTCTGGTCGAAGCCGCGACCGACCTGGAAGTGACCGCTCGCGTCGTCGTCGAGGTAGGGGTAGTACTGCTTGAGCAGCGAGGGGTGGAGCACGACGGGCGCCTGGTAGTCGTGGACGTGGCGCATCATCAGCCGGTACCACTGCTTGAAGCTGAAGTCGCTGATGTCGAGCACGACGTAGGGCCCGGCGTGCGAGTCCTCGTCGTAGTCGGTCTTGTTGTTCACGACGCGCACCATGTCGCTGATCGCGGTGCCGGCAGTGGTCGTGCCGAGACGGCGGGCCCAGTAGGACTGGTTCTTCCGCTTCCCCTGCGCGCCCCAGCCGATCGCCTGCATCGTGGCCGGACCGCACCAGTAGGTGGAGTTCTGGGCCTGCGCGACCTTGCTGGTGAGGATCTTCGACCGCTTGGGGTACGACTCACCGAAGCCGCCGCGGGCGTCGATGCCGGCGGTCACCTCGGGGTGGCGCTCGGCGAAGCCGTCGGGCAGCGGCACGCCCTGGATCTCGTGTCGCAGCATCCAGACCTTGCCGACCGACCGGGCAGCCATCGTCAGCTCGGTGCGCTCGGCCTCGGTGCGAGCGGCCGACGTCCGCGACCGGGCCCGGGCGAGCAGCCCGTCGGCGTCCAGGTCGCCGGTGCGCTCCACGGAGCGAGCCGCTGGACGGGTCTCGAGCCGGGCGGCGAGCGCCTCTTCCGACTGGTTGGTCCAGCCGAAGCCGAGGCAGTAGCGCTGGCCCTCGAAGGTGGCGCACCGCACCGACGCCTGCGCGAGCGCCGTACGCCCCTCGGCGCGGTCGAGCGCAGCACCCTCGGCCAGCACGCGGTCGATCTCGGCCCGCATCGCGGGTGTCACCGCGCCGCGGCCGACCGCACCTGGCGCGCTGGTCGACTCCGCCGTCGGGGCGATCGCCCCCTGCTCGTCGTCGCCGCCATCCGGGAGGAGCGGGACGGCGCCGAGGGTGAGGGCGAGGGCCGCGGCGGCGATGGTCGCGGGGTGGCGCCACAGCGGGCGCGAAGGGTCCTCGTCGGCGATGCGATGGGCGAGCCGGCGGGTGAGGAAGCGGGGCAGTGCAGGCATGGGGAAGGACCTTCGATCCGAGAACGACGGACGCCTCACTGTCCTCTTCAGTCCCAGATGTCGCAAGTTCCCCATCCGTCACGCGGGTGGTCGCGGAGCGGTGAGTGAGACACGTTCTGGCGGCCGAAAAGGTGTCTCACGCACCGCTGGTACGACGACGCCGCGCCGCGCTCGAAGCAACAAACCATTCGGGGAACGTGGAGCGGATGACGAGACTCGAACTCGCGACATCGACCTTGGGAAGGTCGCGCTCTACCAACTGAGCTACATCCGCATGCCGTCCGGGGACGGCGGGGGAATGCTACCTGACGGGCGGCCGCACGCTGGAGAGGGCGGGATGCTTCGGCGAGACGGTGTCCCCGGACGAGCGGCCGGTGAGCCGACGGTGCACCCAGGGCACCAGGAACTCGCGGGTCCACTGGGCGTTGGCGGCCCAGGTCTCGCGGCGCCCGAGCACGGGGAGCGGCCCGACGGTGACGGGCTCGAGGCCGTGCTCGACGCCGATGGCCTCGAGGACGGCGTGGGCCATGTGCGTGTGGCCGGAGCTGTTGAGGTGCATCCGGTCGGTGTCCATCACGCCGGCGATCTCGATGTCGCGCATCCGCCACATGTCGACGACGGTCGCGCCGTGGCGGTCGGCGATCTCGCGGACCCACTCGTTGAAGATCGCCATCCGGCCGCGCATCGGGCCGTAGATGCCACCGGCACCCGGGTCGAAGATGGTGAACATGACGACGCGCGCGCCGGTCGCGCTGAGCCGCGCGATCGCGTCGTCGTACGTCGTGGCGAGGGCGTCGATGTCGACGCGCGGGCGGAGCACGTCGTTGCCGCCACCGTGGATGGTGACCAGGTCGGGCTCGAGCGCGATCGCGGCGTCGACCTGCTCGGTGACGATGGGGCCGAGCTTGCGACCGCGGATGGCGAGGTTGGCGTAGCCGAAGTCGTCGGTCTGCTGTGCGAGCACCTCGGCGACGCGGTCGGCCCAGCCGCGCAGGCCGTTGGGGCGTGCGGGGTCGGGGTCGCCGACGCCCTCGGTGAAGGAGTCGCCGAGGGCGACGTAGCGGTGGAAGGTCACTCCTCCATTGTGACAAGTGGTCTCGTGACGGGACTCCGTCCCTCCTCGACCAGCGGCCGCGGACGCTAGGTTGGCGACGTGCTGCTCTCTGATCGCGACATCGCCGCCGAGATCGACGCCGGTCGGATCGCCCTCGACCCCTGGGACCCGCAGATGATGCAGCCCTCGAGCATCGACGTCCGGCTCGACCGCTACTTCCGGGTCTTCGAGAACCACCGCTACCCCCACATCGACCCGGCGGCCGACCAGTCCGAGCTGACCCGTGAGGTCGAGCCCGAGGGGGACGAGCCGTTCATCCTGCACCCGGGCGAGTTCGTGCTCGGGTCGACGTACGAGGTCGTCTCGCTGCCCGACGACGTGGCCGCACGGGTGGAGGGGAAGTCGTCCCTGGGCCGGCTCGGGCTGCTCACCCACGCGACCGCGGGCTTCGTCGACCCCGGATTCTCCGGCCACGTCACGCTCGAGCTCGCCAACGTCGCGACGCTGCCGATCAAGCTCTACCCCGGGATGAAGATCGGGCAGTTCTGCTTCTTCCGGCTCTCCTCGCCGAGCGAGCACCCCTACGGCTCCGAGAAGTACGGCTCGCGCTACCAGGGCCAGCGCGGCCCCACCCCGAGCCGGTCGTTCCAGGGGTTCCACCGCACGCCCATCTGAGGCGGTCGTCCCGCTCCCCGTGGTCCACATCCCGGATTACGGCACACCCGCGTTGCCTTATTGAGGCGCTGTGTGGTTAGGCTTTCCTAAGTTAGCATTGCCTTACCGAGCACACGGAGTCCTGATGAAGCGAAGCCTCGCCGCGCCCCTTGCCGCGGTCACCGTCCTGGTCGCTGCCCTCACCGGCTGCAGCACCGGGTCCACCAGCGGCAGCTCGGAGGCCGCGGCGGAGCCGACGTCCACCACGTCCGTCGACCCCGACGCCTTCCCGGTCACCATCGAGCACGCGCTCGGCGAGACCACCATCGAGTCCGAGCCGACCCGGGTCGCCACCCTCGGCTGGACCGACCACGACCACGCCCTCGCGCTGGGTGTCGTCCCCGTCGGCGCCACCAAGATCACGTGGGGCGGCAACGAGGGCGGCTCGACCGACTGGTTCGACGCCGCCGTCGAGGAGGCCGGCGCCGAGGCGCCCGTGCGCTACGACGACGCCGACGGCGCGCCGATCGACGAGGTCGCCGAGCTCGCGCCCGACCTGATCCTGGCCACCAACTCCGGCATCACCGAGGCGGAGTACGCCAAGCTCTCCAAGATCGCGCCGGTCGTCGCCTACCCCGAGGCGCCGTGGACCACCCCGTGGCAGACCTCGCTCGAGATGATCGGTGAGGCGCTCGGTCGTACGGCGCTCGCCGAGGAGGTCGCGGCCGACACCCAGGCCACGATCGACGAGGCCGCCGAGGCCAACCCCGAGCTCCAGGGTGCCGAGCTGATCTACGGCTACCTCGCCGCCACCGACCTCTCGACCGTCGGCATGTATGCCCCCGAGGACCCGCGGGTCTCGATCCTGCGCGACTTCGGCATGGTCGACGCCCCGGCCGTCGCCGACGCGATCAAGCCGGGCGAGTTCTACGGCACGGTGTCGGCTGAGAAGTCGGCCGACCTCGACTCCGACGTGTTCCTCACCTGGGTCGACTCGCCCGACGTCGTCGAGACGATCGAGAACGACAAGCTGCTCGGCGAGATCCCTGCGATCGCCGAGGGCCACTGGTACGCCGAGTCCGACAAGCAGAACGCCATGGCGTCCACCAACCCGACACCTCTCTCCATCCCGGTCATCGTGAGCGACTTCCTGCCTCACGTGGTCGAGGCCATCCAGGGCTGATGACAGCCCTCGTCCCGACGCGGGACGACGTCGCCAGGGCTCCGGGGGGAGGCCAACGGCGTCGTCCCGCCCTGCCGGTCAGCGTCGCGATCTCGGTCGTGGCGCTGGCCGGTGCCGGCGTGCTGTCGCTGCTGGTGGGGGCGCGAGCGGTGCCGCTCGCGTCCGTCTGGGACGCCGGCCACCCCCTGCACGCCGTGGTCGAGGCGCGCCTCGACCGCACCGTCCTCGGCCTCGCCGTCGGCGCCGCCCTGGGGCTCGCGGGTGCGCTCATGCAGGGGCTCACCCGCAACCCGCTGGCCGATCCCGGGATCCTCGGCGTCAACGCCGGGGCGACCTTCGCGATGGTCATCGGGATGACCGCCTTCGGCGCCGCGGAGATGGGACAGTTCCTCCCGCTGGCCTTCGTCGGAGCGGCCCTCGCCGCGGTCGTCGTCCACGGGATCGCGTCCCTTGGTCGCGACGGCGCGACCCCGCTGAAGCTCGCCATCACCGGCGCCGCCCTGAGCGCCGGCCTGGCCAGCTGGACCACCGGGCTCCTCCTCGCCGACCGCAAGACCATGGAGAGCTTCCGCTTCTGGCAGGTCGGGACCGTCGCCGGGCGGGGCACCGACGTGCTGCTGACCGGCCTCCCGTTCCTGCTCCTCGGGGTGCTGCTCGCGCTGGCCGGTGCGCGCCTGCTCAACACCCTCGCGCTCGGTGACGACCTGGCCCGGGGCCTCGGCCGCCACACGACGCGCGACCGGCTCGTGATCGCCCTCGCGATCGTCCTGCTGGCCGGCACGGCGACCGCGCTCGCCGGCCCGATCGCCTTCGTCGGCCTCGTCGTGCCCCACGTCGTACGCGCCCTCGTCGGCCCCGACCACCGCCGCCTGCTCCCGTTCTCGATGCTCGGCGGGGCGGTCCTCGTCGTCGTCGCCGACACGGTCGGGCGCATCGTGCTGCCGCCGTCGGAGGTGCAGGTCGGCATCATGGCCGCCGTCGTCGGCGTCCCCGTCTTCATCGCCCTGATCCGTCGCACCGGGAGGGCGTTGTGACCGTGACCCTCGACCGCCCCGTGACCGCCGAGCCGCCCACCCCGGACGCGCTCGAGGTCGTACGACGTGCGCGCCGCGCGCCGGTGCGCCACCACCGTCGCCTGCTCGCGGGCCTCGTCGTGGCGGCGGTCGGCGCCTTCGCCGCCCGGGTGCTGCTGGGCGACTTCACCGTCACGGTTCCTGACTTCGTGCGCATCCTCGGCGGCGAGCAGATCCCCGGCGCGACCTACATCGTGATGGAGTCCAAGCTCCCGCGCGCCGTGCTCGCCGTGCTGGTCGGCGTGGCCTTCGGTGTCGGCGGCGCCATCTTCCAGACCACCCTGCGCAACCCGCTCGCGAGCCCCGACATCATCGGCATCAGCCTCGGAGCCAGCGCCGCGGCCGTCTCGGTGATCGCCCTCGCCGGCTGGACCGGCTGGCCGGTCTCCGCCGCGGCCGTGCTCGGTGCGCTCCTCGTCGCGATCGCCGTGCGCGCCGTCGCCGGCGACCACGGCGGCTTCCGGCTCGTCCTGGCCGGCATCGGCCTCGCCGCCGCCATGCAGTCGGTCATCCAGTACGTCTTCACCCGCGTCGACGAGTACGACGTCCAGCTGGTGCTGCGCTGGCTTACCGGCAGCGTCAACGGGGTCGCGTGGCAGGCGATCGGGCTGCTGGCGATCGCCCTGGCCGTCCTACTGCCCGCCACCGCGTGGGCCGCCCGCTCGCTGCGCGCGACCGAGCTCGGTGACGACACCGCCGCCGGCCTCGGCGTCGGCCGCGGCCGCACCGACCTGCTGATGCTCCTCGGTGTGCTGCTCGTCGCCGTCGCCGTCGCGGCGGCCGGCCCCGTGGCCTTCGTCGCCTTCCTGGCCGGACCCATCGCCCGGGCCCTCAACCGCGGTCGGACGACGCTCCCCGCGGCCGGCCTCGTCGGCGCCGTGATCGTGCTGGTGGGCGACTATGCCGGCGCCTACGCGTTCGCCGACCTCAACCTGCCCGTGGGCGTCGTCACCGGCGCCTTCGGTGCCCCGTTCCTGCTCTGGCTGCTCGCCCGCGGCCCCCTCACCGGACACCGTGGAAGGAGGGCGGCATGAGAACCGCCCCACGACGTTCTTCTCCCCCGCTTCGCTCCGCCGAACAACGCCGCGGGGACCCCGGAACGACCGCCACCGCCAACACCACCGTCACCCCGCACGCCCGGCTCGAGGCCAGCGACCTCACGCTCGGCTACACCGACACCGCCGTCGTGCGCGACCTCGACCTGCAGGTCCCGCACGGCCGCATCACCGTCATCGTGGGCGCCAACGCGTGCGGCAAGTCGACGCTGCTCCGCGGCCTGGCCCGCCTGCTCCGGCCCCGCTCGGGATCCGTGCTGCTCGACGGCGAGGCGATCCACCGGCTGCCGACCAAGCAGGTCGCGCGCACGCTGGGGCTGCTCCCGCAGAACCCCGTCGCGCCCGAGGGCGTGACCGTCGCCGACCTCGTGGGTCGCGGCCGTCACCCGCACCACGGCCCCTTCGGGCGCTGGACCAGCGCCGACGACGAGGCGGTCGCCGAGGCACTCGTCCTCACCGACACCCTCGGCCTGGCGGACCGCGTGGTCGACGAGCTCTCCGGCGGCCAGCGCCAGCGGGTGTGGATCGCGATGGCGCTCGCGCAGGGCACCGACCTGCTGCTGCTCGACGAGCCCACGACCTACCTCGACGTCGCCCACCAGGTCGAGATGCTCGACCTCCTCGCCGAGCTCAACGCGCGCCGCGGCACCACGATCGTCATGGTGCTCCACGACCTCAACCTGTCCGCCCGCTACGCCGACCACCTCGTCGCGCTGCACACCGGACGGATCGTCGCCGAGGGCAGTCCCCGCGAGGTCGTCACCGAGGACGTCGTCCGCACCGTGTTCGGCCTCGACAACCGGGTGATCGACGACCCGGTCTCGCACACCCCCCTCGTCGTGCCCGTCGGCCGGCACCAGCCGCGACGTCCCGACGCGTCCACCCCTGCCAGCCACCCCAGCCAGGAGACCCGATGACCGTGACCGCCTCCTCGAACCAGGCCGCCCTGCCCATGATCTTCACCGAGGTCGAGGTGGTCGCCGTCGAGCGGCTGTCGCCGACCTTCGTCCGCGTCGAGCTCGGCAGCCCGGACCTCGCCGAGTTCGGCGTCGACGGGCCGCGCTGGGACCAGCGCATCAAGCTGATCCTCCCCGACCCCGAGACCGGCGGCATCACCTCGACCGAGGGCGCCGACGACACCTGGTTCTCCACCTGGCTGGAGCGCCCCGCGGCCGAGCGTGGCCACATGCGCACCTACACGATCCGCGACGTCCGCGGCTCGGGCGCAGAGACCACCTTCGTCGTCGACATGGTGCTGCACCTCGAGGGCGACCTCGTGGGGCCCGGCTCGCTGTGGGCGTCCCGCGCCCGCGTCGGCGACCGCATCGCGCTCCTCGCCCCGCGCCGGGGCTACCCCTACGGCGGCATCGAGTTCACGCCGGGGCCGGGCGCCGAGCTGCTCCTCGTGGGCGACGAGACGGCCGTGCCCGCGGTCTGCACCGTGCTGGAGCAGCTTCCCGACGACGCAACCGGCAGGGCCTTCCTCGAGGTTCCCGTCGGCGCCGACGTGCAGGACGTACGCCGTCCGGCGGGCGTCGAGGTCGTGTGGCTGGCCCGGGAGGGTGACGAGCTCGGCGCCGGACTGCACGACGCGGTGGTGGCCCACCTCGGCATCCCCGGCGCCCACGTCGACGTGGCCCCCGACGAGGTCGACCCCGACCTCTGGGAGACGCCGTTCTACTCCTCGTCCGGCGAGGAGGTCCCGGGAGACGTGGCGGGCGTGGGTGGCACCTACGCGTGGATCGCCGGAGAGTCCAAGGTCGTCACGGGCCTGCGCCGCCACCTGGTCAAGGAGCTCGGTTTCGACCGCAGCCAGGTCGCCTTCATGGGCTACTGGCGTCGCGGCGTCGCGATGAAGTCCTGACAGGGCGGCGGCGGGCGGCGCGGCGCGGGGGTCAGCGGCGCTCGGTGCGGGGCGCGCGGGGGGAGTAGCGCACGCGCTCGGCGATGCGGTGGCGTGCGATGAGCTCGATCTCGGTGAGTGAGTCGTGCATGGCCGTGCTCCTTTCGGTTCGTGGGTTCGTGGGTTCGCGGTGGAAGGACGCGTCAGCTCTCGTGGAGCGTGACGTCGCCGGACGCCGTGGTGGCGCGCACCTCGAGGTAGGGCTGGTCGGGGGCGGGCTCGCCCGTGCTCGGCAGCATCGAGGTCAGTCGGCCGCTCGCGGTGCGGACGTCGGTCCACACCGGCGTACCGGACACGACGCCGATGCGGACGTCGCCGCTCGCGGTCTTGGCCGTCACCCGGCCCGACGCGACCTCGGCGACGACCAGGTCGCCCGAGCCGGTGGTGAACACCGCCTCGCCGCCCATCGACAGGACGTGGGCGTCGCCCGACCCGGTCTTGATCGCGAGCTCGTCGCGGGCCGACTCGACGCGGACGTCGCCGCTGCCCGTCGTCACGACGAGGGCGGACTCGGCACGGCGTACGACGACGTCGCCCGAGCCGGACTTGATGCGCGCGTCGCCCTGGAGGTGCTCGGCGACCAGGTCGCCCGAGCCGGACTGGACCAGTGTCTCGCCCTCGATGACGTCGAGCGCGACGTCGCCGGAGCCGCTGTCGACGCGGACGTCGCCGAACCGGCCGTGGGTCGTCACGTCGCTGCTGCCCACCTTGGCCTGCAGGCCGCTGTCGACGGGGACCTCCACGACGATCTCGGCGCGGGGGTCCTTGCCGAGGAACCCGCCGCTGCGCGAGGGGGCGATGATGGCGATGCGGTCGCCGAGGTCGCGCACGTCGAACTCCTCGGCGCGGTCGCCGGTGATGCGGACGGTGGTCTCGGCGGTGTCGGTGGCGGTCACGTCGACGGTCCCGCGACCGTTCTCGACGTAGAGGCCGATCGGCTCCGGGGTGTCGAAGGTGAGGTCCAGCTGGTTGCTCATCGGGTCTCCTGAGGGTGTGCTCGTCCACCGGGCCGGCGGCGCCGGTCCGTGGAGCGATGGGTGGTGGGGCTCGAGCCCCGGGTGTCAGGTCGTGGCGGTCACTGCCAGCCGGTCATCCGGCGCTTGCCCTGCCCCTGCTTGCGGTTGCCCGCGAACGGGTCGTAGCCGACGAAGGGGACGCTGCTGAGGTCGATGTCGACGTTGATGGAGTGGTCGTTGGTGGCGTTGCGCACCACGTTGACCATCCACGTGTTGAGGCTCTGCCCGGCCGCGGCCGCCTTCTCCTCGGCCCGCGCCTTGACCGCCTCCGGGATCCGGAGCGTGATGCGGGCGAGGTCGCCGCTCTCGTCCTCGGGGGGCGCCGGGGGTGCGGGCGGCGGGGGCGGCTCGGGCATCGCAGCGGGCGGTGCGACCTCGACCACGAAGTCCAGCTCGCGACCGACCAGCCGGACGTCGACGCTGCCGTCGGGCAGCTCGGCGGTGATCTCCGCGGCGGCGTGGGAGATGGCCTCCATCAGCGCGAGACGCGCGCTCGGGTCGAGGGCGTAGGCCAGGCGCTCGGCGGCCTGCTTCAGCTCGTCGCTGCCCGCCTCGGACGCCGCGACGAGGTCGCGACGGAGGCTGTCGACGTAGGGGGTGATGTCCATGTGCACCACTCTGACATCACATTGATGTCATGTCAACGCCTTCATGATGTCAGTCTGGCGCTCGGGTGATGTCATCCGGTGTCATCCCGCCCCGGACGTCACACGAACCCGCACCTGGGGTGCGGGTTCGCGTGACGCAGCGGGTGGGGACGGGGTCAGAGGTCGAAGAGCGACCCCGACCCGCTGATGTCGACGTCCTTGCGCGGCTCGTGGGCCGGGCCGTCGGCCGTGGAGGTGGGCGCGGCCTCCGCCGTGGCGGGTACGTCGCTCGCGTCCGCGGTCTCCTCGGCGGGCTCGTCGTCGGCGTCGACGGTCTGCGGGTCCGCACCTGCGTCGGGCTCCGGCTGGGTCTCCTCGGGGTCCCGGAACAGGGCCGCCTGGCTCAGGTCCGCCCCGCTCGGGGGCGCGGACGCCGTCTCGGTCTCCGGCTCGGTCTCCGGCTCGGTCTCCGGCTCGGGCGCAGGCTCGGCCACCGTTTCGGAGGCCGCCTCGGTGGGCTCGCTGGGCGTTGAGTCGCTGGGAGACTCAGCGGCCACTGCGGGCTCGGGCTCGGCCGGGGCCGTCCCGGGTGCCGGCTGGGTGGCCGGCTGCTCCGCGGGCGCCTCGAGGTCGAACAGCGACCCCATGCTCGTGAGGTCGACGTCCGTCGCGGGTGTGGACGTCGTACCGCTGGCAGGGGCCGACTCGGCAGCTGCCGGCTGGCTCGTCGTCGCAGCGGACTCCGGCTCGGAGGCCGGCTCGGCAACTGCCTCGGCGGGCTCCTCGGCAGGCTCCTCGACGGGCTCGCTGGACGTTGAGTCGCTGGGAGACTCACTGCCCACGGCGGGCTCCGCGGCGGCCGGCTCGGGTGCCGGGAGGTCGAAGAGCGACCCGCTGCCGAGGTCCACCTGCGGGGCGGGTGCAGCCGGGGTGCTGGGCGTTGAGTCGCTGGGAGACTCAACGTCCACGGTGGCCTCGGGCTCCGGCTCGGCCGGCTCGGCGGCTACCGGCTCGGCTGCGGCGGGCTTGGTGGTCGTCGGCTCCGGGGCGGCGATGTCGAAGAGCGATCCGCCGCTGCCGAGGTCGGCGGTCGGCGCCGGGGCGGGCTCCTCCTCGACGGCCGCGGGCTCGTCCTCGACGGCCGCCGGCTCGGGGGCCGCGGGCGCGGGCTCCGGCTCGGGGGTCCCGAGGTCGAAGAGCGACCCACCGCTGCCGAGGTCCGTGGACGGCTCGGCGGCCGGCTTCTCCGCGGCAGGGGACTCGGCGGGCGCCGCGTCCTCCGACGCCGCCGGCTCCGAGGCCGGCTGCGAGGCCGGCTCCGTGGCCGGCTCGGGGGCAGGGGTGTCGAAGAGGGACCCTCCGGAGAACGCCTCCGCCGGCTTGTCGGGCGCCTTCTCCTCGGCCGCAGGCGCCGACGCGGGTGCGGGGGTGTCGAACAACGAACCGGACGACTGCTCGGCAGCAGGCGCCGGAGCCTCGGGAGCCGGGGTGTCGAAGAGCGACGAGCCCCCGGACGCCTTGGCGGCGGGACCGACATCGGCGGTCTCGGTGACGGTCTCGTCGGTGACGGTGACGTCACCGGTCTCGGGCTCGTCCTTGGTCGCCACGTCGGTGGCGGCGGCACCGGCGGCAGGTGCAGCGGCAGGAGCGGCGGCGGGCGTCGAGCCGGGCGCGGCCTTGGTCGCCTGCTCGCCCTTGACCGACGCGAGCAGCATCTGCGCGACGTCGAGGACCTCGACCTCCTCGCGGGCCTCGCCGGCCGCCTGCGTCGCGGTCAGCCCGTCGGCGAGCATCACGCGGCAGAACGGGCAGCCGACGGCGATCTGGTCGGCCCCAGTGCCGACGGCCTCCCGGGTGCGGTTCATGTTGATCCGCTCGCCGAGGTTCTCCTCCATCCACATGCGCGCGCCGCCGGCGCCGCAGCAGAAGGAGCGCTCGGAGTTGCGCTCCATCTCGACGTACTCCGCGCCGGGCAGCACCTGGAGCAGCTCACGCGGCGGCGAGTACACCTGGTTGTGGCGGCCGAGGTAGCACGGGTCGTGGTAGGTGATCGAGCGCTTCGCGGCGCCGGCGCCGTCCTTGACCGGGGTCAGCCTGCCCTCGCGCACGAGGCGGTTGAGCAGCTGGGTGTGGTGCACGACCTCGAGCTCGATGCCGAAGTCCTTGTACTCGTTCTTGAGGGTGTTGAAGCAGTGGGCGCAGGTCGAGACGACCTTCTTGACCTTGTACTCCTTGAAGGTCTCGACGTTCTGCTGCGCGAGGCCCTGGAAGACGAACTCGTTGCCGGCACGACGGGCCGGGTCGCCCGTGCAGGTCTCGCCGTTGCCGAGCACGCCGAAGGAGATCCCGGCCATGTCGAGCAGCTCGGCGACCGCGCGCGTCGTCTTCTTGGCACGGTCCTCGTACGCCCCGGCGCAGCCGACCCAGAACAGCCAGTCGACCGACTCGAGGGACTCCAGGTCCTCGCCGACCACGGGGACGTCGAAGTCGAGGCCCTTGGCCCAGTCCATCCGCGCGCTGGCGGACATGTTCCACGGGTTGCCCTTGTTCTCCAGGCCCTTGAACAGCTGGTTGAGCTCGGCCGGGAAGTTGGACTCGACGAGCAGCTGGTAGCGCCGCATGTCCATGATGTGGTCGACGTGCTCGATGTCGACCGGGCACTGCTGGACGCAGGCGCCGCACGAGGTGCAGCTCCACAGCACGTCCTCGTCGATGACGAAGTCGCCGTCCGCGGGGTTGTAGAAGTAGTCGAGGACGTCGGTGCCAGCACCGGCGCTCTCGCCCTTGGAGCCGACGCCGACCAGCTCGCGCCCGGCGTGAGCCTCACGGACCTCGGCGTCGGCGTCGTGCTTGGCGTACGCGTGGTCGCGCAGGCTGGTGATGAGGAGCTTGGGGGAGAGCGGCTTCTCGGTGTTCCACGCCGGGCACTGCGACTGGCAGCGGCCGCACTCGGTGCAGGTGGTGAAGTCGAGGATGCCCTTCCAGGAGAAGTCCTCGACCTTCCCCGCGCCGAGCACCGAGTCCTCGTCGAGCTCGTCGATGTCGTCGAGCGTGATCGCCTTGCCGTCGGAGGTGAGCGGCTTCATGGCACCGAGGGCCGTGGCGCCGTCGGGCTCGCGCTTGAAGTAGATGTTGAACCAGGCGGTGAAGCGGTGCCACGCGATGCCCATGGTGATGTTGCGGGCGATCACCATCAGCCAGATCATCGCCAGCGCGATCTTGAAGGCCGCGATGAAGTAGATGAGGTTGTGCAGCGACGACTCGTCGACCGGGTAGATCGCGTCACCGATCCAGGACGCGATCGGGTAGTGGGAGCGCCCGACCTCCTCGTCGAGCTTCCACTCGGCAGCTCGGACGAAGAGGATCGCCGACCCCTCGAGGAGGGCCAGCGCCTCGACGAAGTAGGCCTGCCAGAAGGTCGAGCCGAAGAACCGGCTGCGCCGGCCCTCGGAGCGCGGGTGGTGCTTCTGCCGGTAGACGATCAGGTAGACGATGCCGACCGTGCTGAGCAGGCCGATCAGCTCGCTGAACCACTCGTAGGGGTACCAGTGGCCGATGACCGGCCAGGCGAAGTCGGGCTGGAAGAGCTGGAAGTACGCCGCGAGCACCGCGGTGCTGAGGAACAGGAACGCCGCGTAGACGAACCAGTGCATGATGCCGACCCAGTGCCACTGGAGCATCCGGGTGTGGAGGAACGTCTCCTTGAGCATCGTGGCCGTGCGACCGACCGGGTTGTCGCTGCGGCCCGGCGCGGGCTGGCCGCTGCGGATGACGCCCAGCATGCGCCGTACGGCCGGGACCAGCATGGCCACCGCGGCGACGGTCAGTGCGAACGACAGGACGATCGCGAAGATCTGCATGTAGGGCTGCTCCTCGGTAGGGGCGTACAGATCCGCAGCCTAGGGCCGCCGCTCGTGCTGGCGGCAGGAGCCTGCGGAGTGAGAAAGATCCTACCCGCAGGTAACTTGAAGCGGTTGGGGCGGCCGCTCAGTTCACGATCGCGACGTTCTCGACCTCGATCTCACGGGCGTCCTCGCGATAGGTCGCGACCTTCGTCCTGATCTGGTCGAGCGCGTCGGTGAGCCGCTGGACGCCGTCGCGGAGCTTCTGCTGGTACTCCAGCTGGGCCAGGTGCGACTCGCTCGACTCGTCCCAGCCGGGCGTCAGCGACTCGACCCGCTCGAGGAGCTCGCTGATCTGCGTGGTGATCTGAGTGGTGGCGTCGCCCAGCGCGGTCTCCAGCGTGTGCAGGGACCCCTGGTGGACGACGAGCCCGCGGTCGCTCATCGGGGACCACCGCCCAGGCGGTCGGCGAGGGTGCCGGCCCGCTCGGCCTGCGCCACGTCGTTGGTGGCGTGCTCCTGGGCGACGTACATCAGGCTCTGGGCGTAGCCGTCGAGGATCGGGCCGAGCGTGATCGCGACGTCGAACCACTCGTTGACCGCCTCTCCGAACCCGGCCGCGGCCTGACCCTTGAAGCCCTTGCCGGCCTCGGTCTCGATGGTGGCGCCGAGCTCCTGCAGGGTCGTCTGCAGCGGCTCCACCGCGTCGGCCACGGCCTGCGCCGCTGCCTGCATCTCGGAGTAGACAAGTCCGACGGCCACGGCCGCCCCCTCTCGCTCGGGTCGATCATCCCTTCCTACCCCGTGCGGCCCGCCCTCACACCCCCGACGAGTGATCGGACTGCCCGGTTTGAGCGGCCGCTGCGATGGGAATCGGGACCCCATGCCGTCGTACGACTACGAGGTCGACCTCGAGAGCATGGGCCAGGCCGCCCAAGGTCTCGGTGAGACCGTCCAGCTCTTCAAGGACAAGGACGTCGAGGACCTCGTCCCCGGCAAGGGCGACGTCGGGAGCGACGTCGTGTGGGACGCCCTCGACGAGTTCAAGAACCGCTGGGAGGAGGGCGTCAACAACCTCTGCCAGGACGTCGAGGAGATGTCCGGTCGGCTGGGCAAGATCGCGATGAACTACTTCGAGACCGACAAGGCCGGCTACGACGCCCTGTCCGCGCTCAAGGGCACCATCGCCGGCATCAAGGTCATGTGACGTGCCGGACTTCGTGATCGAGGGCAACCCGGGCAACGTCCGGGCCAAGGCCCTCACGATGGAGCAGAAGGGCCAGCTCTTCTACGACACCGGTGACGCGCTGGCGAAGATCGACGTCTCGGGCTGGACTGGTCGCGCCGCCGACGAGTTCCGGGAGGCCCACGACCTCGAGCCGGACCGGTGGGTCAAGGCAGGCAACGGGTTCAGGAAGGCCGCCGCCGGCCTGACGACCTACGCCGGCGCCCTCGAGGACGCACAGCGGCGCGCCGCCGAGGCGAAGGCGGAGTACGAGCGCGGACAGCGCGAGTCCGAGAGCGCACGCACGCAGTACGACTCCTACCTGGGCCGGATGCGCGCCTACTGGAGCAGCGGCGGCACCGACCAGGCCGAGCCGTTCGTCGACTGGGGCGACCCGATCCAGCAGGAGGCACTCGGCGCGTTCGACGCGGCGAAGGCCGACCTCGACAACGCCGCGGCGGTGTGCGCGGGTGAGGTGCGCGCCGGCTGCGCCGACGCGCCGGAGGAGCCCAACTGGCTCGAGTCGGGCCTCAAGTTCGTCGGAGGCATCTTCGAGGGCGCCGGCGAGGCGGTGTGGGACCTGCTGACGATGGTGCCGTTCAGCCCCGTCAACATGGTCATCGACTCCTACAAGCTCGCGACGGGTGACCTCACGCCCGAGGAGCTGATGAAGAAGTACGAGCTCTCGGCCGAGAACGCCTGGTCGATGGCACAGGGCATCTACACCGGCCTGACCACAGACCCGGTCGGCTTCGGCAAGGAGCTCGGCAAGTCGCTGCTCGACTGGGACACGTGGGCCGACGACCCGGCCCGCGCCATCGGCCACCTCGTCCCCGACGCCGTCGCCGCCGTGGCCACCGCCGGCACCGGCGCGCTGGCCACCCGCGGCGTCAAGGGCGGCCTCGACGCGATCGACGCCCTCGGCGACATGAGCAAGCTCCGCCACCTCGACGACCTGGGCGACCTGAGCGACCTGCGCCACCTCGACGACCTGGGCGACGGCTCGCGGATCTACTCCATGATGGACGACGTCCCGCACAGGTCGACGTTCTCACCCGAGCAGCTCGGCCGCAGCCAGGTCACCGACGACCTGCTCTCCAGCCACGGCCTCTCCCGCGACCAGGCGATCGACCTCATCAACAAGCCGGTCTCCCAGCTGACCCCCGACGAGTGGCGGACGATGCGCGCGCTCGAGGGCGACATCGCCAGGCCCGACGCCAGCACGGTGATGCAGAAGGTCATCTCGCCGGAGACCGCCGACCGCTACGTGATGGGTCGCGACCCCGACTTCAACGTCAACGAGGTCCGCGGGTCGGTGACGCGCGCCGACGACACCAGCCACCTGACGACGCCCGAGCAGATCCACGACGGCCTGCGGCTCGACTACGAGGGCACGACGTTCCGCCCCGACGACGACAGCACGCACCTGATCCGCTTCAGCACGGACGACCCGCGCTTCGAGTCCCCGCTCCGCTCCGAGATGGGCCAGTCGACGCACGGCAGCTACGACGGGTGGAAGGACCCCTTCACCGGCAACGGCTTCACCAAGTCCGGCGACGACATCATCCCGGAGTACCAGTCCTATCCCGATGCCGCCGGCAACGCCGGGGTCCCGATGAGGGACGGTGCCGAGATGTGGGAGGTTCTCCCCGACGGGAACCAGCGCCTGACTGCCGTGCTGCGCGACGGCGAGTGGATCCCGCAGGGCAACTAGCGGTGTGGGACGACGGAGGAGCGACGACGTGCAGGTGAGCCACGCCGAGGGCGAGTACCGCGGCCGGCGCTACGAGCTGCTGTTCCACGGGGACGGCTGGCGCGCTCTGGCGCACGGGGGCGCCCCCGAGAGCGACTTCCCCGACGCCCTGGAGTTCGGCTCCAACAGCCGCGGCGACTGGGTGAAGCTGCCCACCGAGCACGTGATCTGGTGGCGTGTGGGGGTCAGCGCCGCGTGGAAGGGTGAGCGCGTCGCGGTCGTCGGGACCGAGCGCGACGGCACGGTCGGCGTGACCACGACCGACCCGCGCCGCGCAGCCGCGCTCGGCATCCCGGGTGACCAGCACCAGGGGTGGCTCGGCAGGGCGCCCGTCGCCGAGCTCAGCGACGTCGAGGTGTCGGAGGAGAAGGTGTCATGACCAGCGGCAAGGACCCCGACCGGCTCGTGCTGCAGAAGCTGCTCACCGCCGACATGGGCAAGGCCATCGTCGAGGACGGTTACGACCACGTCGGCGGGATCGTGGTGAGCGCGGCCGATGCGGCCCCGCTCGACACGCCCGAGCGGCTGCTCGCCGCCTACGGCTTCGACGGCAGCGGCCAGGAGTACGTCGACGTGGTGCGCTTCGAGGTGCCGCCGCTCGCGCGGCTGGAGCGTCCGTCCGCCGAGCCGCGGTCGTGGCCGACGTACCCCACCGGCTTCCTGCGCGCCGACGCCGTGGTCCCGGTGTGGGAGCTCGGTCGGACGCGCTACTCCTACGGCGCCGAGTACTGGCGGATCCGCTCCGACGGGGAGCAGAAGTGCCTCTCCGCCTACCAGGGCGCCGCACGCGGCTGGCGGGGCGCCCAGGGCTGGCGACCGTGGACGCCGCTGGTCGGGCCCCGCGCCCGCTGGCGCGGCGCCGAGCTGGTCGCCGACGTGGTGGGCGACGGTGTCCTGGTGAGCGCCATGGGCGATGCCGGCCCCGAGGGCTGGGAGCAGGTGCGGCCCGGGGTGTGGACCGCCGCGCTGCCGCTGGAGGAGTGCGAGATCTTCGAGGTCGTGCTGACGGGGACCTGGCGCGACGTCCCCGTCCGCGTCCTCGAGTCGGACGGCACCACGAGCCGGCTGCTGCTCCTCTCCGACGACGAGGAGCGCGCGGCGTCCGTCGGGGCGCGCCTCGTGGAGCCCGGCGTCCACGAGGCCGTCGCACCGACCGACGAGCTCGTCGACGTGCAGGGCGTCACCAACGAGCTCGGCCGGCCGAGCCACTGACGTCGTCGGCTCTCAGTCCCGGTGAGACCCGACGACCTTGCCGCCGCGCGAGAGCTCGACGGTCATCAGCACCCGCTGCTTGCCGGGCTCCTTCGCGCAGTAGGTCAGCTCCCGGCCCAGCCGCTGCCACGGCTGGCCGACGCGGCGCATCAGTGCACGGACCCCGATCCCGGCGTCGGCCGCCCGGGTGAACGCCCGCACTGACCGCCGCAGGCCGGCGTTGCGGCACGAGTCGGGTGCCAGGCCCCAGGCGCGTTCCCAGGTCTGGAGGTAGGCCTCCGCGCCCCGGGCGAGGTCGGCGCCGAGCGCTGCCCCGTCGGCTCCCGCCACGTGCTCGGCGTCCTCCACCCAGTCGGCGTACAGGCCGTAGTGCGCGACGCCGTCGGTGTTGACGTCGTAGACCCGCTCGCCGCTGCGTTGCCGGTCGATCCGGACACCACCCAGCCCGGTGAAGGGGTACGTCACCGGGTCGGCCGCGTCGGCTCCGCGGGGGTCGCCCTGAGCCCCGAAGCCGTTCATGTCGGAGCCGAAGCCGAAGCCGAAGTAGTAGCGGCGGTCGGTCCAGCCGAGGTGCTGGCGCCACTTGTCGACGAACCCGGTCGAGTCGCCGGCGTAGGGCGCGACGAAGCCGCCCAGGCGGTAGATCCGCGGGTAGGCGTCGGGCGTGGACCACGAGTGGGAGGACACGACGCCGACGGGTCGTCCGGCGGCCTGCTGCTGCTCGAGGTAGTCCAGTGCGGCGTTGCGGCCGGCGACGCTCATGTGGTCGGGGTCGAAGAGGATCCGCTGGTCGATCATCGCCGAGAGCAGCCGCTCGCCCATCGGGCTGAGCCCGAGCTGGTTGCAGTGAGGTCCGGACGGGTAGACCGGCGCCGGCTGCACGCCGAGATCGCCGAAGAGCGTCCAGATCGCACCGAAGATCGCGTCCTGGTCGGGGGTGGGCTGCCCGCCGCCCGGTCCCTCGAGGTCGCCGAGGTTGGGCGACTGGAGGCGGTCCTCGGTGCCGGCGGGGTAGGTGGCCGGGCACCGCTGCATCCGCAGGAACGACCCGGTGCTGAGGAAGTTGGCGCTGTTGGTCAGGGTGCCGGTGGTCCCGGCATCGCCGGCGACCCCGGTGAAGGCGTTGTCGAACTTGTTGGTGAGCTCCATCTGGCTGACGCCGAGCCGCTTCATCTCGGCGAGCTCGGCGAGCATCTGCTCCTCGGTGCAGGTGGGCCGGCCGAGCTGGACGTTGCACCCCAGCGGCACGGACGTCTCCATGCCCATCACCACGGCGAGCTTGCCCTGGTTGATGACCCGACGCGCCTGGAAGGGGTTCGTGACGATGCGGTACCAGCCGCGGCCGGGGCCGCCGTACTGCGCGTCGATGTAGTCCTGCATCGCCCGCATGTCCTTCGCCTGGAGGCGAACGGAGTCGCGGTCGTCGCAGGAGTTCTTCTTGAGCGGGTAGATCGAGCAGAGGACGTGGTTCTCGGTCAGCAGGCTGGTGTGGATGCGGAGGCCGGCGCGCCAGCTGCGCTCGAGCCAGCGGTAGTAGACCTGCTGGTGCGTGAGCGAGTGCGGGTTGGGCCAGTAGGAGAACGTCGGCCAGCCGACCGGGTCGTGGCCGCTGCCCGGGGTCCTGTCGGCGAGCACGTCCTCCAGAGCCGCACCCCGGCCGTCGGCGACCTGGTGGTCGGGGCAGTCGACCAGCGCTGCCGGTGCGCCGTAGCGATGGAACGGCGGACTGCAGATGACGCGGCCGCCGAGGAACTCGTGGGTCTGGCCGTGGACGTGCGGGTCGACCCAGCCGCGGACCTCCTGGAAGGGCGAGACGCCGCCGAACGGGCGGCCACCCACGTTGGTCTCGACCTCGGGGAAGGCCGCACACCCGGTGGTGCGACGCAGCGCGAAGGCCCCTGCCGTGCCGGTGCCGAGGCCGCCGCCCGCCCGCCGCAACCCTCGTCCGTCGCCCAGGGTGAACGTGAACCGGCCGCGGCCGACCTTCCGGGCGGTCCAGTCGGCGAGCGGCGAGGGCTGGGCCGCGTCGGTGGCGCCGTCGGTCCCGGACGCGGCGACGAAGCGCGGTCGGAGGTGTAGAGGAGGTAGGTGCCCAGCCCCGTGGCCTGGAAGGTGAGGGGCCGACCGGCCAGTCGGTAGCAGCCGCCGGCCATGGCGTACACGCTCTCGGGGACCGCGCGGCGCGGGCTCCGCAGGGGTACGCCGACCAGGCGTGGCTCGCGCTGCGTGCGCTGGGCGGCGACCCGGGCGAGGCTGGCCGCGCGCTGCTCCGGGGTGGTGCGGTCCGGCGCGGCGGCCGCCTCGCCGCTGCGGCTCACGGCGTTCTTGGTCGTCGGGTCGTCGTGGACGTGGCCGTGCCCGTCGTCGACTGCGGTGGCGGTCGTGCCGCGGGACGACGTGGTGCGGGGGTGCGTGTGCGGGCGCCGCTCGGCGCGCACCTCGGCCCGCTCGCGCGCCTGCGCGTCGTACGTCGAGGGGAGGTCGGCCGGTCCGGATCCCGTCGGCGCGGCGGCGACGAACCCGCCCACCACGAGCCCTCCTGCGGTCAGGAGGGAGAGGGCGATGCGCTGCACGTGACGGGGTGTCGGCTCCACGAGTGCTCCTTGTCGTCGTGCCCGCTCAACGAGTGCGGTGCAGGGTGGGTCACGCGCCGCACCCGTCGGCCGAGGCCGGTTTGCTCGTCGAAGGCTCACCGCACGTTGGTCGAAGACCGCCTCACGGACGCCGGCGTAGGCGTAGCCTCCGAGCGCCGGACGAGGGGCTCGACCGGACGGGGCCGACGGAGGGGTGCGAGCGATGTGGGGCGTGCGCAGGTTGCTGGTGGTCGTGCTGGTCGCGGCGGCCGTGCTCGCGGGCGCGCCCGCCGGTGCCGGCCCGGTGCCGGCCGGTGGGACGGACCGTCCTGCGGCGCTCGGTCGCCTCTCGATCCCGGCGATCGGGGTCGACGCCGGGATCATCCCGGTGGGCGTGACGCGGTCCGGCCACCTCGCCATCGGACGCAGCGTCCGCGACGTCTACCGCTGGCGCTCGGGCGTGCTGCCCGGCCAGAAGGGGAGCGCCGTCCTCGCCGGGCACACCTGGTCGAAGGGTCCGGGCGTGTTCGACGACCTCGGCCGGCTGCGCCCCGGGAACGCGGTCGTGGTGGGACGCAACCGCTTCGAGGTCACCCGCGTGCGCCGGGTGACCGGGATGTCGCGCTCGGCGGTGGCCCGGCTGTTCAGCGACCGGGGTGTCCCGCGCCTGGTGCTCATCACCTGCGGCGACCGCAACGACCTGACCGGCGTCTACCGCACCCGGATCATCGTCAACGCGCGGCTGGTGCCCTCCCGCTGACCCGCCGGGTCAGCCGGGCGGCCGTCTGCCGCACGGCCTCCGCGATGGCGTCGACGTCGTCGCCGGAGTCGCTGGGGAAGGTCACCGCCACCCCCGCCACCGGGTGGGCGTTGTGGTCGAGCACGGCCGCGGCGACGCTCTGCAGCCCGGGCGTCACCTCGCCGTCCTCGGTCGCGTGGCCACGCTGCCGCGTCGCGGACAGCACCGTGCGCAGCGCGCTCAACGACGACGGTCCGTTGCCGTGGCGGTCGACGAACGCGTCGCGGTCCGGGTAGAGCGCCCGCACCTGGCTGGCGGGCAACGCGGCGAGGACGGCCCGGCCGGATGCGGTGAGGTGGGCGGGCAGGCGTACGCCGACGTCGGTGACCAGCGGCGGTCGCCCGGGCGCGCGCTCCTCGATGACGTAGAGCACGTCGCGCCCGTGGAGCACCGCGAGGTGCGCGCCGTGACCGGTCCGGTCGACGAGCTCGGCGAGCGGCCGGCGGGCGAGGCGGGCCAGCGGCTCCTGGCGCGTGAAGCCGCTGCCGACCTCGAAGGCCGCCACCCCGAGCCCGTAGCGGTGCTCGTCGGGCAGGTGCACGACGAAGCCCTCGTCGATCATCGTGTTGAGCAGGTGGTACGCCGTGCTGCGCGGCAGGTCGCACGCCCGCACGATCCGGTCGAGCGGGACCGGGTCGGCCTGCGTGGCCAGGAACCGCAGCACGCGCAGGGTGCGCGTCGCTGCGGGGACCTGGCTCACGGGGCCGATCGTGGCACGTCGCGGCCGGTCGCCGGCGTTCAGTGCAGCTCCTGCATCACCTTTCGTGCCGTGCGGTGGCCGATGGCGTACCCGTCCGCCATGGCGTCGCGGAAGTGCAGCCCGCCCCAGATGCGTGAGTTGAGGGCGTCGTACTCGAGCTGCGTCAGCGTCGCGTAGGTCCGCGGCGCGGTGGGGAAGTTGCTCGACCGCAGCTCCAGGGGCGTCGTCTCGCCGATCCGGGCGCGGACCACCTCGACGGCCGGGCCGGTGAGGCACCCGTGTTCGGTGACGTAGTCGGCGTAGGGCGGCGTGGCGAGCAGCGACGTCCCGCCCGTCTCCGGCTGGGTGTCGGGGTTGTCGTCGTCCGCCGCGCCCGCGACGGCCTGGAAGGGTCGCCAGAAGCCGACGTCGCGCTTGAGCTGCCAGCACTTGATCAGCGAATCCGTCATCGCTCCGTGCATGGCTGCGAAGAGCGACGCGGTCGCCTCGAGCGACATCGGGTGCGCCTCGAGGTAGCGCACCAGGGCGTCGCCGACCATCGTGGCCGAGTTGCTGTTGAAGAACACCGCCGTGTCGGTCTGAGCCTGGCTACGCACCACCGACGTGGCAGAGCCGAGGAGCCGGACCTCGTTGTAGTCGACCGTGTAGTCGTCGCTCGTCAGCTTGTCCGGCCCGTCGACCCGCGCGAGGCGACGTGCGACGAGGGGGTCCATCGAGCCGATCCACGCCGCCAGCATGTCGGTCGCCGGCGGCGTGGGCTGCCAGACACCGATGCCCGGTGGGAGCGTGTAGTGGATGGTGGTGTCCCCGTAGCCGTCGTCGGCCCGGTCCGCGATGAGCCATGCGGCCACCTTCGCCCCGATGTGCGTGCCGCGGTCCTGTGCGGACCCGTCGGGGACGGTCGCCAGGGATGCGGTGAGCTGCGTGTCCAGCGCTGCGGCAGCCGCCGGCACGTAGTGCACCAGCACGTCGTGGGCGGCCTGCGCGACTGCGGCGGTCTCCGAGCTGTCCGCCCTCGACGCGGAGTGCCGTACCGCGTCGTGCATCGCGATCGAGGTGTAGCCGAGGAGCGGGACGCCGACAGGGATCGGGGTGGCGGGGTAGATCGCTGCGAAGGCCGTCCGCTCCCAGTCGAGGACGACCTGCCCGCTGTCCGGGGACGCCGGGGGGTCGTGGTGCGGATGCCGGTGCTTGCCCGGGGAGCCGTCGGAGACGGCGGGCGAGGTCGTGAGCATCGACGTGGCGAGCAGTGCTGCGGCGACCAGCAGGGCGCGTGAACGGAGGTTCTTCATGGCGGACCTTTCGTCTGGACGTGTGTGTCCAGCGTCGACGAGCCCGGTCGGCACCGGTATTCGCATCGAGGCGAATGTCCGTCCTCAGCCCAGCCGCGCCAGCCGCTCGTGCAGGTCGATCTCGGGGACGTCGCGGTCCTGCAGGCGCGCCACGGCAGCGACCCGGTTGGTCACGCCGAGCTTGCGGTAGACGTTCTCGAGGTGCTTGCGCACGGTCGACGGCGCGACGAAGAGCGCCTCGGCGATCTCGGCGTTGGACCGACCAGCCGCCACGTGGCCCAGGACGCGGCGCTCCTGCGTCGTGAGCGACGTGGGCAGCTGGTGGGTGAGTCGTTCCCGCGAGAGCCGGGCGAGCAGCGGTGCCAGCATCTGGAGCATGGCGACGTCGCGGTCGTCGAACCTGCCGTTCCACCGGTCGAGGGCGATCTGCACCACGTCGTCGGTGCCGTTGCGGAAGCCGATGCAGAGACCGTCCTGCTGCTCCGTGGGGTCGCCCAGGTGCGCCCGCGTGGCGAGCGGATGGGCGCTCCAGTGGGTGATGCCGAGGCGATGCGGCCCACCTGTGGCGCGCAGCCGGTGGCGGGCGATCCCGGGCCTCCCGACCAGGTAGATCCCGTCGGTCACGGTGCAGGTGGCGTCCTGGTAGATCGCACCCACCTCGTCGGCCGGGATCAGCACCGACAGCAGCTCCAGCGCGTGCCGCGTCGGGAGCGGGGACCCCGGGCAGGGCTCGGTGGTCAGCAGGTCCCGCAGGGCCCACTGCTCGCGTTCGGTGAGGTCGAGGCGTGGCATGACTGGTCCCGCCCCCGACTCTAGAGGCGGAGGCGGGGTCAGTCAGAGTGGTCCAGACGACCCGTCCGGGTCACGCCCTGTCGGTGTCGGCGTCCGAGCTCGAGCCCTTGGTGAACCAGCCACCACCGCCGTCGGTCTGCTCGATCGGCTTGCCGGGCATCTCGTTGGCGCCGGGGGTACGGCGCGGGAGCAGCGGGGCCCGGCCCTCCTGGGTGCCTTGGCCCTCCTGGGTGGTCTCCTCGGCGACCGGCTGGTCGGCCGTCGCCGGCCCGGTCGTCGTCGGCTCGGTCGTCGCCGGCTCGGTGGCGGTCGTCGTCTCGGCGCCGACCTCCGAGGGCGGGGTGGGGGTCTGGTCGGCGGTGCCCGGGACCTGCGGCGCGTAGTCGTCGGCCTTGTGGTCGACCCGCGGGTCGATCCGGTCGGCGGCGCGGACCTGTCCCTCGTGGGTGGCCTCGACCTGCTGCGCCGCCAGCCTGGCCTCCTGGGCCTCCGCCTCGGCCTTCTCGGCCGCGGCACGGGCCTGCTCGGCGTCGGCCTCGGCGACCGCCGCCCGCTCCTGGGCCGGGGCGATGGTCGACTGGGCCTGGGTCGCGGCCTGGGCGCGGAGCTGGTCGGCGCGCGCGGCGTTGGCCTCGCGGTTCTTCTTCCGGACGAGGAACGCCGCAAGAGCGATCACGACGACGATGACGACGAGGACGATGATGAGCGTGGTCACGGGCTTCCTCTTTCACGGGACAGGGACGGCCAGTCTTCCAGCACTGGCCGTCCCTGTCCCGCGTTGCGCGGCGAGGCGCGCGTGTCAGGCGCGGTGGGTGCCGCTGGTCCCGTCCGTGCGTCGCGTGTCGTCGGCGTCCAGCACGGTGTCGGGGTCGTGCGTGGTCGTGTGGCTGGTGTCGGTCGTCGCCCCGGGGGCGTAGTCGTCGGACGAGGTGTCCACGCGCGGGTCGACCTCGTCCGCGGTCCGGAGCCGGTCCTCGTGGACGGCCTGCTGCTGGGTGGCCGCCACCTGGGCCTCGCGGGCGCGAGCCTGTGCCTGCTCGGCCTCGAGCCGGGCGCGCTCCGCCTCCGCCTCGGCCTCCTTGGCGCGCACCTGGGTCTCGGGGATCTCCTGCGCGTGCTCGTGCGCCTCGGTCCGCAGCCGCTCGGCGTGCTCGTGCTGCTTCTTCTTGCGCTGCTGTGCCACCAGCCAGGCGACGAGCGCCGCCACGACCAGCACCACGACCAGGACGATGATCCATGTCGTCGCGTCCATCGGGGGACCTCCTTGGGTTCTCGGGCTTGCCCCACGCGCGGTCCGATCGGACCGCACGCCGTCCACGGTGCCACGCGGCTGGCGTTTCGGTGTCCTCCGTACGGGTGAGTGGGCCTGTCTCGGATGCGAGACTCCGGCAGGCGCTCGGCTCTGGTGGCCGACCCCCGACCGCGGGTTCCATGGATCCATGCAGAGCATCACCGTCGGGGTCGGCCCCGTCTCCTTCGAGGACGTCGTCCGTGTCGCGCGCGACGGCGCACCGGTCACCCTGTCCGACGACGCGCTGGGGGCGATCGACCGCGCCCGCGCCGTGGTCGACGCGCTCGCCGCCGGCGAGACTCCGACCTACGGCGTCAGCACCGGCTTCGGCGCCCTCGCCACCCGGCACATCCCCACCGAGATGCGCGCCCAGCTGCAGCGCTCCCTCGTGCGCTCGCACGCTGCCGGGTCCGGGCCCGAGGTCGAGCGCGAGGTGGTGCGGGCGCTGATGCTGCTGCGGCTCTCGACGCTCGCGACGGGTCGCACCGGCGTACGACGTGAGACCGCGCGGCTGATGGCCGACCTGCTGTCGCACGGCATCACTCCGGTGGTGCGGGAGTACGGATCGCTCGGCTGCTCCGGCGACCTCGCGCCGCTCTCGCACTGTGCGCTCGCGCTGATGGGGGAGGGCGAGGTGCGCGACGCGGACGGCACGTTGGTGCCGGCGGCCGAGGCGCTGGCCGCCGTCGGCCTCGAGCCCGTGGAGCTGGTCGCCAAGGAGGGGCTGGCCCTCATCAACGGCACCGACGGCATGCTCGGCATGCTCGTCATGGCGATCACCGACCTGCGGATGCTGCTGCGCACCGCCGACGTCGCTGCGGCGATGAGCGTCGAGGGCCAGCTCGGCACCGACCGGGTCTTCGCCGCCGAGCTGCAGGACATCCGCCCGCACCCCGGCCAGGCGCTGTCGGCGGCCAACCTGACGGCCCTGATGGCCGACTCGGCGATCGTCGCCTCGCACCGCACGGGCGACTGCAACCGCGTCCAGGACGCCTACTCGCTGCGCTGCTCGCCGCAGGTCCACGGTGCCGCGCGCGACACCGTCGAGCACGCCGCGACCGTCGCCGGTCGCGAGCTGGCCAGCGCGATCGACAACCCCGTCGTCGTCGGCGACCGGGTCGAGTCCAACGGCAACTTCCACGGCGCCCCGGTCGCCTACGTGCTCGACTTCCTCGCGATCGTCGCCGCCGACGTCGCGTCGATCAGCGAGCGCCGGACCGACCGGTTCCTCGACCGGGCGCGCAGCCACGACCTGCCGCCGTTCCTGGCCTCCGACCCGGGCGTCGACAGCGGCCACATGATCGCGCAGTACACCCAGGCCGCCATCGTCTCCGAGCTCAAGCGGCTCGCGGTCCCGGCGTCGGTGGACTCCATCCCCTCCAGCGCGATGCAGGAGGACCACGTGTCGATGGGCTGGAACGCCGCCCGCAAGCTGCGCCGGTCGGTCGACGGGCTGTCCCGGGTGGTCGCGGTCGAGGTGCTCACCGCAGCCCGGGCCCTCGACCTGCGCGCCCCGCTCACCCCCTCACCGGCGACCGCTGCGGTCGTCGACCTGCTGCGCAGCAACAGCATCGCGGGCCCCGGCCCCGACCGCCACCTCTCGCCCGAGATCGAGGCCGCCGTCGACCTCGTCCAGTCCGGCGCGGTGCTCGCCGCCGCCGCATCCGTGATCGGAGACCTCCAGTGACCAGCGACAACCCCCGCCTGCCCATCCACGCCGCCCGCGGCACCGAGCTGACCGCGAAGTCGTGGCAGACCGAGGCCCCGCTGCGGATGCTGATGAACAACCTCGACCCCGACAACGCCGAGCGCCCCGAGGACCTCGTCGTCTACGGCGGCACCGGCAAGGCGGCGCGCAGCTGGGAGGCGTACGACGCCCTCGTGCGCACCCTGCGCGACCTCGAGGACGACGAGACGCTGCTCGTGCAGTCGGGCAAGCCGGTCGGCGTGATGCGCACCCACGCGTGGGCGCCGCGCGTGCTGATCGCCAACTCCAACCTGGTCGGCGACTGGGCCGACTGGGAGGAGTTCCGCCGGCTCGAGGACCTCGGGCTGACGATGTACGGCCAGATGACGGCCGGCTCGTGGATCTACATCGGCACCCAGGGGATCCTCCAGGGCACGTTCGAGACGTTCGCCGCGATCGCGGAGAAGAAGTTCGGGGGCACCCTCGCCGGCACGATCACGGTCACCGCCGGCCTCGGCGGGATGGGCGGCGCCCAGCCGCTCGCCGTGACGATGAACGACGGCGTCGCGATCTGCGTCGAGTGCGACCAGCACCGCATCGACCGTCGCCTCGAGACGCGCTACCTCGACGTCCAGGCGCGCGACCTCGACCACGCGCTGGAGCTCGCCCTGGCGGCGCGCGAGGAGCGGCGCGGCCTGTCGATCGGGCTGCTCGGCAACGCCGCCGAGGTGCTGCCGGAGGTCCTCGAGCGCCACCTCGCGCGGCAGGAGCAGGGCGACGGTCCGCTCGTCGACATCGTCACCGACCAGACCTCGGCGCACGACCCGCTGTTCTACCTGCCGGCGGGGACGTCGTACGACGACTGGGAGCGCGAGCGCACCGAGGACCCGCGCGGGTTCACCAAGCGCAGCCAGGAGTCGATGGCGCGCCACGTGCGGGCGATGGTCGAGCTGCAGGACGCGGGTGCCGAGGTCTTCGACTACGGCAACTCCATCCGCGACGAGGCCCGCAAGGGCGGCTACGACCGCGCCTTCGAGTTCCCCGGGTTCGTCCCGGCGTACATCCGGCCGCTCTTCTGCGAAGGCAAGGGTCCGTTCCGCTGGGCCGCACTCTCCGGCGACCCTGCCGACATCGCCGCGACCGACCGCGCGATCAAGGAGCTGTTCCCGGCCGACGAGAAGCCGGAGTACGCCCGCCTCCACACGTGGCTCGACATGGCCGCCGAGCGCGTGCAGTTCCAGGGCCTGCCGGCGCGCATCTGCTGGCTCGGGTACGGCGACCGCGCCAAGGCCGGCGCGAGGTTCAACGAGATGGTCGCCAGCGGCGAGCTCTCGGCGCCGGTCGTCATCGGCCGCGACCACCTCGACTGCGGCTCCGTCGCCTCGCCCTACCGCGAGACGGAGGCGATGCTCGACGGCTCCGACGCCATCGCCGACTGGGCGATCCTCAACGCGCTCGTCAACACCGCCTCCGGCGCGACCTGGGTGTCGTTCCACCACGGCGGCGGAGTCGGTATCGGACGGTCGCTGCACGCCGGCCAGGTGACGGTCGCCGACGGCACCGACCTCGCGGCAGAGAAGATCCAGCGGGTGCTCACCAACGACCCCGGCATGGGCGTCATCCGGCACGTCGACGCGGGCTACGACCGCGCCGTCGAGGTCGCCGAGGAGCGCGGGGTCCGGGTGCCCATGCGGGGGTGACCGCGCCGGGGGTTGAGCGGACCATCGTCCGCTCGACCCCCGCCATGGCGTGCGTCCAGCGTCCACCGCGGTCGACAAGTCCGGCCGGCGTCGCACCCGTCAGGTGGCAGGGTGCCTCCATGGACGCCGACGCCGCGAAGGCCAACCTGCACAACTACCTGAAGCACGAGCGCCAGGCGGTGCTCGCCAAGCTCGAGGGCCTGTCGGAGTACGACGTACGCCGCCCGCTGACCGTCACGGGGACCAACCTCCTCGGGCTGGTCACGCACCGACGTCGTCGACCGCTACCGGCGGGTGTGGTCGCACGGCGACGCGACCGTGGCGGCGCTCGGCCTTGACACGGTCGGGCGAGTGGAGTGGTGGGGCGACGCCGACGTCCCCCTCTTCAACATCCTGGTGCACGTGCTCGCCGAGACCAGCCGGCACGCGGGCCATGCCGACATCCTCCGCGAGGAGCTCGACGGCGCGGTCGGGACCGACGCCGAGGCGATGGCGGCAGAAGGCCACGACGCGGCGTTCTGGGCGGACCGCCGGGCTCGGATCGAGGCGGCCGCGCGGGCTGCGGCTGGTTAGAGACGTCAGCGCACGAGGTCGAGCAGCGCGCTCGTCATCCGGGCGACGGTTCCGGTGAAGTCGCCGGAGCCGTCCTCGGCGGCGGTCGCGATGTCGGCGAACGTGACCGTCTGGAAGACGAGGTCGGCCAGTGGGGCGAGCTCGAGCGCGCGGTCGACGTCGGCCGTCGGGCAGGCGTCGCGCCATGGCCGCGCGTGCGCCTGCATCACCCGGTCCGCCTCACCTTCGGCCGTTCCGTACCAGTCGAGCACGCGAGCCAGGTGGCTGCCGTCGAGGAACGGATGGGTCACGCAGCCGTCGGTCCAGTCGAAGATCCGCACCTCGGTCCCGTCGTAGGCGACGTTGCCGGGGTGCAGGTCGCCGTGGGAGAGGGTGTCGGGGATCCCGCACCCCCAGAACTCCCGCACCAGCCCCTCGGCGCGCGCGGTGGCGGCCGGCAGCTCCTGCCGCTCGGCGTCGGTGAGCATGGCCATCTCGGGGCTCGTTGCCAGGACCACGTGCCACGCCTCCAGCGTGGTCTCCAGGCCGCGTTCGGGGCAGCCCGCGGCACGCAGCTCGTCGAGCCAGTCGAGGGCCGCGACCTGCGCCTGGCCCCAGAGCGGCGCGACCGCGTCGACCGCCCCCGCGGCCCGGTCGCGGTCGGAGGCGCCGTGCAGCGGCTCCATCAGCAACCAGCCGGCCTCGTCGTGCGCCCCCACGAGCACGGGCACCAGGTGCCCGATCCGACCCGCGAGGCGGTGCACGATGGCGGCCTCGGCGATGAAGTGGTCGCAGCACGCCTTGAACCACAGCGTGCCGCGGTCGGTCGGGACCTCGAACACCGCGGAGATGCTCCAGACGCGGTGGGTGCGGAGCGGTCCGGTGCGCCGGCGGTCGGTGGCGGCGAGCTCGTCGTCCACCCACGCCTCGACCCGGTCGTGCCAGCCCGGTCGGAACCAGGCCGGCCGCCGTGCCGGGGCCTCGGCGGCGTACTCCCGGAGAGCCGTCAGGACCGGTGACCGCAATGGCTCGGCGAGGTCGTCGACCGGTCGCCATCCTGCGCCCGGCGGCGTGCCGTCGCGCAGTGCGAGGACGTGCAACCGGTCGGGCCGGCGGTCAGGGTCGTCCTCCGGCAGTGTCACGACGGGGGCGACGTGCACCCCGCGGCCCGCCAGCGTTGAGGCGTACGACGTGGGCTCCGGTGCGTCGTCGTCACCGAGGTCCTCCTCGAAGCTCGGCAGCGACCCGTCGCCCGCGACCAGGACGGCGCCGTCGCGGACGAGGGCGACGTGGTGCGTGCGCTGCGAACCGGGCATGCGGAGAATCATGACTGTGGGAGTCCCCGGTCGGCACCCGAATTCGACGTGTTCCGGGAGAACCCGCGACACGACGTGGTCGCCTGCGTCAGGATCCCTCCATGGCATCGGGGGAGAAGAGGCCGGCGCGTGCGCGCGTCGTGCTCACGGACATCAGCTCGCGGGCGTGGGAGCACCCCGCCGACAAGGGCGCGCTCGTCGCGCTGCGCAAGCTCAAGGGCTTCGACGTGCTGCTCAAGACCATGTCGGGGGTCTTCCGGGAGCGGGCCTGGCGGCTCACGCTGCTGGGGTCCGCGGTGCTGGTCGACGAGCGGCAGTTCGCGCGGCTCCACCGGCTGCTCGCCGAGGTCGGGCGGAGCCTCGACGTCAGCGACCTGCCCGAGATGTACGTCGCGGCCGACCCCGCGCTCAGCGCCGCCACGGTCGGCATGGACCGGCCGATCATCGTGCTCTCGTCGGGCCTGGTGCACCACCTCGACGACGACGAGCTGCGCTTCGTGATCGGCCACGAGCTCGGTCACGCCGTGAGCGGGCACGCGGTCTACCGCACGCTGCTCATGCGGCTCCTCGGCCTCGGCGGGCTGCTCTACGCCGTGCCGGGCGGCGCGATCGCCATCCGGATGGTCACCGTCGGTCTGCTGGAGTGGTCACGCAAGGCCGAGCTGTCCGCGGACCGGGCCGGCCTGCTGGCCACCCAGGACCCGACCGCGGCGCTCCGCACCCACATGAAGCTCGCCAGCGGCGGCACGCTCGAGGAGCTCGACGTCACGTCGTTCCTCCAGCAGGGAGCGCAGTACGACGAGGGCGGCGACGTCCGCGAGTCCCTCATCAAGCTGTCGCTGCTGCAGCAGCAGAGCCACCCGTTCGCGGTGGTCCGGGCCACCGAGCTGCGACGCTGGATCGACTCGGGTGCCTACACGACGATCCTCGGCGGCGACTACCCGCGCCGGGCCGACGACGACACCGCCTCGGTGAGCGCCGCGGCGCAGGAGGCGGCGGCGAGCTACACCGCGTCGTTCGAGCGGACCCAGGACACCCTGGGCAAGCTGGTCCACGACCTCGCCGGCTGGATGGGCACGGCCAGCACCTGGATCAACGACCGCTTCCGCCGCGGCACCGAGAGCGCCTGAGGCCGGTCGACCCCGGACACAGCGCGGCCCCGGACACCAGTGGTGTCCGGGGCCGTCTCGCCACGTGGGGGCGAACCGCTACCAGACCCGTCGGGCGGAGCCGCCGATCGGCACGAAGTTGAGCACCAGGCCGACGACGATCAAGATGATGCCGAGGGTGGTCAGGATGCTCTGGGGGAGCAGGAGTCCGAGGATGAGCAGGATCAGTCCGAGGACAATCATGGGTGTGCCTCCTAGGTGATGCGGGGTGTTGCGGCCGGCCCACGGTGGGCGGGCCGGATCACTCTGGCGTCCCTCGAGGCGGTTGGCAAAGTCGGGTCCCTCCCTACGGGTGAAGGGTTGTCCATCCTCTGTCCACCCCGTCGGGTGGGGTGTCAGTCCGTTCCGAGGGCGCGGATCGCCTCGTCGATGGAGAGGATGCGACGCGCTGACTCGACGTGGAGGTTCTCCACCATCCGGCCGTTGTAGGTCACCACCCCGGCACCTCCTCCCGACTCGGCGCGGGCGTCCTCCCAGGCGGCGATCAGGCCGCGGGCGTCCTCGACCGCCCGCTCGCTCGGGGCGAAGGCCCGGTTGGCGCCCTCGACCTGGCCGGGGTGGATCAGCGTCTTGCCGTCGAAGCCCATCTGGCGTCCCTGCTCGCACTCGGCGAGGAAACCGTCGGTGTCCTTGACGTCGTTGTAGACGCCGTCGACGACCGCGATGCCCGCGGCCCGCCCGGCGAGCAGCGCGGTGTGCAGGCTGGGCAGGATCGGCGCGCGTCCGGGCACGTGCTCGGCGTACAGCTCCTTGACGAGGTCGTTGGTGCCGAGGACGAAGGCACCGATCCGCTCCGAGCTCCGCGCGATGGCGAGGGCGTCGAGGACGGCGACCGGGGTCTCGACCATCGCCCAGAGCCGGGTGTGGTCGGGCGCGCCGGCCTTCTCCATCGCTGCGACGAGCCGCGCGACATCGTCGGCGCTGTCGACCTTGGGGACCACGATCGCGGCGGGTCCGGCCTGGCTGGCGGCGACGATGTCGTCGTCGTGCCACTGGGTGCCGAGCCCGTTGACGCGGATGGTGACCGTACGGCGTCCGTAGTCGCCGCTGGCCGCCGCAGCGGCGGCCGACTCGCGCGCGGCCGGCTTGGCGTCGGGTGCGACGGCGTCCTCGAGGTCGAGGATCAGCGCGTCGCAGGCGATGGTCTTGGCCTTCTCCAGGGCGCGCTCGTTGGAGCTCGGCATGTAGAGCACCGAGCGGAGGGGGGTGAAGTCGCTCATGCCTCAGGCCTCCAGCTCGATGGCGTCGTACTGCTTCTTGAGCTCGGGGTCGATCGCGGCGAGCTCCTCGGCGAGGGCGACCATCACCCGGCACTGCTTCACCGAGGCGTCGTCCTCCATCTTCCCGTCGATCATCACCGCGCCGGTCCCGTCGCCCATCGCTGCGATCACGCGGCGGGCGTGGGCGACGTCCTCGACGCTGGGGGAGAAGACCTTGTTGGCGATCGTGATCTGCACCGGGTGCAGGCTCCACGCGCCGACGCAGCCCAGGAGGAACGCGTTGCGGAACTGGTCCTCGCACGCGACGGTGTCCTTGATGTCGCCGAACGGCCCGTAGTAGGGGTAGATGCCGTGCATCGCGCACGCGTCGACCATCCGGGCGATCGTGTAGTGCCACAGGTCCTGCTGGTACGACGTCCGCTGGGCGTCGTACTGCGGCACGCCGAGGTCGTCCTTGCCGGGGTCCTCGCGCACGACGTAGCCGGGGTGGCCGCCTCCGACGCGTGTGGTCTTCATGCGGCGGTCCGCGGCCAGGTCGGCCGGGCCGAGCGAGAGGCCCTGCATGCGGGGGCTCGCGCCGCAGATCTCCTCGATGTTGGCCACGCCCCGCGCGGTCTCGAGGATGGCGTGGACCAGGATCGGCCGGTCGAGCCCCGCCTTCGCCTCGAGCTGTGCGAGCAGGCGGTCGACGTAGTGGATGTCCTCCGCGCCCTGCACCTTCGGCACCATGATCACGTCGAGCTTGTCGCCGATCTCGGGCACCAGGGTGGTCAGGTCGTCGAGGACCCACGGGCTGTCGAGGGAGTTGATCCTGGTCCAGAACTGGGTGGGCCCGACTGTGCCTCCGAGATTGGCGGTGGCCTTCCCGATGTCGACCAGCCCCTGCCGGGACTTCTCCTTGTTCTCCGCCTTGACGGCGTCCTCGAGGTTGCCGAGCAGCACGTCGACCGTGCCGACCATGTCGGGCACCTTCGCGGCCATCTTCTCGTTGCCCGGGTCGAAGAAGTGGATCGCGCGGCTCGGCCGGGCGGGGATCTCGCGCGGCGGCGCGGGCGCACCGACGGCGAGCGGGGCGAAGAAGTCCTTGGCGGGGCGTGTCATGGGCGCAAACTACCGCCGCGTAGGAGCTGGCGGATATGACCCATGTCTCCCCGCCGCCGCCCGCTCGCGGTCAGGCGCGCGCCACGAAGTAGGCGTTGAAGGGGTCGGTCTCGAGGTCGTGCACGACGACGTCGGAGAAGCCTGCCTCGCGCACCATCCGCTCGGCGGTCTGGACGCCCCAGACCGTGCCGAGGCCGTCGCCGCCCTGGCCGAGGGAGACCGACATGCAGTGGACCGTCGAGGCGGCGTACAGGAAGGAGGCCCAGGGGAGGTCCAGGTTGTCCTCGAGGTTGCTCGACGCCTTGATGTCGACCATCAGGTAGCGCCCGTCGGGCCGGAGGGCACGCCGGATGTTCGCGAGCACGGTCGCCGGGTGGGCCTGGTCGTGGATCGCGTCGAACGTCGTGACCAGGTCGTACGCCGACTCCTCGGCCAGCTGCGCGACGTCGAGCAGCTCGAAGCGGGCGTTCGAGAGCCCCCACGCGGCGGCCTCGTCGCGGGCGGTCGCGATCGCCTCGTCGCTGAAGTCGTAGCCGACGAACGTGCTGCGCGGGAAGGCTCGCGCCATCAGGTTGACCGCGTGCCCCTCGCCGCACCCGATGTCGGCGACCGCGATGCCCTGCTCGAGCCGTTCGGTCACCCCTGCCAGCGGGATGATGGTGTCGAGCAGCGAGGCGTCGTTGACGGCCGCGCTGTCGGCGGCCTGGAGGTGGTGGAAGCCCGGGTAGTCGTCGTACGACAGCCCGCCGCCGTGGCGGAACGCCTCGGCGACCTTCGGTTGCACCAGGCCCATGAGCGAGACGAACCGCATGGTGCGGGCCAGGTTGTCCGGGCCGGTGCCGGTGAGGAACGGCGCGTGGTCGGGGCAGAGGTGGTACGTGCGGTCGCCGGGGTCGTACTCGACGAAGCCGGCGGTGACCATGCCGCCGAGCCACTCGCGCACGTACCTCTCGTCCAGCCCGGCCGCGTCCGCGACCTGGGTGCTCGTCGCCGGCGGCATCGTGGCCAGCGTCTCGAAGATCCCGAGCTCGTGGCCGAGGCTGGTGAGCAGGCAGATCGCGCCGTCGTTGAGGATCCCGACGACCCGGCCGGCCACCTCCTCCGGGTCGACGCCTCCGGTGGTCTCGGCGGGTGTGGACTCGAGCGTGGTCATGGCGTCCTCCTGAGGTCGGGCTGGGGTCGATGTGCTGGTCCTCGGACGCTAGGAGCCCGGCGGGGTCCTCCGCGTCGGGCAGACGCCCCATCCGCGCGAGGGCACGTGGTGCGTACGACTCAGGCCAGGTCGTGCTCGCGTGCCCAGGCCGCAGCGGCCGTGCGGGTGCGGACGCCGACCTTGGTGAAGATGTTGGCGAGGTGCCGCCCGACCGTCTTCTCGCTGATGACCAGCATCGCCGCCACCTCGCGGTTGGTCGCGCCGCCCGCGACGGCGGTGAGGACCTCGACCTCCCGCTCGGTCAGCCCGCACGGACGGTCCCGGCCCGCGGTCAGGCGCGCCACGTCGGGCTCGGCGCCCAGGCGGCGGTAGATCGCCAGCGCGGTGGCGGTGGCTGCGTCGGCGCGAGCGGTCTCGCCGCACGCCCGATGGGCGTGCGCCATCGCCTCGTGGACCGCCGCGCTCGCGTGGCGGTGGCGCTGGTCGCGGTAGACCCCGCCCGCCCGCTCGAGCAGGGGGATGGCGTCCGACGGGAGACCCTGGGCCATCAGCAGCGCGGCCCGGGCCCGGTCCGCCCGGGCCCGGAGCCCCGGCGTCGCGAACCACGCCGCGGTCTCCTCGAGCTCGGCCACGAGCGTGCGGGCGTAGTCCGGCTCGCCCTCCGCCAGGGCCAGGTCGACGGCGGCGGGCAGCATCCGCGCCCGACCGAGCCGGGTGGCATCGGCGAGCCCGACGCGCAGGGCGGCGAGGGCGTCGGCGG